>NZ_CP119754.1:0-2435352 GCF_029319185.1 Superficieibacter sp. HKU1
GTGTCACTTTCGCTTTGGCAGCAGTGTCTTGCCCGATTGCAGGATGAGTTACCAGCCACAGAATTCAGTATGTGGATACGCCCGTTGCAGGCGGAATTGAGCGATAACACGCTGGCTTTGTATGCGCCAAACCGTTTCGTACTCGATTGGGTAAGGGACAAATACCTCAATAATATCAACGGACTGCTTAATGAATTTTGCGGTTCAGACGCGCCGCAGATGCGTTTTGAGGTCGGTACAAAACCCGTTTCTCAGACCTTAAAAGGGGCGGTCAGCGTGGCGGCTCCTGCCCCGACGGCGCAGGTCCACGTTCCACGTCCGGCTCCGGTCGCGCGCTCCAGTTGGGATAACGTTCCCGCGCCTGCCGCACCAACCTACCGCTCTAACGTTAACGTCAAACACACTTTTGATAACTTCGTCGAAGGTAAATCTAACCAGCTGGCGCGCGCGGCGGCCCGCCAGGTGGCGGATAACCCTGGCGGCGCGTATAACCCGCTGTTTTTATATGGCGGTACCGGGCTGGGTAAAACGCACCTTCTGCATGCGGTGGGTAATGGCATCGTGGCGCGTAAGCCCAACGCGAAAGTGGTCTATATGCACTCCGAGCGCTTTGTTCAGGACATGGTAAAAGCCCTGCAAAACAATGCGATCGAAGAGTTTAAACGCTACTATCGCTCCGTCGATGCGCTGTTAATCGATGACATCCAGTTCTTTGCCAATAAAGAACGATCTCAGGAAGAATTTTTCCACACCTTTAACGCGCTGCTGGAAGGCAATCAGCAGATCATTCTCACCTCAGATCGCTATCCGAAAGAGATCAACGGCGTGGAAGATCGTCTGAAATCCCGCTTCGGCTGGGGTCTGACGGTAGCGATCGAACCGCCAGAGCTGGAAACCCGCGTGGCGATCCTGATGAAAAAGGCGGACGAAAACGACATTCGTTTGCCAGGCGAGGTGGCGTTCTTTATTGCCAAGCGCCTGCGCTCAAACGTGCGTGAGCTGGAAGGGGCGCTGAACCGCGTGATCGCCAACGCCAACTTTACTGGCCGGGCAATTACCATCGATTTCGTGCGCGAAGCGCTGCGCGATCTGCTGGCGCTTCAGGAAAAGCTGGTCACCATCGATAACATTCAGAAGACGGTGGCGGAATACTATAAAATCAAAGTGGCGGATCTGCTGTCAAAACGCCGCTCTCGTTCGGTAGCTCGTCCGCGTCAGATGGCGATGGCGCTGGCAAAGGAGCTGACCAACCACAGCTTGCCGGAGATCGGCGATGCGTTTGGTGGTCGCGACCACACTACCGTGCTCCACGCCTGCCGTAAAATCGAGCAGCTGCGTGAAGAAAGCCATGATATTAAAGAAGATTTCTCTAATTTAATCCGAACATTATCGTCGTGACCTATGAAATTTACCGTTGAACGTGAACATTTATTAAAACCGCTACAGCAGGTGAGTGGTCCTTTAGGCGGACGCCCTACGCTGCCGATTCTGGGTAATCTCCTGATGCAGGTCGCAGACGGTACGCTGTCGCTGACCGGCACCGACCTGGAAATGGAAATGGTGGCACGCGTGTCGCTTAATCAGTCGCACGAGCCGGGCGCGACGACCGTGCCGGCGCGTAAATTCTTTGATATCTGCCGTGGCCTGCCGGAAGGCGCTGAAATCGACGTCAAACTGGAAGGCGACCGTATGCTGGTGCGCTCCGGGCGTAGCCGTTTCTCGCTCTCCACGCTGCCTGCCGCGGATTTCCCGAATCTGGACGACTGGCAGAGCGAGGTCGAATTCACGCTGCCGCAGGCGACGATGAAGCGTCTGATTGAAGCCACTCAGTTTTCGATGGCCCATCAGGACGTGCGCTACTACCTCAACGGAATGCTGTTCGAAACCGAAGGCGAAGAGTTGCGTACCGTGGCCACCGACGGGCACCGTCTGGCGGTCTGCTCTATGCCGCTGGGCGAATCGCTGCCTAACCATTCGGTGATCGTGCCGCGTAAAGGCGTCATTGAGCTGATGCGTATGCTTGACGGCGGCGATACCCCGCTGCGCGTGCAGATCGGCAGTAACAACATTCGCGCGCACGTTGGCGACTTTATCTTTACCTCGAAGCTGGTTGACGGTCGTTTTCCGGACTATCGCCGCGTCCTGCCGAAAAACCCGGATAAACATCTGGAAGCGGGCTGCGATATTCTCAAGCAGGCGTTTGCCCGTGCGGCCATTCTCTCCAATGAGAAGTTCCGTGGCGTGCGCCTGTACGTGAGTGAAAACCAGATCAAAATCACCGCTAACAACCCGGAACAGGAAGAAGCTGAGGAAATTCTCGACGTCACCTATGCCGGCACAGAAATGGAAATCGGCTTCAACGTCAGCTACGTGCTGGACGTACTGAACGCGCTGAAATGTGAAAACGTCCGCATCATGCTGACGGATTCCGTGTCGAGCGTACAGATTGAAGATGCTGCTTCGCAAAGCGCAGCCTATGTTGTTATGCCAATGAGACTGTAATGTCCCTCTCGCGTTTATTGATCCGCGATTTTCGCAATATCGAAAACGCGGATCTCGCCCTTTCCCCCGGCTTTAACTTCCTGGTGGGTGCGAACGGCAGCGGCAAAACCAGCGTACTGGAAGCCATTTATACGCTCGGCCACGGCCGGGCGTTTCGCAGTTTGCAAATTGGCCGCGTGATCCGTCATGAGCAGGATGCATTTGTCCTGCACGGACGGTTGCAGGGAGAAGAGCGGGAAGTCTCCATTGGCCTGACCAAAGACAAGCTGGGCGACAGCAAGGTGCGTATTGACGGCACCGACGGTCATAAAGTGGCAGAGCTGGCGCACCTGATGCCGATGCAGCTTATTACCCCGGAGGGGTTTACTTTACTCAACGGCGGCCCCAAATACAGAAGAGCGTTCCTTGACTGGGGATGCTTTCATAACGAAGCTGGTTTTTTTACCGCCTGGAGCAACCTCAAGCGGCTGCTTAAACAGCGTAATGCCGCGCTGCGCCAGGTGAGCCACTATGCGCAACTGCGTCCGTGGGACAAAGAACTGATCCCGCTGGCGGAGCAAATCAGCCGCTGGCGCGCCGAATACAGTACCGCCATTGCTGAAGACATGGCGGATACCTGCAAACAGTTTTTACCCGAGTTCACCCTTACCTTCTCTTTCCAGCGCGGCTGGGATAAAGAGACGGAGTATGCCGATGTGCTCGAACGCAGCTTCGAGCGCGATCGTATGCTGACCTACACCGCGCACGGCCCACACAAGGCCGATTTTCGCATTCGTGCTGACGGCGCGCCGGTGGAAGACACCCTGTCGCGCGGCCAGCTTAAACTCTTGATGTGCGCGCTACGGCTGGCACAGGGAGAATTTTTAACCCGCGAAAGCGGACGGCGCTGTTTATACCTGATAGATGATTTTGCCTCTGAACTTGACGATGCGCGTCGCGGTCTGCTTGCCAGCCGCTTAAAAGCCACGCAGTCGCAGGTCTTCGTCAGCGCCATTAGCGCTGAACACGTTCTGGACATGTCGGACAAAAATTCGAAGATGTTCACCGTGGAAAAGGGTAAAATAGCGGATTAACCCAAGATAAAATGAGCGAGAAACGTTGATGTCGAATTCTTATGACTCCTCCAGTATCAAAGTCCTGAAGGGACTGGATGCGGTGCGTAAGCGCCCGGGTATGTATATCGGCGATACGGATGACGGCACCGGTCTGCACCACATGGTATTCGAGGTGGTAGATAACGCTATCGACGAAGCGCTCGCAGGTCACTGTAAAGATATCGTCGTCACCATCCACGCCGATAACTCCGTGTCCGTAACGGACGATGGCCGTGGTATTCCGACCGGCATTCACCCGGAAGAGGGCGTGTCGGCGGCGGAAGTCATCATGACCGTCCTGCACGCAGGCGGTAAATTCGATGACAACTCCTATAAAGTGTCCGGCGGTCTGCACGGCGTGGGCGTTTCAGTGGTTAATGCCCTGTCGCAGAAGCTGGAGCTGGTGATCCGCCGCGAAGGTAAAGTCCATCAGCAGATCTACGTCCACGGCGTGCCGCAGGCTCCGCTGGCGGTAACCGGTGACACTGACGTGACCGGGACGCAGGTCCGTTTCTGGCCAAGCCATGAAACCTTTACCAACGTCACCGAATTCGAATATGAAATTCTGGCGAAGCGCCTGCGTGAACTGTCGTTCCTGAACTCCGGCGTGTCCATTCGTCTGCGCGACAAGCGCGACGGTAAAGAAGATCATTACCATTACGAAGGCGGCATTAAGGCGTTTGTTGAGTATCTCAACAAGAACAAAACGCCGATCCACCCGAATATCTTCTATTTCTCTACCGAAAAAGACGGTATCGGCGTTGAAGTGGCCCTGCAGTGGAACGACGGTTTCCAGGAAAACATTTACTGCTTTACCAACAATATTCCGCAGCGCGATGGTGGTACGCACCTTGCTGGCTTCCGTGCGGCGATGACCCGTACCCTGAACGCCTACATGGACAAAGAAGGCTACAGTAAAAAAGCCAAAGTCAGCGCCACCGGCGACGATGCGCGTGAAGGGCTGATTGCCGTGGTTTCCGTGAAGGTGCCGGACCCGAAATTCTCCTCGCAGACCAAAGACAAACTGGTCTCCTCTGAGGTGAAATCGGCGGTTGAACAACAGATGAACGAACTGTTGAGCGAATATCTGCTGGAAAACCCGTCCGACGCTAAAATCGTGGTCGGCAAAATTATCGACGCTGCGCGTGCCCGTGAAGCGGCGCGTCGTGCCCGTGAAATGACCCGCCGTAAAGGCGCGCTGGACCTGGCTGGCCTGCCGGGCAAACTGGCGGACTGTCAGGAACGCGACCCGGCTCACTCTGAACTGTACTTAGTGGAAGGGGACTCGGCGGGCGGCTCGGCAAAACAGGGGCGTAACCGTAAGAATCAGGCGATCCTGCCGCTGAAGGGTAAAATCCTCAACGTCGAGAAAGCGCGCTTTGACAAGATGCTCTCCTCGCAGGAAGTCGCCACGCTGATCACCGCCCTTGGCTGCGGCATTGGTCGCGATGAGTACAACCCGGACAAACTGCGCTATCACAGCATCATCATCATGACCGATGCCGACGTCGATGGTTCGCACATCCGTACCCTGCTGCTGACCTTCTTCTATCGTCAGATGCCGGAAATCGTTGAGCGCGGCCACGTCTATATCGCGCAGCCGCCACTGTACAAAGTGAAGAAAGGCAAGCAGGAACAGTACATTAAAGACGATGAAGCGATGGATCAGTATCAGATCTCTATCGCTCTCGACGGTGCCTCTCTGCATGCTAACGCTAACGCGCCAGCGCTGGCAGGCGAACCACTGGAGCGTCTGGTGTCGGAATACAACGGCGCGCAGAAGATGATCAACCGGATGGAGCGTCGCTTCCCGCGTGCGCTGCTGAAAGAGCTGGTTTATCAGCCAACGCTGAGCGAAGGCGACCTGTCCAGCGAGCAGACCGTGACCCGCTGGGTGTCTCAGCTCATTACCGTTCTGAACGAGAACGAACAGCATGGCAGCGTGTGGAAATACGACATTCGTGAAAATGCGGAACAGCAGCAGTTCGAGCCGATTATTCGCGTGCGTACTCACGGTGTGGATACCGACTATCCGCTGGATCACGAATTCGTGATGGGCGCGGAGTATCGTCGCCTTTGCACGCTCGGCGAGAAACTGCGTGGCCTGATCGAAGACGACGCCTTTATCGAACGTGGCGAGCGCCGTCAGCCGGTCGCCAGCTTCGAGCAGGCGCTGGAGTGGCTGGTGAAAGAGTCCCGCCGCGGGCTGGCTATCCAGCGCTATAAAGGTCTGGGCGAGATGAACCCGGAGCAGCTGTGGGAAACCACCATGGATCCGGAAAGCCGCCGTATGCTGCGCGTAACCGTGAAGGATGCGATTGCTGCCGACCAGCTGTTCACCACGCTGATGGGCGATGCGGTTGAACCGCGTCGTGCGTTTATCGAAGAGAACGCGCTGAAAGCGGCGAATATTGATATTTAACCTGTAAACGCCCTGCCGGATAAGGCGCAAGCCGCATCCGGCAGGTGTTGCGAAATGCCTGATGGCGCTGTGCTTATCAGGCCTACAGAACCCCGCCCGCACATGCGTATAAAAGGGGGCTCCGGCTTCCCTTTTTCATCCTCGTTTTCTTTACTGTTTTTTGAGCGGAATCGCGTTAGCATGAGTCAGGACTCATCTAATCGGGGATATCATGGCTATTAAACTTATCGCAATCGACATGGACGGCACGTTGCTGTTACCGGATCATAGCATCTCTCCCGCCGTTAAAAACGCGATTGCTGCCGCACGCGAGCGCGGCGTGAACGTGGTGCTCACCACCGGACGTCCCTATGCTGGCGTGCATAAGTATCTGAAAGAGCTTCATATGGAGCAAGAGGGTGATTATTGCATCACCTACAACGGCGCGCTGGTGCAGAAAGCAGGCGACGGCAGCACCGTGGCGCAAACCGCGCTGAATTATGATGATTATCGCTATCTGGAACAGCTCTCCCGTGATGTGGGGTCGCATTTCCACGCGCTCGATCGCAACACGCTCTATACCGCCAACCGCGATATCAGCTATTACACCGTCCATGAATCCTACGTTGCCACCATTCCGCTGGTGTTCTGTGAAGCGGAGAAAATGGACCCGGCGACGCAGTTCCTGAAAGTGATGATGATCGACGAACCGGCCATCCTCGACAAAGCCATTACCCGCATTCCGCAGGACGTCAAAGAGAAGTACACCGTCCTGAAAAGCGCGCCGTACTTCCTTGAAATCCTTGATAAGCGCGTGAATAAAGGTACCGGCGTGAAATCGCTGGCCGATACGCTGGGGATCAAACCGGAAGAAATTATGGCGATTGGCGATCAGGAAAACGATATTGCGATGATTGAATACGCCGGAATGGGTGTGGCGATGGATAACGCCATCGATCCGGTGAAAGAGATTGCCAATTTCGTGACCAAATCTAACCTGGATGACGGCGTGGCCTGGGCCATT
Source organism: Superficieibacter sp. HKU1 (assembly GCF_029319185.1). Taxonomy (NCBI): domain Bacteria; kingdom Pseudomonadati; phylum Pseudomonadota; class Gammaproteobacteria; order Enterobacterales; family Enterobacteriaceae; genus Superficieibacter; species Superficieibacter sp. HKU1. The sequence goes on from NZ_CP119754.1 coordinate 7,022, forward strand.
GAGAAGTTTGTGCTGAATTAACCCCGCACCGTTATATCGCTGATGCGGCTACGCATTATCGTCCGGCGAAGCCGTGGCTGCGTCAGCAATCTGGCCTTGAATATTTTCCCCAACAGCTTCAGCCGTAGTCCGCGCGTCGCGGATCGGTAGCGTTTATTGGCATTGGGCTGACCGGTAATAAGCACATCACCTAACAGTTCCGCGCTGTCCAGCGCATAACTAATTCCCTCCAGCGAACTGGCGCTGATAAACCCGGCCGCTTCGCCGATCAGAAACGCATCTTCCTGACCGCAGACAAAGTCGGCCCAGCGTGAAGGATACAGCACCGTGCATTTTTCCGTTTTGATGACCGGGCCAAACTGATAACCGGCTTCTTGCATCCGATCTTTCAGGGCTTCATAACACGCCTGGCCCTCTTTCATCGGGAATGCGCCGCCAAAAATGAAGTACCCATCTTTACTGATACTCCAGGCATAGCAATCGGTCAGGGTGTTATCAAAAACGCAGGAGTAAAACGGCAGGGCGTGTTTCTCGGCAAACCATTGCTGGATTGCGACGTACTTGCGGATCTCATGATCGGGATATAAAGAACGGCGGACCATGGAATTTGCGCCGTCCGCGCCAACCAGATAGCGGGCGGTGATCTCCTGTTCCTCTCCATCGACGCTAAAAAGCACATGCCAGCGCCCCTCGTCGCGCCAGCTCCGGCGGCATAGCGTGTCGTGATGCACCCGGACGTCAGAAGGGATCAGCGACTTCATCCAGAGATCGAACGCATGGCGGTTCACATTGATATAGCTGCGCTGATAATTACGGGTCAGCCCCGACTGGCAATCCACGGTACGCACGCTGAAGATCTGCGGATTGGCGATTACGCTCACCGGTAATGTCAGGCCAGCGCGTATCAAAGAGCGCTGCGCATCCGGGGCCAGCAATCCGCCGCACGGTTTAGTAAACCCCTCCGTTCCTTGTTCCCGCTTTTTATCCAGCGCAATCACCCGCATCCTGCCCGCCAGCTGGCGGGCCAGCGCTGCGCCTGCCGGGCCAAGCCCGATAATTGCTACATCGAAATGTTCCATTTTTTCACCTGGGTTAGGTTGCCATGGCGCAACATTACCCGGCGGTGGTGAAGTCTGCGTGAAGTGGAAAGCGGAAAATTGCCCACAAAAAGATTTAACGATTTTTTACCAATTGTCGTTTTTGTGATCTGAATTGTAGTACCACACATATTGATTGTACTACTATCAATTCACAGAACGATGAAGACCACACAAATTTGTACGTCAATGCTGGGGGTTTTTACATCAACGGGGATAAAGTAATGGCAGCGAAACCGCGTTAAGGACTTTCTATGACCATTACCAAAACAGACCGCATCATCGTTACTCTCGGGCGACAGATTGTGGGCGGCAAATATGTCCCTGGCGCCGCGCTGCCTTCTGAAGCGGATCTGTGCGAAGAGTTTGAAACCTCACGCAATATTATTCGCGAGGTGTTCCGCTCGCTGACGGCAAAGCGGTTGATTGAGACGAAGCGCTATCGCGGCGCATTTGTCGCCGCGCGCAACCAGTGGAACTACCTCGACACCGAGGTGCTGCAATGGGTGCTGGAGAATGATTACGACCCGCGCCTGATTAGCGCGATGAGTGAAGTACGTAATCTGGTGGAGCCCGCCATCGCCCGCTGGGCGGCAGAACGAGCGACCTCCAGTGAACTGGCGCAGATTGAGGCGGCATTAAACGACATGATCGCCAACAACCAGGATCGGGATGCGTTTAACGAGGCGGATATTCGCTATCACGAAGCGGTGCTCAATGCGGTCCATAACCCGGTATTGCAGCAGCTAAGCGTGGCGATCAGCTCGCTACAGCGTGCGGTCTTTGAGCGCACCTGGATGGGCGATGAGGCCAATATGCCAAAAACGCTTCAGGAACATAAGGCGCTGTTCGATGCGATACGGCATCAGGACGGCAACGCAGCAGAACAGGCAGCGCTGACAATGATTGCCAGCTCGACCAGAAGGTTAAAGGACATCACATGACATCACGCTACATTGCTATCGACTGGGGTTCAACCAACCTTCGCGCCTGGCGTTATGAAGGCGATAATTGCCTCGAGAGCCGGCAGTCGGAAGCCGGGATCACCCGTCTGAACGGCCGCACGTTTGATGCGGTGCTGGCGCAGGTTACCGAGGGCTGGGCTGAGGAAAATACGCCGATTGTGATGGCGGGAATGGTGGGAAGTAACGCGGGCTGGGTAAACGTGCCTTATCTTTCCTGCCCGGCGCGCCTTGCCGATATTGGCGAGCAACTTACCCGCGTGAAGGAGAACGTCTGGATCGTGCCGGGCCTGTGTATCAACCGCGACGATAACCATAACGTGATGCGCGGCGAAGAGACGCAACTGATTGGCGCACATACGCTAATGCCTTCCGCGTTGTACGTGATGCCCGGTACGCACTGCAAATGGGTACGGGTTAACGATGATCGCGTTGAAGATTTCCGCACGGTGATGACCGGCGAGCTTCACCACGTGCTGCTTAAGCATACGCTGGTGGGCGCGGGTCTGCCGGAGCAGACCAACTCGCCGGAGGCGTTTAACGCCGGGCTGGAGCGCGGCCTGCAATCACCCGATATTCTGCCTCGTCTGTTCGAAGTCCGCGCCTCGCACGTGCTGGGTGTGCGGCCTCGCGAGCAGGTGAGTGAATTTCTTTCCGGTCTGCTGATTGGCAGCGAAGTCGCCAGCATGGGCAGTTATGTCCCGGCGCAGCAGGCCGTCACCCTTGTCGCCAGTCCGTCATTGACCGCACGCTACCAGCGGGCATTCGAACTTTTTGGGCGTCGTAGTCAGGCGCTGAGCGGCGACGCCGCATTTCAGGCAGGAATAAGGAGCATCGCTCATGCAGTGGCAAAATAAACTTCCGCTTATCGCCATCCTTCGTGGGATTAAACCCGACGAGGCGCACGCCCACGTGGCCGCGGTTATTGAGGCCGGATTTGAAGCCGTCGAGATCCCGCTGAACTCCCCTGAGTGGGAAAAGAGCATCCCGGCGATGGTTAAGGCGTTTGGCGATAAAGCGCTGATCGGCGCGGGCACCGTGCTTAAGCTGGAGCAGGTTGACCGGCTCGCTGAAATGGGCTGCACGCTGATGGTGACGCCAAACATTAAACCGGAACTGATCCGCCGTGCGGTGGAGCACGGTATGACGGTCTGTCCTGGCTGCGCTACGGCAACCGAAGCTTTTGATGCCATTGACGCGGGCGCGCAGTCGCTGAAGATTTTCCCGTCTTCGGCGTTTGGCCCGGACTATATCAAGGCGCTGAAAGCCGTCCTGCCACCGGAAATTCCGGTATTCGCCGTCGGCGGCGTGACGCCGGAGAACTTAAAACAGTGGATTGACGCCGGTTGCGTCGGTGCCGGGCTGGGCAGTGATCTCTATCGCGCCGGACAGTCCGTCGAGCGCACCGCGCAGCAGGCAGCCGCATTTGTGAAAGCGTATCGAGAGGCTGTGAAATGAAAATTACTAAACTCACCACGTACCGTTTACCCCCGCGCTGGATGTTCCTCAAAATAGAGACCGATGAAGGCGTTGTCGGCTGGGGCGAACCGGTGATTGAAGGCCGTGCGCGTACCGTGGAAGCGGCGGTGCATGAACTGGGCGAATACCTGATTGGCCAGGACCCGGCGCGAATTAACGATTTATGGCAGGTAATGTATCGCGCGGGCTTCTACCGCGGCGGTCCGATCCTGATGAGCGCCATTGCCGGTATCGACCAGGCGCTGTGGGACATCAAAGGTAAAGTGCATAACGCCCCGGTCTGGCAACTGATGGGCGGCCTGGTGCGCGACAAAATCAAAGCCTATAGCTGGGTCGGCGGTGACCGTCCGGCGGACGCTATCGCGGGAATTACCACGCTGCGTAAAATTGGTTTTGACACCTTTAAATTAAACGGCTGCGAAGAGTTAGGCATTATTGATGATTCGCGTAAAGTGGATGCGGCGGTAAATACCGTGGCGCAAATCCGTGAAGCCTTTGGTAATGAAATTGAGTTCGGTCTTGATTTCCACGGTCGCGTTAGCGCGCCAATGGCCAAAGTATTAATTAAAGAGCTGGAACAATATCGCCCGCTGTTTATTGAGGAGCCGGTATTAGCCGAGCAGGCAGAATATTATCCACGCCTGGCTGCACAAACCCATATTCCGATTGCCGCAGGCGAGCGAATGTTCTCCCGTTTTGAATTTAAACGCGTGCTGGAAGCGGGCGGGGTGGCGATATTGCAACCGGATCTCTCCCACGCAGGCGGGATCACCGAGTGCTATAAAATCGCTGGCATGGCAGAGGCTTACGATGTGGCGCTGGCACCGCACTGTCCGCTCGGTCCCATCGCGCTGGCCGCCTGTCTGCACGTCGACTTTGTGTCGCACAACGCGGTATTCCAGGAACAGAGCATGGGCATTCACTACAACAAAGGCGCGGAACTGCTCGACTTTGTGAAAAACAAAGAGGACTTCAGCATGGAAGGCGGCTTCTTCAAACCATTGATGAAACCAGGCCTCGGCGTAGAAATTGACGAAGAGAAAGTGATTGAACTGAGCAAAAACGTTCAGGACTGGCGTAATCCGCTATGGCGTCATGCGGACGGTACTGTCGCCGAGTGGTAATCGCGTTATTCTGAATAGATAAAATAATCAATGATAATTGGCTGCCTGGTGGCAGAGGGGATCCCTTTGTCATTAGAAAGCAGAACGAGGGTCTGTTATGAATACCGATCTGTACTCTACAACGTTGCGGCAGCTTAATGCGAAGATAATTCCTTTTATTATTATCTGTTACTTCGTTGCTAATCTGGATAAAACGAATATCTCTATTGCGGCGCTACAAATGAACGCCGATTTGGGTCTGAGCGCCAGTATGTATGGCCTTGGTGTAGGGATGTTTTATATTTCCTATATTATTTTTGAAATCCCCAGCAACGTTATTATGACTAAAGTGGGAGCCAGGCTGTGGATTGCAAGGATCATGATTACCTGGGGCATCGTCAGTGCCGGGATGTCGCTGGTTCATACTCCCACGCAACTCTATATCATGCGTTTCTTACTGGGCATGGCTGAAGCAGGGTTTACGCCGGGCATCATCTACTATATTTCCTGCTGGTTCCCGAAAAGCAACCGCGCACGAGCTATGTCATTCTTTTATATGGGATCGGTGATGGCGTCCATAATCGGGCTGCCGATTTCCGGTACTATCCTGAATATGCATGGTATTGCGGATATCGCAGGCTGGCGCTGGCTGTTCGCCATTGAAGGTATTCCCGCTATTGTGCTGGGCGTACTGGTGCTGTGGCGTTTACCACAATCTCCCGATCATGCAGCTTGGCTTTCAACTGAGCAAAAAGGGTGGCTTAAAGCGCAGCTGGCACAGGATAACGCGAGTGTGGAAGTCGGTGCTAATCATAGCTGGATCAGCGCCCTGAAAAATAAAACCGTGTTGTTATTAAGCCTGGTGTGGTTTCTACAGGCATTTGGCTCCATCGGGATCACCCTCTTTTTACCGCTGATTATTAAAAGCATGGCCAGCGAACAGAGCAATCTTGTTATCAGCCTGCTTTCCGCCGTGCCGTTTATCGCTGCCTGCTTATTTATGTACATCAATGGTCGACATTCAGATACCACGAACGAGCGTTCATGGCACTTAGGATTACCGCTCATCCTCTCCGGGCTGTCGCTGGCGATTGCTATTTATTCAGGCAGCCTGTTGGTGTCCTATGTTTTGCTCATACTGACCGTGGGCTTCAACTTTGCTCTCACGCCAATCTTCTGGGCGGTAACGACCGAGAAACTGGCGGGCGTTGCGGCGGCGGCTTCCATTGCTTTTATCAATACTGTCGCGAATTTCGTGGGTCTCGGTTTACCGCCGCTACTCGGCAAAATTAAAGATGCGACTAACAGCTATCACTACGGGCTGCTGATTGTTGCCGTGGCGCTCATCATTGGGGGCATTATCGGGATCATGGTTTCGCGTCCTGCGCCGTCCCGGATATCTAAAGATACCGCCTCCCGTCTTTCTTAATATCGGAAAAGCTATGAAACAGAAAGTACTTAAACAAGCGGGCCTGCCGGATGCGCTAACGGCAGAACTTAGCCAGCATTATGATTTATACGATTTAGCACATCTGTCTGATACCGAATTGCAGGCGATTGCCGGTGAGATCATGGTGGTTATTACTAACGGTGAGGCGGTGGTCACGCGTGAATTTATTCGTACTCTTCCCTCGCTGAAACTGATTGCCGTTTTTGGTGTAGGTTATGATGGCGTGGATGTGGCCGCAGCGCGTGATGCGGGAGTTGATGTCACTCATACGCCTGGCGTATTGACTGATGATGTCGCTGACCTGGCGATGGGATTGATGCTGGCAGCCTCACGTAAAATTGTTGCTGCGCAGAAATTTATCGAACAGGCAGGCTGGCACAAGAGCGGTTTTCAGTGGACGCGCAAAGTCTCTGGCAAACGGCTGGGTATTCTCGGTATGGGGCGTATCGGACAGGCCATTGCCAAACGGGCGGCGGCATTCGATATGGAGATCTTCTACAGCGATCGTCAACAAAACAGTGCGCTGACATGGGAATTTGTCCCCGACTTGCTGACGCTGGCGCAGAAAAGTGATTTCCTAATGGTGTGCGCGCCGGGGGGCGAAGGGACGAAAGCGCTGGTCAATCAGGCCGTGCTGGAAGCGCTTGGGACGGAAGGTGTGCTGATTAATATCTCGCGCGGTAGCGTGGTCGACGAGGATGCGCTGGTCGCTGCACTGGAAAATAACGCCATAGCCGGAGCAGCACTGGATGTTTTTGCCCATGAGCCTGATGTTCCTGTAGCGTTGCAGCAGCGCGACAACGTGGTGATCACGCCGCATATGGCCAGTGCGACCTGGGAAACGCGTCGGGAGATGTCGCGCCTGGTGCTGGAAAACGTTGAGGCCTGGTTCGCTGGTGCGCCGCTGGTGACACCGGTTCCCTGAGCATTTTTACGCCGATTATCCCGTGCTGCCTACAGGCGCGGGATGATTTACAACGTCCGAATTAACCTCGCCGGATTGCCCGCATAAATCCCTTTTACCGTAATCGCTTTCACCACCACGCTTCCCGCGCCGATGACGGCCCCGGCACAAATAGACGGTGCAAGGATAGTCGCGCCGCTCCCCACGGTGACATCATCGCCCAGCGTTATACTGATCCAGTTTTCCGGCGTAGGGTCTGGCGCACCGCTTTTAAACAGGTCGTTGGCAAAGGAGACGTTGTGACCGATAAAACAGCGCTCGCCGAGGGTAACGTTTTCGCAAATGAAGGTATGCGACTGGATACGGCTGTCGCGACCAATCACGCATCCTTTTTGTATCTCGACGAAAGGTCCGACGAAGACATTATCCTGAAGCTCGCACTGATAAATATTCGACGGACGAATTATCCTGACGTTTTTTCCCGCTTTGATGTCCCGAATGGCGCAATCGCTCAGTTCCATTAGTCTTTTCCTTTCATACCGTAATGACAGATAAGCTTAGCAGACCGTCTCCCGCTGGCAGGCGATGCCACCTTGCGCTACCCTGATGCCCTCTCACGTAGCCGGATCTCGCCCATGAAACAACTCACCTTCGCACCTCGCCATCACCAGTTGACCAATATCCACACCTGGACGCCGGACAGTCAGTGGCTGGCGTTTGATGTGCGTCCCTCCGGCGCGTCGTTTACCGGCGAAACCATTGAGCGCGTTAACGTCCATACCGGCGCGGTTGAGGTGATTTACCGTGCAACGTCGGGGGCGCATGTGGGCGTGGTGACTGTCAGTCCGCAGGCAGAGAAATACGTTTTTATCCACGGCCCGGAAAACCCGGATGCGCAGTGGCATTACGATTTTCATCACCGTCGCGGCGTGGTCGTCGAAAATGGCGTAGCGGAGAACCTCGACGCGATGGATATTACCACGCCTTATACGCCCGGCGCGCTGCGCGGCGGTACGCATGTGCATGTGTTCAGCCCGGACGGGCAGTTCATCAGCTTTACCTATAATGACCACGTGCTGCACGAGCGCGATCCGGCGCTGGATCTACGCAATGTCGGCGTGGCGGCACCTTATGGCCCGGTTGCACCTCAGGGCCAGCATCCACGCGAATATGCCGGTAGCCACTGGTGCGTGCTGGTGAGCCAGACTATGCCAGTACCACAGCCGGGCAGCGATGAGATCAACCGGGCTTATGAAGAGGGCTGGGTGGGCGATCATCGGCTGGCATTTATCGGCGATACGCTGTCGCTGGCGGGCGAAAAAGTCCCGGAGCTGTTTATTGTCGATCTGCCGCAGACTCGCGCTGGCTGGCAACGCGCCGGAGATGCGCCGCTGGCCGGAACGGAAAGCACGCTACCTGCGCCACCTGCAGGCGTGGTTCAGCGTCGTCTGACCTTTACCCATCAGCGCCCGTATCCTGGACTGGCAACGTCGGTGCGTCACTGGGTGCGGGCTAATCCGCAGGGAACGGCTATCGCTTTTTTGATGCGCGATGACGCGGGCATTATTCAGCTCTGGCTGATGTCGCCAGACGGAGGCGAGCCGTGCCAGCTTACGCATAATACGACGGATATTCAGTCGGCCTTTAACTGGCATCCGTCGGGAAAGACGCTGGGATTTGTGCTGGAAGAGCGGATTGCCTGCTGCGATGCACACACTGGCGACATCACCTTTTTGACTACCGATCATGAAAACGCGCCTTCCGCCGACGCTATTGTCTTTTCGCCAGACGGTAAGCTTATCGCCTGGATGGAAGAAACCGACGGCTTCCGTCAGCTATGGATAACTGAAACCAGGGACTGAATCAGTGGGAGGGCATCTGCGCGGGCGGGATCACCGCATTGGTTGCCTGCGCATCCTGCTCGCTTTTTTCAACGCGGGATTTCACCGAGCTGTCGGTACGGAACATATCCCATGGCAGCAGCACGGTATCGACCACCGCCGTAAAAGGCATATCCAACAATACCAGTGATTTCGTGCCCCAGTTAGTGTTGCTTTCCAGCATATTGCTGCTGGCCCGGGTGCCGGGATAAACCCCCTCTTTACCGCCAGTGTGAGACATCACGCTTGAACAACTGCACAAGCAGACTACGCCACTGACCAATGCCAGTCTGGAAACACCTTTTCTCATCATAATTTAATCATCTTTATGGCACTGCAAAAACGGCTTATCCGGGTTATAACGTCCATGGTTCAAAATGAAAAGTCCGGAAACGTTGCTCTGTGGCAGTAATCGCACTTTACCTTTTGTGCGCTGATCCCAGTGTATGCGCTACACCTGAAAGTGCAAAAAATCAGACCACCGCTCTTGAAAGAAGTTTCTTTGTACCCATTTATCTGATGTAGCCCGATGAGGAACTCGCCTGCGGGGTGTTCCGGGAACCGCGACCTGTCCATGACGGAAGGTCAGTACCAAAATTCTCGCTGATTTCAGGAGCTTTTATTATGCGTAATTTCGATCTCTCTCCACTGTACCGTTCAGCTATCGGCTTTGACCGCCTGTTCAACCTGCTGGAAAACAACCAGAGCCAGAGTAATGGCGGCTATCCTCCGTATAACGTCGAGCTGGTGGATGAAGACCACTATCGTATCGCCATTGCTGTCGCCGGTTTTGCGGAGAGCGAACTGGAGATCACCGCGCAGGACAACCTGCTGATCGTCAAAGGCTCCCATGCCACCGAGCAGAAAGAGCGCACCTATCTTTATCAGGGCATCGCCGAGCGCAACTTCGAACGTAAGTTCCAGCTTGCGGAAAACATTCATGTGAATGGCGCGAATCTGGTTAACGGCCTGCTGTATGTCGAGCTGGAACGCGTGGTTCCGGAAGCGAAAAAACCGCGCCGTATCGAGATCAACTAATTTCACCGGGTCGCCGCTGGCGGCCCCTCCAAACCATGCTCGCCGTCAGGGAGCACAGGCGAATCCACGGATTCGCAGGTATCAACTCGCTTCTTTGAAGGAGAATGACAATGCGTAATTACGATGTATCCCCCTTACTGCGTCAGTGGATCGGCTTCGATAAACTGGCAAATGCGCTGCAAAACACCACTGAAGGCCAGGCCTTCCCGCCGTACAACATTGAAAAAGGCGACGATAACCATTATCGCATCACCCTTGCGCTGGCCGGTTTCCGTCAGGAAGATCTGGATATTCAGCTTGAAGGCACCCGCCTGACTGTCAAAGGTTCGCCGGTGAAACCGGAATCGGAACCAAAATGGCTGCATCAGGGGCTGGTTATGCAACCCTTCAGCCTGACATTCACGCTGGCGGAATATATGGAAGTGGCGGGTGCGACTTTTGCCAACGGCCTGCTGCATATTGATATCGTGCGCAACGTCCCGGAGGCCATCGCCCCCCAGCGTATCGCCATCAGCGAGCGTCCGGCGCTGAATAGTTAAGACGGTTATACCTTCTATCTTTAAAAGGCTCCCGTTAGGGAGCCTTTTCCGATTGCTGACAAACGTTATACCGTGGAATTATGCCTGGCGGCGCTGCGCTTGCACAGGCCTACGGTTATGAACAATCTATTGATATTGATGATTTTGTAGGCTGGGTAAGGCGAAGCCGCCACCCGGCAAAACGGCGTACACAATAACAAAAGCAAGTTTGTCATCAACTTCAAGTCCGGCTCCCTTTGTGGAGCCTTTTTTTGTGCGCTACCACCCATACATCCCCCGTTATCTCTGAGAGAATCCCTTTTACCCGTAATGTTATTCACAGGGAAAAAACATGAGTGATATAGCATTGACCATCAGCTTTCTGGCGCTGGTGGCGATTGTAGGTCTGTGGATCGGCAACATCAAAATCCGTGGTGTGGGGCTGGGGATCGGCGGCGTGCTGTTTGGCGGGATTATCGTCGGGCACTTTGTCGAACAGGCAGGCATCATGCTGAGCAGCCCGATGCTGCATTTCATTCAGGAGTTTGGCCTGATCCTTTTTGTATACACCATCGGTATTCAGGTCGGGCCGGGATTTTTCACCTCACTGCGGGTATCGGGTCTGCGGCTGAACCTGTTTGCCATTCTGATTGTCATCCTGGGCGGGCTGGTCACCGCCATCCTGCACAAGCTGTTTGCGATTCCACTGCCGGTGGTGCTGGGCATCTTCTCCGGCGCGGTCACCAATACTCCGGCGCTCGGGGCCGGACAGCAGGTGCTACGCGATCTTGGGGTAACGGGCGATGTGATTGATCAGATGGGGATGAGCTATGCAATGGCCTACCCGTTTGGGATTTGCGGCATTTTGCTGTCCATGTGGCTGATTCGTCTGTTTTTTCGCATTAGCGTTGAAAAAGAGGCTCAGCAGTTCGAAACCAGTTCAGGCAACGGACAGAAACACCTGCAAAACATTAACCTCTGCGTCGAAAACCCTAACCTGCATAATCTGGCGATCCAGGACGTCCCGCTACTTAACAGTGATAAAATCATATGCTCGCGGCTGAAACGCGGCGAGACGCTGATGGTGCCTTCCCCCGGCACGCTGATACAGTCCGGCGATCTGCTTTATCTTGTCGGGCAGCAGGCGGATTTACGCGCGGCGCAGTTAGTGATCGGCAGAGAAGTTGAAACCGCGCTCTCGACCCACGGCACCGACCTGTGCGTGGAGCGCGTGGTGGTGACCAATGAAAAAGTGCTGGGCAAAAAGCTGCGCGATCTGGATTTTAAACAGCGTTATGACGTGGTGATCTCACGGCTGAACCGCGCCGGGGTGGAACTGGTCGCCAGCAGCAGTGCCGCGCTGCAATTTGGTGACATCCTTAACCTCGTTGGCCGCCAGGCTTCAATTGACGCCGTCGCCGCCGAGCTTGGCAACGCGCAGCAAAAACTTCAGCAGGTACAAATGCTGCCGGTGTTTATCGGCATCGGCCTGGGCGTGCTGCTGGGCTCCGTGCCGCTCTTTATCCCGGGCTTTCCGGTGGCCTTAAAACTGGGCCTTGCCGGGGGACCGCTGATTATGGCGCTGATCCTGGGGCGCATTGGCACCATTGGCAAGCTGTACTGGTTTATGCCGCCGAGCGCCAACCTGGCGCTGCGCGAACTGGGGATTGTGCTGTTCCTCTCGGTGGTCGGGCTGAAATCGGGCGGCGATTTTGTGCATACGCTGGTTCAGGGCGATGGCCTGAGCTGGGTCGGCTATGGCATCTTTATTACCGCCATTCCGCTGATCACCGCGGGGTTACTGGCGCGTATCTTCGCCAAAATGAATTACCTGACCATTTGCGGCATGCTGGCGGGCTCAATGACCGATCCGCCGGCGCTGGCTTTTGCTAACAACCTTCACGCGACCAGCGGCGCGGCGGCATTGTCCTACGCCACGGTTTATCCGCTGGTGATGTTTCTGCGAATCATCACGCCGCAATTATTGGCGGTATTATTCTGGGGCATGGGTTAAGGGTCAGGCATGCACGCGAAGCAGGTGATAATCCACCTGATATTCACTGGCATTGCGGAACATAATGGAATAGTTTAAAAATTCGCCGCTATCGCTATAGGACAGTGACGTTATACGTAATAGCGGCGTACTCTCTTCAACCAGCATTAACTGCGCCATTTTCCTGTCCGCCAGAATGGGCGACAGGCTTTCATAATTTCCGGTTATTGTTATTCCGCACTCATTTTCAATATAACGAAACTTTGATCCCTCCAGATGCGCGATCGACAAGTTGCGAAACAGCTTCACCGGCATATAACTGTCTTCCAGCATGATCGGTTTATCATCGACATAGCGTAAACGCCGCGAGTAGTAGATCCGCTCATCGGTCTGGATACGTAGCTGTCTGGCAATCGCAGGCGGAGCGGGCATCACCACAAACTCCAGCACTTTGCTGAAGACGATTCGGCCCTGGCTCTCCATCACCTCACACAATCCCGTCAGGTTAGTGGTTTCCTGATAAACGTCTTTCTGAATAACATAGGTGCCGCTGCCGTGTTTACGTGCAACCAGCCCCCAGTGAATTAATAAATCAATGGCTTTGCGAATCGTCATGCGGGATACGCCATACTCTTCCGCCAGCTTTTTCTCGCCGGGTAAGGGGCTGCCGACATTATAGTTTTCCGAGTTCAGCCGCAGTCTTAATTTATCAGCAATAGATTTGTAGATCATCCCTGGACCTCTTTATGCCCTTTGCGGAACCCCAAAAAGGCGTGATTTTTCAAGGTGAAGCAAAGGTTAGTAATTGTGATTTTTTAGAGCATTCATGAACATGTCTAACATTCTCATAAAAATAAGACAACTTAGTTGAAATTAAAATCATGAGTTTGATCACAAATAATTTCAACTTCTCATGTGTTTTACCGTGCCGCTTTTTATTGTTACCCCTGCAGGACGCAATGACAAAAATAAATACTCTACATGTTCTTTAACGAGGATGTAAAAAATGCTCAGTCAAATACAACGCTTTGGCGGTGCGATGTTCACCCCGGTGCTGCTGTTTCCGTTTGCCGGTATCGTGGTGGGTATTACCCTTATGTTGCAGAACCCGCTATTCGTGGGCGAGTCTTTAACCGATCCCAACAGCTTATTTGCACAAATCGTCCATATTATTGAAGAAGGCGGCTGGACGGTATTCAGAAATATGCCGCTGGTATTTGCGATTGGCCTGCCCATCGGGCTGGCAAAACAGGCGCAGGGCCGCGCGTGTCTTGCGGTGATGGTCAGTTTTTTAACCTGGAATTACTTTATTAATGCCATGGGGACCACCTGGGGCGGTTTTTTCGGCGTGGATTTTAGTGTCGACCCCGTGGCCGGAAGCGGTCTTACCATGATAGCGGGAATAAAAACGCTGGATACCAGTATTATCGGTGCCATTGTTATTTCCGGATTCGTTACTGCATTACATAACCGTTTTTTTGATAAGCCTTTACCTGTATTTCTGGGCACGTTTCAGGGCAGCTCCTTTGTCGTAATCGTTGCTTTCCTCGCCATGATCCCCTGCGCCTGGCTGACGCTGCTGGGCTGGCCGAAAGTACAAATGGGCATTGAATCCCTACAGGCATTTTTACGCAACGCTGGAGCAGTCGGTGTGTGGTGCTACATTTTTCTGGAACGTATTCTCATCCCCACCGGATTGCACCACTTTGTTTATGGCCCTTTCATGTATGGTCCGGCTGCTGTTGAGGGCGGAATACAGGTGTACTGGGCGCAGCATCTTCTGGAGTTTAGCCAGTCAACCCAACCGCTGAAAACGCTCTTCCCTGAAGGTGGATTCGCGATGTTCGGCAACTCGAAAGTATTTGCGGCTCCCGGCATTGCCCTGGCGATTTACTACACTGCTGCCCCTGCTAACCGTAAGAAAGTCGCGGGTCTGTTAATTCCTGCGGCGTTAACCGCGATGCTCGTGGGGATCACTGAACCGCTGGAGTTTACTTTTCTGTTTATTTGCCCGCCGCTATTCGCCCTTCATGCCGTGCTGGCGGCAACGATGTCGACCACCATGTACATCGCCGGAGTTTCAGCAAATTTACAGGGTGGACTGATCGATACCGTGATCCCCCAGGTATGGATCCCCTTATTTCATAATCATACGGCGATGATACTCACCCATATCGCCATCGGTTTGCTGTTTTCGGTCATCTATTTTGTCCTTTTCCGCGCAATTATCCTGCGTTTCAACCTGAAAACGCCGGGGCGTGAAGACAGCGAAGTGAAACTCTACACCAAAGCTGATTATAAGGCGGCGCGTGGGCAAACCACCGCAGCCGCTGCGGATACCCGGCTCGGGCAAGCCGCTGGCTTCCTGCAGGCGCTGGGCGGCGCGGGCAATATCGAGAGCGTTAATAACTGCGCGACTCGCCTGCGAATTGCGCTTCACGACATGTCGCTAACGCAAAGCGATGACGTCTTCAAATCACTGGGTGCACACGGCGTTGTGCGTCGCGGCAACGGTATTCAGGTCATTGTTGGTTTGCACGTTCCCCAGGTGCGCGACCAGCTGGAAACACTAATGAAATCCTCGTTATCAAACGAACAAATCCCCATGACGGAGGCTGTATCATGAAAAAATTCTCAGTGGTTATCGCTGGCGGCGGCAGCACCTTTACGCCCGGTATTGTATTAATGTTGCTGGCAAACCAGGACCGTCTGCCGCTGCGTGCGCTGAAGTTCTATGACAACGACGGCGCACGCCAGGAAATCGTGGCTGAAGCCTGCAAGGTGATCATGAAAGAGCAGGCGCCTGAAATCGATTTTAGCTACACCACCGATCCTGAAACCGCCTTTACCGACGTCGATTTTGTGATGGCGCATATTCGTGTCGGCAAATATCCGATGCGTGAGAAAGACGAGAAGATCCCGCTGCGCCATGGCGTGCTGGGCCAGGAAACCTGCGGGCCAGGTGGGATCGCCTACGGCATGCGTTCTATCGGCGGTGTACTGGAGCTGGTAGATTATATGGAGCGGTATTCGCCGAACGCGTGGATGCTGAACTACTCCAACCCGGCAGCCATCGTCGCGGAGGCCACCCGTCGCCTGCGCCCGAACGCCAAAATCCTCAATATCTGCGATATGCCGATTGGTATTGAAGGTCGCATGGCGCAAATTGCCGGGTTGCAGGATCGTAAACAAATGCGCACCCGCTACTATGGTCTCAACCATTTTGGCTGGTGGACGTCCATTGAAGATCTGGACGGTAACGACCTGATGCCGAAACTGCGTGAATACGTTGCCAGACACGGTTATGTGCCGCCCTCAAACGATCCACATACTGAGGCGAGCTGGAACGATACCTTTGCCAAAGCGAAAGATGTGCAGGCGCTGGACCCGGATACCATGCCGAATACCTATCTGAAATATTACCTCTATCCAGACTATGTGGTGGCGCATTCCAACCCGGAACGTACCCGCGCTAACGAGGTGATGGACCACCGCGAAAAACAGGTCTTCAACGCCTGCCGCGCGATTATCGAAGCCGGTCATTCCAGCGCAGGCGAGCTGGAGATCGACGAACATGCGTCTTACATCGTGGATCTGGCCGCCGCGATTGCCTTCAACACGCAGGAGCGGATGCTGCTGATTGTGCCGAATAATGGCGCTATCCATAACTTTGATGCCGATGCGATGGTTGAAATCCCCTGTCTGGTGGGGACAAAAGGGCCGGAGCCGCTGACGGTGGGCGATATTCCGCATTTCCAGAAGGGACTGATGGGCCAGCAGGTAATGGTCGAAAAACTGGTGGTGGATGCGTGGGAATCACACTCTTATCAGAAACTGTGGCAGGCGATCACGCTCTCTAAAACGGTGCCGAGCGCGTCGGTGGCGAAAGCCATTCTGGACGATTTGATTGAAGCCAATAAGGAATACTGGCCGGAACTACGCTAATCTTTTGGCCGGGTAGCGCTGCGTTACCTGGCTTTATTTCCTCTGCCGCAGCACCGCCGACGGCGCATAGCCAAATTTCCGCTTAAACGCTTTGCTGAAGTGAAATGAGTCAAAAAAATTCAGCACGTCGGCCACGTTGCTCACCGAATTTCCCTCCTGCTTAAGCAGCGACAGCGCAAGATCCAGCCGCGCATCCAGATAATATTCCTTTGGCGTTTTCCCGGTATAACGTAAAAACAGGCGGCGTAAATACTGCTCGCTACACTGCATCCACTGGGCCATCTCCGTTACGCTCCACTGTCTTTGCAGATCCGAATGCAGCAGGCTAATCAGCTTTTCTATCTGGATAAGCTGCCGGTCTTTAGTACCGTTTTCAAAAATCAGGCAAATCCACTGGTAGATAATCTTCGTAAGAAAGGCAACGGCCAGATTATTTTTTAATGGATTACGGCTGGCAATCAGGCTGGCAACTTCATTAAGTTCATCCTTAAACGCATCGCCGTTATAAATAATAGCCTGCTGTAATAAAGGAATTTCCATAACGCTGGTAGGGACAAATTCCATCCAGTATTGTTCCCAAAGTAAACCATCGCAATGATAGGATTTTATATCCATTGGTTTTAAGAATATAACGCAATTGCCATTAAGGATAATTTCGGAATTGTCGGTAAGAATGATTTTCCCGCAGCCCTGAAGGGTGTAAACGGCTACCCATGAATTCGCGATTAATGGTTTTTTCTTATCGCGGGGCCATATGACGCGGTAGCTCTCATCGGCAAGGGTATGCCACAGCGAGATGAGCGAAATTCCGCTTGAGATCACATTTTCTTCAAGAACTAACGGGATATTGTACGTAGTTTCGTTTTTTACATGCGAAAATTGAATTTTTCCATTCATTTTAATTTCTCGCCAGCGAATTATGCCCACAACCTGAGTTATGGAATTTAGCAAAAAAAGAGTCGCTCAGGGATACATTGCATCTCGTTTTATGCATTTCACCTTCCAGACTGCCGCTATGTGAATAGCTCTGATTCACAGAGATGCGTTCTGAAAGTTGAGATGCCTGGAAATCTCATTGCCTAACCCGGAAATGCTATTCCTCTTACCCTTCTGGCACCGGGATATAAACAAAAAGGGCTACAAGATGAATGCTACGCAAATTTTGAGCTTTGTCGGATTTACTTTACTGGTGGCCGTTATCACCTGGTGGAAAGTGCGCAAAGCGGATACCGGCTCGCAACAAGGTTACTTCCTGGCCGGACGTTCGCTTAAGGCACCCGTGATCGCCGCTTCCCTGATGTTAACGAACCTCTCAACCGAACAACTGGTGGGACTCTCCGGTCAGGCTTACAAAAGCGGAATGTCGGTGATGGGCTGGGAGGTCACCTCCGCCGTCACGCTAATCCTGCTGGCGCTGATTTTTCTGCCGCGTTATTTGCAGCGCGGTATCGCCACTATCCCCGATTTTCTTGAAGAGCGTTACGATAAAACCACGCGCATTATTATCGATTTTTGCTTCCTTATCGCGACCGGCATCTGCTTCCTGCCGATTGTCCTCTACTCCGGCGCGCTGGCGCTCAACAGCCTCTTTCATGTCGGCGAATCGCTGGGTCTCTCGCAGGGCGCGGCGATCTGGCTGCTGGTTGTGCTGCTGGGGCTGGCCGGGATTTTGTATGCCGTCATCGGCGGCCTGCGGGCGATGGCGATTGCCGACTCGATTAACGGCATCGGGCTGGTGATTGGCGGCCTGATGGTGCCGATCTTCGGTTTAATCGCCATGGGCGGCGGCAGTTTCCTCCAGGGAATTGAACGGCTCACCACCGTTCACGCGGAAAAACTCAACTCGATTGGCAGCAACTCCGACCCGCTGCCGATTGGCGCGGCGTTTACCGGCCTGATTCTGGTGAATACCTTCTACTGGTGTACCAACCAGGGCATTGTACAGCGAACGCTGGCGTCGAAAAGCCTGGCGGAAGGGCAGAAAGGCGCGCTGTTGACGGCAGTGCTTAAAATGCTCGATCCGCTGATTCTGGTGCTGCCCGGCTTAATCGCCTTTCATCTGTACCAGGATTTGCCGAGTGCCGATATGGCCTATCCGACGCTGGTGAATAAGGTCATGCCGTTGCCGTTGGTCGGCTTTTTCGGTGCGGTTCTGTTTGGCGCGGTGATCAGTACCTTTAACGGTTTTTTGAACAGTGCCAGTACGCTATTCAGCATGGGAATTTACCGGCGCATCATCAACGAAAATGCACAGCCGGACCAACTGGTGCGCACAGGGCGCAAATTCGGTCTGTTTATCGCGGTGGTGTCGGTGCTGGTAGCACCGTGGATCGCTAATGCGCCGCAGGGCCTGTATAGCTGGATGAAGCAGCTTAATGGTATTTATAACGTACCGCTGGTGACGATTATTATTATGGGCTTTTTCTTCCCGCGTATTCCCGCGCTGGCAGCGAAGGTAGCCATGTTCCTCGGCATCGTCAGCTATATCACCATCAACTATCTGGTGAAGTTCGATTTCCATTTTCTCTATGTACTGGCCTGCACGTTCTGCATCAATGTGGTGGTGATGTTGATCATCGGCGCGATCAAACCGCGCGCCACCCCGTTCAAATTCCAGGACGCTTTTGCCGTGGATATGAAGCCGTGGAAAAACGTGAAGATCGCCTCCGTTGGCATACTGTTCGCGATGATTGGCGTCTATTCCGGCCTTGCACAATATGGCGGCTACGGTACGCGCTGGCTGACTATCGTCAGTTATGGCATCACCGCCGTCGTGGTGATTTACCTGATTATTGATAGCTGGCGCAACCGCCATACTCTTGCGGTGACGTCTGCATCTGACGTTAAGGAAAATTTATGAGTCGCCCCAATTTTTTGTTCATCATGACCGACACGCAGGCCACCAATATGGTGGGCTGCTACAGCGGCAAGCCGCTCAACACCCACCATATCGATCGGCTCGCGGGGGAGGGTATTCGCTTTAATTCCGCTTATACCTGCGCCCCGGTTTGCACGCCTGCTCGCGCGGGCCTGTTTACCGGCATCTATTCTAATCAGTCAGGACCGTGGACCAATAACGTCGCTCCCGGCAAAAACATTTCGACGATGGGGCGCTATTTTAAAGACGCGGGCTACCACACCTGCTATATCGGTAAATGGCACCTGGACGGTCACGACTATTTCGGCACCGGCGCTTGCCCGCCGGAATGGGATGCAGATTACTGGTATGACGGGGCTAATTACCTGGCAGAACTGAGCGAGGAGGAGATTGGCCTCTGGCGCAACGGATTGAATAGCGTTGAAGATTTAAACGCTAATCATATCGATGAGACATTCACCTGGGCGCATCGTATCAGCAATCGCGCTGTGGATTTTCTGCAACAGCCCGCGCGCGATGATGAACCCTTCCTGATGGTGGTCTCCTATGATGAGCCGCATCACCCTTTCACCTGCCCGGTGGAGTATCTGGAGAAGTACGCGGACTTTTATTACGACCTCGGGGAAAAAGCACACGACGATTTGCACAACAAACCTGAGCACCACCGCCTGTGGGCGCAGGCGATGCCATCGCCGGTGGGAGCGGACGGGCGCTATCATCATCCGATGTATTTTGCCTGCAACGATTTTGTCGACGATCAGATTGGCCGGGTCATCGACGCCCTGACGCCGGAGCAGCGTGACAATACCTGGGTCATTTATACCTCCGATCACGGCGAAATGATGGGCGCGCACAAGCTCATCAGTAAAGGCGCGGCAATGTATGACGATATCACCCGCATCCCGCTGATTATGCGTCCGCCGCATGGCAAGCCGACGCAGGTAAACACCCCGGTCAGCCATATCGATTTGCTGCCAACGATGATGGCGCTGGCAGGCATCGAGAAGCCAGCGATTCTGCCGGGCGAGAATATCCTCAACGCGCCTGAAACGCGCGGCGTGATGGTGGAATTCAACCGTTATGAGATTGAGCATGACAGCTTCGGCGGTTTTATTCCGGTGCGCTGCTGGGTGACCGATCGCTATAAACTGGTGCTCAACCTGTTTACCAGCGATGAACTGTACGATCGGCACAACGATCCCGACGAGTTACGCAACCTTATCGATGAACCGTCACTCGCCGACGTGCGTAACCAGATGCACGATGCGCTGCTGGATTATATGGATAAGATCCGCGATCCGTTCCGCACCTATCAATGGAGCCTGCGTCCGTGGCGCAAGGACGCCCAGCCGCGCTGGATGGGCGCTTTCCGCCCGCGTCCCGAAGACGGCTATTCGCCGGTGGTGCGCGATTACGACACCGGGCTACCGACGCAAGGCGTCAAGGTGGAAGAGAAGAAGCAGAAGTTTTAACCGCAGCGCTTCTCCTGAAACTGAGGGGGCGATGACAGCCCCCTTTTAGAATTTGCAGTTGTTCAACTGCCGGGTGGCCCGGCCTGTGATTATGCGTTAAAAAGAAAAATTCCCCTTACGCATGAAACATTCTCTTGTGCCCTCATTATGTTTTATCCTGTCTGTACGGAACAGAATCAAAAGAAAGGAGCAGTAATGAAAATTTCTCGCCTCGGAGAAGCGCCAGATTACCGCTTCTCGCTGGCCAATGAACGTACTTTTCTGGCGTGGATCCGTACTGCGCTGGGCTTTCTGGCGGCGGGCGTCGGGCTCGACCAGCTTGCGCCGGATTTCGCCACGCCCGCCATCCGCGAGCTGCTGGCCCTGTTGCTTTGCCTGTTCGCAGGGGGACTGTCGATTTATGGCTATCTGCGCTGGCTGCGTAATGAGAAGGCGATGCGGCTAAAAGAGGATTTACCCTATACCCGCACTTTACTGGTCATCAGCATTATTTTGCTGCTCGTGGTGATCATTGTGATGGCGCTGGTGCTGTATGGCGGATAACCGCAAAGCCCGCCGCGAATCCGATCCCGGTCTGCAACCAGAACGCACTTCTCTGGCCTGGTTTCGTACATTATTGGGCTATAGCGCGCTGATGGCGCTGGCAGTAAAGCACCACTGGCATGAAGCCGGGGCGCTATTCTGGGTTTCAATTGCCGTGCTGATCGTGGTCGCCGCGCTGATCTGGCACTATACCCGCAGCCGCAGCCTGATGGACGTAGAGCTCGACGATTTCGCGCAGCCGCGCGTGGTACGTGACAAATTTTTGATCTCCCTCGCGGTCCTGTCGCTCGCATTGTTGTTTGCTGTTACGCATATACGTCAGCTTGTATTACTGATTCAACATTACCTTTGAATGGATGCCCATCATGGAAGATGCCACCTTTGAGCCTTACCTCCACCGACTGAAAGACATACGGATCACTCTTTCGGTTAGCCAACAGCCGCAGCGGGTCTACCGCTATCTGCGTGAACGTCACCTGTCGCGTATTCACTTCTCTCCGCTGGTGGAACGGGATGAAGACGGG
Source organism: Superficieibacter sp. HKU1 (assembly GCF_029319185.1). Classification (NCBI taxonomy): domain Bacteria; kingdom Pseudomonadati; phylum Pseudomonadota; class Gammaproteobacteria; order Enterobacterales; family Enterobacteriaceae; genus Superficieibacter; species Superficieibacter sp. HKU1. The sequence continues at coordinate 28,808 of NZ_CP119754.1, forward strand.
CATCTCAGCGCAGCATCGGTAACGGGAGAGGCGTGGGGAAATTTCTTAAGTACGATCTTCGGCATCTGGGTCAGAGAGGATATCGGGCGCATATCGATACCGCTATTTGACGATACGCTTACCGTCTGGCGGGAGTTCCAGCATCGCGATGCGGTGCAGGAAACATTATCCGCGACATGCCGTAACTGTACGCAGTTACGCTTTTGCCAGGGATGCGGGATAGCGAGCGACAGTGTTTTATGCAGCGGCTACCGCCAGTTTTTCACCTACAGCGCGCCGTACATGCGGGTGATGCGTGACCTCATCAAACAGCATCGTTCGCCGATGGAGTTAATGGCGCTGCTGCGCTGATTGATTTCCCTTCACGCCAGCCGTAACAGTATCGCCCCCGCCGCTATTCCGCAGGCAGCCAGCACGCGCAGCGGCGTCACCCGCTCCTTCAGAAAAACCGCAGCGATGAGCGCGCCAAACAGAATCGACGTTTCACGCAGCGCGGCGACAACTGCCAGCGGGGCCTGTGTCATCGCCCATAGCGCCAGACCGTAAGATCCCATCGTGCCAATGCCGCCGGGAATACCTTTCTTCCAGTGGCGTACCAGATAGCGCGTGGCGTCATGTCGACGAGCCAGCATCGCCCAGCTCAGCAGGCAGGCCCCGTTCATAAAAAAGGTCCATAACGTATAGCCGAGCGCGGTGCCGGAAACGCGTACACCGTTGCCGTCAACCAGCGTATAGCCTGCAATGAAACAGGCGTTGAGCAGGGCGAGCCAGACCCCTTTTTGCAGGCGAAAATGGCCGCTAAAGGCCATCGCAAGAATGGCCATGCAGATCACGCCGATGCCTGTCCACGCCAGTTCGGAAAGATGTTCGCCGAGAAGCGTCACGCTTATCAGCGCGACCAGCAGCGGGGCCGTACCGCGCATTAGCGGGTAAGTCTGACTCATGTCCGAGATTTGATAGGTTTTTGCGACCAGAACGGTGTACACCACCTGTAACGCACAGGAGGCAATCAGATACGGCACGCTCGCCAGCGTTGGCTGAGCAGAAAAGGGCAGCATGATCAGCGCGATAAGCGCCGCAGAGCCGCTCACGCTAATCGCGGAGTAGAGTTTGTCGCTGCCTGCTTTAACGATGGCATTCCAGCTCGCATGCAGAAGCGCCGCGAAAAGCAGGACACAGAAAACGGTGAGGGTCATGGCAAGCCGCAATGGTGGGTTGTCATAAAAACGTAACATAAGAGTGAAGAACAGAACCAGCGCAAATTTATGAGAGAGGGGCGGTTTCCCGCCCCTCTCAGGTGCGGCTTGAACCTGATTTACCGCAGGTATTTCAGGACAGCATCAAGCAGTTGCAGCAAGGCAACAATGAGTTTCAGGATAAGAATGACCATATCCATTTCGCCCATACGCTTCTCCTTTGGGTAAAGGAGCACGACCGACTGACGTACCTTTCCGCCGCCTGTTGCCAGCCGTATTGTTGGCGTAACACAGTGTGCTCTCTCGGGGTTAAGGCACTGACGGCACCACCCGTTTCAGCCAGGACATCTATCGCGCCGTAATAGAGCGGACCCCGAATGTCACACTGCGAACATAACCAGTATAGATAAATACTGTATTTATGAACAGTATTTTATGGACAAAAAAAGGACCCTGATCCATACTCAACGGGTCAAAATAGCAACGGAAAATTGCGCGTTCTTGCGAGATCGCGTATACTTCTCGCGTTGACGTAACACAGTGTGCTCTGCGGTTACCACCCGCAGAACCCTGAAAAAACCTCGCTTCGGCGGGGTTTTTTGTTTTAACGACTTTGTAACGGAAATGTGATCGCCCACCCAATTTCACTGCGACGCGCAAAAAGCGGTTGTTTCAGTCTACTTCCTGTGCTTGTATAAAACGACAACATTCATAAGCAATCAGGTCCCTAATGAACCCTTCCATGCTGAACACGACGCTACTAGCAACCGCGCTACCCGCTGCGGCTGTCGTCGTACGTGTGGTGGTGGTCGTCGGCAATGCGCCGTAGGGTCCGGAACACACGATTCCAAAACCCCGCCGGCGCAAACCGGGCGGGGTTTTTCGTTTAAGAACCTGCCCGGAAAGTCGGCCCAGAAGAAAAGGACTGGAGCATGGCAAGTTCGGGCACAATATCGCACACCACGCGCTACACCGGCGCGCAGTTAATCGTTCATTTACTGGAGCGTCAGGGCATTACCACGGTGGCGGGTATTCCCGGCGGGACGGTACTTCCTCTCTATGATGCGTTAAGCCAGAGTAAAATTATTCGTCACGTGCTGGCGCGTCATGAGCAGGGCGCGGGGTTTATTGCACAGGGAATGGCGCGCACCGAAGGCAAGCCTGCTGTCTGCATCGCCTGTAGCGGTCCGGGCGCCACTAACCTTGTCACTGCCATCGCCGATGCGCGTCTCGACTCTATTCCACTGGTTTGCATCACCGGGCAGGTTCCCGCCTCAATGATTGGCACCGACGCTTTCCAGGAAGTCGATACCTACGGCATCTCTATCCCCATCACTAAACACAATTATCTGGTGCGCACTATTGCCGAACTGCCGCAGGTGATCAGTGACGCGTTCCGCATCGCGCAGTCCGGGCGTCCGGGGCCGGTGTGGATAGACATTCCTAAGGATGTGCAGACCGCTGAAATCGAGCTTAGCGAACTGCCGGAGCCGGGCGGGCGCGCGCCCGCGCCAGCTTTTGAAACGCAGAGTATTCTGGCGGCGGCGGCAATGATTAACGCTGCCGCGCGTCCGGTACTCTATCTGGGCGGCGGGACGATTAACGCCTCAGAACAGGTGCGTCAGCTGGCGGAAAAGGCGAATCTGCCGACCACCATGACGCTGCTGGCGCTGGGAATGCTGCCGAAAGCACATCCGCTTTCGCTGGGCATGTTAGGCATGCATGGCGCGCGCAGCACCAATTTTATTTTGCAGGAGTCCGATCTGCTGATTGTACTCGGCGCGCGTTTTGATGACCGGGCGATTGGTAAAACCGCCGAGTTCTGCCCGAACGCAAAAATTATCCATGTGGATATCGACCGCGCCGAGCTGGGGAAAATCAAACAGCCGCACGTGGCGATTCAGGCGGACGTGGCCGAGGTGCTGGACGCGCTGATCCCGCATATTGAGAGGCAGCCGCGTGAAGCATGGCGCACGCTGGTGGCGGATTTACAGCGCGAATTTCCCGGTGCGATCCCCCAGGCGGGTGACCCGCTCAGCCATTACGGGCTGATTAACGCCGTTGCCGCCTGCGTGAACGATAGCGCGATTGTGACCACCGATGTGGGCCAGCACCAGATGTGGACCGCGCAGGCCTATCCGCTGAACCGTCCGCGTCAGTGGCTGACGTCAGGCGGCCTGGGAACGATGGGTTTTGGTCTGCCTGCGGCGGTTGGCGCAGCGCTGGCGAACCCTGACCGTAAGATACTGTGCTTTTCCGGCGACGGCAGCCTGATGATGAATATTCAGGAGATGGCGACCGCTGCCGAAAATAACCTGGACGTAAAAATCATTTTGATGAACAACGATGCGCTGGGGATGGTGCATCAGCAGCAGAGCCTGTTCTACAAGCAGGGTGTTTTTGCCGCCACTTATCCGGGGAGTGTGAATTTCATGCAGATTGCGGCCGGCTTTGGCCTGCAAACCTGCGACTTAAACGCTGAAAGCGATCCGCAGGCGGCATTGCAGGCGATGATTTCGCGTCCTGGCCCGGCACTCATTCATGTCCGTATCGATGCGGGTGAAAAAGTGTATCCTATGGTTCCGCCAGGTGCGGCGAATACTGAAATGGTGGGGGAATAAGCCATGCAACAACCGACTCATGATAACGTTATTCTTGAACTCACCGTGCGTAACCATCCCGGTGTCATGACTCACGTCTGCGGCCTGTTTGCCCGCCGTGCATTCAACGTAGAAGGCATCCTGTGCCTACCGCTACAGAACAGCGATCTCAGCCGCATCTGGCTGCTGGTCAATGACGACTCGCGGCTGGAGCAGATGATAAGCCAGGTTGATAAACTGGAAGATGTGGTCAAAATCAGCCGCAGTCAGTCCGATCCGACCATGTTTACTAAGATTGCTGTCTTTTTTGAGTGATGCAAATTGGCTGGGCAAGGGTATTCCTTGCTCAGTTGTAGTGGATAAATTATTTCCTGCTGATCCTGGGTTAAGAGAAAGATTATTTATTAAAGCAATTCTTATTCAGCGCTTTTTTTTTCGTTAATCCCTGAAAGAGATTCTTTTTCCGTACACAATAAAATATTGCCAATTGTTACCATAGTGCGGTATTAGTATAGCTTCTTTACGATACCATGTTGTAATGGTATCATTAGCGAAATTGAAGTGATAAGAGCGGGTAAGTGATGGAAATTGTTGAACATTTTTTTATCGTTTGCTCTCCACTCCAGCTTAGAATTGTATCACAAATTAAAGCACGATATGCTAATGCGCGCTTTCATGTGATCTACCTCAAAACTAAAGTAGAGCTAAAACCATATATATATGAGGTGATAGAGCGGGATTTTGATTCCGGCTTAGTTGCCAATATGGATTATGGCTTTATCAATATGCTTAAAATTAAACAATTTCTTAAGCATAAAAATATTCGTTATGTATACATGGCTAATATTAGTCATCTTTCAGTACAGTATATCTTAAAGATGCTGCCTAAAGATGTCGGTATCAGAACATTTGATGACGGTATTTTAAGCATAAACTCGGTAGGCTATCTCGACAGGCAAATAAAATTACGCAAAGGAATTAGTCGTAAGTTAACCAGAGTGTGGCTGGGTAAGTCCTATGGTATCAAAGAGATAGCTGACAAAAGCGAACTGCATTATTCGATCGTGAAAAATGAAAATAAGAATATGAATGTAAACTGTGAAGTGGTTTACATTGATATTCTTGCAGATCAATCGCCAGCCTCAGAAATTGAAAGCGCGACGCTCAGCAGGAAGGGTGAAATTAATATTTTCGTCGGTTCCAAGTTTAAGGACATTCTGTCACAAAAGAATGATGACAACCTTGCGGCGTTGATGAACAAAATAAAATCTATTGCTGCCCCCGCGAAATCCTTTATTTATCTAAGACATCCGCGTGAAAAAAGTAGTCAGCTATTTGGCATGAAAGAAATCGTGCTGAATTCGATTTCTGAAGACTATATTTGCCAGCTGTCCTCGACGTATCAGAGGGTAAACGTTTATGGTTTCGCCAGCACGTGTCAGCTTAACGTAATGAAATTAGATAACGTTCATCTTACGTTGCTGAAGACTGCCCTTATCCGGCCGGATATTCGCGATTCGTTTGCCTTGTTCTCGGATAGCGACAAAGTCACCGTTTACGATCTGGATAACGCCGATGCCAGCGTCATTCAGGAACCTGCTCTTAGCCTCTCCTGATCCTCACTCACTCTCCGATTCCGGGGTAATCACCTTCACAAAACCGTTGCGACAATGCGTCGCGTAATCTACGGGCAATGCGCGGTCGCTAATCAGGACGTCAAACGCCGACAGCGGACCCATGCTGGCGGGCGCAACCTCGTCAAATAATGCGTGGCGTGCCAGCAGAATCTTGCGCAGGCCGTGCTCCATCGCTTTACGTTTGGTCGCGAGATCGTCCGGATTAAACCAGGTAACACCAAAATGTTCATGTACGCCGCTGGCGGAAATAAACACTTTCCGCGGATTCAGGCAATCCAGCGGGGAGGGATTATTGGTGTCATAGAACGCATCGCTTTTTGCCCGATAGGTGCCGCCGCAGAGAATGACCGTGGCATGGGGCTTCGCATTCAGGGCGATAAAAACCCGATGCGAATAGCAAATGCCGGTAAACGTGATCTCATCGGGGATCATACTGATGACCAGTGGCATTTCCGGACCATTATCAAAAAAGACGACATCATTTTCGCTGACCAGTCCGGCAGCCAGGATAGCCACCGGCATGTCATCCTGGTGATAGGGTGCCGGTTTCGGCGACAGAGGGGCAGACTGAGCCGGCTTATTGACCATCACGATATAGCCGCCCAGCAGCGTCAGCGGCAGCGGTTCGCTGTCCTCCTGGCTGAAATCACGACGGATGGTCATGACGGAGACTTCAAGCATTCGCGCCGCATCCTTAAGATGGATGCGATCGGTTTTCTTGAGCAATTCCATCAGGCGGCGAATACGTTCTTTTTGTTTGGTCTCCATCTTCCCTCTCATCATCCGGCTGGTAATGTTTCTTAAGTAACATTTTGATGTCGTCAGAAACATGGCGACTGCACATAACTATACTGCGTACGTCACGGAAAGAAAACCCTGTATTCGCTCGTTTTTACAACGATAAAGACCGCCATATCAATAAATTATGCAAATTAACGGTTTCGTTTATCGTTAGCTTTATTGCTTTTTTGGACGTTATATAAACAACACAATCATCCCATAATCGCGATCGTAGTCACAAATGATACTAAAATAACATGATAATGTTACGATAATATCATTGTTATGTGATTGTTTCTGAGAGGTAGTAAAATGGATATTGCGGTTATCGGCTCGAACATGGTGGATCTGATCACCTATACCCACCAGATGCCAAAAGAGGGCGAAACCCTCGAAGCACCTGCGTTCAAAATTGGCTGCGGCGGTAAAGGGGCAAATCAGGCAGTCGCGGCGGCCAAGCTTAATTCGAAGGTACTGATGCTGACCAAAGTCGGCGATGATATCTTTGCCGATAATACCATTCGTAATCTGGAGTCGTGGGGCATTAACACTACTTATGTAGAGAAAGTGCCCTGCACCAGCAGTGGTGTGGCCCCTATTTTTGTCAATCCGAACTCCAGTAACAGTATTCTTATTATCAAAGGGGCGAACAAATTCCTTTCCCCGGAAGATATCGATCGCGCGGCAGAAGATCTGAAAAAATGCCAGCTCATCGTGCTGCAACTGGAAGTTCAGCTGGAGACGGTATATCACGCGATAGAGTTCGGCAAAAAGCACGGCATCAAAGTGTTATTAAACCCCGCCCCGGCACTGCGTGAACTGGATATGTCGTATGCCTGCAAATGTGATTTCTTCGTGCCCAATGAAACCGAACTGGAAATCCTGACCGGCATGCCGGTGAATTCTCATGAAGCGATCCGTGCCGCCGCCCGCAGTCTGATCGAGAAAGGGCTGAATAATATTATCGTCACCATGGGCGAAAAAGGTGCGCTGTGGATGACCCGCGATCAGGAAGTTCACGTTCCTTCTTACAACGTAAATGCCATTGATACCAGCGGCGCGGGCGATGCCTTTATTGGCTGCTTTGCGCATTACTACGTCCAGAGCGGAAACGTTGAAGCCGCCATGAAAAAAGCCTCTCTCTTCGCCGCATTTAGCGTTACGGGGAAAGGTACCCAGTCGTCTTATCCCAGCATTGAACAATTCAATGAATTCCTGGCATTAAACGAATAATCACCCTGCACAGTAAAAGGTAGCACTATGAACGATAAAAACATCGTTCAGATGCCCGACGGGTATCTGAATAAAACACCTCTGTTCCAGTTTATTTTGTTATCCTGCCTGTTCCCGCTATGGGGATGCGCGGCTGCGTTAAACGATATATTAATCACGCAGTTTAAAAGTGTATTTTCACTCAGTAACTTTGCCTCCGCGCTGGTACAAAGTGCGTTTTACGGCGGTTATTTTTTAATTGCGATCCCGGCGTCGCTGGTTATTAAGAAAACCAGTTATAAAGTGGCGATCCTCACCGGTCTGACGCTTTATATTGTCGGCTGCACATTGTTCTTCCCGGCCTCGCACATGGCAACCTACACCATGTTCCTGGCGGCGATTTTTGCTATCGCGATTGGCCTGAGCTTCCTGGAGACCGCAGCGAACACCTACAGTTCGATGATCGGACCTAAATCTCACGCCACGCTGCGTCTGAATATCAGCCAGACGTTTTATCCGATTGGTGCGGCAGCGGGTATTCTGCTGGGTAAATATCTGGTCTTCTCCGACGGCGACAGTCTGCAAAAACAGATGGCCGGAATGAATGCTGAGCAGATCCACAATTTTAAAGTGCTGATGCTGGAAAACACCCTTGAGCCTTATAAATACATGATCATGGTGCTGGTCGTGGTGATGGTGCTGTTCCTGCTGACCCGCTTCCCGACCTGTAAAGTGACGCAAACGGTCAATCATAAGCGTCCTTCTGCGGCGGATACGCTGCGCTATCTGGCAGGCAACGCCCGCTTTCGTCGCGGCATCCTGGCGCAATTTCTCTACGTCGGTATGCAGGTTGCGGTCTGGTCCTTTACCATCCGGCTGGCGCTGGAGATGGGCGATATTAACGAGCGCGATGCCTCGACCTTTATGGTCTACAGCTTCGCCTGCTTCTTCATTGGCAAGTTTATCGCCAATATCCTGATGACCCGCTTTAACCCGGAAAAAGTGCTGATCCTCTATTCGATTGTCGGGGCACTGTTCCTCGCTTATGTCTCACTGGTACCGAGCTTCAGCGCGGTGTGGGTGGCGGTTCTGGTCAGCGTATTGTTTGGACCCTGCTGGGCAACGATTTATGCCGGAACGCTGGATACGGTAGATAACGAGCATACTGAAATGGCCGGCGCGGTGATTGTGATGGCGATTGTTGGCGCGGCGGTGGTACCGGCGATTCAGGGCTACGTGGCAGATATGTTCCACTCGCTGCAACTGTCCTTCCTGGTCTCTATGCTGTGCTTTGTCTACGTTGGCGTTTACTTCTGGCGTGAGAGTAAAGTTCGCCGCAACCTGACTGAAGCGACGGCTTCCTGAGGAGAAAGAGAATGACACGTCTGATGCTCTGGCGCGAACTGTTCAGTGAACAGCCGCGTACCCTGCTGGAAAATACGGATTTCACCGTGACGGCTTTTCGGTACGCCAGCGGTGTTGAGGGATTGCGGGTTGCCAATGCGCGCGGTCATCTGGTCATTCTGCCCTGGATGGGGCAGATGATTTGGGATGCCGAATTCGATGGCCGCGATCTGACGATGCGTAATATGTTCAGTCAGCCAAAACCTGCCCGTGAAGTGGTGGAAACCTACGGTTGTTTTGCGTTTCACTCCGGGCTGCTGGCGAACGGCTGCCCGTCGCCGGAAGATACCCATCCGCTGCACGGCGAGATGGCCTGCGCTGCTATGGATGACGCATGGATCGAGCTTGATGGAGAAAGCCTGCGCATCGGTGGTCGCTACGAATATGTGATGGGATTCGGTCATCATTATCAGGCCCAGCCCGCGGTGGTGCTGCATAAAGATAGCGCGCTATTCGATATTCAGATGAATGTCACCAATCTGGCGTCGGTGGCGATGCCGCTGCAGTACATGTGCCATATGAATTACGCCTATGTGCCGGATGCCACGTTTAGCCAGAACGTGCCGGACGAGGCGCTGACGCTGCGCGAATCGGTGCCAGCCCACGTCAAACCGACGGAACAGTGGCTGGCGTTCAATCAGCGTATTTTGCAGGGTGAGGCGTCGCTGGATACGCTTAACGAACCGCAGTACTACGATCCGGAAATCGTCTTTTTTGCCGATAATCTGAGTGCCTGGACGGACAAACCGGCGTTCAGTATGACGGCGCCGGATGGCACTACGTTTATTACTCGTTTTGCCAGCGCAGAGCTGAATTACGTTACCCGCTGGATTTTGTATAACGGCGATCAGCAGGTCGCCGCCTTTGCGCTTCCCGCCACCTGCCGCCCGGAAGGTTTCCTCGCCGCGCAGAACAACGGTACGTTGCTCTACCTCGAACCGCAGCAAACCCGGACGTTTACCGTCACCACCGGGATAGCCTGAATCGTACCTGCCCGGTGGCGCTGCGCTTACCGGGCCTGCGCTGTGGAAAGGTCTGGCGTCAGAAGTGTGCGTTGTAGGCCGGGCAAGATGCGCCAGCATCGCCGCCCGGCATTAACGGCAACCGAGAAATTACTTTTCCTCAATAACCATTTTCTTATCAAAATTAATGAGCAATGAACAAACCAGATATCCCACCGCCGCCAGAGCAAAGAACATCATTGCGGCGTAATAGTTACCGGTAGACTGCACCAGGAAGCCGATAAAGATAGGCAGAATGGCGGCAAACAGGTTACTGGTAAAATTCATCGTACCGCAGATGGTTCCTGCCACGGACTGCGCGCCAAGCAGGCCCGGAATCGACCAGTAAACGCTGGCCCAGCGCAGCGGGAAAAGCGCGATGGTCAGCAAGGTAATCGCAATAGCAGGCGTCGAACTCTGGGCGCACAGGAAAATACCTACGCCAGCGGTGGTAGCGGAAATCGCCAGCATGGTGTGCATTACGCGGCTGGTCTTACCGCCCCTGCTGCGCCATTTATCCATGATATAGCCGCCCGTCAACTGGCCGACAAAGCAGAGCAGGAAAATCAGCGCCATCGCGCCGCCCATTGATTTAATATCAAAACCGTAGGTGGCCTGGAAGTAAAGCGGCAGCCAGGTCATCAGGCCGTAAAACACAAAGCTGTAGCATACCCATCCGCCGATCAGCGCGAGCACATTGCGCTGCTTCAGGTAGGGCTTGATATCCGCCAGGCGATACTTCTTGCTGCTGGTCGCCGTGCCGTTGGCGTTAGCAATATGATCCAGCTCGGCTTTATTAATGCGCGGATGTTCTGACGGATAAGTACGGATATACCACCAGGCCAGGAAACCGACGAGCATCGTTCCCACGCCCGCCACCACAAACGCCATCCGCCACGAGTCGAAGAAAGCAATCAGCCCGGCGATAATCACCGCGCCAAGCGCCGTACCCAGCGGCGCGCCGCCGTCCAGTAGCATAGAGCCACGTCCGCGCTCTGTCGGCGTCAGCCATGTTCCCATTAACTTTGCCCCGGCAGGCATAATCGGCGACTCCGTAACGCCCAGCCCGAGACGTGAAATCGACAGGGTGAAAATAGAGTGGCACAGCGCGGCAACTGCCTGGAAGGCACCCCATAAAATCGTCGCCAGCGCGATGATATTTCTCGCTTTAAACTTATCGGCAATCACGCCGCTGGGAATTTGCATTAATGCATAGGCCCAGAAAAAGGCGCTGTGAATAACGCCCACGACGCGCGTGTCGGTAATACCAAACTCATCGGTAATATAGGGCATGGCGATAGATAGCGAAGTGCGGTCAATATAATTTATCGCGCCCAGGATTAGCATGATAATAAATATCCGCCACCTGACCGTAGTTGCTTTTAATTTTTCTTCTTCAGTATGCGCATGAACAATAGACATAAGAACTCCTTGCCATGCTCAATAAGAGCATGGCGGTGCGAGGTATAATGACGTAATGACACGTTACATAATGGAGCCAATCGTCCAGGGGACGAATTCCTGACTCCCGTAGCCAAATTCTTCACTTTTTGTTTTTTTACCGGACGCCATTTCGAGGATCATGTAATAAATCCGCTCGCCAACTTCGGCGATGGTTTCTTCTCCCTCGACAATGGTTCCGCAGTTGATATCCATATCCTCCTGCTGGCGCTGCCAGAGCGCGTTATTGGTGGCAAGTTTCATACTTGGGGTCGGTTTCGATCCAAAAGCGGACCCCCGACCGGTGGTAAAGCACAGCACGTTCGCCCCGCCGGCAATTTGCCCGGTCACGGCGATCGGGTCATAGCCGGGGGTGTCCATAAACACGAACCCTTTTTCAGTGACGGGTTCGGCATACTCATACACGGCAGTCAGGTTCGTGGTCCCGGCCTTGGCAATGCCGCCCAGCGACTTCTCAAGGATGGTGGTCAGCCCGCCGACCTTATTACCCGCCGAGGGATTATTGTTCATCTCGCTGCCGGTTCGACGGCAGTACTCTTCCCACCAGTGGATGCGCGCGATGAGCTTTTCGCCGACCTCGCGTGACGCTGCGCGGCGGGTGAGCAGATGCTCAGCACCGTAGATTTCTGAGGTTTCGGAAAGGATGGCCGTGCCGCCTTGCTGTACCAGCTTGTCCACCGCATAGCCCAGCGCCGGATTAGCGGAAATACCGGAGTAGCTGTCAGAGCCGCCGCACTCCAGCGCCAGGATAATCTCCGACGCGGGGATCGGTTCGCGCACCACCTGGTTCGCCAGCGGCAGCATGGTATTGACCAGCTCGATCCCTTTCTGGATGGCCTTACGCGTTCCGCCAATGTCCTGAATCGTAAAGCTGTGCATCATCGGACCGTCCGCCAGTCCGTGCGCGTTCATCATGTCTTTGATCTGGCTGGATTCACAGCCGAGGCCGATGATAATCACGCCCGCGAAATTAGCGTGGGTGGCGTACCCGGCCATGGTGCGCCGCATAACCTCCATCGACTCGCTCTTTGCGCCGATCGCGCAGCCAAAACTTTGCGGCAGGGACACCACGCCGTCGACGTTCGGATAGTCAGCCAGCCCATGTAAACGAAAATGGTCCTCGATTGCCCGCACCACCGTGGCGCTACAGTTAACGGAACTTAAAATGCCGATGTAGTTGCGGGTAGCCGCGCGGCCATCGGCGCGGCGAATGCCGTTAAAGGTGTCAGGCGTGTCGGTAATGGTGACCGGATGACTGTCTACCCCCCAGGCGTAGTCGCGTTCAAAATCGCCCATCCCCAGGTTATGCGTATGGATATGTTCGCCCGCCTGTATCGGCTGAGTGGCGAAACCAATTATCTGACCATAACGTTTTACCGCCTCGCCTGCTGCTATCCCCCGAATGGCAATTTTATGCCCGGCGGGAATATCGCTGAGGACCTTAATTTGTTCTTCCGCAAGCCAGGTGTCCTGGGGAACGAGCTGTCTTGCGATAACGACATCATCTTTAGGGTTAAGTTTGAGTACAGGGTTGATGTTCATTATCATGGCTCCCTTGCTGATTTACAGAGTGATATGGGCCAGAATATTTCTGACCTGTTCTGTTTTTTCGTTATCAAGCGGCAGCGCCGGAGGGATGACGGCGGTAGAAATATCCACCCCGCTCAGTTTAATGGCGGTTTTAATCACGCCAAAAAAGGGTTGTTCCAGCGCGTACAAAGGGGAAAGTTTTGCCAGCTGTTGCTGAAACACGCGGGCGCTATATAAATCGTTACAGACGAAAGCGTCATAAATTCCACGGGTGATCTGTGGTGCAAAATTAAAAGTTGCCGGAATACCGCCATGACCACCTAACAATAACGTATCCAGCAGATATTCATCATAGCCGCTAAAAATAATAAAATCAGGACGGAAGGCGTGAACGCGATTAATGATTTCCCTGGTGTGGCTGATATTATCAATCGTATCTTTAATACCGACAATATTTGGTACTTCACGGGCCAGCCGGGTAATCGTATCCAGGCCGATATCCTGTCCCGTCAGGTCAGGGAAGTTATACAAAAAGACAAGCGTCTCCAGCGATTCAGCCACGCGCCGATAGTGGATAAAGCGCGCCTCATCACTCAACTTTGCGTAGTAAGGATTAACGACCAGTACCCCGCTGGCGCCGGCCTGCTGAGCGTGCCGTCCCAGTTCGATGGTTTCTGCCGTGCCGGGCGAGGCGATGCCAACCAGTACCGGTACTCTGCCTGCGACATGTTGCAGGCAGAACGCGGCAATCTCTTTACGCTGTGCGGTAGACAAATGGCAAAACTCGCCGCCGCTGCCGAGGATCAACATACCGTCAGCGCCGTTGCCGATCACATGGTCGATCATCCTCGCCATGCCGGGTTTATCAAGATTGCCTAATTCATCCACGATAGTCGGGACGGGAGGAAAGATACCTTTGAAGCTTGATAACATTGCTCTATCCTTTGTTCTGTATGTGGAACTATTATTCTGTATGTTGAATTGAGTACAGCAAATTAGTAAATCTTTCGTCAATCGCTTTCGGCGGGATAAGTAAACAATTGTGATGGACGTCAGATTTGGCACAGGTACTGGCGAGGATCTCCGTGTTCTATAACCAGGGCGTAGAGGGGCAATATGGACTGTTAATGGAACAAACGCTTTTATTCGACAGCCATATCATGAGAGGCTATTGCCCGGCTGCGTTGACTGGAAAGGACATAAAGCGAGATACGCATGATTTGGATAATGCTGGCAACGCTGGTCGTTGTTTTTGTTATAGGCTTTCGGGTATTAACTTCGGGTTCCCGGCGGGCAATCCGCCGCCTGAGCGAACGGCTGGGACTGACGCCTGAGCCGGTAGAGTCGATGATCGACCAGATGGGTAAGACACCCGGCCATGAGTTCTTACAGTACCTTGAGCGCCCGGATGAGTCACATCTGCTCAACGCCGCGCATGTACTGCTGATCTGGCAGGTGTCGGTGGTTGATAGCAGCGAGCAAAATATGCTGCGCTGGCACCGCCTGCTGCAAAAAGCACGGCTGGCAGCCCCTGTCACCGATGCGCAGATCCGTCTGGCCCAGGGTTTTCTGCGCGAACTGGAACTGGAAATGTATGAACTGAATGCGTTCCAGACGCGCTATAACGCGCTCTTTATGCCGGAAGATGGGGTGTACTGGCTGCATTAAATCCACCAATAGTTGCCGAAACGTTAAGTAGATCACATTCAGAATGTTACACTGAGCGGCTGTACGTTAAAAATCACGCCGGGTAAGCATAATGAGTGAGCACAATCTTAAAACCCCACACGGAGACGTCACGCGTCCAAACTGGGCGGCGGTATTTGCCGTGGCGTTTTGCGTCGCCTGCCTGATTACCGTTGAGTTTTTACCGGTGAGTCTGCTGACGCCAATGGCGGAGGATCTGGGCATTTCTGAGGGGCTGGCGGGACAGTCCGTGACCGTGACCGCGTTTGTGGCAATGTTTGCCAGTCTGTTTATTACCCAGACTATTCGCGCTACCGACCGCCGCTATGTGGTGATCCTTTTCGCTGTGCTGCTGACGCTGTCATGCCTGCTGGTATCATTTGCCAATAATTTCACGTTATTGCTGCTTGGGCGAGCCTGTCTGGGGCTGGCGCTGGGTGGCTTCTGGGCTATGTCGGCCTCGCTGACCATGCGGCTGGTACCGGCGCGCACGGTGCCAAAGGCGCTGTCGATCATTTTTGGCGCGGTCTCTATCGCGCTGGTAATTGCCGCGCCGCTGGGCAGTTTCCTCGGCGGCGTGATTGGCTGGCGCAACGTGTTTAACGCAGCGGCTGCCATGGGCGTTATCTGCATTTTTTGGGTATGGAAATCGCTGCCGTCATTGCCTGGTGAGACCGAGCACCATGAAAATATGTTCGGCCTGCTGAAGCGCCCCGGCGTGCTGGCGGGGATGATTGCCATCTTCATGTCCTTTGCCGGACAGTTTGCCTTCTTTACTTATATTCGTCCGATTTTTACCACCCTGGCGGGGTTCGACGTAGATGGCCTGACGCTGGTGTTGCTGAGCTTTGGTATTGCCAGCTTTATCGGCACATCATTCTCAGCCACTATCCTGAAACGTTCAGTGAAGGTGGCGCTCGCCTGTGCCCCGCTGGTGCTCGCGCTTAGCGCGCTGGTACTGATGCTATGGGGTACGGATAAAATCGTGGCCTCAACGGTGGCTGTGGTATGGGGTCTGGCCTTTGCGCTGATCCCGGTCGGCTGGTCGACGTGGATCACCCGCACGCTGTCCGATCAGGCGGAAAAAGCCGGATCGATCCAGGTGGCGGTGATCCAACTTGCCAATACCTGCGGCGCGGCAATCGGCGGTTACGCGCTTGATAACCTCGGCCTGCTGTCGCCACTGGTACTCTCCGGTAGCCTGATGCTGCTGACGGCGCTTCTGGTGACAGCGAAAGTACGCGTAAAGGGTAATATGCATTAAAAAGGGAAGGCCGATGAAGGCCTCCCGTCTTTTATCAGAACCACGCCTCCCACATTGCGCCGACGTTGAAATCGTCCAGTGTCTCATCATCGGTGCCGTTAACGCGGGCGGTGCGTTTGTTATCAACTTCGCCGCCGGTTACGTAGAAGCGCAGCATCGGCCGGAACTCCGGCCCCATAGCGATAGAAATATTCTGTGAGAGCGTGACTTTCCAGCCTTTGTTATCGCCGCCTTCGTCATAATCCACCCGCTGATAGCCCGCTTCCAGCCAGGTAGAATGCACATCATTCCAGAAATACATCGGACGCACGATAGCGCCGTAGTTTTTGCGATTGTCACTGCTGTCATCGCTATTGTCGTAATCATGGAAGGCTAACAGATATTCCACCTGTGCCTGTTGGGTAAACTTATGGCTACCCTCAAAACTGGCGTAAATCGCTGTCAGATCGTCGGTTTTGCTGTAAACGCTGTTATCTGAGTTATCCGAATAGCGGGCAATCACTTTATTTACGCCGCTGTCGTTGGTATGGCTTAACACTACGCCCCCCTGCCAGGCTTTCATCCGCTCATCACTTTCGACATCTTTTGAGTCAAAGCCATAGTTGGCGTACAGCTCCAGATCCAGCGGGCCGACGTTCATGCCGTGAATTTTAGAGGTCAGTGCGTAGTTACCTTTGTCGCCCGTACCGGAGCCGCCGGTACAAGTAATCCGCGACGGGTTCGCTTCGTCTTCCATCACTTCAGGACTACAGGATTCCACGGCGGCGACCGCAGCGACATCAAACTTCACGCCGCCGATATCGAAGTTTTTCACCCCGGCACCCTGCCCGTCGTGGTTCATCCAGAAGTAGTCGTTGATCCCCTGTTGCGGTCGCTGGTGGAAATCACGCCCTGCCCACAGATAGGCATCCGGATTAGAGGCCAGCACATTCGTCACGCCCGCATAAGCCTTTTTCAGGTTAACCTCATCGCCCCAGTGGTCGAACATCACGTTGACGTCCCAGATGGCCCCACTGTCACTTTTAAACGCTTTTGAAAGCTGGAATTCGCCGCCGTTACCTTCATTACCCAGACGGCCAATCGCCGACGCGCCATTATACGAGCCATCCACGCCGACATATTTCTGATCGCCTGCTTTAAAATGCGCGCCATAACGGGCATAGCCGCTGAATTTTACGCCGAAGGGAATTGCCATATCCGGGCTTTGCGCCGCGCTTTGTGGCTCGTTGACAACGTCCGCTTTTTTCTCGACCGCCGCATCCATTTTAGCCTGACGTTCGGCGAGCGCTTTATCGACCGCTTTGGCGACAATGGCATCGAGTTGTTCCTGCGTAAATTCCTGTGCGAGGACAGAAATTGGGCAAAGGGCGGCAATAACTGCCAGTGTTAATGGAAGTTTTTTTACTATTTTCATGGTTATCTCAATGTAATTAACTATTTTTAGATAATAACCACCCGTTTTTGGTCTGACTGAATAAGCCGCTATCACCAAAACAAGTTGATTTTATTTTTACTCTCGGGTACGGGTTAATTAAATGCTATCGTAATAAATACTCCATTCCAGAAGTTAACTATCAGAAATTAACGTTGATAAAGATGAATAATTTCACCTGCCAGTTCACGCGCCAGTAGTGACGTCATTAAATGATCCTGGGCGTGAACCATAATTAAGGTCATTGGCTGCCTGGCTTCTCCGGCATCCTGTTCGATCAGTTTGGTCTGCATCTTATGCGCATCGCGGGCGTAACCATCGGCTTCGCGCAGCAGGCTGTTAGCCTCGTCAAAATTACCGTCGCGCGCGGCCTGCAATGCTTCAAAACACAGGCTGCGCGACTGGCCTGCATTGACGATAATTTCCATGACGGCTTCTTCTAATATAATCATCATTCCCTCACTCTTTATCAAAACCAATACTGGCGGCGACGGCAGCGAACCATTCACCACTCTCTTTAACGATCCGCTGCTGCGTGATTACATCGAGCTGGACAAAACCATAACGATTTTTATACCCATTGCACCATGACCAGTTATCAATAAACGTCCACATATGATATCCAAGACACTGGCAGCCCTCGCTAATTCCTTTATGCAACCAGGCAAGATGGCTGGCGACAAATTCAATTCGATAACTGTCTTTTATTTGCCCGCCATCAATAAAGCGCGCTTCGTTTTCAACACCCATCCCATTCTCAGAAATAAAACAGCGTGGGTTATTATAATTAACACGTAAATTAGTCAGAATATCGTAAATACCCGGTGCATAAATTTCCCAGCCGCGATAAGGATTCATTTGCCGACCGGGCATCTCGTAATGGTCAAATAACCACTCAGGCATAAACGGCGCATCGGGGTTAACGGCGCTGTCCCGACATTTCACCCGGCGCGGCTGGTAATAGTTAATCCCCAGCAGGTCGATTTTGCCATCGGCAATCAGCGCGCTATCGCCTGGCTCGCAAAGCGGAAGCTGGTCGTATTGCTTAAGCAGTTCCACTAAATCCTGTGGATATTCCCCACGCAATACGGGATCCAGAAAGCTGCGATTAAACAGGAGGTCAGCGTAGTGCGCCGCTTTCACATCCGCCGGATTTTCTGAACGGGGATAAGATGGCGTCAAATTAAGTACAATGCCAATTTCACCTGCGTAGTGCCCGGCACGCCAGCGGCGGACCGCAGAAGCATGGGCCAGCACCGTATGGTAAGCCACCGTCGCCGCCCGGCGAAAATCGACCACATTCGGATAATGAAAGTCATACAGATAACCGCCTTCTACCGGTACGATTGGCTCATTAAAGGTGAACCAATGCTTCACGCGATCGCCGAAAAGCGTAAAACAGGTTTCCGCGTAGCGGGCAAACGCGGCAACGACTTCACGATTTTCCCAGCCGCCTTTTTCCTGCATCACCATCGGCATATCGAAGTGGAACAGGGTAATAAATGGCGTAATTCCCTGTGCCAGCAGTTCATCGATCACCTTGTTGTAGAACGCCACCGCTTCGGGGTTAACCTCGCCAGTGCCGTCCGGGATCAGCCGTGACCAACTGAGTGAGGTACGAAAGCTGTTATGATTTAACTGCTTTAACAGGGCGATATCCTGCTTCCAGTGCTGGTAAAACGTCGACGTCTCATCCGGGCCGATCCCCTGATGAAAGCGCCACGGCTGACGTGAGTACCAGATATCCCACGTCGTCTGGCTCTTACCGCCGCGCTGACTTTCCCCTTCGGTTTGTAGCGCCGAGCTGGCGCTCCCCCACCAGAAGCCTGCGGGAAATGTATATTTCATAATAATGACCTCTTCCTTCACAAAGAATTGCTGTTGACGGTTTCAGCGGCAGGCACGCTGCTTTGCGCTTTCTGCTCTTCGGTTTTGATCAACGAGCGTTCATAGGCGCGAAGGAAAGGCAGATACATCAGCGCCGACATTGCCATACAGATGAAGCACATGATCACCGGACTGAGCGCCCAGTTCGCTGCCCACGACGCCCCGATAGGCGCAGGTGTCGTCCACGGTGTCAGTGAGACGACCTGTTCCAGCCAGCCCATACGCGTAGCGGCGTAAGCCAGACAGGCGTTGACCAGCGGGACGCAGACGAACGGAATGAACAGCATAGGGTTCATGATGATCGGTGCGCCGAACAAAATCGGTTCGTTAATGTTAAAGAAACTGGGCACGACGCCCATTTTGCCGATAGTACGCAGGTGCGTCACCCGGCTGCGCAGTAGCAGGAAGGCCAGCGGTAGCGTTGAACCTACGCCGCCGATGAGCAGATAGTGGTCCCAGAAACCTTGCAGGTAAACGTGCGGCAGAGCGGCCCCCGCAGCCAGCGCGGCCTGGTTTGCCGACAGGTTTGCCATCCAGAACGGGTTCATTATGCCAGTGACGATCAGCGAACCGTGGATACCGGCAAACCAGAAAATCTGGCACAGCAGCACCGACAGCAGGATTGCAGGAAGGGAATCCGAGGCGGAGACCAGCGGTTCAAGCAGGTGCATAATGGCCTGCGGAATAATCATCCCGGTTTTCGCTTCGATCAGCAGATTGAGCGGATGCAGCGTGGCGATCACTACCAGCACCGGGATCAGGATTTCAAATGAACGCGCCACGCCGGTCGGGACTTCTTTCGGCAGGCGAATGGTGACATTGTTCTGCTTCAGCCAGGCATAAACGCGTGTCGAGTAAATCGCGGTGATCAGTGCCGTAAAAATCCCCTGACCTGACAGGTACTGCGTTGATATTTTGCCGTCGGCATACGGGGCCGCGACCAGCAAAAATGCCATAAAGGCCAGCAGACCGGACATCACTGGATCGAGATTAAACTGGCGGCCCAGGCTGGCCCCGATCCCCACCGAGATGAAAAAGGTCATTACGCCCATGCTAAGGTTAAACGGCAACATAAGCTGTTCCCGATAGTTCTGGGAAAAATCCAGCCAGCCGCGTGCGAAGCTATTAGTGGTTTCAGCAGAGAACGGCGGAAAAATAAACACCAGCATAAACGAACCGATGATCATAAATGGCAGCGCGGCGGTAAAGCCGTCACGGATCGCTATCACGTACTTTTGCTGCCCCAGACGGCCAGCGAGCGGGGTGATGGATTGTTCAATGACGGCAACCATTGACTGATAGAGCGAACTCATAATGACACCTTTTTAATGTGCCGCTTCGATGAGCGACAGAGCGTAATCCAGCACCTTGTCACCGCGCTGCATACCGTAATCCATCATATCAATGGCCTGAACGGGAATGCCGTGAGTGGCAGCCTTTTCGGAGAGTGTTTTTAACATATATTTTACCTGCGGTCCGAGCAGCACCACCTGATATTGCGGAAACTGCATATCAAATTCGGAAACGCCGTAAGCATCAATTTTCACTGGCAGCGCACGCTGGGCAGCGACTTCTTCCATCTTTCTCACCAGCAGACTGGTAGACATCCCGGCGGAACAACACAGCATAATCTTGTACATCGACAACCTTCCTTAAATGTAAAAACTTATTGCGGGGATGATTGGATAACATATGGAAACCGGTTTCCATTTATAAACTGCAGAACTGTGACCGCTATCAATGTCCTGCTGTTATTGGCTGAAGTTATGCGCTTCAGGTCACGTATTTAGGCGGGCTTTTGCAAATCTGGCTACTAATGGAAAATCGGTTTCCATGAAAAAAGGAAACGGATATACTGCAAGTGGCGAATATTTAAGCCAATGTTAAAACCAGAGTGAAATGGACTGGCTGAGGACCGAAAGAGGATAAAGATGTCTACAATCAACGATGTATCGCGTTTAGCTGGGGTATCTAAAGCCACAGTTTCACGGGTGTTGAGCGGCACGCGCGGCGTGAAAGAGGCCAGTCGACAAGCAGTATTGAAAGCGGTCGAGGAGCTTAACTATCGGCCAAATGTGATTGCACAATCACTGTTCAGCCAGTCGACGGGCTGCATCGGGGTGATTTGCGCCCAGGATAATATTAATCAGACTACCGGTTATCTTTACGCGCTGGAAAAACAACTCAGCCAGCATCAAAAACATCTTCTGCTGCGGTTCGCCAATACTAAAAACGACGTCATGAGCGCGCTTGATGAGCTAAGCTGCGGCCTGTGTGATGATATATTAATTATCGGTGCCCGCTTTCCGCTCACTATTCAGCAGGATAATGTCATTCAGGTGGACTGCTCGGTGTCCGGCGATGTAAACAGCATCCAGTTTGATCATGCTTTTGCGGCGGAAACCGCCTGTCATTATCTTATCAGCCAGAATCGCCGTCAGATTGCGCTTATCCAGCCGGGCGGCAGCGGGTTTACCGAGCAGGTACTGCTGGGCTATAAGCACGCGCTGGAAAAAAACTTTCTGCCATTTAACCGCAATCTGGTCTTTATGGAGTGTACGTCTTCTTCCGTTGCGCTTCAGGAACTGCTGAATAACGCCACGACCCTGAATTTTAACGCGTTGCTGGTGGCGGACGAGCAGGAGGCACAGCGGGTGATCCCCCAGCTCCAGGCGTTTAATAAGTCAGTACCGGACGACATTATGGTCTTCAGCCTTGCCGGATCGTTACAACTCCCTGGGATCCCGACGATACCAGCCATTGAATATTCTATGGATGCGATGGCCGCGCGTATTGTCAGTTGGCTGAATGAAAAAACGCAAAACGTTCTCGATTCCTGTGTTTTGCGCGGAGATTTAATTATTCCTGACGTCCGTCGACGTTAACCGGTTTCTTTGCGTACCCTTTACGCCGCGAATCCATCGCAATCAGCACCACCGAGGAGAGGATCAGCAGCGTACCGAGCCAGTCCGGCAGCGTAAAGGTAATGCCCAGCAGCAGCAGCGAGAGTAACGCGCTGCTCAGCGGTTCCGCGCAGCTAAGAATGCTGGCTTTCGGTCCGCCGATCATCTGCGCGCCCTTCAGATACATGCTGAAGGTCAACGCCGTACCGATCACCACCAGATAGAAAAACGCCAGCAGCAGGCCGCCGTTCACCACAAAATCGGTTTCATTTCCGGCGTAGAATGGCAGCAGCATCGCGCCGCCCAGCAGCATACTCCAGCCGACGACCGGTAGCGTGCCGAAGCGGGCAATCAATGTAGAGGGATACGTCGTATAAAAAGCGGCGGAAAACGCCGAAATAATCCCCCAGATCAGCGCCGCAGGAGAAATTGACAGCGAGGTCGGGTCGCCGTGCGTCACCAGCAGGAAGGTGCCCGCCAGCGAGGTAAAGATCGCCAGAAACACCAGCGCGGCGGGGCGCTTTTTGCGCACGGCAGCAAACCAGGCGACGATAATCGACGGGGATAAGAATTGCAGGACGGTCGCCGTCGCCGCGTTTGATTTCTCAATGGTGACGAGGAACGTCAACTGGACGGTCAGCGCGCCGACCACGGTAAACATCAGCAGGCTGATGGCATCCTTTGGCGTTTTCAGGATAGAGAAAATTTTATCGCCGTGGATGAACGACAGCGTTAACAGAATAAAACCGGAGAACAGGAGTCGGATCATGGTCAGGAACGGCGCGGAGATCTGGCTCTCCTGCATTATAAACTGCGCGCATACGCCGGAACTGCCCCACAGCACGGCAGCGAACAGGACGTACATAATCCCTTTTTTGGTCGATCCCATTTTTCCCTCAAATCAGTTTATTTTTTAACGCGCCGCATCATAACATAAGCCTTCGGTATGAAAACTCACCTGAATTTATGAGGAATTAATGGAACTCACCGTGACGCAAACTGTTACCCCGGAGGATCAAGAAGAGCTCCTTAACGGGTTACGGGTATATAACAGCCAGTTTATTGACGCCAGCGGCTGGGGCAGGTTGGGCGTTTATGCCCGCGATGAGAATGGGAAGATGACCGGTGGGGTGATTGCAGATCAGAAAGGGGAGTGGCTGTGTATTCAGTATCTGTGGGTGAGCGACGCCATGCGCGGTTCCGGGTTGGGGACCAAACTTATGGCCGCCGCCGAACACCAGGCGCAGGAGATGGGCTGCCTGAACGCTATGGTAGATACCGTCAGTTTCCAGGCGCTGCCGTTTTACCAGAAAAAGGGCTATCAGCTTAAGATGACGCTGGAGGATTTCCCGCAGAAGGGGATGCAGCGGCACTATCTGGCGAAAGCGCTGTAAAGGGTGAAGTAGCTGATACGTGCCCCGACAGTGAACGGCGAGCTGGATGCTAACGTATTCCCGCTCCCCTTTTCTGGTGGAGGAGAATAAAGCGGCAGAAAAGGTCCGTGATCTTATTCGTGCCTGTCAGACGCCTGTCGTGGCTGCGCAGGCGAAAAAACCGTTAATGACAGGGCAGTTCCTGGCGGATAATGACCATCCGAACCCCGTCACCGTGGTACAATTTGCGGGTGGGATCACGTTATTCAAAAGCGTTAATGAGATCGGTTTTTGCGCACTCTCATTCTGGCGGCCAGGCGATCTACACCGCCGTCGTAACAGAGCGCCGATCGGGGCAACACTCGCGTTCTGGTTCAGATCCCCACCTTTACCGGTTTTTACCGCCAGGAACGGCACCCGGCGGGCCGATTGTGGTAAATTTCACCCCCGCAGTGAATCACCGCACTATCCATGACAAGGAGGCCTTGTGCCAGACGTAATTACCCGCATCACACGACGCCAGGCCAGAGCGCTGGTCTCGATGTTTCAGTCGGCTTCTGCCGGAGGGATCGTCCTCATCATTGCGTCGGCGGCAGCCATCGCCGTCGCTAACTCCTCGCTGGTCGAAATATATCGCTGGCTGCTCCATTACTCCATTGCCGGGTTGAGCCTTGAGCTATGGGTCAATGATGCGCTAATGGCCATTTTCTTTCTGCTGGTGGGGCTGGAGATCAAACGTGAACTGCTGATCGGCCAACTGGCGACCTGGGGACAACGAGCGCTTCCCGGTCTGGCCGCGCTGGGCGGGATGGCGGTTCCGGCACTCATCTACCTGGGCTTTAACCTCAGCAATGGCGAAACCATCGCGGGCTGGGCGATCCCTTCTGCTACGGACATCGCCTTTGCACTGGGCGTGCTGGCGCTGCTCGGTAGCCGTGTGCCGATCTCACTGAAAATTTTCCTTTCTGCGCTGGCGGTTCTTGATGATATGGGCGCAGTTATTATCATTGCGCTTTTCTATACCGGCGGGATCTCTGCCGCGATGCTGGCGGCAGCGGCCGGCATTGTCGTGCTGCTTATGGTAATGAACCGAATGGGCGTAAAACGCCTCACCCCTTATTTACTGGCGGGGGCCCTGTTGTGGTTCTTTATGTTGCAGTCCGGCGTGCATGCCACTATCGCAGGGATTTTGCTGGCGCTGTTCATTCCGCTTAAGGGTAAAGATGAACAGCAGGACGCGCCGCTGGACAAACTTGAACATGCGCTTTCACCGTGGGTGACATTCCTGATCCTGCCGCTGTTTGGCTTCGCCAACGCGGGCGTGTCGTTGAGCGGACTGACGATGGACGACCTGCTTTCGCCTGTACCCGTAGGCGTGGCGCTGGGGCTGTTCATTGGTAAGCAGATTGGCGTGTTTGGCATGGCGCTGTTGGCCATTAAGACCGGTCTGGCTCCTCGTCCGCATGGCAGCTCGTGGTCGCAGATCTATGGTGTATCCGTGCTGTGCGGCATTGGTTTTACCATGAGTCTGTTTATCGGTAACCTGGCATTTGCCCGTTCACCGCTGCTGGTGGATGAAGTGAAAATCGGCGTGCTGGCAGGCTCCATTGTGGCAGCGCTGGTCGGTATGCTGATCCTGCGTTTTTCGTCCTCCAGAAACGAGTCGCACAAGGCACATTGACCCGATTCCATCGTTATATGCCCACTGGCCTGCGGTACGCCGCAGGCTGAGGGCTTATCCTTTCTCCTGTAGCCGCCTGATACTGGAGCAAAGATGAACATCACACAAATTCGTAACGCCACTCAACTTATTACCTATGGTGGGA
Source organism: Superficieibacter sp. HKU1 (assembly GCF_029319185.1). Classification (NCBI taxonomy): domain Bacteria; kingdom Pseudomonadati; phylum Pseudomonadota; class Gammaproteobacteria; order Enterobacterales; family Enterobacteriaceae; genus Superficieibacter; species Superficieibacter sp. HKU1. Next base: position 54,000 of record NZ_CP119754.1, read on the forward strand.
GCCGTTTTCTCATCGACCCAATGCTGGCAGACAAAGACGCATACCCCGGTTTTGCGGGTTCGGCGCGGGCCGAACTGCGTAACCCGCGTACTGCGCTGCCCCTTCCGCTGGCGACATTGCTGGATGTGGATGCGATAATCGTCACGCATACCCATCTCGATCACTGGGATGATGCCGCCGCCGCGCTGATCCCCAAATCAATGCTGATTTTTGTGCAAAATGAAAGCGATCGGGATCTGCTGCGGGAGCAGGGATTCAGCCAGCTCAAGGTGCTCGGCGAGACCACGCACTTCGGCGATATCACTCTGATCAAAACTGACGGTCAACATGGCCCCGATGAAGCTTATGCGAATGCGGAACTCGCCGCGCGTCTTGGCGATGCCTGTGGCCTGGTGTTTATGCATCCACAGGAAAAGACGCTGTACCTGGCTGGCGATACGATCTGGGTTCCGCCGGTGGAAACCACGTTGCGTCAATATCAGCCGGATGTTGTCGTACTGAACGCCGGATGGGCGCATATTATTGGCGTGGGAGCGATTATCATGGGAAGCGAAGATTTACTCAGAACACATCGGATAGTACCGCAGGCACGTATTATCGCGACCCATATGGAAGCAGTAAATCATTGCCTTCTGACGCGTGCGCAGTTGCGCGAGTATGTTGATGCCAACCAGTTTGGTGACAGAGTGAGCATTCCGCAGGATGGCGAAACCGTTACCTGTTAATCCCGGAGGAGAATGATGTCAGCGCTGGCCGTCGCCCTTGTCGTTACGCCGAATTTCAGCCCGTTTCACCTTTCCGTACCGTGCATTCTTTTTGGCGACGGCATTGCCACCCGCAACCTGTTCAACCTGAAAATATGTGCGCAAACGCCAGGCTCGGTGAACTCGGCTTCGGGATTCTCAGTGGCGGCAACCCACGGTTTTGACGCCATTGCGCAGGCCGACATTGTGATCGTACCGTTCTGGCATAGCGTCAACGAGCGTCCACCGCAGGCGCTTCTCGACAGTCTGGTGGCGGCGCACCGTAACGGCGCACAGGTGGTCGGATTGTGCCTCGGCGCGTTTGTTCTCGGCTATGCCGGGCTGCTGGACGGTCGCCATGCGGCAACCCACTGGGAGTACGAGCAGGATTTTCAGCGGCTTTTTCCGCAGGCAAAGTTAGATATTAACGCGCTTTATCGCGATGATGATCGGCTGATCACTTCTGCGGGCACGGCGGCGGCGCTGGATTGCTGCCTGTATATCATACGCCAGCGTTTCGGCAGCGCGACGGCAAACCAAATCGCCCGGCGGATGATTGTGCCGCCGCACCGCGAAGGTGGCCAGGCGCAGTTTATTGAACATTCTGTACCGCAAACGACCCAGGATGTACGTATCAATACCCTGATTGAGCACCTGCGGGATAATCTGAACCAGCCTCACGACCTTGAGGCGCTGGCGGCGCTGGCGTCTATGAGTCGCCGCACGCTGACGCGGCATTTTATGAAGGCCACCGGGCAGACGGTCGCCGACTGGATCGGTGCAGAACGTTTACGCCGCAGCCAGATGCTGCTGGAGAGCGGCGATCTGTCCGTTGAGCGGGTGGCGGAGCACGTTGGTTTTCAGTCAGCGGTGACTTTCCGCCAGCAATTTAAACGCCACTTCGGCGTCAGTCCTGGCGAGTGGCGTAAAACCTTTCGCGGTCAGGCGTAGTACCGGGCCTGGGGTTCTAAGCACCTGTAGGCCGCGCAAGCGCAGCGCCGCCCGGCAGGCCAGCACGCTGATGCCGCATACTTTCCACCGGCCATACTTACTGCCGATACTGCTCGTCGGTCACTTTCTCCATCCACGTGACCGGGCTGCCATCGACCGCTTCGGCAATGGCGATATGGGTCATCGCATTCTCCGGCGTCGCGCCGTGCCAGTGTTTCACCCCTTCCGGTATCCAGACGATATCGCCCTGATGCATCTCCTGAATCGCCTCGCCCTTACACTGGATCCAGCCTTTGCCCTGCGTCACGATCAGCGTCTGGCCCAGCGGATGCGTATGCCACGCGGTACGCGCGCCAGGTTCAAAGGTCACCGTCGCGCCGCCTACGCGAGCGGGAGCATCGGCGCTGAACGGCGCATCGATACGCACGCGACCGCTAAAATATGCCTCTGGCCCCTGCGCTGAGGCGATAGATCCGCTACGAATAATTTTCATGTGTTTCTCCTGCAGTAAACTCGTGCTTTAAGCTTACGCACTCCGGCGGCAAAGCATTACCCGCCTGGCCGGGAATGGACCTATGAATTCAATTCATCACTGCGCGCGTTATACTCATCTCATCCCACGATTGCCCTGCGTAACCGACATGCTGAAAGAAAATTTTAACGATCTGATCGCCTTCCTGGTGGTAGCGCAGGAAAAGAGCTTTACCCGCGCGGCGGCAAAACTCGGGCTTTCCCAGTCGGCCCTCAGCCATTCCATGCGCGCCCTTGAAGAGCGAATGGGTATTCGTCTGCTCACCCGTACCACCCGTAGCGTCTCGCCGACGGAGGCGGGAGAACGGCTGATTGAGCGGATCGGCCCGCATTTTCAGGATATCGAAAATGAACTCAGCAGCCTGAAAGATATGCGTGACATTCCGGCGGGCAATATCCGTCTCACCGCGGGCGAGCATGCGGTGGATTACGTGCTATGGCCGGTGCTGCGAGATTTTATGGCCCGCTGGCCGGACATTAACGTAGAGGTCACGGTGGACAACGCGTTGATGGATATCGTCACGCAGCGCTTCGACGCCGGTATCCGGCTGGGGGAGGCGGTGGCGAAGGATATGATCGCCATTCCCGTCAGCCCGCCAATGCGGATGGTGGTCGTCGGTTCGCCAGCGTACCTCCGCCAGCGCGGGACGCCCGTGGTACCTGCGGATCTTCAGCAGCATCGCTGCGTCAATATGCGGCTGCCGACGGCGGGTGGCCTGCTGCCGTGGGAGTTTTCACGCGACGGAAAAGCGCTGAAGGTCAGGGTGGAAGGTCAGTTAACAATCAACGCGTTGCATCACCGTATCGAAGCCGCTCGTGATGGCATGGGGCTGGTTTATATTCCGGAAGATAGCATTGCGCGGGAGATCGCCAACGGCGAGCTGGTCCGCGTGCTGGATGAGTGGTGCGAGCCGTTTCCGGGATATTATCTCTACTACCCCAGTCGCCGGCAGCACACCACCGCGTTTTCACTGTTCGTTGAGGCTATGCGATTGCCTTAACGGATCATGCTTGCAGCGTGGCCATATCGATCACAAAGCGGTATTTCACATCGCTTTTCAACAACCGGTCATAGGCTTCATTAATTTCATCCATGCGGATGATCTCAATGTCTGACGTAATATTGTGCTCGCCACAAAAATCCAGCATCTGCTGGGTTTCTTCAATCCCGCCAATGCAGGAGCCGGAGACGGAACGGCGTCCCATAATCAGCGGCAGCGTATTGAGCGTCGGGTCGACATCGCCCAGCAAACCAACGAACACCAGCGTGCCGTCGAGGGTCAGTGTCGGCATATAAGGGTTGATATCATGTGCGTAAGGCACAGTGTCGATGATTAAATCGAACTGGCCTTTTACCGCGTCCATCTGCTGTGCGTCAGTGGAGAGCACCACATGATGCGCCCCCAGACGCCGCGCGTCGGCCTCTTTGCCAGGCGAGCGAGTAAACAGCGTGACCTCCGCGCCCAGCGCGTGCGCCAGTTTCAGCGCCATATGCCCCAGACCGCCCAACCCGGTCACCGCCACTTTACTGCCTTTGGTCACGCCCCAGCGGATCAGCGGCGACCAGGTAGTGATCCCGGCGCAGAGCAGCGGCGCGACCGCTTTCACATCAAGGCTTTCCGGGATGCGCAACACGAAATCCTGGGTGCAGGTAATGGAGCGGGAATAGCCGCCGTAGGTAGGGCGATGGTCGTGGGGATCAACGCCGTTATATGTCTGCGTGCAGCCCGCTTCGCAATATTGTTCCAGTCCGGACTGACAAGGGGAACACTCGCGACAGGAATCGACCATACAGCCAACGCCAACCAAATCGCCGGGTTTGAATTTTGTCACCTTGTCGCCCACAGAGGCTACACGCCCGACAATTTCATGGCCCGGTACGACCGGGTATTGGCTGAAACCCCAGTCGTCGCGCGCCTGGTGGAGATCGGAATGGCAAACGCCGCAGTAGAGAATATCAATAACCACGTCATCTTCACGACGATCGCGACGTTCAAAATGAAAAGGGGCCAGCGGCGCTTTTGCTGACTGCGCGGCGTAGCCGAGGATAGTAACCGTCATAGTAACTCCTGCTTTCAAGGGACGCGAATACCTGAGACGTTAAGGATAAGGGCCTTCAGGCGAGGGGATAAGCCGTTAAAAACAACAAGAGGTGATGAAGTACATTCATGAATGAATGTCCGGACCGTATTTATCTTAGTTCGCCTTATCGGGAGATGTTTTGCTGTTTGCGCCATACAGGCTTGAGCCGGGCCACGAGCTGCATAACCAGCAAGCGTTATCTGGCAGAATTGCAGACGTGGGTAGATGGTAGACTCACCCTGCCTCTGTGCTGAGGGAGTGAATATGGTTTTTTCGTTTATTTTGAATATTTCGCTTTTCGATTATTTCGATTACGCTTATAGCCATTATTTGAAAAAAGCGAATGCAATGACAACGCTCTTGAACAACCTAAACCTGCCGGACAGTCGGGAAAGTGAACTGGCACAGCGTGGACAACGGGAGCTGGCGGCATATATTTCAACCAAACTTGAAACCCACCATATTTCTATTGTCACTGACGATAAGAAAAACCATAGCATCGAGCTGCCGACAAGCGCGCTCACTATGCTGATGGATATTCTGGGGGAGCTGGCTGCCGGTAATGCGGTGCAGGTCGTTCCGGTACATGCTGAGCTCACTACCCAGGAGGCGGCAAATATGCTTAACGTTTCGCGCCCTCATCTGGTCAAGTTACTGGAAGAAGGCAAGCTGCCTTTTCACAAAACGGGTCGACATCGTAGGGTTTTATTCGCTGATTTAATGGAATATAAAAAGCGCCGTGAGAATGACAGCCTGGAAGCTATGCAGGCTCTGTCCGATCAAGCGCAGGACTTAGGGATGTATTAATGAATGAGACATTCTCTCAGGCATCCTTCCCTGACGACAGATGAATTTCTGGAGATGTTACTAAAGCAGGGCCTGCTGATGACAGTCAGGATGCTGGAAGAATATCAATATGCGATTTAAATCGCGCTTTCCTGGCAACCTCATGAAAAATAACGCCTGAGATCCACTAAATCATGACGAAAACCTATTCTTCCCGCCTTGTCTCTTTTTCGCATAAAGGAATAGTGTATGGTCTGAATCTTCTTTATTTATGTGTCCGGTAACAAGATGAGACGTATTGAGATCGTACTGAAAGAGCTGGAGCGGCTGACGCATGGGTTGAATCTGGCCGATCTGCAACAGGATGTCGCTTTTACCGCAGAGCGCATCGGTTTTAACCTCGGGCTGGCGCGTAACTCGGTCAGTAAGGATCTCAATCAGCTATGGAATGATGGCCTGGTGATAAAGAGCCGTGGTCGCCCGGTTTATTTTCTGCATCGGATGGCGATTGAAGCACTGCTGGGTCGTAAGCTGGATGAGAATGAGCGCGAGATGCGTTCAGTGGCCGCGCTATTGCCGCAACCATCCTTTCCGGCGACAACCGATCCCTTTAGTGCGCTGATTGGTTATGAGCGTAGCCTGCGCGATGCAGTAGAGAAGGGTAAGGCAGCGGTATTATATCCTCATGGCCTGCATGTCCTGCTGACCGGGCCTTCCGGCGTCGGGAAAACCTTTTTTGCCGAACTGATGCACCGCTACGCCTGCGAACATGCGTCAGGCGTCACGCCGCCGCTGGTCTACTTTAACTGTGCTGAGTACGCTCACAACCCGGAACTGCTTTCATCACATCTTTTCGGCCATCGGCAGGGTGCTTTTACCGGCGCAACGGAAAATAAATCTGGTCTCATAGATCAGGCGGACGGTGGCTATCTGCTGCTGGATGAGGTGCACCGACTGCCTTATGAAGGGCAGGAAAAATTGTTCTCTCTGCTGGATAAGGGGGAATACCGGCCGCTTGGCTCCAGCGCCAGCGCGCGGACGATCTCAGTACGGCTAATCTGTGCCACGACCGAGCCGGTGAACTCCTCTCTGCTACGTACTTTTCAACGGCGCATTCAGGTCTGCATCGATTTACCCGGTATCCGTCAGCGCTCGGTCGAAGAACAGGTTGAACTGATTGTCGGTTTCCTTCAGCGTGAAAGCCGCAAAATTGAGCGCACGGTCAGTATCGACAAAACCCTGCTGCTGTGGCTGCTCAACAAGCCGCTGGAAGGGAATATCGGCCAGCTAAAAAGTGATATCCAGTTTCTTTGCGCCCAGGCGTGGGCGTCAGGAATGGCGGAGCACAATGAGGCGCTACAGCTGGACAAAAGGCTGGTGGAGACGCCGTTTAATGCCACGCCGGAGCAGCGTTTGCTGGTGGATGCGTTGTTCGATGGTAAAGAGCGGCTCAGCGTCGATGCCCGCACGCTTCCGGCGCTGAAAACATCCCTTTCCTCAGGCGCTGAAGGGGAGGAGAGCGATCTCTTTTATAGCTTCCTCACCCGCGAGTATGTCAACCTGCGTAACAGTAACGTGCCGCCCGCCGAAACGCTGGCGATTTTGAAAAACAAACTCAGCTCTATTTTCGAGTATGGCCTCTATAGTCGCGACAGCGCCGCCCATCCGCCGCGCTACGGCGATCAAATCGAGGAGCGGGTGACCTTGCTGATCGGCTGCGTGGAGCAGGTGCTGGGCTTTGGCCTGCCGGAAAATCTGATCAATCCGTTACGTAAGCACTTTCTGGCGCTGATCAGCTACGTACAGCGGGGCCTGATCCCTCAGCTTTACTCCTCCAGTCTGATCCTCGACCGTTGCAAAGATGAATTCGAGAATGCCACGTTACTGTGTCGTAAAATCAATGAGTTGCTACATATCCAATGTCCGGCGACAGAAGTCGTCTGGCTGTGCCTGTTCCTGAAAGAGTGCCGCCACTACCGTCAGCGTATTGATGCCAGCCCGGACTGCGGCGTGATCCTCATCGCCCATGGGGCAACCACCGCCACCAGCATGGCGCAATACGTCAACCGCGTGCTGGAGCGCGATCTGTTCAGCGCCATTGATATGCCATTTGAGCAGTCGGTGCACGACACGCTGGAGACGCTGACGCAGATGATCCAGGCGCGGCAGTATCGGCGATTAATTTTGATGGTTGATATCGGCTCCCTGGTGCATTTCGGCAGCACCGTCAGCAAACTCTTCCAGATTGACGTATTGCTGATGCCTGACATTACGCTGCCCGGTTTGCTGGAGGTCGGCCTGGATCTGAGCTTCGAAACCAGCGACTTACCGCAGCTTGCCGCCTTAATGCAGGACAAAGGCATCGCCTGCCAGCTCTGCACGCCGCAGCAGGAGAGTGCCGGAAAGGTACTGGTCATCTCCTGTATTACCGGTATGGGCACGGCGGAGAAAATCAAAAAGGTGCTGGAAGAGAGCTTCGGTGACTTGATGTCGCAGGATACGCGGATGGTGATCCTCGATTATAACGAGGTGCGTAGCCTGGAACGCGTGCAGCAGGCGTTGAATGCGGGTGAGCGGCTGGCAGGCATTGTTGGTACCTTCCAGCCTGGTTTGCCGGATATCCCGTTTATTTCTCTGGAGGAATTGTTCTCTGAACAGGGGCCGGAGCTGGTACTAAGCCTGCTGACGCCGGATCTCTCCAGCAGCGAGCGGCGTCTGGAGATGGAGCGCAGCGCGATGCGTTTTATCAGCGCGCTGACCATGGAAAGCATTATCAACCATATCTCGGTACTCAATCCGCAGCGCATTTTACTGGAAATGGAAGGGGTGCTTAACCACCTGCGCGCCGCGCTTTCATTAAAACCGAGCCGTCAGGTGACACTACGCTTCCTAATCCACTGCTGTTGTATGGTGGAGCGTATTGTGATTAACCGTAAACCGTTACAGATGGCGTTGGAAAACAAACCCGATTTGGATGCGCATGCTTTTAGTGTCATCAAAGCCGCCTTCCTGCCCGTGGAAGAGGCCTATGCCATCCGTTTATCCGACGCTGAATACATTTATATCTACGAATTGCTGTACAGCTGATCCCTTTACTGACGGGGCCTTACGTCCCGCCACGTCGCTTTCTTCTCCCGCGTGACACAAATCCTGGCACACCCTTTGCTCTGTCTGACAGGAAAACAGAGCGCGCCAGGAGGCCATTTTGACATCCACTGTACTAACCCAAACGTTGCCCGAAATTCTGCTACTGACGCACGGCGGCTGGGGGCAACAGCTTTGCAACAGCCTGCGCATGGTAGCAGGTGAAATTAAAGGCGTATCGGAGATTGCGTTGATGCCCGTCGACACACTGGGCGAGTTTTATCAGCGCGTCGAAGCGGTGGTGAAAACCATGCCGGAGGGATCGCTGATCCTGACTGATTTTGTCGGCGGCACCACCTCCAATGTCGCCGCGCGTTTAAGCGCCGATTACCCGATAGCAGTGATTGCCGGTCTGAACGCGACGTTGTTGCTGGAGGCGCTGGACCAGCGTGAACGCAGTCAGTTGACGGCTTGTGTACCCGAGCTTGTCGATGCCGGGCGCAACAGCTGCCTTGATGTCGTCGCCCACGTTCGACAGCTACAACAACCACAATAAGAAGGAAAAAGCTATGGCAAACATCGTGTTATGTCGCATTGACAGTCGACTCATTCATGGTCAGGTCGTCACCAAATGGGTGGGACAGTCCCAGGCGAACCGGATTGTCGTTGTCAGCGATGAGCTGGACGCCGATCCCTTTATGAAAAACATCTACCTGATGGCTGCGCCGCCAAACATCAAAGTGGATTGCTATGGCAATAGCAGCTTCGCGACGGCCTGGCAGGAGAACCAGTTGGGTGATGGCAAAGTACTGGTGCTGTTTCCCTCGCTTGCCGCAATTCAGCAGGCCGTCGTGCAAGGCTTCAACGTTAGCGCCATTCAGGTGGGTGGCTTAGGCGGCGGACCGAATCGCAAAGCGGTCTTTCAGAACATTACGCTTGATGAAACCGATGTCGGCATTCTTAAGGACCTGAAAAGCCGCGGGATTCAGGTAATTTTCCAGACGATCCCGGAAGATAAGCCACAGTCGCTGGACGATATCCTGAAAAAATTCTAACCCTCTGATAATGGGATAACACTATGGATACCTTAATTTTTGCGAGCCTGATGGGTCTGTATTACTGGTTCGCCCGTTTACGCCTCGGCTACACCTTCTCCGCCATGCTATTGCAGCCGGTCGTGATTGCCGTATTCGTTGGCCTGCTGCTTGGCAATATGGAAACGGCAATGATTATCGGCGCGGGAATGCAGTTGGTTTATCTCGGGGTGACGTCTACGCCGGGCGGCAACGTGCCGTCGGATCCGGCGCTGGCCGCCTGCATTTCGATTCCTATTGCGGTGAAAGCCGGGATGGACCCAAACCTGGCGATCGCACTGGCGATCCCCTTCGGCGTGATTGGCGTGTTCCTCGATCAGCTCCGGCGCACGCTGAATGCAGCATGGGTACATATGGCGGACAAACACGCGGAAACGGCCAATATCGCCGGGATCATGCGCTGCGCCTTTGTCTACCCGGCGCTGCTGGGGCTGATTCTGCGCTTTCCGGTCGTTTTTGCCGCCAACTATTTTGGGCAGAATGTGGTGGAAAGCTTCCTCAAACTGATGCCGCACTGGCTGACTCACTCCTTTGAAATCATGGGCGGCATTCTCCCCGCGCTCGGCTTCGCCATCACCATTATGGTGATCGGTAAAAAAAGCCTGTTGCCGTGGTTTATCGGCGGATTCTTTGCGGTGCTGTACCTGAAAGTCGACATCATGGCGATGGCCATCTTTGGCACCTGCGTGGCCTTCCTGATCAAAGGTCTGGCGAAAAATGAAGGAGCAACCTCATGAGTAGCGATGTAATGGAACATGAACTGGTCGAGCGTGCGCGAACAAGCCACGCGCTGACCAAAGCGGATATCACCAAAGCCTGGTTTATTTACTGGCTGGGCGCGGAAGTGTCCAACTCCTATGAGCGATTGCAGAGCCTGATTTTCTGCGCCTCGATGACGCCGATCATCAAAAAACTCTATCCGCAAAAAGAGGAGCAGGTGGACGCGCTGAAACGTCATCTGAACTTCTTCAACTCTGAACAAACGTTCGGCGCGGTGATCCAGGGGATTTCCATCGCCATGGAGGAGCAGAAAACACGCGGCGAGCCGATCAGCGATGCCTCCATCACCGGCATTAAAACCGGCCTGATGGGACCGCTGGCCGGGATGGGCGACTCTATCGTCTGGGCCGCCGTCATGCCGCTGTTAATTGCGATTTTCATCCCGTTCGCCGCCAGTGGCAGCTCGTTTGGCGGTATTGCACCGCTGATCCTCTATCCGGCGATCACCCTGGCCATCAGCTACGGCCTGATCCACAAAGGCTACACGCTCGGTCGCGATTCGATAATCGGACTGCTTCAGGGAGGACGAATTAAAGAACTGATCTACGGCGCGAACGTGCTGGGCTTGATCATGATGGGCGCGCTCTCGGCAAGCTACGTCAAAATCACTACGCCGCTTAAAATCAGCGCCCAGAAAGGGTCCGAAGTAGTGGTGCAGCAAATCCTCGATTCTATCGCGCCCGGCCTGCTGCCGCTGGCGGCGGTGTTTGCCATCTACTTCTATCTGGTGAAAAAGGGACCGCGCTACACCACTATCCTGCTGTCGATTGTGGCGATTAGCGTCGTTTGCTCGTTGCTGGGGGTGTTGTAAGCCATGACGCAAAACATTTATCAGCAGCTGGGGCTGAAAAGAGTGATTAACGCCTGCGGCAAGATGACGATACTCGGCGTCTCCAGCGTTGCGCCAGAGGTGATGCAGGCCACCGCCCAGGCGGCAGGCGCGTTCGTGGAAATCGACCAGCTGGTGGATCGTGCCGGGGAACTGGTTTCCCACCATACTGGCGCAGAGGATAGCTATATCACCTCCTGCGCCTCGGCGGGCATTGCCATCGCCGTTGCCGCCGCCATTACGCACGGTGAACAGACCAGCGTCGCGCAAATGCCGGACAGCACCGGTCTGGCGAATGAGATTGTGATGTTACGCGGGCATAACGTGGACTACGGCGCGCCCATCATCAGTGCGATTCGACTGGGCGGTGGACGGGTAGTGGAAGTCGGCTCCAGCAACCTCGCCGCACGCTGGCAACTTGAGAGCGCGGTGAATGACAACACCGCCGCGCTGCTGTTCGTTAAATCGCACCACTGCGTCCAGAAAGGGATGCTGAGCATTGAGGACTTTGTCGCTGTCGCTCGCACTCATGGCCTGCCGCTCATTGTGGATGCGGCGGCAGAAGAGGATTTGCACAGCTGGGTGGCCTGCGGCGCGGATATGGTGATCTACAGCGGAGCGAAAGCGTTTAATGCGCCGACCTCCGGGTTTATTACCGGCAAGCGAGCCTGGATTGCCGCCTGCAAAGCGCAGCATCACGGCATTGCGCGGGCGATGAAAATTGGCAAAGAGAATATGGTCGGGCTGGTGTATGCCCTGGATCGCTATCAGCAGGCACAACAAACGCCTGATGCGCAGGCATTGCAGCCGTGGGCGGAGGCCATCTCCGCGATTCACGGTCTCCACGCCGATATTGAACAGGATGAAGCCGGACGAGCGATCTGGCGCATCCGTGTGCGAGTTGAACCGCAGGAGCTGGGGCTTGATGCCCGGAAAGTGGAAGCGCAGCTTCGCGATGGCGACATTGCTATTTATGCCCGTCGTTATTATCTGCATCAGGGCATATTCAGCTTCGATCCACGGACCGTGGGTGAAGGGGAAATGGCGCTGATCGTTGCCCGACTGAAGGAGATTGCAGACCATGCAGCAAATTAATTTTTATCGCCAGCGAGTAGCCATTAACGTACTGGCGAAAGATATTGCCAACGCCCGGGAAATTTATGACGCCGCAGAAGGGCATGCGGTAATTGGAATACTCTGTGCGCAATTCGCCAGCGTTGAAGAAGGAATTGACGAGGTGAAGCGCTGGATGATGGAGATACCGTCGGTTTCTGTAGGTTTGGGAGCAGGCGATCCGGCGCAGTATTACAAAGCGGCGATGATTGCAGCAAAGGTCCACCCGGCACACGTGAATCAGACCTTTACCGGTAGTGGTTTTGCCGCGGGTGCGCTGGCGGCAACGGGCGGTGAGCAAACGCATATTAACGCCCTGGTCAGCCCTACGGGCACGCCAGGGGATGTGCTCATATCAACCGGAGTCCGCAGCGGTCAGGGAACGCCAGCCCATGTCTCCTGCGATGCCGCAGTCAGAATGATGCAGGATATGGGAGCGCACGCGGCGAAGTTTTTCCCGATGGGCGGCGAAAAATCGCTGGCGGAACTGAACGTACTGGCGCAGGCGGCGGCCAGAAATGGCATGACGCTGATCGAGCCGACTGGCGGAATCGATCTGGAAAATTTTGGCGTCATTCTGCAAACCAGCCTGGAAGCAGGCGTCTCCCGCGTAATGCCGCATGTTTACAGTTCCATTATCGATCCGCAGTCTGGTAATACACGCCCTGAAGATGTGAAGGCGCTGATGGAAATAGTAAAAAGCCTGGTATAACGGTGACAATGTGCCGGGCGGCGGCTTTGCCTGACCCGACCTGTGAAAAAGCGTTAGCCCTGGCTTTTATCTCTTTCAGGTACCCCTGCGATTTTTGCTTACCCTAGTGGGCAATGGTGTCGTTCACAATGCCGTTGAGATCGCGTTGCGCTTCTCGTGTGATCCTGCGCCCCCCATGCCTAAATTCTCAGAAATCACGTATTCACCGTGTGACATCTCTGGCTGTGTGTTAAATATGTTGTATAACCTTTTAACATTACTCAGGGACGCTTCACGGTGCTTACGACGCTTATCTACCGAAGCCAGTTAAATTTATCCTGCGAGACGTTTCCTCTTGATGCGCTGGTCGAGAAAGCGAAACGGAGCAACGCGGCACTTGACGTCACGGGCATGCTGCTGTTTGACGGAACCCATTTTCTTCAGGTACTGGAAGGGCCGGAAGACATTCTCGACAGGTTATTTTGTAAAATTAGCCAGGATATCCGTCATCAGAACGTTGTTGAGCTAATGCGCGACTACGCTCCCCGGCGGCGCTTCGCCAACGTAGGCATGGTGCTGTTCGATCTGCGTCTTGAGACGCCCCAGGCTATTTTGGATTCTGTGTTACGCCACGGAAAACTGGAAAGTTACCTTGCGGCCGAAGACCGGGTATTTAAGTTTATCGAAACTTTTGCCACCACCGGGCACAGAGCGCAAGCCGAGGCGCGTTTTGACCCGAACCACTGGGTGATGGAACCGAAAAAAGCGCCGTTCCAGCCGCCGTCAACCCAGCTGTGGCCAGGGCAAATGTGCCAGTTCGCGCTTCAGCCGATTGTCGAGCCGCTGGGGCGTACAATTAGTTCGCTGGAAGCGCTGGTGCGCAGCAATACTGGCGGCAGTCCGGAACACTTTTTCTCAGCGATCCCCGACGATCAAATCTATGAAGTCGATCTGCAAACCAAAGCTTACGCGTTTGCGCTGGCAGAGAAGATCGGTATTGGTAACCACAAGATCGCCATTAATTTACTGCCGATGTCGCTGGTATATGTACCAGGCGCGGTCGAGTTTTTGCTGGAGAAAATCGCGGCGTGCGGACTTAGCCCGGAGCAGGTGATAGTTGAAGTCACCGAAAACGAGGTGATTTCAGGGTTCCGTGAATTTACCAGCGCGATAAAAAAACTGCGTGCCGCTGGCATTGGTCTGGCGATCGATGATTTCGGCTCCGGCTACGCGGGACTGTCGCTGCTGACCAAATTCCAGCCCGACAAAATCAAAATCGACCGTGAAATCGTCAGCAACATTCACCTCAGCGGCCCCAAACAAGCCATCGTGAAGTCGATCGTGAAGTGCTGCGCTGAGCTGGAAATTACTATTGTTGCCGAAGGTATCGAGCAAGTGGAAGAGTGGTGCTGGCTGGAATCTGCGGGCATCCGGCGCTTCCAGGGATTCCTGTTCGCCCGCCCGCTGTTGAATGGCGTTAACGACATTCACTGGCCGACCTTTAAGCTTTAAGACGCTTTTTTGGCGACGACAATCTGATTTCTGCCGCGCTCTTTTGCCAGGTACAGGGCGAGATCCGCCGCCCTGACCAGATTACTTTCGCGGGCATGCGTCGGCCATGTCGCCAGCCCGATGGACACCGAGATCGGCCCGACATCGTGAAGTTCATATAACATCCGGTGCTGGCCAACGTTATGCAGGATCTGCCCGGCGATGCTTTTGGCCTGCGCCTCGTCGATATCCGGCAGCAGAATTAAAAACTCTTCTCCCCCGTAACGAAACGCCACGCTGGCGTCATCCAGCAGCTCACTGATGATGCGCCCGGTTTCCCGCAGCACTTTATCGCCCGCGCCGTGGCCCCAGGTATCGTTGAGTTTTTTAAAGTAATCAATATCGATCATCAGACAGCTAACGCAGCTCTTTTTGGTTTCGGCGCGTTCGATCAGACCGCGCAGCAACTCTTCCAGATTATGACGATTACGCAGGCCGGTCAGCGGATCGTACATCGCTTTTTCGGTCAGCGTATCGCGCAGTTTCTGGTTCACCAGTGCCAGCGAGAGCGTTTCGGCCATCAGTTCGAGATAAATATACGGCGGCTCTTTCTCATTGATATGATTATCAAAGGTCAGCAGGCCGATGGTTTTATTCTGCGCGATCAGCGGCACGCAAATCGCTTTTGTCGCGACCTGAGCGGGATAGTGTTCGCAGGGCATATCCACGGCGTCTCTGGAGGGACTATGCAACTGTCCGCGCTTGAGCGCCCAACAACACTCCGGCTGAAAGGGCGTATCTTCCCCCGCCGGAGACAGCCAGCTGGCCATGCATTTCATGGTATTGTTTTGCGGATCGAGAATATACAGCCGCCCGCCCATCTCCGGCACGATTTTCGGCGCGAAGAGGCTGACAACCTTGATGATGCTGCGGTGAGATTCGCATCCCTGGAGCCGCTGCGTCATCCGCGCGAGCAGGTTGCGCGTTACCCAGTCGGCATCGCGCTCCTGCTCCAGTTGTTGCCGGACCATGCCATTTTCGCGAAAAATGCGTATCGCCTGCGCCATATCGCCAATCTCATCGACCTGCGCATACTGAGGCGCTTCTACGGCAAAATCCTGGGTAGCCAGCCGGTTGACCACATCGCTCAGGGTCACCACCGGGCGTAAAATCCGGCGCTTGATGATAAAGCCCAGCACGAACAGAAACAGCAGGGCAGTCAGGCCAACCATGATTTCTGACAGGGTGCGCAGACGCTGTGAAAGATGAGTTGCTTCGGCAATTGTCGCTTCGGTTCGCTGATTAATCAGGCTTTCAAAATGGGAGAACCGATACTCAACCTGCGATAACTGTTGTTCATAATTCTCGTCAAATAACCGTTCAATAGCGTGCGTATTTTGTCCCTGTTCAAGCGCGGCGATCGCCGCCTGTTGTTCTTCTTCCAGCGTTTTTAGCAGGCTAATGCCGTCGCGCAGTAATATAAGTTCTTCAGCGGAAGCGCCAATATCCTTCAGGCTCGCGATATGCTGCTCCAGCCGCGACTCCTGTGCCATTCCGGCCTTCCAGGCCTGAATATTTTCCGGCGCTTTATTGATGACCGATAAGCGGGCAAGATCGGTCTGTGCAAAGGCATCTTTCTCCAGTTGTTCCGTTACCGTATCAAAATCCTGACTTTGCTTTACTGCGGCTCGCTCCGCCTTATCTGCTCCGGAAGCCATAAACAATGCCACGCCGGAGGCAAGCGTCAACACGACGGTGGCGATGTAGGCAAAATTAGTAATCGTTGCGATGCGCAAACCGGCCTCACAGGGGCAAATAACGAGTGGATTATTATCAGTTTACTTTAAATTTGAGAAAGTACGGGATTTGAAGGATGACTGCTTTTAAAGAAATAAAAAAGACAGGGCGCACCACCCTAATAAAACGCCTGTAAAAGATTATTTCTCCTTAAATAATGCTACGCCATGAACCGTTGCTAAATAATAACACCTCTAAAACAAATGGTTATTTGCGCACCCGGGAAAAGCGTGATGGGGATCACGTTACAAACGCTAACAATTCTCATTAATGTTTACATTCTCATCTTTGTTGCCTAAAATCGCGCCGTTTCGCTCTACATAAATGCTTTTTATAAAAATTTTGTACTTTTTTTACAGCACGCTCTTTTGCCAGTGCTTTTTATTCTAAGGAATGAAAATGACAATATCTCGCGTTAATTTACTTGCCGCAGCGGTCTCACTCGCCACATTCTCAGCCAGCGTCTATTCTGCCGATCAGGATACGATGGTGGTCAGTGCCACCGGCTTTGAACAAAAAATCCAGAATGCGCCCGCGTCTATTTCGGTGATCTCTAAAGCGCAAATAGAAGATAAAGCGTATCGCGATGTTACCGACGCGCTAAAAGACGTACCCGGCGTCGTGGTAACCGGTGGTGCCAGCAGCAGCGATATTAGCATTCGCGGTATGTCTTCCCAGTACACCTTATTCCTTGTCAACGGTAAACGTATTAGCACCCGCGGTACGCGCCCGAACAGCGATAATTCCGGCATCGAACAAGGCTGGCTTCCGCCGCTGGAATCCATCGAACGTATCGAGGTTATTCGCGGGCCGATGTCATCGTTATATGGTTCTGATGCGATGGGCGGCGTGATTAACGTGATTACCAAAAAGGTTTCTAATAACCTTGGCTGGACCGGATCTCTGCACGGTGATGCAACGTTCCAGGAAGATAATAATTCAGGCGATCTCTTCCAGACCGACGCCTATGCTTCCGGCCCGATTATCGACGGCCTGCTGGGGGCAAAAATTACCGGCCTGCTGTCGCGCCGCGCCGAAGACCAGATCGTTAACGGCTACAACGAGCAAAAATTACGTAACGGCGGCGTAACGCTGAACTTCACGCCGGATGAGAAAAACGACTTTGACCTCGACGTCGCGCGCGAATTGCAGGACCGTAATAGCACGCCGGGCAAGTCGCAGGCTGCGGAAACCTGCCGCGGCAACACCTGCACGCCTAACAGCCCGAGCAATAGCCGCTATGAGCACACAACCTATGCGTTAACCCACAACGGCTATTACGACGACTTCAACACCACCAGCTATCTCCAGCAGGAAAAATCGACCAACCCCGGCCGCGAAATGAAGTCGTATAACACCACGTTTAACAACCAGAACCAGATTTTCCTCGGCGACCACACCCTGACGGTGGGCGGCCAGTATCGCTATGAAAAACTGAACGATAACGGCAACCAGCTGGAAGCGGCGGACGGTCTGAATAAACTGACCCGCTGGAGCTGGGCGCTATTTACTGAAGATGAGTGGGCGATGACCGACAGCTTTACCCTGACCGGCGGCCTGCGCATGGACAAGGACGAAAACTACGGCACCAACTGGACCCCGCGCGGCTACGGCGTCTGGCATCTTGCCGAACAGTGGACCCTGAAAGGCGGCGTCTCTGCGGGCTATCGCGCGCCGGATCTGCGCCAGTCTTCAGCCAGCTGGGGCCAGGTGACCGGCGGCGGACGGCTCGACGGCATCATCGTCGGCAACCCGGACCTCAAACCGGAAAAAAGCCTGAGCGAAGAGATCGCGCTGCTGTGGGATAACAACGACAATCTCAACGCGGGCATCACCCTGTTCAACACCGATTTTAAAGACAAGATCACCGAAGTTCGCCGCTGTAACAGCAGTGCCGATCCGGCCTGTACCATTGGTAACCATAGCTACGACTTCGTCAGCGATCGCGTCAACGTCGATAAGGCAAATATGCGCGGTGTGGAATCCAGCTTCGGCTGGGAAATCGTGCGCGACCTTAACCTGACGGCGAACTATACCTATACCGAGTCCGAGCAGAAAAGCGGCCAGTTCTCCGGCCAGCCGCTGAACAAAATGCCGAAACACATGTTCAACACTACGCTGGACTGGCAGGCCACGCAGGATGTCGGCTTCTGGAGCCGTCTGAACCTGCGCGGCAAAACCTCGGAGTACCTGAGCCGGACGTCAATGGCGCAGGGCACGCCGTCCTATACGCAAATCGACCTTGGTCTGCGTTACAACGCCAACAAAAACCTGCTGGTCTCCGCCGGGGTGTATAACGCGCTGGATAAGCAGATTGACTATGACACATATGATACGGTGCTCGATGGTCGGCGTTATACGGTAGGGCTGACGTATAACTTCTGACGAGGTGAAAGGCGGGGGCGATAGCTCCCGCCCTGCGAATCGCCTTAATCCGGCCGACGCGGCGGGTTACCAAATTCCTCCGCTCGCCCGTCATTCAGCGCGGTAAACACAGCCGTAAACTTCTGCGCCTGTTCCGCAAAACGCAGCCTTTTAGCCGCATCCACCACGATTTCCCCACTCTCCGGCGGCTGCGCCAGCAGGGCCATCGTTTGATCGAGATAGTCCTCCAGCGGCATCGCCCGTTCATCAAAACCCCGCTCCCCCTGAAGCGCGGTTTGGACCCACGGCGGAATAATCTCCAGCACCCTGACAGGCGTATCCTGCAACTGATAGCGCAGCGAAAGGGTATAAGCATGCAGCGCCGCTTTGGTCGCTGAATAGGTCGGGATCATCGCCTGCGGCACAAACCCTAATGCTGAGGTAACATTGATAATAGCCGCAGAAGGCTGCGCCAGCAGGTGCGGCATAAACGCCGCGATAAGTCTGACGGGGCCAAGAAAATTGCTGGTAACCTGCTCCTCCGCCCGATCCACCTGACCAAGATGCAGATTTTCAACGCGCTGAACGCCGGCATTATTGATGATGATATTCAGCGCCGGATAGTCGCGGATCGTCTGTCGGGCACATTCCACGATCGCCTGCGGATCGCCTTGGTCCAGCGTCACTGCGGCCATGCCGGGATTCAGTGCTACCACCTCATCCAGCGCCGCTTTCCTGCGCCCGGCAATAATCACCTTATTCCCTGCGGCGTGAAGCCTTTCCGCCAGACCGCGCCCGATGCCGGAGCCGCCGCCGGTGATTAAAATCGTATTGTTCTTCAGATTCATGGCTAACCTCATCAGGAGTTCCGTTGCGCCCGGAGCGGGCCGTGGAAGAAGTATGGTGAAGACAGCCGGGATGATCTATATTCAACCATCCCTAAAATCACACCAATAGTCCCAGCGCGATGGACGTTATCGAAGATGTACTCGGCAACCTGCACCTGAGAAGCTCGGTCTTTTGCCGCATGGCGCTTGCCGCCGGATGGGGCTTCAGCAAAGATCCGCTGGCGGGCGTGCCTTTTCATATCGTGATTTCCGGTCAGGCCGTCATTTCCGGCGGGACGGTCGGGGAAACGTATCGCATGGCGCAGGGCGATATCGTCATTCTGCCCGGCGGCGATGCCCACGAACTGCTGCATCACGAACACGCTCGCCGCGTGCCGTTCAGCGACGTCCTGAACACTATTGGCGTGCCGCCGTGGCAGCCCGGTCATCATTTTGAGACGCGCGCCTTTCATTATGGTCAGGAGAGCGATGCCGCCGGAACGGTCATTATTTCCGGCGTCTTTCACTTCGGCGATCGCAGCTATACGCCGCTGTTATCCGGCCTGCCGAAGGTGCTGCTGTTGCGCCAGGATAATGCCGGCCCTGAACAACACGCCCTTGCGCAAGTTATCTCCCTGCTTGACCGTGAAATCAGCAGCGACCACACGGGCAGGGGAACGGTATCTGCCCATCTGACCGATATTCTGTTCATCTATGCGTTGCGCGCCTGGCTGGCGACCGATGCCCGATCCGGCGCGCCAGGACTGCTGCGGGGGCTGGCCGACCGCTATATCGCCAGCGTCCTTCAGGAAGTGCATCAGCGTCCGGAAGCCCACTGGTCCCTTGACGCCATGGCCGCCACCGCAGGGCAATCGCGCTCGCGCTTTGCTGAGCATTTTCGCACCGTAATGGGAATGCCGCCGCTGACCTACGTCACGGACTGGCGGATGCGCCAGGCGGCCCGCCGTCTGCTGATCTCCGGCAGCCGCCTCGCCAGCATCGCAGAACTGGCGGGCTACCGTTCTGAGGCATCATTCAGCAAGGCGTTTCAGAAATGGGCGGGGTGTACGCCTGCGCGGTTTCGGCGGGAAAGGGGGCAGTCCATCTAAACGCCAGAACCTGAAAATTCAACCGGAGAGGACATCGCCGGTTAGCCGTTTTTACCCTGTCGCAACGTTTCCATTAATCGCGCCCGCCGACATTCCAGGTCACTAATCTGCCGTTCGATCTCCGCCAGCCGTTTATGCTGAATAGCCTGGGTTTCCGGGCAAAACGCCGCGCCTTCAATTAACCGCATACAGTCAGGAAAACTGCGGATTTCCGCGATGCTGAACCCGGTGCCGATCAGCCGCTGGATCTGCCGCACCTGCGCAATGGCCTCGTGCGGAAAATAGCGGTAGCCGTTACAGGCGCGGGTCGATGTCAGCAGACCGTGGCTATCGTAATGCCGAATCGAACGCACGCTGACGCCCGTCTTTGTTGCCAGCTCGCCAATGGTTAACTGCATAACCCACCTCTGTGAATGCCGCTTGACTCTGACATTAATGTCAGGGTTCAGCATAGCGCGGGATCACTTACCAGAGGAGCTTTTTATGTGGTTATTCATTTTTCGTCGCACGGTCGTTCCGCTGTTCCTGCTGCTGTTTTCTGCGGCGCTGTTTGCGCAGGTAAAAAACTATACGGTTACCGCGCCTGACGGCGTCACGCTGGCCGTCCAGGAGAGCGGCAACCCGAACGGCAGGCCGGTGATTTTTATTCATGGTCTGCTGGGCAGTCACCTGAACTGGGAAAAACAGACCGAAGACGTACAACTGCAACGCTACCGGCTGATTACTTTTGATCTGCGTGGTCACGGACTCTCCGGTAAGCCGCAGCAGGAAAGCGCTTATCGCGACGGCAGGCGCTGGGGCGATGATCTGGCGGCGGTTATT
This sequence comes from Superficieibacter sp. HKU1, assembly GCF_029319185.1. Taxonomy (NCBI): domain Bacteria; kingdom Pseudomonadati; phylum Pseudomonadota; class Gammaproteobacteria; order Enterobacterales; family Enterobacteriaceae; genus Superficieibacter; species Superficieibacter sp. HKU1. The sequence goes on from NZ_CP119754.1 coordinate 75,094, forward strand.
GAGGGCAGTCATGCTGATAAGCCGCTATTGGTTGGCTGGTCACTGGGAGGCGTGGTGATCACGCGTTATCTGGACGCTTATGGCGATGCCCGCATCAGCGGCGCGATCTACGTCGACGGCGTGGTGGAACTTGTTCCTGAGCAAATAACAGCGCATCCGGAGGTTTACCGTGACATGACCGCCAGTGATTTAAAAACCCACCTTGATGGTGAGCGCGCCTTCCTGCGGCTCTGTTTCTATCAACAGCCGGACAATGAGACATTCGGGCGGCTGCTGGCAAATGCCGCTCTTGCCGCATGGCCGATGCAGCGCGCCGTGCCGTCGATAAGCGTTTCTCTTGAAAAATCACTCAGGCCTGCCCGCGTGCCTTTACTGTTTATTTACGGCAGGCATGACGCGCTGGTCAATCCGCAGACCTCGCTGGCGCGGGCGAAGGACGTGAATCCGCGTATTCAGTCAGTGATTTTTGATGACTCCGGCCATGCGCCGTTTATGGAAGAAAGCGAACGTTTTAACCGCGAGCTGAAGGGGTTTATTGAGAGGCTGTAGGGAGTGTTTAACTGGCGGTGTCGCCGGGGAGTATCAGCAGTTGTTCGGTAAAACCGAACAACTGCGTTTTACGCTGGTGGCCTTAAAGGCGGTTTTAGCCAACCGGGCTAGTTTCAGCGGGCAGAAGCATTTTTCTCAGATCGTTCAGCGTTTGTTTGGTCTGCCCCAGCTCTTTCGTCAGGCTTTCTTCTTTATCCGACAAAGCTACCAGCACGAGACAACCGGACATCACCTTAAGCGTGTAGTGGTTGCCGGTCTCAAAGCCCGCCTCGCGCAGCCATTTGCCGGAAAGCGTAATGCTGGGTGTGCTGGTATCAAGACATTTTGGACGATAGCCCACAATAAACGTGCGCTCGGGTTTGGTTGCGGGAAGGTCTGAGGTAGAATGCGGGTCAGCCATAATCAACTCCTTGATAGTTGGTGAGGTTAGACGCTCCGGTTGTGTTGCTGCACATCGGAGCGTTGTTAATAGAGGAGGTTTTTAGGTGGCCTCCTATATAGTCAGAATAAGTGGATAGGTGGCCCCATGTCAATCATATCGCGTGAAAAAAAACCAAAAGGTGGGGGGCAATCACCACAGTTTAAGATGCGCATTGATCCGGCATTGAAAGAACAGCTTGATGCTGTGGCGGCTGAGGAGGGGGTGAGCCTCGCCAGTTGGTTGAAGGAGTTGGCGAGGGAGGCATTACGTAAGAAGAAGATTGAGCCGAAGGGATAGCTTGCGTTTATCTCTATCAAGTAGCCAGCGTTAGCTTTTCTTTTCTTTGTCCCACTGTAGCAAAGCAGCAATATCTTTCTCACCTTCAGCTTCTTTTAAGCGCCGCCGTTGTTCGGCAAAATTAACATATTGCGCCTGCGCTTTTTCATCTGCCATTTTCTTACTGACCGTCCCCGCGCCTTGCAGAACCTCGCGGTCGTTAAATTGCAGGAACTGATCCAACTTAACCTGCCAGTCACGCAGAAAGACCTGCTGACGGCGACGAGCCTGATCTTCGGCAAAATCCAGCCACATGTTAACCACGCGGTTAAGCTCGCTAACTTCATCCTGATTAAGGTAGTTTTTTGCCACCGTCACGTCACACTTCCGTACCTCTTCACCTTTATAGCTGGTTAAGCCCATATGTGGTTTGCTGGCATCAGCACGTTTGTGGATGAGTTCCGCAGCGGTATGACCGGTACAGGCGAAATGCAGCTTGTTCTGGATGGTTTGAAAAAACTGTGTGGTTTCTTTTAGCGATGGCTGATAGTCGGCGGCTAAGGCAAAGATTTCTCTTACTCTCAGATAAACCCGGCGCTCACTGGCACGAATATCGCGGATGCGCTCCAGCATCTCGTCGAAATAGTCAGGCACGGCCGATGAACCCACAGGCGGATTTTTCAGCCGCTCATCGTCCATCACAAAACCTTTGATCAGATATTCCTGGAGGGTCTGGGTTGCCCACTGACGGAACTGAGTGCCTCGCTGGGAGCGGACGCGATAGCCAACGGCGAGTATAACGGGCAGGCTGTAATGAAGCCTGTTGCGGCTTACCTGACGATGGCCTTCCATTTGAACCTGTAAGTAAGACTTACAGGTTGCGTTTTGTTCAAGTTCGCCTTCTTCGTAGATCGCTTTAATGTGTTGCGTAACCGCCTGGGGGGTGATCTGATACAGGCTGGCAATGGTTGCCTGAGATAGCCACAGCGTCTCTTGCTCAAAGCGACATTCAACGCGCACTTCGCCGTCATCACTGGCAAACAGAATAAATTCACCTGCCGGGGACTGGGATAAGTGTTTTTCTGTCATGCCGCCTCCATTTCATCTTACTCACGACGCTGTAGTTCACTTATTATGCCAGAGATTGAGGGTTAAGCTCAGGCATCTGACTGGGTGACGATGCAGTAATTTATCACTGCCATGTTGACGTGTTCGGCTTTCCACTTTTCCGATGCAGGAAGGGCGGCTGATGATAACCGTCTCATCCGTTCCGGTAAGGCCGGTCTGGCAAGAGTGCCTCCGGCCTGAGTAAAACTTAAGCGCCTTGCAGCATCCCTTTCATCTCCTCAAGCGTATGCTTAGTCTCCGCCAGTTCCTTAGTGAGCGTTTCTTCTCTGTCCGTCAAACCGACCAGCACGAGGCAGCCGGGCATCACCTTCAGCGTATAGTGGTTGCCGGTCTCAAAGCCTGCCTCGCGCAGCCATTTGCCGGACAACGTGATGCTCGGCGTGCTGGTATCAAGACATTTTGGACGATAGCCCACAATAAAAGTGCGCTCGGGTTTGGTTGCGGGGAGGTCTGAGGTAGAATGCGGGTCAGCCATAATCAACTCCTTGATAGTTGGTGAAGGTTAGCTCTCGTCCGGTACTGCGAATACTGGATGAGGGCGTTTATAAATCAGGCCACGTTATGTTAAGGTACGTACCTGAATAGAGTTATCTTCCGCTTGTAGGTACGTGCATGTCAACCGCTAAACGTGATCCAAACCAGTCCAAATCCGGAAAAGCGCCGACTTTTCAAATTCGCATAACACCGGAACTAAAAGCTCAGTTTGAAGCTGCGGCAAAGGCGGAAGGGATGAGTCTGGGGAACTGGCTCAAAAGCCTGGGAAGGAAAGAGTTAGAGAGATTAGGCTATAGTGCTGAATGAAATCGGTTAATTATATGTATTAGTTCAGACTCGAGCGGACAGACTATTGTTGATAAAACACAACTAAATCTGTCAGTCTGCTTTGAGCGAGGAGCAGACGTTACCATTTTCTTATTGAGATCAAATTTGCTCAACACGCCGACAAATGAGATATGTTGAGCAATTAAGTATTTATTAAATACATTGATTAATCTGACTGTGCAATAATGTATGTATTAGTTGCATCGCAACCACATTTCATAAAAAGTGTTGGTGTATTCTGTTCTGAAATACCCTCTAGCATTAAAGCTGCTTTCGCTTGATTAAACGATCTTTCAACAGAAAGACCAAAAGTTAAAGATGAATAAAATTGCGCAGAAAAGGTTCTCGCAGCATCATCTGTAATCGAGTCGCTCATTCCAATTGCACATTCAATGTGTTCAACTACTTTATTAGCTTGATTTTTTGAGTGACATGTATTGAAAAATACTAGTCTTAAGTTGTCATTCGCAACACTCATTGCCTGAACGATAGATTCCATCGACACTAATTTAGTGTTGGAGTTGTTATCCATAAGTACCAATTCATCATTGGAACTTCCGTGGCCACTAAAGTGTACAATTGTTGGCATATATTCATTCATATGTTGTAGAATGTCGCCTGGTCTAACCGCCCAACATGATTCCAATTTTACTGCATCACGGTGACGTGATTTTGTAATCATTTCTTTTATAGAACGAACTTCTTCATCTAACCTTAACTGTCCTTGATCTTGTGGATTTGAAGCAAGAAACAATACCGTAATTTCTTTAGGTAACTCACTTAAATTCTTTATCATATTAGTGTGCTCCGACAATGTCTTATTGACAGTGCTTAATGCCCTAGTTTGTTCGCGCTGGAGTTTATCTTGAAATTGTTGGAATTTTTTGTATTCTTTAACTTCCTCATTATCCATTTTTCTTTGCTCAGCTTGTAATTCTTTATTCTTTTTGGATATTTTGGTTTCAAATTCTGAAATTTTCTTTTCAACTTTAGATATCTCTGCTTGGTGTTTGTATATTTCCTTCTGCCTATTGCTAATCGTTGCTAATGACTTCGATGAGTTCATTTGCTTTGTTGTCGACTGAATTTTATTATTTAAGCTTGTTATTTTTGCATATTCTTTAGCCTTTTGGTCAATCAATCGAGCGATTTCACCTCTTTTACGATCAACATTTCTTCTATGTAAATCAATCATCGCCATATCTTTGTCTCTTTTTTGAACTGACTATTTCCACAATCCAGATTTTATCAAGCAATTCTTTGAATAAAAGAAGCAAAGTGGTGTGAGAATCTTACATTGTCCGCAACTGGCACTGACAAGTCCACAGGGGCGAATCGCGTCGGCTATGAGCGAGTCGGACATTCCCGTTGTAAGTAACTGGCTTGCCGGAGGCAGGCCAGCTGACCAATGGTTAGATCGCATATTTGCCAACAACCACATCTTAATCGAGAATCTGAGTGGGCCACCGAGCTAAAGGGCAACCAGCTCGGCGATTTTTGTCGCGACAACTGCCATTGAATCCTCTCCAGTGTCCAAACCAGTTCGTGAGGCGAGCAAGGGGCTGACATTGCGGAGAGCTATATACGTCGTGTTATGCACGATTGGAACGAGCTGGTTACCCGCCAAGAGTGCCGAGAGCTCTTTGTCAGCTACACCCTCTTTGGGGAGACGGTCCAGCAGCGCAGGGGTCACCAGTACCAGCCCGATTCGCGAATTTGCTAAGCCCTTGTCGATGGCGCGCATCATAGGAACTCCGAGGCCAAGGTCCTTTTCGCTAAACCAGACTTTGACACCAGCCGCCACGAGTAAATCGTATAGCTCTTTCGCTATACCCTGCCGGTCGTCCCACGCGTGGCAAAGAAAGACGTCACGAAGGTCTGGTTGCTCCACTGCACGTGTCTCAACAGTTTGTCGAATTGGTGTGAGTGACTGCACTTGAGCAGACGTGTACGACACGGATGAACCTGATTTCGACCAGCGAGGTCTTGAACTGCCGCTGGAACTACCACCGCCTCCATTGTTCCCTCCGCTACTGCCCGACGAAGAGTAGGAGGAGTCGTAAGAGCCATAGCTTCTGCTACGATAACGACAAGCAGGACATGCGGCGGCGGCGGCCGCTGAGCTATGTCCGCGTACTGGTGCGGTGCATCTAGCCATATCGTAATACTCCCATTTGTATTGATTTTTCAACTAGAGGTTGCTCTAGCATGCAAATTATAAGGGGTATAAGTGCTTTAAAGAGTGAGGTAACTCTCCTTAATTGATTTCATTGTTTAATTCAGTAAGCCACTATACTTCCAGCACGAGTCTGATTCGGATCCTCAAGATATGGGATATCAAAAGGTCTTTTTTGGCCGATGATACGGTTTTTGTTCAGTGGTGAGCTACTCATGACCAATTTCCTATGATGGAGGAGGTTTAATTATGATCGTCTGGCAAGAGCGAGTAGCGGACATAAGCAGTATCTTTTGAGTTATGATACCAAGTGAATTCTGCACGATTCAGTTCAGATATGAATGCAAGCAATCATAACAGAGGTCCCACAAACAGACTAAGTGTCATGCAGGGAGAAAAAGATGAGTTTTGAGCGAAAAAAGAAACGTGCATTTGCCATTATGGAAAGTAAAAACATGTGGCGCAACAACTATGCTCCGCCTCTGTTGCGTGGATTATGGAAGTTAGGACTAAAAATCCCGCCATTACCTTTCGCTTCATTCTGGCAGGTAACATTTATGATGGGATTAGGATTTGGTCTTGTATGGGGACTAGTTATGTGGTTTTTCACATGGCAAGGTATGGGCGTTCAACTCTCTTGGGCGATATTCAGGAGTCTCTCCGGTGGGTTTCTGTTTGGCGTAATGATGGCAGCGTTTCACTGGTGGCGTAAAAAGACCAATAATCTGCCTGACTGGAAAAACCTGTAAATGACTTAAAAACGACTCAGCATCGCTTAAAATCCGCTCTTGGCACAGAGCGGACGGTCAGATTAGGTTTAGTTACCTGTCAAAACTGTATTACTTCAAATCTGAACCAATACAAATTATAATTTTCTCATTTTCTGGTTCTTTAGATGCGCTAATAAATTCTACCTAAAATGCCCCATTATCTGAAACAACCGATATCACTCCCTGGCGCTTTATACCGTTATGCACCAGATAGTTACATTTGCTTGATAGTTGCCTGAGCCAAGTACTTTTCCACACTTCACTAGTCAGTTTTACATCAGTGATGGGGATTTTTAACAGGTCATTCTGGGATTAAAAAGGTGTTATATAGGAAAGGAATTTTGGCGATCACAGGAGTCGCATTTGGTGGTTAATCATGTTGAATTTATTGATTATTTTCCTATGCGCTTTACTGATGTGCCCCCGATTATGCCCCCACATGTTTTTCCTTAAGGATCAGTTGGCTGATTTATGGGCGTTTCAAGCCAAGGTTGGACTGTGCCCGATGAACATCCAAAGATGTTATCCAGGGTTCTTGATCCTGCCAGGAGAAACTCTTCTGGTCAATGCGCACAAGCTCGAATCGTTCCACAAGGAAATTAACAGCATCAGTAAGATTCACTCCCGCCTCTATATGTTCCTGAATCGTCGTATCGTTACTGAACGGTGTGTCGTTGATCGTGAGGCCGTAATGATGCTCTAAAATATACGTTAATAGTTTTTGCCAAACTTGGACAGGAGACAGGCGTGACGAAACCGTCACTGTTTTCGGTACAGTCGAAATATGCATGAGTTGATTCCCTGATAAAAGTAGAGGAAGGTGTTAACTGGTTATAGCTGATGGGGATAAATGGCGATATAAACGTAGCCATAAGAGCCGAGAGTGTCAGCTTCACAAGTAAGTCCATTGTGATGCAGTGTGACGCAGTGCTGGTTGTGAGGATCAAGCTCGCCAGTTGTCAGCATCCGCTCAAGCTGTTTCACCATTAGTGGAAACGCTTGGTCCAGACTCAATGCTTCTGCGTCACTGAATGAGCCATTAAATCCTGCCCGGTCAGCCAAAAAGTATATGCGGTTGCCTTCCTGTACCAGACGAGCGCCGAAGCACGGCGTGATATTACGTTTTAATCCCCACTGAAGGCAGGATGTGTTCTCCGCCGATGTGCCGGATATGGTGGTCGACTGCATTAATATACTCCTTAATGATTGAGTGGGATGATTAGTTCACCGTCACGCAGCGAAGAATAGCGTACGGGCCTGCCCGGTCCTGACGACGTTCAACAAAAACAGCGAGTACGCCGCTGATATGCTGAACTTCATGTCCATAGTAATGGCATACACTGCCATGCCACTGGTAGTGACCTGTACAGAAGGCAGATAGCCTGGATTCGGGATGCTGACGATAAATATGCATCGCCTGGCTCTTACTGATGATTTTCATTCTGCACCTCATAACAAGCCACATTCAGCAAAAGACACCACTTCGTTCCCGACCACAAGATGATCCAGCACACGCACTTCCACCAGAGCCAAGGCTTTAGCAATTCGCTGCGTGACATGTTTATCCTGCTGGCTGATTTCTGTCGTGCCGGACGGGTGGTTATGCGCCAAAATGACCGCAGCAGCGTTATGTTTCAGGGCTGATTTAACCACTTCGCGGGGATGCACTTCGGTATGGCTGAGCGTGCCGGTAAACAGTGTTTCTCGCTCCAGCAGGCAATGCTGATTGTCGAGATACATTACGATGAAGACTTCCCGCTCCAGGTGAGCCATCTGCAGTTGCAGCCAGGTTTTTGTAAGGCTGGTAGAGGTAAATGACTCACTCGGTTGACACTGGTATTTCTCCAGCAGACGTAATGCTCGCTGGATGACTCGCTGCTCGTTTGCAGGAAATACCGGGGATAAATTGATCGTAGACATGGTTGCTCCTTAGAAAGAAAAGCCCTTCCGAATCTTCGGAAAGGCGTTAAGGGAAAATAGTGGAAGAGATCATGAAGCAAGCTGCAGCATATTCTCAGCCATCACCCAGAGGGCCCGGTTGAGCTTCACATCACCGTCAATACCTTTCACTGCTCGGGTATGGGCGCGCTTTCCTTTGGTTGTTCTCCCCGATAGCCCGCCTTTAATTAGGTTTTCCTGAATGCGCTGATAAGTGGTCCACAGGTCGTTACTCTCATCCTGCCAGCGGCGTGGGGAAAGTATCTGCGTCTCTGTCACCGGTTGGTGCTCCTCACCGAAGCGATATGTCAGCGCCGCTTTCGCCATAGCCTGCTGAGCGGGCGGCGGCAACAAAAGCGACTGCATGGAATCGCGTTTCTCTTCTACGCGGTCAAATATTCCCAGTACTTCGTAGGCCCCTTCGATGACTTTCTCTACTACGTTGCCTTTATGCGGCACGCGTACTTCGCCAAAACTCTCACCGCAAATCAGCCCATTTTGGCAAACTGCTCTGAATAACCCCGGTAGCATCTGATATGAGCTGGAGCCGTCGTGGCTGTTCAGCAGAATAATTTCGGGAACCTGTTTGCCAGTAATCTGGCCTTCACGACGCAGGCGCAGCATGTGCTTCGTATGCTCTCGTTTGCTCTGGTCGCGGACTCTGGTTTGACACGCGAAGAATGGCTGGAAGCCTTCGCGTTGCAAGTTATCGAGAAGGGTAATTGTCGGGATGTAGGTATAGCGATCACTACGGGATTCATGCTTTTCTTCGCTGAAGACACTGGGCACATAATGGGCCAGTTCGTCGCGAGTTAACGGGCGGTCACGACGAACAAGGTTGACTGCACCAAAGCGGCTGGCTAAACGGGTCATAGTTGATTCCTTTTAAAACGGGCATAAAAGCCACTCCAGTAGAGTGGCATTGGATGGAAGATAAAATGTTCAGGGAGAGGCTGGTGGCTGGCTCTGCTGTGGCGAGAGTTCTCTGTCAGGTAATGCCGGTGGTATTAGCTTTTCGGCCTGGTGATGTTGTAATCGCTGCAGAATAAAGGGTTTACTGTACTGGAAGTATCGAAGACACCACTCGTATTTAACGACTCGCCTTATGTTCAGAGGTAAGCGTTCATACGCTTTGCTGCACACCGCTAAAACAAAGGCATCATCATTGATTCTGTCCTCTGCTATTGCAGCCAGCCCTTTGATAAAGGAACGCTTCAGCTTTTGTCGAGAGTTAGCTTCCAGGCGAGCTTCGGAAGGTGATAGTACGTCTGGTTCAGGTGTTAGAACACAAACCGTGTTGCCTGATTGGGACTTTTCAGGCAAGCGTGGCGAGTTTTTTTATGAGTCTTATCAGGCTATAGGTCATCAGGCTGGCTCCCATTGTCTGGCATACGACCGACTTACTTCTCAGCAGAGTGAGGCCTGCGACGCTGAAAACAACGGGCCAGGTCAACCCAAATGATTCTGCATCTGGCGTTGTATCGTCCGGGGATTTTTTAGTTTTCATAGGTTGATCCAAAAGGCGTCCGGTATCGCAGGAAGCTTATACCGGACTAGAAGAGTAATTAGGGGAGATCGACTGAGGCTATTTCCTCAGAAGCGTTTGTGGGGCCACTGTAAACGCCGACGTATTCATTTTGAGGGAAGATAATTACTGCATTTTTCTTCGGGTCAAAAGAGCAACCATTTAATCCTGCAATTTCGGCGGTTTTCCCGGAGCTTGTGTTTTTAACAACCAGTTTGTTGTCAGCACAACTGCTACCTTTTACATAATTCACCACATAACCGTCCTGCTCTGCGACCATTTCTCCAGCTGCTGGTTTTAGCTGAGAGTTACTTTCTTTATTCCTACTTACGCGTTTGCTGTTGTAAGGAATATATTGCGCAGCATCATTCCGCATGGTCGGTGGATCATTGTTCAGACCAAGATATACAGGACAACTGGGGACACCCACCTCGCAACTCTTTTCGACGATAGCACGTGACGGCCAGCCTTTTGTGCCGATGTAAGCAGCACCGGTTTCATCAAGGCAGTAGGTTTCCTCCCATGTGTAATTTTTATTCTGACCCGGCATAGTGCGGGTCGTTACGAGACAAGTCAGAGCCTTAACCGGTTTACTGTCGTAGCGGATAAAGTTCTGTTCAAGGGGTGATGCTGCGTACAGCAAAGGAGATATGTTCGCAGCAGCAGCCTTGCTCTGTGCCTCAGCGCTAAAACCAACTTTGTTGTTGAGTTTTACGCTGACTGCCGCATCGTTCATTTCGCGAAGCATTTCACCGCCTCTATCTGTTAGAAAGAACGTGTATCGCTCTGGGTGAATATTACCGGGAATTGTGATGGCAAAACTGAAGGCCGGGATTGAAAGGGTACAGAGTAAAATCAGGCGTGAAATGAATGTCGCCATATAAAGATATCCTCACTAATGATTAACAATGTGGGAGCATGGGCTACCCGATGGGGTGGTTAATGGCTGATGCAGTCTTCCCAGTTGAGGTTCTCCAGTGCGTCCCTGAGCCCTGCGGTATTGAACGGGTGAGATACGGATTTATTCATCCTGGTGATTTCAATTTTCCCATGGCTGTCTGTGTTTTTGAGTGCGATGAAAGCCGCCTTGCCTGGCAGGTAATGTACTGCGTTGATATTAATCCCCATGGCTTCCTGACCTTCATCTGGTACACCCAGGGGTTTCTTATCAGACCCGCTGTAGTTCAACATCAGATGATTGTCCCGGCAGGTGAGCGTCATGCGTTCTCCGGCGCTATTGTCGGTATTCAGTTCAAACTCCATCGCATTAACAGTGCCAAACCAGTTGCCCCATTGTTGCTCCTGGCCCATGGCGTGCACCGCCGCGCTGAACAGTGCCGTACTGAAAAAGAATGCGGAGGTTATCTTCAACATAGAGAATCCTTGCTGTTGTTTTACAAACGAAAAATGGCCCTTTGCTGAACAAAAGGCCACCTGATCGTATGCATTTGAGAGGGGATGGGATAATCGTTAATACAGATCATTTTCAACAAATTGATCGTTATTACCTATAATAAAAACGATCAATCGCTCAATATTGATAGTTGTCGGCTATTAAGATTGCGAATATCGATCGGCGTGACAGATCGGTGAGTTAGAACAACTTCGGTAGAGATATGACGTATTGATTCATTCTGATGATATAGAATTGAAAAAATCTGAGGTTCAATTTTCTAATCCTTTGTGGCCAAAGTTAGTGGTGAATATCAAATAAATATATTAAATAAAATAAATTAATCTGGTATGAAAATAAAAATATTCACCACTTTTCTTTTAGTCAGAAAAAAGGCCAGCCATTGCTACTTAAATCTGGAGGAGTATCGCTATCCTTTTCTGATGATAGTTCTGAGTTTCTGGTCTTGATGTTCTTCATTATCTCATGTGCTTTCTCTCTCATGAACTCTTTATCAGTTTTAGCTATTTCCTTTTCAGTATTATCAGGAGAATCAGATGGAGTGTCATTGCCGTCAAGTTCTCTTTTAGTTAACTTTAAGATTTTGTTCTTACTTTTCTTTTTTGCTTTACGAAAGGATGTTAATTCCCAGGCTTTTTTAAATCTGGGTATAAAGTTTTTATCATAATAGTACATGGAAATGTAAATGCAACGTAGTGCCAGATATTTCTCAGTCGTTGTTGATGGTCTAAAGAGGCTGAGAAAATGAGGTTGATGAATATATCCTTCAATGCTCGATTTATATATTTCATCAAGAACTGCTTGTGAAACCTGGCCTGTCTCTTCAGTCTTACTCTTTTCAATTAATTTTTCTTGTGCTCTTTTTATCGAACCATTGATATAATTTATTTTATCTTTGCAGATATAGTCCCATGCCCAGTTTATTTTTCCCTTGTCACTTTTCTTCAACGGCAATATATCTGCTAACTGAGAATGTCTGTCCCACGCATCCCTTATACTTAACATAATGGATAACTTAGATGAAAGATCCATTGGTGATCTATCAAAGAAATCCTCTATACACTCAATGCGCTCACGGTGACTTACTGGATGTTCAATTCTAATAAAACGACGATAAGGTGTTCTGGTATAAATAGAGAATGAGTCATTCCCACCAACGTTTGCCAAAGAACTATTTTTTTTACTAAAAACCCTGATATATGCCCATGCAAAATAACAGGCATCATTGCTACGTTTAAACCAACCAAACTCTTTTATTGGTAATAATGCTTCTTTCGCTTTTTTAAATCTATAGGCGTATGAGAATAACTCGTCTGAATCCTTATAAAGAATCCGAAAAGCCTCGTTTATTGCCAGCGCTGCTAAATTACAGTCTTCACCATATATGTGATTCAGGTGGTATGTTTTGATTTCCTTTGTTTGCCGGTAATTTTCAATAGCAACATCGTTTCCTGCCATCCATAAAAACAATCTTACATCACGCTTGGTTTTTATATCTACCCACATTTTTCCATTCAAGATTAGCTATCCTTTTACATTCAACTTTAAATTATCTTAAAAGGATACTTCACAGTGAAAATCATAGCAATATTCATAGTTGAAAACACAGTGTAAAACGTAGGTGTAAAAGCTCATGTAGAGCTTGTTACAAGGCATTTTTCACATGAAAAATGACACTTTTATTGACGTGAAATCATAAGCAAAAACCACACGCTATGCAAACCCCCCAGCAGAGGAATCCCGGAGGTTGTTAGGGCATGCTTTATATAGAGACTTAAAGCCTTAACAAAGCACTGAGTGGATGGATAGTAAAGGCGTACATATACGACCTATGACATGAAAGGATGCCGCCCGGTGTCCTCCTGTTACATTCCCGGAGTCCTCTCATGAACACCATTGATATACATAACGATAAGTTCGTCAGCATGCAGTTCATTACTGAACTAACTGGGTTATCCGATAAATGGTTTTATAAGCTTGCACAGGAAGGTAAGTTTCCAAAACCTGTAAAGTTTGGCCGCAGTTCCCGCTGGATTGAACGTGAAGTAAAAGAATGGTTAGAAGCTCGCATTAATGACTCGAGAGCATAAAGACAATTAAAGATAGTGATAAAAAGGTCACTAACTTTACACCATGTTTTTATACTTCAACACCTTGTTGTACATGGGCTTCATGTAATTTATAAAGACGGTTTATTTATTATTGTATTTGATTCTTTATCAATAACCTATTAATCCACTCTATCAACAATCAATATCACTTCAGATAAACACGCTATATCACACTCATTATAACGTCATACACTTTGTTATCACACAGAAACTATCTCTGATACCACTATTCATGCTGAATATCAGATGAAGAAACTCATTCAATAACCACACTGATACATTTCCTGTCAACCATTACTGACAGGCATCAGGGAAGCACATTATGGACTTACCAGAATCATTCCTGTTATCTCATTCTGAATATCATATTGAGAATAATACTCCCCACATCATCATCTCTGATGACAATGAGTTCCGATTCAAATTAGAGCAATTGGATATGTGCCTTAAAACTGTCAGCAGAGGACGTAAGTTACCTTTCACTATTCTGTATAACCGATCAGGATACAAAGAGAGTGCAGAGTCAGCCATCATTCTTGATGCTATCCGTCATCTCAATATGTTGCCGCAAGATGCGATGAAAGTACGAATGGCTAATCCACGTATAACTACATTTCAGCGTTTATTTACTCGCGCTGATTTATATGCGCGTGTCCATAACGGGAAAATAGTAGGGGCAGATACCGTTACCACAGCAGAAGTGCTGAATAAGCTGGTGCAGGATTACCGATTTACTGTAAGTCAGGCAGGATTTAAACAAGCATGCAGAAAGTACCAGCGAGCTTCGGTTAAAAATCTGAAGGGAGTGATGAATTACATCAGACATCTGCAGGAGCGTCATTCCCGGCTGCTGGTCTTGCGGGTTGATTTATCATGGGCAAATGAGCACAAAGCTGATATCACTGCTGATGATGCCCGTAAGCACCGTCAGCAGCTGTTTCGCAATATGCAAAAGAATCCAATGTTTCGCCATGTCCTCGGGACGGTATGGAAACTGGAATATGGCCCACAACGTAAATTTCATTACCACATGCTATTTATCTTAAATGGTAATAAGGCACAACAGGATGGCGTGATTGCTCATGCTTTCGGGAGATACTGGAATGAAACTATTACTAAAGGTAAAGGCATGTTCTACAACTGCAACGCTTACAAAGAGCGTTATGAGGACTGCTGCCTCGGCAAACTGAAACGCGGTGACAGTAGTAAGGACAAGGGGTTACTTAAGGCGCTAAGTTACATCACCAAAATCGATGCCTGTGCACGTCTGGTTCTTCCGGGTAATGCCAGAACCTTTGGTCGCGGAGAAGTACGTTCATTGAAAAAAAGGAAGAGAGCATAAATAGGCCGGTAAACCTAACCTGTTGTAACAGTCGGTAATGCTTCCTTCCCCCCTTCTATCTACAAAGCCAGCTAACCATGCTGGCTTTTTTCATTTGTTACGGAGTTCATGATGAATTACTTCGTCTTAGCCACTCACGCCGTCACCGTAGATGGTGAATGGGTTACACCAGAATCTGTTCAACAGGTTGATTTTGATTCATTGCTTTGTATTTACTGCAAACTGCAGATCGGTCTTCAGTTTGATCCTCTGACATCTACAAAAACGTTTGTGCACATACCGAGGCATATCAACAATGTTGCTCGGCTTAAAACATGTCGATTTAACAAGCCCCAAACAGTACCAGAACAAACCTCGCCAAAAACTATCCCGCCTCCAGAAATGCGCCTTCGACCTACTAACACGACGATACGGCAATGGCGATGCTGCTGGTGCGATACTCACTGGCATGGGGACAAGGTTTGTCCGAAATGTCGCGACTTGATTTATGTGTTAGACGTTTAAGAGACAGTTTCGGTCGTTAGAGTTCGTAGGTTAAATCTGAGCGTGCCGACATCTACCATTGCCCCTCTTTTACCAGGAAATGAAATTAGGTATATTTCCACAATTCCGGAAATATAGAAACGAGATGCAAATGGAGCTTTCAAAAGCAGCAGACACCCTGAAAGAGCTGGGACATCCTACACGACTGAGCGTGTACAGAGAGCTGGTTAAAGCCGGGCATGAAGGTTTACCGGTTGGCGAACTGCAGAAGCGGCTCGACATCCCTGCCTCTACGCTGAGCCATCATCTCTCATCGCTGATATCAGTTTCTCTGGTACGCCAGGAACGTCAGGGCAGAACGCTCTTTTGCCATGCTCGATATGAAAATCTTGAGGCTCTGATTGCCTTCCTGACAGAAGAATGCTGCTCAGGAACTGACGACTGCCTCACCATGCCCCAGAAGACGGAGAAGTAAAATGACAGGTGATCTTAAGAATGTTGATTCGGGTTTGTTCGACACCTCAATCACAGAGGCAAGATTCGGCGTTCCTGCCGTTCCCCATCCTCCACGTATCCTCATGTTGTACGGCTCTGTACGCGAACGTTCCTACAGCCGACTGGCAACTGAGGAAGCTGCAAGGCTGCTGACTGCCATGGGCGCAGAGGTGCGGATCTTCAATCCTTCTAGTCTGCCTCTTCCTGATGATGCGCCTGATTCGCATCCTAAAGTCATGGAGCTGCGTGAGCTGGTTCGTTGGTCCGAAGGCATGGTGTGGTGCTCACCTGAACGCCATGGTGCGATGACCGGCATCATGAAGGCCCAGATTGACTGGATACCACTTTCGGAAGGTGCTGTTCGCCCTTCTCAGGGTAAGACGCTGGCCGTTATGCAGGTCTGCGGTGGTTCCCAGTCTTTCAATGCCGTAAATCAGATGCGCATTCTTGGCCGCTGGATGCGGATGATCACCATCCCGAATCAGTCCTCCGTGGCAAAAGCCTGGCAGGAGTTTGATGAAGATGGACGAATGAAACCATCGTCTTATTACGACCGCATCGTGGATGTGATGGAAGAACTGGTGAAATTTACTCTGCTGACAAGAGGTAGCTCAGCTTATCTCGTCGATCGCTACAGCGAACGTAAAGAGTCTGCAGAAGAACTTTCCAGGCGGGTTAATCAGAGCAAAATCTGAGGGCTAGGATGAGTGATGTAACGGCATTCAACAACTGCATGAGCGCGTTATGGCGGCAACATGAAGCCGAACTTTCTCGCTTCCTGACATCGAAGACAGGTGATAGCGAAAAAGCAGCAGACCTTCTGCAAGAGCTATTCCTGCGTGCCCGCGCTCATTCAGACAGTTTCTGCGAGATGGAGAATCCGCGAGCCTGGCTATATCGGGCGGCGAGGAATCTGCTGATTGATGAGTACCGCACCACCAGGGAGTTTGTTGAGCTGGAAGAAGATGCCCCATTAACAGACGCATCCCCTGATGCAATCTCAACGCTGGATATTTGCCTGCCTGAAACATTACAGGCTTTACCCGAAGATGAGCGATGGTTGATTGAAGAGTCCGACCTTAACCGGCGTCCCCAGCAGTCTCTGGCCGATGAACTGGGAATTACGCTTACGGCGTTTAAATCCCGTTTGCTTCGGGCCAGAAAGCACCTGAAAGAAACGATGACAGAACTTTGTCAGATTGAGGCGGATGACACGTCTCCCGTCTGCTGCCACAAAAAAATGAATTAATCGCGCATCTTTTTCCCGTCACCTTCGTTTACCTCAGTGTAAAGCCAAATGACTAAACACTGAGGTAAACAGTCCATGTCAAAAATTGAGATCTTTGAAGCAGCAGGCTGCTGCGCAACCAGTAGCGTTGTGGTCAGCGACGATGCCGTCAAATGGAACGCCAACGCCGAATGGGCGAAAAAGAATGGCGTTGATATTCAGCGCTACAGCCTTGCGAAGAACCCGCAGCAGTTCCTGAATACCCCTGTCATCAAAGAGTTCCTGAACACATCAGGAATGGAGTCCCTCCCCGTCACCTTGCTCGATGGGAAGCTCGTGATGGCAGGCAAACTCCCGACGCGTGAAGATATCGCCCGTTGGTCAGGTATTCCGCTTACTCAGGACTGGAGTGAAGACAACACGCAACCACGCTGCTGCAGCATTCCACGTATGCCTTAATTCCAGAGGAGCTATTACTGATGAATATTCCATTTTTAAAAGACATTCCCCCGTTCATCTTCTTCACTGGCAAAGGTGGCGTGGGTAAAACATCTCTGGCCTGTGCTACTGCGGTATGGCTGGCCGATCAGGGTAAGAGAACGCTTCTGGTGAGTACCGATCCGGCTTCCAATGTCGGCCAGGTCTTTAGCCAGACTATCGGCCACCGAATCACAGATATCAGCACCGTAGAAAATCTTGCCGCGATGGAAGTTGATCCGATGGCTGCAGCACAGGCTTATCGTGACCGCGTGCTCGACCCGGTTCGCGGGCTGATGCCAGCCGATGTGGTCAGCAGTATTGAAGAACAGCTCTCTGGCTCATGCACCACGGAAATCGCTGCGTTTGATGAGTTTACCGGTCTACTGACCAATCATGAGCTGCGGGAAAAATATGACCATATCGTATTTGATACCGCGCCAACCGGTCACACCATCCGCATGCTTGAGCTGCCGGGAGCCTGGAGCGGTTATCTGGAAGCGAACCCCGATGCCGCCGCTAACCTCGGGCCGCTGGTGGGGCTGGAGAAACAACAGCACCAGTACTCAGATGCGGTTAAGGCGCTCTCTGATGCTGCACTCACGCGTCTGGTTCTGGTTGCCCGCGCCCAGGCTTCGACACTGAAAGAGGTTTCCCATACGCATGATGAGCTGTCTGCTATCGGTTTACGGCATCAACACCTTGCCATTAATGGTGTGTTGCCGCCATTTGTGGGTGAAAATGATCCGCTGGCGCAAAGTATTTTAGCTCGGGAGGAAAAAGCGCTACTTGCTATGCCAGAGAATTTGGCGAACCTTCCCCGCTCGCAGCTGTATCTGAAGCCATTTAATCTGGTCGGTCTCGAAGCCCTGCGTGGGTTATTTACAGAGAGCGAAGCCTCGATGTCTCTCCTAACTACGACGCTGAACACTCTGGATTTACCGAAACTTGCCTCGCTGGTGGATGAACTCAGCCTGACAGGTAAAGGTCTGGTAATGACGATGGGTAAAGGCGGTGTCGGCAAAACGGCTGTTGCAGCATCGGTGGCGGTATCTCTGGCAAAACGCGGGCATAAAGTCCATCTGACGACGTCAGATCCGGCAGCACATCTGTCTTATACGCTGGATGGCTCGATACCAAACCTTCAGGTCAGCCGTATTGACCCGAAAGTAGAGACTGAACGCTATCGTCGCTTTGTTCTGGAAAATCAGGGGAAAGGGTTAGATGCAGAAGGGCTGGCGGTGCTGGAGGAAGATCTCCACTCACCATGTACTGAAGAGATCGCCGTCTTCCAGGCATTCTCGCGGATCATCAAAGAGGCAGACGAACATTTTGTCATTATGGACACAGCGCCAACAGGTCACACGCTTCTGCTACTGGATGCAACAGGAGCCTATCACCGGGAAATGGTGCGTCAGATGGGGCAAACGCATGACAATGTGTTGACGCCAATGATGCAATTGCAGGACCCGGAGAAGACGAAGGTGATTATCGTGACGCTTGCCGAAACGACACCTGTACTGGAAGCAGCAAACCTGCAACAGGATTTGCGTCGGGCTGAAATTGAACCATGGGCATGGGTAATCAATAGCAGTCTGGCTGCTGCGAAACCGTCCTCACCGTTCCTGGTAACCCGAGCCAGTCGCGAACTGCCGCTGATAAATGACGTTACAGAGCAGTTTGCAAAGCGTATTGCATTAACACCACTGCAGAACGAAGAACCAGTGGGTGCAGCTCTGCTGGCAAAAATGGCAGGCTAATAGATGGGGCTGCGGCCCCATCTTCTGTAGCCAAACTTTTGCTTATACAGATTATAAGTTTAAGTGCTTAACCTGCTGTCGCGAATTCCGGTAGTTTGTAAAACACCATTACTGGAGCAATTCGATGCACATTATCAAAGCTGAAGAACAGCACATTACCGCGATACGCAATATCTATGCTCACCATGTTCTGCATGGTACAGGTAGCTTCGAAACCGAACCTCCGGATATGCAGGAAATGCTTAACCGACTGAGGAGCATTCAGTCTCGGGGATTCCCATGGTATGTCGCCCTGCAGGGCGATACGATCATTGGCTACTGTTATATTTCCCGTTACCGCGAACGCCATGCTTATCGGTTCACGGTTGAAAATTCGATATATATTGATCCGGCTTATCAGCGCCAGGGCGTCGGAAAAGCACTGCTCGATCATGCATTAAAATGGGCCGAATCTCAGGGATATCGTCAGATGATTGCTGTTGTGGGTGACAGCGCTAACGTTGCTTCTGTTGCGCTGCATATCCGCGCAGGATTTACTGAAATAGGCACATTAAAGGACATTGGTTTCAAACATGGCCGCTGGCTTGACACGGTTTTGCTGCAAATGAAACTTGGTGAAGGGAATAGTACTCTGCCAGAAGGTTCAGGTCTTATGCCTTGAGGCAAGAATAAGGGGGCGTCTGCCCCCTTTATGTTTATTTCAATCGCTTACCTGTTTCATCAACGACTTTCTCGCCGTCTTCCTTAGCAAATGCGCCTTTTTGCGCATCCGGAAGAATATCCAGTACCACTTCGGAAGGGCGGCAAAGGCGCGTTCCCAACGGTGTCACCACAATCGGGCGGTTAATCAGGATCGGATGCTGAAGCATAAAATCGATTAACTGATCGTCAGTAAACTTATCTTCGGCAAGCCCCAGTTCTTCATAAGGCTCGACATTTTTACGCAGCAGCGCCCGTACTGTAATCCCCATATCTGCGATAAGTTTGACCAACTCATCGCGTGAAGGTGGAGTCTCAAGGTAAAGAATTACGGTCGGTTCATTACCGCTGTTGCGGATCATCTCCAGCGTATTACGCGACGTGCCGCAGGCCGGGTTGTGATAGATGGTGATGTTGCTCATATCAGTATCTCATTACAAAGTGAAAGAGAGACGTAGCGCCAGCGCGGCCAGCGTTACAAACAGCACAGGCAGAGTCATGACGATCCCTGTGCGGAAATAGTATCCCCAGGTGATGGTCATATTCTTCTGTGAAAGTACATGCAGCCAGAGCAGCGTTGCCAGGCTACCAATAGGTGTAATTTTCGGGCCCAGATCGCAGCCAATCACGTTGGCGTAGATCATCGCTTCTTTGATAACGCCTGTTGCGGTGCTTCCATCGATAGAAAGAGCGCCAACCAGCACGGTAGGCATGTTGTTCATGATGGAAGACAGGAAAGCCGTCAGGAAGCCAGTACCCAGCGTCGCAGCCCAGAGTCCTTTATCCGCCAGTACGTTCAGCACACCTGAAAGGTATTCGGTCAGCCCGGCGTTGCGCAGACCGTAGACCACCAGATACATCCCCAATGAGAAGATGACGATCTGCCATGGCGCACCGCGCAGCACTTTACCGGTGTTAATGGCATGGCCTCGTTTCGCCACCGCAAATAGAATGACAGCGCCTACAGCAGCAATCGCGCTGACCGGGATACCCGACGGCTCAAGGACGAAAAAGCCAACCAGAAGAAGGATCAACACTATCCAGCCAGTTCTGAAGGTTGCCAGATCTTTAATCGCCTTTGCCGGTGCTTTCAGGAGAGCCAGGTCGTAAGTCGGTGGAATATCATTGCGGAAGAACAGATGTAGCATAACCAGCGTGGCAACAATGGCTGCAATATCAACCGGCACCATTACCGACGCATACTCGGTGAAGCCCAGTCCAAAGAAGTCTGCAGAAACGATGTTTACCAGGTTGGATACGATAAGCGGCAGGCTGGCTGTATCGGCAATAAACCCAGCAGCCATGACGAATGCCAGTGTCGTGCCTTTGCTGAACCCTAATGCCAGTAGCATGGCGATGACTATCGGCGTCAGAATAAGTGCCGCACCATCGTTGGCAAACAGTGCCGCTACCGCTGCACCTAGCAGAACGATATACGTAAAGAGCAAACGGCCACGACCGTTACCCCAGCGAGAAACATGCAATGCCGCCCATTCGAAAAAGCCTGATTCATCAAGCAGCAGGCTGATAATAATCACGGCAATAAAGGTCGCCGTCGCGTTCCAGACGATATTCCACACCACCGGAATATCGCCCACATGCACAACGCCAGATATCAGAGCCAGTCCCGCGCCCAGCATTGCACTCCAGCCGATCCCTAATCCCTTTGGTTGCCAGATAACCAAAACAATGGTCAGGACAAAAATAGCGCCTGCCAGTAACATAAAACCTCCTGACAGGGCGACTTT
Organism: Superficieibacter sp. HKU1; assembly: GCF_029319185.1. Lineage (NCBI taxonomy): Bacteria > Pseudomonadati > Pseudomonadota > Gammaproteobacteria > Enterobacterales > Enterobacteriaceae > Superficieibacter > Superficieibacter sp. HKU1. The sequence continues at coordinate 96,456 of NZ_CP119754.1, forward strand.
GTCGCCCTGTATATGCCAAAAAATTAACTCATCAACTCTCTGAGCTTTTCAATACCGGTGGGCTCTGACGCCAGCACCGGAACAAGCGCTATACGGTCAGCATGCTGATTCTTAACAGCCTCAATCTGAGGCAGTTCCTGATGAGCACGCTGGCAAAGCAACGGAGAACGCGTATCCGCAATGGAAAGGCTGTTATTGATAATCCAGCCCCACGGATGAATCTCCGCTCTTTCAAGGTCAGCCTGCAGGTTTGCCGCTTCCAGCACTGGTGTGGTTTCAGGAAGCGTAACAAGCAGAACTTTGGTTCTATCCGGATCCTGAAGTTGCATCATTGGGGTAGTAAAATGACCTTTACTACCCATTTTTTTGGCAATCTCTCGGTGGTAAGCCCCGGTCGCATCCAGCAGCAATAGCGTATGTCCCGTAGGGGCGGTATCCATGACAACAAACCGTTTACCCGCTTCACGAATCACCCTGGAAAAGGCCTGAAACACGGCAATTTCTTCTGTACAGGGAGAGCGTAAATCCTCTTCCAGTAGCCGTTTCCCTGCTTCGTCCAGATCTCTTCCCTTCGTCTCAAGAACATGCTGACGATAGCGTTCGGTTTCATCGCGAGGGTTGATGCGGCTGACCTGCAGGTTTTTGAGGTTGCCGTTCAGCGTTGTACTCAGGTGCGCAGCAGGATCAGAGGTCGTGAGATGCACGTCAAATCCCATGTCTGCCAGCCTGACGGCTATAGCCGCAGCCATCGTGGTTTTCCCTACGCCACCTTTGCCCATCAGCATAATCAGGCCGTGTTCACTGCGAGCGATATCCTCGACCAGGCCAGAGAGCGATAAGTTTTCAGGCATGTACAGAGCGTTCGTTGCCGGGAGCGGTAACGCCTCAGAATGGATATCCAGCAGTCCCTTCAATGCGGACACACCAACCATATTGACTGGCTGTAGTAATAGGGTATCTGTCGGTAGCTCAGATAAACCGGCAGGAAGATTTGCCAGTGCCTCCTGCTCACGTTGCCATATCGCAGCGGCCAGGGCGTCATGTTCAGCTTCGGCTTTAGGCAGCACACCATTAATCACCAGGTATTGGTTTTTCAGGCCAATTGCAGCCAGTTCTTCATGGGTGCGGGCGACTTCCTGCAGCGTCGATTTTTGCAGTCGTGCAACCAGAACCAGGCGGGTACGTTCAGGATCGGATAACGCCTCTACTGCATGAGCATACTGCTCACGCTGCTTTTCCAGCCCGGCCATTGGGCCAAGACAGGAAGCACCATCTGGATTACTTTCAATGAAGCTACTCCAGGCACCGGGAAGCTGGAGAAGGCGAATCGTGTGGCCCGTCGGCGCTGTATCAAAAATGATGTGATCGAAGCGGGTCAGCAGGGTAGCGTCTGTCAATAAGCCGGTGAACTCGTCAAACGCCGCAATCTCAGTGGTACAGGCTCCTGAAAGCTGCTCGCTGATACTGTTAACAACGTCATCTGGCAGAAGACCTTTGATAGGATCAACAATTCTGGCGCGGTATTGCTGGGCGGCTTCCTGCGGGTCAATCTCCAGAGCAGAAAGCCCAGGAACTGCTGTCACAGGGCGAATGTTGTTACCGATAGCTTGGTCGAATACCTGGCCGACATTCGAGGCAGGATCGGTACTGACCAGCAAAACCTGCTTGCCCTGTTCGGCAAGGCGGATAGCCGTCGCGCAGGAAATGGAAGTTTTTCCTACGCCTCCCTTGCCAGTAAAAAACAGGTAAGGCGGGATATTCTGTAAGAATTTCATATGTCCTCCTGACATATTCAGCAACAGGAAGTATTACCACCACAGCAGCTGGTGGGAGCTAACCCTACCTTCTCCAGCGTAATACCGAACCAGCGAGCCAGCTCAGCACGTTTTGGGTATCGCCCTGCCATCACAGTTTCACCGTCCAACAGCAGTAGCGGAAGCCCTTCTGCTCCAGATACTTCGAGGAATGCTTTCGCTTTCTCATTCTGAACAAAGCTCATGGGCTGCTGCGCCAGGTTGTAACGCTCAACCTGTACGCCACGTCCTTTCAGCCACTGCACATCAGCAGAAAAATCAACCAGAACCTGATCGACATCTGAGCCACATACGCCGGTACTGCAGCACATTGCCGGGTCAAACACCGTTAACGTCTTCATTCTAAATACCTCACATTCGTAAAATCATATATGTTCAGGCAAATTTTTTAGATGCAAACAGCCTTACCGCTACCAGAGCAGTTTGCCGATGCCAGCTTACGGGCGATGGCCTGTACGTCGTCCTGTTGGCTTAACCAGGCCTGCTCAATCACCTGAGCGGCCCAGGAAGGAATATGCGGGGATAAGCGGTAGTGAACCCACTTGCCCTGTTTACGGTCCAGCAATAGACCACTTTCCCGGAGCATTGCAAGATGACGGGAGATCTTGGGCTGCGACTGCTCCAACGCCGTGCAAAGATCGCACACGCACAGCTCTCCCATCTCCCTGAGCAGCAGCACGATGCCCAGGCGGGTTTCATCGGAGAGATTTTTGAAGAGTTGTAAGGATGTTAGTAGCATCTGTCCTCCGGTTAGTTTAATAACAGGATACTCTGTAGGTCTAAGATCGCAACAATATATTCGAAAAATCATATATAACTTTTGTTGTGGGATTTTTTTATCATGATATCAGTAAGTTGCTTAACTTATTGATATTCATATTTTTATAAAATTCCCTAAAGGATGTAACCCCCATTCTGATATGCAAATAAAATCTTCAGGGATTCAAGAAATGTTGATAGAACGAACTTCTTATGGCGTTACGCCGATGCTAAACTGAACTAAAGGTTTTATTTGTATGGGTATGCTCAGGGGAAAAAGATGGCTAACGGTAAGGTTCTAAGACAGCTTATAAAAGCTGGAGCGACAGGTGATGTCGCGGCCTTCCGTCGTGTTTCGGAAGTGATCATTGAAGAAGAACGACAAAAACAACATCATCTTCTTGCCAATGACCTTGAACATATTCTTTATGGTGATCATGCGATACAAACCTCTCGAGTGCCCGCTGCACCTCCAGTGCCAGTGGACAAAGAGCGAGGCTTGCCCTTGCTAGATATTAGACAGCCAAGTCGTTCTTTAGATGAAATCGTACTACCTGAATCAAGTTCAGATGCTGTCGAAGAGATACTTGAAGAAAATCGTAGGGCTGATGTGTTACGCACTTACGGAATGAAAGCTATCAGTAAAGTTATTTTTTTTGGTCCTCCTGGGTGCGGTAAAACTCTTGCTGCAGAAGTAGTGGCTTGTGAATTGGATATGCCGTTGGCCATCGTCAGGCTTGATACTCTGGTTTCTTCATATCTTGGTGAAACTGCTGCTAACCTACGCCAAATATTTGATTTTATCTCTCAATACCCAATGGTTGTACTCTTCGATGAGTTTGATGCTATAGGTAAAGAACGTGGGGATAGTGGGGATCATGGTGAGTTAAGACGAGTTGTAAATGCTGTTTTACAAATGATGGATGCATACCAAGGAAAAAGCTTAATTCTTGCAGCAACAAACCATGAACATATCCTGGATAGTGCTATTTGGAGGCGTTTTGACGATGCTATTGAGTTTCCACTACCCGATAAACATCAGTTGTCAGAATTGATGAAACTCAAACTTCGTGGTATTCGCCGCCAGTTTGAGCTTGAAGACGATGAGGTTCTCTCACTATTCATTGGAAAAAGTGGTGCTGATTTAGAACGGATTGTAAGACGTGCAATCAAGAGAATGATTTTACGTAGCCAAGAGTTTTTGACTCTCAAAGATCTTAAGAATGCACTTTTACGGGAAAATATAAACAAAACTCGTCAGGGATAATAAATGACGGAACAATATCAACATCTTAGTATTGCTAAAGAATCTCTTCAGAACCCTAGACGCACACGCCAGTTCAAAATTCCGAGAACACAGCGTGCTGACTTGCGCTTACATGGACGCATTTTGTCTGAGCAATTACGAAGTATTACACAATTAGCTAATCCACAAATTCCAGGAAAGGATAATGATGGTCGGTATATGCTGAAGTTACAGTATACCGGGATGTTAGATATTGCTCATATGGATAGGCATGGAATAGAGTTCGTCAGTCAAGAAGATAAAACAATATGTATTGCCTTTGCTGATGAACGAGGAATCGCTCTTTTTGAGGAACACCTTTCACAGCTTGGTCACGCTCATATAACCTACCAGCAAATTTTAACCGCATTGGATAGCGTTGATGTTTGGACTAATGAGGATCGCAAAAGCTGGTCAGTGAAACAGTATGGGTTTCCTGATTCAGATTCCTTCGGTCTAGATGTTGAGCTGTGGCCGGTAGAAACGACACAACATCCTTCTCGAGCTCGGATCTGCGGAGAATTTGAAAACTGGCTCCGCGAAAATATGATTCATCGCTTGGATAGAATTAATCTTGATAGTTTGCTGATGTACCGGGTAAGAGTAAATTTAGAGCAAGCTGAAAAACTGCTTGAGCACCGTGATGTTCGAATGGTGGACCGTCTTCCTGTCAGTGGAATCTCGTATGAGAAACTGAACAAAGATATCAATTTTATCCCCGAATATATCCCATCTCCATTACCTAATGCCGTAAAAGTTTGCATCCTTGATAGTGGAATTAATACCGCACATCCATTATTGCGTAGTGCAATAGCTGAGAGTGCCTGCTTCGTGGATAATGAAGATGAATCTGACCATTTTGGACATGGTACTGCTGTTGCAGGTATTGCCCTATATGGTGATGTTGAGGCTTGCGATGCTAGCAATTTCTGGCAACCGTCAATGTGGTTATATAACGGCAAAATTCTTAATGCCCAAGGGGAATTTGATACTGCTACGATTGAAACAACTTTGACCGAAGCAGTAGAATATTTCGTTGGTCTAGGATGTCGTATTTTTAACTTATCACTTGGCAATGCAAATGCGCCTTACGATGGAAAGCACATCCGAGGTATTGCTTATGTGCTTGATGTGCTGGCGAGGCGTCACAATATTCTTTTCGTAGTTTCCGCAGGTAATTTTAATGGTAGCAGTGACCCTGATGTTCCAGTAGAAAGTTGGCGGGCAGAGTATCCCAGCTATTTAATCCACGATAGCTCAGTTATTATTGATCCAGCGCCCGCACTCAATGTTCTAACGGCAGGAAGTTATGCAAGGCATAATGCAACATTTGACGCTCAACGTCGTGCTGATGAAATTAGCCATTTAAGCCCTGCAGGTGAATATCAACCTTCACCATTCACGCGGCATGGACCTTCTGTGAAAGGTGCATTTAAACCAGAAATAGTTGCGCACGGTGGAAACTTTGCGGCACCTATGCGTAATGCTGGAGGTCAATGGCGACAACATGCCAGAGGACTTGGTGTGCTAAGCTGCCACCATCAATTCCAAGGAAGTACACTTTTCTCTGAACAAAGTGGAACTAGTTTTTCTGCACCTTATATCACGCACCTCGCTGCACGTTTACTCAATGAATATCCAGATATGTCTGCCAATATGTTGCGAGCTATGCTTGTCAATCACGCTGCGCTGACACCGCAGATGGAGAATACATTCTCAGAAGAGGTTACAGAACATTATAAATCTGAACCTTCAACCCGAAATCGTAGTGTTATTCGAGATGTCGTTGGATATGGAGTTGTTGAGGAAGATGGTTTATATCGCTCGTCCGAGGAAGTAGTTGTTATGATGTGTGAAGAGCAAATCTCTGATGACACTCATCAATTCTTTGAGCTTCCATTACCTACATCTTTTTTAAGAACTCAGCGAGCAGTAAGAGAACTGCACATTACTTTAGCGTATTCACCAGCAGTCAGGACAACGCGATTAGATTATACAGCAACACAAATATCTTACAGGCTTGTTAAAGGTTCTTCGTTGCAAGATGTTCAGCAATACTTTAATCATGATATACAAGATGGTACTGATTCTAGGAATGACGATGCGGTAAGCAATCGTTCTATTACTGCACAACAACGTGATCATGGTACAGTACAATCCTCTAGTTGGACTTTTAAGCAAAGGTCTCCAGATGAAAAGTGGTTTGTGGTTGTAACTAGAAATGATCGTGAGTGGGGCACCCCACTTAATAGCCAACATGAACCTTATGCATTAGTTGTTACTGCAACGGACAGAGAAAATGCTGAAGCTAATCTTTATGCCGAAATTGAGGCACGAATTCGTGAGCAGGAGCGCTCCAGGGCTCGGGTAAGTTAAATATAAAGTATTTAGCTTTTAAGCGAGAGGGAAAAAAAAGATTCTCAATCTCTATTATAAGAATGCTAATAGGGGGTGAGAATCTTTATACTGCTGAATTTTCACACACCTCGAGAGACTAAACTTTCTACATAATCTGCATACTTCTGCATCATTTCTCTCCGCCCCTCCAAATACTGCGCATGGTTGTAAGTCCCACGTATCGCGTTCTTATCCACATGTGCTAGCTGCGTTTCTATCCACGCTGAGTTAAAACCTTCTTCATGGAGGATGGTACTCATCGTGTGGCGGAAACCATGTCCTGTCAGCCTTCCTTTATATCCCAATAACTCAATAACCTGATTAACGCTTTCCTTTGAGATCGGCTTCGTTCGATCGTTACGTCCGACGAATACCAGTGGGTATAGCCCGGTAATAGGTTTAAGTGACTCAAAGAGCTCGACAACCTGATCCGACATTGGAACGATGTGTGGTCGTTTCATCTTCATCACTTCAGCAGGGATCTCCCAAAGCCGCTTTTCAAAATTGATATCCTCCCAGCGGGCAAAACGTAATTCCTGAGTTCGTACCCCTGTAAGCATGATGATTTGAGTCGCAGTCTTGGTAATAACGCTACCGGTGTAACCGGCAAGATCCCTAAGAAAGTGAGGGAGTTCTTCGGCTGTCAGGAATGGAAAATGTGTTTTCTTTGGTGTTGCGAGGGCTGTGGCGAGATCGGGTGCTGGATTGTATTCAGCGCGTCCGGTCACAATCGCATGACGGAATACTTCACCGCAGCGCTGTCTGACTTTGCGCATCTTTTCTAATGCACCACGCTTTTCCATACGACGAAGGGTTTCCAGCAATTCCATGGGCTTAATTTCAGCTATAGGGCGCTTACCGATGTAGGGGAAAATATCCTTTTCAAAGGTATCAATAATTTCATCGCGATAGCGTAATGACCAACGATCCGCTCTCAACTGATGCCATTCACGGGCAATAGCTTCGAAGGTATTTTCATAGTTAAGCTTTTGGGCAATTTTCTCTGCTTTCTTTACTTCACCGGGATCGCTTCCGGCAGACAGCAGCTTTTTCGCAGCATCACGCTTTTCGCGTGCTTGAGCGAGAGAAATCTCGGGATAAACGCCGAAAGCAAGACGCTTTTCTTTACCTGCGTAGCGATACTTTAAACGCCAGTAACGTGAGCCGTTGGTAGTTACTTCAAGGTAGAGGCCGCCACCATCAGATAGCTTATACGGCTTCTCTTTGGGTTTGGCTGTATCAATTTGTCTGACTGTTAGCTTCATTGGGGGCATCTCAAAATAGGGCTATAAATCATGCCCCCCATTATGCCCCCAGAATGCACTTGATTCTGGTAGAGACAGTAGACCTCGGGAGAACATAATCAGCTTTAATTGCGGGTATTATAGGGGATTTACTTGAGACAGTGGAGTTCAGTAGAAGCTAATTGGCGGAAGATCACAGGAGTCGAACCTGCCCGGGGCCGCTGGCGGTCCCAACTGGATTTGAAGTCCAGCCACCTCACCGGAGATGACGATCTTCCGCGCCTCGATTGCTACATGGAGGCGGGCGCATTATAGCTACTTCCTGCGGTTTCCACATCCCCCATGTGACTTTTTTCACTCCCTTACTACCAAAACATCCCTAATCTGACATAAATCCTCAACAAATCCACGCGTTACGATTTTTCCCTACTGCGATCACAGAAAACAAGAAACGTAATTTGATAACCAGAAAACGGAATACCCCCGCCCGGCAGGATGCTTTAAAACGCTTATCAGTCGTCACGTACCTTACCGCATCAAGGAAAGACCAATGAAAAGTCAGATACTTTCTGTAAAAGAGAAGATTGGCTACGGCATGGGTGACGCCGCCAGCCATATCGTTTTTGATAACGTCATGATGTTTATGATGTTTTTTTATACGGATATTTTCGGCATCCCGGCAGGGTTTGTCGGCACGATGTTTTTGCTGGCCCGCGCGCTGGATGCCATCTCCGACCCTTGCATGGGGCTGATTGCCGACCGTACCCGCAGCCGCTGGGGCAAGTTCCGCCCGTGGGTGCTGTTCGGCGCGCTGCCGTTTGGCATCGTCTGCGTGTTGACCTACAGCACGCCGGATCTCAGCATGACCGGCAAAATGATTTACGCGGCGGTAACGTATACCCTGCTGACGCTGCTGTATACCATCGTCAATATCCCCTACTGCGCGCTGGGTGGCGTGATTACTAACGACCCGACGCAGCGCATCTCGCTGCAATCCTGGCGTTTCGTACTGGCGACGGCGGGCGGGATGCTCTCAACCGTGCTGATGATGCCGCTGGTCGAGCTGCTTGGCCGTGGCGATAAAGCATTTGGTTTTCAGAGTGGGATTGCGGTGCTGTCGGTGGTGGCGTTCCTGATGCTGGCGTTCTGCTTCTTTACCACCAAAGAGCGTGTGGTCGCGCCGCCATCCACAACCGCGATGAGTGAAGACCTGCGCGATATCCTGAAAAACGACCAGTGGCGCATCGTCGGCCTGCTGACCATCCTCAACATTCTGGCGGTATGCGTGCGTGGCGGTGCCATGATGTACTACGTCACCTGGATTATGGGCGCGCCGGGCTTGTTTACCTGGTTCCTGACCACCTACTGCGTGGGCAACCTGATTGGTTCGGCGCTTGCGAAGCCGGTCACTGACCGTCTGTGCAAGGTCAGCGTCTTCTGGGGCACTAACGCGCTGTTGGCCGTGTTTAGCGTGGCGATGTTCTTTGTGCCGCTGAGCGCCAATATCGTGATGTTCGGCTTTATCGCCATTATCGGCGTGCTGCATCAACTGGTCACGCCTATCCAGTGGGTGATGATGTCCGACACCGTCGATTACGGCGAGTGGTGCAACGGCAAACGCCTGACCGGGATCAGCTTTGCCGGGACGCTGTTCGTGCTGAAGCTGGGCCTGGCACTGGGTGGCGCGATGATCGGCTGGATGCTGGCTGGCGGTGGTTACGATGCCGCGGCCAAAACCCAGAACAGCGCCACGCTCTCTATTATCATCTCCCTGTTTACCCTCGTACCGGCCTTTTGTTATCTGCTGAGCGCCATTATCGCCAAACGCTTCTACCTCCTGAAAACGCCGTTGATGAATCATATTCTTGAACAGGTCGCGCAGGGCAAGCGTCGCGATACGCAGTCGCCAGCGGGCAACGCATTGCAGCACTAAAGGAGCATGTTATGAAAATCAGTGATGGAAACTGGCTAATTCAACCGGGGCTGAATCTTATTCACCCGATCCAGGTGTTTGACGTCGAGCAGCAGGGCAACGAGATGGTGATCCACGCCGCGCCGCGCGATGTGCGCGAACGCGCCTGGCAACTCGATACGCCGCTGTTCACTCTGCGCTTTTTCTCGCCGCAGGAAGGCGTGGTCGGCGTGCGCATCGAACACTTTCAGGGGGCGCTGGATAACGGTCCACACTACCCGCTGAACGTGCTGAAAGATGTGTCGGTGGAGATGCGCAACACGGAGGCATTCGCCGAACTGAAAAGCGGCAGCCTGAGCGTACGCGTCACCAAAGGCGAAAACTGGGCGCTCGATTTTTTGCGCGACGGTGTGCGCATTACCGGCAGCCAGGTGAAAAATAACGGCTACGTCCAGGACAGCAACGACGCGCGCAACTACATGTTCGAGCGGCTGGATCTGGGCGTCGGCGAGACGGTCTATGGTCTCGGCGAGCGCTTTACCGCGCTGGTGAAAAATGGTCAGACGGTGGAAACCTGGAACCGTGACGGCGGCACCAGCACCGAGCAGTCGTATAAGAACATCCCGTTTTACCTGACCAACCGCGGCTACGGCGTGCTGGTCAATCATCCGCAGTGCGTCTCGTTTGAAGTGGGTGCCGAAAAAGTCTCGAAAGTGCAGTTCAGCGTCGAAGGCGAGTATCTGGAATATTTTGTGATCGACGGCCCGACGCCGAAAGAGGTACTCAACCGCTATACGCAGTTTACCGGCCGCCCGGCGCTGCCGCCTGCGTGGTCATTCGGGCTGTGGCTGACCACCTCGTTCACCACTAACTACGACGAAGCGACGGTTAACAGCTTCATCGACGGCATGGCGGAGCGCAACCTGCCGCTGCACGTCTTCCACTTCGACTGCTTCTGGATGAAAGCCTTCCAGTGGTGTGATTTTGAATGGGACCCGGCGACCTTCCCGGACCCGGAAGGGATGATCCGCCGCCTGAAGGCGAAAGGGCTGAAAATCTGTGTATGGATCAACCCCTACATCGGCCAGAAATCGCCGGTATTCAAGGAGCTGAAAGAAAAGGGCTACCTGCTGAAGCGTCCGGACGGCTCGCTGTGGCAGTGGGACAAATGGCAGCCGGGGCTGGCAATTTATGACTTCACCCATCCGGACGCCTGCCAGTGGTACGCCGATAAGCTGAAAGGGCTGATCGCGATGGGCGTTGACTGCTTCAAGACCGACTTTGGCGAGCGCATCCCGACCGATGTTGTCTGGCATGACGGTGCCGATCCGCAGAAAATGCATAACCATTACGCCTACATTTATAACGAACTGGTGTGGAACGTGCTCAAAGATACCGTCGGCGAGAAAGAGGCGGTGTTGTTTGCGCGCTCGGCCTCCGTCGGTGCGCAGCAGTTCCCGGTTCACTGGGGCGGCGACTGCTACGCCAACTATGAGTCGATGGCGGAAAGCCTGCGCGGCGGGCTGTCAATTGGTCTGTCCGGGTTTGGGTTCTGGAGCCACGATATCGGCGGCTTTGAAAATACAGCCCCGGCGCACGTCTACAAACGCTGGTGCGCGTTCGGGCTGCTCTCCAGCCACAGCCGCCTGCACGGCAGTAAGTCCTACCGCGTGCCGTGGGCTTATGACGACGAATCCTGCGATGTGGTGCGCCACTTTACTCAGCTTAAATGCCGCCTGATGCCGTATCTGTATCGTCAGGCGGCGACGGCGAATGCGTCCGGTACGCCGATGATGCGCGCCATGATGCTGGAGTTCCCGGACGATCCGGCGTGCGATTATCTCGACCGGCAGTATATGCTCGGCGACGCCATGATGGTGGCTCCGGTGTTCAGCGAGGCGGGCGAGGTACAGTTTTATCTGTCGGAAGGGCGCTGGACGCACCTGTGGCACAATGATGAACTCGCAGGCAGCCGCTGGCATAAACAGACCCACGACGTGCTCAGTCTGCCGGTTTACGTGCGCGAGAACACGCTGCTGGCACTCGGTAATAACGACCAGAAGCCGGATTACGCCTGGAATGACGGGACCGCTTTCCAGCTATTTGCGCTGGAGGACGGGCATACGGCGACCTGCGAGGTTCCGGCGCAGGACGGTTCTGTGGTCTTTACGCTGACGGTGAAGCGTGAAGGTCGCGCCATTATTGTCAAAGGCGATGGCAAGGCGAGCGGCTGGACGCTGTGCCTGCGCAACGTGGCGCAGATCGCCGGCGTGCAGGGTGGTGCGCAGAGCGCCAGCGATTGGGGCGTGGTAGTGACTGCGACCGGCAATGACCTGACGATTACCCTGTAAAACGGCCATCCTCTCTCTGTTAGGGAGAGAGGATGTTTTTGATTGCTGACCACCCGTCGGCAGCAGATTATTTATCATCATCCTCACGCTTTCTTCTTTTACAACAATTCATATTTGTGATCGCTATCACTCATATTTATCGCGAAAATGTGATCTGTCCTGAAATTAATTCCTTATTGGCTTCTGTTCCTGTTTTTGTCCGGAATTCCGGACACGATTTAGTATTGTGATTTAATCAACTGACTTTTATATTTACGCTTACAGAATATTTATGGAGCTTAAGTCGTAAAAAAAGCATTCCGTGGGGTTAATCTGGTATGTAATAAGGGTAAAAAAATGCAAACAATTACCTCTCGACAAAACAGATTATTAAAGTTTCTCCTGCAACGACGAGAATATGTCACGCTGCTAAAAATCGCGGAATATCTTAATGTATCCGAGAAGACCATTCAGCGCGATCTCCGGGAGCTGGAGCAGTGGCTTGCCGAACGTAAAATCACTATCGATAAACGCGCAGGTTCCGGCGTGATGTTATTAGCAGAAAACGTTACCGATTTTTTGCAACTGGATCTGCCAGTGAGTGGCGAAGGTGATGATGCCGATGTGATGTTAAATAATTCCCGGCGGGTAAAAATAGCCTCGCAGTTATTGAATGAAACGCCACATGAAACATCCATCAGTAAATTATCCGAACGCTATTTTATCAGCAGCGCGTCCATTGTTAACGATTTAAAAATTATTGAATCATGGATCGCCCCGCTGGGATTATCACTGATTCGCAGTCAAAGCGGAACGCATATTGAGGGCAGTGAAAATAGCGTCCGTCAGGCGATGGCCTCGCTGATTAATGGCATTATTAATCATAATGAGACCGGAACCATTATTCATTCACGGCTTGATCCGGGCAGTTATAAGGCGCTGGTACGCTATTTTGGTGAAGAGGATGTGCTGTTCGTTCAGACGCTGTTACAGGATATGGAAAAGAAGCTCTGCTGGTCGCTGGGCGAGCCATATTACGTGAATATCTTTACCCATATCCTGATTATGATGTACCGCATTACGCGGGGCAACGCGCTGCCTAAAAAAGAGGAGAGCACCCCGCCATTCGATGAAAACGTGTTTACCATTGCCCGGGGGATGCTGCGGCGTATAGAGAAACATATCGCCCATCCGCTGCCTGAAGATGAAGTGTGGTTTATCTATCAATACATTATTTCCTCCGGCGTGGTGGTCGAGGAGCGGGGCGATATCCGTAACCCTGGCAATATGCATTCCAGCGATGAGGCGCGGCTGATTACCGGTCAGCTCATCGCGACGTTCTCCGCAATGGTGGATAGCGATTTCCGTGATGATGCCGCGCTGTATGATGGTTTGCTGATCCACATAAAACCGTTAATTAACCGGCTGAATTATCAAATTTTTATTCGTAACCCGCTTCTGGAAGATATTAAAGGCGAGCTACAGGACGTCTGGAAACTGACGCAGCGTGCGGTGAATCAGGTATTTAGCGCCTGGGGCGAGGCGGCGGTGTCGGAAGATGAAATCGGTTATCTGACCGTGCATTTTCAGGCGGCGATGGAGCGGCAGATCGCACATAAACGTATTCTGCTGGTGTGTTCTACCGGTATCGGAACGTCGCATCTGCTGAAAAGCCGTATCCTGCGCGCCTTTCCGGACTGGACGGTTGTCGGCGTGGTCTCCGCCAGCGGTTTGCAGACGTTTCATGCAAAAGACGATATTGAGCTGGTGATCTCCACCATCAATTTACCGGCGGTCGATCTGCCGGTGGTGTATGTCACCGCCTTTTTTAATGATGCCGATATTAAACGCGTTACCGAAGCTGTCATTACCGAAAAATTACATCATGCGACAAGTGTTGTCGTCGGAAATTAATTTTATCTCCATGAGGTAGGGCTATGGACATAAGTAAAATTCTGAATACGAATCGTGTTCTTTTAGATATGAAGGCGAAAAATAAAGAGGAGGCGATAGAGGAATTAACCGATCTCTTACAGCGAGATGGCGCTATTACCTGCCGTGATACGTTTATTCAGGATGTCTGGCAGCGCGAAGCGGAAGGGTCGACCGGTTTTGAAAACCATATTGCGATCCCGCACGGTAAGTCCTCCGCGGTGGTCAACACGACGCTGGCCATTGGCCGCACGCGGCATGATATTCCCTGGGAGACGCTGGATGGCAGTAGCGTGCGGTGCATTATTCTGTTTGCCGTCCGCCTCGAAGATCAAAATACCACCCATATTCGCTTATTGTCACAGGTCGCCGGGGCGCTTGCGGACGACGACATTATTAATCAACTGCTCGAAGAGAAAAGCCCGCAGCGGATTATCGATCTTTTTAGCCAGTACGCTGAATCGGATGTTTGCTAACTATTTTAACGGGAGCATGTCATGAATATTGTTTGTGTCGCCGCCTGTACTGCGGGCATTGCGCATACCTATATTGCCCGCGAAAAACTGATAAAAGGCGCGAAAGCGCTGGGTCATAATATCAAAGTAGAGACGCAGGGAACCATCGGCACAGAAAATGAATTACCGGCGGAGGATATTGCTGCCGCAGATGTCGTGATTCTGGCCGTGGATGTAAAAATAAAAGGAGAGGAAAGATTCAAAAATAAAAGGATAGTTCGCGTTAAAACGGAAGTTGTTATTAAATCACCAATTCAATTTCTTGAAAAGGTGGAAAAATCAATTGCTAATGCATGATCCTTATTCTGGAGGGATCTCACATGAGTGAATATAAAATTCCGGTGTCGCAGGAAATTAAAAAACATCTTTTGACGGGAATTTCCTGGATGATCCCGTTGATTGTCGCGGCGGGCATATGCATCGCCCTCGGGCAGATATTAGGCGGTACCAATGTTGGCGAGAAGACAGGGTCGGTTCCGTGGATGCTGAATCAAATCGGCGGCTGGGGAATGGGGCTTATTGTTCCGCTGATCAGCGCCGCCATTGCCTATTCCATCGCTGACCGCCCCGGTTTCGCCCCCGGCCTGATTGTCGGGTTTGTGTGCGGTGAAATTCATACCGGTTTTATCGGTGGCATGCTCGGCGGATTTTTAGTGGGCTATACCGTGCTGCTGCTGAAACGCTATATCCGGTTGCCGCAGTCGATGCAGGGGCTGATGCCGATAATGGTACTGCCGGTACTGAGCACGATTATTGGCGGTCTGCTGATGATGACGCTCATTGGTAAGCCAATCGCCTGGTTGCAGGATGCGCTGATCCACATGCTCGAATCCATGCAGGGCGGATCGCGTTTTCTGATGGGGGGGATCCTCGGCGCGATGGCGACGTTCGATTTCGGCGGTCCGGTGAATAAAACCATGTCGCTCTTTGCCGATGGCCTGCTCGTCAGCGGAGTGTACGGGCCGGAGGCCGTCAAGTTTGTCGGCTCTATCATCCCGCCGTTCGGCATTACGCTGTCGTTCCTGCTGACCCGCCATAAATATACCCGCGCCGAGCGTGAAGCGCTGAAAGCGGCTTTCCCGATGGGCATTTGCATGATTACCGAAGGCGTGATCCCTATTGCCGCCCGCGATTTGCTGAGGGTTGTCGGCTCCTGCGTGGTGGCCTCGGCGGTGGCTGGCGGGTTGATCATGGTGTGGGGCGTGGAAAGCCCGGTGCCGCACGGCGGCATGTTTGTGGTACCGCTGTTTACCCATCCACTGCTGTTCTGCCTGGCGCTGGGTATCGGCACCGTGATTTGCGGCGTCATGCTGTCGCTGTGGAAGAAACCGGTGACCGATCGGGATGAGGAGTTTGACGAGTTAAGCGATCAGAAAGTGAAAGACGAAGAGATCACCTTTACCCTGGAATAACCGGAGGCCGTATGTTTGCCGATATGAAAAGTATGGTGACGAAAGCCTGGCGTGAGCATTATGCGCTGCTGGCGATTAACTGTATGAATCTGGAAAGCGCCCGGGCGGCGATCCGCGCGGCGGAAACCCATCGCGCGCCCATTATCCTCAATGTTTATCAGGGGCATCTTTCCCACTTCCCGGCCAGCGTCGCCGCCTCCGTGGTGAAAGCGCTGGCGGACGAGGCCGCGGTGCCGGTGGCGCTGAGTCTGGATCATGGAAAAGAGCCTGCGTTGATTTATCAGGCGTTTCGCGCCGGTTTTAACGGGTTGATGATTGATGCCTCGGCATTTCCGCTGGCGGAGAATATCCGCCAGACGCGGGCGGTGGTCGAGCTGGCCGCCAGTGCAGGAGTATGCGTGGAAGGCGAACTTGGTCATCTGGCGGATGCGCCGCGCTATGACCATGCCACCAATGTCGATTTGATGACGCAGCCCGGCGACGTGGAGCCGTTTATCCGCCAGACCGGGATCGATCTGCTGGCGGTCTCCGTCGGCACCGCGCACGGCATGTATGCGCCCGGCGTGACGCCGAACCTCGATTTTGATCGGCTGGCGGAGATCGCCCGTCTGTCGAGCGTCCCTCTGGCGCTTCACGGCGGCAGCGGTACTCCGTTCGATCAGCTCGCACGTTGTCCGGCGCTGGGCGTGGCGAAAATTAACGTCGGTGCGGCAATCTTTGAGGCCGGGAAAGCCGCATTGCTACATGCGCTGTGCCATGACAGCGCCGCTGAACTGGCCGACGTGATGGCCGTCATGGAGCGGGCCAGCGAAGAGGCCATAACCCCTTACCTTCAGGCATCCGGCGCGATCGGCAAAGCCTGATTTCATTCCTGTAACGCCTTATATGTCAGCGCGTCAACGCCCTGGCAGGGCTTACTACACTCTGAAACTGGAGAATGATGATGTTAGTTTCGATGAAAGAACTGCTGAACCCCACCCGCCAGCACGGTTTTGCCATTGGTGCATTTAACGTGGCGGATAGCTGCTTTATCCGCGCCGTGGTTGAAGAAGCTGAAGCGACCAACACCCCGGCGATTATCTCCGTTCATCCCAGCGAGCATGACTTTCTCGGCGACAGCTTTTTTGGCTACGTCCGCGAAATCACCCGTCGCAGTCCGGTCCCGTTCACGCTGCACCTCGATCACGGCGCGTCAATAGAGCACGTGCTGCGCGCCATCCAGTGTGGCTTCACGTCGGTGATGATCGACGGCTCGCTGTTGCCCTACGAAGAGAACGTGGCGCTGACCCGTGAAGTAGTCAAACTGGCGCATGCCGTGGGTGTCTCCGTGGAAGGGGAACTGGGCACTATCGGGCAAACCGGTACGTCCGTGGAAGGCGGTGTTTCTGAAGTGACCTATACCGATCCGGCGCAGGCGGAGGATTTTGTCGCCCGGACCGGCGTCGATACGCTGGCGGTAGCGATAGGCACTGCTCATGGCATCTACCCGAAAGGGATGCAGCCCAAACTCCAGATGCACATCCTGCGTGAGATTGCTGATCGCTTGTCCATCCCGCTGGTACTGCACGGCGGCTCCGCGAACCCGGACGCGGAAATTGCCGAGTCGGTAACCCTGGGCGTCGGCAAAATCAATATCTCCAGCGATATGAAATACGCCTATTTCCAGAAAGTGCGCGAAATTCTGGGTAAAGAGACCTGGTGGGATCCGAATGTGATTTACCCGGAACCGATTAACGCCGCACGTGAGGTTATTCGCTACAAAATGAAGCTATTCGGCTCAACCGGTAAAGCGACGCTCTATTAATTGCTGCGAGGCGGGTTCGCCCGCCTCAGATGGCGTCTGCACAGGAGGCTAACATGAAGCGTTCATCGATCAATTACGCGATAGATAAGGCGCACGCGGTCGCGGAAAGTTTTCGGCTGCGTTTACCTGATTTCGCTTACTTTACCGCAGAGGCATGGCGGCAAAAGCCGCTGGACGAATGGCAGGAAGTGCTGGATTTACAGCTTGGCTGGGATATTACCGATTTTGGCCGGGGAAATTTTGCCGATACCGGATTAACGTTGCTGACCTTACGTAACGGCGAGCTGCATAATGCACAGTATCCGAAACCCTACGCCGAAAAAATGCTGCAAATCCAGCCGGACCAGCATACGCCCTGGCATTTTCATACGCATAAAATGGAAGATATTCTCAACCGGGGCGGCGGCGATTTATGTATGCAGCTGGCGTGGTCCACGGAGGATAATCAACGAGACCTGCGGCGGACCATCGACGTTGCCGTGGACGGGCGTCGCCGCACTCTCCGGCCCGGGGACACGCTGGTGCTAAAACCGGGGCAGGGCGTTTGCCTTCCTCAGCGGCTTTACCACCGTTTCTGGGCGGAAAAATCGCTGGTGCTCGGCTGGGAAATTTCGATGGTGAATGACGACAGGCAGGATAACCATTTTCTTGAGGCAGGCGAACGCTACTCCACCGTTGAAGAAAACGAGCCGGTGAAGTGGCTGCTGTGTAATGAGTATCAGCGGTTAGTGGTATGAACAATAGCACCGTTGCTGCAGAGAATTTACCCCTCTCAAAGAGAGGGAGATTCAGACAGCACCGAACCCTCGTTTCCGCCGCTCACCACCCCGCCGCGCATCGTCTGCGTCACCTGCTGCTTACTCATATTCACCGCCCGCAACTGACCGTTCACCGACGGTTTCAGCGGTGCATCGGCCTGTAGCGTACCGCTGGCGGTCAGTTGCACGTTGCCGTCGCCGGAGATCGGCAGCGCGGGCCATCCCCACTGTTGCAGGATAGCCAGCGGCACGCCGCGCCCGTTGAGGCTCACGTTAATCTGCCGCTGTGGAAGCTGCGATACCGTAGCGGTAGCCTCCAGCAGCCCTTTTTCCGTAAAGGCGCTCAGTTCGCTGATATTTACCGTCGAGGCATTGGCGCTAAGCTTGATCGACGGTCGGCGCACGTCCACCCGGTTGAACGTGGCGGCGGCGGCGTTCAGCCCGCCTGCGCCGCCCCAGATCCCCCACTGGCGATTTTTTGCCACCTGCAAATAGCTGCCATAGCCGTCGAGCGCCGTAAGCTGCCATGGAAATGCCGGGTCGATATCAATCACCAGGTTGCGGCTGGCGGTCAGGCGGTTAATCGTCACGCCCTGTAGCCACGGGGGAAGCTGGGTCATCCACAGCTGCTTCCAGTCAGGCGGCAGGGTATATTCCAGCCCGGCGAGCGCAAAGTCGTCCAGCACCAGCGTTTTACCGTCGCGCAGCCAGTTGCCTGACGTGCGGATCATGCCGCCTTCCCAGCGTGAGGTGAACTGGCGCAGCGCCACGCCCTGCGGGGAAAACTCGGCGTTAAGAATGGGATCGTTCAAATGCAGCGAGCCGTAAATAAACTCGCTGGCGTTCATGGACAGTTTACCGCCCTGGCTTTGCCAGTCCTCTTTGCTGAGCGTCAGATCGCGCAGGCTGAGATCGAAGTCGATAATCGCCCAGTCGGGCCCCTGAAGCTGCGCATCCGTCACGTCCAGACGATTGATTTGCAGGGAAGGGACGGTCGTCAGCGGCGCAAAAAAGTCTGCCAGCGTTTTATCGCTTTGCAGGCGGATGTCGTTCATCTGCAGGCTATCGACGATCCAGCCGCCGTCGGCATTACGTCGCGCGGTGCCGGTCAGCGAGCCGCGCGCCAGATCTGCGCCAATGGTGCTCAGATTAACGTTATTGTGATCGATACTGCCCTGAATCAGCACGTTGCTGGCAGGCACGCCGTTCAGGGTCAGCGACCCGGCGCTCATCATGATATCGGCTTTACTGCCGAGGACATTTCCCGCTTCCGGCAGCCACGGGCTTACGCCGCCGGTGACGCGCTGGGCGCTGAGATCCCAGCCGGTCTCCGGGCTGTTAAACGCCATATTTATTAACTGGAGACGGTCCGCGCGGATGGCCAGCGGTGCGGTGGCGGGCGACAGGTTCAGCGTGCCGTCCTGCAAAATAATCGCGTCCGCGTGCAGCGGATCGGTGAACTGGCGGCTGCTGAGCCCGATATCCACGGTTTTGGCATCCAGCGTGGCGGGTTTACCGTCGCGGCCAAACGTCACGTTCTTTAATAAAATATGCGAAGGCGATGAGAAGCGGTGATCGATGGCGTCAAACGTCAGCTGGTAGTCGCTGTTATCGCTAATCCAGCCGCTGACCTGTTTCGCTCCCCAGCGCGTCTGAACAAGGAACCAGAACGCGATAATGACCACCAGTACGGCAATCAGAATCCAGGCGATCAGTTTTCCGAGAAATTTCATGGTCATCCTTCCCGAGAAATAAACATAAGGGAGTTATGCCCGAATTACAGGAAATCCTCAAGGAAGGAATAGTGAAAGTGCGTTACAGCGGCAGCGGGTCAGGCCCGCTGCCGCGGCAGATCAATTTTTCTCTGGCGGGAAAAGCAGGTTCAGCACAATCGCGGTAATGCCGCCTGCAGCGATGCCGGAGGAGAGCAGGTTTTTCACCCAGTCCGGGGCAAACTGCAGGATCAGCGGCTGCTGGGAGACGCCAAGGCCCACGGCCAGCGACAGGGCGATAATCATGATGGCGCGGCGGTTCAGCGGCTCGCGGGAGACAATGCGCACGCCGGAGGCGGCGATGGTGCCGAACATCACCAGGGTTGCGCCACCCAGCACCGGTTCCGGGATGTGCTGTACAAAACCACTCACCGCCGGGAACAGGCCAAGCACGATCAGCATCAGCGCCACCACAAAGCCGACATAGCGGCTGGCGACGCCGGTCAACTGGATCACGCCATTGTTCTGCCCGAAGCAGGAGTTGGGGAAGGTGTTAAACACGGCGGAGACAAACGAGTTCAGGCCGTTCGCCAGCACGCCGCCTTTCAGACGCTTCATATACAGCGGGCCGGAGACCGGCTGTTCGGAAACGTCGGAGGTGGCGGTGATATCGCCGATAGTTTCCAGCGAGGTGATCATAAACACCAGCATCAGCGGCAGCAGCAGGCTCCAGTCAATGCCCAGACCATAGTAGAGCGGGGTCGGCACCATGATCAGCGGGCTGTTGGTTGGCGCGTTACCTTCCGGCAGCATCCCCATAAACCAGGCCAGCAGATAGCCCGCGGCCATCGCAATCACCAGCGACGCCACGCGCAGATACGGGTTGCGCTGACGGTTTAGCAGGATGATGATCGCCAGCACCACGCCCGCCAGCAGCAGGTTTTTCGGTGCGCCGAACGTGTGATCGTTCATCGCGGCAAAGCCGCCGCCGATGGAGGTCAGTCCAACCTGAATCAGCGACAGTCCGATAATCATCACCACCACGCCGGAGACCAGCGGGGTAATAATGCGGCGCGCCAGATGCAGGATGCGCGAGATAACCATTTCAGTACAGCTCGCCAGCATCAGGGTACCGAACAGCGCCGCCATCATGGTCGGAACGTCCGCCCCGCCGGTTTTTAATGCCGTTCCGCCCATGATCAGCGGGGCGACAAAGTTGAAGCTGGTGCCCTGAATCGAAAGCAGCCCCGAGCCAACCGGCCCCCAGGCTTTAATCTGAATGATGGAGGCCACGCCGGACGCGAACAGCGACATGCTGATGATGTGCTGGGTATCCTCTGCCGGTAATCCCAGCGCCTGACAAATCAGCAGCGCAGGGGTGATCACCGCGACGAACATCGCCAGCAGATGCTGGCAGGCGGCAAACAGGGTCTGGGGCAGGGGAGGACGATCTTCGAGACGGTAAATCAGTTCGCTATTCTGCGCAGGCGCAATCGGTTGCGCATGTTCAGATTCGACGGTGTGAGCAGACATCAGAGGCAATCCCGCGGTGGAAAAGTGGCGATTTTAGCCGACTGGCAGGCAAAAGCAAACGGTTGCTTACGGGTAAGGGTAAAATTTTACCGGCGGGAGTGGGTTGTGTCGGTCGGAACTGGCTGGCGTATAGCGCACAGCTACTCACATCACCCGAGAACGTGATATCCCTACATTTAATAGCGTCTTTGCCCTTTTATTGCTTACAATCGGTTTTGTCACCTCATGATGAGGAAATTACGGCACAGGAAATGGGTCGCGTATGAATGAATCATGCGTTGAGTAAGGAGTTTTAATTATGTTTCATCTTGATACGTTATCGACGCTGGTAGCCGCCACCCTGGTGCTGCTGTTAGGGCGTAAACTGGTCCATTCGGTCCCCTTCTTCGAAAAATACACCATTCCTGAACCGGTCGCGGGCGGCCTGCTGATAGCGCTGGCGCTGCTGGTGCTGAAAAAAAGCATGGGCTGGGAAATCGACTTCGATATGAGCCTGAAAGATCCGCTGATGCTGGCCTTTTTTGCCACCATTGGTCTCAACGCTAACATTGCCAGCCTGCGGGCGGGCGGCAAAGTTGTGGCCATCTTTCTGGTGGTCGTGGTGGGGCTGCTGGTGGTGCAAAACGCCATCGGTATCGGCATGGCGAAAGCGCTGGGTCTCGACCCGTTGATGGGGCTGCTCGCCGGGTCGATCACGCTTTCCGGCGGACACGGCACCGGGGCGGCGTGGGGTAAACTCTTCTCCGAGCGCTATGGTTTCACCAGTGCGACCGAGGTGGCGATGGCCTGCGCCACCTTCGGCCTGGTGTTGGGCGGGCTGATTGGCGGGCCGGTAGCGCGATTTCTGGTAAAGCGTTCGCCTACCCCGGACGGCACGCCTGACGATCTTGCCACCCCGACCGCCTTCGAGAAACCCGATGTTGGACGAATGATCACCTCGCTGGTACTGATTGAATCTATTGCACTAATCGCCATTTGCCTGACCGTCGGGAAGGTGATTGCGGAACTGCTGGCGGGAACCGCACTGGAACTGCCAACCTTTGTATGCGTCCTGTTTATTGGCGTTATTCTCAGCAACGGTCTGGCGTTACTCGGCTTTTATCGTGTCTTTGATCGGGCGGTTTCGGTGCTGGGTAACGTCAGTCTGTCGCTGTTTCTGGCGATGGCGTTGATGAGCCTGAAGCTGTGGGAGCTGGCCTCGCTGGCGCTGCCGATGCTGGCGATCCTGGCGGTGCAGACCCTGGTCATGGCGCTCTACGCGATGTTTATTACCTGGCGGATGATGGGCAAAAACTACGATGCCGCCGTACTGGCGGCCGGGCATTGCGGCTTTGGTCTTGGTGCGACGCCAACGGCGATTGCGAATATGCAGGCCATCACCGAACGCTTTGGGCCGTCGCATACGGCGTTTTTAGTGGTGCCGATGGTAGGGGCGTTTTTTCTCGATATCGTTAACGCGCTGGTGATTAAAGTGTTCCTGATGATGCCGGTGTTTAGCTGATACCGCCTGCAGTTCAGGTAACCGGGTAAGGCGTTTGACATTACCCGGAAATTCTCCCCGGTGGCGCTACGCTTACCGGGGCTACTTTTGAAAATCTTATCCTTCGTCGTGCTCTTCCCACGCCATCGCGCGTTTCACCGCTTTTTTCCAGCCGCTGTAACGGTAGTTACGCTCGGTGGTTTCGATGCCAGGGCGGAACTCGCGTTCAATTACCGCTTTTTCCTGTAGCTCATCCAGGTTCTGCCAGAAGCCGACCGCCAGACCCGCCAGATAGGCGGCGCCCAGCGCGGTCACTTCACGCACTTCCGGACGCTCCACGCGGGTGCCCAGAATGTCGGACTGGAACTGCATCAGGAAGTTGTTGGCAACCGCGCCGCCGTCCACGCGCAGCGCGTGAAGACGAATGCCGGAGTCCGCCTGCATCGCTTCCAGCACGTCGCGGGTCTGGAACGCAATGGATTCAAGAGTCGCACGGATAATGTGATTGGAATTTACGCCACGGGTCAGGCCGAAGATCGCGCCACGCGCATACGGGTCCCAGTAAGGCGCGCCCAGACCGGTAAAGGCGGGAACCACATAGACGCCGTTGGTGTTCTGCACTTTGGTGGCGAAGTATTCAGAGTCAAAGGCATCGCTGATCAGCTTCATTTCATCGCGCAGCCATTGAATAGACGCGCCTGCCATAAACACCGCGCCTTCCAGCGCATAGTTGACCTCGCCGCGCGGACCGCAGGCGATGGTGGTCAGCAGACCATGTTCAGAAGCGACCGCTTTTTCCCCGGTATTCATCAGCATAAAGCAGCCGGTGCCGTAGGTGTTTTTCGCCATCCCTTCCTTCACGCAGAGCTGGCCGAACAGCGCCGCCTGCTGATCGCCGGCGATCCCGGCGATCGGAATACGGGTGCCGCCTTTCCCGCCGATATTGGTCTGGCCATACACTTCGGAGGATTTGTGGACCTGCGGCAGCATGGCGCGCGGGATGTCCAGCACCTCCAGCATTTTGTCGTCCCAGTCCAGTTTGTGGATGTCGAACAGCATGGTACGCGAGGCGTTGGTGTAGTCGGTGACGTGAACGCGACCCTGAGTCATTTTCCAGATAAGCCAGGTATCAACAGTGCCGAACAGCAGTTCGCCGCGTTTCGCCCGCTCGCGGGAGCCTTCAACGTGGTCGAGGATCCACTTCACTTTGGTGCCGGAAAAGTACGGGTCGATAACCAGCCCGGTGGTTTTACGGATGTAGTCTTCCATCCCGTCACGCTTTAACTGTTCGCAGATCTCAGCGGTACGGCGGCACTGCCAGACAATGGCGTTATAAATCGGTTTTCCGGTTTCCCGATCCCAGACGATAGCCGTTTCACGCTGATTGGTAATGCCAATGGCCGCGATCTGATCGGAATTGATATCCGCTTTTGCCAGCACCTCCACCAGCGTGGAGCTTTGGGTAGCCCAGATTTCCATCGGATCGTGCTCAACCCAGCCTGGCTTCGGATAAATTTGTTCAAACTCGCGCTGCGACACGCTGATGATATTGGCGTCGTGATCCATCACGACGGCGCGGGAACTGGTAGTGCCCTGATCGAGCGCAACGATATATTTTTTGTCAGTCATAGTCATAAGTCCCGTAGTCGTATTACAGCGAAGCTTTTTGCGTGGCGGCAGCGGTGTCTTTCTCATCTTTTGCCACCGGAATATCACACGGCAGGTGCAGGCCAATCAGTTTACGATAGCCGAACGCACCCAGCGCCGCGCCTACAATCGGTCCGAAAAGCGGTACCAGGAAGTAGGGAATATCTTTCCCGCCGGTGAAGGCAACGTCGCCCCAGCCAGCAAACCAGGCGAAGGTTTTCGGGCCTAAATCACGCGCCGGGTTCATGGCGAAGCCAGTGAGCGGTCCCATTGATGCGCCAATGACCGCAATCAGCAGGCCAATCAGCAGCGGGGCCAGCGGTCCGCGCGGAATGCCGTTACCGTCATCGCCCAGCGCCATAATCACGCCCATCAGGATAGCGGTAATCACCATTTCAACTGCGAAGGCCTGCACAAAATTGAGATGTGGGTTAGGATAAGTGGAGAATATTCCCGCCAGATCAAGGCTTTCGACGCTGCCGCGCACCATATGGTGCGTCAGTTCGTAATCAGCGAACAAATTGTAATAAAGCCCGTACACCAGCGCCGCCGAGCAAAACGCCCCGGCGAACTGGGCAATGATAAACGGTGCGACTTTGCGTCCGTCAAAGCAGGCGAACAGCCAGAGCGCGATAGTCACCGCGGGGTTAAGATGCGCACCGGAGACGCCGGCGGTCAGGTAGATCGCCATCGCGACGCCCAGCCCCCAGATGATGCTGATTTCCCACTGGCCGAAGCTTGCGCCCGCCACTTTCAGCCCGGCAACACAGCCGACGCCAAAAAAAATCAGCAGTCCGGTGCCTAAGAACTCTGCGATGCACTGACCTTTCAGGGTTGTTGTTTGGCTCATAATCCGATCCTAAAGCAAGGTGAGAAGCACTATGTGCATAACGGTCGAAGACGACCATACAGCATTGTATGTTTAATGTTAATTTATCGTTAACGAACAAAAACGAGAAATATCGAAATCAAAAAGTGTGTGTTGCGTCAACAAAATGAGCGTTTTCGCGCTATGTAGTGTATTTTTCCGCCAGAAAAATAATGAGAGCTGAATCATTTCATTAACGCATGGGTTAACAATTAAGTGGTATTTGCGACGAACGCATCAGGTTTTAACTGAAAATGGACGCAATCCGCAAACAGCGCGGGATGCCGCTGGACAGTAAGGGCGGGGCTTCATACAATCGGAGCTATGGTAGTGTGCTAATTCATTAAGGCGTCGCCGGTGTTCGGGACGAGGATTTATATCCATCAACGCCTTGCAATTCAGGAGAGGTAGGACGATGTCATTAGAAGTGTTTGAAAAACTGGAAGCAAAAGTACAGCAGGCGATTGATACCATCACTCTGTTACAGATGGAGATCGAAGAGCTGAAAGAGAAGAACAACAACCTGTCTCAGGAAGTTCACTCTGCACAGCAGAACCGTGAAGATCTTGAACGTGAAAATCATCATCTGCGCGAGCAGCAGCAGGGCTGGCAGGATCGTCTGCAGGCGCTGCTGGGCCGCATGGAAGAAGTCTGATTTACGGCCCTCTCTTTTCGGAGAGAGGGTTTTTCTCCTTTTATATTCCCCTTCGTTATAGCCAATCTTTTTTTATTCTTTAATCATTGATCGCCTTTCTGGCACGCTAACTTCATCAAAACACAACATACAGAGAGTGGGCGATGAATAAGTGGGGCGTGGGATTAACTCTTTTGCTGGCGTCAACCAGCGTGCTGGCTAAGGATGTTCAGCTATTAAACGTGTCTTATGATCCAACGCGCGAGCTGTACGATGAGTACAACAAAGCTTTTAGCGCCCACTGGAAAAAAGAGACTGGCGATAATGTGGTGATCCGTCAGTCGCACGGCGGCTCCGGCAAACAGGCGACGTCGGTGATTAACGGGATTGAAGCCGATGTGGTGACGCTGGCGCTGGCTTATGACGTTGATGCGATTGCCGAACGTGGCCGTATTGATAAAAACTGGATCAAGCGCCTGCCGGACAACTCCGCGCCGTACACCTCAACCATCGTGTTCCTGGTGCGCAAAGGCAACCCCAAACAAATTCATGACTGGAACGACCTGATTAAACCGGGCGTTTCGGTGATCACCCCGAACCCGAAAAGCTCCGGCGGCGCACGCTGGAACTACCTGGCGGCCTGGGGCTACGCCCTGCACCATAACAACGGCGATCAGGCTAAAGCGCAGGAGTTCGTGAAATCGCTGTTCAAAAACGTCGAAGTACTGGATTCCGGCGCGCGCGGTTCCACCAATACCTTTGTTGAACGCGGTATCGGCGACGTGCTGATTGCGTGGGAGAACGAGGCGCTGCTGGCAACGAATGAACTGGGTAAAGACAAATTTGAAATCGTGACGCCGAGCGAGTCCATCCTGGCAGAGCCGACCGTGTCCGTAGTCGATAAAGTGGTTGAGAAGAAAGGCACTCAGGCGGTAGCAGAAGCGTACCTGAAGTATCTCTACTCGCCGGAAGGGCAGGAAATTGCGGCGAAGAACTTCTATCGCCCGCGCGATCCTGAAATCGCGAAGAAATATGACAGCGAATTCCCGAAACTGAAGCTGTTTACGATTGATGAAGAGTTCGGCGGCTGGGCGAAAGCGCAGAAAGCGCATTTCTCTAACGGCGGCACCTTCGATCAGATTAGCAAGCGTTAAGCGCGGGTGACACAACCTGCCCGGTGGCGCTGCGCTTACCGGGCCTACGGCAGACGCACATTGACACCGTAGGCCGGCGCAAGCGCAGCACCGCCTCCGGACCGCTTCAGCTGGCGTTCAGCCAGCGGGCAGCGGTTTTTTTGCATGTTGTTTCCTGTCAGCCTCCACCCGAACGCCGCAGAGTAAAATAGAACGGATGGAAAAATCCCCGCTTTTCATGGCGGGGATTACATCAAAGAATTGCCAGTTGGGACAATACTGACGGGCTTTTCTCAATCATACGGATCAGCAACACGGCCTGTTTATTGGGTCGGGCCAGTCCCTGTTCCCAGTTCTGATATGTTCTGAGGCCAGCATGAAGGTACTGTGCAAAAACAGCCTGTGAGAGATTTAATTTTTCGCGGACTTTGACCAAATCATCAGGAGAGATCGCCGGGGTTTCAGTATTAACGCGGTGAGTACGCAGCGTGATTTTCCCTGCGTCATACTCTTCCCATGCCTGAAATCCTTCTGTCAGCTCGCTAAAAATATTTCGTTGAGTCATGATTTGCCCCTCTGTTTTGCCTGTTCCAGGAGCTGGCGCAGGACGTTGCGTTGCTGAGTAGTGAGATCATCAAGCTGATCTTTATCGTACAAAGTGAACAGTAAAAAGTGCGATTTTTCGAGGTACCAGTAGTAAATAACCCGGATGCCCCCACGCTTTCCCTTATTCCTGCGCGAATCTAAAAAACGAACCTTACGTAACCCACCAGCATCCGGGATCACATCCCCGCACGTGGGGTTTTTCAGCAAAAATTGCTGGAAGGCACGGAATTCTTCATCGCTGAAGTACTCCGCGCGGTGCCGTTCAAACGGCGGTAGTTCAATAAAAAGCGCGTCCATCAGTTCACCCTATCCTTGATATAGGGGTATAATATACCCAAGTTGGGTATATAAAAAGCCACTTTTTAAGCAGGTAACATGAATAACCTTACTTATCATAGAGTTGTGCTGCATCAGCTTATTAATATTGTCTCAATTTCCAGTAGTAGTGCCCTATATTCAGTTTTATTTGGCATAAGCCAGGAATGAGCCTCATGCGCCTGAGCTTTTGCGGTACCCTTTGGCAAAAAGCATCAAGGGATCGGGTAATGAAAAACGTTAAACGTGTCATCGTCGTGCTGCTCATTGCGGTGGTTGCGCTCGCGGCAGGGGGTTTTTACTGGTTGCACACCAGCAATCCCGACGCGCTAAGGCATATTACCTTCGCGCAATGTATTCCCGGACAGCAGCAGCGCCATAATCCTACCCCCTGTAAAGAAGTGGATCTGCGGGCAGGCTACGTGCTGTTAAAAGACAAAAACGGCCCGCTGCAATATCTGCTGATGCCCACTCAGCGGATCAACGGGATTGAGAGCCCGCTACTGTTACAGCCTGGCACGCCGGACTACGTCTGGCTGGCCTGGCAGAAGCGCGACGTGCTGAGCGAACAGAACGGTTCTCCTCTGCCGGATTCGGCAGTCTCGCTGGCTATCAACTCCCGTCTCGGACGCACGCAAAACCACTTTCATATTCATCTCTCCTGCCTGCGCCGGGATGTGCGGATGCACCTGAACGACAATCTGACTACCATCAGTACCCGCTGGCTACCGCTGGAAGGCGGATTGCGCGGTCACGATTACCTGGCGCGCCGGGTGACGAAAAATGAGCTGTCGCAGCGCAGCCCGTTTATGATGCTGGCGGAAGAGGTTCCCGGCGCGCGGGAGCATATGGGACGTTATGCGCTGGCAATGGCGCAGCAAAGCGACGGATCGCTGGTGCTGCTGGCGACCGAGCGTAATGTGCTGATGTTGAATCTGGCGTCAGCCGAAGAGCTTCAGGATCACAATTGCGCGATCCTGAAGTCGTCCGCACCAGACGGCGGGCGGTAATAAATGGTTGCGCAGGTGCCGCTTATAGCCCCGGCGCTTTCCATAACGACGTCGTCAATCCATCATCCACCAGGCCGCGCTGATCCAGATAGACGGCCTGCCATTTCTCCCGCGCCTGCTGATAAACTTCATGATTTTTGGGATCGGGTTTATGCTCCCGATCCCAGCGCACCAGGCTTTCGCCGGTCAGCGCCAGCGAGGGCCAGATATCCGCGCCGACGCCCGCCGCAATAGCACAGCCCAGCGCCGTCGCTTCTTTAACCACCGGCACCCGTACCGTTAACCCGGTGACGTCAGCCAGGATCTGGCTCCATAATTTGCCTTTCGCGCCGCCGCCGGCAAATACCAGCGAGTCGGCCTGTACGCCCGAGAAATCGGCGATCTGCTGTAAATTACAGGCGGAAACAATGGCGGCGTTCTCTTCCAGCGCGCGGAACAGCGTCGCTTTATTACATTTTTCAGGATCGATAGAGAGATTAATAAACGACGGCGCGGCGTGATACCAGCGCTTGAAACGCATCACGTCAGAGAAGATGGGCATCACACCGTGCGCGCCTGGCGGCACCCGGCTGGCCATCTCTTCAAGCAGCGTATAGGCGTCGATGCCCAGCCGCCCGGCGATCAGCTTCTCTTCCGCGCAGAAGGCGTCGCGGAACCAGCGCATCGTCAGGCCGGTAAAGAAACTGATCGATTCGGTCTGCACCATTCCCGGAATGACATGCGGGTTGATGCGCACGTTCATATTCGGATCGGTCGCCGGAGAGGGGAGATTAACCACCTGCTGCCAGAAGGTGCCGCCCAGCACCGCCGTTTGCGCAGGCTGAACAACGCCGAGGCCGAGGCATCCCAGTTGTACGTCGCCGCCGCCGACAATGACCGGTGTTCCGGCCAGCAACCCGCTCTGTTCCGCGGCGCGTTGGGTTATTTTCCCCAGCGGCGTGCCGGTCTCTTTCACCGGTGACAGAATATCGGCGCGCAGGCCCGCCATTTGCAGCAGGCTGCGCTTCCAGTCGCGGGTGACTAAATCCAGCAGGCCGGTGGTGCCAGCGTTGGACGGATCGACCGCCAGCTCGCCGCTGAGCATATACGCCATCCAGTCGCTGATCATCGTCACCGTCGACGCCCGACGGTAAATATCCGGGCGATGATGCGCCAGCCAGAGCAGGCGCGGGATGGCGCTCAGCGCCAGCGTCTGCCCTGAGCAGCGGTAAACATTCTCTTCGAAAGTATTGTCGTACAGCTCTTTCAGTTCGCTGACCTCATGCGCCGCACGCGCATCCACGTTGGCGCAGGCCCAGATGGGCTCGCCGTCGCCATCGTAAATCACGATCCCTTCGCGCATGGAACAGGCGGAAACGGCAACGATCGCGGCGGGCGAGATGTCCGCATTGTGTAACGCCTGACGAATACACTGACAGGCCAGCTGCCAGTTCTTCGCCAGATCAAATTCCATTGAACCCGGCACGTCCGGCACCGCCAGATGCTGCCACTCCGCCTGACCAACGGCGACCTGGTTGCCCTGGAGATCGAATATGACTGCCCTGACGCTGCCGGTGCCAGCGTCGAGAGCCATCAGATAATGTCCTGATTCAGTGTGGGTACAGAGTCGAGCCATGTGTTCGCCCTCGGCTATTTATGTCGTCACCTGGACTCCTGTCAGTTGCTGCTCCGTTTTGTAGGGGTAAGTGTTCATGTGTTTATTATTTTTCAATCAGTTGAAGCATTTTCGCGGCGGTGGCCTGATCGGTCACCAGCGCATTGATATAATTGCCTTTCATGGCGGCGATGATGGCTTCCGCTTTTTCTTCGCCGCCTGCGACGCCGATAATGGTTGGGATTGTGGAGAGGGAGGTTAAGCTCAGGCCAATAAGCTCCTGATGAATTTTGATCTCCGGGATCACCTCGCCGTTGGCGTCGAAAAAGTAGCCGAGAATGTCGCCTACCGCGCCTTTACGACCAATCATTAACTGCTCGCCGGTGGTGATATAGCCGGAGCGTAAAATGGTGGCGTCGTCTTTCTGGCTAATTGAGCCGATTCCCACCACCGCGACATCCGCCGCCTGTGCCGTCAGCATCACGTCCCGGACGCTGTTTTCATTACGCAACGTGCGGGCGATATCCGCCGACGACGCGCGCAGCGGGGCAGGCATAATGCTCACGCTACAGGCGGCGTCCAGCTGGCCGATGCCGGTCATATACGGTCCGACACCGCCGGAAAGCGTGACCAGCCGGATACGCTGGGCGGAGATAAACCCGCTCAGCCGCTTTAGCGTAGTCATAGTGGCTTCGCCGAACCCGACCGCCAGCAGCTGCTGCGGTTGCAGCGATTCCATCAGCATATGCGAAGCGCCAATACCAAGGCGCGTACCGACATTCGCATCGGGCAACGCGGGCAAAACGCGGATATTACGCAGCGAGAACCGGCTGCGCAGCGCGTCTTCATACTCCAGACACCCTTCAAAGCGCGAGTTGATCTGGACGCGAATAATGCCCGACTGGTGCCCTTTCTCCAGCAGCCGCGACACTTTCAGCCGCGTAAGGCCCAGGCGGTCGCTGATTTCGCTTTGCGTCAGGCCGTCGTGATAATAGAACCATGCGATGCGTGCGACCTGTTCCTCTTCACACATCCCGTATTCCGACATCAAGGTGCTGTCATTGGTCGTCATAATATCGCTTCACTTTGAACATTTATAATTCATTAACACAATTGTTCAACCATCCACAGCTGTTCGCTGTGACGTACGCCACACAATTTAATAATGGATGAACTTTTTGCACAGGAAAGTTCATTTATTCACAAAATGTGATCCTGGTGATGTTTTTGTAACCAATTTGCTACTACTGTTTTTGAACAATTCATTTTTATAAAAACATTTGTTCAATCGGGCACTCTTTTTGAGTGAGCGGAGGCAGAATGCAATCCAGTCATTTTTCGGCACCCCCACTGCTTTGCGTACAGGACATCCGTAAACACTATTCCGGTGTTGATGTCCTGAAGGGTATCGACTTTACGCTGCATAGCGGAGAGGTGCACGCGTTGCTTGGTGGAAACGGGGCCGGAAAATCGACGCTGATGAAAATCATTGCCGGTATCGTGCCGCCCGATGGCGGAACCATGGATATCGCAGGCGTGCGTTGCCACCATCTATCTCCGCTCAAAGCGCATCAGTCAGGCATTTACCTTGTGCCGCAGGAGCCGCTGCTATTCCCCAGTCTGTCGGTACAGGAAAACATTCTGTTTGGTCTGCGGGGGCGTCAGGCCTCGACCGAAAAAATGCAGCAGTTGCTGACGGCGCTGGGCTGCCAGCTCGATCCGGCCAGCATCGCAGGCACCCTCGACGTGGCCGATCGGCAAATCGTTGAGATCATGCGCGGGCTGATGCGCGATTCACAAATTTTAATCCTTGATGAGCCTACCGCCTCGCTGACGCCAGCGGAAACCGACCGGCTGTTTACCCGCCTGCGTGAGTTGCTGAAAAAAGGCGTCGGCATTGTGTTTATCTCGCACAAGCTGCCGGAAATTCGTCAGCTTGCCGACCGCGTGAGCGTCATGCGCGACGGCAAAATCGCGCTGGCTGGAAAAACCGCGGATCTCTCCACCCACGATATTATTCAGGCAATTACCCCGGTTTCCAGCGGTGTAAATCTGTCCGACAGCCAGAAACTGTGGCTGGAACTGCCCGGCAGCCGTCCGCAGAATGCGCGGGGCGCGACGGTGCTGACGCTGGACGATCTGACCGGCGAAGGTTTTATGCACATCAGTCTGGAGGTCCGCGCCGGGGAAATTCTTGGACTGGCCGGACTGGTGGGCGCCGGGCGCACCGAGCTGGCCGAAACGCTTTATGGCATTCGCCCGGTACGGGGCGGAAAGGTCATGTTGAACGGCAAAGACATCAGCGTTTTATCCACGCGCCAGCGCTTACAACACGGTCTGGTGTATTTGCCGGAGGATCGCCAGTCGTCAGGATTACATCTTGATGCGTCTTTGGCCTGGAATGTCAGCTCGCTGACCCATAACCAGCGCGGCCTGTGGGCCAACGCCCGGCGCGATGACGCCATTCTGGAGCGCTATCACCGGGCGCTGAATATCAAACTCAATGATGCAGAACAGCCCGCGCGCACGCTGTCCGGTGGCAATCAGCAGAAGGTGCTGATTGCCAAATGTCTGGAGGCGTCCCCTCAGCTGCTGATTGTCGATGAACCTACACGTGGCGTGGACGTGGCGGCCCGCAGCGATATTTATCAGCTTCTGCGCAGTATTGCCGGGCAAAACGTGGCGGTGCTGTTTATCTCCTCTGATCTGGAAGAAATCGAACAGATGGCCGATCGCGTCTACGTCATGCACCAGGGCGAGCTTGGCGGTCCCGCGCTCTCCGGCAGCGATATTAATGTCGATACCATTATGCACGTTGCTTTTGGCGAGCATCACGCGAAGGAGGCAACATGTTGAAATTTATTCAAAATAATCGTGAGGCGACCGCGCTGCTGGCGATTGTCTGCCTGTTCGTTTTCCCCGGCGCGCTGGACAGCAACTACCTGAGCATGCAGACGCTGACCATGATTTTCAGCAGCGCGCAGATTTTGATGCTGCTGGCAATCGGTGCCACGATGGTCATGCTAACGCGCAATATCGACGTATCGGTGGGATCGACCACCGGAATGTGCGCGGTGCTGCTCGGGCTGATGCTGAATGACGGATATAGCCTGCCGGTCGCCTGCATTGCCACGCTGTTACTCGGTATGGCGGCAGGATTCTTTAACGGCGTGCTGGTGGCGTGGCTGAAAATCCCGGCGATTGTCGCCACGCTCGGCACCCTGGGACTGTATCGCGGCATCATGCTGCTGTGGACCGGCGGCAAGTGGATCGAAGGATTGCCCGCCAGCCTGAAACAGCTCTCCGCGCCTGCTTTCCTCGGCATTTCCGCGATTGGCTGGTTCACGCTGGTGCTGCTGCTGGCGATGGCCTGGCTGCTGGCCAAAACCCCGTTTGGCCGTAATTTCTACGCGACCGGTGACAATTTGCAGGGCGCACGTCAGCTCGGCGTGCGTACTGAAATGGTGCGGATTATCGCCTTTTCCCTGAACGGCTGCATGGCGGCGCTGGCCGGGATTGTATTTGCCTCGCAGATTGGTTTTATTCCCAATCAGACCGGCACCGGGCTGGAGATGAAGGCCATTGCCGCCTGCGTGCTGGGCGGCATCAGTCTGCTCGGCGGTTCCGGGTCGGTGATCGGGGCCATTCTCGGGGCCTACTTCCTTACGCAAATCGACAGCGTGCTGGTGCTGCTGCGCATCCCGGCCTGGTGGAATGACTTTATCGCCGGTCTGGTGCTGCTGGGCGTGCTGGTGTTCGACGGTCGCCTGCGCCGCGCGCTGCAAAAAAATCTGCGCCGCCAGAAATACGCCCGCTTTATGCCGTCCGCGCCGCCGCAACCTAAACCCGTGCGGAAGCCATCTCAACACAATAAAAAACGGGAGATAGCACAATGACTCTCTGGCGACGTTATAGCTGGGAACTGGCTCTGGCCGTGTTACTGGTGCTGGAAATCCTGGCCTTCGGCTTCATTAACCCACGGTTGCTGGACGTGAATGTCCTGCTGTTCAGCACCAGTGATTTTATTTGCATTGGTATTGTCGCTCTGCCGCTGACGATGGTCATTGTCAGCGGCGGGATGGATATTTCATTTGGATCGACCATTGGCTTGTGCGCCATCGCGCTGGGCTTTTTATTTCAGGCTGGCGTGCCGTTACCGCTGGCTATCCTCCTGACGCTACTGCTTGGCGCGCTGTGCGGGCTGATCAACGCCGGACTCATTATCTATACCGGTATTAACCCGCTGGTGATCACCCTCGGCACCATGTATCTGTTTGGCGGCAGCGCGCTGCTGCTGTCCGGGATGTCGGGCGCGACCGGTTATGAAGGGATCGGCGGCTTCCCGGCCGCGTTTACCGATTTCGCCAACCTTGCACCGTTCGGCGTACCTGTGCCGCTGATCTTCTTTCTGGTATGCGGCGTCTTTTTCTGGCTGCTGATGCACCGTACCCATGTTGGGCGCAATATTTTTCTGATTGGCCAGAGCACGCGGGTGGCGCAGTACAGCGCTCTGCCGGTGAACCGCACGCTGTATACCGTTTACGCCATGACCGGGGTCGCGTCCGCCATCGCCGCCGTGCTGCTGGTCTCTTATTTTGGCTCTGCCCGTTCCGATCTGGGCTCGTCATTCCTGATGCCAGCCATCACGGCGGTGGTGCTGGGCGGGGCGAATATCTACGGCGGCTCCGGGTCGATTATCGGCACCGCCGTGGCGGTTCTGCTGGTGGGCTTTTTGCAGCAGGGGCTGCAAATGGCTGGCGTGCCGAACCAGATTTCCAGCGCGCTGTCCGGCGCATTATTGATTGTTGTTGTCGTAGGGCGTTCCGTCAGCCTGCACCGTCATCACATCGTTGAGTGGATCTCACGTCGCCGCACCGCGCGGCAGGCGTGACGTCGTGTTGAAATTACGGAGAGAAAAATGGCAAGACAAAACATGAAGACGCTGACCTTACTCGTCGCACTTGGCCTCGCCTCCACGGCGATCGCAGCGCAGGCGGCAGAACGTATCGCGTTTATCCCGAAACTGGTAGGCGTTGGCTTTTTCACCAGCGGCGGCAATGGCGCGAAGGAAGCGGGCAAAGAACTGGGTATTGATGTGACGTACGATGGTCCGACCGAGCCGAGCGTCTCAGGCCAGGTCCAGCTGGTGAATAACTTCGTTAACCAGGGCTATGACGCGATTATCGTTTCTGCGGTGTCGCCCGACGGTCTGTGTCCGGCGTTAAAACGCGCTATGCAGCGCGGCGTGAAAGTGCTGACCTGGGATTCCGATACCAAACCGGAATGCCGCTCGTACTACATCGATCAGGGCACGCCGAAACAGCTCGGCGGCATGCTGGTGGATATGGCCGCGCATCAGGTGACCAAAGAGAAGGCGAAAGTGGCGTTCTTCTACTCCAGCCCAACGGTGACGGATCAGAACCAGTGGGTGAATGAGGCGAAAGCGAAAATCGCCAAAGATCATCCGGGCTGGGAAATCGTCACCACCCAGTTTGGCTATAACGACGCCACCAAATCGCTGCAAACGGCGGAAGGGATCATTAAAGCGTACGGCGATCTGGACGCCATCATCGCCCCTGATGCCAACGCCTTGCCCGCCGCGGCGCAGGCTGCTGAAAACCTCAAGCGCGACAATATCGCCATCGTCGGCTTCAGTACGCCGAACGTCATGCGTCCGTATGTGAAACGCGGCACCGTCAAAGAGTTCGGCCTGTGGGATGTGGTGCAGCAGGGAAAAATCTCGGTTCACGTCGCTAACGCATTGCTGAAAAACAAGCCGATGAATACCGGTGACAAGCTGGATATTCCGGGCGTCGGCCAGGTGGAAGTCTCGCCAAACAGCGTACAGGGCTATTCCTACGAAGCGAAAGGCAACGGCATCGTGCTGCTACCGGAGCGCGTGGTGTTCAACAAAGACAATATCGATAAATACGATTTTTGATCTCGCTGGGGAGTAAATAATGGCTGATTTAGATGACATCAAAGACGGTAAAGATTTCCATACCGATAAACCGCAAATCAATACCCCATTTACCTTAAAAGGCTGCGGCGCGCTGGACTGGGGCATGCAGTCCCGCCTGTCGCGCATTTTTAATCCGCATACCGGCAAAACGGTCATGCTGGCGTTCGACCACGGCTATTTTCAGGGGCCAACCACCGGGCTGGAACGGATTGATATTAATATTGCGCCGCTGTTTGAACATACGGATGTCCTGATGTGTACCCGTGGCATATTGCGCAGCGTCGTGCCGCCCGCCACCAATAAACCGGTGGTCTTACGCGCCTCGGGAGCGAATTCGATTTTAACCGAGCTGAGTAATGAGGCGGTGGCAGTCGCGATGGACGATGCGGTACGGCTGAATAGCTGCGCCGTCGCCGCCCAGGTCTATATCGGCACCGAGTATGAACACCAGTCGATTAAAAACATCATTCAGTTAATCGATGCCGGGCTGCGGGTCGGGATGCCGACCATGGCGGTGACCGGCGTCGGCAAAGACATGGCCCGCGATCAGCGCTATTTCTCGCTGGCGACGCGTATTGCGGCGGAGATTGGCGCGCAAATTATCAAAACCTACTACGTCGACAAAGGCTTTGAGCGGATTGCGGCAGGCTGCCCGGTGCCGATTGTGATCGCGGGCGGCAAAAAACTGCCCGAGCGTGAAGCGCTCGAGATGTGCTGGCGGGCCATCGATCAGGGAGCCAGCGGCGTGGATATGGGACGCAATATTTTCCAGTCGGAAGATCCGGTGGCGATGATCAAAGCGGTCCATGCCGTTGTGCATAAAAATGAGACGGCAGAACGGGCTTATGAACTGTTTCTTAGTGAAAAAGGGTAAGCCGTAAATCGTTCAGACCAGGCATACAGGAGGAGAATAATGCACGTTACGCTGGTGGAAATTAACGTTCACGAGGACAAAATCGGGCAGTTTATTGATGTTTTTCGCCAGAATCATCTCGGTTCTGTACAGGAAGCGGGCAACCTGCGTTTTGACGTTTTACAGGACCCGGAGACGCCGACGCGGTTCTACATCTATGAAGCTTACGTCGATGAACAGGCCGTCGCGATGCATAAAACCACGCCGCACTACAAAGCCTGCGTTGAGCAGCTCGAGCCGCTGATGAGCGGTCCGCGTAAGAAAACGGTTTTTATCGGCCTGATGCCCTGAGGAGCGCCCATGAACCGCGAGTTCGCCGCTTCGTTATAACCCGCTGTACTCAAAAGTATTTACTGATATTGCCTGTCTCCTTAACGTTAGGCGACAGGCATTCTTCTGATTTTCCATCCCTTCACTATCTTTCCTTCCCACTGACCCTTTTCTGGCTGGCGATGCCTCCGCCATTGACGGTTATTTATACAAAATTATGTGAGCCCGATCAAAAGATATAAAGGTATACCTTTATATCTTTTAGGCGATGGCTATACTCGCTCTGAAACCATCGTAAACAGTGAATACGATAGTTTCTCTTTAAAAACGTTTTTATTTCATGATGTTAAATTGCGGGTTCTTCGAGATGTTTTCGCCTTTACACCTGAAGGAATATCGACATGAAACTTTCTATCGTGGAAAAAATCGGCTTCGGCGCGGGGGATATGGCGATAAACGTCGTGATTATCGCTATGCAGCTGCTGCTGGCTTATTTCTATACCGATATTTATGGCCTGAAGGCCGCAGATGTCGGCGTGCTGCTGGTGGTGGTACGCATGATCGATGCCATTATCGATCCGGCGATGGGTATTCTTACTGATAAATTAAATACGCGCTGGGGACGCTATCGTCCGTGGCTATTATGGTTTGCCCTGCCGTTTGGTTTCGCCGTCTACCTGATGTTTATCACGCCTGATATGGCCTATATGGCTAAGCTGGCCTGGGCGTATGGCACCTATATCCTGATGACGCTGGTCTATACCGCCATCACCATCCCCTATATTTCCATGATTGGCGTCATTACCAGCGATCCGGTTGAACGCCTCAGCGCCAACGGCTATCGCTTCGTAATGACCAAAATCGCGGCTTTTCTGGTGACCATCGTTGTGCCAATGCTGGCCGTCTGGCTGGGGCAGGGCAATAAAGCGCTCGGTTATCAACTTTCTATGGGATTGATGGGCGCAATGGGCGCGCTGTTGTTTATCTTCTGTTTTCTGACTACCCGTGAACGCAGCGAGCCGGAAATTACGTCGCTCTCCGTCGGCAAGCAGTTTAAATATCTGCTGCGTAACGATCAGTGGATCATTCTGGGTGTGGTGATCCTGTTGTTAATGTGCGGCTATGTTATTCGTGGTTCCGTCGCAGCGTATTACGCTAAGTATTTCCTCAACGGTGGGGATAACCTGATTTCACCGTTCCTGACCACCGGCGTGGTGGCGTCAATTCTGGCAATGATTGCCACCACCTGGGTGACGAAGTTCTGGGACAAAATAAAAATGTTCCGCTACACCCAATTAATCACCTTTATTCTGAGCGCGCTGATGTATTTCTTCGTCGGACGGGAAAACCTCGTGCTGGCATTCGCGTTCTATTTCCTCATCAATTTTTTCTGCGACATGCAAATGCCGGTGTTCTGGTCTTCCATTGCCGAAGCGGTGGACTACGGCGAGAAGAAAACCGGCCTGCGCGTTTCCGGTCTTGCCTTTGGCGGCATCCTCTTTTTCCAGAAATTTGGCATGGGCGTCGCGGGCGGCGTGCTGGGCTTCCTGCTGAGTCATTTTGGTTATCAGGCCGATGTTGAGCAAAGCGCGCGTTCGTTGAGCGGTATTGCGCTGATGATGACGCTTATTCCGGCATTGTTCCACCTCCTGGTTGGGCTGCTGATGAAAAAGTATCTGATTAATAACCACTATTACCGCGATATTCAGCGCGAGCTGGCGCAGCGTCAGGCATAAGGAGACGCATATGAATAAGATTTGGGTGATTGGCGATGCGTCTGTTGATCTCGTCCCGGAAACGCAAAATATCTATCTGAAATGTCCCGGCGGCGCGTCGGCGAATGTTGCGGTCTGCGTGGCCCGTTTAGGCGGCTCGTGCGGTTTTATCGGTTGCCTTGGTGACGACGACGCTGGCCGTTTTCTGCGTCAGGTTTTTGAGGATAACGGCGTGGACGTCGCATTCCTCAGACTGGACGCGGCGCTGACCAGCGCGGTGCTGATCGTCAATCTGACGGACGACGGAGAGCGCAGCTTCACCTATCTGGTGCACCCCGGGGCCGACACCTGTGTCTCACCGCAGGACCTGCCGCCCTTTTGCAGGAACGAGTGGTTCTGTTTTAGCTCGATTGGC
Source organism: Superficieibacter sp. HKU1 (assembly GCF_029319185.1). Lineage (NCBI taxonomy): Bacteria > Pseudomonadati > Pseudomonadota > Gammaproteobacteria > Enterobacterales > Enterobacteriaceae > Superficieibacter > Superficieibacter sp. HKU1. Next base: position 136,425 of record NZ_CP119754.1, read on the forward strand.
TTAACCGACCATCCGGCGCGTGAAGCCTGCCTGGAAGGCGCGAGGCGAATGCGTGAAGCTGGCGGCCACGTTCTGTTTGACGTCAATCTACGGACCACCATGTGGCAGGACAGCAGTGAGATCCCCGCGCTGATTGCCCGGTCCGCCGCGCTGGCCTCTGTCTGCAAAGTCTCTGCTGATGAACTGTGCCAGTTAAGCGGAGCCAGCCGCTGGCAGGACGCCCGTTACTACCTGCGTGAACGGGGATGCGAGACCACCATCATCTCCCTGGGGAAGGAAGGCGCACTGTTGATTTGCGCAGAGGGAGAACATTACTTTCCCGCGCCGCACGTTGAGGTGGTGGACACCACTGGCGCGGGCGATGCGTTTGTCGGCGGCCTGCTTTTTACGCTCTCGCAGACTGATAACTGGCGTCAGGCATTACTGGCTGAGGCGATCGGCAACGCCAATGCCTGCGGCGCAATGGCAGTGACGGCAAAAGGTGCGATGACCGCACTGCCGTTCCCTGACCAGCTCAACACTTTCTTGTCCAGTCATCCGCTGGCGCAAGTCGTTACCGTGAAATAAGGAGTCATCATGCACGTTGATCACAATAAAATTCTGGGATGTCTGGTAGGTGCCGCCGCGGCGGACGCGATGGGTGCCGCAACGGAAGTCCGGACTCAGCAGCAGATTAAGGACTACTTTGGCGGGTGGGTTACCACGTTTCAGAAACCCCCGGCAGATACCTTCGGACGTTGCAACGACGCAGGAATGTGTACCGATGACTTTATCCAGGCGAAGTACATCATGGAGGCGCTATTGCGCCATCAGCGTGCCGTCAGCGATGAGGCGATGCGCGAAGCTTTCCAGCAATGGCTCGATTACCCTTACTACGCCAACTTTACCGGCCCCACGACGCGGGCGGCGATGAAAGCCATTTTTAACGACAATCGCGCGTCATTACAGGGCGAGCTGGAGGGAGAAAAGCAGTCGGTACAAATCATCAATAAAGGCAACGCCGAGGCGACCAACGGGGCGGCGATGAAAATCTGGCCTGCGGCAGTGCTGCATCCCGGTGACATCGACGCGGCGATCCAGTGCGCGCTACAGATTTGCCGTTTCACGCACAACAACGTGCTGGCCATGTCAGGCGCAGCGGCAATGGCGGCGGCGACCAGCGAAGCGTTAAAAGCGCAGACCAGCGCCGACAGTATCATTGCGGCGGGAGTGTATGGTGCGCAACGCGGATACCTGCTTGCGCAGGAGCAGGGCGCGATGATGGTTGCCGGTCCATCGGTTGCCCGGCGTATTGAACTGGCCGTTGATATTGGTAAGCGGCATCGCCACTGGGAAACCGCGATCGTGGACATCGCCGATATTATCGGCTCCGGGTTGCACGTCAGCGAGGCTGTCCCGGCAGCCTTCGGTCTGTTCGCATGTTGTCCGGATTCCGCCGTTGATGCTATTATCTCCGGCGTTAATATCGGCAATGATACCGATACTGTCGCCACGATGGTTGGCGCAATATCCGGCGCATTCCACGGTGTGAACGCCTTTCCTGCCGATTATTTAACAACCGTGGATCGTATGAATCATTTCGATTTGGCAGAACTGGCCAGACAAATCGCAGGGTAGCGTATTCATCCTGCCGGGGACGGAAAGATCGTCCCCTGTCGGCTGAGACATGAGGTAAACAGCTTGCAGGTTGATAAAACGAGTTTTACTCCGCTTTATAAGCAGTTGTTTTTTATCCTCTGCCAGCAGATCCAGAACGGCGCGCTGCCTGTCGGCCACCAGTTACCCACGCAAAAAGAGATTGCCCGCACCTACAATGTTTCGCTGATCGTCGTGAAGCAGGCCTGGAGCGAGCTGATTAACGCGGGGATTATTACTTCGCAGCGCGGCAGCGGTTCGATAGTGTGCGCGGTACCGGAAGGGGTGAGCTACGGCCATACGTTTCGCGGGATCACCAGCGATTTGCAGGATGCCAGTGTCGCTGTCGAAAACCGCATTCTGGAGATTGCCCCGCGCCGCGCGCGTGATGCCCAGGCTGACGGCCTGAGTTTACCTGCGCATCACCACTATTTTTATATTTCGCGCATTCGTTATCTGAACAATCGTCCGTTTAACCATGAGAAAATTTATCTCGATCTCAGCTTTTTCCCCGATCTTGCATTAACCGCAGAGGCTCTGGAGCATACGTCCCTGTATTCTCTGTTGCAGGTCGCCAGCGACTCGGCGACTGAAAAAGTTGAAGCCATCTTACCGTCTGCGGATCTGTGTGAGAAATTACAGATTGCGGCCAATAAACCGATCTTATCCGTGGCCAGACAGACCTTTATGGCCGGAGCTGACAGGCCTTTTGAATACTGCCGATACTACGTATTGTCAGAGTACTTTGGCGAAATTCACTATCATTAATCCCTGTAATAAACGTCCGTTGCGTAGATAGCCCCACCAACTCTGGCGTTTACTCCCGCTGTCTGTCCCCGTATCCTTGTTGAAAAAATCATCAGGAGACAGGCATGTCGCTCTGGCTTACCCACCCGCTATTCCTTCCGTCCGTGGTCGTTGGCATTACCATTTTACTCTGGGCGACCTCGCTGCTGCCGGAGTTCATCACCGCACTACTGTTTTTTGCCGTCGCGATGATCGCCAAAATTGCCCCGCCGGAGGTGATTTTCGGCGGCTTTGCCTCGTCGGCCTTCTGGCTGGTGTTCAGCGGTTTTGTGCTGGGCGTGGCGATCCGCAAAACGGGACTGGCGGACAGGGCGGCACGGGCGCTATCGGCGAAGTTGACCGATTCCTGGCTGCTGATGGTGGCGAGCGTGGTTCTGCTCAGCTATGCGCTGGCGTTTGTGATGCCGTCTAACATGGGACGTATCGCGCTGCTGATGCCGATTGTGGCGGCGATGGCGGCCCGCGCGGGCATTCAGGACGGCAGCCGCGCGTGGTATGGTCTGGCGCTGGCGGTCGGCTTTGGCACCTTCCAGCTTTCCGCGACCATTCTGCCCGCCAACGTGCCAAATCTGGTGATGAGCGGCGCGGCAGAAGGCGCGTACGGTATCCATCTCAACTACGTGCCCTACCTGCTGCTGCACACGCCGGTATTAGGAATTCTTAAGGGGCTTATCCTGATCGGTCTGATCTGCTGGCTGTTCCCCGGTAAGCCGCAGCCGCCGCGTGAACTGATGCCGTCTGCGCCAATGAGCGGCGAGGAAAAACGCCTCGCCTGGCTGCTGGCGGTGGTGCTGATTTTATGGGTGACCGAGAGCTGGCACGGCATCGGCCCCGCCTGGGTTGGGCTGGCGGCGGCCTGTGTAACGTTACTCCCGCGCGTGGGCTTTATCAGCGGCGAAGAGTTCGCTTCCGGGGTCAATATGCGCACCTGCTTTTACGTCGGCGGCATTCTGGGGCTGGCGCTGACCGTAACGGAAACGGGGATCGGCGGCGCGGTAGGTGATGCGTTACTGCACGTAATGCCGCTCGATCCGGCGCGGCCTTTCACCAGCTTCCTCGCCCTGACCGGGATCACCACCGCACTCAATTTTATTATGACCGCCAACGGCGTGCCAGCACTGTATACCACGCTGGCACAGAGCTTTTCGGATGCGACAGGCTTTCCGCTGCTCAGCGTGATTATGATTCAGGTGGCGGGATACTCGACGCCGCTGTTGCCGTATCAGGCGTCGCCGATTGTGGTGGCGATGGCGCTCGGTAAAGTCCCGGCTCGCGCAGGAATGCTGCTGTGCCTGGCGCTGGCGCTGGTGACGTATCTGCTGCTGGTGCCGCTGGATTACGTGTGGTTTAACCTGCTGGGGAAATTGTAGGTGTGAATGCCCGGTGGCGCTGCGCTTACCGGGCCTACGGGATGCGATTACGTGAACATAACGTAGGCCGGGTAAGATGCGTCAGCATCGCCACCCGGCATTAACGTGACGTTAGCCGCGATGGGTTACCTGTCCGGTGGCGCTGCGCTTACCGGGCCTACGGAATGCGATTACGTGAACATAACGTAGGCCGGGTAAGGCGAAGCCGCCACCCGGCACTCACGGCAACTGCGGTTACGCCTGTTTAGCGGCTTCGGCTGCTTTAACGATCACCGCGAAAGCGTCAGCTTTCAGGGACGCGCCGCCAACCAGTGCGCCGTCGATGTCCGGCTGGGTGAACAATTCGGCCGCGTTAGAGGCGTTTACGGAACCGCCGTACTGAATAATAACCTGCTCTGCTACTTTTGCGTCGGCTTTGGCAATGTGGTCACGGATAAATTTGTGAACCGCCTGTGCCTGGGCAGGCGTTGCAGATTTGCCGGTACCGATCGCCCATACTGGTTCGTAGGCGATAACCGCGCCTTCGAATGCCGCTGCGCCCTGAGTTTTCAGGACCGCATCGATCTGACGAGCACAGACTTCTTCCGTTTTGCCCGCTTCGTTTTCGGCTTCGGTTTCACCGATGCACAGAACCGGGATCAGACCCTGCTCTTTCAGTACGGCAAATTTCTTCGCGATCAGCTCGTCGGATTCTTTGTGGTAAGTACGACGCTCTGAGTGACCGATAATGATGTATTTCGCGCCGATATCTTTCAGCATTTCGGCAGAGGTTTCACCGGTAAATGCACCGGACTGATTCAGGTCGACGTTCTGCGCGCCCAGCACGATGTGGCTGCCCGCTGCGGCCTGTTTTGCCAGGTCGATGTACATTTCCGGCGGCGCGATCGCTACGCCACAACCGGTGACGCCAGCCAGCTCTTTACGCAGGTTAGCCACCAGTTCGTTAACCATATGGCGGCTGCCGTTCAGTTTCCAGTTACCCATCACTAGAGGATGTCGCATTTTAATTCTCCACGCTGTAAGCGAGTTAGGGAATATTGCCGCCCCTCAGGGCAGCATGGTCTGTGAGTCAGTATAGAGATTGATCGCTTCAAAGGCTTTGCTTTTCGTCATTTATTGTCGCCTTCATTGCTATCAGATAACGTCAGCTTAATCGGTTCAACAGCGAAGGTCAGCCCTTTTTCGCCGTTATCCGCTACAACATAGCGAATGGCGCCTTCGGTTTCGGCGTAATAACGCTGGCCTTTGCCTGCCGCGAGCAATTTTTGCAGCTTTTGCTGGCTTTGCGCTTTGGTCATTGTCGGGATAAACACACGCAGTACGGCGCTCATGTACTCATGAGCTTTAGCTCTGGCCGATTTTTGCTCCGATCCCTGAATGGGAAGCCAGGTGAGCTGCATGGATTTGATCTTCAACGTGCCGCGTTCGAGTGCGGTAGAGGCGTAAAGATTTTCGTTAATCTTACTGGCGGCACGCGTCAAATTGACGCCATCCTTTACGCCCGCAATCGCGCGAAACTCATTGAGCGGCAGGCCAGGATTGTCGGTATTAAATTTTTCCCGAAACTGGCTGATGGATTGATCGAACGTGGGGGAACCGGCCAGCAAATAAGGCGCGGTCACGCCGGGGGGGTCCTCAGCCAACGCGGATGCGCTCACGGTGAAGCCCGTCAGCCAGAGTAAAAGCAGTATTCCCCATCTCTTCATTACTATCGCCTTTTTACCAGTCTGCTTCGATTAAAACGATAACCGCCGGACTTGTCAAAAACTGACGACTTCAGGGTAAACTACGCGCAATAACATAATAAGGATGAATGCATGACCCTACAGCAGTGGTTATTTTCAATTAAAGGGCGCACTGGACGCCGTGATTTCTGGATTTGGATCGTCATCTGGCTGGTGGCGATGTTTTGCCTCTTTACCCTTGCAGGCAGCAACCTGATCGATATGCAAATCGCCGCGTTTGCGCTGGTTTGCCTGCAATGGCCTACCGCGACAGTGGTAATAAAACGTCTGCACGATCGCGGTAAATCGGGCCTGTGGGCGCTATTGCTGATTCTGGCGTGGATGCTGCTGGCCGGAAACTGGGCAATTCTGCCGGGCATCTGGCAGTGGATAGTGGGGCGTTTTATTCCCACGCTGGTGATGGTAATGATGGTAATCGAACTGGGCGCGTTTATCGGCACCCAGGGCGAGAACAAGTACGGTAAAGAGACGCAGGACGTTAAATTCCGCTGATCACCAGTAGTGCTCAGCGGTCATATGACCCGGACGACGGCGCAAATGTTTGGTCATCTGCCGGGTATCTTTCAGCATTTGCTGGGTATCGCGCACCATCTGCGGGTTGCCGCACAGCATGACGTGGCTGGTTTCAGGCGTCAGTGGTAATCCGGTGGCCTCTTCCAGCGCGCCGCTCTCAATCAACGCCGGGACGCGTCCGGTCAGCGAGCCGGCGACGTTTTCCCGGCTAACCACCGTTTGAATACGAAGTTTACCTTCGTAACGCCGCTGCAATTCCAGCATCAATGGCAGGTAGCTGAGATCCGCCGCGTAGCGTACGGCATGCACCAGCACCAGATTTGTGAAACGCTCCAGGTCTTTACCCTCCTGCAAAATGGAAAGGTAAGGGCCCAGTGCCGTCCCCGTTGCCAGCATCCACAGCGTCTGGCAGTCAGGCACTTCTTCCAGGACGAAGAATCCGGCCGCCTCGCTGACAAGCTGAACCTCATCGCCAGGCTTTAGCGCAGCCAGCCGGGGACTGAGCTTTCCTTCCGGCACGGTGACCAGATAAAACTCAAGATCGGGATTATGCGGCGCGTTAACGTAGGAATAAGCGCGCTGCACGCGCTCGCCGTCGATTTCCAGTCCCAGCTTGGTGAACTGTCCGGCGGTGAAAGGCTGAACGGGAGCATGAACGGTGAGGCTAAACAGCGCATCGGTCCAGTATTCTACTTTGGTTACTTTGCCTGTTACCCAGTCCGCCATGGTGATCTCCTCTTGGTTTCGTTACCTTATCTTCGTCGCTCGGCGTTAACATTTCCAGCCCCGCAAGGCTGGAAAGCTCTCCAGGACAAATATTTTCAGAGGATGTGACGCTGAACGTCTGGATCTTTGCGATCCAGATAGTGAATCGATTTGATGCGGCGAATGGTGCGGGATTTTCCGCGGATCAGCAGCGTTTCGGTGGTGGCGATATTTCCCTTGCGGCTAATCCCTTCCAGCAAATCACCTTTGGTAATGCCGGTGGCGGAGAAAATCACGTTGTCGCTGCGCGCCATATCGTCGAGTCGCAGCACGTTGCCCGCCTCAATCCCCATCGCCTGACAGCGTGCCAGCTCATTTTCGCCGATGCGACGGTTCTCTTCACTGTCGCCTTTAACGTGATGACGTGCCAGCAGGCGACCGTTCATATCGCCGTCCAGCGCGCGGATCACTGCCGCCGAGACCACGCCTTCCGGCGCGCCGCCGATGCCGTACAGCACGTCAACTTCGCTGTCCGGCATACAGGTCAGTATGGAGGCCGCCACGTCACCATCCGGAATGGCAAACACGCGCACGCCCAGTTGCTGCATTTCGGCAATGGTCTCGTCATGGCGCGGTTTGGCGAGAATAGTGACGGTCAGTTCGCTTAACGGTTTATGGAGCGCGGCGGCGATATTACGCAGGTTATCGGCCAACGGCAGATTGAGGTCGATAGCGCCTTTTGCGCCCGGTCCGACAATCAGCTTTTCCATATACATGTCCGGCGCGTTCAGGAAGCTGCCTTTATCGCCGACGGCCAGCACCGCCAGCGCGTTCGCCTGGCCCATGGCGGTCATCCGGGTGCCTTCAATGGGATCAACCGCGATATCCACCGCGTCGCCCTGGCCGGTACCGACCTGCTCGCCGATATAGAGCATCGGCGCTTCGTCGATTTCGCCTTCGCCAATCACGATGGTCCCGTCGATATTGACCTGATTAAGCATAATGCGCATGGCGTTAACCGCCGCGCCGTCAGCGGTGTTTTTATCGCCGCGTCCCAACCATTTATAGCCTGCCAGCGCCGCCGCTTCGGTGACGCGCGAAAATTCGATTGCCAGTTCCCGTCTCATTGCCAACTCATGTAAGAAGAAAAATTGCGCGCAGTTTAGCACACGCAGGATAGACAACCCTACCGGCACAAGGTGTACTCTTCCGTACAGTCAGCCAGGGAGGCGCTATGTCGCGAAAAAATAAGAAGGAGGCGTTAACGCCAGAGGAATGCTGCCGGGCAATATTTGGTGATGAACCGCCTGTCAGACACGTATGGGAACCTGAATTTGACTACGTGTTCAATGAGATTGGCGGGATAGCACCAGTGATGCGCATCATCTGGTCCCGCTGGTGGTCACTGGATTCCGTAGGCAAAGCAGTATGCGCCCTGCAATACGCGGCGTATCTCATCTATGCCGGCGAGGACAACATCCTCTGCTCATAGGGATGGCACTGCGCTGGCTGGCTCCATCCTTTAAGCCATACTGAATTCTGGTCGCAAGAGAACTGGGCATTTCTGTGCACGGCATTAACACCACAGACGATACTGGAAGGTGTTCAGGCGGCGGCTGAAAAATTGCGCGGCGAACCGGAAGAAGATATCGCGGCGCGAATTGCCCAGGATGCGCTTAAGGCCGCCGAGATTATTGCGATTCAGATCGAGGATGTGCTGACGGAACTTGCGTGCGGCACATAACGTCAGGCATTCGAATAACGCTCCGTTTCCGGCATCCAGCGTTCAATCAGTGCAACCGCCTGCTCCGGATAACGTTCGTGAATATGGCGCGCCAGGCGCTGAACTTCGGGGATCATCGTCTGATCGCGCAATAAATCTGCCACCCTGAATTCGGCGTTGCCCGTCTGGCGGGTGCCCAGCAGTTCACCCGGCCCACGGATTTCGAGATCTTTTTGCGCGATGATAAAACCGTCGGTGCTGTCGCGCAGTACCTGTAACCGTTTTTGCGCGGTTTTGGACAACGGCGATTTGTAGAGCAGCACGCAGTGGGAGGCTACCGCGCCACGCCCGACGCGTCCCCGCAGCTGATGAAGCTGCGCCAGCCCCAGACGCTCCGGGTTTTCGATAATCATCAGGCTGGCGTTGGGCACGTCCACGCCCACTTCGATAACCGTCGTCGCCACCAGCAAGTGCAGCTCGCCCTGCTTAAAGGACTGCATGACGGCTTGTTTCTCAGCCGGTTTCATCCGCCCATGCACCAGACCGACGTTAAGCTCCGGCAGCGCCAGCTTCAGCTCTTCCCACGTCGCTTCTGCGGCCTGGGCTTCCAGCAGGTCTGATTCCTCAATGAGCGTACAAACCCAGTATGCCTGCCGTCCTTCGGTGGTGCAGGCATTGCGCACGCGATCGATGATATCGCTACGCCGGGTGTCCGGAATGGCAACCGTGGTAACGGGCGTGCGGCCCGGCGGCAGTTCGTCAATCACCGAGGTATCCAGATCGGCGTAAGCCGTCATCGCCAGCGTGCGCGGGATCGGCGTGGCGGTCATGATCAGCTGATGGGGATGAAAACCCTGTTGCTGGCCTTTTTCCCACAGCGCCAGCCGCTGATGGACGCCGAAACGGTGCTGTTCATCGATGATCACCAGCGCCAGGCCGTTAAATTGCACCTGTTCCTGGAAGATAGCGTGGGTACCTACCACCATCTGCACCTGGCCACTGGCAATCGCCTCCTGCTGAGCAAGCCGCGCTTTGCCTTTTTGCTTACCTGCCAGCCAGCCGACGTTGATTCCGAGCGGTTCAAACCAGCTGCGGAAGTTACTGGCGTGTTGCTCGGCGAGCAGTTCGGTGGGGGCCATCAGCGCCACCTGCCTGCCGTGCGCGATGGCGCGCAAGGCGGCGAGCGCGGCGACCAGCGTTTTACCGGAGCCGACATCGCCCTGCACCAGGCGCATCATCGGAAAATCCAGCGCCATATCATGTTCGATTTCCGCCACTACCCGCGTCTGTGCGCCGGTCGGTTTAAAGGGCAGGGACGCGAGAAAACGGTTTTTTAACTCATCCTGCGGGCTGAGCGGTTGCGCATGATAGCGCTGTGCGCCAGCACGTAGCGCAAGCATGCTGAGATTGTGCGCCAGCAGTTCTTCAAGAATAAGACGCCGCTGCGCGGGATGCTGGCCCGTTTCCAGATCGGCCAGTTGCAGTGACGGTGGTGGACGGTGCAGGGTACGCAGCGCCTCCGGCAGCGTCATCATCCCCTGCGCCAGCTGCGGGGGTAACAGCTCGGTAATTGCGCAGGTATCCAGCAGATCCAGCGCCTGATCGGTCAGCTTGCGCAGCGTCGCCTGTTTCACGCCTTCCGTCGTCGGGTAGACCGGCGTCAGGGTCTCCTGAAGTTCCGGCGTGCTGAGATCGCCCTGCACGCGGTACTCTGGATGGATCATCTCCGCGCCGTACTTCCCGCGTTTTGCTTCGCCATACGCCAGCACGCGTCGCCCGGTGGCGAGGCTGTTTTTCATCGCCGCGTTGAAGTTGAAAAAGCGCATGGTCAGAATGCCGGAACCGTCGCTGATTTGACAGGTCATCATCCGGCGACCGCCGAAGGTGATATTACTGTTCAGCACTTCACCTTCCACGGTAGCGTAAATACCAGGCAGCAACTCACCGATAGGATAAAGCTGGGTGCGGTCTTCGTAGCGCAGCGGGAGGTGTAAAAGGAGATCCTGAACGGTATGCAGGCCAATCTTTGCCAGCTTGCTGCTCTGCGCCGCGCCGACGCCGGTCAGGGAGCTAAGCGGGATGGCGTCCAGCAACCGGCCCTGCATGTTTTAGCCTGCGGCCTGCATGGTTGACCACCATGCGGCGTCTGCATCAAGCTCGCCCTGCTCATTGACGCGCGGATAGGGCAGACCTTTACGTTTTGCAACGCGCGCCAGTACCGGATAGCCGCCCTCAAACAGCAGGCGCTGCTGTTCTTCTTCCGGCAGGTTGCTGTTTTCACGCAGGTACATCCCCGCGTTTTGCCGCTGGCGCTGCGCTTCATAGAGGATCAATGCGGAGGCGACGGAAACATTCAGCGACTGCACCATGCCGACCATCGGAATGATGATGTCCTGGTCGGCGAGGGCTAACGCTTCCTGAGTTATACCGGTTTTTTCCTGGCCCATCAGAATGCAGGTCGGGCGGGTATAGTCGATTTCGCGAAAATCAACGGCTTTGTCGGAAAGATTGGTCGCCAGAATCTGCATACCGCAGCCTTTCAGATGCGTAACGGCATCACTGATGGTGCGGTGAGTTTTGACCTCAACCCAGCTATTGCTGCCCGCCGCCGCAGAAGCCATCGTGCGCATCCGGTTGCCCGGCCAGACGGCGTGCACTTCATGCACGCCGATGGCGTCAGCGGTACGGATAATCGCCGAGACGTTATGAGGCTTATGCACCTGCTCCATACACACCGTCAGATCGGGCTGACGTCTGGCGAGCATCTCGCGTATACGCGCATAACGTTGTGGATTCATACGCTAATTTCGGTTACGGGTGACTTTAATGACGTCCGGCATCACGCGAATTTTGCGCATAATATTCGCCAGCTGCACGCGGTCACGCGCCGTCAGGCGAATAAAGGCGCTGTAGACGCGGCCATCTTTCTCTTCCGTGTTCAGACTCTGGATATTTGAGGACGCCGTGTTGATCGCCGCCGTCAGGTTCGCCAGCGCGCCCTGATGATTAAACATATCTACCTTGATCTCGGTGATAAATTCCTGCTCGGTCTCTTTATCCCATTCAACCGCCATAAACTTCTCCGGCTCTTTCTGGTAGCCGCGAATATTTCGACAGGATTCATGGTGAATAACCAGACCTTTACCAGGGCTGACGTGCGCAATGATCGGATCGCCGGGGATAGGACGGCAGCACTTGGCAAAGGTGATCAGCACGCCATCTGCGCCTTTTATGGGCAGATGTCCGCTACCCGGTTGGGGCGTCATCGCATCACCCTGCTGAAGGTTTTTCGCTACCACCACGCTCATCGCGTTGCCAAGACCAATTTCGGCCAGCAGATCGTCCAGCGAGGCGAGCTTCATGCGGTCAAGTTCACGCTGAATGCTTTCCTGCGGGATCTCGGCCAGCTTGCGACTGCCGCCCAGAGCGTGATTAAGCAGACGTCGGCCAAGGCTCACCGAGTCGTCGCGCTTGAGGTTCTTCAGCAGCTGGCGAATTTTGGCGCGCGCTTTCGAGCTGACGACAAAGTTCAGCCAGGCGGCGTTAGGACGGGCGCCCGGCGCGGTAATAATTTCAATGGTCTGACCGCTGGTCAGTGGCTGCGAGAGCGGGTACGGCTGGCGGTCAACGCGTGCGCCGACGCAGGCGTGACCGATATCGGTATGCACCGCGTAGGCGAAGTCGACTGGCGTCGCACCGGCAGGCAGTTCAACAATGCGGCCTTCCGGCGTGAAAACGTAAATCTCATCGGGGAACAGATCGGATTTAACGCTCTCAATGAACTCAAACGAGCTACCGGCGCTCTGCTGAAGTTCCAGCAGGCTTTGCATCCAGCGCTGGGCGCGGATTTGTGCCGTGGTGCTGGTTTCACCGTGCTCTTTATAAGCCCAGTGTGCCGCGACCCCCATTTCCGCCATCTGATCCATATCTTCGGTGCGCACCTGCACTTCTACCGGCACGCCGTGCGGGCCGATCATGGAGGTGTGCAGAGACTGATAGCCGTTCGCTTTCGGAATGGCGATATAGTCCTTCATGCGGCCCGGACGCGGTTTGTACAGGCTGTGCATCTGACCCAGCACGCGGTAACAGGTGTCGGCGTCCTGAACGATAACGCGGAACGCGTAGATGTCCATGATCGAGTGAAAACGCTGCTCTTTAAGCACCATTTTGCAGTAAATCGAGTAAAGATGTTTCTCACGACCACTCACGCGACAGGGAATACCGGCTTCCTGTAAACGCCCTTCGATTTCAGAGAGGATTTTCTGGATCATCTCTTTACGGTTGCCGCGCGCGGCTTTCACCACCTCTTTAATCACGCGATAGCGATTCGGGTGCAACGCTTCAAAGCCCAGCTCTTCCAGCTCGGTTTTGATGTGATGGATACCCAAACGGTGCGCCAGCGGGCTATATATTTCGAGGGTTTCACGGGCGATGCGGCGGCGCTTGTCCGGGCGTAAAGCCCCCAGCGTGCGCATGTTGTGAGTGCGGTCAGCGAGTTTGATGAGAATGACGCGGATATCCTGCACCATCGCCATGATCATCTTGCGAAAGTTTTCGGCCTGCGCCTCTTTCTTGTCGCGGAATTTAAGCTTATCCAGCTTAGAGACCCCTTCCACCAGCTCGGCAACGCTTTTGCCAAACAGCTGTTCCATGTCCTGATAGGTGGCGGGGGTATCTTCAATCACGTCATGCAGCAGCGCAGCCATTAGCGTTTCATAGTCGAGTTTCATCTCGGCCAGAATACAGGCTACCGCCACCGGGTGTGTGATATAGGGTTCACCGCTTGAACGTGTCTGACCCTCGTGAGCGTCACGTGCAACGAGATATGCCTGCCGAAGACGCTTAATCTGGTCTTCCGGCAGGTAATTTTGAATCAGCTGATTCAGGCTTTCAAACAGATACAAGGGCGACCCGCTTTGTGATTAACGACGACCTTCAGCAATAGCGGTAACGGCTTGAATTTCAGCGGCTTCCTGCTCTTGCTGTTCCTGGCGCTCACGGACGTCGAGGATCTGGTTGTTGATCAGACCTTCTTCGATCTCGCGCAGCGCGATAACGGTAGTTTTATCGTTTTCTTCCGGTACCAGCGGATCCTTTCCGCCTACCTGCATCTGACGAGCGCGACGCGCGGCGACCAGTACCAGGTCAAAACGGTTACCAATTTTCTCTACAGCGTCCTGAACAGTTACGCGTGCCATACTTAAAATGCTCCACAGATGAAGAAAGAACTGGGCATGATACTGAAAGTGGGTTCAGTCTGCCAACAGTTTGGTGATTAAAGCGTCATGTCGCTGTTTCTGGCGGCTCATACGCAGACGTTCAGCACGAATGATGGTTTTCAGATCGCCGATGGCGGTATCGAAATCATCATTCACAATAAGATAATCATATTCGGCGTAATGGCTCATTTCTGCAACTGCCTGGGCCATACGTTTTGCAATAACCTCTTCGCTATCCTGACCGCGACCGCGCAAACGGCGATCCAGCTCAATTTTAGACGGTGGCAGGACAAAAATACTGCGTGCCTGCGGCATTTTCTCACGAATTTGCTGTGCGCCCTGCCAGTCAATATCCAGAAAAACATCCACGCCGGTCGCCAGCACTTGTTCAATAGCTTCCCGCGAGGTGCCGTAGTAATTGCCAAACACTTCCGCATGCTCAAGAAAGGCATTATTGCTGATCATGGTTCTGAACTCATCATGATTCACAAAGAAGTAGTGTTCACCGTGCGCCTCACCCGGACGCGGTGCGCGCGTGGTGTGCGAAACGGAAACCTGAGTATCGTACAGCGGCTGGGTTTTCAACAACGCCTGAATCAGGCTGGATTTACCCGCGCCGCTGGGGGCAGAAACAATATAAAGCGTGCCTTGAGCCATGAGAATCTTATGTATGTGTTAAACGAAAGTGAGCTTACATACGAGCCTATTATACACGTCGCCGTTACGTGACGTAGCCTTCGTCACACTTTTTGCACTGGTTTCTTTCATTTTGCGAGCCGCTTTCCTGATTTCATTGCCTGTTGCAGCAACAACGCCATTTCTCTGGAAGCCTTGCCGGAGATTTTGCTTTGCCCGTTGGCACTCTTTTTCTCCTGAGGATAAAACGTCTATAGCGTAAAAGGAGGGGTGAAAGTGAAAAGGATACTACTGCTGTTCATCGCGACAGTTACCGGAGCTCAGGCGACGTGTCCTGCCTGGGCGCCTGCCCGAGCAGAACGGGAAATCGCCCAGCTTACGGCACAAATCGCACGCTGGAACGACAATTACTGGCGGCAGGGTGCAAGTGATGTGAGCGATAGCGTTTACGATCAGCTTTCAGCACGCCTGACGCAGTGGCGGCGCTGTTTTGGCTATGAGGAAAGCGGTGAAAGTGCGCCACCGGGTCTGACGTCCGGCGTGTTGCACCCGGTCGCTCATACGGGGGTACAGAAACTGGCCGATGCGCGCGCGGTGAGCCAGTGGATAGCGGGGAAGCGAGATCTCTGGGTTCAGCCAAAAGTCGACGGCGTCGCGGTGACGCTCGTTTATCATCAGGGGCGTTTAAAGCAGGCTATCAGTCGCGGCGATGGCCTGAAAGGCGAGGACTGGACTGAGAAAGCACGGCGCATTCCTGCCATCCCACAAACGGTGACAGGGGCGCTTTCGGAGAGCGTGTTGCAGGGGGAAATCTACCTGCAACGGGATAATCAGATTCAAAAACAGATGGGCGGCATGAACGCCCGCGCGAAAGTCGCCGGGGCGCTGATGCAGCAAGGGGAAAGCAACGCGCTGACCCGGTTGGGCGTATTTATCTGGGCATGGCCGGATGGGCCGCAAAAAATGGACCACCGTCTGATGCTGTTAAGCCAGGCGGGGTTTCCTCTGGCTCAGCGGTATTCACAGAAAGTGACGCGGCTGGAAGAGATCGCCGCGTGGCGCGATCGCTGGTTTACAACGCCGCTGCCGTTTGTGACCGATGGCGTGGTGATTCGCTCTGCCATTGAGCCAGAGGGAAAACACTGGCTACCGACGCAGGGCAGTTGGGTCGCGGCCTGGAAATATCAACCGCCCTCTCAGGTTGCCGAGGTGAAAGCCATTAACTTCACGGTGGGCCGAACCGGAAAGATTAGCGCAGTGGCGCAGCTCCAGACAATAAAGCTGGATGATAAAGCGGTGCAGCGGGTGAATGTTGGCTCTCTTGCGCGGTGGCAAACGCTGGATATTGCGGCGGGCGATCAGGTATTGGTAAGCCTGGCCGGACAGGGGATCCCTCGCATTGATAGCGTGGTGTGGCGCAGCACACAGCGCGCGAAACCGACGCCGCCTGCGCAGAAATATAATGCGCTGACCTGTTTTTATGCCGTCCCCGGTTGCGAGGAACAGTTTGTGGCGCGGCTCGAATGGCTTGGATCAAAAGCGGTTTTCGATATTGATGGCCTGGGACGCGCAGGCTGGCAGACGCTGCATCAGGCGCATGCTTTCACGCACATCTTCTCATGGATGGCGCTGACGCCGGAGCAGTTGCGTAATACGCCGGGAGTAACTCCCTCGCGTGCCGCACAGCTCTGGCATCAGTTCAGTCTGGTGCGGCAGCAGCCTTTCAAACGGTGGGTAACGGCGCTGGGTTTACCGCTTAGCAGGGCGGCGCTGGGGGCGCTGGCGGATAATCACTGGCAGGAGATAGTGGCGCGCGATGAGCAAGGCTGGCAACGTTTACCCGGTATGGGAAGCGCGCGGGCGCAATCCATGGTGAACGCAGTACATCATCCGGATATTTCCCGGCTGGCGCAGTGGCTCGCCGACCAGAAAATACCCGGGTTTTGACTTCAGTGCGCGTTGTGTTTGTAGTAAAACACCGGTAAGCCCAGCTTCAGGCGCAGCGCCAGCAAACGGGCCGTAAAGCCAAACAGCAAGGTGGCGATAACCACGATATCGTGGTTACTCACGTAATGTTGCAGCGCGACGTAGAGCACGGCGGCGGAAAATGCCACGCCCGCGTAAAGCTCTTTCTGGAAGACCAGCGGAATGCGTTTACAGAATATGTCGCGCAGCACGCCACCAAATACGCCGGTCACTACGGCGGCAATGGTGGCAATAATCGGTCCTTCCCCCATATCCAGCGCTATCTGCGCGCCGATGATAGAAAAAACCACCAGACCTAGTGCATCCAGCACCAGAAAAAGCTTACGTAAATAGGGCATCACCGGGGCCATGATGGTGGTCAGTACCGCAGCAATCGCAACAATGATCACGTATTCCGGATGTTTTACCCAGCCCAGCGGATAATGGCCTAACAGAATATCGCGCACCGACCCGCCGCCAAGGGCCGTCGCCGTGGCAATGATGATGACGCCAAACGTATCCATGCGTCGACGCCCGGCAGCCAGCGCGCCCGTCATGGCTTCAGCCGTAATGCCGATGAGATAAAGAATATGCAGTAACACAGACGCCCCCGAAATTAGTGACGAAAGGGTAGCGATTTGTGCGCTATATCACGATTGAGATTTTCTAAGGCGAAGCGATTTGGTTTAGAAAAACTAATGCCTGAAGCGGGTTTGAACCTTAACCTGTAGGGATGTAATGTTTTTAAGCGGTTTTTTTGGCTTAGAAAAGCTAAAGTGGCCCACCACCGGCGGGCCATGAGTACCGGACGTTACTCGATGTTGGATCTGAATGTTGAATAGTGCTGTATATACTATGATTTATAATATATTTATCTAATCATATTTTCGATTAGCTACACCCTTAAGTACACCTTAAGCACATGCTATGCTGTGTATGCTGCTTAATTGCTCAACGCAGCGTGGCCACTGATCCCAGATCTTACGTTCATCGAAAAGCACTGTTTTATGTCTAGCAAGTAAGGCAGTCAAGCGTGAACGCCCAAGTGGCTGCTTAAAACAACTCTTCAAAGCTATGACACTGGGTTCTTTAGGGAGGTCATTTAAGTATTCTCTTTTTAGTAGCTCATCGACTAAACCCTTAGAGTAGACTTGAAACCGTTCAAAAGGGTTCTTCATCACTAGGAGTTGGGCCAACCTCATAGCCCCCGCTTTTTTACCGGCTGGTTTAGCGCCAGGTTTGTACCGAGCTTCGATACGCAAGAAGCGCTTACGCTCATCCAGATTGATGTTAATGAATTTGGCCCTATCCTCCAGAATGAGTTTTTTGTCGCGGAGCGTATTAACTTTTTCATAACAATGAATATGTAGAAGAGAGCGATTGCTGCCGATTCTTACTCCCGGTAAACTATTTTCAGTATCGTAATACGTGCTCTTCTCTGCATTTTTTAATCCCCACAGGTAATCATCTAGCTTGCAGTCATATACATCAAGAGCTACGTCAACCCTTGTAACCCAAGCTCGAACAAGTAGTCGATAAAATATCTCACCTAAGTTGCTATTTATCCATGATACTAAATCATCTATTTTTACTTTTGTCATATGTTGAGGATTAAAATCCAAACGTAGCCCTCCTGTATTAGGATGTTTCGGAACATAATCAATATGTAATAGTAATGGTGAGTTCCTCGTTCTACTGTATATATTTAATGATTTGCGATAAGGTTTGTCCTTTTTGTTCTTAATGTATTCAACTCTATACTTCTTTTCCTTCCGCTGATTCATTTTTTCCAGCTTAATATACACTTCCCTTTTTTCCTCTTCAGTAAGAAAATCACTGACTACCGTTAACTTATCAATTCTAATTCTTAAGTAATGATCATGCTTATCTCTGCCGATGTTTAAAGAGGGGCATATCTCTATATTGCTTCTGTGTAATAACATAACTATTCCTTCTCAAAATAGTGAGAGTTACAGCCAATATGAGGCCATAATCAACATATGAATCAATATCAGTTATGACTCTCACTATTCCTATCTATGTGCATATAACGTGCTATTAGAGGGATGGGATTTTCTGATCCATAAACGTCATCAAATTTTGGTTTCTGCTAACGACACTTTTTGACGATTAGCAATCCATCGCAGTATTTCCTCTTCTCGCCATGCAACAGCACGCGAGGATTCGTTTGTGCTGGCTATTCCACCTGTCAGGCGTACAGGTTCAGGGAAGTGGCCAGCTTTTATCTGACGATAGAGGGTGGCACGTGAGAAGGCACAGTATTCAAGGACGGTTTTGAGTTTGATCAGACGTGAGGCATGCATCGTAAAAGCCCGTTTGGTTTACGCATCCAATTGATGCGAAATGCATTTACAGATTTCCAAAACCGCTAAATTTTGATGTTAAATAGGTGAATCTGATCGTCAGATTCACCTAAAAGTCGTTTGAAAGGGCTTTTCAGCAAAAACTATAAGGATCTGATGATCAGATTGTGATTGAGTATGGATCTGATCATCAGACTATAATGTTGACAACTACTAACCACAGGGTAATCTGATCGTCAGATTTTGAGGCGAGGTATGGCGTTATGGCAAAAGTGGAAAAGTGTTTGGAAGATGATGAAGTGGCAGCCCGAAAACAGAGAGACAAAGATTATCAAAATAGACGTCAGGAACGACTGAAAGAACTAGGCGAGAAAAAAATATTAATTAGAATTGATAATGATACCTATGAAAAATTGGCGGACTTATGTGAAAGTTTGGGGCATAAAAGACCAGTGCCGGGAATGCACAACCTTATAGAAAGTTATTCTGCTGCTTTAGCTTATTTGCTACGTCTTGAAAAGACGCAGCAGTTGTGTCAACCTCAATCACAAGCATCAAAAGAATTATACGATTTATATAAGACAGTTGATCATTTTAAAAATGATCTAGGACTTTCTGATTCTCAAATAATCAATAGCATGAAGGAAAGAAAAATTCGACATCCATGTGCAGTATTTAATGGTGATGACAGATATGACTGGAAGGAAAGACATATTAAGAAATTGTTGAATAAGAAGCTTCTTCTTAGCCGGCTATCTATATTAAATGAAGAAGATAAATAAACATCTTTCTTTAAGTTTTTGGATAAACTAGCCATTGTTTATCATTATTGTTTGGTGTATTTATCAAGAAACATAATCAATAAGCGCCTCTGCTCATGTGTTAAGCGAGGCCAAATATTATCAAGTCGACTCTTCAAGTCTGCATCTTTTACAGGTGCGAAATCCTGTTGTTTCTGGATATCATTTTCAAACGTCGAGAAGCAATCAATGAAAAACCAGCTAATCGGTGTGTTGAGCTTTACCGCGATGTTCACGAGATGGGCAACGTTGATCTTGTTTGTTCCACGTTCATAACGCGAAAGCTGTTGGTGGGATATATCCACAAGCTCCGCTAAATGCTGGGCTGTCATTCCCAGTTCTTTACGACGCATTTGAATGCGTTGGCCTACCTGTTTGTCTGCACTATCTGAGGGTAACTGGGCCATATACTGCTCTTCACTTCCATAAAATGTCTATAGATGGAAGTTTGTGGCCTTTTTTCTCTTGTATAAACATCATCTATGGATTATAAATGAATTTTGCGCATCTATAGTCGTTGTGGTGAAGGGGGAGAAGGGAGCAAGACAGTGAATATCTAGTAATCTAACGCTTTTGCGATAACCAATTCCTTGAACTGTAGATGGGAGTTTTTTGGTATGTCTATAACAAACTCATAAACGAATATCTTGTTTGGCGTGGCTGATGAAAAAACAGGAAGTATTGATTATAGAATCACGTAGTGATCAGGATATTTATGATGGCAGAGGTGAAGGAGAAACATTAAAGCGTATACTTCAGTTACAAGGTGTCAATGCCAAAAGCATTGAGGCTATCAATGAGAAAATGCTCATTAAAGCGTTAAAAGTCGCTCAAAGAGAAAATATTAAATATGTCCACATAAGTGCTCATGGATATGATAGAGGCTTTGCTCTAACAGATGATGCTATTATTACATGGCGAGATTTAGATCGACTTGCCTGGCCGATATTAAGAGGGAAATGCATTTGTTTTTCAAGTTGCTCTGTTGGTAATGGTGCAGAAGAGTTATTTATCCTACACAAATCATTCTGCAATGCGATTGTTGCCCCAACAAGAGAAATTAGCTGGGGGGAAGGCTTGGTGGCATATTCTGCGTTTTACCATCGAGCACAATTACGCGAAAAATCATCTATCCAGAATGTAAAAGTAATGAACCATGTTGTTGGCGCGGGGACGTTCAGGATTATTGAGTCTCCCTATGTTTCGCATACATATACGATTGGCTGATTAAAGAAGAGGAAATGAGGTCGGTCAAGTTACTCAACATAGATAATATGAGTTAATTTAGGAGAGCACTATGAATAAAGAGCAAGATGAAATTAAACGTGTAGCGAACGTTCATTCATGGCTATATGGAGTGGGGGTGACGGCAGTTATTTCAGGCATAGGTTATATCTTCACGCCTCTGGAAATACCGATTCGTATAATTGTCAGTACATTAATCTTTTTACTGCTTTTATTTCCTATTGTAAAATTGGTTTTTTATTTTATTTCAAGTGGTGTTAGATGTAAGGTTTGCAATGCTTCATATAGTATTCAACTAATAGATACTAAAAGAAAATTTTTATCAGCCATACCCAAGAGTAAAACTCAAAACCAAGCCGTTGTTGGTGGAGATACACGAGGCCCTCATTATGGAAAGCAGATGATTATAAAGTCAACTTGGACAGAAGAACGATACAAAATTACTAATGTTTATTCGTGTGTTAATTGCGGAAACACCTATGATACTCAACGCATGGAAACACGAAAACAAGGGTATTCTAGTACAAAATTATATCGGTAATAATTTGTTGGTATAGATGTTTTTTATATTTAACAGTATATAAAGGAGTAATAATGAAAAAGATAGTCCTAACTTTTCTATTGGCCAGTAGCTTTACTATGGCGCATGCAGCTGAATACGTTAAGCGAAATGGCGCTTTATCATTGTCGACGGGGAATAACACTGCTGAATTTAATATTAATGCATCTCACGGTAATGCTTCTGGCGTATGTAATATGGAGGGCATTGCAGAACGTGTCGGTTCAGGCGCAGGGCAGCGAAATCGTTGGGTTTACAGCGACTCATCGAGTGCATGTGTAGCAGTAATTAGTGAATTGAAAGATGGTTCTGTCAATGTTATGACACGTAGCTGCGATAACTATTGTGGTATTTCAGCTGTTGGTTCTATGGACGGAAAGTACAAAAAATAATAATTGATTAGGCAAGTATCAAGAGCAGTAGTGATACTTGCCTGTATTGAATACCAATCATTTCTGTTAGCTACTATATTTAGCTAAACTATTTTCACAGAGAAATATGGCAGTCTATTATGAGCGGGAGGCGGAAGTCATCCCACTGCTGTGAAGGTTAGCTAACCAATAGCCCAGCCTGATGGATAAATCATCTGATGACTTAATTCCAACAATGTGGTTAAAGCTTCATCAAATTGGGCAGTAATATTATATTTTTGCGCGTCGATGGAATCTTCAATTTCACTGATTGTTGCATTCAATTCTCTTAAATAAAGGAATTTTTTTATTGAGAGCTGCCTAATGCATTCATGATTGGTGCTATGGTCATCTAAGTACCATTCTAATGTTAAATCATTATTGTTCTCAAATAAGTAACATTTTGCGTTTTCAATTTTATCAGAATCTAATAGATCTTTACTACAGCCACAACAACAAAGTAAAGGTTCATACTCTGCCCCAAATAACTTAGGCTGAGTAATTCTTCCTGAGTCAAAAAAACTTTGATTGACCATAAAAGGAAGGCTTTTTAAATTTTTTAATATTTCATAACTTTCTATTATTGTATGAGGGATATTGGATGAGTTTAAATATTTTTTTAAATTATCTCCAGCCCTCGTTGAATAAAACCCTATAAACAATTCCGTTTTATGCTGTGACATTCTATCAAGGATTGAATCTTCATCAGCAAGTGTTACAGATTTATTCGATCTGACATTGTTTTTACAACTAACTAAGCTGCGTACTGATTCTTTTTCAGCAATTAAATCTTTACCTCTATCAGGTCCTACTGAAGCACCTTCTAAAATAGTATATCCGATGTTTTCTAAATAATATGCAGCAAAATTCTCCCAATCATCTGGAGTCATATTTTGGAATATATTCATTCTACGCTAACCTCGAAAAAAGTCCGCCATTAACAGATCTAATCCTTTGCATGATCCTCATGGTAAAGATTCTTTTGTATTTATAAAACTCAGAAGTGTTAAGACCCAAATTGTTCTTGAGAAAAATCCTAATAGATTGATTCCATTCAATGAACTGGTCAGGATGTAGTACTTGGCTTATCTCAAGCCAACCACACTCTGTATTATCATCTATTCCATTTATACAGTGCTTAAGTCCGTAATATAAAAAAATAAAATTGTTACATCTGTGTATTAAGACCATGGAGTTTGTAATATTTAAAGGGTCTAAAATATCTGCATTACATCCACACATGCACTTTAGTGGCTTGTAAGATGACTCATCATTTAGATTAATATAATAGTTCGCAGGGATAAGATGATGACCCTTTATTCCACTGCCGAAGTAAGTATCAATAATGTTTGAATGTGTAAACGGGATAAATGTGGTTATTCTGGAACCGTTAAATAACTTAAAGTTGACTTGCATTGATGTAAGTCTCTCAAGTAAAGATGTTGTGTAATTTCCAGAGTAAAAACCTATAAAACCTTCTGCATTGTGTTTTTTTATTCTGTCAGTAATGTTTTTTTCTAACTTAGTACCTATAGCACCTCCATTAATGTTATGCCTGAAAGAAACAAGATATCTTGTTCCATTGTAATCGCAAATACCTAGATTTCCAGATATTTCATAGGCTTGCCATCCCATGTCATTAAGAAAGTCGACTGAGAATTTTTTCCAAGTTTCCTCATCAGTCCACTCTCTTATTTTCTGTTTATAGTTCATAATGACTCGATTATTATTACTAATAAAAATTTATATAATAATGAGGGCTACATTATTTTCCCAATAAATATCATTTCCCTGATGAAAATGGTAACTCAAATATTTTACTTTAAGATATTCTAAATTAAATTTTGAAATTGAAGTCACTGGCGTTATATTTTAACTTCTAAATCAATTTGATCAATACATGTTTGGGCTTGGCTATGATTTTTTGCGGTATGCCATTCCCCATGTCTTAATTTTATATCTGTTAACCCTTCTAATGGAATGCACCGCCAGTTCGAAGGAGAGTTGGGGGTTACAGGGCCTTTGCTACCACTTCCTCCAAATTGATAAAATAGTGCTTGATATTTACCTCTTTTTTTACCAAGCGCATGGGGGCACATTTCCCGATAATATCCTTGGTAATAAGCTGTTACTTGTAGCTTTCCTTTGATTGCTTCAGCGATAAGGTCATAGTTATTAGCCATGTTTAATTTCCTCAGTAAGTTTTATCGATGTTAAAAATGATTGTAAGGACAGTTTGAAAAATCACACGTTTAATATATTAACAAACCTATACTGCTAATTCGGAGTAGCACTAAGCCGCTGTAAATTCCAATCCGTAATTTGGACGAATCGTTAAAAAATTATGTACAGGCATATTATACGACCTCCTGCCCTATCTGATCATTGGCTGATTGAGTCGGGATAAGAAGCCTGTCACATTCTAAGATGACGTATTCAGGGATCAGATCGAATCGAGCCGGATCGAGTTGGCAGATAAATTCATTTTCAATATGATACGTTTCATTCACAAACTTGCGAATTACTCGATTATTCACTTCTGGCTCTAACAACCTGAATACCTGCAGTTTCTCATACCCAGTTCTACAATTTTGGTAGAGAGCCATAATGTACGCTGGAGTAGATAGAAGGCCTAGCATGTAAGCGTAGTTAAAATTAGGAATACGCTGAGTGATCTCGTCGCACCCTGTTTGCAACTTATTAGCAGCCATAGGAGGATAACCTGTACCTTCCTCTTTCGGCTCGCGCGAATCAATGGGTGAAGCTCGGCCGTGAAAAAGGTTTGAGAGCACCTGATAAGCATCTCCGCGATCGTCCAGAATTTCGTAATGTCGGCGTAGGTAGATCAGCTTAATTAGATCGTCACAATTTGACTCAGTCACTGTCTTGCATATTTGTGCAAATGTCATTATATCGCTATCGCGAATTGGTATCTCCGTTATAGTTCCTGTACTATAGCGGAGATATGATGCCATGACCTGATTATTAAACATCTGTCTAACTGATTTGAGTGTATCAATGATGGGTTCAACATCGTGTGTCAACATTAGTACTGTCAGGCTTTTCAGGCACTCTCCTGTATCACGACGGAATAGCATTTCAAGAATGGCAAATTTTTTGTTCTTGTCGAATGAGGAAATGGGATCGTCCAGGACTATTAAATCGGGTCTGCGGGCAAGACATTCGTACATAAAGAGGACAATAGCAAATGCATTACGTTCACCGTAACTGAGATGCTGACTTCCTCCTCTGAGATGGTCATCGTGATCCAAATGCCGCAGTTTGAGTCGACATTCTGCACCATCGCCGGAAATATCGACCTGATATCGGTAGCCTGCATATGCTAGGAATGTATTGATATCTGTCTTGTGCTTAGAGATTAGTCGTTGCATACCAGCACGCTGTATATTAATTTTTCCTTGAAGCTGGCCTGCATGTGTCATGAGTACATCTAGTGAAGTGTTGAGCCGGTCAACTATTCGTTGGGTTTGATTCGACCGTAAGTCAGGAAAGAATTGCAGATCCAACCGGCAGGCCGCCAGAGACGCACGCACATTACTTGCATCACTGAACGAAAAACTATTAAGGTTTTTTAATGTATTCAGCAGTGTAAGTAGATTGTCGGTTTGCCGCTTGATTGAAAGGAGATAATCTTCGTGGTGCTGTTCCAAGCCTCCCTGTAGCGTCGTAATTTCCGTCAGCAGTGCCTTCGCTGCGTCGGAAAAGTAGCCCCCCAGTTCGCTAAGCACATTAATGATGACTACGAGGTTTTTGATTACGGCCTTGTCATACTCATCACTGACTCTGCGAATCTGCTCGGTTTTATCGTGAGAATCACCTGTGCAGAAAGGGCAGCAACCTTCTGACAGTCCAGAGAAATTTTCATATCCCTTAGTCTGCCATTCGATCCACTCTACGTTGCGTAGGCTTTGTATAAATGGCTGGTAGAGTTCGAGTCCAGCGGGGATATGCTGTAGCTTATTGCCGCCGGCCAGCCCCCTCATCCCCGTTGAGGCTCTGGATAACCCTCTGTTGCTGAGCTTAAACGCCCCGCTGAGTTCCTGTAGATGAGTAATGAAAAGATCTAGCTCGTCGTTAGCTGTAAACTCCTGCCGTATGGCCATGACCATAGCCTCAATTTCACCTTCGGTCTGACTATAAGCCTCAGTTTTGATAAAAATGTCAAAACTGTTACTGACAAGCTCGTTTGGTTGAAAGGTAAATTGCGCAACGTATTTTTCATCAAAGCACATAACGTCGTGAATATTTTCCGCGCCGCTCACGCTCGGTTGGAAACCTGAGGGATTCGACGAGCGAAGCTTAAAGGGAAGGAGGGCGTTCAGGTTCTCAGTATCGCCAACAGCGCTGTACAGTATTGCGCGAGAGATGGTGCTCTTGCCAGTACCGTTCGGAGCAAATTTAATGTTCAGTTTGTTTTCTGAAAGTGTGATACGGGCACAATCAATATTGTTACAATGGCTGATTTCAATATCCATTTCAAAATCCCTTTAATGGGCTGAATTGATGATTAAAATTAATACAACATTAGCTGCGACCGTTCAATTTGAACATCGATCTTTGAGCTTAAACTAGAGTAGAACATAGGAATAATCTGCTAATCAAGTCGAAGCGTCTACTCCGAGCAACATAATGTGATGTTTGTAACATTAGCTTTTCATAGGTCGGCTGATATAGCGAGTTTGTGCCCGTACGTTTCACTCTAAGCCTTTCTAAGTGGCATCACGTTATAGCCTTCACCTCTTTCCAGAGATACGAGCAAGTCAGCCCAAAGCTCAAGGGCTTGCCTCCTCTCATCAAAATACTGATAACGGTTATAAATCCCTTCAACGCCTTTGATTCTGTGGTTCAAACAGCGCTCTGCAACTACCGGATCAACCCCTAATGCCGCCAGATGTGAACGCGCGGTACGTCGAAAATCATGAATAGTGAAATTAGGCATATCAGGTAGATTGCTCTTTACCTTGCTCAGCGCAACAGGCAGTGTGCTTTCTTGAATATGGGGGATCATGCGGTGCTGCATCTTTCTTGCTGGAAGAACCCACTGGCTATTGCAGGACATCTGATGCAGTTCTTTCAACCATTCAAGCGCTGGTGCAGGGATAGGGATATCGATCGCATCACCATTCTTCACTCGTTCAGCGGGTAAGTGCCAGACCGCTTCATCAAGATCGAACTCCTCCCATCGAGCTCCACAAAGCTCCATCTTACGGCAGCAGAACACCAGCAGAAGTTTCATTGTCAACTCGTTTTGACGTGAGAAGCCTTTTGTCATGGGCATAGCCTGGAAGAGCTTCATCAACTCTTCACGGCTGAGCCAGCGTTCTCTGCTTTGCTCCTGTCCGCCAGCATCTGAGATTTCAAAAGCACTAGTAGGATTGCTTTCAAGCATATGTCGCTTGATACCGTAATCAAAAATACGGCGGGTCCAGCGAAGCACGTCATTGGCAACTGTAGGAGCGCCACGTCGGACGATTTTTTGTAGCATATCGTCGATATGCCAGGGTTTAACATCTTCGATTCTGTGATTCCCGATTGCGGGGTTGATGTCTTTGTCTATGCGGCGGCGTAGAATGTCAGGGTGCTTCCACCGATTGAGGATCTGACGTTCAAAGTATTCTGCCGCCAGTTCTGAAACGCGGAGTGCATGTTTCTCCTCCTCCATCTTCTTCAGCGCTTCAGCCTTACGTTCCTGCTTCTCTCCCGCTACGTCATGTCCCAGAGCGACACGGGCAGAAAGTTCTTTAGCAATTTCCCGCGCTTTCGCGAGCGAAATGCTGGAGTAATAGCCAATCAGCATAACTCTGGCTTTGCCCGCCATTTTGTAGCGAAATCGCCAGAATGGGGCGCTATAAGTCTTTGGAAAACAGATGTATAACCCATTCCCGTCAGAGCGACCCGCAAAGTACTCATTGTTTCTAATCCATGTACGGATTTGTATGTCTGTCAGTTTTCCCATATGTCTCTCATCATCAGAGGGGGTGTACTTAAACGTGTGTACTTAAACCTGAATAAGTACACCTTTAAGTACACACGAAACATGCGCTGTAGTGATACGATGTGAGACTATATAAAACAAAAAAGGACATTATTTACAATGGCCTTTTTATCCTGACGAGACTTAGTGAGACTAAGCGAGATCGCGTGAAACGTTACTCGATATTCTGAATCTGTTCCCGCATCTGCTCAATCAACACTTTCAATTCAATCGCAGAGTTGGTCACCTCAGCATTGATTGACTTTGAGGCCAGCGTATTCGATTCACGGTTGAACTCCTGCATCATAAAATCCAGGCGGCGACCGACGGCTTCTTTTTTCTTCAGGATGTTCCAGGTTTCTTTGACATGTGCTTCTAGGCGATCAAGCTCTTCTGCCACGTCGATGCGCTGCGCCATCAGCACCAGCTCCTGCTCAAGACGGTTATTTTCCAGCTGAACCTGCGCATCTTCCAGTTTGGCGACCAGACGCTCGCGCTGCCACTGTAAAATCTCCGGCATATGGGCGCGCACTTTAGCGACTTCGGCGCTGACGCCATCCAGCCGCTGTTCGATTAAGCCTTTCAGCGCCTGACCTTCGGTTTCGCGGGCAACGATAAAGTCATCCAGCGTGCTATCCAGCGCGGCGAGGATTTCACTGGCGATCGCATCCAGATCCTGCTCCTGAGCCGCCATCACGCCCGGCCAGCGCAGGATATCTACCGGATTGATTTCACCTTCATCGCTCTGCATTTTGACCCAGTTCGCTGATGCTACCAGCTGTTTTGCCAGTTTTTCGTTGAGGATCAGCTCTCCTTGCGCGCTGGCGTCCGGTTCGAAGCGCAGACTGCACTCGACTTTACCGCGCGTCAGACGGGTGCGAATACGCTCGCGTACGACCGGTTCAAGGCTACGAAACTGCTCCGGCAGACGAAACCAGGTTTCCAGATAACGCTGGTTTACCGAGCGCATTTCCCAGGTGGCGCTGCCCCATTCGCCCTTGATTTCACGGCGGGCATAAGCGGTCATACTGCGGATCATAAACGTTCCTGTTTTTAAAGGAGAGATGGAAGGATTATAGCTTTCACTGCCCTGGCAGGATAGGAATAACCGCCGGAAGTCCGTATAATGCGCAGCCACATTCGTTTCAAGCCGGAGAAATCACATGCGTCCAGCAGGTCGTAGCGTCAATCAGGTGCGTCCCGTCACCCTGACCCGTAATTACACAAAACACGCAGAAGGCTCCGTGCTGGTCGAATTCGGTGATACCAAAGTGCTGTGCACCGCGTCCATTGATGAAGGTGTGCCGCGCTTCCTGAAAGGTCAGGGCCAGGGCTGGATCACCGCCGAGTATGGCATGCTGCCGCGTTCGACCCATACCCGTAACGCCCGCGAAGCGGCGAAGGGTAAACAGGGCGGCCGCACCATGGAAATTCAGCGTCTTATCGCACGCGCGCTTCGTGCGGCGGTGGATTTAAAAGCGCTTGGTGAATTCACCATTACCCTCGACTGCGACGTGATTCAGGCCGATGGCGGCACGCGGACGGCGTCAATTACCGGTGCCTGCGTGGCGCTGGCCGATGCGCTGAACAAACTGGTCGCGGCAGGCAAGCTGAAAACCAACCCGCTGAAAGGGATGGTAGCTGCGGTCTCCGTGGGTATCGTCAATGGTGAAGCGGTCTGCGATCTGGAATACGTTGAAGATTCCGCCGCCGAAACCGATATGAACGTGGTGATGACCGAAGACGGTCGCATTATTGAAGTACAGGGGACGGCAGAAGGCGAACCGTTCACTCACGAAGAGCTTCTCACCCTGCTGACGCTGGCCCGGGGGGGAATAGAATCCATTGTCGCCACGCAGAAGGCGGCGTTAGAAAATTGATGTTAAGGCGACTGAGAGGTCGCCTTTTTTTTGCCTGAAAAATGAAACCTGGAGGAGTATCGACATGAAACCGTATCAGCGCCAGTTTATTGAATTTGCGCTCAGCAAGCAGGTACTGAAGTTTGGCGAATTCACGCTGAAATCCGGACGTAAGAGTCCCTATTTCTTCAACGCCGGACTGTTTAATACCGGGCGCGATCTGGCACTGCTTGGCCGTTTCTATGCCGAAGCGCTGGTCGATTCTGGTATCGATTTCGATCTGCTGTTTGGTCCTGCTTACAAAGGCATTCCGATTGCGACGACCACGGCGGTCGCGCTGGCGGAGCATCACGATCGCGACCTGCCGTACTGCTTTAACCGTAAAGAAGCTAAAGATCACGGCGAAGGCGGTAATCTGGTGGGCAGCCCGCTTCAGGGAAAAGTCATGCTGGTGGATGACGTTATTACTGCCGGTACCGCTATCCGTGAATCGATGGAGATTATCCAGGCCAATGGCGCAGAGCTGGCTGGCGTGCTGATTTCGCTGGATCGACAGGAACGCGGCCGCGGCGAGATTTCCGCGATTCAGGAAGTGGAACGCGACTATGGCTGCAAGGTGATTTCCATCATCACGTTAAAAGAGCTGATTGCGTATCTGGAAGAGAAGCCGGAGATGGCAGCGTCTCTGGCGTCGGTGCGCGCCTATCGGGAAGCGTACGGGGTGTAAATCATTCCCCGGCAGGATGGCTGCCGGGGCATTTTTAGATCAGCTTCGCGCCCTGCGTATTTACAAACAGGGAATAGATGGACGTGCTGGAGGCCATAAACAGCCGATTACGCTGCTCGCCGCCAAAACAGAGGTTGGCGCAACGTTCCGGTAATTGAACGGTTCCGATATGTTTCCCCTGAACGTTGAATACCCGCACGCCATCAAGTTCTTCAGTACCGGTGCCCCAGCCGCACCACAGATTGCCGTCCACATCGCAGGCGATGCCGTCCGCCGTACCATTGCCGCAGTCAATATGCGTTCGCTTGTTTTGCAGCGCGTTATTCACCACGTCATAGGCCAGGATTAAGCGGTTTGGCGCGGCACGGCTTTCGACAACGTACAGTATTTTTTCGTCAGGTGAAAAGCACAGGCCGTTAGGGCCTTTAACGTCACCAAGAACCACCTCTAATTGACGGCTTTGCGGATCGAGCCGATAAACGTTTTGCGGCAGTTGCGGCTCGGCTTTATGGCCTTCATAGAAGCCGGTAATACCAAAGGGCGGATCGGTAAACCAGATGGAACCATCAGATTTCACGACAATATCGTTGGGCGAGTTAAGTGGCTTACCGTCAACGCTATCAGCCAGCACGGTAATGGTTCCGTCGTATTCAGTGCGGGTGATGCGCCGCGTATCGTGCTCACAGCTAATCAGCCGTCCCTGACGGTCACGGGCATGGCCGTTCGCATTATTGGCTGGGCGACGGAATACGCTGGTTGCTCCGGAAACCTCATCCCAGCGCATAATGGCGTTATTGGGAATGTCGCTCCATAACAGCATCTGCATATCGCCAAACCAGACCGGGCCTTCCGCCCAGCGAAAGCCCGTGGCGATTTGCTCCACCTTCGCGCTGGCGACCATATATTTCCGAAAGCTATCATCAATGGCAGTGACGCGTGGATCGGGATAGCGCCCGGACGGTGTCCAGCCAGCAATACTTTTTTGGCTTAACAGTAATGTGGCGGTGGCAAGACCGCTCAGTTTTAACAATTCCCGCCGTGATGTTGCCATTGATCCTCTCCGTAGCCGCTAAACGATACAGTTCAATGGATAGTAGGAGGGAGCAAAGACAGAAAGCATCTGGCAATTCAACGAATTAACCTGGGGTTTCTTACAAAGATGCGAATAATGCAGCCCGGGCAGGCTGCATAGACGGTATTACTGTAGCTGCGCGGCAATCAGCGGCCAGCGGGCGTCAAAATCTTCCGTCGGGCGATATTTAAACTCGCTGCGCACAAAGCGCGACAGCATGCCTTCGCAGAAGGCCAGCAGCTGACTGGCAAGCAGCGTTTCATCCGTTACATAGCCTTCGCCTTCACGCATGCGCTTTTCCCGCATCACCTGCCGCAACTGAGCTTCAATTCGCTCAAAAAGCTGGCTAATACGCCCCTGTAGCCTGTCCTGCTCGAACATCAGGGCATGACCGGTCAGGATGCGCGTTAGCCCCGGATTACGCTCACCAAACCCCAGAATCAGCTGTACGATCAGGCGCAGACGCGCGGTCGTATCCTTTTCATCCTTAAGGATCAGATTGATGCGGGTAATCAGGCTATCTTCGATAAACTCAATCAGACTATCGAACATGCGCGTCTTGCTGGGAAAATGACGATACAGCGCCGCTTCAGAAACGCCTACCGAGGCGGCCAGTTTCGCCGTAGTGATACGTTGACTACCATCACTGGATTCGAGCATCAGCGCCAGAGATTGAAGTATTTCTTCGCGACGGTTCCTTTTCGCAGTTTGTTTTTCTGCCATGTTGCAAAATACCCCTGAAAATAAGCAATAGTCAGGCGAGCATCCACACAGCGACCGCAAACTCAGGGTTTGCGGCGATGTTATAGCCTTTTTGCGCGGTGGGATGCGTTACGTTTTATTTACGCCCGGAGTGCCCGAAGCCGCCTTCGCCACGATCGGTGGCGTCAAACGATTCCACCAGATTGAATTCAGCCTGTACCACCGGGACAAACACCATCTGAGCGATGCGCTCGCCAGGTTCGATAGTGAAAGCGTTCTGGCCGCGGTTCCAGATAGAGACCATCAGTTGCCCCTGATAGTCGGAATCAATCAGACCCACCAGATTGCCCAATACAATGCCGTGCTTGTGACCAAGACCGGAGCGGGGCAGCATCACCGCCGCGAGCGACGGATCGGCGATATGAATCGCCAGCCCGGTAGGCAGCAGCGCGGTTTCGCCCGGCGCCAGTTCAAGGGCGTCGTCAAGGCAGGCGCGCAGATCAAGGCCGGCCGAGCCGGAGGTGGCATAGGTGGGCAGTGGGAACTGTTCACCTACGCGCGGGTCCAGAATCTTAACGTCGATTTTTTTCATCATAACGGGTCACGATCTCGTCGAGTAATAATTGGCCAAGGAGCGCTTTCCGCTCAAGCGGTAAAACTTTATCTCCCTCCTGCCAGAAAAGGTGCAATGCATTGCTGTCGCTATTAAATCCTTGATTAGAAAGCGAAACATCATTTGCACAGATTAAATCAAGGTTTTTGCGGGTTCGCTTTTGCCGGGCGTATTCTTCCACATTATTTGTTTCGGCGGCAAACCCAACAACATAAGGCCGGCGATCGGTAAGTGCGGCGACTCCGGCGACGATATCCGGGTTTTTGACCATTTTTATTGTTAATTCATCGCCTTGCTTCTTAATTTTTTCATCGGCGACGGCGGCAGCGCGGTAGTCCGCCACGGCAGCGCAGCCGATAAAAATATGCTGCTGCTGAACGCCTGCCTGCACCGCTGCTTCCATTTCCAGCGCCGTGGTGACGTCAACACGCTGTACCAGTGGCGGCGTTGGCAGGGACACGGGACCGGCAACCAGCGTAACCTTCGCTCCGCGTTTGGCGGCAGCGGCAGCGATAGCAAACCCCATTTTGCCGGAGCTGTGATTGGAGATATAGCGTACGGGATCCAGCGGTTCGCGGGTGGGACCCGCAGTAATCATAATATTCAGATGTTGCAGATCGTTGACTGGCGAGAAGTGCGCGGTAGCCATATCAACAATGGTTAGCGGATCGAGCATGCGTCCCGGTCCGACATCGCCGCACGCCTGACTGCCGCTATCCGGCCCCCAGATCAGCAGCCCGCGGTCGGCCAGAACGCGTAAATTATGCTGTGTCGCGGCGGCACGGTACATCTGCTGATTCATGGCGGGCACCACCGCAACGGGGGAAGGCGTCGCCAGGCAGATGGTAGAAACCAAATCGTTGGCCATACCCGCGGCGACGCGCGCCAGCAAATCGGCGGTGGCCGGAGCCAGAATCACCAGATCGGCCCATTTGCCCAGTTCGATATGCCCCATCGCCGCTTCGGCTGCCGGGTCGAGCAGGCTGTCAGAAACGGGATAACCTGAAACGGCCTGCAGGCTCAAAGGAGTAATAAACGCTTTGGCGGCGTCGGTCATCGCCACGCGCACATCCGCCCCGCGATCGCGCAGGCGACGTACCAGCTCAGGCGTTTTATAGGCGGCAATGCCGCCGCTCACGCCGAGAACGATTTTTTTACCGGCCAGGCTCATCATGATTCTTTCCTGTTGGATTGCACCAGAAGCTGAGCATTTTATCACAAACCTTTTGTATCGTGCGGTCCGGGATCATTCACTTTGCGAGGCGCTACGCAAGAGTTGAAAACGCAGGTCGAAGCGGAAAATACCCTATGGCAGCATAGCGGCGGGTGCAAAGGGAGACGCCATATGAAGATGTCCAGAGAAGAACGGGAAAAGTTGCCGCGGGAAAAACTTCGGCGTTATGGCGTTGAAACGCTCAGCGAAGTGGAACTGCTGGCGCTGTTTTTGCGTACCGGTGCACGAGGTAAACACGTCATGACGCTGGCAACGGAATTATTGCGTCATTTTGATACGCTTTCGCAGCTGATGTCGGCAGACTGGAAGCAATTCGACCAAATAGAAGGTATCGGCATTGCGAAATATTGCCAGCTAAGAGCCATCGCAGAACTGGCCCGCCGCTGTTATAACGAACGCCTGCGGGAAAAGAGGGGGCTATACAGTCCTGAGCTAACGCGAGAGTTTTTAAAAAGCCAGTTTACAGGTGAAAATCGTGAAGTCTTTATGGCAATTTATCTCGATAACCAGAATCGAATACTCAAACATCGTCGCCTGTTTTCCGGTACGCTAAGCCATGTCGAAGTGCATCCGCGCGAAATTGTACGAGAAGCCATCAACGTCAACGCCGCTGCCGTGATCCTCGCACATAATCATCCTTCGGGTAACGCCGAACCAAGTAAAGCTGATAAAATGATCACCGAACGTGTGGTAAGCTGCTGTCAGCTAATGGATATTCGCGTACTTGATCACCTGGTGATTGGACGTGGTGAGTACGTTTCCTTTGCGGAAAGGGGCTTAATTTAGCCCGGATCGCGCGATCCATCGGGATCTTTGTCTGTTCGGGACTTGAGCACACCGCCGACTCAGCGTATACTACGCCACCTTTGAGAATCTCGGGTTTGGCATTTGGGCCTGGTAATCGCGAGTTCACTTAGAACCGCCAGGACCGGGCTTTACAGCCTGACGAGGCGTCAATACCCCATACGAAGCTCGAGCTAATTTGATTTTTGGAGAATAGAAATGTCCCGAGTCTGCCAAGTTACTGGCAAGCGTCCGGTGACCGGTAACAACCGTTCCCACGCACTGAACGCGACTAAACGCCGTTTTCTGCCGAACCTGCACTCTCACCGTTTTTGGGTTGAGAGCGAGAAGCGTTTTGTCACCCTGCGTGTATCTGCTAAAGGTATGCGTGTAATCGATAAAAAAGGCATTGATACAGTTCTTTCTGAACTGCGTGCCCGCGGCGAAAAGTACTAAGTACTTAGAGGAAATAAATCATGGCTAAAGGTATTCGTGAGAAAATCAAGCTGGTTTCTTCCGCTGGTACTGGTCACTTCTACACCACCACGAAGAACAAGCGTACTAAACCGGAAAAACTGGAACTGAAAAAATTCGATCCTGTTGTCCGTCAGCACGTTTTATACAAAGAAGCTAAAATCAAGTAATTTTAGTGGATTGTATGAAAACCCCGCTCCGGCGGGGTTTTCTGTTTTCTGGCCCTGGAGAACATAAAAATGCCTGAATTACCTGAAGTTGAGACCAGCCGTCGCGGAATTGAACCGCATCTGGTGGGCGAGACCATCCTTCACGTCATTGTCCGCAACGGACGCCTGCGCTGGCCGGTGTCAGACGAAATCCATACCCTGAGTGACAAACCGGTGCTCAGCGTGCAGCGGCGCGCGAAATACCTGCTGCTGGAGTTGCCGGACGGCTGGATCATCATCCATCTGGGAATGTCAGGCAGTTTGCGCATTCTCACGGAAGAACGGCCGGCAGAAAAGCATGACCATGTCGATATGGTGATGAGCAACGGTAAAGTGCTGCGCTATACCGATCCCCGGCGCTTTGGCGCCTGGC
This sequence comes from Superficieibacter sp. HKU1, assembly GCF_029319185.1. NCBI lineage: Bacteria > Pseudomonadati > Pseudomonadota > Gammaproteobacteria > Enterobacterales > Enterobacteriaceae > Superficieibacter > Superficieibacter sp. HKU1. The sequence goes on from NZ_CP119754.1 coordinate 172,122, forward strand.
TGTGGACCAAAGAACTGGAAGGGCATAACGTACTGGCGCACCTGGGACCGGAGCCGCTCAGCGATGCGTTTAACGCCGACTATCTGCAACAGAAATGCGCAAAGAAGAAAACTGCGATTAAACCCTGGCTGATGGATAACAGGCTGGTGGTGGGCGTCGGCAATATTTACGCCAGCGAATCGCTGTTCGCCGCCGGGATCCATCCGGATCGGCTGGCGTCATCGCTATCACGTGACGAGTGCGAACTGCTGGTGCGGGTTATTAAAGCGGTGCTGCTGCGTTCAATAGAGCAGGGCGGAACGACGCTGAAGGACTTCTTACAGAGCGATGGCAAGCCGGGCTATTTCGCCCAGCAGCTCCAGGTGTATGGACGTAAAGGCGAACCGTGCCACGTTTGTGGAACCCCGATTGTGGCAGCGAAGCACGCACAGCGGGCGACGTTTTACTGCCGCCAGTGCCAGAAGTAAATTACCTGAGCTTGTCCATCAGCGCCTGATGGACGCTGGCAGGCAGAAAATGCGTCACGTCGCCCGCGTGACGCGCGACCTCTTTTACCAGCGACGAAGAGATAAACGACCACTCTTTTGACGGCATCAGGAAGACGCTTTCCAGTTCCGGCATCAAATGGCGATTCATATGCGCCAGCTGCATTTCATACTCAAAATCCGCCACTGCGCGCAGGCCGCGGATCAGGATGTTCGCCTGCTGGTCGCGGGCGAAATTGGCCATCAAATCGCTGAATCCTATCACCTCAACGCCTGACAGATGCGATGTTGCCTCTTTCGCCAACGCTACGCGCTCTTCGAGGGTAAACATCGGTTTCTTACTCGGGCTGGCGGCAATGGCGAGTACCACCTGATCGAACATCATGGTCGCGCGGGTGACGATATCAATATGGCCATTGGTAATGGGATCGAACGTTCCCGGATAAATTGCCCGTCTTTGCATAACAGCCCTCAATGCGTTTTGGGTGGCAGATACGGTTGTAGCAGATGCAGAAGCCGTTGTAACGCGCCCTGGTTCTGGTGCAGGACTTCTACGGCATGATGCCCATAGTAATTACGATAATCTTCGTCCGTCAGCAACGAGGCAATTTCTTTGGTCAGGGAAGGCGCATCCTCAACGGTGATCAGGCCATCCGCCTGCTCCAGGCGTGCGCAGATATCTTTAAAATTAAAGGTATGCGGGCCCATCAACACCGGAATGGCGTGAGCGGCAGGTTCCAGCGGATTATGGCCGCCACGTTCAACCAGCGAGCCGCCAACGAAAGCCAGATCGGCAATGCCATACAGCAGCATTAATTCACCCATGGTATCGCCCACCACCACCTGGGTACTGCCGGAGGGCACTTCACCCGAGGAACGCGTGGTATAGCTCAGGCCCGCCTGACGCACGAGATTCACCGCATCCGGGAAACGTTCAGGATGACGCGGGACCAGAATGAGCAGCAGGTCAGGGAATTGTTGCAGCAGCGCCTGATGCGCAGCCAGCACCACGCTCTCTTCACCATCGTGAGTACTGGTGGCAATCCACACCGGGCGGCGAGGTGCCCACTGGCGACGCAGCGTAATGGCTTTTGCCGCCAGCTGCGGCGTCACCGAAATGTCGAACTTCAGGCTGCCGGTGACGGTAAGCTGGTTACGTTTGGCGCCAAGCTGAATAAAACGTTCGCCGTCCTCTTCATTCTGCGCCGCAATCAGGGTGATCCGGCGCAGCAGCGTTTTGATGAATTTGCCCAGCTTGCCATAGCCGTTGGCCGAGCGTGCCGAGAGACGCGCGTTAGCGATGACCAGCGGCGTTTTACGCTTATAAAGCGCCGTAATGAGGTTCGGCCACAGTTCCGTCTCCATGATCAACACCAGTTTCGGGTTGACCTTATCCAGGAAGCGGTTAATAGCGTCCGGCAGATCGTAAGGCAGATAGACGTGCTGGACGTCTTTACCGAATGCGGACTGGACACGTTCAGAGCCGGTCGGCGTCATGGTGGTGACCGTAATGGGAAGCTCAGGGTAGCGATGACGCAATGCCCGCACCAGCGGGATTGCCGCGAGCGTTTCACCGACCGAAACCGAGTGCAGCATGATACCGCCAGGCTTCAGCGGCGTGCGGTAAAAACCGTAGCGCTCGCCCCAACGTTTGCGATATGCCGGAGCTTTACGACCACGCACCCAAAGCCGTACCCAAATGAGCGGCTGAATAAGGTAAAGCAATGTGGTGTAAAGCAATTGCAGCATAGGATGTAATTGACTAATGAATGTGCTGGGGATTCTAAGTTTTTAGGGGAGCCTTTGCCATTACTTTTGCGGAATTTGGCTTAGGTGAGGGTAAACAGCCACCAAAACGCAGCCCTGAGGCCGTATTTTTTAAATTTTATCGCCATATTTTAACGTTTAATCGAGATTATTTGTCATCGCTAAAATGAATATTCTAAGGCGGTGGCATTTTTTATGCGGTTGTTTTTATAAGCATTGTTTTGTTATCAGGTTAAAAAACATTCATATCGGCTTGCAGGACAAGTAATGATACACTGTATCGCTAAATTGTTGTGGATAGCGGGCAGGTAGCTGTAAGCCTGAGCGGTAGCGTGTCCGCAGGCAAAGCCATGTCATTTTTGCCGCGGTAGCTGCGGCGGGCTGCATGCGTAGCCTGCTGAGTTCATTCTTTTTTATCACGAAATGTTGGGCAGGGAGTCAGCATGATCATCGCGTTTTGCTTGTATAAATATTTCCCCTTTGGCGGCTTGCAGCGCGATTTCCTGCGCATTGCAAAAACCGTTTCACAACGCGGTGCCAGGGTTCGGGTGTATGTGCTTTCCTGGCAGGGGGAGCGCCCGGATGATGTGGAGATTGTGACAGTACCGGCAACTGCCTCAACCAATCATGGTAAAAACAAAGAATATTATCAGTGGGTCCAGCAACATTTACGGCAGCATCCGGTCGATAAAGTGATTGGCTTCAATAAGATGCCGGGCCTGGATATCTACTATGCCGCCGACGTCTGTTATGCCGAAAAGGTCGCCAGAGAAAAAGGCTTCTTTTACAAGCTGACCCCCCGCTATCGCCACTTTGCTGCCTTTGAAGAGGCCGTTTTTCGCAAAGGTGCAAAAACAGAATTGCTGATGCTGACCGATCGGCAAATTAACGATTTCAAAAAGCATTACGGCACCGAAGAGGCGCGTTTTCATATTCTGCCGCCGGGGATCTACCCTGACCGCAAATACAGCGCTCATGCCCCGGACTGCCGTGAAACGTTTCGTCGGGAAAATAACATCGGTGCCGATGAATTTTTGCTGTTGCAGGTCGGATCAGACTTCTCCCGCAAGGGGGTTGATCGCAGCATCAGAGCCTTTGCCGCGCTGCCCGACGCTTTCAAAGCAAATGCCAGACTGGTGGTGGTGGGGCAGGATAAACCGGGCAAATTTGACGCGCTGGCCTCCCAACTTGGCGTTAAAAACCGGGTCTGGTTTTACGCGGGCCGAAATGACGTCTCGAACCTGATGATGGCGGCAGATGTGCTGATCCATCCGGCCTATCAGGAAGCGGCCGGTATTGTGCTACTGGAAGCCATTGCTGCCGGGCTGCCCGTATTGACGACCGAAGTCTGCGGCTATGCGCACTATATTGATAAAGCGCAGTGCGGCGTGGTGATTGCCGAGCCGTTCAGTCAGGATCAACTTAATGCAGCGCTGTTAAAGGCCGCTACAGACGAGACGCAGCGACGCCAGTGGGCGGAAAATGCCCGGCATTATGCCGATACCCAGGACATTTATAGTCTGCCGGAAAAAGTGGCCGATATGGTGATGGCATCGTCATCCCGGTAAATAAAGCGCCACTGTAATAAGCACCGTGAATTTGCGTAACTATCTGGAAAATCATGAGTAAATTTAAAAAGATTCTGATTATCAAATTGAAGTTTCAGGGAGATGTCCTGCTAACGACGCCGGTGATCAGTACGTTGAAAGCGCAATACCCTGATGCTGAAATCGATATGATGGTTTATAACTCTACGGTTCAAATCATCTCAGAAAACCCAAATCTTCATAAAATTTACGGTATCGCAGATAAGAAATCCTCAGCGCTGAATAAAATCATTAATATTTTTCACATCATTAAAGCGCTGCGAAAAAATAACTACGATCTGATCGTTAATCTTTCAAGCCAGAAATTACTGGGCTTCGTCATTCGCTGCATTCCGGCCCGGTCAAAAATCGGCTTTACGTTTGGCCGCCGCAAATCGTCTTACTGGATGAACGCGTTTGATAAAACTCTCGACGACGCTGGCGAACATATCGTGCCGCAAAACCTGTCCATTCTGACGCTGCTTGATATTGATCCGATGATTACCCGCACCTCAATGCGCTATGACGTCCGGCACTGGGATCGCTTAAAAACCAGAATGGCTGAGCTGGGAGTGACGAAAGAGTATATCGCCATTCAGCCTACGGCCAGGCAGATATTTAAGTGCTGGGATAACGACAAGTTTGCGGCAGTGATTAATCATCTTATGGCGCGGGGTTATGAGGTGATACTGACAGCCGGACCCGGTAAAGAAGATGCGGATATTATTGCTGATATTGTGCAGCAGTGTAACCGTAAGCCGGTAACGGAATTTGCCGGAAAAACGTCGTTCCCTGAACTGGCGGCGCTGATTGACCACGCCGCATTATTCATCGGCGTCGATTCGGCGCCAGGCCATATTGCCGCAGCGGTTGATACCCCGGTCGTGTGCCTTTTTGGAGCCACCAAGCATCGTTTCTGGCATCCCTGGACGGAAAAGCTTGAGCTGATTTGGGCAGGGGACTATAAACCTATGCCGCTGCGCAAAGATCTCGATCGTAGCTACCGCTATTTGACCTGCATCCCCGCAGAGGATGTGATTGCTGCAGCGGACAGAATGTTAGCGCAATATCCTGCGGCAAAGACCCTTTTTAACAACAATGCAGAATGATGGTGGGAAAGATGGTTGAATTAAAAGAACCATTCAAAACGCTGTGGCAGGGTAAAGATCCCTTCCACGAAATAGAACTGCTCACCGGCCATGTTTATCGGGCGCTTGAGACCCGTAAAACGCTGCGTTTTGAAATAGAGAATGTTGGCTATTTCATCAAAATACATTACGGCACCACGACAAAAGAAGTGGTGAAAAACCTGCTGTCGTTTCGTTTGCCGGTGCTGGGCGCTGACCGGGAATGGAAGGCTATTCATCGCCTGGCCGAGGTTGGCGTAGATACCATGCACGGCGTGGCCTTTGGTATGAAGGGAGCCAACCCGGTTACGATCACGTCGTTTATTATCACTGAAGAATTAACCAATACCATTAGTCTGGAAGATTATTGCGCTGACTGGAAAAGCCAGCCGCCGGGGTGTAAACCGAAAAGAAAACTCATCGCCCATCTGGCAACCATGGTGAAGAACATGCATGCGGCGGGCGTTAACCATCGCGACTGCTATTTATGCCATTTCCTGCTGCATCTTCCTTACGATCCTACTCAGGATACGCCAAAGCTATCGGTCATCGATTTACATCGCGCTCAGATTCGTCCTCATGTTCCGTTGCGCTGGAGAAATAAAGATCTCATCGGGCTCTATTTTTCATCGCTGGAGATTGGCCTGACCAGGGCGGATGTTTTGTATTTTATGAAAATCTACTTTGCGAAGCCGCTGCGTGACATTCTGCGTGATGAACACAGTCTGATCGCCAGTGCCCAGGTCAGGGCGCAAAAGATCAAAGAAAGAACGCAACGGAAAGGGCTGTAATACGTATGGAATCCACCATTCACGTCGTTTTTTGCTCTGACGGCAATTACATTGAATACTTAGCGACTTCTCTGGCGTCGGTTTATCATAATAACCTGACAAACAACGTTCATTTCCATGTCTTCTCTTATGATGTCAGCGAAGACCAGCTGGATAAAGTCAGATCGCAGGCCGGTAATATTTCAGTTTATAAAATTGAAGATGCCGATCTTGAGAAATATGATGGGCAATCATCATTAGCGCATATCAATAAATCAACCTATATCCGGCTGCTGGTGCCGCGTCTGCTGCCTGAAGATGTCACCCGCTTTGTCTACCTTGATGTTGATACGCTCTGTTTTTCCTCTTTAGCTGCCCTCAGTGCGGTCGATATCGATAATACGGTCTGCGCGGTGGTGACGGATAACTCGCAGGAGATTAACCGTAAAAATAGTCAGCGTATTGGTATGACTGATGCCCGCTATTTTAATGCCGGTTTTCTCTATATTAACCGCCGCGCCTGGCTGGCACATGACGTGGAGCGCAAAACGCAGGATATCTTGCGTGAGCGCAAAGGGCAGCTAAAGTATCTCGATCAGGATGCGTTAAATATCGTTCTGGAAAACAACGTTGTTTTCATTGATAAGAAGTGGAATCTGCTCTATACGCTGCTGAATGACGAGCAGCGACAAGATTTTATTTATCATCCTGAATCGGTTCCGGTGATCATGCATTTTACCGGTGGGCGTAAGCCCTGGTACAGAGAGCATCGGGGGACCGGTCAACATCTCTATCTCTTCTACCGTAATTTCACCGCCTGGCGCGACGCTCCACTGCGCAGCTACAGCGGGCGAATGCGGGCAACGGATTATCGGGTATATGCGCGCGACGCCTTCAAAAAAGGGCAGGTGCTGGAAGGGTTACGCTATTACGCAGGCTATATCAGAAAGAAATTAGCGAAATAAAAAAAGCCACTGGCGTCAAAACCAGTGGCTTTTTTTACTTATTTTTTCATCTTCTTCCAGGTATAGGCCAGATAAGTTTTGAAGCCTTCAAAACGGTGGCCCAGATATTTTTGATGGACCGATTTCTTTTTAAACTGCTTTAATGTTCTGGCGTCGTATAGCGGCTGGTCACGCCACGGCGAAATTTTGTAGATCTCGCTAAAATACGTTATGGCAGGGTAATCTTTGGCCCACTGGAACCAAGGTTTTGTCACGCCAACATAATGAATAAACACCGTGTCATCATTTATGATCTCTTTATAGCGGTCGGCCCGTTTTATTTTTGGTTCATCATCGAAGTTATAGAAAGCGTTGTAACCACGGTGGAGAAACTTCACTTTTCCTCTTACCAGAAGATTGAGCGCGTCCTGATCGGGGAACGTTAACTTCGGTGCAAGCGCTTCGTCCGAGAAGATGGCGATAATTTTTTCCAGGATATTATTTTCTTGCCATGCTTTCAGATCGATATATAACATACCGCTGTTAAAGTAAGTATCAGGTTCAAAGCCAAAAACCTGTACCGCTCTTTTCTGCATCATCTCGACGTCAATGACGGCCGCAACAATATTATCTTCGATATCCAGGTTTAACAGAGGTTCTACGCTACCCTTACAGATAATATCTGCATCCAGATATACCAGGCTATCGGCCTGTGACTTAAGGTATTCGCAGGTAAGAAAACGATAATAGGCCGCGTAGGAATAACGGATAGTATAAGGGAAGTCAGCAAGACAATCATTATTGATAATATACAATGTGATTGTAGTCTGATAATGAGTAGCCAGTTCTTCTAACTTCTTACAGGTTTCTTCGTCATTATAATCAGAAAAAATATGAAAGGCTAAAGGGATATTTTTATTATTTTCAAGTATTGATGTGACAGAAATACAGGCACCGAATAAGAAATTTTTGTCGATCCCATAAGCAATATTAAGTCGTTTTGCGGGTAACGTTGTGATGACGGTGCCGGAAAAAGTTTGTTGGCTGAGTATGAAATTCTTACCAAACATAACTACACCTGTAACGAAAATATCATAGCCAATGATAACATGTTATCAAGGGGATGACTACAATCGTTAACGATGACGCGTTATGTGTTCCTTCCATGGAACCAGGGATTTTTACTTAAAAATTAGTCAAGTAGACGCGGGTGCTACGCTATTGTTTTCTAATCCAGCGTGGCAGTAATTTGTATTTTAGCCGTGAAAAGAAAAGATCAAACTGATAAAGTTTGACCCTTAAATAGAATTTTTTATGCTTCGTATCTATATTCTTATACAGGCATGCTTCTTTAAGCTTGCCAATTAACTGCATTTCTTCATGGCTATAGCTATAGTAGCCACGCATCTTTCTGGTCTTTTTCCTGAGCTCAATATAGCAATTCATCATCGCCATAGTGGTCAGTGACGCCGTCTCCGGATGCTCTTTCACGCTGGTAATAAATTTATTCAACGCATACGACATATCCATGATGTCATTTTCCTGATGCGTTTCAGTGACGCTCAATCTATTCTTGCGGTAATAATACAGAATACTGTTTACTTTACACAGATTCTTGCTTTTCAAATATTGAAAAGGAGTAAATGAAACGTCTTCAAAGTAGGAGAGGTGCTCAGGGAAGCGGTCATCTCCAATAATGTCTTTACTAAAGATACGGCTCCATACTTGCCAGTGTGAGGCTTTGAAAGTTTTTTGCATAATCTCTTCGTAGCGAGTATCTGGCTTGTACTGGAGATTGCTTTTTTCGGCCGCCATAAATACGCTGAGATCGCGAGTATTTTCATATGCAATAATGTCGTATTGCCGCTTTTCCAAAAGAGGCATTACCACACTAAAGAAATGTTTGCTGTACAGATCGTCCCCATCAATAAATGCGAGGTAATCTCCCTTGCTGAGTTCAATACCCCGATTTCGCGCAACGGAAACGCCGCTCTTAGGTTGGTAATAGTAACGTATGTTATTATATTTGTGTGTAAGTTCGCGGATAATCTGGTCTGATTCATCCGTGGAACCATCATTTATTACCAAAAGTTCACAATTGTGCGGGATATTACTTATAACAGACATAATGGCATCTGACGCCAGCACGCCATTGTTGTGTGTCGCCATAATTATGCTAAGAACAGGCTTTTCGTTCATCATTAACTTTATTCTGTTGTAATAATACGCAAAGTGCGATACACGACATTGCAACTATGGGCATTTCCCGGGAATAGAGCAACACATCGGAAAGGCCGAACAACATGATTGCAAGTGTCACTACAAAAAGCGATATGTTTTTATGCCTGATTGAGTAATAAATAAGCGTAATGTAGAGCAAGAGCAGCAGTAACGTACCGACAATGCCTTTTAATGAAAGAGTTTCGATAACTTCATTATGCAAATGAACGTTCAGATAAGGTGCAGCACCTGAAAGATTGGGGTGCTGTTGTATCATCGTCGTAATGGCGTTCTGACGGTCTTCAATGGATTGCCCGATGAAATTTAACTTCATCGTTTCTAAACCCACCTGATACATAGCAAGGCGTGCACCAACAGAGGTATTACTATTATTATTTTGATAGCTCGTAATATCACTCATTAAATTTTGTGTACGCTGCTGGATTACATCTTTCATTACTGCGCCACAAGCCATTAGCAAGACAAAAAAAAGTGCTGCTCGTCTCAGCAATTTTTTTCTTGAGTGGGAGTAATTTACCAACAACATCAGCAAGATAACAAGCGGATAGGTCAGCATTGCTGCACGGGTTTCATTGAGTGCCAGGGTTACTAAAACGCACGCCGAGATCAGGGCCAATATTAACGAGTAAAACTTTGGTTTTAGCTGAATGAGCCACGCGCTGCATACGATACCGATGAGGGCGACGGCATAGCCTGCCGTTGTGGCGACTTTAAAAGCCAACATAATTCGGGGGAGCTGATTATGCGTATCTTCCACTCCAGCATAAATTACCGTCGCTATAAGCAGTATCGACAGACAAGGGACAATAAAACGTTTCATGTTTTGTCTGATCATACTGAATGCCAGGATAACAAACGTACCACAGATAAGCATACGTGCTGCATATAAATAAGCGCGATATGTGCCTGAAAAAACGGTTTTTTCTGGCTTAAAAACCTCCAGCCAGAGGACGTTATAAATGCCTATCAGGAAAATGACGCCAACCAGTATCAGCAGCGCTTTTTTTGAAGAGAGCAACTTCCTTTCAGCAACGATATAAACCAGGGAAACCAATGCAGTCACGCTAAATAATTTAGCGGCCACATCAACATTCACCAACAGAAGCGAAAAAAGGGTAGCCAGTAAGCCCGTACACAGCGTCCATTCACACGCTTTTTTTGCCAGTGGAGAAAAGGTCAATCCCTTTAAGGTCATCTTATACACTCAGGTTAGTTAAATGCTCAAAAACCATCTCAGGTGAAATCTCACGGGTTTCCTGACCTGGAGCCTTTAGCGCCAGCTGATTTTTGCCATAGCCGCCAATCAACCCCGGATCGGTCGGGCCATAAAGCGTAATGTTAGGACGATCGAGCGCTGCCGTCAGGTGACTCAGGCCAGTATCGACCGAAACCACAACGTTTGCCCCGGCGAGCATCCGCGCAATCTCTTCCAGACTCATTCGTGGCAATACGTCCACATAGTCAAATCCTTCCGCCAGCCTTTTCGCTCTCGCTTCCTCATGAGGCGCGCCCCAGGGTAGTTTGATGCGTATGCCTGCATCACGCAATAAGTCAATTAACTGACGCCAGCGATCTTCTTGCCAGTGCTTATCATCGCGTGTTGTTGAATGTAAAAATACCGCATAACGCTCACTATCGGCCTTCGGATAAGTCGAAAAGTGCCGCGCAATCGCGTAATCGCCCTGCGTTTGCGGTTGACGATAACCGAGACTTTTGGCAAACAGTTCACGTGTGCGCTCTACGGCATGCTGCTGTTTGGCAATAAAATGGCGGCGGTTATAAAAGAGGCTTGCCAGCGGTTCGCGGGCGCTCTTCCAGTCCATACCGTGCTTCACGCCATGGGCCAGTCGGGTTACCAGCGCTGCACTTTTCACCAGCCCCTGCGCATCAATGATTGCATCATAGTGCACTTCACGTAAACGGCGAGAAAACGTAGCGCGTTCAGCTTTAACGGCGGCGGAAAACCAGGCTTTGCGCCAGCGGCGGATCGCCACGGGCAATACGCGATCGACCGTTTCATGCCAGGAAGGAATTTGAGCAAAGCCTTCTTCTACCACCCAGTCAAAGCGAATGCCCGGCACGGCATGCATGGCGTCGGTAAGAGCAGGAAGCGTATGCAGGACATCCCCCATTGATGAGGTTTTTACGATTAATACCCGCATCCGTCAGGCATCCTCATCAAGCAGTAGCGCATTCAGTTCATCCAGCACGCGTTGCGGTGTGATATCGATCAGGCTCTGGTGATAACCTTCGGCGGCATCGCCTTTTCGTACCTTGTGATAACCTTCAATCAGGCGAATGACGCGCGCCTTGTGAGAAAGCGGCGGCGTAAAGTCCGGGCTGCTGGGGCCATACAGGGCGACCAGCGGACGGCCAAGCGCGGCGGCCACGTGCATCAATCCCGAGTCGTTACTGACCACGGCTTTGCAGGCCGCAATCAGGATCACGGCTTGTTCGAGTTGGGTTTCGCCCGCCAGATTACGGCACCACGCCTGCTGTTCAAGGTTTAAGGCGGCAAGGATTTCATTGCCCGCATCGTGATCTTTCGCTGAGCCGAACAGGACCACCTGATAGCCTTCATCAATGAGTTGTTTTGCCAGCTCTGCGTAGTGATAGTGCGGCCAGCGTTTGGCCGGGCCAAATTCCGCGCCGGGACAAAACCCTACCAGCGGACGTTCTGTCGATAATGCAAACGCCTCGCAGGTCGCTGATTTTTCGTCATTGCTGACCTGAAGCTCAGGCCATAAAAGCGGCTGCGGCAGATCCTTCGCACTGGTGATCGTACCTTTGTCATACGCCAGCGCCACATAGCGCTCCACCATTAGCGGCCAGGCCTGTTTATCCAGGACGCGCGCATCGTTGAGCAGGCCGTAGCGCATCTCGCCGCGCCAGCCGCTGCGAAGCGGAATACCAGCAAAAAACGGCACCAGTGCGGATTTAAACGAGTTTGGCAGGACGTAAGCGCGATCGTAATGGCGGCTGCGTAAGCTATGGCCCAGCTTGCGGCGCGCGCCGATCTCCAGCGCGCCGTGACCCAGCGGCATGGGAATTGCCTCATTCACTTCCGGCATGCGGGACAGCAGCGGACGGCACCACGCGGGTGCCATCACGTCAATAATGGCCTGGGGATAGCGCGCCCGGAGCGTGCGGTAAAGACTCTGCGACATCATCATGTCGCCCACCCAGGACGGGCCGATCACCAGTATTTTCATAGGATTATGCGTCGCGGTTCAGCCAGGCCATATATTCCGTCACGCCTTCAGCAACGGTTTTGAACGGCTTGTCGTAGCCCGCAGCGCGCAGATTAGTGAGATCCGCCTGCGTAAACGCCTGATAGCGGCCTTTCAGTTTTTCCGGGAACGGGATGTATTCGATGCTGCCTTGTTTGTGGAAGGCCAGCGTCGCATCCGCGACGGCCTGGAAAGATTCCGCGCGCCCGGTACCCAGGTTGAAAATGCCGGAAACGCCGTTTTCCAGGAACCACAGGTTCACCGCCGCAACGTCGCCAACGTAGACGAAATCACGCTTAAAGCCGTCGCTGCCTTCAAACAGTTTCGGACTTTCGCCATTGTTCAGTTGAGTATTGAGATGGAAAGCCACGCTCGCCATGCTGCCTTTATGCCCTTCGCGCGGGCCATAGACGTTGAAATAGCGGAAGCCGACAACCTGTGAGTTCGCTTCCGGCAGGATCTGACGCACATATTCATCGAACAGGAATTTAGAGTAGCCGTAAACGTTCAGCGGTTTTTCGTATTCGCGGGATTCAATAAAGTCAGAGGTGCGTCCGCCGTAGGTGGCAGCCGAGGACGCGTACAGGAACGGGATTTCGTGCTCCAGGCAATAGTGCAACAGCTCCTTGGAGTATTGATAGTTATTATCCATCATATACTTGCCGTCCCACTCGGTGGTGGAAGAGCACGCGCCTTCATGAAAAATGGCATCGATATCGTCGAACTCTTCGCCCGCCATGATCTGAACGAGGAAGTCTTCTTTATCCATATAATCAGCGATATTGAGGTCGACCAGGTTGGCAAACTTGGTGCCATCTTTCAGGTTATCAACCACCAGGATGTCGGTAATGCCTTTATCATTCAGGGCCTTAATGATGTTGCTGCCGATAAAACCTGCGCCGCCAGTCACAATGATCATACGTTAACCTTTGAAATAGTGGGTACTGAGACCGTCTCAGATACGAATGTCTTTATCATACCATCACAACGTCCAGTCTTCAGCTTTCACCGACAGCCACCTGCGCATGCGTGATTTATGCTGCAAAAATCGCATCTGCTAATGCGTCATCTCGTATCAACGTATAGCTTTGGGTAATATGTACCAACTTTTATCGAATCGGGAGAGTGGTTATGCGTGGGGACTTTTATAAGCAATTAAGTGGCGATCTGGAAACGGCGCGGGCGGAAGGGTTATTTAAGGAAGAACGGATCATTACTTCTGCCCAGCAGGCGGATATCACTGTCGGCGATGGTAGCCACGTCATTAACTTCTGCGCGAATAACTATCTTGGCCTTGCTAACCATCCTGAACTGATCGCCGCTGCCAAAGTGGGCATGGACTCTCACGGGTTTGGTATGGCATCGGTGCGTTTTATCTGCGGTACGCAGGACAGCCACAAAGTGCTGGAGAAAAAACTGGCCGAATTCCTCGGTATGGAAGACGCGATCCTGTACTCCTCCTGCTTTGACGCCAACGGCGGCCTGTTTGAAACCTTGCTTGGGGCAGAGGATGCCATTATTTCCGACGCGCTGAACCATGCCTCGATAATTGACGGCGTGCGCCTGTGTAAAGCGAAGCGTTTTCGCTACGCCAACAACAATATGCAGGAGCTGGAAGCCCGCCTGAAAGAGGCGCGTGAAGCCGGGGCGCGCCATGTGCTCATCGCCACCGACGGCGTATTTTCCATGGATGGCGTGATCGCCAACCTGAAAGGCGTCTGCGATCTGGCGGATAAATATGACGCTCTGGTAATGGTGGATGACTCCCACGCGGTCGGCTTCGTTGGCGCAAACGGTCGTGGCACGCATGAATATTGTGAAGTGATGGACCGGGTAGACATCATCACCGGTACGCTGGGTAAGGCGCTCGGCGGCGCATCCGGCGGCTATACGGCGGCGCGTAAGGAGGTGGTGGAATGGCTGCGCCAGCGTTCTCGTCCGTACCTGTTCTCCAACTCTCTGGCACCGGCCATTGTTTCCGCCTCGATTAACGTGCTGGAGATGCTGGCATCCGGCGCGGAGTTGCGCGAGCGCCTGTGGGCCAATGCCCGTCAGTTCCGCGAGCAGATGTCGGCGGCGGGTTTTACGCTGGCCGGGGCCGATCACGCGATTATTCCGGTGATGTTAGGCGACGCCACGGTGGCGCAGAACTTTGCCCGCGAGCTGCAAAAAGAAGGGATTTACGTCACCGGTTTCTTCTACCCGGTGGTGCCAAAAGGCCAGGCGCGGATCCGTACCCAAATGTCGGCGGCGCATACGCCGGAACAAATTGAACGTGCGGTGGCAGCCTTTACCCGCATCGGTAAACAACTGGGCGTGATTGCCTGAGGATCATAGATGAAAGCGTTATCGAAACTGAAAGCGGAAGAAGGCATCTGGATGACCGACGTCCCAAAACCGGACGTTGGCCATAACGACCTGCTGATCAAAATCCGTAAAACCGCGATTTGTGGCACCGATGTGCATATCTATAACTGGGACGAGTGGTCGCAAAAGACTATCCCGGTTCCAATGGTTGTCGGCCATGAATATGTGGGTGAAGTGGTCGGTATTGGTCAGGAAGTGAAAGGCTTTAAAATTGGTGACCGCGTGTCGGGCGAAGGCCATATTACCTGCGGCTACTGCCGTAACTGCCGCGGCGGGCGCACGCATCTGTGCCGCAATACCGTGGGCGTGGGGGTTAACCGTCCGGGCTGCTTCGCGGAATATCTGGTGATCCCGGCCTTTAACGCGTTTAAAATTCCTGACAATATTTCCGACGAGCTGGCATCTATCTTCGATCCGTTTGGCAATGCGGTTCACACGGCGCTGTCGTTCGATCTGGTCGGTGAAGACGTGCTGGTCTCCGGCGCGGGTCCGATTGGCATTATGGCCGCGGCGGTGGCGAAACACGTCGGCGCGCGTAACGTTGTTATTACCGATGTGAATGAATACCGCCTTGA
The DNA here is from genome assembly GCF_029319185.1 of Superficieibacter sp. HKU1. Lineage (NCBI taxonomy): Bacteria > Pseudomonadati > Pseudomonadota > Gammaproteobacteria > Enterobacterales > Enterobacteriaceae > Superficieibacter > Superficieibacter sp. HKU1. The sequence continues at coordinate 187,214 of NZ_CP119754.1, forward strand.
GCTGGCGCGTAAAATGGGCGTCACCCGTGCGGTTGATGTCTCTAAAGAAAACCTGACCGAGGTGATGGCTGAACTGGGCATGACCGAAGGTTTTGACGTGGGGCTGGAGATGTCCGGTGCGCCGCCAGCGTTTCGTTCCATGCTGGACACCATGAATCACGGCGGTCGTATCGCCATGCTGGGCATTCCACCGTCGGATATGTCGATTGACTGGAATAAAGTGATCTTTAAGGGATTGTTTATCAAAGGTATCTACGGACGCGAGATGTTTGAAACATGGTACAAGATGGCGGCGCTGATCCAGTCTGGTCTGGATTTGTCACCTATTATTACCCACCGATTCCCGATTGATGCGTTCCAGCAGGGCTTTGACGAGATGCGTTCCGGTCGGTCCGGGAAAGTGATCCTGAGCTGGGATTAAGGTCCGGCGTGTTCCCCGGTGAGCGCAGCTTACCGGGTGTTTAACGTGGGCCGGATGCGGTCCTTTTCCCGGTGGCGCTGCGCTTACCGGGACTACGGTTTGCTGTTAAACGATGTGCCGTTAACGGTATGTTATGGTATGGAGCCCACGTCAGGCGTGAGAACTCACCTTACCGCGCAACCTGCGTGAAAGCTTACGAAAATCCTCTTTCAATCTGATCGCGCGATACACCGCGCCGTGACCTTCTACCTCGAGATGGTATTTTTTCCGCAGGGTTAAAATATCGTTCGCCTGGCACACTCGCATACTGCCGCGACAGGAGAGATCAATAACCTTCAGCTCCCCCTCCGGGGTACGGATAAAATTCCCGGCATGAATATCATTGGAGGCAAGCCCGGCGCGGTGCAGCGCCAGAATACAATTTTTAATCTCCTCGCGATTCGAATCGTCGATGACCTTCAACGGCGTTCCTTCGACATACTCATGAAGGGTAAAGACGTTTTCACATTCGCGGCCGACCATTTTTTCCGCCACATAATAGAGATCGGCGGTCCCGGTATAACCCTGGGTTATCGCGCGGTCGGTGGCATAAATCAGCTTTGAGAAAAAAGGCCCGGAGAGATAATTTTGCAGCCGTTTCTCAAGCCGCTTATCTTTTTCCCGATCGTTTTTGACGATATATTTTTTACCTTCGTATTCCACGACCGCAACGGTTCTGTCCTCATTACCACTGCCCAACGATACCGACGGCAACTCGCCGGCCAGATATTTTTTTACTATCTCGCCAAAACGAACGCCTGTGTCCTTCTGATAAATCGTGAAGCCGTTTTCTTTACTGGTAACGATGGGCATAACACTTCCGGTTGGGTGGTTACATGTAAGGGTAATGATTATTCGTCACATTATACCCTAACCCTAAACGAGCTGGTGTCGTCAAAACTTAACAATTAGTGATTATTCTTAATCTGGATTTATTTTCAATTTGAAAATCAACGGGATAAACAAAGCGCGTCGGGCCTTAAGTCTTTCTTAAGGAATAGTGCGTAAAACGTAACCGCATATCCATTGTTAAGCAGGTAATTACTATGATGATTCGCTCAGGCAAACTCAGCGTCATTATCCCTCTCTATAACGCAGGCGAAGCTTTCGCCGCCTGTATGGAGTCGCTGGTGGCTCAGAGCTGGAGCGCTCTGGAAATTATTATTGTTAATGATGGTTCAACGGACTGTTCCGTCGGAATTGCGCAGCATTATGCAGAGAAATATCCGCATATCCAGTTGATTACGCAGGCGAATGCCGGTGCGTCCGTCGCGCGTAATCGCGGCATGGAAGCGGCGACAGGGGAGTATGTCGCTTTTGTTGATGCAGACGATCTCACCTATTCCAGGATGTATGAAACGCTGATGACCATGGCGCTGCGGGATAATCTCGACGTCGCGCAGTGCAACGCCGACTGGTGCGACAGCGCGACCGGCGACTGCTGGCAGTCGATCCCGCTGGACCGCCTGCGCTCAACAGAGGTATTGAGCGGTCCGGACTGGCTACGTATGGCGCTGGCCTCCCGCCGCTGGACGCACGTGGTATGGATGGGCGTATATCGCCGTCAGATGCTTGAGGAGTGCGGCCTGACCTTCGTGCCGGGTCTGCATCATCAGGATATTTTATGGTCCACCGAGTGCATGTTTAACGCCCGTCGGGTGCGCTACACGGAAGAGTGTCTGTATAAATACTTCCTGCACGACGCCTCGGTTAGCCGCCTCAAGCGCCAGGGGCAAAAAAACCTCGCCTATCAGCGCCACTATATGAAGATCACTCGCCTGCTGGAGAAGCTGAACCGCGACTATGCCGGGAAAATCACTATTCATCCTGAATTCCATCAGCAAATCGTTTACGAAGCGTTGCGGGTATGTCATTCGGTACGCAAAGAGCGCGATCCGATGATCCGCCAGCGCATGATCGCCGAGATTTTTACCTCCGGCATGTATCAGCGGATGGTGACGAACGTGCGTAGCCCGAAACTGGCGTATCAGGCGCTGCTATGGTCGGTGCGGCTGTGGAAATGGCGCGATCGCAAGCTGTGCATCCGGCGTCTCGCCCGCGAGGCGGTTAACCTGCGCTAAGCGGACGCCGTCCGTTATTTTTGCTGGTTCCAGCCCTGCCACTGGTGCTGAAAATACTGCACCAGAGTGCTCTGGCTGATGCTCTCGCTCAGTACGCTGAAGAAGCGCGTGGCGTAAACCGGCTCGGTTTTTTGCTTCGGCTTGCAGAGTTTCACGCCGCGGAACGGATTACGCGGCGCATCCGGCGTAATGGTTTTCGGCGGTTTGGTATTTGGGGTCGACGTGTCAATCTGCGGCTCGTTGAGCAGGTCGCTCGGACGCACCAGGGTAATATCTGACGGCAGGTTGTAGACCATCTGTTGCAACACGCGCACGGTGGTCGGATGCGGATGCCCGATAGCAATCGCCGAACCATTACGCCGCGCCAGCTCAACCGCACGCGTAAACTGGGCGCGAATATCCGCCTCCCGCTGCGTGTCATCCAGGAAAACCCGGCGCTTAATCACTTTTACGCCCGTGCCGCTGGCCGCGCGCATCGACTGGCTGTTGCCGATCGTCATGCTGTCGAGAAAGTAGAGATTATAGCGGCTCAGCGCCTGCATCACTTTCTGCATGCCGAACAGGCTGGAGGTCATGGCGCTGCCCATGTGGTTGTTCAGCCCCACGGCGTAAGGGACGTCATCCACCGCCTCACGTACGATGCGCTCAATTTCAGCGCTGCTCATATCCGGGCGCAGGGTATCTTTTTCCAGCGGCTGTTTGCTTAACGGCGCCATCGGCAGGTGAATTAACACTTCATGACCGTTATTGTGCGCTTTAGTCGCCATCTCACGGGCGTGCGGTGCGTTAGGTAACACGGCGACGCTAATGGTCGGGGGGAGGGCCAGCACCTGATTTTCAGTCTGCGGGCGATAGCCAAAATCATCAATCACGATGGCGAGTTTACCTGCGTAAACCGGCGCGATAACGGCTACTATTCCTGCGGTACAAACAACAATTCGACGAAATTGAAGCAAAACTTATCTTCCCAACCACGGCAGTGGATTGACCGCCTGACCCTGGCGGCGAATTTCGAAATAGAGCGACGGTCTGCCCTGACCGCCGCTATTGCCCACGAGTGCGATTGCCTGACCGGCGCGCACCTGGGTTCCCACGCTCACCAGCGCGCTCTGATTATAGCCGTAAAGACTCATATCGCCTTTACCGTGCTCAACCACAACCACCAGGCCGTAGCCCTGCAGCCAGTCGGCGAGGATCACCCGGCCATCGGCGATGGCTTTGACTTCGGAACCTTCAGACGCGCCGATAACCATGCCTTTCCAGCGTAGTTCGCCCTGAAGCTGCTCGCCATAGCGATGCAGGGTAGGACCGCGTACCGGCCAGTATGCCTGACCACGCGGTGAACCCAGCCCGCCGGTACGCGACATCAGGGAACGTTCACTTTCGGTCGGTTTATAGGTGGTGCCTTTGCTGGAGGCTTCTTTCTGGCGAGTGCGGACGGCTTCCGCTTCACGGGCTTCCTGTTCGGCACGGGCTTTGGCTGCCGCTGCGGCGCGCGCAATACTGTTACGCAGGCGCGATTCGTTGGCCCGCATTTCGCTTAGCTGCTGCTGACCCTGCTGAATGGAAGATTCAAGACCGGTAAGGGTCTTTTTACGCTCGTTGCGCGCCTGCTCCAGTTTCGCCTGCTGCGCCCGCTGCTCATATAGCAAGGTCTGCTGCTGGCTTTGTTTCTCTTCCAGTTCGGCCTTTTGCGAGTCAACCTCGGCACGCGTCTGTTTGAGCTGTGCAATCGTCTCCTGACGCGCCTGGTTCAGATAGCCGAAATAAGCCTGTAAACGCTGTCCGCGCTGGCCTTCTTCGCCGCTCAGCACGAACTGAAGGCCGGAATGCTCGCCCTGACGAAAGGCGGCATCCAGCTGCGCGGCAAGGTTACGCTCCTGCGCCGCTCGCTGCTGTTCAAGGCGGGCAATGGAGGCGTTCATGTCGGCAATCTGCTTGTTTAACTGGGTGAGGCTGTTTTCGGTTTCCCGCAGCTTACGCGCGGCGGCGGCAATCGCTTCTTCCTGCTGCTTGAGCTGGTTGAGCAAACCCGCACGCTGTTGCTGCTGCTTTTGCACCGCACGCTGCTTGGCAGCGATATCGGCCTGAATACTTTTTAGCTGATCGCGTTCATCGGCGTGGGCGGGAAAGGCGCACAGCAATACGCCAGCGCTAAGTGCGCTGGCGTAAAGTACGGATCTGACCGCCGTCACGATCCGTTTGTTTGAATAGATCACCGTTCCCCTCATGGGGAGGGATTATTCCACGATGAACAGCGGCTTACCAGTCATCTGTTGCGGGATTTCCATTCCCATCAGCGTCAGCATGGTCGGCGCGATGTCGGAAAGCTTGCCGCCCTCTACTGCCGTCACGGTTTTGTTGCCGACATAAATCAGAGGAACCGGAAGGTTGGTGTGGGCAGTATGCGCCTGGCCGGTAGACGGATCGCGCATTTGTTCGGCGTTACCGTGGTCGGCGGTGATCAGCAGCTGTCCGCCAACGGACTCCACTGCTTTCGTTACCTGCTCAACGCAGTGGTCCAGCGCTTCAACTGCCTTGATGGCCGCTTCCATTACGCCGGTATGACCGACCATATCGCCGTTCGGGTAGTTACAGATGATGGTGTCGTACTTACCGCTTTCGATGGCGGCAACCAGTTTTTCGGTCAGCTCGGCAGAACTCATTTCCGGTTGCAGATCGTAGGTTGCCACTTTCGGTGAGTTGATCAGAATACGTTCTTCACCTTTAAACGGTTCTTCGACGCCGCCGTTAAAGAAGAAGGTTACGTGGGCATACTTCTCGGTTTCGGAGATGCGCAGCTGGGTCTTGTTGTTCTTTGCCATCCACTCGCCGTAGGTATTTTCCAGCGACGACGGCGGATAAGCGACGGCGGTTTTGATGTCGGCGGCATATTCCGTCAGCATGACGAAATCACCGAGCTTAATTTCTTTCTTACGGGCAAAGCCGTCGAAATCGGCGTTGACAAACGCGCGGGTGATTTCACGGGCGCGGTCGGCGCGGAAGTTCATGAAAATTAGCGCGTCGCCGTCTTCCATCGCGGCATTGGCCTGGCCTTCAGCGCGAATCACCGTGGCTTTAACGAACTCATCGTTTTCATCACGCGCATAGGCCGCCTGCAAACCAGCGACAGCGGTATTCGCCTGGAAATCGCCTTTGGCCTGGGTCAGCAGATCGTAGGCCTGCTCAACGCGGTCCCAACGGTTGTCACGATCCATCGCGTAATAACGACCAATGATTGACGCCACGCGACCTTTGCCCAGCGCAGCAAATTTGTCTTCGAAGGTTTTCAGGGAGCCTTCAGCGCTGCGCGGCGGAGTGTCGCGACCGTCGAGGAACGCGTGCAGATAGATTTTTTCCGCGCCGCGTTCAGCCGCCAGTTCTACCATCGCCAGGATGTGATCTTCATGGCTGTGAACGCCGCCAGCGGAGAGCAGGCCCATGATATGTACCGCTTTGCCTGCGGTGGCTGCTTTTTCTACTGCTGCCGTCAGGACCGGGTTAGCAAAGAAGGTGCGTTCTTTAATTTCGACGTCCAGACGGGTCAGGTCCTGATACACAATGCGGCCTGCGCCGAGGTTTACGTGACCCACTTCGGAGTTGCCCATCTGGCGATCCGGCAGACCGACTTCCAGCCCGGAAGCGTCGATCAGCGTATGCGGACGTTTTGCCCACAGGGCGTCCATTACCGGCGTTTTTGCCGCGGAAATGGCGTTATCCTGTTTATCTTCGCGATAACCATAGCCATCCAGAATCACCAGTACCATTGGTTTTTTAGAAATCGACATTGCGACAACCTCATGCTCATGAGCCAAAAAAATTTGCCTAATATTACTTCAACTGAATCGATTAAATAGCCGCAGAAGATCAAAGAAAGCGGCTGCGTTGGGTGCAGATTTACCTGTATGCGACAATTTTTTTCGCGGCGCGCCGCAGAAAATGCATAACATCGCGCTGGCTGGCTGTATTTGCCACACTGCACAGGTATACTCCTTCCCTGGTTTTTCAATCACTACGTCGGGAGTTGTTACCCCCATGCAAGAAATTATGCAATTTGTTAGCCGTCACCCCATACTTTGTCTCGCGTGGGTGGCATTGCTGGTGGCCGTACTGTTCACCACCTTTAAGGGTCTCACGTCTAAAGTGAAGGTCATTACACGCGGTGAAGCGACTCGTCTTATCAATAAAGAAGATGCCGTTGTGGTCGATCTGCGCCAGCGCGACGACTTCCGTAAAGGGCACATTGCTGGTTCCATTAACGTATTGCCTGCCGAAATTAAAGCGAATAACGTCGGCGAGCTTGATAAACACAAAGACAAACCCATTATTGTTGTTGATGGTACAGGTGTTCAGGCTCAGGAATCCGCCAATGCGCTGATCAAAGCCGGATACGAGAAAGTCTTCGTACTGAAAGAAGGCGTTGCTGGCTGGAGCGGTGAAAACCTGCCTCTGGTCCGCGGCAAATAACCCGGAGAGACGATTATGGCCAATATTGAGATCTACACCAAAGCAACCTGCCCGTTTTGCCACCGAGCAAAAGCGCTGCTGAACAGCAAAGGCGTGACGTTTGAAGAGCTGCCGATTGACGGCGATGCGCACAAACGCGATGAGATGATCCAACGCAGTGGCCGCACGACCGTCCCACAGATTTTTATTGATGCGCAGCACATTGGTGGCTGCGACGACTTGTATGCGCTGGACGCACGTGGTGGACTGGATCCTCTGCTGCGCTAACGCATATAAAACATCATTCAGGATGGCATCAGGGATGCAACCGGAAGGATGACGTATATTTTAAGGACAACACTAAAGGGTTTTTCACATGTCAGAACAAAATAATACTGAGATGGCTTTTCAGATCCAGCGTATCTACACCAAAGACATCTCTTTCGAAGCGCCTAACGCGCCGCACGTTTTTCAGAAAGACTGGCAGCCGGAAGTTAAACTGGATCTGGATACCGCGTCCAGCCAGCTGGCTGAAGGTGTTTACGAAGTGGTACTGCGTGTAACCGTGACCGCCTCTCTTGGCGAAGAAACCGCATTCCTGTGCGAAGTGCAGCAGGGTGGTATTTTCTCCATCGAAGGTATTGAAGGCACTCAGATGGCGCATTGCCTTGGCGCATACTGCCCGAACATTCTGTTCCCGTATGCCCGTGAATGCATCACCAGCCTGGTTTCACGCGGTACGTTCCCGCAACTGAACCTCGCGCCGGTTAACTTCGATGCGCTGTTTATGAACTATTTGCAGCAGCAGGCTGGCGAAGGCGGCGAAGGTACTGAAGAACATCAGGATGCCTGATGAGCGAAAGTAATGCGTCAATGACAGTGATCGGTGCCGGCTCGTACGGCACCGCTCTTGCCATCACCCTGGCAAGAAACGGCCATCAGGTTGTCCTGTGGGGCCACGATCCCAAACATATCGCGACGCTTGAGCACGATCGCTGCAACGTCGCGTTCCTTCCCGATGTTCCTTTCCCGGATACGCTGCGCCTTGAGAGCGATTTAGCGACCGCGCTGGCCGCCAGCCGCAATATCCTGGTGGTGGTGCCGAGTCATGTGTTTGGCGAAGTGCTGCGCCAGATTAAGCCGCTGATGCGTGCCGATGCGCGGCTGGTTTGGGCGACCAAAGGGCTTGAAGCGGAAACCGGACGTCTGTTGCAGGACGTTGCCCGTGAAGCGCTGGGCGACGATATCCCGCTGGCGGTGATCTCCGGCCCGACCTTTGCTAAAGAGCTGGCAGCAGGCTTACCTACGGCGATCTCGCTGGCGGCGACAGATACCGCCTTTGCAGACGATCTCCAGCAGCTTTTGCACTGCGGCAAAAGTTTTCGCGTTTACAGCAATCCGGATTTTATCGGCGTGCAGCTGGGCGGGGCGGTGAAAAACGTCATCGCCATCGGCGCGGGCATGTCGGACGGTATTGGCTTTGGCGCTAACGCCCGCACCGCCTTAATTACCCGCGGCCTGACGGAAATGTCGCGTCTGGGTGCCGCGCTGGGTGCCGACCCGTCCACCTTTATGGGCATGGCGGGGCTGGGCGATCTGGTGCTGACCTGTACCGACAACCAGTCGCGTAACCGTCGTTTTGGCATGATGCTCGGTCAGGGCATGGATGTGCAGGGCGCGCAGGATCAGATCGGCCAGGTAGTTGAAGGCTACCGTAATACTAAAGAAGTGCGCGCGCTGGCGCATCGCTTCGGGGTAGAAATGCCAATAACCGAGGAAATTTATCAGGTATTGTATTGCGGAAAAAACGCCCGCGAGGCAGCATTGACCTTATTGGGGCGTTCGCGCAAGGACGAGCGCAGCAGCAATTAGCCAAAGAGAAACCTGTCATCTCAGATACGGTCAGCACAGAACTGGCCGATCGCTTTAATTCGTCTGGAGTCAGCAATGCCGTGTGAAGAACTGGATATCGTCTGGAATAATATTAAAGCCGAAGCAAGAGCGCTGGCCGATTGTGAGCCGATGCTGGCCAGTTTTTATCACGCGACGTTACTGAAGCATGAAAACCTTGGCAGCGCATTAAGCTATATGCTGGCCAATAAGCTGGCCTCGCCGATTATGCCCGCCATCGCCATCCGTGAAGTGGTGGAAGAGGCTTATGCCGCGGACCCGGAGATGATTGCCTCCGCCGCCTGCGACATCCAGGCCGTCCGCACCCGCGATCCGGCGGTGGATAAATACTCCACGCCGTTGCTCTATCTCAAAGGCTTCCACGCGCTCCAGGCCTACCGCATCGGCCACTGGCTGTGGCATCAGGGCCGTCAGGCGCTGGCTATTTTCCTGCAAAATCAGGTGTCAGTTTCTTTCCAGGTCGATATCCACCCGGCGGCAATGATTGGTCACGGGATCATGCTCGATCACGCCACCGGCATTGTAGTGGGCGAGACGGCGGTGATTGAAAACGATGTCTCCATTCTGCAATCGGTCACGTTAGGCGGGACCGGTAAAACCAGCGGTGATCGCCACCCGAAAATCCGCGAAGGCGTAATGATCGGCGCGGGCGCGAAAATCCTCGGCAACATTGAAGTCGGGCGCGGCGCGAAGATTGGCGCTGGTTCGGTGGTATTACAGCCTGTTCCGCCACACACCACCGTCGCTGGCGTCCCGGCGCGTATCGTCGGTAAACCCGAGTCGGATAAGCCAGCAATGGATATGGACCAGCATTTTAGCGCGCATAACGGGTTTGAGTACGGAGACGGGATTTAACGCCCCGTCTTCCGACGCAGGTTATGTGGACCATACGGCACTTCTGTATGGCTGGGCAAACGCACACCCTCGCTAATATCAGGTTCTTAACACCGCGCCCGGATATCCCAGCTGGCGCCAGGCTTCATACACTACTACCGACACCGCGTTCGACAAATTCATGCTGCGGCTGTCCGGCATCATCGGAATCCGAATTTTTTGCTCCGCCGGTAATGCCTCAAGAATACTGGCAGGCAGGCCGCGCGTTTCCGGGCCGAACATCAGATAATCCCCGTCCTGATAGCTTACCGCGCTGTGCGCTGGCGTGCCCTTTGTGGTTAGCGCGAACAGGCGCTGCGGCTTTTGTGCTTCAATAAAGGCGGCATAATCGTGGTGGCGCGTGACGGCGGTAAATTCATGGTAATCCAGTCCGGCGCGACGCAGGCGCTTATCGTCCCAGGCAAAGCCCATTGGCTCAATGATGTGCAGACGAAAGCCGGTATTGGCGCATAAACGGATGATATTTCCAGTATTCGGCGGGATTTCCGGTTCGAATAAAACGATGTTCAGCATACTGCCCCCTTAAATTGCGGGGGCAGAATAGCAGATAGAGAGAGTGGGGGTGAGGAGAATTACGCCGCATCTCCCTGCGTCATCGGTGCCAGGGCGTTGGGCAGCGCTTTGCCCAGTTCGCGCACCAGCGAATCCTGAGTGATCTCTTTAATCGACTTCGCCCCGGTCAGCGTCATTGCTACCCGCATCTCTTTCTCAATCAGATTCAGCAGATTGGCGACGCCCGCCTGCCCGTGCGTTGCCAGCGCATAAAGATAGGCGCGACCAAGCAGCACGGTATCCGCACCCAGGGCGATCATCCGCACCACGTCCAGGCCGTTGCGGATACCGCTGTCGGCAAGGATCGCGATATCGCCTTTTACCGCGTCGGCAATGGCGGGCAGGGCGCGCGCGGAGGACAGTACACCATCGAGCTGGCGGCCGCCGTGGTTGGAAACCACGATCCCGTCCGCGCCAAAGCGTACCGCGTCGCGGGCATCGTCTGGATCAAGGATCCCTTTGATCACCATCGGTCCATCCCAGAACTCGCGGATCCACTCCAGGTCTTTCCAGGAGATCGAGGGATCGAAGTTATTGGCCAGCCAGCCGATATAATCTTCCAGCCCGGTCGGTTTGCCGAGGTAGGCCGAAATATTCCCTAAATCATGCGGACGACCGTTAACCCCCACGTCCCATGCCCACTGCGGGTGGGTCACCGCCTGCCAGTAACGGCGCATCGCGGCGTTTGCGCCGCTCATGCCGGAGTGAGCGTCGCGATAACGCGCGCCCGGCGTTGGCATATCCACGGTAAAGACCAGCGTGGAGCAGCCCGCCGCCTTTGCCCGCTCCAGCGCGTTACGCATAAAACCGCGATCGCGCAGGACGTAGAGCTGGAACCACATCGGGCGCTTGATGGTCGGCGCGACCTCCTCAATCGGGCACACCGAGACGGTGGAAAGCGTAAACGGAATGCCTTTCGCGTCCGCCGCTGCTGCCGCCTGTACTTCTCCTCGACGGGCGTACATCCCGCACAGCCCGACCGGGGCCAGCGCTACCGGCATGGAGAGTTTTTCATTAAACAGCGTGGTCTCAAGGCTTAAATCGGACATGTTCTTCAGCACGCGCTGACGCAGGGCGATCTGCGAGAGATCTTCCACATTGCGGCGCAGGGTATATTCGGCATAGGCACCGCCGTCGATATAGTGGAACAAAAACGGCGGCAGAATACGTTGAGCGGCAGCGCGGTAGTCGCTGGCGGCGGAAATAATCATGATTTTTTCTCCCCTGAATTATCGTTCTGATCGCCGGGCAGGCGGGTAATACGCGCCTGGCGGGCCTGATCTTCATCGAAACGTTTAATCGTGGTATGGACGAATTTAAGGTGGGCCATCATCGCCTTACGTGCGCCATCGGCGTCACCGGCGAGGATCGCCTCCATCACCGCCTGATGCTGTTCGGTCAGGCAGGCGAAAACGGGCGGAACCAGATACATGCGCTGGCGGCTCTGTTTGACGGAAGACTGCAACAGATCAAAAAAGCCGCGCATGGTTTGCAGCAGCACGACGTTATGGGAAGCCTCAGCAATCGCGAGGTGAAAACGGACATCCGCCTGCGAGGCCAGATCCGGGTCGTCGCCGAGCGTGGCTTCAAAACACAGTTTAATTTTCTCTTTATCCGCGCTGGTTGCACGCAGCGCCGCATGCCAGGCGGTGCTGGCTTCAATCGCATGACGCGCTTCCAGAATGTCAAAACTGTAGTCCGGATCATCCGCCAGCAGCATTTTTAGCGGCTGAACGATATTGTGTTCAGTCCAGCTTTCATGCTGCCAGCGCACAAACGTGCCGCCACCGCGACGGCTCAACAGCAGCCCTTCACTGTTAAGCCGGGCGATGGCCTCACGCAGAGAATTACGCGAGACCCCAAGCTGGACGGCGAGCTGGCGTTCGGCGGGTAAACGCATCCCAGCCTCCAGCTGTTGTTCTTCGATCATTGCCCGCAGACGGTCGGCAACATCGTCTGCCAGGCGTTTAGGCATCACTATCACGGGATCATCCAGGTTAAGACATAGGCCTGAAGCGTGGTGATCACGCCCACCATACAGGTGAAAATCAGGCTGTGTTTGACGGTAAAGCGGAACAGATCGGACTCTTTCCCGACCAGCCCTACCGCCGCACAGGCAATGGCGATGGACTGCGGAGAAATCATCTTGCCGGTGACGCCACCGGTGGTGTTAGCGGCGACCAGCAGAATGTCCGATACCCCGATTTGTTGCGCGGCGGTGGCCTGCAGCGCGGCAAACAGCGCGTTCGACGACGTATCCGAGCCGGTAAGGAATACCCCCAGCCAGCCGAGGAACGGCGAGAAGAAGGTAAACGCGTGGCCGGTATGCGCCAGAGCCAGCGCCAGCGTGGATGACAGGCCGGAGTAGTTCGAGATAAACGCGAAGGCCAGCACCATGCCAATCGAGTAAATCGGCAACGCCAGCTCTTTCAGCGTGCTGCCGAAGGTGTGCAATGCCGCACCCGGCTTCATCTTTAACCAAAGGATAGACAACAATGCGGCAAACAGGATCGCCGTGCCGGTGGCCGAGAACCAGTCGAATTTATATACCGCAGCATACGCGGTGGCGTCGTGGACTACCGGCGGCATCCGGGCAACCAGTCTATCGAGGAACGGCACCGGAACGTTGATCACCCAGTCGTACATCGCGCCGCCGGGCGCAAATAACGCCTTGAACGGCGGAATGCTCCACAGGGTAACCGTCGCGGTCAGGAACAGGAACGGCGACCAGGCGCGCAGGATCTGCCCGGGCGTGTAGCGGATGCGCTCAATCGAAGGATCGACCTGCGCCGCCCCCATATCGCCGAAGCGGAAAATACGCACCGGCTTCCAGCGTTTAAGGAACAACGTCAGGCAGACCAGCGACACCAGCGAAGAGATAATGTCCGGCAGTTCCGGGCCAATAAAGTTAGAGCTTAAATACTGGGCGATGGCAAACGAGCCGCCCGCCACCATCACCGCAGGCCACGTCTCTTTCACCCCGCGCCAGCCGTCCATAATCGCCATGATCCAGAACAGCACGATAATGGTCAGGAACGGCAGCTGGCGACCAACCATCTGGCCAATTTCAAAACTGTCCAGCCCGGTCACCTGGCCGGCGACCAGAATCGGAATGCCCATCGCGCCAAAGGCCACCGGCGCGGTGTTTACAATCAGGCACAGCCCGGCGGCATACAGCGGATTAAAGCCGAGGCCGACCAGCAGCGCGGCGGTAATCGCCACCGGCGCGCCAAAGCCTGCCGCCCCCTCCAGAAACGCGCCGAACGAAAAGCCGACAATCAGCATTTGCAGGCGCTGGTCCGGGGTAATCGATAAAATCGACGAGCGGATAATATCGAACTGGCCGGTTTTCACTGAAATCTTATAAACAAAGACCGCTGCGATAATGATCCAGGCGATCGGCCACAGGCCGTAGAAGAAGCCGTATACCACCGAGGCCAGCGCACGATCGACCGGCATTTTATAGAAGAATAGCGCCACCAGCAGGGCGATAATTACCGTGTAGGTTGCTGCGATGTAGCCTTTCAGCTTGAGCTTTATCAGCGCAAAGAAGAAAAAGAGAATCGGAAGCGAAGCGATGAGGCTTGAGAGCCAAATGTTACCGGCCGGATCGTAGTTCTGTTGCCAGAGGTTCATGCAGGTCTCCTGAGGCCCACCGTTACGCCAGCGCAGTGAGTCTGCGCTCATTGCTGCGTCACATTCTGTGTAAAGGTGGTCCTGCCAATTTGAGGGTTTAGGGTCACGACCTTGAAAGGTTAACTAAATGTTATGTGTAAGCAACGTATGTGTGAGTAAAAATTAAGGAATTGTGAAGTGTGGGTGGATTGAAGGGGGAATTGGTAGGGCCAATAAGAAAGGTAGTGGTTTATAAGCCAGGCGCGTAGCATTTTCATTCAGATATAATGCCAGCCATGATATTTCGATGAGGTTTTATCAGGAATAAGCACAATACAGTGGCATTGTGCTTACCAGGCAAACGATCAGAATTCGTTTTTAGCAAACCCCGTCACTTCTTTCAGCCCCATCTCACGGCCCAGGGCGGTCATCGGATGCACGACAATCAGCCCGCGGACGCTTTTCTTCAGCTTGCCCATATCGGCCTGCTCTTTTTTAGTGATGGCGCGGCGGAACGGTAATTTGCTCAGCTTTTGCGCTTCGACACTCAGCTTCTGGCCGTGAACTTCACGCAGGCGGGCAATTTCCGTTTCCAGCGTGGCCTTCTCTTTTTCCAGCTCGGCGTATTTCTCAGCATCTTCAACCAGCGACAGATCGGCCTGCTGGTGGCGGATGAGATCGAGGCGATCGCTCAGGCGTTTAATTTCGTTCTTTTCGACTTCTTTCATAACAAATGGACTCTGAATCAGGGTGATTGCGCTAAGGATACACCAATGTGCGCGAGGTTACTTCTGAAAGGCTTTTTTTAAGCTGATGCGGGAGATCAGCTCGGTCAGGGAAAGTACCATCGTGGAACGTACAACCTGCTGATAACGCTGGATTTGCATCGCCAGAAGTTCCGCATCGCTGTCGTCAAACGGGGGAGCCGGGGGGAGGGCGGTTACGCAGTGCAGCTCGCCAAACGGCCCGAGGATCTCGTCGTCGGTAAAGGTATATTCGTTACCGTCGTGATTCAGCTCCTCGCGCAGCGCCATCAGCAGTTCGGCATCTTCGTACTCAGGGCGGCTTATCACGCCAAGCCCATAGATAAGCTTCAGACGCACGGAGAGATCGCCCAGCGGACCATTACCGTCCAGCAGCGGTTCAACCGCATATTTCACCGCGTAGTCGTCTTTGCGGAATACCTGCATAACCAGAATATTGACCGCTTCGGTGAGGAGTTCAACGGCGGCAATCAAAAAGCTTCTTACGGTTTTGCCAGCATTCAGACGCTCAAGCACACGATTTTCAAAGGCCTGGGTTTCTTCCATTATTGCCTGCATATCTGACAATCTAAAAGGTTGGCGCAGAGTAATCTGCGCCAGATCGGTCATCATTTGGTGGCGCTGTATTCAGCCACGGCTTTCTCAACGACTTCGCTGTTAGCATCAAGGCCAGAAAGCTGCGCGAGCGCGTCCTGTGGGCCTTTTGCATCGATCAAAGCGGCCAGTTCCTGCGCCTGCGGATCTTGCTCGCTGCGGTAATGCATCGCGGCGGCAATCCCTTTCACCAGGTTGGCGTGCGGCAGATGATACTCCAGCGTACCCAGCAACGGTTTGATCAAACGATCGCCCGCACTCAGTTTACGCAGCGGCTGACGGCCTACGCGCTCAACGTCATCTTTCAGGTACGGGTTCTCAAAACGGCCAAGGATTTTATGAATATAGGCGGCATGCTTCCCGGCATCGAAACCGTAGCGCTTGATCAGCACCGCGCCGCTCTCTTCCATCGCGCCCTGCACCACGGTGCGGATTTTTTCATCCAGAATGGCGTCGCGGATGGTCTGGTGCCCGGCGAGTTGACCGAGGTAGGCGGTGATGGCGTGGCCGGTATTCAGGGTGAACAGTTTACGTTCTACGAAGGCCATCAGATTGTCGGTAAGTTCCATGCCCGGAATGGTCGGCAGGTCGCCTTTAAACTGGGTTTTATCAACGATCCATTCGCTGAAGGTTTCAACGGTCACTTCCAGCGGATCGTTGGTCGCGGAGGCAGACGGCGGCACGATGCGGTCAACGGCGGAGTCAACGAAGCCGACATGCTCTTCAACCCAGGCTTTATCTTCTTCTGCCAGCGCGGCAAAGACATGGCCTTTCAGCTGGGTAGTGCCGCGCACCATGTTCTCACAGGCGATAATATTCAGCGGCGCAGAAACGCCCTGCGCTTTACGCTTTACCAGACCTTTAGCGATGGCTGGGGCGATACGCTCAAGCACTACCGGACCCACCGCGGTGGTGACCAGATCGACCTGGGCTATCAAATCCACTACCTCATCGCCAATGCTGCTGACGGCATTCACGCCAGAGACGGTATCCACCTGCTCATTTTCGCCGACAACATGCACCTGATAGCTATGACGGGCATTCAGGGCGTCGAGAACCACCTGGTTTACATCAGCGAATGTCAGGGCGATCCCCGCGTCGGCAAGCAATTTGCCAATGAAGCCACGACCGATGTTACCTGCGCCAAAATGTAATGCTTTCATAACGTTAACCTTTATCAATGTTTTTACCCGAGAGGGCTGGGGTGAGGCGCTTACCTCACCCTAACCCTCTCCCAAAGGGAGAGAGTCAGAGCCGCGCCCCCGGAGAAGCGCGGCCAAACATTACTGTTTACCTGCCAGCAACGCCAGCACTTCGTCAACGCTCTGGGTATGCGTCAGACGTTCAATGACCGTTTCGTCATCCAGCGCGTTGGTCAGGCTGGTAATCACCTGCACATGCTCGTTATTGCGCGCGGCGATGCCAATGACCAGGCGGGCGATATCATCTTCGTCTTCACCGAAACGAACGCCCTGCGGATACTGGCAGAATACCACACCGGTTTTCAGCACGCGGTCTTTCGCTTCAACCGTGCCGTGCGGAACCGCGATGGATTCGCCGAGATAGGTCGGGGTCAGCTTCTCGCGGTCCAGCATCGCCTGAACGTATTCAGGTTCAACGTAGCCGCCTTTCACCAGTTGTTCACCGGCGAACAGAATCGCTTCTTCTTTGGTGGCGGCAGTGCGACCGAGGAAGATGTTCTCTGCGCCCAGCTGGAACAGGTTGCTATCCGGCTGATCGAAGCTGTCCTGCAGGCTGGAGCGCACTTTAACTTCGTTATCCGTATGACGCTGTGCCGCTACCAGACGCTCGGTCAGATTGGTATACAGACCGCTGTCGAGGAAGTTGGTCAGCGAAATATGCTGCGCCTGCGGAACCTGGCGCATCGCGCGTTCGGTCAGATCGCGGTGGGTGATGACCAGGTCAACATCCGGCGGCAGGCTGTTAATCGCGCTGTTGGTAACAGAGATATTTGTCAGACCCGCATCCTGCACTTTCTTACGCAGCACGCCTGCACCCATAGCGCTGGAACCCATGCCGGCGTCGCAGGCCACGATGATTTTACGCACGTGGCTCAGGTCGTTAGTCACATCGCCCGTTGCCAGCGGCGTTGCGCCTTTAGACTGGGCTTTCATGTCCTGTACGCGACGGGTCGCCGCTTCAATATCGTCTTCTTCTTTCACTTTGCTGGTTTTCAGCAGGATAGCGGAAACCACGAAGGACACGATCAGCGCAGCAAGGATAGCGGCGATGTTAGCAAAATAAGCACCTTTCGGCGTCATCGCCAGTACGGCCAGGATGGAGCCCGGAGACGCCGGGGAAACCAGACCACCGTTCAGCATGGTCAGGGTGAACACGCCAGTCATACCGCCGAGGATAACGGCAAGCAGCAGACGCGGATTCATCAGCACATACGGGAAGTAGATTTCGTGGATACCACCCAGGAAGTGGATGATAGCCGCGCCGCCGGCAGACTGTTTAGCGCTGCCGCGACCAAAGAACATGTACGCCAGCAGAACGCCCATCCCCGGACCCGGGTTAGCTTCGATCAGGAAGAAGATAGACTTGCCGAGATCGTGAGACTGCTGAATACCCAGCGGCGAGAAGATACCGTGGTTGATGGCGTTGTTGAGGAACAGGATTTTCGCCGGTTCAACAAAGATAGACGCCAGCGGCAGCATTTCATGCACCACCATGAAGTTAACGCCTGCCGCCAGAACTTTGGACAGGACTTCAACCGCAGGGCCAATGCCAAGGAAGGCCAGAATCGCGAGGATCATACCGATGATGCCAGCGGAGAAGTTATTCACCAGCATTTCAAAACCGGACTTGATCTTACCGTCTACCCACATATCAAAACGTTTGATCGCCCAGCCGCCCAGCGGACCGGCAATCATAGCGCCGAGGAACATCGGCATATCCGCGCCGACGATAACGCCCATGGTGGTGATAGCGCCGACCACGCCGCCACGATCGCCGCCAACCAGACGACCACCGGTATAACCGATGAGCAGCGGCAGCAGATAGGTAATCATCGGGCCAACCAGTTTCGCCAGCGTTTCGTTAGGCAACCACCCTGTTGGAATAAATAACGCGGTGATAATACCCCACGCGATAAACGCGCCGATATTTGGCATCACCATGTTGCTGAGGAAACGACCAAAGCTTTGCACTCTGATCTTGATATCGGATGACATAAAACACCCCTTCTTATGTGTACTGTCGCGAGGCTGGAAGCCCGAGTTTTTTGTTAATATGGCGGCAGAGGTAGCCGTACCCTGTTGATGATGCGAAATCTGGCACTTAAACGGCCAACTGTCCAGAGAGCACCTTTTTATGTGACGCAGATCACCTAAATGCAGGGGGTTAACGGCTGTTTATAGTGATTTCGATCACAAATAACATGTGTAAAAAAAGAACACAGCGCTAAAGAAGGCTACCATCCCGGCGTTAATGTGATGTTAATCACATTTTTTATCTCCCTCTTTGTCAATTATTTGTGAATTAGATCACAAGATATTTTTGTCAGGATTTTTCCGAGTGTGATCAAACGCAAATTGCGCATGCGGTTAAAATTCGGGCTGTAATTTTCTTACCAACAGCGGCATCAGTTTCACCATCGCCGATGAAGATGTCATTAATATGACGTTTTATGCAAAGCGGTGGGATCAACCCTTCCGTTCTACGCCATACTTACCTTTTTGTTGGCAGAAAGGAGCAGTCATGAAACTCATCGGCAGCTATACCAGCCCGTTTGTACGCAAAATTTCGGTGATCCTGCTGGAAAAAGGCATCACCTTCGAATTTATCAACGAACTGCCCTATAACCAGACGAACGGCGTGGCGCAGTACAATCCGCTGGGAAAAGTGCCTGCGCTGGTGACCGATGACGGCGAATACTGGTATGACTCGCCGATTATTGCCCAATACCTTGAGCAACTGGATATCGCGCCCGCGCTGATCCCCAAAGAGCCAAAAGCGGCGCTGCGCATTTGCCAGCTTGAAGCGCTGGCCGACGGCATCATGGACGCGGCGCTGGTCTCGGTGCGCGAGCAGACGCGTCCGGTGGCGCAGCAGTCTCCCGAGGAGTTGCTTCGCCAGCGGGAGAAAATCAGCCGCGCGCTGGACGCGCTGGAGGCTTACCTCGTTGACGGCACCCTGAAAAGCGACGACGTAAATCTGGCGACCATCGCCATTGCCTGCGCCATTGATTACCTCAATTTCCGCCGGGTGTCGCCAGGCTGGTGCGTGGACCGTCCGCAGCTGGTTAAACTGGTGGAAACGCTTTTCCAGCGGGAGAGCTTTGCCCGCACCGAGCCACCAAAGGCATAACACTTTATACCGGGACGCGGTAAACTCTTTGCGCATAGCGGCCCCTCTCCAGGCGAGGGGGGAATAATTCCTTACTGCCAGGCGCGCCCATGACGACCCATTCACTGTACAGCCAGCTTCCCGCCACCGATCGCCTGCTGCGCGATCCCGCTTTTTCTGCCTTACTGGAGACCTGGGGCCATAGCCGCGTGGTGGAAACCCTGCATCAGCTTCAGGAGACGGCGCGTAACCTTATTCGTGAACAGCAGCGTTTGCCGGAGTGGTGTGATGACTGGCATACGGCGGTGCTTAGCCAGCTTGAGCGCAGCGAACAGAGCTCGCTGCGTCCGGTGTTTAACCTGACCGGCACGGTGCTGCATACCAACCTGGGCCGGGCGCTTCAGGCAGAATCCGCCGTGGAAGCCGTGACGCAGGCGATGCGCTCGCCGGTGACGCTGGAGTACGATCTGGACGGTGCCGGGCGCGGCCATCGCGATCGGGCGATTGCCGATCTCCTCTGTCAGATCACCGGTGCGGAAGATGCCTGTATCGTGAACAACAACGCGGCGGCGGTGCTGCTGATGCTGGCGGCGACGGCGAATGGCAAAGAGGTGGTGGTATCACGCGGCGAGCTGGTGGAAATCGGCGGCGCATTTCGTATTCCGGACGTGATGCGTCAGGCAGGCTGTGTGCTGCACGAGGTCGGCACCACCAACCGCACGCATGCAAAAGATTATATGCAGGCCATCAATGAAAATACCGGCCTGTTGATGAAGGTCCACACCAGTAACTACAGCATTGAAGGGTTCACCAAAACGGTGGACGAAGCGGAACTGGCGGCGATTGGCCAGCAGCAGAGCATTCCGGTGGTCGCGGATTTAGGCAGCGGTTCGCTGGTCGATCTCAGTCAGTACGGTCTGCCAAAAGAGCCGATGCCGCAGGCGCTGATTGCCGCAGGCGTTAGTCTGGTAAGTTTCTCCGGTGATAAGCTGCTCGGCGGCCCGCAGGCAGGGATTATCGTTGGTAAAAAAGCGCTGATCGCGCAGTTGCAAAGCCATCCGCTGAAGCGCGCGCTGCGCGCGGATAAAATGACTCTCGCGGCGCTGGAAGCCACGCTGCGCCTGTATCTGCATCCGGAAGCGCTGGCGGACAATCTGCCGACGCTACGCCTGCTTAACCGTAGCGCGGAGTCTATTCATCAGCAGGGCGTGCGCCTGCGGGAACCGCTCAACGGGCGTTATGCCGATGAATTTGTCGTACAGGTGATGCCGTGTTCCTCGCAAATCGGTAGCGGTTCCCTGCCGGTGGAGCGCCTGCCCAGCGCCGCGCTGACCTTTACGCCGTTTGACGGGCGCGGCGGTCGTCTGGAAGCGTTAGCCGCCCGCTGGCGGTCGCTGCCGGTGCCGATTATCGGGCGCATTTATGACGGTCGCCTGTGGCTGGACCTGCGTTGTCTTGAAGATGAACCTCGTTTTCTGGAGATGGTACTGCAATGATTATTGCCACCGCCGGGCATGTTGACCACGGCAAAACGACACTGCTGGAGGCAATCACCGGCATTAACGCCGACCGCCTGCCGGAAGAGAAAAAACGCGGCATGACGATCGACCTGGGGTATGCCTACTGGCCGCAGCCGGATGGTCGCGTGCCGGGCTTTATCGACGTTCCCGGCCATGAGAAGTTTCTGGCGAATATGCTGGCGGGCGTCGGCGGCATCGATCATGCGCTGCTGGTGGTGGCGTGTGATGATGGCGTGATGGCGCAGACCCGCGAACATCTTGCGATCCTGCAACTTACCGGCAGCCCGACGCTGACGGTGGCGCTGACCAAAGCGGATCGCGTTGACGAGGCGCGCGTTGAGGCGGTGCGACAGGAGGTCATCAGTACGCTGCACGGGTATGGTTTTTCTGGTGCGTCGTTATTCGTGACTGCCGCCACGCAGATGCAGGGTATTGACGCGCTGCGCGAGCATCTTCTGCAATTAAGCGAGCGTCCGCATCCGGAACATCAGCGTTTTCGGCTGGCAATAGATCGCGCGTTTACCGTCAAGGGGGCCGGGCTGGTGGTCACCGGCACCGCGCTTTCCGGCGATGTACGCCCTGGCGATTCGCTCTGGCTGACCGGGGTGAACAAACCGATGCGCGTGCGCAGCCTGCATGCGCAGAATCAGCCAACGGACCACGCGCACGGCGGGCAGCGTATCGCTCTCAACATCGCGGGCGACGCGCAGAAAGAAGACATCGCCCGCGGCGACTGGCTGCTATCCGACGCGCCGCCTGCGCCGTCAGAACGGGTTATCGTCGAACTGCAACGCCATGCGGCGCTGAGTCAGTGGCAGCCGCTGCATATTCACCACGCCGCCAGCCACATTACCGGGCGCGTCTCCCTGCTGGAGAACAACCTGGCCGAGCTGGTGCTCGACACGCCGCTGTGGCTGGCGGATAACGACCGGCTGGTGCTGCGCGATATCTCCGCGCGCGAAACGCTGGCGGGCGCGCGAGTGATTGCGCTAAACCCGCCCCGGCGCGGCAAGCGCAAGCCTGAGTATCTGCAATGGCTGGCGACGCTGGCGGCATGTGATAGCGATGCGCAGGCTCTCTCCGTGCATCTCCAGCGCGACGCCGTCCGGCTAGCGGACGTCGGCTGGGCGCGGCAGCTCAACCGGGCAGGACTTGAGTTGTTAATCGACCGCCCTGATTATCTCCAGGCAGGCGGTTGCCTGCTGGATGCGCCGCTGGCGGCACGCTGGCAGCGTAAGCTGATGGACGCGCTGACGATTTATCACCAGCAGCATCCTGACGAGCCGGGACCGGGCCGCGAACGCCTGCGGCGTATTGCGCTGCCGATGGAAGATGAGCCGCTGGTGCTGACGCTGATTGAGCAGATGCGTGACGGCGGCGCGATCCACAGCCATCACGGCTGGCTGCACCTGCCGGATCACAAAGCAGGCTTTAGCGACGAGCAGCAGGCGATCTGGCAACGGGCCGCTGTTCTGTTCGGCGATGAACCGTGGTGGGTGCGCGATCTGGCGCGGGAAACCGGCACCGACGAACAGGTGATGCGTGCGGTGCTACGGCAGGCGGCGCAGCAGGGGATGATTACGGCGATCGTCAAAGATCGTTATTACCGTAACGATCGCATCGTGACCTTCGCCAGTATGGTCCGCGAGTTAGACGAGCAGCGCGGATCAACCTGCGCGGCGGATTTTCGCGATAAGCTCAACGTCGGCCGCAAGCTGGCGATCCAGATCCTCGAACACTTTGACCGTATCGGTTTTACCCGTCGCCGCGGCAACGATCATATTCTGCGTGATAAAGCATTATTTATTCACGAGGAATAACTCTGCCGGTAAATAAATATCCTCCGGTGATAATACCGGAGGAGGGTTAAGGGCGTATTTTTTTCATGGCGGCGTTAATTTTTTGCATTGGCCGGATAAGGCGCAGCCGCCATCCGGCATCGCGGGCAGGACGTAATCATTTTATTTATTCTCAGGTGTTATTTTTTAACGCGATATCACACTCTCTCCACCCACATAAGAATATATTTCCTTCAGCTTTTACTTTTTTGAGGAAATTATTATGCCCGCATTTTATATCCCCGCTATAAATATTCTTGGCATGAATACTCTGGCCGAAGCGCTGGAGACCATGGTCAGCTTTAATTTTAAAAAAGCGCTGATCGTCTGCGGCACCACCCTGAATAAACAGGGGATCGTCGATCGTATTCAGGCCGATTTACGGCAGAAAGGCATCGCCAGCGTGGTCTATAACGGTTCCCGTCCTAACCCTGGCGTAAAAAGCGTCAATGCCGGGCTGGCGGTGCTGCGAGAGCATCAGTGCGATTGCGTAATCTCCATCGGCGGCGGCTCGCCGCACGACTGCGCGAAAGGTATTGCGCTGGTGGCCACCAACGGCGGCGATATCCGCGATTATGAGGGGATTGACCGCTCCGCCAAACCGCAGCTGCCGCTGATTGCCATTAACACCACCGCCGGAACCGCTTCGGAAATGACCCGCTTTAGCATCATTACTGACGAGGAGCGGCATATCAAAATGGCGATCGTCGATAAACACGTCACGCCGCTACTGTCGGTCAACGATCCGGCGTTAATGATGGGCATGCCTGCTTCCCTGACCGCCGCCACCGGGATGGATGCGCTGACCCATGCCATTGAAGCCTATGTTTCCATCGCGGCGACGCCCATCACCGACGCCTGCGCGCTGAAATCGATAGCAATGATCGCCGAACACCTGGCGGTAGCCGTCGCAGATGGCCGCAATGAAACGGCGCGGGAAGCCATGGCCTATGCGCAGTTCCTCGCGGGTATGGCGTTTAACAACGCCTCGCTGGGCTACGTGCACGCGATGGCGCACCAGCTGGGCGGATTTTACGATCTGCCGCACGGCGTCTGTAACGCGATCCTGCTGCCGCATGTGCAGGCCTTTAACAGTAAAGTGGCGGCGGGGCGTTTACGCGACTGCGCCGAAGCAATGGGCGTCGATACTCGCTTACTGAATGATGAGCAGGGCGCCCAGGCGTGCCTGAATGCGATCCGTACACTGGCGCGGCAGGTCGATATTCCGACCGGTCTGCGCGATCTGCACGTCAAAGAGGAGGACATCCCGCTGCTGGCGACAAACGCCCTGAAAGACGCCTGCGGCCTGACCAACCCGATTCAGGCCACCCATGACGAGATTATGGCAATCTATCAGTCCGCCATGTAATCGTACCGCTGCGCCCCGTTATTTTCCCCGGGGCGCGGCTTTGCGCTGCGCCAGCCAGACCGCCCCCAGCCTGCCCGCCTGATTCCCCAGTTCGCACGGATGAATCGGCACCTGTAGCGCCTCCCACATCTCAAACTTTTCCAGATGGCGGTTTAATAACGGATACAGTTTTTCCTGTTCACTGACCCCTCCGCCGATCAGCACGACCTGCGGGTCGAACATGGAAATCACGCTGTAGACGCCGCGTGCGAGATAACGCCCCCAGTCGTTGACCGCTTCACGCAGATGCACATCATTCTCCATGCGCTCAAAAATCTCCTTTCCGTGCGGCATCTCCTCCGCAGGTAGCGCCAGCGCCTGACGACAGAGCTTCATCAGCCCTTTTGCCGACGCGACTTCGTGCATACATTCGCCGTTATTACCGACCGGGATCACCCCGAACTCGCCGGCATGAAAATGCGAGCCGCGATACAGTTCGCGATCGACAATAATGCCGCCGCCAATGCCGGTACCCAGCGTAATGCAGACTAAATTATCGTAGCGCTGGCCCGCGCCGCGCCACATCTCGCCCAATGCGGCACAGTTGGCGTCGTTCTCTACCACCAGCGGCAGATCGGTCAACTCACCGAACATCTCCAGCAGATTTTTATCGTCCAGATAGTCCAGCGCGCCCGCCTTTGCCGCGTGACCCGTATGCGGATTAATATGGCCAGGAAAGCTGATGCCGATGGCCACAATATCATGTTCCTTCTGGCAGGCCGCTACGGCCTCCTGCCATTTATCTTTGAACGTTTGCGCATCTTCCGGCGTATCGTATTCTTCATTGGTTAACTCCTCGCCGTCCTCATCGATCACGCCATACTTAATATGGGTTCCCCCAACATCAAAACCGATATAACGCTGCATATCTTCTCCAGGAGTTAAACCGTCACTCTCTAAGTATGGCTGAAGCCAGCCGGGGAAATGTAAAGGAAAGTAATTCGTGAAGCGCGTCGTAAAGCGATGAATGACTGGCGAATAATTCACCAGCGGCGTCTACCCTTGTAAGACTATCCGTGACAAGGAGCAGCCCATGACCAACAATCCTTCCTCTTCCCGCATTCAGCCCGGCGAATATGGTTATCCTCTTGAACTGAAATCGCGTTACGACAACTTTATCGGCGGCGACTGGGTCGCACCGGCGGACGGCGAATACTATAAAAACCTGACGCCGGTGACCGGGCAGCTACTCTGTGAGGTTGCCTCCTCCGGCAAGAGAGATATCGACCTGGCGCTGGATGCCGCCCACAAGATAAAAGATAAATGGGCGCATACCTCAGTGCAGGATCGCGCGGCGATCCTGTTTAAAATCGCCGATCGCATGGAGCAGAATCTGGAACTGCTGGCGACGGCGGAGACCTGGGATAACGGTAAGCCAATCCGCGAAACCAGCGCCGCCGACGTGCCGCTGGCGATCGACCATTTTCGCTACTTTGCTTCCTGTATCCGCGCCCAGGAAGGGGGCATCAGCGAAGTGGATAGCGAGACCGTCGCCTACCACTTCCACGAGCCGCTGGGCGTAGTCGGGCAAATTATACCGTGGAATTTCCCGCTGCTGATGGCGTGCTGGAAAATGGCTCCGGCGCTGGCGGCAGGCAACTGCATCGTGCTTAAACCGGCACGCCTGACGCCGCTTTCGGTGCTCCTGCTGATGGAAATCATTGGCGATTTGCTGCCGCCGGGCGTACTTAACGTGGTCAACGGCGCGGGCGGTGAAATCGGTGAATATCTGGCGACCTCGAAACGAATTGCGAAGATTGCCTTTACCGGTTCGACCGAAGTCGGCCAGCAGATCATGCAGTACGCTACGCAGAACATCATCCCGGTAACGCTGGAGCTGGGGGGTAAATCGCCCAATATTTTCTTCGCCGATGTGATGGATGAAGAGGACGCCTACTTTGATAAGGCGCTGGAAGGATTCGCGCTGTTTGCCTTTAACCAGGGCGAAGTCTGTACCTGTCCGAGCCGGGCGCTGGTGCAGGAGTCGATCTACGAGCGCTTTATGGAGCGCGCCATCCGCCGCGTAGAGAGCATTCGCAGCGGCAACCCGCTCGACAACGGCACGCAGATGGGGGCGCAGGTGTCACAGGGTCAGCTGGAGACCATCCTTAACTACATCGACATTGGTAAGCAGGAAGGGGCAGATATCCTGACCGGCGGGCGGCGCAAAGATCTCTCGGGTGAGCTTCAGGGCGGCTATTACCTTGAACCGACGATTTTGTTCGGTAAGAACAATATGCGCGTGTTCCAGGAGGAGATTTTCGGCCCGGTGCTGGCGGTCACTACCTTTAAAACCATGGAGGAGGCGCTGGAGATCGCCAACGATACCCAGTATGGCCTGGGGGCGGGCGTCTGGAGCCGTAACGGTAGCCTGGCGTACAAAATGGGGCGCGGCATTCAGGCCGGACGCGTGTGGACCAACTGCTATCACGCTTACCCGGCGCACGCGGCCTTCGGTGGTTATAAACAGTCCGGCATTGGCCGTGAAACCCATAAGATGATGCTGGAGCATTATCAGCAGACCAAATGCCTGCTGGTCAGCTACTCTGACAAACCGCTGGGGTTGTTTTAGTTCGTCGCCTGAAAAACCTGCCGGGCGGCGCTGCGCTTGCCCGGCCTACAAATGGTGGACGCATCAATATCCGTAGGCCCGGTAAGCGCAGCGCCACCGGGCATAAGGTAGCGGGACTAATGTTAGTCCAACACCTTCACCTGTAGCGGACGAAAACGGCTATACACCCACAGGCCAAAACAAACGATCGTCCCGAAGAACATGGTGAAAAGGACGCTGATAAACAACCCGCTCACCAGCGCCAGCGGCAGGGCGAGCACGCCATGTACCGTCTCGTTATTCCAGCTCACCATGTCATAGCCGAAAATGCCCATCACCCCGCAAATCAGGCTAAAAATCAGCATCGGAATGCTAAGGCCGATAAGCATTAAACGATAGATAACGGACGCTTTAACGCGCTTAACGGTGACCCCAGAGGCAATGTCTTTACTCATTCTATTTTTCTCTATGTTGGTATAAATGCGATAGAGAATAGCATGAGACATAACGTGAGACCCGGCAAACTCACGCCGCCGGGCCGTATCGCTTACTGCATTTCATTCACCCAAATCCGCATCTCCCCCTCGCCGCGGTTGGCCCAGCTAAACCACGGAATAAAGGTTAGCGTCTGCGGTTGGGACGTCGCGGGAGGCGCATCGTAATGCCAGAGCGGTTGCTGCGCGGCGTCGGCTGACGTCTGTTTAACGCCTTCTGCCTGAAGCAGCACTTTGTGAGCGAAAATCCCTTTGCCTTCAAAGGCGGTAAAGGCGCTCGCTTTCGGTAGCCAGAGATTATGCAGTTCTTCGCCGTTATCCGCCTGTTCAAGACAGTACACCAGCGGCCCGCGCTGAATGGCGACTTTTCCCGCCACGTGGCGCACCAGCGGATTACCGTAAACCCGGCGGATCGGCATCGGCAGCATCAGGGTTAAGGTGTCGCCTTCCTGCCAGAGACGCGAGATATGCAGATAGCCTTTCCGCGTCTGCGGGGGAACCTCCACGCCGTTTAACATGACCTGCGGGGTCTCGCACCAGTCCGGCAGACGCAGTGCCAGGGTGTGATTAACCGGCTGGGGAGAGTCAATGATGATATTCACCTGTTCCTTCCACGGATAGTTGCCGCTAATACGCAGGCGCAGCGTCTCGTTGCCGACCGGGATCTCCACGCTGTTACCCACATAGAGGTTGATATACAGCGCGTCCGGGTGCGGCGTATAAATATAATGCCCCAGCGACGTCAGCACGCGGGCGATATTCGGCGGGCAGCAGGCGCAGCCAAACCAGCGCTGGCGCACGGGTTTTACGTGATCGTAGATATGGTTAAACTTCAGCGAACGCGGATGGACTTCCAGCGGATTGACGTAGAAAAAGTGCTTGCCGTCGAGCGCCATGCCGCCAAGGACGGTGTTGTAGAGCGCGCGCTCCATCACGTCGGCATACTGGCTGTCGGCCTCCATCTCCAGCATCCGGCGGGCGAACATCATCAGCCCGATGGACGCACAGCTTTCGGCATAGACGGTGTCATTGGGTAAATCGTAGTCGCTGCTGAAGGCTTCGCCGCTGCTCTGCGAGCCGATCCCGCCGGTAATATAGAGCTGACGCTGGGCCATGTTTTTCCACAGACGCAGGCAGTCCTGCCGCTTGCCTTCATCCTGACGTAAACGCGCCAGGTGCGCCACGCCGGTCATCAGATAGACAAATCGTACCGCGTGACCAATGGCGGTCTGCTGCTCGGCCAGCGGTTGATGCGCCTGGCTGTAGGCTTTGTCTTTCACCATCCATGCCGGACCGTAATTATTCCAGTAGGACGTTTTCCCGCGCTTTTCATATTCGACGTCGTAAAAGTGCGGCTGCGTGCCGCGCTGCTCGACAAAATAATTCACCAGCGTCAGGTAACGCGGCTCCTGCGTGACGTCGTAGAGCCGCATCAGCGCCAGCTCGATCTCCGGATGGCCTGGATAGCCGTGAAGCTGCTCTTCTCCGGGACCAAATACGCTATCGATATGATCGGCCAGCCGACAGACAACGTCCAGCAGACGGCGTTTCCCCGTCGCCTGGAAGAAGGCCACCGCCGCCTCAATCATATGCCCGGCGCAATAAAGTTCATGGCACTCCGCCAGATTGGTCCAGCGATCTTCCGGCGCTTTGACCGTAAAGTATGTGTTCAGATAACCGTCCTCGCACTGGGCGGCGGCAATCAGTTCGATGACCTCATCGGCGGTTTTTTCCAGCTGCGGATCGTGTTTCTGGCACAGCGACCAGGCGACCGCTTCCAGCCATTTCGCCACGTCGCTGTCCTGAAATACCATGCCGTAAAACTCGCCCTCCTGAAGACCCGCCGCGATGCGGAAATTTTCTATCGCGTGGCTGGGATCGGTTTCGGGGATGCGATCGTTAAGCGCGTCCCACTGATAAGGGATCACCACGTCGCGCACCAGCTGTTGATACTGGCCGAGAAACGGATCGTTCACTTTCAGTTTATGCAGATCGACTTCCATTACAGACTCCTTACACGTGGGCATGGCGCTGGCGCAAATCGGTGGCAATACGCGCCATCATGGGATTATTAAGGCGGCAGGCGCGGATCGAAAACGCCAGCAGAAGATGGAAAAGGGCAGGCAGCAGCGTTTCCATGGCGGTAATGCCCTGTAGCGAGCTGGCGGTTTGGTTAGCCAGGCCCGGCTGATACGCCACGAAAATAAAGACCAGGCTGATGATGCCCGCGCTGGCAGCCCAGGCCAGCTTGATGAAAAACAGGTTAAACGCAAAGTTCATGCCCGAAGACCGCACGCCGGTTTTCCACTCGCCGTAGTCATCGGCAAACGCCATCAGTGAGAAGTGCAGCGGCAGCGTAAAACCAAGAATAATGCCGTTACCGAGAATGACCGCCAGCCATAGCGTCTGATAAGCCGGGCCGATTGGCAAAAACCACATTGCGACCGCCAGCGCCGCCAGCACCAGGTTGGTGTAGTAGTAGAGTTTTACCGTATCGATACGGCGCGAGAGCGGGTTGACAATCACTGAACCAAGAATGGAAGCAAAGGTCACCATCGTGAAAAAGAGCGAGGTATAAGCCGTGCTGCCTTCAAGGGCATAGGTGATGAAGTACATATAGCCGCCGCCGCGGATGTTAAACACATTAATCAACAGAAACGACATCACCAGCATCAGCAAAAGCTGATCGTTTTTACGCAAGCCGGCGAGATGCTCGCGCAGGGTGAAGTTGCCCATCGCGCTGAGTGAAACGCGCTCGCGTACCCAGAAAAAGCAGCACAGGAACATGACGACGGCAACCGCGCACAGCACGCCGACGCCCAATTGATAACCGCGCGCCGCATTACCGTTGCCCAGCCCGGCGACCAGCCACGGCAGGCCCACAGAGACCAGAAAACCGGCCACCCCGCACAGCACAAAGCGCCATGACTGGCAGGAGATCACCTCGCTATGCCGGGTGGTCATCGTGTTAATCAGGGCGCAGTAGGGGACGTTGATGGCGGTGTAGCCTACCGAGAGCAGCAGATAGGTGCCGAATGCCCAGGCGATTTTTACGCCCATGCTGGCGTCCGGTACGGTGAAGGTCAGCACGCCGATAATACCAATCGGCAGCGCGATCCACAGTTGCCAGGGACGAAACCGTCCCCAGCGGCTTTGGGTGCGGTCGGCGAGTATTCCCATCACCGGATCGGAAATGGCATCGAACACGCGCAGGGCGATAAATAACGTGCCCACCAGCGCGGGCGTCAGGCCAAAAATATCGGTATAGAAAAAGGTTAAAAAATTCATGATCAGACAGGTGATCACCGTCCCGCCAGCATCACCCAGCCCGTAGCCAATTTTTTCACGAATCGACAGTTTTTCATCAAGTGCTTTCTGCGTAATTTCTGTGGCAGTAATTGGGGTGGAAGTCATAAATAACTCCTCGCGTAATCGAAATTTTATCCAGCATTCACCGCTTATTCGCTGGCGGTCTTTTTGTAATTTGCAAAGTACCCGATAAATTTTGCATGGAAAAAATCTGTCAACAAGGGAGCAGGGTAGTAGATAAAGATGACGATTCCGACCTGATGAATAAAATGTGATGGCGATCCTGTCGGACAGTGTATTTTGGTGAATAATCAATAAATAAAGGTAAATCACGGTCGGCAAAGAGCTGAATAATGAATGTCTATGCTTGAATTATCCATAGCGCTTCCGGTGAAGGCACAGAATGGCGGGTTGTTTATCTCGCGTGGCATGGGAAGCCACCCCGCGCGAAAACTCACCTCGTGGGAAGTTATTTTTGTTGAAAAAGGGACATTAACGATTCAGGAGGAGGAGAATGTATTTGCGGTGAACGCCGGAGAAAGCCTGGTATTATGGCCGCAGCGTCATCATGTCGGCGTGGGTGATTTTCCCGCCGATCTAAAATTCTATTGGCTACATTTTGACGTGACAAAAGAAGCGCATCATGGCGAATGGTTAACCCACCTTGCCATACCGCAGCACGTTAAAGTGGGTGATCCGCAATATATGATGTCGCTATTTAGGCAATTTCTTAACGAGCAGGAAAATATACAGCGTAGCGTGGCGCTGGAATTAGCGTTACTGCTGATCCTGCAACAAATTGCGCTGGGGGCCGATCATAAAACGGATACCGATGATGCGGGTACGGCGCTGGCGTGGAAAGCGCAGCAGCTTATCCGTACCCAGTTTCATCTTCCGCTCTCCACCTCTGCGCTGGCAAAAGAGCTGCACTGCAACGCCGATTATCTGGGGCGCGTTTACCGCCGGGTTTTTCGCCTGACGCTGACCGACGCCATCCACCGCCAGCGGGTGCGGGCGGCGGAAAAACTGCTTATCAGCGACGCCCGTTCGCTGAAAGAGGTCGCCGGGCTGTGCGGTTTCAGCGATGTCGGCTATTTCCGGCAAATCTTCCGTAAACATACCGGGTTAACGCCCGCCGTCTGGAAGCGACGATACTGTAAAGAGCATATTAACTCGGCATGATCACTGTCCGTAATAAGCGGTTTTCCCGTGCTTGCGCAGATAGTGTTTATCCAGCAGTTCCGGTTGCATATCAGGGAGATCCGGGCTGAGCTGACGCGAGAAAAGCCCCATATAAGCGCATTCCTCCAGCACCACGGCGTTATGCACCGCGTCGGCGGCGTTTTTCCCCCACGCAAACGGCCCGTGAGAATGGACCAGCACCGCCGGGACCTGCATGGGATCAAGGTCGCGCTCTTCGAAGGTTTTAATAATCACCTCGCCGGTCTGGTACTCGTATTCGCCCGCAATCTCCTCCTGGGTCATCCGCCGCGTGCAGGGAATAGTGCCGTAGAAATAGTCAGCATGCGTGGTGCCCCACGCGGGCAAATCGCGGCCCGCCTGCGACCAGATGGTGGCATGGCGTGAATGGGTATGAACAATGCCGCTGATGCCGGGATAGCGGCGATACAGCGCCAGATGGGTAGGGGTATCGGAAGAGGGCTTTTTATCGCCTTCCACCACCTTCCCGGTGGCAATCTCCACCACCACCATATCGCTGGCGGTCATAACAGCGTAATCCACGCCGGAAGGTTTAATCACCATCAAACCGCTGTCATGGTCGACGGCGCTAACGTTGCCCCACGTAAACGTCACCAGATGATGCGCGGGCAGCGCCAGATTGGCCGCCAGCACCTCGGCTTTCAGTTGTTCTAACATATCAATCCTCCTTCCTGCATGCGGGCTTCAATCCAGCGGCGTGCCTGGATAATTTCCAGAACCGGCTCGTTGGCTTTCTCGGTCCACATCTCAATCAGAAATGCGCCGCGGTAATTCAGCTTGCGTAACGTGCTGAAAATGCAGACGAAATCGACGCAGCCTTCGCCAAAAGGCACGTCGCGAAACTGCCCGGCACTTTGCGCCGTGACGGGCTGGGTGTCTTTGAGATGAATGGCTGCAATGCGATCGATACCCAGCGAAAGCTCCGCCTGAACGTCATTGCCCCAGGCGCTCAGATTGCCGACGTCCGGGTAGACGCTGAACCACGGCGAGGCGAGCAGTTCATCCCATTTTTTCCATTTGCTGATGGAGTTCATAAACGCGGTATCCATAATTTCTACCGCCAGCATTACCTGCGACGCGGCGGCCTGCTCTACAGCCCACGCCAGCCCTTCGGCAAAACGCTGCTGGGTGCCTTCATCGTGTTCTTCGTAATAGACGTCGTAACCCGCCAGTTGAATGGTACGAATACCTAAATCGCGGGCGAGGCGGATCGCTTTGCTCATGATTTCACGAGCCCGCACGCGAACGGTTTCATCGCGGCTGCCAAAGGGAAAGCGGCGATGCGCAGAGAGACACATTGAGGGAATAGCGACGCCCGTTTCCAGCATGGCCTGCACCAGCGAGGCGCGCTGAGCGGTGCTCCACTCCAGGCGCGACAGGCGCTCATCGGTTTCATCCACCGACATTTCGACAAAATCGAAGCCGCAGCTTTTCGCCAGCACCAGCCGCTCCGGCCAGCTTAGTTCTTTTGCCAGCGCCTTTTCATAAATACCTAATGGATGGCTGCGCATTATTGCTCTCCCCAGATGGACTGGATCTGCGCGTGGAATTCCGCCGCGACCTGGGCGGGATCGCGGGCACCCGCCAGCGCGCGTCCGGCGATAAACGCTTTTACGCGGATATCTTTAAATAGCGGCAGATCGGCTGGCGTAATGCCGCCGGTAATGGACAGCTCAAGGCCGATGTCGGAAAGCGCCTTCATGCGCGCCAGATCGACCTCGCCCCACTGCTGACCGCTGGCCTGCGCGTCGCGGCCGCGGTGATAAATGGCCTGGCGGATACCGACGCGGTACCAGTCACGGGCATCGTTGAGCGTCCAGTTGCCGAACAGTTCAATCTGGATTTCTCCGCCGCGTGCCTGTGCGACCACATGGCCTTTTTCGATGGTCGCAAGCGGTGCGGCGCAGATAATGGTCATCCAGTTCGCGCCCGCGTCGAAGGCCTGCTGCGCCAGCGTTTCTCCGGCGTCCGCGACCTTCCAGTCAGCGACAATAATCTTCTCCGGACACTGTTCGCGTAGCGCTTTAACCGCGCCAAGCCCTTCGGTCAGACACAGAATGGTGCCCGCTTCGACGATATCAACATGGTTTTTTAGCAGGCTGACGTCGCGCTGCGCGTCAGCAAGACGGGTGTGGTCGAGCGCCAGTTGCAAAAGAGGTCGGCTCATACGTTGTGCTCCTTAATACGGGCATGAAAACCCTGAAGTGCTTCAATCAGAATCTGGTAACGCTGGTATTTGCGTTGGTAGTTAGCGTGTGCGGTGGCGTCCGGGGTAACGGTTCGCAGGTCCCAGGTCAGCGAGCGCTGTGCCTCATGAATGCTGGCGTAAACGCCGGTCCCGACCTGCGCCACCAGCGCGGCCCCAAAACAGCCGGTTTCTTCAATTTGCGGCAGCTCCAGCGGCAGGCCGCTGACGTCGGCAAGCATCTGCATCCAGACCTCAGAATGGGCCGGACCGCCGGTAACACGCAGAGTGTGCACCTCGCGAAAGCGTTCACGCATTCGGTTAAGGTGGGTCATATGGCTGAATACCACGCCTTCAAAAACCGCCTGCAGAAGATGCGCGCGGGTATGCATTGCCTGCATGCCGTAAAACCCGCAGGTCATCTCCAGCCCGGCATTGCTGCCGTAGAGAAAGGGCAGAAAGAACAGGTCGCTGCCCGCTTTCGGCAGGTCGCCGACGCTGCGGTTGATCTCCTCAAACGACATCTCGCCCCACTGCGCGGTCAGCCATTCCAGATTACCGGAGGAGGTGGGACTGGCTTCATGAACAATGTACTGACCTGGCGCGGCATAACGGCCGTAGACATAAGCATGCGTTTCGTTGTGACGCAGTTCATCGGCGATACCGCTGGTGACGGCCCAGGTGCCCATAACGGCGTTCAGGGTATGTTCATCGTTAAGGCCCGCACAAAGTGCGGTGGAAACCACATCAAACAGACCGCCCACGACGGGAGTTCCCGCCGCGAGACCGGTCAGGGCGGCTGCCTGAGCGGTGATCTCCCCGCATATTTCTGTTGAGCCAACAATCGGTGGCAGGGCGCAGTCAATCTCGCTGATGCCAAGCCAGCGGGTCAGGGCCGGGTCATAGCGTCCGTCATGCATGTTGTAAAGGTTGGACTCCGAGATGTTGCTCTCTTCCGCGCCCTTAACGCCCGTCAGGCACCATCGCAGGTAATCATGTCCCATCATCACGCTACCGATACGGGCATAGCGCTGCGGTTGATGCTCTTTTATCCAGCGCAGTAGCGAGACCGGATGCCCGGTCCACAGGGTCTGACGCGTATGCGGGTAAAGCGTGTCCGGTATACCATCCTGCTGCCAGCGGCGGACGATCTCCAGCGCCCGGCGGTCGGAAGAGAGGATGGCGTTACCCAGCGGGCGATCGTTTTTATCCAGCAGGAACAACCCTTTACCCTGCGCAGAAATGCCGACGCCCCGGATTTGCTGGCCTGTTACGCGCGTCTTCAGTAACAGACGGGCAATCGTGGTGGCGCAATGCTGCCACAGCGCGGACATATCCCGTTCCGCATAGCCAGCTTGCGGACTTAACGTGCGCAGCGACTGGCGGGCGACGCCGTGCTCCTTGCCCTGGCGATCGTATAAACCGGCTTTCAGATAAGTACCGCCACAATCGATACCCAGCCAGAAGGTCTCTTTTTCACTCATCGTTATCATCTCGTTGCCCCCGGGGGCGCTGCGCTTACCGGGGCTACAGGTAGCCGCCATGTCTTGTAGGCCTGATAAGCGCAGCGCCATCAGGCATTGTTGCGTTATGCTTCGCGCTTACGCGGGTTTACCGGGCGGGTACTTTCAGCTCTGGCATCGCATTTCGCGGGCAGCAGCAGCGCCATCAGCGCCGCCAGCGCCAGCGAGATGGCCAGGCAGTAAACGCCGGCATCTTTGCTGTAGAGCGTGATCAAAACGCCAACCGCGTAAGGGCCGCAGAAGCCGCCGAGGTTGCCGAGGGCGTTAATTACCCCGCGCGCGCCGCCTGCCATTTCGGCGCTGAACAGGCGTGCCGGA
This sequence comes from Superficieibacter sp. HKU1, assembly GCF_029319185.1. Taxonomy (NCBI): domain Bacteria; kingdom Pseudomonadati; phylum Pseudomonadota; class Gammaproteobacteria; order Enterobacterales; family Enterobacteriaceae; genus Superficieibacter; species Superficieibacter sp. HKU1. The sequence continues at coordinate 223,209 of NZ_CP119754.1, forward strand.
ATGGTCCAGAACACCCCTGCGGCGGATTGCAGGAAGAAGCCACAGCCGACCAGCGCGGCATAGGAGAGCCAGATATGGGCCTTCAGCGTGACGGACAAAAACATGCACAGCGCAAAACCAATCAGCGGCAGGGAAACAAACAGCTTACGTTTGCCGGTGCGGTCCGACAGGGAGGAGAAGAGGAACATGCCCGCAATCGCCCCGACGTAGGGCAGAACGGCCAGCATTCCCACCTGGCCGATGCTGGTATGGGTCAGCTCTTTGAGAATGGTCGGCAGCCACAGGGTATAACCGTAAATTCCGGTCTGATAAAAGAAGTTTAGTGCGATCAACTGCCACATGGTTTTGTCGGACAGGACCGCGCTAAGCGAGGCGTTTTTGACCTCTTTACCGACAATGGCCTGCTGCTCTGCGGCCAGTGTTTCCACCAGATAATTTTTCTCGGCCTCTGAAATCCAGCGTGCCTCCTGCGGACGGTCATAAACGGTAAATGCCCACAGTACCAGCACCACCACCGACAGCAGACCTTCGATAATGAACAGCCAGCGCCAGTCCAGTACGGTGATGATCCAGCCGGAGAGCGGTGCGGTGATGATCCCGGCAATGGGCACAAACATAATCACGATGGCGTTAGCACGGCCGCGCTCGGCATCCGGGAACCAGTTGCTGATCATCGTCAGCACCACCGGCAGCATCCCGCCTTCGGCCACGCCCAGCAGAAAACGCAGCACCAGCAACTGATACTGGTTAGTAATAAGGCCGGTCAGCACGGAAATCACCGCCCAGGCGACCAGCGACCAGCCGATAAATTTCTTGCCGCTGCCGTGGACGGCGATTTTACCGCCCGGCACCTGCAAAAAGAGGTAGCCAATAAAGAAGATGCCGCCTGCCAGTCCGGCCATGGTGGCGGAAATACCCAGTTCTTCATCCATCCCGCCAGGCATGGCGAAGGCGATATTGACGCGGTCCATATACGAAATAATACAGGCGATGAGAATAGGTGGGATTATTCTAAGCCAGCGTTGGTGCGGAATATTCGCGGGTGTAGAGCCAGATAAAGTATTCATGATAATTTTCTCATAAAAAAGGTTTTGTTCTGGTGTAATGGCGCAAAGTTTGTTTTTATTTTGTCACTGTGTTCATTGCATCTATGCCATTGCGTAAAATCGCAATCCGATGCCCGACATCAGCATTAGCATTTATTTCAAGCAGTTTGATACCGGCAAATTGCAGAGTTGCTGCATCGGCCGCATTAAATACTTCACGCGCGCGATCCACCGTCAGCAAACTCTCTTCGCAGAACGGGGCAAAGGGCGCATGTAAATCCTGCCATTCGCCGTAATCCCCCGTTTCCGTCGTGCCGGAGAACATGAGCGCGCCGAGTTTTCCCGCCCGTTTTGCCATTTGCGTATGCGTCAGCGGCAGCGTGGTATTGCGCCCTTCAATGGCGGAGCGCGCCCAGTTAATACAGACGCTGATATCGTAGCCGCTGAGCACATCCAGCACGTTTTCCAGCGGCAGAAAGCCTTTGCGCGGCGCAGGCTGCGTCATTGCATCGCAGTGCTCCAGCACCAGCTTGCATGACCAGTCCCAGCTGGCGATCTCTTTTATCGAGCGGGCGAACGCCTCGGTTGCCTGGTCTGCATCGGCGTTGCCTGCCAGAGGAGCCGCCTGGATTTCCAGGGCGATCACTTTGCCGCCGTGCCTGGCGTTAACAGAGGCGATTTTCTGCTGCAGATGGCGGTAGTAATCAACGCAGGCCCGACGCTGGTTTTCATCGCTGGAGGCAAGACCAAAGCCACTGTTGAGTCCGCGACGGCGCATGGTTTCCATAATGGCGGTGACAACGATCTGCCACTCTCCGGGCGTGTGTTGCCATAGCCACTCGTCACCATAAGGATGCAGATTTTCCAGGCAGGGCTGCTCCAGTCCGCGTATATCAGCGGTATCGGCGAGCTGTCGCCAGAATGCGCTTTCTTCCTCTTCGCTTTTCTGGTGAAACGACGGCGCGCAGGGGTACGCGCCAATAATATAACCGGCGTTATTGCTTTTCATATTGTGCTCCTGATATTTATCGGGCTTGATAAATATGCAAGTAATTAAAGCGCCGCGAGGGCAACCTTGACGACAATTTTACGAATGGGTGTTGCCGCTATTTTATTACAGCCAGGACGATGCACATCCTGCGGGAAAAATATGGCGTAACTGCCCGGCACCATTTCAATAAAAGATTCGTTTTCGCTCTGGTGATAAAAAATAATATCGCGTTGCTCAAGCAGTGATTCACTGATTTCATTGTTGCCGTTGTCGATGGCGATGCCGATTTTCTCTTCGCCCCACGCGAGAAACTGGATATCCAGATACCGACGGTGTACTTCCGGCTTATTCTCCTGCGCCTCGCGGGTAGTTAAATCGATAATCTGGGCAAAAATGTCTTTGCCGTCGATCTCTTTAACGCCCGGATCGAGCTGGCGAAAATCCGTGGTGCGCAAAAATTCGAGCGCCTTTTCGATTGCCGCAGGCAGGCGGCAAGGATTAGGTTGGTTAATGTGACCGAAGATCATCATCCACCTCCTGTAGCGCCTGAATTTTCGCCCATACGCTGTCATCAACGGTGATGCCGTTACGACGGTTTTCCTCCAGCAGACGGGTAAACTCGTGTCCCGGCAGACGAATGGCAACATCTTCATCGGAACGGTCGGCGGTGGTGACAAAGTCCATAATCCGCTGGAGTTTGGCGTCGCGCGTCGCCCCGTCGATCAGCTTATCGACTTCAATGGCGATGAAAATCTGCGAGACGCCATATTCGTCGCTGTTGTCCTGAGTGACCTCCGCCACGGATGCGCCGTCAGAAAGCAGGGTGGCAATCATGTCCAGCACGATAGAAAGCCCGGAGCCTTTCCAGTAGCCCATCGGCAGAATGCGGCGGTTTTTCTCGATCACGCCCGGCTCTTTGGTCAGTTGGCCGTCATCGTCGAAGCCGCCGTCCACCGGCAGGGTACGGCCCGCCAGCCGGTTCACTTCCAGCATGCCGTAAGAGAACATCGACATCGACATATCCACCATTGTGATGGGGTTCGACGGGATGGCGACGATCAGCGGATTGGTGCCAATGCGGCATTCCTTCGCGCCCCACGGCGGCATGACAGCAATCGAGTTGGTCCAGCAGATGCCAATGTAGCCTTTCTCCGCCGCCTGCCAGCCGTAACTGCCGCCGCGCATCCAGTGGTTAGCGTTACGCAGGGCGACCAGCCCGATACCGTGATCCGATGCCAGCCCGGTCGCGCGATCCATCATCTTTTTCGCCGTCAAATTGCCAATCGAACGCTGCGCGTCCCACTGCTCGATCGCGCCGAGGCTGACGATACGTTTCGGTGCCGCGTCGGGAATAATATCGCCCGCATCGAGTTGCTGAATAAAACGTGGAAATCGGTTTACGCCGTGTGAATACACGCCGGATTCGGTAGTGCGGGCAAACATTTCCGCGCAGGCATCGGCTGTGTCGCTGGCGACGCCACGTGAAAGCAGTACCTGATTAAAAGCGGCTTTCAACTGTTCAAATGTGACTTTCATCGTTCTTTTTCTCCCGTCTTTACATGACGTCCTGAGTGCTTTTTTACCTTTAAATTTCACTATGCGAAATCTGATTTCAAATATAACGATCAATATTTAACAGATCAATGGGTGGCTTTGTTTTTTAAAAACATAAAAATCAATAGGTTGTAAATTTTTAGTCCAGATCGTGAACTGAACCACACTTTGCGCTACCATCAGGACGCGATAAAAAGGAGTGAGGAAGCAATGAGTACGAAAGAGAGCGATGTAATGCAGGATAAAGAGAGGCCCGCCGGAAGCCAGAGCCTGTTTCGCGGCTTAATGCTGATTGAGATCCTCAGTAACTATCCGAACGGTTGTCCACTGGCACACCTGTCTGAACTGGCGGGGCTGAACAAAAGTACCGTTCATCGTCTGCTACAGGGTTTGCAGTCCTGCGGCTATGTGACGCCCGCGCCTGCGGCAGGCAGCTATCGGCTGACGACGAAATTTATTGCGGTAGGGCAGAAAGCGCTTTCGTCCCTGAATATTATCCACGTTGCCGCGCCGCACCTGGAGGCGCTGAACCTGGCAACCGGGGAAACCATTAACTTTTCCAGCCGCGAAGACGATCATGCGATTCTGATCTACAAGCTGGAGCCGACGACCGGCATGCTGCGCACCCGCGCTTATATCGGGCAGCATATGCCGCTCTACTGTTCGGCGATGGGCAAGATTTATATGGCGTTCGGACACCCGGATTATGTGGAGACGTACTGGCAGAGCCACCAGGACAGTATTCAGCCGCTAACCCGCAATACGATTACCGGCCTGCCTGCGATGTACGATGAGCTGGCGCAAATTCGTGAGAGCAGGATGGCGATGGACAGGGAAGAGAACGAGCTGGGGGTGTCATGCATTGCCGTACCGGTATTTGATATCCACCACCGCGTGCCCTATGCGATTTCGATTTCACTTTCGACTTCGCGCCTCAAGCAGATCGGTGAGAAGAATTTGCTTAAGCCGTTACGGGAGACCGCACAGGCTATCTCTAACGAGCTGGGTTTCAGCGTGCGGGAATAAGGCACAAGGTTGATGATAAAGCGCCTGACGTCATCGGGGCGACCACCGGGTTGGGCGTCCCTCCGGGAACCCAATCCCGGTGTTTCCCCTGTTAACCTGTTTTCCTGACCGTCAGATGCCCCATCATTCTCTGGCATCTGACAAATCTTTCTCCTTTCCCGCGTCGGATCAAAGCATTGACGCCATCTTCTCTGGCACTCTGCTTTTTTTCTCTGCCGGAGAAAGGCATGAATCGATTTATTCGCGCCGATTCCACAAAATGCATCGGCTGCCGCACCTGTGAAATAGCCTGCGCGGTGTCGCATCAGGCGCAGCAGGATTGCGCCGCGTTAACCGCCGCTGCCTTTATTCCACGTATTCGGGTGATTAAAGCGGATACCTTTTCAACCGCCGTTACCTGCCATCATTGTGAAGACGCACCCTGCGCCAGAGTGTGCCCCAACGGTGCTATCAGCCGCCGTAACGGCGCGATTCTGGTTGAGCAAAGCCGCTGTATCGGCTGCAAGAGTTGCATGGTTGCCTGTCCGTTTGGCGCGATGCAAGTCGTTACGGCGCAGGAGGGCGTAACGGCGCTGAAGTGCGATCTCTGCCAGCATCGTGATGGCGGCCCCGCCTGCGTTGAGGCCTGCCCGACCCATGCGCTTGAATGTCTCGATCCGGATCAATTACAGCGCGCGCGGCTACGTACGCCGCGCGGCGTTTATCCTTCCAGCCAGGCGCGTTCGATCTCTTCGGCGAGGATTTTTACCCCTGCCTCGATTTTCTCCGGGTCCGGCACGTAATTCATCCGCATGCACTGGTGGGTATGCGGCCAGGGTTTGTCCAGACCGGGGAAGAAGTAATGACCGGGCACCATCAGCACGCCGCGTTTTTTCAGACGCTGGTACAGCAGCTCGGTTGAGATGGGCAAATCTTTAAACCACAGCCAGAGGAAAATCGCGCCTTCAGGTTTGTGGATCAAACAACGTTCTTCCGGCAGATAACGGCGAATAAGGGCCACCGTCTCCTGCACGCGCTGGTAGTAAAACGGCTTGATGACCGTTTCCGAAAGACGTAATAAATCGTTACGCTTAATCATCTCGCTCATCATCGCCGGACCCATGCCGCCCGGAGCCAGGCTGATAATGCCGTTCATATTGGTAATGGCGGAGATGATTTTTTCATTAGCGATGATAATTCCGCAGCGGCTTCCCGGCAGGCCCAGTTTGGACAGGCTCATGCACAGTACGATATTCGGGTTCCACAGCGGGCGCGCTTCGCTAAAAATGATGCCGGGGAAGGGGACGCCGTAGGCATTGTCGATCACCAGCGGGATGCCGTGCTGGTTGGCCAGCACATCCAGCTTCATGATCTCTTCATCGGTGATGACGTTGCCCGTCGGGTTCGTCGGGCGTGAGACGCAGATCATCCCGGTGTCTTCACCCACGTGCAGATGTTCAAAATCAACGTGATACTTAAACTGTCCTTCCGGCAGCAGTTCAATATTAGGGCGTGCGGAGACGAACAGATCCTCTTCCAGCCCCGCATCGGCATAGCCAATGTACTCCGGTGCCAGCGGGAAAAGCACCTTGCGCGTGGTACCGTCGGCGCGTCGTCCGGCAAAAAGATTAAATAAGTAGAAAAATGCGCTCTGGCTGCCGTTTGTTAGTGCAATATTCTGCGGTTCAATATCCCAGCCCAGCTCTTTACGTAGCATATCCGCCAGCAGCGCCAGTAATTCGCTTTTCCCCTGCGGACCATCATAGTTACATAGCGCGTCCGTGGCGTTGCCGTTTGCCAGCATATCGGCAAGCAGCTGATGAAAGTAGTCGGTCATCGCCGGGATTTGCGCCGGATTGCCGCCGCCCAGCATGATTGCGCCTGGGGTGCGTAAACCGTCGTTCAGGTCCTCCATCAGGCGGGTAATGCCGGAATGGCGGGTAAATTTGTCGCCGAAAAGGGAAAATGTCATAGCGGAGATCTGTCGGGCCTGTTTGAAAGAGAGTAACGATAACGCGCCCGGTGACGCGGTGCAAATCGGGGAAACGGGGAATGGATGACGTATTTAACTACAATTTATTACTAACGTAGATTTTTATGCGGGGCGACATGTGCCCCGCATAGAAAAGGTTATTTATTGTTCCCTGCCCAGACGACCATTACGGTATCGTCGCCTTTTTTGCGAATAAAACCGTATCCCTGCGATAGCGTCAGCGTGGTCTGTTTACCCTCGCCAACCGCCGGATGGCGGGCGCGGAACTGGCCGAGTTTTTGCCAGTGCGCGACACTCTCTGAGGCTTTCCCGGCGATATCCTGCCAGTTCATCTGCGAACGCGTGCCCTGAAGCGGGTCCGATCCGGTGGGGCCAAAAGGCCGCGCCGACTCATCACCATAAAAAATCTGTACCGCACCGGGGGCCAGTAAAAGCAGTTCCGCTGCTTTGTTACCGCCTTCGCGGAACAGACGAGTATCGTGGGAAGAGAGATAGCTCAATACGTTAAAGGTCTGAAGCTTATCCGCCATTTGCTGCCAGACAGGATCGATATTCGCCAGGCAGTCAACCGCACCTGCGGCCTGCTCCTGATAATCGAAGTTGATCATCGCGTCAAAACCGTGGCGGTAATAGTCGCTCTGCATCACGCCGTGACCCCAGGACTCGCCGGTCATCCAGAACGGCGCGTCATCCAGCGCTTTATCTGGATTTGCCGCTTTCCACGCCGCGAGCGCTTCGCTGGCCTGAGTTTTCAGCTGCTGCCAGCCCTCCATCTCGACGTGTTTTGCGGTATCGACCCGGAAGCCGTCTATACCGTAATCGCGTACCCACTGACTTAACCAGTGGGTGAGATAATCGCGCGGCGTGTAACCCGCGATGGCTTTGGCGTGCGTGTCGGGCTTGTGCTGATAAAACACCGGTAAACCGGACGGCGTGGTAGATTCAGTTTTTAAATCGGGCAGAAAGGCCAGCGACATGGTCAGGTCGTCAAAACCGGGATTGTCATAATCGCCGATATCGGTACGGATCCAGTTTTTGCCCCACCACTTGTCCCAGCTCGCCTTGTCACTGAAGTTAATGTAATCGTTAAAGCTGTGCCAGCTCTGTCCGGCGGCGGGTTTCCAGTCGGTCCAGCGATCGCCCAGCGTTTTTTTCAGCTCGTCGCCTTTAAGATACAGCGCGCCGAACTGGTACTCCTGCATATCGGCAAGGGTGGCGTAACCGGTATGGTTCATTACCACGTCAAAGAGGATGCGGATACCACGCTTATGCGCTTCATCAACCAGTTTGTGCAGATCCGCCTCATCGCCCATATTGGCGTCCAGCCGGGTCCAGTCCTGGGTGTAATACCCATGATAGGCGTAGTGTGGAAAATCGCCTTTCGTGCCGCCGCCCACCCAGCCGTGGATTTGCTCAAGCGGCGAGCTTATCCACAGCGCATTGACGCCGAGCTGTTGTAAATAATCCAGTTTGCTGGTCAGCCCTTTTAAATCGCCGCCGTGGAAGGTGCCAATCTCTTCCATGCCGTCTTTATGTCGACCGTAGCTGTTGTCGTTAGCGGGGTCGCCATTGACAAAACGATCGGTCAGCACGAAATAGACGGTGGCGTTGTGCCAGTCAAATGCGGCAGGCGCATCGGTTTCCGCACGCTCCAGCAATAATAGGCCCTGGCTTCCGGCGGCAGGCATGAGGGTGATTTTGCCCTGCTGGACGGTCGCGGTTTGTTGACTATAGAAGTCGCGCACGGCGCTGCCTTCCGGAAAAGTCTGGCTGACATCCAGCGTTAAAGGTTTACCATCCCATACCGGACACTGGCGGATAACGGCTGTGCGGGTTTCCTGCGCGGGACTTTGCACGCGAATTGTCAGGGTTGGCGTGCCGGAGCGGGTATCGACTTGCAGTTGATAATCACCATCGCGGAACAGACGCCACTGCGGCGCATCGCCGCTACAGGGCTTAAGCGACAACATCTGGTTGAGCTTAATGGCGTCCGCTGGCTGCCAGCACTGTTGGTCAAAATTTATGGTTAAAGGGCGCGTACCCTTCGTCAGTGCGGCCTGACTTACGAATTTTCCGGTACCTTCTGGCGTGAACGCTGGAAAGCCGGGCGCATTCCAGGCAGCAAACGCCATGCCGGGTAGCAGCAGCGGTAAAAGTGCGGCGAATTTCATGGCGATGTCCTGTCACGGTGTTTAGCGCATTTTGCACGCAAATTTTTCCGGCGTGCTCCTCCTTAGCAGCAACCTGACGGGGAGGATGGCACGGGGTGAGTGATGGCGCGCAAAAAAACAGCAAAAAGTGAGAGATACGTAGCACTTGTGGCGCGTAAATGAGCAAAGTTTACACTTTACACGTGACATTATTTCGGATTTTCTCTATTCCTTTACGTGCTCATGAAGGATATTTTTGGTAAGGTTCGGGGCTCAGTGCTTATTTCCTTAACATAACTAAGGCGTTTGGATGCTTAAATCCGACCAGGAGACTTAATGATATCGACTCCCCTTCGACGATATGGGGCCATGATACTCATGTTACTCACCTATGCTTTTTCGGGTGGGACGTTTGCAAAAACGCACACAACAACGAGTGATATAGCCCGAATAACAGCGACAAGTAATAAAAAGGTTAGCAGTAAACAAGAGTATTCTCGCAATAGTGATTTAAGTAGTTCACTCCCTGACTTGCGAAAATACCCTTCCGGAACACCAAGAAAAAAAGCGTTTCTCCGGACGGTCATGCCTTATATTACCAGTCAAAATGCAGCGATTACGGCAGAGCGTAACTGGCTGATCTCAAAGCAATATAGCAGCCAATGGTCGCCTGCGGAGCGTTCACGCCTGAAGGATATTACGAAGCGCTATAAGATCAGCTGGTCTGGCAATACGCGTCGTGTTCCGTGGAACAAACTGCTTGAGCGCGTGGATATTATTCCGGACAGTATGATTGCGACCATGGCTGCCGCAGAAAGCGGCTGGGGTACCTCAAAGCTGGCACGTAATAATAACAATCTCTTCGGCATGAAATGTGCGAAGGGTCGTTGCACCAACGCGCCGGGTAAAGTCAAAGGCTACTCGCAGTTTGGTTCGGTGAAAGAGTCGGTTAACGCCTACGTCGTTAATCTGAATACGCACCCGGCCTATACGTCATTCCGTAAGTCGCGTGCGCAGTTGCGTAAAGCGGATCAGGAAGTGACGGCGACGGCAATGATTCATAAGCTGGAAGGTTACTCCACGAAAGGCGCAAGCTATAACAACTTCTTGTTTTCCATGTATCAGGATAATCAGCGGTTGATTGCGGCACATATGTAATTGTTACGTTAGCGTAATATCAGAAAGCCTTCTGTCAGGAAGGCTTTTTTGTTTCTACACCATCACCTCACTATACCGCTCCCGGTAATCCTTCGGCGTGGCGTCATATTCTTTCTTAAAAACCGAATAGAAATATTGCAGCGAAGGGTAGCCACACATCTGGGAAATTTCGTTGATCGACAGCGATGTGGAAATCAGCAGGCTACGGGCCTTATCCAGTTTTTCTGCGTGGATCACTGCATGAATTGTCTCGCCAACCTCTTCTTTAAAACGTTTCTCCAGGTTTGATCGGGAAATACCGACCGAATCCAGCACCTGATCTACCTTGATGCCTTTGCAGGCATTATTACGGATATAGTGCATAGCCTGAATCACTGCTGGATCGCTCAGTGAGCGGTAGTCGGTTGAGCGGCGCTCAATAACGCGCGCAGGAGGAACAAGCACACGTTGTAAGGGTAGTTCTTCGTTATCCATTAAGCGGTGCAGAAGCTTGGCGGCCTGATAGCCCATCTGCCGCGTGCCCTGCGCTACGGATGACAGCGCTACCCGGGAGAGGTAGCGGGTCAGCTCTTCGTTATCAATGCCGATGACGCACAGTTTTTCCGGAACCGGAATATGCAGATGCTCGCAGGCCTGGAGGATGTGCCGCGCTCTGGCATCGGTAACGGCAATGATGCCGGTCTGCGGCGGCAGCGTTTGCAGCCAGTCGGCAAGACGATTTTGCGCGTGCTGCCAGTTTTCCGGCGCGGTTTGCTGCCCCTGATACACAACACCGCGGTATCTCTCCTTAGCGACCAACTGGCAAAAAGCATACTCTCGCTCTGCTGCCCAGCGTTTTCCGCTGGAAGCGGGTAGCCCATAAAATGCAAAGCGATGAACGCCCTTTTCCTTCAGGTGTAAAAAGGCGCTTTCCACCAGCGCATAGTTATCGGTAGCGATGTAATGCACCGCCGGATAGCGCTCAGGCAAATGATAAGAGCCGCCGACGCCGACGATAGGAACTCCGACATCGGCCAGCAATTGTTCGATTTCCGGATCGTCGTAATCGGCTATGACGCCATCACCTAACCACTCTTTGATGTTTTCAATACGGGCGCGGAAATCCTCTTCAATAAAGATGTCCCATTCTGATTGTGACGCCTGTAAATATTCCCCTACACCCTCAACGACCTGACGGTCGTAGGCTTTATTTGCATTGAATAACAGCGTAATGCGGTGACGTTTTTCAAACATGATGCTTTTTTCCCGTGAATCATCGCATAGTGAAAAGCACTATCGGCATTCCGTGCCGGTAGTGCTGTGGTACTTTCATAACAGATCAGGCGCGGCGTTTGGTGGCAGAGTCCATCCAGACAGCCAGCAGCAGAATCGCTCCCTTAACGATATACTGCCAGAACGTCGGCACGTCCATCATACTCATCCCGTTATCCAGCGATGCCATGATAAATGCACCCATAACCGCACCTGCTACGCTGCCGATACCGCCCGCCAGGCTGGTGCCGCCGATCACACAGGCGGCGATGGCATCCAGTTCGGCAATGTTCCCGGCGGAGGGAGAGCCTGCGCCTAAACGAGAGCTGAGGATCAGCCCGGCAACCGCCACCATTAAACCGTTGATGGCAAACACGACCAGTTTTGTGCGCTCAACGTTAATACCGGAAAGGCGCGCGGCTTCAAGGTTGCCGCCAATGGCGTAAATTCGACGACCAAAAGCGGTGCGTGTCGCCATAAACATACCCGCCAGCAGTAAAAACGCCAGTACCAGCACGGGCGTTGGAACGCCGCGATAATCATTCAGTAGCCAGATTGCACCAAGGATAATTACTGCGGTGATCGCCTGTTTACCGACAACACCACTGGAGGCAGATGTGCTCAACCCCAGCGCCTGACGGCGCATCCGCCCGCGCCACTGCCAGGCAATGAATGCCATTAGTCCCAGCAGGCCAATGGTAAAGCCGACGCCGCCGGGCAGGTAGCTCTGGCCGATCTGCGACATGGAGGCGCTGGTCGGCGATACGGTGGTGCCGTTAGTGATGCCAATCAGGATGCCGCGAAACGCCAGCATCCCGGCGAGGGTAACAATAAACGACGGGACTTTGCGGTAAGCGACCCACCAACCGTTCCAGGCACCCAGCAGCAGGCCGAGCGCCAGCGTGACGACAATGGTCAGCGGTAGCGGCCAGCCGAGCCAGACGTCAAAAATGGTCGCCGCGCCGCCGAGTAACCCCATCATCGAGCCAACCGAAAGGTCAATTTCGGCCGAGATGATGACAAAGACCATCCCGACCGCCAGGATGCCGGTGATGGCCGTCTGGCGCAGCAGGTTAGAGATATTACGCGCGCTCAGGTAAGCGCCATCGGTAGTCCAGGTGAAAAAGAGCATGATGGCCACGATGGCGGCGATCATCACGAAGACCTGCAGGTTCAGGGATTTCAGGCCCGAAAAGGGACCGGGCGTCGGGACAGCGAGTTTCATTTCAGACGGATTGCTTTTCGACATGACGTTCACTCCTCAATGCGGCTTCCATCACCTGCTCCTGCGTCAGGTTATGATTCACTAAATCGGCTTTCAGCTTCCCTTCATGCATTACCAGTACCCGATCGCTCAGGCCCAGCACTTCCGGCAGCTCAGATGAAATGACGATGACGGCGATGCCCTGCTGCACAAGCTGATTAATGAGCTTATAAATCTCGTATTTCGCGCCGATATCAATGCCACGCGTCGGCTCGTCCAGAATAAGAATGCGCGGATTAAGCAGCAGACAACGGGCCAGAATCGCCTTTTGCTGGTTGCCGCCGCTCAGTCGACCAATCGCCAGGTCCGGCGAAGAGGTTTTGACTTTCAGCCGCTGGATCGATTGTAAAATGCAGTGCTGTTCTGCCGCGTCGTTCAGCGCGCTTGCGGGACCGGTAAACTGATCAAGTGCGGCGAGGGTAATGTTTTTGCCCACTGCCATTACCGGCACAATGCCGTCTTTTTTTCTGTCTTCAGGCACCATGGCGATACCGTGCGCCATCGCCTGCTGGCAGTTGCGAATGTGTACCGGCTGGCCGTCGATGAAAACCTGGCCTTCCCAGCGTCCGCGCCAGACGCCAAACAGGCACTGAACGGCTTCCGTGCGCCCTGCGCCAACCAGCCCGGCAATACCAAGGATTTCGCCGCGTTTCAGGGAGAAGGAGATATCGTTAACCCGTTTAATATGGCGATTAACCGGATGCCAGGCGGTCAGGTGCTCCACGCGCAGGATTTCTTCGCCAGTGGTATGAGGTTCATTGGGATAGAGCGCGGTCAATTCGCGGCCAACCATCATGGTGATGATATCATCCTCGCTCATGCCTGCCGCATCGCGGGTGCCAATATGTTGGCCGTCACGGATCACGCAGATGGTGTCTGAGATGGCCTTCACTTCGTTGAGCTTGTGGGAAATATAAATGCAGGCGATATCGTGCTGTTGCAGATCGCGAATAATATCCAGCAGCACCGCCGTTTCCTGTTCCGTCAGCGAGGCCGTCGGTTCGTCCAGAATAAGTAGCCGCACCTGTTTATTCAGCGCCTTGGCAATTTCGACCAGCTGCTGCTGACCAAGGCCTAAATCTCCCACGCGAGTATTCGGTGAAATTGACAGGCTGACCTGGGCGAGAAGCTTTTCGCAGCGCAGGGTCATACTGTCGTAATCCATGACGCCGTGGCGGGTAATTTCTGCGCCGAGGAAAATATTTTCCAGCACGGTCAGGTCTTTTACCAGCGCCAGTTCCTGATGAATGATGGCGATACCCCGGCGCTCCGTGTCGCGAATATGACTGGCCTGTAAGGGTTCCCCGGCAAAAATAATGTCGCCGTCGTAGCTGCCGTAGGGGTAAATGCCACATAACACTTTCATTAATGTGGATTTACCGGAGCCGTTTTCACCGCACAGCGACACGACTTCGCCTGAGTTTAATCTCAGGCTAACATTATCTACAGCCTTCACAGCGCCGAAAGCTTTGGTAATGTTTTTCATCTCCAGTAAATAAGGCATAACTGCTCCGCGTAGCCAATGAAATAACAGAGTCTGGCAAAACGAGAGCCAGTGCCCTCGCGAAGAGGGCATCAGGCGTTACAGGTCGGTTTTTTTGTGGAAACCGTCTTTAATGACGGTGTCATCAATATTGCTCTTATTCACTTCAATAGGGGTCAGCAGGCGTGCCGGAACATCTTTCAAACCGTTGTTCAGGGTAGAGTCCGCTTTCGGTTGCTGGCCATTCCCCAGCTCAACGGCGATTTCAGCGGCGGTGTTCGCCAAAAGGGTAATCGGCTTGTAGACGGTCATTGTCTGCGTCCCTGCGATAATGCGCTTTATCCCGGCAAGGTCGGCGTCCTGACCAGAGATGGAGACTTTACCTGCCAGCCCCTGCGCATCAAGCGCCTGAATTGCTCCTCCGGCGGTCGCGTCGTTAGAGGCCACCACCGCATCGATTTTGTTGTTATTCGCCGTTAATGCGTTTTCCATAATCTTGAGGGCATTTTCCGGCAGCCAGCCATCAACCCACTGATCGCCCACCACCTTTATTTTCCCCTGATCAATATAGGGTTTTAATACTTTCATCTGGCCAGCGCGGAACAGTTTTGCATTATTATCAACCGGTGAGTCACCCATCAGGAAGTAATTCCCCTGTGGCGTTTTATTTACCAGGCTTTGCGCCTGCATTTCGCCGACTTTTTCGTTATCAAAAGAGATATAAAAATCGATGTCCGCATTGTTAATCATGCGGTCATAGGCCAGCACTTTAATACCTTCCTGCTTCGCTTCTTTTACAACGTTGCTCAGCACTTGTCCGTTGTAAGGAATAATGACCAGCACGTCGACACCGCGATTGATCATATTTTCAATTTGCGACATCTGGGTTTCTTCGTTGCCATTCGCTGACTGAACAAATACTTTTGCGCCTAACGACTCTGCTTTTTTAACAAAAATATCGCGATCTTTCTGCCAGCGCTCCAGGCGTAGATCGTCAATGGCCATACCGATTTTAATCTCTTTTGCATGAATCGCACCGCTTGCCAGTAGCAGTGAGGCGCAGAGCGTGAGACACAGGTTCTTTATTTTCATAATCGTGATGCCTTTTTGTAGGGTTAGGGTGGTGATATCAACGATAAAAGAAAAATTTACGGCTTAACACGCTGCAAATTTTTAACAGGTATACCGAAACTGGCAATTACAGATTTTTATCTTTGCATTACGATATTTCGTTTATTTTCTAATTTATGACCGGGATCGGACTTTTATTGGTTGTTAGCAGACTTTTGCAATGTTGACCGGAAGGACCCTCGTAAAAAAGAACCGGTGCATTTTTGCGAGCCAGCGCACGTTTGTGCATTCTCTTAATAGCAGTGTGAAATAACGTAATTGAGCAAGACGAGATGACGTTCCAGTATTACGGCTGAATCGACTACCCGCCGCGTCTCTGAATATGGAGTTCATTATGCAAGCTTATTTTGACCAACTGGATCGCGTTCGTTACGAAGGACCCACATCAAAAAATCCTCTGGCGTTCCGCCACTACAACCCGGATGAACTGGTGCTGGGTAAACGCATGGAGGATCACCTGCGCTTCGCCGCCTGCTACTGGCATACTTTCTGCTGGAACGGCGCGGACATGTTCGGGGTGGGGTCCTTCGATCGTCCATGGCAGAAGCCAGGCGAGGCGCTGGAACTGGCAAAACGTAAAGCTGATGTCGCGTTTGAATTTTTCCATAAGCTCAATGTGCCGTACTACTGCTTTCACGATGTGGATGTTTCGCCGGAAGGTGGCTCGCTGAAAGAATATCTGCGTAATTTTGCCGAAATGATGGATTACCTGGGCGAAAAACAACAGCAAAGCGGCGTGAAGTTGCTGTGGGGGACAGCCAACTGCTTTACCCACCCACGTTATGGTGCAGGCGCAGCCACTAACCCGGATCCAGAGGTCTTCAGTTGGGCGGCCACTCAGGTGGTGACGGCAATGAATGCCACGCACAAGTTGGGCGGTGAAAACTACGTTCTGTGGGGCGGTCGTGAAGGGTATGAAACCCTGCTGAATACCGATCTGCGTCAGGAGCGTGAACAAATCGGCCGCTTTATGCAGATGGTCGTGGATCATAAACATAAAATTGGTTTCCAGGGCACATTGTTGATCGAACCAAAACCGCAGGAGCCAACGAAGCACCAGTACGACTATGACGTGGCAACCGTCTACGGTTTCCTCAGGCAGTTTGGTCTGGAAAAAGAGATCAAAGTGAACATTGAAGCTAACCATGCCACGCTGGCGGGCCACTCTTTCCATCATGAAATTGCGTCAGCGATTGCACTGGGGATCTTTGGTTCCGTCGATGCTAACCGTGGCGATCCGCAGCTTGGCTGGGATACCGATCAGTTCCCGAACAGCGTGGAAGAGAATGCGCTGGTGATGTATGAAATCCTCAAAGCGGGTGGTTTAACGACGGGTGGCCTGAACTTTGACGCCAAAGTGCGTCGCCAGAGTACAGATAAATATGACCTTTTTTACGGGCATATTGGTGCGATGGATACCATGGCAATGGCGCTGAAAATCGCAGCGCAAATGGTTGAAGATGGCGAGCTGGATCGGCGAGTGGCGAAACGCTACAGCGGCTGGAACGGCGAACTGGGTCAGCAGATCCTCAAAGGTCAGCTAAGTCTTGCCGACATTGCAAAATACGCTGAGCAGCACAACCTGGCTCCGCAGCATCAAAGCGGTCATCAGGAACTGCTGGAGAATGTGGTTAACGGCTATCTTTTCAACAAATAAGCGGTTTGGCCCGGTATGCCGGGCCATTATTAGCAGATAAGGAGTGGTCACTATGTATATCGGGATAGATCTGGGAACCTCCGGCGTAAAAGCCATCTTGCTGGACGAACAGGGAAATGTCGTGGCGTCTCAGACAGAGAAACTGACCGTTTCACGCCTGCATCCTTTATGGTCGGAGCAGGATCCTGAGCACTGGTGGCTGGCGACGGATCGCGCCATAAAAGCGTTAGGCGCGCAGCATTCCTTGCGTGCTGTAAAGGCAATCGGTATCGCCGGGCAAATGCACGGCGCGACGCTGCTCGATCATCAACAGCGCGTGCTGCGCCCGGCAATCCTGTGGAATGATGGCCGCTGCGGCGAGGAGTGCGCCATGCTGGAGGCGAAGGTGCCTGAGTCCCGCGCGATTACTGGCAACCTGATGATGCCGGGGTTTACGGCACCCAAACTCCTGTGGGTGCAGCGCCATGAACCCGACGTTTTTCGCCAGATTGACAAGGTACTGCTACCCAAAGATTATCTGCGTCTGCGTCTGCGCATGACGGGCGAGTTTGCCAGCGATATGTCAGATGCCGCGGGTACGATGTGGATGGATGTGAAAAAGCGTGACTGGAGCGATGAAATGCTTGCAGCCTGCCAGCTCACCCGCGCGCAGATGCCCGCGCTCTTTGAAGGAAGTGAAATTACCGGCAGTTTGTTGCCAGACGTTGCGGATGCGTGGAATATGTCCGCCGTGCCGGTGGTCGCTGGCGGCGGTGACAATGCCGCGGGGGCGGTTGGCGTCGGTATGGCGGACGTCGGCCAGGCGATGCTTTCGCTGGGTACCTCCGGCGTCTATTTTGCCGTCAGTAACGGATTTTTAAGTAAGCCGGAAAGTGCAGTGCACAGTTTCTGCCATGCGCTACCAGCACGCTGGCATTTAATGTCCGTGATGCTTAGTGCGGCATCCTGCCTCGACTGGGCGGCGAAACTTACCGGGCTGAATTCGGTGCCTGCGCTGATCGCCGCGGCACAGGAAGCAGATGAAAATGCAGGCGCTGTCTGGTTCCTGCCCTATCTCTCTGGCGAACGGACGCCGCACAATAATCCGCAGGCAAAAGGCGTCTTTTTTGGTCTGACCCATCAGCATGGACCGGCTGAACTGGCCTGTTCGGTGCTGGAAGGGGTTGGATATGCGCTGGCGGACGGTATTGATGCGGTTCATGCCTGCGGTGTGACACCTGAAAGTATCACCCTGATTGGCGGCGGTGCGCGTAGCGCCTGGTGGCGTCAGATGCTGGCCAATATTACGGGTCATCAGATGGATTATCGCACCGGCGGCGACGTTGGTCCCGCGCTGGGCGCAGCCAGGCTGGCTCAGCTGGCGATGAATCCGGAGCGTCCGCTATCCGAACTTCTGCCACAACTGCCGCTTGAACAAACGCATCTGCCTGATGCCGCTCGTCACGCCCGCTATGGCGAACGACGTGAAACCTTCCACCAGATCTACCAGCAACTGCTGCCGCTGATGTCCTGATCCCCATCCCTCCTTGCCTGCAAGTGAGGGATTATTTTAATGGATACACGGACTTATATTATTAGTTAGCGATATGAATTTATTCTGAATTGCTGATTCATTCTCTCTTCAGTTAAGTATCTGAGCGCTGCTCTGCTCCATAATGCTTTTTCCTCGGAGTAGGAAAAGGGGCTACAGATGGGTAATACAAGTGGGGTGTTATATACTCGCGCAGCAAAAATCGCTTTGCCGGTAGGGATTCTGGTTTATGCAACGGGATTATGGCCTATTTGCACAACGTTGAGTGAAAAGGGGTATTACATCGCATTGTTAGCGTTGGGCCTGTTTTCTGCTGTGGTTTACGTGCATCTAAGACGCCATCATTGCTTCAGTGCGTTGATGAAGATGTGGTGTCAACTGATGCTACTGATTTCGATGGGGCTACTTGCCGTTGGACTGTGGAATGAGCCCATCACGCTAAGTCAGCGAATTATCTACTTTGTCGCCTGGGTTATCAGCCTGATTGCCATGACGGTTTGTTTAAAGGCAAGGTACATCGCAGATCCTGAGCAGCGGTAAAATCAAATTTAAGGATGACCTAAAAAGAAGGATTTTTATGATGGAAAGAAAAGTCGTTGTCTCACCAGCGTTTAACCTGGTGTCATGGATCGCGCTCGTCGCTGGAATTGTGGTTTATCTGCTGGGTCTGTGGAACGCAGAAATGCAACTCAATGAGAAAGGCTACTATTTTGCCGTACTGGTGCTGGGGCTGTTCTCCGCGATGTCTTATCAAAAGACCGTCCGCGATCGGCTGGAAAATATTCCGACAACGCCGCTGTATTACATCGCGTGTCTGGCAACGTTTATTATCGCCGTGGGCCTGCTGGTGGTCGGACTGTGGAATGCAACCCTGCTGATGAGCGAAAAAGGTTTCTACGCCCTCGCTTTCTTCTTAAGCCTGTTTGGCATTGTGGCGGTACAGAAAAACGTCCGTGACGGCTGGGATCGCAGCGCAGAGCTTTCTGGTGAACCCTTACAGGAGAGTGGCGAGTAGCATTTTGTGCCGGGGAACACCCCGGCATCTCACATGCCTGCTAACTCACCAGCCTGCGCGTATCCAGATGCTGAAGCAGCATAGACAGCAGCAGGCTACCCGCCACCGTCGCGCTAAAGATCCAAAGAATGTCCAGCAGCGGCCAGCGAGTCAGCTCCACGCCGTTAGTGCGTAACGCATGGATTATGAGCGCATGAAAACCATAAATCCCCAGAGAATAACGCGAAATAATACTCAGTCCGGGCAAGGTGCGCGCGTTAAGCGTATTTTTCACCAGCGTCAGCAGTGATACCGCGCAGAGAAAGACCGCTGGACCACAGTAGAGGTACCACGTATCGGCAAAACTGCCGCGCCATTTCAGCTCATGCAGCGTGCCGCGTGAAATTACATAGACTGCCATGATGAACAGCGCCGCGCACAGCACGGTAAGCGACTTCTTATTAGTGTCGAGCATGCCGATAGCGCGCCCGAGCATGCCGTACAGGACATAATAAAATGTGTCGCCGCTGATATAGAGATTCACCGGGAGCCATTCAACGCTGCCAATCTTTTGCGAGACGGTATTTGGATTCGCGACGACGCCAATCACCACGATCAGCGCCAGCAGCATTTTACCGCTGACATTTTTTACCTGGATTAAAGGTGACACCAGGTAGATCACGATAATGGCGAAGAAAAACCACAGATGATAAAAAACAGGTTTTTGCAGCAAATAGCGCAGTGAGAGTTCACCGTTTATCGACGTAAAGCCCCAGATATAGAGCAGGGCGACGGCGCTATAAAACAGCAGACAGAGTACGATACGCAGGAAGTGGCGCGGCTGAGCGCTACGCTCGCCAAAAAAGAGATAGCCCGAAATCATAAAAAACAGCGGTACGCTCACCCGCGAGGCGGAATTGAGGACGTTAGCAATATTCCAGTCTATATGGCCGATGACGGTCGGGTTGGTAATGTACCAGGTGGTAGTATGGATCATCACCACCATCAGGCACGCAATCCCTCGCAAATTCTCTATCCAGTGTATTTTTGACGACATCAGTCTCCTGCTTTCCTCTTTTACCGGGGTTTTCTTCCTATTTTGCTTGAGATTCTGATTAGATAATTCTGAATTTACGGACGGCAGCTTGTACAAGCCATTTGCCATTATCAACATCTGCAGGTAGAAATATCCTATACAACTATCACCATTAAAAATAACAGGTAATTAACGAGGCGCGGGAAAATGACCTTAAAAAAGCTAATGCCTGTCATATTCATGCTGCTGGCAGGCTGCCAGAGTGCGCCAGAAACGGTGCAAAAAGCGCAGAAAGCGAAAGTAGGACCGGCGCGCTCGCTGGATATGGAGACGCTATGTAAGGGGCAGGCGGCCTGGCGTTACAATACGGGCGCGCAAAAAATAAACGTTATTGGCTTTGAGCAATTTCAGGGAAGTTATGAGATGCGCGGTTATACTGCACGAAAAGAGGGTTTTATCTGCTCATTTGATGCAGATGGCCAGTTTTTACACCTTTCTATGCGCTAACAGGCCAATTTTCCCCATTCTACCCGCTTTCGTACTGTATATCTTGCAGTCAGCGGGTATACTGGTCGCTTCCTTTAAATCCACACGTATCCAGCACGAAATACTATGCAAAAGTTTGATACCAGGACCTTCCAGGGCCTGATCCTGACCTTACAGGATTACTGGGCTCGCCAGGGCTGCACCATCGTTCAACCACTGGACATGGAAGTCGGCGCGGGAACTTCTCACCCGATGACCAGCCTGCGCGCGCTGGGGCCAGAGCCCATGGCAACCGCTTATGTTCAGCCTTCTCGTCGTCCAACCGACGGTCGCTATGGCGAAAACCCGAACCGTTTACAGCACTACTATCAGTTCCAGGTGGTGATTAAGCCCTCTCCGGACAATATCCAGGAGCTGTATCTCGGATCGCTAAAAGAGCTGGGCATGGACCCGACTATTCACGACATTCGCTTCGTCGAAGACAACTGGGAAAACCCGACGCTGGGCGCCTGGGGTCTCGGCTGGGAAGTGTGGCTGAACGGCATGGAAGTCACGCAATTTACCTACTTCCAGCAGGTCGGTGGCCTGGAATGTAAACCGGTAACCGGGGAAATCACCTACGGTCTGGAACGTCTGGCGATGTACATTCAGGGCGTGGACAGCGTTTACGACCTGGTCTGGAGCGACGGCCCGCTGGGTAAAACCACTTATGGCGACGTGTTCCATCAGAACGAAGTGGAGCAATCCACCTACAACTTCGAATACGCCGATGTGGACTTCCTGTTCACCTGCTTCGAACAGTATGAGAAAGAAGCACAGCAGTTGCTGGCGCTGGAAAACCCGCTGCCGCTGCCTGCTTATGAACGTATTCTGAAGGCCGCCCACAGCTTCAACCTGCTGGATGCGCGTAAAGCCATCTCCGTTACCGAGCGTCAGCGCTATATCCTGCGCATTCGCACCCTGACCAAAGCGGTAGCTGAAGCTTACTATGCTTCCCGTGAAGCCCTCGGCTTCCCGATGTGCAACAAGAATAACTAAGAGGCGGCCATGTCTGAAAAAACTTTTCTGGTGGAAATCGGCACTGAAGAGCTGCCACCAAAAGCCCTGCGCAGCCTGGCGGAATCTTTTGCTGCGAATGTTACGTCTGAGCTGGATAACGCTGGCCTCGCGCATGGCAACGTTGAATGGTTTGCTGCCCCGCGCCGTCTGGCGCTGAAAGTCGCGAATCTTGCTGAGTCTCAGGCCGATCGCGAAGTTGAAAAACGCGGTCCGGCAATTTCCCAGGCGTTTGACGCTGAAGGCAAGCCGAGCAAAGCGGCGGAAGGCTGGGCGCGGGGCTGCGGGATCACCGTAGACCAGGCCGAGCGTCTGACCACCGATAAAGGCGAGTGGCTGCTGTATCGCGCGCATGTTAAAGGCAAAAGCGCAGAGACGCTGCTGCCGAACATGATTGCTACCTCACTGGCGAAGCTGCCGATCCCGAAACTGATGCGCTGGGGCGCGTCTGACGTCCACTTCGTGCGCCCGGTTCACACCGTGACGCTGCTGCTGGGCGACAAAGTGATCCCGGCAACGATTCTGGGTATTCAGTCCGATCGCGTGATTCGCGGTCACCGCTTTATGGGCGAGCCGGAATTCACCATCGACAATGCCGACCAGTATCCGCAAATCCTGCTGGAGCGCGGGAAAGTGATTGCTGATTACGAACTGCGTAAAGCCAAAATTAAAGCCGATGCTGAAGAAGCAGCACGTCACATTGGCGGTAATGCAGATCTGAGCGAAAGCCTGCTGGAAGAAGTCACCTCGCTGGTGGAATGGCCGGTGGTACTGACCGCAAAATTCGAAGAGAAATTCCTCGCGGTGCCGGCGGAAGCGCTGGTCTACACGATGAAAGGCGACCAGAAGTATTTCCCGGTTTATGCCGATGACGGCAAACTGCTGCCGAACTTTATCTTCGTCGCTAATATCGAGTCGAAAGATCCGATTCAGATTATCTCCGGTAACGAGAAAGTGGTGCGTCCGCGTCTGGCGGATGCTGAGTTCTTCTTCAACACCGACCGTAAAAAACGTCTGGAAGATCATCTGCCGCGTCTGCAAACCGTACTGTTCCAGCAGCAGCTGGGCACCCTGCGCGACAAGACCGACCGGATTCAGGCGCTGGCGGGCTGGATCGCTGAACAAATCGGTGCCGATGTTAACCACGCGACCCGCGCGGGCCTGCTGTCCAAGTGCGACCTGATGACCAACATGGTCTTCGAGTTCACCGACACTCAGGGCGTAATGGGGATGCACTACGCACGTCATGATGGCGAAGCGGAAGACGTGGCCGTTGCCCTCAATGAACAGTATCAGCCGCGTTTCGCCGGTGATGCGCTGCCATCTAACCTGGTGGCGTGTTCTGTGGCGATTGCCGATAAGATGGATACCCTGGCGGGGATCTTTGGTATCGGCCAGCATCCGAAAGGCGACAAAGATCCGTTTGCGCTGCGTCGTGCCGCACTGGGCGTATTGCGCATCATCGTTGAGAAGAACCTGAATCTCGATCTGCAAACGCTGACTGAAGAAGCGGTGCGTCTGTACGGCGACAAGCTAACCAACGCGAAAGTCGTTGATGAAGTCATCGATTTCATGCTCGGTCGCTTCCGCGCCTGGTATCAGGACGAAGGCTACACCGTCGACACCATTCAGGCGGTGCTGGCTCGTCGTCCGACCCGTCCGGCGGATTTCGATGCCCGTATGAAGGCGGTCTCGCACTTCCGTACGCTGGAAGAAGCGGCGGCGCTGGCGGCAGCGAATAAGCGTGTCTCCAACATTCTGGCGAAAGCTACCGAGCCGCTGAACGATATCGTTCACGCTTCTGTGTTAAAAGAAGCGGCGGAGATCAAGCTGGCGGGTCATCTGGTGGTGCTGCGCGATAAGCTACAACCGTACTTCGCTGCTGGTCGTTATCAGGAAGCGCTGATCGAACTGGCGTCCCTGCGCGAGCCGGTGGATGAGTTCTTCGAGCAGGTGATGGTCAATGCGGAAGAGAAAGATGTCCGTCTGAACCGTCTGACGCTGCTGTCGAAGCTGCGCGAGCTGTTCCTGCAGGTGGCGGATATTTCGCTGCTGCAGTAAGAATAAAAGACCCGCAGAAATGCGGGTTTTTTATAGTTAGTTATCCCGAAGAGAAAGACGTAAATTTATGGATGAATTTATATTAAAACTCATTGCCTTCTACCAGCGTGTCATCTCTCCCCGTAAAGGCTATCGCTGCGCTTATGGCGTTCTGCATCACACCCACGGCTGTTCCGGCGCGGTAAAACACATTATTCAGCAGAAGGGTATTATTGCGGGCTGGCACGATATTCGTCAGCGCTTTACTGATTGTCATGAGGCGGCGCAAACGCTACGTGCGAGGCGTTTATCTGAAGACGAAGATGAAAGCGAGCGTAAGAATAAACGTCGCGAACGGGCTGAATGGTGCTGCGATATCGGGACAACGCCCGCGGATTGCGTGCCGTCAGAGTGCCCGGATGTTTCCTGCCCGGAAATCCCGTTTCCCGATGTCAGCTGTCCCTGCGATTGCTCATGGTCTGGCGTTTTGCTCAGGCGGAAAAAAAGATAAAAAAAATCCCCGCCGGAGCGAGGATTCGAATTCTGAGCTGTTTAAGCTTACAGGCTGGTTACGTTGCCAGCTGCCGGGCCTTTAGCGCCGCTTTCGATGGTGAAGGACACTTTCTGACCTTCGTCCAGAGATTTGTAACCCTGGTTCTGGATAGCAGAGAAGTGTACGAACACGTCTTTTGAGCCATCGTCAGGAGTGATGAAACCAAAGCCTTTATCAGCGTTGAACCATTTTACGATACCAGTCATTTTACCGGACATAGCAATTACCTTTAAAAAATATGTGAGTGCCTTTCGGCAATATGGCGTGCATTACAGATTTTGAAGCGTTAAAGGAAAAGCTCTCAACGAAGGGTATCAAATGGATTACTCTTGAAGGACACTGCTTAACTAAACTGCTTTATGGTCTGTATATCAAACCGTCGAGTGCATTAACGCATTTACGACGGCCAAAAGCAAACTTTATTTTTAACTGAATACAATTTCTGAGATGCCGCACCGGAAACGGTCCTGTATCAGGACCGTTAAAACTGAAGGATTATTCCATTAACTCTTTACTTAACTTAGGGTTAGCCTGAATCAGGCGCATCAACTTGAGTTCGGTAGCTGATGGTTTAACCCGTTTTGATTCCCATTCCTGCACCGTTGAGACCGTTACGCCAATGGCTCTGGCAAAATCATCGAGTTTCAGTCCTGTACCTTTGCGTAATTGTTCTATCTCAGTGGTCGCTTTCGGCTTCTGGGGTAGGGTGATTTGTTGTTTTACATCTTTAAAAACAATAAGTTCCAGATTGTTCATCAATTCGATCATAGGATCTTTATAGTCCATTGAGTACCCCCCGTACACACAGCGTGATCGTGAATAATGTCGAGCTTTTTAAGAATAGTCGGTAAATTCACGATAGATACTTACCTGGATGACTATTTGCTGGTTATTTTTCCAGGTCCCATCGGTAATCGGTTCACGACGGAGGGCAACCTGCTGATAGATCACTCAATCTGCGGGTATAGACGTATATTGTCATCAGATAGCGATTTTTCAGCTTACGCTGCATGAAAAGGTATCCTGCAAAGCCGTCCTGGACTATCCTTGTCAGCGTCAGACACGCTGGTGTCGGTGTGCACTTTTTTAGGGTGAAAGGAGTATAAAAATGGCGACAGGAAAGTCCTGCTCTCGCTGGTTCGCGTCTGTGATGGCGTTATTAATGGTAGTTAGCCTGAGTGGGTGTTTTGATAAAGAGGGCGATCAGCGCAAGGCGTTCATCGATTTCCTGCAAAATACGGTAATGCGAAGCGGTGAACATCTGCCAGCATTGACCTCCGATCAGAAAAAACAGTTTGGTCCTTTGGTGACCGACTACGCGATCCTCTATGGCTATTCACAGCAGGTGAACCAGGCGATGGATGAGGGTCTGCGCCCGGTTGTCGATAGCGTAAACGCGATCCGTGTGCCGCAGGACTATATGACGCAGCGCGAGCCGCTGCGTCAGGCTAATGGTTCGTTGGGCGTGCTGAGTCAGCAACTGCAAAATGCCAAAATGCAGGCGGATGCCGCGCACTCGGCGCTGAAACAGGCCGACGATCTTAAGCCGGTGTTTGACCAGGCTTATGAGAAAATCGTAACGCGTCCGGCGGATGCGCTGCAGCCGTTAATTCCCGCTGCGCAGATCTTTACCCAGCAACTGGTGCAGGTGGGTGATTTTGTTGCCCAGCAGGGCACCCAGGTTGGTTTTGCCGCGAATGGTGTTCAGTTCCCGACCTCGCAGCAGGCCAGCCAGTATAACGCTCTGATTGGGCCGCTGGCGTCTCAGCATCAGGCCTTCACTCAGGCGTGGAACGCCGCGGTGAGCGCCACGCAGTAAGCTTCAAACCTCATCCTGCGCTGGCGGGATGAGGTTCGCCTTTCACGCCCGCCTTTAGCCGACCACTTTCGGATTCACGCAGTTTTTATCCACTTTGCCGTTCAGCGCGTCGATCAGGTTATCCACCGCACAGGCCGCCATGTTGTAGCGCGTTTCATGCGTGGCGGAACCGATATGCGGTAGCGCGACCACGTTTGGCAGCGACAGCAGGGGCGAGTCTTTCGGTAGCGGCTCCTGCTCAAACACGTCCAGGCCTGCGGCATGGATCTGGCCGGTTTTTAGCGCCTCAATCAGCGCAACCTCGTCAACGACCGGCCCGCGTCCGGCATTGATGAAAACGGCAGAGTTTTTCATCTTCGCAAATTGTTCTGCGCCAATCAGATGGTGAGTTTCCTCGGTCAGCGGCAGCACCAGGCAGACAAAATCCGCTTCCTCTAACAGAGTATCCAGATCGCAGTAGCGCGCATTGAAGCGTTCTTCTGCTTCAGAATGATGACGACGGGCGTTATACAGAATCGGCATGCCGAAGCCAAAGTGCGCCCGCTGCGCCAGCGCCAGACCAATGCGGCCCATCCCGACGATGCCCAGCGTTTTATGGTGAACATCAATGCCAAACCAGTCCGGACCGATGCCTTTGGTCCATTCTCCCGCCTTCACACGTTCCGCCACTTCCACCACGCGACGGGCGCTGCTCAGTACCAGCGCCATCATGGTATCGGCCACGGTTTCAGTGAGCACGGTTGGCGTATGCATCAGCGCAATTTTACGTTCGTTCAGCGCGTCGACGTCAAAGTTGTCATACCCGACGGAGATGGTAGAGGTGGCGCGCAGTTTGGGCATTTTTTCCAGTAGCGCGGTATCCACCGTTTCGCTGGAGCCGAGCAGCCCTTCCGCGCTGGCGAAAGTGTCGGCGTGCTGTTCGACGGTCTCCGGCTTCAGGTTAGCCACCTGAGTTACGGTAAAATGTTCTTCCAGTTTTTGATACAGATTGTCAGGCAATGCTTTGTAGAGAATAACGGACGGCTTCATGAGATCTCCGTAATTGTAGGTTCAGGCGTGGCGTGCGCCTGTCGGAATCTGTTGATTATTCGCAGGCTTAACAATCAAAGTAAGCCACACTGAGGCAAAAAGTGCTACCCCCATAAATATATACGACGCTGAAGGCGAGCCAGTAGAGCCGTTCAGATAACCGACAAACCACGAGCCGAAAAAGGAGCCGAGTGCGCCCATGCTGTTGATCAGCGCCATCGCGCCGCCTGCCACGTTACGCGGCAGCATCTCCGGAATAATGGCGAAAAACGGACCATAGGGGGCATACATCGCGGCACCGGCAATCACCAGCAGCGTATAGGATACCCAGAAGTGATTTGCGCCTACCGCCCACGAACCGATAAAGGCGAAAGCGGCAATCAATAATAACGGCCAGACAAACAGTTTGCGGTTTTGCAGTTTATCCGACGCCCATGAGGCGACGATCATGGCAATAGTAGCCGCCAGATAAGGCACCGATGACAGCCAGCCCACTTCAACCATCCCCAGATTGGCACCGGCGCTGTGAATAATGGACGGCAGCCACAGTACGAAACCATACACGCCGATGCTCCAGGCAAAATACTGCATACAGAGTAAGATCACGTTGCGCGAACGGAACGCCTCGCCGTAGTTACGCACGGCTTTAATGCCCTGCTGCTCTTTCTCCAGTTGCGCCTGCAACGCGGCTTTCTCATCTTCGGCCAGCCAGTTCACCTGCGCCGGTTTATCTTTTACCAGCACCCACCAGCAGAAGGCCCAGATAATGGCCGGAACGCCTTCGATGATAAACATCTCGCGCCAGCCCAGCGCCTGAATCAGGTAGCCGGATACTACCGACATCCACAGCACGGTCACCGGGTTACCAAGGATCAAAAACGTATTGGCACGTGAGCGCTCGGATTTGGTAAACCAGTTGCTGATATAAATCAGCATTGCCGGCATTACCGCCGCTTCCACAACGCCGAGAATAAAGCGGATAGCCGCCAGCATCGGGATATTGGTGACCATCCCGGTTAATGACGCGCAGGCACCCCAGAGGATCAGGCAGACAAAAATCAGTTTGCGGACGCTACGGCGCTCGGCATACACCGCCCCGGGGATCTGGAAGAAAAAATAGCCGAGGAAAAACAGCGCGCCCAGCAGGGAGGAGATCCCTTTGGTGATACCTAAATCATCGTTAATGCCCGCGGCGGAGGCGAAACTGAAGTTCGCGCGATCGAGGTACGCCAGGCTGTAGGTAATAAACACGATGGGCATGATATACCACCAGCGTTTTGTTGCATTTGTTGCGCTTTTCATAGGCCAGCCTCTGATAATGAGAGAGTCGCTGCCTCTGACGGTAGGGTACAGAGGCATAATTGCTACTGATTAAGTTGTTCTCTTGTCGGCAATCCTTCGCTGTCGCCCTGAACCTGAATGGCCAGTGCGCCAATTTTATTACCCCGTGTTACCGCCTGCTCCAGCGTTTCCCCTTCCAGCAGGGCGCTGATAACGCCAACGGCAAAACCATCACCTGCGCCCACGGTATCCACGACGTGCTCAACCCTGACGGGCGGGACGCAGCCCTGACGGCCATCGGCGGATTTGA
The DNA here is from genome assembly GCF_029319185.1 of Superficieibacter sp. HKU1. Classification (NCBI taxonomy): domain Bacteria; kingdom Pseudomonadati; phylum Pseudomonadota; class Gammaproteobacteria; order Enterobacterales; family Enterobacteriaceae; genus Superficieibacter; species Superficieibacter sp. HKU1. Next base: position 252,027 of record NZ_CP119754.1, read on the forward strand.
ACCACGCTCCGTCAGCGCCGGTTTTAATCACTACGGCCTTCACGCCTTTATTGAGATAAAAATCCGCGATCGCCTGTGGATCGGAGTGCCCGGTCAGGATCATGCCTTCCTTCAGGCCCGGCAAAACCCAGTCGGCCTGAAAGGCGAGATGATTCAGCTTCTCCACCATCTCCGCCTCGCTGTTCCACAGCACCGGACGCAAATTGGGATCGAATGACAGGGTTTTGCCCTGTGCTTTCATCATCCGCGCGGCGTGATCGAGCAGCTCATACGAACTGGCAGACAGAGCCGCCGCAACGCCGCTGAGATGCAAATGTCGGGCAGAAGAAAAATGGCCCGGATGATAATCGTCCAGCGAAAGATGGCTGGCAGCGGAATTTTTACGGAAATACTCCACGATGGGATCGGTTCCATTTTCGGCTTTAGATTTCAACTGAAAACCGGTCGCGAAACGAGCGTCAAGCGTCACGCCGTCAGTATTAATCCCTTCCTTTTTCAGTCCGTTGAGCACGAAATGGCCGAAACTGTCATTGCCGACGCGGCTGACCCAGCTCACCTTCAGACCCAGCCGGGCCAGCCCGGTCGCCACATTCAGCTCGGCACCAGCAACACGTTTCATAAAGCGTTCGACGTCGCTGAGATCGCCGGTTTCAGTGGCGACAAACATCGCCATCGCTTCGCCAATGGTAATAACGTCCAGGGGGGTATTCATGTTTACTCCTCGCGTAACAGGTCGACATAGCGACGCGTGACCGCCGTCAGATTGCTGCCTTCCAGCGGAAACTCAATACCGCGCGGCACATCGACCGGCAGCGACCGCAGCAGATCCTGCCAGCGTGAACCGCCTTCCTCTGGCGCGATGGCGCGGTAGCTGCCCTGATGCGGCGTTGCGGCTTTAACGTGGATGTAGCTGACAAACGGGGCCAGATGACGCGCCGCCTGTTCTGGCGAATTCTCCACCCACAGCCAGTTGCCCATATCAAACGTCAGCATGACGGGCAGTTCATGCACCTGGCAGGCGGCGCTAAAGCGCTGCATCGGTGGAAGCTGGCCGCACGCGGTCTGATCGTTTTCGACGAGCAGGCGAGTGCCGCTCGTCGCCAGCCAGTCGCGCAGGGTTTGCAGCGTCCGGGTGTCAGTGAAATGACCGAGCGACACTTTCAGCCAGAGCGCATTCAGCGTACGCGCTTCGCGCAACAGTTCAGGTAATCGTGGGTTAAGCGTACCGTCGGCCAGATACAGCGGCTCGGGGGCCGAATAACAGGCCAGCAGCTGATGTTCCGTGATGGCCACGCCGAGCGCGGCCAGATCGGCCTGCTCCTGTTCATTGAACATTTCACGGCGGATCTCAACGCCATCGGCGCCGGCAGCGGCAATGACGGACAGCATCGCGCGTTGACCGCCCGCCTGACGAACCTGGTCATGGCCGTAGGCGGCAGTGACGACAAAGATTTTCCGGTTCATGGTTAACTCCAGTGCAACATAATATCTATTACGCTAGATGGAACCGGTTCCAAAGAAAAGGACGCGATGGCGAAATTATGATCGCCATCACGAAGACAGATTAACGGGAGGTGGAACCACGAACGATCAGTTCGCCGGAGAAAACCTGCTCGCGTATGGTATCGGCATCGCCCTCAATACGGCGCACGACCTGTTCAACCGCGGCAAAACCGATCTGCCAGGTAGGTTGTTTGAGAGTGGTAATGCCGACGCCCGCCAGCTCAGCCCATTCAAGCTCGTCAAAGCCCAGCAGCCCGATGTCGCTGCCCCAGTGCAGGCCGATACGCCGCAGCGAGCGGGCGACCTGTAACGTAAGTGCACCGTTGGCGGAGATGACCGCTTTGCGCATCCCCCGATGGCGGGCGTGGAACTGACGCAGCGCGTTATCCATCAGCGCTGCATCGGTAAGTGATACTTCGCTGTTTTCTGCGATGAGACCCGGATAGCGCGCCAGCGTCGCCCGAAAGGCGCTTAACCGCTCGCGGCGGGTATTGACGGTGCCAAGCGGTTCGCTAAGAAACAGCAGGGCTTCAAAGCCCTGATCGATCAGGTGTTCGGTGGCGGTGGTAGCAGCCTGCGTGTTATCAAGGCCGACCACATCGCAGGCGAAATCGGGGATTTTGCGATCGATAAGCACCATCGGCAGCGCCGACTGTTGCAGGCGGTTTAACCCTTCTTCCCGCATCCCGACGGCATTAACGACAATGCCTTCCACCTGATAGCTGCGCAGTAAATCGAGGTAGTGCAGCTCCTGATCCAGCTCGTTATTGGTATTACAGACCAGGGGCGTAAACCCCTTTTCGCGGCAGGCAGCTTCGATACCGCTCAGTACATCTACGGAGTAGGGATTGGTGATATCGGCGATGATCAGCCCAATCAGGCGCGTGCGCCCGCGTTTCAGGCCACGGGCCATCAGGCTCGGACGATAGTCGAGTTCAGCGATCGCGTTTTCAATACGCGCCAGCAGCGCGTCGGAGAGAAGATGCTTTTCACCGTTGAGGTAGCGTGAAATGCTGGTTTTCCCGGTTTTGGCCGCTCTGGCGACGTCGCTTATTGTGGGGCGCGTTGCTTTGGTCATAGCTGATTCCCTTGCCTGAAGTGAGAACACCTTAACGCGAAAACAGGCGATGGCAAGCGCTTCATGTGGGGGAAAGCATTGCAGGCCGGGCAAGGCGCAGCCGCCTCCCGGCATTATCGCGTACCAATGCGGGCGTCCTGCCCGGTGGCGCTGCGCTTACCGGGCCTACGATCGGGTATTGGGAATAGGGCCAATGCGCCGCCGCCGCCCGGCATGATTACTGGAGCGGGCTCAGCGTAATTTCTACGCGACGGTTCTGCGCTTTGCCTTCTTCGGTGCTGTTGCTGGCCACCGGATTGGCCGGGCCCATACCGGAGGTACGAATGCGGCTGGCGTCCACGCCCTGCGTGATGAGCGAGCTGCCCACGGAATCAGCACGCTGTTTTGACAGGCGCATATTCAGATCCTGACCACCCGTGCTGTCGGTATAGCCCACAATATTAACGGCGGTTTTCGGATACTCTTTCAGCACCATTGCCACGCCGGTCAGGGTATTGGCCCCGGCAGGTTTCAGGGTTGCGCTGCTGCTGTCGAAAGTGACATTGCTTGGCATATTTAACGTAATGTTATCGCCATTTCGCGTCACGCTTACGCCGGTTCCCTGCATTTTCTCACGCAGTTTCGCTTCCTGAACGTCCATATAATAGCCAACGCCGCCCCCCAGCGCTGCACCTGCGGCAGCACCAATCAATGCACCTTTACCGCGATCTTTTTTCGATGAGGAAAGTGCGCCGATACCTGCGCCAACCAGAGTACCTACACCCGCACCAACGCCGGATTTGCCCGCTTCACGTTCGCCAGTATAAGGGTTAGTCGTACAGCCAGAAACGGCCAGCGTGCCACTGACCAGGGCAGCGATAACCAATACGCGTTTTTTCATCTTATTTCCTTAATCCTTTTTATTCTTTGCCTCAGCAGGCGTGACGGTTGATTATGGCGTGAGAATATGGAAAAAATTCCGGGGACAACTCCGAATTTTGTAAACAACATTGAACGGCGACAAACGCCGTCACACCTGCATCGACGACTCAGGAGCGCGTTTTGGCAATCCCATCAGCGAAAAAAACGGTACTTACGGCAGCCCACTGGGGGCCTATGCTGGTCGAGACCGATGGCGAAACGGTGTTTTCTTCCCGTGGCGCACTCTCCACCCCTTTTGAAAACTCGTTACAAACTGCCGTGCGCGACCAGGTGCACAGTAAAACGCGGGTACGCTTCCCCATGGTGCGCAAAGGCTTTCTGACCTCGCCGGATAGCCCTCAGGGCGTGCGTGGGCAGGATGAATTTGTCCGCGTGAGCTGGGACGAGGCGCTGGATCTGATCCATACGCAGCATCGGCGCATCCGGGACAGTTACGGTCCGGCCTCCATTTTCGCCGGTTCTTACGGCTGGCGCTCAAACGGCGTACTGCACAAAGCGGCAACGCTGCTTCAGCGTTATATGAGTCTGGCGGGCGGCTATACCGGGCATCTGGGCGACTACTCTACCGGCGCAGCACAGGCGATCATGCCTTACGTGGTCGGCGGTAATGAAGTCTACCAGCAGCAGACCAGCTGGCCGCTGGTGCTTGAACACAGCGAGGTGGTAGTGCTGTGGAGCGCCAACCCGCTGAATACGCTCAAAATCGCATGGAACGCCTCGGATGAGCAGGGTATTCCCTATTTTGACGCGCTGCGCAAAAGCGGTAAGCGGCTGATCTGTATTGATCCGATGCGATCGGAAACGGTGGATTTCCTCGGCGGCAGCGCTGAGTGGATCGCGCCTCATATGGGGACGGACGTGGCATTAATGCTCGGCATTGCGCATACGCTGGTTGAAAACGGCTGGCACGACAACGACTTCCTTGACCGCTGCACCGAAGGCTACGCTATTTTTGCCGCTTATCTGACGGGCGAGCGCGACGGCACGGCGAAAACCGCTGAATGGGCGGCGGAGATTTGCGGCATTCCGGCGGCGAAAATCCGCGAACTGGCACATTTATTCCATCATCACACCACGATGTTAATGGGTGGCTGGGGGATGCAGCGCCAGCAGTTTGGTGAACAAAAACACTGGATGCTGGTGACGCTCGCCGCCATGCTGGGGCAGATCGGCACGCCGGGCGGCGGGTTTGGTCTTTCATACCATTTTGCCAACGGCGGCAACCCGACGCGGCGCGCGGCGGTGCTGGCATCAATGCAGGGCAGTGTACAGGGCGGCACCGATGCGGTAGATAAAATCCCGGTGGCGCGGATTGTCGAGGCGCTGGAAAACCCCGGTGCGCCGTACCAGCATAACGGGATGGATCGCCATTTTCCGGATATTCGTTTTGTCTGGTGGGCAGGCGGTGCCAACTTTACCCATCATCAGGATACCAACCGTTTAATTCGCGCCTGGCAAAAGCCGGAACTGGTGGTGATTTCTGAATGCTACTGGACGGCGGCGGCCAAACATGCCGATATCGTCCTGCCTGCCACCACCTCGTTTGAGCGTAACGATCTGACCATGACCGGCGACTACAGTAATCAGCATCTGGTGCCGATGAAACAAGTGGTGACGCCGCGAGATGACGCCCGCGATGACTATGAGGTGTTTGCCGATCTCAGCGAGCGTTGGGAAGAGGGCGGACGCAAGCGTTTTACTGAAGGAAAAAGCCATCTTCAGTGGCTGGAGACCTTCTATGACATCGCCGCGCAGCGAGGCGCCAGCCAGCAGGTGGCGCTGCCGCCGTTTGCCGAATTCTGGCAGGCTAATCAGCTGATTGAGATGCCGGAGAGCGAGCAAAATGCGCAGTTTGTCCGTTTTGCTGACTTTCGGCGCGATCCGCAGGCATACCCGTTAAAAACGGCCAGCGGGAAAATTGAAATCTATTCCGCACGCATTGCCAGTTTTCACTACGCCGACTGTCCGCCGCATCCGATGTGGCTGGAGCCAGATGAGTGGCACGGCAATGCCAGGCCTGAGCAGTTACAGGTGCTGTCGGCGCACCCGGCGCACCGTTTGCACAGTCAGTTGAGCTACTCGCGGCTTCGCGAACAGTATGCCGTTGCCGGTCGTGAGCCGATTACGCTGCATCCCCAGGACGCCGCCGCGCGCGGTATTCAGGAGGGAGACGTGGTACGGGTATGGAATCAGCGCGGACAGGTGCTGGCGGGCGCGGTGATCACCGATGGCATCCGGCCCGGCGTGCTTTGCATCCATGAGGGCGGCTGGCCGGGTCTCGATCCGCAAGCAGGTGGGATCTGTAAAAACGGCGCGGTAAACGTACTGACCAAAGATCTCCCCAGCTCGCGTCTGGGGAATGGCTGCGCGGGTAACACGGCGCTGGCATGGGTCGAAAAATATACCGGCCCGCTGCTTACGCTGACGGCGTTTGATCCACCGACCAGCTCATGATCCACGTCGGGTGCTGAGTTTCCTCCTGCCAGGCGCTGTCCTCAATGCGAAAGCCCTGAGCATGGTAAAAATTCACCGCCCGCATATTTTTCTGATAAACCTCAAGACTCAGTATCGGAAAGCGCTGTTGCACGTGGTGCAGTAGCGCTCTTCCAATGCCTCTGCCAATCAGCGCCGGGGCGACAAACAGCGCGCCGACAAACCGCTGGTCCATTACGCTGACAAAACCACCCGGAATGCCTTTTTCCTCCCACACCCAGGTTTGCGCAGCGGGTAAATAGACGTCGCGAACGATAGCTTCGCTTTCATACCAGTAGCGTTCGTTGATAAACGGATGACCGTAGCGGGTACTTTCCAGCCACAAATTCAACAGCGTAGTGGTATCTTTATTATGCCAGGCGCGGATCATGCTGGCCTCCCGGATGACAAAAGCAGCCTGTGATATGGTCGTTCACCAGCCCGCAGGCCTGCATAAACGAATAGCAAATCGTGGTGCCGACAAACTTAAAGCCGCGTTTTTTTAACGCTTTTGCCAGCGCATCGGAGGCAGGGGTAGAAACAGGAATGTCGCCGGGAGTAGCGGCGTGGCGGATTTGCGGCTGATGATCGACGAATGACCAGACGAATTCCGCAAACGGCTCACCTTTCTTTTCCATTTCAAGATACGCCCGCGCGTTGGCGATAATGGCCTCGATTTTTCCGCGATGGCGGATGATCCCGGCATCCAGCATCAGCCTTTCAACGTCCGACTCCTGCATGGCGGCGATGCGCTCAGGCTCGAAGTGATAAAAATTCTGGCGATAATTTTCCCGCTTTTTCAGGACCGTGATCCATGACAGACCGGCCTGTTGTCCTTCCAGACAGATCATTTCAAACAGTTTTTTACCGTCGGTTTGCGGTATGCCCCATTCACTATCGTGATAGGCGATGTAAAGCGGATCCTGACTTACCCAACCGCAACGTTGCATGGTCTTCTCCCTTCGCATTTTTTACAAAAATATATCAGCCAGCGGGCTTGACGTGTCTGTTAAAAAGACAATATTTAATACAGGGTTAAGCCCATCATCCTTCAAGTTGCAGATCTGTGGTCGCGTTCGTTCAACTCGAATGACATGGAGTCCTTTTTCCCGCAAACATAATCAAAAAATCGCCGAATTCGGCTCTTTCCAGGAGTCGCTTTGATGATAATAAAAAAGCGCAGTGGTGGCCGGGACACGATATTCCTGGCAGCTATGTCTGTATGTCTGCTCTGGATGGACACAGCAAACGCCTGGCAACAGGAATATATCGTTGATGACCAGCAAAGTAATACGACTGAACGTTATACATGGGATAACGATCACCAACCTAATTACAATGACATCCTCGCTGAGCGGATCAGCTCGGCGCAAAATGTACCCGGTCTGGCGGTAAATTTGCCGGACAGCACGCCGCTGGATGCGACCAGCTCAATGAGTCTTGGCTGGAATATTGCCCTGCGCGAAAATGTCACTACCGGGCCTGTTGCCGCGTGGCATTATGATGGCTCTTCCTCTTCCATCTATAACGAGTTCGGCGACAGCGTGGTGAATCAGGGGCTCGACCCGTTGTGGCATGCCAGCGTCAGTTCACTCGGCTGGCGCGTGGACTCGCGCTTTGGCGATCTGCGTCCCTGGGCGCAAATTAGCTATAACCAGCAGTTTGGCGACAACCTGTGGAAATCGCAGTCTGGTCTTAATCGTATGAGCGCGTTTGATCAGGAGGGCAACTGGCTGGATGTCACCGTGGGGGCGGATATGCTGCTGAATCAGCATCTGGCGGCCTATGCAGCGCTTTCTCAGGCGGAAAACACCAATGTAGGCGCGAATTATTTGTATACGATGGGGGTGAGCGCGCGGTTCTGACGCGGCGACTTTGGCTAAACCTGCCGGGCGGCACTGCGTTTGCCCGGCCTAAAAAAACGCCTCCGCCTTATCCCCGGAATAAACGTTCGTCCAAAACCTCCCCTCCGGCACCGCCCCCGGAATAGCCTTTTGCCCAACGCGTAGGCCCGGTAAGCGCAGCGCCACCGGGCATGTATGGCTGCGATGCCGGATCCTGGCCTGCCCAACATCACCAACCTTTCACCCCGCATAACCTGCATGCAATGCCATTCATTCTGCATTCCATGCAGTTCATTCCGTCCCTGCGGCACTTCATGCCGTTTTCCCCCAGGTATTGAAAGGATTTCGTTATCGTTGATGGCAGTGAAATCCTTCAATTTTGATGACCTGGACGCTTGCCATGAACACATCAACCTACAATCGTACCCGCTGGCTAACGCTATTCGGCACTATTATTACCCAGTTTGCGCTGGGATCGGTCTACACCTGGAGCCTGTTTAACGGCGCGCTCTCCAGCAAGCTGGATGAGCCGGTAAGCCAGGTCGCATTTTCGTTTGGCCTGTTAAGTCTTGGTCTGGCACTCTCATCATCGGTTGCCGGTAAGCTTCAGGAGCGTTTTGGCGTGAAACGCGTCACCATGGCCTCCGGGATCATGCTCGGCGTCGGTTTCTTCCTGACCGCGCATTCCAGCAACCTGCTGATGCTGTGGATCAGCGCGGGTCTGCTGGTGGGTCTGGCGGATGGTGCTGGCTACCTGCTGACGCTCTCCAACTGCGTGAAATGGTTCCCGGAGCGTAAAGGGGTGATCTCCGCGCTGGCCATTGGCTCCTATGGTCTGGGTAGCCTTGGCTTCAAATTTATCGACAGCCATCTTCTTGAAACGGTCGGGCTCGAAAAAACCTTCATGATTTGGGGTGCCATCGTACTGGTAATGATTGTCGCCGGTTCTACCCTGATGAAAGATGCGCCTCAGCAGAGTGTGAAAGCCGTTAATGGCGCGGTAGAGAATGACTTCACCCTCGCGCAATCCATGCGTAAACCGCAATACTGGATGCTGGCCGTAATGTTCCTTACCGCCTGCATGAGCGGCCTGTATGTCATTGGTGTAGCGAAAGATATCGCGCAGGGCATGGTACGTCTGGACGCCGCCACTGCGGCTAATGCCGTAACGGTAATTTCTATCGCCAACCTGAGCGGTCGTTTAGTGCTGGGTATTCTGTCCGATAAAATCGCCCGCATTCGCGTGATCACGATAGGTCAGGTGATTTCCCTGGTTGGTATGGCCGCGCTGCTGTTTGCGCCGTTGAATGAAGCGACGTTCTTCGCTGCCATTGCCTGCGTAGCCTTTAACTTCGGCGGTACTATCACCGTTTTCCCGTCGCTGGTCAGCGAATTCTTCGGCCTGAACAACCTGGCGAAAAACTATGGGGTGATTTACTTAGGCTTCGGGATCGGCAGTATCTGCGGGTCGATTATTGCCTCGCTGTTCGGCGGCTTTTATGTCACCTTCTGCGTCATCTTTGCCCTGCTGATCCTGTCGCTGGCGCTTTCAACGACGATTCGTCAGCCGCAGCGCGAAATGTACCATGAAGCCCATGCCACATATTGATGGTATTAATAGAATCACTTACTTAGCCTGCTAACCTATCTTCCTGATCTGACCAACAATTTTTGTAAATAATTGGTCAGATCACATTTCTCCTGGACACTTTTCCATTTCCCTGTGGTCTACTTAGCCGCGCTTAGCCATGTCTAATAACAGAGATTCGCGCTTTGTTTAGCCTGCACGCGGGTGCCGGCTGATTTATAAGTCCCTTTTCCCAGGGTTGTTTGCATGAAATATATTAAAGTGATGTCTCAGCAAACGCTGAGCCTCCTGCTGGCCATCTATATCGGCCTGTTTATGAATTGCGCGGTTTTTGTCCGTCGGTTTGACAGTTACGCGCAGAATTTTACCATCTGGAAAGGATTCGCTGCGGTTGTTGAGCTGGCTGCTACTGTGCTGGTGACCTTCTTCCTGCTACGTATCCTGTCACTACTCGGTCGCCGCGTCTGGCGCATTCTCGTCACGCTGCTGGTGCTCTGCTCGGCCGGGGCCAGCTACTATATGACCTTCCTTAATGTCGTCATTGGTTACGGCATTATTGCTTCGGTGATGACTACCGACATCGATCTCTCGAAAGAAGTCGTGGGGCTACATTTCCTGCTATGGATGTTCTTTGTGAGCATCGTGCCGTTAATTTTCATCTGGAGTAATCGCAGCCCCTACACGCTGATGCGCCAGCTACGCACGCCGGGCCAGCGCATAGGCAGTGTCGCGGCGGTTGTCGTCGCCGGATTGCTGGTCTGGGGACCTATTCGCCTGCTGGATATTCAGCAGAAGAAAGTTGAGCACCAGACGGGGATTGATTTACCCAGCTACGGTGGCGTAGTGGCAAACTCTTATCTGCCATCAAACTGGCTCTCCGCGCTGGGGCTGTATGCCTGGGCGCAGGTGGATGAATCTTCGGATAATAAATCGCTGATGAACCCGGCGAAGAAATTCACCTGGGAAGCGCCGAAAGATCTGGATGATACTTACGTGGTATTCATCATTGGTGAAACGACCCGCTGGGATCATATGGGTCTTTTTGGCTATGAGCGTAATACCACTCCGCGATTATCTCAGGAGAAAAATCTGGCAGCGTTTCGCGGTTACTCGTGTGATACCGCCACCAAACTCTCCCTGCGCTGCATGTTTGTGCGAGAAGGTGGTGCAGACACTAACCCACAGCGGACGCTGAAAGAGCAGAACGTTTTTGCGGTACTCAAGCAGTTAGGCTTCAGTTCCGACCTCTATGCGATGCAGAGTGAAATGTGGTTCTACAGCAACACGATGGCGGACAATATTTCCTATCGTGAGCAAATCGGTGCCGAGCCGCGTAATCGCGGTAAACCGGTAGATGACATGCTGCTGGTCGATGAGATGCAGCGCTCGTTGCAGGACAATACCGAAGGTAAACACCTGATTATTCTGCATACCAAAGGTTCGCACTTTAACTATACCCAGCGCTACCCGCGCAGCTTCGCGCAGTGGACGCCGGAGTGTATGGGCGTTGACGGCGGCTGTACCAAAGCGCAGATGATCAATTCCTTTGATAACTCGGTCAGCTATGTGGATTACTTTATCAGCAAAGTGATCGACCAGGTCCGGGATAAGAAGGCGATTGTTTTCTATGCTGCCGATCACGGCGAGTCGATCAATGAGAAAGAGCATTTGCACGGCACCCCGCGCAATATGGCTCCGCCAGAGCAGTTCCGCGTGCCGATGATGGTCTGGATGTCCGATAAGTATCTGGAGAACCCGGATCATGCGCAGGCAATGGCGAAGATGAAGGCCCAGGCGCAGATGAAAGTGCCGCGTCATCATATCGAATTGTTCGACACCATCATGGGCTGCCTGGGGTATACCTCGCCGGATGGCGGGATTAATGAGAACAATAACTGGTGCCGTTTACCCGCAACAGCTAAGAAATAAGCGGTCCGGCGAGTTTCTCGCCGATCGGCTGGCTTTTTTTAGCTAAGGGATTGACGGACATCTGGCCGCGCAGTAAGATGCGCCCCGCATTCGGTGATTGGCGCAGCCTGGTAGCGCACTTCGTTCGGGACGAAGGGGTCGGAGGTTCGAATCCTCTATCACCGACCAAATTTGAAAAGCCTGCTCTTGAGCAGGCTTTTTTGCATCTGAAGCGGATGAAGGCCTTTGGAGCAGGAGGTTCGACTCGGGCAAACTCTGTGATCAGCGGTAACATATTATTCTGTCTGGAGTGCTAAACCTGCTGTTAACAATCTTGCTGCAATTAATCCTCATGGTTATCACAATTCTCCCGCCACTCCCACTGCCGCCTCTCGATTTTGTGACATAATCCATTGTATTTTTTTATATATGTATCAACCTTTTTTCGCGTTACTTATGGATAATGCCAGCATTTTCCGCTGTGCGTTTTAACGTTCGCGGTATTAATCGCTCATATATTCACCATTTTGCAAGAAATTTTTCTTAATATGTTTGAAATTTAACATCTGCGTTACAGGAAATAACCAGCATAATCCTCTGCATCAGAGGCCTTAGCATAATTTTCCCTGCTGGAAATGGTGGCTTGAACTTTTTTTAATCTTTGTTTGTTAATTCTCATCCCTGATGTAAATCCCGGTTACCTGTATTGACGTTTTGACATTCTGTTGACAGATTGTAGGCCATGAGGGGCATTTCACGGACGATCTGTACTGCTACTCAGTCAATCGATTGCACGGATTCTCCCACCCTCATTGCTACTGACCAGACCGGTGAAATTATAAATAAAGGCTGGCGGTATGGCCCCGTTGCCGGGGTAAACACAACACCCATCACATTGGAGCAGAAGAATGAGTATTTCCTTGAAGAAGTCAGGGATGCTGAAGCTTGGTTTGAGCCTGGTGGCTATGACTGTCGCAGCAAGCGTTCAGGCGAAAACGCTGGTGTATTGCTCAGAAGGTTCTCCTGAGGGCTTTAACCCGCAGCTTTTCACCTCTGGTACCACCTACGATGCCAGCTCTGTACCGATTTATAACCGTCTGGTGGAATTCAAAATCGGCACTACTGAAGTGATCCCAGGTCTGGCTGAGAAATGGGAAGTCAGCGAAGACGGTAAAACCTATACCTTCCATCTGCGCAAAGGCGTGAAGTGGCAGGACAACAAAGATTTCAAACCAACGCGTGAGTTCAATGCTGATGACGTTGTATTCTCGTTTGATCGTCAGAAAAACGAAAGCAACCCGTACCACAAAATCTCCGGCGGCAGCTATGAATACTTCGAAGGCATGGGCCTGCCGGAGCTGATTAGCGAAATCAAAAAAGTCGATGATAATACGGTTCAGTTTGTGCTTACCCGTCCGGAAGCGCCGTTCCTGGCGGATCTGGCGATGGACTTCGCGTCTATTCTGTCTAAAGAGTACGCGGACAACATGCTGAAAGCCGGTACGCCGGATAAAGTTGACCTGAACCCGATTGGTACTGGTCCGTTCCAGCTCCAGCAGTATCAGAAAGACTCGCGCATTCTGTATAAAGCCTTCCCGGGCTTCTGGGGCACCAAGCCGCAGATCGACCGTCTGGTCTTCTCCATCACGCCTGACGCCTCCGTGCGTTACGCTAAGCTGCAGAAAAATGAATGCCAGGTGATGCCGTATCCGAACCCGGCTGACATCGCGCGTATGAAGCAGGATAAAAACATCAACCTGATGGAGCAGGCGGGCCTGAACGTTGGCTATCTCTCCTACAACGTTGAGAAAAAACCGCTGGATAACGTGAAAGTGCGTCAGGCGCTGAACTATGCGGTTAACAAAGAAGCGATCATCAAAGCGGTTTACCAGGGCGCAGGCGTGGCGGCGAAAAACCTGATCCCGCCGACCATGTGGAGCTATAACGACGACGTTAAGGATTACACCTACGATCCGGAGAAAGCCAAAGCGCTGCTGAAAGAAGCGGGTATGGAAAAAGGCTTTAGCATCGATCTGTGGGCAATGCCGGTACAGCGTCCATACAACCCGAACGCTCGCCGTATGGCAGAGATGATTCAGGCTGACTGGGCGAAAGTCGGCGTGCAGGCGAAGATCGTCACTTATGAGTGGGGCGAGTACCTGAAACGTGCGAAGTCTGGCGAGCATCAGACCGTGATGATGGGCTGGACCGGCGACAACGGGGATCCGGATAACTTCTTCGCCACGCTGTTCAGCTGCGATGCGGCGAAGCAGGGGTCGAACTACTCTAAATGGTGCTACAAGCCGTTTGAAGACCTGATCCAACCGGCGCGCGCGACCGAAGATCACAACAAGCGTATCGAGCTTTACAAACAGGCTCAGGTGGTGATGAACGAGCAGGCTCCGGCGCTGATCGTTGCTCACTCCACCGTGTATGAGCCGGTGCGTAAAGAAGTTAAAGGCTATGTTGTTGATCCGCTGGGTAAACACCACTTCGAGAACGTGTCTGTCGAATAATTAAAATGTCAAAGGGGCGGCGCTGCGTTTGCACGGACCTACGAAGGTAGGCCGGGTAAGCGTAGCGCCACCCGGCAGCAGTGCTTTATTCCCGTAAAGGGGAATGAGATTTGTGAGCAATACAGACGTCTGATCTCCAGGTGAGACGTCATTACAGAGAATCCGGGTTATGTTGCAGTTCATCCTCCGACGTCTGGGACTTGTGATCCCGACGTTTATCGGTATTACCCTTCTCACCTTTGCCTTTGTCCATATGATCCCCGGCGATCCGGTGATGATCATGGCAGGTGAGCGTGGTATTTCCCCTGAGCGCCATGCGCAGCTGCTGGCTGAACTCGGCCTCAATAAGCCGCTGTGGCAGCAGTATCTCAACTATATTTGGGGCGTGATGCACGGTGATTTGGGCATCTCGCTGAAAAGCCGTCTCACGGTGTGGGAAGAGTTCGTGCCGCGCTTTAAAGCGACGCTGGAACTCGGCGTCTGCGCAATGATTTTCGCTGTCGCCGTCGGTATTCCCGTGGGCGTGCTGGCCGCCGTTAAGCGTGGCTCTATTTTCGACCATACCGCTGTCGGCCTGGCGCTGACGGGCTACTCCATGCCGATTTTCTGGTGGGGCATGATGCTGATCATGCTGGTTTCGGTACAGCTTAACCTGACGCCGGTTTCCGGACGGGTCAGCGATATGGTGTTCCTCGACGACTCTAACCCGCTAACCGGCTTTATGCTGATCGACACGGCCATCTGGGGCGAAGAGGGCAACTTCATTGATGCGCTGGCGCACATGATCCTGCCCGCGATGGTGCTCGGCACCATTCCGCTGGCGGTGATCGTGCGTATGACGCGCTCCGCCATGCTGGAAGTGCTGGGCGAGGACTATATCCGTACCGCGCGCGCCAAAGGCTTAACGCGGATGCGCGTCATCATCGTTCACGCCCTGCGTAACGCCATGCTGCCGGTGGTGACGGTCATTGGTTTGCAGGTGGGGACAATGCTGGCAGGGGCGATCCTGACAGAGACTATCTTCTCCTGGCCGGGCCTGGGACGCTGGCTGATCGATGCTCTGCAACGCCGCGACTATCCGGTGGTGCAGGGCGGTGTACTGCTGGTGGCGACGATGATTATTCTCGTCAACCTGCTGGTCGATTTGCTGTACGGCGTGGTGAACCCGCGTATTCGTCATAAGAAGTAAGGGGCCGTCATGTCACAAGTTACTGAAAATAAAGTTATCGCTGCACCTGTACCGATGACGCCGCTCCAGGAGTTCTGGCACTACTTCAAGCGCAATAAAGGCGCGGTTGTCGGCCTGGCTTACGTGGTGATCGTGGTACTGATTGCCATTTTCGCCAACTTTGTTGCGCCGCATAATCCGGCGGATCAGTTCCGCGAAGCGCTGTTAGCCCCGCCGGTATGGCAGGATGGCGGAAGCTGGACGCATATCCTCGGCACCGATGATGTGGGCCGCGATACGCTCTCGCGCCTGATGTACGGCGCGCGCCTGTCGCTGCTGGTCGGCTGTCTGGTGGTGGTGCTGTCGCTGATCATGGGCGTGGTGCTGGGTCTGGTGGCGGGCTACTTCGGCGGCCTTATCGACAACATCATCATGCGTATCGTCGATATCATGCTGGCGCTGCCGAGTCTGCTGCTAGCGCTGGTGCTGGTGGCCATCTTCGGGCCGTCGATTGTCAACGCCTCGCTGGCGCTGACCTTCGTGGCGCTGCCACACTACGTTCGTCTGACGCGTGCCGCTGTCCTGGTTGAGGTGAACCGCGATTACGTCACCGCCTCGCGCGTGGCGGGCGCAGGCGCGCTGCGCCAGATGTTCGTCAACATTCTTCCTAACTGTCTTGCGCCGCTGATCGTTCAGGCGTCGCTCGGCTTCTCTAACGCCATTCTCGATATGGCCGCCCTTGGCTTCCTTGGCATGGGTGCGCAACCGCCGACACCGGAGTGGGGCACCATGCTCTCCGACGTGTTGCAGTTCGCACAAAGTGCCTGGTGGGTCGTGACCTTCCCCGGTCTGGCGATCCTGCTGACGGTGCTGGCATTTAACCTGATGGGTGACGGTCTGCGTGACGCGCTCGATCCCAAACTGAAGCAGTAAGAGGTTCGAGATGGCGTTATTAAATGTAGATAAATTATCGGTGCACTTCGGTGACGAAGATGCGCCATTCCGCGCCGTGGATCGCGTTAGTTATAGCGTGAATCAGGGTGAAGTGGTCGGCATCGTTGGTGAATCTGGCTCCGGTAAATCGGTCAGTTCGCTGGCGATCATGGGACTGATTGATTATCCCGGCCGGGTGATGGCGGAAAATCTGGAATTCAACGGCCAGGATCTGAAGCGTATTTCTGAGAAAGCGCGCCGCAGCCTGGTCGGTTCTGAAGTGGCGATGATTTTCCAGGATCCGATGACCAGCCTCAACCCGTGCTACACCGTCGGTTTTCAGATTATGGAAGCGATTAAGGTGCATCAGGGGGGGAATAAGAAAACCCGGCGTCAACGGGCTATCGATCTGCTGAACCTGGTGGGCATTCCCGACCCGGCCTCGCGCCTTGACGTTTATCCGCACCAGCTTTCCGGCGGGATGAGCCAGCGCGTAATGATCGCGATGGCGATCGCCTGTCGGCCAAAACTGCTGATTGCGGACGAGCCGACAACGGCGCTGGACGTCACCATTCAGGCGCAGATTATTGAACTGCTGCTGGAGCTTCAGCAGAAAGAGAACATGGCGCTGATCCTGATTACGCACGATCTGGCGCTGGTCGCGGAAGCCGCGCATAAAATTATCGTGATGTACGCAGGCCAGGTGGTAGAGACCGGCGCAGCAACGGAGATTTTCCGCGCGCCGCGCCATCCGTATACCCAGGCCCTGCTGCGCGCGCTGCCGGAGTTCGCTCAGGATAAAGCGCGTCTGGCGTCGCTGCCGGGCGTGGTGCCGGGAAAATACGATCGTCCCAACGGCTGCCTGCTGAACCCGCGCTGCCCGTATGCGACCGATCGCTGCCGCGCAGAAGAACCCGCGCTGAATACCGTCGATAACGGTCGTCAGTCTAAATGTCACTACCCACTCGATGATGCCGGGAGGCCCACACTATGAGTACGCAAGAGGCCACCCTGCAACAGCCGCTGTTGCAGGCTATCGACCTGAAAAAACACTATCCGGTGAAGAAGGGGCTCTTTGCGCCGGAACGCCTGGTGAAAGCGCTGGATGGCGTGTCATTTAACCTGGAGCGCGGTAAAACGCTGGCGGTGGTCGGGGAATCCGGCTGCGGGAAGTCCACGCTTGGCCGTCTGCTGACGATGATTGAAACGCCGACCGGCGGCGAACTCTATTTTCAGGGCCAGGATTTGCTCAAGCACGATCCGCAGGCGCAAAAGCTGCGTCGGCAGAAAATCCAGATTGTCTTCCAGAACCCTTATGGTTCGCTAAATCCGCGTAAAAAAGTCGGGCAGATCCTGGAAGAACCGCTGCTGATTAACAGTGAACTGAGCAAAGCCGAACGCCGTGAAAAAGCGCTGGCGATGATGGCGAAAGTGGGGCTGAAAACCGAGCATTACGATCGCTATCCGCATATGTTCTCCGGCGGTCAGCGTCAGCGTATTGCTATCGCCCGCGGTCTGATGCTCGACCCGGACGTGGTGATTGCCGATGAACCGGTCTCCGCGCTGGACGTCTCGGTGCGCGCGCAGGTGTTGAACCTGATGATGGATTTGCAGCAGGATTTAGGGCTCTCCTACGTCTTTATCTCGCACGATCTGTCGGTGGTCGAACACATTGCGGATGAGGTGATGGTGATGTATCTGGGCCGCTGCGTGGAGAAGGGAACCAAAGATCAGATTTTCTCTAATCCGCTGCATCCGTACACCCAGGCGCTGCTCTCCGCCACGCCTCGCCTGAACCCGGACGATCGCCGCGAGCGCATCAAGCTGACCGGCGAGCTGCCAAGCCCGCTGAATCCGCCGCCGGGCTGTGCCTTTAACGCCCGCTGTCGCCGCCGCTTCGGCCCCTGCACCCAGTTACAACCGCAGCTTAAAGAGTACGGCGGTCAGCTGGTGGCCTGCTTTGCCGTCGATCAGGATGTGAACGGCGAGAAACCAGGGGTGTAATGTTAATCAGAGACCAGCGCAATGCTGGTCTCTGATTGCTGACAAACGTTATACCGTGGAATGATGCCTGGCGGCGCTACGCTTGCACAGGCCTACGGGTTACGAATAACCTATTGTATTGATGCTTTTGTAGACCGAATAAGCGCAGCTCCACCCGGCAAGACAACCACCCCAACTCAAAGCTGTGCCACTTTGCCCGGCGGCGCTTCGCTTGCACGGGCCTACGGTATTGCGCCTGGTCGTTAATATTATCTTCAGGTAATTGATAACAAAGAATTTGTAGGCCGGGTAAGCGTAGCGGCACCCGGCAAAGCGGGCATTCCGGCTTAATCAGATTACGCCCAGTGCCGATAACGCTTTTTGCTTAGCCAGCCATTATTCATAGCTGACTAAGCAAATTCTCATGACTGCGCTTATAAAAATACGCATTATCTATTAGATATAACGCCCGTTTTTATGGGAGAAATTTGCCAGCGCTACGGCTAATATGTAATGGTGCACTTCATTAACGTACTGATATCTAAAAAATGATTGCACTTATTAATTATATTATCAGTAAGACTTTTAGCGTGCGAAGTATTCCTAAAGCAGCAAAGTAATCTATGCTGTAGATGAATGGATGCGTCATAAGAGAAGCGGGAAACAATTAATGTTTTTAAGTCATGGTGTTAGCGATGAACCATTATGATGATTTGCAGCGGTTTAAGGATAAAACCCGCTCGCAATTAGAGAATTATAAAGACTTGTCTGCGCAGTCATCTGCCGAGGAGCGGGGGGACTGGGCGCTCATTAACCAGTTGTCGCCGACCCGGCAAGAACCCGGACTGGCGATGGGCGGACACGTCTCGTCACCGGTGCCGAAAACCGTGGCGGCACATATTTTTAGTACGCCGCAGTCCTCATCGGTTCAGGCTGCGACACCTGAACGGTCTGTACCTCAGCCTCATAATCTGCCGCCGCTAATGCAAAGCATGGCTCTACAGCCAGCCTCGCCCGCTCAGCCGGAAGCTACGGTGGCGCCTGCGCCGCTGCAGGTCAATGCCCCGGCACCGTCGGTTTCCATTGCGAAAACTTTCACCAGCCCGCCGCCTTCAGCGCCGCCTTTTTCCAGCCCGTTATCGTCCGTCGATCGCTCGCAGCCGGTCGCCCGGCCTGACGTGCCCGTGGCCCATCCGCACCCTGAGCCGCCAATGGCACCACCCGTTGTCCGATCGCGCGTGGTCCCGCCATCGCCTGAGTCGGTGAATTATTCCCGTCTGTTTGCGCCGAAAACCGCCGAGCCACCTGCTACGGACGAGAAAACCAATGAAGAGAAGGCGTTGCCTCTCAAATCACTGTTAGAAAGGATTGCTTCATGCCGTTGATCTGTGTGTGTTCACCCAAAGGGGGCGTAGGGAAAACAACCCTTGCGGCGAACCTGACCTATGCGCTGGCGCGCTCGGGTAGCAAGGTACTGGCCATTGATTTTGATATGCAGAACGCATTGCGCCTGCATTTTGGCGTTCCGCTATCTGACGATCGTGGCTACGTGGCGAAGTCCGCAGAATCTTACGACTGGGGCCAGGATGTGCTGACCGCCGGAGGCAATATTTTTGTGCTCCCCTATGGCGATGTGACCGAAGAGCAGCGGCTGACCTTTGAAAAAAATCTGGCCAGCGACGAACATTTTCTGGCGCGCGGTCTGGGCACGCTGCTGAATTATCCGGGACTGGTGATTGTCGCCGACTTTCCTCCCGGCCCGTCAGCGGCGCTAAAAGCCATTACGCCTTTCGCCGACCTGCATCTGGTCACCCTGCTGGCCGATACGGCTTCGATGTCTCTGCTGCCGCATATTGAAAATCAGCGCTTAACCGGCAACGAGCTGAACCATAATCACGGCCATTTTTTCGTTATTAACCAAAGCGATACCCGCCGCCAGATTAGCCGTGACGTCACTGCTTTCCTGGAAGAGCGTCTGGGCGATCGGCTGCTGGGGATTATTCATCGCGATGAAAGCGTCTGCGAAGCCAACGCCTCGCAAAAGTCGATTTTTGACTTCAGCCCTTCCTCAGCGGCGGCATTTGATATCGAAATCATTGCCAGAAAAATCGTTGCCAAATTAGGGATCAACGTTGGTGATGGCACGGTACATAACGTGTCGCGCAAATCCGGGCTTTAATTTATTCAGGACGACATATGAAAAAGTTCCTGTTTTATATGCTGGTGCTGGCGTTAGCGCCGGTTGCCTTGTTGGTGATCGTGACGCCAATGGACAGCCAGAAGCAGTATATTTTTGGATTGCTCAGTATTGGCATTCTGTTTTTAATGGGATTCAGTAAGCGCCGCAGTATTTCGGTGATTATGGTGGTGATGTCGTTACTGATGTCCACCCGCTATATGTATTTTCGCCTGACGCAAACCCTGCATTTTAATTCCGAGATTGAAGCCATTCTCGGGATGGGGTTATTTTTGGCGGAAGTTTATATCTGGGTCATGCTGCTGCTGAATTATCTGCAAACCGTCTGGCCGTTAAAACGCGAAATTGTTCCTTTGCCGGACGATATGTCGCTATGGCCGACGGTGGATGTTTATATACCGACCTATAACGAGCCGCTGGAAGTGGTGCGTGACACGGTGCTGGCGGCGCAATGTATTGATTATCCGAGAGATAAAATAAAAATCTATCTTCTCGATGACGGCAGTCGTCGGGAATTTGCCGTTTTCGCCCAGGACGTGGGCGTCGGGTATATCACCCGTACCGAGCATAACCACGCCAAAGCGGGCAACCTGAACCACGCGATGAAAATCACCCAGGGCGAGCTGATTTGCGTATTTGACTGCGACCACGTGGCGACGCGAATTTTCCTTCAGGCCACCGTTGGCGGCTTCCTGAAAGATCCGATGCTGGCGCTGGTACAAACCCCACACTACTTTTATTCGCCGGACCCGTTTGAACGTAACCTGTCGGTCGGGCGTAATATCCCCAACGAAGGGATGCTGTTTTACGGCCCGATCCAGCAGGGGAACGATAACTGGAACGCGACGTTTTTCTGCGGCTCCTGTGCGGTGATCCGCCGCAGTGCGCTGGAAGAGATTGGCGGTTTTGCCGTTGAGACGGTCACCGAAGACGCGCATACCGCGTTGAAAATGCAGCGTCGCGGCTGGAAATCGGCGTTTGTCGATATTCCGCTGGCGGCGGGGCTGGCCACGGAGCGTCTGGTACTCCACGTCATCCAGCGTACCCGCTGGGCGCGCGGTATGACGCAGATTTTCCGTCTTGATAACCCGCTGTTCGGGCGCGGGCTGACCTTCCAGCAGCGACTGTGCTACCTGAGCGCCATGCTCTACTATCAGTTTGCCATTCCGCGCGTGGTGTTTGTCACCGCGCCGCTGGCCTACCTGCTGTTTAACCTGAATATTATCCACTCTTCCGCCAGCCTGATCCTCGGCTATGCGCTACCGCACCTGTTCCTTGCGATTTATGTCGGATCGCGGATGAATGGCCGCTATCGCTACAGTTTCTGGGGCGAAATCTACGATATCGTGCTGGCATTTCACCTGATCCTGCCGACGCTGGTGACGATGATTTTCCCGAAACGCGGCAAATTCAACGTGACCGATAAAGGCGGATTGCTGGACGTCGGCTACTTCGATTTCAGCGTGGTCAGACCGCATCTGGTGGTTGCTTTCCTGCTGGCGGTCGCGGTGATTGCCGGGATCGTACGTGCGTTTGCCCATGACTTCTTTACCGCCGATCCCAGCGTTATCGCGCTGAATATCGGCTGGGGCGTTTACAGCCTTATCTTCCTGCTGGCCGCCATTGCCGTTGCCCGTGAGACGCGGCAGACGCGTAAAACCATTCGTATCGAGGTGACCATTCCGGTGCTGATCCACTATGCCAGCGGCTTCGTGACCCGCAGCCAGACGGCGGATCTTTCCATGGGCGGCTGCCGTATTTCCATTGTTGACGACCGTCATACCCACGATGAAATCGAAGAAATCGAACTCATTCTTGAGTCCGGGGCGATCGCCATTCCGGCGAAGCTGGTGGCGGTCGATAATCATTTTATCCGCGTGATGTTTGATGAAGATATTCCGCTCTCCCGTCGCCGTGAACTGGTCCGCGTCGTGCTTTCTCGTGCCGATGCTTGGATCAACCCGCCGCGCCAGCAGGATAATCCCTTCCGCTCGTTTGTGACGATCCTGCGCTGCGTATTTGAACTGTTCTGGCTGACATGGAAATCGCGCCGCAGCCGTCAGCGTCATCGGGCTACCGCTGCGGCGGTGGCGAAGGAGGATAGTCGCGTATGAAGCGATTGACGACGCTGGCACTGATTATAGGGACATTGTTTGTGCCCGTGCTCCACGGAGAGGAGACGGCGACGGACCAGCAGGCCACGCCGCCGCTGAATTTCCCTTTACCCGGCTCGGATGTGGCCCCTGCGACAGCGGCACCTGTGAATAATAATGCCGCAACAAGCGAAACCACCGCGCCTGCAGCAGAAGACCCGTCCACGACGCAGGAGGCTACCACGCCCGCCATGCTGACGCCGGAGCCGACGCCTGACGCCGCTGATGCCGATGCGCCGCCAGCCATGCCGCCCATTACGTCCACCGCCTCCGGTTTTATGCCTCCGGCAGACAGCAGCCTGACCTTTGCGCAAATGGGCAGCCTGCAGGGTATTGCGCTTACCGGCGGACAACTCCAGGGCGGGATCGATTTTACCCTGCCAGGTGACCGGGTGATCACCAGCGCACAGCTCGCGCTGGACGTCGAGGTTTCCCCGGAAATGGCGGCCCGCAATGCGACGCTGCAACTTCAGCTCAACGGTCAGCCGCTGGGCAACGTGCCGCTGGGCGCGGCGGAAAACAACGTCTCGCATTTTGAACTGGATATCCCGGCGGCGCTGATGGTTTCCAGTAATAATCTGAGCTTCAGGATCAACGACGGCGATGCCCAGCAGTGCCTGCGCGATATCAGCGATAAATACCGGGTGGTGATCCTGCCCACTTCAAGCTTTCAGCTTGAAGGACAGCAACTGGATATTGGTGCCGACCTCAGCCATTTTCCGAAGCCGTTTTTTGACAGCCAGCAGATGACGCCAGTTAACCTGGCCTTTGGCTTCCCGGAGAAACTGACCCCGGATGCGGTCAGTGCGGCGGCACTGATTTCATCGTGGATGGGGATGCAGGCCGACTATCGCGGCATTTCGTTTACCGCGCTGAGCAATCGCCTGCCTGAACAGCACGGCATTATCGTCGGCCATCCCGGTGAGCAAATCGGCGGACTGACGCTGCCGCAAACTAACGGGCCGCTGCTGAAAATCATCAATAACCCGGTCAATCCGGTTTATAAACTGTTGCTGGTGGTGGGTAAGGATGATGCGGCGCTGCGGGCGGCGGCCTGGCGGCTGGCGAAAGGCAATTTCCCTGGCCAGACGGCGAGTGCTGAAGTTGACGCGCAGGCGATCCCGACCAGTAAGCCGTATGATGCTCCGCGCTGGATCCCGACTTCCCGCCCGGTCAAACTGTCGGAGCTGATCCGCAAAGATCAAAGCACGACGGTTTCCGGCGTCTGGCACGCGCCGCTGCAGGTGGCATTCCGCGCTGCGCCGGATCTCTATTTGTGGGACGGTGAAACTATCCCGCTGCATATCGGCTATCGCTTCCCTTCCGAAACCTGGATTGATGAAGAGAAATCACGCCTGAGCGTCACGCTGAACAATACCTTCCTGAGTAACCTGCCGATGAACAAGCAGGGGTTCCTTGAGATGCTGTGGCGTAAAGCGGGCGGCGATGCGCGTCAGGAGAAGGTGACCATCCCGCTTGAGCCGTATCTGATTTACGGCGACAACCAGCTTTCTCTCTACTTTAACGTGGTGCCGAAGGAAACCGCGCCCTGTAGCGTACTGCTGAATAACAACATCAAAAGCCGTCTCAACGAGGATTCGTGGATCGACCTGAGCCATACGCAGCACTTTTCCATGCTGCCGAACCTCTCCTATTTTGTCGGTGCATCCTTCCCGTTTACCCGTCTGGCGGACTATTCACAGACGGTGATGCTGCTGCCGGAAACGCCGTCTGAGACCCAGGTGGCAACGCTGCTGAATCTCGCCGCGCGTTCCGGTAATGCGACCGGAATGGCGCTGGCCAATAACCGCGTAGTAATGGGGATCCCCGGCGGCGGTACCAGTCTTGAGTATCTGCGCCAGCGCGATGTGCTGGCGGTAGGCGGCCTCGATCAGAAAGCGTTTATTCAGGGGCTGCTGTCGCAATCGCCGTACATTGCAGGCGACAGTACGCTGGGCGTTCGGCCACCGACTCCCTGGCAGAAGGTACAGCGCTGGCTGCTTGGCGACTGGTCTACAGATAATATCGACGCAGACCGTTATTTCTCCTCAAACGAGGCGTGGCGCGGGTTTGTTAGCTATCGTTCGCCGTGGAATCCCGAACGAGTGGTGGTCGCGGCCGTGGGCAGTAATGACGATCAGCTTGCCAGGCTGCCCAACGACCTCAGTTCATCGCGGATTAATGCAGGGATCCGCGGCGATACCTCGATTATCACCGACGAAAACGGCGTTCGCAGTTTCCGGGTCAGTACCCAGTTCCCGAGCGGACAGATGCCGGGCTATATGATGGCTATCTGGTATGCGAACCAGTATTCAGCGCTGCTGGCGATTGTGGGACTTATTGCCGCGTCTATCCTGGGGGTGGCATTAACCGCCATGTTCAGACGGCATGCCCGTAAACGTCTCTATTCAGGGAGCGACCACAATGATGAAACATGATCCGGGACGCCATTTATCCACCCTGTGCCTGACCGGCGTGCTGGCACTGGGAACGATGGGTGACGCGCTGGCCGCCGCGAATGACGCGGCGCTCAATGCGCTCTTTGAACAGGCTAAATACTGGCACGAGAAATCGCACGACGAACTGGCGATGGAATCGCTCAGGAAAGTGCTGCTGGTGGATGCCAATAATCCGCAGGCGCTGTATTTAATGGCGCTGTGGACCCAGCAGCGCGGGGATACTCAGGCTTCGGCCCAGTGGCGTGCGCGGCTGGAAAAAGCTTCGCCCAATGATGCGGGTCTTGAAGCGCTGTCTAACGCAAGGCAGCTTTCGGCCGTGCCGCAGGGCCAGCTTAATCTCGCCCGTCAGCAGGCCCGTAGCGGCAATATTCCCGCCGCGCTGGCAACGTGGAAAAGCATGTTCAGCGGTGATACGCCGCCGCAGGGCATTGCGGCAGAATATTACCTGACCATGGCAAGCGACAAAGCGCTCTATCCTCAGGCGGTCAGCGAGTTGCGCCGTTATGTGGCGCAGCGCCCGCAGGATAATGCCATCCGCGTGGCGCTGGGCAAAGCCCTGACCTGGCGGGAAGAGACGCGCCGCGAGGGAATGGAGATGCTCGAACCGTTAGCCAGCGGTAATAAAGAGGCGGATAGCGGCCTGCGTCAGTCGTTGCTGTGGCTTGGCGTAGAGCAGGGCGATCAGCGTTATTACGATAACTGGCTTCAGCGTCATCCGCAGGATACCGAGGTACAGAAGTATTTTCGTGAGCGTATCGGCGGCATTGCCAAAGGCGAAGGCTATACCGCACTGAACAGCGGTAACGTTGATGCGGCAAAGCAGGAATTTGAGCAGGTTCTGCAAACTAACCCGGCGGATGCCGACGCGCTGGCGGGCATGGGCTACATTGCCCAGCGCAGCGGGGATTATCAGGCGGCGGCGCAGTATCTTAACCGGGCCGCCAGTCAGGGTGGCGAGGCGGCGGACGAGCGTAAAAATCAGGCCGATGACGCCGAGTTTTACGGAAGGCTGGCCCAGGCGCAGCAGGCATATAAGCAGGGCAATATCAGTCAGGCGCTGGCGCTTTCCGCGCCGCTGGCCCAGCAGACCGGCGATCGCGGTACGGCAGGAAAATTATTCCGTGCTGACCTGCTGCGGCAGAACAAAGATTACGCCCAGGCCGAGCAGACGCTGCGCGCGGTGCTGAACGATCAGCCGCAGAACGCGGCGGCACGGGAAAATCTCTACTACGTCCTGCGCGATCAAAACAAAACGGCGGAAGCGCAAACGGTGCTGCGCACGCTGCCGCAAAATCTACAGAACCGCCTTCAGCCGCGGGTGGTCACTGGCGTACCGGGTGATGCTATCCGTCGTCAGGCGCAGCAGCAGGCGGCCAGTGGAAATATTCCGCAGGCAATAACCACTCTGCGTCAGGGCGTGGCGCGTAATCCTGATGATTTCTGGCTGCGTCTGGATCTGGCGCGGCTGTTGCAAAAATCCGGCGCAGAGAATGAAGCGGCTGCCGTGATGGCGCCTGCTTATCGCACTGGCGCAAACGCGAATGCGCTGTACGCAGCGGCGCTTTTTTCCAGTGAAAACGGCGCCTGGCAGCAGGCACAAACGCTGCTCTCCCGCATTCCGGCTTCCAGTCAGAATACGCAGATGCGCGATCTGCGCCAGCGGGTGAATTACAACATGCAGATGGCCATGGCGCAGAATTACCTCGCGCAGGGGAATGCCGTGGCGGCGATGAATACCCTGAAAGCGCTCTCGTCGCAGCCGCCGAAAGATCCGGCTGATGTCGGTAAACTGGCCCGGTTGCTGGCGCAGAGCGGCGATATCACCACCGCCGTCGCGCTGGTGCGTAACAATATCAGTTCTGGCGTCCACGGCGGCGCGGGCGACTATGCGGATCAGGTAACGGTCCTGAATCAGGCGGGCCTCACCAGTGAAGCGCAGGCGCTGCTGGCGAACCCGACCCTGCAAGCGGAAAGTACTCCGGCTCAGCTTGCCAGTCTGCAAAATGGCTATGTGGTCAACGACGCGGATCGCCTGCGTGAGCAGGGCAACTATGCGGCGGCTTACGACAAGCTGATCCGCGCGCTGCAACAGGATCCGCAGAATACCGATTTAATGTTCGCGATGGCACGGCTTTATCAGAGCGGCAAAATGAACAAAGAGGCGGGGGTCGTTTACGACTATCTGATCACCCGCGACACGCCTGACCAGGCGGCGCGGGCCGGAGCCATTGATGTGGCGCTGTCGGAAGGCAATAATGACCGTGCAGAACAGCTGGCGCGCGGCTTGCGTAACGATAATACGCCGGATCGTCTGATCCTGCTGTCGCGCGTGGAAGAGGCGCAGGGTAACCACCAGCGAGCACTTACTTACCTGCGTAGTGCCCGTGGCCGGGTCCTGGGCTTGCAGACCACCAATAACTCCGCGACACCCAGCGTGGGCGGCCTGCTGGCGGCGGATAACCCGTTTGTCGGCACGTCACGGCTTCAGCCGCAGGCGCGGACGGCCTCAACCTACGGGCGCACCTTGCCCTGGCAGGTGGGCGCGGTCTCTACCGGCGAACCGGAGACGGGCATGCCGGGCAGTCAGCGTACTGACCTGCCGGTCGAAACGGCGCAGAACCGCACGCTGCGGCAAATCGATTCCATGATGGAACAACTGGAAGAGAAAACCGGCACCTGGTTGCAGGGCGGTGTTGAAGTGCGCAGCCGCGATGGTGAATCCGGCACCAGCAAGCTGACCGAAGTTAAAGCGCCGCTGACCTGGTCTTCGTCACCGTTCGGCGAGTCGCGCTTTGAATTTACCGCCACGCCGATCACCCTCAATGCCGGTAGCGCCACGGGCGATGCGTGGCGGCGTTACGGATCGAACCCGCTGGCGAATGCCGTCTCTAATATCGCGGCTACCGCCGCCAGCGAGCAGCAGGCGATTGCGGCGATGACCGCAGCGCAGCAGACGGCCTATTTTGCCAGCAACCCGGGCGCTCAGTTTTTGAGTACGCTGGGCACCATTGATGCGGCTACGCTGAATCCGACCACCAGCACGGGTATTGAGAATCTGGCGCGGCTGCGTAACTACGATTCCGGTCAGGTAGCCAGCTATCTTGCGGCCTCTAACCTCAAGCCCAATGTCAATGACGCGGGAGATTCTTCAACCGATTCGCAGAAGGCTAACGGCGTAGAGTTAAGCATGGCGCTGAGCGGCGATCGGTACCGCGTTGATATCGGCAGTACGCCGCTGGGCCAGGATTTGAATACCCTGGTGGGCGGCGTCAAATGGTCGCCGAAGCTGACTAACTATCTGTCATTGATCCTGACCGGTGAGCGGCGTGCGCTGACCGACAGCCTGCTGTCCTATGTTGGCATCAAAGATTCCTACTCCGGCAGGCGCTGGGGCCAGGTAACCAAAAACGGCGGTACGCTGCAATTAAGCTACGACGATGGCGATGCAGGCTTTTACATTGGCGGTGGCGGCTATAGCTATCTCGGTGAAAACGTCGCCAGTAACACCAGCGTCAACGCCAATGCGGGCGTTTACCTGCGGCCTTTCCACGATGATTACAGCCAGCTACAGACCGGCCTGAGCATGAGCTTTATGGACTACTCGAAAAACCTGAGCCAGTTTACTTTCGGCCAGGGCGGCTATTTCAGTCCACAAAACTATGTCAGCGTTTCTCTGCCGGTTGATTTAACACAGAAATATGACAGCTGGACCCTGAAAGTCGGCGGTTCAGTAGGTTATCAGTCTTATTCTCAGGACAGCAGCGACTACTTCCCGACGCAGTCCGGCTGGCAGCAGCAGCTTGAAACGGCGGTCGCCAGCGGTTTTGCCAAAGAAGCACAGTATAAAGCCACCTCGGAAAACGGACTCGGCTACACGGTACGCGCGGGTGCTGATTACAAAGTAAACAAACAGATGAGTATTGGCGGCCAGGTTGGCTATGATACCTTCGGTGATTACAACGAAAGCACCGCCGGGCTCTGGTTCCGCTATATGTTAGGGAATGAATAATGGATAACAATAATGCGCTAAAGGCCTATTTCCAGCATCAACAAACGCCGCCGGGCTGGTTTGATCTGCTGACCATTATGGTTGACGGCATGATCCGCAACGCGGGTGAACGCGAAAGCCAGCCATTTTTACGTCAGATGGGGGAAGCCCTGGCCGATGCGTTTCCGCTTCCTGAAGCGGAGACGCTGGGCGACCTGGAACGCAATATGAATCATCTGTTGGCCACTTTTAACTGGGGCGTGGTGGCGGTGAGCGTCGACGAGCTGGGGCTGGTGGTGCGCCACCAGGCGCTGCCTATCGGCCGTGAAGAAGAACAACAGGTCCGCTGGTGTAATGCTTTTTGTGCAATACTGGAAGGACTTTACGCACGCTGGTTGCAGGGACAGGGCGGAGAGGCGCATTTGCTGTTTCAGCGGGAGCAGCTTTTTGCCGTCGACGACGTACAGTTCCGCTATTTTAATCCGTAACGATGAGTAAATTATGGTTTTGCGAACGCTATCTGCCACTGTAGTGATGACCGCGCTGCTGTTTACCTCTGTTGTCCAGGCGGGTACGGCCTGGGAGAGCTACAAAGCTCGTTTCCTGATGCCGGATGGTCGCATTGTTGATACCGGCAACGGGAATGTGTCGCATACCGAGGGGCAGGGTTATGCCATGCTGATGGCGGTCGCCAATAATGACCGGCCAGCCTTCGACAAACTGTGGCAATGGACCAACGGTCATTTAAAAAATAAAGCGACGGGGCTATTTTACTGGCGCTATAACCCGGTTGCGCCCGATCCGATTGCCGATAAAAACAACGCTTCGGACGGCGACGTGTTAATTGCCTGGGCTTTATTGAAGGCGCAGCAACGCTGGCAGGATAATAGCTACGGTGCAGCATCGGACGCCATCACTCAGGCCATCGTCAAATATACGGTGATCGACTTTGCCGGCTACCGTGTCATGCTGCCGGGCCAAAACGGCTTCAATCTCAATACCCGGGTTAACCTGAATCCGTCTTACTTTATTTTCCCCGCCTGGCAGGATTTCGCCCGCCGCAGCTATCTTAAAGTGTGGCAGGAGCTAATGCGCGACGGGCAGACGCTGATCGGTAAAATGGCATGGGGAGAGGCCCAACTGCCAACGGACTGGGTGGCGCTTTCTGCTGACGGCAATCTGAGCCCGGCGCAAGAATGGCCGCCGCGCGTCAGCTACGATGCGATCCGTATTCCGCTCTATATTCGCTGGCAAAATGCGCAAAGCCCGCTGCTTCAGCCCTGGCGGCAATGGTGGAAGCAGTTCCCGCGTCAGCAAACGCCAGCCTGGATTAACGTGGTGAACGGCGAGCGTGCGCCTTATAACATGAATGCAGGATTACTGGCCGTGCGCGATTTGACGATGGGAGAGAGTCAGTCAGAACCTCAGATCACGGCCCAGGACGATTACTACGCCGCCAGTCTCAAAATGCTGGTCTGGATGGCTGCCCAGGGCAATTAGTTGCCTGTAAAAGTGGCATTCTTCCGCATTTACTGACCGGTAAATGCGGATTCGTCGCGTTCTCTCTCTCATTGCCTTACGATCGGGTATAATCGCCCCCGGCCAGGAGACCTTTCCTGACCTGATGCTCTGGATCAGTATTAGTGGAGAGTTAATTTGCGCGTCAGCCGTTCTCTAACCATAAAACACATGGCGATGGTTTCTGTCGTTGCCATGGTTTTTCTGTTTATTTTTTGCTTTATTTTACTCTTTCACTTTGTGCAACAGAGTCGCTATGACACGGCATCTCAACTTGAAAGCATTGCCCGCTCGGTCCGCGAACCGCTTTCCTCCTCTATTCTGAAAGGTGATATTCCGGAGGCGGAGACGATCCTGCGCCGCATCCAGCCAGCCGGGATTGTCAGCCGGGCCGACGTGGTTTTACCGAATCAGTTCCAGGCGCTGCGCATGAGCTTTATCACCGAAAGACCGGTGCCGGTGACCATCACGCGTATTTTCGAACTGCCGGTCCAGATCTCATTGCCGATCTACTCGCTGGAACGGCCTGCCAATCCGCAGCCGCTGGCGTATCTGGTATTACAGGCGGACTCATGGCGCATGTACCGCTTTGTCATGAGTGCGATTTCAACGTTAGTAACTGCTTACTTGCTTCTGGTGCTGGTCATGACGGTGGCGATCACCTGGGGCAGCAGCCGCTTGCTGGTGCGTCCGCTGCGGCAGATCGCCCGCGAACTTAACGAGACATCGCCTCATGACGCGCCGGGCCATCAACTTAGCCTGCCGACGCTGCATCATGATGATGAAATCGGCATGCTGGCGCGCATCTACAACCGCAACCAACAGGCTCTGTTACGCCATTATGACGAGTTAAATAACCACTCCACCGCGTTTCCCGTGTCGGGGCTGCCAAATAAAAGTTTCCTGCTGGCGCTGCTGGAACAGAACACCGGGCGCAGCAGCGGCGCCGCGCTAATGGTAATCGCCTGTGAAACGCTACAGGATACGGCGGGCGTGTTGCAGGAAACCCAGCGTGAAATGCTGCTGTTGACGCTGGTCGAGCGGCTGAAAGCCGTGCTGTCGCCCAAAATGGTTCTGACCCAGGTCAGCGGCTATGATTTTGCGGTCATCGCGCACGGTGTAAAAGAACCCTGGCACGCGATTACGTTAGGTCAGCAAGTACTTACTTCAATTAACGAGCGGCTGCCGGTGCAGGGTATTCAGCTGCGCCCGAGCGCCAGCATTGGCATCGCCATGTTTAATCGCGACCTGTCGGCCGAACAGCTCTATCGTCGGGCGTTCTCTGCCGCCTTTACCGCCCGGCGCAAAGGCAAAAACCAGATTGAGTTTTT
The DNA here is from genome assembly GCF_029319185.1 of Superficieibacter sp. HKU1. NCBI lineage: Bacteria > Pseudomonadati > Pseudomonadota > Gammaproteobacteria > Enterobacterales > Enterobacteriaceae > Superficieibacter > Superficieibacter sp. HKU1. Next base: position 283,587 of record NZ_CP119754.1, read on the forward strand.
CGATCCAGAACAGATGGAAAAAGCGCAGCGCCGCCTGACAGAAGAGAGCGATATCCTCAATGCGCTGGATAATCAACAGTTTGCTATCTGGCTACAGCCGCAAATTGATACCCGCAGCGGAAAGGTCTGCAGTGCCGAAGTGCTATTACGCCAGCTTCAGCCTAACGGCCAGTGGGAGCTACCTTCCGATCTGATTGACACCATTGAATGCTGTGGCCTGATGGTCACGGTGGGCTACTGGGTACTGGAAGAAGCGTGTCGCCAGCTTGCCGCCTGGCGGGCAAAAGACCTGCGCCTGCCGCTGTCGGTAAATATTTCTGCCCTGCAGCTGTTACATCACGACATGGTGCCGGACCTGCTTGAACTGCTTAACCGTTATCGCATTGAACCGGGTTCGCTGATCCTCGAAGTGACCGAAAGCCGCCGCATTGACGATCCGCAGGCGGCCATTGCCATCCTGCGCCCGCTGCGTAACGCGGGCGTGAGTATTGCGCTGGACGATTTTGGAATGGGTTATGCCGGGTTGCGTCAGCTTCAGCATATGAAATCGCTGCCGGTGGACATGCTGAAAATCGACAAAATTTTTGTGGACGGCATTCCGGAAGACACCAGCATGGTGTCGGCGATAGTGCAGATGGCGCAAAGCCTTAATCTCAGCATTGTGGCGGAAGGTGTGGAAGAGCAGGCGCAGTATGAGTGGCTGAAAGCCGCCGGGGTGGATTATGTTCAGGGATTCCTGTTCGCCAGTGCGCTGACGCCGGAAGCGTTCGAGCAAACCTGGCTCAGAACGCATCATGTTAAGGAAGATGAGTAAGTTTATTGCGCTTGTGCGAGTCAGCTCTAATTTCTTGATAAAAATGTTTCAAATTTGAACCATGTTCATTTCTGGAATGTTTCTTGGGTGTTATTTTAAAACCGCAGGTGGAACCAACCCTACAATGCCTGTGGTTTTATCTTAAGGACATCCTAATGAAAACCTCACTGTTTAAAAGCCTCTATTTTCAGGTCCTGACTGCCATCGCCATCGGTATTTTACTGGGCCACTTCTACCCTGACATCGGCGCACAAATGAAGCCGCTGGGCGACGCGTTTGTAAAGCTCATTAAAATGGTTATTGCGCCGGTCATCTTCTGTACCGTGGTCACGGGCATTGCCGGTATGGAAAGTATGAAAGCGGTCGGCAGAACCGGGGCCGTTGCGCTGCTTTACTTTGAAGTCGTCAGTACTATCGCGCTGATTATTGGTCTGATTATCGTTAACGTGGTGCAGCCTGGCGCGGGCATGAACGTTGATCCGGCGACGCTGGACGCGCAGGCGGTGGCGGTTTACGCCGAGCAGGCGAAAGACCAGGGTATTGTGGCGTTCCTGATGGACATCATTCCGGGAAGCGTGATTGGTGCCTTTGCCAGCGGTAATATCCTGCAAGTGCTGATGTTTGCCGTGCTGTTTGGCTTTGCCCTGCACCGTCTGGGCAGCAAAGGCCAGCTCATTTTTAACGTGATTGAGAGCTTCTCGCAGGTCATTTTCGGCATCATCAACATGATCATGCGCCTGGCGCCGATTGGCGCATTTGGGGCAATGGCGTTTACCATCGGTAAATACGGTGTCGGTACGCTGGTGCAGCTCGGACAACTGATTCTGTGCTTCTATGCCACCTGTATTTTGTTTGTGGTGGTGGTGCTCGGCTCTATTGCCCGCGCGACCGGCTTCAGCATTTTTAAGTTCATCCGCTATATTCGCGAAGAGTTGCTGATTGTACTGGGCACCTCGTCTTCCGAATCCGCACTCCCGCGGATGCTGGATAAAATGGAAAGGCTGGGCTGCCGTAAATCGGTGGTTGGGCTGGTGATCCCGACGGGCTACTCGTTTAACCTCGATGGCACGTCGATCTATCTGACGATGGCGGCGGTGTTTATCGCTCAGGCCACCAACAGCCATATGGATATTTTCCACCAGATCACGCTGCTGGTGGTGCTGCTGCTGTCCTCGAAGGGGGCGGCGGGCGTAACCGGTAGCGGGTTTATTGTCCTCGCGGCGACCATTTCGGCGGTAGGTCATCTGCCGGTTGCCGGGCTGGCGCTTATCCTCGGGATTGACCGCTTTATGTCGGAAGCGCGTGCGCTGACCAACCTGATTGGTAACGGCGTGGCCACCATCGTCGTCGCCAAACGCGTGAAAGAACTCGATCATAAAAAGCTTACCGATACCCTGAATAATCGTGCGCCAGACGGCAAAACGCACGAAATATCCTCTTAATTCCGCCCCTTATCGCCGTAGTCCCTTGAAGGGCTACGGCCTCCTGAGCATAATTGGTGATTATTTTCTGAAGCCAGCGCGACATTTTCCGCTTTGCGTGGTCTTAGAAATGGCTTTTCCATACTCAAAATAATCCTCATTGCAGGATGGTCTTTGTCTTTATTACCAGGAATGTTGATCAGGGGTTTACATGCAGGGCACAAAAATTCGACTCTTAGCCGGTGGTTTGCTGATGATTGCAGCGGCTGGTTATGTGCAGGCAGAAGCACTCCAGCCTGACCCGGCCTGGCGACAGGGAACGCTGGCGAATGGTTTTCAGTGGCAGGTGCTATCCACCCCGCAGCGCCCCAGCGATCGTATTGAAATTCGTCTGCTCATTAACACCGGTTCACTGACAGAAAATACGCAGCAAATTGGCTTTAGCCACTTTATTCCTCAGATTGCGCTTTCACAGCACGGCAGCTTACAGCCGGTGCAGGCGCAATCCTTGTGGCAGCAAGGGACCGATCCTAATCGCCCTTTGCCGCCCGCCGTCGTCTCCTACGACCACACCATGTTTAACCTCAGCCTGCCGAATAACCGCAACGATTTGCTGAAAGAGGCGCTGACCTGGCTGGCGGACAGCGCTGGCAGGCTGAACATTACGCCTGAAACCGTCAGCGCAACGCCTGACAGTACAGACAAAATAATGACCTGGCCGATGGATACCAAAGAAGGCTGGTGGCGCTACCGCCTGAAAGGATCGACTATGCTGGGTCACGATCCGGCCGATCCGCTGAAAAAACCGGTGGATGCGGAACAGGTGAAATCGTTCTACCAGAAATGGTATACCCCGGATGCGATGACGCTGATTGTGGTCGGCAATGTTGACAGCCGTAGCGTCTCGGAACAAATCAACAAAGCCTTTGGCGAACTGAAAGGCAAGCGCGAAACGCCTGCGCCGATGCCAACGCTGTCGCCGCTGCCGCGCAACGCCGTAAGCCTCATGACCGACACCGTGACGCAGGATCGTTTGTCTGTGATGTGGGATAACCCGTGGCAGCCGATCCGCGAATCCGCTGCGCTACAGCGCTACTGGCGTGCGGACCTGGCGCGTGAAGCGCTGTACTGGCACGTCCAGCAAAACCTGAGTAAAAGCAACGCTAAAGATATCAGCATGGGCTTCGACTGCCGCGTACTTTACCAGCGTGCGCAGTGCGGTATTAATATCGATTCTCCGAACGAGAAGCTGAACACCAGTCTGGTTACCGTTGCTCGCGAACTGGCAACCCTGCGCGAAAAAGGACTGACGGAAGAGGAATTTAACGCGCTGGTGGCGCAGAAGAAGCTGGAGCTGCAAAAGCTGTTTGCGACCTATGCGCGTACCGATACCGACGTCCTGATCAGCCAGCGAATGCGTTCACTGCAAAATCAGGTGGTAGATATCGCGCCGGAGCAGTACCAGAAGCTGCGGCAGAGTTTTCTTGATAGCCTGACGCTGGAAATGCTGAATCAGGATCTGCGCCAGCAGCTTTCTCAGGATATGTCTCTGGTGCTGCTACAGCCGAAAGGCGAGCCGGAATACGACATGAAGGAGCTGCAGGCAAGCTGGAACGATATCATGCTACCGGCTGAACCTGCCGCGGCGTCTGCGGCGCAGGAAGATGTGCATCCGGAAGTCTCGGATATTCCACCGGCGCAGTAACTGTTTCGTCTTTCTACTGGCGGCCTCCTTGCGGGGCCGTTATACCGTGGAATGATGCCCGGCGGCGCTTCGCCTGCACGGGCCTACGGGAGTCGTGCAACTGGTTGATATGCAATAATGTGTAGGCCGGGTAAGGCGGAGCCACCACCCGGCAAAACGTCACTACACTAGCCAATCAGGTTTAATATTACTGCGGCATGGCCTCGCGCGGAATAATCGCCCCGCGATACTGGATCACCGTACTGGCGGTCAGGTGTCCGCGTTTTGCCGCTTCAGCCGCATCACCGCCGGTCAGACGCACGGCCAGATAGCCTGCGCTGAAGGAGTCTCCGGCAGCCGTGGTATCGATCACCTTCTCTTTCGGCAGTTTCACCGCAGCGACCTCAACGACTGGCTCATCGCCCACCGCGACCAGGCACGACTCTGCACCGCGTTTGATGACGATTTCTTTTACTCCCGCGGCCTGCGTGCGTGAAATCACCTCTTCAACCGGTTGCTCGCCCCACAGCGCGTCTTCATCATCCAGCGTCAGGAAGGCAATATCAGTACATTCCAGCATCTGACGATACACCTGCTGCGTTTCTTCCTGACTTGCCCACAGGCGTGGCCGATAGTTGTTGTCGAAGATCACCTGACCGCCGTTGGCGCGGCATTCGCGCAGCAGGGAGAACAATTTCTCGCGGCTGGACGGGCTGAGAATGGCCAGGCTGATGCCGCTCAGATAAAGATAATCAAACGTTGCCAGCTTCTCACAGATGGCAGCAGCTTCCGGCGTTTCCAACCAGAATTTGGCTGCCGCTTCATTACGCCAGTACCAGAACGTCCGCTCGCCGCTGTCGTCGGTTTCAATGTAATAAAGTCCCGGCAGGCGGTTTGCCATCCGCTGGATCAGGCCCGTGCCGACATTTTCGCTCTGCCAGGCATCCAGCATCTGCTGGCTGAAGTTATCGTTACCCAGCGCGGTCACATACTCAACGCTCAGCGCGGCGGCAGGGACCTGACGGGCTATATAGACCGAGGTGTTAAGCGTGTCGCCGCCGAAGCCGCGCTTCACTTCTGCACCTTTCTCTGACATCTCAATCATACATTCGCCGATGACGGCAATTTTCTTAGACATACAGTTAACCTGACCTGAAGCGGGAAATGAGCTTAGTCTGCTCTGTGGAGATTTTTCGGTCAACCATATTAAAACAACGTTCCATAATTTTTTTGAGCTAACGCGTGTTATTGGCGACTTTTGCCGTGCAGATTTTCAATTTGCCCACCGTTGAACATAAAGTTCTCAATTCGTGCGCCGATAACTCTGTGACGAGTACCGACAGATCATCCCCTTTGCACAGGACATCTGAGATGAAGTTAAAGCAGGTTATCCAGCGGCTGAACATTCCTGAAGCAGAGATTGAAAGCCTTCAGGAGCGGCGCTATTGGCTGCAATGTAAGCTTGCCTGGACCTATCAGCCGATCTATAGAACGGACGGCCGCCTGATGGCGATCGAAATTCTGACGATCGTGACCCATCCTGATAATCCCGGCCAGCGAATTGCCCCTGACCGCTATTTTGCCGAGGTTGCGGTACGTCAGCGTATGGACGTGGTGAAAGCACAGCTCGCTGTGCTACAGCAAAAACAGGCTTTTTTTGAGCGCAATCAGATTCTGGCATCGGTAAACGTGGACGGGCCAACGCTGCTCGCGATGCGCCAGGACAAAACGCTGCTGGCGACAATAGACAGTCTTTCCTGGCTGCGTCTGGAACTGGTTGAGCACATTAGCCTGCCGGTGGACTCATCCTTCGCTTCGTTCTGCGAATTTGGCCCGCTATGGCTGGACGACTTCGGCACCGGGATGGCGAATTTTTCCGCGCTGAGTGAAGTACGCTACGACTACATCAAAGTGGCGCGCGATCTGTTTATTATGTTGCGCAAAACGCCAGAAGGCCGCAACTTGTTTACCCTGCTAATCCAGTTGATGAATCGCTATTGCCAGGGCGTGATTGTAGAAGGGGTTGAGACGCTGGAAGAGTGGCACGATGTCCAGCAGTCGCCCGCCTTTGCCGCCCAGGGATATTTCCTTTCACGGCCGGTGCCCATGGCCACGCTTGACGATGTGGTGATGCAACTTTCGCCGGAGTGGATGGTTCAGCAAAGCGCTTAGCCGTCAGCCCTGACGTGCATTCTGCAGACGTTTAAGCAGGTTACTCTTTCATAATTAAGGAAACTGCCGCTCCCTTTTCTGCCAGCCTCAACTATCTTTAGGACAGGTAAGGTAATCAGAAAGCGGAGTGGGGCATGTCGAAAACAAGTAAAATACTTGCCATTATCTTTGGGACGCTGGTGCTACTCATTGTAGTTGCCATCATTATTATCGCGACCTTTGACTGGAATCGCCTTAAGCCGACCATTAACCAAAAAGTGTCTACGGAACTTAATCGTCCTTTTGCCATTCGTGGTGATTTAGGCGTGGTGTGGGAGCGGCAAAAACAGGAAACGGGCTGGCGAAGCTGGGTGCCGTGGCCGCATGTGCATGCGGAGGATATTATTCTCGGTAACCCGCCGGATATCCCGGAAGTCACCATGGTGCATCTGCCGCGCGTAGAGGCGACGCTGGCACCGCTGGCGTTATTAAGCAAAACGGTTTATCTGCCGTGGATCAAGTTTGTGCAGCCCGACGCGCGATTGATCCGTCTGTCTGAAAAAAATGATAACTGGACGTTCAATCTCGCCTCGGATGACGAGAAAAAAGACAATGCCCAGCCTTCCGCCTGGTCTTTCCGTCTCGACAATATTCTCTTTGACCGTGGCCGTGTCGCTATTGACGATAAAGTCAGCCGCGCCGATATCGAGATCCTTGTTGATCCGTTAGGTAAACCGCTGCCCTTTAGCGAAGTTACCGGCAGCAAAGGCAAGGAAGACAAAGGTAAAGTCGGCGACTATGTATTTGGCCTGAAAGCGAAAGGGCGCTACAACGGGCAGCCGCTGACCGGCACCGGTAAAATCGGTGGCATGCTGGCGCTGCGCAGTGAAGGCACGCCGTTCCCGGTGCAGGCCGATTTCCGCTCGGGCAATACCCGCGTGGCGTTTGACGGTACGATCAACGATCCGATGAAAATGGGCGGCGTCGATCTGCGCCTCAAATTCTCCGGTGATTCGCTGGGTGAACTGTACGACTTAACCGGCGTGCTGCTGCCGGACACGCCGCCGTTTGAAACGGATGGCCGACTGGTCGCCAAAATCGATACCGAGAAGTCCTCTGTCTTTGACTATCGCAACTTTAACGGTCGTATCGGCGACAGTGATATTCATGGTTCACTGACTTATACCACCGGTAAACCGCGTCCGAAGCTGGAAGGCGATCTGGAATCGCGCCAGCTACGACTGGCGGATCTGGGGCCGCTGATTGGCGTGGATTCGGGCAAAGGCGCTGAAAAATCAAAACAATCGGAGCAGAAAAAAGGCGAGAAAAGCGTACAGCCTGCTGACAAAGTACTGCCTTACGATCGCTTTGAAACCGACAAGTGGGATGTGATGGATGCCGACGTGCGCTTTAAAGGCCGTCGTATTGAACATGGTAGTAGCCTGCCGATAAGCGATCTCTCAACGCATGTCATCCTGAAAAATGCCGATCTGCGTTTGCAGCCGCTGAAGTTTGGTCTGGCAGGCGGGACGATTTCATCCAACATCCATCTTGAAGGCGATAAAAAGCCGATGCGCGGCGTGGCGGATATTCAGGCCCGCCGGTTGAAGCTGAAAGAGCTGATGCCTGATTCAGAGATGATGCAGAAAACGCTGGGTGAAATGAACGGTGATGCCGAGTTCCGCGGGACGGGTAACTCCGTTGCGGCGCTGCTGGGCAGCAGTAATGGTAACCTGAAACTGCTGATGAACGACGGTTTGATCAGCCGTAACCTGATGGAAATTGTCGGGCTTAACGTGGGTAATTTTATTGTCGGCCAGCTGTTTGGCGATGAGGAAGTCCGCGTGAACTGTGCAGCGGCAAATCTGGATATCGTGAACGGTGTGGCGCGACCGCAAATCTTCGCTTTCGATACGGAGAATGCGTTGATTAACGTGACCGGTACTGCCAGCTTCGCTTCCGAGCAGATGGATTTGACCATCGATCCGGAAAGTAAAGGCATCCGTATCGTCACTCTGCGTTCACCGTTGTACGTGCGTGGTACCTTCAAGAACCCGCAGGCGGGAGTGAAGGCGGGTCCGTTGATTGCCCGTGGTGCGGTAGCCGCCGCGCTGGCAACCCTGGTCGCCCCAGCCGCCGCGCTGGTAGCGTTGATTTCCCCGTCAGAAGGGAATGAAAACCAGTGTCGCACCATTTTGTCGCAGATGAAGAAGTAAGGTGTACGCACGCGGATGACGTTTTAGCACGGCGATAACATGCCCGGTGGCGCTACGCTTACCGGTCCTGCGTTCTGGTATAAGACTGTGAAGCTGTAGGCCGGGCAAGCGCAGCGCCGCCCGGCATGACAACGCGGGATTACAGTCCGGTGAGGCCCTGCCCGGTGGCGCTACGCTTACCGGGCCTGCGTTCTGGTACAAGATTGTGAAGCTGTAGGCCGGGCAAGCGCAGCGCCGCCCGGCATGACGACGCAATAGCAGGTTACAGCGACTGGTGACGGGTTTCGTGGGTCAGCAGCAGCGCAATTAACGTCAGGGCAGCCATTGCGGCCAGATAGAACCCGACGTAAGCCAGGCCGTAATTCGCCTGAAGCCAGGTAGCGATATACGGCGCTACGGACGCGCCCAGAATGGATGACACGTTATAGGAGAATGACGCCCCGGTATAACGCACTTCGGTGGGGAATAATTCCGGCAGCAGCGCGCCCATCGGGCCGAAGGTCAGGCCCATCAGGCTCAGGCCAATCAGCAGATACGCCATCACCAGCAGCGGATTTCCCGAGCCCAGCAGCGGCGGGAACACGAACAGTGCGAACAGAATAATCAGCGTGGTGATCACAATCATGCTTTTCCGGCGGCCAAACGCATCCGCCAGCAGCCCGGCAATCGGCACCATCACACCGAAACCAATCACCGCCATCATCAACATCCATAACACCTCGTTACGCGGCAGACCCAGCCCCTGCGGTGCAGCCGTGGTGCTGAAAGTCATTGAATAGACGGTCATAATGTAGAACAGGGTATAGGTCGCCAGCATAATGAACGTGCCCAGTACGGTCACGCGCAGGTGCTTCGACAGCAGCGTTCCCATCGGAACTTTCACCTGTTTCTTCGCGGCAGCGACTTTGGCAAAGACCGGCGTTTCATGCAGCGACACGCGCACGTACAGGCCAATCAGCACCAGGACCGCAGAGAAGATAAACGGCACGCGCCATCCCCACTGCATAAACTGCTCGTCGGTCAGCAGCCAGGAGAGCAGCAGGAACGTCCCGTTGGCAAAGAAAAAGCCAATCGGTGCGCCGAGCTGCGGAAAAGAGCCATACAGCGCGCGCTTGCGGGCCGGAGCATTTTCGGTCGCCAGCAGCGCCGCACCGCCCCATTCACCACCGAGGCCTAAACCCTGACCAAAGCGAGCCAGTGCCAGCAGCAGTGGCGCAAAAATACCGATGGTGGCGTAGCTGGGAAGCAAACCGATGACTACCGTCGAAATCCCCATCGTCAGTAGCGACGCAACCAGCGTTACCTTACGGCCTACACGGTCGCCAAAATGCCCGAATAGCGCTGAGCCTATAGGACGCGCGATAAACGCAATGGCGAACGTCGCCAGTGACTGTAGCGTCGCCGCGGTCGGATCGCCCTGCGGGAAAAAGATATGAGGAAACACAATCACCGCAGCGGTGGCGTAAATATAGAAGTCGAAAAACTCAATGGCAGTACCAATGAGGGAGGCAACGACGACCTTATTACGGGAATTGAACGGTGCGATGTCGGCGGCATTGTCGAGCGTAGTTGTGGCGGTTGCTTGCATAGATATTTCTTATTTTATGACGAACGAAAGGCCATATTACGCACAGCAAAAGCGACATTTCAATCCTGAAGGGAATAGCGAGGCGGTTAAAAAAGAAGCGAAAAGTGAATAATGTTCATACCTGCAGGTTATGGTCTATGAAATGCTTCACAGAATTTAAAAGTTAGCATTTAAAACCAGGTTTAGGTTAAATAAAAGTTACAGGTTGGTTTTATCTGCTGAAATGAAGGCGCGGGCTAAGATTTTGCTTTTTCTCTCAGCCCGCGATGAGCTATTAACGGTGCCCTTTACCCGGCATATGCGGGTCGTCTTTATACTCTGCCGTCGCGATCCACGCCGCGCAGAACAGCGTCAAACGCGCAAAGAAGTAGAAGAACGCCATCACGCCCAGAACGGAGCCAAATGCCGCTCCTGACGGGGAGGTTGCCAGAGAAGGCAGCGTCCAGGTCATGATAATTTTAATCACCTCAAAACCAATCGCCGCAATCAACGTTCCGCGCATCAGCGCTTTACGACGCGGGCGATGGCGAGGTAAACGCCAGAAGATCCAGAAGAACAGCAGATAATTAGCGAAAATAGATATTGCCAGGCCGATCAACTGCCACACCGGTTTCAGCCAGTCGATGTAATCCAGATAGAGCCAGGAAATAATTTTTTCCTGCGCTGCTCCGGCGATAGACGTAATCGACAGGGTGATGACCAGCGCCACCAGCAGACCAATCAGTGAAACAAAATCGCGGAGATATTTTACCCAGAATTTTTCGTCTTCCTGGGTTTTATTCTCCCAGACATCACGCGACTGGGCGCGGATCGCTTCGCGCAGGTTGCCTACCCAGTTCACCCCTGAATAGAGCGCGACCAGCAGACCGACGATGCCGACCGTAGTACGTTGCTGCACCGCAGTGCTGATAGTGCTTTTCAGGGTTGTTGCCGTGGTTGGGTCGTTCACACTGTCGAGAATTTTATTGAAAATATCCTGCAAAAGCGTCGGGTGCGAGGCGAGAATGAAACCGGCGGCCGCAAAACAAACCATCAAAATTGGGATCATCGATAAGAAAGAAAAATAGGTGATGGCCGCGCCAAACTGATTACCCAGCCTGTCATTAAAGCGTTCCGTGGCGCGGATCAGGTGCGCAATCATGGGACGGCGCTGAATTTTTTCCGCCGTCTCCGTCACCGTCGCGATGACACCACCGTCAGACGCTTTCTTTTCAGCTTCCGGCTGTTCCTTCTCGCCATGCTGTGCATCCGGCGTTGCATCAGGGGGCGTGTCCGTCATCACCTTTTTAACAGGCTTATAGTCCAGTTCGGTTACGGGGCGCTTTTCATCATTATCCGGCGTCATTAGAGAGAGATTCCTTTTTATGAATATGTGACGTATTAGGCAATTATAGTCACGGTTAATCGACGTAGGTTTTCATTACGCCAGTTAACCACTCCATAAACAGATGTACGCGCCGGGAAAGATTACGCCGGTGCGGATAAATCAGCGAAACCGGCATCGGCTGCGCGCGATACTGTGGCAAAATCTCAACCAGTTTTTTACTGCGCAGTGCGTCCTTCACGCCTGTCCGTGGAACCTGAATAATGCCCAGTCCCGCCAGACACGCCGCGTGATACGTTTCGGTGCTATTGACCGTTAAGATGCCGCCCGCCTTTATCCAGCGCGTGACGTTATTACTGTAAATTTCAAATCCCTGCGGACGCACGCCGGTATTCACCGCGTAGTAAACCAGGGCATGACTGGCTAAATCCTCCGGCGTTTCCGGATAGCCGAAACGCGCCAGATAATCCGGGCTGGCGCAGTTAATCAGTGACATCTTACCGAGTGGGCGGGCAATCAGGCCGGAGTCCTTCAACGTGCCGACCCGCACCACGCAGTCAAAGCCTTCACGGATCACGTCTACCAGCCGGTCGCTACTGCTGAGTTCAATTTCAATTCCCGGATACTGCTGTACAAACGCGGGCAGGTGGGGAATGACCATATTTTTAGCCATCGCCACCGGCATATCCACGCGGAGTATTCCGCTCAGGCTGCCGGGATCGTGCTGGAACATGCCATCCAGCTCCTCAAGATTACTGAGCAGATCCTTTGCCCGCTCGTAATACACCATACCGTCCTGGGTAAGGTGAACGCGGCGGGTGGTACGATGCAGCAACCGGGTCTGAAGCTGATTTTCGAGCGCCTGAATATGCCGCGATACGCTTCCCTTGGGGAGCCCGAACGCTTCTGCTGCACGGGAAAAACTCTCCAGCTCTGCTACGCGAACGAATAATTGCATTGCGTAAATTTTATCCATCGCTGCCCCATATTGTTGTTGCTGGTGAAACAGTGAAATACAAAAAGCAGTCTTTATTGATTTTTTTAGCAGCTAATAAGCTGTTTCTCAATCAACCCAGCACTGAAATGAGGATTTATGAACCAACGTATTGCATTAGTGACAGGTGGCAGCCGTGGTTTGGGGAAAAACGCAGCGCTAAAACTGGCAGAAAGGGGAATTGCGATTATCCTCACTTACCAACAAAATGCGCGCGCTGCGCAGGACGTCGTGCATGAAATTGAGCAAAAAGGGGGCACGGCAGTAGCGCTGGCGCTGGATGTCGGCAGTATAGCCTCCTTTAGCCATTTTATTGCGGAGGTCCGTCAACAGCTTAACGATCGCTGGCAGCGTCACAATTTTGATTATTTAGTAAACAATGCCGGAATTGGCTTACACGTGCCTTTTGCTGACACGTCAGAAGCGCAATTTGACGCATTGATGAATATCCATTTTAAAGGGCCGTTCTTTTTGACACAGGGCCTGTTACCCTTACTGGCGGACGGCGGGCGTATTTTGAACGTCTCAACCGGTCTGGCACGATTTACGTTGCCGGGACACAGCGCCTATGCTGCAATGAAGGGCGCCATGGAAGTGCTGACGCGCTACCAGGCTAAAGAGCTGGGCGCGCGCCGGATCACGGTGAACAGCATTGCTCCCGGTGCCACGGAAACCGATTTCAGCGGCGGTGTGGTGCGTGATAATGCACAGCTTAATGAGTTCGTCTCTGCACAAACCGCGCTGGGACGTGCGGGCTTACCGGATGATATCGGCAATGCTATTGCGATGCTTTTAAGCGACGAACTGGGCTGGATGACAGCACAGCGGGTGGAAGTTTCTGGTGGGATGTTGTTGTAATAGAAATCAGCTTTTCTCCCGGGAAAAGCTGACATTATTTTAATCGATCTCAAAATAGAATATTTTTTCACTTTAAATGCTAAATATTACTTTGTAACAATCTCCCGGGAAATTGCCCTTCCTCTTCTGGCGCCGGGCCGTTAATATTACCGGGAATTAATATTAATAATATGATTTCTGTTTATTCGCATAAGAAAATCCTTAATAAAACTTTGATGTAAATCATTAATTTGTAATAATTATGCGATGGCAGTAATTATTGACGAACATTATCTTTTACTTCTCATCATCATCGGTAAAATGCCCCAGGCTAAGCAGCAAGTATTTATTTCAGCTTGCTGAGAATACCCTTCCACCATGCTTATGGGTCAATAGCTTTTCGATGGAGAAAGAGTAATGCAGGTAATCATGTTTGACAGGCAGTCAATATTTATACATGGAATGAAGATAAGCTTACAGGAGTTGATTCCGGAAATAGATATCCAGGGGCTCAGTCAGGCAGAGGATCTGTGGCGTTGTCTGGATGAGCGCCCCGAGGCTATTTTAATCCTGGATGGCGATATGGAGCGCGATCTTTGCCAGTCTATCCTTCAGGAGAAAAATACTCGTTTTCCCCAATGCCGGGTACTACTGGTGGTGTCTGATTGTACAAAAGAATGGTTACAGGACGCATTGCGTTATAACGTCCTGGCCGTCGTACAGCGTGATTCAGAGCCGGATAAGTTCTCGGTAGCCATTAATAGTGTGGCAATGGGGCTGATGTGCCTGCCGGGTGACTGGCTGGTAAAACATGAGGAAAGTGACAACGATCAAGAATTACAGCACCTGAGTAGTCGCCAGCGCGAAATACTGAGGCTACTGGCCGCGGGTGATTCCAATAAACAAATTAGCCGCACGCTGAATATCAGCGCCGGCACGGTTAAGGCTCATCTTGAGTCTATCTATCGACGTCTTGACGTTAAAAATCGCACTCAGGCAGCGATGATGTTTAACGAGACAAGCTGCCACTAAAGCGTCTCCACTTCACCACCCTGAAGAAATAAGGCGCACTCAGCCTGACGTTGCGGCGTCAGGCTGTTAATCTTCTTTCCATTAAGCACAATCGCATTTTCCCATTCTGCCAGCGCCTTGTCGAATTGACGGGCGTTAATATATTTGAGGATCGCTGACTGGTAGAACGCTTCATTGCCACAGCTCAATGCCAGGGAAACCAGCGCGTCATATTGTGGCTGATTCAGACTAATTTCCAGACATTGTTGCAGCAGACACTGGCAGCGCTGAATATCCAGAATCAACAGGGCTTCAGCTGTTTCCGGCGTTAGCGGGCCGGCAAAGTTTTCATAGCAGGCAATCATATGTCCGTAGCCGATCACCCAGAGTCCACTTTCATCCTGATATTGTTCCAGGTTAAGGCCCTGATATTTTTTTATCAGCGCAATACCTGCCAGACTGATCGTCAACGGTTGCTGTGCCATCGTTATTTCCTCTTGTTACTGGCTGGCAGTCTAAGGTAAAGCGCGGAGAGGAAACACTTGCCAGATGGCCCAGGGTGAATTCGCAGACAAAATATTACCGTGGTGGAGATGCATAGATCACTGTATTGAAACAGAATTTGTTATATCTTGTAACCGCACTTTACAGCGGGTTTCAATTTAGGCAGCGCGGGAAAAAGCATGGTCACCAGTACATCACACCAGATTCGCGAGCAGTTTGAACACTGTCTTGCGATCATTCGCCAGGCATCGCTTGAAGTTTTGCTCCTGCTTAACGTTAAGGTGACGGAAGGAAAAGACCCGCGCTGGTTTCTGGAACAGCTCGATCAGGCGCGTCTGAGTCTTGGCGGCTGGGCCAGCGTCGCACAAAGGCTTAATCTGAATGACGCCCAGATGAGCCGTTTTACGCTGCATTTACGTCATCTTCAGCAGTGGGTGCCGCAGTATGAGCGCGGACAGGAGGTGAGTCAGCATCAGCTGATTGTCGCGCTGCGTTTCGTGACGGAGCTGGAGTACCTGCGCCAGAAGCAGCCGCTGTTGAAATTCTCCGCGCCGGAAGCGTCAGAGACTCACGCTCAGCAGCAGGCTCAGGGACAATTACGTACTCTGGAGCTGACGCTCAAAGCCCTTATCGCTCAGGCCTGGCCCGATCCGGTGCGTCTTAATAACCAGCTAAAAATACAGTTTGGTGCCGATAAGGTGCGACGCTGGCTCAAACTGGGTGAACGCCACGATGTGCTGAGCGGAATGCGCTTTAGCGAGCTGGCCCTGATGCTGGTCGATAAAAAAGAGTTTGCCCGTCACTATGCCCCGCTGTTCAACGACCCTTCCACGCTCAGTTTGTTTGTGGAACCCCGCGCCACGCTGCAGCATTTTCTCGAAGACTGCCGGCAGATCCGAAACAGGGTGATTGCCGGAGAGCCGCTAAGTCTGGCGCAGCGTGCGCTGCTCGATCACTATAGCCAGCAAATTATCGGCCCGGTTCAGCAAGCTTTTGCGCATAATCAGACCCGCGTCAATCCTGCCGCGTTTACCGCTTTGCAGGAGAGCGAACTTGATGATTTCTGGGAGAATGCCCGTAAGAAGGATCGGCTTTCCGGCGGCGATGATACTGAAATCAGCGACAGCATTGAGCGACCTGACACCCGGCGCAAGCGCTCGGCGCAGGAACGCGACAAACTTATTTCTGTAGTGTTGTGGACACTGGTTGGCATTACCGTGCTGGGTATGTGCGGCGGCGGATTATGGATGATTAACCAGAGTAGCGCCACGCCGCAGGCCAGCGCGCAGAGCACCGGAAGCGGCGTTAAGATAGAGCGTGAACCGGCCTCCCCGCGTGAGCAACTGACCAGTATGGGGATTACCTGGGATGCCAGTAACCTGCGTTCTGCTATCGATCGTAACGACCCGCAGGTGACGCAGCTTTTTCTGCGGGGCGGGATGAACTGGAAGCTTTCGTGGACCGAAGCCGCTCACGCGTCCGGGAATGATAAGGTGTTGGCGCTGCTGTTGCGTTACCGTCTGCAGATGGATGAGAAAAGGCCCTGTCGCCGTTTTATGACGACCGTGGGCGCCGCGATGGCGCAGGGCGGCGCATTAACGCCGATGCGTAAAGAGTATCTCCAGGCATTCTGTACCGCGCCGCCGGTCGTCGAGCGGCAGCGGTATGATACAGAACAGGCAAAACGGCGGGCTAAGGCGCAGCCGGACGCACAGAATAAACAATGGCTGGCGATCCAGACTGCGATTTATAACGAGGTGCGCTAGCTGCGCGGCGGTTCACCATACAGCGCAATCAGGCGACGTACCACGCCGTTAGTCCAGCCGAAGCCATCCTGTAACGGGTACTCGCCACCGCCACCTTCCTGCGGCGTGCTGTCGGCAATATGATATTTCTCGACCAGCTTATGATGCTGCTGGTAAACGTGATTAACCGTTTTCAGCCAGCAATGGGCAATCTCATCGCCCAGCGCATCGTTACCGTAAAGCTTGAAGCCCTGGATTGCCATCCACTGTAGCGGTGCCCAGCCGTTGGGTTTATCCCACTGTTCGCCGCTTTCATAATCGCTGGCCATGATCCCACCCGGCGTGAGCAGACGCGCACGCACCACTTCTGCCAGGCGGTCGGCCTGCTCGTGCGTCGCCATGCCGGTATAAAGCGGCACAATGCTGGCCGCAGAGAACCGCGCCTGCTGCTCGCGTCGCCAGTCATAGTCACGGAAGCAACCGTCTTTTTCATCCCACAGATAGTGGGTTATGGCAGAGCGGCGCTCGGCAGCCTTCTGACGGAATTTAGTTTCCGTTTCCCGATCGCCTTTGACGCCTGAAATGTTAGCGATAGTGCTTTCCAGTTTGAACAGAAACGCGTTCAAATCGATGGGAATAAACTGTGTGGTACGGATACTGGCGAGACGGTGAGTATCACGCAGCCAGCGGGAAGAGTAATCCCAGCCGGACGCCGCACCGGCACGCAGATCGCGATACACTTCGTTCGCCGGACGGCTTGAGTGCTTCGCGGTTTCCACGTCTTCAAGCCACGATTCGTCACGCGGCGTATCGCGATCGTCCCAATAACGGTTAAGCAGCGCACCGTTGGGCATGCGCACCACGTGGCGATAGCCCTGGTTCAACACCAGCGAGTCCGCGCCGTCCATCCAGAAATTGTATTCCATCAGCAGATGGTCGAGGTAACGACGCGCACCGCGCACACCGTCTTCTTCGAACAGTTCAACCATCAGGGCAAACACCGGCGGCTGGGAACGACTCAGATAATAGGTACGGTTGCCGTTCGGGATATGACCATATATTTCGATCATCCAGGCGAAGTTATCCGCCATACATTTCAGCAGATCGCCACGCCCGCTTTCCGCCAGGCCCAGCATAGTGAAGTAGGAATCCCAATAATAGGTCTCACTAAAACGTCCTCCTGGCACGATATAGGCCTGCGGCAGGGCGAGCAGCGACGACCACGGGATATGATCCTGCGGCTCACGCGTCAGCGTTGGCCAGAGGTTATCGATATGCTCTTTCAGAGAGTGTTCAGGATTCGAGATGTATTCTTTACTGTAATCCTGTGGCAGCCAGAAGTGCGCGTTAACAAACTCGCGCAGATCAAAACCCGGCCGACGTTTAACCCGCCGGTAGCGGATAAGAATATCCAGCGGATCGATTTTCGGCGCGCAGTCCGGAAACGTTTTGCTGTCGGCAAAAATACGCATGGACTGCACGTGCTCAAAGAGTTCCAGATAACGATCGGCAGGCGTCAGGGCATCGGATGCCGGGAACCCTTCGATCATCTCCGGCTCCGGCTCGACCTCGGTCATTTCATCCAGTTTTAATTCGCATGGATCGGTTGAGTAGTTGAGCGCAATATCAAGCATCAACTCTTCCTCCACACTGCGCATTTTCTGGTTGAGCATAATGACAAAAACCTCCGGATTAGGTCGTTTTCAATACACGGGGAGTAGCCCGGTTCATCTTTAAGGGTAGACATTCGACGCGATCGTTGATCGGCAAAATGTGCGGTAGATCACACTTCTTAGTGAGTAAGTAAAGAGCAAAAAACGTTCAGGTCGCTGTTAATTAACAGGAAAAACAGGAATAGTTATTATTGGCCCGCTTTCACTTTCAGAGTAATTACTTTACGGCTTTGGGCCGGGTGAAATGGCAAGAGCATATTATATCTGTGTGGGTGTCAGGATGGAACCGGGGGCTGTGAGGTGGAGTGTAAAATTGGGTTACTAAATAACCGTTTTTACCATCCGTGACGCTGCGCTTACTCAGCCCGTAGCTGTTTTACATTAAGCATAGGTCCGCACAAGCGCAGCGCCGCAGGGCAATACTTACCGCATCGTCACAAATTCTTCCGCCCCGGTCGGGTGGATGGCGACGGTATTATCGAAATCTTTTTTCGTGGCGCCCATCTTCAGCGCCACCGCAAAGCCCTGCAGCATTTCATCCATGCCGTAACCAATACCGTGGATACCGACGATTTTTTCCTCTGGTCCGATGCAGACCAGCTTCATGCGGCACGGCTGGCGGTGGGAGGTGACGGCGGTATACATCGCCGTAAAGGACGATTTATACACCTTAACCGCATCGTCGCCATATTCTTCCCGCGCTTTCTCTTCGCTCAGCCCGACGGTACCAATCGGCGGATGGCTAAATACCACGGTCGGCACATTGCTGTAGTCGAGATGCTCGTCCGGCTTATTGTTAAACAGGCGCTCGGAGAGGCGGCGGCCTGCGGCGACGGCAACGGGCGTCAGTTCAATCGCGCCGGTGACATCGCCCACCGCGTAAATACCTTCCACGCTGGTATTCTGGTATTTATCGACCTCAATATAACCTTTTTCACTGGTGCGCACGCCCGTTGCGGCCAGGTTGAAATTGTCTGTGGCAGGTTCGCGTCCTACCGCCCAAATCAGGCAGTCCACCGTCTGCGAGCGGCCATCTTCCAGTTCAAGCGTCAGGCTGCCGTCGGCATTTTTCACTACCGCCTTCGGCACCGCATGGGTGTGCAGGGCCGGGCCTTCGGCGTTCATGACTTCCACCAGCGTTTCGGACAGCATGTTATCGAAGCTGCGCAGCGGCGCGTGTTTACGCACAAACAGATGGGCTTCTGCGCCGAGGCCGTTAATGACCCCGGCGAGTTCGACGGCGATATAGCCTGCGCCGACAACAGCTACGCGCTCAGGCAGCGCCGGAAGTTCAAAGAACCCGTCGGAGTCGATGCCGTATTCCGCGCCCGGAATATCCGGATGGATCGGACGGCCGCCGGTGGCGATCAGAATATGATCGGCGGTGATCGTCTCGCCGTTCACTTCCAGCGTTTTTGCATCGACAAAGCGGGCGAAACCCTTAATCACGTCGACCTGATTTTTCCCCAGTACGTTATCGTATGAGGTATGGATACGATCGATGTAGGCGGTGCGGCTGGCGATGAGCGTGTCCCAGTTGAAGTGGTTAATTGTGGTATCAAAACCATAATCCGGGCCGTACAGATGGATCGCTTCGCGGATTTGCGCCGCATGCCACATGACTTTCTTCGGCACACAGCCAACGTTAACGCAGGTGCCGCCCAGCGCTTTCGCTTCGATCAGCGCGCATTTCTGGCCGTACATGGCCGCACGGTTGATGGAGGCGATACCGCCGCTGCCGCCGCCGATGGCAACATAGTCGTAATGTTTCGTCATGACCGTTCCTTACACCTGAAAAGAGAGCGGATACGTCAGACGCATCCGCAGAAATAAGTGGATTGTAGCGCGCGATTGGGCAGCGTCCACCGATGGCTGCGATTACTCCGGGACGACCCAGCTCACGGTAGCGTGTCCGATACCGGTCGGCACCAGTTTGCTGTGCAGCCACGGCAGCACGTTATTCATCTGCTGCTCCAGCTTCCACGGCGGGTTAATCACAATCATCCCGGAAGCGGTCATGCCGTGCCGGTCGCTGTCGGGACGTACTGCCAGCTCGATTTGCAGAATGCGGCGAATTCCGGTCGCTTCCAGCTCTTTAAGCATGCGCTTGATTTGCTGACGCAGCACCACCGGATACCACAGCGCGTAAGTGCCGGTGGCAAAACGTTTGTGGCCTTCATGGATGCCGGTCACTACCGCCTGATAGTCGGTTTTGATTTCGTACGGCGGGTCGATGAGGATCAGGCCGCGACGTGAGGCGGGGGGCAGTTTGGATTTCAACTGCTGATAGCCATCGGCGCGCTCTACGCGGGCGCGGTTGTCTTTCTGAAACTCACCGCGCAGCAGCGGAAAATCGCTCGGATGCAGCTCGGTCATGTGCAGGCTGTCATGCTCGCGCAAAAGCTGGCGGGCGATCAGCGGCGAGCCGGGGTAATAGCGTAACTGGCCGTTGCGGTTGAAGTGTTCAACTACGCCAATGTATGGCTTCAGTTCGGCAGGCAGGTCGTCCTGCTGCCAGATGCGCGCGATGCCTTCGAGATACTCGCCAGTGCGCTCGGCGTATTCGCCACTCAACTGATAACGGCCTGCGCCCGCATGGGTGTCCAGATAGAGAAACGGTTTGTCTTTCTCTTTCAGCGATTCAATGATCAGACTCTGAACGGTATGTTTGAGGACGTCGGCATGGTTGCCAGCGTGAAAGCTGTGGCGATAACTGAGCATATAAAAGCGAATTCCGGGAAGTGAACACAATAACCGACAGTTTACCGTAGATCCGTCATGATTACCGCCCTGGCGCTTTTAATTCTGCTGAAGACCGGTCATAACGTAAAAAGCGTGAGTGCGCTGACGCTGGCGTTCGGGTTGGCCTGCTTTACTGCCTCCAGAAATACCGCAAAGCTGCGGTTAAACAGGGTGTAATTATGCAGAAAGCGCGCCTGCTTCTGTTGGCCGTTAATTGACCAGCTCACCGACCAGACCGAGCGGTTATTGACCTTCGTCGATTCGCGTTTTACCCCGGTGATAGTGGTCAGCGGAATGGTGGTGGTGTTCGCGTCGGTGACCTCATAAAAGTTCTCAGTATCAAAGTAATAGCTCGCCTTGTAGCTACGAGAACTGCCGAAAATGCGCAGCAGAAACGACGATGAAGAAATTAATTTGCGATCGCCGGGGCCGCCGGGAGCATCCGCAGGCCGGGTATGCGACAGTTTTTTGGTCACCAGGTAGAGGATGACGATCAAAACAATAAGCGGTAAAAACGCTGCCATGAGCACGTCCTGTATCAAGGTGCGAGAGTGACATTATAGTGAGCTTCCCGCCACGCCTGCCATTGAAATTCTCTACACTTAACCCCATGCTAGATCTAACAGATAAGCGCCGGAACGTGCGCTTCATTTACCCTATCCAACAGGACCGCGCATATGACCAATCCTTTATTGACGCCTTTCGATCTCCCGCCTTTCTCCGCAATCAAACCTGAACATGTGGTTCCTGCCGTCACCAAAGCGCTGGATGACTGCCGCGCCACGGTCGAACGCGTAGTGGCGCACGGCACGCCGTATACGTGGGCGAATTTGTGTCAGCCGCTGGCGGAGACGGACGACGTGCTGGGACGGATATTTTCGCCTGTCAGCCACCTGAATTCGGTAAAAAATAGCCCGGAACTGCGCGAAGCTTACGAGCAAACCCTGCCGCTGCTTTCTGAGTACAGCACCTGGGTCGGGCAGCACGAAGGGCTTTACAAGGCATACCGCGACCTGCGCGATGGCGAACACTATGCCTCGCTGACGGCGCCGGAGAAGAAAGCGGTCGATAACGCGCTGCGCGATTTTGAACTGTCCGGTATCGGGCTGCCGAAAGAGAAGCAGAAACGCTACGGCGAGATCGCGACCCGTAAATCTGAACTGGGCAACCTCTACAGCAATAACGTGCTGGATGCGACGATGGGCTGGACGAAGCTTATCACCGATGAATCTGAACTCGCCGGAATGCCGGAAAGCGCGCTGGCCGCGGCAAAAGCGCAGGCTGAAGCCAAAGAGCAGGACGGTTATCTGTTAACGCTGGATATCCCGAGCTATTTGCCGGTGCTGACCTACTGCGACAATCAGGCGCTGCGTGAAGAGATGTACCGCGCTTACGGCACACGCGCGTCCGATCAGGGGCCGAATGCCGGTAAGTGGGATAACGGCCCCATCATGGCGGAAATCCTCGCCCTGCGCCACGAGCTGGCGCAACTGCTGGGCTTCGAAAACTACGCATACAAATCGCTGGCAACTAAAATGGCGGAAAACCCGCAGCAGGTGCTGGACTTCCTGACCGACCTCGCCAAACGCGCCCGTCCGCAGGGTGAGAAAGAACTGGCCCAGCTGCGCGCCTTTGCGAAAGCGGAGTATGGCGTGGACGAGCTCCAGCCGTGGGATATCGCGTACTACAGCGAAAAACAAAAACAGCATCTGTACAGCATCAGCGATGAGCAGCTGCGCCCCTATTTCCCGGAAGAGAAAGCGGTTAACGGTCTGTTTGAAGTGGTGAAACGTATTTATGGCATCACCGCTAAAGAGCGCAAAGACATCGACGTCTGGCATCCGGACGTGCGGTTCTTCGAACTGTATGACGACAAAAACGAGCTGCGCGGCAGCTTCTATCTCGACCTCTATGCGCGTGAACACAAGCGCGGCGGCGCGTGGATGGACGACTGCGTGGGCCAGATGCGTAAAGCGGACAGCACGCTGCAAAAACCGGTCGCCTATCTGACCTGTAACTTCAATCGCCCGGTCAACGGCAAACCGGCGCTGTTTACCCATGACGAAGTGATCACCCTGTTCCACGAGTTCGGTCACGGCCTGCATCATATGCTGACCCGCATCGAAACCGCAGGCGTGTCGGGCATCAGCGGCGTGCCGTGGGATGCGGTCGAACTGCCGAGTCAGTTTATGGAAAACTGGTGCTGGGAGCCTGACGCGCTGGCGTTTATCTCCGGTCATTACGAAACCGGCGAACCGCTGCCGAAAGAACTGCTGGATAAAATGCTGGCGGCGAAAAATTACCAGGCGGCGCTGTTTATTCTGCGTCAGCTGGAGTTCGGCCTGTTCGATTTCCGCCTGCACGCCGGGTTCAGCCCGGAGCAGGGCGCGAAAATCCTTGAGACGCTGGCGGACATTAAAAAACAGGTCGCCGTGGTGCCGTCTCCGGCCTGGGGCCGCTTCCCGCACGCGTTCAGCCACATCTTCGCCGGCGGCTATGCGGCGGGCTACTACAGCTATCTGTGGGCTGACGTACTGGCGGCGGACGCTTACTCTCGCTTTGAAGAAGAAGGGATTTTCAACCGCGAAACCGGGCAGTCGTTCCTGGATAATATCCTGACGCGCGGTGGTTCCGAAGAGCCGATGGAGCTGTTCAAACGCTTCCGTGGCCGTGAGCCGCAGCTGGATGCGATGCTGGATCACTACGGCATCAAAGGCTGATTTTACGTGCAAATCTGCTTGATTGACGAAACAGGCACCGGAGACGGTGCCTTATCTGTTCTTGCGGCCCGCTGGGGGCTGGAACAGGACGATAATAATCTGATGGCGCTGGTGCTGACGCCAGAACATCTGGAACTGCGTAAGCGGGATGAGCCGAAGCTTGGCGGCATCTTCGTCGATTTTGTCGGCGGGGCGATGGCGCACCGGCGAAAATTCGGCGGTGGTCGTGGTGAGGCGGTGGCGAAAGCGGTCGGCATTAAGGGCGATTATCTGCCGGATGTAGTCGATGCTACGGCGGGACTGGGGCGCGATGCCTTTGTGCTGGCCTCGGTAGGGTGTCGGGTGCGGATGCTGGAACGTAATCCGGTGGTCGCGGCGCTGCTGGACGACGGCCTGACGCGTGGCTATGCCGATGCCGAAATCGGCGGCTGGTTACAGGAACGCCTGCAGCTGATCCATGCTTCCAGCCTGACCGGGCTGGCGGAGATCACCCCGCGTCCGCAGGTGGTGTACCTCGATCCGATGTTTCCGCATAAGCAGAAAAGCGCGCTGGTGAAAAAGGAAATGCGGGTATTTCAGTCGCTGGTGGGGCCAGATTTAGACGCCGATGGCCTGCTGGAGCCTGCGCGTCAGCTGGCGAGCAAGCGCGTGGTGGTTAAACGCCCGGATTATGCGCCACCGCTGGGCAATGTCGCCACCCTGAATGCGATTGTGACCAAAGGGCACCGGTTTGATATTTATGCGGGGACGGCGTAGCGCGGTAAGCCGGCGCATTGTCGCAAGTTGTCGCGTTGCCGTAATATGCGTCCGGTTTGGTGCCTGATTTCTGGTTTTGCTTGTTGTAGGCCCGGTAAGCGCAGCGCCACCGGGCAGAATTCCACCGTCCTGTACGTCAGGCGGAAAACCGTTCTACACAAACGGCGCTAACGGATCGGCAATCTTAAACGCCGTCGCTTTTTCCGCCTTCGGCGGGTAAATCAACTCGCTGGTGATTGAAAGCTTCAGCTTTTTAGCATCGGCTCGCGTCAGTTTCACCTGCTGATCCCATCCCTCGGTATACACCGCGCCCCAGGCCCCCAGATCCAGGCAGGTTACGTAATTTTCCTGACGATAAGGTAGTGGCTCGACCGCAAGCAGGCTGGCGGCGGCGTTATTCCCGGCAAACTTGCCGAGTTGAATGGCGTGCTGACAGGTCATCAGCGCATGGTTGCCCTTATCGTCGGTTGCGGCATACGCCACATCGCCGGTGGCATAAACATCGTCATGCCCTTCGACCTGAAGGGCATGATTTACGTGCAGGCGTCCCTGAGCATCTCGCGGTGCGGCGATCTGCGCGGTGAGCGCATTGGCCTGCACGCCGACGGTCCAGATCACCGTTTTAGACGCGATTTTCTGCCCGTCTTTTAAGGTCACGCCGTCAGCATCAATATGCTCAACTTCTGCGTTAACCATCCATTCAACGCCCAGTTCTTCGGACGCCTGCATAACCACGTCGCGCAGCGCCTGGCTGTAGCGCGCACCAGCCATCGGACCTCGTTCAACTACGACTACTCTGGTCTTAGCTTCCTCGCCGAGCAACTTACGCAAACGGGCCGGTAGTTCCATCGCCATCTCAATGCCGGTAAAGCCGCCGCCGCAGACGACAACGGTATTACGCGCCGGGCTGTCCTCACACTGCGCCAGTCCGTTAAGGTGCTGTTCCAGAACAGCAGCGCTTTCAATCTGATCCAAATCGAAGGCATGCCGATCAACGCCCGCGACAAAGGAACGATCGAGGTGGCTACCGGTCGCCAGGATCAGCCGATCATAATGGACACATTGTGTTTCACTGGCCGCGTTACTAAAAATAACCTGTTTATTTTCAACAACAATTCTCGATACCACGCCCTGAATAAACTTCACGCCGGTAACATCAAACAGTGGCTGGAGCGGTGCCGTAAGCCCTTCAACCTGCGTTTCGTAAAAGCGCGGACGCACGCGCAGTTCCGGTTGCGGTGCAATCACCGTTACGTCGATATCTTTTTGCTGATGAAGGTCAATAAGGCGGGCGGCACTAAGGGCTGACCACATACCGGAAAAACCTGCGCCGAGGATAACAATGTGTTTACGCATTTCTTTTTTACTTAACCGTGAATGAGGAATCTTAACTCGGATTTTATTTATCCTAGTTAAGGATCGCAAGCGCAGAAAATGATTTTTATGATAAATTGCGAGGTTATTGAAATAAGCTGTTGATAATAATAGTTTAAAAAACAAAGAGTACTTTCCTTTATGCTGGGTTCTATAGCGCGATAAACAGGAAAACGGTACACTAACTAAGAGAATTTTTAGCTGAGAATAAAGAATGGCATTTTACAGTTCAGGCGTTGAATACGGGATCCACAGCCTGATGTGCATGGTGGACAGCAAAGGAGATGCGCGCGAAATGAGCGTCCGCGAAATTGCTGCGCTGCAAAGCGTCCCTTATGACTATCTGGCAAAAATCTTTACCCGGCTTTCAAAGGCCGGGCTGGTGAGCAGCACCGAAGGTAAAGGTGGCGGTTTTAAACTGGCGAAGCCGGCAGAACATATTACGGTGCTGGACGTGGTCACGGCTATTGACGGTGACAAGTCAATTTTTGAGTGCCGCGAAATCCGTCAGCGGCTGGCGGTTTTCGATGAGCAGGCTCCTGCCTGGGCCTGCGAAGGGATCTGCGGCGTACGGTCGGTCATGGATATGGCGCAGCAGCGCATGGAAGAGGCGCTGTCTCAACATACGATCCTCGATCTCACGCGGAAAATGTACCGTAAAGCGCCGGATGAATTTGTTATTGAAGTCCAGGAGTGGATCGCCGCCAGAAAAGGGTAACGCCTCCCGCGTATCCTGCCGTTAACCCATTGAATTTTAATCTCGTACAGAATTGTTTTCGATCGCGATCACAGTTCACTTCGGGCTGCATATTATATGCATTATTTTGCGCGTAATATTATAAAACACGCAAAATAATGCATTTTGTAATAATGCTAAGGATTGAATGAAATGGCGTTTAAATCGGTCATTTTATCGCCCTCTCTGATGTGTGCTGATTTACTTAACCTAAGTCATGCCGTCAGGGAGCTCGAAGAGGCGGGTGTCGATGCATTGCATATCGACCTTATCGACAGCGCTTTTAGTCCCAGCATGCCGCTGGGGCTGGAGACAATTAAACAGCTACGTAAAAAGACCCGTCTGGATTTCGATATCCATATTATGTCTGTCAATAATGAGTGGTTTATCAAACAGGTACTGGATATCGGCGTACAACGTATTGCCTTCCATTATGAGACGTCGCTACATCCCGACAGGCTGGTTAACCTAATCAAGAAAGAGAACGTTGAGGCGGGCATCGCACTTAATCCGGCTACCAGTCTGACGACGCTCGACTATCTTCTGCCTTCGCTGGATTACGCATTATTGATGCTCATCAATCCGGGCTTTGCCGGAGATAAAAGCGAGCAGCAGGTGCCCTACGCGGAGGAGAAAATCCGGCAACTTCGTGCAAAAATTTCAGCAGCCGGAGCTGATACTGCGATTCAGGTTGATGGCCGCGTTTCATTTGCCACTATTCCGGGGCTGATTGCTGCCGGTGCCACCAATCTGGTGCTCGGCAGTACGGGACTGTTTGTTGCCGGACAAACGCTTCAAGAGAACAAACGCACGCTCGATCGGACGGTGACAGAAGGTCTGGGACGAATAGAAGGTCAGGGAGTGAACGCATGAATTATCAGCTCAATAAAAGCCATGTCATTAATGAACTTAACGCTACTCTCGACAACGTCTCTTCACAGAGCGTCGGGCAACTGCTGGAGATGATTGAATCCGCAGATCGGGTCTTTTTTGTCGGCGTTGGCCGGGTGCTGCTCTCCTTGCAGGCGATAGCCAAGCGCCTGGCGCATCTGGGCATCCAGACCTGCATTGTCGGGCAAATAACGGAACCAGCGATTACCGCCAACGATCTGCTTATTGTCGGCTCCGGTAGCGGTGAAAGCATGTTCCCGTTAGGGATTGCGCGAAAAGCGAAAACCTTTCATGCCAAAGTTGCGCATATTGGCGCTAACCCGCAAAGCAGCATGAAGGAGGTCAGCGATTTGTTTATTCGCATTCCGGTAAAAACCAAACTCAACCTGCCTTCGGAAACGCCCTCCATTCAGCCAATGACCTCGCTTTTTGAACAAGCTTTGCTTTTGCTGGGCGACATCCTCGCGCTCCTGCTGATCGAAAAGCGACAAATCAATATGGATGCGCTTTGGCAGTTTCACGCCAATCTTGAATAAGGTTCGCGTTTCGGTGCTTCTCTTTACGCCATTGTGCTCAAACTGCACGATGGCGCATTTTCTTTATTTGTAAGGAATAAAAATGGCGATAACCGTTATTTTTGATATGGATGGCGTACTTATCGACTCTGAGCCAGTATGGCGAGACGTCGAAAAAAAATTCTATTTACAGCATCACGGACTGACGCTGGTCGACGATGATTTTGATGCTTTCACCGGAATGCCGGTAATGGTGTTTTTGCGTAAACTGCACGAGAGACACCGGCTACCCGCGCACGATCTTTCCCTCGTTCACGATGTTATCGTCGGGCAGGTAGCGGAAAAAATACGCCAGCAGCCCCGGCCTGTGCCTGGCATCTTTGATCTCCTGGATGCGCTACGCCTGCGTAATATCCTCATGTCGGTAGCCTCCTCTTCACCGCTGCGTCAGATCGATAACGTTCTTGATACGCTCAATATTCGCCATTACTTCCAGGCCGCCATTTCGGCGGAGACGCTGGCACACGGTAAGCCGCATCCGGAAATCTTCCTTAATGCGGCGGCCATGATGGATGCCGATCCGCAAAATTGTCTGGTGATTGAGGATTCGCTTAACGGGCTGATTGCCGCTAAAGCTGCCGGAATGCGTGCGCTGGCGTTGCCGGCACCGCATCAGCGTCACGATCCCCGTTTTACGCTAGCAGACCAGATTATCGATCATCATGATGAGGTCTTACCTTTCATTCTGCATTCGTGGTAAAAACGCAAAAAAACAGGTTTACCGACTGTCAGGTAAACCTGTTAACAGGCGAAAAGGGATTATTATTCGCCTAAACCTTTCTCTATTTCACTCGTTAAATTTTCCATGGCAGCGGTGGCGTCGTCACCTTCAAATTCCACCCGTATTTCATGCCCTTTTTTAATACCTAAAGACATCAGTGCCATCAGGCTTTTAGCGTTAACATATTTATCGCTGCGCGACAGGTTAGCGACCGTAACGGAACAGGCATAAGGCTTCAGGGTCGACACGAACGTCGCGCCAGGCCGGGCATGCAGCCCATTTTCATTACGGATAATAAATTGTGCGTGACAATATTTATTGACCATAGTGATTTACGGATTGCTGGATGGAATAACCCGCGTCGTTATAGTGCTTCGCAACGCAGCGTGTAATTTCATGATCTTCAGGCAGACCGATAACATTCGCAGCGGTCGCCAGAAGTCCCTGGCTCTGTATCGATTGCTGGATAGCCCCCGAGGCTTTATCGTCAGGAGCGTAATACGCCAGACCGCAGGCGATAGCTTTGGCAATCGGCGTGTAATCCAGACCAAATTTCAGGCACAGATGCGCTACACCCATCAGGCGGTCGCGATTGGCCAGTTTACGGATGGGATCCCAGGCAACGCGATGGATAGAATCCGGCAGCTCGTTTTTCGCTTTCGGCAGATATTCCAGATCCGTCAACGCTTCGCGGGTGATTTGCGGATATTCCAGCATCACCGCTTTAATGGTGACATCGTGGACTGCATTCACCAGCTCGGCGATTTCCGGGTCGGCAGAGGCGTCGGGAATGGTTTTATAACCTTTCAGGAAGCCAAAGTAGGCGGTGGTGGCATGCGGACCGTTGATAGTGAACACTTTGATGTCTTTCAGCATTTCGAGGTGCTCTCTCGGTTCCAGCCATTCGACATCGCTGATGTCGTTGTAAAGCGGGGTCTGAATCAACAGTGAGGCGACGGCAGTGCTGTCAATGTTGGTAGCGTAGTTGGTTTCGGCATCCGTGGAGCGGCGAACGATGGAATCACGAACCGCGACGTGGGTATCAAACCAGGCGCGGGCTTCCGGCGAAGAAATTGCGTCGCGGTAATAGCCTTCAATATCTTTAATAATATGGTTTTTGTTGGTTAAGCAGATCAGCGTCATTTTTTTGTCAGGATCGACTTCATACTGCTTTTCAAAACAGGCGGCCAGATAGTCTGCGGAGGCCGGGAAATCTTCCGGATATAGCGGGCACATAATAACGGAAGATTCAAGGAAATCATCCATTACAGAATAGTTATCATCAGTCAAAAATGCATTAAAGTTGGTGATGTCATGCATAATGATGTCATCGGTACGAAATACCTGAACGGTATATTTGTTATGTTTTTTTAATTCGTCGATGACTCGGGGGTCTTTATCCAGGAACGAAATATTCCAGCCTGCATTATCAAACGTCTCGCCGACAAAACCTTTACCAAGGCGGCCAGCGCCTACAATTAATACGCGTTTCATTAACATACCTCATAATATTTAGATGTCCTTACTCGTGAATATATGAGTGATATCCTTGAGTGAGGACACGACGAAATTAGACCTGGTCTCAAGTTTTTCTTCAGTTACAAGGATGGCAACTTCATTAGAGACTTCAGCCATTTTTTGTTTGGTGTAGCACTCATCCAGCCCTGGAATTGTTACGCCGACTTCGCTATCAACATGGGCGACGCCCATAAAGTAGATGTCGGGACGAATAGCGGCCAGTTCACGAATGGTTTCTGCACCAATTAATACCAAAGAGTTTTTGTAAAGCCGGCCCCCTAAACCAATAACTTCCACATTTTGATAATCACTGAGTAAATGCAAAATAGGAATATTGTTGGAGACAACTGTACATTTTATATCTTTAGGTATTTGTTTAACTAATTCGTAATTGGTTGTTCCTCCATCAATCAGAATGACACTATTCTCTTTGATTAAATGCACTGCTTTCTTTGCAAGTTTAACCTTTTCATTAATGTTGAGATCCTGCCTGACATTAAAGTCAGTGACTGCCGGGCCAACGCGTATTGCGCCACTGTGTACGCGCCGAATTAATCCCTGGTTTGCAAGTTCATTTAAGTCGCGCCTTACCGTATCTTCAGACACCTTCAGGCGCTCACTTAATTTACTGGCAACGATCTTTTTTTCTTTTTCAAGTATCTGAAGAATAATGTCTTGTCTGGCTGCCTTCATCATTACATACTCATGTTATTCAGAGAATAACGAGTATATCTTATAAGTTCAGGACTTGTAAAATTTGTTCTGCTGATGTGGCATTACGTAACGCCATAACATTCTCTTCTTCAATACATATAAGGGCGATTTTATTCAGTAAGTCCATATGTTCACCCTCCTTGCCGGCAATACCGATGGTTATATATGCAGTATTCCCCTCACCAAAGTCGACACCATTGGGAAACTGCACTAACGAGATCCCGGTTTTAATGATTTCACAGTCTGAGCCATCCGTACCGTGAGGGATAGCTAATCCATTCCCCAGATATGTAGACACTATTTCCTCACGGAGCTTCATTCTTTCAATGTATCGCTCAGTGATATAGCCGTTTTGTTTTAAAACGTCTCCGGTTAACGTTATTGCAGCGAATTTATCGTCAGCTTTCGCATTAAGAATAATGTTTTTTAGAGAGAAAATTTCATTCATGTTGTTGCTTCCTGATTCGCCGCCTGATTGTGTTGCTTAATAAATGCAACGGTTTCATCGTAATCACTTAACTTAATAAAGTTATTAACAGTGATAAACGCCGTGTTTGCATTTTCACAGCTAAGCTTCGCGCGTTCGAGCAACCCTGAGAGGGTAATGACGATGTCGTACTCCTTGCCTACCCGGTTAGCCGAATCATTAACAACGGTGATGGTATCGAGATTTTCTTCCTTCAGCCGTTTTCGCAGTACCGATGCTCCCATGGCGCTGGAACCCATGCCAGAATCGCAGGCAACAAGTATTCGCTGGATGCTTTTTCTGGCCGTCGCAGGCGCAGACGTCGGCGTTGCCATACCGGGTACAAAATCAGTGACGGATTTGACCTGACGACCACCGACAATAACAGGATCTTCTTCTTCACCATCTTCTGAGCCGGGGCTGATTTTCAACAGCAGCCAGCCAAGCGTGCAGGAGACGATAAAGCCCGCGCTAATCGAAACCAGGTTGGCGATGATGGCGCTTTTCGGTGTCATCATCGCAATAGCGATCAAGCTGCCCGGAGACGCTACCCCAATCAGGCCGCCACCCATAATGACCTGCAGGAACAGTGAGACCGCCAGACCACCCATGGTAGCGAAGACCAGCAGGGGGTTTGCCAGCACGAAGGGGAAATAAACTTCACCAATGCCGGCAATCCCGGCAATGAACATTGCCATCGGCGCGGTCTTTTTAGCGCGTCCACGTCCGAAGAGGGCGATAGCCATCAACGTTCCCAGCAGCGGGCCGTTATTGGTATCCACCAGGAACATGATCGATTTACCCAGTTCAGGAACCTGCGCAAAACCGATCGGGGCAAGAATACCGTGGTTAACGACGTTGTTGAGGAACAGTACCTGTGCCGGAGCCATAAACACCGACAGCAGCGGCAGAAGGTTATGGGTAGTACACCAGTTAACGCCTGACGTAATAATCACGATCAGCAGACGGATCACTGGCCCAACGGTCATGTAAGCAAAAATCGCGCACAGCAGACCGATGATCCCCAGGCTGAAATTATTCACGAACATTTCAAAGCCGGGTTTAATTTTGGGCTGCACTTTCTGATCGAATTTCTTCAACAGCCAGGATGAGAGCGGGCCCATGACCATCGCACCACTGATCATCGTAATATTAGAGCCTACAATGACGCCCATGGTGGCGAAGGCTGCAATCACGCCGCCACGCTGACCGTGAATGTTGTATCCTGCTGTGTAGCCAATCAATAATGGAAAAAGATAATTCAGGATTGGGCCGACCATCTCTCCTAATTTTTCATTGGGGAACCAGCCGTTTGGAATAAAAATGGCGGCCATTAATCCCCATCCGACAAATGCACCCAGATTCGGCATAACCATGCCGCTCATAACTCCACCGAACTTTCTAATTTTCGCTAACGTAGGGCTATTGGCAATTCGATTGTTCCCCATGGTCGGCTCCATTTCTTATGATAATGAGTGATTAGTGATGCGATTTACCGCCAGTGATATTGATGACGGAGCCCGTAATGTACGAAGAGCGATCTGAAACCAGATAAGAAATAAGATCGGCAATCTCTTCCAGCTTGCCGGGACGTCCCAGGGGAATGATGCCTTTGTAATCTTTATGCACGTGAGAAGGATCGGTGCCGCGGGTATAGGCCAGCGCACGGAAATTCGCTTCGCTGTTCATTGGGGTAGGGACGTTAATACCGGGTTCAACGCTGACGATGCGAATATTGTACGGCCCCAGTTCTTTTGCCCAGGCGAAGGTAAAGGCATTGACAGCGGCTTTGGTTGCGGAATAGCAGCTCTGGCCACGTGAGCCCTGGACGCCAGCCTCAGAGGTCATATTGATAATTACGCCGGACTGTTGTTCGACCATTTGCCGTGCGACGGCCTGGGAGACGAGATAGACCGCTTTCTGGTTAACATTCACCATAAAGTCGAAGTCATCTTCACTCAGTTCGTATTCCGGTTTTTGTTTGAAGACATCCACCAGCAGGCGCGGACGGCTGACGCCTGCGTTGTTGACCAGCCCGTCAATATGACCAAATTTCTCGACCACGGTAGCGGCAAGCTGCTCGACCTCTGCTTTTTTGGTCACATCGCATTTGATGTAGGTGATGCCGTCTGTCTGACTAAACGTGGCATTAGGTGCGAGGTCGGCATACACCACGGTTGCGCCATTAGCATGCAGGTTTTCAACCATCTTTTCGCCAAGGCCCATGCTGCCGCCAGTCACAATCACCACTTTTCCGGAAAGATCCAACCACTTTGTTGCTTGATCCATTTTTCGTTCTCTCACTGTTCTATGTTGGTTTACGCATGCATCGGCGTGGGTACGTAACGCTGCATGTTAGCCAGGAATAAATGCGTTTTTGTGCGCGTTTGTAATTTATGCGCAGAAAAACGCATTGACTATGAACAGGATCTCAATATGCGAGGTAAATCACATCATAAATTGGTTATTCTTTATTATTCATGTAATTACATTATTTCATTTATTTTGCGTAGAGGATCGCATTTCTGCGTTGGTGATTAATTAATCAATTAAGAGTGCGTGTAAATGCGTTTATTAATATTTTTAATGCATTTACCCGCATTGGTATGTTTTTGCTATGTTTGATGATTGTTATGTAATGGTGAAATAAACAATGCGAAGGCGTGGTGGCGAAGAGAAAATTAAGGCGCTAGCAGAAGAAACGGGGGAAAGGTAGATATAAAAAAACTGCGGATCCGCCGCAGTTTTTTTGTTGGCAAAGTGCAGTTTTATTCATCCTCTTCGTCACGCAGGGGAACGATCAGCATGTCGACATGTACGGTATTAATCAACTGGCGCGCAGAGGACATGAGCTTGCTCCAGAAATCCTGATGATGACCGCAAACAACCAGGTCCATGTCATATTTTTTGATCGCATCAACCAGTACCTGACCCAGATCGCCGCTGCCGCTCAGGGTTTCGGTGATAGGGTAACCCGCATTAGTGGACAGCTCGCTCAGCGCATGATGCGTTTCTTCAGAAATGCGTTTTTGCATATCGCCAAGGTTCACATCAATCAGGCCGGTGTATAGATCGGAGTAGTTAACATCCACATGAATCAGGGAAATTTTTGCATCGTAAGGACGTGCCATGGATACCGCTTTGTCTACCAGCACTTTGCTTTCTGGAGAAAGGTCAACCGCAATAAGAATGTGTTTGTAAGCCATAGTGTTACTCCTTCCATAAGTTGTCGATGACCAGTGGGCCTGACCGCCTGCGGTAGCTGGCTGCCTTTTCCGCGTCCTGCGTACTACACACGCGGGATGAATAAGCCCTGCCTTTAGAAGCCTGGTGTAGAGGATAATCCTACCTTATAGCGCACCAGGCCCTTCGTCAATGTCGCTTGCTCAACTCAAAGTTGAACAAAATTTTCAGACAATTGCATTGATAATGGTTAACGTTCTGGTAAAAAAATTAACTGATCTCCTACACTATTTAATGAGCCGGTCGGATAAATAAATGTGATCGGTTTCTCACTCTTTCAATGAACTCTTTTGTCCGTGTGTTGGGGAGCGATTGCCCGCAGGCTTTAACGGTGGGTAATTGCCGGGGAGGCGGTATGATCAGCACCATCGCGCTTTTTTGGGCTTTATGTGTTGTTTGTGTTGTTAACATGGCACGTTATTTTTCATCCCTGCGTGCGCTGTTAGTGGTATTACGCGGCTGTGACCCTTTGCTTTACCAGTACGTCGATGGTGGCGGTTTCTTTACTTCTCATGGCCAGCCCGGTAAGCAGGTGCGACTGGTGTGGTATATCTATGCCCAACGCTACCTTGATCACCATGATGATGAGTTTATCCGCCGCTGTGAACGCGTGCGCGGACAGTTTATTTTGACCAGCTTTTTGTGTGGGCTGGTCGTGGTCAGTCTGATCGCATTGATGATTTGGCACTAAAAAAAAGCGGGCCAGTTTCCTGACCCGCTTCTGCTTTCTGAAATACTCGCCGTTAAATGATATGCAGGGCCAGCCAGTACAGGATGCCCGACAGCAGGATTGAGGCTGGAAGCGTAAAGACCCACGCCATCAATATGCTGGTCACGGTTTTGCGTTGCAGACCGCCACCGTCTACGATCATCGTCCCCGCAACGGAGGATGAAAGAACGTGGGTGGTCGAAACCGGCATACCGGTATAGCTGGCAAGCCCGATGGAGACCGCTGCCGTCATCTGCGCGGACATACCCTGTGCATAGGTCATGCCTTTTTTACCGATTTTTTCACCGATAGTGGTGGCAACACGTCGCCAGCCGATCATGGTACCAATACCCAACGCTAACGCGACGGCCATGATGATCCAGATTGGGGCATACTCAATCGTGCTGAGCATATCGCCTTTCAGCTTTTTGAGCAGACGCTGATCGTCAGCGCTGACATTCGGTATCTTAGCCACTTTATCGGTCGTATCCGCGATACACAGCATGATGCGGCGCAGCTGGCTACGCTGTTCTACCGGAAGCTTGTCGTAGTTATCAATGTCCGCCAGCATCGTTTTCGCGCGGTTCAGTGCGTTAACGGCCAGGCCTGGATGGCAATGAAACTCGGTCGGCTTGTTACCGGTTTGTTCCGGCGTCGGAATGACCGGCTCTTTTTCGATCGCTTTTTGCAGGAAGTCCGGATGCTGCTGGAGATAGACTTCTACGTTATTGATCGCGTCGCGAGTACGGGTAATGTCGTAACCAGAGGCATTCATGTTGACCACGAATCCCGCAGGTGCAACGCCAATCAGTACCAGCATAATCAGGCCAATCCCTTTCTGGCCGTCATTCGCACCGTGAGAAAAACTCACGCCAATGGCGGACAGGATCAGCGCGATACGCGTCCAGAACGGCGGTTTTTTCTTCCCGTCTTTCTTTTCACGTTCTGCTGGTGTCAGGTGGATACGGGCGCGTTTTTTGGTGCCGCTCCAGTAGCGACGCAAAATAAACACCAGGCCCCCTGCGAAGATCAGGCCAACGATGGGAGACACAATCAACGAGGCAAAGATATTGATAACTTTGGGAATGTTGAGCGCATCTACCACCGATGTACCGCTCATCAATGCGTTGGTTAAACCAATGCCGATGATGGCGCCAATCAGGGTATGAGAACTGGATGCTGGCAAACCAAAATACCAGGTCCCCAGGTTCCAGATGATAGCCGCCAGCAGCATGGAGAAAACCATCGCCAGGCCGTGAGCGGAGCTGACATTCAGCAGCAGATCGGTTGGCAGCATATGCACAATCGCATAGGCCACGCTCAATCCACCGAGCAGAACGCCGAAAAAGTTAAATACCGCAGCCATGACCACCGCGAGTTGCGAGCGCATTGCACGGGTATAAATCACGGTCGCAACAGCATTTGCGGTGTCGTGGAAGCCGTTAATGGCTTCGTAGAACAGCACAAAAACCAGAGCAAGTAATAATAAAAGGCCCGTATGGAAATCAAGACCAGCAAACAAATGTAGCATAGGACGTTACGCCATTTTGAGGACATGAACGCGGCGCATTATCAGTGACTTTGGCGGCGCGGGCAAAGTGAAATATAGCCTTTTTTTGATATTAGTCGTGCTTTGTCAGATCGTGCTAAAGATTTATCTTATAGATTTCAATGAAATAATAGATACAGCGCATTTTTACGCTGGTGCGACCACTGGGTAATCTTTACAATTCACGCCCTGATTGAAGAGAGGACGCTGCTGTGGAAAGGTTTGATGCCATTGTTATCGGTGCGGGTGCCGCAGGAATGTTTTGTGCGGCCACGGCAGGCCAGGCCGGAAGCCGGGTGTTGCTGATCGATAACGGCAAAAAACCGGGCCGTAAAATCCTGATGTCGGGCGGAGGACGCTGCAATTTTACCAACCTCTATGTCGAACCTGCCGCCTATCTGAGCCAGAATCCACATTTTTGCAAATCAGCGCTGGCGCGCTATACGCAGTGGGATTTTATTGAACTGGTAGGAAAGTACGGTATTGCCTGGCATGAAAAGGCGCTGGGCCAGCTTTTTTGCGATGATTCCGCCCAGCAAATCGTTGATATGCTGGTGAAGGAGTGTGAAAAGGGGCAGGTGACGCTGCGACTGCGCAGCGAGGTACTCAGCGTCGGGCACAATGCCGACGGGTACATCCTGCAGCTCAACGGCGATACGGTGGCGGCGGCGAAGCTGGTCATCGCCAGCGGCGGGCTGTCCATGCCGGGACTGGGCGCGTCTCCTTTTGGCTATAAAATCGCGGAGCAGTTCGGCCTGAAGGTACTGCCAACGCGCGCCGGGCTGGTCCCCTTTACGTTGCATAAACCGCTGCTGGAGCCGTTACAGACGCTCTCCGGTGTCTCGGTGCCCTCAGTCATTACCGCGCAAGATGGTACCGTGTTTCGCGAAAGCCTGCTGTTTACCCACCGGGGGCTTTCAGGTCCGGCGGTGCTGCAAATCTCCAGCTACTGGCAACCGGGAGAATTTGTCAGTATCAATTTGCTGCCGGACTGCGATCTGGAAAGCGTTCTGAATGAGCAACGGGCGGCGCATCCTAATCAGAGCCTGAAGAATACGCTCGCGATGCAACTGCCCAAACGGCTGGTCGAGTGTTTGCAGCAGTTAGGGCAAATTCCGGACGTCACGCTGAAACAGCTTAACGCGCGCGACCAGCAAACGCTGGTAACGACGTTAACCGCATGGCGCGTACAGCCGAACGGGACGGAGGGTTACCGCACGGCGGAAGTGACCCTGGGCGGGGTCGATACGCATGCGCTTTCATCGCGCACGATGGAGGCGCGTCATGTGCCGGGGCTTTATTTTATCGGCGAAGTGATGGATGTGACCGGCAGGCTGGGGGGATATAATTTCCAGTGGGCGTGGTCGAGTGCCTGGGCGTGCGCCCAGGCACTGGTCGAATCGTAACGTATTGAGAAGCCGCAATAAATTATTGCGGCTTTTTTATTGTTATTTTCCATGTCTGTAGCGCATGTATTTTAATTAATACTCAATGAGTACGAGCATTGCTACCCCTTAATTGTTGCGGTGATAATAATAAGCGAGAAAAAAAGCGGTCCACAAATTTCTAAATGAGTATATGATATGCAACATATGATTGCCTTATTCCCTGAATAAAGCTTAGGGAAGAGTAAGAGGTTTAAATATGGAACGTATTGTTATACCTGCTCATTATATCCATACCCGTTCTACGCCGTTCTGGAATAATGAGACCGCGCCAGCCTCTATCTGGAAACGTCACCTTGATGCCGGTACGCGGCAGGGGGTTTACCCCCGCTTAAGCGTGATGCGCGGCGCGATCCGCTATTACGGTTATGCAGATGAGACCAGCCCTGAACCGGTGGAAACACTGACAATTAACGCCGGAGAATTTGGCGTTTTCCCACCGGAAAAATGGCACAACATAGAAGCATTAACCGGCGATACGCTATTTTGCGTCGATTTTTATGTTGATCCGAAAATTTTGATCGAGGGATGAGGTATTTATAATGATGACAGAAAACAGAGGTTATTCTCTGGCAGTGACCAATAGCAGCAACCATGAAACCGAAGACAAAGTGTATTTGAAACCCATGTCCCTTTATGTGCCGGATCTTGCCGTGCAGGCGGTGACGGAGCTGGTTTCTGGTTTGTCATCGGCAAACGAAAATGCACACGAATTTGTCCTGACGGTGACGAATAACAATAACGGTATTTCAGTTGATAAAAATTTTGCCAGTCTGAGTGAGTTGCAGGATCCGCTCACTGCCGCGGATAGCGTAAAAGAGCTGATTAATATCGTTCGCGGCTATGAGTCTGACGAAGAAACCAATGTGTGCGGCTGGTAATTCTACCCCCTGGAGGATTGATTATGGCGTTTCAAATTCCTGCTCATTTTCGTCACACCCGTTCCACGCCGTTCTGGGATAAACAGACGGTTCCCCAGGCGTTATTAACCCATCACAATACCAAAAAAGGCGTTTATGGCCGCCTCTCGGTAATGGAAGGCGCGGTGAAATATTTCGGCTTTGCCAGCGAAAATGACACCACGGCGGAAATCGAAGTCGTGATTGAGGCCGGGCACTTCGGCATCAGCCCGCCGCAGTACTGGCATCGTATTGAGCTACTGACCGACGATACGTATTTCAACATTGATTTCTTTGCCGATCCGGAGGAAGCGCTGGAAGGTAAGGGGATTGGCCAGGTAGTGAATACGCACCGCGGTTAACGCCGGTAACGAAGAGCCGCTGGCCTGTGCGGGCGGTTTGCCGGGCGGCGGCTGCGCCTTGCCCGGCCTACGATGCCGGCATAACGTTATTTGTAGGCCTGTGCAAGCGCAGCGCCGCCAGGCATTATGAGGTCATGCCTGGCCGAATGGCTGCGCTCATTGCGGCTCACGTCAGACAATATCATCCACTACGCCGCCATCCACGCGCAGCGCCGCGCCCGACGTGGCGGAAGCCTGCTCTGAACAGACGTAAACCACCATATTCGCCACTTCTTCGACCGTGGCGGCACGCTGGATCACCGAACTGGGGCGGTTTTGCATCACGAACTCTTTTGCCACTGTCTCCAGCGATTTGCCGGTTTTTTCCACTTCATCCTTCATCATGGCGGCAAAACCATCGGATAAGGTCGGCCCCGGCAGGACGCTGTTCACCGTTACACCGCTGCCCGCGACGAATTTCGCCAGTCCGCGCGAGAGGGAAAGCAGCGCCGTTTTGGTCACGCCGTAGTGGATCATATCCGCCGGAATATTGCGTGCCGATTCTGATGAAATAAACACCACGCGTCCCCAGCCTTTGCGTACCATGCCCGGCAGCAGCGCGCGCGCCAGGCGCACGCCCGACATTACGTTCGTTTGCCAGTAGTTATTCCAGGTATCGTCATCGGTCGAATAAAAATCCTGCGGGCCGAAAATCCCGGCATTGTTAACCAGAATATCGACATCCGGTGCCACCCTGAGTAGCGACTCCACCCCTTCCGGCGTGCTGAGATCGGCAATCGCCGCGCGAAGCTGCGCGCCTGGCACCGCCTGCTGAAGATGCTGGATGCCCTGATTCACGCTGCTTTCGCTGCGCCCGTTGATAATCACTTCCGCGCCGCTTTCCGCCAGCCCTCTGGCGATCCCTAAGCCAATCCCCCCGGTGGAGGCGGTCACCAGCGCCACTTTTCCCGTAAAATCGATTTTCATGCTTCGCTCCGGATTGTGATGAATGTTCGGATCAT
Source organism: Superficieibacter sp. HKU1 (assembly GCF_029319185.1). Classification (NCBI taxonomy): domain Bacteria; kingdom Pseudomonadati; phylum Pseudomonadota; class Gammaproteobacteria; order Enterobacterales; family Enterobacteriaceae; genus Superficieibacter; species Superficieibacter sp. HKU1. The sequence continues at coordinate 323,970 of NZ_CP119754.1, forward strand.
TAAGCGTAGCAGGCGAAGATTGATGGGGTTGAGGAACACCTGGAGCAAAAATTGAAGCACCTTACCTGGATGAACCGAGTTGTATAGCTTTTTGCTAGTGTAAAAGCTATTTTATGTATAGCAATTTGCTATCTACAGGAGGCGTTATGCCAGCATCGACAGCAAAAGTTTCGAAAAAATTCAACCGGGATAACCAAATTAACCTGCGCGCCAGCGATGCTGAACGCGCCATCATTGATTATGCTGCCAGCTTATTGAATAAATCACGTACAGATTTCATTCTTGAACTTGCTTACAACGAAGCACAAAATATTATTTTAGATCAACGGCTTTTTGTCCTGGATGCGGATAAATATCAGGCGTTTGTCGAGCAGCTTGAAGCGCCTCTGGAGAATGTCGAAGGTCGTAATCGTTTAATGGATGTGAAACCTGAATGGAAGTAACCACGCCCAAAATACTCACTGACACCCATGTGATGACTGATTTTTGTTGTGGAAATAGCGTCCTGGATGACTGGTTAATGCGGCGAGCATTAAAAAAACAGGCGTTAAACGCTTCCCGAACGTTTGTTACCTGTGAGAGCGGGACCCGGAATGTGGTTGGCTATTACTCACTGGCTTCGGGTTCAGTTACACATCATGCCGTCCCGCGTGGATTGCGGCAGAATATGCCCGAACCCATCCCGGTTATTCTCCTGGGTCGTCTGGCTGTCGATCAACGTTATCAGGGCCAGGATATGGGTAAGTGGCTCCTTAATGATGTTGTTAACCGCGTCATTAATGTCGCGGAGCAAATTGGGGTAAAAGCCATGATGGTTCACGCCATCAACGAAGACGCCCGGAGATTCTATAAACATTTCGGCTTCGTGCAGTCGGTTATCGCAGAAGATACCCTGTTCTGGCGTTTATAAACTTCCTCACTCCTCCGCCAGACACTGCAAGTGCCCGTGGCGCACGCCGCGCTGGGCGATCACATCGTCGGCGAAATGCTGGATCTCGTGCATATTGCCCTTCAGTACCGCGACTTCCAGGCAGTCATCATGATTGATATGCACATGCAGCGTGGAGACTGACAGATCGTGGTGATGATGCTGCGCCGAGACGATACGACTGGCGAGATCGCGTTTCTCATGTTCATAAACATACGATAACACCGCATAGCCGCTCTGCCCGCCGTGCTGAGTGTGCTCGTGCGTCAGCGTGTTGCGCAGGATATCGCGAATCGCTTCTGACCGGTTGTTGTAGCCCCGCTGCTGGCTTAGCGCGTCCAGCGTAGCGAGAAGATCGTCGTCAAGCGTAATGGTGATTCGTTGCATTGGAATGCGTCCTCAGGATTGCGTGCGTCGCGGAACGGGGAAGGCGGGAAGTACCGCCTGCTGTAGTGCCTGACCTTCCGGCGTCAGTAACTTTAACGGTGACTGCACGGGAGCCGTTTCGATAATTTTCCCCCGATCCATCACCATCACTCGCTGGCAAAAACGCTCGACCAGGCGCAGGTCGTGAGTAATGAACAGGCAGGCGGTGCCGAACTGCTGCTGTAACCGCTTAAGAAGCTGGATGATGCCCGCCTGCAATACTAAGTCCAGGCTGGAGACCGCTTCATCCAGAATCAACAGGGCGGGCCTGACCACCAGCGCGCGCGCCAGGCAAACGCGCTGGAGCTGGCCGCCGCTCAGCTGAGACGGCCGCTTGTCTATGATATCAATGTCCAGCTCGACGGCGCGAAGCATCTCCTCAATGCGCTCCCGCTGCTCTTTTTTCACCAGCGTCATCAGGTGGCGCATCGGTTCGGCAATAATATCGCCGACGGTTTTGCGCGGGTTCACCGCGCTGATGGCATCCTGAAACACGAGCTGGATATCGCGGCGAAATGCCTTTCGCGACGCCCGGTCCAGGCGCGCCAGGGTTTTGCCGCGCCAGACGATATCGCCTGATTCCGGGCGTTCCAGCCCCACCAGCAGCCGCGCCAGTGTGCTTTTACCACAGCCGCTACGGCCCAGCAGGGCCACGCTTTCGCCTGCCTGGAGCGTCAGGGATATATCGCGCAGCACCGCAGGCTGGTGGGGGTAGCGATGCCCCAGACCGGAAACGGAAAGCAGCGTCATGCGGGTAACTCCATACCATAAAGTGCCAGATGTGCGGCCAGCAGGCCGCGCGTGACCGGATGCTGCGGGGCGCTAAAAATTGCCTCCACAGGGCTATGTTCGACGATCTGCCCCTGATCCATTACCGCCACCTCGTCTGCCAGCCGTGCCACCACGCCCATATCGTGCGTGACGATCAGCATCCCCGGTGCGCGGCGCTGAATGATGGCGTCCAGCAAGTCCAGAATCCGCGCCTGAGCCACGGCGTCCAGATCGGTGGTTGGCTCGTCGGCGATGATAAACGGCGCGTCGGCCAGCACTGCCATCGCAATCATCATCCGCTGTAGCATGCCGCCGCTCATCTCAAACGGATAGCGCTTCAGTACATGCTCTACGTTCTCCAGCCCGACGGCCTCTAAGGCGTCAATAAGCGTGGCGTCATCCGCCGGTTTGCCCAGCGCCCGGCACGTTTCGCGCGCGTGCGTCGCCATGGTATGCAGGGGGTTAAAGGCGCTGCGCGGGTTTTGCATAATGGTCGCGACCTTCAACCCGCGCAGTTCAGCACAGGGGACGGCTTTGCCATCCGCCAGCAGCGTTCCCGCCGTCTGGCGTACGCCCGGTGGCAATACGCCTAATGCCGCCGCGCAGGTCAGCGACTTCCCGCTGCCGCTGCCGCCGACCAGCGCCAGCACGCGGCCACGTTTAAGCGTCAGCGATACACCCTGCACCAGCGGTTTGTCCGCCTCAAGCGCAATATTGTGCAGTTCGATGGATTGCGGCATCAGTGGGCATGCTCCGTTTCCAGATGAGGGTCAAGGTGATCGCGCAGGGCGTCACCGACCAGGTTAAACGCCATGACGCTGATAAACAGCGCCAGCCCCGGCCAGACCATCTGCAGCGGCTGGGTCCAGATATACTGGCGCGCATCGTTGATCATCACGCCCCATTCCGGCGTTGGCGCAGTCACGCCGAGGCCGAGGAACGACATTCCGGCGACATGCAGCATCATATGGCCAATATCCAGCGTCGCCAGCACCAGCAGCGATGGGATCGCCGCGCCTGCCAGGTGATCGACAAACACCCGAATATGCCCCGCGCCGGATAACCGTGCAGCCAGCACAAATTCACGCTGGCGTAGGGAGATCACTAACGTTCGCACCATGCGTGCATACCAGGCCCAGTGCGACAGCGCGATGGCGATGATCACGTTAGTCAGACCGGTCCCCAGCACGCCTACCAGGAAAAAAGAGAGGATCGAGGTCGGAAAAGTCATAAAAATATCGGCGACGCGCATGGTCATCTGATCGACGCGCCCGCCGATCAGCCCGGCGCTGCCGCCGACCACCAGCCCCAGCGCCAGTACCAGCAGCAGACAGGCCATCACCGAGCCGAGCGACACCCGCGTCGCCGCCAGCAGGCGGGAGAAGATATCGCGTCCCAGATGATCGGTGCCGAGCCAGTGCTGACTGTCCGGTGGTAGCAGACGCGACGGGAGATCAATGGCCTGCGGATCGTACGGTAGCCACCACTGACTGGTGAGGGCAATTACCGCCAGCAGGGCGATGACAATGAGCGCCAGGCGTACCGACCAGCGTGAAGAGAGAAAAAAGTTCACGAATGCGCTCCTTCATGGCGACGAATGCGCGGATCCAGCGCGGCGTTCAGCAGATCGACAATCAGGTTACAGACCACAAAAACCACCACCATGATGAGCGTAAAGCACTGGATCACCGGGTAGTCGCGGTTAAAAATCGCCGAGACGGCATAGCGCCCCACGCCCGGCCAGGCAAAGATATTCTCGATGATCATCGTGCCGCCGATCAGCTCGCCGATATGCATCCCGACGGCGGTGATCATCGGCAGCGAGGCGTTGCGCAGGATGTGATGACGCTCGGTGTGTTTCTCATTCAGGCCGCGCAGCCGCGCCCAGGTAACATGCCGCTGCCCGGCGACGTCCAGCATGCTGGCGCGCAGCAGGCGAGCATTAATCGCCAGCGACATAAAGGCGATCGACACCGCGGGCAAAACCAGATGCTGCCAGCCGCCGTAGCCCATGGCGGGCAGCCATTTTAAATACACCGAGAAAAACGTCACCAGTAAAAAGGCGAGCCAGAAATTGGGCATCGACACCCCGAGAAACGCGATCAGCCTGACGATGAAATCCGGCAGGCGATTGCGATGGCGCGCCGCCCAGATGCCCAGCGGTACAGAGGTCAGCAGAATCAACACCAGCGCAGCCCCCGCCAGCTGCAGCGTGGCGGGCAGAAAATGCAGTACGTCATTCAGTACCGGACGCTGCGTCGCGAAAGAGATACCGAAATCGAGATGCAGCGCCTTCCATAACCAGTCGCCGTACTGCGCAACCAGCGGCTGATTCAGCCCCAGCATCTCGCGTGTGGAGGCCACCATCTCCGGCGTTGGCGGCAGGTTCGATAAACGCAAATAGTCCAGCGCCGGATCGCCGGTCCCCAGGCGCAACATCAGGAAGATCACAACCGAGGCGGCGAAGATCATCGGGATCAGCAGCAGCATGCGCCGCAAAGCATAACGCAACATCAGGGAGCCACCGGCGTAATCTGTTCAAAGGGGATTTCAGAGGTAATCGGCGCGTAAGGAATGACGCCAAGTTCAGGCTTAGCCACCACCATCATCGACATATAACTGATGGGGAGGTACACCGCCTCGTTATGCAGACGGGTCAGGATATCGCGATACAAAGACTGACGCTGCGTTTCATCCGTAGTCGTAAGCACGTCGCCAATCTCTTTATCGATTTGCGCTTTATCCGGCAGGCCCAGTTGTGCCTGATAGTCAGCGTGGGACGGGACGCGCATTGAACTCATAAAAGCGTGCGGATCGTACGGTGCGCCCCAGGTACGGGAGAAAATCATACCGAAGCGGCCATCGCGCATCCGGGCGTAGATGCTGCTCTCTTCTTCGCCGATCAGCGCGACATCCACGCCGATTTTACGCATATCGGCCTGAATGACTTCGGCCATCGACTTGCTCAGCGCATCGGTGCCGATATAGGCCAGTTCTATGTGCAACGTCTGACCATTCTTTTCACGGATGCTCTGCCCGGCAGGTAACGTCCAGCCTGCTTTTTCCAGCAGCGTAATAGCCTGCTGCGGATCGTACAGACGCGGTTTCAGGCCGATATTGGCGTAAGGTACGGTGGGGGCGAATAAGGTATCCGCTACCTGCTGTGTTCCGTACAGCGCGTTGTTAATCAGCGATTTTTTATCCACCGCATAATTCAGCGCTTCCCGCACCGCCAGCTCGCTGGTGGGCGCTTTGGCGGAGTTCAGCGCCAGCATCACGGTTTCGGCGGGCGCGGAAAGCTGCGTGTGATACTGCGGATCGTGGCTGAAACGCGCGAAAGTGTCGAGCGGCAGCAGCCCTTCATTGCCGTACAACAGATCGATATCGCCGGTTTCAAATGCCACGGCGCGGGTGGTTGGGTCGGGGATCACCTTTACGGTGATCTTTTGAATCTTCGGTTTTTCGCCCCAGTAATGCTCGTTACGCACCAGCACGTCATACTGATTCAGCTTCGACTCTTTCAGCACCCACGGCCCGGTGCCAATCGGGGCTTTTATACCGTGCATAGTCTCGTTGTTTTTAAACTGCGACGGCGCGATAAAGCGGAACGGGCGCGGCAGGGCCAGCTCCTGCAAAAAAGGGTAGTAGGCGTCTTTAAGGGTGATTTGCAGGGTGGTTTTATTAAGCGCTTTGACATCGGTGATCTGGTTGGTCAGCTCCAGCCAGGCGTGACGCTGGCGGTTATCCAGCACGGCGCGGAAGTTCTCTGCCGCGGCATGAGCATCAAACACCTCGCCGTTGGAAAACGTCACGTCGTCACGCAGGATAAAGGTCCAGGTCTTACCGTCCGCCGAGTGGCTCCAGCTTTGCGCCAGCCACGGTTTCACCGAGCCATCGGCCTGGTATTTTACCAGCGGCTCGTAGACCATGCTCTGAGCGAACATCTGGTTGGGGGTATAAAGGTGTGGATTAAGTGGACCCACGTTAACCGGCCAGGCGGTGGTGATGTCGACGGGTGCTGCAGCGCGCGTGAACAGCGGCGCGCAGGCAAGCACCGCCAGCAGCACATAGCGTAATCTGGACAACGTTATTGCCTCACGTAAGGAGAGAATCGATTAAAGTATGATGATTTTAGGGATTCATCATACTTTTGCGTTGTCCTGAATCAAGGTATGCCCGGTAACGATAAGAAAGTGCTATGCGTTGCGCCGGGAGAAAAATAAAAACTTATCCCGGCAATCGGCTTTTCGGTCTTCCCGGCCCCAGCAGAATTGCCAGTTTGCTGCCGCCGTTGGTGGTTTCCATCCAGATCTTACAAACGCTGGTGAGCGGGACTGAAAGCAGCATCCCGACCGGGCCGAGCAGCCAGCCCCAGACCAGTAACGACAGGAATACCACCAGCGTCGACATCCCCAGCCGGTGCCCCATCATGCGCGGTTCGACCATATTGCCCAGCACCATATGCACCACCAGGAACAGCGCGCCAACCATCACAAACTCATACACGCCGTTAAACAGCAGCGCCTGAAACATCGGGGGCACCGCCGAAAGCACGGATCCGATATTGGGAATGTAGTTCAGCAGGAAGGCCAGCACGCCCCACATCAGCGCAAATTGCACGTCCAGCAGTAACAGGCCCAGCCAGACAATCACGCCGGTCCATAAGCTAATCAGTGTTTTCAGGGCCAGGTAATGTGAAACGCCCTTCAATGCGCGGTGCAAACCGGCAATGTGGATTTGCGGATTAGAGAGCGCGAAACGCAGTTTATAAGGCACGTGGCGTACTTCAAACAGCATAAACACCACGGTCATTACCAGCAGTACCACGCTTGCCATTGCGCCAGAAAGTTGGGTCATCAGGGTGGTGGCAAAGGCCATCACCTTTTCAGAATCCATCCGTCTGAGCATGAGTTCAGGTGAGAGGTGCAGGTTAAGCAGGGGAATTTGCCGCTGTAAATAGATCACTTTACCGGTCAGCTCTTTATTATATTTCGGTAGCAGAGCGATAAAATCATTGAGTGAGGCGGCCAGCACTGCAAACAGGGCGGTCAGCACGATCATCATTACGATGACCACGATAGTGATCGCGACGGGACGCTTAACACCCCGACGGATGAACCAGGTCACCAGCGGGTTCAGCACAATAGCAAAAAAGATCGCCAGCAGAAGCTGAACAATAATATCTGCCGCCGCATGAATACCCGCCAGAATAATGACCAGCGAGGCCAGTTTTAACAAAATATGCAGGCCCGCTTTATCGGGATGTGGGGTAATCATGAATGGTTCCTTGTTCGAGAATGCACTGCGTGTATGTCCTTCGTTTTGCCAGTCGCGCTGTCCGGGCCGCACTCGCTCGCCTCAGTGACTTGCCTCTGAGCTGCCGCCTTGTACAACGTAATTGAGTTGAGTATAGCGCTTTGTTCGATATCCGCCGGAGACACAAAATCTGAAAAGGGCTGCAACATTTCATTTCATGACGTGTAATATTGAAACATTGTTGTAAAAATGTGGTGATCGTTATGCCTGAACCCGTCGCCGGGCCGGAGCCGAGCGGCTTACGCCTGAACCTGCGGATCCTGTCTGTCGCTATTTTTAACTTCGCAAGCTACCTCACTATCGGTCTGCCGCTGGCGGTCCTTCCCGGCTATGTGCATGATGTAATGGGATTCAGCGCTTTCTGGGCGGGGCTGGTCATCAGCCTGCAATATTTCGCTACCCTGCTTAGCCGTCCGCACGCCGGGCGCTACGCCGACCTGCTGGGACCAAAAAAAATCGTCGTCTTTGGCCTTTGCGGCTGTTTCCTCAGCGGCGTCAGCTATCTGCTGGCCGCCTCCGGCAGCGGCTGGCCCATCTTAAGCCTGGCGCTATTGTGTCTGGGGAGGGTGATCCTCGGCTTCGGGCAGAGTTTTGCCGGCACCGGTTCGACGCTGTGGGGCGTTGGTGTCGTCGGATCGCGGCATATCGGACGGGTGATTTCCTGGAACGGCATAGTGACCTACGGCGCGATGGCGATGGGCGCGCCGCTGGGCATGCTGTGTTATCACTGGGCGGGACTGCGCGGACTGTCGCTGATTATTATGGCGGTGGCGCTGGTCGCGCTGCTGTGTGCGTTGCCAAGAGCGGCGGTGAAAGCCAGCCGGGGGAAACCGATGTCGTTTCGCGCCGTGCTGGGCCGGGTATGGCTGTACGGCATGGCGCTGGCGCTGGCCTCGTCAGGCTTTGGCGTGATCGCCACGTTTATCACCCTGTTCTATGACGCAAAAGGCTGGGACAGCGCGGCGTTCGCCCTGACCCTGTTTAGCTGCGCCTTTGTGGGTACCCGCCTGCTGTTTCCGAACGCGATTAACCGGCTGGGCGGCCTGAACGTAGCGATGCTCTGCTTTGTGGTCGAAATCGCCGGGCTGTTGCTGGTGGGGATTGCGGAAACGCCGCTGCTGGCGAAAATCGGCACGCTGTTGACGGGGGCAGGCTTCTCGCTGGTCTTCCCGGCGCTGGGCGTCGTGGCCGTGAAGGCGGTACCGCAGGAGAATCAGGGATCGGCGCTGGCGACCTATACGGTATTTATGGATATGTCGCTGGGGATAACGGGACCGCTGGCCGGACTCCTGATGACCTGGGCGGGCGTACCGGTGATTTATCTGGCGTCGGCGGGGCTGGTGGCAGTCGCGTTATTACTGGGATGGCGGTTAAAAACACGGCCTCCGATGTTGCCACCGGAAGCCGCCGCGTGATTATTTAATCACAACGGTATTGATGATATTTTCCGCGGCAGTTTGCGCTTTCTGCTGATCGTCGGCAGGCAGCGTAACCTGCAGGGTCAGCAGTTTGTTGTCAACCTTGCTCAGTACCACGGAAGACCATGCGGTCTGGCCTTTCGCAGAAATGATGCTGTCGAGCTGCTGCATTTCATGGCCTTTTACGGTCAGCGGCTTATTAGAGACCACCTGAAGCTGCGGATCGCGGTTGCGCTGCTGATCTTCAAGACGTTTCGCCAGTACGTCCAGACCTTCGCTGGTGTCATCGCCAACAATAACAATCACTGCTTTCTGCCCGGTCGGGTCGGAATAGACGTGCATGTTATTGGCCTGAGTTCCCAGCTTGCCGCTCTGGTCAGACATATCCGCCGGTAATGAGAAGGTCACTTTCCCATCCAGCAGGCTAACAGGCTGACCGGTGGCATTGCTTTCCGTCGAGGCCGCCTGAGCGGACGAGGACGGCGAGTCGTTGTTGTCACAGGCCGCAAGCCCCATCACCAGCAGGCCAATACCGACATATTTAACCATCTTGCGCATTGACTTCTTCCTTATTCGATAAACGGCCATGAATGGCTCATGACCCTATCTTAACACAACCGCAACGCCGAACCTTTAACCCGCCTGCAATGCGGAGAAATCAGATTTATCCGTCAGCCTTTTCAACAGGATATTCAGCACCACGCCGTACATCGGCAGGAAGAAAATCAGGCTGATGAGTACTTTGAAACTGTAATCAACCAGCGCGATCTCTACCCAGTGCGTCGCCATAAAGGGATCGGAACTGCGCCAGAAGGCGATGAAGAAGAAGGCGAGGGTATCGCTGACGTTACCGAACAGCGTCGAGGCGGTCGGTGCCATCCACCAGCGATGGTTTTGCCGCAGGCGGTTGAAGACGTGTACGTCAAGGATCTGCCCCAGCGCGTAGGCCATAAAGCTTGCCGCGGCGATACGGGCGACGAACAGGTTAAAGTGCGCCAGCGCGCCGAATCCCTGCCACTCGCCCATATAAAACAGGGAGGAAATAACGTAGGACGCCAGCAGCGCCGGAACCATAACCGCAAAGATAATGCGTCGTGCCAGCGGTGCGCCGAAAATACGCACGGTCAGGTCGGTTGCCAGAAAGATAAACGGAAAGCTAAACGCGCCCCAGGTGGTATGGAAACCGAAAATCGAGATCGGCAACTGCACCAGATAGTTACTGGAGATGATCACCAGCAGGTGAAAAAGCGATAGCCAGACCAGCGCCTTCATGCGCTGAGCGGAGGTAAACTGCATCATGTTGTGACCTTTTTAGTGGTTGGGGTGAGGGAACCCAATGAAAACCGCCGCATGATACTGCTTTGGCCGCGCTTTGCAACGGTTGTTTTTCACGCAATCGTTAACCTGACTTGCGTCACAAAAAAGGCGGCGTAAACTATCGCCGTTTTGAATAACGCGAGATGACCATGACCGATTCGTTTTCGACTGCCGACCATACCCTTGATGCACTGGGCCTTCGCTGCCCGGAGCCCGTCATGATGGTGCGTAAAACCGTGCGTAATATGCAGGTGGGTGAAACGCTGGCGATTGTTGCCGACGATCCGGCGACAACCCGCGATATTCCAGGGTTTTGTACGTTTATGGAGCATGAGCTGGTGGCGCAGGAAACCGGCTCGTTGCCGTATCGGTATTTGATTCGCAAAGGGCATTAATTCAGCCTGCGGATACACGTTATACCGTGGAATGATGCCTGGCGGCGCTGCGCTTGCCTACAGGTGGCAAATAACCTGTAGGCCGGGTAAGGCGAAGCCGCCACCCGGCAAACGATGCACCCAAAACTACGCTTTGCTCCGGCACATCAGAGTACCGCGTCGCCTGGCGAAAGCCATCTCCGCCTCGTCCGGCCAGACCGCCTTCAAACGCTGCACCGCAGTTATAATCTCGTTTTCACTAATGCCCGCAAAACCAAGGATCAGCCCGTAGTGGTTGTCATCTTCGGTGGCGTGCGGCAGCCAGAGAGAGCTTAACGGCGTTATTTCAATGTTGGCGGCAAGCGCACGCGCGACCAGCAACTGCTCCTGCTCAGCCGATGTGAGGCGCACCGTCACCTGAAGCCCCGATGAAACTTCCGGCATGTCGCCGATATGCAATAACTGCGCGCGCCAGGCGGTGAGCAGCGCATCGCGGCGCGCCCGGCTCACTTTGCGCATTTTACGGATATGCGGCTGAAAATGCCCTTCGGCGATAAAATCAGCCATTACGCGCTGATCGTTCATCGGCGGCTGGCGCGTGGAAAGCGTGCGTAATAATGTCAGTTTATCCGCCAGCTGCGGCGGGGCGATCAGATAGCCCAGGCGCAGGCCGGGATACATGACTTTTGAAAACGAACCGATATATATCACCCGGTGGCTTTCATCCAGCGCCGCCAGCGGCATCAGCGGCGTGCCGTTATAGCGGTATTCGCCGTCGTAATCATCCTCAATGATCCACGCCTGACGTTCAGTCGCCCAGTTGAGCAATTCCAGCCGCCGTGACAGTGACATCGTGACACCCAGCGGGTACTGGCAGGAGGGACACACATAGGCCATCTTCGCTCTCGGGATCGCCGCCAGCCCTTGCGTCATCATTCCTTCATCGTCCACACCCAGCGGATTGATGTGAACCCCAAGGCAGGAAAATGCGCCCGCGGCCGCCCAGTAGCAGGGATTTTCTATCACCACTTCATCGCCGGTATTTAACAGCATGGCGGCGCAGACCATGATGGCCTGCTGCGCGCCCAGCGTCACCAGCACCTGGGCAGGATCGCATTTTAACCCACGAGCATTGCGCAGATAGTTGGCAATCAGTTCCCGGAGCTGTTTATCCCCGGCCGGATCGCCATACCCCATATAGGCAACCGGCTCGCGCCGCCAGAAGCGGTTTTGCAGCCGTGACCAGGTCTCAAACGGGAAACAGTCCAGCGCCGGCAGGCCAATACGAAACGCCCGCGGCTGATCGGTGTGGACAACATGACGGTTAAAGCGGGCGGCGATAGCAAGATTCATCCCGTCATGTAGCGGAGCGTCGGAAGGCAGCGCCGGCAGAATGCCGTGGGCAGATTTGGCCTTGTGCATCAGTGTGATATACGTGCCATCGCCGGTTCGCGTCTCCAGCAGACCGTCAGCGCACAGCCGTTCATAGGCGATGATGGCCGTGTTGCGCGAGATGTTGAGCATGGTCGCCAGTTCACGCGTTGCGGGCAGCTTGCTCCCGCCGCTTTCCGGCTGGCTTATAATGAGTTCACGAAGCGCCAGATAAAGCTGCTGGCTTCTTTTTCGGCCAGGTGCAAGCGTGATGCCGGTAAGTTCAAAAGGCAGGGGCGTCGTCAAAATTGGTACCTTAATATTGCCGGTTTTTGGTTCTTTTATACGCCAAACAAGCGGCCTAGCATAGCGCCACTCTTATTCTTCTCCCTTACATCGAAGGCAAAGATATGACGACCGATGCTATCGTAATCTATCAGGCTAAAAAAATTATCACCATGTGCCCCTCGCTGCCGGAAGCCACGCACGTTGCGGTACGCGGTGATCGGATCCTGAGCGTGGGATCGCTTGAAGAACTGGAAGGGTTCGGCGACTATACGCTGGATACCACGTTCGCTGACAAAGTGCTGATGCCGGGCCTTATTGAAGCGCACTCGCACGCCACCGGCGGCGGCATGTGGCAATTCCCTTACGTGGGCTACTACGATCGCCCGGATTATACCGGCAAGGTCTGGAAGGGCTGCCGTTCGTTTGACGACGTTGTCGCCACGCTACAGGCGATTGAGCGGACCATGACCGATCCGAACGAGCCGCTGATCGCCTGGGGCGTCGATCCTATCTATTTCGGCAGCGAAAAGCTGGGCCGCGAGCATCTCGATCGCGTCTCCACGACTCGCCCGGTTGCCGTTATCCACATGAGCATTCACCTGATGGGCGCGAATACCGCTGCGCTGCATGACTGCGGTATTTTCGATGACTGTACCATTGAAGGCGTCGTGAAGAATGCCGACGGCACCCTGCACGGTGAGCTGGTCGAATTCGCCGCAATGGGCCCCATCCTGAACAAATATGGTTTCTGGGACGCGTTAACGACGGAAACCGCTATTCGCAATTTTGGCCAGGAAGCCTTCCGCGCGGGCTGCACCAGCGCGGCAGATATGGGTCTGACGGATTTTAACAACCCTGAGCTGGCCGCTAACTATATCCGCATGACGCGTGAGAACAGCTTCCCGATCCGCCTGCTGGTCGCTTACGGCCCTCCGTTTGTGAAAAAACCGTTTGTGGAAGCCGTCGAGTTTGCTGCTGACATGATGAAGCACGGTCATGAGAAGATGATATTCGGACCGATGAAGATCTTCCTCGATGGCTCCATTCAGGGTGGCTCCGGGCGTATGCTCTCGCCGGGCTACTATAAAACCGGCGCAAACGGCGCGTGGAACGCCACGCCGGAGCAGGTTGATCAGCAGGTTTATGAAATCATGTCCCGCGGCTATCAGGTGCACTGCCATTGCAACGGCGATGAAGCCTCGGAAGCCTTTATTCAGGCGGTTGAAAAGACGTTAAACCGTATCCCGGCGGCAAACCATCGCGCGACCATGCAACATGCGCAAATGCTGCGCGAAGATCAGTTTAAGCGTATCAAGTCGCTGGGGATGTGCGTGAATTTCTTCAGTAACCATATCTACTACTGGGGCGACCAGCACTACGCGAAAACGATGGGACCGGAGCGTGCTAACCGGATGGATGCCTGCGGCAGCGCCGTGCGCCATCAAATTCCCTTTGCGTTCCACAGCGACTGCGGCATTACCCCGGTCAATCCGCTGTTTACCGGCTGGTGCGCGGTTAACCGCGTGACCGCCAGCGGCCGCGTGTTGGGCGAGCGTGAGAAGATTAGCGTCGCCGATGCGCTGCACGCGATGACCGTGGGCGCAGCCTACACCATGAAGCTGGATCACCTGATCGGCAGTATCGAATGCGGCAAATATGCCGACTTCACCGTGCTTGAGCAGGACCCGTTAGCCGTTGAGCCAATGAAGCTGAAAGATATCGGCGTATGGGGCACCGTCCTCGGCGGTCGGGTACAGCCTATTCCTCGTTAACGTTAATGTGCAGGTGAGATCCTCATCAGAGACCGCTGACAACGTGGGTGTTTCCCCGTGTTCCACGGACGGTTTGTCATCAACCTCAGATGGGATCCTCACCTGTACTACTTTTTATCCCTTTTCCGGCCTGGCGGCTGGCGGGTTTCTTTTGCTTTTAAAAAGGTCATAACGATGTCTTCTTTTGTCTCTCCTTCGGCGTCGCGTGATGCTGACGCAACGACGGCGATGAAATGGCTACCGTTGCTGGTACTGTGTCTGGCCCAGCTTTCCACCTCCGGCGACAATGCGACGCTCAGCATTGCGACCGGCGCGCTGGTCGCCGACCTCCATGCGTCGATGGATTTAGTGAATATTGCGAACGCCATGTATTCCCTGGCTGCCGGTTCGTTAATGGTGGCGGCCGGGATGATCGGCCTGATCGTCGGCTGGAAAAAAACGTTTCGTATCGGCTGCGGGCTGCTGTTTTTAGCGGAGTTGACCGCGTATTTTTCACCGAATATGGAAGTGTTTACCTACGGTGCACGTCTGCTTTCCGGGGTCGGCGGCAGCTTTATGATCCCGTCGGTACTGGGGATTATCGCCAGTAACTACAAAGGTCCGCAGCAGGCCGTCGCGTTTGGCGCGATTGGCGCGGCGAGCGGCGTCTCGTTTGCCGCTGGGCCGATTATCTGTGGGCTGCTGGTCGATCATCTGGGATGGCGCGCCGCCTTCGCGGCCATTGCCGGGCTATGCATTGTTATTTTCGCCGGATCGTTCCTGGTGCCGACGCCTGCGAAGCCCGAGCGCAAAGTGACCTTCGATCTGCCGGGCGTCCTGTTGACGGTTATCGGTCTGTTCAGCCTGATCCTCGGTTTCCTGAAAGTCTCAAGCTGGGGGCTTATCACGCCGTTTAACGCGCCGTTCACCGTGATGGGGATTTCTCCTGCGCCGGTACTGGTGGTGTTCGGCCTGATCGTGCTGGCCATTATGCTGAAGTGGGAGCGTTATCGGGAAGAGAAAGTGGGCAGCGCGCTGATCCCGCTCTCGTTCCTGCGCACGCCTCAGGTGCGTAACGGCCTGTATCTGACCGCCTTTATTTTCCTGGCGTACGGCTCCGGCATCTTTGTTACCGTCAGCTTTGTCCAGGTGGTTGCCGGACTTAACGGCATCGAGACCGGGCTGTTAATTCTGCCTTTTGCGCTGGGCGTAGTGATTTTCTCGCTGGGCCTGCCGGTGGTGTATAAAAACGCGAACCCGAAACGGATGTGCCAGCTGGCGCTGCTGATTGGCACGCTGGGCTCGGTGCTCTGTATTTTCGGCTTTGAGCCGTCGGATTTCAGCTTTATTGTGCCCGTCGGGATGTGCCTGATCGGCGTGAGCATGGGCATTGTTTCAGCCTACTCCAGCTATATTGTTACCAGCGGCCTGCCTTCGCGTGACGCCCAGCAGTCCGGCGGCGTGCAGGCGACATCGCGTAACGTTGGCCAGGCGATTGGCGTTGCGGTCTGCGGCATGGTGATGCTTACGGCCATTACCATGAGCGTGCAGGATGCGGCGCGTAGCGATACGCAACTGAGCAGCGATACGCGCACGAAAGTTGCCGATATCACCGTTATTCCGTATCTGAGCGACAGCGCCTTTTCGAAGCTGATGCTGGATCACGGCATTAATCAGACGGACGTTGCGCCTCTGACCACGGTGTATAAAACGGCGCGTTTAAATGCGACCCGCGCGGGAATGGTGGCGACAGCGATCATGACGCTGCTGTTCCTGTTTGGCACGCGCAATCTGCCGACCCGGACCAAGGGAAACCAGAACGATGATGCTTCTGACGATAAGAAAAAAACGGCCGTTCGCTAAGCGAGCCCCGGCTTTACTGCATAAAGCTTATCAGCGCTAAGTTTGCCAACGCGTACCTTCTTTGAGGAGGTGCGCGTTTCGCGTTTTTATCTCCCAGGAGAATTGACTATGAGCACGCCGTCAAGCAAGACCCCATGCACGCTCTGGCTACCGCTTTTTATCCTTTGCCTGGCGCAGTTTCTGGCTTCTGCCGACAACGTGACGTTAAGCATCGCGACGGGGAGTTTGATGCGGGAACTGAACGCCAGCATGACGCAAATCAGCGCGGCCAATACGCTGTATCCGCTGGTCGCCGGAACCTTTATGATCGCCGGGGGAATGTTGGGCAGCGTGATTGGCTGGTTAAAAACGTTTCGTATTGGCTGCCTGATTTACCTGGTAGCGGAACTCTGCGCCACCCTCTCTCCCTCCATCACGGTTTTTATCTGGATCGCGCGCCTGCTGGCAGGCGTGGGCGGGAGTTTTATGATCCCGTCGGTATTTGGTTTGCTTACTGGCTTATACCACGGCAAACAGCGCGCCGTCGCGTTCGGGGCACTGGGCGCGGCAAGCGGGATCTCCTTTGCGCTGGGGCCGATTGTCTGCGGCGCGCTGCTGGATATGGTCGGCTGGCGCTGGGCGTTTGGCGCGCTGGGCGGCGTACTGGTCGTCATTTTGTGCTGTTCCCTGATCATCAACGAACCTGCCAAACACAATGCGCCGGTACGCTTTGATTTTCCGGGCCTTATTCTTTCAACCGCCGGCCTTTTTTTACTTATCTTCGGCGTGCTGCAAATTTCCAGTTGGGGATTCATTACGCCGTTTAATCCGGCAATTCATTTTTTAGGCATGAGCCCGGCACCTTTTCTCATTTTAAGCGGTCTGGTTGTCATCCATTTTATGCTGCGCTGGGAGCGCGTCTGCGAGCGTAAAACCGGCAGCGCCATGATCCCAAAGGCATTTCTTCACACGCCGCAGGTGCGCACTGGCCTGTATCTGACCGGCTATATCTTTTTTGCGTACAGCGCCGGTATTTTTGTGGTGGTGAGCTTTGTGCAGATTGTTGCCGGGCTGACCGCCATCGGTACCGGCCTGCTGATCGTGCCGTTTGCCATCACCCTTGCGGGATGCTCTCTCGGATTGCCGGTACTGATTCGCCAGCGTCGTCCGCGTCGACAATGCCGGATTGGGCTGATGCTGGGCGTGCTGGGCGCAATCGTGGCCTCGTCGGGAATTTCAGAAGAACATTTCAGCGTGCCGCGGGTCGTGCTGGGGCTCTGTTTTATCGGCGCGAGTATGGGCACGATTGCGAGTAATGCGCCGTTTCTGGTGACCAGTGCGCTGCCGGATAAAGAAGCGCGCCAGTCAGGCGGTATCCAGGCCGCCGCACGCGATGTCGGTCAGGCGATGGGAGTGGCGCTGGTGAGCATGGTGATGCTTACGATGTTGACGATCGGCATGAAAGATAAGGTCGTCAATGCCCCCGTCAGCAAGCAAACGCGCGACGCGTTGCAGCATCTGGCGGTGGTGCCTTATCTGAACGATCCGCAGTTCACCCTGTTTATGCATCAGGCGGGCGCGCTGAAAAACGATCTGCCGGTATTAACCCAAACTTACCGGCAATCGCGCGCGCAGGTCACGCGTGCCGGGCTGTATGCGATGGCGCTGCTGACCCTGCTTTTTTTGTGGCCGACACGGGCGATCCCGCTGGCCGAGCGCGAGGAGAACATCGCCCGCACAGAGTAACCGTTTTAACGTCCTTTACGCAGCAGGCGCAGCGCGTTCGCCGTCACCAGCACCGTTGCGCCGGTATCTGCCAGCACCGCCAGCCACAGGCCGGTGATACCGAGCAGGGTCGTCACCAGGAAAATACCCTTCAGGCCCAGCGCGATAGCGATGTTCTGCCGGATATTGGCGTGCGTCGCGCGGGCAAGGGCAATCATCTGCGCCAGGCCCGTCAGGCGGTTATGGGTCAGTGCGGCATCCGCCGTTTCCAGCGCCACGTCGGTGCCGCTGCCCATCGCGATGCCAATTGTTGCGGCTTTCATGGCGGGTGCATCGTTGATACCGTCGCCGACCATCGCCAGCGGCATCTGGCGGTTCAGCGCGGTTACCGCCTGAACTTTGTCGGCGGGCAGTAGCCCCGCCTTAAAATCCAGACCCAGTTCCCCCGCGATGGCTGCCGCCGCGCGCGGATTATCACCGGTCAACATCACGCCCTGCACGCCAAGCTGATGCAGCGCATCCACTGCTTCTCTGGCGTCTTCCCGTAACGTATCGCGTAGCGTAATCAGACCCAGCGCGCGCTCCTCCTGCGCCACCATCACCACCGTTTGGCCTTCCTGCTCAAGAGTACGAATTTGTAGGCTAAACGCCTCGCCGGGGAATTTCTCCGCCGCGCAGATCAGAATTTTTTTGCCCGCGACGAGCGCTTCAATGCCCGCGCCCGGCAGCGTGCGCTGCTCCGTGGCGTCAGGCAGCGTAAGCCCACGGGATTGTGCTTCCCGCACCACCGCCTGCGCCAGCGGATGCGTTGAGCCCTGTTCAACGGCAGCGGCGAGCGCCAGCAGCGCATGCTCGTCCATCGCGCAGGGATAAATGCCCGTCACCTGGGGTTTCCCCACGGTCAGGGTGCCGGTTTTATCAAAGGCGATTTGCTGAACACGCCCAAGCTGTTCCAGCGCTGCGCCGCCTTTAATCAGCGCGCCGCACCGTGCCGCCGCCGCCAGTCCGGAGGTGATCGCGGCGGGCGTGGAAATCACCAGCGCGCACGGGCAGCCAATCAGCAGCAGCGTCAGCCCCTTATAAATCCACTCCTGCCAGGCGGCAGCAAACAACAGTGGTGGCACCAGGGCGACCAGCAGCGCCACCAGCATAATCGCCGGCGTATAAAGGCGGCTGAAGCGATCGATAAAGCGCTCAATAGGCGCGCGCCGCTCCTCGGCTTCTTCAATCAACCGCAGGATGCGGTCAATCGCGCTGTCGCCTGGTTCAGAGGTAACGGTAAGCTGGACCAGACGATCGACGCTGGTGGCACCTGCCGCCACGTTCTCGCCTGCGCTACGCTCTACCGGGACGGATTCCCCGGTCAATGCGCTTTCATCAAAACTGGCAAACGGCGTCAAAAGCTGACCATCGGCGGGCAGTCGGCCACCGGCAGCGACTTCAATGGTATCGCCGGGACGGAGATCGCGTTGGGCGATGGTTTCCCGCTGACCGTCGCGCAGCCGCACGGCGGTGTCCGGTTTTAACGCCATAAGGGCGCTGACGCCCTGGCGGGCGCGGCTGGCGGCCCAGCCTTCAAGGCGTTCGCCGATCAAAAACAGCAGCAGTACCATCGCCGCCTCTGCCGTCGCGCCGATAAACAGCGCGCCGAGGGCGGCAACGCTCATCAGGGTTTCAATCGCGAAGTAACTGCCGCTCTTGATCAGCCGTAGCGACTGGCGAAGGACAGGGTACAGTCCCACCAGGGTGGTGAGGATGAATGCGGCCTGACCTGCCGGGTGGTTAACGTGCTCAAGCCCCCAGCTTACGGCCATCATGACTATCAGGATAAGCAGCGGAAGATTTTCCCGCAGGCGCGAGGTGGTGGGCGGCGGGGCAGACTCATGACGCAGCGTATAGCCTGCGTTTTGTACCGCCTGTTCAATTTGCTGGCTGACATCGCCAGAGGCATTCACCGCCAGTTTTTCCGTGGCGAACAGCACCTGAACCTGGGTAACGCCCGCCACCTGGCGTACGGCGTTTTCTACCTTACGCGCACAGGCGGCGCAGTCCATTCCTTCGACTTTCCAGCTATAGCGGGCGTCAGCGACGGCGTCGGCAGGCGCGGTTTCGGCGCAGCATGAAGCATCAGCGCAGCATGACGCGGGTTCCGGCGCAGCGGGCGTAAATTTAAGCGTGGCGAACTGCGGGGCTTTTTTGCCATTAGCATCTGGAGTCGACATTATATTCTCCGGGGAATGATAATTTTCTCATTACCCGAAGCATACACTCTGGAGTCGACTCCAGAGTCAAGCGCAATCAGAGATAAAGTGAACGCACAATCAAGAAATGTCCGGCGAAGTAGCAGGCGGCCGCAATGGCGTTATCGGCGCGGAAACGGCGACGGTAATGGCTACCCAACCAGACAATGTTACTGAGCAGCAGCAGTGCTGCCCCCACGAAGGCAGAAAGTGCCGTGTCGGTGGGGCGGAAGAACCACAGCTCCCCGGCCAGCCAGACCATCACCAGCGTCATGGCGATAAACGTGCAAATCGGCAGGCGTAACTCTTCCAGCCGCGTCCAGACGGTCGCGATCAGCAGCGCACCAATCACCAGTAGCACCAGCGGCAGCGGCCAGAAGAACGACAGCGTCATCTGGCTGGCAAAGTAAATGGTGTACAGCAAATGTGAGAGAAAGAACGCGCCGATGGCATACAACAGGCGCTGGCGTGACAGCAGGGTTAAAGCATCGCCCACCAGCGTCGCGCACAGTCCGGCCAGCACCAGGTAACTGATGGCATTAAACATGGGCGCTTGCCAGGCAAGCAGGAGTAAAAGCAGCAGCGTAACCGGTTTAAATACCCAGCGTTGCCAGACGGGTCCACGATAAGAAGCATCGACATACAGCCAGGCAGAAAAACAGACAGCGATAAATGACCAGAGCATCATAATTCCTTGAATTCGTTATACTCGTCGGCTTTAAGGTTGCACACACCGTTCTGCAACGTAAAATCCATCGAGTATGTCACTACGCAGGCATTATGCCTACAGCCCTGTTAATGAGTGTAGTGTCTGGCGCAGGGAGATGACAACGCCAGATCCCGGCTCATTTTTTTGTCGCTTTCAGCTTTTTCTGCCAGGCGACCAGTTCAAAAACGCCAAACAAGAAAATACGCACCTTCTGGCCGGTGGTTAAAGGCGGACCCTCTTTTGGCTGAGTTGCCTTGAGCAGCGCCAGTTGCAGACCGTGCATCAGGATCATAAATACCATTGCCACGTTGATAAAAATGTTGGCAGGAAACTTAAACGGATGCACCACATTCAGAAGCAAAAATGCCCAGACGCAGAGCATAAGCAAACGACCAAGATTAATCAGCATGTTGTTCTCCTTGCGCATCGCGCTGATACAGACGGTAAGCGACCTGGCCCGCCACTTTTTCACGGTATAATTGCCAGCTGGCCGGGACCGGCGGCATGCCGTTCTCTACTTCACTTTCGACGTAGATAAGCGCGTTATCCGCCAGCCAGCCGTGACTTTCCAGCAGGTGCAATGTCTCTTCCAGCAATCCTTTCCGAAAAGGAGGATCGACAAACACGATATCGTAAGGCGTCCCTGGTCGATTAAGGAACGCGAGCGTATTACCCGTTTCGACCCGCCCGTGAGTTGCGTTAAGTGTTGCAAGATTTTTCTGTAGCTGCCGGGCGACGCTGCGTTCCATTTCAAGCAGCGTGGCCTGAGCCGCGTAGCGTGACAGCGCTTCCAGCCCCAGCGCACCGCTCCCGGCGAAGCAGTCGAGACAGCGGGCATCGACCATTGACGGGGCCAGCCAGTTAAATAACGTCTCTCTGACCCGGTCCGTGGTAGGGCGCAGACCGGGGCTGTCCGGAACCGGTAATTTACGGCCACGCCATTGCCCGCCGATAATGCGAATCTGGCCGCTGCCTGCGTGATTAGGTTTCTTCATTAAATGCTGCTCTGGTCACTATTTCGGCCTGCTATTCTAACGATGCGACGCTTGCGGTGAAACCTTATTCCGCAAGCGGTGATGCGAGTTAAGTTAAGTGATAGACTAGGTTACGAATTTCATCCTGATTTTCAGCGCCCGGCAGTATGGTTCCGGGGCTGAGCTTTGAATTAACAGCGGGGAGTGTGGTCGCAAATGGCGAAAGAAAAAAAACGTGGCTTTTTTTCCTGGCTGGGCTTTGGTCAAAAAGATGACGAGCAAACGGCACAGGCGGAGCAAAAGCCCGAAGAACAGTTGCCGGTTGCAGACGAGGCCGCGCCAGAAGCAGAGCCGCGTAGCGAGGCAGAAACCGACGCGTTTGCTGCTGAGATTGTTGAGGTAACGGAGCAGGTTGCGGAAAGCACCTCGCCGCAAGAAGCTGCGCAGCCTGAGCCGGTTGTCGAGCCCGAAGCGATCGTTGAGGTTGAGCCGGTTGTTGAGCCTGAAGTAATTATCGAGGTTGAACCGGTTGTTGAGCCTGAACCTGTTGTCGAACCTGAGCCAATCGTTGAACCCGAACCGGTTGCCGTCATCGAACATGAAGAACTACCGCTGGCGGAAGAACTGACGCCCGCCACGGTTGAGCCGGAAGAGTGGGTTAGCGAACAGGAGCCGTTAGCGCCGGAAGACGCCCCGATTAGCGACGAAGAGCTGGATGCGCTGGCCGCCGAAGCGGCGGAAGAAGCCGTGATCGTGGTGCCGGTCGAGGAAGATGCGCCCCAGGAAGAGGTTGCTCAGGAGCAAGAAAAACCGACCAAAGAAGGTTTCTTTGCGCGTCTCAAACGCAGCCTGGTGAAAACAAAAGAAAATCTCGGTTCCGGATTTATCAGTCTTTTCCGCGGCAAGAAAATCGATGATGATCTGTTTGAAGAGCTGGAAGAACAGCTGCTGATTGCCGATGTGGGCGTCGAAACCACCCGTAAAATCATCGCTAATCTGACCGAAGGCGCGAGCCGCAAGCAGCTACGCGACGCCGAAGCGCTGTATGGCCTGTTAAAAGATGAAATGGGTGAAATCCTCGCAAAAGTGGACGAACCGCTTAATATTGAAGGCAAAACCCCGTTTGTGATTTTGATGGTCGGCGTCAACGGCGTGGGTAAAACCACCACGATCGGCAAACTGGCACGCCAGTTTGAGCAGCAGGGTAAATCGGTAATGCTGGCCGCGGGCGATACCTTCCGTGCCGCCGCGGTTGAGCAGCTTCAGGTGTGGGGCCAGCGCAATAATATTCCGGTGGTCGCGCAGCATACCGGTGCCGATTCCGCCTCGGTGATTTTCGATGCGATTCAGGCGGCGAAAGCGCGCCATATTGACGTACTGATTGCCGATACCGCAGGGCGTTTGCAAAACAAAGCGCACCTGATGGAAGAGTTAAAGAAAATTGTCCGCGTGATGAAAAAGCTCGACGTGGACGCGCCGCATGAAGTCATGCTGACGCTGGACGCCAGCACCGGGCAAAATGCGGTAAGCCAGGCCAAACTGTTCCATGAGGCAGTGGGACTGACCGGGATCACGTTGACCAAACTGGACGGTACGGCGAAAGGCGGGGTGATCTTCTCCGTCGCCGATCAGTTCGAAATTCCGATCCGCTATATCGGCGTCGGCGAACGTATAGAGGACTTGCGTCCGTTTAATGCGGGCGATTTTATTGAGGCACTTTTTGCCCGAGAGGATTAATAATGATTCGCTTTGAACACGTCAGCAAAGCCTATCTCGGCGGGAGACAAGCGTTGCAGGGAGTGACTTTCCACCTGCAGCAAGGCGAGATGGCCTTCCTGACCGGGCATTCCGGCGCGGGGAAAAGTACGCTGCTTAAGCTGATCTGTGGCATCGAGCGGCCCAGCGCCGGGAAAATTTACTTCAGCGGTCACGACATCAGTCGGCTTAAAAACCGTGAAGTTCCGTTTTTACGCCGGCAAATCGGGATGATCTTCCAGGATCACCACTTGCTGATGGATCGCACGGTATTCGATAACGTGGCTATTCCGCTGATCATCGCGGGAGCCAGCGGCGATGATATCCGTCGTCGCGTTTCAGCGGCGCTGGATAAAGTCGGGTTGCTTGATAAAGCGAAAAACTTCCCCATTCAGCTTTCCGGCGGTGAACAGCAGCGCGTGGGGATCGCCCGCGCGGTGGTGAATAAACCCGCCGTATTGCTGGCGGACGAACCGACCGGTAACCTGGACGACGCGCTGTCTGAAGGCATTTTACGCCTGTTCGAAGAGTTTAACCGCGTAGGGGTAACGGTACTGATGGCGACGCACGATATCGGACTGATTTCCCGTCGTACGTATCCGATGCTGACCCTCAGCGACGGTCATTTGCATGGAGGCCATCACGGTGAATAAACGCGACGCTGTGAATCACATCAGGCAGTTCAGTAATCGCTTCGACCGCTTTCGTAAGCCACAGGGTGGCGCGGGTGACGGCAATCGCGGTGCGCCAAAACGTAATAAGCCTGCGCCAAAAGCGGCGTCGCGTAAGACCAACGTTTTTAACGAGCAGGTGCGCTATGCCTGGCACGGCGCGGTCCAGGATCTTAAAAGCAAGCCGTTTGCGACCTTCCTCACCGTCATGGTGATCGCCATTTCCCTGACGCTGCCGAGCGTCTGCTATATGGTGTACAAGAACGTCAGCGAGGCGGCGGCGCAGTATTATCCTTCGCCGCAAATCACCGTCTATCTCGACAAAGCGCTGGATGACGATGCCGCGGCCCGCGTCGTGGGGCAGCTTCAGGCGGAGCAGGGCGTCGATAAGGTCAACTACCTGTCGCGTGAGGAAGCGCTGGGCGAGTTCCGTAACTGGTCAGGCTTTGGCGGCGCGCTGGACATGCTGGAAGAGAATCCGCTTCCTGCTGTGGCAGTGGTCATCCCGAAACTGGACTTCCAGAACACCGACTCGCTCAACACCCTGCGCGACCGCGTCAGCCGCGTGCAGGGCGTAGATGAAGTGCGCATGGATGATAGCTGGTTTGCGCGTCTGGCCTCGCTCACCGGGCTGGTGGGCCGGGTGTCGGCGATGATTGGCATACTGATGATTGCCGCGGTATTTCTGGTCATCGGTAACAGCGTGCGCCTGAGCATCTTTTCCCGTCGTGACAGCATTAACGTGCAAAAGCTGATCGGTGCGACGGATGGTTTCATTCTGCGGCCGTTCCTTTACGGCGGCGCGGTGCTTGGCTTCTCCGGCGCGTTATTGTCGCTGATTTTGTCCGAGATTTTAGTCATGCGGCTCTCTTCGGCGGTGACTGACGTGGCGAAAGTGTTTGGCACCCAGTTTTCGCTCAGCGGCCTCTCTTTTGATGAGTGCCTGCTGCTGTTACTGGTGTGCTCAATGATTGGCTGGGTCGCTGCCTGGCTGGCTACGGTGCAACATTTACGTCACTTTACGCCTGACTAAAAAATTTCTGATATACTCTTCCCCTGCAATGCAATATTCCCTGTGCAGGGGAAGCGTAGCCAACCATTCCCGTCTTCCCTTGCCTGACTCTTTCAACGATATGTCACATTTTGTGCGTAATCTATTCACACGGTTGCATTGAACTTGTGGATAAAATCACTGTCTGATAAAAGAGTGGATGATATTCTCGTTGCTCGTACGCACTGGCACGTTTGTTGCTGTATCACGGGACAAGCCGCTGCCGGTAAGCTGTAAATTGAGAGGATTTGAATGACCAAAGAAATGCAAACTTTAGCTTTAGCCCCTGTTGGTAACCTGGAGTCATACATCCGGGCTGCGAACGCATGGCCGATGTTGACGGCCGATGAAGAGCGGGCGCTCGCTGAAAAGCTGCATTACCAGGGCGATCTGGAAGCAGCTAAGACGCTGATCCTGTCACACCTGCGCTTTGTTGTTCATATTGCTCGTAACTACTCGGGCTATGGCCTGCCGCAGGCTGACCTCATTCAGGAAGGTAACATCGGCCTGATGAAAGCCGTGCGCCGTTTTAACCCTGAAGTCGGCGTGCGCCTGGTCTCCTTTGCCGTGCACTGGATCAAAGCTGAAATTCACGAATACGTGCTGCGTAACTGGCGTATCGTGAAGGTCGCCACCACTAAAGCACAGCGTAAGCTGTTCTTTAACCTGCGTAAAAACAAGCAGCGTCTGGGCTGGTTTAACCAGGATGAAGTCGAAATCGTGGCGCGTGAGCTGGGCGTGACCAGTAAAGACGTGCGTGAGATGGAATCGCGGATGGCGGCGCAGGACATGACGTTTGATATGTCTTCCGACGATGAATCCGACAGCCAGCCGATGGCACCCGTGCTGTATCTCCAGGATAAAACGTCTAACTTTGCCGACGGCATTGAAGATGACAACTGGGAAGAGCAGGCGGCGAACAAGCTGACCGATGCGATGCAGGGCCTCGACGAGCGTAGCCAGGCTATTATTCGCGCGCGTTGGCTGGACGATGACAATAAGTCCACGCTACAGGAGCTGGCCGACCGCTACGGCGTTTCCGCTGAACGTGTGCGTCAGCTTGAAAAGA
The DNA here is from genome assembly GCF_029319185.1 of Superficieibacter sp. HKU1. NCBI lineage: Bacteria > Pseudomonadati > Pseudomonadota > Gammaproteobacteria > Enterobacterales > Enterobacteriaceae > Superficieibacter > Superficieibacter sp. HKU1. The sequence goes on from NZ_CP119754.1 coordinate 349,966, forward strand.
ACGCGATGAAGAAACTGCGCGCCGCTATCGAAGCGTAATCCGCGCCGTACCCCGATAACCCCTGGACACGTCCGGGGGTTTTTGTTTTCTGCCTCCCCACCATAATCCTTTCCTCTGTCTGACTCCTGACATTCACTGGCGTTAATTCACGCTATGGCAAACAATTAGCTGTGCGCTCTATCCGTTTCGGGCTTCTTGTGGCAGGGGGTTATCGTGAGTAATGAATCACTCAATCAGCGACGTTTACAGGCAACGCCGCGCGGCATCGGCGTTATGTGCGGCTTCTACGCCGAACGGGCAGAAAACGCGACGCTGTGGGACAGTGAAGGAAAAGAAGTTATTGATTTTGCAGCCGGTATCGCCGTGCTGAATACCGGACATCGCCATCCGGACGTGGTGGCCGCTATCGAAAAGCAACTTCAGGCTTTCACCCATACCGCTTATCAAATCGTTCCGTATGAAAGCTATATTTTGCTGGCCGAGCGTATTAATGCCCGGGTGCCGATCGATGGCGTGGCCAAAACCGCGTTCTTCACCACCGGCGCGGAAGCGGTCGAAAATGCGGTAAAAATAGCGCGCGCTTATACCCGGCGTCCCGGCATTATCGCCTTTGGCGGCGGCTTCCACGGGCGTACCTCCATGACCCTCGCGCTGACCGGCAAAGTTGCGCCTTACAAAACAGGCTTCGGCCCGTTCCCCGGTTCCGTTTTTCACGCGCTTTATCCGAACGAACTGCACGGCATCAGCACGTCTGAGGCACTGAAAAGTCTCGAACGTATTTTTAAAGCTGATATCGGGCCGGATCAAGTCGCCGCTATTATTCTGGAGCCGGTGCAGGGAGAGGGCGGATTTAACATCGCGCCGCCCGATTTTATTCAGGCGTTGCGTGCGTTGTGCGACACCCACGGCATTTTGCTGATTGCCGACGAGGTTCAGAGCGGCTTTGCCCGTACCGGCAAACTGTTTGCGATGGAACACTACGCGCAAAAAGCGGATCTTATTACCATGGCGAAAAGCCTGGCGGGCGGGATGCCGCTCTCCGCCGTGGCCGGGCGCGCAGACGTGATGGATGCGCCCGCGCCGGGTGGCCTGGGCGGGACGTATGCGGGTAATCCGCTGGCGATTGCTGCCGCACACGCGGTACTGGACGTGATTGACGCAGAGCAGTTGTGCACCCGCGCCCGCGAACTGGGGGCGCATCTGGTGGAAGTGCTTAATAACGCCCGATCAGAGTGCGCATTCATTGTCGATGTTCGTGCGCAAGGCTCAATGGTCGCCGTCGAGTTTAACGATCCGCAGACCGGCCAGCCTTCGCCAGAGTTTACCCGACAGGTGCTGGAAGCTTCACTGGCCGAAGGACTGCTGCTATTAAGCTGTGGCGTCTACGGCAACGTCATCCGTTTTCTCTACCCGCTGACGATCCCGGAAGCGCAGTTCCGCAAGGCGCTGGAGATTATTTATCGCGCGTTAACGCGCTAAATCTGCTGTTTTTCCCCGGTAGCGCTGCGCTTGCCGGGGCATTCCTTCGCCCACTTCTTATTACTGCGACAAATTAGCTATTCCAAAATCATAAAAATGGGGTATGTTTTAGCATAGAATGCTGAAAAGACACGCTCAGCAGTCTTACAATCAAAATAATGTGTCGCATAACAACATCACAACACACGTAATAACCGCAATAATGGGGAATCTCAGGATGAAAATGAAGGGTAAAGCGTTACTGGCAGGATGTATCGCGCTGTCGTTAAGCAACATGGCGCTGGCTGAAGACATTAAAGTGGCCGTGGTCGGCGCAATGTCAGGCCCGGTAGCGCAGTATGGCGACCAGGAGTTTACCGGCGCTGAACAGGCCGTCGCCGATATCAACGCCAAAGGCGGCGTGAAAGGCAACAAACTGACCATCGTAAAATATGACGATGCCTGCGACCCGAAACAGGCGGTGGCGGTGGCAAACAAAGTGGTTAACGACGGCATCAAATATGTTATCGGTCACCTGTGTTCTTCTTCTACTCAGCCCGCGTCGGATATCTATGAAGACGAAGGCATTCTGATGATCACGCCAGCGGCAACCGCGCCGGAACTGACCGCCCGTGGTTACAAGCTGATCCTGCGTACTACCGGTCTGGATTCCGATCAGGGGCCGACCGCCGCGAAATATATTCTTGAGAAAGTGAAGCCGCAGCGTATCGCGATTGTTCACGATAAACAGCAGTACGGCGAAGGTCTGGCGCGCGCGGTTCAGGACAACCTGAAGAAAGGCAACGCGAACGTGGTGTTCTTTGACGGTATCACCGCCGGTGAGAAAGATTTCTCCACCCTGGTGGCGCGTCTGAAGAAAGAAAACATCGATTTCGTTTACTACGGTGGTTATCACCCGGAAATGGGCCAGATCCTGCGCCAGGCGCGTGCGGCGGGTCTGAAAACGCAGTTTATGGGACCGGAAGGGGTAGCGAACGTCTCACTATCTAACATCGCCGGTGATTCTGCCGAAGGGATGCTGGTCACCAAGCCGAAGAACTACGATCAGGTTCCGGCTAACAAACCAATTGTGGATGCTATCAAAGCGAAGAAACAAGATCCGAGCGGCGCATTCGTGTGGACTACCTACGCAGCGCTGCAATCTCTCCAGGCCGGTCTGAACCAGTCTGACGAGCCGGAAGAGATCGCTAAATACCTGAAGGCGAACAAAGTCGAAACGGTGATGGGGCCGTTGTCCTGGGATGAGAAAGGTGACCTGAAAGGCTTTGAATTCGGCGTTTTCGACTGGCACGCCAACGGCACGGCGACCGACGCGAAGTAATCATTTTGCTTAACCCTCTCCGTTAAGGCTGTCTCTTATACACAAATCCTCCGGCAACATTGTCGGAGGATTTTTTTTGAATCTTTTCTGTCTATGGTCGGCCTTATCGACCAGCAACGCTGGTGCCGTGTGACGGCGGATTACGGGGGAGCGTCCTTCAGTTTCTTCATTTGCGCTTATATAGTCATTTGTTTGTTCGTTATGGTTATAAATATCATGATCAGGAGATCTGAACGAGAGGCAGCCGTTTAGGGGAGGGTATTCCTTTGGCAACTCTCCGCACCCCCATGTTGAAATACGCGCTTACCGGGATTATCATATGTACGGATTAACACCGTACATATTGCGAGGAACTATGCCTGTACTAAAGAAACAGCGCATTGATCTCAGGCTCAGCGATGACGATAAAGGCATGATTGAAGAGGCGGCTGTACTCACCAACCAGACAATCACTCAATTTATGCTGCGCAGCGCGTCTGAACGTGCCGCACAGGTGATTGAACAACATCGTCGGATGGTCCTGAATGATGAATCGTGGGCGCGTGTGATGGATGCACTCAGCAACCCACCTGAACCCAATGAAAAACTGAAAAAAGCAGCCAGACGTCTACAAAACATGGAGTAAAGCGTGGACGAGTTAATTATTGAGCTTTTTGCTGACGCGACAGAATATAACCTCAACGAATTTGACTGCGGCGAAGAGACATTAAACCGCTTTTTATTTGAACACCTCAGCCGTCAGCACCATAGAAAAATCCTGCGTGGCTATGTGCTCAGAACCACAGGGCCTGTTCCTGCTGTTTTAGGGTACTACACGCTTTCCGGAAGCTGCTTTGAAAAAGCGTCTCTTCCCTCAAAAACACAGCAGAAACAAATACCTTATCGAAACGTACCCAGCATCACGCTCGGGCGTCTGGCCGTAGACAAAAGGCTTCAGGGTCAGGGATGGGGAACCATGCTTGTAACCCATGCTATGAAGGTTATTTTTGGCGCATCTCAGACTGTTGGCATCCACGGCATGTTTGTGGAGGCGCTAAATGATAACGCCAGAGCATTTTATCTCAGCCTGGGGTTTATTCCGCTATCAGGCGAGAACAATCATGCGCTCTTTTATCCTGTGAAATCCATTGAATCGCTTTTTGCGTCAGATATAGCGTAATGTGTAAATCGTCTACCACCCGCCACCACCGCCGCCTCCCGAACCGCCGCCGGACGAACCGCTGTCCGATGACCCCGACCCGCCTGAACCTGAATCCGACCCGCTGGAGCCTGAATCGGATGAGCCGCTGTGCGAGTTAAACGTCGGCATCTCCTGAGAAGAACTGTAAATAGCGTGGTTAAGATGATGCAGATGCGTCCAGTCAGCGCCGGAGAATGCGGTTGATGTCGCGCCGATGCCGCTCAGATATGCCGTAAAACCATTCGTCCAGGATTTTCCCACGCCGAGCGCCAGCGCGGCAGGCAGCAGGCTTTCAAAACTGAGTATCGTCTGACGGGGCTGGTAAACCGTCTGGTGGTGATGTTTTTCCGCCGTTTTGAGGTAGCGCTTCAGCCCTTTTGCCATCGCCAGCGCATTCAGTCCGCGCTGGGTATAACGCGGGGTGATCCAGCAAAAAAGCAGGCACAGTACGATAGCGACGGCGAGTGCGCCGGGATAACCTGCCGGGATCTGCTCAAGGGGAGGCAGCATGGCCGAAAGGAACACCGTACATCCTGTAATTAAACCCGCGCCGAATAAAAACGAAAACAGCAGCACCAAACCTCTGTTACGTCCGGTTTCGCGCGGATTGAAGATCGCTATCAGGAAGACCAGCAAAAGTATCAGTCCCGGAATCAGCATAAGCAGTCCCGGCAGCGTCAGTACTGCGACCGGAGTATTAAAAAATATTCCACAAATCAGGGGAATGAACAGGGCAAGCAAAATACAGCGACGTACGGGTTTACCCCATTTCCGGAAAAGCAGTTCCCGTTGCGCTTCACAGCGCTGAGTTAACCATTTACGCGCGTGGTTGACCATCGGCTGACGGGCGATGCGCAGATCGATACGGCTGCCATTACCGCCAAAAAGGATGTTCAGTAATTTCTGGTCGTCCGCCGTTAAACGTGGATTCCCTCCGGCAGACAGACGGGTTAACGATGGGGCGTTGTCGGAGGTCATACTGAGCGTCATACCTCCTTTGGCTACCAGCCCCAGCAGATCGCTGGTAAAAGCCACATCATCATAAATCCGGCGGGTGATAAAGCGCAGGTAGCCCGGCGACATACCGGCGGGGAGGCTGTATTGCGGCGTCACAGGCGGCATTTTCAGTCCGTCTGGCGTCACGTTTCTCCACCACCAGAGCAGGTAATACAACCCCATCAGCAGCACAGGGAGCCACAGTATGCTGGTATTCAGCGTCGGCAACAGCACATGCGCCAGGGGCGCAGTGGCTTGCGGGGTGGGTGCCCGGGCAAGTACCGTGCGCGGCCAGGTATAAACAACGGTCAGACCTTCCCCTTTTTTCAGCGGCTGCGAGGTTTCAACGCCGCCATCAGGGCGCAAAATGGCATTATGCTGTTTTGCCCCCAGTGGCCCAGTATAGACATCTATTGAGCGCAGACGGGTATCTTTACCGTCTTCATTCAAATAACCCGCCGCGTCAGGCAATTGCAGATGAAAACTGGCCTGGCTAATGGGCCAGTTCCAGTCGTTGCCCGTTACGTTCCAGTAAAGCTCATCCCCGTCAGAAAAACGGCTGAAATGGTTGCTGACCTGATAGCGAATTTCATAGCGGTAAATGCCTGGCTTCAGCGTGCGATCGGTGTTGCCAATACGCACCGTCAGCGTCTTGCCTGAGGCTTCAAGGCTGTAAGGTTCCGCTACCTCGTTACGAGAAACAGACTGGATCTGATAATCGACGCTGAACATCTTGCCGTCAGGACGATGCCAGGAGAGGGGAAGAGTGCGAAAAATACCGCGCCGGATCTCCTTGCCCAACGAAATCACGGTGATATTTTCCTGCACTTCCATCCGGCCATCCGGGGCGAAACGGGCGCGGGAGTCGAAGGAAAGAATATGTTCATAGGTTCGTGCCGCATTGGGCTGTAATCGGACCATATTCACGGCGGCAGGGGTATTCTCTGTTATCAGGATCAGCACGAGTGCCAGTAAGGCTGCTCGCCACCCTAATAAACCAGTCATAGCATTACCCCTTTAATGATAAGGGGCTTCTTCAGATGTTTGTACTGTGAAGAGTGATTCCCCGGGAAAATAAAAGGCGCCCGATGGTCATCAATAAAACGGTACCGACGTATTTATTGCTGCCCGTCAGGCAAAAATGAGCTACCGTTATTGACGCTCAACCGCCAGTCTGCCAGTGATTTACAGGCGAAATAAGCGTGATGAAGGTTATCGTACCGAAGTTGGGGGAGTAAACACCCAGTAATGGCGGGTATCGTTGCAAGAACTCCTCACGGCGGCGCCGAAAGGTAAACTCACGTAATGCTATCGCTTCACCCAGCCGTTCGCCTGTGCGGTAAAGCCCAGCGCCTGCATAAACGCCGCCATCACGCCCCGGTCTTCCACGCCGACATCCGCCATCCACCAGGAGGCGATGCCAGGGTTATCGCGCACAACCTCTTCCACCAGATACTGACCGACGCCGCGACGGCGGGTGACTTCACGCACGCGCAGGGAATCCAGTGCGCCTTCGGTGCCGCTTAACGTCACGCGGACCGCGCCGAGCAACCGTTCATTAAATCGCGCCGCGTAGAGACGATGCGTGTCATCAACGCGTAGTGAAGAGGGTGAATACTCCGGCCAGATTTTACCCAGATCGACGTAATCCTGAGCGCTCAGTGTTTCCAGACGGATGATAGTCAGTTTCATTAGCGGCATATCCAAAGCAAAAAAGTATGACGATTTTACTCATTTTCCTCCGGCATACGCTTTCTCTTTTTGAAGCATTCATCAGGTGATTAATTTTTGACGGGTCCAAAGCGCAGTGTGAAACAGTAAGGATCGAAAAATAAGCAGAATTTTAACCTAACAGGCAGCGTTTTATTCCACGCATTGTCCCGTTATTTTATGCTGCAATGCGGGCTTTTTTTTGTTTATCTCCGCCTTAATACAGAATATTATCTCTGCTTAATCGACTGAAATATAGCGGTTTTAGTCTGGATTGCGCCACAAAACAGCGCTAAACCATTAAAGATGCTGGTAAAAGTAGCGTTGTTTACAAAAAGTACAGAATGCTTTTTAACCATAAAAAAACAAAATATTTACATCATCACGAACGGGGATTCAGAAGTATGAAAAGGAATGCAATAACGCTTATCGCGGGCATCATTACGCTGGCCTGTGCGCACACAGCGATGGCGGAAGAGATCAAAGTCGCCGTTGTCGGCGCGATGTCCGGTCCGGTAGCCCAGTGGGGTGATATGGAGTTCAACGGCGCACGCCAGGCGATTAAAGACATCAATGCGAAAGGCGGCGTAAAGGGCAACAAGCTGGTCGGCGTGGAATATGACGACGCGTGCGATCCAAAGCAGGCGGTAGCCGTTGCCAACAAAATTGTTAACGACGGTATTCAGTACGTTATCGGGCATCTCTGCTCCTCCTCAACGCAGCCTGCCTCTGATATCTATGAGGATGAAGGCATCCTCATGATCACGCCGGGGGCGACTAACCCTGAACTTACTCAGCGAGGCTATCAGTACATTATGCGTACTGCCGGGCTGGATTCGTCGCAGGGGCCGACCGCTGCAAAATATATTCTGGAAACGGTGAAGCCACAGCGTATCGCCATCATTCACGACAAGCAGCAGTACGGCGAAGGGCTGGCGCGCTCGGTGCAGGATGGCCTGAAAAAAGGCAATGCTAATATCGTCTTCTTTGATGGCATCACCGCCGGGGAAAAAGATTTCTCCGCGCTGATTGCCCGCCTGAAGAAAGAGAACATCGATTTCGTGTATTACGGCGGCTACTACCCGGAGATGGGGCAAATGTTGCGCCAGGCGCGTTCCGTCGGCCTGAAAACGCAGTTTATGGGCCCGGAAGGCGTGGGGAATGCATCGCTTTCTAACATCGCCGGTGATGCGGCGGAAGGGATGCTGGTCACAATGCCAAAACGCTATGACCAGGATCCGGCGAACAAAGGTATTGTAGACGCGCTGAAAGCTGACAAAAAAGATCCGAGCGGACCTTACGTCTGGATCACCTACGCTGCCGTGCAGTCGCTGGCAACGGCAATGGATCGCAGCGGCAGTCAGGAACCGCTGGATTTGGTGAAAGATTTGAAAGCGCACGGGGCAAATACCGTGATTGGGCCGCTGAACTGGGATGAAAAAGGCGATCTGAAGGGATTTGAGTTTGGTGTCTTCCAGTGGCACGCCGATGGGTCTTCCACGGTAGCCAAATAATAGTCCCGCCGCCCGGTTTCGTCCGGGCGGGTTGAGAAAGGTTATTTTATGTCCGAGCAGTTTCTCTATTTCTTGCAGCAGATGTTTAACGGCGTCACGCTGGGAAGCACCTACGCGCTGATCGCCATCGGCTATACGATGGTTTACGGCATTATCGGCATGATCAACTTCGCTCACGGCGAAGTTTACATGATTGGTAGCTATGTCTCCTTTATGATCATCGCCGCGCTGATGATGATGGGTATTGATACCGGCTGGCTGCTGGTAGCCGCCGGGTTCATCGGGGCAATCGTAATTGCCAGCGCCTACGGCTGGAGCATCGAACGGGTGGCCTACCGGCCGGTGCGTAGCTCCAAGCGCCTGATTGCGCTGATCTCCGCCATCGGGATGTCGATCTTCCTGCAAAACTATGTCAGCCTGACCGAAGGTTCGCGCGATGTGGCGCTGCCCAGCCTGTTTAATGGTCAGTGGACCGTCGGCAGCAGCGAAAACTTCTCTGCCTCCATTACCACCATGCAACTGGTGATTTGGATTGTGACTTTCGTGGCAATGCTGGCGCTGACGATTTTCATCCGCTATTCACGGATGGGACGCGCCTGTCGCGCCTGTGCGGAAGACCTGAAAATGGCAAGTCTGCTGGGCATTAATACCGACCGGGTCATTGCCCTGACCTTCGTGATCGGCGCGGCGATGGCAGCGGTAGCGGGTGTGCTGCTCGGACAGTTCTACGGCGTAATTAACCCCTACATCGGTTTTATGGCCGGGATGAAAGCCTTTACCGCCGCGGTGCTCGGCGGCATCGGCAGCATTCCGGGGGCGATGATCGGCGGCCTGATTCTGGGTGTGGCCGAAGCGCTCTCCTCCGCCTACCTGAGTACGGAATATAAAGATGTGGTGTCGTTTGCTCTGCTGATCCTGGTGCTGCTGGTCATGCCGACCGGTATTCTGGGCCGCCCGGAGGTAGAGAAAGTATGAAACCGATGCATTTTGTCATGGCGTTGCTTTCTGCCGCGATGTTCTTCGTGCTCGCCAGCGTCTTTATGGGCGTTCAGCTGGAGCTGAACGGGACAAAACTGGTGGTCGATACGGCGGCGGACATCCGCTGGCAGTGGATTTTTATCGGTACGGCGGTGGTCTTTTTCTTCCAGCTATTGCGTCCGGCATTCCAGAAGTCGCTGAAAAGCGTCTCCGGGCCGAAGTTTGTCCTGCCAGCGATTGATGGCTCAACGGTTAAGCAGAAGCTGTTTCTACTGGCGCTGCTGGTGATTGCCGTAGCGTGGCCGTTTATGGTCTCGCGCGGAACGGTGGATATCGCCACCCTGACCATGATTTACATTATTCTCGGCCTGGGGCTGAACGTGGTGGTCGGGCTGTCCGGCCTGCTGGTGCTTGGCTACGGCGGCTTCTATGCTATCGGTGCCTACACTTTCGCGCTGCTCAATCACTATTACGGTCTCGGCTTCTGGACCTGCCTGCCGCTGGCGGGACTGGTGTCGGCGGCGGCGGGCTTCCTGCTCGGCTTCCCGGTGCTGCGCCTGCGTGGCGACTATCTGGCGATTGTGACCCTGGGGTTCGGTGAAATCGTTCGTATTCTGCTGCTCAATAATACTGAAGTGACCGGTGGCCCGAACGGCATCAGCCAGATCCCGAAACCGACGCTGTTTGGTCTGGAGTTCAGCCGCAGCGCGCGTGAAGGCGGCTGGGATACCTTCAGCAACTTCTTTGGCGTGAAATACGATCCGTCTGACCGGGTGATTTTTCTTTATCTGGTGGCGCTGTTGCTGGTGGTGTTCTCGCTGTTCGTGATTAACCGCCTGCTGCGCATGCCGCTGGGCCGCGCGTGGGAAGCCCTGCGCGAAGACGAAATCGCCTGCCGCTCGCTGGGCCTGAATCCGACGCGTATTAAGCTGACCGCCTTTACCATCAGCGCTGCTTTCGCAGGCTTTGCCGGCACGCTGTTTGCCGCACGCCAGGGATTCGTCAGCCCGGAATCCTTTACCTTCGCCGAGTCGGCGTTTGTACTGGCGATTGTGGTACTGGGCGGCATGGGATCGCAATTTGCGGTGATCCTGGCGGCGGTCCTGCTGGTGGTATCGCGCGAATTGATGCGTGATTTTAACGAATACAGCATGTTGATGCTGGGTGGCTTAATGGTTCTGATGATGATCTGGCGCCCGCAGGGGCTTCTGCCGATGACCCGTCCGCAGCTAAAACTGAAAAACGGTCAGGTGAAAGGAGAGCAGGCATGAGTCAGCCATTATTATCCGTTAACGGCCTGATGATGCGTTTTGGCGGCCTGCTGGCGGTCAATAACGTCTCGCTGGAGCTGCATCCACAGGAGATTGTCTCGCTTATCGGTCCCAACGGCGCGGGCAAAACCACGGTCTTTAACTGCCTGACCGGTTTTTATAAACCGACCGGCGGCACCATTATGCTGCGCGATCAGCATCTGGAAGGGCTACCGGGCCAGCAAATTGCACGCATGGGCGTGGTGCGAACTTTCCAGCACGTGCGCCTGTTCCGTGAGATGACGGTGATTGAAAACCTGCTGGTGGCGCAGCATCAGCAGCTGAAAAGCGGCGTCTTCTCCGGCCTGCTGAAAACCCCGTCCTTCCGCCGCGCCCAGAGCGAGGCGCTGGATCGTGCGGCCACCTGGCTGGAGCGTATTGGTTTATTAGCACACGCTAACCGTCAGGCCAGCAACCTGGCGTACGGCGATCAGCGTCGTCTGGAGATTGCGCGTTGCATGGTCACGCAGCCGGAGATCCTGATGCTGGATGAACCCGCAGCGGGTCTGAACCCGAAAGAGACCAAAGAACTGGACGAGCTGATCGTGGAATTGCGCAGCCATCACAACACCACCATCCTGCTGATTGAGCACGATATGAAGCTGGTGATGGGCATCTCCGACCGCATTTATGTCGTCAATCAGGGTACGCCGCTGGCCAACGGCACGCCGGAGCAAATTCGTAATAACCCGGACGTGATCCGCGCTTACCTGGGTGAGGCATAAGATGGAAAAAGAGATGTTGTCCTTCGATAACGTGAACGCCCACTACGGTAAAATTCAGGCGCTGCACGACGTCAGCCTGACAATCAATCAGGGCGAAATCGTCACCCTGATCGGCGCGAACGGCGCGGGAAAAACCACGCTCCTCGGCACCCTGTGCGGCGATCCACGCGCGACCAGCGGCCGTATTGTGTTTGACGGTAAAGACATTACCGACTGGCAAACGGCGAAAATTATGCGCGAAGCGGTGGCGATCGTCCCGGAAGGGCGTCGTGTCTTCTCACGCATGACGGTAGAGGAGAACCTGGCGATGGGTGGCTTCTTTGCCGATCGCGACCAGTTCCAGAGTCGTATTAAATGGGTCTATGAACTGTTTCCGCGCCTGCACGAGCGCCGTATTCAGCGTGCCGGCACCATGTCCGGCGGCGAACAGCAGATGCTGGCGATAGGCCGCGCGCTGATGAGCCAGCCGCGCCTGCTCTTGCTGGACGAACCCTCCCTGGGACTGGCGCCGATCATTATCCAGCAGATTTTCGACACCATTGAGCAACTGCGCGAACAGGGAATGACCATCTTCCTCGTTGAGCAGAACGCCAATCAGGCGTTGAAGCTGGCGGATCGCGGCTACGTGCTGGAAAACGGTCACGTGGTGCTGTCTGATACCGGTGACGCCCTGCTGGCGAATGAGGCGGTGAGAAGCGCCTATTTGGGCGGGTAAACTCACTATAGTGTAAAGAAGGAGCCGAAAGGCTCCTTTTTTGTACCTGATAGTTGTACAATTAACATGTACAATTAAGGAGGGAATATGCGTACAATTAACTATAGCGAAGCCCGGCAAAATCTTGCGGCCGCCCTTGAAACGGCTGTGACAGGTACGCCAGTGACCATTACACGACGTGGTCGCAAACCCGCCGTCATTATTAGCGCCGAAGAGTTTGAACGCTATCAAACGGCAAAACTTGATGCAGAGTTTGCTGCCATCATGATGGTACATGGAAATGAAATAAGGGAACTTGCGGATAAATGACACTGCAACTTATCTCAGCGGAAGAGATTGTATCGTTTCATGACAAACTGCTGAGCGTGACGCCCGGTGTACCCGGTATGCCCGATCCAGGGCGCGCTGAAGCGTTGCTCTATCGTGTTCTCAATAAATATGATTATGAAGGGATTTCTGGCCTGTGGAATCTGGCGGCCATGTATCTGCTGGCTATTTCACGTGGTCATATATTCAATGATGGTAATAAGCGTACGGCGTTGTTTATTGCGTTGCTTTTTCTGAAGCGTAATGGCGTGTCACTTCCTGCTAATCCGGCTTACGTTGAGTTAACCGTCGACGCTGCTGCGGGGCGTTTATCTCTTGAGGAAATTGCCGGGCGCTTGCGCGGGTAAATATTTTTCCCGCCATCTAACCTTCACCAATCCATCATCCCACCGACGCCTGGCTGTCATTTCTTCGTCATCAAACAGTTATTTTTCTGTCATTAGCGCATGTCATGTTAATTCGCGAACACGAAACGCGTGATTCCGCGCATCCGGCACAACAAGAGAGATAACCGAATGACATCGTTAAGACATACAGCACTGGCAATGGCGCTAAGTCTGGCATTTGCTGGCAACGCCCTTGCCGTTACCACCATTCCGTTCTGGCACTCAATGGAAGGGGAACTGGGTAAAGAAGTCGATTCTCTGGCGCAGCGTTTTAACCAGGCCAATCCGGATTACAAGATTGTGCCGACCTACAAAGGCAACTACGAACAGAGCCTGAGCGCGGGGATTGCAGCATTCCGTACCGGCAACGCACCAGCCATTTTACAGGTTTATGAAGTCGGTACAGCGACTATGATGGCGTCGAAGGCCATTAAACCAGTCTATGAAGTGTTTAAAGACGCGGGGATTAATTTCGACGAGTCGCAGTTCGTGCCGACCGTTTCCGGTTACTACACCGATTCTAAAACCGGGCATTTGCTGTCCCAGCCGTTCAACAGTTCCACTCCCGTCCTGTATTACAACAAAGACGCCTTCAAAAAAGCCGGTTTAGATCCGGAGCAGCCGCCGAAAACCTGGCAGGATCTGGCGGAATATACCGCGAAACTGAAAGCGGCAGGAATGAAGTGCGGCTACGCCAGCGGCTGGCAGGGCTGGATCCAGATTGAAAACTTCAGCGCCTGGCACGGTTTGCCGGTGGCGACCAAAAACAACGGTTTCGACGGCACCGATGCAGTACTTGAGTTCAACAAGCCGGAGCAGGTCAAGCATATCGCCTTGCTGGAAGATCTGAATAAGAAGGGTGATTTCAGCTACTTCGGGCGTAAGGACGAATCGACCGAGAAGTTCTATAACGGCGATTGCGCCATTACCACCGCCTCGTCCGGCTCGCTGGCTGATATTCGCCACTATGCCAAATTCAATTACGGCGTGGGCATGATGCCGTATGACGCGGACGTAAAAGGCGCGCCGCAGAACGCCATTATCGGCGGGGCCAGCCTGTGGGTAATGCAGGGTAAAGATAAAGACATCTACACCGGCGTGGCGAAGTTCCTCGATTTCCTCGCGAAGCCGGAAAACGCGGCGGAATGGCATCAGAAAACCGGCTATCTGCCGATTACCAAAGCGGCTTATGACCTGACCCGCAAACAGGGTTTTTATGACAAGAACCCGGGAGCGGATATCGCCACACGGCAGATGCTGAACAAGCCGCCGTTGCCGTTTACCAAAGGGCTGCGTCTGGGCAATATGCCGCAGATCCGCACCATTGTGGATGAAGAACTGGAGAGCGTGTGGACCGGCAAGAAAACCCCACAGCAGGCGCTGGATTCAGCGGTAGAGCGGGGTAATCAACTGCTGCGTCGCTTTGAGCAGTCGACGAAATCGTAATATGCAATGCCGGGTGACCCGGCCTACGATACTGCATTATGCACCCTGTAGGCCAGGTAAGGCGAAGCCGCCACCCGGCATTTTTTGGAAAGAGTCCATTTATGTCATCATCCCGTCCGGTGTTCCGCTCCCGCTGGCTACCCTATGTGCTGGTTGCGCCGCAGCTGATCATCACCATCATTTTCTTTATCTGGCCTGCGGGCGAAGCACTGTGGTACTCGCTGCAAAGTGTCGACCCTTTCGGCTTCTCCAGCCAGTTTGTCGGGCTGGCGAACTTTGTTTCCCTGTTCCACGACAGCTATTACCTTGACTCCTTCTGGACGACGATAAAATTCAGCGCCCTGGTCACTTTCAGCGGCCTGATCGTCTCCCTGTTTTTTGCCGCGCTGGTGGATTACGTCGTCAAAGGCAGCCGCTTCTACCAGACGCTAATGCTGTTGCCTTACGCCGTCGCGCCTGCGGTCGCTGCCGTCTTGTGGATCTTTTTATTCAACCCCGGACGCGGGCTAATCACCCATGCACTGGCATCGCTCGGCTATGACTGGAACCACGCACAAAACAGCGGCCAGGCGATGTTCCTCGTCGTTTTCGCTTCCGTATGGAAGCAGATCAGCTACAACTTCCTGTTTTTCTTCGCCGCGCTGCAATCCATCCCCCGCTCGCTGGTGGAAGCCGCCGCGATTGACGGCGCGGGGCCGGTGCGCCGCTTCTTTAAACTGTCGCTGCCGCTGATTGCGCCGGTGAGCTTCTTCCTGCTGGTGGTCAATCTGGTATATGCCTTCTTCGACACCTTCCCGGTGATCGACGCCGCTACTGCAGGCGGGCCGGTGCAGGCGACGACAACGTTAATCTACAAAATTTATCGCGAAGGCTTTGCCGGACTGGATCTCTCCGCCTCCGCCGCTCAGTCGGTAGTGCTGATGTTCCTCGTTATCATCCTGACGGTGATCCAGTTCCGCTACGTTGAAAGTAAGGTGCGCTACCAATGATTGAGAATCGTCGCGGGCTGACGATATTCAGCCATACCATACTGATCCTGGGGATCGTGGCGATCCTGTTTCCGCTGTACGTCGCCTTTGTCGCGGCGACGCTGGACAATCAGGCGGTGTTTGACACGCCGATGACGCTGATCCCCGGCACGCACCTGCTGGAAAACATGAAAACCATCTGGGTCAACGGCGTGGGTGTCAACAGCGCGCCGTTCTGGCGGATGATGCTTAACAGTTTCATCATGGCGTTCAGTATCACGGTGGGCAAAATCGCCGTCTCAATGCTCTCAGCGTTCGCCATCGTCTGGTTCCGTTTTCCGCTACGTAACCTGTTCTTCTGGATGATTTTTATCACCCTGATGCTGCCGGTAGAGGTGCGTATTTTCCCGACGGTGGAAGTGATCGCCAATCTGAAAATGCTCGACAGCTATGCGGGCCTGACGCTGCCGCTGATGGCCTCAGCCACCGCGACGTTTCTGTTTCGCCAGTTCTTTATGACCCTGCCGGACGAGCTGATGGAAGCGGCGCGTATCGACGGCGCGTCGCCGATACGCTTCTTTTGCGACATTGTACTCCCGCTCTCGCGTACCAACCTGGCGGCGCTGTTTGTGATCACTTTTATCTACGGCTGGAATCAGTATCTGTGGCCGTTGTTGATTATCAGCGACGTTAACCTGGGCACCGCCGTAGCGGGAATCAAAGGCATGATTGCCACCGGGGAAGGAACGACGCAGTGGAATCAGGTCATGGCGGCGATGCTGCTGACGCTGATCCCGCCGGTCATTATTGTGTTAGCCATGCAGCGCGCGTTTGTGCGTGGCCTCGTCGACAGTGAGAAATAAGATGGCAGGTTTAAAATTACAGGCAGTGACCAAAAGCTGGGACGGTGGAAAAACGCAGGTCATTCAGCCGCTAACCGTAGATGTGGCAGACGGCGAGTTTATCGTGATGGTCGGCCCGTCCGGCTGTGGGAAATCGACGCTGCTGCGGATGGTCGCCGGGCTGGAGCGCGTGACCAGCGGCGATATCTGGATCGACAGGCAGCGGGTGACGGAAACTGAGCCGAAAGATCGCGGTATCGCGATGGTCTTTCAGAACTACGCGCTGTATCCGCATATGAGCGTGGAAGAGAACATGGCCTGGGGCCTGAAAATTCGCGGTATGGGGAAAGGACATATTGCCGGGCGGGTGAATGAGGCGGCGCGGATTCTGGAGCTGGACGGCCTGCTGAAACGGCGGCCACGCGAGCTTTCAGGCGGTCAGCGTCAGCGCGTGGCGATGGGGCGGGCCATCGTGCGCGATCCGGCGGTATTCCTGTTTGACGAGCCGCTCTCAAACCTTGACGCCAAACTGCGTGTCCAGATGCGTCTTGAGCTGCAACATTTACATCAGCGCCTGAAAACCACCTCGCTGTACGTCACGCACGATCAGGTGGAGGCGATGACCCTCGCCCAGCGGGTCATGGTGATGAATAAAGGCGTGGTAGAACAAATCGGTACGCCGGTTGAGGTGTATGAAAAACCCGCCAGTCGCTTTGTGGCGAGCTTTATCGGCAGCCCGGCGATGAATCTGCTGGAGGGGCGCATCAGCACCTCCGGCAGCCATTTTGAACTGGAAAGCGGAATGGCGCTGCCGATCAACTGGTATTATCGCGGCTATGCCGGGCGTAAAATGACGCTGGGTATTCGTCCCGAGCATATTGCGTTAAGCTCGCAGGCGGAAGGCGGCGTACCGCTGGTGATGGACACCCTGGAGATGCTGGGCGCAGATAACCTGGCACACGGGCGCTGGGGCGAGCAAAAGCTGGTTGTGCGGCTGGCGCATAAAGAGCGCCCGGCGGCGGGAAGCACGCTGTGGCTGCATATAGCAGAAGCGCATTTGCATCTTTTTGATGGTGAAACAGGACAACGCGTATGAGTAACTGGCCTTACCCTCATATTGTCGCCCATCGCGGCGGTGGCAAACTGGCTCCGGAAAATACTCTTGCTGCCATTGATGTTGGCGCACAACTGGGGCATACGATGATCGAGTTTGACGTCAAGCTGTCGCGCGACGGGCAGATTTTTTTGCTGCACGATGACAATCTCGAACGCACCAGTAATGGCTGGGGCGTGGCAGGGCATTTAACATGGAATGAACTGCTCAACGTTGATGCCGGAAGCTGGTTTAGCGGCGAGTTTAAAGGTGAACCGCTGCCGTTGCTGTCGCAGGTGGCGGAACGCTGTCATGAGCACGGCATGATGGCCAATATCGAAATTAAACCCACCACCGGTAGCGGAACGCAAACTGGTAAGGTCGTGGCGCTTGCCGCGCGCGAACTGTGGCAGGGCATGACCGCGCCGCTGCTTTCCTCTTTTGAGATTGCTGCGCTGGAAGCGGCACAGGAAGCTGCTCCGGAGATACCTCGCGGGCTGCTGCTGGATGAATGGCGTGAGGACTGGCGGGAGTTAACTTCGCGGCTGGGCTGCGTCTCGATTCATCTTAATCATAAGTTGCTGGATGAAGAACGGGTAGACGCGTTACGCGACGCCGGTTTACGCATCCTTGTCTATACGGTTAACCAGCCCCAGCGCGCGGCACAATTGCTGCGCTGGGGCGTGGACTGCATTTGTACCGATCGTATTGACCTGATCGGGCCAGATTTCCAGCCGGACTAACGCACCGCAGGGGACGGCGTAACGGTGTTATTCAGCATGTCGCCGTTCTTTTTCTCGGTCAGCATATGTTGCTGGCCGCTACTCAACATGCCACCGTTGGTATTCGGCAGTACCTGCTCACGCGGCTGATTCTGTATCATGCGCTCTGAATTATTATCCATTTGGGTCTGCAAATGCTGCTGCTGCATCCGCGTTTGCGTCTGGAGCTGCTGATTCAGCATTCCTTTCTGTTGGATTTGCTGATTCTGCATCTGCGTTTGCATCCGTTGCTGGCTGGGGATCTGGTAGCCAGGCTGATTCGGGTTGTTCATGGTGTTCAGTGGCTGCGCGAGAACGACAGCGGGTACAAAAAGCGACAGAAGTAAAAGTCGTTTCATCTGCTTTTCCTCCTCCAGTAGATTCTCTTAAGTGTAATCGCTTTCCGTCAAAACGATGATCTTTTAAGCATTGTGGACCAGGCTTAAGCGGGGACTCATCCCTCATATCTCTGGAGAAAAAAGATGATGAAACCGACGTTTTTGCGCTGGGTGGCGGTTGCTGCCCTGATGGCGGGAGGCTGCTTTGGCGTGGCGGCGGCACCGCCAGTCTCTTACGGCGTTGAGGCCGATGTCTTTCATCCGGTGGTGGCGAAGCAGGGTATGGTCGCCTCGGTGGATGAAATGGCGACGCAGGTAGGCGTTGATATTCTGAAGGAGGGCGGTAATGCGGTAGATGCCGCCGTGGCAGTCGGCTATGCGCTGGCGGTGACGCATCCGCAGGCGGGCAACCTCGGCGGCGGTGGCTTTATGCTCCTGCGTACCAAAGATGGCAACACGACCGCGATTGATTTCCGTGAGATGGCCCCGGCCGGTGCCACCCGGGATATGTTCCTTGACGATCAGGGTAACCCGGACAGTAAAAAATCACTGACCTCACACTTAGCCTCGGGTACGCCGGGCACGGTTGCCGGATTCTCGCTGGCGCTGGAGAAATACGGTACGCTGCCGTTGAACAAAGTAATACGTCCGGCCATTAAGCTGGCGAAAGAAGGGTTTGTCGTCAACGATGCGCTGGCGGACGATCTGAAAACCTATGGCAGCGAAGTGCTACCTAATTATGAGAACAGCAAGGCAATCTTCTGGAAAGACGGTGAACCGCTGAAAAAAGGCGATAAGCTGGTCCAGGCGAACCTCGCCCACAGTCTGGAGATGATTGCCGAAAACGGTCCATCGGAATTTTATAAGGGGACGATTGCCGACCAAATCGCGCAGGAAATGAGTAAGAACGGCGGTCTTATTACTAAAGAAGATTTAGCCGCCTATCGCGCTGTGGAGCGCACCCCCATCAGCGGTGACTATCGTGGCTATCAGGTATTTTCGATGCCGCCACCCTCTTCGGGCGGGATCCACATCGTGCAGATCCTCAATATCCTGGAAAACTTCGACCTGACGAAGTACGGTTTCGGCAGCGCGGATGCCATGCAAGTGATGGCGGAAGCGGAGAAATACGCCTATGCCGACCGTTCGGAATATCTGGGCGATCCGGATTTTGTAAAAGTGCCGTGGCAGGCGTTGACCAATAAAGACTATGCCAAATCCATTGCTCAACAGATCGACGTTAATAAAGCTAAGCCCTCCAGTGAAATTCGCCCGGGGAAGCTTGCGCCGTATGAAAGTAATCAGACCACCCATTTCTCGGTGGTGGACAAAGACGGCAATGCCGTCGCGGTGACCTATACCCTGAATACTATTTTCGGCACCGGGATCGTCGCAGGCAATAGCGGTATTCTGCTGAATAACGAAATGGACGATTTCTCTGCCAAACCCGGCGTGCCCAACGTCTATGGTCTGGTCGGCGGCGATGCCAACGCGGTAGGGCCGAAAAAACGCCCGCTGTCATCCATGTCACCGACCATCGTTGTTAAAGATGGCAAAACCTGGCTGGTCACTGGTAGCCCCGGAGGCAGCCGGATTATCACTACCGTGCTGCAAATGGTGGTTAACAGCATTGATTTCGGGATGAACGTCGCCGAAGCAACAAATGCGCCGCGCTTCCATCACCAGTGGCTGCCGGATGAGCTGCGGGTAGAAAAAGGCTTTAGCCCGGATACGCTGAAACTGCTGGGGCAAAAAGGGCAGAAAGTGGCGGTGAAGGAATCGATGGGCAGCACGCAAAGCATTATGATTGGGCCGGACGGCACGCTGTATGGCGCATCCGATCCGCGGTCGGTAGATGATTTAACGGCAGGATATTAACGGTGTCTGCGGTTCGGTCCATATCTGAAGAGTGAGGCTGGGCCGCAATGACATTGAGGATATTCAGGTTGAAGAATGTTCCCGGTAAGCATTTGTTGCACAAGCGAAGAGGCAGGATACGGGAGTAGAATAGCGCCACGTCAGCGCTTTTGCTGACCAGGCGCAACGTTGCGGGGGCTTTAACCCCGGCGGCGTCATTGCTGGAAAGAAAAAACCCTCGCACGTTGTTTTTAAGGCAACTTACGAGGGCGATTCTTTGAAAACCAACAATTCAAGGATAGCCGCGAACGGTTGCCGGTGCAATCAGAAAAGGCTATACGATGCAGCACGTGTTAATGGCGATGTTGCAGGATCTGACGGTATGCACCCTCGCGGGGGTGTTATCCGGTCTTATCCTGGTTTACCTTGCCCGCCGCCGTAAATAACGGTAGCACTTAAACGGGCTGCAGGCCGCACTGGCGACGCGCCCGGAGCCGGTCAGGGGGCGACCCCTGACCATTTTCGGTATATTGCCAGTGAGTGCGGTTTATTACCGCTTCCCTTAAAAAAGAAGCAGCAAATTATTTCAACCGCGCCATAAAATAGGCATCCACATATTTTCCATTACGCAGCGCGTAATTCTTGCCGGTGCCTTCAATGTCAAAACCGAACTTCTGATACAGTGCCACCGCAGCCGGATTCCCGACAAAGACCGTTAATTCGATCCGCTCAATACGTAGCCAGTTATCGCAGAGATTCACCATTTCGCGCATCAGAGCCGATCCTACGCCGCGCTGGCGAAAATCAGGTGCAGTACTGATACCAAAACTGGCAACGTGACCGCGACGCGCGTTTTGTTCAACGCGCAGTGCCAGATGTCCGACAACCTGCTCATCAATACAGGCTACCAGATGACGAAGACCCGGCTGGGGTTTTAGCCGCTCTTGCCATAGCTCGACGGAAGGATAGGGAAGCTGGAGCAGATCAGGATACACCTCAGGATGCGCATTGATTTGACGTAATGCTTCTGCGTCGCGCGTTTCGATGTGGCGTATCACAATATCGCTCATTCCTTTTATCCTCAGTGTGTTAGAAGTCCCCTTTAACATCAATGACTTTCGCAACGCTGTCAACCGGCAAAATTTTCAAAAAAGGAGTAGACAAGTGCGAATGATAATGATTATTATTGTCATGCGTTCAGGGAGTCCTTTACGGAGAACCTGAAAGCACGACATTGCTCACATTGCTTCCAGTATTATCTTAGCCAGCCGCGTGCTGGCTTTTTTTTACCCTCAGGCCAGCGTTTCCCGCTTACCAAAGGAGCGGATTGCCGCCAGCGGGCCCATGCCGCTTAGCGTAAAGATGGATAGCACGGTGAAGGCCAGCGCCACCAAACCCAGCACCAGATACGCGCCATGGAAGCCCACCTTGTCATACATGTATCCTGCAAACACCGACATAAATATCATGGCCAGTTGTTTGAAGAAACAGAAGCAGACCAGGTAAATCGTCGCCGAAAAACGCACTTCAAACTGACTGGTGATGTATTTAAAGCAGCCGACGATCAGAAAGGGGATCTCGAACATATGCAGCGTTTTCAGGATAATCACTTCCAGCGGTGAAGAGGCAAACGACGAACCGATAATGCGCACTGACATGATCGCACCTGCCAGCAGCAGCGCGTTTTTCCCGCCGATGCGGTTCACAATCAGCGGCGCAAAAAACATGATGCAGGCGTTGAGCAGTTCGCCCATGGTGGTGACGTAGCCAAAGACACGGGTTCCCTGGTCGTGCGTCGTAAAGAACGAGGTAAAGAAGTTGGCGAATTGCTGGTCGAAAACGTCATAGGTACAGGAGACGCCGACCACGTACAACGACAGGAACCAGAGCTTCGGGTTTTTAACCAGTTCCAGCGCCAGGCGGAAGCTGAACGGTGAATGGTTTGCGCCCAGCGAATCAGCGACCTGCGCTGAAGGCTGCGCTTGCGGCCTGGCAATAAACAGCAGGATCGCAAGGATCACCGCGCAGCCGGAGCCAAGCCAGAAGACAAACTGGTTGTTGATGGTGAACATAATGCCGACAATAGAAGCGCACAGTGCCCAGCCGATGCAGCCGAATAACCGCGCCCGTCCAAATTCAAACTGACTGCGGCGACTCACTTTCTCGATGTAGGCTTCAATCGCCGGCGCGCCGCCGTTGTAGATGAATCCCAGATAGATCCCGCCGACAATCGATCCCAGCAGAATATTGGTTTGTAGTAGCGGACCAAATACATAAATAAAGAAGGGGGCGAACATCACCAGCATACCGGTAATGATCCACAGCAGATGTTTCCTCAATCCCAGTTTGTCGGACAGCAGGCCAAAAATCGGTTGAAATAGCAAAGAGAAAAAGGAGATACAGGCAAAAATAATCCCCGTGTCGCTCTTGCTGATGTGGTTGATATCATGCAACCAGATAGGGAAAAAAGGGAAATACGCTCCCATGATAAAAAAGTAAAAGAAAAAGAACAGCCCGAACATCCAGAAATTGGTGTTTTTTAAGTAGTACATGATTTTTATCCTTAGGGTAGCAGCGGGCAGACTGGCCAGGCCTGCCCGAATAGAAGCCCGCCGTTAACGACGGGCCCAGCTCAGCGCATAGTGGTAATGACTTTCCTGTAATAAAAATTCGGCTGAAACGCTGGGGCTCCAGGAATCGTCGCCGCCGACGCCCATATGGAAACCATCCAGATTCAGCCAGACGCCCGGTTCTTCCCTTAACAGATGGCGGTGCGAGGTCTCCCGCAACTGCTTCTGTCCGTAGCGACTGATATTGAAATGGAAATTGCCCTGCCAGCAGCTGTCGCCATATTCCAGCCGTGTGGTATCGCAGCGCAGGCCGTTTTCGCCCGGGAAGACGTAAGGGGTATAGAGATCGCACAGCGGGCGCTGCCAACGGTCGTAACGGGCGGAGGATTTCCGGTCCGGATAGTTTTCATGCGGCCCCAGCCCCTGCCAGGTGACGTCAGGCTCTACGTCCGCCAGTTGGCAGGTCAGACCGATACGCGCCGGGGCGGGCGTGCCATGGGCAACATCGACATCCACGCTGATGTGCAGTTCACCCTGGGCGTCAATGCGGTATGTTTTGCAGCTGATAAACAATGTCTTGCCCTGATGCTGCCAGAGATGTGCAGTATGGAGCTGGATCTCCTGCCCGCAGGTATTGGCGTCGCAGCGTGCCAGCGAAGACTCAAGATCGTACATCCCCGCCGCTTTCCAGCGTTCCATCCAGGCGTTAGGGTCAATGCGGGTGGCCTCGCTGACGCCGATGTCGTTATCGAGCGGCGCACGGGTGAACTGATCCTGCAACGGCGTGAGCAGCGTCTCTTTGCCATCCGCCCACCACTGTGAGAGCAGGCCAGTCTGACGGCTGAACTGCCAGCGCTGGCTGCCGTGGTGGATTTCATAATACGCTTCGCTGACGTTAAGCTGCGGCGCGCTGCCCGTCCGTGGAGCGGGAGAAACGTCGATGACCTCCGGCATACGCCACTGTTGCCACGCGCAGACATGTCCGGCCTCGCTCCAGGCGGTAGCGGCAATCTGCTGTACTTCGACATTGAGCCAGACCTGCCCCGGCCGGGTCACGCTGGGGAGCGCATCCAGCAGTAGCGTCTGCGTGCCTTGCGGCGCAATATTCAGCACCGCTTCGCCCTGCGCCAGCGTCTCGCCTTCCTGCTTCAGCGTCCAGATCAGACGTTCGTTATCGCTGTGGCGGAACAGATATTCGCTGGTGATGAGCAGCCTGTTCTCATGCAGGGTGAACTGGAAAAACTGCTGTGCCTGTTGCGCTTCATAGAGTGAAGGATGCGGCGTGCGATCGGCGAAGACCAGTCCGTTCATACAGAACTGGCGATCGTTGGGCGTATCACCGAAATCGCCGCCGTAGGCTGAGAAAGGCTGGCCGCTATCGTCGTGCTTGATCAGTGACTGATCGACCCAGTCCCAGATAAACCCGCCCTGCAGCCGTGGATGCTGGCGGAATGCCGCCCAGTATTTATGAAACCCGCCAAGGCTGTTGCCCATAGCGTGAGCATACTCGCAGAGGATCAGCGGACGCGTCTCGTCCGGCATGCCGATCCACTTCTTGATCGACCATTTCGGCACCTGCGGGAAGGGCTGATCCTGATCCACGCGCGCGTACATCGGGCAGATAATATCGGTCGCCGGGCTGTTTGCGCCGCCGCCTTCATAATGCACCGGGCGAGAAGGATCGTTCGCCTTGATCCAGCGATAAAGCGCGTCATGATTGGTACCATGGCCGGATTCATTGCCCAGCGACCAGATGATAATAGACGGATGATTACGGTCGCGTTGCACCATACGCGTCACGCGCTCGCTCATCGCCGCCAGCCAGGCAGGATCATCGGTCAGACGGTTCATGGGCACCATGCCGTGCGTTTCAATATTGGCTTCGTCTACCACGTACAAACCGTAGCGATCGCACAAGCGATACCACAGCGGATGATTGGGATAATGCGAGCAGCGCACGGCGTTAAAGTTATGCTGTTTCATCAGCAGAATATCTCGGCGCATGGTCTCTTCGTCCATCACCTGACCGTTTTCAGGATGATGTTCATGGCGGTTAGTGCCGCGAATGAGCAGCGGTTTACCGTTGAGTTTCAGCAACCCCTGAGAGATTTCTACCTTGCGGAAGCCGACGTCATACGCCTCGGCTTCAATCACCTCACCGTCAGTATTTTTCAGCACTATCACCGCGCGATAGAGCTGCGGTACCTCGGCGCTCCACAGCAGCGGGCGGTCAACCGACAGGTGCAGGGTAGTACGATCATGGTAAGCACCGCGTTCGTCGATAATCTCGCTGCCGATGGCTTGTTGGGTTTCTGCGACCAGCGTGTCGTCTTTCCACAGTTGCAGGGCAATCTGCGTCTTTGCATCCACATTGCCGCCCACGATGGCCAGCGCTCCCAGAGTTGCCCGGGTAAAATCTTCGTTTAGTTGCGTGGTAATACGGATATCGCTCAGGTGCATTTGTGGCTTATGCAGCAGAGAAACATCGCGGAATATGCCGCTCATCCGCCACATATCCTGATCTTCCAGATACGAGCCGTCGCTCCAGCGCAGCACCATCACCGCCAGACGGTTTTCGCCAGGCTGTAGCACGCCGCTCAAATCAAATTCGGAGGGCAGACGGCTGTCCTGCGCGTAGCCTATCCAGTGACCGTTACACCACAGGTGGAAGGCGGAGTTCACCCCATCAAAGATGATCCGCGTTTGACCGCTGTTCAGCCAGTCCGGATTGATGTTGAATGTGAGCGAGTAACATCCTGTCGGGTTTTCCTGCGGGACAAACGGCGGGTTCACCGGGATAGGGTAAGTGACGTTAGTATAAACCGGCGCATCATAACCGAGCATTTGCCAGTTCGACGGCACGGTTATCTCATCCGCGCTCGCTTCATCCTGGGCGATCCAGCGTTCGGGGACCGCTTCCGGACGGGTAAAATAACTGAATTTCCAGCGCCCGTTGAGCGACATAATGCTGTCAGACGCAGTATCTGTCCTCGCGGCGTCCGGTGTACGCCAGCTGGCAAAGGGAGGGTGTGCGGCAAGCTGATTCAGGTGCGTTACTGCCGGATTTTCCCAGTCGCGGCGCGCGAGAATGGAAGCAAGAGTGGCACCGGGCGTGCCCGCGTGAATAGTCATAGTCATGTTCCTTTAAATTTTGCGATGCGCTCACAATTTGGATTGACTATGGTTTCCGATGGAAAGTCTGTAAAGCGGGAGAGGGAGTTTAGGTGACTAACGTCACAAACTTTTCTGTTACGTTGCTGGCATCGGTGGCATGGCCTGCCGGGTGGCGGCTACGCCTTACCCGGCCTACAACCACAGAAAATTCAGCGGGTTAGACTACTTGTAGGCCCGCGCAAGCGCAGCGCCGCCGGGCAGGGCGGCACAAAAAACCACCTTACAATAGCATCACTTGCTGCCGGCACTCAGCGCAGGCGTGCCACCTGATGCGCCAGCGTGGCCAGCGCCTCGGCCAGCGCCTGAGCCGTTGGCGAGGCATTGCCAGGCGCGGCGGTGGTTTTACGCTCTACCAGGGTTACCGGCAGCATCTGCGAGCTACCGTCTTTATCGTCCCCGGAGATTAACGACATCAGGCGGGTAACGCTTGCCCGGCCCAGCACTTTGAAATCCTGCTTTATGGTCGTCAGCGGCGGAATAAAACAGGCGCTGTCTTCAGTGTCGTCATAGCCAATAACCGACATCTCCTCGGGTACCCGCAGACCCGCTTCCGAAAATGCCCGCAGCGCGCCGAGCGCCATTTGATCGTTGGCCACCAGAATGGCGCCAGGCATGGTCTTCCCCTGAAGCAAGCGCAGGGTTTGTTCATACCCGGACAGCGAACTCCAGTCGCCGTGCAGCACAGTGGCGGCGCGGAGCTGGTGATGAGCGAGCTGCTGCTGCCAGCCTTCAAAACGCAGGCGTGCCGACACCGACGCCAGCGGCCCGGTCAGTAAAGCAATCTCCCGATGGCCCAGGTTGACCAGATGATCGACGCCGAGTCGTGCGCCCTCAAACGGATCGAAAATAATATGATGTGCCGGGAGATCGGGGGAAACATCGAGGAACAGCACCGGTACGCCGCCGCACACGGATTGCACCGCCTGCGCGTCCTCATTCTCCAGCGGGATATTAACGATCAGGCCATCGACCCGCTGAGAAAGCAGGCTATTTATGGCGGCTTTGCACGCTTCCGGCCCCGGTTTTTCAACCATCGAAATCACGACATTAAACTGCTGCTCGCCCGCTCTGGATTTGATGGCCGCTGCAATTTGTGACGGGGCATGTAGAGAGAGAGTGGTGGTGGCAAGGCCGATCGTTTGACTCTGCTTGCCCGCCAGTTGCTGTGCGACCCGATTCGGCACGTAGTGTAGCGCCTGCATCGCCTCCTCAACCTTAAGCCGGGTTTTCTGCGAGACGTGGCTGGCCTGATTAATGACCCGTGAAACCGTCTGATAGGAGACACCGGCAGCGTCGGCTACATCGTATAGCGTCACAGATTTGGCTTTCATACCGGATTTCCTTAAACGTACACAACGGACCGGGCTATTTTACACATATTCCGCTTCCGCGCCGGATAATCAACGTGCCATCCCTCGCGAAAATGCATTAAGGTTAATGGTATTCGACGTCAAAAAAGGATATGACCATGACTCTGGAGTGTGCATTTATCGGTTTCGGCAAGAGTACCACCCGCTACCATCTTCCCTATGTGCTGAACCGCAAAGACAGCTGGCACGTGGCCCATATCTTTCGCCGCCATGCAAAGCCGGAAGAGCAGCAGCCGCACTATTCGCATATTCACTTCACCAGCGATCTGGATGAAGTGTTGAACGACGAAAAGGTCAAACTGGTGATTGTCTGTACCCATGCGGACAGCCACTTTGACTACGCGAAACGCGCGCTGGAAGCGGGTAAAAACGTGCTGGTGGAAAAACCGTTTACCCCCACTATGGCCGAGGCGAAAACGCTCTTTGAACTGGCGAAAAGCAAAGGGCTGACGGTGACGCCGTACCAGAACCGGCGTTTTGACGCCTGCTTCCTGACGGCTAAAAAAGTGATTGAAAGCGGTAAACTTGGCGACATTGTGGAGTTCGAAAGCCACTTTGACTACTACCGCCCGGTAGCGGAAACCAAACCCGGCCTGCCGCAGGACGGCATGTTTTACGGGCTCGGCGTGCATACGCTGGATCAGGTCATCTCGCTGTTTGGTCGTCCTGACCACGTTGCCTATGATATTCGCAGCCTGCGTAATAAAGAGAATCCGGATGATACTTTCGAAGCGCAGCTCTTTTATGGCGATCTGAAAGCGATTGTGAAAACCAGCCATCTGGTCAAAATCGATTATCCAAAATTTATCGTCCACGGCACCAAAGGCTCGTTTATTAAATACGGTATTGACCAGCAGGAGACCAGCCTGAAAGCCAACGTGATGCCGGGTGAACCAGGTTTTGCCGCTGATGAGAGTATCGGCCAGCTGGAGTATATCAACGACGAAGGTTTAACCGTGCGGGAAGAGGTTACGCCGGAAATCGGCGACTATGGCCGGGTCTATGATGCGCTGTATGCCACCATCACTACCGGCGCGGCAAATTACGTCAAAGAATCTGAGGTAATGACTAATCTCGAAATCCTTGAACGCGGATTCGAGCAGGCGTCTCCCGCCACGGTTACCCTCGCCTGATAGCGTGGATTGGCTCCTCCATTGTTCATAATTTTTGAACAGAGGAGTCAATTTTCACCCTCTATGATCCTGTCTGCTTTCGGTCCAGACTTACTCCATCGACAGCATACGGGAGTAAAAAAATGATCTACTTACGCAACGCCAGCGAGCGCGGGCATGCTAATCACGGCTGGCTGGATTCCTGGCACACCTTCTCGTTTGCCAACTATTACGATGCTAACTTTATGGGCTTCTCGGCGCTACGCGTTATCAACGATGACGTTATCGATCCGGGACAGGGATTTGGTACGCATCCGCATAAAGACATGGAAATCCTGACCTACGTGCTGGAAGGCGCGGTAGAGCATCAGGACAGCATGGGCAATAAAGAGCAGGTGCCCGCAGGTGAATTCCAGATCATGAGCGCCGGAACCGGTGTGCGGCATTCGGAATACAATCCGAGTGACACTGAACGTCTGCATCTGTATCAAATCTGGATTATGCCGGAGAAAAACGGCATCGCACCGCGCTATGAGCAGCGCCGCTTTGACGCGGCGCAGGGTAAACAACTGGTGCTTTCGCCGGACGCCCGTGACGGATCGCTGAAAGTGAATCAGGATATGGAACTCTACCGCTGGGCGCTGGCGAAAGACGAGCAGTCGGTGCACCAGATTGCCGCCGACCGCCGCGTCTGGATCCAGGTGGTGAAAGGCGACGTCACTATCAACGGCATCAAAGCCACCACCGCGGATGGACTGGCAATCTGGGATGAACAGGCTATCTCCGTTCATGCCGACAGCGGCAGTGAAATTTTGCTGTTTGATTTGCCACCGGTATAAATAATTTGCTCAACCTTTCCTGATGGCAGGAAAGGTTGAGCGTCGTCCGTGATAAACTGAGGAAATGTTTCCCTCTTTATCTCATTGCGGACGATGAAAAAGAAAAGACCCGTACTTCAGGATGTGGCCGATCGCGTCGGCGTGACCAAAATGACGGTCAGCCGGTTTTTACGTAACCCGGAGCAGGTCTCCGTTGCGCTGCGAGGCAAGATTGCCGCCGTCCTTGACGAACTGGGTTACATTCCCAACCGCGCTCCCGATATTCTTTCCAACGCCACCAGCCGCGCGATAGGGGTGCTGCTTCCCTCATTAACCAACCAGGTGTTTGCCGAAGTGCTGCGCGGTATTGAAAGCGTGACCGATGCGCACGGCTACCAGACCATGCTGGCGCACTACGGTTATAAACCCGAAATGGAGCAGGAGCGGCTGGAGTCGATGCTCTCCTGGAACATCGACGGGCTGATCCTCACCGAACGCACCCATACGCCCCGCACCCTGAAGATGATTGAAGTCGCCGGTATTCCGGTGGTGGAACTGATGGACAGCCAGTCACCGTGTCTGGATATCGCCGTCGGGTTCGATAACTTTGAAGCGGCGCGCCAGATGACCGCCGCGATTATCGCCCGTGGTCATCGCCATGTCGCCTATCTCGGCGCACGTCTGGATGAACGTACTATCATCAAACAGAAGGGCTATGAACAGGCGATGCTGGATGCCGGACTGACGCCTTACAGCGTGATGGTCGAGCAGTCCTCTTCCTATTCATCGGGTATTGAGCTGATGCGTCAGGCGCGTCGTGAGTATCCGCAGCTGGACGGGATCTTCTGTACCAACGATGACCTTGCGGTCGGTGCGGCATTTGAGTGTCAGCGGCTGGGGCTGAACATCCCCAACGATATCGCGATTGCCGGTTTTCACGGCCACGATATCGGTCAGGTGATGGAGCCGAGGCTTGCCAGCGTGTTGACGCCGCGCGAGCGGATGGGGCGCATCGGTGCCGAACGCCTGCTGGCCCGGATCCGGGGCGAGGTCGTGACGCCGAAAATGTTAGATTTAGGTTTCACATTGTCACCAGGTGGATCTATTTAGTCTGACAAATTTGACGTAGCTCACACTTATTCACTTCTGCGCCCAATGGTTATTGCTTCTGCAGTTGTCCGACCGGACAATGTTACCGATAACTGTTACCCGTAACAAATATTCAGAATACTCAGCTAATCAATCCTGTTGGGAGGGCGCTTTGAGCACGACGAATCACGATCACCACATTTATGTCCTGATGGGCGTCTCCGGCAGCGGTAAATCTGCGGTTGCCAGCGAAGTAGCGCATCAACTACACGCTGCTTTCCTGGACGGCGATTTTCTCCATCCGCGCAGCAACATTAACAAAATGGCTTCCGGTGAGCCGCTGAACGACGATGACCGTAAACCGTGGCTGCAGGCGCTAAATGACGCCGCCTTTGCCATGCAGCGCACTAACAAAGTGTCGCTGATTGTCTGCTCGGCGCTGAAAAAGCACTATCGCGACCAGCTGCGCGAGGGTAATCCGAATCTCTCTTTCATCTACCTGAAAGGCGATTTCGAGGTGATCGAAAGCCGTCTGAAAGCGCGTAAAGGCCATTTCTTCAAGACGCAAATGCTGGTGACCCAGTTTGAAACCCTTCAGGAGCCGGGTGCGGACGAGGGTGACGTGCTGATCGTGGATATCGATCAGCCGCTGGAGGGTGTTGTCGCCAGTACTATTGAAGTCATCAACAAAGGCAGTAATCAGTGAGTACATTAACGCTTGTTTTAACAGCAGTCGGCTCGGTGTTGCTGCTGCTGTTTTTAGTGATGAAGGCGCGTATGCACGCCTTCGTCGCTTTGATGGTGGTTTCTATTGGTGCAGGTCTCTTTTCCGGTATGCCGCTCGACAAAATCGCGGCAACCATGGAAAAAGGGATGGGAGGCACGCTGGGATTTCTGGCGATTGTGGTCGCGCTGGGCGCGATGTTCGGTAAGATCCTGCATGAAACAGGGGCAGTCGATCAGATTGCCGTCAAAATGCTTAAATCGTTCGGCCACAGTCGCGCGCACTATGCGATTGGCCTGGCGGGGCTGATTTGCGCGCTGCCGCTATTTTTTGAAGTGGCAATTGTGCTGCTGATAAGCGTCGCCTTTTCGATGGCCCGTCACACGGGCACTAACCTGGTAAAACTGGTGATCCCGCTGTTTGCCGGGGTCGCTGCGGCGGCAGCCTTCCTGCTGCCGGGGCCTGCGCCAATGCTGCTGGCCTCGCAAATGCACGCCGATTTTGGCTGGATGATCCTCATTGGCCTGTGCGCAGCTATTCCTGGCATGATCATCGCCGGTCCGCTGTGGGGCAATTTCATCAGCCGCTACGTGGAACTGCATGTGCCTGCTGATATTACCGAGCCGCATCTGGGCGAAGGCAAAATGCCGTCATTTGGTTTTAGCCTTTCACTTATTTTGCTGCCGCTGGTGCTGGTCGGCCTGAAAACTATCGCCGCACGTTTTGTTGCCGAAGGCTCCACGGCGTACGAATGGTTCGAGTTTATCGGCCATCCGTTTACCGCGATTCTGGTGGCCTGCCTGGTAGCGATTTATGGCCTGGCAATGCGTCAGGGCATGGCGAAAGATCGGGTGATGGAAATCTGCGGTCACGCGCTGCAACCGGCGGGGATTATTCTGCTGGTGATTGGTGCGGGTGGCGTGTTCAAACAGGTGCTGGTGGATTCCGGCGTCGGCCCGGCGCTGGGTGAAGCCCTGACCGGAATGGGACTACCGATTGCCATCACCTGCTTTGTGCTGGCAGCGGCGGTGCGTATTATCCAGGGATCTGCCACGGTGGCCTGCTTAACGGCGGTCGGCCTGGTGATGCCGGTAATTGAACAACTGCACTACAGCGGCGCGCAGATGGCGGCCCTGTCTATCTGCATCGCGGGCGGCTCGATTGTGGTCAGCCACGTTAACGACGCGGGTTTCTGGCTGTTCGGCAAATTTACCGGCGCAACCGAAGCGCAAACGCTGAAGACCTGGACGATGATGGAAACCATCCTCGGTACCGTCGGGGCGATTGTCGGGGCGATTGCGTTTAGTTTGTTGAGTTAGTTACTGTTGCACATGTTGCTGCGAGCATGCTCGCAGCAATCCTCTTCTCTTTTTTATTCTTTCATTAACTTTGATTTACATCATCCTGATAACGCCTTTTTCAGCGGTTTAATCGTGCATTAATTTTGTCGCGGGAATGACAATATGCACAAGCGAGACGCTGAACAACTGTTGCAACATATGCTCAATAATCCTTTGGCTCAATTTCGTAAAGGGCAATGGGAAGCGATTGACTCCGTTGTTAACCAACGACGCAAATTACTGGTTGTACAGCGAACCGGCTGGGGTAAAAGCGCCGTCTATTTTATTAGCTGCAAAATTTTTCGACAGCGGGGAATGGGGCCAACCATCATTATTTCGCCTCTGCTGGCACTGATGCGTAACCAAATCGCTGCCGCCGCACGATTAGGGATTAAAGCGCAAACGCTGAACTCTACTAACAAAGACGAGTGGCAGGCGATCGTGCGGCAAATTCGAACTAACGACATTGATTGCCTCCTGGTTTCTCCAGAGCGTTTTGCCAATGATGAATTTCGCGATGCCGTACTTGCGCCGATTGCCGCCAGTATCGCCCTGCTGGTCGTTGACGAGGCACACTGTATTTCTGACTGGGGTCATGATTTCCGCCCCGACTACCGACGTATTCTGAATACGCTTCGGCAGTTACCTCCGGGCACACCAGTATTGGGGACAACGGCAACGGCGAATAACCGGGTTATTACAGATATCCGGCAGCAACTGGGCGACATTATTATTCAACGCGGCACGCTGGCGCGTGAGAGTCTGGCGCTGGATGCGCTGCGCTTGCCCGATCGATCCTCAAGGCTGGCATGGCTTGCCAGTGTAATCCCTGTGCTTCCTGGTTCAGGTATTGTCTATACCCTGACGACACGCGATGCTGACTGGGTTGCTGCATGGCTACAGCAGAACCACATTGAGGCTTATGCTTATTATAGCGATGCCACTCATCCTGATTTTACTGACAGTAACGCCTGGCGCATTTATCTTGAGGAGGCATTGCAGACAAACAGCATTAAAGTCCTCGTCGCTACAACGGCATTAGGTATGGGGTACGATAAATCGGATCTGAGCTTTGTTATCCATTATCAAATGCCCGCATCTATTGTTGGCTATTATCAGCAAGTAGGGCGTGCAGGCCGTGGTATTGAACATGCTGTGGGCATATTGCTTGCCGGGGCTGAAGATCGTGCTATTCATGATTTTTTCCGGGAAAGCGCATTTCCATCCCTGGCGCATGTACAGGAGATCCTGAACGTACTGGAAAACAATGATGGGCTGACGATAAGTGAAATTGAGGTGCAAAGTAATTTGCGTCGGGGCCAAATCGAAAAAACACTCAAGCTTCTAAGCGTGGAGTTTCCTTCTCCTGTACTTTATGACAATAAGCGCTGGCGCAGGACAGCGGTTCCTTTTGTGTTAGATCAGAAACGCATCGATCATTTGACCCGGCAACGTGAGCGGGAGTTAGCCGAAGTTCAGGAGTATATAGATACTCAAGGATGTAAAATGGCTTTTTTGCGTTCTTCGCTGGATGAAGAAAACCCTACTTTCTGTGGTAAATGCAGCGCATGTACACAGATGTCATTGTTTGATCCCTCCCGTAACGATGAGCTGATTCACCACGCAAATCTTTTCCTACAGCGTTCAGAAATCCCTTTGCATTTGAATAAACAGGTGGCAGCAGGTGCGTTTAACACTTATCCCTTTCGTGGCAACTTTCCCGCTACCCTACGAGCGCAGGAAGGACGAATATTGTCGCGTTGGGGGGAGGCAGGTTTGGGACAACTCGTTGCGCAGGATAAACATGCCGGGTACTTTAGTGATGCGCTTGTGAGCGCCGCTGCCGGGATGATTCTACAGCGCTGGCAGCCGTCTCCAGAATGGGTTTGCTGCGTTCCATCGTTACACCACCCGGATCTTGTGTCATCGTTTGCCAAAAGGTTGGCTGAGAAACTGGAGTTACCTTTTGTTGATGTTGTGGCAAAGGTCATAGACAATCAACCGCAGAAACTACAGCAAAATCGTTATCACCAGTGCCGAAATCTGGACGGTGTTTTCAACATCATTACACCTCTTCCGTCAGGCAATGTCTTGCTGGTTGATGATGTTATCGATTCAGGCTGGACCTTAACAATACTTACAGCCCTGCTCCGTCAGGCGGGCAGCGGTGAGATTTTCCCGCTCGCGCTGGCGACAACCTCGGTGAAAAATGGATGAATCTGACCGCGACAGCCCAGGCTACATTGCTGCTTACGAGCTACTTCTCAGCGGCAAAAAATGAAGAATGCAAGCCTCTCAGTAATACAGAATGGGGGCGGTTCGCGCTATGGCTCAGGTATCAGCAACTGGCCCCTGCGGATTTACTGGCGGCGGGTGCCGAAACGCATCTGGCACACTGGAATGATAGCGACATTCCTGTTTCGCGCATTATGACGCTATTAGGACGCAGCCATAGCCTGGCGCTGGCCGTCGAAAAGTGGCAACGCGCGGGATTATGGATTGTTACCCGAGCTGATGCTGATTATCCCGTCAGATTAAAAAATCAGCTTAAAAATGATTCTCCTCCTGTCCTTTTTGGCTGTGGCAATCGAGCGTTATTAAGTAAAGGCGGTGTGGCAATAGTAGGATCGCGCAATGCTATAAACGACGATCTTCATTTCACGGAAACGCTGGCACAAAAGCTGGCTGAGGAGAGAATGAATGTTGTTTCCGGAGGGGCCAGAGGCGTTGATGAACACGCCATGCTGGCGGCGTTGGCGGCCGGAGGAACCGCAACGGGGATCTTAGCCGATAGCCTGATAAAAGCCGCCACTTCTGCGAAATGGCGGCAGGGATTAATGAGCAGTAACCTGGTCCTGATCTCGCCTTTTTACCCTGAAGCGGGTTTTAGCGTGGTCAATGCCATGTCGCGCAATAAGTATATTTATTGCCTGGCGGACAGTTCACTGGTCGTGCATGCCGGAATGAAAGGCGGCACGCTGAGCGGTGCGCTGGAGGCGTTAAAGCATCAGTGGGTGCCGCTGTGGGTGAAACCTACCGACGATCAACAATCGTCCAATGTTCAGCTTGTACAAAAGGGAGGGCGATGGTGCGCACAAGATGCCCATGATATCTTGCCTGCGACTTTGCGTGCTTCCCGCAATCATACTCCTGCTCAAACTCAGCCGATGCTTTTCTCCCTACAGGAGCCTTCTGCACCTTATAGCCCTTCAGGCGTAGATTTTTATTCCCTGTTTCTCCGCGAACTAAATCGACTTGCGCAAACGCCGGTAACCCTGGAGGTGCTGCTGAGCGAGACGAAGCTGCATAAAGAGCAGATTGCCGTCTGGCTTGAAAAAGCCATGATTGAGGGCTCAGTTGAATGCTTGTCTGACCCGGTGCGTTATCAGCTTCGCCAATAACGCAACCGCGGGGATTTATTTTTTCACTAAATAAGGCGCAAGCGTTGAGGCAAATTCCTTAATATTCTTCGACTGCACCAGCAGCTTGCCTCTGCCGGAAAATTCATTGACCACGCCTTCGCCGGTTTTAAAACCAAAAATGCCGGACGCCATTTTAATATTATACGAGAGTGTATTTTCCCAGGCGACGACGTGGAGGTTATCCACGACCAGCGTATCGTTACCGTCCAGATCCAGTTCAACGATTTCGCCAAAACCGTTCACCAGCAGCGTCCCTGTTCCGGCGGTTTCCATCACGAACAGTCCCCCGGTACCGCCGAAAATCGCACGACCGACGGACTGGCTTTTCATACTGTAAGTAACGCCACCGTCGCAGGCCAGAAAGGCACCGTCGTTCAGCCGCCAGGTGCTTTTGCCAACTTCCAGCGCCTTGATATTGCCAATGCTGCCGGAGGAGATTGCCAGCAGTCCGTCATTAGCAGTACCGGTGGCGGTAGTGACAAAAAAGCTTTCGCCGCTGACGACCGATCTGGCGGCGGCTTTGATAATACCGCCTAACATTCCTGAGCCGTTCTGGTTCATGCGGCCTTCAAGATTCACTTTGCCGTTATGAAAAACCATTGAACCGCGTTCAATACTGACCTGTTCGCCCATGCCAAGAGAAATCAATACCAGCGGGCAAGAGCCGTCGCTTGAGAGTTCGTATTTCATGAGTCATCTCCGTTATTGGATAAGTGCATTCCATTACTGAATAGATACGCCTGATACAGTGTCGTGGGGACAAATAATATCGTTTCTTGTATCGATATAAATTAATTTTGTCCAATAAGTCCGGTAGTAGACAGTGACCTGAATTTATGCGTTTTACATCTCGATTGCGACCCGGCCTTGTGGAGTATTGAGCCAGCGCGGCGCTTTCAGTATATCGGCAAAATAAAGCACTAAATCCTGTAATAGCGCCCCGGCGGTATTTTCCATCTGTGCAGAAAGCGATCCGCCGAGCAGAAGCTGAGTTAAAAACTGGCAGTAGTCGGCTAACTGATCGGCATCCGGTTCGAAAGCGGGTTGCCGGGTGGGCAAGGTATCAACCGTCAGGCCCGGCTGCAGATGGAGCGGAACAGGTTCAAAAAGCGTGGGCTGCAATAGCGCCAGGCAGGCAGATAAGCGACCGCAGAGGGCCATTTTATGCGCCGGATCGCTACAGGCACCCAGTTCGTCGGCAAAGCACTGGCAGCAATCCGCCAGCTCGGTAAAGTCAGTGGTGTGGTTAAAAGGGATTGTTAGTGATGAAAGAGAAGAGTCTGAGGTGGCACACATATAAAAATTCTCCGATGAGTCGTGTTTATCCGTCACCGGAGAGGCTAATCTCCTGGGTGGCGGAACCTGACAGGGTTAGCCTTACCGGCCTCATCGGATACCGGCGCATCTTTCGATGCCCCTGCCAGGCCCACCATTGGAGTGTAGCCAGGCGTGCGACACAAAAATAGTTGCGTCACCGACGAGAAGATCAGGAGGCTAATCCCGACGCCTGATTTTGCAGGCGCGGCAGGAAGATACCGCGTTGCCGGAACGGTGACAAGAGGGCTTTTCTGAAGCAGACTCGCAGAAATGAAAAGCCAGTTTTGCAGGCATTGCATACAGGATGAAAGGTAAAAAGCGGCCAGTCCCTCTCCTCGCTGATGCCCCGGACATTTTATCCGGTGCCAGCATGACGCGCTGGTCATCATTTTCTACACTCAGCGTGATGCTTTTTCAGCCAGCCTGTCAGGAGACGCCATGATCATTGCCCAGCTTTCAGATATTCATGCCTCGCCGAATAATGCCAATCTGGCGCGGTT
Organism: Superficieibacter sp. HKU1; assembly: GCF_029319185.1. Taxonomy (NCBI): domain Bacteria; kingdom Pseudomonadati; phylum Pseudomonadota; class Gammaproteobacteria; order Enterobacterales; family Enterobacteriaceae; genus Superficieibacter; species Superficieibacter sp. HKU1. Next base: position 387,348 of record NZ_CP119754.1, read on the forward strand.
TGAACACGCCCTGGCATGGCTGGAGACGGTGGGACCGGATATCCTGGTCCTGACCGGCGATCTGATCGATGACGGCTGGCACGAGGGGTATTCTACCATTGCCCACCTGCTTAACCGGTTAACGTATCCTGTGCTTATCCTTCCCGGTAACGCAGATGATCGCGAGGTAATGAAGCGGACGTGGAACGGTATGTGGGTCAGTGACGCCCCGGCTGGCGCGTTGAATATCATTATGAATACCGGAGAGTTACGTTTAATCGGTATTGATACCACGCTTGCGGGCAACGCCGCGGGAAGCCTTCGCCATCAACTTGACTGGCTGGAAAATGTGCTAACCACTGGCAATGCGACTGACTCTGTGATCTTTATGCATCATCACGTATTTGCGAGCGGCATCCCGACCATGGATGAGATCATGTGTGACGGTAGCGCAGAGCTGGCCGATATGCTGACCCGACTTCTTCATAAACCGCTGGCCATCGCGACCGGGCACGTTCACCGGCCCATGGCTGGTAGCCTTGCAGGGATACCCGCCTATATTTGCGGCTCGGTGTGCCCGGCTAATCCCTTATGGTTTGGTGGCGATAAGGTGCCGCCCGTCAACGATCCTGCCATGCTGATGATCCACCGGTTTCATCATGGTGTGCTGGTCAGTCACACGGTTTCTGTCTGATTCACGCGTTCGTCGGCGTGCCCTGATGAAAGATCATCTGCCAGCATCCTTCCGCTGATAACACCCAGCATGATGAGCGGAGCGCTGAGTGGGGGCCGAGGGTTCGGTAAATCAGCGTGGCACAGCCGTGACCCGTTATCAGAAGCTGGAAATCCGAGGCCCGCAACGCAGGCGCAGTGCTTTCCTGACTCAGGGCGTCAAGGGTCTCATCGCGAGTGACAAGAGCACCAGAGCGCGTGATTTCGGTAAAGTGGGGATGCAGGATTGCCTCAAGCCAGGTGCGGTCATGGCGCTGCGAATGGTGGAGGCTGCATTCCAGATGCGTCAGTAACGCAAGCAGCACGTCCTTGTCCGTATCCCTGCCCAATGGGGCAGAATGGTGGATAACCTCTACTACTGAATCCAGCCGGATCGCCGGATAGTGCTCTCTCATGCCTTCCAGCAACACGCCGTCAGGCCATTCATCGGACTTGCCGAGATACTCCGCCACCGCTGAAAGCGGCATAGGCACAACGGCAGTGACCCAGACATTCACCATGTCGTGCGCATCGTCGGCGTTGATATAGCACAGCGGGCCGGGTGAAATCGCACGCTCCCGCCAGCGTATCGTATGACGTTTGTGGCCTGCCCGGACCTCGGGCAGCAGGCGAGGCACAATCGGCAGCGTCTGCATTAGCCTTTCATCCACATCCGGATGCCGTCGAGGAACATCTGCGTGGCAAGCATCACCAGCACCAGCCCCATCAGACGCTCCAGCGCGTTAACGCCTTTCTCACCCAGCAGACGCAGGAACAGCGACGATTGCAGCAGGATCACAAAGGTTCCGCCCCACGCGAGCAGCAGCGCAATCACCAGGTGGCTCATCTGATTTGGATACTGGTGCGAGAGCAGCATCAGCGTTGCCAGCAATGTCGGACCGGCCACCAGCGGGATTGCCAGCGGTACGATAAACGGCTCTTCACCCGCAGGTAGCCCGGTACTGTTGCCCGAGGCGCTGGGAAAAATCATTTTGATGGCGATCAGAAACAGAATGATGCCGCCGGAGATAGAGACCGTTTCGGCACGCAGGTTGAGGAAGGCGAGAATTTTTTCGCCCGCGAACAGAAAAATCAGCATCAGCAGCAGGGCGATGAACAGCTCGCGGATCATGATCGCCCGCCGACGTTTCGGTTCCGTATGCTTTAGCACCGACATAAAAATCGGCAAATTTCCCAGCGGATCCATAATCAGGATCAACAAAACGGCGGCTGAAATGATGTCATTCATTAACTAATTTCCCTGATAATCAGTGTGTATTTATTATTCGTTTTCAGAACGACAGCGGGCGTGATAAGTCGCTCTTCTGATGGCCTTGCCATCATTGATTAATTTCACTTGCGACTTTGGCTGCGTTTTGTATGGTGAAGGATATAACACCAGGTGACTGGCTTGCACAACAGCACACATCTTCGCAGGAAAAACGCTATGAAAAATGTTGGTTTTATTGGTTGGCGCGGTATGGTCGGCTCCGTTCTCATGCAACGCATGGTTGAAGAGCGCGATTTCGACACCATTCGCCCCGTCTTCTTTTCTACTTCCCAGCTGGGGCAGACCGCACCGACGTTTGGTGGCACCCAGGCAGGCACGCTTCAGGATGCCTTCGATCTTGAAGCGCTGAAGGCGCTCGACATCATCGTCACCTGCCAGGGCGGCGATTATACCAATGAAATCTATCCAAAGCTTCGTGAAAGCGGCTGGCAGGGCTACTGGATTGATGCGGCGTCATCGCTGCGCATGAAAGATGAGGCGATCATTATCCTCGATCCGGTCAACCAGGACGTGATCACCCACGGGCTGAACCACGGCGTGAAAACCTTTGTCGGCGGTAACTGCACCGTCAGCCTGATGCTGATGTCGCTTGGCGGCCTGTTTGCCAACGATCTGGTGGACTGGGTCTCCGTGGCGACCTATCAGGCGGCCTCCGGCGGCGGCGCGCGTCATATGCGCGAACTGCTGGCGCAGATGGGGCAGCTTTATAATCATGTCGCCGACGAGCTGGCGGACCCGGCTTCCGCTATCCTTGATATCGAACGTAAAGTCACGACGCTGACCCGCAATGGCGATCTGCCGGTCGATAACTTCGGCGTGCCGCTGGCGGGCAGCCTGATCCCATGGATCGACAAACAGCTGGATAACGGCCAGAGCCGCGAAGAGTGGAAAGGCCAGGCGGAAACCAACAAGATTCTCGGCACCACCACGACCATTCCGGTAGACGGCCTGTGCGTACGCGTCGGCGCGCTGCGCTGCCATAGCCAGGCCTTCACCATCAAGCTGAAAAAAGACGTTTCGATCCCTACCATCGAAGAACTGCTGGCGGCGCACAATCCGTGGGCGAAAGTCATTCCTAATGATCGTGAGCTTTCCATGCGTGAACTGACCCCGGCTGCCGTGACCGGCACACTGACTACGCCGGTTGGCCGCTTGCGTAAACTGAATATGGGACCAGAATATTTGTCGGCCTTTACCGTGGGCGACCAGCTATTGTGGGGGGCTGCGGAGCCGCTCCGCCGCATTCTCCGCCAACTGGCATAATGACGCAGCATAAACAACGGGGTGTAATAACACCCCCTTTTTTTGCGCTAAACAAGGAGTAACGCAATGTTTCATTTTTTTTCGGGAGAGCAATAAGACGTTGGCTATGCTTAAGCAAGGTGCTTATACACTTTGGCTGAAGGTTGAACGGCGGAGATGGACGCACATTATGCAGCCCCGTTCAGGTCAAAAAATGTCGCAACCGGGTGTCTGTACTCAACATACTTTGGCTCCCCACGTATGACAATTGTGCATACCGCAGGAATGAAGCGACACATATAAAACAGGATGAGATCCATGTCGAATCATGTAGACAAAGACGTGATTAACGCGCTAATTGCCGGGCACTTTGCGGATCCTTTTTCCGTACTGGGCATGCATCGAACCGATGCCGGGCTGGAAGTCCGGGCCTTGTTACCCGATGCCACTGAGGTCTGGGTCATTGAGCCTAAAACGGGCCGCAAGGTGGGTAAACTCGAATGCCTGGATTCACGAGGCTTCTTTAGCGGCATTCTGCCGCGCCGCAAAAATACTTTTCGCTATCAGCTTGCCGTGATCTGGCACGGCCAGCAGAATCTGATTGACGATCCTTACCGTTTTGGCCCTCTGCTTCAGGAGCTAGATGCCTGGCTGCTGTCGGAAGGTACGCACCTGCGTCCTTATGAAACGCTTGGCGCACATGGCGACACGATGGACGGCGTGACCGGCACCCGCTTTGCCGTCTGGGCACCGAATGCCCAGCGCGTCTCCGTGGTCGGCCAGTTTAATTTCTGGGATGGCCGCCGTCACCCGATGCGCCTGCGCAAAGAGAGCGGCGTGTGGGAGTTGTTCATCCCTGGCGCGCACAATGGTCAGCTCTACAAATACGAAATTATCGACGTGCACGGCCAGCTGCGCATTAAAGCCGATCCTTATGCCTTCGAAGCCCAGATGCGCCCGGAAACAGCGTCTCTGATCTGCGGCCTGCCGGAAAAAGTGGTGCAGAGCGACGAGCGCAAAAAAGCCAATCAGTTTGACGCGCCAATCTCCATTTATGAAGTGCATCTCGGCTCCTGGCGTCGCCATACCGACGATAACTTCTGGTTGAGCTATCGCGAGCTGGCGGACCAGCTGGTGCCCTATGCCAAATGGATGGGCTTCACCCATCTGGAACTGCTGCCGGTCAATGAGCATCCTTTTGACGGCAGCTGGGGCTATCAGCCCACGGGGCTTTATGCGCCAACGCGCCGTTTCGGTACCCGCGACGACTTCCGCTATTTTATCGACGCCGCGCACGCCGCCGGGCTGAACGTGATCCTCGACTGGGTGCCGGGTCATTTCCCGGCGGACGACTTCGGGCTGGCCGAATTTGACGGTACCGACCTCTATGAGCACAGCGATCCGCGCGAAGGGTACCATCAGGACTGGAACACGCTGATCTACAATTACGGTCGCCGTGAGGTACGCAACTATCTGGTGGGCAATGCGCTGTACTGGATCGAGCGTTTCGGCATTGATGCCCTGCGCGTCGATGCCGTGGCCTCGATGATTTACCGCGACTACAGCCGAAAACAGGGCGAATGGATCCCGAACGAATATGGTGGTCGCGAAAACCTCGAAGCCATTGAGTTTTTACGTACCACCAACCGTATTTTAGGCGAGCAGGTCTCCGGTGCAGTCAGCATGGCGGAAGAGTCGACCGATTTTGCGGGCGTCTCTCGTCCGTCTGATACCGGCGGCCTCGGTTTCTGGTACAAGTGGAATCTGGGCTGGATGCACGACACCCTCGACTACATGAAGCTCGATCCGGTCTATCGTCAGCATCATCATGACAAGCTGACGTTCGGCATGCTCTATAACTACACCGAAAACTTTGTGCTGCCGCTATCCCATGACGAAGTGGTGCACGGCAAAAAATCGATCCTCGACCGGATGCCGGGCGACGCGTGGCAAAAATTCGCCAGCCTGCGCGCTTACTACGGCTGGATGTGGGCCTTCCCTGGTAAAAAACTGCTGTTTATGGGCAATGAGTTTGCCCAGGGGCGCGAGTGGAACCATGATGTCAGCCTCGACTGGCACTTGCTGGAAGGGCAGGACAACTGGCACCACGGCGTTCAGCGGCTGGTTCGCGATCTTAACCTGACCTACCGTCATCATAAAGCGCTGCACGAGCTGGACTTTGACCCGTACGGCTTTGAGTGGCTGGTGGTAGACGATAAAGCGCGCTCGGTGCTGATTTTTGTCCGTCGCGATAAGGAGGGCAACGAAATCATCGTCGCCAGCAACTTTACCCCGGTTCCGCGTCATGATTACCGCTTCGGCATTAACCAGCCGGGTCAGTGGCGTGAAGCGCTGAACACCGACTCCATGCACTATCATGGCAGCAACGCCGGCAACGGCGGCGTGGTGCATAGCGATGAGATTGAAAGCCACGGGCGACCACATTCCCTGAGCCTGACTCTGCCGCCGCTCTCGACGATCTGGCTGTACCGGGAGGCGGAGTGATTAAACTGTCCCAGGGAAAATCCGATCCGCTCGGCGCACGCTTTGACGGCAACGGCGTGAACTTTACGCTGTTCTCTGTGCATGCCGAACGGGTGGAACTGTGTGTATTTGACGAGGCGGGTTTCGAGCAGCGTTACGATTTGCCTGCGCGTACCGGTGATATCTGGCACGGCTATCTTCCTGATGCCCGGCCAGGGTTACGTTACGGCTACCGCGTCCACGGGCCGTGGGAGCCTGCGCAGGGGCATCGCTTTAATCCGGCAAAACTGTTGCTCGATCCCTGCACGCATCTGGTTGACCGGCATCCTAAAGACGATGCGTTGTTTCACGGCGGCCATGATACCCCCGATCACCATGACAGTGCGCCCGTTGCGCCTAAGAGCGTGGTCGTTGACCTGAGCTATGAGTGGGGCGACGACGCGCGGCCGCACACGCCGTGGGGTAAAACCGTTATCTACGAAGCCCACGTTAAAGGGCTGACGTATCTGCATCCGGAGATCCCGCCGGAAATCCGCGGCACCTATAAGGCGCTGGCGCATCCGGTGATGATCAACTATCTCAAATCGCTGGGTATTACCGCGCTGGAATTGCTGCCGGTGGCCCACTTTAGCAGCGAGCCGCGCCTGCAGCGTCTGGGATTAAGCAACTACTGGGGCTATAACCCGCTGGCGATGTTTGCGGTCGATCCGCGCTACGCCAGCGAACCGGCGCAAGCGCTGAATGAATTTCGCGATGCGGTAAAGGCGCTGCACAAGGCCGGAATTGAAGTCATTCTGGACATCGTGCTTAACCACAGCGCGGAGATCGATCTGGATGGTCCCACCTTCTCGCTGCGCGGAATTGATAACCGTAGCTATTATTGGATCAGAAAGGATGGCGACTACGAAAACTGGACCGGCTGCGGCAATACGCTCAACCTCAGCTCGCCGGGCACAGTGGAGTATGCGCATCAATGTCTGCGGTTCTGGGTTGACGTATGCCATGTTGACGGATTTCGTTTCGACCTTGCCTCCGTCATGGGCCGCACCCCTGAATTTCGCCAGGATGCGCCGCTGTTTGAAGTGATAAAAAACGACCCGCAATTAGCTTCGTTAAAGCTGATTGCGGAGCCGTGGGACGTTGGCCATGGAGGGTATCAGGTCGGCAATTTTCCGCCGCTGTTTGCGGAATGGAACGACCATTTTCGCGATGCCATACGCCGCTTCTGGCTGCATCAGGATCTGACGCCCGGTGATTTCGCCAGACGTTTTGCTGCCTCAAGCGATGTCTTTCAGAACAATGGTCGCCTGCCGTCGGCGACCGTGAACCTGGTGACCGCGCATGACGGATTCACTATGCGCGACTGCGTTTGCTTCAACGAGAAGCACAATGAAGCAAATGGTGAGGAAAATCGCGATGGCACTAACAAAAATTACAGCAATAATCATGGTATAGAAGGACTTGACGGCATTCTTGATGTGATTGAGCGTCGACGGGCCAGCGTCCATGCTCTGTTGGTATCGTTATTGCTTGCTCAGGGTACGCCAATGCTGCTCGCCGGGGATGAACACGGCCACAGTCAGCATGGCAATAACAACGCGTATTGCCAGGATAACGCCCTGACCTGGCTTGACTGGACTCAGGCGAATAAAGGATTGACGGCATTTACTGCGGCGTTAATCCACCTGCGTCAGCGCATCCCGGCACTTACCCGCGATAGCTGGTGGCAGGAGGGGGACGGAAACGTGCATTGGTTAAATGCGCAGGCGCAGCCGTTAAGCGCCAGCGAGTGGCAGGGCGGGACGCGGCAGATGCAAATTCTGCTTTCAGACCGCTGGCTCATGACACTCAATGCTACGCAGGATGTTGTGGATATGGTTTTACCTGATGGGGAGTGGCATGCCATTCCTCCGTTTGCCGGAAAGGACAATCCGGTTGTCATGGCTATCTGGCACGGGCCCGCGCATGGAGTGTGCGTTTTTGAAAGGTCATAAAAAAGGAGTTCGACATGGTTAGGCTTGAAAATGATAATTTGCTGATGCTGTCGCGCCAGTTGCCAATGAAGTCTGTTGCCCTGATCCTGGCAGGAGGGCGCGGAACGCGCCTGAAAGATTTAACGGTCACGCGGGCAAAACCCGCCGTCCACTTTGGCGGTAAGTTCCGTATTATTGATTTTGCATTATCAAACTGCCTCAACTCCGGCATTCGCCGGATTGGTGTGATCACTCAGTATCAATCGCATACGCTGGTACAGCATATCCAGCGCGGCTGGTCATTCCTCAGCGAAGAGATGAATGAATTCGTCGATTTGCTGCCTGCGCAGCAGCGCGTACACGGTGAAAACTGGTATCGCGGTACCGCCGATGCGGTCACGCAGAACCTGGATGTTATTCGCCGTTACAAAGCGGAGTACGTGGTGATCCTGGCGGGCGATCATATCTACAAGCAGGATTACTCGCGGATGCTGATCGACCACGTGAAGAAAGGCGCACGCTGCACCGTAGCCTGCCTGCCGGTACCTAAGGCAGAGGCGACGGCGTTTGGCGTTATGCACGTTGACGAAGATGACAAAATCATCGATTTCGTTGAAAAACCGGCTAATCCGCCAACCATGCCTAACGACGACACCAAATCGCTCGCCAGTATGGGGATTTACGTTTTTAACGCTGATTACCTCTATGAACTGCTGGAACAGGACGATCTCAACGAAAATTCCAGCCACGACTTCGGCAAGGATATTATTCCGCAGATCACCAAAGCGGGCATGGCCTATGCGCATCCTTTCCCGCTTTCCTGCGTCCAGTCAGATCCAGAAGCAGAACCTTACTGGCGCGACGTCGGTACGCTCGAAGCTTACTGGAAAGCTAACCTTGATTTGGCCTCGGTCACACCAGAGCTGGATATGTACGATCAGGACTGGCCGATTCGCACGCACATGGAATCGTTGCCGCCGGCGAAATTCGTTCAGGATCGCTCCGGTAGCCACGGCATGACGCTCAACTCGCTGGTGTCCGGCGGCTGTATCATCTCCGGTTCGGTCGTTGTGCAGTCTGTGCTATTCCCGCGCGTCAGGGTAAATTCGTTCTGCAACATTGATTCATCCGTGCTATTACCGGATGTATGGGTGGGACGTTCCTGCCGCTTGCGCCGTTGCGTAATCGATCGTGCTTGTGTGATCCCGGAAGGTCTGGTGATCGGTGAAAACGCTGAAGAAGATGCGCGTCGTTTCTACCGCTCGGAAGAGGGGATCGTGCTGGTCACACGAGACATGCTGAATAAACTGAAAATTTAGAAATTCAAATAATAACCTTGCGCGGAAGGGGTCCGCGCGCTGTTTTACTGCAAGCGCCAGAGTGCCTTGTGGTGTTGACAGGAGCGATAATGCAGGTTTTACATGTATGTTCTGAGATGTTCCCGCTGTTAAAAACGGGCGGTCTGGCAGACGTGATTGGTGCGTTACCCGCAGCACAAAAAGCGGAAGGTATTGATGCTCGCGTACTGCTTCCTGCGTTTCCTGATATTCGCCGGGGCATTCCTGATGCACAAGTCGTGACGCGGCGTGACACGTTTGCCGGACCTATCACGCTGCTGTTTGGGCACTATAACGATGTGGGGATCTACCTGATCGATGCCCCGCATTTATACGATCGCCCTGGTAGCCCTTATCACGACACCAATTTGTATGCTTATACCGACAACGTGCTGCGCTTTGCGCTGCTCGGTTGGGTAGGTTGCGAGATGGCCTGCGGACTGGATCCGTTCTGGCGTCCTGATGTAGTGCACGCTCATGACTGGCACGCGGGACTGGCTCCGGCCTATCTTGCGGCTCGTGGCCATCCGGCGAAATCCATTTTCACCGTACACAACCTGGCGTACCAGGGGCTGTTTTATGCCCATCATATGAGTGACATCCAACTGCCATGGTCGTTCTATAACATGCACGGGCTGGAGTTCGAAGGGCAAATCTCGTTTCTGAAAGCGGGCCTGTTTTATGCCGATCATATTACCGCCGTCAGCCCGACCTATGCCCTTGAAATCACCCAGCCGCAGTTTGCTTATGGCATGGAAGGTTTGCTTCGTCAGCGACAGATGGAAGGCCGTCTGACCGGCATCCTTAACGGGGTTGATGAAAAGATCTGGAGTCCGGAAACCGACTTACTGCTTAACTCCCGCTATGGTCGCGATACACTGGAAAGCAAGGCGGAAAACAAGCGCCAGCTGCAAATTGCGATGGGCCTGAAAGTGGATGATAAAGTTCCACTGTTTGCGGTGGTGAGCCGTCTGACCAGCCAGAAAGGACTGGATTTAGTGCTTGAGGCGTTGCCGGGATTGCTGGAGCAGGGCGGACAACTGGCGCTGTTGGGCGCGGGCGATCCGGTGCTTCAGGAAGGATTCCTGGCTGCCGCAGCCGAACATTCCGGCCAGGTAGGTGTACAGATTGGCTACCACGAAGCCTTCTCGCATCGCATTATGGGGGGCGCGGATGTCATTCTGGTTCCCAGCCGCTTTGAACCGTGCGGCCTGACTCAGCTTTATGGATTGAAATACGGCACGCTGCCGCTGGTGCGCCGCACCGGCGGGCTTGCCGATACCGTCGCTGATAGTTCCCTGGAAAATCTGGCGGATGGAGTCGCCAGTGGCTTTGTATTTGAAGACAGCAATGCCTGGTCCCTGTTACGGGCGATCCGGCGCGCTTTTGTGTTGTGGTCGCGTCCGTCGCTATGGCGTTACGTACAGCGTCAGGCGATGCATATGGACTTTAGCTGGCACGTTGCCGCCCAGTCCTATCGCGATCTCTATCAACGTTTGATGTAACAACAGGAATCAAGTTGATGAATGCACCTTTTACTTATGCCTCCCCCACGCACAGCATTGAGGCATTGAAGCATTCCATTGCCTATAAGCTTATGTTCACTATTGGGAAGGACCCTGCTATTGCCAACAAGCACGACTGGCTTAACGCCACGTTGTTTGCCGTACGCGACCGGCTGGTGGAGCGCTGGCTGCGCTCCAACCGGGCGCAGCTTTCCCAGGAAACGCGTCAGGTTTATTACCTGTCGATGGAGTTTTTGATTGGGCGTACCCTCTCTAACGCGCTGTTATCGCTGGGCGTCTATGACGACGTGAACAATGCGCTGGATGAGATGGGGCTTAATCTCGAAGAGCTGATTGACGAAGAGAATGACCCGGGGTTAGGCAACGGTGGCCTCGGACGTCTGGCAGCCTGCTTCCTTGACTCGCTGGCCACGCTGGGCCTGCCGGGCCGGGGCTACGGGATCCGGTATGACTACGGCATGTTCAAACAGAACATCGTCGATGGTCGGCAGAAAGAATCGCCGGACTACTGGCTGGAATACGGCAACCCGTGGGAATTCAAACGCCATAACACGCGCTATAAAGTGCGTTTTGGCGGGCGTATTCAACAGGAAGGCAAAAAAAGCCGCTGGATAGAAACCGAGGAGATCCTCGCGGTCGCGTACGATCAGATCATTCCCGGCTACGATACCGATGCCACCAACACGCTGCGCCTGTGGAATGCGCAGGCGAGTAGTGAAATCAACCTCGGTAAATTTAACCAGGGTGATTACTTTGCGGCGGTGGAAGATAAAAACCACTCTGAAAACGTATCGCGCGTTCTGTACCCGGACGACTCCACCTATTCCGGGCGCGAACTGCGTCTGCGGCAGGAGTATTTCCTCGTCTCCGCCACTATTCAGGACATTTTAAGCCGTCACCATCAGTTGCATAAAACCTATGCCAATCTGGCGGAAAAAACCGCGATTCACCTCAATGATACTCACCCGGTATTGTCGATTCCCGAGCTGATGCGCCTGCTGATCGACGAGCACAAATTTAGCTGGGATGAAGCGTTTGAGATGACCTGCCAGATCTTCTCTTATACTAACCACACGTTAATGAGCGAAGCGCTGGAAACCTGGCCTGTAGACATGCTCGGTAAGATTCTGCCGCGCCATCTGCAGATCATCTTTGAAATCAACGACTATTTCCTGAAAACGGTTCAGGAGCAGTATCCGCAAGATACCGGTCTACTGAGCCGCGTTTCGATTATTGATGAGTCGAACGGCCGCCGCGTGCGCATGGCGTGGCTGGCAGTGGTGGCGAGCCATAAGGTCAACGGCGTATCGGAACTGCACTCCAACCTGATGGTCCAGTCGCTGTTTGCCGACTTTGCGACGATCTTCCCGACCCGCTTTACCAACGTAACGAACGGCGTCACGCCGCGTCGCTGGCTGGCGCTGGCAAACCCGTCGCTCTCCGCCGTGCTGGATGAGAACATTGGCCGTACCTGGCGCACCGATCTCAGCCAGCTTAGCGAACTCGAACAGCATATTGATTACCCGCTGGTCAATCAGGCGGTACATCAGGCGAAGCTGGAAAATAAAAAACGCCTGGCGGTGCTGATCGCCCAACAGCTTAACGTGGTGGTCAATCCGCACGCGCTGTTTGATGTGCAGATCAAGCGTATTCACGAGTACAAGCGTCAGCTGATGAATGTGCTGCACGTGATCACCCGCTATAACCGCATTAAAGACGATCCGTCGGCGGAGTGGGTGCCGCGCGTCAACATCTTCGCCGGTAAAGCCGCCTCGGCCTACTATATGGCAAAGCATATTATCCACTTGATCAACGATGTCGCGAAGGTGATCAACAACGATCCACAAATCGGCGACAAGCTGAAAGTGGTGTTTATCCCTAACTACAGCGTCAGCCTGGCGCAGGTGATCATTCCGGCGGCAGATCTTTCCGAACAGATCTCGCTGGCGGGCACCGAGGCTTCCGGCACCAGTAATATGAAATTTGCCCTGAACGGTGCGCTGACCATCGGCACGCTGGACGGTGCGAACGTCGAGATGCTGGAACACGTCGGCGCGGAAAATATCTTTATTTTCGGTAATACCGCAGAAGAGGTCGAAGAACTGCGTCGGCAGGGCTATAAACCGCGCGACTATTACGAAGAAGATGAGGAGCTGCGTCAGGTGCTGACCCAAATCGCTACCGGCGTGTTCAGTCCTGACGAACCGGGCCGCTACCGCGATCTGGTCGACTCGCTGATTAACTTCGGCGACCACTATCAGGTGCTGGCGGACTACCGCAGCTATGTGGACTGTCAGGACAAGGTGGATGACCTCTACCGTCAGCCAGAAGAGTGGACCAATAAAGCGATGCGCAACATCGCCAATATGGGCTATTTCTCTTCCGACAGGACGATTCAGGAGTATGCGGATCAGATTTGGGGGATTACCCCGGTCAGGTTGTAAGGCTGTCATGCCGGGTGGCGGCTTCGCCTTACCCGGCCTGGGGGATGCAGGATACGGACGTTCTGTAAGACCTTCGTAGGCCCGGTAAGCGCAGCGCCACCGGGCAAATTTACGCAAGTTTTCACCCAATCGGGGCCATTTGGCCCCGATTTTTTACCTGTAATTCAGAAAAGTGCCCGATCTGTTTATTTTATAATGTAGCCCTCTGAAAGGACTCAGCAGGAAGAACATGGAAAAGTTAAAGTCCATAGCCTTATCGGTATGTCTGGCATTCTCTGGCGCACGTTGTCGCGTTTATCGTTAGCTTTCAAACGGATAAGATCCAGTCGATAGCTGGATGATCGACGAGTGTCTGTGCGCCATGCATGATGCCTCGCTGCAACCAGGGAAAGGATACGCATGGAAAAACTGAAAGGGCAAATCTCCTCATTGTGCTTTGCATTTCTCGGAGTACCGCTACTGGCCTATCCCGTTATTCTCTTTATGCTCGCGTTGGGTCTGTTATTAAGTGGCCTGTTGTTACCGTGGTCGGTAATGCACAGGAGGATTAGCGGGCTGGAAATAACCCTGACGCTGCTCGCCGATTATTGCGTTATTTTTATATTGATGATGATCGCTGGCTGGCGGATTGCTCGTCGCGCCGCTCCGGCGCAGAAAACGCCGCTCTGTTGCGGACTGATGCTTACACCAGCCTTGTTATTCCTCATCATCGCGGGAGCTGAGATCTATTTCCGCTCGTTAAACATCTTTGTCGGGGAAAGCCTTCGCACGCTATATGTGGATATTATCTGGTTTCCGGTCCGGTTTTTATCACTGTTCAGCGATGAAGAGTGGGGCCAACTGGTGGGGCCGCTCAGCGCCCAGTCAGGCTTTGCGCTGGGATATTATTGGCAGTCGCGCGGAATACCGTAGATGACAATGGCGTCCAGGCTAAGAAATAAAATGGAGTCATAGCACAGGATCATATGGGATTGCGTTTCGCTTATCCGCTCTACAGGGTGGATATAAGACTTTGATATAAAATAAATTTAGGTAGATGCCTTTATCATCTTGCGCCTCGTTCCGGTATGGATTCGGAGTATTTTTACGTCATCATGTGGCGCAAAATGGTGTGTTTTTTAACGCACGGAGAAAGGATGCATGAACAGTAAAATAACCTTAGCGACGCTTTTATGCTGTGCTCTGATAGCCCCTGCCGTAGCGGATACGCTCAGGGATGCAGATGGTCATTCTATCGGTTCAGTGGAGACGGGATCGGGCGGCGACAAAACGTATCGGGATGGCGACGGGCATAGCAAAGGTTCGTCATCAACCAATTCCAGTGGCGAAACGACTTTCCGGGACGAATACGGTCATAGTAAAGGCAGCGCGCAGACCAATTCTAACGGAGAAACCACGTTTCGCGATGAATATGGGCATACTAAAGGGACCGCGCAAACTAACGCCAATGGTGAAACGACCTACCGTGATGAGTATGGTCATGTGAAAGGGACGTCAAGAATAGACTCAAGCGGTAAAAAGATCTTCAGAGATGAATACGGTCATGAGGTTGCCAGCCTCGAAAAATGATCGTCCTGCTGCAAAAAACACATAGGCTGGTCGCATAACGTTGAAACATGCCGGGTGGCGGCTTCGCCTTACCCGGCCTACGGGATGCAGGATATCGGCGTCTGTGTGATTTGTAGGCCCGCTAAGCGCAGCGCCACCGGGCATGGGGTAATGCCGGGTGGCAGCTTCGCCTTACCCAGCCTACGGGATGCAGGATATCGGCGTCTGTATAGTTTGTAGGCCCGGTAAGCGCAGCGCCACCGGGCACGGGGTGTACCGGTTAATTACGATGCCAGCGACAGCTCACGTTTCGCCGTATGCTGGAGCAGCCATTGCGCCACGCGTGATTGCTGGTCGGCATTAAGCCACATACCGAGGCGGGTACGACGCCAGATGGCATCATCGAGACGGCGGACCCATTCGTGTTCGACCAGGTAGCGTAATTCCGCCTCATAAAACTCATGACCAAAGTCCTCGCCCAGGTCGGCAATCGAGGTCGCGTCACGAAGAATAATGTCGCTGTTGCTGCCGTAGGTGCGGGCATAGTGGCGGGCTAGTGATTCGCTGATAAACGGATAACGGCGACGCAGTTTCGCGGCATAATCATCACGATCGCTGCCAATATCGCCTCCCGGTAACACCGCGTCTTTCGTCCACGCCTGGCCGATGCCTTTATAGTACGGCGTCAATTTCTCCAGCGCGTGCTCCGCCAGCTTGCGATAGGTGGTCAGCTTACCGCCGAACACGGACAGCAGCGGAGCTTTGCCATCCTCGTCATGCACATCAAGGGTGTAATCGCGGGTAATGGCCTGCGGTGAATCTGATTCATCATCGCACAGCGGACGCACGCCAGAGTAAGTCCAGACAATATCCTCACGCGTCAGCTGTTTCTTAAAATGCCCGTTATACACGTTGAGCAAATAATTAATCTCTTTCTCATCAATGGCGACGCTTTTCGGATCGCCCTGGTATTCCACGTCGGTGGTACCGATGATAGAGAATTCATCCATCCACGGGATCACAAAAACAATACGCTTATCTTCGTTTTGCAAAATATAAGCCTGCTTCTGGGTGTGGACACGCGGTACGACAATGTGACTGCCTTTAATTAAGCGGATGCCATAAGGCGAGGGCAGGTGCATCCCGTCATCAAAGAACTGCTTCACCCACGGACCGGTCGCGTTCACCAGACCGCGTGCCTGCCAGACATACTTTTTGCCGCTATCGATATCTTCCGCTTCAACGATCCACAGACCATTTTCCCGGCGCGCAGAGGTGGCGCGGGTGCGGGTTAATACCTTGCCGCCTTTCTGCTCAACCATCTGGGCGTTCGCCAGCACCAGCCGCGCATCATCCACCCAGCAGTCAGAATATTCGAATCCGCGCACGATTTCCGGCTTGAGAACCGATTCTGAGCCAAATCGCAAACTGCTCGAGCCCGGCAGGCTGGTTCGTTTACCCAGATGATCGTACATAAACAATCCGATGCGGATCATCCACGCCGGACGCAGGTGCGGGCGGTGCGGCAGGCGAAAGCGCATCGGAAAAGCAATATGTGGGGCCATTTTCAGCAGCACTTCACGCTCGGCCAGTGCTTCACTTACCAGGCGGAATTCATAGTGTTCCAGATAGCGCAGTCCGCCGTGGATCAGTTTTGAACTGGCAGAAGAGGTGGCGCAGGCCAAATCCTGCCCCTCCAGCATCAGCACGGACAAACCGCGCCCGGCAGCGTCCGCCGCGATGCCAGCACCGTTGATGCCGCCACCTATCACAATCAGATCTTTGGTTTCCATGCTGCCACCTCGTTACTTTCGTTAAAGCGCATAAATGTTCGATATCGCTCATGATAGCAAGGAATCGCGCTTTTGGTAACATCAAAAAAACAATTTAGAGTGATATGCATAACATAATGGCGTTTATCTCCCCTGACGACGTAAACTGAGAGAGTGATTGATTCATCTGCCCGTCTGAATGTGGCGGCGAAAAAGGCGTCAGAAAGAGAAACTATGGACCATTTTGAATGTATTAATGTTGAAGAAGCCCATCAAAAACTGCACCAGGCAAGCGCTGTGCTGGTGGACATCCGCGATCCGCAAAGCTATGCGCTGGGTCATACGCCGGGCGCATTTCATTTGACTAACGACACCCTTGGCGCGTTTATGCGTGAAACGGACCCTGAAACCCCGGTGATGGTGATGTGTTATCACGGCAACAGCAGTAAAGGTGCCGCGCAGTATCTTTTGCAACAAGGCTACGACCACGTCTACAGCGTGGACGGTGGCTTTGACGCCTGGCATCGCCATTTCCCGGCGGAAGTGGAGCGCACGCTGTTTTAGCCGTTATACTGTCCCCTTTTGTGTGGAATAAGCGACCGCCAGTATGTTGATGATCACCTCTTTTAGTAACCCGCGCATTGCGCAGGCGTTTGTGGACTATATGGCGACGCAGGGCGTAGTGCTAACGATCCAGCAGCATACGCAGTGGGATATCTGGCTGGCGGATGAAAGTCAGGCCGCGCGCGTGCAAACTGAACTGGCGCGGTTTATGGAAAACCCGGCGGATCCGCGTTATCTGGCGGCGAGCTGGCAGTCAGGGCAAACCAACAGCGGTCTTCATTACCGCCGTTTTCCGTTCCTCGCCACGCTCAGGGAGAACGCCGGGCCGTTTACGCTCGCCATTCTCGGCGTGACGATACTGATATTTGTGCTGATGAGTATTATTGGCGACCAGGCAGTAATGATATGGCTGGCCTGGCCGTACGATCCTTCCCTGAAATTTGACGTCTGGCGCTATTTTACCCACGCCCTGATGCACTTCTCCGTCCTGCATATTCTCTTTAACCTGCTGTGGTGGTGGTATCTTGGCGGCACGGTAGAAAAGCGTCTGGGCAGCGGCAAGCTGGTCGTCATTACCGTCATCAGCGCTCTGTTAAGCGGATTTGTGCAGTATCATGTCAGCGGCCCGTGGTTTGGCGGGTTATCTGGCGTGGTGTATGCCCTGATGGGCTATGCATGGCTGCGGGGCGAACGCGATCCGCAGAGCGGCGTTTTTTTACCGCGTGGTTTGATAGGCTTTGCTTTAATATGGCTAATTGCCGGCTGGTTTGATCTCTTCGGTATGTCGATTGCAAACGGTGCTCACGTGGCCGGGTTGCTGGTAGGGCTGGCGATGGCCTTTGTTGATTCGCATAATGCGCGAAAACGAACATAATTTTGCAGGGATTATTCATGAAACAGACACAGCGTCACAGTGCGATTATCGAACTGGTAAAAAAGCAGGGATATGTCAGCACTGAAGAACTGGTGGAGCACTTCTCTGTCAGCCCGCAGACTATTCGTCGCGATCTCAACGACCTTGCCGATCAGAACCTTATCCTGCGTCACCACGGCGGCGCGGCGCTGCCGTCCAGCTCGGTAAATACCTCCTGGCACGATCGTAAGGCCACGCAGACGGCTGAGAAAGAGCGTATCGCTCGCAAAGTCGCTGAACAAATCCCGGACGGCTCAACCCTATTTATCGATATCGGCACCACGCCGGAAGCGGTGGCGCACGCGCTACTGGAACACAGTAATTTGCGTATTGTCACCAATAATCTGAACGTGGCGAATACGCTGATGGTAAAGGATGATTTCCGTATCATCCTCGCGGGCGGCGAACTGCGCAGCCGTGACGGTGGAATTATCGGGGAGGCGACCCAGGATTTTATCGCCCAGTTTCGTCTTGATTTTGGCATCCTCGGCATTAGCGGCATCGACAGCGACGGCTCGCTGCTGGAGTTTGATTACCATGAAGTGCGCACCAAACGCGCAATTATCGAGAACTCACGCCATGTGATGTTGGTGGTGGATCATTCGAAATTTGGCCGCAATGCGATGGTGAATATGGGCAGCATCAGTATGGTGAATGCGGTTTATACCGATATCATGCCGCCCGCGGGCGTGATGCAGGTGATCGCGGAAAACAAAGTCCAGCTGGAGCTGTGCTAAGAAATTTTCCTATCCTGCAAGATAAATCACGATAATAGAGTATCGTGATTTATCGCAACTCTACGTTCTCTGTAATCGCTGTTTTTTAAAATTACCATAAATTTCATTTAGTTATAAATTTTTATTTTTATCCTCCCTCTTTGGCATCTCAATTGCAATCCAGTAGTCATGTAATAAAGCGAGCAAAAGGAATCCGCATGACATACGAAACAATGACCACCGCAAACGCCCCGGTAAAAATGTGGACCCACGGCGTACCGGTAGAAGACGATGCCCGTCAGCAACTGATTAATACGGCCAAAATGCCGTTTATTTTCAGCCACGTGGCGGTGATGCCGGACGTGCATCTGGGAAAAGGGTCAACCATTGGTAGCGTGATCCCGACCAAAGGGGCAATTATCCCGGCGGCGGTTGGCGTGGATATCGGCTGCGGCATGAACGCGTTGCGTACCAGCTTAACGGCGGCGGATCTGCCGGATAGTCTGGCCCGGCTGCGTAGCGCCATTGAAGCGGCCGTGCCGCACGGGCGTACTACCGGGCGCGGACGGCGTGACGTTGGCGCGTGGGAAAACCCGCCTGCCAACGTTGATGCGCAGTGGGCGACGTTGCAGCCTGGCTTCCAGTGGCTGACGCAGAAATACCCGCGTTTTTTGAACACCAACAACTATAAGCATTTGGGAACATTGGGAACCGGTAACCACTTTATTGAAATCTGCCTTGATGAGGCGGATCGGGTCTGGGTGATGCTGCACTCCGGATCGCGTGGAATTGGTAACGCCATCGGTAGCTATTTTATTGAAATGGCGCAGAAAGATATGCAACAGCATATCGCTAATCTGCCATCGCGCGATCTGGCCTGGTTTGAAGAAGGCAGCGAACATTTCGCCGATTATGTTAAAGCCGTCGGCTGGGCGCAGGATTATGCCCGCGCTAACCGTGATGCAATGCTGGAAAACGTGGTCGCCGCGCTGCATAAAGCGATCGCTAAGCCGTTTACGCTGAGCATGGAAGCGATCAACTGTCACCATAATTATGTACAGAAAGAACAGCACTTTGGTGAAGAGATTTTCGTGACGCGTAAAGGGGCGGTATCGGCGCGCGCCGGGCAGTACGGTATTATTCCCGGTTCGATGGGGGCGAAAAGCTTTATCGTCCGTGGGCTGGGTAACGAAGAATCCTTCTGCTCCTGTAGCCACGGCGCAGGGCGCGTGATGAGCCGTACCAAAGCGAAAAAGCTGTTCAGCGTTGAGGATCAGATCCGCGCGACGTCTCATGTGGAATGCCGTAAAGATGCCGATGTGATCGACGAAATTCCGATGGCGTATAAGAATATCGACGCGGTAATGTCTGCTCAGACCGATCTGGTTGAGGTGGTGCATACCCTGCGTCAGGTGGTGTGCGTTAAAGGATAATACGATGCAAAGGACAATTGCGCTGAATGGCGCGGATGGGGATTCGTCAGCGCACTACGCTCCTGCGGCACGGATTTTACCCGGCGGGAGAAGGCGCGTTCACCGTGGCGCATGCTTCCCCCCATCTGTTAACCAATATCGCTGTGGTCGGGCAGTTTTTGCCGGTGACGTTTAGCCTGGAGGAAGAGGGCGGGATGACGCGGGTGACGGTTAAGGGAAAAGACATGTCCAGTTGAAACGTTAGTTGGCGCTGCGCTCACTGTTTTTGCAAACTGATGTAATCGATTGATTCTGAAGGTGGATATCAAACTGTAGGCCGGGTAAGCGCAGCGCCACCCGGCATTACGATACTGCGATAACATGCCCGGTAGCGGCTTCGCCTTACCGGGCCTACATTCTGATGTAATCGATTTATTCTGAAGGCGGATGTCGGCCTGTGGGCCGGACCAAAATAAACTCTCCAGAAACCTTTACACCCCGTAGCCCATCATCTTCAACAGCTTTTGCGCATGCTGCACCGCGTCCTGCCGGTGCGCGACGCCGAGCTTCTGATACAGATTACGAATATGCGTTTTAATGGTGGTCGCCGCCACATCCAGTTCTCCGGCAATCTGATCGTTACTGTAACCGGAATAGATCAGCCCCAGCACCTGCCACTCGCGCTGGGTCAGCGGACTGGTACGGATCAGTTCAGGTACCTGCGGATGATTTAACAACCGTTCGACGAAGTTCTCGTCAAAATGGGCAAATTTATGTCGGTGATGCTGGTTGATATCCCGCAGAATGCGCTGCGCCCGGTGCTGTTCCAGCTCCGGCAACGTGTTGAGTTGAATCAACTGGCGTAACTGCTGCGCCATCGCTTCGCCTTCAATGACGAAATGGTTAATAAAACCGGTGCGATTGGCGAGGGTCAGCGCTTCCATTAAGGCATTCTGCGCCTCGTTTTTACGGCCCGCCTGCCAGTAAAGCTGGTTCAGCAACAGCAGGTTGCGGTTGATGTCGCTCATCAGGCGCAGGCTGCGCGCGTTTTCGTTTAACTCTTCAAGCACCATTTCCGCCGGACCGGTTTCGCCAAGCAGGATCTGCACGCGGGCGATGTTGCGCCACTGACTTTGCAGGAAATGGTTATTGGCAAATTCCGGTTTTGGCGTCTGGCGTAGCCAGTTGGCGGCAGACTTTTTATCGCCGATCATCTGCCAGTAAATTACCCGCACTTTATCGGCGTTTGATACCCAGTCGCTGTGGTAAGGGCCATTACCCAGCAGATTTTCCAGTCGGTTTAACTGGCTGCGTGCGTTATCCAGATCCCCGCGCGCCAGCGAGCACTGAACCAGCAGCGCCAGGCACTGAAGCTGTTGCTGCGGCTGATAGGTAGAGAGCACGGTCATGCCGCTGCGTGCGGCGCTTTCCGCTTCGTCGAGCCGTCCCCATGCCCACAGCAACTGGGCACGAATACGCAGCAAAAATTCATGCATCGGCAGCTGTTCCAGGTGCTGGTCGTGGATCAGCTGGAAGGCTTTTTCCTGCGTCTCCCACGCGGCCTGTAAAAAGCCCTGAGCAAACAGGATTTCGCTTTGCTGGATCATGCTCCACAGCGCGTAATGCCAGACATCATGGCGGCGCGCCATCTGTTCTGTCTGCTGCATTAACGACAGCGATTCCATCAGCAACCCTTTGCAATGCAGAACTTCACCATGCACGGAGGTGGCGACGATACGGCTGTAGTAACTGGCGACGGGCAGCATATCCAGCGCGATTTTCGCCAGACGCTCGGCTTCTTCCGGATCGCCATCGTTGATCGCCACCTGCGCGCGCAGGGCGTTGAAATCGCCGCTCAGCGCAGCGTCAATGGTAATTTGCATCTCCTGCTCGGCGCGGGCCAGCAGAGTATTCACTTCGCTGTAGCGATGCTGGCTTTGCATCAGCCATGCCTGAAGCAGCACCAGGCGCGGATTCTCCAGCAGACTTTCCCACGGCAGTGACGCCAGTGACTCTTCCAGCAGTGTCAGTTCGCTGTGATTAAACAGTCCCCAGGCGTGGTTAAGCAGGATATCGCGCAGCATCGGCGCATCGCCGGAGGCCAGCGCATGATGAATGGCTTCGGTCGGGAAGCCTTGCGCCATCCAGCTTTCGGCGGCGGCGCGGTGCAGTTCCGGCAGTTCGGTCGCCAGTTCCCACTGACAGCGCTGGCGCAGGAAACTGCCAAACAGCGGGTGATAGCTAAACCACTCGCCGGAATCATCCATGCGCTGTAAAAACAGGCCCTGGCGTTCAATCTCTTCCAGCCGCATCTGCCCGTTCTCTTCCCCGGTCACACGCACAATTAGCGCATCGTTCATCGAGCGCAGCAGCGCGCTTTTGAGCAGGAAATGACGGGTACTTAAATCAACGTTATCCAGTACTTCATCGACCAGATAATCGGAAAGATGGCTGGCGTTAATGCCCGACAACCGACGCGCAGACTGATGCGGCGCGTTATTGTTCTGCCTGGCGGAGAGGGCAATAAGCTGAAGCGCAGTGGCCCAGCCTGCCACTTCGTCACACAGGCGGCCGCTCTCGGAGGCTTCCAGCGGCGAGGTCAGACGACGCTCAAAAAACTGTCGCGCTTCCTGATGATTAAATGCCAGATGCTGACTGCCGACCTCCAGCAGTTGATCGCGAACACGCAAATTGGCAATCCCCAACTGGGGGAGGTTACGCGACATCACCAGCAGCGTTAAATTTTCCGGCTGATGACGCAGGAAGAAACGCATGGCTTCATGGATCACCGGATTGGTGATCAGATGGTAATCATCAATCACCAGCCAGAGCGGGCGATCCCACTCAGCCAGTTCGATAAAAAGCTGAGCGAAAAGGGATGTCAGGCTGGCGTACTGGCGCTTTTGTACCATCGCTTCGCTGGCGTTGCAGTGGCCGCCCGTTGCCTGCTGAATAGCGGCAATCAAATAACTGGCAAAACGTTCCTGCTGGTTATCGCCTTCATCCAGTGAAAACCAGCCAAGATCGTTTTTGCCTGCGGCCCATTGTGAAATGAGGGTCGTTTTTCCATAGCCCGCCGGGCTTGTGATCAGGATCAGACGGAAATTGTTCGCGCCGGAAAGTTTAGCCAACAGGCGGTCCCTGACCACAGTATGATCAAGGCGAACCGGGCGACTTAATTTAGACGGAATCAACATAGTTATCACTTTCACTGTGCGTAAAAGAAAGCGGGATTTTTTTTGCGCTTCGTAATTAATAACTCTAAAGTCGTTCAGATTGCAATGTATTGCAAGTTATGTCGTTTTTGAGTGCTTCTTAATTTGCACTGTGTCACAAATTATTAAAGGAAGTGAATTATTTTAATGAAACCGGTGCCAGCAGGCATGGCGTCTGGCTTAGGCTGAATTGCTGATAAGGCGAGAATTACGCTTTCAATGAAAGGATTTTCTTAACTCAATTAATTTCCTGGATACTAAGCAGCAAAAAATAACCTGTAACACGTTTAAGTAAATCCGCTGTTGGTATTTTATACGGAAAATCATTTCGTTATTTTACATTTTGTTTGCGGAACGGCATTTCAATTCTTTGACCTACGCCAACGTTCTGCGTGCGGTAAAGGTAGAGACTGAGATGTGAGCGAAGGAATGCTCCTCCCTGTTCAATATAGTCGGCAAGGATGGCGTAAGCGGCTAACGTTATAGTGGTGCCGATCACATTTTTCGCTCATCCCTGGTGCTCCTCCCTGCCTAATCCCTGGCAGGATGAGGAAGCCAGACGGGTAGCCAGGCAAACTAGCGCTAACGTTTTTCATTTGAACAGGATCCGGTTCCTTTATGTCACAGCCTACATTCGACAAAGCACAATTTCAGGCTGCACTGACGCGTCAGTGGCAGCGTTTTGCTTTAGATTCCGCAGAGAAAATGACGTCGCATCAATGGTGGCAGGCGGTGAGCGGCGCACTGGCTGAGTGCCTGGCCGCCCAGCCTGTAAGCGCGCCAGCTGAAAATCAGCGCCATGTTAACTATATTTCTATGGAGTTTTTGATTGGTCGCCTGACCGGTAACAACTTGCTGAACCTCGGCTGGTATCAGGATGTGAGCGATGTGCTGAAAGCGCACGACATCAACCTGACCGATTTGCTGGAAGAGGAGATCGACCCGGCGCTGGGCAACGGCGGCCTCGGGCGTCTGGCAGCCTGTTTCCTTGACTCAATGGCGACCGTAGGCCAGGCGGCAACCGGTTATGGCCTGAACTATCAGTATGGTCTGTTCCGCCAGTCTTTTGCTGACGGCAACCAGATGGAAGCGCCGGACGACTGGCATCGCGGCAGCTATCCGTGGTTTCGCCACAATGAACAGCTTGATGTCCAGGTGGGGATCGGCGGGAAAGTGGTGAAGGGCGCATGGCAACCGGGATTTATCATCACCGGCCAGGCATGGGATCTTCCTGTACTGGGCTACCGCAACGGCATCACCCAGCCGCTGCGCCTGTGGCAGGCAACGCACGCGCATCCGTTTAACCTGACCAAATTCAACGATGGCGATTTCCTGCGCGCCGAACAGCAGGGTATCGACGCGGATAAGCTCACTAAAGTCCTTTACCCGAACGATAACCATACGGCGGGCAAAAAGCTGCGCCTGATGCAGCAGTACTTCCAGTGCGCCTGTTCCGTTGCTGATATTCTGCGCCGTCATCACCTGGCAGGCCGTCAATTGCACCAACTGGCGGATTACGAAGTCATCCAGTTGAACGATACGCACCCGACCATCGCCATTCCTGAACTGCTGCGCGTGCTGATAGATGAGCATCAGCTAAGCTGGGACGATGCCTGGGCTATCACCAGTAAAACCTTCGCCTACACTAACCATACGCTGATGCCGGAAGCGCTGGAGTGCTGGGACGAAAAACTGATTAAAGCGCTGTTGCCGCGTCATATGCAGATCATCAATGAGATTAACACTCGCTTTAAAACGCTGGTTGAGAAAACCTGGCCGGGTGATGAGGCCGTGTGGGCGAAGCTGGCGGTGGTGTATGACAAGCAGGTGCGCATGGCAAATATGTGCGTGGTCAGCGGTTTTGCGGTGAACGGCGTGGCAGCACTGCACTCCGAGCTGGTGGTGAAAGATCTGTTCCCGGAATACCATCAGCTGTGGCCGAACAAATTCCATAACGTCACCAACGGCATTACCCCGCGTCGCTGGATCAAGCAGTGTAACCCGGCGCTGGCTGCATTGTTGGATAAAACGCTGAAGAAAGAGTGGGCGAACGATCTTGACCAGCTGATTGCGCTGGAAAAGTACGCCGACGATAAAAAATTCCGTCAGACGTATCGTGAGATCAAACGGGCGAATAAAGTGCGTCTCGCCGCGTTTGTGAAGGCGCGTACCGGTATTGAAATCAGTCCTGAGGCGATTTTTGATATCCAGATCAAACGTCTGCATGAATATAAGCGCCAGCACCTGAACCTGCTGCACATTCTGGCACTCTATAAAGAGATCCGCGAAAATCCGCAGGCAGACCGCGTACCGCGTGTGTTCCTGTTTGGCGCGAAAGCGGCACCGGGATATTACCTGGCGAAGAACATTATTCTGGCGATCAACAAGGTCGCGGCGGCGGTGAACAACGATCCGCTGGTAGGCGATAAACTGAAAGTGGTCTTCCTGCCGGATTACTGTGTGTCTGTGGCTGAAATGCTGATCCCGGCCGCTGATATTTCCGAGCAAATTTCTACCGCCGGTAAAGAAGCCTCCGGCACCGGCAATATGAAGCTGGCGCTGAACGGCGCGCTCACCGTCGGCACGCTGGACGGCGCGAACGTGGAAATAGCCGAGAAAGTCGGCGATGAAAACATCTTTATCTTCGGCAATACCGTTGAAGAGGTGAAGGCGCTGAAGGCGAAAGGCTACGATCCGCTGAAATGGCGTAAGAAAGACAAATTACTGAATGCGGTGCTGAAAGAACTGGAGAGCGGTAAATACAGCGACGGCGACAAACACGCCTTTGACCAGATGCTGCACAGTATTGGTAAGCAGGGCGGCGATCCGTATCTGGTACTGGCCGACTTTGCCGCGTATGTTGACGCGCAGAAACAGGTCGATGTGCTCTACCGTGACCCGGAAGCCTGGACTCGTGCCGCTATACTCAATACGGCGCGATGCGGCATGTTCAGCTCCGATCGCTCTATTCGCGACTACCAGAGCCGTATCTGGCAGGCTAAACGATAAGGACCGCTATGGAACGCAAACGCCTCGATAAAGCCGCTCTGGCGGCGGGGATAAGCCCTGATTACATTAACGCCCACGGTAAGCCGCAGTCGATTGGCGTAGAAACCAAGCGGCGTTTGCTGGATGCGATGCATCACACGGCGGCCACGAAAGTGGCCGTTACCCCGGTGCCGAACGTGATGGTGTATACCCACGGTAAGAAGATGGCGCTGGAAGTCGAGGGCAGCGGCGAGTTTAGCTGGACACTGCTGACGGAAGCAGGCCGCCAGTATCAAGGTCAGGCGGCTGGCGGCAGTAAACTTAGTCTGCCGATGCGTCTGCCGGAAGGGTATCACACGCTGACGTTATCTCAGGACGCGCAACAGTGGGATTGCCGGGTGATTATCGCTCCTCAGCGCTGCCACGAGCCTGATGCGCTGCTCAGCGGACGTAAACTGTGGGGAGCCTGCGTGCAGCTTTATACGCTGCGCTCCGGCAAAAACTGGGGGATCGGCGATTTTGGCGATCTCAAAGCGATGCTGCCTGAGGTGGCAAAGCGGGGCGGGGCGTTTATCGGCCTCAATCCGATCCACGCGCTTTATCCGGCAAATCCGGAGAGCGCCAGCCCTTACAGTCCCTCTTCCCGCCGCTGGCTGAATGTGATTTACATCGACGTTAATGCCGTTGATGATTTTCAGCACAGCGAGGAAGCGCAGGAGTGGTGGCATATGCCCACCACCCAGCAGAAGCTGGAAAGCGCGCGCCAGGGAGAGTGGGTTGATTACTCAGCCGTTACGGCGCTAAAGCTCGCCGGGCTAAGCATGGCGTGGCGGCAGTTTGCGAAACGCACTAACGATGATGCCGCAATGCAGGCGTTTCGTCAGTTCATCGCCAACGAGGGGGAAAGCCTTTACTGGCAGGCAGCGTTTGATGCCCTGCACGCGTCACAGGTGAAAGAGGACCCGATGCGCTGGGGCTGGCCAGTCTGGCCGGAAGGTTATCAGTCTACCGATACCCCGGAGGTAAAAAAGTTCTGTAAAACGCATCAGGATGAGGTGGAGTTTTACCTGTGGCTTCAGTGGCTGGCCTGTACGCAATTTGCGGCCTGCTGGGAAGAATGCCAGAACATGAATATGCCGATTGGCCTGTACCGTGATCTGGCGGTCGGCGTGGCGGAAGGCGGCGCAGAAACCTGGTGCGATCGCGAACTGTACTGCCTGAAGGCGTCAGTTGGTGCGCCGCCGGACATCCTCGGGCCGCTGGGGCAAAACTGGGGTCTGCCACCAATGGATCCGCATGTCATTACCGCTCGCGCCTACGAGCCTTTTATTCAGCTACTGCGCGCCAATATGCGCGATTGCGGCGCATTACGTATCGATCACGTCATGTCGATGCTGCGCCTGTGGTGGATCCCCTACGGCGAGACGGCGGATCACGGCGCGTATGTGCATTATCCGGTTGACGATCTGCTGTCGATCCTCGCGCTGGAGAGTAAACGCCATCAGTGCATGGTGATCGGCGAAGATCTGGGGACGGTGCCGGTGGAGATCGTCGGCAAGCTGCGTAAGAGTGGCGTTTACTCCTATAAAGTGCTGTATTTCGAAAGCGATCACGAGAAAACGGTCCGCGCGCCGGAAGCGTGGCCTGCACAGTCGATGGCGGTGGCGGCAACGCACGATTTACCGACGCTGCGCGGCTACTGGGAAAGCGGCGACCTGACGCTCGGAAAAACGCTGGGCCTGTATCCGGACCCGGTCGTGCTGCGCGGTCTGTATGAGGATCGCGAGCTGGCGAAGCAGGGACTGCTGGATGCGCTACACCGACACGGCAGCGTGGCGAAAAGCGTGGGGCGTAAAGCCTCGCGGATGTCGATGACCTCTACGCTTAATCGCGGAATGCAGCGCTATATTGCCGACAGTAACAGTGCCTTGCTGGGTCTCCAGCCGGAAGACTGGCTACAGATGGCCGAACCGGTCAATATCCCGGGGACCAGCTATCAGTACAAAAACTGGCGGCGCAAGCTGTCTGCAACCCTTGAAGAGATGTTTGCGGATGAGAGCGTGAATAAGCTAATTAAGGATTTGGATAAGCGGCGTCGGGCTGGAGTGAAGAAGAGGTAAAAATAAAGAACCCGCCCTTATCGGCGGGTTCTTTTTGGGTCTTACACCACCATTCCCAGCAGCAAACACCCTACCAGGCCACATACTGAAATAATGGTTTCCAGCGCAGACCATGACTTGATCGTCTCACCAATCGTCAGGTTGAAATACTCCTTGAACAGCCAGAATCCTGGATCGTTCACGTGCGAGAAAATCACGCTGCCGGAGCCAACCGCGATAACCATCAATTCAGGACTCACGCCTGTTGTCGCAATCAGCGGTGCCACAATTCCACCGGCGGTGATCGCCGCCACGGTAGCCGATCCCAGCGCGATGCGCAGCACGGCGGCAATTGACCAGGCCATAAAGAGAGGCGACAGATTGGTGGACTGCATCATCGACGCGATGTATTTATCCACGCCGCTATCAACCAGCACCTGCTTAAACGCGCCGCCGCCGCCGATGATCAGCAGCATCATGGCGATGATTTTGATTGAGGTGGTGAGCGTATCGTTGATGTCATCCATCGAACGACCGCGATTCAGGCCAAAAGTGAATATCGCGATGATAACCGCAATCAGCGTTGCCATGACCGGATCGCCAAAAAACTCAGCGTAGGGCAGGATTGCATGGCCTTTCGGCAGGATCATCTCGGCGACCGCACGCAGCGCCATCAGGATCACCGGGACCAGCGAGGTCCAGACGCTCACGCCAAAGCCCGGCATTTCCGCTTCGCTGAACGTTTTCGCGTTATACAGTCCTTCCGGGATCGGCTTGTCGATACCTTTGAGGAATTTAGCGTAGACCGGGCCCGCCAGAATCACGGTCGGGATGGCCAGCAGCGTACCATAGAGCAGGGTTTTGCCCATATCAGCATGGAAAATGGTCGCAATCGCTGTTGGACCCGGATGCGGCGGCAGGAAACCGTGTGTTACGGAAAGTGCCGCTGCCATCGGAACGCCGACAAAGAGGAGCGGGATACGAGCAGCAGCGGCGATGGTAAATACCAGCGGCAGCAGGAGTACGAAACCGACTTCATAGAACAGGGCGAAACCGACGGTAAAACCGGTTAACACTACCGCCCATTGAATGTACTTCTGACCAAACTTCGCAATCAGCGTCGTGGCGATACGCTGTGCGCCGCCGCAGTCAGCGAGCAGTTTGCCCAGCATCGCCCCGAAGCCCATGATCAGCGCCAGGCTGCCAAGCGTTCCGCCGACACCCGTTTTAATGGAGGCGATAACCTTATCGACAGGCATTCCCTGCATCAGACCCACCGCAAGGGCCACCAGGATTAGGGCAATAAAACCGTTTAGCTTGAAACGGATCATTAACAACAATAACAACACAACACCGATAGCAACGATGACTAATGGCATGATTTACTGGCCTTTAATTTGTTATGGGTAACTTTGCTGTCTGAGCAGCAAAGGGGCCTTTGTGCTGTAATTCAGAACAGAAGGCAATTAGCACTTCAACAAATCGCTTCTTATAAGGCTAAGAGTCGCGGGCTGTTTCCAGAAGAATAGTGCGCAGAAGGGATGATACGGGTAACATTCGTGCAAAGAAAACACCCCTGGCAGGCAAAATTTAAAAACTGGGAGGTAGGTCATATTCTGGGGAGGGTTGTAACATTTACGACAAAACGCCTCTTTCGCGGGAAAGAGGCGTTTGAAGAAAGCAAATCAGTAGTAAGAGTGCTCGCCGCGCTGGTGTTCGGTGAGATCGCGCACCCCTTTCAGGTCCGGGAACTCTGCCAGCAGCTGCTTTTCAATGCCGTCTTTCAGAGTGACATCGATCATGGAGCAGCCGTTACAGCCGCCGCCAAATTGCAGGATGGCGTAGCCGTCGTCGGTGATTTCCATCAGCGTAACGCGGCCGCCGTGCCCGGCAAGCTGCGGGTTCACCTGCGCCTGGAGCATATACTCTACGCGCTCCATTAACGGCGCGTCGTCAGAAACTTTACGCATTTTGGCGTTCGGCGCTTTCAGCGTCAGCTGAGAGCCGAGCTGGTCGGTCACGAAATCGATATCCGCATCTTCCAGGTACGGGGCGCTTAACTCGTCCACGTAGGCCGTCAGCAAATCAAATTTCAGGGCAGTATCGCTCGCTTCCACAGCATCGGGTGGACAATAAGAAACGCCGCATTCAGCGTTAGGAGTACCGGGATTGATGACAAATACACGGATTTGCGTCCCTTCTTCCTGATTTGCCAACAGTTTGGCAAAGTGCGCTTGTGCAGCATCGGAAATACGGATCATAGCATTGGCCTAATAGTTGACTATTTTAGTCAGTTATAATACGCCCATCGTCGAGGGTCTACAAGGTCCGACAGAGGCACCAGACATGGACCGTCGCTGCACCGCCGCGTAACAGCAGCCGGGAAATTTCTGCGACAGTACTGCCCGTGGTGACGACATCATCCACAATAACGATATGGAGTCCGCGAACCGGAAATTCAAGGTGAAAGGCGTTTTTCAAATTGTGCTTTCGCAGCCGGGCCGGGAGATGATGTTGTGTCGTCGTAGCCCGAATACGCGTGATGGCCTCCGTCTCGTACCGACAGCCCAGCCAGTGTGACAGAGGACGGCAGAGTAGGTCGCTCTGATTAAACCCTCTGTGCCAGTGTCTTTTTTGCCACAGCGGAACGCTGACAATGCGGTCCGGACGCGGCAGGCCGGATAGCTGGCGGGCCTGTATAAATTTCAGCAGCAGCAGGCGCGCCAGCGCCGGGGCCAGTTCTGCTTTGCCTGAAAATTTGAAGCGATGAATAAGTGAACTCAGGGGCGCAACGTAATCGCTGACGGCGATCAGCCGTTGCCACGGCGGCGCTTTTTGCAAACAACGACCGCAGGGCAAGTGAGGATCCTGGGCGGGCAAACCGCACTGAGGACACACATTGGTGTGGTGAGAGATCGCGTTGACGCAACGGGAGCAGATTCCCCAGGACGGCAGGGCGAGCGGCATTCGGCATAGCCAGCATAAGCCACAGGCTGTTAACATATTTCACCTCGGACAAAATAATAGAGAACAGTACCTGATGAATGAGATCTGGTGGCAAACCAAAGGGGAAGGAAATTGCCATCTTGTGCTGCTGCACGGATGGGGACTGAATGCGCAGGTATGGGATTGCATAACGCCGGAATTAAGCGCGCATTTTACGCTGCATCTGGTGGATCTGCCGGGCTTCGGTCGTAGCCGTAGTTTTGGTGCCATGTCGCTGGCGGAAATGGCGGCGCGCATTCAGGAACACGCGCCGGAAAAAGCCATCTGGCTGGGCTGGAGCCTGGGTGGGCTGGTGGCAAGTCAGGTCGCGCTGACCTCTCCACAGCGCGTACAGGCACTGGTCACCGTCGCCTCGTCCCCCTGTTTTTGTACCGAGGGCGACTGGCCGGGGATCAAACCCGAGGTGCTTTCCGGCTTTCAGCAGCAGTTAAGTGAGGATTTCCAGC
Source organism: Superficieibacter sp. HKU1 (assembly GCF_029319185.1). Taxonomy (NCBI): domain Bacteria; kingdom Pseudomonadati; phylum Pseudomonadota; class Gammaproteobacteria; order Enterobacterales; family Enterobacteriaceae; genus Superficieibacter; species Superficieibacter sp. HKU1. Next base: position 419,014 of record NZ_CP119754.1, read on the forward strand.
GTACGGTTGAGCGTTTTCTGGCGCTGCAAACCATGGGCACCGAGAGTGCAAGACAGGATGCCCGCCGCCTGAAAAGTGCCGTCCTGGCCTTGCCGATGCCGGACGTTGAAGTACTCAACGGCGGGCTGGATATTCTGAAAAAGAGCGATTTACGCGAGCCGCTCGCTGGACTGACCGTGCCGTTCCTGCGTATTTACGGCTATCTTGACGGCCTGGTGCCGCGTAAAGTTATTCCACGACTGGACGCCGCGTGGCCTGCCAGCGAGTCGCTGACGATCCAGAAGGCGGCGCATGCACCGTTTATCTCTCATCCGGCAGAATTTTGTCAGGCGCTCATCTCACTCAACGCGCGTTTGTAGCGGCTGGAAAAAGTGACAGAGTGCAACAATACTTAGGGCGTCATCGCGTGCTTGATTCAGTGCAAAAGCAGGATGGCGTACTATTCAACCTTAAGGAGTAAAGGCTATGAAACTGGTCACCGGTATTGTTGCGTCCCTGGTTATTGGATCGCTGTCTTTTGGCGTGATGGCTGCGGAAGAACTGCACAAAGATAAACTGAAAGAGATGAATTTAACGAAAGTAGGCGACATCAGTACTGATAAAGGCACCGCACCGATGGATGCACAGCGCGAGCTGTCGAAAAAAGCTGACGAGCTGGGCGGGAAGTATTATGTGATCACCAGCGCGAAGAAATCAGAGAAAGATATTCACACCACGGCTGAAGTGTATAAATAAGTTGCTGGAATGCCCGGTGGCGCTGCGCTTACCGGGCCTACAAAGGGGGCGCTACGCTTACCGGGCCTACAATATTGTGCAGTGCTACTGCCAGGCGGCAATGCCCTCAGCCTAACGTCCACCACTCTCGCGCACAGGCTTTTCCTTCCGGACAGCTTTTACAACTTCCGGTCAGGCAACCCTCAACGTCTTCCTGCATCCGCCGGGCTTTGCCCATTGCTTCCATGCGATTTAACATGGCATCAAGCAGAGGGCGGGGAAGATGCAGCGCGCTGCTAAGCTGGCTGGCTTCCATCCGCCCCTGCAAGGCGAGCATGTTGCGCACGTCAATCAGCGAGGCCATTAATGACACTCCCCGGCCGGGCTGTCGCAGCAGGTGGCGGGCGTTTTGCGTGTCGCCAGCAGATTAACGTCAATCCGACTGCGGGCGCGTCGCAGGCAGCCAATCACCAGCACGTTAAACGCCACTACCGCCAGGATACAGATCATACTGTACTGCGGATGCTGATGGAAACTGGCAACCTGATAAAACAGCGTCGACAGCGAATACGCGATATTCAGCCCCCACAGGATCGAGAATCCCATCCAGCCGCGGCTGGATTCACGGGAAATGGCTCCCATCACCGAAATGCACGGCACATACAGCAGCACAAAAATCAGGTAGCTATAGGCCGCTGCCGCGCTGCCGAATTTCTCGCTCATCACGCCCATGGTGCCGGTTGCCATCTCGCCATCGCCTTTACTGGCCTCAATGGGGTTTGCCAGCACGCTCAGGCTGAAGGTGTCTTTCAGGCTTTGCCAGGTTTCAGCGGCGGCGTCAGACAATTCAGCGGTAAGGCTAAATTCTGCCGGATTGAATTCCGCTTCCTGAATATTTTCAGCGGTATACAGCGTATTAAGCGTACCGACCACCACTTCTTTTGCCATCGCACCGGTGAACAGGCCGACCGTCGCCTGCCAGTGATCGCCGTGAATACCAATCGGCTCCAGCAGCGGGGTAAAGACGCGGCTCACGGAGGCCAGCGCCGAATCGTTGATGTTATTCACCGCCTTGCCGTTGAGTGAGAAGCTGTTCAATGCGCTTAGGAAAATACTGACAATAACGATGACTTTACCCGCGCGCAGGATAAACCCTTTCAGGCGCTGCCAGGTCTGGATCAGCAGACTTTTGATCAGCGGTACATGGTAGACCGGCAGTTCCATTACAAACGGTGAGGCCTCGCCGCGCATGATGGTATGTTTGAGCATCAGGCCGGTCAGGATCGCCATCACAATGCCGAGGATGTAGAGTGAAAAGACGGCCAGCGCGCCCTCCTGTCCAAAGAAGGCGGCGGCGAAGACGGCGAAAATCGCCAGCCGTGCGCCGCAGGACATAAAGGGAGCCATCATGATGGTCATCAACCGTTCACGCGGTGCATCAAGAGTACGCGCGCCCATCACTGACGGCACGTTACAGCCAAAACCGACAATCAGCGGCACGAAGGATTTCCCCGGCAGCCCCAGCGATTGCATCAACCGGTCCATCACGAACGCCGCGCGCGCCATATAGCCGGAGTCTTCCAGAAAAGAGAGGAACAAATACATCATGCCGATCTGCGGCACCAGCGGCAGCACGGTGTTGATCCCGCCGCCGATCCCCTGTGCGAGGAAAATAGTCAGCCACTCAGGGAAATGCAGCGTATAGCCAAACCACTGAAGGCCATGAATAAAGATAGCCACTGAACCGGCGTCAAAAATAGGGGCCAGCGCGCCGCCGATATTGATGGCAAAGAGGAACATGACGTACATCACCAGCAGGAAAATCGGCAGGCCGAGGAAGCGATTGAGGATAATTTTATCCATCGCGGCGGTGAAACGGCTCGGTTCAGCGGTCAGCGAATTACTTACGGTGTCGCAGATAGCGGCGATACATTGATAGCGTGCATCGGCAATATGCAACGCCGGATCGTCGATTTCACTCTCCAGGCGGGCCAGTACATCTCCCAGCTGATGCGCGGCATCCTGCGCGTAAGCGCGGCTGTAAATATCGCCTTCCAGCATTTGCAGGCCCAGCCAGCGACGCTGCTGGATAGGCATATTTTCTGGCATCAGCTGCGCCAGATGACCAGCTTCACGCAGCAGCGGCTGCGCGTAATGTACCAGCTCAACGTCCCGATTACGGTTATGGCGGTCAATAGCCAGTTTCAACGCATCTATCCCCCGACCACGCGTCGAGACCAGCGGCACGACCGGACAACCCAGGCGGGCGGAGAGGGCATCAACATCAATGCGCACCTGCTGTTTTTCCGCGATATCCAGCATGTTGAGCGCCACCACGCAGGGCATTCCCAGCTCCAGCAGTTGCAGCGTCAGGTAAAGATTACGCTCAAGATTGGAGGCATCCACGACGTTAATCAGCATGTCCGCATCGCCGCTTAAAATATAGTGGCAGGCGATTTGCTCATCGAGCGACGTTTGCGAGGAGATGGTGGTCAGGGAATAGGTGCCAGGCAAGTCAACAAGCGTGGCCTGGCAATCCGTGGTTTGAAAACTGCCTTCTTTACGTTCGACCGTAACGCCTGCCCAGTTGCCTACACGCTGGCGCGAACCGGTCAATTGATTGAATAACGTGGTTTTACCAGAATTCGGATTGCCAATTAAGCCAATGGTAAGTTTTTTCATTGTATTTGACTCACTGTATTAAGAGGAAACCGGTTCCACTTCCAATAATGCTAAATCTTTTTTACGTAATACCAGATTAACGCGCCGCGTTTCGATATGAACGGGATCGCCTAATGGCGCTACGCGTACTACGTTAAATGACGAGCCGGGCAACATACCTAACGAAAGAAGTTTTTGACGATAAGCCGGGCTGATCTCGCTGGAAAATCCAGTGATTTTCCATGCGCTTAAGGGCGTAAATTGCATAAAGCCTACTTATATATCGCTAACAAAATAACGTCACGCACGGCAGGCACAAGCGGCCTGGCGGAGCCTGACCAGGAAGGTTAATTAATCAACAGCGCAATGGTAATGATAATAGTTTTTATCTTCAATCTTTAAAATGTGTCGAAGTATTCTGTTCGATAATAAATCACAAGAAGTTTGATATGGCGCAAAAATAGCGCTGTTTTGTTATTTGCAAACGGGAGGGGATATTTAAGGAAGGTGAATTACAGGTTTCCAGTATATTAATATTAACGGTTAATTGTGTGTTAATTGTTAATTAACTGGCGCTATTAACAGGGGAATAAGGCTCTCTTCCCGAAGAAGAGAGCCAGAAAAGCACCCTCTGTTACCGCTTTTTACCCATTGCCGCCGCCAGCGCATCCATCATCGCGCTGTTACCGGCGGGTTGCGCCTCGCGCGAGCGTGGTTTCGCCGCTTTTGCCGCCGGACGATTGCCCTGGCCGCGGTCGTTACCCCCGCCGCGCCGGGCACTGGTTTCGCCCGGCTGCTCGTCCAGACGCATGGTCAACGCGATGCGCTTACGCGGCAGGTCAACTTCCAGCACTTTCACCTTCACGATATCGCCCGCTTTTACCACGGTGTGCGGATCGTCAACGAACTTAGTAGAGAGTGAGGAAATATGCACCAGACCGTCCTGATGAACGCCGATATCGACAAACGCGCCGAAGTTGGTGACGTTGGTGACCGCGCCTTCCAGAATCATGCCCGGCAGCAGATCGTTCATGGTTTCCACGCCTTCCGCGAAGGTCGCCGTTTTAAACTCAGGACGCGGATCGCGGCCCGGTTTTTCCAGCTCCTTGATAATATCGGTCACGGTCGGCACCCCGAAGCGTTCGTCGGTAAATTCCGACGGCTTCAGGTTTTTCAGCTCGCTGCTGTTACCCATGAGATCGCGTAATGACTGCTCGGTGGCCGCCAGAATGCGCTCAACAATCGGATAGGCTTCCGGGTGAACGGTGGAGGCGTCCAGCGGGTTATCACCGTGGTTAATGCGCAGGAAGCCCGCGCACTGCTCAAAGGCTTTCGGTCCCAGACGCGCCACTTTTAATAACTGCTGGCGGTTCTGGAATTGGCCGTTTTCATCACGCCAGGAGACGATATTCTGCGCCATCATGCGGGTCAGTCCGGCGACGCGGGCCAGCAGCGGCACGGAGGCGGTATTCAGATCGACGCCAACGGCATTTACGCAGTCTTCAACAACCGCATCCAGCTTGCGGGCAAGCTGGGTCTGGCTCACGTCGTGCTGATACTGGCCCACACCAATCGATTTCGGATCGATTTTCACCAGTTCCGCCAGCGGATCCTGAAGACGACGGGCAATCGACACCGCGCCGCGGATAGAAACATCCAGATCCGGGAATTCCAGCGCTGCCAGTTCGGAGGCAGAGTACACCGACGCACCTGCTTCGCTGACGATCACTTTCTGCGCGGTCACTTTCGGGAACTGCTTCTGCACGTCGAGGAAGAAACGCTCGGTTTCGCGTGAGGCCGTACCGTTGCCAATCGCCACCAGCTCGACGTTATATTTCTCACACAGCGCCGCCACCGCAATAGCCGCTTTTGCCGCCTGGCCGGTATGAGGATAAATGGTATCGGTGGCGACCAGTTTGCCGGTGCCGTCCACAACCGCGACTTTTACGCCGGTACGCAGGCCAGGATCGAGACCCATCGTCGCACGCAGGCCCGCCGGGGCAGCCATCAGCAGATCGTGCAGATTACGGGCGAAAACGTTGATCGCCTCGTCTTCCGCGCGTTCGCGCACCGTGCCCATCAGCTCGGTTTCCAGATGCATCAGCACTTTAATGCGCCAGGTCCAGCTCACTACGGCGCGACGCCAGCTGTCTGCGGGCGCGTTGTTCAGTCGCAGGCCAAGATGGTCGATGATGATTTGCTCGCAGTGGCTCTCTTTTGGCGGCTCGTCAAACTGCGGATCGGCATTAAGCGCGAGTTGCAGCACGCCTTCATTGCGCCCGCGGAACATGGCCAGCGCGCGGTGCGAGGGAACGGAAGAAATCGGCTCGTGGTGATCGAAGTAGTCGCGGAATTTTGCACCTTCTTCCTCTTTGCCGCTCACCACGGTGGCGACCAGATGCGCATTCTTCCACAGATAATCGCGCACTTTCGCCAGCAGCGCGGCGTCTTCGGCAAAACGCTCCATCAGAATATAACGCGCGCCGTCGAGCGCGGCTTTAACGTCGGCGACGCCTTTATCGGCATCGACATACTGCGCGGCGGCGGTTTCCGGAGTATGGGAAGGATCGGTCCACAGCAGATCGGCCAGCGGCTCCAGACCGGCTTCAATCGCGATCTGTCCGCGCGTGCGGCGCTTTTGTTTATAGGGAAGATAAAGATCCTCGAGTTCGGTTTTGCTCAGCGTACCGTTGATTGCGTTCGTCAGATCATCGGTCAGCTTGCCCTGATCGCCGATAGATTTGAGAATGGCCTGACGCCTTTCTTCCAGCTCGCGCAGGTAGCTCAGACGCGTTTCCAGCTGGCGCAGCTGGGTATCATCCAGACCGCCGGTGACTTCCTTACGATAACGTGCAATAAACGGCACGGTGTTCCCTTCATCAAGCAGGCGAACGGCAGACTCTACCTGTTCAGCTCTGGCCTGAAGTTCACCCGCAATAATGCGGCAGAGCGAATCATTCATCATGGCTAGTATCATCTTAGGGTCAAAATCAGCGGATAGTTATACGGACTGACAGGCAAAAATGCCAGTCGCAGACAGCGGCTTCGGACAGTTCTATTTCACATACTCAATATCGTTAACGTACCAGTTCACTTCTCCGCCGGGAGCCTGAACCACCGCCACATCGCCAACCTCTTTTTTTAGCAGTCCGCGCGCCATAGGCGAGTCAATGGAGATGTAATCCTTACGACCAAAAATTTCATCATAGCCAACGATGCGAAAACGTTTAACGTCACCCTCGTCGTTTTCGACTTCCACCCACGCGCCAAAAAAGACTTTGCCTTCCTGCTGCGGCGAATAATCGACGATTCTGAGATTTTCCAGACACTTAGTCAGGTAGCGCACGCGGCGGTCAATCTCGCGCAGGCGCTTTTTGTTGTACTGGTAATCGGCGTTTTCACTGCGATCGCCGAGGCTCGCCGCCCAGGTCACCTTTTTGGTGACTTCCGGACGTTCTTCACGCCAGAGATAATCCATCTCCTGCTTTAATTTCTCGTATCCCTCACGGGTGATTAATGGCGTCTTCATCGTGACTTATCCTTTTTTATCCTATCTTGCGCACAATACTTAACACGCAACGCTGCCGACAGAATAAATAATATGATTTATGCTTATATGTATACTTAAGCTACTGTTAAATATGCTTTGTAACAATTTAGACTGAAATTTATACCAGATTTCGCTGGTGGCAAGCGTGGCCTTTCTTAAGAATACGTTATCACGACTTTTGCGAACCTTTGGGAGTAAAAACCATGCAAGAGAATTATAAAATCCTGGTTGTAGATGACGACATGCGCCTGCGTGCGCTGCTGGAACGTTATCTGACCGAACAGGGCTTCCAGGTTCGAAGCGTTGCTAACGCCGAACAGATGGATCGCCTGTTAACCCGTGAATCCTTTCACCTGATGGTGCTGGATCTGATGCTGCCGGGCGAAGATGGCCTCTCCATTTGCCGTCGCCTGCGCAGCCAGAGCAACCCGATGCCGATCATTATGGTCACGGCAAAAGGGGAAGAAGTGGATCGCATCGTCGGTCTGGAAATTGGTGCCGACGATTACATCCCGAAACCGTTTAATCCGCGTGAGCTGCTGGCGCGTATCCGCGCGGTGCTGCGTCGTCAGGCGAACGAGCTGCCAGGCGCACCGTCGCAGGAAGAAGCAGTCATTGCATTTGGTAAATTCAAACTGAACCTCGGCACCCGCGAGATGTTCCGTGAAGATGAGCCGATGCCGCTGACCAGCGGTGAGTTTGCGGTGCTGAAAGCGCTGGTAAGCCATCCACGCGAGCCGCTGTCCCGCGACAAACTGATGAACCTTGCCCGTGGCCGGGAATATTCGGCAATGGAGCGTTCCATCGACGTACAAATCTCCCGCCTGCGCCGCATGGTGGAAGAAGATCCGGCGCATCCGCGCTATATCCAGACCGTCTGGGGTCTGGGCTACGTGTTTGTGCCGGACGGTTCTAAAGCATGAGGCGAATGCGCTTCTCGCCACGAAGTTCATTTGCCCGCACGCTGTTACTTATCGTCACCCTGCTGTTCGTCAGCCTGGTGACGACCTATCTGGTGGTGCTGAACTTCGCCATTCTGCCGAGCCTCCAGCAGTTTAATAAGGTGCTGGCCTACGAAGTCCGTATGCTGATGACCGATAAACTGCAGCTGGAGGACGGTACGCAACTGGTGGTTCCGCCTGCCTTTCGTCGCGAGATTTATCGCGAACTGGGCATCTCCCTCTATTCTGACGAAGCGGCGGAAGATGCTGGCCTGCGCTGGGCGCAGCACTATGAATTTTTAAGTCATCAGATGGCGCAGCAGCTGGGCGGCCCGACGGAAGTGCGCGTTGAGGTCAACAAAAGCTCGCCGGTGGTCTGGCTGAAAACCTGGCTGTCACCGAACATCTGGGTACGCGTTCCCCTTACTGAAATCCATCAGGGCGATTTCTCGCCGCTGTTCCGTTACACGCTGGCGATTATGCTGCTGGCGATAGGCGGCGCATGGCTGTTTATCCGAATACAAAACCGACCGCTGGTGGATCTTGAACATGCCGCGTTGCAGGTCGGGAAAGGCATTATCCCGCCGCCGCTGCGGGAATACGGCGCGTCGGAAGTCCGTTCCGTGACCCGCGCCTTTAACCATATGGCGGCAGGCGTGAAGCAGCTTGCCGACGACCGTACCCTGCTAATGGCGGGCGTCAGTCACGATTTGCGTACCCCGCTGACCCGAATTCGCCTCGCTACCGAGATGATGGGCGAGCAGGATGGCTATCTTGCCGAATCGATCAACAAAGATATCGAAGAGTGCAACGCCATTATTGAGCAGTTCATCGATTATCTGCGCACCGGCCAGGAGATGCCGCTGGAGCTGGCGGATCTGAACGGCGTGCTGGGTGAAGTCGTCGCGGCGGAAAGCGGTTATGAGCGCGAGATTGAAACGGCGCTACAGGCGGGAGAAATTCCGGTACGGATGCATCCGCTGTCGATCAAGCGCGCGGTCGCCAATATGGTCGTCAATGCCGCCCGCTATGGTAACGGCTGGATCAAAGTCAGCAGCGGCAGCGAGGCCAATCGCGCCTGGTTTCAGGTGGAGGACGACGGTCCCGGCATCAGGCCCGAGCAGCGCAAGCACCTGTTTCAGCCGTTCGTGCGCGGCGACAGCGCGCGTACTATCAGCGGGACCGGGCTTGGGCTGGCAATTGTGCAGCGTATTATCGATAACCACAACGGCGTGCTGGAGCTGGACACCAGCGAGCGGGGCGGCTTACTGATCCGCGCCTGGCTGCCGGTACCGGTGATGCGCTCTGGCGGGGCGGTGAAAGAGAGTTAACGCGGTATTTTACCCATAATGCCGGGGGCGGCTTCGCCTTGCCCGGCCTACCTAAAAGCCTGACCCTGTACCATTCTATTCTGTAGGCCCGGTAAGCGAAGCGTCACCGGGCATGCGTTATGCGGTCAAAAGGTGATATGCCCGGCCCGCCGGGCATCAGAGGTTTACAGCTTCGGTCCCGCACTTACCAGCGCAGCGCCTGCTGGCGTGTCGGTATACTTCTCAAAATTGCTGATAAACAGCTTCGCCAGCGCACTGGCTTTTTCCTGCCACTGCTCAGGAGACGCGTAGGTATTACGCGGATCGAGAATGTGCGTATCCACGCCCGGCAGGCTGGTCGGCACGGCCAGATCGAATATCGGCAGCGTGAAGGTTTCGGCATTGTCCAGCGAACCGTTAAGAATGGCGTCGATAATGGCGCGGGTATTCTTAATGGAAATGCGCTTGCCGGTGCCGTTCCAGCCGGTATTCACCAGATAGGCCTGTGCCCCCGCCGCCTGCATGCGTTTCACCAGCACTTCGGAATACTGCGTCGGATGTAGCGACAGGAACGCCGCGCCGAAGCAGGCGGAGAAGGTGGGCGTCGGTTCGGTGATCCCGCGTTCCGTTCCGGCCAGTTTCGCGGTAAAGCCGGAGAGGAAGTGGTACTGCGTCTGGTTCGCGGTCAGGCGAGACACCGGCGGCAGGACACCAAACGCGTCGGCGGTCAGAAAAATGACCTTCGTTGCGTGTCCGGCTTTTGACACCGGCTTAACGATGTTTTCGATGTGATAAATCGGGTAGGAAACGCGGGTATTTTCCGTTTTCGACCCGTCATCAAAATCGATGGAGCCGTCATCGCGCACGGTGACGTTTTCCAGCAGGGCGTCGCGGCGGATGGCATGATAAATGTCCGGCTCAGCCTCTTCGGAAAGCTTGATGGTTTTGGCGTAGCAGCCGCCTTCGAAGTTAAAGACGCCGTCGTCGTCCCAGCCATGTTCGTCATCGCCAATCAAACGGCGTTTCGGATCGGTGGACAGCGTGGTTTTGCCGGTGCCGGAAAGACCAAAGAAGACTGCCACATCGCCGTCAGCGCCGACGTTGGCGGAGCAGTGCATGGAAGCGATGCCCTTCAGCGGCAGCAGGTAGTTCATCATCGAGAACATCCCTTTCTTCATTTCGCCGCCGTACCACGTTCCGCCAATAAGCTGGATGCGCTCGGTCAGGTTAAAGGCGACGAAGTTCTCCGAATTCATGCCCTGTTCTTTCCACTGCGGGTTAGTGCATTTCGCTCCGTTCATGACGATAAAGTCCGGCGTGAAATCCGCCAGCTCCGCATCGGTGGGGCGAATAAACATGTTTTTCACAAAGTGCGCCTGCCAGGCCACTTCAGTGATAAAACGTACTGACAGACGGGTATCTGCGTTAGCGCCGCAGAAGGCATCAATAATAAAAAGTCGTTTACCTGAGAGTTGCTGAGTGACGATTCCTTTCAAATGCTGCCAGGTTTCCGGTGTGAGCGGCTTGTTGTCGTTCTTGCCTTTACCTTTATCGGACCACCACACGGTGTCGCGGGTAGTGTCATCACGAACAATATACTTATCTTTCGGCGAACGTCCGGTGAAAATACCGGTGTCGACGGCGATAGCACCAGAATTCGTCAATACCCCGCGCTCGTATCCTTCCAGGTCTGGACTAAGTTCCTCCTGATACAGCGTGTCGTAGTCGGGATTGTAAACGATATCCTGAACGTCGTTGATACCATAAGCCTTGAGATCTTGCGGGGTTAATTCTTTAACGCGCATGTCACTGCTCCTTAGCCAATATGTACTGCCTCGAATTGTAGGGTTGTTCTGGGGCGATTAACCGCGACGGGGCTCATAGATTTACGTATCCGGACAAAACTCTGATTGACGTAAAACGCTACCATTTCGGTTATAAAGCGGTGATGATTATGGCAGTAAATGGTGTTTTCTTACCGAATATGTTTTTAAAACGTTAAATAGCAGAGCATAAATCTGGCAGTTTGTGAGTGTAATCGCATTCATGTAAGTTAATTACGTAAGAGTTTCAGTGATGCTCGTTAACTCAGCTTCATTTTTTATTCGGATGAGTAAAAGAAAGGGGGACAATGCCCCCTTTTCGGCTACCGTGCCAGGTAATGCCGGGTGGCGGCTTCGCCTTACCCGGCCTACAAATGCAGGAATATCAAACGGTTAAACCAGCAACATCAACCGTTTAATACCGGAATATCAACCGGTTGGTGTTTGCGCAGGCCCGCGCAAGCGCAGCGCCGCCGGGCATTCACGGTACGCGGTAGCCATTTTCCATCAGCCAGTGCCGCCGTCCCTGAAATTAATGCACCTGTGGATCGCCCGGTGAGGCGTTATTGCGGATGGCCGTAATATCCATCGCGTCAAACACATAGTGACTGCCGCAGTAATCGCAGTTCATATCGATTTCACCGTCTTCCGCCAGAATGCTGTCCAGCTCTTCATCAGGCAGCGTTTTCAGCGCCGCGGCACAGCGTTCACGGGAGCAGGTACATTTAAACTCCACCTTCTGCGGCTCGTACAGCGTGACTTCTTCTTCGTGATACAGACGCCACAATACATCGTTGGCGGGCAGCGTAAACAGCTCGTCGGCCTTGATGGTTTCGGTCAGGGTCGCCAGATGCTCAAAGTCATTCATCTGCGTTTCCTGGGCCGGAAGCACCTGCAACAACATGCCACCTGCCGCCGGTTTGCCGTCCGCTTCGCCGGTGCGAATAAACAGACGCGTTGGCAGTTGTTCAGAACGCATAAAGTAATCTTCCAGGCAGGCAGCCAGCGTGTCACCTTCCAGACCTACCACGCCCTGATAACGCTCGCCCTCATCCGGCGTAATGGTGATCACCAGATAACCGTTGCCGATCAGCGTTTTCATGTCGGCGTTTTCCGGGATCTCGCCCTGAATACGCGCTACGCCGCGCAGCTGCTGACGGTTATTACCGTTAATCACCGCCAGGTTCATCGGGCCGTCACCCTGCAGTTGAACGGTAATATCACCGTCAAATTTCAGCGTTGCCGTCAGCAGGCTGGTGGCGACCAGCAGCTCGGCGAGAATAGTCTTCACCGGCAGCGGATAGCTATGGTTGGCAAGGATCTCTTGCAGGCTTTCCGACACGGTTACCATTTCGCCGCGCACGGCGTAATTTTCAAACAGGTAACGGTGAAGTTGATCGTGTTGAGTCATAGTGGTCTCTCTTGCGGGCGACGTTATTCGTTTTCGCCGTGTTTAAATCTCATCAGGTCGCGACGTTCTTTTTTATCCGGTCGCCTGTCGGGATGCGGCATGGTCAGGGCATTCATTTTACGTGCCAGGGCTATCTTCTCACGCTTTTCCACGCTTTCCGGCGTCTCTTCATAGAGCGTCGTCGCTTCCGTGGACGGGCGGCGCTGTTCGGTAATTGCTTTCACAATCACCGTACGCTCATCATTGCCCTGACGCAGCGTGAGGGTAGCATTAAGCTCGACGATTTTACTCGGCTTGCTGCGCTGACCGTTGTAATGCACCTTACCGCCTTCAACCATTTCGCGGGCCAGCGCACGTGTTTTATAAAAACGGGCTGCCCACAGCCATTTATCCAGTCTGACGGCGTCAGCGGGCTTTTCTTTCATGGCAACTCCTTCACGGTGAGTGAGGGGATCAGACGCCGGTAATCATTGAGCGACGGATGACGTAAATAGTCCTTATCCGCCAGACCGGAGTCCGGGTTGGTGACGCCAAGGCAATAGCGGATGCCGAATTGTGCGGCGGCATCCAGAATCGGCTCGCTGTCATCAATAAATAGCGTCTTCTCAGGGTTCAGTCCGGTTTCCTGCCTGACCGCTTGCCAGAGCCGCTGATCCTCTTTCGGATAACCAAATGTGTGGGTGGAAAGTAATAAATCAAGGTGTGCACCTAATCCCGTATGCTCCAGCTTTACGGCCAGATTATGCGGATGCGCATTGGTCAGCAGAATACGCTGTTTCCCGCACGCTTTTAGCGCGTCAAGAAAAGGCACGGTATCCTCACGTAATAACGCACGCGGTCCCTGCGCGGTGGTCATCGCGCAGATATCCAGCCCCAGACGTTCGCTCCAGTAATCCAGACAATACCAGTTTAGCGTATGCTGCACGGCACTGTATTCCTGACGGATGAGCGCCTGGGCTTCCTGCGGGCTGACGCCGCGTGCTGCGCCGTAGGTCTCAGGAACCAGTTGCTGCCAGAAATAGTTGTCAAAGGCGAGGTCGAGCAGGGTTCCGTCCATATCCAGCAGAACCGTGTCGACGTCCTGCCAGCAAATATCGGGATGCATATCACTCTCCAGCGGGAAGAAAGGCGACAGCGTACCACAACTGTCGCCATTCAGAATCAGGAGGGCTTCTCCTGCGAGGGGAGCAATACCGGGTTCAGGCAGCTGTCATAATAGTCGTGGATCTTTGCCAGGCGGCTGCGGTTACGCTGATAGCGGCGAATGGCCTGCACACCGTTGTAAACCGCGCAGACGATCATCGCCAGCATCAGCAGCGTCGTTGCCAGGTAGCGCCACAGCCCTGCACGGTCAGGCATACGGTGAAGGCTGATATGCTGAGTGCCATTAGCATCAGTATAAATTTTCGTGACAATGCCTTCAGCCGTAAATGGCGTATGCATTAGCATTTCTGCCAGACGCTGAAACTCTTCCCACTGTTCATGCGCCGGATAGTCATACAGCGTCACCGGCGGATAGGGTTGATTCACCAGATCGCTGCCTTCATCGCTGGAAATCAAAAACCCGCCGGGTGCCGGGCTGTTGAGCGCCTGCGCCGCGCGCGACGTTTCACGCGTTACAAACGGCGCGGCGGTGGTCGTCACCATATTTTCCAGCGATTCCGCGCTGACCGGACGGAGCAGAACGTTGACTCCGTCCAGCCTGCCCGCGCTGGCGCGTTTGGTCAGCGTTTCCCAGTCTTTGGTATTACCGAGATTGACCAGCGCATTTTTCAACCTGACGCATTCGTCAGCCGCCGCGCACAGCTGCTGCGTTTTCAACACGATATCCGCGAAGTCATCCAGCAATACCATGCCTGATTTTTGGATCGCTGAACGCAACGCCGGGCTGACGCGCGTAACTTCATCCGGGCCCGGATGTAATTGTTGGTTCATCGCCTGCATCAGCGCGGTCGCATTGTTAACGGTTTCCGATTCCGGCAACGGCAGGGGAGGCGCGTCATTCCAGACAATTTGTGAACAGTCAAACGGCATAAAAGGCGAACTGGAGCGGGAATTCCAGTTCCCGGCTGGATGGATATTACACATGCCGCTGCCCTGAATACGTAATGTGTCGCCGGTGCGCACGCCTTTCTCTGCCAGCTGTTTAACGCTGGTGGCTTCAACCGTTTGTGCGCCCTTGAGCCAGGAAAGGGTAAATTTAAACGGCATCTCTAATGGTACGGTCGCATACAGCATAATCACCACCAGCAGCGCACCTGCCGCAATCACCGTGCTGCGCAGCCAGTGCTGAAGCGGAAAGTTTTTGACCTCATCATGCAGTGATAAAAAACGTCCCTGGCGCACCACATGGCGGTCGAGATAGATATCAATATTGGTTTGCTGACCTAAATCCTGAGTCACCCACGGCTGCCAGTGACGCGGGTAAATGAGATCGATAATGCCCAGCGAAATATTATTTATCTGCTCGAGATTATTTTCGCCAAAAAGTCCCCAGCGTTTCGGCGTGCCGCGAAGACAGTGGATTTCACGGCGCATACTCTTCATCGGCGGCGCAAAAAGTCCCCATAGCCCGGCGGCCAGCAACAGGATTGCGCCACCTGTCAGCCACGGTAAAAAGACATCGGGGACGATGAGACAGAAGAACATAAATAAAAAAGAGGCGACAATCAGTAATGCTTCGCGCAGACCGTCCGGGCGACTCAGGGCGTACTCTTCGCGCGTTTGCTGACGAATATTGAGCAGTTCGATCTGCTCGCTTTCCTCACCGCGAATGGAGGTTTCTGTCGAGGCCGGACGCTCCAGCGCGTAGCCGTGCGCCTCCTGTATATACTCGTTTAAAGTATGACCATTCAGTGAAATCACCAGCGGCAACGAACTGGTGTAGATCAACTCAACGCTATTTTCATCATTAATATACTGTTCCCAGAACGGGGGCAGATGCACTTCGACAGAATCAAGAAAATAGCGCCATTTATTCGGATCGTCAGTCGTGATGCCATAGCGTGTAATTGAGCGCGTCACGGCCATCACGGTAGAACTTTGCGCATTGAGGCTTAGCGAGACCGGCGGCGCGCTGGCACCAGATACGGGTAACTGCTGGATGCGGCTGAGGCTATCCAGATAATTTTCAACGGCACTCTGCTCTTCCGCCGTCAGCTTACGCGTTGTAGCGCTGGCGAAAGTGTGCAGCCAGGGCAGATGATGTCGATGAAATTTATGTCTGAAAAACCATCCTGCAAGCAGCACGCAGGCCAGCACAGCAGCAAAAAAAATTAAAAAGGTGCTCATGCTTTTCCTATCTTACTTTTCTTACAGGTCTTATGAATAATTTACGTAAGGTGGCAGCAGCCCAGCAGGTTTGTTATAGCGCGCAAGATTTAACCTGTTATTCCGCAACGCGCGATGGTAACAAACTCATTTTAAAGGGTGTATCAGTTTATTCTTAATTGCATTTCAACCTCTTGACTTTTGTGGGTAATGTGGGGAGGTTTATGAGGTTGCAAAAATGTAAAGAAATAGCAATATGGATTGCCGAAACCGTGCGGCATGTCGCACAATAATGCCTGTTACCACAGCAAAGACCCGGCCCCATGAGCAAACCATTACAAAAACCTACCATCCTCAACGTTGAAACCGTCGCCACCTCACGTCTTTTTAACGTTGAAAGTGTCGATCTGGAGTTCAGTAACGGCGTGCGTCGTGTCTATGAAAGAATGCGGCCCTCGACGCGAGAGGCGGTAATGATTGTGCCCATCGTCGACGATCATCTGATTTTAATCCGGGAATATGCGGTCGGGACGGAATCTTACGAGCTGGGTTTTTCAAAGGGGCTTATCGATCCTGGTGAGACTATTTTTGAGGCTGGCAACCGCGAGCTGAAAGAAGAGGTCGGTTTCGGTGCGAATAATCTGACCTTCCTGAAAAAGCTCAGCATGGCACCCTCCTATTTTTCCAGCAAAATGAATATCCTGGTGGCGGAAGATCTCTATCCGGAATCGCTGGAAGGCGACGAGCCTGAACCGTTGCCGCAGGTTCGCTGGCCGCTGGCACATCTGATGGATTTGCTGGAAGAGCCGGACTTTAATGAAGCGCGGAACGTCAGCGCGCTGTTCCTGGTCCGTGAATGGCTGAAAGGGCAGGGACGGCTGTAGCGTCCGTCACAACGCTCTCAGGCCGCGTTTGGCGTCCTGCCCGGCGGCGCTGCGCTTGCCGGGCCTACGATAATGCATAATCTGTGTAGGCCGGGTAAGCGTAGCGCTACCCGGCATGTAATGGCATGGCATCACGCGTTGGCACAACGAGCCGCCACCCGTCAAAACAGTTCGTGCGTCTCGCCGTTATCAATAATCGTCGTACCCACCTCATGCACCGCCTGCTGCGTTGGCTGGGTGCCCTCAATGAAATACTCCGCGCGGCTGTTACCGCCGCTCGCGAGCTGCCCGGTACTCCGGTCAATGTTGACGGTCACGATACCCGGCGGCGGCGTGAGCGGATCTTCCGGCACGCCGTCCAGAATCGACTTCATAAAGGCGTCCCAGGCAGGCTGAGCGCTTTTAGCGCCGCCTTCATAACCGGAAATCTGGTCTTTGATCGCGCCGGAAGCCGTGGTCCGGCCTAAATCGCGACGATGATCGTCAAAACCAATCCACACCGACGTTACCGCGCCCGGACCGTAGCCGGAGAACCACGCGTCTTTCGAACTGTTGGTGGTGCCGGTTTTACCGCCAATATCGTGGCGCTGTAAATCGCGCCCTGCGCGCCAGCCCGTTCCCATCCAGCCCGGTTCGCCAAAAATATTGGTGTTCAGCGCGCTTTTGATCAAAAAGGCCAGCGGCGTGTTGATGACGTGCGGTGCATACTGCTGGCTGCCGGTGCGGGCCACCAGATCCTGATTCGCCTGCTCCAGTTGCGGCATTGGCACCGCCAGGTTTTTTTGCTCCTGCGATGTCGCAACATCTTCAACATCCTGATTTTCCAGCACGTCAGATTTCTGCGTCTCGCCGTAAATCACCGGAATATCACACTCTGCACAGGCGACCTTCGGGTTAGCCGCGAAAATCACCCCGCCCTGGTCGTTTTCAATTTTGGTGATGAAGTAAGGATCGACAAGGAAACCGCCGTTCGCCATCACCGCATAGCCGCGCGCAACCTGCATCGGTGTGAAGGATGCGGAACCCAGCGCCAGGGATTCCGTGTGCACGATGTTCTGTGCCGGAAAGCCGAAACGCTGCAAATATTCCGCCGCGTAATCCACGCCCATTGCCCGCATTGCGCGCACCATCACCACGTTCTTCGACTGACCCAGCCCCTGACGCAGACGAATAGGACCAGCATATTCAGCAGGTGAGTTTTTCGGCCGCCAGTCTGAACCGGCGCCGGCGTCCCAGCGGGAAATCGGCACGTCATTCAGGATACTGGCCAGCGTCAGACCTTTATCCATCGCTGCGGTATAAAGGAACGGCTTAATATTCGATCCGACCTGGCGTAGCGCCTGCGTGGCACGGTTAAACTTGCTCTGGTTGAAATCAAACCCGCCGACCAGCGCGAGGATCGCCCCGTCGTGTGGGTTAATGGATACCAGCGCCGAGTTGACGTCCGGAACCTGCGCCAGCCACCAGCTATCGTTCACCTGACGTACCCACACCTGCTGACCGGTTTGCACCACATCGGTGACTTTACCCGGCGTGCGGCCCTGCTGGGTATCAGAGATCCACGGACGCGCCCAGCGCACCCCTTCCATACGTAACGAGACCGTCGTTCCGTCGCCCAGGATGGCAGTCGCTTCCTGCGGTGAGGCGGACGTAATCACCGCCGGAGACAGCGGCCCGTATGACGGCAGGTCTTTCAGCGAGTCGGTGATCTTTTTGGTATCCCATGCGGCTTCGCCCACTTTCCACAGCACGTTTGCCGGGCCGCGATAACCGTGACGCATATCGTAATCCAGCACGTTATTGCGCACGGCATTCTGCGCGGCCTGCTGATTTTTACGGCTGATGGTGGTGTAAACGCGATAACCGTCTTCATAGGCTTTCTCACCGTAGCGGGTGACCATCTCCTGACGTACCAGTTCCGTCAGATACGGCGCGGAAAAGGCGATCTCCGGGGCGTGATAATTAGCGTCAATGGTCTCGCTGCGGGCCTGAGTAAACTGGTCCTGCGTGATATAGCCTTCGCTCAACATACGCGATAACACGACATTACGCCGTGAAGTTGCCCGATCCAGTGAATAAAGCGGGTTAAACGTCGAAGGCGCTTTTGGCAAACCGGCAATGGTTGCCATCTCGCTTAATGTCAGCTGATCGACGGTTTTACCGAAATAGACCTGCGCGGCAGCACCCACACCGTAGGCCCGATAACCCAGGTAAATTTTGTTCAGATAAAGTTCGAGGATCTCATCTTTACTCATTAACTGCTCAATGCGGATCGCAAGGAACACTTCCTTGATTTTACGCATCAGGGTGCGTTCAGGACTCAGGAAGAAGTTACGCGCTAACTGCTGGGTAATGGTACTGGCACCCTGCGTTGCGTGACCGGAAAAAAGCGCCACGCTGGCGGCACGGAAGATCCCCACCGGATCGACGCCGTGATGCTCGTAGAAACGGCTATCTTCGGTCGCGATAAAGGCTTTCACCATTTCCGGCGGCATCTGGGCGAGTGTGACCGGGATACGCCGTTTTTCGCCGTACTGGGCCATCAATTCGCCATCGGCGCTGTAAATCTGCATTGGAATTTGCAGGCGCACATCTTTGAGCGTCGCGACGTCGGGCAACTGTGGCTCAACAAATTTATAAAGGCCATAAATCGAGCCTGCTCCCAGCAGAATGCAAAAAACTGCAAGGATGAATAAATACTTTACGAACTTCACCGGAGATTTCCCATTTAGTTTGGTCTGGGCAGTTTATAAACAACCGCGCGGTAGTATAAAGGCAAGCCAGATGCATTGATATAGCCGTCATTTGACGATGGATAAGGAGATCGTTTTTTATGGCATTTCGACTCTGGCAGACTGGCTTACATATTCAGCAGGATCAGGTGGTTATCATTGCGCTTGAGCACACGCGTTCGCGCTGGTCGCTGCGCCGCTGGTGGCAGATCCCACTGGTTTCCGGCATCGTGCAGCAGGGGCAAATCGTGCAGCTGGAGGCGCTGGCTGATGCGTTACGCGACTGGCGACGGGAACTGCCGATTCAGCACTGTATTCGCATGGCATTTCCTGCCGCCAGAACGCTGCAAAAAGCGCTTCCCAGACCGGCGCTGGTGCTGCGTGAGGGCGAGCAGGCGGAGTGGATTACGCATTCGATGGCGCAGTCGCTGGATATGGAGCCTGAAGCGCTCTGTTTTGACTATCTTGAGCACGAGCAGGAGAACCTTTATAGCGTTACCGCCGCCCGGCAGCAGGATGTCGGGAGTCTGTCCCTGCTGGCGAAAATGCTGCGGTTAAATTTGACGGCAATTACGCCGGATGCCTGTGCGCTACAACGTTTTCTGCCGTGGTTGAGCGCCGAAGCGCAGTGTCTTGCCTGGTGTCATGACAATCAATGGTTGTGGGCCACGCGTCATAACTGGGGAGGCTGTAACTTCCACGAAGC
Source organism: Superficieibacter sp. HKU1 (assembly GCF_029319185.1). Lineage (NCBI taxonomy): Bacteria > Pseudomonadati > Pseudomonadota > Gammaproteobacteria > Enterobacterales > Enterobacteriaceae > Superficieibacter > Superficieibacter sp. HKU1. The sequence goes on from NZ_CP119754.1 coordinate 439,016, forward strand.
ACCTTCGCCTGCCCATCTCGCTAACCATCTGGCGTGTAAGACTGAGCAACTGGTGCAGTGTACCTCGCAGGCCATGACGACCCCGCATCTCGATCCGTGGAGCACAATACGTTACCAGCAACCGCCGCTGCCCACCTGTGGCGATCGCTTTGCCATTGCGCTGGCGCTGGCATTAGGGGAGCGGTAGCCATGTCGACATTCGTCAATTTTTTACCCTGGCGGCAAATCCGCCGTCAGCAGTGCCTGAATTTCTGGGGGCTATGTTGCGCAGGCTCTGTTCTCAACGTCGCCGCGGCAGTTCTCGTCCTGCGTATCGACACCGGCGCGGCCGGTAGCGCACAGCGTCTGTGGCAGCAGGCGGACCATGCGCTAATCGCTGCGCTGGCCCAGCGTCAGACGCAGTTGCAGGCGCGCCAGGCCGTGCAGGCGCAAGATCTCGCGCGTCAGGAACAACGTGCCGTGACGCAACGCTGGCAGCAGACGCTATCCGATATTGCTTTGCATCTGCCTGCGCAGGCATGGCTCACCCACCTCAACGTTCAGCAAAAGGTACTGACGTTGACGGGCCGCGCGAATACCTTTGCGGCGCTAAGGGCTGTGAATGACACCCTGCAAGCGTTACCCGGCTTTCACGCAGGCACGCCGGGTAAAACCGGGCGCGATGAACAGGGGCGCTGGGAGTTTAACTATCAGTTTATTCGGGAGAGTAACGATGACGTTCAACCCTGAACGCTGGTATGCGCTTTCCTCAACAGGACGCGGTCTGTGCTGGCTCCTTTTTACGCTTATGCTGGCAGTCCTGGGCTGGTGGCGTTGGCTCCATCCGCAACGGCTGCAAATATCGACTGAAGCGGCCCAAATCGCGCTCCAGCGCCAGCATCTGACAACGCGCTGGCGTGAAGTTCTGCTGATGAAAACGTCAGATGACGCGCGGATCGATAACCACGCACTCGCGTCTCCATTTTCGCCTCTCGACTTTCAGATGCCAGACACCCGGCTGGTGAGCTGGCAGCCTGTATCGAAGGGAGGCACGCTGGTGCTGGATACCTCATGGCAGCCAGTGCCCGGCATTTTCAGCCTGCTGGCGCAGCAGGATATGACGGTCACCGCGTTTGCGCTGGAACCTGTCGCCGGGAGGTTACGCTTCACGTTGCAGCTGGAACCAAACGATGCGCGTTAAACGCGGGATCCTGCTGCTCATCACCCTGCCGGTGGTCGTTGGCATGCGCGATCCTTTTCAGCCAGCGGAAGATCGCTGCCAGACGGCGCAGCTTGAGCAATGGCGCTACCAGGGAACCATCGAGCGTCCTCCCAGACGGATTGGCATCGTACGCGATGCGCAGGGGAAATGGTGGCGGGTGGAAGCGGGCAGTCAGTTGCCTGCGGGCTGGCGAGTCGTACAGCTCACCTCGCAGGTAGTCGAGATTGAAACCGGCGCGGGATGCGATCCCGCGCGCTGGTCATGGTCACGGGAAGGAAAAAAACATGAAAACAGGGATAAGCATTCTGCTGCTGATGTTAATGCCGCTGGCATGGGCGCAAAAAACGCAGCCGGTCTCGCTGGTGGTGGATGATGTGCCTGTTGCGCAGGTATTACAGACGCTGGCTGATGTAGAGCAGCAAAACCTTGTCATTGCCCCCGACGTCACCGGCACGCTGTCGCTGCATCTGGTTAACGTTCCCTGGAAGCAGGCACTGCAAACGGTGCTTAACAGCGCCGGTCTGGTCCTGCGCCAGGAGGGAACGGTGATGCATGTGCATTCGCAGTCCTGGCAAACGGCGCGACTTGCACAGCAGGAAGCGGATCGTCTCAGGCAGCAGCAGAACCTGCCGCTCAGTGGTCAGAGCATTACGTTGCAATATGCCGATGCAGAAGAACTGGCGAAAGCCGGGGCAAAACTTCTGAGCTCACGAGGAACGATGACCGTCGACAAACGAATGAACCGGCTATTATTGCGTGATGATAAAACGAATCTGGATGTGCTTCAGCGTTGGGTCGCGGAAATGGATTTACCGGTCGGCCAGGTCGAACTGGCTGCGCATATTGTTACTATCAATGAAAAAAGCCTGCGTGAGCTGGGCGTAAAATGGAGTCTGGCTGACGCCACGCAACCTCCTGGTGCAGGTAAAATCACCACCCTCGGCAGCGATTTATCGGTCAGTGCGGCTTCTACACGTGCCGGATTTAACATCGGGCGGATCAACGGACGGTTGCTGGAGCTCGAGCTTTCGGCGCTGGAGCAAAAGCAGCAGCTGGATATTATTGCCAGTCCGCGTCTTCTGGCCTCACATCTTCAGCCTGCCAGTATTAAACAGGGGAGCGAGATCCCTTATCAGGTTTCCAGCGGTGAGAGCGGCGCGACCTCTGTGGAATTTAAGGAAGCCGTGCTGGGGATGGAGGTCACGCCAACGGTCCTGCAACAGGGCCGGATCCGTCTTAAGCTGCGGATCAGCCAGGATATGCCGGGGCAGGTGCTACAACAGGCCGATGGCGAAGTACTGACAATTGATAAACAGGAAATTGAAACGCAGGTAGAAGTGAAAAGCGGAGAAACGCTGGCGCTCGGCGGCATTTTCTCGCAAAAAAACAAATCTGCTCGTGACAGCATCCCGGTGCTTGGCGACATTCCCTGGGTAGGGCAACTTTTTCGTCACGATGGAAAAGACAATGAGCGTCGTGAACTGGTAGTATTTATCACTCCACGTCTGGTTCCCGGAGCCTGAATGCCATTTTTGGTTATGACACTTTTGTGTTAAATCCACGTCAGGCGTTTGACGTGAGGGAGGATTTAGCATACAAGGAGTACCGATTTGAGAGTCAGTCTCACGGCGCGGGTCAGGGCGATGGTTGCCGAACAAGGGTAATTTATTCAGTTGCCAAACCCGTCAGAGTATTGAGATAATTTTTAGTCTGACTCTCGCTCTATCGCATAAGAGGTTTCAGTTCATTTCCTGCACCGCTGGAAGTCTGCAAAGCAGGTTTATCATTAACGAATAGTCTTAGTAGTACCGAAAAAATGGCAGAGAAACGCAATATCTTTCTGGTTGGGCCTATGGGTGCCGGCAAAAGCACTATTGGGCGTCAGTTAGCTCAACAGCTTAATATGGAATTTTACGACTCAGACCAGGAGATCGAGAAACGCACTGGTGCTGATGTAGGTTGGGTCTTCGACGTTGAAGGTGAAGAAGGTTTCCGCGATCGCGAAGAAAAAGTCATCAATGAATTGACGGAAAAACAGGGCATTGTGCTGGCAACCGGCGGCGGCTCTGTAAAATCACGTGAAACGCGCAATCGTCTCTCCGCTCGCGGAGTTGTGGTGTATCTTGAAACCACGATTGAAAAGCAGCTTGCCCGTACACAGCGTGACAAAAAACGTCCCCTGTTACAGGTAGAGACGCCACCGCGTGAGGTTCTGGAAGCCCTGGCGAATGAACGTAATCCGCTGTACGAAGAGATTGCTGATGTTACCATTCGCACTGACGACCAGAGCGCTAAAGTCGTCGCAAACCAGATTATTCATATGCTGGAAAGCAATTGATTCTGGCTTAATGCACAGGCCAGCGAGTATAAGCAACTAAGGTAGACGTCGCGTTATGGAGAGGCTTACTGTTACTCTCGGGGAACGTAGTTACCCGATTACCATCGCGGCTGGTTTGTTTAACGATCCAGCTTCCTTCTTGCCGCTTAAATCAGGCGATCAGGTCATGCTGGTCACCAATGAAACGCTGGCTCCGCTCTGGATGGACAAGGTAACGACGGTCCTTCAGCAGGCGGGGGTTAATGTCGATAGCGTGATCCTTCCCGACGGCGAGCAGTATAAAAGCCTCGCGGTGATGGACACGGTCTTTACTGCGCTACTGCAAAAACCGCACGGTCGCGATACGACGCTGGTCGCCCTTGGCGGCGGTGTTGTAGGCGATCTAACCGGTTTTGCCGCCGCCAGCTACCAGCGTGGCGTGCGTTTTATTCAGGTTCCTACCACGTTACTGTCGCAGGTTGACTCCTCAGTCGGAGGCAAAACGGCGGTAAATCATCCTCTCGGCAAAAATATGATTGGCGCTTTCTGGCAACCTGCCTCTGTGGTTGTCGATCTCGACTGTCTGAAAACCCTGCCGAAACGTGAACTCTCTTCCGGGCTGGCTGAAGTCATTAAATACGGCATCATTCTTGATGGCGACTTCTTCCGCTGGCTGGAAAATAATATTGATGCGCTGCTGGCGCTTGACGAAAAAGCGATGGCGTACTGCATCCGCCGCTGCTGTGAAATCAAAGCAGAGGTTGTCGCTGCCGACGAGCGCGAGACGGGATTGCGTGCGCTGCTCAATCTTGGACACACATTTGGTCATGCTATTGAAGCCGAGATGGGTTACGGTAACTGGCTGCATGGTGAAGCGGTCTCTGCGGGTATGGTCATGGCCGCAAAAACCGCTGAACGTCTGGGACAGTTTGCAGCGCAGGATACGCAGCGTATTATCACTCTGCTGGAGCGGGCTGGCCTGCCGGTCCACGGACCGCAAGAGATGTCTGCCGACGCGTATTTGCCGCATATGCTGCGTGACAAAAAAGTGCTGGCCGGCAAGATGCGTCTGGTACTGCCGCTCGGTATTGGCAAGAGTGAAGTTCGCGGCGGCGTAGAGCATGATATCGTATTAAGTGCCATTGCTGATTGTCAGCGGGTGTAATAAATAAGAAGTGTCTGCCACGTTTTTACGTGGCGTTTTAACGTCGGGCGATGTGCAATCGTAGTGGGCATAAGCCTTTTAGTGGGGTGTTAAATGGATGAATTCAAACCAGAAGACGAGCTGAAACCCGATCCCAGCGATCGTCGTACTGGTCGTTCTCGGCAGGCTTCCGATCGTGATAACGATCCGCAGATCAATTTTGACGACGTAGAGCTGGATGCCGATGAACCGCGTTCTACGCGTGCAACGCGCAGAGCGCGTGAAGAAGAAGAATATGAGGCAGATGACGAGGCTTTCGATGAAGAAGAGCCGGTAGAACGTCGTCCGCGCAAGCGTAAGAAAGCGCCGGCGCGTAAGCCTGCTTCCCGTCAGTATATTATGATGGGCGTTGGCATTGTGGTGCTACTGCTGCTGATTGCCGGCATTGGTTCCGCACTAAAATCGCCGTCGAAGAATGAGCCGTCCACTACCGCAGAGAAAGACATCTCGCTCTCTGGCGATCAGCAAAACACGACTCAGCCTGCCACAAACCAGACGGCAGATACGGCTTCTCAGGACGTCTCTTTACCGCCTATTTCCTCTACACCAACGGAAGGCCAACCCACGGCCACGCCTGATAGTCAGCAGCGTGTCGAGGTTCAGGGCGATCTGAACAACGCATTGACTCAGCAGCAGGGTCAGGTTGATACCGCAGTGAATTCGACGCTGCCGACGGAACCGGCGACCGTAGCTGCCGTGCGTAATGGCAATGCTCCACGTCAGGCCACCACTGGCGAAACGGCTGAACGTCATAACACCACCACGCGCCCTGAACGTAAGCAGGCGGTGATCGAGCCGAAACCGCAAAGTAAGCCGCAGCAAACGGCAAAACAAACGGTTACCGAGCCAAAACCGGTTACTCAACCGAAACGCACCGAAACCCCGACTGCACCGGTGAAAGCGCCAGCCGCCACCGCAAGTGCACCGGTAAAAGCGCCAGCGGCAACCACGGCTGAACCGAAGGCCGCGGCCACGACGACTGCTCCGGCAGCAAAAGCGCCGACCGCCACCGCGTCGACGACCACTGCGCCAGCCGCCACGACAGAGGCTAAATCGGCGGGTAACGTGGGTGCACTGAAGTCTGCGCCGTCCAGCCACTACACCTTGCAGCTCAGCAGTTCTTCCAGCTACGACAACCTGAACGGTTGGGCGAAGAAAGAAAACCTGAAAAATTACGTGGTATATCAGACTACCCGTAACGGGCAGCCCTGGTATGTGTTGGTCAGCGGGGTATATGCGTCGAAAGATGATGCTAAACGTGCCGTCACTACGCTGCCTGCTGATGTCCAGGCGAAAAACCCGTGGGCAAAACCACTGCATCAGGTTCAGGCCGATCTGAAGTAATGGTTGGGCATAGACAAAGCGCAATATGCTGTCGGAGCGTTCTCCACAGCCGGAGAAAATGTAATCAGCCAGCATGAAAAAGAATCGCGCTTTTCTGAAATGGGCAGGGGGGAAGTTCTCCCTGCTCGACGATATCAAAAAGCATTTGCCGCAGGGTGAATGCCTGATTGAACCCTTCGTGGGTGCAGGGTCGGTGTTTTTAAACACCGACTTTTCTCGTTATATCCTCGCGGATATCAACAGCGACCTGATAAGCCTGTACAACATCGTTAAATCGCAAACCGAAGAGTATGTGGCGGCGTCGCGCGAGATGTTCACGCCTGCTACCAACGTGGCAGAGCGGTATTACCAGCTACGGGATGAATTTAATCAGAGTCAGGAGCCTTTTCGTCGGGCGGTACTGTTTTTGTATCTGAACCGTCACGGCTATAACGGTCTGTGCCGCTATAACCTGCGCGGCGAATTTAATGTTCCTTTTGGCCGCTATAAAAAGCCTTACTTTCCGGAAGCAGAGCTTTATCACTTTGCCGAGAAGGCGCAAAACGCCTTTTTCTTCTGTGAAACCTATGCAGACAGCATGGCGCGTGCCAACAATGGCTCGGTAGTGTATTGCGATCCGCCGTATGCGCCGCTTTCCACCACGGCAAATTTTACCGCTTACCATACCAACAGTTTTAGTCTGGAACAGCAGGCCCATCTGGCACAGCTGGCAGAAGGGCTGGTCAGTAATCAGATCCCGGTGCTGATCTCTAACCACGATACGGCGTTAACGCGTGAATGGTATAAATTAGCGGCCAGAACCAATGTTATTAAAGTACGCCGTAGTATTAGCAGCAACGGCGGAACACGTAAGAAGGTGAACGAACTGCTGGCTCTGTATCATCCAGAGCTCGTTTTACCTGACATCAAATAAATTTCAAGGAGATGCAGATGAGCCAGTACTTAATTGCCCCTTCGATTCTGTCAGCGGATTTTGCCCGCCTGGGTGAGGACACGGAAAAAGCGCTGGCGGCAGGTGCGGATGTTGTTCATTTCGATGTGATGGATAACCACTACGTACCTAACCTGACTATCGGGCCGATGGTACTGAAGTCATTACGCGACTACGGTATTACCGCGCCAATTGACGTTCATCTGATGGTCAAACCGGTCGATCGCCTGGTTCCCGATTTCGCAGCGGCCGGTGCCAGCATTATTACCTTCCACCCCGAAGCATCCGAGCATGTGGATCGCACCCTGCAACTGATCAAAGAGCACGGCTGTAAGGCAGGCCTGGTGTTTAACCCGGCAACCTCCCTAAGCTATCTCGATTACGTCATGGATAAGCTGGATGTGATCCTGCTGATGTCGGTTAACCCAGGCTTCGGCGGTCAATCGTTCATTCCGCACACGCTGGATAAGCTACGTGAAGTGCGCCGCCGTATTGATGCTTCCGGCTTCGACATCCGCCTTGAAGTGGACGGCGGGGTGAAGGTTAACAATATCGCCGAGATCGCGGCGGCGGGCGCGGATATGTTCGTGGCCGGTTCTGCCATTTTTGACAAGCCGGATTACAAGCAGGTTATTGATGAAATGCGCCGCGAACTGGCGAAGGTAAGTCATGGATAAGCTCAAAACCATTGAGGGTATCGCCTTCGATCTTGATGGTACGCTGGTCGACAGCGCGCCGGGTCTGACCTCTGCCGTTGATAGCGCCCTGTATGCGCTGGAACTGCCACAGGCCGGTGAAGCACGCGTGGTGACGTGGATCGGCAACGGCGCGGACGTGCTGATGGAGCGAGCGTTGACCTGGGCTCGTCAGGAGCGCGCCATCCAGCGTGCTGCCTCGGGCAAGCCCCCTGTTGAGGACGGTGACATTCCACAGGAAGAGCAGGGGCGTATTCTGCGCAAGTTGTTCGATCGCTATTACGCGCAGTTTGCCGAAGAGGGCAGTTTTCTGTTTCCCGACGTCGCCGACACGTTAGGCGCGCTGCATGCAAAAGGATTGCCGCTGGCGCTGGTAACCAATAAGCCGACGCCATTTGTTGCGCCGTTGCTGGACGCGCTGGATATCGCCAAATATTTTACCGTGGTGATTGGCGGTGATGATGTACAGAATAAAAAACCGCATCCGGAACCTCTGCTGCTGGTCGCCAGTCGGCTGGGGATCGCGCCGCAAGCCCTGCTTTTTGTCGGCGATTCGCGCAATGATATTCAGGCCGCCGCTGCGGCGGGCTGCTGCTCCGTAGGATTAACCTACGGCTATAACTATGGCGAAGCGATTACGTTAAGTAATCCAGACTATATTTTCGATCGCTTCAATGAACTTCTGCCCGCACTCGGGCTTTTGCACAGTGAAAACCAGGAATTAAAAAATGACTAAGCCCATCGTCTTTAGTGGCGCACAGCCCTCAGGTGAATTGACCATTGGTAATTACATGGGTGCGCTGCGTCAGTGGGTAAACATGCAGGATGATTATCACTGCATTTATTGCATCGTTGACCTTCATGCTATTACCGCGCGTCAGGATCCTGAAAAGCTGCGTAAAGCCACGCTGGATACGCTGGCGCTATACCTGGCGTGTGGTATCGATCCGGAAAAAAGCACCATTTTCGTTCAGTCTCACGTTACTGAACACGCCCAGCTCGGCTGGGCGCTGAACTGCTATACCTACTTCGGCGAACTGAGCCGGATGACGCAGTTTAAAGATAAATCTGCCCGCTATGCGGAAAACATTAACGCCGGTCTGTTTGATTATCCGGTATTGATGGCAGCGGATATTCTGCTCTATCAGACCAATCAGGTGCCGGTCGGCGAAGATCAGAAGCAGCATCTGGAGCTGAGCCGTGATATCGCCTCCCGTTTCAACGCGCTTTACGGCGAGGTGTTTAAGGTGCCAGAGCCGTTTATTCCGAAATCCGGCGCGCGCGTAATGTCGCTGCTCGATCCAACGAAGAAAATGTCCAAGTCGGACGATAACCGCAATAACGTGATCGGCCTGCTGGAAGATCCGAAGTCGGTGGTGAAGAAGATCAAACGTGCGGTTACCGATTCCGACGAGCCGCCGGTGGTTCGTTACGATGTGCAGAATAAAGCAGGGGTGTCTAACCTGCTGGATATCCTTTCCGGCGTAACCGGTCAGAGCATCGCTGAGCTGGAGCAGCATTTTGAAGGCAAGATGTATGGTCATCTGAAAGGTGAAGTGGCAGACGCGGTATCCGGAATGCTGACCGAATTGCAGGAACGTTTTCATCGTTTCCGCAACGACGAGGCCTTCCTGCAAAAAATCATGAAAGAGGGCGCGGAAAAAGCCAGCGCGCGCGCGTCCGAGACCCTGAAAAAGGTGTATGAAGCCATCGGGTTTGTGGCGAAGCCGTAATACTATCTTCGCCCTCTTCCTCAGGGAGAGGGCGAGAATGACCTGTTTTTTACGTTACCTCTGTTCTGTGATCCTCTTCGCTTTTTGACCTTTTCCTGTTTGCCATTTGTATTCATTTTTATGAAGATAAAAGTATTCAATAAACTGAAGATTAAAAATGAGCCGTAGCTTTATTAAGAAAGAGGGCCTTGCCCAAGCCACGCTGGCGCGTTATCTGCTGGGAGAAAAGTGCGGTAACCGACTGAAAACTATCGATGAACTGGCAACAGAATGTCAGTTTTCCGTTGGACTCATTCAGGCAGCGCTAAAGACCCTGGAAAAGGCCAGCGCTGTTACCGTAGCGCGGCGCGGACGTAACGGTAGCTATCTCGTCAGTATGGATAACAAAGCCCTATTGGCGTTTGCAGACATTGGCAATGTAGTGTGTGCAATGCCGCTGCCGTACACCAGGCTATATGAGGGTCTGGCCAGCGGCCTGAAGGCGCAGTTCGACGGCATCCCGTTTTACTATGCACATATGCGCGGCTCGGATGTGCGCGTTGAGTGTCTGCTAAACGGTGTGTATGACCTGGCGGTAGTATCCCGGCTGGCGGCACAAAGTTACGTTGATAGCGGCGATGTGTGCATGGCGCTGGAACTGGGAGCGCATACCTACGTTGGAGAACACACGTTGATTTGCCGTGCCGATAGCCAGCAAATTCAGCGAGTGGGACTGGACCCTCGTTCTGCGGACCAGCGCATTATGACCGACATTTGTTTCGGTCATCAGCAGGTTGAACGGCTTGATGTGCCGTATCACGACTGCCTGAGTCACATTGCGCGGGGCGATATTGACGCTGCGATCTGGAACGTAGCCAATGCAGCTGATCTGGCATCTCATGGACTGGTGGCGAAACCCCTTACGGGTGATTTGCGTTTTATACAGGCATCAGAAGCGGTGGTTCTTACCCGTAGCGATGACGTCCCAATCCAGCAGTTACTGCGTACAGTAGTGGATAAACATGCGCTCCTTGACCACCAGCAGCGTGTGCTTAATGGTCAGGCAGAGCCGAGTTATTAGGAGATCCTATGGAGGAGCGGTTAAGTCTGCTGTGCGAGGCGGGGGTTATTGATAAGGATATTTGCGATGGCATGCTGGATGTATTGGGGCAACTGGAAACCGTATGGGCTTTGCCGGTGCGTAATGAACAGGGCGAAATGGCCATCACTCACATGGCCAGCGCATTGATGCGCAGCCGCCGCGAAGAGGTTATTAGTCCGCTGGATGATGAACTCATGGCGGAGATCCAGTGTTCGGACGCTTATGCGCAGTTATTAACGATTCATCAGTCGCTGCTGGCTCCGTTTGATGTCCGCCTGCATCCGAATGAAGAAGGGTATTTGCTGGCAAACCTATACAGTCTGTGGATGGTATCAAGAGCGTAGCGGATAAAGTGCGGGCTCACGCTTCCGCGTTAAATATTCAAAAAAATGATTATTTAAAACGTTTTCACCAACGGGTCGTCGAGAGGCAAGGATATGTTTATTAAAGCACTCAAGGCACAAAATCCAGCGCTGATACAGGCCGCGCGAACGCTGTGGCAGCAGGGGACGATACTCCCGGATACCTGGGTTATTGATGTCGATCAGGTAATGGAAAACGGTCGTCGTCTGCTGGACGTAGCCGGGCGTTACGGCATCACACTTTATCTGATGACCAAGCAGCTTGGCCGCAACCCGTGGTTAGCTAACAAACTTATTGCGCTGGGTTTTCATGGTGCGGTAGCGGTAGATTTCAAAGAAGCACGAACTTTGCGCAACGCCGGGGTTGCGGTATCCCACGTGGGGCATCTGGTGCAGATACCGCAAAGCCAGATGGATCAAAATGTCATGGCCTCAACCGATATCATCACTGTTTTTTCACTGGAAAAGATTAAGGCCATCTCCGCTGCCGCCAGGCGTAATCATTATGTACAGCCGATTATGCTCAAGGTCTTCGCTGAACATGACAGGCTCTACCCGGGGCAGGAGGCGGGGTTTTCCCTGGCTGAACTCGATAAAGTTGTTGAGGTAATAAAAACGCTGGCAGGGGTGCAACTCGTTGGCCTCACGCACTTCCCCTGTTTGCTCTGGGATGATGATACCCGCCAGACATTGCCTACGCCCAATCTGCACACGCTGCTTCAGGCGCGGGATCGCCTTGCTGCTCAGGGCATGACAATCACGCAGATTAACGCGCCATCAGCCTCAAGCTGTAGCACGCTGGCGCTGCTGGCCGAGTACGGCGTTACGCATGCCGAACCGGGCCATGCGCTGACGGGCACCATTCCCGCGAATCAGTACGGAGATCAGCCTGAACAGATTGCCATGCTGTATCTCACTGAAGTGTCTCATCATTTTCGCGGCAACAGTTACTGCTTCGGTGGCGGCTACTATCGCCGGGGACATCTGCAAAATGCGCTGGTCTACCCGGCGAATAGCTGTCACGAGGTTGCGACGCGTCTGTTACCCGTTGATGAAAGCAGTATTGATTACCACCTCCCCCTGGCAGAGGAGTTTCCGGTCGGCAGCCCGGTGGTGATGTGCTATCGCACCCAAATTTTTGTAACCCGCAGCGATGTGGCGCTGGTCACCGGTATCCATAGCGGCAAGCCGGTCCTCGCTGCGCTGTATGACAGTCTCGGCAATCCCGTTTCCGGAGGTGTGCATGAGTAAATTTGTGGTGGTAGTGATTGATAGTTTTGGTGTCGGGGCGATGGACGACGTGCCGCGGGTCAGGCCGCAGGATCGCGGCGCAAACACCTGTGGACATATTTTACAGCACCTTCCGCAACTGCGTTTACCGGTGCTGGAAAAGCTTGGGCTGATTAACGCGCTCGGCTTTACGGCAGGTACGCTGAAGCGCTCAGCAGGCGCGGTGTATGGCACGGCAGACCTGCAACATGAAGGAGGGGATACTTTTATGGGACATCAGGAGATCCTCGGCACCCGACCGCAATCGCCGTTAACCATGCCTTTTTCAGAGGTGATTGATGAGATTGAACAAGCACTAATGATTCGTGGATGGCAGGTTGAACGTATTGGCAGCACTCTGCAATACCTGTGGGTGAACGGAGCGGTAGCAATTGGCGATAATCTTGAGGCTGACCTCGGCCAGGTCTTTAACGTTAGCGCCAATCTTAATGCGATTACGTTTGATGAGGTTCGCGCCATCGGTGAGGTGGTCCGGCACTGCGTTCAGGTTGGACGGGTGATCGCGTTTGGCGGACGTCTGGAAAGCAGTCAACAACTTCGCAATGCTGCTGAAGAGAAAGAGGGTGTTTATATCGGTATTAACGCACCACGTTCTGGCGTTTACCAGCATGATTTTCAGGTGGTGCATATGGGCTATGGCGTGGATGCCAGCGTTCAGGTGCCGCAAAAATTACATGACGCGGGGATCAAAACCGTACTGGTAGGGAAAGTCGCCGATATCGCCAGCAATCCTTATGGCGTGAGCTATCAAAACCTGGTTGATACCCAGCGAATTATGGATATCACCCTGAAAGAAATGCAGGCATCGGGTGATGTGTTTATCTGCACCAATATACAGGAAACCGATCTGGCCGGTCATGCGCAGGATGTCGCGCGTTATGCCGAACGGCTGGAACTTGTCGACAACAATCTGGAACGGCTCATGCGGGCTATGCAACCAGAAGACTGCCTGGTGGTCATGGCGGATCACGGTAACGATCCCACTATTGGTCACAGTAAACATACCAGGGAAAAGGTTCCGCTGCTGGTCTGGCAGCCCGGCATTGCCTCTGCTTGCCTTGGCGCAAGATCCACGCTGTCTGACGTTGGAGCCACGGCCTGTGATTTTTTTGCCGCCGCCGCCCCTCAGAACGGCTCCTCATTTCTTTCACTACTGAAGCCTCGTACAAAGACCGCTGGAGGCAAGCATGTCTGAGTTCTCATACATTGATGCATCGGGATATACCTTTGCCCATGAGCATCTGCATATCGATCTGTCATCGTTTAAAAACAATATTGACTGTCGGCTGGACCAGTACGATCTCATTTGCGGAGAAATGAAGACGCTTTATGCCCTCGGCGTACGCAATATTATTGAGATGACCAATCGGTACATGGGTCGCAACCCGCAGTTTATGCTCGATATTATGCGCGATACCGGCATGAACGTGATGGCGTGTACCGGCTATTATCAGCATGATTTTTATCCAGCACACGTGGCCAGTACTCCTGCAGACGTGCTGGCGCAGGAGATGATTAACGAAATTGAGATCGGCATTGAGGGAACCGGGCTCAAAGCCGGGATCATCGCAGAGATCGGTTCAAGCGTGGATGTAATCACCCCGGACGAAGCGAAGATGTTTGCCGCCGCCGCGATAGCGCACCGGGAAACGGGACGTCCCATTTCCACACATACCTCATTCAGCACCATGGGGCTGGAGCAGCTGGCGCTACTGAAGAAATACGGCGTCGATCTCGCGCGGGTAGTGATTGGGCACTGCGATCTGAAAGACAATCTCGACAATATCCTGCGCATGATCGATCAGGGCGCCTACGTCCAGTTCGATACCATCGGCAAAAACAACTACTACCCGGATGAGAAGCGCGTCGCCATGCTGCAGGAGATCGCCCGTCGTGGCCTGCTCGATCATGTAATGCTCTCCATGGATATTACCCGCCGTTCTCATTTGAAAGCCAACGGTGGCCCTGGTTTTGATTATTTGCTGACAACATTCGTCCCGTTATTACAGGACGCGGGTTTTACCCAGTCCGATGTTGATTTGATGTTACGTGACACTCCCTCTGTCTTCTTTAAATAAGGATTTCCCATGAAAAAGATCGGTGTTGCTGGCTTACAGCGCGAACTTATAAAGAAAACGATCGAAACTGCCGCACCGGGCTGTTTTGAAATCTTTATTTACAACGATATGGAGGCGGCGATGAAGGTGAAATCCGGGCAACTGGATTACTACATTGGCGCGTGCAATACCGGCGCGGGAGCCGCCTTATCTATTGCCATTGCCGTTATTGGTTATAACAAAAGCGGCACGATTGCCAAACCCGGCATTAAGGCAAAAGACGAACAGATTGCCAAAATGGTTGCGGAGGGCAAAGTTGCCTTTGGTCTGTCGGTTGAACATATCGAACATGCGATACCGATGCTGGTCGCCCACTTAAAATAGGGACGCCGCAATGGATTTCTATATTCAGATTCTGATAGTGGCCTGTCTGACCGGTATGACTGCGCTACTGGCACATAAATCGGCAGCGGTATTTCATGACGGTATCCGCCCCATCCTGCCGCAGCTTATCGAAGGCAATATGAACCGCCGTGAAGCGGGCAGTATCGCTTTTGGTCTGAGCATTGGTTTTGTCGCCTCGGTGGGGATCTCTTTTACGCTGAAAACGGGGCTCCTGAACAGCTGGCTGCTATTTTTGCCCACCGATATTCTGGGCGTGCTGGCCATCAACGGCTGGCTGGCGTTCGGACTGGGTGCCGTGTGGGGCGTGCTGATCCTCACCTGCCTGATCCCGGTAAACCATTTACTGACCGCGTTGCCGGTCGATGTGCTTGGCTCGCTGGGTGAGCTCAGTTCGCCGGTCGTATCGGCGTTCGCGCTTTTTCCGCTGGTGGCTATTTTTTACCAGTTTGGCTGGAAAAATAGCTTATTTGCAGCGGTTGTCGTGCTGATGACCCGCGTGCTGGTGGTCCGCTTTTTCCCGCACCTGAATCCGGAATCCATAGAGATTTTCGTCGGGATGGTCATGCTGCTGGCTATCGCAATTGTGCAGGATCACCGTACCCGCAGCGAGCGCGAAAAGGATGACGCTGGCATATCGGTTTTTGAAGAGCGAACCTCGCGAATCATTAAAAATTTGCCGTTTATTGCCATTGTCGGCGGGCTGATTGCCGTCGTGGCCAGCATGAAAATATTTGCCGGTTCTGAAGTGTCAATCTTTACTCTGGAAAAGGCGTATACGGCCGGGCTGGATCCCACCGAATCACAGACGCTGATCCATCAGGCGGCGCTGGCGGAATTTATGCGCGGCCTGGGATTTGTTCCGCTGATCGCGACAACGGCGCTGGCAACCGGCGTTTATGCGGTCGCGGGCTTCACTTTTGTGTATGCCGCTGGCTATTTAATCGCCAATCCGTTTGTTGCGTTTATCGTTGGTGCGATAGTGATTTCCGCTGAAGTTCTGTTATTACGCTCTATTGGCAAATGGCTGGGGCGCTATCCCTCTGTACGCAATGCTTCAGACAATATCCGTAATGCGATGAATATGCTGATGGAAATGGCGCTGCTGGTAGGCTCCATTTTTGCTGCTATCAAAATGGCGGGTTATACCGGCTTTACCATTGCAGCAGCGCTCTATTTTCTCAATGAATCGCTGGGCCGTCCGGTGCAAAAAATGGCGTCGCCTGTTGTGGCAGTGCTGATCACCGGGATTGTGTTAAATATTCTTTACTGGTGCGGACTGTTTGTCCCGGCCTGAGGAAGCGTGCATGGAAACGTATCCGCTGCAAAGCCTTACGCTTACAGAAGCGCAGTGTAAGCAGTTTGCACTGGTAGACGCCATTTGCCGTCATTTCCCCGGCGCAGAATTTCTGCGTGGGGGAGATTTGGGTCTGGCGACAGGATTTAACCAGCCCCAGGTGACGCAGCGCGTTGAAGCCGTACTGGCGGCGTTTTTCCAGACTGACGCGGCCGTGCTGGTGCAGGGGGCCGGAACCGGAGCGATACGCGCAGGTCTTGCCGCGCTTCTTTCGGCCGGTGGAAGACTCTTAATTCACGATGCGCCGATTTATCCGACGACGGGCGTCATTGCTCAGCAGATGGGCCTTGAGCTGGTACGCGTCGATTTTAATGATGCACAGGCGTTAGCGCAGGCCGCGCTTCACTACCGGCCACACGCCGCGCTGGTGCAGCACACCCGGCAGCGACCAGCGGATCGGTATCATCTTGCCAACGTGGTAAAAAGCCTGACTGCGCAGGCCATTCCCGTCCTGACGGATGATAACTATGCGGTCATGAAAGTTGCGGCAATCGGCTGCGAATATGGCGCAGCGCTTTCCACCTTTTCCAGCTTCAAGCTATTTGGACCGGAAGGCGTGGGCGTAGTGGTGGGAGACGGTAAGGCAATTGCACGTATTCGTACGGCAATGTATTCCGGCGGTAGCCAGATTCAGGGGCATCTGGCTCTGGACGTGTTACGTGGTATGGTTTTGGCACCGGTGATGCATGCAGTTCAGGCTGGCGTAACCGAACGCCTGTGCCTGATGCTGAATCAGGGGAGCATTCCGCAGGTGAAACATGCCGTCATAGCCAATGCGCAGTCTAAAGTGTTGTTGGTCACTTTTCAGAAACCTATCGCCAGCCAGGTGCTGGAAAACGCTCCGCGTTTTGGTGCATTACCATGGCCGGTTGGTGCTGAATCTAAATACGAGATCCCGCCGCTGTTTTATCGGCTTTCTGGAACTTTCCGGGAAGCAAATCCGGGGGCAGAGCATGACACGATCCGTATCAATCCGAATCGAAGCGGCGAAGAAACGGTAATGCGGATATTACGCGAGAGTTGCCAGTCATTATAATAAAAAAACCGGGAATATCCCGGTTTTTTACGAGGCTGTATTTATATTACTGAGCTGCAGCCGGGCCGCAACCACCAATAATTTTAGAAATAGAAATTGCCGGGTGCAGTAAATAATCATAGCTACAGTTATTTTTTTTGTTTTCGATATGGCCGGTGCAAGCGGTCAGCGTTGCCAGAACACCAGCAACAATAGCGATTTTTACAACTTTTAACATAACAAAATCCTTCTTGGGACAATATGCATATAACAAGGAAATAAATGGAAAATCCATTTTTCATTAACAACATAACAATAAATGCTAACAAGAAATAGTCCTAATTAGGACTTTATACTGTCGGTGAATTATGGTTGACGTTGAAAGGTCCGTGGAGAGAAGTCCGCATCAGGCGCTTTGGCGATATCGTTGACAGAGCCACGTCAGACTACGGAGGTGGCCCCGGCGTCAACCCTTTATTGGTTTAACCAGTAGCCCGCAGGCCACCGGTATTCCATTATGGATAAGAGACAGAGAACACGGCAGAGGCTTTAAAATTACCCGGTATGATGGCTATATTACTATCGGGCTTCAACGTTGCCAGAAAATGGAGCGTCTGGCTGGTAGGCGTACCTTCTGCACCACCGCCAAAGATACCATTGGAAGTATCTATTTCGTCCTCATAATCTTTATAAACAGAGGTGATATCATTAGGTTTCATGACCATTTTGCTACTTTTAGTTGTTGCCTCACCCTGAATCTGTACCCCAACCCCTGCGGCCGCAGTGCTATCCGTTAGGGTATTCCCTAGCAGGGTAGCATCCCGCCCGGAAATATTTGTTTTCAGCTTTACTTCAATGTCTCTAATTCGAATACAGTTTTTTAACTCGATAGCGAAAGGCACGTCTGCGAGACCATCTGAAATAGATTGAGGGCTATGATTCCCTAGTTGTACTTCATTGCCATTTACGACGGTATCTCCACTAACAATAGAGGTAAAACATGTTGGTTCTGTAATGCTTACGTTGGCCATGTTAAATTTAACATATATGGACCTGTTGCGTATTTCAACTCCTGCACCGTCTGTGTGATATTTAAAAAGATAGTCAGACGACGAACTGAGCAATTCAATTGTTTCACCCGTTGTTGCTGAGAAAGTATTATCCGTAAAAAATTCAATTGTAATATCAGCCGTGATACCGCCATATATTTGATATCTTGGGGTTTTTCTGGACGGGTCTTGTTTACTATCACACAAGTTTTCATTATCGTTAAATGTTAATTCTGTATACGCAGAGTCGCCGATATAGGTAATACCTGCTGGTGCAGTAATTAAAGCCCGGTAGGTTCTAAAATTAGCGATCGTAATATTATAATACAGTCCCTGAATATTGGTTTTGAACAGTTGATGTCCCCCATAAGTTTTATTAGCAGGAACCATTGAATGAGTGAGTTTCATTCTCTCCCCGCTGGCGTTGTTATGAAGTGTGCAATAAACAAAGCCATTCCCTCCGACATCGTGACCGGTATCGATCTGATTATATTTGAGTATAACATTGGCTGGCGTCGCCGTTGGCGACGTATTCTTGTAAAAAACAAGAGAACTGCCACTGCCCAGGGCGTATGTCAGATTTGCGCGACCATCACCACGAGGGCCTAATTCGTCATTAGACCCACTATCATCCCCGGCAACAAATGTTTTACTGCCAGCAATACTAACCGGGGTAATACATAGGTAGCTACAGATTATGACCAGAAGGCAACTGAGCCACATTCCTTTTGATTTGTACATATTTTCTCCATTATTGCTTTCAGGCAGTAAATTCTTTATGTGCTAATTTATTCATAATAGGCCGATATCCATACCGATGTTCTAACCGGGCCACCCGTAACTGAACGAGCATTATTTTCCCGCTGCATACGAGTATAAAATGTATAATTTTTTTCTGTGAGATCATCGGCGCTGCTAACGGCATAAATACTTTGTGGTGAACCATCCGATTTTAGTACATTAAAACGATTATTGGGATCCTGTACCGAAAAAATAACAATCCCCACATTTTGCGCACCCGTTTCATCATCATTGGTAAAAATCTGATTGGAGTATGGTGATAAACTCCCTGATAAAGGAGTAAAGCTGAGTGTTAATTTTTTGGGGTTTTTACTGTCACTTCCCGGACAATTATTGATTGTGACATAGAACATCTCACCCCCAGCATAATCATCTTCTGGAGTGATATTATCAGCGAAATAATCATAACCCACCGAGTCAAGAATTACACTCTTGTTGTTATTCAGTGAAATTTGACAGCTATCGACAATAATGTTGGCTTTGATCTCCACATCATTATCTGCCTGTGCATATAGGGGAAATAAAAAAATGATAACAGTAGTGACTATCCGATATAAGTGCGCCATAAGTAAATTACTCGTACTGAATGGTAAATGTTGCCAGGGAAGAGAATTCACCCGCACCAGCATCAGAGGCTGTTTTATCCTTTGCGATGACCATTCTTGCACTGAGTGGCCAGTTGACAAAGTTTGTTCCACTTGCGCCTTCGACATCGACGTAAGTGATTGGCGGGTTTGTACAGTCAAGTTGGGTGCCTGATGCAGAGGCCCCTCCCGCATTGTTTTCCGTCCAGACTTCAGCAGATACACCCGTCGCCGCATTGACGCCTGACAATGCATTGCGATAACCAGCGCCATTGTTCGATTGTCCATCACAACCGGTTCTCTTTTCCAGCTTGATGATAGCAGTATTTCTCGACAAACCTTCGCACTTAGAAAAACGAATAACAAAGGGCTTGTATTTCGATTTATTAACCACCTCACTCAGAAGGACATCACCAATATCTACTGCTGTAATTAGCGTATTATTGGTATCCGCAAGTGATGCTTCACAGGTACTTGGCTGGACAGTTGTTGAAACGGTCAGATCCAGAGTACTGCTTGCGGCCCACACCGACGGTGAATGACAAAGCATTGTCAGCAAAGTGATCAATATCGCGTGTTGCTTATTCATGTTGATCCCCTTGTTATTGATAATTAAAGGTAAAAATTACCTTAGCCTTGAATGCCCCGGGAGTAATCCCCCCCGAAGCGCCTGTACTGCGGATTATTGCGGTCAGATCCAGTCCGTTTTCTCTCTCATCGTTACTCCAGATGACAGGAGTTGAACCATCAAAATTAAGCGATGGGCCGGAAGAATCTTTGCGTTCAAGAGCAAGACCCACATTTGTTGCTCCACTGGCTTCGTCATTGGCAATCAAATAGGTCGTATTATTAACCAGTGAACCAGACATTGTCATAGATAAGCCGGTAAGAACGTTATTACACTCTTTGGGCAGTAGTTTGAAATGACCTTATGACTCAGGCGAAGCATTGGCAATAGAACTGATAGATACAGGAGGCATTGTCATCTCGTAACTGTTGTTTGTTTTATCAGTAATATTTGTACCGCTCAACGCCGTCAACGTCATTGAACATGTCGTCTCTTCAACTGTTGCTGTGAAGTCTACGTTGATCTCCTGAGCGAATACGACGCAGTTTACGGTCAATAATCCGACAAGAAATGGTAGCAGCGCGTATTTCTTCATCTCCTTTCCTCCGTCGTTATGGCATCTGGCAGGGTACGGTATTTAACACTACCGATTTGCCCTGCATTTTAGGAGATGCTGGAATTTGATAGTGAATACGACAACTTTGGATTTTTCCGTCTTTAAGCCATTCCACTCGTAGATCTCCACTTTCATTAATCCCACGAACAAAGGCCTGGCTTCCCTGGCCAATAACGCCCAACGCGTTGCCATTGGTATCATAAACGCTGGCGGCGAAAGGCATTGGCTGATTATCGCTGCGAACAACATTTATTATTGCAGAGCGGCCCTGGTCAGTATCAAAGCGGCTCGTGACCACTGCGCCCATTTTAGGTACGGTCGTTGCGCTGGTATTTTTCAGTTCGATATCGTTATCTAATTTACTTATATCCAGGAAAATGGTGTTTTCCCGATACGGAGATAGCGAAGTTGTTATTCCCTGGCCAAAACGATTCACGGTACTGTTACCATAGTTTATACGGGCCCCCTTCGCTCCGGGCGCATCAATAATGCCAAGCGTATCTGAGGCGCTAAAACTGTCATTACTAAATGTTAAACCGTTGCGATGTAGAACAAAGCCACCATCAGTATTCAGCGAGTATTGACGTGAGTTATCGCTACTGGCCGACACGGAGCCTGATAACGTTCCCCAGGGCGACTCATAGCCAACAAAAGTACCAATGGATGAAATATCTTTATCATCTTTGTTCATGTTGTAGCCTGCATTTAGGCTATAGTTCCAGAGGTTATTCTCACTATTACCATTAGTGCTCATCGTCATTTGATGATTGCCATTCAGATCGCTGTTGGCGCTGGTATTGAGTGTACGGAAACCACTGCTATTACGTTCGCCGCCAAACAGGTTTTCTAGTGGAATGGTCAGGCTCAGATAAATGGAATCATCTTTTTTATTGTCTTCATCATAGCTTCGCTGCACGCCTATACTATAACTGGCCCAGGAGAACGCATTGCTATACCCTAATGAATAGTCACTTTGGGTATTGTTAGTAGCCCAGTAATCAGTCCATGTACCTGTCAGGTAAAATGAACCATAACTTTGTTCTCCATCTTGTAGCGTCTGGTTTATGTTGACACTAAACTGATTCTTCATCCGACTAAAGTTAGCCATCCCTTGATTATTGTCATCTTTATCTGGATGTTTAGCCTCATCAATCAACGTAAGGGCATCATTCAGCCCTAAATAGTTCTTGGTTGAGTAACGATATGCCGCAATATTGAGCGAGGTATTCGTAGGTGTGAAGTATTTATTCCAGGAAAGACGATAGCTTTGCCCATTGTAATTTTTATCACCCGGAATATCCGTCGATGAGTGAGTGACATCAAGTGAAAATGCGCCCAGAGACGTATTCATGCCAAGTCCGGCTAATCCAGCATAATAACCATTATCCGTCGCCTGCAAACCTGCATACCCTGTAAAGGTATTGGTCAGTCCATAATAAAAAGTCCCCTGCGCAAGACCCGGTTTATCATGCAAATTGTCATCATTCACCTGACCAACCCCCGCATCCCAGCGGCCTACCCCGGGACGGAGCATCTGTGTGACAGAAGAAAAAGGCTGTGAGAACGTGCGTTTTGAGCCATCGGCTTCTTCTATAGTGACTATTAAATCAGCGCCATAGCTGGAAGGTGTAATATCATCTATCGTAAACGGGCCTGGAGGAACGGATGTTTCATATACCTTATAGCCATTTTGTGTGATGGTCACTTTAGCGTTCGAATTCGCAATACCGCGAATTATCGGCGCATAGCTTGCCAGCACCGGCGGAAGCATACGGTCTTCACTGTAGATACGAATCCCCCTCAGGTTAACCGAGTCAAACGTTTCCCCTGTGGTATAGGTTTCACCTACCACCAGTTGCGAACGCAGGAATTCGATATCATGTTGTAAATAGCGGTTTTGGTATTGAAAATCGCTCTCACCATTTTTTGTCCAGGAATAGTTCCCTTGTGAGCGAAAATGCCAGTTACCCAGATTAAACCCCGCCATCATACCAAGGTAAAAACTATCCGTATCATAGCTCTGGTTTTCACTATGCCAGCCGTTCATGTTATAGGAGAACAGTCCGGCATTTACGCCATCTTCCCATAGTGAGGGATCGACATAGTTGCTGTAAGTTTGCATCAGCGCGGCCTGAGGCACGGTGATATCCAGCCGCTGATCGCTATTATCGTAACGAACCGTCGATTGTGGGATTATCGCCTGAAGGTTCAGACAGTCCTGGGCCGCCGTTTCCTTTTTCAACAACACATCGTTCGACTCAAGTTTTTCTGGTTGCTTTATATGTAGTTGAGTAAGCATTGCACTGGATATACAGGGAATCGCACTATGTTTTTTATCCGTTTCAAAAAAATCAAGCGCAATGCTGTTTGCCCGATTACTATTAAGATAAACGACAACGGTGTAATGTCCTGGAAGAGTGGCATTACCTTCACTATAGCGACTTAAATCAACACTGGTTGCGCTTTTTCCCATCAAAAATGACGGGTCAAAATCCATCGCTTCTTCAGCCCAGGTTGGCGCACAATAAGCCAACAGGCAGCAACTAATAGCCTGCCACAGAATTTTCATTCTGAAATGTACTGATAATCGATCCATCATTGCCCCATTATTTACCATTGCCCACTTATAGAGAGGACTTACCTGCAATAGAACCGCCAAAATCATTGATAGCCCGATATTCAAGCGTACCTTTACTTACCTGACTCAGGCCATTAACGGCGAAATCAGCATCACTTTTGGGCGCAACCATACTGGCTTTAACAGTATATTTTTTCCCATTGACAGTGACATTCGCTGAACTGAATGAAACGTAGTAGGGGGTAGGATTTACAGCATGTAATACGACCTGACTATTATTAGAGCGTAGTTGCCATGTAATCTTTGCTGGTGCTTCACTTGCGCGGCCTGGTAAACCTTCCGGGCGATAAAACAACTTAATACGAGTCCGAAACGCCAGTTGAAGCAGATTTTTGCCTTTATCGTCTTCTCCCTTAGCTTTACCTGGGATTTCAAGGGCATTAAACCAGTACACAGATTCCCTGTCGGCAGGAAGGCTGGTGGTGCCTGAATACATGATTTTTACTGTTTGCCCGCGCGTAGGTTCAATGCGTGATACGGGAGGGGTGGCAGTAAATGGTACAGATATGGTACTGGGATCGGCATTATCATCACCGGTGTCCAACCATGTCTGTACTAACAGTGGCCTGGTACCGCGGTTTTCCATACGAATAGTCGTTTCATCGGCGCCGGCTTTATAGATAATTCTTGTTCCTGACAGAACAATGTCAGCATAAGTTAGAGGGCTAAACATTCCCCCTAAAATTACCGATAACAATGCTGTTAATGAATATTTTTTTAGTATCATTTAGCCATTCCATGGGCAACATAACTAACGGGTTGTGGGAAATATCAGCCTCAACCCGTTAGTTTATTACTTGTTTATATTAATTACAGTTATTATGAAACACTGTAATTCATTACATCGTTTCGATTAGTTATATGACACAGTGTAAGCGGCATTGGTTTTCACATAACCACTACCTACAGCTTGTGTGCTATTCGCTTTGACGTAAGAGGCCATAAAGTTATAAGTAGCGACCTTGCTTGTAAACTCTTTGGTGTGAACGTCTGTCGGATTGTTGACGAGGACTTGTGTATATGCCCCGGTATCGCTGACTTCGTGAATAGCGATATTGGTACCTGTTGCTGGGGTAGCTATGGATGAATCATTATTCAAAGTACCCTTGCTATTGCTAAAGAACGTTGAACCCATGGACAGGTTTGCGTTTTCGGATATGTCATCATCTGACAGTGCTGAACAGTCGACAGTGATGCTGAAAGGTGCAGCTTTAGCACCCACTGCCGCGTTCGTCACTTCACCCGCTGCCGTTACCTCTGACACTGTTGCTGTTTTTAATACAATTGATGCATCTCTTGCGGTGCCATCATTTACAAGCAGTTTACAGGTTTCATCGGAAACCAACCCGGCAATATCCAGTTGACCGCCATCAGCAGCAAATGCAGATGAGGCGGATACGATAGCCGAAGCTGCAATTGATAATGCAATGAGAGTTTTGTTCATAGACTAAATATCCATATATTAAATATAAAAAAAATTAATTTAGTAAAGCGAGTGGTTTTATACACAATATTACATAGTATGTAAAAGTTTTTTTTATTATTTCTGTGGTGAATTATAAATATAAATTTATATATTTATTAAATATAATTCGTTATATATATGTCAGTGCGGATTTTGAGGTTTGTTCATGGCCTTTAGGATGCTGGTCATGACGGTAAATCTAAGCAAACTGACAGCGGGGACAATGAACAGGAACGCTGACCCATAAGAAAACCTCAAAAGCGGGTATTACATATATCAATTCAACTAATAAGAGGCATTAAGCATTTTTATCAATGATGTGAGAACCAGTTAAGCTTATTGCGCAGCTCCGTGACCCGGCCAACAATAATCAGTGAAGGGCTTTCAACCTGTTGCGCCAGCGAGCTTAATTGCGAGAGTACGCCGCTGACCACGCGCTGTTTAATGGCGGTGCCATTCTCGACCAGCGCTACTGGCATATCGCCAGACATACCGCATTTTATAAGGTTTTCCTGGATATTCGATGCCTGACTGAGACCCATATAAAAGACCAGCGTCTGCTTTTCTGCCGCCAGGTTTTTCCAGTCCAGCTCACGGTCAGTTTTCAGATGTCCGGTGATCAGCCGCACGCTTTGCGCATAATCGCGATGGGTCAGCGGGATACCCGCATAGGCTGAGCAACCGGAAGCGGCGGTAATGCCTGGTACTACGGAGAAGGGAATATTCGCCTGGCACAGCGTTTCCAGCTCTTCGCCACCGCGTCCGAAAATAAACGGATCGCCGCCTTTGAGACGCACCACGCGTTTGCCTTTTTGCGCCTCACGCAGCAGGATCTGGTTAATTTCCTCCTGCGGCACGCAGTGGTAGCCTGCACGCTTACCGACGAAGATCCGGTCGGCATCGCGGCGCACCAGATTCATGATCTCGTCAGACACCAGCCTGTCATAGACGACGATATCTGCCTGTTGGATCTGTTGTAATCCTTTCAGCGTTAATAGCCCCGGATCGCCGGGACCCGCGCCCACCAGTACCACTTCACCGCGATGATCCAGCGGTTCGTTCAGCAGTTGCCCGGTAATGGCGTCAATCGCCAGCCGATCCTGATTCGCCAGCGACTGCGCCAGCCGATCGTGCACAAACAGCTTTTCCCAGAAGCGACGGCGTTCGCTCACGGTGGCGTACTGTTTTTTCACCCGCGCACGCAACTGTCCGGCGTATTTCGCTACCTGACCCAGATGCTGTGGTAATAGCGATTCCAGCTTCTCGCGCAGCAGACGCGCCAGCACCGGCGAGGCGCCGCCGGAGGAAACCGCTACCATCAGCGGCGAGCGATCGATGATTGACGGCATAATAAAACTGGCCTGCTTCGGCGCATCCACTACGTTACAGAAAATGCGTCGGGCTTCGGCGGCATCGCTGACCCGCTGGTTAACCTCAGCGTCATCGGTCGCGGCAACCGCCAGCCAGCACTCATCCAGCAACGACCCGGCAAATTCGCCTTCCACCAGGGTGAGGACGCCCGCTTTTTCCCACACCGCAAACTGCGGCGCAAAAGCGAGCGCGTTAACGGTAAGCCGTGCGCCCGCTTCCAGCAGTAGTCGAGCTTTCCGTTCAGCGACGTCGCCGCCGCCAACGAGCAGACAGGCACGGTCGCGTACCTGACAAAAAATAGGCAAATAGTCCACGTCGTCTCCTTATTTACTGGCTGACGGTTGCTTGCGTGGTCGATGTGGCAGGCGCTGGACGTCCGGCGCGCGGCGTAGCATAAGCCCATAAACACTGCCCGGAGACGCGTAACCCACAGCATTGGCCGCACACGGGTAAACATGTTGATGATTCTGAAGGCCACCCTAACCCTCTCCCGGAGGGAGAGGGAACAGCCCGGCGTTGTCCTTGTGTTCCGATCCGGTACAGAGAGCCGGGGTGAGGGGGGACGCGTTACAGCCGAATCTGAACCGCGCCTTCTTTTACGCGCGTATCGAAATGTTTTACCGAATAGCTTTCATCTTCCAGGCACAGCCCGTCGCGCAGACGAAAGCGCTGTTTTTTCAGCGGACTTGCCACCCACAGCTCCTGCTGATGTTCGGCAATCAGACCGCGTGACAGCACGCTGGCGTTAAAGAACGGGTCGATATTGCTGATGGCAAACACCTGGTCGTCGGCACGTGGACGAAAAATCGCCACCTGCTCCGATCCGGCTAATGCGCAGACGCCGGTTGCCGGGATGATGTCATCGAGTTTGCAGATAGTGTGCCACTGGCTCATGCGGTTTCCTCCACCAGAGTGACCGGGATACGTTCATACGGCGTAGCCGGGCGATGCTGTGCGCGTTCCGGGACAACCTGAACGTTCGGGTCGCGCTGGTCGCTGTTGATAAAGTGTTTGAAACGAACCTGCGCCGCCGGCGTATTCACCGTCTCGGTCCATTCGCAAATCACCGCGTCACGCAGACGGGCCATCTCCGCTTCAAGCTGCATATTAATGCCAAGTTTGTCGTCGATGATGACGCTGCGCACGTAGTCGATGCCGCCTTCCAGGCTTTCCAGCCAGGAGGCCGTGCGGGTCAGCTTGTCGGCGGTGCGAATGTAGAACATCATAAAACGGTCGAGATAGTGCAGCAGCGTGTCGCGATCGAGATCCGCCGCCAGCAGGTCCGCATGGCGCGGTTTCATCCCGCCGTTACCGCACACATAGAGGTTCCAGCCTTTTTCGGTGGCGATGATACCCACGTCTTTACCCTGGGCTTCCGCACATTCGCGAGTACAGCCGGAAACGCCGAATTTCATTTTGTGCGGGGTACGAATGCCTTTGTAGCGATTTTCCAGCTCGACGCCGAAGCCGACGCTGTCGCCGACGCCGTAACGGCACCAGGTGCTGCCAACGCAGGTTTTCGCCATGCGCAGGGCTTTGGCATAGGCGTGACCGGTTTCGAAACCTGCATCAATCAGCTGACGCCAGATTTCCGGCAGGTCGTCTTTCTGTGCGCCAAACAGGCCGATACGCTGGGAGCCGGTAATTTTGGTGTACAGGTTAAATTCGCGGGCGATACGGCCCACTTCCATCAGCCCTTCCGGCGTGATTTCGCCGCCGGCAGAGCGCGGGATCACCGAGTAGGTCCCGTCTTTCTGGATGTTAGCGAGGAAGTTATCGTTGGTATCCTGTAATGACGTGTGCTCCGGTTGCAAAATATAGTCGTTCCAGCATGAGGCCAGCAGCGAGCCAACGGTCGGTTTACAGACTTCGCAGCCGTAGCCTTTGCCGTATTTTTTCAGCAGTTCGTCGAAGGATTTGATCCCTTCAACGCGGATCAGGTGGTACAGCTCCTGGCGGGAGAAGGCAAAGTGTTCGCACAGGTTATGGTTGACTTCGATACCCTGTTTCGCCAGTTCAGCATTCAGCACCTGCGTGACCAGTGGAATACAGCCGCCGCAGCCGGTACCGGCTTTGGTTTCCGCTTTCAGCGCGGCAACGGTATGGCAGCCTTTATTGATGGCCGAAATCAGCATGCCTTTGGTAACGTCGAAGCAGGAGCAGATTTGCGCGCTATCCGGCAGTTTATCAACGCCGATAGACGGTTTGCCGCCAGCCGCGTGGGCTGGAAGGATCAGCGCATCCGGATTTTCCGGCAGCTCGATGGCGTTCAGCACCAGTTGCAGCAGGTTACCGAAATCGCTGGTATCGCCGACCAGCACCGCGCCGAGCAACGTTTTGTTATCCGGGCTAACGATGAGGCGTTTGTAGACTTCTTTGCTCTCATCCAGGTAAACGTAGCTGCGTGCGCCCGGCGTGCGGCCATGCGCGTCGCCGATACCGCCCACGTCCACGCCCAGCAGTTTCAGCTTGGCGCTGAGGTCGGCACCTTCAAAGATGTTCGGCGTGCCGAGGATATGATCAACCGCCACCTGGGCCATTTTGTAACCCGGGGCGACCAGACCGTAAACCCGGTTGGTCCAGCTGGCGCATTCGCCAATCGCGTAAATATCCGGGTCAGAGGTCTGGCAGGTATCGTTAATGATAATCCCGCCGCGCTGTGCGACGGCCAGACCACACTGGGTGGCTAATTTGTCGCGCGGACGGATACCGGTTGAGAAAACGATGAAATCGACTTCCAGATCGCTGCCGTCGGCGAAGCGCATGGTTTTGCGCGCTTCAACGCCTTCCTGGACGATCTCTTTGGTGTTTTTGCTGGTATGAACGCGCACGCCCATGCTTTCGATTTTACGGCGCAGCTGCTCGCCGCCCATTTGATCCAGCTGTTCCGCCATCAGCATCGGGGCGAATTCAATCACGTGGGTTTCCACGCCGAGGTTTTTCAGCGCGCCCGCGGCTTCCAGACCGAGCAGGCCGCCGCCAACCACCGCGCCGCGTTTGCTGCGGCGGGCGCAGGCTTCAATTGCATTGAGGTCTTCAATAGTGCGGTAAACAAAGCAGTCTTGGGTCTCAGAGCCTTTAATCGGCGGGACCCACGGATAGGAGCCGGTCGCCATAATCAGCTTGTCATAAAAGACGGTACGCCCGGCGCTGGAGTGAATGACTTTCTCCTGGCGGTTGATGGTGATCGCACGTTCGCCAATCAGCACCTTGATGCCATGTTTTTCATAAAAGCCTTCGCGTACCAGCGAAAGTTCTTCAGCGGTATGATGTGAAAAATAAGATGACAGGTGGACGCGGTCGTAGGCGATGCGGGGTTCTTCACAGAACACGGTAATGTCGAACTGGTCTGCCGGGGCTTTATCAAGAAGATCCTCAACAAAGCGATGGCCGACCATGCCGTTACCGATAATTGCGAGTCTGACTTTGCTCATTTTTGCCTCGATTTCTATTCTAATACCTCTACCTTAACGATTCAGCAACCGCACTTATTGATGTAAATCAAATACGCCTTTCACTACTACTTAATGGGTAGATGACTGATTTGTCAGGATTTTTATAAGTGGCGGATAATGCTGGCTTTTCTGTTTTGATTAATTTGCAGGCAAATTGTGAGGTTTTTAAGCAATAGCAAATACTCCCTTAGTTAACAGGAAGTACACATTTAGAGGGGGAAAATGAAACCCCTTTTCAGAAGGAAAAGGGGCTGGAAAGATTAGTGCGAAGTCGCCACGCTATGCTGACGATGACGAGTGACAAAACCCAGCGCCAGACACATGACGAATACCACCGCATACAGGCCGTTTGCGGTCAAAAGCGCTGCCTGTGGACCGCTATGGGCTACGATAGGGCCGGTCACAATAAAGGTCAGCATGGTGCCGATGGTCCCGCAGGTCAGAATAAAGTTAACCAGCTTCGGCGACGGCAATTTAGTTTGCTGCGATCCGAGGGTAATGATGGTGGTATAGATGGCGCTGGAGAAGAAACCAAGCGTCAGAATAAACCACGGCATATGCTCTGGCTGGGCCTTGATGAAGAAATACATCAGTACCGTCGCCACCCCGGCCAGAACGGTCAGAATGCGTTGCAGATCAAAGAAGCGCAGAACAAAACTGAATACCCACATCCCAACCATGTATGACATCCAGAAATCGCTGACCAGCTTACTGCCATCGTTGAGGTTCATTCCGAGGGCTTTCGCATATTCCGGCACCCAGGAGATGAAACCTAACTGGCCGAGGATGTAGCACAGCGCCGCGATGGACAAAAACAGAACGCCGATGCCCCATTTTTCCCGCGTAACCGGCTGGCTTTCTTTCGGCGCATGTTTACCCAGTGCCGGGAATTCACAGCCGAAGGTCAGAATGAAAATCGCCACGTACACCAGGCCGATGCAGGCATACACCCAGTACCACTCGATGCTACGCGCCAGCAGGTAAGCGGCGACCATCGGAAAAATCATTCCCGCCATGCTGAAGAAGGAGTCGGTAAACAGCAGGCGTGAACCGCGCTGGCGGCCTTCATACATCTGCGTAACGAGGAAAGTACCAATTGACATGGTAATCCCGCTCACCAGCCCCAGCACAAACATGGCAGCGGAGAAGAGGGCGAGACTATGGCTGAGCATCAGCCCGGCAACCGCCAGCACCATCAGTATGAAGCCAAAGCGCAGCTGCGTTTTCAATGGCACGATTTCCATCAGCCAGGCATTCAGGAAGATTGAAATCAGGATCCCTGCGTTCAGAAAAGTAAAAGTATTACTCATGCTGGAAACGGGCAGGTGAAAATAGTTAGCGATATCGCCCATCACCACTCCGGTGACGATCACCAGTGCACCGGTAAGTGCATAGGAGAAAAAGCTGATCCATGTGAGCTTGATTCTGTTGCTGTTAGTCATGTATGGCCTGTGAATAGATATGTAAAGCGCATTGACTATGCGCCGGGCGGATAGATTTTATGCAATCGAGTGACGCATTTAAATATTTATTACAAAAAGTTTGCACGCTTACATTCGTTATCGTGATGTTAATCACATTATGTTGTGCGGCGCGCCGTTCTTATGGCAGTTACAACTATTTCAGCAGCGTAAAATTAAGTAAAAGGCTGGCCTGGGGGGGAAAGCCTCTTTAGAATCAAGCCACTTGCTTTCGTTGCTGCCCCCGTTAAGGAAATCACATGCTCAAAACCACTCTGGCTGCGGTTGTTACCGTTTTCACACTCTCAGCACTTTCTTCGGCAGCCCTCGCTGCAAAAGGCGACCCGCACGTCCTGTTAACCACCTCGGCGGGCAATATTGAGCTGGAGCTGGATAGCCAGAAAGCGCCAGTATCGGTCAAAAACTTTCTCGATTATGTTAACAGCGGCTTTTATAACAACACCACTTTTCACCGTGTGATCCCGGGCTTTATGGTGCAGGGCGGCGGTTTTAATGAGCAAATGCAGCAGAAGCAGCCGAATCCGCCGATTAAAAACGAAGCGGACAACGGCTTACGTAATACCCGCGGCACCGTTGCGATGGCGCGTACTGCCGACAAAGACAGCGCCACCAGCCAGTTTTTCATCAACGTTGCGGATAACGCCTTCCTCGATCATGGTCAGCGCGACTTCGGTTACGCCGTTTTTGCTAAAGTCGTGAAGGGCATGGACGTTGCCGATAAAATTTCCCAGGCTCCGTCGCACGATGTGGGTCCTTATCAGAACGTACCGACAAAACCGATTGTGATCCTGTCGGCGAAAGTACTGCCGTAATCGTTTCCGACGCGGATCGCCCGATCCGCGTCACCCTGCTTCCCTGCGCAACCTGAAAATGATGCTTATACTTGAGGCACATAAGGGCACAATCAGGGAGGTCAGCATGAAAAAGCTCACTGACAAACAAAAAACCCGTCTCTGGGAACAACGGCGTAATGAAAATTTTCAGGCCAGCCGCCGTCTTGAAGGCGTTGATATTCCTTTGCAGTCGCTGACGGCGGAGGATGCGCTGGCGCGTCTTGAGGAACTCAGGAGGCACTATGAGCGATAAATATGGCGACGGGCGCGACCCTTATCTTTATCCCGGTATAAACGTGCTGCGCAACCGGCTCGGCATTCGTCAGGATAAACGGCTGGAACAGGCAGCGTACGACTTGACCGCATTGCGGGCGGCCACCATTGAGCTGGGGCCGCAGGTTAGAGGATTGCCGCATCTGTGCGCCATTCATCGTCACCTCTATCAGGATGTTTTCGACTGGGCCGGGCACCTACGGGAAATCGACATTTACAAGGACGACACGCGTTTTTGTAATTTTCAGTATATCGAAAACGAAGGCAATGCCCTGATGCAGGCGCTGGAAGAGGAAGAGTATCTGGCGGGGCTGGAGAAAAGCGAATTTATCGCCCGTCTGGCGCACTACTACTGCGAGATTAACGTCCTGCATCCTTTCCGCCTTGGTAACGGTCTGGCGCAGCGTATCTTCTTCGAACAACTGGCGATCCACGCCGGATACGTGCTCGACTGGCGCGATATTGACGTTGAAGCCTGGCGGCAGGCTAACCAGAGCGGTGCCATGGGCGATCTCGCGCCGCTGGAAGCGATTTTCGCCGACGTGGTGAGCGAGGCGGGTGAATCGGCATAACGTTCAGTAATACTCCGCACGGATCGGCGATATCCGAGGCCGTGCGGGGGAGTTAAGCTAAAATGTCGCGAACGGCAAGGCCATCCCGCCGCGCAACGTGGCGCTTTGTCAGCAATTTGCTACCATACCCGCCTTACTTCACTCGTGTATCACACTATGCTGCTCATCATCGACAACTACGATTCTTTTACCTGGAACCTGTTTCAGTACTTCAGTGAACTGGGGGCTGAGGTGCTGGTGCGCCGCAATGACGAGCTAACGCTGGCAGAACTTGCCGCGCTTAATCCGCGCAGGATTGTTATTTCCCCCGGTCCCTGTACGCCGGATGAAGCGGGTATTTCGCTGGAAACGATCCGCTGCTATGCGGGCAGATTGCCTATTCTTGGCGTTTGCCTCGGTCATCAGGCCATTGCCCAGGCATTTGGGGCGACCATTGTGCGGGCGGCAAACGTCATGCACGGCAAAACCTCGCCGGTCACGCATAACGGCAGCGGCGTATTTTGCGGGCTAAATAATCCGCTGACCGTAACGCGCTATCATTCGCTGGTGATCGATCCGCCGACGCTGCCGGCATGCTTCGAGGTGACCGCCTGGAGTGACACGCAGGAGATTATGGGTATCCGGCATCAGGAATGGGATCTGGAAGGCGTACAGTTTCACCCGGAGAGTATCCTCAGCGAGCAGGGGCATCAGCTGCTGGCTAATTTCCTCCATCGCTGATTTATAGTTGCCTTCAAGTGATTTTTTATGCATATTTTGTGATTATAATATCACATTCATTTCTGCATGAAGAAGGGTGGGCATAACATGGCAACTGAACAACCGGCAATAACGCGCGCAACGTTTGATGAAGTGATCCTGCCGATTTATGCACCGGCGGAGTTTATTCCGGTTAAAGGGCTGGGTAGCCGGGTGTGGGATCAGCAGGGCAAAGAGTACGTTGATTTCGCAGGCGGGATTGCGGTGACCGCGCTGGGGCACTGTCATCCGGCGCTGGTGGACGCGCTGAAAACGCAGGGCGAGACGCTGTGGCACACCAGTAACGTGTTTACCAATGAGCCTGCGCTGCGTCTCGGACGTAAGATTGTCGATGCCACCTTTGCCGAGCGCGTAGTGTTTATGAACTCCGGCACGGAAGCGAACGAGACCGCCTTTAAGCTGGCGCGTCATTATGCCTGCGTGCGCCACAGTCCGTTCAAAAGCAAAATCATTGCCTTTCATAACGCCTTTCACGGTCGCTCGCTGTTTACCGTCTCCGTCGGTGGACAGCCGAAATACTCCGACGGCTTTGGACCAAAACCGGCGGATATTATTCACGTGCCATTTAACGATCTGCATGCGGTAAAAGCGGTGATGGACGATCACACCTGCGCCGTGGTCGTTGAGCCAATCCAGGGCGAAGGCGGCGTGACGGCAGCGACGCCGGAATTTCTGCAAGGCCTGCGCGACCTGTGCGATCAACATCAGGCGCTGCTGGTATTTGACGAAGTGCAGTGCGGGATGGGCCGTACCGGCGATCTGTTTGCCTATATGCACTATGGCGTCACGCCGGATATTCTTACCAGCGCCAAAGCGCTGGGCGGCGGCTTCCCGATCAGCGCCATGCTGACCACTCACGAGATTGCCAGCGCTTTTCACGCCGGATCGCACGGTTCGACCTACGGCGGCAACCCGCTGGCCTGCGCCGTGGCAGGTGCGGCGTTCGATATCATCAATACGCCGGAGGTTCTTAACGGCGTGAACGCTAAGCGCCAGCGGTTTGTTGAGCATTTGCAGCAAATGAATGAGAAATACGCGCTGTTCAGCGATATTCGCGGAATGGGGCTATTGATCGGTGCCGAGCTGAAACCGCAATTTAAAGGCCGGGCGCGGGATTTCCTGTACGCCGCCGCAGACGAAGGCGTGATGGTGCTTAACGCCGGACCTGACGTTATGCGCTTCGCCCCGTCGCTGGTGGTGGATGAGGCCGATATTGACGAAGGGATGCAACGTTTTGCGCAGGCGGTAGAGCACCTCGTTAACGCTTAGCGCCGCTGGACGCTCTGCTCAGCCAGATCCCGTGATGCGGGCGCTGACGCCATGCGACTGAAGAGATAGTATGCATGGTGTTCAGATGCCCGAGTATGCGCTCAAGATGCCGTTCCACGGTGCTGAGCGGGCCTTGCGGCGCGCCCTCCGGTGCTTCCAGAATGTTTACATTCCCTGCGCTTCCCGACCCTTCCGAATCAAGACGCTGCTGGCAGCGTTGAATGGCAATTTCACAGGATTGCAGATAGCGTTCCGCCAGATCCGGCGTCAGCATATTATGCTCGCGAGCAAGCGTCGTCATCGCGTTAATATGCTCGACGATAAACTGGCTGTGGGTGACCCAGAGTTTCATGTCGGCCAGATACTGCGTATTAAAACCCGGCTCCTGCATCGCCTGGTTCAGTGAGTTAAATAAGGTATTGTGCGCCTGATTTACCCGCATCCGCTGATACGCGAGCGTGGGTGCCTGCGGATCGTTGCTTAAAATCAGACGCAGCGCCTCCTGATCCGCTTCCAGCGCACCGTGGGCATTCTGCCGCAGCAGGCCGCTTTGCCACTGTGGCCACAGCCAGACCATTCCGCCAAAGGCGATCAGGCAGCCCAGCGCGGTATCGATCATCCGCGGCAGAATAAACTGTTCACCGTTGAGGTTAATAAGCTGAAGGGTATACACGGCGGTGACGGTAAAACCAATCATCGCCCAGCCGTAATTTTTTCGCAGGATCAAATAGCTGGCAATGGTAATCACCAGCATCGCGCAGAGGGTAAAACCATCCGGCACCTTAAAGTGCAGGGTCGCGCCCGCAATCACCAGCCCGACCAGCGTGCCCAGCGTTCGGTGCAGGATCCGCACTCGCGTCGCACCATAGCCGTTTTGCGTCACGAACATAATGGTCATTAAGATCCAGTAGGGCTTGGGCAGATGCAGCACGCTTCCTGCCAGGCTGGCGATGCTGAGCATCACGCTAAGACGGGCCGACGTACGCAGCGCGGGAGATTTCAGTGATAAATAGTTTTTGAGCGCCGACCACAAGGGCAGACGACGCTGACGATCGGCCATTAAATCGCGCGGATAAAGCGGACGCAGCGTTTTCAGCACGCGGGCGATGCGGCTAAAGTGCCAGGCGCAAAACTGGCCGACGGGATTATCCGGATTCTGCCGGGCGATTTTCTCCAGCGCGCCAATTTGTTTCTCCATATTGAAGCGCCCGGAATAGTGGTGATAAAGGATGTCATCCGCCATCACGCGCAGGCGAGCAGACACGGTCTGCGCATTCCAGCGGATCACCGCTTCCGCGTGGCTTTGCTCCACCAGCTTTTGCACCTCTTCCGGCTGGTGCAGGCTGACGGAGATATGCTCCTGTAAATCCAGCGCCATCTGGAACATCCAGCGCAGCCGCCGGTAGTTATGATGCTTTTTCTCCGACAACATATAGAGCTGCTGATAGCACTGGGTAATGAGATCCACCGTTTTTTGCTGACGCGCCAGCAATGGCGGCAGCGCTTTTTCCGGATCGGCGTGCTGGGTCAGCATGCTGTATTTAGTCTCGCAGTAGTCCGCCAGCTGTCGGTAAAGCAGGCTTAGCGATTCGCGCAGCGGCTGTTCGCGCCACAGCCAGAACCAGAACCAGTTAAACAGGCCATACCAGACCGTACCGGTCGCATACAGGAGCATTGGCTCCCACACCGGCACTGAACCCGCCAGGCTCAGGGTGAAGATAGCGGCAATTAACGAAGCGGGAAGCAGGCGTGCATGAAGAGGGCTGATCTCCGCCGTAACGCCGAGTATCAGCGCCAGCGCGGTCAGGACCAGCGGCAGCGGCGCACCCTGCGCCAGCAGAAGCTGAACGGCAAGGCTACTGCCAGCAAACAGCGAACCGCCAATAATCAGACGTTTAAAAAAACGCTTATGCGGTGTATCAAGACCGGCAATATTGCAGCAGGCGGGAACCAGGGAAAATAGCAGACCGTACTGGAGGTGGCCGATAATCAGACCTGTAGCCACGGGCAAACACAACACCAGCGTTTGACGTAGTGCGTAGTTCACTTCCGGGTG
This sequence comes from Superficieibacter sp. HKU1, assembly GCF_029319185.1. NCBI lineage: Bacteria > Pseudomonadati > Pseudomonadota > Gammaproteobacteria > Enterobacterales > Enterobacteriaceae > Superficieibacter > Superficieibacter sp. HKU1. Next base: position 475,795 of record NZ_CP119754.1, read on the forward strand.
ATAGATAAGCCTGCGCCACATAGAATTTATCGGCGCATTGCAGTGAATGCGCCGGGGTCGAGCTTAGCGAGTGCCGTAGACGACGATAGTTTTACCGTGCGCGGAGATCAGGCTCTGGTCTTCCAGCATTTTGAGGATGCGGCCCACCGTTTCACGAGAGCAACCGACGATCTGGCCGATCTCCTGACGGGTGATTTTGATCTGCATACCATCCGGGTGGGTCATGGCGTCCGGCTGTTTCGCCAGGTTAAGCAGCGTCTGCGCAATACGACCGGTGACGTCGAGGAAAGCAAGGTTGCCCACTTTTTCGGACGTCACCTGTAAACGGCGTGCCATCTGTGCGGAAAGGCGCATCAGGATATCCGGATTCACCTGGATCAGCTGACGGAATTTTTTGTAGGAGATTTCCGCGACTTCACAGGCGGTTTTTGCACGCACCCAGGCGCTACGTTCCTGGCCCTCTTCGAATAGGCCCAGTTCACCGATAAAATCGCCCTGGTTGAGATAAGAAAGGATCATCTCTTTCCCTTCCTCGTCTTTAATCAGCACTGCCACGGAGCCTTTGACGATGTAATACAGCGTCTCCGCTTTTTCACCCTGGTGAATCAGCGTGCTCTTTGAAGGGTACTTATGTATGTGGCAATGAGACAAGAACCATTCGAGAGTCGGGTCTGTTTGCGGTTTGCCAAGCACCATGCGCGGTTATCCTCTGTTATAAGCTATCTCCGGCGGCTAAACGACGTTGCCTCCGGGGTTGCAATCGTTTTCTTCCCGCTGACGGGAAGTTGACTGTCGGTATGCTCCGCAGTCGTTAATCTGATGTCCTTTGCATCTATGTATGCGCAAAGTCAATGTATCACTGTAGCATCCCGTCTGTTTTAGCATAGCTTTTGCCGCCTGTCTCCTGGTGTCTCGCTTCAGCATGACGCAGGTCGCCTTCCGTTGCGAGAATTGTTATGTGCGCGTAATCTGTGAAGAAAATGGCGACACTGGAGTGGATATTATGCAAGCGCGAGTGAAATGGGTTGAAGGGTTAACGTTTCTGGGTGAGTCGGCTTCCGGGCACCAGATTTTGATGGACGGTAACTCCGGTGATAAAGCGCCCAGCCCGATGGAAATGGTGCTGATGGCCGCGGGAGGATGCAGCGCAATCGACGTGGTGTCGATCCTGCAAAAAGGGCGTCAGGCGGTGACAAACTGTGAGGTTAAACTGACGTCTGAACGCCGTGAAGAGGCCCCTCGTTTATTTACCCATATCAATTTGCACTTTATGGTTACGGGGCAGGATCTGAAAGAGAGCGCCGTCGCCCGCGCGGTCGATCTTTCTGCGGAGAAATATTGCTCTGTGGCGTTGATGCTGGGTAAAGCGGTGAATATTACCCATTCGTATGAGGTAGTCGCAGGGTAGGGTTAACGTCCACCGTGTTACCATGTTGCCCGCGTTTGCGGTGTATCGCAGGCAACCGCATCGTTGTTATGCCGGGTGGCGGCTTCGCCTTACCCGGCCTACGAAAACCATCAATATCAATACGTTAATCGCAATTCACAGGCCCGTGCAAGCGCAGCGCCGCCGGGCAAAGGGCACGCCCTCTCGTTATTCTATTTTTTTGCCTTCCATCAGCCGCTGCACCAGCGGCAGCATAATCAGCTCCATCGCCAGCCCCATTTTTCCGCCGGGCACCACCAGGGTATTGATATGGGAAATAAACGATCCCTGAAGCATCGCCAGCAGCCACGGGAAATCGATCCCTTCCAGATTGCGAAAATGAATAACGACAAAGCTTTCATCCAGCGACGGGATGCCTTTCGCGGCGAACGGGTTGGAGGTGTCGACGGTCGGCACCCGCTGAAAGTTAATATGCGTGCGCGAAAACTGCGGCGTAATGAAGTTAATGTAATCCTCCATTGAACGCACCACCGAGTCCATCACCGCCTCGCGGGAGTGTCCGCGTTCGCTGGTATCGCGAATGAGCTTCTGGATCCATTCGAGGTTAACAATCGGCACCACGCCCACCAGCAAATCGACATGGCGTGCGACATCGTGCTGCGGGGTGACCACGCCGCCGTGCAATCCCTCGTAAAACAGCACGTCGGTCGGTTCCGGCAGCGGTTGCCATGGGGTAAACGTGCCCGGTATCTGGTTCCACGGCACGGCTTCGTCATAGGTATGCAGATACTTTCGCGCCTGGCCTGTACCGGAATGACCATATTCAATAAACGTGTGTTCCAGCAGGCCAAAGTCGTTGGCTTCGGGGCCGAAATAGCTGATATGCCGACCCAGATCGCGCGCCTTACGGATCGCCATGTCCATTTCCGGGCGGGTATAGCGATGAAAACTATCCCCTTCGACTTCCGCCGCATGCAGGTTGAGCTGGGAAAAAATCTTACGGAAGGCGAGACTGGTGGTAGTGGTTCCCGCACCGCTGGAACCCGTTACCGCAATCACCGGATGTTTGGCAGACATAGCAACTCCCTGAGTAATCAGTAAAATTAGTCGCGGAACTGCTTGCGAGGCATGATGTTGACCGTCTCATGCAGTTCAGACCACACCAGCACGGCATCGCCCGTTTTAAGCTGATGTTTAACGTCGGCGACTTTTTGCTCGAGCGAACGCTCATGTTCACCATAATCAGTGCCTTCACGCAAGACAAAGCTTTCGATCAGGCTATCGAGGGTTTCAGGCGCGAGATCCTGCCAGGGAATAATCATATTAGGCTCCGAGGTAAGTTGTCAGCCAGTCGGGAATGCGTTTTTCCAGCCACATTTGCGGACGCCGCAGCGTGCCGCCCACAAATCCGACGTGCCCGCCATGCTCGGTGAGCTGATACTCTACCTGTGGCGGTAAGGTGTCGGGATCGGGAATAACGTGATGATCCATAAACGGATCGTCTTTAGCATGGATGATCAGCGTCGGTTTGGCGATCTGATTGAGCAACGGCATCGCGCTGCACTGCCGATAATAGTCGATAGCATCGGCAAAACCATGAATACGGGCGGTGATCAAATCGTCAAACTCACGCAGGCGGCGGACCTGCTTGAGCTGGGCCAGTTCAATGGGTAGCGTGCCGGGGTACGCCTTCAGTTTGCGGGTCGCATTCCCTTTCAGCAGGTTGAGCAGATAGCGCTGATAGACGCGGGAAAAGCCTTTCTCCATGTGATAACTGCACGCTTCCAGCACAAAGGGGGCGGAGACAATCGCCGCCGCGTCGAGCGGTGCGTTGCCGCCTTCTTTTGCCAGCAGGCACGCCAGCATGTTACCCCCCAGCGAGTACCCCACCGCTGCGGTGGGGACGTTGCCGAACTCGCGCTGCAGCCAGTGTAAAAACCAGGTGCCGTCCTCGGTTTCTCCTGAGTGATAGATACGGTTCAGACGATTTGGCTCACCGCTACAGCCGCGGAAATGCATGACGACGCCAAGCCAGCCGCGCGCTTTCGCCGCGTGGATCAACCCATGCGCGTAGGGGCTGTGCAGGCTGCCCTCCAGCCCGTGAAAAACCACCAGCCGGGGCTTATGCCTGGCCTGCTGCGGATCTTCACTCCAGGCCAGATCGACGAAATCACCGTCCGGCAAGTCGAGCCGTTGCCATACCGGTGTGAACTGCACCCGGCGACGCAGCAGGCGCGGCAGCATAGTCTGCAGATGCGGATTCCGCGCCCCGGGCATGGGGTGAAAAGTGTACGTATCGTCTTGCCCGACGAGCGATTGTTCAGATGAAATTTGAGCCATGACAGAGGATAGTTTAAGGAAATTGCGCCGTACTATAACCCGTAATTATTAGTACGGTTTATGCATTTAACGTGGTAGTCATTATTCAGCCAGCAAATTGCGGGAAAAAAGATGAATATCCACGCCGGGCTTGCGCCGCCACAATCGGGCTTTACGCGCGCCAGTGGCGATGCTCTCGCCGGTTTCCTCCAGCATACCGGACGCTTCAATACGGCGGATCAGACTTTTGCGCTGGATTGGCTGTCCGAGAATGATCTCCGTGGCTTCCTGGAGCTGCGCATGCGTAAAGTGTTCAGGCAAACAGTAGACGGGAAGCAGCGAATACATGGTCTTCTGCCGCAGGCGATGCAGGCCCGCCTGTACAATCGCGGCATGATCGAACGCCAGTTGATAGCGGGAAAGCGCCTGCACCGGGATCCACTTCGCATCGCTGACGGTCTCAATATGCGGCGCGCAGTCCACCCAGGATATCAGCGCAAACCAGCTTACCGTCAGGCTCCAGCCGCGCGGGTCGCGATCCGGGCCGGAAAAAGTATCGAGTTGTTCCAGCCACGATGGCGACACCCCCGTTTTTTCCGTCAGCTTGCGCAGCGCGGTATCCCGCGTGGAGGCATCGCCAGCGATATCAATAAAGCCTCCCGGTAACCCCCAGCAGCCCAGTTGCGGCTGGCTGGCTCGCTCAACCAGCAGCACGCAAAGTTCGCTCTGATGAAGGGTAAAAAGCACGCTATCGACCGTTACCAGCGGCGATGGAAAACGGCTGGCGTCGTAATTTTTCAGGTATTCCGCTTCTGTCGTCATTTGTCGTGGCCGTTCACCGTGGCAGGGAAAACCCAGTTTACCAGCCCAGGCCAGCACAAAACACACGCTTTTTTTATTTCTGTTATCAGGCAATTAACGTTATTTTGCTTTTTGTTCAAAAAATAACTTGCATAATATGTGTCTTAGGGACATTATTAAATTGTCGCAGGGACATTAATGAATTGAGAGGGCAAAGAAATGGAAAAACGGTTGCAGTTATTCATTGATAATCAAGAGATTGCCTTAACAACCGGCATTTTCCCAGACGGAGCGGTATGGCTGAAGGTGACAGGCAAACTGCCAGAAAGCGCGCAGCTGATGCGTGTTCGTGCCGCCGCCATGCGTGATATGAATGATTTCATGTTGCTGGCTCAATTGGTTGATGCCGTATGCCATGTTACCGATGTGCTGGTCAGCCACCTTGAGCTTCCGTGGCTCCCGTGGGCCCGTCAGGACCGTCATATGGTGGCGGGCGACAGCTTTGCCCTGAAGGTTTTTGCCCGTCAACTCAATACTCTGGGCTTCGATAAAGTTAAGGTGCTCGACCCGCACAGCGATGCGGCGGGGGCAGCGATTGATAATTTTGTCGCTATCCCGCAGGAAGTCTGCCTGCTGCACAGTCCCACGCTGGCACGTCAGTTTCAGCAGCAGGCGTTAATGCTGGTTGCCCCGGATGCGGGCGCACTGAAAAAAATAGACGCGGTTGCCAGAGCGACAGGGGCATCTGAATACGCGGTATTAACGAAAAAACGCGATGTGGCGAGCGGCAATCTCACCGGTTTCGCGCTGGTCTCCGGCGATGTAAAGGGCAGGGATGTGCTGATTGTCGATGACCTGTGTGATGCCGGAGGGACGTTTATTGGCTCCGCGCAGGTCCTGCGCGATGCGGGCGCTCGCAGCGTCAGCCTGTACGTCACGCACGGTATCTTTTCTAAAGGCGTGGAAAATCTGCTTTCAAACGGGATCGACGCAATTTATACCACCACTTCGTTTACTTCACCCGCGCTTGCGCATCCGAACCTTGAACTGATTGATATCGCTGCTATTTACGGCGCTTAACGGAGAAACATCATGAAAATGAACCCCATTCTGGCTATCGATGGCTACAAAGTTTCGCACCGCGTGCAGTATCCGCAGGGCACCACGAAGGTTTACTCCAATTTTACGCCGCGCAGCGATCGCTTTTTTCAGTCTCCGCTTGCCGATGGCAAGCTGGTGTTCTTCGGTTTACAGGGCTTTATGCAGTGGTTCCTGGTCGATCTGTTTAACGATGCCTTTTTCTCCCGTCCGGAAGATGAGGTGGTGAATGAGTACAAACAGGTGATGGACAGTTATCTGGGACGCGACGCCGTCGCTGTCGATCACATCCGCACGTTGCACCGTACCGGCTATCTTCCACTGCACATTAAAGCGCTGGATGAGGGCAGCAAAGTACCGATGAAGGTGCCGGTTCTGACGATCACCAATACCCGTGACGATGCCTTCTGGCTGGTGAACTACCTGGAAACCGTGCTCTCCGCCGAGCTGTGGAAAGCCTCAACCAACGCCACGATTGCGCACCATTACCGTAAGATTTGTGAAAAATGGGCGGCGAAAACCTGTAGCGATCTCTCGCACCTGGATTTTCAGTGCCACGACTTTTCTTTCCGCGGGATGGCCGGTTTACAGGACACGATGCAGGCGGGCAGCGGTCATCTGTTGAGCTTCAAAGGCACTGACAGCATTCCGTCTATCCTGTATGCGCGGGATTACTACACCGAAGGCGAAGAGTACTTTATTGGCGCGAGCATCCCGGCGACGGAACACAGCGTGATGTGCATGGGCCAGCATGAAGGCGAGATTGAGACGTTTCGTCGTCTGATTGCCGACCTCTATCCGCAGGGATTTGTCTCCATCGTGTCTGATACTTGGGACTACTGGCGCGTATTGACCGAATATACCCGCGAACTGAAATCGTTGATTATGAACCGCGAAGGGCGCGTGGTATTTCGTCCTGACAGCGGCGACCCGGTAGACATTCTTTGCGGCACCGGGGCGGATGACGACACGCGTGCTGAGCGTAGCCCGGAAGAAAAAGGCTCGGTAGAAGTGCTGTGGGAGATTTTCGGCGGCACGGTGAATGAGAAAGGCTATAAAGTCCTCGACCCGCACGTGGGGCTGATTTACGGCGATTCCATTACTCTGGAGCGGGCGAATGAGATCCTGCGCCGTCTGGAAGCAAAAGGTTTCGCCAGTTCTAACGTGGTATTTGGCATCGGCTCCTTTACCTATCAGTACAACACCCGTGACACCTTCGGTTTTGCAATGAAAGCCACCTGGGGACAGGTGAACGGCGAAGGGCGCACTATTTTCAAAGAGCCGAAAACCGATAACGGTATGAAACGTTCCGCCCGCGGCCTGCTGCGCGTTGAGCGTGATTCGCAGGGAGAGCTGGTGCTTCATGACGAGCAAACTTGGGAGCAGGAACAGGAAGGCGAGCTGAAAATCCGTTTTCTCGACGGTAAGCTTTTCAACCGCGAACATTTTGAACAGATCCGTCATCGTCTGGCGGCACAAGGTTAATCATTCCCGTAACCTGCCGGGTGGCGGCTTCGCCTTACCCGGCCTACTTTTAATACTATATATCAAAGCGTTTCGCTCACGGTAGGCCCGGTAAGCGCAGCGCCACCGGGCAGGCCATCCACCGCCGCTAAGTTTATCGCGCCCGACGCCACCCTCCATTAAATCTTTTTGCCTCGTTCTAAATTGATCCTCATCACATAACGTCAATTCTAATCATTACTCTCAGGCTAATGATTCTTCCCGCCGCTTAATTGATGCATTTCTCACCAAAGCTCAGACTCTTCTCAGTGTTAAGCCAATCAAACTGATTGCTGAATCAGGAGGTTCATAATGTTATCTGGGCAAACGCCAGCACGCGTCTGGAACACCCGCCGCACTGAAAAACAGCGGCGTCTGGCATCCGTACCCGTGCAGGGGAAGGTACTGCCAACCGCAGACCTGGTCGCGATGCTGGAAAAACTGATCGCGCCGGGCGATCGCGTGGTTCTTGAAGGGAACAACCAGAAGCAGGCTGATTTCTTGTCCCGCATGCTGGCTGAAGTTAATCCGCAGATTGTGCATGACCTGCACATGATCATGCCAAGCGTCGGGCGCAGCGAACATCTGGATATCTTTGAAAAAGGTATCGCCCGCAAACTGGATTTCTCCTTCTCCGGGACCCAAAGCCTGCGCATTTCGCAGCTGCTGGAAGATGGCCTGCTGGAAATCGGTGCTATCCATACTTACATTGAGCTTTACTCCCGTCTGTATGTCGATCTCTCGCCAAACGTGGCGCTTATTGCCGGTTTTAAAGCTGACCGTAAAGGCAACCTCTATACCGGGGCGAGCACCGAAGATACGCCGGCACTGGTTGAAGCGGCCGCGTTCCATGACGGCATTGTTATCGCTCAGGTTAATGAACTGGTCGATGATGAATGCGATCTGCCGCGTGTTGATATCCCCGGTTCGTGGATTGACTACGTGGTGGTCGCCGACAAACCCTTCTTTATTGAACCGCTGTTTACCCGCGACCCGCGCCTGATCAAACAGGAACATATCCTGATGGCGATGATGGCGATCAAGGGCATCTACGCGGAACATCAGGTGCAGTCGCTGAACCACGGTATCGGCTTTAATACCGCCGCTATCGAACTGCTGCTGCCGACCTACGGCGAACAGCTCGGCCTGAAAGGCAAAATTTGTAAACACTGGACCCTGAACCCGCATCCGACGCTGATCCCGGCCATTGAAAGCGGCTGGGTGGAAAGCGTGCACTGCTTCGGCGGCGAACTGGGGATGGAAGAATACATCCGCGCCCGCCCTGACGTGTTCTTTACCGGCGCTGATGGCTCCATGCGTTCTAACCGCGCCTTCTGCCAGCTGGCAGGTCAGTACGCGGTCGATATGTTTATCGGTTCCACCTTGCAGGTCGATGGTTATGCCAACTCCTCAACCGTGACCCGCGGTCGTCTTTCCGGCTTCGGCGGCGCGCCGAATATGGGCCACGATCCGCACGGTCGTCGTCATGCCACTCCGGCATGGCTGAATATGATCACCGAACCGGACCCAATGCAGCGCGGGAAAAAACTGGTCGTCCAGATGGTTGAAACCTTCCAGGCAGGCGTGAAACCGACCTTCGTGGAAAAACTCGATGCTATTGAAGTGGCAAAAACCTCCGGGATGCCGCTGGCGCCGGTGATGATCTACGGCGACGACGTGACCCACGTGCTGACCGAAGAAGGTATCGCCTATCTCTATCGCGCTGAATCGCTGGAAGAGCGTCGGGCGATGGTCGCGGCAGTGGCCGGTATCACCGACATCGGGCTGGGCGTAGACGCTAAACGCGTTGCCGCCCTGCGTCAGAGCGGGAAAGTGGTCTATCCGGAAGATATGGGTATTCGTCGCACCGACGCCACCCGTTCTCTGCTGGCGGCCGGTAGCGTAGCCGACCTGGTGGAATGGTCCGGCGGTCTCTACAACCCACCTGCGAAATTCCGGAGCTGGTAATGAAACTTCTGCCCCGGATCCAGGTTGAAGGCGGTGCCGAATGGCTGGCGCGAGCCGCCACGCAGTGTCTGATTGACGAAGCGCGATTAAGCCCGAAACCCGGTCTGGTGGACAGTCGGGGGAACGGCGCGCACCACGATTTATCCCTTGCGCTGATGGAGCGCTCTGCGCACAGCCTGACCCCCACGTTTCAGGCGCTGGCGCAACAAAGCTGGCGGCGTCCCGCTGACATTGCGCTCAGACAAACCATAGGGCGACTCGGCCGCGACGGCGAGCAGCAGATGATGGCGGCCACCGGCGGCGTAAACACCCATCGCGGCGCGATTTGGGCGCTGGGATTGCTGGTGAGCGCGGTAGCGATGCACGGCGGCGTGGGCAGCGCGCAGCAGATAGCCAACACCGCCGCTGAACTGGCGAAACTGCCGGATGACGCCGCGCCCAGAGTTTTCAGTAAAGGGCTACGCGCCACGCACCGCTACCGGGTGCCAGGCGCACGCGAAGAGGCACAGCAGGCGTTTCCGCACATTATGCAGCGGGCATTGCCGCAGCTTCGACTGAGTCGGCTAAACGGCAGTAGCGAAACGCAGGCCCGACTGGATGCCCTGATGGCCATCATGACTTCGCTGACCGACACCTGCGTGCTGTCCCGCGCCGGTCTTGAAGGGCTGGATGCGATGCAGGACGGTGCCCGCGCAGTGCTTAACGCCGGCGGCAGCGCTTGTCCGGCAGGCCAGCTGGCATTAGCCGCACTCGACAGGCACATGCTGGCGCTGAACGCTTCGCCGGGCGGGGCCGCTGACTTGCTCGCCGCCACCCTGTTTCTCGATCGCATTGAGTCGCCTTATTTAACGCATTAAGAGGATGTTATGGAACACATTACGTTAACCGTACCGGCCAGCCGCACCTTAAGCGGTAAAGCGCTGGCAGGCGTTGTGGGCTCCGGGGATATGGAGGTGTTATTCACCGCCGACCAGGGCCAGACGTTAACCATTGATATCACCACTTCTGTCGATAACAGCCGTAGCCGCTGGGAAGCGCTGATTAGCCGTTTAGAAACGGTCAGCAGCCTGCCTGCCGGGAAAATGACGATCCACGATTTCGGCGCAACGCCCGGCGTGGCACGTATTCGTATCGAACAGGTATTTGAAGAGGTGAGCTATGCGTGATGACCGCAGTTTTATCGAATTAAAAGCACGTCAGCGCGCGCAGGCGTTGCTGGATGACGGCAGCTATCGCGAACTGCTCGATCCGTTTGAAGGCATCGTTTCGCCGTGGCTGGGTGCGCAGGGCATCGTCCCGCAGGCCGATGACGGCATGGTCGTCGCCAAAGGCACCATCAACGGCAAACCGGCGGTTGTTGTGGCGATTGAAGGCGCGTTCCAGGGCGGCAGCATGGGCGAAGTGTCCGGGGCCAAAATGGCGGCGGCGCTGGAGCTGGCGGCGGAAGATAACCGTAACGGTATCCCGACGCAGGCGGTACTGTGCCTCGAAACCGGCGGCGTACGCTTACAGGAAGCGAACCTTGGCCTGGCGGCGATTGCTGACATCCACGCGGCGATTGTCGATCTCCGTCGTTATACCCCGGTGGTCGGCATTGTCGCCGGGACCGTGGGTTGCTTCGGCGGGATGTCCATCGCCGCTGCACTGTGCAGCTATCTGATCGTCACCCGTGAAGCGCGTCTGGGTCTGAACGGCCCGCAGGTCATCGAACAGGAAGCCGGGATTGAAGAGTATGACTCCCGCGACCGTCCGTTTATCTGGAGCATGACTGGTGGCGAAGTGCGCTATCAAAGCGGGCTGGTGGATGCATTAGTCGGCGACGGCGTAAATGCAGTCAAAGCGGCAATGAACGACGCGCTGGCGAAAGGCGTTCCGGCGAAACATCGCACCGATAACTATGACGATTATCTTAACCGTCTGACCAACTTCGACACCCGTAAACAGGCCGATGCCGAACAGATTAACGCGCTCTTTGCCCGGGAGGTGAAATGATGAGTACTTCAATAAGCCGCGGCGAATTATGGCTGGAAACCCTCGTACCGAATGCGAAACGTCTGGAAGGGCTGTGCCCGTCTGTGCAGGCCGCTGACGGTGAACTGAATGGTGAAACGGTACGCTTTATTGCCGTGGTGCCGGATGCGAACAACCATTACCCGCGCGCCGCCAAAGGCGAAGTGGGGCTGCTGGAAGGCTGGACGCTGGCGAAAGTGGTCAGCGAAACCGTCGCCGCCGACGCAGACAAAGCCGTCAAGCGCCCGATTGTGGCGGTGATAGACGTGCCAAGCCAGGCCTACGGTCGTCGTGAAGAGGGTTTTGGTATTCATCAGGCGCTGGCCGGTGCGGCGGCAGCCTATGCCAACGCGCGTCTGGCCGGTCATCCGGTGATTGGTCTGATCGTGGGTAAAGCGATGTCCGGCGCGTTTCTGGCGCACGGCTACCAGGCGAACCGCCTGATCGCCTTCAACGATAACGGGGTGCTGATTCATGCGATGGGCAAAGAGTCCGCCGCACGTATCACTCTGCGTAGCGTTGAATCGCTGGAAAAACTGGCGGCGACTATTCCGCCAATGGCGTACGACATTGATAACTACGCCACGCTGGGGCTGCTTGCCGATCTGCTGGACATCAGCAACCCGGATGCCCCGTCTGCAAACGATCTGACGCTGGTGTTAACCACGCTGCACCAGGCCATCAACGACGCTCGTCAGGACCCTACGCTGAAAAGCCGTCTGGGCGCTGACAACCGCCGCAGCTCTGCTCTCGTGCGTGAACGTATGCAAGCGAGCTGGTAAGCAATAAGAGACCTGCCGGATTGCCTGCCGCGCGGCGACGCGCTGGGCAGGCAACTGAAAAATAATAATCATCGCGCCAGTGCTAAACACAGTGTCCTCCAGCCCGCACAGGGAACGGTAGCCTGAAGGATGACGTGATTTTTCTTTTTTAACTACAGGTGATATATGACTTACGTGATTGTTCATGCCCTTGCACCGATTTTTATCATCATGCTGCTGGGATTCTGGGCCGGGAAGGCCAAAATGGTGGATAACAAGAATGTTTCCCTGCTTAACATTTTTGTGATGGATTTTGCGTTACCGGCGACGCTGTTCAGCGCGACGGTACAAACGCCGTGGACCGGTATTGTTGCGCAGTCACCGCTGGTGCTGGTACTGACGCTGGCCATGTGGATCACCTATGCCGCCATTTATTTCCTGGCGACGACGGTCTTCAAAAAATCGCCGCAGGATGCTGCGGTGCTGACGCTGACCGTTGCCCTGCCAAACTACGCGGCGCTCGGTCTGCCGATTCTGGGGAGCGTACTGGGCGAAGGTGCGGCAACATCGCTTTCCGTCGCCGTATCCATCGCCTGTGGTTCCGTGCTGATGACGCCGTTCTGCCTGTTAATTCTGGAACGTGAAAAAGCGCGTGCGGAAGGCAACAACACCGGCTCTACGCTGGCGATGCTGCCGGTGCTGATGTGGCGTTCACTGAAAAAACCTATCGTAATGGGGCCGCTGCTGGGGGTGATCCTCTCCGCCATCGGCATCAAAATGCCGGAGCTGGTGCTGGCGGCGATTAAACCGCTGGGACTGTCGGCGACGGCTGCCGCGCTGTTCCTGACCGGGGTGATCCTTTCTGCCCGTAAGCTGAAAATCAACACCATGGTGATCAGCGCGACCATTACCAAGCTGCTGATTCAGCCGGTTATTGCATGGGGTCTGGTGCTGGCATTTGGTCTGCATGGTTCGGTAGCCATCACCGCGATCCTGATGATTGCGCTGGCTGCGGGCTTCTTCGGCGTGGTCTTTGGTAACCGCTTTGGCGTGCAATCGCCGGATGCAGAAGCCGTGCTGCTGCTCAGTTCCGTATTGTGTATCCTGTCGCTGCCGCTGTTTATCTCGCTGACTTCAGGACTCTAAAATGACATCAACATTACGCCCGCACGATCTTGTCTGGCTTACCGCGCGTAACGCGCTGGACGGTATCACGGAATCCTGGGTGGATGACGTCTGGCATACCGCTCTGCCGGTGGTGGTGCGGCGTGATGTTGATGGACAGGGGCGCATTCCCGTAGGCGTGCGTGGGATGCGCCGCGACCAGCGGGCGGCGGGCTGGGTTCGGCCTGAGCACGTTGTACGCGTGGTCGCGCCGGACGATCTGGTCGGGCCGCAAACGCTGCTACGTTCGCCGTTTATTTCGCAGCCGCCGGTACAGCTGGCGCTTCAGCTTGCCCAACTGGCGTGGCCGTGGACATGGGGAGTCACTGGTAGCGTAGGGTACGCGCTGGCAACCGGCATTCCGGTGATCCACGCACAAAGCGACCTGGATTTGCTGATCCGCGCCCCGCAACCGCTGGCATCCGCGCAACTTGAGCGCTGGCAGCAATCATTAACGACAGTTCTTTGCCGTGCGGACACCCAGGTCGAGACGCCCTGTGGCGGCTTTGCGCTGGCGGAGTGGTTACGCGACGGCAAAGTATTGTTGAAAACCAGCCGGGGTCCGTGCCTGGTACGCGATCCGTGGCGCAGGGAGGGACCATGAAAATACTGTTTACCTTTCCGGGGCAGGGGACACAGCGTCCTGGCATGCTGCAACAGCTCCCCGGCAGTGAAATGGAGCAGGCGCGTGCGGTGCTGGGTGACGAGGCCGATACGCTGGATTCACCCGAGGCATTACGTCATACCCGCGCCGTACAGCTGGCGCTGTTGATTGCCGGCGTCGCATGGGGCCGCGAATTGCAGCGCCGCGATGTTGAGCCGGATATTGTCAGCGGTCTTTCAATCGGGGCGTATCCCGCCGCGGTGATTGCCGGGGCGCTGGATTTTGCCGATGCGTTAAAACTGGTCGCGCTGCGGGGCGATTTAATGGAGCAGGCGTATCCGCACGGCTACGGGCTGACGGCGATTATGGGCCTGACGCTTAGCCAGGTGGAAGCGCTCCTGGAAGGCAGCGAAGCTTATATCGCCAATCTCAATGCCGAAACGCAGATTGTGATTGCCGGATCCGATGACGCAATGGCGGAAGTGGCGCGGCGGGCGCTGGAAAAAGGGGCCAGCAAAGCGCATCGTCTGGCGGTAAGCGTGCCGTCGCACTGTGCGTTACTGGCGGAACCGGCGCAGAAGCTGGTGGCCGCTTTCCGCAACGTGACGCTTTCCCGTCCGTGCTGCGCTTATCTGAGCGGCAGCACCGGACGCGTGCTGTGGCAGGCAGAAAAGATCGCCGACGATCTGGCGATGAATATGGCGCGCACGGTGCGCTGGCAGGAAGCGGTGATTGCCGCTAACGAACGCGAAGCGCGGCTGGCGATCGAGATGCCGCCGGGCGGCGTATTAACCTGTCTGACGCGGCAGGCCGCGTGGGAAGGCGAATCCCTCTCGCTGGAGCGCAGCGGGATTGAGGTCGCGGTACATCTGGCGAAACGGCTTCAGGCACAGCGTTGATGACCGATTCGTTTGTCGGCGCCGAGCCACATTGCCCGGTGGCGCTGCGCTTACCGGGCCTACCAGTAAGCTTTCGATTATAACCTTTTGATCGTAAATAACGTTTCCGTAGGCCGGGTAAGGCGAAGCCGCCACCCGGCAGGTTCACCCGGCGGCATACACCATGCCGTCCGGCGTCATATTACTCAGACGTTTTCCTGTAAACTGCGCGCGTACATACGGCCTTCCGCCGCCAGCGCCAGCAGATTCGGGTCCCTCTCGCGGTTGCGGGCAAAGACGATGGCAATAAGCTGCTGCATCTGGTACGGCTGCGAGAGCTTCTGCAATTTTATCGAACCTTCGTACATCTTTTTCATGCGGCCCGGCATCAGGGCAAAACCAACGCCGGCCTGTACCAGACTGAGCATCGAAAAAATATCGTTAACCCGGGTGACAATTTCTGGCTCAAAACCAGCAATATGAAACGCTTCCTGAAAGCCTGCGTAGGTGGCAAAACCTTCGGCCAGAGAGACGAATTTCTGGTCGCGATAATCGCGCAGGTCGGCCAGTTTTGTGGGATCCAGCGATGCGCTGGCAGGCGCGGCAAGGTAAATATCATCATGAAACAGCGGCAGTACTTCAAGATTATTACGATCGATCTCACTCTCAGAAATTGAAATCAGGATCGCATCAAGGATGCCGTCTTCCAGCATCGTTAGCAGCGCGTCGTTGGAGCCCATCGTCAGATCCATTTCCAGATCCGGACGGCGCAATTTCATTCCCATGATCAGACGCGGTACGGTCTCCAGCGTCAGTGAATAGAGCGTACCGACGCGTATACGCCCCTGCCCGACGCCTGCAATTTTGCGTGTCTCTTCCACACCGCGCGCCATCAGCTGAGTCACTTCCTGGCAATACTCCAGCAGCGTTACGGCGGCTGGCAGCGCCATCAGATTGCGGCCCTTATGAATGAACAGCGGGCAGCGCACATTCTCTTCCAGAGTATGCAACGCGCGGTGGACGCTGACGCCGCTTAACGCCAGCGCCTCGGCGGTGCGGGCAATATTTCCTTTCTCCATAAACGTCATGAAGATGGCGAGTTTGCGAAAGGTAATATCGCTGGAGATATCCGGGATCATCTGTGGCCGCTCCGTATAAGAAGTATTAGTCGCCCTGGGTCATGGCTTCCAGCTGTTCGTGCGCCTCCAGCCAGGCCATTTCGCACTCCTCCAGACCCGCCTTCGCGCTGGCCTGCTGTTGCAGACAGGCGGTCAGTTCTGCTTTACGGCTTTGATCGTACAACTCGCTGTCGCCAAGGGTTTCTTCCGCTTTCGCCAGCTGCGCGTTGAGTTTCTCCATCTCTTTTTCCAGACGGGTAATCTCTTTACGCAGCGGCTGGGTCAGGGTACGCAGTTCCGCTTCACGACGCTTCTGATCCTTACGCGCCTGCGCGCTATTGGCGTTGTCTTTCGCCGTATCGTCAGGCTGGCTTTCCTGCTTCTGAATGTCGCTTAGCCATTTCTGATAGTCCTCGAGATCGCCATCGAACGGTTCGACTTTGCCATCGTGGACCAGATAGAGATCGTCAGTGGTGGAGCGCAGCAGGTGACGGTCGTGGGAGACGACGACCAGCGCACCTTCAAACTCAATCAGCGCTTCGGTCAGCGCCTGGCGCATGTCGAGGTCAAGGTGGTTGGTGGGTTCATCGAGCAGCAGCAGGTTCGGGCGCTGCCAGACGATTAACGCCAGCACCAGCCGTGCTTTTTCGCCGCCGGAAAAACGTTCGGTTCGCTCGGTGACTTTATCGCCCCGGAAGCCGAAGCCGCCAAGGTAGTCGCGCAGCTTCTGCTCCAGCTCTTGCGGCGCCAGCCGGGCCATATGCTGTAGCGGTGATTCATCAGCGCGTAAAAATTCCAGCTGGTGCTGAGCGAAATACCCCAGTTTAATCCCTTTCGCCAGGCCGATTTCGCCGTGAGTCGGAGCCAGTTCACCTGCCAGCAATTTGATTAGCGTCGATTTCCCTGCGCCGTTGCGACCAAGAAGGCCAATGCGCGAACCCGGCACGAGGTTTAATTTGATGGAGTCGAGAATGGTGCGTTCGCCGTAGCCTGCGCTCACTTTTTCCATTTTCAACAGCGGATTCGGCAGGCTTTCCGGAATGCGGAAGCTGAAATGGAACGGGTTATCAACGTGCGCTGGCGCAATAAGCTCCATCCGTTCCAGCATCTTCACGCGGCTTTGCGCCTGCTTTGCCTTACTGGCTTTGGCCTTAAAGCGGTCGATAAAACTTTGCAGATGCGCGACGCGCAGCTGCTGGCTTTCATATGTCGCCTGCTGCTGCGCCAGGCGCGTGGCACGCTGTATCTCAAACGAGCTGTAGTTACCGGTGTATTCAAACATCGACTGCTGCTCGATATGAATGATTTTATCCACCACCGGATCGAGAAAGTCGCGGTCGTGGGAAATCAGGATCAGCGTGCCCTGATAACTTTTCAGCCAGCGCTCCAGCCAGATCACCGCATCAAGGTCGAGGTGGTTGGTTGGTTCATCCAGCAACAGCAGGTCGGAGCGGCAAATCAGCGCCTGCGCCAGGTTAAGACGCATCCGCCAGCCGCCGGAGAAGTCGCTGACCGGGCGTTCCAGCTGTTCGTTAGAAAAGCCAAGGCCGTGCAGCAGGCTGGACGCGCGGGAGCGAATGGTCCAGGCGTCAACCGCATCCAGCTTGCCATGAATGGTCGCAATCGCGTGTCCATCGTTAGCATCATTTGCTACCTGTAATTGCGCTTCGAGCTGGCGAAATTCACGATCCCCGTCGATAACGTAATCCAGCGCCGGTTGCGGCAGGGCAGGCGTCTCCTGATTCACCCAGGCAAGCTGCCAGGTGCCGGGAAACGTAAAGCTACCGGCATCGGCACTCAGCTCATTTTTCAGCAGCGCCAGCAGGGTGGATTTACCGCAGCCATTTTTACCCACCAGGCCGACTTTCTGGCCCGGATTAATCGTGGCCGTGGCGTTATCCAGCAGGACATGCACGCCGCGGCGAATTTGTAACGAGGAGAAAACAATCATTAAGATGCCGTATGTTCAGACTATGTTAATTTGTCATTATGATAATGTAAGGTTGCTGGCAAAATGCCGCACCGGGGCGCAATGGTAGCCCATAATGTAGACGATAGACAAAACCATTCTGGCAGCAATGCGGCCTGAACGAAACAGAACGACAAACCCGGGAGGGGAATGATGTCGCAGACAGCGAAAGTACTGCTGCTGTATGCCCATCCGGAATCACAGGACTCGGTAGCCAACCGGGTTTTGCTTAAGCCGGCCACGCAGCTGCAAAATGTTACCGTGCACGATCTCTATGCACAGTATCCCGATTTTTTTATTGATATTCCACGCGAACAGGCGTTGCTGCTGGAGCACGATGTGATCGTGTTTCAGCATCCGCTGTATACCTATAGCTGCCCGGCGCTGCTGAAAGAGTGGCTGGATCGGGTGTTGAGCCGGGGTTTTTCCAGCGGTCCGGGAGGGAATCAACTGGCGGGAAAGTACTGGCGGAGTGTGATCACCACCGGTGAACCGGAAAGTGCTTATCGGCACGATGCGCTAAATCGCTATCCCATGAGCGATGTTCTGCGCCCTTTTGAGTTAACCGCCGCCATGTGTCGTATGCACTGGCTTAACCCGATTATCGTGTATTGGGCCAGACGGCAAACGCCGCAGGAGCTGGCCAGCCGGGCCAAAGCTTACGGTGAGTGGCTGGCGTCACCGCTTAACAATGGAGGTCAGTGATGGAGGGATCCGATTTGTTACTGGCGGGCGTCCTGTTTCTTTTTGCCGCCGTCGTGGCGGTGCCGCTGGCGGCGCGTCTGGGGATCGGCGCGGTGCTGGGTTATCTGCTGGCAGGAATAGCCATCGGTCCGTGGGGGCTGGGGTTTATCAGCGACGTCGACGAGATCCTGCACTTCTCGGAGCTGGGCGTGGTGTTCCTTATGTTTATCATCGGGCTGGAACTGAACCCCGGTAAGCTCTGGGAATTGCGGCGCTCGATTTTTGGCGTTGGGGCGGCGCAGGTGATTTTCAGCGCGGCGATCCTCGGCGGGCTTTTGATGCTGACGGATTTCTCCTGGCAGGCGGCGGTAGTCGGCGGCATTGGCCTTGCCATGTCCTCGACGGCGATGGCCCTGCAGCTAATGCGTGAGAAGGGGATGAACCGCAGCGAATCCGGGCAGCTCGGCTTTTCGGTGCTGCTGTTTCAGGATCTGGCGGTGATCCCGGCGCTGGCGCTGGTGCCGTTACTGGCAGGATCGGGCGACGACCATTTTGACTGGATCAAAATCGGCATGAAAGTGCTGGCGTTTGCCGGGATGCTGGTGGGCGGGCGCTATTTACTGCGGCCGGTGTTTCGCTTTATTGCCGCCTCTGGCGTGCGCGAAGTGTTTACCGCCGCCACGCTGCTGCTGGTGCTCGGATCGGCGCTGTTTATGGATGCGCTGGGGCTGTCGATGGCGCTGGGCACTTTTATTGCCGGAATACTGCTGGCGGAAAGTGAATACCGCCACGAACTGGAATCGTCCATCGATCCCTTTAAAGGCTTGCTGCTGGGGCTGTTCTTTATCTCGGTCGGCATGTCGCTCAACCTGGGCGTGCTCTACACGCACCTGCTGTGGGTGATATTTAGCGTTTTTGCCCTGGTGGCGGTTAAAACCCTGGTGCTGTATCTGCTGGCGCGCGTCTACGGTCTGCGAAGCTCTGAGCGGATGCAGTTCGCCGGAGTGCTCAGCCAGGGTGGCGAATTTGCCTTTGTGCTGTTCTCTACGGCCTCGTCGCAAAAACTGTTTCAGAACGATCAGATGGCGCTGCTGCTGGTTACGGTCACGCTGTCGATGATGACCACACCGCTGTTGATGAAAGCCATCGATAAACGGCTCTCGCGGCAGTTTAACGGGCCGGATGACGAAGATGAAAAACCGTGGGTGGATGATGACAAACCGCAGGTTATTATCGTTGGATTCGGCCGTTTTGGTCAGGTGATCGGTCGTTTGCTGATGGCCAATAAAATGCGCATTACGGTACTGGAGCGCGATATCAGCGCGGTGGGGCTGATGCGTAAATACGGCTATAAGGTCTATTACGGTGACGCCACTCAGGTGGATTTGCTGCATGCGGCGGGTGCGGCAGAGGCACAGTCGATTGTTATCACCTGTAATGAGCCGGAAGATACCATGAAGCTGGTGGAAATTTGCCAGCAGCATTTTCCGCATTTAAAGATTATGGCGCGAGCGCGAGGCCGCGTAGAAGCGCACGAACTGTTACAGGCCGGCGTCACCCAGTTCTCTCGTGAAACCTTTTCCAGTGCGCTGGAGTTGGGGCGTAAGGCATTGATTTCGTTAGGTGTTCATCCTCATCAGGCGCACCGTGCGCAGCTTCATTTTCGTCGTCTGGATATGCGAATGCTGCGTGAACTTATGCCGGTACACACCGACACGGTGCAGATTTCTCGCGTACAGGAAGCGCGGCGCGAGCTGGAAGAGATCTTCCAGCGTGAAATGCATCAGGAGCGTCACCAGCTTGACGGCTGGGATGGCTCAGATCAGGAGTAAATAATGCCAGTCCGTAAACGTTTTATTGCAGGTGCAAAATGTCCTTCCTGCCAGGCGCAGGACACGCTGGCGATGTGGCGGGAAAATAATGTCGATATCGTTGAGTGTGTTAAGTGCGGTCATCAGATGCGTGAGGTCGATAAAGAGGCCCGCGATCACGTACGCAAGGAAGAGCAAGTGATCGGCATTTTCCATCCGGACTAGCGAGATGCCGCAGGTTTTTTTAAGCTAAAGGGTACACGCGTGCAGAATTCCGCTACAATCTGCGCCACTATTCTTCCCTTGCTCAGGAGATATCATGAAAGTAGCAAAAGACCTGGTGGTCAGCCTGGCCTATCAGGTACGTACAGAAGACGGTGTATTGGTTGATGAGTCTCCGGTAAGCGCGCCGCTGGACTATCTGCATGGTCACGGCTCCCTGATTTCTGGTCTGGAAAATGCGCTGGAAGGCCATGAACCAGGCGACAAATTTGATGTTGCTGTCGAAGCGAATGACGCTTACGGCCAGTACGATGAAAACCTGGTTCAGCGCGTGCCGAAAGACGTCTTTATGGGCGTTGACGAACTGCAGGTTGGCATGCGTTTCCTGGCGGAAACCGACCAGGGTCCGGTACCGGTTGAAATCACTGGCGTTGAAGACGATCACGTTGTGGTTGATGGTAACCACATGCTGGCAGGCCAGAACCTGAAGTTCAGCGTGGAAGTGGTTGCTATTCGTGAAGCAACGGCTGAAGAGCTGGAGCATGGTCACGTACACGGCGCACACGATCATCATCACGACCATGACCACGGTCACGATGGCTGCTGCGGCGGTCACGGCCATGACCACGATCACGACCACGGTAAAGGTGGTTGCGGCGGTCACGGCGGCTGCGGCTGTCATTAATTGTCGTACGCTAAAGCGGGGTAACCCGCTTTTTTTTACGCCTCAATAATGGGGCGGCGGCGTTTCTTCTGAAGGTGAGGCCATGTGCGACGGCTGACTGGCTTTCAGTTTTTCCGCCATCAGGCGCACGTGTTCACGCAGTTTCGCCATTTCCATTTCGTGTGCGGTCACCGTCTGGTTAAGATCCTCAATCGTGATCTCCTGAAACGCCAGTCGGCTTTCCAGTTCCGCCAGACGTGCTTCCAATGATTTATCCTGCATGATTCACCTCTTCTCTGCGGCTTGTGGTTGCTGGCGGGCGGATTCTACCCAACTTTGACCTGCCATGCAGCACTGACCTCTTTCTGGAGGAAACTAATTTAAACAAAAATAGTCTGAAAAGATCCGTAATTAGGGAGAGTCCGTCTGTAGATTTCTTCTGCAACGCTTTATAGTACGCTTCTAATTTGAAAGTTAACCTGGGGTGAGATGCCCCGGCCCTGGAGATATGGATGAAATCACTGTTTAAAGTTACTCTGCTGGCGACGACAATGGCTGTCGCGCTGAACGCGCCGCTGACCTTTGCCGCAGAAACTGCACCTACCGCTGCACCGACTACTGACAGCAAAGCTGCTCCGGCTACCGATAGCAATGCAGCTCCAGCCGCTGACAGCAAAGCTGTGTTCAAAAATGACGACCAGAAGTCTGCTTACGCGCTGGGTGCATCGCTGGGCCGTTACATGGAAAATTCCCTGAAAGAACAAGAAAAACTGGGTATTAAACTGGATAAAGACCAGCTAATCGCTGGCGTTCAGGATGCCTTTGCTGATAAAAGCAAACTCTCCGACCAGGAAATCGAGCAGACTCTGCAGGCGTTTGAAACCCGCGTAAAAGCCTCCGCTCAGGCGAAGATGGAAAAAGACGCCGCTGAAAGCGAAGCAAAAGGTAAAGCCTTCCGTGATGCTTTCGCCAAAGAGAAAGGCGTGAAAAAATCTGCGACCGGTCTGCTGTATAAAGTAGAAAAAGCGGGTAGCGGCGACGCGCCGAAAGACAGCGACACCGTTGTGGTGAACTACAAAGGTACGCTGACTGACGGTAAAGAGTTCGATAACTCATACACCCGCGGCGAGCCGCTGTCTTTCCGTCTGGATGGTGTGATCCCGGGCTGGACTGAAGGCCTGAAAAACATCAAGAAAGGCGGTAAGATCAAACTGGTTATCCCACCGGAACTGGCCTACGGTAAAAACGGCGTACCGGGTATCCCGGCTAACTCTACGCTGGTCTTTGACGTAGAACTGCTGGACATCAAACCGGCAGCCCCTGCCAGCGCAGATGCCCCTGCCGCAGCTGCCGATGATAAAGCCGCAGATGCCAAAAAATAAAAAATGATAATCGCCGCCGCTTCAGGCGGCGGTTTTTTATTGCAGAACGGTATAATTAAATCTGGTCAACGGAATCCCCGCTGTATTAGTTTATACTCGTCATTCTTCAGGCTGCCTCTGCGTTGGCTACACTCGCCCGCCTATAAGCTCTCCCTTGACGCATCCTGAATGATTTTGCGTATAGTTATTGGTGTTAATCGAGCCTGCCCTGAAAACATAACGACAGGTTCCTGAAAAGGAGTGCTTTCTTTCATGTCCAGGTCGCTTTTAACCAACGAAACCAGCGAGCTTGATTTACTGGATCAACGTCCATTCGATCAGACCGACTTCGATATCCTGAAATCCTACGAAGCGGTAGTGGACGGGTTAGCGATGCTTATTGGTGCCCATTGCGAAATTGTGCTGCACTCTCTACAAGACCTGAAGTGTTCCGCCATTCGTATCGCCAATGGCGAACATACCGGGCGGCAAATTGGTTCTCCTATTACCGATCTGGCGTTGCGGATGCTGCATGATATGACCGGCGCAGACAGCAGCGTATCGAAATGCTATTTCACCCGCGCCAAAAGCGGCGTATTGATGAAGTCGCTGACTATCGCGATCCGCAATCGCGATCAGCGGGTGATTGGCCTGCTGTGCATCAACATGAACCTTGATGTGCCGTTCTCGCAGATCATGAATACCTTTATCCCACCGGAAACGCCGGATGTGGGATCGTCAGTTAACTTCGCCTCTTCAGTCGATGATTTGGTCGCACAAACGCTTGAGTTCACCATTGAAGAGGTGAACGCCGATCGCAACGTGTCAAACAACGCCAAGAACCGCCAGATCGTGCTGAATCTTTATGAAAAAGGCATTTTTGATATTAAAGATGCGATTAACCAGGTTGCCGACCGCCTGAACATTTCCAAGCACACCGTTTATCTCTACATCCGCCAGTTTAAAAGCGGCGATTTTCTGGGGCAGGATAAGTAATGCGTTTTGCCCTGCTGGTGACAGGCCCGGCCTACGGGACTCAACAGGCATCAAGCGCGTGGCAGTTTGCCAGTGCGCTGCTGGCTGAGGGACATGACCTGGCCTGCGTCTTCTTCTACCGTGAAGGCGTTCATAATGCCAATCAGCTCACCTCTCCGGCCAGCGACGAGTTCGATCTGGTGCGGGCGTGGCAGCGTTTGCATCACGAGCACGGAGTGGCGCTGCATATTTGCGTGGCGGCGGCCTTACGTCGTGGGATCGCCGATGAGTCCGAAGCCGGACATCCTGAATTGCCGGGTGCGAACCTCGCAGACGGTTTTACGCTCACCGGACTTGGCGCACTGGCGGAAGCGGCGCTCACCTGTGACAGAGTGGTGCAATTCTGATGAAACGCGTCGCTTTTGTTTTCACCTCCGCGCCGCACGGTTCTGCTGCCGGGCGGGAAGGGCTGGATGCACTGCTGGCCACTTCGGCGCTGACTGACGACACGGGCGTGTTTTTCCTCGGTGACGGCGTGCTGCAACTGCTGGCCGGTCAGCAGCCCGCGACGATCCTGGCGCGTGATTATATCGCCACGTTTAAAGTGCTCCCGCTGTACGATATCGACAACTGCTGGCTGTGTGCGGCCTCGCTACGTGAACGCGGATTCAGCGCCGATACGTCGCGCGTACTGGACGTTGAGCTACTCGAGCCTGAGGCTCTGCGGGAAAAACTGGATAACTACGACGTCATTATGACGTTTTGAGGCTGACATGCTGCATACCCTGCGCCACTCTCCCTGGCATTGTGATATGACCACCCTACTGCGGATGCTGCGGGAGGGTGACGACCTGCTACTCATCTCCGACGGCGTGCAGGCAGCCGTTGAGGGCAACCGCTTTCTTGAAATGCTGAGCGCCGTCCCCATATCAGTCTATGTGCTTGATGAAGACGTCAATGCGCGTGGTTTTTCTGCTCAAATTTCGACCAGTGTCGTCAGGGTTGACTATACTGGTTTCGTCAGACTAACGATAAAACATACGGGTCAAATGGCCTGGTGATGACAAGATCGCTGTATATTTCTTGACACCTTTTCTGCACAGCCCTAAAATTCTGCGTCCTCATATTGTATGAGGACGATTTATTACGTGTTTACGAAGCAAAAGCTAAAACCAGGAGCTATTTAATGGCAACAGTTAACCAGCTGGTACGCAAACCACGCGCTCGCAAAGTTGCAAAAAGCAACGTGCCGGCGCTGGAAGCATGCCCGCAAAAACGTGGCGTATGTACTCGTGTATATACTACCACTCCTAAAAAACCGAACTCCGCACTGCGTAAAGTTTGCCGTGTTCGTTTAACAAACGGTTTTGAAGTGACTTCCTACATCGGTGGTGAAGGTCACAACCTGCAGGAGCACTCCGTGATCCTGATCCGTGGCGGTCGTGTAAAAGACCTCCCGGGTGTTCGTTACCACACCGTTCGTGGTGCGCTTGACTGCTCCGGCGTTAAAGACCGTAAGCAATCACGCTCCAAGTATGGCGTGAAACGTCCTAAGGCTTAATGGTTCTCCGTTAAGTAAGGCCAAACGTTTTATCTTAATGTCAAACTAAACTCTTTGAGTTTTGGACAATCCTGAATTAACAACGGAGTATTTCCATGCCACGTCGTCGCGTCATTGGTCAGCGTAAAATTCTGCCGGATCCGAAGTTCGGATCAGAACTGCTGGCTAAATTTGTCAATATCCTGATGGTAGATGGTAAAAAATCTACTGCAGAAGCAATCGTATACAGCGCGCTGGAGACCCTGGCTCAGCGTTCTGGTAAAAATGAACTGGAAGCCTTCGAAGTCGCTCTCGACAACGTGCGCCCGACTGTAGAAGTTAAGTCTCGCCGCGTTGGTGGTTCTACTTATCAGGTTCCAGTTGAAGTTCGTCCGGTTCGTCGTAATGCCCTGGCAATGCGTTGGATCGTTGAAGCTGCTCGTAAACGCGGTGATAAATCCATGGCTCTGCGCCTGGCGAACGAACTTTCTGATGCTGCTGACAACAAAGGTACAGCAGTTAAGAAACGTGAAGACGTTCACCGTATGGCAGAAGCCAACAAGGCGTTCGCACACTACCGTTGGTAATCCCTTCGGAGTCATAGTCAACAGGCGGGCGCTTCAGTTAAGCAGCCCGCGCTGGAAAACTTATCTGAACGCCTAATGCAATAAACGAGGAATCAAATGGCTCGTACAACACCCATCGCACGCTATCGTAACATCGGTATCAGTGCGCACATCGACGCCGGTAAAACCACCACTACCGAACGTATTCTGTTCTACACCGGTGTGAACCACAAAATCGGTGAAGTTCATGACGGCGCAGCAACAATGGACTGGATGGAGCAGGAGCAGGAACGTGGTATCACCATCACGTCCGCAGCGACTACTGCATTCTGGTCTGGTATGGCTAAGCAGTATGAACCGCATCGTGTCAACATCATCGACACCCCGGGGCACGTTGACTTCACTATCGAAGTAGAACGTTCCATGCGTGTTCTTGACGGTGCGGTAATGGTTTACTGCGCAGTTGGTGGTGTTCAGCCACAGTCTGAAACCGTATGGCGTCAGGCAAACAAATATAAAGTTCCACGTATCGCGTTCGTTAACAAAATGGACCGTATGGGTGCGAACTTCCTGAAAGTTGTTGGTCAGATCAAATCCCGTCTGGGCGCGAACCCGGTTCCGCTGCAGCTGGCGATTGGTGCTGAAGAAGGTTTCACCGGTGTTGTTGACCTGGTGAAAATGAAAGCCATCAACTGGAACGATGCAGATCAGGGCGTTACGTTCGAATACGAAGATATCCCGGCTGACATGCAGGACCTGGCTGACGAATGGCACCAGAACCTGATTGAATCCGCAGCTGAAGCTTCTGAAGAGCTGATGGAAAAATACCTGGGTGGTGAAGAACTGACTGAAGAAGAGATCAAATCTGCTCTTCGCCAGCGCGTTCTGAACAACGAAATCATCCTGGTAACCTGTGGTTCTGCGTTCAAGAACAAAGGTGTTCAGGCGATGCTGGATGCGGTAATTGATTACCTGCCGTCCCCGACTGACGTTCCTGCGATCAACGGTATTCTGGACGACGGTAAAGATACCCCGGCTGAGCGTCACGCTAGCGATGAAGAGCCGTTTGCTGCTCTGGCATTCAAAATCGCTACCGACCCGTTCGTGGGTAACCTGACCTTCTTCCGCGTGTACTCTGGCGTGGTTAACTCCGGTGACACCGTACTGAACTCTGTGAAATCTGCTCGTGAACGTTTTGGCCGTATCGTACAGATGCACGCTAACAAACGTGAAGAGATCAAAGAAGTTCGCGCGGGCGACATCGCTGCTGCGATCGGTCTGAAAGACGTAACCACTGGTGACACGCTGTGTAACCCGGATGCGCCGATCATTCTGGAGCGTATGGAATTCCCTGAGCCGGTAATCTCCATCGCTGTAGAACCGAAAACCAAAGCTGACCAGGAAAAAATGGGTCTGGCTCTGGGCCGTCTGGCTAAAGAAGACCCGTCTTTCCGCGTATGGACTGACGAAGAATCTAACCAGACCATTATCGCCGGTATGGGTGAGCTGCACCTCGACATCATCGTTGACCGTATGAAACGCGAATTCAACGTTGAAGCGAACGTCGGTAAACCTCAGGTTGCTTACCGTGAAGCGATTCGCGCGAAAGTTACCGATATCGAAGGTAAACACGCTAAGCAGTCTGGTGGTCGCGGTCAGTATGGTCATGTTGTTATCGACATGTACCCGCTGGAGCCGGGTTCAAACCCGAAAGGCTACGAGTTCGTCAACGACATCAAAGGCGGTGTAATTCCTGGTGAATACATCCCGGCCGTTGATAAAGGCATCCAGGAACAGCTTAAATCTGGTCCGCTGGCTGGCTACCCGGTAGTTGACCTCGGTGTGCGTCTGCACTTCGGTTCTTACCATGACGTTGACTCCTCTGAGCTGGCGTTTAAACTGGCCGCTTCTATCGCCTTTAAAGATGGCTTTAAGAAAGCGAAACCTGTTCTGCTTGAGCCGATCATGAAGGTTGAAGTAGAAACGCCGGAAGAGAACACTGGTGACGTCATCGGTGACCTTAGCCGTCGTCGTGGTATGCTGCGTGGTCAGGAATCTGAAGTAACTGGCGTTAAGATCCATGCTGAAGTGCCGCTGTCTGAAATGTTCGGATATGCAACTCAGCTGCGTTCTCTGACCAAAGGTCGTGCATCATACACCATGGAATTCCTGAAGTATGATGATGCGCCGAACAACGTTGCTCAGGCCGTAATCGAAGCCCGTGGTAAATAAGCCCCGGGGTTAAAAAACCAATGTCCCGTGCCCCCTCAATGAGGGGGCGCTATAGTAAGGAATATAGCCGTGTCTAAAGAAAAATTTGAACGTACAAAACCGCACGTCAACGTCGGTACTATCGGCCACGTTGACCATGGTAAAACTACTCTGACCGCTGCAATCACTACCGTACTGGCGAAAACCTACGGCGGTGCTGCTCGCGCATTCGACCAGATCGATAACGCACCGGAAGAAAAAGCTCGTGGTATCACCATCAACACTTCTCACGTTGAATATGACACCCCGACTCGCCACTACGCGCACGTAGACTGCCCGGGCCACGCCGACTATGTTAAAAACATGATCACCGGTGCTGCGCAGATGGACGGCGCGATCCTGGTTGTTGCTGCGACTGACGGCCCGATGCCGCAGACCCGTGAGCACATCCTGCTGGGTCGTCAGGTAGGCGTTCCGTACATCATCGTGTTCCTGAACAAATGCGACATGGTTGATGACGAAGAGCTGCTGGAACTGGTAGAAATGGAAGTTCGTGAACTTCTGTCCCAGTACGACTTCCCGGGCGACGACACGCCGATCGTTCGTGGTTCTGCTCTGAAAGCGCTGGAAGGCGAAGCAGAGTGGGAAGAAAAAATCATCGAACTGGCTGGCTACCTGGATTCTTACATCCCGGAACCAGAGCGTGCGATTGACAAGCCGTTCCTGCTGCCGATCGAAGACGTATTCTCCATCTCCGGCCGTGGTACCGTTGTTACCGGTCGTGTAGAGCGCGGTATCATCAAAGTGGGTGAAGAAGTTGAAATCGTGGGTATCAAAGATACTGCGAAATCCACCTGTACCGGCGTTGAAATGTTCCGCAAACTGCTGGACGAAGGTCGTGCAGGCGAGAACTGTGGTGTTCTGCTGCGTGGTATCAAGCGTGAAGAAATCCAGCGTGGCCAGGTTCTGGCTAAGCCGGGTTCAATCAAGCCGCACACCAAGTTCGAATCAGAAGTGTACATCCTGTCCAAAGATGAAGGCGGCCGTCATACTCCGTTCTTCAAAGGCTACCGTCCGCAGTTCTACTTCCGTACAACTGACGTGACTGGCACCATCGAACTGCCGGAAGGCGTAGAGATGGTAATGCCGGGCGACAACATCAAAATGGTTGTTACCCTGATCCACCCGATCGCGATGGACGACGGTCTGCGTTTCGCAATCCGTGAAGGCGGCCGTACCGTTGGCGCGGGCGTTGTTGCTAAAGTTCTGGGCTAATATTTAGCTTTGAATAAAAAAAAGGACGCCTCGGCGTCCTTTTTGTTTTTTATTTTGCATGTCATAAATAGTTTCAACTCTGTGCACTCGTGCATTCTCTCTTGTTATTATAGCTATTGTAATCATAACTATTCTCATTTACACTTTGCGCATAAATTGAACGGGAGTGATCATGTACGTTTGTTTGTGTAATGGTGTCAGTGATAAAAAAATCCGCCAGGCGGTACGTCAGTTTCACCCCCAGTCCTTTCAACAGCTACGTAAATTTATTCCGGTAGGGAATCAGTGTGGGAAATGCATCCGCGCAGCGCGAGAAATAATGCAGGATGAATTGACCCAGATCCCGGAATACAAAGAGATTGCCTGAAGCCCAAACTTTTTTTTGACATCCCGGTAGCCCCATCTACGCTTCAATAAGTGGAAGCGGAGGGACTATATAATGAAAGGTGATGTTAGAATCATAAGTTATCTCAATAAATTATTGGGAAATGAGCTTGTCGCAATCAATCAGTACTTTCTCCATGCGAGAATGTTTAAAAACTGGGGCCTGATGCGCCTCAATGATGTTGAGTACCATGAATCCATTGATGAAATGAAGCACGCCGATAAGTATATCGAGCGTATTTTGTTTCTCGAGGGTATCCCCAATCTTCAGGATCTCGGCAAGTTAGGGATTGGTGAAGATGTCGAAGAAATGCTGCAATCGGATTTACGTCTCGAGCTTGAAGGCGCACAGGATCTGCGTGAAGCGATCGCGTATGCCGATAGCGTTCATGATTACGTAAGCCGCGACATGATGATCGAAATCCTTGCCGATGAAGAAGGGCACATTGACTGGCTGGAAACCGAGCTGGATCTGATCGGCAAAATCGGTTTGCAGAACTACATTCAATCGCAAATCAGAGTCGAAGCAAAATAGTCGGCAGATAAAACGTCTGCCAGCCGGCGATTAAACCCGCTGCGGCCATATAAGGGCCGAAGGGCAGCGGGTTTTTTATTGCCTGCCATTTACCGGAGCGCAGACCGTAGACGACAAGAAACGTGCAGGCCATAAGGGAAGAAAGTAAAACCAGATAAGATAAGTTTTGCCAGCCGTGCCATGCCCCTAACGCCGCAAGAAACTTTACGTCACCATAGCCCAGCCCCTCCCGCCGTCGTACAGCGCAGTAGCCCCAGTAAATAAGCGCGAATCCTGCATAGCCTGCGATTGCTCCCCAGACGGCATTGGCTAATTCTTGTGGTTGGCAGAGTAAATGCCACAGTAGCCCACACCATAACAGAGGGCAGGTGAGGGCATCAGGAAGCAGTCCCTGGCGTATATCGACGATAGCCAAAGCAAACGACAGTGCGATGTAGACGATGATAAACCCAATAGTACATGCCATCCGTTGCAGCCTTTGTTCCCTGACGTGACGTCAGTCTCAGGGATAAGAAATCAGTTCACCACCCAGAAAATAGATAATTGCGTGGCGTCTTCAGAACAACCTACGATGCCGGATGCAATTGCATCAATAGTTGCGACGTTGCGCCTGAAAACATAATTAATCTGCTTGTTTTCTAAACATCACTTGCGTCGACACCAGATTTACGTATAATGCGCGGGCTTGTCGTAATTGACGGCTGGTTCGATATGAACCCCGGTAACGCATTTTGTTGCCAACAATGCTCCCAATTGGGGAGCTACGTAAGAACGATTACACTCCCCCATCAATCGTAATGGGTGTGAGGAGTAATTATTTTCGTCTATAAATAACTGGAGCTTCTGGTCTCATGCAGAACCAAAGAATCCGTATCCGCCTTAAAGCGTTTGATCATCGTCTGATCGATCAATCAACCGCGGAAATCGTCGAGACTGCCAAGCGCACTGGTGCGCAGGTTCGTGGTCCGATCCCGCTGCCGACCCGCAAAGAGCGTTTCACCGTTCTGATCTCCCCGCACGTTAACAAAGACGCGCGCGATCAGTACGAGATCCGCACTCACAAGCGTCTGGTTGACATCGTTGAGCCAACTGAAAAAACCGTTGATGCTCTGATGCGTCTGGATCTGGCTGCCGGTGTTGACGTGCAGATCAGCCTGGGTTAATCAGGTCATCAAGCGATTGAGAGGTTGATACAATGATTGGTTTAGTCGGTAAAAAAGTGGGCATGACCCGCATCTTCACTGAAGATGGCGTCTCTATCCCAGTAACCGTTATCGAAGTTGAAGCAAACCGCGTTACTCAGATCAAAGATCTGGCTAACGATGGCTATCGCGCTGTTCAGGTTACCACTGGTGCTAAAAAAGCTAACCGTGTAACCAAGCCGGAAGCTGGCCACTTTGCTAAAGCTGGCGTTGAAGCTGGCCGCGGCCTGTGGGAATTCCGTCTGGCAGATGGTGAAGAATACACCGTTGGTCAGAACATTAGCGTTGAACTGTTTGCTGACGTTAAAAAAGTTGACGTAACCGGTACCTCTAAAGGTAAAGGTTTCGCAGGTACCGTTAAGCGCTGGAACTTCCGTACCCAGGACGCGACTCACGGTAACTCCTTGTCTCACCGCGTTCCGGGTTCTATCGGTCAGAACCAGACTCCGGGCAAAGTGTTCAAAGGCAAGAAAATGGCAGGTCAGCTGGGTAACGAACGTGTAACCGTTCAGAGCCTGGACGTAGTACGTGTTGACGCTGAGCGCAACCTGCTGCTGGTTAAAGGTGGTGTTCCGGGTGCAACCGGTTGCGACCTGATCGTTAAACCAGCTGTGAAGGCGTAAGGGGATAGCAATGGAATTAGTATTGAAAGACGCGCAGAGCGCGCTGACTGTTTCCGAAACTACCTTCGGTCGTGATTTCAACGAAGCGCTGGTTCACCAGGTTGTTGTTGCTTATGCAGCTGGTGCTCGTCAGGGTACTCGTGCTCAGAAGACTCGTGCTGAAGTAACCGGTTCCGGCAAAAAGCCGTGGCGTCAGAAAGGCACCGGCCGTGCGCGTTCAGGTTCTATCAAGAGCCCGATCTGGCGTTCAGGTGGCGTGACCTTCGCTGCGCGTCCGCAGGACCACAGTCAAAAAGTTAACAAAAAGATGTACCGCGGCGCGCTGAAAAGCATTCTGTCCGAACTGGTACGTCAGGATCGTCTGATCGTTGTCGAGACGTTCTCTGTTGAAGCACCGAAAACCAAGCTGCTGGCACAGAAACTGAAAGACATGGCTCTGGAAGATGTGCTGATCATCACCGGTGAGCTGGACGAGAACCTGTTCCTGGCTGCGCGCAACCTGCACAAGGTTGACGTACGCGATGCAACTGGTATCGACCCGGTTAGCCTGATCGCCTTCGACAAAGTCGTAATGACTGCTGATGCTGTTAAGCAAGTTGAGGAGATGCTGGCATGATTCGTGAAGAACGTTTGCTGAAGGTGCTTCGTGCACCGCACGTTTCTGAAAAAGCGTCTACTGCGATGGAAAAAACCAATACCATCGTTCTCAAAGTTGCTAAAGACGCGACCAAAGCAGAGATCAAAGCTGCTGTGCAGAAACTGTTTGAAGTCGAAGTCGAAGTCGTTAACACCCTGGTAGTTAAAGGGAAAGTTAAACGTCACGGACAGCGTATCGGTCGTCGTAGCGACTGGAAAAAAGCTTACGTCACCCTGAAAGAAGGCCAGAATCTGGACTTCGTTGGCGGCGCTGAGTAAGTCGGAGGAGTAATACAATGGCAGTTGTTAAGTGTAAACCGACATCTCCGGGTCGTCGCCACGTCGTTAAAGTGGTCAACCCAGAGCTGCACAAGGGCAAACCTTTTGCTCCGCTGGTTGAAAAAAACAGCAAATCCGGTGGTCGTAACAACAATGGCCGTATCACCACTCGTCACATCGGTGGTGGCCATAAGCAGGCTTATCGTCTGGTTGACTTCAAACGCAACAAAGATGGTATCCCGGCTGTTGTTGAGCGTCTTGAGTACGATCCGAACCGTTCCGCGAATATCGCGCTGGTTCTGTACAAAGATGGCGAACGCCGTTACATCCTGGCCCCTAAAGGCCTGAAAGCTGGCGACCAGATTCAGTCTGGCGTTGATGCTGCAATCAAAGCAGGTAACACCCTGCCGATGCGCAATATCCCGGTTGGTTCTACCGTTCATAACGTAGAAATGAAACCAGGTAAAGGCGGTCAGCTGGCGCGTTCCGCTGGTACTTACGTTCAGATCGTTGCTCGCGATGGTGCTTATGTCACCCTGCGTCTGCGTTCTGGTGAAATGCGTAAAGTCGAAGCTGAATGCCGTGCAACTCTGGGCGAAGTTGGCAATGCTGAGCATATGCTGCGCGTTCTGGGTAAAGCAGGTGCTGCTCGCTGGCGTGGTGTTCGTCCTACCGTTCGCGGTACTGCGATGAACCCAGTCGACCACCCACATGGTGGTGGTGAAGGTCGTAACTTTGGTAAGCACCCGGTAACTCCGTGGGGCGTTCAGACCAAAGGTAAGAAGACCCGCAGCAACAAGCGTACTGATAAATTCATCGTACGTCGCCGTAGCAAATAATTTTAGAGGATAAGCCATGCCACGTTCTCTCAAGAAAGGTCCTTTTATTGACCTGCACTTGCTGAAGAAGGTAGAGAAAGCGGTGGAAAGCGGAGACAAGAAGCCCCTGCGCACTTGGTCCCGTCGTTCAACGATCTTTCCTAACATGATCGGTTTGACCATCGCTGTCCATAATGGTCGTCAGCACGTTCCGGTATTTGTTTCCGACGAAATGGTCGGTCACAAACTGGGTGAATTTGCACCGACCCGTACTTATCGCGGTCACGCGGCTGATAAAAAAGCCAAGAAGAAATAAGTAGGAGGAAGAGATGGAAACTTTAGCTCAACATCGCCACGCTCGTTCTTCTGCTCAGAAGGTTCGCCTTGTTGCTGACCTGATCCGCGGTAAGAAAGTGTCGCAGGCTCTGGACATTTTGACCTACACCAATAAGAAAGCGGCTGTACTGGTCAAGAAAGTCCTGGAATCTGCCATTGCTAACGCTGAACACAACGATGGCGCTGACATTGACGATCTGAAAGTTGCGAAAATTTTCGTAGACGAAGGCCCGAGCATGAAGCGCATTATGCCGCGTGCAAAAGGTCGTGCAGATCGCATCCTGAAGCGCACCAGCCACATTACTGTGGTTGTGTCCGATCGCTGAGACTCTGGAGACTAGCAATGGGTCAGAAAGTACATCCTAATGGTATTCGCCTGGGTATTGTAAAACCATGGAACTCTACCTGGTTTGCGAACACCAAAGAATTCGCTGACAACCTGGACAGCGATTTTAAAGTACGTCAGTACCTGACTAAGGAACTGGCTAAAGCGTCTGTATCTCGTATCGTTATCGAGCGTCCGGCTAAGAGCATCCGTGTGACCATTCACACCGCTCGCCCGGGTATCGTTATCGGTAAGAAAGGCGAAGACGTAGAAAAACTGCGCAAAGTCGTAGCAGATATTGCTGGCGTTCCTGCCCAGATCAATATCGCCGAAGTGCGTAAGCCTGAACTGGACGCAAAATTGGTTGCTGACAGCATCACTTCTCAGCTGGAACGTCGCGTTATGTTCCGTCGTGCTATGAAGCGTGCTGTACAGAACGCAATGCGTCTGGGCGCTAAAGGTATCAAAGTTGAAGTTAGCGGCCGTCTGGGCGGCGCGGAAATCGCACGTACCGAATGGTACCGTGAAGGTCGCGTACCGCTGCACACTCTGCGTGCTGACATTGACTACAACACCTCTGAAGCGCACACCACTTACGGTGTAATCGGCGTTAAAGTGTGGATCTTCAAAGGCGAGATCCTGGGTGGTATGGCTGCTGTTGAACAACCGGAAAAACCGGCTGCGCAACCTAAAAAGCAGCAGCGTAAAGGCCGTAAATAAGGAGCGTCGCTGATGTTACAACCAAAGCGTACAAAATTCCGTAAGATGCACAAAGGCCGCAACCGTGGTCTGGCTGCGGGCGCGGATGTTAGCTTCGGCACTTACGGTCTCAAAGCTGTTGGCCGTGGTCGTCTGACTGCCCGTCAGATCGAAGCAGCACGTCGTGCTATGACCCGTGCAGTTAAGCGTCAAGGTAAGATCTGGATCCGTGTATTCCCGGACAAACCGATCACTGAAAAGCCGCTGGCAGTGCGTATGGGTAAAGGTAAAGGTAACGTGGAGTATTGGGTTGCCTTGATTCAGCCGGGGAAAGTCCTTTATGAAATGGACGGCGTACCGGAAGAGCTGGCCCGTGAAGCATTCAAGCTGGCAGCAGCGAAACTGCCGATTAAAACCACCTTTGTAACTAAGACGGTGATGTAATGAAAGCAAAAGAGCTGCGTGAGAAGAGCGTTGAAGAGCTGAACACCGAACTGCTGAATTTACTGCGCGAGCAGTTTAACCTGCGCATGCAGGCAGCAAGTGGCCAGCTGCAACAGTCTCACCTGTTGAAGCAAGTGCGTCGTGATGTCGCACGCGTTAAGACTTTACTGACTGAGAAGGCGGGTGCGTAATGACCGATAAAATCCGTACTCTGCAAGGTCGCGTTGTTAGCGACAAAATGGAGAAATCCATTGTTGTTGCTATCGAACGTTTTGTGAAACACCCGATCTACGGTAAATTCATCAAGCGTACGACCAAACTGCACGTACACGACGAGAACAACGAATGCGGTATCGGCGACAAGGTTGAAATCCGTGAATGCCGTCCGCTGTCCAAGACTAAGTCCTGGACGCTGGTTCGCGTTGTAGAGAAAGCGGTTCTGTAATACAGTACCGTTCTCAATACAAATAAACGGCTCAGCAATGAGCCGTTTATTTTTTCTACCCATATTCGATAACCGGTGTTATAATGCCGCGCCCTCGATATATGGGGCTTTTTAATGGCTCTGATTTTGGAGTCTCAGGTAGTAGTTGACATTAGCGGAGCACTAAAATGATCCAAGAACAGACTATGCTGAACGTCGCCGACAACTCCGGTGCACGTCGCGTAATGTGTATCAAGGTTCTGGGTGGCTCGCACCGTCGCTACGCAGGCGTCGGCGACATCATCAAGATCACCATCAAGGAAGCAATTCCGCGTGGTAAGGTCAAAAAAGGCGATGTGCTGAAGGCGGTAGTGGTGCGCACCAGGAAGGGTGTTCGTCGCCCTGACGGTTCTGTCATTCGCTTCGATGGTAATGCATGCGTTATTTTAAACAATAACAGCGAGCAGCCAATCGGCACGCGTATCTTTGGGCCGGTAACTCGTGAACTTCGTAACGAGAAGTTCATGAAAATTATCTCTCTGGCACCAGAAGTACTCTAAGGAGCGAATCATGGCAGCGAAAATCCGTCGTGATGACGAAGTTATCGTGTTAACCGGTAAAGATAAAGGTAAACGCGGTAAAGTAAAAAATGTCCTGTCTTCCGGCAAGGTCATCGTTGAAGGTATCAACCTGGTTAAGAAACACCAGAAGCCGGTTCCGGCTCTGAACCAACCAGGCGGCATCGTTGAAAAAGAAGCTGCTATTCAGGTTTCTAACGTTGCAATCTTCAATGCGGCAACCGGCAAGGCTGACCGTGTAGGCTTTAGATTCGAAGACGGCAAAAAAGTCCGTTTCTTCAAGTCTAACAGCGAAACTATCAAGTAATTTGGAGTAGTACGATGGCGAAACTGCATGATTACTACAAAGACGAAGTAGTTAACAAACTCATGACTGAGTTTAACTACAATTCTGTCATGCAAGTCCCTCGGGTCGAGAAGATCACCCTGAACATGGGTGTTGGTGAAGCGATCGCTGACAAGAAACTGCTGGATAACGCAGCAGCTGACCTGGCAGCAATCTCCGGTCAAAAGCCGTTGATCACCAAAGCACGCAAATCAGTTGCAGGCTTCAAAATCCGTCAGGGCTATCCGATCGGCTGTAAAGTAACTCTGCGTGGCGAACGCATGTGGGAGTTCTTTGAGCGCCTGATCACTATTGCTGTACCGCGTATCCGTGACTTCCGTGGCTTGTCCGCTAAGTCATTCGACGGTCGTGGCAATTACAGCATGGGTGTCCGTGAGCAGATCATCTTCCCAGAAATCGACTATGACAAAGTCGACCGCGTACGTGGTATGGATATTACTATCACCACTACTGCGCAATCTGACGAAGAAGGCCGTGCTCTGCTGGCTGCCTTTGACTTCCCGTTCCGCAAGTAAACCAGGGTTACGTTCATGGCAAAGCAATCAATGAAAGCACGCGAAGTAAAGCGCGTGGCTTTAGCTGAAAAATTCTTCGCTAAACGCGCTGAACTCAAAGCAATCATCTCTGATGTGAACGCTTCCGACGAAGATCGTTGGGACGCTGTTCTCAAGCTGCAGACTCTGCCGCGTGATTCCAGCCCGTCTCGTCAGCGTAACCGCTGCCGTCAAACTGGTCGTCCGCACGCTTTCCTGCGGAAGTTCGGGTTGAGCCGTATTAAGGTCCGTGAAGCCGCTATGCGCGGTGAAATCCCGGGTCTGAAAAAGGCTAGCTGGTAATTGTCACCAATTGAATCACGGGAGTAAAGACAGATGAGCATGCAAGATCCGATCGCGGATATGCTGACCCGTATCCGTAACGGTCAGGCCGCGAATAAAGCTGCGGTCACCATGCCTTCCTCCAAGCTGAAAGTGGCAATTGCCAACGTGCTGAAGGAAGAAGGCTTTATTGAAGAATTTAAAGTTGAAGGCGACACCAAGCCGGAACTGGAACTGACTCTTAAGTATTTCCAGGGTAAAGCTGTTGTAGAAAGCATTCAGCGTATCAGTCGCCCAGGTCTGCGCATCTACAAACGTAAAGATGAGCTGCCGAAAGTTATGGCGGGTCTGGGTATCGCAGTTGTTTCTACCTCTAAAGGTGTTATGACTGATCGTGCAGCGCGCCAGGCTGGTCTTGGTGGCGAAATTATCTGCTACGTAGCCTAATCGGAGGAAAAAATGTCTCGTGTTGCTAAAGCACCGGTCGTTATTCCTGCCGGCGTTGACGTAAAAATCAACGGTCAGGTTATTACGATCAAAGGTAAAAACGGCGAGCTGACTCGTACTCTCAACGATGCTGTTGAAGTTAAAAATGCAGATAATGCACTGTCTTTCGGTCCGCGTGATGGTTACGTAGACGGTTGGGCACAGGCTGGTACCGCGCGTGCCCTGCTGAACTCAATGGTTATCGGTGTTACCGAAGGCTTCACTAAGAAGCTGCAGCTGGTTGGTGTAGGTTATCGTGCAGCGGTCAAAGGGGATGTAGTAAACCTGGCTTTAGGTTTCTCTCATCCTGTTGAGCACAAGCTGCCGGCCGGTATCACTGCAGAATGTCCGACTCAAACTGAAATCGTGCTGAAAGGCGCTGATAAGCAGGTGATCGGCCAGGTTGCAGCAGATCTGCGCGCCTACCGTCGTCCTGAGCCTTATAAAGGCAAGGGTGTTCGTTACGCCGACGAAGTCGTGCGTACCAAAGAGGCTAAGAAGAAGTAAGGTAACACTATGGATAAGAAATCTGCTCGTATCCGTCGTGCGACCCGCGCACGCCGCAAGCTCCAGGAGCTGGGTGCGACTCGCCTGGTGGTACATCGTACCCCGCGTCATATTTACGCACAGGTAATCGCATCAAACGGTTCCGAAGTTCTGGTAGCTGCTTCTACAGTTGAAAAAGCTATCGCTGAACAGCTGAAGTACACCGGTAACAAAGACGCTGCAGCAGCTGTGGGTAAAGCTGTCGCTGAACGCGCTCTGGAAAAAGGCATTAAAGATGTGTCCTTTGACCGTTCCGGGTTCCAATATCATGGTCGTGTCCAGGCACTGGCAGATGCTGCCCGTGAAGCTGGCCTTCAGTTCTAAGGTAGAGGTGTAAGATGTCACACATCGAAAAACAAGCTGGCGAACTGCAGGAAAAGCTGATCGCGGTTAACCGCGTATCTAAAACCGTTAAAGGTGGTCGTATTTTCTCCTTCACAGCTCTGACTGTTGTTGGCGATGGTAACGGTCGCGTTGGTTTTGGTTACGGTAAAGCGCGTGAAGTTCCAGCAGCGATCCAGAAAGCGATGGAAAAAGCCCGTCGCAACATGATTAACGTCGCGCTGAACAACGGCACCCTGCAGCACCCTGTTAAAGGTGTTCACACTGGGTCTCGTGTATTCATGCAGCCAGCTTCCGAAGGTACCGGTATCATCGCCGGTGGTGCAATGCGCGCCGTTCTGGAAGTTGCTGGAGTTCATAACGTTCTGGCCAAAGCATATGGTTCCACCAACCCGATCAACGTGGTTCGTGCAACAATTGATGGCCTGGAAAATATGAATTCTCCAGAAATGGTCGCTGCCAAGCGTGGTAAATCCGTTGAAGAAATTCTGGGGAAATAAACCATGGCAAAGACTATTAAAATTACTCAAACCCGCAGTGCAATCGGTCGTCTGCCGAAACACAAGGCAACGCTGCTTGGCCTGGGTCTGCGTCGTATTGGTCACACCGTAGAACGCGAGGATACTCCTGCTGTTCGTGGTATGGTCAACGCGGTTTACTTCATGGTTAAAGTTGAGGAGTAAGAGATGCGTTTAAATACTCTGTCTCCGGCCGAAGGCTCTAAAAAGGCGGGTAAACGCCTGGGTCGTGGTATCGGTTCTGGCCTCGGTAAAACCGGCGGTCGTGGTCACAAAGGTCAGAAGTCTCGTTCTGGCGGTGGCGTACGTCGTGGTTTCGAGGGCGGCCAGATGCCTCTGTACCGTCGTCTGCCGAAATTCGGCTTCACTTCTCGCAAAGCAGCGATTACAGCGGAAATCCGTCTGTCTGACCTGGCGAAAGTAGAAGGCGGTGTAGTAGACCTTAACACGCTGAAAGCGGCTAACATTATCGGCATTCAGATCGAGTTCGCGAAAGTGATCCTGTCTGGTGAAGTTTCTACTCCGGTAACTGTTCGTGGCCTGCGCGTGACTAAAGGCGCTCGTGCTGCTATCGAAGCTGCTGGCGGTAAAATCGAGGAATAAGTAGCAGATGGCTAAACAACCGGGATTAGATTTTCAAAGTGCCAAAGGTGGCTTAGGCGAGCTGAAACGCAGACTGCTGTTTGTAATCGGTGCGCTTATTGTGTTCCGTATTGGCTCTTTCATTCCGATCCCTGGTATTGATGCCGCTGTACTTGCCAAACTGCTTGAGCAACAGCGAGGCACCATCATTGAAATGTTTAACATGTTCTCTGGTGGTGCTCTCAGCCGTGCTTCTATCTTTGCACTGGGTATCATGCCGTATATTTCGGCATCGATTATCGTGCAGCTGCTGACGGTAGTTTATCCGCCGCTGGCAGAACTGAAGAAAGAAGGGGAGTCTGGTCGTCGTAAGATCAGCCAGTACACCCGTTACGGCACTCTGGTGCTGGCAATATTCCAGTCAATCGGTATTGCTACCGGTTTACCGAATATGCCTGGTATGCAGGGCCTGGTAATGAACCCAGGCTTTGCATTCTATTTCACCGCTGTTGTAAGTCTGGTCACAGGAACAATGTTCCTGATGTGGCTCGGCGAACAGATTACTGAGCGGGGTATCGGCAACGGTATCTCTATCATTATCTTCGCTGGTATCGTTGCGGGACTCCCGCCAGCCATTGCCCACACTATCGAGCAAGCGCGTCAAGGCGACCTGCACTTCCTCCTGTTGCTGTTGGTTGCAGTATTAGTATTTGCAGTGACGTTCTTTGTTGTATTTGTTGAGCGTGGTCAACGCCGCATTGTGGTAAACTACGCGAAACGTCAGCAGGGTCGTCGTGTCTATGCTGCACAGAGCACACATTTGCCGCTGAAAGTGAATATGGCGGGGGTAATCCCGGCAATCTTCGCTTCCAGTATTATTCTGTTCCCGGCAACCATCGCGTCATGGTTCGGGGGCGGTACTGGTTGGAACTGGCTGACAACAATTTCGCTGTATTTGCAGCCTGGGCAACCGCTTTATGTGTTACTCTATGCGTCTGCAATCATCTTCTTCTGTTTCTTCTACACGGCGTTGGTTTTCAACCCGCGTGAAACAGCAGATAACCTGAAGAAGTCCGGTGCATTTGTACCAGGAATTCGTCCGGGAGAGCAAACGGCGAAGTATATCGATAAAGTTATGACTCGCCTGACTCTGGTTGGTGCGTTGTATATTACTTTTATCTGCCTGATCCCGGAGTTCATGCGTGATGCAATGAAAGTGCCGTTCTACTTCGGTGGGACCTCGCTGCTTATTGTTGTTGTCGTGATTATGGACTTTATGGCTCAAGTGCAAACTCTGATGATGTCAAGTCAGTACGAGTCTGCATTGAAGAAGGCGAATCTGAAAGGCTACGGCCGCTAACAGTTCGCTCGAGAAGTTACGGAGAGTAAAAATGAAAGTTCGTGCTTCCGTCAAGAAATTATGCCGTAACTGCAAAATCGTTAAGCGTGATGGCGTCATCCGCGTGATTTGCAGTGCCGAGCCGAAACATAAACAGCGTCAAGGCTGATTTAAATCGCATATTTTTCTTGCAAAGTTGGGTTGAGCTGGCTAGATTAGCCAGCCAATCTTTTGTATGTCTGTGCGTATCCATTTGAGTATCCTGAAAACGGGCTTTTCAGCATGGTGCGTACATATTAAATAGTAGGAGTGCATAGTGGCCCGTATAGCAGGCATTAACATTCCTGATCAGAAACACGCTGTGATCGCATTAACTTCGATCTATGGCGTCGGCAAAACCCGTTCTAAAGCCATCCTGGCTGCAGCGGGTATCGCTGAAAATGTTAAGATCAGTGAGCTGTCTGAAGAACAAATCGACACGCTGCGTGACGAAGTTGCCAAATTTGTCGTTGAAGGTGATCTGCGCCGTGAAGTTAGCATGAGCATCAAGCGCCTGATGGATCTTGGTTGCTATCGCGGTTTGCGTCATCGTCGTGGTCTTCCAGTACGCGGTCAGCGTACCAAGACCAACGCACGTACCCGTAAGGGTCCGCGCAAACCGATCAAGAAATAATCGGGGTGATTGAATAATGGCAAAGGCACCAGTTCGTGCACGTAAGCGTGTAAGAAAACAAGTCTCTGACGGCGTGGCTCATATCCATGCTTCTTTTAACAACACCATCGTGACCATTACCGATCGTCAGGGTAACGCGCTGGGTTGGGCAACAGCCGGTGGTTCCGGTTTCCGTGGTTCGCGTAAATCTACTCCGTTTGCAGCTCAGGTTGCAGCAGAGCGTTGCGCTGACGCCGTAAAAGAATACGGTATCAAGAATCTGGAAGTTATGGTCAAAGGTCCGGGTCCAGGCCGCGAATCTACTATTCGTGCTCTGAACGCCGCTGGTTTCCGCATCACTAATATTACTGATGTGACTCCGATCCCTCATAACGGTTGTCGTCCGCCGAAGAAACGTCGCGTATAACGCTTCGTTTTCCAGGTTTGTTGGAGAAAGAAAATGGCAAGATATTTGGGTCCTAAGCTCAAGCTGAGCCGTCGTGAGGGCACCGACTTATTCCTTAAGTCTGGCGTTCGCGCGATCGATACCAAGTGTAAAATTGAACAAGCTCCTGGCCAGCACGGTGCGCGTAAACCGCGTCTGTCTGACTATGGTGTGCAGTTGCGTGAGAAGCAAAAAGTTCGTCGTATCTACGGTGTGCTTGAGCGTCAGTTCCGTAACTACTATAAAGAAGCAGCACGTCTGAAAGGCAACACCGGTGAAAACCTGTTGGCTCTGCTGGAAGGTCGTCTGGACAACGTTGTATACCGTATGGGCTTCGGCGCCACTCGTGCAGAAGCACGTCAGCTGGTTAGCCATAAAGCTGTTATGGTAAACGGTCGTGTTGTTAACATCGCTTCTTATCAGGTTAAAGCGAATGACGTTGTTAGCATTCGTGAGAAAGCGAAGAAGCAGTCTCGCGTGAAAGCCGCTCTGGAGCTGGCTGAGCAGCGTGAAAAGCCAACCTGGCTGGAAGTTGATGCTGGCAAGATGGAAGGTACGTTCAAGCGTAAGCCGGAGCGTTCTGATCTGTCTGCGGACATTAACGAACACCTGATCGTCGAGCTTTACTCCAAGTAAAGCTTAGTACCAAAGAGAGGACACAATGCAGGGTTCTGTGACAGAGTTTCTAAAACCGCGCCTGGTAGATATCGAGCAAGTGAGTTCGACGCACGCCAAGGTGACCCTTGAGCCTTTAGAGCGTGGCTTTGGCCATACTCTGGGTAACGCACTGCGCCGTATTCTGCTCTCATCGATGCCGGGTTGCGCGGTGACCGAGGTTGAGATTGATGGTGTACTACATGAGTACAGCACCAAAGAAGGCGTTCAGGAAGATATCCTGGAAATCCTGCTCAACCTGAAAGGGCTGGCGGTGAGAGTTCAGGGTAAAGATGAAGTTATTCTTACCTTGAATAAATCTGGCATTGGCCCTGTGACTGCAGCCGATATCACCCACGACGGTGATGTCGAAATCGTCAAGCCGCAGCACGTGATCTGCCACCTGACCGATGAGAACGCGTCTATTAGCATGCGTATCAAAGTTCAGCGCGGTCGTGGTTATGTGCCGGCTTCTACCCGAATTCATTCGGAAGAAGATGAGCGCCCAATCGGCCGTCTGCTGGTCGACGCATGCTACAGCCCTGTAGAGCGTATTGCCTACAATGTTGAAGCAGCGCGTGTAGAACAGCGTACCGACCTGGACAAGCTGGTCATCGAAATGGAAACCAACGGCACAATCGATCCTGAAGAGGCGATTCGTCGTGCGGCAACCATCCTGG
The DNA here is from genome assembly GCF_029319185.1 of Superficieibacter sp. HKU1. Lineage (NCBI taxonomy): Bacteria > Pseudomonadati > Pseudomonadota > Gammaproteobacteria > Enterobacterales > Enterobacteriaceae > Superficieibacter > Superficieibacter sp. HKU1. The sequence goes on from NZ_CP119754.1 coordinate 519,372, forward strand.
CTGAACAACTGGAAGCTTTTGTTGACTTACGTGATGTACGTCAGCCAGAAGTTAAAGAAGAGAAACCAGAATTCGATCCGATCCTGCTGCGCCCTGTTGACGATCTGGAATTGACTGTCCGCTCTGCTAACTGCCTCAAGGCAGAAGCTATCCACTATATCGGTGATCTGGTACAGCGTACCGAGGTTGAGCTTCTTAAGACGCCTAACCTGGGTAAAAAATCTCTTACCGAGATTAAAGACGTGCTGGCTTCCCGTGGACTGTCTCTGGGCATGCGCCTGGAAAACTGGCCACCGGCAAGCATCGCTGACGAGTAACCGGATCGCAGGTTAAGGTTTTACTGAGAAGGATAAGGTCATGCGCCATCGTAAGAGTGGTCGTCAACTGAACCGCAACAGCAGCCATCGCCAGGCTATGTTCCGCAATATGGCAGGTTCACTGGTTCGTCATGAGATCATCAAGACGACTCTGCCTAAAGCGAAAGAGCTGCGCCGCGTAGTTGAGCCGCTGATTACTCTTGCCAAGACTGATAGCGTTGCTAATCGTCGTCTGGCATTCGCCCGTACTCGTGATAACGAGATCGTGGCAAAACTGTTTAACGAACTGGGCCCGCGTTTCGCGAGCCGTGCCGGTGGTTACACTCGCATTCTGAAGTGTGGCTTCCGTGCAGGCGACAACGCGCCGATGGCATACATCGAGCTGGTTGATCGTTCAGAGAAAGCAGAAGCTGCTGCAGAGTAATCTGCAGTAACGTAAAAAAACCCGCCCTGGCGGGTTTTTTTATATCCGTCTTGTCCCCACTTATCTACAATATTTGTACTCTTTTTGTTCATCCCCTGGAGAACGGTTATGTGGTTAACAGACCAGTGGGCAGAACGCCATATTCTTGATGCCCAACGTAAAGGTGAGTTTGATAATCTTGCCGGTAGCGGCGAACCTTTAGTTCTGGACGATGATTCTCATGTACCGACTGAACTGCGTGCAGGATATCGGCTATTAAAAAATGCCGGTTGCCTGCCACCGGAACTTGAGCAGCGTAGAGAAGCGGTCGCGCTTGCCGATTTATTGAAAAATATTCAACGTGACAGTCCCGAGTATGCGCAGCTAAGCCGTCATCTGGCGTTGCTTGAACTTAAGCTACGTCAGGCAGGCATTAATACCGATTTCCTTCACGGTGATTATGCCCACAAATTGCAGCAGAAAATAAGCGAGGAAGAGTGATGTATCGTATTGGTGAACTGGCCAGGCTGGCAGAAGTAACGCCTGATACCATTCGGTATTATGAAAAGCAGCAGATGATGGATCATGAGGTTCGCACGGAAGGCGGTTTCCGGCTTTATAGCGAACAGGATCTTCAACGTTTGAAGTTTATCCGCTATGGCCGGCAACTGGGATTCACGCTTGAGTCGATTCGCGAACTGCTTTCGATCCGGATTGATCCCGAACATCATACTTGTCAGGAATCAAAGAGTATCGTGCAAAGTCGCCTGGCAGAAGTAGAAGCCAGAATCGATGAATTGCAGACAATGCGTCGATCCTTACAAAGGCTAAACGACGCTTGCTGCGGTACGGCACATAGTAGCGTGTACTGCTCGATCCTTGAAGCGCTTGAGCAGGGAGCCAGCGGTGTACCGCGGGGCTGTTGATTTATTCATCGCATGGATCTACACTCGCGGCGTTTTTACTACAATCTGGAGAAATCATGAGTCGCTATCAGCACACCAAAGGGCAGATAAACGATAACGCGCTTGAAGCGCTACTGCACGATCCCCTGTTCAGGCAACGTATTGAGAAGAATAAAAAGGGTAAGGGCAGTTTTCTGCGTAAAGCGAAACACGGTAAGAAAGGGAACTGGGAGGCCAGTGGCAAACAAGCAAACTGCTTTTTTACCACTGGCCTTCCTGCTTTGAGCGCCTGTTAAGGTCGGTTATTCTGCTCTTTGAGAAGATCGCGAATTTCACTCAGTAAGACTTCTTCTTTCGAAGGTGCTGGCGGCGCTTTTGGTTCTTCTTTTTTACGACGGTGTAATTTGTTCATCAATTTGATTGCCAGGAAAATGGCAAAGGCAACAATAATGAAATCGAAAATATTCTGGATGAAAACGCCGTAGTGCATGACTACAGCAGGCGTCTCACCGATGGCTGGCCGTAGCGTTAGTGCGAACTGTTTGAAATCCACTCCCCCAATTAGCAAACCCAGTGGTGGCATGATGATATCGGCAACCAGTGACGAGACGATTTTACCGAATGCCGCACCGATGATCACACCTACCGCCAAATCGACAACATTTCCGCGCATCGCAAACTCGCGGAACTCTTTAAAAAAGCTCATTTTTTTCTCCTTAACACTTTTAACTAATAACAAGTTTAACAAATGTCATCACAATTTCCATTTGCGAAAACATAATGTTAATAAAATTACCCCATATTAAATAAAGGGTTAAAGGTTAAAAGTGAGGCATCCTGGGGATGCCTGACAATTATAAGAAGAAAGGGCTGGGCTGGAAGAGGCGTTCGACGTCGGTAATAAACTTTTTGTCGGTTAAAAACATAATGACATGGTCGCCCTGCTCAATACGCAGGTTGTCGTTAGCAATCATCACGTCATTACCGCGAACGACTGCGCCGATGATCGTGCCTGGCGGCAGTTTAATATCATCGATGACACGACCAACTACGCGCGAGGTGCTTTCATCTCCGTGCGCTACGGCTTCGATAGCTTCAGCCACTCCACGGCGCAGGGAAGATACGCCGACGATGTCTGCTTTACGTACATGGCTAAGCAGGGCTGAAATAGTGGCCTGTTGAGGAGAGATGGCGATATCGATCACGCTACCCTGTACCAGATCGACATAGGCGCGCCGCTGGATCAAGACCATGACTTTTTTAGCCCCCATGCGTTTAGCGAGCATGGCGGACATAATATTCGCTTCATCGTCGTTGGTAACGGCAATAAAGAGATCAACTTGATCAATATGTTCTTCCGCCAGCAATTCCTGATCCGAAGCGTCACCGAAAAAGACAACGGTGTTTTGCAGCTTTTCGGCCAGTTCCGCCGCGCGTTGTTGATCGCGTTCGATCAATTTTACGCTATAGTCTTTTTCCAGCCGCTGTGCCAGCCCGGCGCCAATATTGCCACCACCAACCAGCATAATGCGCTTATAAGGCTTTTCCAGGCGCTGCAGTTCGCTCATTACCGCCCGAATATGCTGTGAAGCCGCAATAAAGAATACTTCATCGCCGGCCTCGACGATGGTAGAACCCTGTGGACGAATAGGCCGATCGTGGCGGAAAATGGCAGCAACGCGGGTGTCAATATGCGGCATATGTTCGCGCATCGTTGAAAGGGCATTTCCTACCAGCGGCCCGCCATAATAGGCTTTCACAACGGCCAGGCTGACCATTCCTTCGGCGAAATTCACCACCTGCAAAGCGCCAGGATATTCAATCAGCCGGTAAATGCTGTCGATAACCAATTGCTCCGGGGCAATCAAATGATCGATAGGTACGGCTTCAGAGTGAAAAAGTTTTTCGGCGTCGCGAACATAGTCCGGCGCACGAATACGGGCGATACGATTTGGCGTATTAAACAGCGAATAGGCGACCTGGCAGGCAACCATGTTGGTCTCATCTGAGCTGGTCACGGCGACCAGCATATCAGCGTCATCCGCCCCGGCTTCGCGCAACACTCGCGGGTGCGAGCCATGTCCCTGCACCACGCGGAGATCAAACTTATCCTGTAATATGCGCAGACGTTCGCCATTGGTATCGACAACGGTAATATCGTTATTTTCCCCGACGAGGTTTTCTGCCAGCGTACCGCCGACCTGTCCTGCACCCAGAATGATAATTTTCATCAGTCGCGACCCGTTATCTTCACTGTTTGATTAGCTTAGCGTAAAAGAAGCCGTCGCCTTCTTCCGCGCCCGGCAGATTTTGTTTTCCAGGGTGCTCTGGCGTACCGGTAACGCTCAGACGAGCATTCGCTGTACGAGTCAGGAATGCAGCAATTTGCTCACTGTTTTCTTCTGGCAAAATTGAACAGGTAGCATAAACCAGCGTTCCGCCCTGTTTAAGATGCGGCCAGACGGCATCCAGTATCTCAGCCTGAAGTTTTGCCAGCTCAGCGATATCACGATCGCGACGCAGCCATTTAATATCAGGATGGCGGCGGATCACGCCGGTGGCTGAGCAGGGAGCGTCCAGAAGAATGCGATCGAACTGTTGTTCGCCATTCCACTGTGCCGGGAATCGTCCATCGCCCTGTTTGACTTCAGCCTTCATGCCAAGACGCTTGAGGTTGTCATAAACGCGGGACAGCCGTTGCTCATCGACGTCGACCGCCAGTACCTGCGCTTCTGGTGCCACCTCCAGAATATGCGTAGTTTTTCCACCCGGCGCAGCACAGAGATCCAGTATATGTTCACCATTTTGCGGTTCCAGGAACGCCATACAACCCTGTGCGCTGGCATCCTGCACCGTTACCCAACCCTTATCGAAACCGGGCAAAATATGGACCGGAGCAGGTGAAGCAAGACGTACGGCATCCGGATAATCGGCATGTGCAAAACCTTCCATCCCGGCCTCTGTCAGCAGTGTGAGCCATCCATCGCGGGAATGATGTTGACGATTAACGCGTAGCCACATCGGTGGACGTGCATTGTTAGCATCTATAATCGCTTCCCACTGGGTGGGATACGCTTTCTGTAACCGTTTTAATAACCATGCCGGGTGCAGGAAACGCTCATCACTACGGGTAAACTCTTCCAGCAATTCTTCCTGCTGGCGCTGAAACTGACGTAGTACGCCATTGATCAAGCCTTTAAGCTGTGGTCGCTTAATAACCACCGCGCCTTCAACTGTTTCAGCCAGCGCCGCGTGAGGAGGAATGCGGGTATGCAATAGCTGATAAAAGCCGACCATAATTAAGTAATGAACGGTGCGCTGTTTACCCGTCATCGGGCGTGACATTAATTTATTAATCAGCCAGTTAAGCCGCGGGAGGGTGCGTAAGACGCCAAAGCACAATTCCTGTAACAGTGCTTTGTCCTTATCAGAGACGTGTTGCTGCAACGCAGGCAATACCTGGCTCAGTGACTGACCTTGTTCAACGACCTGTTCAACGGCCTGGGCGGCCATGCTGCGTAAATTAAGTTGTTTTTTCATAACCGTAAAAATAAAAATGCCCGGTCGTACCGGGCTTATGAATAGATAAGTGTCAGGACAGCGTATTGCCCGGGGTGAACCATTCCCGACGTGAATTCAGGAGATCCTGAGCGCTCATCGCTTTTTTTCCGGCAGGCTGTAATGACTCCAGATTCAGTACCCCTTCACCTGTGGCAACCTGAATACCCTGCTTTGTCGCGTCAATAATTGTGCCTGGTGCAGCGTTGCTTTGCCTATCCAGCACTGAGGCTTTCCAGACTTTCACTGGCTGCTCATCAATTATCAGATAACTCATCGGCCATGGATTAAACGCCCTGATGCAGCGTTCAAGTTCGCAGGCGGATAACGACCAGTCAATGCGCGATTCTTCTTTAGTGAGTTTTTCCGCATAGGTCGCCAGTACTTCATCCTGAACCTGCGGTTGCGCGCGACCTTCCGCTAATTGTCGTAGGGTCTCGATCAGGCCCTGCGGCCCAAGCTGAGCTAATTTGTCGTACAGCGTGGCGCTGGTATCTTCGGCTGTAATGGGGCAGGAGAGCTTATACAGCATGTCCCCGGTATCCAGACCCACATCCATCTGCATAATAGTTACGCCGGTTTCGCTATCGCCAGCCCACAGCGAACGCTGAATGGGAGCGGCACCGCGCCAGCGCGGCAGCAGCGAGCCATGAACGTTAATGCAACCCAGGCGCGGCATCTCAAGTACGGCTTTTGGCAGGATTAATCCGTAAGCGACAACAACCATGATGTCGGCATTCAGGTCAGCAACAAGCTGCTGGTTATCCTGTGGACGTAGCGAAGCGGGCTGGAATACCGGCAGACCTTTCTTTTCAGCCAGAACTTTTACCGGGCTGGGCATCAGTTTTTTGCCACGGCCTGCCGGACGATCCGGTTGGGTGAATACGCCAACAATCTGATGTTCAGATGACAACAGCGCGTCAAGATGACGCGCTGCAAAGTCGGGGGTACCCGCGAAAATAATGCGAAGTTTTTCTGACACGATATTCCTTGTCCTTACGCTCGCGCGTTCATCCGATCCAGTTTTTCCACTTTTTGCCGGATACGCTGCTGTTTTAATGGCGACAAATAATCAATAAAAAGTTTGCCAACCAGATGGTCCATTTCATGCTGAATACAGATTGCCAGCAGGCCATCCGCTTCTAACTCGAAAGGTTTGCCATCGCGGTCGAGCGCGCGGATTTTAACGGTCTCGGCACGAGGAACCAGCGCCCGCTGTTCCGGGATCGACAGACAGCCTTCTTCAATGCCCGTTTCGCCATTTTTTTCCAGCAGTTCTGGATTGATCAGCACCAGGCGCTCATCGCGATTCTCGGAAACATCAATCACGATAATACGTTGATGGATATCGACCTGAGTCGCGGCCAGACCAATGCCTTCTTCGGCGTACATCGTTTCGAACATATCATCAACGATACGCTGAATTTCTGCATTCACTTCTTTTACCGGTGCAGCGACTTTGCGAAGGCGCTCGTCCGGAATATGTAACACGTGCAAAACTGCCATAAATTTCCAGAGTTGAGTTCAGGAGTAGAAAAGATTATTACCTCTATTCTAGACAAATCTCCCCTTGATTGACAGCATCAGTGACCAATCGCAAAGATTGCCGGAAGTGCTTGTGGCAAGGGGAAATGGATGACGCCCACCGAAATTTGGCTACGCCTGTTAAATATTCGCCAGCTTTATGGCGACCGAATGGTTCGTCTGGCGCAGAACCTGATGAAACAATCGCATGTTGAGAGAGACAGCCTGCTGGCGGCGGGGTTAACGCTAAAGCAAAGCGCTACCTTTATGGCGCTAACGCCTGTGGATCTCGACCGTAGCCTGAGCTGGCTCGATCATCCTGATCATCACCTGATAAGTGCGGATGACTCCCGTTATCCACCGCAATTACGTGCAATTACTGACTACCCTGGTGCGCTCTTTATACATGGCGATCCGGCGTGCCTTGCTTCTCCACAACTGGCAGTGGTTGGGAGTCGTAATCATTCATGGTACGGGCAGCATTGGGGGCAAAGCTTCAGTAAAGCGCTTGTCTCCAGCGGACTGATTATTACCAGCGGACTTGCCAGAGGCATCGACGGTATCGCACATACTGCGGCGCTTAGCGCAAGCGGGAAAAGTATCGCGGTTCTCGGGAATGGGTTATTCACGGTTCATCCGCGTAGCCACGCTTCACTGGCGGCGGCCATCGTTCAATCTGGCGGGGCGGTCATCTCCGAGTTTCCGCTTTCCGCGCCACCCCGACCGGAGAATTTTCCTCAGCGTAACCGTATTATTAGTGGGTTAAGCCTCGGCGTGCTGGTGGTGGAGGCCGCTATTCGCAGCGGTTCGCTGGTGACAGCGCGTTGCGCTCTGGAGCAGGGGCGGGATGTATTCGCCCTGCCGGGGCCGTTAGGTAATCCTGGCAGCGAAGGTCCCCACTGGTTAATTAAGCAGGGAGCCATTCCTGTGACTGCGCTTGAGGATATCCTTGAAAACGTGCAATTTCCGTTTCAATCATTGCCAGATAAGGCAGAAATTACAATTTATTCACCAGAACACGAAGCCGTGGCATTGCCATTTCCTGAGCTCCTGGCTAACGTAGGAGATGAGGTAACACCTGTTGACGTCGTCGCTGAACGTGCCGGCCAACCTGTGCCAGTGACAGTGGCTCAGCTACTTGAACTGGAGTTAGCAGGGTGGATCGCAGCTGTACCCGGCGGCTATGTCCGATTAAGGAGGGCAAGCCATGTTCGACGTACTAATGTATTTGTTTGAGACTTACATCCATAACGAAGCAGAGATGCGTGTGGACCAGGATAAACTGACGCGGGATCTTACCGACGCCGGTTTTGACCGAGAAGATATCTACAGCGCGCTGGTGTGGCTTGAAAAGCTGGCAGATTATCAGGAAGGCCTTGTCGAACCGATGCAGCTTGCTTCCGATCCGCTTTCTGTACGCATTTATACTGCAGAAGAATGTGAGAGACTGGATGCCAGTTGCCGGGGGTTCCTGTTATTCCTGGAGCAGATTCAGGTGCTCAACCTCGATACGCGTGAAATGGTCATTGAGCGTGCGTTGGCGCTGGATACCGGCGAATTTGAACTCGACGATCTTAAATGGGTGATCCTGATGGTTTTGTTCAATATTCCTGGCTGCGAAAACGCGTATCAGCAGATGGAAGAATTACTCTTTGAAGTGAATGAAGGTATGCTGCACTAATCTTTTGTGTGGCAACAAGAATCGTTATGACCAAATCAGCACTTTTTGCGGTGCGTAAAAACGAGCCCTGCCCGCAGTGCGGGGCTGAACTTGTCATTCGGTCCGGGAAACACGGTCCGTTTCTCGGGTGTTCCCATTATCCGGAATGCGATTATGTCCGCCCCCTGAAAAGTCAGGCCGACGGACATATCGTTAAAGTCCTGGAGGGGCAGTTGTGCCCTGTCTGTGGCGCAGTGCTTGTCCTGCGTCAGGGACGCTTTGGTATGTTCATCGGCTGCAGCCGCTACCCGGAATGTGAACATACAGAACATATCGATAAACCTGACGATACCGCTATTACCTGTCCGCAGTGTCAGGCTGGACACCTTGTCCAGCGGCGCTCTCGTTTCGGCAAAACCTTTCACTCCTGCGATCGCTATCCGGAGTGTCAGTTTGTTATTAATTTCAAACCCGTAGCGGGTGAATGCCCTGAATGTCATTATCCGCTGTTAATAGAAAAGAAAACCGCACAGGGCGTAAAACTTTTTTGTGCGAGTAAACAATGTGGAAAGCCGGTTACGGCGAAACAAACCAGTGAAGAATAACCTGCACCCAAAGGCCATTGCTGAGGCAGTGGCTATACTCAAAAATCAACTCGTGCTTGCCTACCCGACTGAAGCGGTGTTTGGTGTCGGTTGCGATCCAGATAGTGAAACTGCCGTTAATCGCCTGCTGGAATTAAAACAGCGTCCCGTCGAAAAGGGATTGATCCTTATCGCAGCTAATTTTGAACAGCTTACGCCTTATATTAATGATGGAGTGCTGACGCCGGCACAGCGTGAAGCGATTTTTGCCCGTTGGCCTGGGCCAGTGACCTTTGTTTTTCCGGCAAAGGCGACCACTCCCCGCTGGTTAACGGGACGTTTTGATTCTCTGGCGGTACGTGTTACCGATCATCCTCTGGTGGTTGAACTGTGCCAGGCCTATGGAAAACCACTGGTATCAACCAGTGCAAACCTCACGACCCTTCCGCCATGTCGCACCGCAGATGAAGTTCGTGCACAGTTTGGCGACGATTTTCCGATCCTCGAGGGGGCAACCGGTGGTCGTCAGAATCCATCTGAGATCCGCGATGCCCTGACGGGCGAGCAGTTTCGACAGGGGTAATCATATGGAAACCTATGCCGTTTTTGGTCATCCAGTCGCGCACAGCAAATCGCCTTTTATTCATCAGCAATTCGCTGCGCAGTTACAGATTGAACATCCTTACGGGCGCGTGCTGGCTCCACTGAATAACTTCATTGCGACGCTGGACGATTTTTTTGCCGCCGGGGGAAAGGGGGCGAACGTAACCGTACCCTTCAAAGAACAAGCTTTTGCTCATGCCGATGAGCTTACCGAAAGGGCGGCGCTGGCTGGCGCGGTGAATACGCTTAAGCGTCTTGAGGATGGCCGATTGCTAGGTGATAACACCGACGGCATCGGCTTGCTAAGCGATCTGCAACGTCTGGCATTTATCAGAACAGGTGCGCGCGTATTGCTGGTAGGGGCAGGAGGCGCGTCACGCGGAGTATTATTGCCTTTGCTTTCTCTGGACTGTGCCGTAACCATCACCAATCGTACTTTTACACGTGCGCAGGAGCTGGCGCAGCTTTTTGCCCATACCGGCAGCGTAAAAGCTGTCGCGATGAGTGATTTGGGCGAACATGAATTTGATCTCATCATTAATGCAACATCAAGCGGCATTGCCGGTGACGTGCCGGATATTCCTGCCTCGCTAATTCATCCTGACCTTTATTGCTATGACATGTTTTATCAGAAGGGAAGTACGCCTTTCCTTAACTGGTGTGAACAACAGGGTGCTCATCAATGTGCGGATGGTTTAGGAATGCTGGTGGGTCAGGCGGCACATGCAGTGCTCCTGTGGCACGGCATTTTGCCTGATACGCTGCCCGTTATTGAAAAACTAAAGCTGGAACTGGCGAAATGAATCAGGCGATTCAGTTTCCCGATCGCGAGGAGTGGCGGGATAGCGTGCGGGCGCTGTGTTTTCCGGCACTGGTCAATGGCATGCAGTTAACGTGTGTAATAAAAGACACAACGCTGGCGCACCGTTTTGGCGGCGATACGCCAGCGAGCTGGATTGCGGCCTTCCGGGAACAGCGCTGGGATCTTGAAGAGGAAGCCGAAGCGCTTATTCGGGATCAGCAGGAAGACGATCAGGGCTGGATCTGGTTATCCTGATCCAGGTACTCATCTTTCCATTTGACGTAGTTGTTTGCAGAATACTTCAGTCCTTCAATCTCCGCCTCGGTCAGGGGGCGGATCTGTTTTACCGGACTGCCAAGATAAAGATAACCGCTTGCCAGACGCTTATTCTGTGGGACAAGGCTACCGGCTCCAATCATCACGTCATCTTCTATTACTGAACCATCAAGTAAAATCGATCCCATTCCTACCAACACCCGATTACCAATAGTGCATCCGTGCAGCATGACCTTATGTCCAACTGTCACATCCTCACCAATCAGAAGCGGGTTGCCTTCCGGGTTAAAAGAAGATTTATGGGTAACGTGCAGCACGCTGCCATCCTGAATATTGCTACGGGCTCCAATCTCAACGTAATTAACATCTCCACGTATAACGACCAGCGGCCAGATGCCGACATCTTCGGCAAGGCGGACGTCACCAATGACAACGCTGGTGGTGTCGATCATTACGCGTTGACCAACTTTTGGGAAAAGATCTCTGTAGGGACGTAATACTGCGGGCATGATTACCTCTGCTGCTGCTGACTGTAATAATAACTTTGCGGGCTTTGTCTGGCGGGAGCAAGCCTTACATGCACCAAAATTTAAGCAGATCGAGCAGGATCACAGCAAAAAGAATGATAAAACACCAGTTAGAAAAAAAGATCGAAAAAAGGCTTGTGCTAAAAGCTGGGATCCCTATAATGCGCCTCCATCGACACGGCGGATGTGAATCACTTCACACAAACAGCCGGGCCGGTTGAAGAGAAAAATCCTGAAATTCAGGGTTGACTCTGAAAGAGGAAAGCGTAATATACGCCACCTCGCGACGGTGAGCTGTAAGCCGCGTCGCAACTGCTCTTTAACAATTTATCAGACAATCTGTGTGGGCACTCGAAGATACGGATTCTTAAACGTCCTCGGACGAAAAAGAAATACCAAGTCTCAGAGTGAACACGTAATTCATTACGAAGTTTAATTCTTTGAGCATCAAACTTAAATTGAAGAGTTTGATCATGGCTCAGATTGAACGCTGGCGGCAGGCCTAACACATGCAAGTCGAACGGTAACAGGAAGCAGCTTGCTGCTTCGCTGACGAGTGGCGGACGGGTGAGTAATGTCTGGGAAACTGCCTGATGGAGGGGGATAACTACTGGAAACGGTAGCTAATACCGCATAACGTCTTCGGACCAAAGAGGGGGACCTTCGGGCCTCTTGCCATCGGATGTGCCCAGATGGGATTAGCTGGTTGGTGGGGTAACGGCTCACCAAGGCGACGATCCCTAGCTGGTCTGAGAGGATGACCAGCCACACTGGAACTGAGACACGGTCCAGACTCCTACGGGAGGCAGCAGTGGGGAATATTGCACAATGGGCGCAAGCCTGATGCAGCCATGCCGCGTGTATGAAGAAGGCCTTCGGGTTGTAAAGTACTTTCAGCGGGGAGGAAGGCGATGTGGTTAATAACCACGTTGATTGACGTTACCCGCAGAAGAAGCACCGGCTAACTCCGTGCCAGCAGCCGCGGTAATACGGAGGGTGCAAGCGTTAATCGGAATTACTGGGCGTAAAGCGCACGCAGGCGGTCTGACAAGTCGGATGTGAAATCCCCGGGCTCAACCCGGGAACTGCATTCGAAACTGTCAGACTGGAGTCTTGTAGAGGGGGGTAGAATTCCAGGTGTAGCGGTGAAATGCGTAGAGATCTGGAGGAATACCGGTGGCGAAGGCGGCCCCCTGGACAAAGACTGACGCTCAGGTGCGAAAGCGTGGGGAGCAAACAGGATTAGATACCCTGGTAGTCCACGCCGTAAACGATGTCGACTTGGAGGTTGTGCCCTTGAGGCGTGGCTTCCGGAGCTAACGCGTTAAGTCGACCGCCTGGGGAGTACGGCCGCAAGGTTAAAACTCAAATGAATTGACGGGGGCCCGCACAAGCGGTGGAGCATGTGGTTTAATTCGATGCAACGCGAAGAACCTTACCTGGTCTTGACATCCACGGAAGAATCCAGAGATGGATTTGTGCCTTCGGGAACCGTGAGACAGGTGCTGCATGGCTGTCGTCAGCTCGTGTTGTGAAATGTTGGGTTAAGTCCCGCAACGAGCGCAACCCTTATCCTTTGTTGCCAGCGGTCCGGCCGGGAACTCAAAGGAGACTGCCAGTGATAAACTGGAGGAAGGTGGGGATGACGTCAAGTCATCATGGCCCTTACGACCAGGGCTACACACGTGCTACAATGGCATATACAAAGAGAAGCGACCTCGCGAGAGCAAGCGGACCTCATAAAGTATGTCGTAGTCCGGATCGGAGTCTGCAACTCGACTCCGTGAAGTCGGAATCGCTAGTAATCGTGGATCAGAATGCCACGGTGAATACGTTCCCGGGCCTTGTACACACCGCCCGTCACACCATGGGAGTGGGTTGCAAAAGAAGTAGGTAGCTTAACCTTCGGGAGGGCGCTTACCACTTTGTGATTCATGACTGGGGTGAAGTCGTAACAAGGTAACCGTAGGGGAACCTGCGGTTGGATCACCTCCTTACCTTAAAGAAACGTTCTTTGAAGTGCTCACACAGATTGTCTGATGAAAAGTAACGAGCAAGACGGCTGCGAAGTCGCGACACTCCGTGTCCCCTTCGTCTAGCGGTTAGGACTCCGCCCTTTCACGGCGGCAACAGGGGTTCGAATCCCCTAGGGGACGCCACTTGCTGGCTGTGGGTGAAAGGCACAACCAAACGTATCTCAAAACTGACTCACGAGTCACGTTTGAGATATTTGCTCTTTAAAAATCTGGATCAAGCTGAAAATTGAAAAACACTGAACAACGCGAGTTGTTCGTGGGTCTCTCAAATTTTCGCAACACGAAGTGAAACAGCTTCGGGTTGTGAGGTTAAGCGACTAAGCGTACACGGTGGATGCCCTGGCAGTCAGAGGCGATGAAGGGCGTGCTAATCTGCGATAAGCGCCGGTAAGGTGATATGAACCGTTATACCCGGCGATACCCGAATGGGGAAACCCAGTGCAATCCGTTGCACTATCGTTAAGTGAATACATAGCTTAACGAGGCGAACCGGGGGAACTGAAACATCTAAGTACCCCGAGGAAAAGAAATCAACCGAGATTCCCCCAGTAGCGGCGAGCGAACGGGGAGGAGCCCGGAGTCTGAATCAGCGTGTGTGGTAGTGGAACGGTCTGGAAAGTCCGGCGGTACAGGGTGATAGTCCCGTACACAAAATCACACGCACTGTGAACTCGAAGAGTAGGGCGGGACACGTGGTATCCTGTCTGAATATGGGGGGACCATCCTCCAAGGCTAAATACTCCTGACTGACCGATAGTGAACCAGTACCGTGAGGGAAAGGCGAAAAGAACCCCGGCGAGGGGAGTGAAAAAGAACCTGAAACCGTGTACGTACAAGCAGTGGGAGCCTCCTTGTGGGGTGACTGCGTACCTTTTGTATAATGGGTCAGCGACTTATATTCTGTAGCAAGGTTAACCGTATAGGGGAGCCGGAGGGAAACCGAGTCTTAATTGGGCGTTAAGTTGCAGGGTATAGACCCGAAACCCGGTGATCTAGCCATGGGCAGGTTGAAGGTTGGGTAACACTAACTGGAGGACCGAACCGACTAATGTTGAAAAATTAGCGGATGACCTGTGGCTGGGGGTGAAAGGCCAATCAAACCGGGAGATAGCTGGTTCTCCCCGAAAGCTATTTAGGTAGCGCCTCGTGAACTCATCTTCGGGGGTAGAGCACTGTTTCGGCCAGGGGGTCATCCCGACTTACCGATCCGATGCAAACTGCGAATACCGAAGAATGTTATCACGGGAGACACACGGCGGGTGCTAACGTCCGTCGTGAAGAGGGAAACAACCCAGACCGCCAGCTAAGGTCCCAAAGTCATGGTTAAGTGGGAAACGATGTGGGAAGGCCCAGACAGCCAGGATGTTGGCTTAGAAGCAGCCATCATTTAAAGAAAGCGTAATAGCTCACTGGTCGAGTCGGCCTGCGCGGAAGATGTAACGGGGCTAAACCATGCACCGAAGCTGCGGCAGCGACGCTTATGCGTTGTTGGGTAGGGGAGCGTTCTGTAAGCCGTTGAAGGTGGCCTGTGAGGGCTGCTGGAGGTATCAGAAGTGCGAATGCTGACATAAGTAACGATAATGCGGGTGAAAAACCCGCACGCCGGAAGACCAAGGGTTCCTGTCCAACGTTAATCGGGGCAGGGTGAGTCGACCCCTAAGGCGAGGCCGAAAGGCGTAGTCGATGGGAAACGGGTTAATATTCCCGTACTTGGTGTTACTGCGAAGGGGGGACGGAGAAGGCTATGTCGGCCGGGCGACGGTTGTCCCGGTTTAAGCGTGAAGGTGGTGCGACCAGGTAAATCCGGTTGCGCATTAACACTGAGGCGTGATGACGAGGCACTACGGTGCTGAAGTGACAAATGCCCTGCTTCCAGGAAAAGCCTCTAAGCATCAGGTAACACGAAATCGTACCCCAAACCGACACAGGTGGTCAGGTAGAGAATACCAAGGCGCTTGAGAGAACCCGGGTGAAGGAACTAGGCAAAATGGTGCCGTAACTTCGGGAGAAGGCACGCTGGTGCGTAGGTGAAGTGACTTGCTCACGGAGCTGAAACCAGTCGAAGATACCAGCTGGCTGCAACTGTTTATTAAAAACACAGCACTGTGCAAACACGAAAGTGGACGTATACGGTGTGACGCCTGCCCGGTGCCGGAAGGTTAATTGATGGGGTTATCGCAAGAGAAGCTCCTGATCGAAGCCCCGGTAAACGGCGGCCGTAACTATAACGGTCCTAAGGTAGCGAAATTCCTTGTCGGGTAAGTTCCGACCTGCACGAATGGCGTAATGATGGCCAGGCTGTCTCCACCCGGGACTCAGTGAAATTGAACTCGCTGTGAAGATGCAGTGTACCCGCGGCAAGACGGAAAGACCCCGTGAACCTTTACTATAGCTTGACACTGAACACTGGTCCTTGATGTGTAGGATAGGTGGGAGGCTTTGAAGTGTGGACGCCAGTCTGCATGGAGCCATCCTTGAAATACCACCCTTTAATGGCTGGTGTTCTAACGTGGGCCCGTAATCCGGGTTGCGGACAGTGTCTGGTGGGTAGTTTGACTGGGGCGGTCTCCTCCTAAAGCGTAACGGAGGAGCACGAAGGTCAGCTAATCCTGGTCGGACATCAGGAGGTTAGTGCAATGGCATAAGCTGGCTTGACTGCGAGCGTGACGGCGCGAGCAGGTGCGAAAGCAGGTCATAGTGATCCGGTGGTTCTGAATGGAAGGGCCATCGCTCAACGGATAAAAGGTACTCCGGGGATAACAGGCTGATACCGCCCAAGAGTTCATATCGACGGCGGTGTTTGGCACCTCGATGTCGGCTCATCACATCCTGGGGCTGAAGTAGGTCCCAAGGGTATGGCTGTTCGCCATTTAAAGTGGTACGCGAGCTGGGTTTAGAACGTCGTGAGACAGTTCGGTCCCTATCTGCCGTGGGCGCTGGAGAACTGAGGGGGGCTGCTCCTAGTACGAGAGGACCGGAGTGGACGCATCACTGGTGTTCGGGTTGTCATGCCAATGGCACTGCCCGGTAGCTAAATGCGGAAGAGATAAGTGCTGAAAGCATCTAAGCACGAAACTTGC
This sequence comes from Superficieibacter sp. HKU1, assembly GCF_029319185.1. Taxonomy (NCBI): domain Bacteria; kingdom Pseudomonadati; phylum Pseudomonadota; class Gammaproteobacteria; order Enterobacterales; family Enterobacteriaceae; genus Superficieibacter; species Superficieibacter sp. HKU1. The sequence goes on from NZ_CP119754.1 coordinate 535,647, forward strand.
CCCGAGATGAGTTCTCCCTGAGACTTTAAGTCTCCTGAAGGAACGTTGAAGACGACGACGTTGATAGGCCGGGTGTGTAAGCGCAGCGATGCGTTGAGCTAACCGGTACTAATGAACCGTGAGGCTTAACCTTACAACGCCGAAGCTGTTTTGGCGGATTTGAGAGAGATTTTCAGCCTGATTACAGATTAATCAGTGTGCGGAATGCACCCTGATAAACAGAATTTGCCTGGCGGCAACAGCGCGGTGGTCCCACCTGACCCCATGCCGAACTCAGAAGTGAAACGCCGTAGCGCCGATGGTAGTGTGGGGTCTCCCCATGCGAGAGTAGGGAACTGCCAGGCATCAAATTAAGTGTGCTGATATGGCTCAGTTGGTAGAGCGCACCCTTGGTAAGGGTGAGGTCCCCAGTTCGACTCTGGGTATCAGCACCAGTTTTAAGGTTAAAGTTCGGCGCTAAGAAAAGAATTTGTCTGGCGGCAGTAGCGCGGTGGTCCCACCTGACCCCATGCCGAACTCAGAAGTGAAACGCCGTAGCGCCGATGGTAGTGTGGGGTCTCCCCATGCGAGAGTAGGGAACTGCCAGACATCAATCAAGTGAAAAGGCCATCCGAAAGGATGGCCTTTTTGCGTTTAGCTTAGTGAAAAAGCGTGGTGATATAGCCCCTTTTGCCACGCTTCTGACTGATTAAGACAGGCCCGACAGGTAAAGATCTTCCGGGCCAATAAAAAATTAATGGATCACCTGCGACAAAAAGGCGCGTGTACGCTCCGATTTCGGCCTGGCGAAGAACTCATCCGGGGGTGCCTGTTCCACGATTTCCCCGCGATCCATAAATATCACGCGATCCGCAACGGTACGGGCAAAACCCATCTCATGCGTTACGCACAGCATCGTCATACCGGACTGCGCCAGTCCGATCATAGTATCCAGCACTTCTTTCACCATTTCCGGATCGAGCGCAGACGTTGGCTCATCAAACAGCATAATTTTAGGCTTCATACACAGTGAACGCGCAATGGCGACACGTTGTTGCTGCCCGCCGGAAATCTGTCCGGGAAATTTATGCGCATGTTCGGCAATTCTTACGCGCTCCAGATAGTGCATTGCCAGCGCTTCCGCTTCTTTTTTCGGCATCTTGCGTACCCAAATCGGGGCCAGAGTACAGTTCTGCAGTACGGTTAAATGGGGAAATAAATTGAAGTGCTGGAACACCATTCCCACTTCCTGACGCACCTTCTCAATATTACGGATATCGTCATTAAGCTCGATACCGTCAACCACAATCCGGCCCTGCTGATGTTCTTCCAGGTGGTTAATACAGCGAATCGTTGTCGATTTGCCTGAACCGGAGGGACCACAGAGGACAATACGTTCCCCCTGTTTCACCTTCAAATTGATATCTTTTAAAACATGAAACTGACCGTACCACTTATTCACGTTATCCAGCGTAATCATCGCGTCGGCAGGTTGCATTGTAATTTGGCTCATAAAATCCTCAGTGCGGTGTACGCCCGGTATTAAAGCGCTTCTCCAGGTGCTGGCTATAGCGCGACATGCTGAAACAAAAGATCCAGTAGATCAGTGCGGCAAACACATATCCTTCTGTCGACATTCCAAGCCAGGCCGGATCGACCGTGGCCTGCTGCACGCTGCTAAAGAGATCGAACAGGCCGATGATGATCACCAGACTGGTATCTTTAAACAGCGCAATAATGGTATTCACAAGGCCGGGGATCACTAGCTTCAACGCCTGAGGCAGAATCACCAGCCCCTGCGTTTTCCAGTAACCCAGCGCCAGCGATTCAGCCGCTTCATACTGTCCTTTCGGCAACGCCTGTAAGCCGCCGCGCACCACTTCCGCCACATAGGCGGACTGGAATAAGATCACCCCGACCAGCGCGCGGATCAATTTATCAATGCTGGTTCCTTCCGCCATAAACAGCGGCAGCATCACCGATGACATAAACAACACGGTAATGAGCGGTACGCCGCGCCAGAATTCGATAAAAATGACTGACAAAATGCGCACCACGGGCATCGTGGAACGCCTTCCCAGCGCGAGCAGAATACCCAGCGGCAATGCTCCGGCAATACCAACCGAAGCAATAATCAATGTTAACGTCAGGCCGCCCCAGAGACGGGTTTCCACTCGCTCCAGCCCGGCGAAACCGCCATACAGTAGAAACCAGACGATGAGTGGATAAATCACTGCCCAGAGCGCGATATAACGTCCGCGGTGCGGCATCTCTTTCCAGAACATGATGGCAATAGAGAGCAAACCGATAATCAGCGCCAGATTAATACGCCAGCGTTGATCGTGTGGATAAAGTCCATACATAAACTGGCCGAAGCGCTGATGGATAAACACCCAGCATGCGCCAGCTTTCGTACAATCTGCCCGGGTTGTGCCAACCCAGTTCGCCTGTAAAAACGCCCAGTTTAGTAACGGTGGGATTAGCTCCCACATCAGCCAGACACACACTATCGTCAGCAAACTATTTAACCAGTTCGAAAATAAATTTTTCCGCATCCAGACAATTGCCCGACCCGTTCTGGCAGTGGCCGGGCGTGGAGGATGAGACAGCAATGCTTTTGTCATTCCCAATCCTTAACGCTCAATCAGCGCAATGCGGCGGTTATAGATATTCATCAGCAACGAGATAATGAGGCTGATAATCAGATAGACCGACATAGTGATAGCAATGGTTTCAATGGCCTGACCGGTCTGATTGAGTACCGTACCGGCGAAGAGGGAAACCATATCTGGATAGCCAATTGCGGCCGCAAGCGATGAGTTTTTGACAATATTGAGGTACTGACTGGTAAGCGGAGGAATGATCACCCGTAGCGCCTGTGGAATAATCACCTGGCGCAAGGTGACCGGATTCGGTAGACCTAACGAACGTGCCGCCTCATGTTGACCGTGGGGAACGGCCTGGATCCCGGCACGAATAATTTCAGCAATAAAGGTCGAGGTATACACCGATAACGCCAGCGTCAGTGCCGCCAGTTCCGGGATAAGCGCCATCCCGCCGCGGAAATTAAAGCCGCGTAACTGAGGAACATCCCAGTGCAGGGCTGCACCATATGTCCAGTGGGCAATCAACGGCAAGGCAATAAACAGTATCAGAATGATTGGCCATGAACGGCGCAACTGCCCGGTTTTGAGCTGATGCGCTTTATTATAGCGATACAGGCCAATGGAGAGCGCGACAGCGAGTATCAGCGCGATAAGAAACGCAGTCAGACCTTCTGCCATTTGCGGAGCCGGAATATATAACCCCCGGTTGCTCAGAAAAACCAGCTCGAAGGCATTAACCGCCTGCCGTGGGCCGGGCAGGTTGCGCAATACGGCGAAATACCAGAAGAAAATTTGCAGCAGCGGCGGAATATTACGAAAGGTCTCAATATATACCGTGGAGATTTTACGCAGTAGCCAGTTATCCGATAAACGGGCAAGTCCGAGAAAAAAGCCTAAAAAAGACGCGAAAACAATACACAGTGCAGACACCAGCAATGTGTTATATAGCCCGACGAGAAATACCCGACCATAAGTATCTCCCTGTTCATAATCAATGAGATGCTGCACTATACCGAACCCGGCGCTGCGATCGAGAAACGCAAAACCAGACGTAATACCACGATTATTCAGGTTAGTTATCGTGTTATGGATTAAATATACCGCGATGCTGACAACAACAACGATCGCGATAATCTGAAACAGCCAGGCACGAACCGCAGGGTTAGAAAAGGACCACGATCCTTTTACGGCTGGGCGGCGATGGGACATAAGCAAACCTCTGTTACCATGACTCTGGGCTGGGTGCCGCTGGCGCGACACCCGTTACATCGCACTGTCTTAACGTACCGGAGGAGCGTACTGAATCCCGCCGTTGTTCCAGAGATTGTTCTGACCGCGTTTAATTTTCAGCGGGCTTTCAGAGCCCACGTTACGCTCGAAAACTTCAGCATAATTACCGACTTTTTTGATGATGTTGTAAGCCCACTTATTATCGAGCTTCAGATCCTTACCGTAGTCACCCTCTTTACCTAACAGGTGTGCCATATCCGGTGTGGCAGGATTTGCTGCTTTCTCATCCACGTTTTTCGAGGTGATGCCCATCTCTTCAGCATTCAGCATGGCAAACAGCGTCCAGCGGACGACGGCAAACCATTCATCGTCACCGCGACGCACAACCGGGCCCAGCGGCTCTTTCGAGATGACTTCCGGCAGAACAAGCCATTCGCCAGGATTACTCAGCTTGATACGCAGGGCATAGAGTTGCGACTGGTCAGAAGCCAGCGTATCGCAACGGCCTGATTCCAGCGCTTTAGCCGATTCATCGGAACGATCGAAGGTGACAGGGGTGTATTTCATATTGTTGGATTTAAAATAATCCGCCACGTTCAGCTCAGTATCCGTACCTGCCTGAATACATACCGTCGCTCCATCAAGCTCTTTGGCGCTTTTCAGACCGGCTTTATTGTGCGTCAGGAAACCGATACCGTCATAATAGGTTACGCCAGTGAAAGCCATGCCCATGCCAGCATCGCGTGATGATGTCCAGGTCGTATTGCGGGACAGCATATCCACTTCACCGGATTGTAAGGCGGTGAAACGTTCCTTCGCCGTCAGCGGGGTATATTTCACTTTGCTGTCGTCACCAAACAGGGCAGCGGCTACGCCCCGGCAGATGTCCACATCAATACCGGTAAACTTACCGTCAGCATCCGCATAAGAAAAACCGGGTAGTCCGTCACTGATCCCGCACTGCACAAAACCTTTCTTTTTCACAGCATCAAAAGTGGCACCCGCATGTGCCTGGCTGGTAACCGCGAGAAGCACGCCGGCAGCGGCCAGGCTGGCTAACATCATCTTTTTCATAAAGCATCCTGTGTGACGAAAATTTATCGTTATAGAGAAGCGTCCGGGACAGCGGCTGAACCCGGTCTGTGGCTGTGGCCATACTTTATAAAGCAAAGGTAGTGCCAGTTTTACGTGCGCTGAAAAGCGAGCACATCAGGCTGAGTGTAGAAGCAGGAAATGTGTTTTAGCGCCCCGGTCTGGTGCGAAAATGAAACGCATGCCACAAATCAGAGCAAAAATGTTTCATAAATGAGAGGCTGGTATCAGGTAATAAAGCGCGTGAATATAACGTTGCCATGGTACAGAGGATGAAAATGCCAGGAGCGGATTCCGGCGGAGAGAGGTGAAAGCAACAGCGCGGAAACGATCCGCGCTGTAAGGGGGGTTATTTTGTTAACGCAACAATACCCAGCGTCAGACCTGCAAGTGCGGCGGCCCCGCCAGCGATTGCGCCTGCGGTTTCCCAGTTATCCTGAGTGGTCCCTTTCATACAGGTATTCGTGTGCACCAGGCGACCCTGATCGTCATAAACCGGTACGCACGGAGAATCATGAGCACAGCCCGCGAGAAAAGTGGTTAGCAGTGCAACGGCAATAAAGTTCTTCATGGTGTTACCTCTAAAAAAGCCTCGTTCAGCGCCGCATGAGTCGCGGTATCGGGCATTAAGGATATTTTACCATTGAGCATAAACATTGTTATGGGGGAAATATTCTCAAATTATTTGGTCTGTAAACATTATGGAGGGAGAGACAGCAAAACGGCGGGACTATGGAGAAATGATGAAGGCAAAACAAGGTGGCATAACCAACAAAGGCACCGTAGGTGCCTTTGTTGTGTGACTTACTTCGTGCGGCGGGCTGACCAGCCCCGGATAACCACAAAGAAGACGGGCACAAAGAAAATCGCCAGTAACGTTGCGGAGATCATACCACCCATTACCCCAATACCTACAGCATTTTGCGCGCCGCTACCAGCCCCGCTACTTTTTGCCAGAGGCAATACGCCGAGAATAAATGCCAGCGAGGTCATCAGGATAGGGCGCAGACGCATACGGCAAGACTCAATAGTGGCTTCTATGAGCCCCTTGCCCTCTTTTTCCATCAGCTCTTTGGCAAACTCGACGATCAGAATGGCGTTTTTCGCTGAAAGGCCAATGGTTGTCAGCAACCCGACCTTAAAGTAAACGTCATTACTCTTATCAAAGAAGGTTGCCGCCAACAGCACGCCGACAATCCCCAGCGGCACCACCAGCATCACCGAGAACGGGATGGACCAGCTTTCATAAAGCGCCGCCAGACACAGGAACACCACGACCATTGACAGTGCGATCAGCGCCGGAGCCTGGTCGCCGGACAACCTTTCCTGGTAGGATAATCCCGTCCAGTCGTAGCCGATCCCGGCAGGCAGTTTCGCCGCCAGGCTTTCCATCAATGCCATTGCATCGCCAGAACTTTTTCCTGCGGCAGGCTCACCGACAATTTCCATCGACGGCAGGCCATTGTAACGTTCCAGACGCGGCGAACCGTAAGACCAGTGAGAGGTACTGAACGCGGAGAAGGGAACCATCTCATTGTTCGTCCCGCGGACATACAGATTGTTGATATCCGATGGCAACATACGGAATTTTGCATCGGCCTGGACATAAACCTTCTTCACACGTCCACGATCGATAAAGTCATTCACGTAGGTTCCGCCCAATGCCGAGGAAACCGTCTCGTTAATATCGGAAAGGGAAACGCCAAGCGCCTGGGCCTTCTCCTGGTCAACATCCAGTTTGAACTGCGGTGTATCTTCCAGCCCGTTAGGACGCATGTTGACCAGCGTATCAGGATGCTGCATCGCCATACCCAAAAGCTGATTGCGCGCCTGGGTGAGTGCAGTATGACCAAGTCCGGCCTGGTCGATAAGCTCAAAGTCGAAGCCTGTACCGGTCCCCAGTTCTGAAATGGCGGGCATATTAAAAGGAATGACCCGAGCGTCGCGTATCTGGCTAAGTGCTTTCATGGCACGAGTGATAACGGCCTGCGCGCTATTTTCTTTACCGCTACGCTGCTCCCATGGCTTCAGGCTGACAAACGCCAGACCGGCGTTCTGCCCCTGGCCGCTAAAGCTAAAGCCGTTAACCGTAAAGACGCTCTGGACGTTTGCTTTCTCATTGTTCAGGTAGTAATTCGTCACCTGATCCATGACCTGCTGCGTGCGTTCCTGCGTCGCCCCGGCGGGGAGCTGAATCATCGTCATGAAGACGCCCTGGTCTTCGTCCGGCAGGAAGGAGGTTGGCAGACGGACAAACAATACCGACATGCCGACGACAATCAGCAGATAAACCAGCAGGTAACGACCGGTTTTACGAACAATACCGCTCACGCTATTGGTGTAGTGACCTACGCTGTTATCAAATACCCGGTTAAACCAGCCAAAGAAGCCGCCTTTATTGCCGTGCTTCTCAGGAGAGGCGGGCTTAAGCAGCGTGGCGCACAGCGCGGGCGTCAGGATCATCGCCACCAGCACCGAGAGCGCCATTGCCGAAACGATAGTAATCGAGAACTGGCGATAAATAGCGCCCGTTGAGCCACCGGAAAACGCCATCGGCACAAAGACGGCGGACAGCACCATCGCAATACCCACCAGCGCGCCCTGAATCTGCGACATGGATTTCTCCGTCGCCTCTTTAGGCGGCAGATGCTCCTCATGCATCACGCGTTCAACGTTCTCAACCACGACGATGGCGTCATCCACCAATAGCCCTATCGCCAGCACCATACCGAACATCGTCAGGGTATTGATGGAGAAGCCGAAGGCGTCAAGAATGGCGAAGGTGCCCAGCAACACAACCGGCACCGCAATGGTCGGGATCAGCGTGGCGCGGATGTTTTGCAAGAACAGGTACATTACCAGGAACACCAGGATAATCGCTTCGAAAAGCGTTTTGACCACTTCGCGGATAGAGATTTGCACGAATGGCGTGGTGTCATAGGGATAAACCGTCTTCACGCCGTGCGGGAAGAAAGGTGCCAACTCGGTCAGTTTATTCTTTACCGAGGCGGCGGTATCCAGCGCGTTTGCACCCGTCGCCAGTTTAATCCCCAGACCTGTTGCAGGACGACCATTGATGCGGGTCACCATGTTGTAGTTTTCGCCGCCAAGCTCAATGCGCGCCACATCCTTCAGGCGAACGACCGAACCATCGGCATTCACCCGCAGCGTCACGTTGCCAAACTCTACGGGATCTTTCAGGCGTGTCTGGGCAATAATCGAGGCGTTCAACTGCTGCCCTTTGACCGCAGGTGTACCGCCGAGCTGACCAGCGGCAATCTGGTCGTTCTGCACTTTAAGCTGATTAATGACATCAACCGGCGTCAGCTGATATTTATTCAGCAGGTTGGCGTCCAGCCAGATACGCATCGCGTACTGCGCGCCAAACAGCTGCACGTCGCCCACGCCATTGAGGCGGCTCAGCGGATCTTTGACGTTTGACGCCACGTAGTCTGCGATATCTTCCTGCGTGACGTTCGGATCGTCCGAGACGAAGCCCGCTACCATCAGGAAGCTGCTGGTGGATTTCTTAACGGAAATCCCCTGTTGCTGAACTTCCTGCGGCAGCAATGGCATTGCCAGCTGGAGTTTATTCTGTACCTGCACCTGGGCGATATCCGGATTAGTGCCTGACTCGAAGGTGAGGGTAATCGTGACACCGCCAGCCGAGTCGCTGGTGGAGGACATGTACATCAGGTTATCGATGCCGTTCATATTCTGTTCGATAACCTGGGTTACGGTATCCTGTACCGTCTGCGCATCCGCTCCAGGATAGGTTGCCGAAACGGAAACCGCCGGTGGCGCGATAGTTGGATACTGCGCCACGGGCATTTGTAAAATCGCCATCGCGCCTGCCATCATTAAAATGATGGCCAGTACCCATGCAAAAATAGGTCGTCTGATAAAAAAGTTAGCCATTTGCGGTCGCCTTATTGTGCTGGTTTAACCGCAGCAGGTTCATCGTCGGCCACAGCCTTGACGGTAGCGCCCGGCGCGGCTTTTTGTAGCCCGCTGACAATGACTTTGTCACCTTCTTTCAAACCGCTGCTGATCAGCCACTTATCGCCAATCGCCTGCGGAGCCGTAACGTTACGCAGCTCAACTTTATTTTCGCTATTGACCACCAGTACCGTGGCATCGCCGCGTGGGGTACGGGTTACGCCCTGCTGTGGCACCAGGATGGCATCTGGCTGAACACCTTCATCAATACGCGCACGGACAAACATCCCCGGCAGCAGCTGGTGTTGAGGATTCGGGAAAATAGCACGCAGCGTAATGGAGCCGGTGTTTTCATCGACCGTCACATCGGAGAACTGAAGGGTGCCTTTCTCGGCGTAAGGCTGACCATTCTCCATCACCAGTTCAACGCTGCTGGCCTCATTACCTTTCTGCAGGCTGGCCTGCTTAAGGCGCATAAAATCGTTGCTTGATTGTGTTACATCGACGTAGATAGGATCTAACTGCTGCACGGTAGCCAGCGCATTGGCCTGACCGTTTGTCACCAGCGCGCCTTCGGTTACGAAGGATTTACCGATGCGACCGCTAATCGGCGAGGTAACTTTGGTGTAAGCCAGGTTAATACGCGCGGTTTCGACGGCCGCTTTTGCGGCCAGAACGCCAGCGTCAGCCTGGCGAGCATCCGCCACTGCCTGATCGTATTCCTGCTGGCTGATGTATTTGGTTCCCAACAATGGCGCGTAGCGTTTAACCGTCAGATGCGCGATGTTAGCGGCGGCTTCACTTTTTGCGAGATCGCTTTTGGCGCTATCCCAGGCAGCCTGATATGTCGCCGGATCGATCTGATAGAGTGATTGCCCGGCCTCAATGTCGCTGCCCTCCGTAAAATTACGTGACAGAATAATGCCGTTCACCTGCGGGCGGACTTCGGCGATACGAAACGCGGAGGTGCGGCCTGGCAGTTCAGTTGTGACTGTCAAAGGAGCGCTTTTCACAACATGCACTGTGACCTGCGGAGCCGGCAACTGCGGCTGTTGTTTCCCTTCATCATCACACCCTGCAAGCAGAGCGGCAGAGATGATTAAACCGGAAAGGAGTGTAGTCCTGGCGTGGATCGTCATTGCTATTCCTCAAAAACCGAAAACCAGAATTCGCCGAAAATCGGTGAAAGAAAAGGATTAATAAAAAAGCAGATGGTATCCTACAAATAATCATCGCTGGATGTAAGGAATACTTATTTATTGAGCATGCTCACGGCACATAAAGGCAAAAAATGCGTGCGGTTACGCCAGTAATTTAATGCCAGAGGCGCCGCTTTATATTCACGACATGAATATAATTACAAAATGTATTTCCGTTGATTATTTTTATTGCGCTTTTTTTTGTGTAAAAATATTCCTCTTTGTCGTTAATAATGCTTATTAATACGTAAATATTAATATTATGCGGTAGTCATTGTATTCGTCGTGTTGAGGGCGACATCCTATGGCGAGGAAAACGAAAGCAGAAGCACTCAAAACCCGACAGATGCTGATCGAGTCTGCTATTGAGCAGTTCGCCCGTAATGGGGTAGCAAACACCACGCTGACGGACATTGCTGATGCCGCAGGCGTCACCCGCGGTGCCGTCTACTGGCACTTCACCAGTAAAATTGACATCTTTAATGCTATCTGGGAACAACAGGCACCGTTGCGGGATATCATTTATCATCAAACCAAAGAAGATATTCATGATAATCCGCTGATACATTTACGTAACCAGTTTGTTATCGCATTACAATATATTGCAGCGGATAACCGTCTGCGCGCATTAATGCAAATTTTGTATCACCGATGCGAATTTATTGATGACATGATGCCTGAAGAGGAAATTCGCAAGAAAATTGGTTTTAGTTACGAAAATGTACGGCGGGTGTTAAAGGAATCGATAGCGGCGGGTGTGCTTCCGACAGATATTAACATCAATATTGTATTAGTTATGTTGCATGGTTTTTTTAGCGGTGTAATAAAAAACTGGCTAATGGCACCGGAGAAGTTTGACCTTTATCGCCACGCGCCAGAGCTGGTGGATAATATCATGCTGGCCGTGAAAGCCACATCCACCTGCCCGGTGATGGAGGACGCCATCGCCTGCTAAAAAGGTAAAGATCACGACTATTTCAGGCTGTGGGTAAATGTCATGACCGCGTCTGCGGTTACAGGTTTGCCGAGCAAATAGCCCTGTAACGTATTGCAACCCAACGCTGTCAAAAATTGCCGCTGCATTTCCGTTTCCACGCCTTCCGCGACAACTTTCAGATCCAGCGTTTTCGCCAGCGCGACAATCGCGGAAACGATGGTGACATCTTCTCCTTCGCCGCTCAGTTCATTAACGAACGCCTTATCAATCTTCAGTTCGCAGGCCGGTAGTCGCTTAAGGTAGAGCAGACTGGAGTAGCCAGTACCAAAATCATCAATTGACGCTTTGACGCCCAGCCGCGTAAGTGCGGTAAGTATGCGCACACTTTCATCCGGATTGCTCATGGCCGTCGTTTCTGTCACTTCCAGTATCAGCATTTCCGGGGAAACCTTATGGCGCTCAAGGCTATCCATTACCGTCTTCACCAGCGAGGATTGTTCAAACTGTAGCGTCGAAAGATTTACTGCGACCGACCAGTCTGTGTTTCCCTGTAAATGCCACTCGCGCAATTGCCGGCAGGCTTCGTCGATAACCCAGTTTCCAACAGGCACAATGAGACCGGTTTTTTCTGCCAGCGGCAGAAAAATTTCCGGTGTTAACAGCCCCTGTTTTGGATGTTGCCAGCGGAGTAAGGCCTCGAAACCGATGACCGGCCCCGCCGGAGCCTGAAATTTGGGCTGATAATAGAGCCGCAGTTCTTTTCGCTCCATCGCCTGCCATAAATCATTCATCAGTTGCAGTTGCGTCTGTGCCAGTTGATTCATTGACGGCTGAAAAAAATGATAACCATTACGACCCATATGTTTGGTGTGATACATCGCCGCATCTGCGTTAAACATTAATTCGCGCTCATTCTGGCCATCGTAAGGATAGAGCGTGATGCCTACGCTAAGTGTCACCATAATTTCGTACGGTTCCAGATTGAATGGCCGATCGACCACGCTCACCAGCGCGCTTGCCAGCGAAGCCGCTTCTTCCGGTGTTTTACTCTCCGCAAGCAGAACAAACTCATCGCCGCCAATACGTGCCAGGGTATATTGCCCGTTCAGGATGGTATGCAGACGAGCGGTGACGTCGATGAGCAGCTTGTCGCCGATATCATGCCCGTAGCCATCGTTAACATTCTTAAAGCCATCCAGGTCCATGAACATCAGCGCAAACGACGATGCTTCACGATCTGCTTTACGGATCGCCTGTTCAAGACGATCCTGCAGCAGAATGCGGTTGGGTAACCGCGTTAGCGTATCGTGGAGCGCCATTTCAGCCAGTTCACGATTGGCCTGCGCCAGCGAGGAGGCCAGCAAAGAGGTGCGAGCCTGCAGGCGGGCATCGAGCATGGAAACGATCAGCGTAATGGCCAGAATAGCCAGCGCCATTACGCTGACCAGCACGGCGAGCCAGTTGCCATTCATGCCCTGGTGAAGAGTATGCGTATGGGCAGAAAAATGCGCGGCCATCATGCCGGTATAGTGCATGCCCGCAATCGCAACCCCCATCAGCAACGCGGCACCCGCACGCAAAACGGCAACCTGTGCGGCCTCGCGGCGAAGCCTGAACGTAAGCCAAAGCGCCACCAGCGAGGCCAGCATGGCAATCAGTATTGAAACCCCCACCCAGAAAAGATCCCAGACGATAGGCTCTGAGACCTGAAGGGCGGCCATACCGGTGTAATGCATGGTGACGATGCCCGTCCCCATAATCAGGGCGCCGGGGATCAGGCGGCGGAGTCGTAGCCGCTCGGCGCTGACCAGCCAGAGGGCGAAAAGGGATGAACTGATGGCAATACCCAGCGAGAGAGTCGTCAGAACAGGATCGTAACGCTGACTCATGGCCAGCTCCATTGCCAGCATGCCAATAAAGTGCATCGCCCAGATGCCGGTTCCCATCGCGAAACCGCCGCCTGTCAGCCAGATGTAAGCGCTTTTACCGGCAGTATCGGCCACTCTCCCTGCCATATTCAGAGCGGTGTAAGACGCCAGAATGGCAACGATAAAAGAGACAACAACGAGGATTTGGTCGTAGTGGTTAACCGGCATCATGTCTTAAACTCATTCGCAGTGGAACGTTCAGGCAATACCTGTTTGAAGGGGCACAGACATTATCACTGTCCTGAGATAGCGCAAAGGAATTTTAATCCGCGCTTTTTATGCGGAAAATACCGTTTGATCAAGGACGATGGGCGCTAGATGTCACTGCAATTCACCAATTTCAACGGGTTAACGGAATTCATGTTCCGGCATTTAACGTTTTCCGTCATAAACCATTCGATCCACTGCACGATCAAGGCATCGAAAACAAAGATAAAAATGGCAAACACAATCAGCCATCCATATTTACGAACCATTGCGTCATCCTGCGATCGGGGGGTGAAGTGCAGGCAATATACACGAAAACAGGGTAAGGGAAAGGAGAAGCGCAGGACTTTACTTACGCCGTGGGAGGAGAGCGTTTTTGCCGAAAAAAGGCAATAAAAAAGGCGCTTCCCCATGCCGAAGAGCGCCTTTCAAAACAAACACTTAACTGATTAGTATCAGTTCATGCCGTATTTTTTCAATTTTTTACGCAGAGTACCACGGTTGATACCCATCATCAGGGCAGCGCGGGTCTGGTTGCCACGGGTGTATTGCATCACCATGTCCAACAGGGGCTGTTCTACTTCAGCCAGTACCAGCTCGTAGAGGTCATTAACATCCTGACCGTTCAGTTGAGCAAAATAGTTCTTCAGTGCCTGTTTAACCGAGTCACGCAGGGGCTTTTGAGTCACCTGGTCCTGAGAGTTAACGGTAGAAACGGTCAGTACGTCAGAATTTACGCGTTGTTCGAACATAGTTCTGTTAGCTCTTTATTTCTATTACGCAAGATTTTCGAAGTATGCCTCCAACGCCTCCAGCTGTTCGCTGGCATCATCTATGGCGTTGAATGTGCGCCGAAACTGGTCATCTGGCGCGTGCTCCTGAAGATACCAGGAGACGTGTTTACGCGCAATTCGGTACCCTTTTGCCTGGCCGTAAAAGTCATGCAGTTCCCGAACATGCGTGCAAAGTAAGCGCTTAACCTCTGCCAGAGGCAGAGGGGGCAGCAACTTCCCAGTGTCCAGATAGTACTGGATTTCCCGAAAGATCCAGGGTCTTCCCTGAGCTGCGCGGCCTATCATCAGGGCATCAGCCCCTGTATAGTCGAGAACAGCTCTGGCTTTGAGCGGGTCAGTAATGTCACCATTCGCGATGATCGGAATGGAAACTTTCTGCTTAACTGTCCGAATACTGTCGTACTCAGCGTCTCCGTTAAACAAGCAGGCGCGTGTGCGTCCGTGAATAGTCAGAGCCTGAATGCCACAGTCTTCAGCCAGTTGGGCAATTTCTACGCAGTTACGGTGTTCTGGAGCCCACCCGGTACGAATTTTCAGCGTCACAGGAACGTCCACCGCCTTCACAACACCGAGCAGGATAGACTTCACCAACTCCGGATATTGTAGCAGGGCTGAACCTGCAAGCTTACGATTCACCTTCTTCGCCGGGCAGCCCATATTGATATCAATAATCTGAGCGCCACTTTCCACGTTAATCCGTGCGGCTCCGGCCATTTCTTCAGGATCGCTTCCGGCAATTTGCACGGTGCGAATTCCAGGCTCATCGACATGCACCATCCGTAAACGGGACTTGTCGCTCTCCCAAACCTGCGGGTTGGAGGACATCATCTCGGAAACGGTTAATCCTGCTCCCATTTCATAACACAGCGTCCTGAATGGTCTGTCGGTAATGCCAGCCATCGGGGCTGCGATCAGGCAATTTCTGAGCTGGTGGTGTCCGATACGCATGAGTTAAGAAATGACCACACTATGACTGCAAGGCGGCGTATATTACGCATTTTTTACACGAGATGAAAGGCCAAACTTTGACCAATCCTCTGTCCTGGATCAATGAAACCCGCTCATACAGCGGCTGTATTTAAAATAATTGTTCATAATCATATAGTTATATCAATCTGATTAATTTGTGCTCTTTTCTGTTTTCCTAAATTTCAGTAACATTTATTCGTGATATAAGGGGAAAATAGCGCATAACATGCTGAATAAATAGTCAGATACGGTGGTTTTATGCGAGCTGTCTCTCATTTTTGAGTAACAATACTGAAGGGTTACGCTTAGCGTTGGGTGGAGGAAGATACCTCCACCCGAGAGGGTTATTCGATAACGACCCGACCATGTAATGGTTGCGTCGGACGATTATTAGGATGATGCATAATATCCGTAAATTGCTTTAACTGTTTTTCGGACAGCGTAACAGGCTTTTTCAGCACCAGCCAACTTACCCCTTCAGAACAGGGCGGAGTCGTGAGCGAACCACTAAAGCGGTAGTATGTTTTATCCTGTGGCAGAAGCCCGTTGATATCGATTTTTTTCTCTATAAGCTGCTGCTGGTCGGCCTGGTCAGGCATTCCTTTCCACAGCTTTGCCAGATCGCTATTCGCTTTGCCGGTGGCAAACATCACCGCCACAACGGCAACTTCACCTTTGGCATTTTTATGCACCAGGTGCATTTCCATCGGGTAGCGCTTGCCGTGGATCGTGTTTTCGCTGGGCGCATGAAAGTGAAGTTGCTGAAGCGTATAAACTACGCCATCAATTTTTATGGTGTTTTTCGCTTCGTTAGCGAAATTAGCCTGCACGGTATGTCCGTTATTGATAATACTGACCGGACCTTCGGGGTAGCTAGTTTTTAGCGGAGTGATGTGGGCTATATAGGTTGTGTCGATATCAACAGGGGACTGGTTCATCCCTTTTTGACAAAGCTGATTTTCAGCGCTGACTTCACTCCAGTGTTCAGGAGAGCCTTCGCCTTCATAACCCCAGTGGGAAGCCATTGCCAGGCCGGGCAGGAAGAACGACAGTAAAATAGCGACAGAACATAGTGAACGTTTCATGGTTTATCATTTCCCTGATAAATATTGATTATAAAATCAAATGATTAGCAAGGGATTATACCCTGTTAAAAAACAGGGTTAATGATAAAAAATGTTATATGGTGATAAACGCTGAGGGGACAACGTGACCGATGGCCACGTTGTGATTTTAGCGGTTACTGTTTACGTCCGGTGATCCGGCACCATTCCTCTTTCTCAACCACCGGATCAAGTACGAAGAGATCGGTATATGCTTCGCACACGCTATCCGCCTGGCTTGCCAGAATGCCTGACAATCCCAGTAGCCCGCCCTGTACCGGAAGCACGCCGATCAGCGGCGCAAGCTCACGCAGCGGACCAGCAAGAATGTTAGCAACCACAACATCAGCCTTCATGTTTTCCGGTTGATCCTGCGGCAAATAGAGCTCAAGGCGCTCAGAAACACCGTTACGCTCGGCGTTAGCGCGGCTGGCCTGGATAGCCTGCGGATCGATATCAATACCGATGGCCTTTGCCGCGCCCAGTTTTAGCGCCGCAATGGCCAGAATGCCGGAGCCGCAACCAAAATCGATCACTGTTTTACCGCTGAGATCCAGCCCGTCCAGCCACTGTAAACAAAGTGAAGTCGTGGGATGCGTGCCGGTACCAAACGCCAGACCCGGATCGAGCATCACGTTGACGGCGTTTTCGTCGGGCACCTCGCGCCAGCTCGGGCAGATCCACAGGCGCTCGCCGAAGCGCATCGGGTGGAAGTTATCCATCCATTCACGCTCCCAGTCTTTATCTTCCAGCTGCTCGATTTTATGGATAAAACCGGCACCCAACAGTGGATGCAGTTCCAGCGCGGCAACCACCTCTTTCATATCGGTTTCCGCATCAAACAGACCGATAACATCGGTATCGCCCCACAGACGTGTTTCACCCGGCAGCGGTTCAAATACTGGCGTGTCATGCGTGTCCTGGAAGGTAATGGAAACCGCACCGGCTTCCATCAGCGCATCGCTCAGTTCTTCGGCATTCGCGCCGGTTGTATTTAGTTTCAGTTGGATCCACGGCATGGCAAAACTCTTTATTTATCAGGAGAAATGACGGCTGCTTGCGGTACAGGATGACCGAAACGGTTACCTACTACAAACGCCAGCAAACTTAACAGTAATGAAGGGACGATCGGATGAAAGCCCAGATACTGAATATTAAAGGAAGCGAGTGCAGCATAAAGCACCCCGCCAACTATCATCGCGCTTAGCGCGCCTGCGGCATTGGCGCGCTCCCAGTACAGCCCCAGCACCAGCGGCCACAGGAAAACAGCTTCCAGCCCGCCGAAAGCCAGCAGGTTCAGCCAGATGATCATCTCAGGCGGACGCCATGCGGCAAGTAGCAGCAACGCGCCCAGAATTAACGTGATCACCGCCGACATACGTTTAAGCCGACGTTCGTTTTGCAACTGTTCCGGACGCAAATTCAGATACAGATCTTTAATGATAGTCGCAGAACTTTGCAGCAACTGGGCGTTAATGGTCGACATAATTGCTGCCATGGGTGCGGCGAGGAAAATCCCGGCGGCAAACGGTGGCAGGACGTTGACCATTAACGTCGGAATCACCAGATCCGGCACCGTCAGGTTGGGGATCACCGCGCGACCCAGCGCGCCGGCAAGGTGCATGCCGAACATCAAAATCGCCACGACGATAGTGCCAATAACGATCCCGCGATGAACGGCTTTACTGTCTTTATAGGAGATACAGCGCACGGCGGTGTGCGGCAGGCCGATTACGCCAAAACATACCAGCACCCAGAAAGAGGTCATAAAAGTCGGCGAGAGAATATCCTCCGCGCCCTGAGGGGAAACCAGTTTCGGATCGATAGTTTTCAGCGTTTCAACCGCATGGCCCAGGCCGCCAGCCGCATGTACCACGCCTACCAGCAACACAATGGTGCCGATCAGCATAACCATACCCTGTAAGGTATCGTTGAGCACGCTGGCGCGAAATCCGCCGAAAGCGGTATAGAGCGCGATGCTAACCCCGAAGATCAGCAGGCCGGTTTCATAGGGTATGCCCGCCGCCGTCTCCAGCAAACGCGCGCCGCCGATAAACTGTACCGTCATCGCGCCGACAAACGCGACCAGCAGACTCAGGCTTGCCAGCCAGACCAGCAGACGGCTACGGTAACGGGCAAAAAGCATATCGTTCAGCGTTACGGCATTATAACGACGGGCAAGGATAGCGAATTTTTTACCGAGAATACCGAGCGAGAGCCAGATAGCAGGGAGCTGAATCATCGCCAGCAGTACCCAGCCCAGCCCGTATTTATACGCCGCGCCGGGGCCACCGATAAACGAGCTGGCGCTGATATACGTCGCCGTCAGCGTCATCGCCAGCACCACGCCGCCCATTGAGCGGCTGCCGAGGAAATACTCGTTTAAAAAATTGCCCGTTGCCCGTTTACGCATGGCATAAACCGACACGCCAAACACGATCAGTAGATACGCGATAAGCGGCAGGATCACTTCAGGCTGCATCGTCATCCTCCAGCGAAATATCGCGATAGATAAATTTTACCATCGCCCAGCACAGCACAATAAAGATCAGTGGGATCAGCAAACAGGCCATCTCAAACCAGTGCGGCAGACCGGTTATCCCCTGTGTCGAACTGGGTAAGTAAGCGCCCACCAACCATGCGGCAAGGTAAAGAAGCGTTAACCACAGCGCCCAGCGCGCCTCTTTATGAGCCTGAGCAAAACGTTTATTCATAGCTTTCCAGAGTCAGGAATGTCGTTATTCTGCTGTGATTGTACGGATAGAGAGGGTATTACCCAAAGATTTTCCGCTCTATCCGGCGAGGATAGAGCGGAAAGCGGAGGTTAAATATTCAAATGGAGGGCGACATTCATATTGGCAGACCAGTTTCCATCATGCCAGTCGAGGGCGATCAGATGCAGCGTGCCCCCATCAAATAAAAACGCCAGGCTTTAATTAAAAGCCTGGCGTTAATCAGATCATTGTCAGGCGCGGCGAACCGCGCCAACGCTCATCCATTACTTTTCCTGTAAGCCGAGTTTTTTCTCCAGATAGTGAATGTTGGTTCCACCATTCTGGAAGTGCTCGTCGTTCATGATGCGCGTTTGCAGATCAACGTTGGTTTTAATGCCGTCGATGATCAGCTCCTGCAACGCATTTTTCATGCGGGAAATAGCGATGTCACGAGTTTCACCGTAACAAATCAGCTTACCGATCATTGAGTCATAATACGGCGGTACAGTATAACCGGCGTAAATATGAGACTCCCAGCGCACGCCAAAACCGCCTGGCGCGTGGAAGCGGGTAATTTTACCCGGGCTCGGCAGGAAGGTGTTCGGATCTTCGGCGTTGATACGGCATTCAACCGCATGGCCTCTGACCTGGACTTCATCCTGCTTGATCGACAGCGGCTGGCCCGCAGCGATGCGTAACTGTTCTTTGATCAGGTCAACGCCGGTGATCATTTCGGTCACCGGATGTTCAACCTGAATACGGGTGTTCATCTCAATGAAGTAGAACTCACCGTTTTCGAACAGGAACTCAAACGTACCCGCGCCGCGATAGCCGATATCCACGCACGCTTTCGAGCAACGCTCGCCGATATAGCGACGCAGTTCCGGCGTGATGCCCGGCGCTGGCGCTTCTTCAACGACTTTCTGGTGACGGCGCTGCATAGAGCAGTCGCGTTCTGCCAGATAGATAGCGTTACCCTGACCGTCAGCCAGCACCTGAATTTCGATGTGGCGTGGGTTCTCCAGGTATTTTTCCATGTACACCATGTCGTTGCTGAATGCCGCTTTGGCTTCAGCTTTGGTCATGGAGATGGACTGTGCCAGTTCAGCGTCGCTGCGCACAACGCGCATACCGCGACCGCCGCCGCCGCCAGACGCTTTGATAATCACCGGGTAGCCAATGCGTTTAGCATGGGCGCGGTTAAGATCCATATCGTCGCCCAGCGGGCCGTCAGAACCCGGAACGGTCGGCACACCAGCTTTCTTCATCGCGGTGATCGCGGACACTTTGTCGCCCATCAGGCGAATTGTCTCGGCTTTCGGCCCGATGAAGATAAAGCCAGAGCGTTCAACCTGCTCGGCAAAGTTGGCGTTCTCAGAGAGGAAGCCGTAACCCGGATGGATTGCCACCGCGCCGGTGATTTCAGCGGCGCTGATGATAGCCGGGATGTTCAGATAGCTTTTCACAGACGGAGCAGGGCCGATACAAACGGTCTCATCCGCCAGCAATACGTGTTTTAAATCGCGATCCGCAGTGGAGTGTACCGCGACGGTCTTGATGCCCAGCTCTTTGCAGGCACGAAGAATACGCAGTGCGATCTCGCCACGGTTAGCGATGACAATTTTATCCAGCATGTTCGCCTCGTTACTCGATGACGACCAGCGGCTCGTCAAATTCTACCGGTTGCCCTGTTTCGAGCAGAATAGCTTTCACCACGCCCGCTTTGTCGGCTTCGATCTGGTTCATCATTTTCATTGCTTCAACGATGCACAGGGTGTCGCCCACATTTACTTTTTGGCCCACTTCGATGAACGCTTTAGCGTCCGGGCTTGGGGTGCGGTAGAACGTACCGACCATCGGGGAACGTACGATGTGACCACTGATTTCTGCCGCTGCTGGCGCTTCCATGGAAGGTGCCGCCGCTGGAGCTACAGCGTTAGATAAAGCTGGCTGCTGCATAACGGGCGCAGCATACGCCTGTTGCATCACTGGAAAACCAGCGTTCGGCGCAGCACGACTGATGCGTACTGACTCTTCGCCTTCAGAAATTTCCAGTTCGGAGATGCCTGATTCTTCAACCAGCTCGATCAGTTTTTTAATCTTACGAATATCCATGAGTGGGTTCCGTACTCTTTGTTTAGTGTGATTGTGACAGGCTTGTTATCGCCGTCTGTAAAGCATAAAAATAACCGGTTTCTTACGGTCAATGAGGCGCAAAACCCCTCGTTGCCACCCCGGTTACCGGGCAGTTCTGCTATCAACCATTCACATGGAAAATAACTGAGTAGCCAGCTATTGTGTCGTCATCGTCGGCTATTGTCCGGCAAAAAACAAAATATACCTTCAATGCGCAATTGTCACCTTTTCGGGAAGATAAATCCCCGTTCAGGAAAATTGAAGTCGCACATTATAACGAGTTCGTAGCATTTCGCAGCTAAATACTGGTCTTATCAGAGAAGATAATCAACCGTGTTCGCTCTGAGAGACGTAACAGAGGGACGTTCTGTGGGAAACTGCACACTTTCAACACTACCGCAGCCATTGACGGAACTTTTTGTAACGCCACGCTAAAAGTAGCAGCGCCAGCGCCGCATAAATTAGCGGCTGCGGCGACAAAATCTTCACTGACCAGAGGTAATGTATCGGCGCAAGGATCGCCACAAGATAAATGCAGTTATGCAACTTTTGCCAGCGACGGCCTAATTTTCTCTGCATTATCTGAGGAGAGGTTACCGCCAGCGCCAGCAAGATAAGCCAGCTTATCCCGCCCAGCGTAAGATAAGGACGGGTCACCAGCTCTTGTCCCAGCAGCGACAGATTATTGATACCCAGTTCCAGCAGCGTATAGCTGGTTAAATGCAGCGTGGCCCAGGCAAAGCACCATAAGCCTAAAAGGCGACGCGTGCGTATCAATAATGGCTGTTTAGCGTATCGTGTCAGTGGCGTAACGAGCAAGGTCGCCAGCAGTAATTTCAGAGCCATCCTACCGGTAAAATGCTGAATATCCTTGGCCGGGTCGGCGCTAAAATAACCCTGCGACGCTGCCCAGAACAGCCATACCAGCGGCAAAAAGGCGGCCAGATGCAGCACCACCTTCAGCCAGACGATCTGTTTTGCCGTCAATCGCACCTAGAAACTCTCCCGCAGATCTAAACCTTTATAGAGCGATGCCACCTGATCGGCATAGCCGTTAAACAGCAGGGTCGGCTGGCGTTTTACGTCAAGTACGCCACCGGAACCGATAAAGCGTTCTGTCGCCTGTGACCAGCGTGGATGATCGACGTGGGGGTTCACGTTGGCGTAAAAACCATACTCATCCGGTGCCGAAAGATTCCACGTTGTCGGCGGACGTTCACGCGTGAGCGTAATACTGACTATCGATTTGATCCCTTTGAAACCGTATTTCCATGGCACGGTAAGACGGACTGGCGCACCGTTTTGCGGCGGCAGCGCTTTGCCGTACACGCCGGTCGTTAACATGGTTAAAGGGTGCATCGCTTCATCCAGCCGTAATCCTTCAACATAGGGATACTTCAGACCGCCGCCGATAAACCGATCCTTCTGTCCCGGCATTTGCTCCGGCGAATAGATGGTTTTGAACGCCACATACTTCGCGTCGCTGGTGGGCTCGACCAGGGCCAGCAGTTTATGCAGCGGAAATCCGATCCACGGCACTACCATTGACCAGGCTTCTACGCAACGCATCCGGTAAATGCGCTCCTCCAGCGGGAAACGTTTCGTCAGATCGTCATGATCGAGGGTGAGGGGCTTAGCTACCTCGCCATCAATCTTCAGCGTCCAGGGATCGGTTTTCAGACTGCCCGCATTGGCGGCAGGATCGGCTTTATCCAGCCCGAATTCATAGAAGTTGTTATAGCCCGTGACTTTATCTTCTGGCGTGAGAGGAAGTTTACTTTGCCACTCAGCGGGACGCGTAAAATCCAGCGGCTTACCGGACGGTGCCGGGGGACGATCGTGGCCTTTAAACCAGTCCAGCAGATCGGCTCGCGCCATCGAAGGCACGCTAAGGGTGGCAGCGCTGATGCCCAGCGCCTGCAGAACCTGGCGGCGCTGCATAAAAAAAGCCGATTCGGCGGTGACATCGGCTTCAGTAAAGCGACGTACTTTCTTCATAACGGACTCCCGGCGAGTACGCCATCAGCAGAACGGCAGCGGCGCACCTTCAATCATGGCAGGGAGTCTGTCACCGCGCGAGAAAATTGGTTAATTAAATGTAAATTTCTGCGCGCATCCGGTTATTTTACTTTAACCAGCGTCCGCCCCTGCGCCTGGTTATTAATGATGTCTTCAGCCAGCTTCGGCACGTCATCAAGGGTGATTTCCGTGGTCGCTTGCGTATAGAACGTTTCCGGTAAATCCTGCGCCAGACGACGCCACGCTTCGGCGCGTCGTGCGGCGGGAGCCATGACTGAATCCACGCCCTGCAAACGCACGTTACGCAGAATAAACGGCATCACGGTTGTTGGCAGCGCAAAGCCGCCTGCCAGACCGCAGGCCGCGACGCAGCCGCCGTAGTTCATCTGCGCCAGCACTTTCGCCAGCACCTTATCGCCCACGGTATCAATCGCGCCAGCCCAAAGCTGTTTTTCCAGTGGACGCGTTTCGGCAAATTCATCGCGCCCTAAAATGCGGCTGGCACCGAGATTACGCAGATAGTCATGCGTGCTTTCGCGACCGGAAACGGCCACCACCTGATACCCCAGCTTGTGCAGCAGCGCTACCGCAGTGCTTCCGACGCCGCCGCTGGCACCGGTGACCAGAATTTCGCCGCTGTGTGGACGGATCCCCGCTTCTTCCAGCGCCATCACGCAGAGCATCGCGGTAAAGCCAGCGGTGCCGATAATCATTGCCTTACGGTTGTTGAGACCTTCCGGGAGTGCCACCAGCCAGTCGCCCTTCACGCGAGCGCGTTCAGCCAGACCGCCCCAGTGGTTTTCCCCCACGCCCCAGCCGGTTAGCAGCACTTGCTGACCCGTATGAAAGCGGGGATCTTCGCTGGCGTGAACGATGCCGGCGAAGTCGATGCCTGGCACCATCGGAAACTGGCGGATAATTTTGCCTTTACCCGTGATGGCCAGTGCATCTTTGTAGTTCAGGCTGGACCACTGAATATCTACGGTGACGTTGCCTTCCGGTAGCTGGTTGTCATCGATATCTTGTACCGACGCGAGCGTTTTTCCTTCCTGCTGTTCTAAGAGTAAAGCCTGCATAATGCGCCCTCGCTTGCCCAATGATTAGAAATACTACTTAGCAGACTATACTCGTTAATCAAAATACGATGCCGACTTTACGCAATAAATTGCCAGATCCCTCAGGTTTGATAGTATTCACACTTCATTTGCGAGTTAGTGCTTACTTTAAGGTAAATGCTGCTGGCTGAGGGACCTTACATTAACCGGGCTGTACATCACACAACGGAGTTAACTCAGGGATGCGTTTAACGACGAAGTTTTCCGCTTTTATCACCTTGCTGATTGGGTTAACCATCCTGGTCACCTTAATAGGGTGTTCGCTCAGTTTTTATAACGCCATTCACAGCAAAGTTGATGGGCGCGTGCGCGCCGTTGCCACGATCCTTGATACCCGGCTGGTCACGCGCTCTTTTAAGCAACTGGGCATCCAGATGGATGAACTTATGGTGCCTGCCGATATCGTGCGCATTGATTTTTTCCACGGCAAAGACGTGCTTTATAGCCATGCCCGCACCGGAAGCTATCGGTTACTGGGCAGCAGCAGCCTTTATCGTGAGCAGACCGTCTCTTCATTGAAGCATCCTGGTATGACGATCCACTTGATCTATCAGGACCCGATGGCCAATTACTTTCACTCCCTGATGACAACCGCCCCGTTAACTCTGGCGATTGGCTTTATGGTGCTGGTGATCTTTCTTGCTATCCGCTGGCTGCGCCGTCAGCTGGCAGGAGGCGAGCTGCTGGAAATGCGCGCCACCAGGATCCTTAACGGCGAGCGGGGGCACGGCGTACGCGGCACGGTCTATGAATGGCCCGCCCGAGCCAGCAGCGCGCTGGACATGCTGCTTTCTGAAATTCATTTTGCCAGCGAACAGCGCAGTCGAATGGATACGCTTATCCGCTCCTATGCCGCGCAGGACACGAAAACGGGGCTTAATAACCGCCTGTTTTTTGATAATCAGCTGGCGACGCTGCTCGAAGATCAGGAGAAAACTGGCACGCACGGTATTGTTATGCTGATTCGTCTGCCAGATTTCGACCTGTTATCGGATAACTGGGGACGGGCCACGGCCCAGGAGCATACTTTTACCTTAATTAACCTCATCTCCACCTTTATTATGCGCTATCCCGGCGCGCTGCTGGCCCGCTATCACCGTAGCGATTTTGCCGTTCTGTTGCCGCACCGCACGTTAAAAGAGGCGGAGGGTATCGCCTCGCAATTATTGAAAACCGTGGACGCGCTGCCGGCGTCCAAAATATTCGACCAGGAAGACACCATGCACATCGGTATTTGTGCCTGGCGCAGCGGGCAAACCACGGAACAGGTGATGGGGCATGCGGAAACCGCGGCGCGTAATGCGGTGTTGCAGGGCGGAAATAGCTGGCTGGTTTATGATGATTCACTGCCTGAAAAAGGGCGTGGCAACGTTCGCTGGCGTACGCTTATTGAGCAGGTGCTCAGCCGCGGCGGCCCGCGTTTTTATCAGAAGCCAGCCGTACTGGCGGATGGTCACGTTCATCACCGGGAATTACTGTGTCGTATTTTTGACGGTAATGAGGAACTGCTGGCCGCGGAATATATGCCGTTTGTCCTGCAATTTGGCCTGGCCGAAGAATACGACCGCTTACAAATTTCTCGCATGCTGGCTTTTCTGGGCTTCTGGCCGCAGGAAAATCTGGCCATGCCGGTGTCCGTGGAAGCGCTGATCCGTCCGCGATTCCAGCGCTGGCTGCGGGATACATTAATGCAATGCGAAAAATCGTATCGAAAACGCATTATTTTTGAACTTGCGGAGGCGGATGTCTGTCAACATATCAGCCGCTTACAACCGGTCGTTCGTTTAATTAACGCGCTGGGGGTAAGGATTGCGGTCACGCAGGCGGGATTAACGATGGTGAGTACCAGTTGGATCAAGCAGTTGGACGTTGCTTTGATCAAATTACATCCCGGCCTGGTACGCAATTTTGAAAAACGAAGTGAAAATCAGTTGCTGGTACAGAGTCTGGTTGAGGCCTGTAAAGGAACCTCGACGCAGGTTTTTGCCTGCGGAATTAGGACAAAAAGCGAATGGCTAATTTTGGCTAAGTGTGGTGTAGCCGGTGGGCAGGGCGATTTTTTTGCCGCCTCCCAGCCACTTGACTCTAATCTAAAAAAATATTCGCAAAGATATTCGGTTTGACCTGCCGTTTACTATGTTTTCACGTAGAATAACGCGCGCTGCATCTTTGGGGGTGTGCTTGTCTGCCCGCCAGGATCACGCAGTTAACGACCTTTTGCAGGTTGCAAATGAAAGCAGGGAGCGCTGCTGATGATTTTAAATCTGAAGGAGTCAGGCATCAGTTTGTAACAAAGGTGACGAACTGCACTAATTTTCACCGTAGCAGATGATTTTTGCGCCTTGTCGCTGCTGCGTGTGGTTGGTAAAGTAAGCGGATTTTGTACTCCGCCCCAGCTTTCAGGATTATCCCTTAGTATGTTGAAAAAATTTCGTGGCATGTTTTCCAATGACCTGTCCATTGACCTGGGTACCGCGAATACCCTTATTTATGTAAAAGGACAAGGCATCGTATTGAATGAGCCTTCTGTTGTGGCCATTCGTCAGGATCGTGCCGGCTCACCGAAAAGCGTCGCCGCTGTCGGTCATGACGCGAAGCAAATGCTGGGCCGTACGCCGGGTAACATCGCGGCGATCCGCCCGATGAAAGACGGTGTTATTGCCGACTTCTTCGTGACCGAAAAAATGCTCCAGCACTTTATTAAGCAGGTGCACAGCAACAGCTTTATGCGTCCAAGCCCGCGCGTGCTGGTCTGTGTACCGGTAGGCGCGACCCAGGTTGAGCGTCGCGCAATCCGTGAATCCGCGCAGGGCGCAGGCGCCCGCGAAGTGTTCCTGATTGAAGAACCGATGGCTGCGGCAATCGGTGCTGGCCTGCCGGTCTCTGAAGCCACCGGTTCTATGGTAGTGGACATCGGCGGCGGTACAACCGAAGTCGCGGTTATCTCCCTGAACGGCGTGGTTTACTCCTCTTCCGTGCGTATTGGCGGTGACCGTTTCGATGAAGCCATCATTAATTACGTACGCCGTAATTACGGCTCGCTGATTGGTGAAGCGACCGCAGAACGTATTAAGCACGAAATTGGCTCTGCCTATCCGGGTGACGAAGTCCGCGAAATCGAAGTTCGCGGTCGTAACCTGGCCGAGGGCGTCCCACGTGGCTTTACCCTGAACTCTAACGAAATCCTCGAAGCATTACAGGAACCGCTGACCGGCATCGTAAGCGCGGTAATGGTCGCGCTTGAGCAGTGTCCGCCTGAACTGGCGTCCGATATCTCCGAGCGCGGTATGGTTCTGACCGGCGGCGGCGCGTTGCTGCGTAACCTCGATCGCCTGTTAATGGAAGAAACCGGTATTCCAGTTGTTGTTGCTGAAGAGCCGCTGACCTGCGTGGCACGCGGTGGCGGTAAGGCGCTGGAAATGATCGACATACACGGCGGCGACTTGTTTAGCGAAGAGTAGTCGGCTTCAGGCGTGGGGTGACATTATCTGCCGCCCCCTCCTGAACTGACGCGAGAATACGCATAGCCTATGAAGCCCATTTTTAGCCGTGGCCCGTCGCTACAGATTCGCCTTATTCTGGCGGTGCTGGTGGCGCTCGGCGTCATTATCGCCGATAGCCGCCTTGGTACGTTCAGCCAGATTCGAACGTACATGGATACTGCCGTCAGTCCTTTCTACTTTATCTCAAATGGTCCCCGCGAATTACTCGACAGCGTGTCGCAAACGCTGGCCTCGCGCGATCAACTCGAACTTGAAAACCGGGCGCTGCGTCAGGAACTGCTGTTGAAAAATAGCGACCTGCTGATGCTGGGGCAGTATAAACAGGAGAACGCGCGGTTGCGCGAGCTGCTGGGTTCCCCGCTGCGTCAGGATGAACAAAAAATGGTCACTCAGGTGATCTCAACGGTCAACGATCCCTACAGCGATCAGGTGGTGATCGACAAAGGAAGCGCCAACGGCGTTTACGAAGGCCAGCCGGTGATCAGTGATAAAGGCGTGGTCGGGCAGGTCATCGCCGTCGCGAAGCTGACCAGCCGCGTACTGCTCATTTGTGATGCCACCCATGCGCTGCCGATCCAGGTGCTGCGTAATGACATCCGTGTCATTGCGGCCGGCAACGGTTGTACCGACGATCTTCAGCTTGAACATCTGCCTGCGAATACCGATATTCGCGTCGGCGACGTGCTGGTGACGTCCGGCCTTGGCGGTCGTTTCCCGGAAGGTTATCCGGTTGGCGTGGTGTCATCTGTGAAGCTCGACACGCAGCGTGCTTATACGGTGATTCAGGCACGGCCTACCGCTGGCTTGCAGCGTCTGCGCTATTTGCTGCTGCTGTGGGGAGCGGATCGTGACGGCACCAATCCAATGACACCGGAAGATGTGCATCGCGTGGCTAACGAGCGTTTGATGCAGATGATGCCTCAGGTCCTTCCCGCCCCCGATGCGATGGGCCCCCCCGCACCCGTACCTGCGCCAGCGACGGGCATTACGCCTGCACCGCAGCCGTCCTCTTCAGGAGGGCAGTAGTGGCGAGTTATCGTAGTCAGGGGCGATGGGTTATCTGGCTCTCTTTCCTGGTCGCACTTCTGCTACAGATCATGCCCTGGCCGGATAACATCATTGTTTTCCGGCCAAACTGGGTACTGCTGATCCTGCTGTACTGGGCGCTGGCGCTGCCGCACCGCGTTAATGTGGGCACTGGTTTGTTAATGGGTGCCATACTGGATCTCATCAGCGGTTCGACGCTGGGCGTCCGCGCGCTGGCGTTAAGCATCATTGCTTATCTGGTGGCCTTGAAATACCAGCTTTTCCGCAACCTGGCGCTCTGGCAACAGGCGCTGGTAGTGATGCTACTTTCGCTGGCTACCGATATCATTGTGTTCTGGGCCGAGTTTTTAGTGATCAATGTCTCTTTCCGGCCTGAAGTGTTCTGGAGTAGTGTCGTAAACGGCGTACTCTGGCCCTGGCTGTTCCTGCTGATGCGCAAAATCCGCCAGCAATTTGCGGTGCAATAAAGGTCTCTCATGACAGTGCTTTATCTTGCTTCCGGTTCCCCGCGTCGTCAGGAGCTGCTGACTCAACTGGGCGTGTCGTTCGAGCGCATCGTCCCAGGCATTGAGGAACAGCGTCGGTCAGATGAAAGCGCAGCGCATTATGTCGTGCGTCTGGCGCGGGAAAAAGCCCAGGCGGGCGTCGCGATGACGACCATCGACAAACCCGTGTTGGGCGCAGATACCATCGTTGTTCTGCACGGTGAGGTGCTGGAAAAACCGCGTGATGACGCACATGCCGCCGCGATGCTGCGTCGGCTTTCCGGACAGACGCACCGGGTATTGACCGCTGTTGCGCTGGCGGATCGCCATTCGGTGCTTGAAAGTCTTGTAGCGACAGAGGTGACCTTCAGGGTACTCTCAGAAGAGGATATCGCGGGCTACGTTGCCAGCGGTGAACCTCGGGATAAAGCAGGTGCATACGGTATTCAGGGGCTGGGTGGCTGTTTCGTCAGGAAGATAAATGGCAGCTATCACGCCGTAGTCGGCTTACCGCTGGTGGAAACGTATGAGTTGCTGAGTAACTTTAACTCACTGCGTGAGCAAAGGGATAAACATGACGGCTGAATTGTTGGTAAACGTAACGCCATCGGAAACGCGTGTGGCGTATATTGACGGCGGTATTCTCCAGGAAATCCACATTGAGCGCGAAGCCCGACGTGGGATTGTAGGCAATATCTACAAAGGTCGCGTGAGTCGTGTCCTTCCCGGTATGCAGGCGGCATTTGTAGATATTGGCCTCGACAAAGCCGCGTTCCTTCATGCTTCCGATATCATGCCGCATACCGAATGCGTGGCCGGTGAAGAGCAAAAACAGTTTATCGTCCGCGATATCTCGGAGCTGGTGCGCCAGGGGCAGGATTTAATGGTGCAGGTGGTCAAAGATCCGCTGGGCACTAAAGGCGCGCGTCTGACCACGGATATCACCCTCCCTTCCCGCTATCTGGTGTTTATGCCGGGAGCCTCTCACGTCGGCGTGTCACAGCGCATTGAGAGCGAAGCCGAACGCGACCGTCTGAAAAGAATCGTTGCTGACTATTGTGACGATCAGGGTGGATTTATTATCCGTACCGCGGCGGAAGGCGTGTGTAACGAGGATCTCGCCGCGGACGCCGCCTACCTGAAGCGCGTCTGGACTAAAGTCATGGAGCGTAAAAAACGCCATCAGACCCGCTATCAGCTGTACGGCGAACTGGCGCTGGCGCAGCGCGTACTGCGTGATTTCGCCGATGCGCATCTTGATCGCATCCGTGTGGATTCCCGTTTAACCTTTGAAGCGCTGCTGGAGTTTACCGCCGAGTACATTCCTGAAATGACCAGCAAGCTGGAACATTACAGCGGGCGTCAGCCGATTTTCGATCTTTTTGACGTTGAGAATGAAATTCAGCGGGCGCTGGAGCGTAAAGTTGAGCTGAAATCCGGCGGCTATTTGATTATCGATCAAACCGAAGCGATGACCACCGTGGATATCAATACCGGTGCGTTTGTCGGCCATCGTAATCTCGACGACACCATTTTCAACACCAACATCGAAGCCACGCAGGCGATTGCGCGCCAGCTCCGGCTGCGCAACCTTGGCGGTATCATTATCATCGACTTTATCGATATGAGTAACGATGACCACCGCCGCCGGGTGCTTCATTCTCTTGAACAGGCGCTGAGCAAAGATCGGGTGAAAACCAGCATTAACGGTTTCTCGCAGCTCGGTCTGGTGGAGATGACCCGCAAGCGTACGCGCGAAAGCGTCGAGCACGTCCTGTGCAATGAATGCCCGACCTGCCACGGTCGCGGGACGGTGAAAACCGTTGAGAGCGTGTGCTATGAAATCATGCGTGAAATCGTGCGCGTGCATCATGCCTACGACTCCGACCGTTTTTTGGTCTACGCTTCTCCTGCGGTGGCAGAAACCCTTAAAGGTGAAGAGTCTCACGCGCTGGCGGAAGTGGAAATCTTCGTCGGTAAGCAGGTCAAAGTCCAGATTGAACCGCTCTATAATCAGGAGCAGTTTGATGTGGTCATGATGTAATACAACAGTCTGCCGTAAGGCGGCGGACA
This sequence comes from Superficieibacter sp. HKU1, assembly GCF_029319185.1. NCBI lineage: Bacteria > Pseudomonadati > Pseudomonadota > Gammaproteobacteria > Enterobacterales > Enterobacteriaceae > Superficieibacter > Superficieibacter sp. HKU1. The sequence continues at coordinate 566,722 of NZ_CP119754.1, forward strand.
AGGAGAAAGGCGTGAGGCGATTGCCGGGGATTTTACTGCTTACAGGTGCTACGCTTGCTGTCATCGTTGCCCTGGCAGTGAGCGGCTTGCGCCTTGTTCTGCCACATCTGGACAAGTGGCGCCCGGCGCTGCTGGCGAAAATAGAATCCACTACCGGCGTTCCGGTTGATGCCAGTCAAATCCGCGCGCGCTGGGAAAACTTTGGCCCCACGCTGGACGTGCGCGACATCAGCGCCCAACTCAAAGATGGCGGTCAGGTGTCGGTAAAGCGGGTTACGCTGGCGCTTGACATTTGGCAAAGCCTGCTGCATATGCGCTGGCAATTTCGCGATCTTACGTTCTGGCAGCTCCAGTTCACGACCAACACACCTTTATTGCAAAACAGCGGGGAAGGTATCAAAACCGATCGCATCAGCGATCTTTTTCTGCGCCAGTTTGACCATTTCGACTTACGCAATAGCCATATCAGCTTTCTGACGCTTTCCGGACAGCGTGCGGAACTGGCGATCCCCCAGCTCACCTGGCTTAATGGCCGCAACCGCCACCGCGCGGAAGGTGAAGTCAGCTTGTCCAGCCTCACCGGACAGCACGGGGTGATGAAAGTCCGCATGGACTTGCGTGACGATAACGGCCTGCTGAACGACGGTAAAGTCTGGGTGCAGGCGGATGACATTGACGTTAAGCCGTGGCTGGGACGCTGGATGCAGGACAACGTTGCGTTTGAAACCGCAGAGTTTAGCCTTGAAGGCTGGGTCGATCTGACCAAAGGCGAAGTTTCGGGCGGCGACGTCTGGCTGAAAAAAGGTGGCGCAAGCTGGAAGGGCGATGACAAAACGCATCATCTTTCCGTTGATAACCTGACGGCCCACGTTTCAGGCGGTAAGGCCGGATGGGAGTTTCGCATCCCTGATACCCGCATCACGATTGATGACAAGCCCTGGCCGCGCGGCGCGCTGGCGCTGGCATGGATCCCGGAGCAGGACGTGGGAGGCAGCGATCGTGTTCAGAGCGATGAGTTCCGCGTTCGCGCCAGCCATCTGGAACTGAGCGGTCTCGACGGTTTGCTTCCCATTGCCGGAAAGATTTCACCCAAACTTGGGGAGATCTGGCGGGCGACCCAACCGGCGGGGCAGATTGACGCGCTTGCGCTGGACATTCCGTTGAAGGCAACGGACAAAACTCGCTTCACTGCTTCCTGGCAAAATCTGAACTGGAAGCAGTGGAAAATGCTGCCCGGTGCCGAACACTTCTCCGGTCAACTGGCTGGCAGCGTGGATAATGCCTCGCTGACGGCCTCTATGACCGAAGCGAAAATGCCTTACGATCTGGTTTTCCGCGAGCCGCTGGAAATCGAAAAAGGGGTTGCGACGCTTAACTGGATCAAGAATGAGCACGGTTTCATGCTTGATGGACGTAATATTGATGTTCAGGCGAAAGGGGTTCGCGGCGCAGGGAACTTCCGCTACCTGCAACCGAAGGGCGAGCAGCCCTGGCTGGGTATCCTCGCAGGGGCGAATGCCACCGATGCATCTCAGGCGTGGCGCTATTTCCCGCAGAACCTGATGGGCAAAACGCTGGTGAATTATCTCAGCAGCGCCATTCAGGGAGGCCAGGCTGAAAACGCAACCATAGTCTATGGCGGCAACCCGCGACTGTTCCCCTATAAGCATAATGAAGGGCAGTTCGAGATTTTTGTCCCGGTACGTAACGCCACCTTTGCCTTCCAGCCAGACTGGCCCGCGCTAACTAAACAAGATATCGATCTCGACTTCATTAACGATGGCCTGTGGATGAAAGCGGATACCGCACAGCTTGGCGGCGTGAATGCGCGAAACGTTCGTGCTGTTATCCCCGACTACGTTAAAGAAAAACTGTTGATTGACGCCGATCTGAACGGTCCGGGAAAAGAAGTCGGTCCTTACTTTGAAAAAACGCCGTTGGATGACTCGCTGGGCGCAACGCTGCAACAGCTCCAGCTTGATGGCGATGTGAATGCTCGCTTACATCTTGATATTCCACTGGACGGTGAGCAGGTGACCGCCGAAGGCAATGTGGTGCTGAAAAACAATAGCCTGTATATCAAACCGCTGGATTCGACGTTGAAAAACCTCAGCGGCGCTTTTCGGTTTGTGAACGGTAATCTGCAAAGTGAACCAATGCAGGCAAACTGGTTTAATCAGCCGCTCAATGTGAATTTCTCCACCACGGAAGGCGAAAAAGCGTATCAGGTCGCGGTCAATATGGAGGCTAACTGGCAGCCTGCGCGCACCGGCATCCTGCCGAAACAGCTTAACGATACGCTGAGCGGCACTATTCCGTGGCAGGGAAAAGTAGGCATCGAGTTGCCTTATCGCGGCGGGACCCAGTATAACGTTGCGCTAACCGGTGATTTGAAAAATGTAAGCAGTCGCTTACCTGCGCCAGCAGGTAAATCAGCGGGAACGCCTCTGCCAGTCACCGTAAATGCGAAAGGCGACCTCAATCATTTCGATCTGACCGGTAGCGTCGGGGCAGAAAGCCACTTCAACAGCCGCTGGTTACTCGATAAGAAACTGACGCTGGATCGCGCCATTCTCACTACCGACAGTCGTACGGTGCCGCCGTTACCGCCGCAGCAGGGGGTTGAACTCAATCTACCGCCGATGGATGGCGCCGAATGGCTGGCGTTGTTCCAGAAAGGAGCCGCCGATAATGTCAGCGGCGCGGCGCGTTTCCCGCAGCATATTACGCTACGTACGCCAGCGCTGGCCCTCGGAGGGCAGCAGTGGAATAATCTCAGCCTCGTCTCACAGCCGATCGCGGGCGGAACGCAAGTCGATGCCCAGGGCCGGGAAATTAATGCCACGCTGACCATGCGTGATAACGCCCCGTGGCTGGCTGCGATCCGCTATCTCTATTTTAACCCGAGCGCAAAAGCGACCAGTAATGCAACATCCAGTGCGCCGTTCAGCACCAGTAAAGTCAATTTTAGCGGCTGGCCTGATGTGCAGTTACGCTGTGCAGAATGCTGGTTCTGGGGGCAAAAATACGGTCGAATCGACGGCGATTTCACGATTAAAGGTGACACGCTGACGCTGGCGAATGGCCTGATTGATACGGGCTTTGGTCGTCTGACCGCCGACGGCGTATGGGTTAACGGTCAGGGCAACGAGCGTACATCGCTGAAAGGAAAAATTAACGGCCGCAAGCTGGATGCGACGCTGGGATTCTTTGGTGTTGCCACGCCCATTCGCGACTCCTCATTCCATGTCGATTACGATTTACACTGGCGTGACGCACCGTGGCAGCCGGATGTTTCTACGTTAAACGGCGTGCTTCATACGCGGTTGGGCAAAGGGGAATTTACCGATATCAGCACCGGCCATGCCGGGCAGTTGCTGCGCTTAATCAGCGTCGATGCGCTGCTGCGTAAGCTGCGCTTTGATTTTAGCGACACATTCAGCGAAGGTTTCTGGTTTGACTCCATCCACAGTACCGCCTGGATCAAAGACGGCACGTTGCATACCGACGACACGCTGGTTGACGGCCTGGAAGCCGATATTGCGATGAAAGGCTCGGTTAACCTGGTGCGCCGCGAGCTGGATATGGAAGCGGTGGTCGCCCCGGAGATCTCCGCCACCGTCGGCGTTGCCGCTGCATTTGCCGTTAACCCGATTGTCGGTGCAGCCGTCTTTGCTGCCAGTAAAGTGCTGGGGCCACTATGGAACAAAGTCTCCATTTTGCGCTATCGCATTACCGGTCCGATAGATAAGCCGCAAATCAACGAAGTGCTGCGTCAAACGCGCAACAGTAAAAAGCAATGATTTGACGCCAGCTATGAATTGCCTCAATCTCAATAGAGACGTTTTTTTATCGCCAGCCGTGCTGGCAACCAAAGAGTAGCAAAATAATGAGTCTGAACCTGGTAAGTGAACACCTGCTTTCTGCAAACGGCCTGAACCATCAGGATCTGTTTGCCATTCTTGGCCAGTTAACTGAGCGTCGCCTGGATTATGGCGATCTCTATTTCCAGTCGAGCTACCACGAATCCTGGGTTTTAGAAGACCGCATTATTAAAGATGGCTCGTACAACATCGACCAGGGCGTTGGCGTGCGCGCGGTGAGCGGCGAAAAAACGGGTTTTGCCTACGCCGATCAGATCAGCAAACTGGCGCTGGAGCAGAGCGCGCTGGCGGCACGCACTATCGTACGTGATGCGGGCGACGGTCGCGTGCAGACGCTGGGGGCGGTAGAACATCGCGCGCTGTATACCAGTATCGATCCGCTGCAAAGCATGAGCCGTGAAGAGAAGCTTGATATTCTGCGTCGGGTTGACGGCGTGGCCCGTGCGGCAGACAAGCGCGTGCAGGAAGTGTCCGCCAGTCTGACCGGCGTTTATGAACTGATCCTCGTGGCGGCCACTGATGGTACGCTGGCGGCGGACGTGCGTCCGCTGGTTCGCTTGTCGGTAAGCGTGCAGGTGGAAGAGGACGGCAAACGTGAACGCGGGGCCAGCGGCGGCGGCGGTCGTTTTGGCTACGAATATTTCCTTGGCGATGAAGACGGCGACGTGCGTGCCGACGCGTGGGCAAAAGAGGCGGTGCGAATGGCGCTGGTAAACCTCTCCGCCGTTGCGGCACCGGCGGGAACGCTGCCGGTGGTGCTGGGCGCAGGCTGGCCTGGCGTACTGCTGCACGAAGCGGTCGGCCACGGTCTGGAAGGCGATTTCAACCGTCGCGGTACCTCGGTGTTCAGCGGCCATATCGGGGAACTGGTGGCATCGGAACTGTGCACCGTGGTGGATGACGGCACCATTGCCGATCGCCGTGGCTCCGTCTCGATTGATGACGAAGGCGTGCCGGGTCAGTACAACACGCTGATCGAAAACGGCGTGCTGAAAGGCTATATGCAGGACAAACTTAACGCGCGTCTGATGGGCGTTGCGCCGACCGGCAACGGTCGCCGTGAGTCCTACGCCCATTTGCCAATGCCGCGCATGACCAATACCTATATGCTGGCAGGTAAATCCACGCCGCAGGAAATCATCGAATCCGTCGAGTACGGTATCTATGCGCCGAATTTCGGCGGGGGTCAGGTGGATATCACTTCCGGCAAATTCGTTTTCTCTACCTCTGAAGCTTACCTGATCGAAAACGGCAAAGTGACCACGCCAGTGAAAGGCGCGACGCTTATCGGTTCCGGGATTGAAGCAATGCAGCAAATCTCGATGGTCGGTAACGATCTGAAGCTGGATAAAGGCGTGGGCGTGTGCGGAAAAGAGGGGCAGAGCCTGCCCGTGGGCGTCGGCCAGCCAACGTTGAAGGTCGATAACCTGACGGTAGGCGGCACAGCGTAACGCTTTTACTACGGCGTTGCCGGGTGGCGGCTTCGCCTTACCCGGCCTACAGTTCATTGTATATCAAAGCATTACGAATAATTCGTTGCGCATATCCGTAGGCCCGGTAAGCGCAGCGCCACGCCGGGCGGCAGCGCTAGCGTAATTCCTTCCCCCGCCCGCGCATTTCCTGATATACCCTTGCCACATCGACAAAATAATCCGTCAGCGCATTAATACACACCTGCACCTTCAGCGGCAGCTTATCTTTTTCGGTATACAGCGCATAAACCGGGCGTGGATCGGACTGATAACGCGGCAGCAGGATCTCCAGCTCGCCACGGTTAATCTCATTAATTACCCACATCAACGGCACATAAGCGATCCCGGCTCCGGCCACCAGCCAGCGGGTGAGCGTCATGGGATCGTTTGTCACAAACCGTCCTTCGGGGATCAGCCGGGTAGAAATACCTTCCGGCGCGATCAGCTCGAATTCGTTATCCGGACGCACGCTGTACTCCAGCCACGAATGGCTGGCAAGATCCGCCGGTTTCTCCGGCGTTCCGGCATGCTGAAGATAGCTTTGCGCCGCGCACACCACCATCGGCATCGCGCCCAGCCGTCGGGAAAACAAGCTTGAGTCCTGTAACGCCCCAACGCGGATCGCCACATCCAGACCGTCGGCGATCAGGTCCGGCGCGGGAATACCGGTCACCAGGTTCACCGCCAGCCCCGGATACTCTTTCAACATCTCGGCGGTAATGGTTGCAAGAACATTTTGTGCCATGGTTGAAGAACAACCAATCCGCAAGGTGCCAATAGGGGTGTTGTTAAACGCATACAGTTGCTCATGAACATCCTGTACTTCATGCATCATCCGGCGGCAGCCCTGGTAATAAATTTTGCCGGCTTCGGTCAGCGCAAGGCTCCGCGTACTGCGGTTTAACAGCTTAACCTGCAATTCGTCTTCCAGCTTTGACACCGTCTGGCTAAGCGAAGAAACGCTCATTTGCAGCTGCCTGGCCGCGGCGGTAAAAGAGCCGTGTTCCACTACTTTGGCAAAAACTGACATACGTTTAAGTCGTTCCATTGTTCACTCTGAGTTAAAAGTGATTTAGATCACATAATATAGATCACTGCATAACTGTTACGCTAATATATTGTTAGCCAAATAACTAATACATCGCACTCGCCTGCACTCTCTCTAATCAAGGTCAACATGAGTCTGTTTCCCGTCATTGTGATTTTCGGCTTGTCGTTTCCGCCGATCTTCTTTGAGTTGCTATTGTCTCTGGCCCTCTTCTGGCTGGTGCACCGCGTGCTGGTCCCGACCGGGATCTACGATTTCGTCTGGCATCCTGCACTCTTCAATACTGCGTTGTATTGCTGCCTGTTTTATTTGATATCGCGTTTGTTCGTCTGAGGTGGATGTGAAAACACTAACAAGAAAAATTTCCCGTACGGCCATTACGCTGATACTGGTCCTGCTGGCGTTTACGGCCATCTTTCACGCGTGGGTTTACTACACGGAATCGCCGTGGACGCGTGACGCCCGCTTCAGCGCGGACGTAGTTGCCATTGCGCCGGACGTCGCCGGGCTTATCACTCAGGTGGATGTACACGATAACCAGCTGGTCAAAAAGGATCAGGTGTTATTCACCATCGATCGGCCGCGCTATCAGAAAGCCGTGGAAGAGGCGGATGCTGACGTCGCCTACTACAAAGCGCTGGCCAGCGAAAAACGGCGTGAGGCCGGACGACGCAATCAGTTAGGCGTCCAGGCGATGTCACGTGAAGAAATCGATCAGGCCAATAATATTCTGCAAACCGTAGAGCACCAGCTGGCGAAGGCCGAGGCCACGCGCGATCTGGCAAAACTTGATTTAGAACGCACGGTCATCCGCGCCCCCGCCGATGGCTGGGTCACTAACCTGAACGTATACAGCGGTGAGTTTATTACCCGTGGCTCCACCGCCGTGGCGCTGGTGAAACAAAATAGCTTTTATATTCAGGCCTACATGGAAGAGACCAAACTGGAGGGCGTGCGTCCCGGCTACCGGGCAGAAATTACGCCGCTGGGCAGTAACCGGGTCATTAAAGGCACCGTCGACAGCATTTCGGCAGGGGTGACCAATGCCAGCAGCAGTAATGACGCTAAAGGCATGGCAACCGTTGACTCAAACCTGGAATGGGTGCGCCTGGCGCAGCGCGTGCCGGTACGCATTCGTCTGGATAGCCAGGGGGAAAATGTCTGGCCTGCCGGGACGACAGCCACGGTCGTTATCACTGGTGCCCAGGATCGTGATGTCCGGCAGATGTCATTCTTTCAGAAACTGGCGCTGCGCCTGCGCGAGTTCGGCTAAGCGCCATGGGTATTTTCTCCATCGCGACTCAGCATGTTCGCTTTGCTGTCAAACTGGCCAGTGCTATCGTGTTGGCGCTGTTTGTCGGTTTTCACTTCCAGCTTGAAACGCCACGCTGGGCGGTGCTGACGGCGGCGATTGTTGCAGCGGGTCCGGCGTTTGCGGCGGGTGGCGAACCCTGGTCCGGGGCAATTCGCTATCGCGGTATGCTGCGTATCATCGGTACGTTTATCGGCTGTATCGCCGCGCTGACCATCATTATTCTGATGATCCGTGCGCCGCTGCTGATGGTGCTGGTGTGTTGCATCTGGGCCGGATTTTGTACCTGGGTTTCGTCGCTGGTGCGCGTCGAAAATTCCTATGCCTGGGGGCTGGCAGGTTATACGGCGCTGATCATTGTGATCACCATTCAGACGGCTCCCTTGCTGACACCGCAATTTGCCGTCGAGCGCTGCAGTGAAATTGTCATTGGCATCGTCTGCGCGATTGTCGCGGATCTGCTGTTCTCCCCACGCTCCATTAAGCAGGTTATCGATCTTGAGCTGGATAATCTGCTGGTGGAACAGTATCGCCTGATGCAGCTGTGTATCCAGCACGGAGACAGCGAAGAGCTGGATAACGCCTGGGGCGCGCTGGTGCGCCGCACGGCGGCTCTGGAAGGCATGCGCGGGAATTTGCTGATGGAATCTTCCCGCTGGTCACGCGCGGGCCGTCGCCTGAAAGCGCTGAATACGGTCTCTCTGACGCTTATTACCCAGGCGTGTGAAACCTATATTATGCAGAATACGCGCCCGGAACTGGTGACGGATACCTGGCGCGAGATTTTTTCCACGCCGGTAGAAAACGCACAGGATGTGCATAAGCAACTTAAACGTATTCGTCGCCTGCTGGTGTGGACCGGCGAGCGGGACACTCCCGTCACCGTCTATAGCTGGGTCGCTGCGGCTACGCGCTATCAGCTTTTAAAACGTGGCGTGGTGGGGAATGCCAAAATCAGCGCGGTGGAAGAAGACGTCCTGCAGGGCGAAGTGATTGTCAGGCTGGACTCAGCCGAGCGCCATCATGCGATGGTTAATTTCTGGCGCACCACGCTGTCGTGCATTCTCGGCACGCTTTTCTGGTTGTGGACCGGCTGGACCTCCGGCAGCGGGGCGATGGTGATGATTGCTGTGGTGACTGCCCTGGCGATGCGCCTGCCAAATCCGCGCATGGTGGCGATAGATTTCCTTTATGGCACGCTGGTGGCGCTGCCGCTGGGGGCACTGTTCTTTCTGGTCATCATTCCTTCTACTCAGCAAAGTATGTTGCTGCTGTGTATTAGTCTGGCGGTGCTGGCCTTTTTTATCGGGATTGAAGTGCAGAAAAGACGCCTCGGCTCGCTGGGGGCGCTGGCGAGCACCATCAATATCATCGTGCTGGATAACCCGATGACGTTCCACTTTAGTCAGTTTCTCGATAGCGCACTGGGGCAACTGGTGGGCTGTTCACTGGCGCTGATAGTGATCCTGCTGATCCGTGATAACTCGCGGACGCGTACCGGACGCGTGCTGTTAAACCAGTTTGTTTCTGCGGCAGTATCGGCGATGACGACCAATATGGCCCGCCGTAAAGAGAACCATTTGCCTGCGCTCTATCAGCAACTCTTTCTGCTGCTGAATAAATTTCCTGGCGACGTGGCGAAATTTCGCCTGGCGCTGACCCTGATCATCGCGCATCAACGCCTGCGTGACGCACCGGTGCCGGTTAACGACGATCTCTCGGCTTTCCATCGTCGGCTCAGGCATACCGCTGACCGGGTCATTTCCGCCAGCAACGACGACAAGCGCCGTCTCTATTTTACCGAACTGCTTGAAGAACTTGATGTTTATCAGGAAAAACTGCGCTACTGGCAGGCTTCGCCGCAGGTTACTGAGCCGGTTTACCGGCTGGTCGACATGCTGCATAAATATCAACATGCTTTGACCACCCACTAGGTTCCTGGCACAAAATGGAAAAAGCCTCGGCTGAGGTTGATGCAAACCGCCCGCGGCTATCGGGGCGTTTCCCTGTTAAGCGACTTTGCCAACCCTCTAAACCGACGTCAGAAGCGTCGGTTTTTTTATGGCTATACTTAAACGCTATAAAAGAAACACATCGGGAGGGCACATGGCAGCACAGACACTTCAGGAGCACGAACTCTTTCAAACAGGGTATCTGGTAGATGGCGTCTGGAAAACGCTCGACGCGACCTTTGATGTCGTCAACCCGGCAACAGGCGAGGTCATTACCCGCGTTGCAAAAGCCGGTAAAAAAGAGACCGAAGACGCTATTGCCGCTGCCAGCCGGGCTTTTCCGGGCTGGAGGGCGAAAACGGCAAAACAGCGCTCGGAAATCCTCTACCGCTGGTATCAACTGATTATCGAAAACAAACGCTGGCTGGGTGAGTTAATGACTACCGAGCAAGGGAAACCGCTGAAAGAAGCTGAAGGTGAGGTGGAATACGCTGCCAGCTTTATTCAGTGGTTTGCGGAACAGGCGAAACGTGCAAACGGCGAGATCATTCCGCCAGCGAAGCCGGGATCGCGCATCCTGGCGACGCGTGAACCGGTCGGCGTGGTGGCGGCGATCACTCCGTGGAACTTCCCGATGGCGATGCTTACCCGCAAACTCGGTCCGGCGCTGGCGGCGGGCTGCACTGGCGTCATTAAACCGGCAAACAATACGCCGCTTAGCGCCTTTGCCCTGCTGCAACTGGCAAAAAAAGCGGGCGTACCGGACGGCGTTTTGAATGCGGTGGCCGGGAGTACCTCCGACATTAGCGATGCGATCATGGCAAGCCCTGAGGTGCGGAAAATTACCTTTACCGGCTCGACCGCCGTAGGCAAAACGCTGGTGCGCAACTCCGCCGATACCATGAAAAAAATCTCTATGGAGCTGGGAGGGAACGCGCCGTATATCGTTTTCGACGATGCAGATATTGACGCTGCCGTGCAGGGCGCCATCGCCAACAAATTCCGCAACGCCGGGCAGGTCTGCGTGAGCGTCAACCGTTTCTATCTTCATGAAAATATCTACGACAGCTTTGTGCAAAAACTGAGTGACGCCGTCGGTGCGTTAAAAGTGGGGAACGGGCTGGAGGAGGGGGTAATCGTCGGCCCGCTGATTGAGCCATCTGCCGTGGATAAAGTGCGTGAACATATTGAGGATGCCGTCAGTAAAGGCGCGAAAATCCTCGCCGGTGGTAAAGCGCACGCGCTGGGCGGTAACTTCTGGCAGCCTACAGTGCTGGGGGACTGCAATGACGGCATGAAACTGGCGCAGGAAGAAACGTTCGGCCCGGTCGCGGCCTGTTTCCGCTTCACCTCGGAAGATGAAGTGATCAAGCGTGCAAATCATACGCCGTTTGGCCTTGCGGCCTACTTCTACACCCAGAATATGCAGCGTATTTTCCGCGTTTCTCAGGCGCTGGAAAGCGGCATGATTGGCGTCAACGAGTGCGCGGTTTCCACCGAAGTTGCGCCGTTTGGTGGCGTAAAAGAGTCGGGGCTGGGACGTGAAGGTTCCGTACTGGGACTGGATGAGTTTCTGGAAGTGAAAACCCTGCACATTGGGGGATTATAAGTAGCCGGGCGGCAGATGCCGCCCATTGGCTGTGGACCGGGCAATGAAAATTTATACTTTTGACTTTACGACAATAAAAAATCAAAGCGATTTCTATCGTGAATTCACGCGGGTATTTGCGCTGAAAAGCGAGCAGGTGAACGATCTGGATTCACTGTGGGACGTGGTGATGGGCAATGTGCTGCCGCTGCCGCTGGAAATCGACTTTGTGCATCTTAATGACACCAAACGTCGCCGCTACGGTGCGTTGATCCTGCTATTTGATGAGGCAGAAGAAGAACTGGAAGGGCAATTACGTTTTAACGTGCGCCATTAAAAAAAGCCCCCGGCGAACGGGGGCAAGGTCGTCGGTTCAGACGACGAGGGTTTACTTGTACAATTCTGCGGTGGCGTGCCAGTGGTCGCCGGTGCGCATTTCAGTGATGCGATAGCTGCTGGCGCCTTCTTTTTCCGCTTTTACTGCCAGTTCATGACGCATATCCATTGGGCTACCTGCGACGGCAGACGCAGAGATAGAACCCATCGACTGAAGGTTCTGTGCCTGTTCAGCGTTAACCTGATGGGCGGCTGCACTGGCGCCAAAGGACAGAACGGAGGCCAGGCCCAGGGATGCGATAATCATTACGTTTTTCATAATCTTTATTCCTTACAGGTGTCTGTATGCGGCATGGCGTTTTGTGTCGCTTTTTTATGGGATGCCGCAGTCGAGAAGATGGTTTTACTTAATAACCTTATTTATACAGTTCCGCAGTGGCATGCCACTGGTCGCCGGTACGTGCTTCGATAATACGGTAGGCGGATGCGCCCTGTTCGGTGGCTTTCTCATCCAGCATGGCACGCATGTCCATCGGAGCGGTGCCAACAGCGCCTACCGATACGGTACCGATAGCTTCGCGATTCAGCGCTTGCTCGCTGGAGATAGAATCCGCGGCGAAAGCACCAAAAGAAAGAACGGAAAGCAGGCTCAGGGTGGCTACAGTTGTTGTCATTTTCATGTTATTTACCTCGTCGAATTTTTTCGTAAGGGCCTTATTTCGTGACCCTCATCACAAAATCAAGTATACACTAATCACCCGGAAAATTAATAACAGACTAATTATAACATGCGTTAATAAGTTTTAATGATGGCATGCGCTATAACATAGTGGAATAAAAAAGGGATATTTTGTGCGCAGTGATGTTAACAAAATATTAAAAAACAGCAGGATAGGGGAATTTGATTTTTCGTGCGGTTTCTTCGAGAATCATTCACTGTGTGAATAAATTGAGAGCGTAGATCGCACTAAGTGTTAAAGGAAAAGCAGGGGATTATCGGGTTTACGTCGCGCAGAAGGGACATTCCCTCCAGCGTGGTCTGGAGGGAAAGGGGGATTACAGCTCCTGTTCGAACAACACCAGGATCGCTTCGTACAGTTCTTTTACCGTAAAATCGCGGGCAGGCGTGGTAAAGATCGTGTCATCCCCCGCGATAGTGCCAAGGATACCTTCCGCTTTACCTAACGAGTCCAGCAAACGCGCAATGAGCTGTGCTGCACCGGGGCTGGTATGAATAACCACAACGGCATCGTTATAGTCGATATCCAGCACCAGATTCTTTAGCGGGCTGGAGGTCGTTGGCACGCCCAGTTCTGCGGGCAGGCAGTAAACCATCTCCATTTTGGCGTTGCGCGTGCGTACCGCGCCAAACTTAGTCAGCATGCGGGACACTTTGGACTGATTGATATTTTCGAAGCCCTCTTCCTGCAACGCCTGGACGATCTCTCCCTGAGAACTGAACTTTTCTTCTTTAAGTAGCGCTTTAAACGCTTTGACTAACTCTTCTTGTTTAGTCGAGCTTCGCATAAGTCACCCAATCATGGCGGTAGAAACAACATTATTATGCATAGTGATGAATTTTTATGCAATCTATCTGCCGTGAATAAGGCTGAAATAATGTTATGAAAGGGAGGGATTTTATCAAATTTCGTTATTAAGGAACACGTCTGAGTCACAAGAAAGGGATCGACTTAAAAGTAAAATAATTGTTATCAAATTGATGTTGTTTTGGTTGGCCTCCACGGTGTAATGTAACCGCGTGTTGATACGCTATCGAAAGTGACTACGGCCTTCATAAGCAAAGCATATTGTGCCTTTTTTGCCTGCAATAATGCGTGTGATGACGCATTACCTGCGTAAGGCATTTGTGTTTGCAGGTGTCGTTAACTACTGTCACTGCCATGGAGTAACGGTCAATTATATTAACCATAATAAGGAGTTTAGGATGAAAGTTGCAGTCCTCGGCGCTGCGGGCGGTATCGGCCAGGCGCTTGCCCTACTACTGAAAACCCAACTGCCTTCAGGCTCAGAACTCTCCCTGTATGATATCGCGCCAGTCACTCCCGGCGTTGCTGTTGATCTTAGCCACATTCCGACTGACGTTAAGATCAAAGGTTTTTCCGGCGAGGATGCCACTCCGGCGCTGGAAGGAGCTGACGTTGTACTGATCTCGGCGGGCGTGGCACGTAAGCCGGGTATGGATCGTTCCGATCTGTTTAACGTCAACGCCGGGATCGTTAAGAATCTGGTGTTACAAATCACTAAAGCCTGCCCGAAAGCGTGTATTGGTATTATCACTAACCCGGTTAATACCACGGTCGCGATTGCGGCGGAAGTGCTGAAGAAAGCGGGCGTCTACGATAAGAACAAGCTGTTTGGCGTCACTACGCTGGATATCATCCGCTCAAACACGTTTGTTGCGGAACTGAAAGGCAAAAAACCGACGGAAGTCGATGTACCGGTGATCGGCGGCCACTCCGGCGTGACCATTCTGCCGCTGCTCTCGCAGATCCCGGGTGTGAGCTTCACCAGCCAGGAAATCTCCGATCTCACCAAACGTATCCAGAATGCGGGTACAGAAGTGGTAGAAGCTAAAGCCGGTGGCGGTTCCGCAACGCTTTCTATGGGCCAGGCGGCAGCACGCTTCGGTTTATCGCTGGTGCGCGCGCTTCAGGGTGAGCAGGGCGTAGTGGAGTGTGCTTACGTTGAGGGTGACGGCAAACATGCGCGTTTCTTCTCACAGCCGCTGCTGCTGGGTAAAAACGGTATCGAAGAACGTAAACCTTACGGCGAACTGAGCGCGTTCGAGCAGCAGGCGCTGGACGGTATGCTGGAAACGCTGAAGAAAGATATTCAGCTCGGCGAAGAGTTCGTTAATAAGTAAGTGTGGTAGTACCATGCCCGGTGGCGCTGCGCTTACCGGGCCTACAAAGGTCTCACAGCACGTTAACAGGCCGGGTAAGGCGAAACCGCCACCCGGCATCTCACTTACTCGGTTGCCGGGTATTCCTGAATCGTCACGTTCAGCTTCAGCTTCTTATCCTCGCGCATCACTTCCACCGGGATCACCGAACCCGGCCGAATTTCCGCCACCTGATCCATCGTCTCCAGTGCGGAGACCGCCGGTTTATTATTTACCGACACGATTACGTCGTTGACCTGGATACCCGCTTCCGCTGCCGGGCCGCCCGGCGACACTTCGTTAACCACAATCCCCTGAATCTGATCGATCCCCGCGCCCTGGGCGTGGAGCGGCGCGATTTCACGGCCGCCAATGCCAATATAGCCGCGGATCACCCGGCCATCGCGGATCAGCTTATCCATAATTTTGGTCGCCAGCTGGAAGGGGATCGCAAAGCCGATCCCTTCCGGCGTTTCGCCATCGTTGCTCTTATCAAAGGAGAGGGTGTTAATCCCCATTAGCTCGCCGAGCGAGTTAATCAGCGCGCCGCCGGAATTACCGTGGTTGATGGAAGCGTCGGTTTGCAGGAAGTTTTGTCGACCCGAGGGATTCAGGCCGATGCGCCCGGTGGCGCTGATGATCCCCTGGGTGATGGTCTGCCCGAGGTTATAGGGGTTACCAATCGCCAGCACCACGTCACCGATATGCGGTATGCGCTTGCGGTTAATCGGGATCACCGGCAGGCCGCCGGTGGCGTTAATTTTGAGCACCGCCAGATCGGTCAGGCTATCCGAGCCAACCAGCAACGCCTCAAAAACGCGCCCGTCCTGAAGCGCAACGATAATCTGGTCCGCATCGTTAATTACGTGCTTGTTGGTCACAATATAGCCGCGCTCATCCATAATCACGCCGGAGCCCAGGGTGCGGATCTCCAGTTGGTTATGGCTGGAACTGTTCATCCCGCGGTTGTAGACGTTCACCACCGCAGGCGCGGCGCGGCGTACGGCCTGATTGTAGCTGACCGGCGATTCGTCGGCACTGTCATAGTGCGGCGCAGAGTTGACGTTCCACTGGCGTAAAGAAGGCATGGCAGCCAGTAACAGACCGCCGACAATTAAACCGATAGCAATCGAGCGTAAAAGCTTCACAAGCATGATGCGGATATCATTGATAAGTAAACCGTCGCAGCATAGCACGACTTATCCGGACATCACACGTCAGGTGACATCCGGACGTGTCATTAATCAGCGCAGAAGCAAATAGATGCTCTCATTACCGCGCACGATATTCAGCGCGATGATAGACGGCTTCGCTTCCAGCGCTTTACGCATTTCAGCAATAGAATGAATACGCTCGCGATTAAGACCGGTGATCAC
The DNA here is from genome assembly GCF_029319185.1 of Superficieibacter sp. HKU1. Lineage (NCBI taxonomy): Bacteria > Pseudomonadati > Pseudomonadota > Gammaproteobacteria > Enterobacterales > Enterobacteriaceae > Superficieibacter > Superficieibacter sp. HKU1. Next base: position 582,592 of record NZ_CP119754.1, read on the forward strand.
ATCGCCTTTATGCAGACCCGCCTGGGCCGCGGCGCTGTCTTTCTCGACCTCATCGACCGTGATACCTTTCGAGCCGTCCTTCAACTGGCCGTCGCTGAGTTTGGCGCCCTGAAGCGCCGGGGCGATCATCTCCGCGCTGGCAGAAGACGAGGTGCTCTTATCGAGCGTCACTTCCACATCCAGCGGTTTGCCGTCGCGCAGCAGCCCGAGCTTCACTTTACTGCCCGGCTCGGTAGTGGCAATACGTGAGCGCAGTTCGGCAAAGCTGTTTAACGGTTTGTCGTTCAGGCTGACGATGACGTCGCCCGATTTCACGCCCGCTTTCGCCGAGCCGGAATTGCGCAGCACTTCGCTGACAAACGCGCCGCGGGTAACGTTCAGATTAAACGCTTTGGCAATGTCAGAAGACATCTCCATGCCCTTAATCCCCAACAGCCCGCGTTTGATTTCGCCAAACTGAATCAGCTGCTGGGCGAGGGTGCGCGCCATATTACTGGGGATGGCAAAGCCGATACCGACGCTGCCGCCGCCCGGCGCAAGGATTGCGGTATTAATGCCGATCAGCTCGCCGTTAAGATTCAACAATGCGCCGCCGGAGTTGCCGCGGTTAATAGAGGCGTCGGTCTGGATAAAGTTTTCCAGGCCTTCCAGGTTCAGACCGCTGCGTCCCAGCGCGGAAACAATGCCGGAGGTGGCCGTTTGCCCAAGGCCAAACGGATTACCGACCGCCACCGCGAAATCGCCGACGCGCAGTTTATCGGAGTCGGCAATCGCAATCTGGGTCAAATTGGTGGCGTTCTGGATTTGCAGCAGCGCGATATCGCTCTGATCGTCGCTGCCAATCAGTTTGGCGTCAAACTCGCGGCCATCGTTAAGCTGAACGCTGATCTTCTGCGCCTGATTAATCACATGATTATTCGTGAGAATGTAACCTTTCGCCGCGTCAATAATGACGCCAGAGCCCAGCCCTTCAAACGGCTGCGGCTGTTGATCGGGAGCGACATCGCCGAAGAATTTCTTCAACTCTTCCGGCACTTTTGCACCCTGTACGGCGGTACCCTCAACCTGAACGCTGACCACCGCAGGCAGAACTTTTTCCAGCATGGGGGCCAGGCTCGGCAGCGCCGCCTGACCAGGAATCTGCGACGGCAGCGCCGCAGCAGCCGTAAAGGGTGCCGAAAGAGATAACCCGACACTCAACGCTAACGCACTCAACAGCAGGGTTTGTTTCTTCATCGATGCTGGCTCTCATACCTGAAGTGAAAGAAGACCATCCCAAAACAGTTTGATGTTATTGAAAATGTGGCCGGGTCACAATGCGATAATGATTAAATCATCGCTGGGATAAGAATAGTTGAAACGGGCGCAGCGCGTGCGCCCAGGAAGAAAAGGGCTGTCAGGGGAAATAGGGGGACCCGGTTCCCGGAGAGACCCAATCCGGCGGTTACCCCGCGTCATGGAGACAGTATGCCATCAAGCGTATTAATCGCGCTTCACGCCGTTACGCAGCAGACCCGATGCGCCTTCTGAGTAATCACGCGGCATCTGCACAGGAGCCTGATCGTTATTGGCTTCCGATTCCGCCAGACGGTTGCGGAAAGGATTATTTTCCGCCGCCATACCCGGCAGAAGGTTGCTGGAGCTTTTTGCCATATGCTGATAAATCTTACGATAATCATCAGCCATGTTATCCAGCAGCTCGGCACTGTGGGCAAAGTGGCTGACCAGCTCCTCACGATACTCCTCCAGCTCTGCTTTGTTCTTTTCCAGTTCGTACTGCAAAGCCTGCTGTTGACGTAATTTACGATTACCAAAACGCATGGCAACGGCACCGATGATGATACCGACAACTAAACCAATTAGCGCATATTCCCAGGTCATGTACATCTCCCGTTGTGTGTGATTCCGTAGGGTGTTGGCCGCGAGGCTCCATGCCCGTGCCCGATTATGCCACTATAACCGCTAAATCCTCAGAAGTGGAATCCCGGCCGCACATCGCGTAGTGTAGAACGGCCTTTTTTTCGCCAACCGTGAACGATGGCACCCTGATTTACAAGGAATAATAATAAGCCATGCAAAGCACTTCTCCGACATCGCGTTATCAGCAGGCCCTGCGTGAGGGCACCCACCAACCCGACGACGTCCAGCGGGAGGCGGTGGCGCGGCTGGATGCTATCTATCAGCAACTGGCGATGCAGCCTGAGGCCATCAGGCAAAACGGCGGTTTGTTCGCGAAAATCGGCAAACTGCTCGGCAAACAGGATAGTGTACAAACTCCTCCCGCGCGCGGGCTGTATATGTGGGGCGGCGTCGGACGCGGGAAAACCTGGCTGATGGATCTCTTTTACCAGAGCCTGCCCGGTGCGCGTAAACAGCGCCTGCATTTTCACCGCTTTATGCTGCGCGTACATGAAGAGCTGACGGCATTGCAGGGCGAGAGCGATCCGCTGGAGATTGTCGCCGACCGCTTTAAAGCCGAAACCGACGTGCTGTGCTTCGATGAATTCTTTGTCTCGGATATTACCGATGCGATGCTGCTGGGCGGGTTAATGAAAGCGCTGTTTGCCCGCGGTATTACCCTGGTCGCCACCTCCAATATTCCGCCGGACGAGCTGTACCGCAACGGCTTACAGCGCGCGCGCTTTTTGCCTGCCATTGACGCGATCAAAACCCACTGCGACATCATGAATGTCGATGCCGGAATCGATTATCGTCTGCGTACGCTTACCCAGGCGCACCTGTGGCTGTCGCCGCTGAATAGCGAAACGCAACAGCAGATGGACAGCCTCTGGCTCTCACTGGCGGGCGCTAAACGCGAACATACGCCGGAGCTTGAAATTAACCATCGCCCGTTCCCGACGCTGGGCGTTGAAAATCAGACCCTGGCGGCGTCGTTTACTACCCTGTGCGTGGATGCCCGCAGCCAGCATGACTATATCGCGCTCTCACGGCTGTTCCATACGGTACTGCTGTTTGATGTGCCGGCAATGACGCCATTAATGGAGAGCGAAGCACGACGTTTTATCGCGCTGGTGGACGAATTCTATGAGCGGCACGTGAAGCTGGTGGTTAGCGCTGAACGTCCGCTGGAGGAGATCTACCAGGGGAGTGCGTTACAGTTCGAATTTCGCCGCTGTCTGTCGCGTCTGCAGGAGATGCAAAGCGAGGAGTATTTACGGCTTGAACATATGCCGTGAGGGGACGCAGGCCGTCTGCTGCGCGCAAAAACCCTGCTGCGAATCACAAAAAGGGGTCGATCTTTGACCCTGACTTCTCTATAATCCTGCGACCCCACGTTACAACGATGTTTTTTTCCCAAAATGTCGTGTGCCGGTTTAAACATATCCGAGGGGGTAGGTTTACTGGACAATGTCGTGTGAGCCTCATGTGTTTTGAAGCGTTTGGGTGTTCACCAACGTGTAACTAATTTATTTGGGTAAGCTTTTAATGAAAACTTTTACAGCTAAACCAGAAACCGTAAAACGCGACTGGTATGTTGTTGACGCGACCGGTAAAACTCTGGGCCGTCTGGCTTCCGAACTGGCTATTCGTCTGCGCGGTAAGCACAAAGCGGAATACACTCCGCACGTTGATACCGGTGATTACATCATCGTTCTGAACGCTGACAAAGTTGCTGTTACCGGCAACAAGCGTTCTGACAAAGTGTACTATCACCACACTGGCCACATCGGTGGTATCAAACAAGCGACCTTTGAAGAGATGATTGCTCGCCGTCCTGAGCGTGTGATTGAGATCGCGGTTAAAGGCATGTTGCCAAAAGGCCCACTGGGTCGTGCTATGTTCCGTAAACTGAAAGTTTACGCAGGTAACGAGCACAACCACGCGGCACAGCAACCGCAAGTTCTTGACATCTAATCGGGATTATAGGCAATGGCTGAAAATCAATACTACGGCACTGGTCGCCGCAAAAGCTCCGCAGCTCGCGTGTTCATCAAACCGGGCAACGGCAAAATCGTTATCAACCAACGTTCTCTGGAACAGTACTTCGGTCGTGAAACTGCCCGCATGGTAGTTCGTCAGCCGCTGGAACTGGTCGACATGGTTGAGAAACTGGATCTGTACATCACCGTTAAAGGTGGTGGTATCTCTGGTCAGGCTGGTGCGATCCGTCACGGTATCACCCGCGCTCTGATGGAGTACGACGAGTCCCTGCGTGGCGAACTGCGTAAAGCAGGCTTCGTTACTCGTGATGCTCGTCAGGTTGAACGTAAGAAAGTCGGCCTGCGTAAAGCACGTCGTCGTCCTCAGTTCTCCAAACGTTAATGGGTTTCTGCTCAGGCAGACAACCATTGGCGAAAAAACCCGCTTCGGCGGGTTTTTTTATGGACTAAACGACGTTTATCCCCATTCATGACCGTGATCGGACCTCTTTTTCCACATTTCCAGAATCCCCTCACCACAAAGGCGTCAAAATCTGGTAAACTATCATCCAATTTTCTGCCCAAATACCGGGGATTGTTCATTTTTTGTTTACTAACTGAACAGGAATGTCGTTCAACGGAAATGAGGCGTAAACATCTGGTCAGTCACGTTGTGGCTGGCAGCAGTAAAAATTCTGAATATACCTGGAGGTTTTCATGGCTGTCGCTGCCAACAAACGTTCGGTAATGACGCTGTTTTCTGGTCCTACTGACATCTATAGCCATCAGGTCCGCATCGTGCTGGCTGAAAAAGGTGTTAGCTTCGAAATCGAGCACGTGGAGAAGGACAACCCGCCTCAGGATCTGATTGACCTCAACCCGAATCAGAGTGTTCCGACGCTGGTGGATCGTGAGCTGACCCTGTGGGAATCTCGTATCATCATGGAATATCTTGATGAGCGTTTTCCGCATCCGCCGCTGATGCCGGTTTATCCGGTCGCGCGTGGTGAAAGCCGTCTTTACATGCAACGTATTGAAAAGGACTGGTACACGTTGATGAACGTCATCGTTAACGGTTCTTCTTCCGAAGCGGATGCCGCGCGTAAACAATTGCGCGAAGAATTGCAGGCGATTGCGCCTGTATTTGGTCAGAAGCCTTATTTCCTGAGCGATGAGTTCAGCCTGGTGGATTGCTACCTGGCACCTCTGCTGTGGCGTCTGCCGCTGCTGGGGATTGAATTCAGCGGTGCGGGTGCGAAAGAGCTGAAAGGTTATATGACTCGCGTCTTCGAACGTGATTCTTTCCTCGCTTCTCTGACTGAAGCCGAGCGTGAAATACGCCTTGGCCGGGGCTAAACAGCATGGATTTGTCACAATTAACCCCACGCCGTCCTTATCTGCTGCGCGCATTCTATGAATGGCTGCTGGACAACCAGCTCACGCCGCACCTGGTAGTGGATGTGACGCTGCCCGGCGTGCATGTCCCAATGGAATATGCGCGCGACGGGCAAATTGTGTTAAATATCGCGCCGCGTGCGGTCGGTAATCTGGAGCTGGCGAACGACGAAGTGCGTTTCAACGCGCGCTTTGGCGGCGTGCCTCGTCAGGTCTCCGTGCCGCTGGCTGCGGTGCTGGCGGTCTATGCCCGTGAAAACGGCGCAGGCACGATGTTCGAGCCGGAAGCGGCCTATGATGAAGACATTGTCAGCCAGAACGATGATGGCGAGTCCGACGTTGAAAATGAAACGGTGATGTCCGTTATTGACGGCGACAAGCCCGACCATCAGGATGACAACGATCCCGATGACGATCCGCCGCCGCGCGGTGGCCGTCCGGCACTACGCGTCGTAAAGTAACACCGTTTTAAACCCTCTCTCCTGGCGGGGAGAGGGCTTTTCTCTGTCTCATTCAACTCAGGAACATTCGGGCTTCAGCGTTTCTGTTCCTTCAGCGCTATCTGCGATCGAATGAGTTCGTCTGCCAGTAATTTTTCATCGGGCAACTGCACTTCGTACTCGCTCGCCATATGATCGTTGTCAGGGGGCCTGAGGGGATTACACTTTCATAAAGTTCAACATCCCGTCCGCCGCCCGGCAAAACGTCGCATAAAATAGCATAACAGGTTTGTCATCAGCCCCTTGCGGGGCCGCGTTGCCCATGACGAAAAATCCTGTGTTATGATGAAGCATCTGATTGATACTCATGGTAACCCGGCGTTTATGAAGACATCAGGCGAAGAACAGACAACCCTCATCGGCCGTAGCTTTCGCCGCCCGCTGGCGCGCAAAAAACTCTCTGAGATGGTGGAAGAGGAGCTGGAGCAGATGATCCGCCGTCGCGAGTTTGGCGAAGGCGAGCAACTGCCTTCCGAGCGCGAGCTGATGGCTTTCTTTAACGTGGGCCGCCCCTCGGTGCGCGAAGCGCTGGCGGCGCTTAAACGCAAAGGGCTGGTGCAAATAAGCAACGGTGAACGCGCGCGTGTTTCCCGCCCTTCAGCGGACACCATCATTGGCGAGCTTTCCGGCATGGCGAAAGACTTTCTCTCGCATCCCGGCGGTATCGCCCACTTCGAACAGCTGCGCCTGTTCTTTGAATCGAGCCTGGTGCGCTACGCCGCCGAACACGCCACCGATGAACAAATCGCGCTGCTGAGTAAAGCGCTGGAGATCAACAGCCAGTCGCTGGACAACAACGTGCAGTTTATTCGCTCCGATGTCGACTTCCACCGTGTGCTGGCGGAGATCCCAGGAAATCCGATCTTTATGGCGATCCACGTCGCGCTGCTCGACTGGCTGATAGCGGCCCGTCCAAAAGTAGCGGATCAAGAGCTCCATGAGCACAACAGCGTTAGCTATCAACAGCATATCGCCATTGTCGATGCCATCCGCGCCCGCGATCCGGACGACGCGGATCGGGCGCTGCAAACTCACCTCAATAGCGTCTCTGCGACCTGGCACGCCTTCGGCAAGGCCAAAAAATCCCGTCAATGATCGGCTAATTGCGATCGATTTAGTGAAGTTGATCGCACAATAAGCTTTCGATATTACGCTGCCGCAAAAGTGATCTGGTATAACAGGTATAAAGGTATATAGTTAATCCAATAAAATATCACTACGAGGTATGTATGGCTAACCATTTACGGGGCGTGATGTCCGCCCTTCTCACCCCTTTCGACGCCCAGCAGCAGATAGATAAAGCCAGCCTGCGCCGCCTGGTACGGTTCAACATTGAGCAGGGCATTGACGGCCTTTACGTTGGCGGCTCTACTGGGGAAGCCTTTGTCCAGAGCCTGGCAGAGCGCGAAGAAGTGCTTGAAATCGTGGCGGAAGAGGGGAAAGGCGAAATCACCCTGATTGCCCACGTTGGCTGCGTCAGTACGGCGGAGAGCCAGCAGCTGGCGTCTGCCGCAAAACGCTATGGCTTTGATGCCGTCTCGGCGGTCACGCCGTTCTACTACCCGTTCAGCTTTGATGAGCACTGCGAACACTATCGTGCAATTATCGATTCCGCTGATGGATTACCGATGGTGGTCTACAACATTCCGGCGCTCAGTGGGGTAAAACTGACGCTGGATCAGATCAAAACGCTGGTCACCCTGCCGGGCGTCGGCGCGCTGAAGCAAACCTCGGGCGATCTTTTTCAGATGGAGCAGATCCGCCGCGCGCATCCGGATCTGGTGCTTTACAACGGTTACGACGAAATCTTCGCGTCTGGTCTGCTGGCCGGTGCAGACGGTGGGATCGGCAGCACCTATAACATTATGGGCTGGCGCTACCAGGGGATCGTGCAGGCGCTGGAAGAGGGCGATATTGCGAAGGCGCAGCAGTTACAGCGCGAGTGTAACAAAGTGATCGACCTGTTGATCAAAGTAGGCGTCTTCCGCGGGCTGAAAACGGTGCTGCATTACATGGATGTGGTCTCTGTCCCGCTGTGCCGCAAACCGTTCGCACCGGTAGAAGAGAAATATCTGCCGGAACTGAAAACGCTGGCGCAGCAGCTGATGCAGGAGCGCGGATAAGTATTGGCCGGACGGCGCTAACGTGTCGCTGGCCTGCATCCGTTAAGGCATCTCTATCATATTCATACCAAAGCGTGTGGGCACAGCCCACCGCGGGAGACTCACCATGAGTACTACAGCCCAGAATATCCCGTGGTATCGCCATCTTAACCGGGCGCAGTGGCGGGCATTTTCCGCCGCCTGGTTGGGGTATCTGCTTGATGGTTTTGATTTTGTCTTGATTGCCCTGGTGTTGACCGAAGTACAGGGTGAATTCGGTTTGACCACAGTTCAGGCGGCCAGCCTGATTTCCGCCGCCTTTATCTCTCGCTGGTTCGGCGGCCTGATGCTCGGCGCGCTGGGCGACCGCTATGGCCGTCGCCTGGCGATGGTCACCAGCATCATTCTTTTTTCCATGGGCACGCTCGCCTGCGGCTTTGCGCCGGGTTACACCTCGCTGTTTATCGCCCGCCTGGTGATCGGCATGGGGATGGCCGGGGAATACGGCTCCAGCGCCACCTATGTCATTGAAAGCTGGCCAAAACAGCTGCGCAATAAAGCCAGCGGCTTCCTGATTTCCGGCTTCTCCGTTGGCGCGGTGGTCGCCGCACAGGTCTATAGCCTGGTGGTGCCGGTCTGGGGCTGGCGCGCGCTCTTTTTCATCGGCATTGTCCCCATCGTCTTCGCGCTCTGGCTGCGTAAAAACATCCCGGAGGCCGAAGACTGGAAAGCGAAACACGAAGGTAAAGCGCCGGTACGCACGATGGTCGATATTCTCTACCGCGGCCAGCATCGGGTGATAAACATCCTCATGACCTGCGTTGCGGGCGCGTCGCTGTGGTACTGTTTCGCTGGCGAAGCGCGTATCGCCGGGCTGGTGGCACTGCTGGGCCTGGTGTGCGCCATCATCTTCATCAGCTTTATGGTGCAGAGCAGCGGCAAACGCTGGCCGACCGGCGTCATGCTGATGGTGGTGGTGCTGTTTGCCTTCCTCTACTCGTGGCCTATTCAGGCGCTGCTGCCGACTTATCTGAAAACCGAGCTGGCCTATAACCCGCATACGGTCGCCAACGTGCTGTTCTTCAGCGGCTTCGGCGCGGCGGTAGGCTGCTGCGTGGGTGGTTTTCTCGGCGACTGGCTGGGCACCCGCAAAGCCTATGTCTGTAGCCTGCTGGCCTCACAGCTGCTGATCATTCCGGTGTTCGCGATTGGCGGCACAAACGTCTGGGTGCTTGGCTTATTACTCTTCTTTCAGCAGATGCTGGGGCAGGGGATCTCGGGGATCTTACCGAAACTGATCGGCGGCTATTTCGAAACGGATCAACGCGCAGCAGGGCTGGGGTTTACCTACAACGTGGGGGCGCTGGGCGGCGCGCTGGCCCCGATCCTCGGGGCGCTGATCGCGCAACGACTGGATCTGGGCACCGCGCTCGGTTCGCTCTCCTTTGGCCTCACCTTCGTAGTGATCCTGCTGATCGGCCTCGACATGCCAACGCGCGTCCAGCGCTGGATCCGCCCGGAAGCGCTACGCACGCATGATGCGATCGACGGTAAGCCGTTTAGCGGCGCGGTACCGTTTGGCGGCAATAAAAACGGCTTAATGAAAAGTAAGAGCTAACCAGGAAGCCCGGCGCGTGCCGGGCATTTCGCCGGGGATGTCATGATGACTGTACTTGAAAAATTGAATAACAGAATGGCGGGATCTGACGGTTTGACTGCCTCCTGCCAGCCGATACTTAATAGGCCGATGAAGAAACCCGACATCGTTGCTCATATCTGCCCGTGTTACACACGGCGCTACAAAAGGCGGTGTTATGACCACGCTGGCGATTGATATTGGCGGCACGAAACTGGCCGCCGCGCTGTTGGCCCAGGAGGAAAAAATATGGTGACAGGCGATCTACGTTCGCTCTCATCCACGGGGTTGCATCCGCTACTGCTGAATGCGCTCACGCTGGCCATCGCCGCAAGGCCACAGGAGAAAGCGCCGGGGCGCTATGAGCTACAGGGCGAGAATATCTTTATGAATGTTATGCAGTTTGTCACGCAGTCTCCGGAGCAAAAGAAAGCGGAGCTGCATCAGCAGTACATTGATATTCAGCTACTGCTGGCGGGGGAAGAGCACATTCTCTTTGGCATGACCGATTCTGCCCGCGAGTGCGAAGAGATGGATGTTGCAGAGGATTATCAGCTTTGCAGCCAGATTGCCGATGAGCAGGCCATCACACTAAAGCCGGGAATGTTTGCGATTTTTATGCCGGGCGAGCCGCATAAACCGGGCTGCGTTGTGAACGCGTCGGCAGACATTAAGAAGGTGGTGATTAAGGTGCGCGCCAGCGTATTACAGGCCTGACAACGTAGCGAGATGGTGTCGGATAGCGCTTGAACGTCACGACTTCCGGCTGGGATGGTACCGTCTCGGTAATGTCCCGCCCGTGGCGAATCGAGTCGCAGGAACAATATCTGGCGGCCTCTGGGATCATGGCTGACGTGTCTCCAACAGATTTTGTGAGCGCACAAGTTCCTCAGCCAGTAATTTTTCATCAGGGAGCTGCACTTTGTATTCACTCGCCATGATGGTATTGGGCAACCCGTTCAGGGCATAGTGCGCTTCACCAGCGCCTTTTTCTGCACACAGAATCAATCCGACAGGTGGGTTCTCGCCCGGCATTGTCCAGTGTTCTTTGGCATAGTTCAGGTACATATTCATTTGCCCGGCATCGGCATAGCTAAATTTACCGACTTTCAGGTCAACAATCAGCAGACAGCGCAGGCGGCGATGGAAAAACAACAGATCTACGCGAAACCAGCTATCGTCTATGCGTAATCGGCGCTTGCGGCCCACAAAGGCAAAGTCGTCGCCCAGCTCCAGCATAAAGTCCATCAGGTGATTGAGCAGCGCTTCTTCAAGATCCGATTCAGAATAAGTATCTTTAAGATCGAGAAACTCAAGAATGAAGGGATCGCGTATTGCCTGTGCAGGTGTGACCTCAGCCACACCGGGCGCATCCTGCTCTAACATGGCTGATTTGTCATGGGATAGCAGCGTGCGTTCATAAAACTGAGAGGCAATTTGTCGGTCAAGCTGTCGCACCGACCAGCCGCTGCGCAACGTTTCTTTCTCGTAAAAGGCACGGGCATCGCTGTTTTTAACCGATAACAGGCGTACATAGGCAGACCAGGGAAGCGGGAAAATTTTGCCCAATTGTGGCAGGTTTGAAGATTCACCAGACACTGTCTGCTGAATTTCAATATGTTGAAAGCAAAGGTAAAATACCCGCATTTGGCGCAGGTTTCCTGTGGAAAATCCGCGTTTATAGCGCTGGCTTAAATCTACGGACAACCGTTCGATAAGCTGAGTACCGTAAGCCGCTCGCGCTTCGCCACCTTGTTCAAATTCCACAATTCGGCGGCCAATTTCCCAATAGGTTGCCGTCATGATTGCGTTAATGTTGCGGACAGTCTCTGTCCTGGCGTTGTCCAGTAGATGAATTATGCCGTCATGAATTTGCTGATAGTCATCAGTGGGTTGAGTTGATATGGGGGTCATGTTTTCCCTGACGTGATAGTAACGGAATGAAAATATATTGCTATCAATACGCCCGGAGTTTAATGCGGTCAATCCGTGCCAGGTGTATTACATTCATTTGCATCGATATTTGCGAGCAGCTTTCAGGAAATGGCACAGGTGCGCGGAAAAGAACTGGCCCCCCGTCTATCAACATGATTGTTGTCAGGGGGCCTGAGAGGTTTACACTTCCATAAAGTTTAAAATCCCGTCCGCCGCCTTGCGGCCTTCGGCGATCGCCGTCACCACCAGGTCCGATCCGCGCACGATGTCACCACCGGCGAAGATTTTCGGGTTGCTGGTCTGGAACGCGTTGTCGCTGCCTTCCGGCGCGATGATACGGCCCTGGGAATCCAGCTCGACGCTGTGTTTTGCCAGCCACTCCATGCTGTGCGGACGGAAACCAAACGCCATGACTACGGCATCCGCCGGGACAATGTGCTCGGAACCGGCGACAATTTCCGCACGACGGCGGCCTTTGGCATCCGGCTCGCCCATTTCAGTACGCACCATCTTCACGCCGCACACTTTACCGTTAGCGTTGACTTCCACGCCCAGCGGCTGCACGTTGAACTGGAACTCGACGCCTTCTTCACGCGCGTTTTTCACTTCGCGGCGGGAGCCCGGCATGTTCTCTTCATCACGACGATAGGCACAGGTGACGTGCGTCGCGCCCTGACGGACGGAGGTACGCACGCAGTCCATCGCGGTATCGCCACCGCCGAGTACCACCACGCGTTTGCCATCCATGCTGACATACGGCTCGTCGCTGGTCTCGCCGAAACCCATGATCTGCTTCGTGTTGGCGATCAGGAACGGCAGGGCGTCGAACACGCCGTCGGCGTCTTCATTTTCCAGCCCGCCGCGCATCGACTGATAGGTGCCGACGCCGAGGAATACCGCATCGTACTCCGCCAGCAGATCGTCAAGCTGGACGTCGCGGCCCACTTCGACATTAAGATTGAACTCAATACCCATGCCGGTGAAGATTTCACGGCGGCGGGTCATCACCTCTTTCTCCAGCTTGAAGGCCGGGATGCCGAAGGTGAGCAGGCCGCCGATTTCCGGATGGCGGTCAAAGACCACCGCCTTCACGCCGTTACGCGTCAGCACGTCGGCACAGGCCAGGCCCGCCGGACCCGCACCGATAATCGCGACTCGCTTACCGGTCTGCTTCACGCCGGTCAGATCCGGACGCCAGCCCATCTCGAACGCTTTATCGTTGATATAGCGTTCGATGTTGCCGATGGTGACTGCGCCGAACTCGTCGTTCAGCGTACAGGAGCCTTCGCACAGGCGGTCCTGCGGGCACACGCGACCGCACACTTCCGGCAGGGTATTGGTCTGGTGCGACAATTCTGCCGCTTCAAAAATACGCCCTTCGTTGGCCAGCTTCAGCCAGTTCGGGATGTAGTTATGTACCGGACACTTCCACTCACAGTAGGGGTTGCCGCAGGACAGGCAGCGATCTGCCTGCGCTTTGGCCTGGCCTTCTGAAAACGGCTCGTAAATTTCAACAAATTCAATTTTGCGGATCTTCAGCGCTTTCTTGGCCGGATCAACGCGCTGCAGGTCGATAAATTGATAGACATTTTGACTCATAATGACCCCTTACTGCGCCTGCACACGCAGCTCTGCTGCGCTACGACTACGGTGACCTAACAGTGCTTTAACATCGCTGGACTTCGGTTTAACCAGCGCGAATTTCGTCGAGAAGGCTGACCAGTGCGCCAGGATCTCTTCGCCGCGTGAAGAGCCGGTATGCTGCACATGCTCGGTGATCAAACCGCGCAGGTGCTCCTCGTGAATGGCGAGGTCATCGACGCTCAGCACTTCCACCAGTTCCGGGTTCACGCGCTTGCGGAATTCACCGTCTTCATCCAGCACGTAGGCGAAGCCGCCCGTCATGCCCGCGCCAAAGTTGACGCCCGTCTTGCCGAGAATACAGACGATGCCGCCGGTCATGTATTCACAGCCGTTGTCGCCAATACCTTCCACCACGGTGATCGCCCCGGAGTTACGCACCGCGAAACGCTCTCCCGCGCGGCCTGCTGCATACAGACGACCACCGGTCGCGCCGTACAGACAGGTGTTACCGATGATGCTGGCTTCATGGCTGCGGAAGGAAGAGCCGACCGGCGGACGCACCGCCAGCAGACCGCCCGCCATGCCTTTGCCCACGTAGTCGTTGGCATCGCCGGTCAGATACAGCTCCACGCCGCCTGCGTTCCACACGCCGAAGCTCTGGCCCGCGGTACCGCTGAAGTGCGCTTTGATCGGATCAGAAGCCAGTCCCTGATCGCCGTGCGTCTGCGCGATATAGCCGGAGAGCAGCGCGCCCACCGAACGGTCGGTGTTGCGAATATCAAACCAGAACGTTTTGCTCTGGCGCTCGTCGACAAACGGTTTAGCATTTGCCAGCAGCTGCGCGTTCAGCACGCCGTTATCGAACGGCGGGTTGTGCTCGGTGCAGTACAGCGCTTTGCCTGGATGCGGCTCAGCGGTCTCCAGCAGTGTGCTTAAGTCCAGTTTTTGCTGTTTGGCGGTAAATCCGTCCAGCTCTTTCAGCAGGTCGGTACGGCCAATCAGATCCACCAGACGCTTCACGCCGAGCTGCGCCATCAGCTCGCGGGTCTCGCGGGCGATGAACTCAAAGTAGTTGGTCACTTTGAACGGCAGACCGTGATAGTGGTTCTTACGCAGCTTCTCATCCTGGGTTGCCACGCCGGTCGCGCAGTTGTTCAGGTGGCAAATACGCAGGTATTTACAGCCCAGCGCTACCATCGGTCCGGTGCCGAAGCCGAAGCTTTCCGCGCCGAGGATCGCCGCTTTAATAATGTCCTGTCCGGTTTTCAGTCCGCCGTCCACCTGGAGACGAATTTTATGTCGCAAACCGTTGGCGACCAGTGCCTGTTGGGTTTCCACCAGGCCGAGTTCCCACGGACAGCCGGCGTATTTCACCGAGGAGAGCGGGCTGGCACCGGTACCGCCGTCATAGCCGGCGATGGTGATCAGATCCGCATAGGCTTTCGCCACGCCAGTGGCGATAGTCCCCACGCCCGGCTCGGAGACCAGCTTCACGGAGATCATCGCTTTCGGGTTGACCTGTTTCAGGTCGAAAATCAGCTGCGCCAGATCCTCGATAGAGTAAATATCATGGTGCGGCGGCGGGGAAATCAGCGTCACGCCCGGCACCGAGTAGCGCAGTTTGGCGATGTACGGGGTAACTTTATCGCCCGGTAACTGACCGCCTTCGCCCGGCTTCGCGCCCTGAGCGACTTTAATCTGAATAACGTCGGCGTTGACCAGATATGCCGGGGTGACGCCAAAGCGACCGGAGGCGACCTGCTTGATGCGCGACACTTTATTGGTGCCGTAGCGCGCCGGATCTTCGCCGCCTTCGCCGGAGTTGGAGTTACCGCCGAGACTGTTCATCGCTTCCGCCAGCGCTTCGTGCGCCTCCGGGCTGAGTGCACCGATAGACATCGCCGCGGTATCAAAGCGTTTAAACAGGTCCGTCGCCGGTTCAACGTCATCGAGGCTTACCGCCTCGCCATTCGGGTTAATCGCCAGCAGATCGCGCAGCGTGGCCGCCGGACGCTCGTTAACCAGCTTCGCGTACTGCTGATAATCGCTGTACTCGCCGCTTTGCACCGCCTGTTGCAGAGTACGCACCACGTCCGGGTTATAGGCGTGATATTCGCCGCCGTGGACATACTTCAGCAGCCCGCCCTGTTCCAGCGGCTTACGCGCCAGCCAGGCACGCTTCGACAGGTTCAGTAAATCCTGCTGGAAGTCGCTGAAACCTGCGCCGCCGATACGGCTGATTGCGCCCTGGAAGCACAGGCTGGAGACATCTTTATGCAAACCGACCGCTTCAAACAGCTTCGAGCAACGGTAGGAGGCAATCGTTGAGATGCCCATTTTGGACATGATCTTATACAGACCTTTATTGATGCCGTTACGGTAGTTCAGCATCACCGTGCGGTACGCTTTTTCAATCGCTTTGCTGTCAACCAGCTTCGCCAGCGTCTCGTAGGCAAGGTACGGGTAGATCGCCGTCGCGCCAAAGCCCAGCAGCACCGCAAAATGATGCGGATCGCGCGCGCTGGCAGTTTCAACAATAATGTTGGCGTCGCAGCGCAGGCTCTTCTCGACCAGACGGGTCTGGATCGCACCCACCGCCATCGGAGCCGGAACCGGCAGACGGTTTTTGGCAATGTTGCGGTCGGAGAGCACCAGCAGCACGGTGCCCTCGCGGACCATCTGCTCGGCCTTATCGCACAGCGCCTTCACCGTGGTTTCGAGGCAGGTTTCCGTCACATCGAAGGTGATATCCAGCACGTCCGCACGGTAGTGATGCTCGGTCATGGTGGTGAGCTGTTTGAAATCGGAGTACAGCAGGATCGGCGATTTAAAGCTCAGACGGTGCGCCTGGCCTTCCGCTTCGCAGAAGACGTTCATCTCGCGGCCAATACTGGTCGACAGTGACATGACGTGCGCTTCGCGCAGCGGATCGATCGGCGGGTTGGTCACCTGCGCGAACTGCTGGCGGAAGTAGTCGTAAATAATGCGCGGCTGGCTGGAGAGCACGGCGAACGGGGTATCGTCACCCATTGAGCCGACCGCTTCCTGACCGTTTTCACCCAGCACGCGAATCACTGAATCCAGCTCTTCGTTGCTGTAGTTAAACTGTTTTTGGTAGCTGGCAAGCAGATCGTCGTCCAGCTCGCGGCTGCCGACCTGATCGTCGGCCAGATCTTCAAACGGCACCAGACGGCGGACGTTTTTCTCCATCCACTCTTTATACGGATGACGGCTTTTCAGATCGTCATCGGTCTCCGCCGAGTGCAGAATGCGCCCGCCGCGAGTGTCGATCACCATCAGCTCGCCCGGACCAACGCGGCCTTTTTCGACCACTTCATCCGGCTGGTAGTCCCAGATACCCACTTCTGAGGCGCAGGTGATCAACTTATCTTTGGTGATCACATAGCGCGCCGGACGCAGACCGTTACGGTCGAGGTTACAGGCGGCGTAGCGACCGTCAGACATTACAATACCTGCCGGGCCATCCCACGGCTCCATATGCATGGAGTTAAAGTCGAAGAAGGCACGCAGCTCCGGGTCCATATCCGGGTTGTTCTGCCAGGCGGGTGGCACCAGCAGGCGCATGGCGCGCACGATGTCCATCCCGCCCGCCAGCAGCAGTTCAAGCATATTATCCATGGAGCTGGAGTCGGAGCCGGTCTCGTTGACGAACGGCGCAGCATCGTGCAGATCCGGGATCAGCGGCGTCTGGAACTTATAGGTACGGGCGCGCGCCCACTGGCGGTTACCGGTAATGGTGTTAATTTCACCGTTGTGCGCCAGATAGCGGAACGGCTGTGCCAGCGGCCAGCGCGGTACGGTATTGGTGGAGAAGCGCTGGTGGAACAGGCAAATGGCCGATTCCAGACGCAGGTCTGCGAGGTCCAGGTAAAAGCGCGGCAGATCTGCCGGCATACACAAACCTTTATAGATGTTGACCAGGTTAGACAGACTACAAACGTAGAAATCTTTATCTTCCTGAAGACGCTTTTCAATGCGGCGGCGCGCGATGAACAGGCGGCGTTCCATATCGCGTGGACGCCAGCCCGCAGGCGCGTTGACAAAAATCTGCTCAATACGCGGCAGAGAGGAGAGGGCGATTTCACCGAGGACGCCTTCATTGGTCGGTACTTCGCGCCAGCCAACGATCGACAGCGTTTCTCGCTGAAGTTCTTCTTCAACGATATTTCGCGCGGCTTTTGCCAGCTCGGGATCTTTATTCAGGAACAGCATCCCAACGGCGTAATTTTTGGCTAAGCGCCAGCCGCGTTCTTCGGCAACGATGCGGAAGAAACGATCGGGTTTTTGCAGCAGCAGGCCGCAACCGTCACCGGTTTTACCATCGGCGAGGATCGCGCCACGGTGCTGCATGCGGGCCAGCGCGTGTATGGCGGTACGCACTACCTTGTGGCTAGGTTCGCCTTCTATGTGGGCGATCAGGCCGAAACCACAGTTATCCTTCTCAAGGGATTTATCGTACAACATATCAGTGAACCTCCCCAGGCTCTACGGGAGACCCTCCTGACTGCGGCGCACGGGCACAGAAAGAGCATGGCGACGGGGCTGACCTGCCTCGCATTCGCCCTCTTTAAATATCCATTTCGCGTAGGTCACACAAGTGTTGAGGACTTGCTTAAGAGGGAATCTCAATTACTGCATAAATATGATAAGCCAGCGGCTCATCCAGAAAGCTTCCAGCGGATTTCCAAGTTATCGGGAATTGGTACACAGGTCAAATGACATTCTTATTTATGCAAAAATGTGCTAAACGCGTGCTAATCATTTGAAATTACTTAAAAATAAAGTTTATAAAACCGCATTAAGCGCTATATCAGAGGCTGAAAGAGTGTGATCTGTCTCACTATCAGAGAAGCACGCTGCAAATCTATTTTGCTTATTATTAGCGTGTGGTCAGCATTTTATGCTGCATAAATCGCAAGGTATTGCGTGATTGCACTGTTTTTAAATGCTGACGTAAGAAATGAAATATTTTTGTCGACTATAAGCAAAAGTCATTACCTGATACGTGCATGAAATAGCGGTAATTGTGACTGATTATTCAATAGATAAAAGCCGTCCCGGGCGATTGATCCAGGTCATCGCCGACAGCGGCTAAAAATGGCAGGCTTGGCCCTATTCATCAGGGCGGTCTATCAGATTATGCAGTTACAAAAATTAGTCAATATGTTTGGTGGGGATCTTGCGCGTCGCTATGGCGAAAAAGTTCATAAGCTGGCGCTGCACGGCGGTTTTAGCTGCCCGAACCGTGACGGTACCATCGGGCGCGGCGGCTGCACCTTCTGTAATGTCGCCTCGTTTGCCGACGAAGCGCAGCAGTATCGCTCTATTGCCGACCAGCTCGCCCATCAGGGCATGCTGGTCAACCGCGCTAAACGCTATCTGGCTTACTTTCAGGCCTATACCAGCACTTTTGCTGAAGTACAGGTGCTGCGGTCGATGTACCAGCAGGCGGTGAGCCAGGCCAGTATTGTCGGACTGTGCGTCGGCACGCGTCCGGACTGCGTGCCGGAGGCGGTGCTCGATCTGCTCAGCGACTATAAAGAGCAGGGCTATGAAATCTGGCTGGAGCTGGGGTTGCAGAGCGCGCAGGATAAAACCCTGCACCGTATTAACCGCGGCCATGATTTCGCCTGTTATCAACAAACCACCCGCCTGGCGCGCGAGCGCGGCCTGAACGTCTGTGCGCACCTGATTGTCGGCCTGCCGGGCGAAGGGCAGGGCGAATGCCTGCAAACGCTGGAACGCGTCGTTGAAACCGGCGTTGACGGCATCAAGCTTCACCCCCTGCATATCGTGAAAGGCAGCATCATGGCGAAAGCGTGGGAAGCGGGCCGACTGAACGGCATTGCACTGGAAGATTACACGGTGACGGCAGGCGAGATGATCCGCCACACGCCGCCCGAGGTGATTTTCCACCGTATCTCCGCCAGCGCCCGCCGCCCGACGCTGCTGGCCCCGCTGTGGTGCGAAAACCGCTGGACAGGGATGGTCGAGCTGGATAAGTACCTGAACGAATATGGCGTACAGGGCAGCGCGCTGGGACGGCCGTGGAGCGGGCAATAAAAAGCCCGGCGCTGTGGCCGGGCTGAATATTCGTAACAGAGATTACTTCTTCGCGCGCTCAAAAGAGGCCACGATTTCTGCTTTTGCCGCTTCAGCGTTGTCCCAGCCGTCGACTTTAACCCATTTGCCTTTTTCGAGATCTTTATAGTGCTCGAAGAAGTGGGTGATCTGCGCTTTCAGCAGTTCCGGCAGGTCGTTCACATCTTTAATGTGATCGTATTCTTTGCTCAGCTTGGTGTGCGGAACCGCAACCAGTTTGGCATCTTCGCCAGACTCGTCGGTCATTTTCAGCACGCCAACCGGACGGCAGCGGATCACAGAACCTGGCTCCAGCGGATACGGGGTCGGGACCAGAACGTCTACCGGGTCACCGTCCAGAGAAAGGGTGTGGTTGATGTAGCCGTAGTTGCACGGATAGAACATCGCGGTGGACATGAAACGGTCAACGAACAGCGCGCCGCTTTCTTTGTCGACTTCGTATTTGATCGGATCCGCGTTCGCCGGGATCTCAATAACAACGTAGATATCTTCCGGCAGATCTTTACCGGCCGGGACGTTGAGTAAGCTCATGTCTGTTTCCTTTAAAATGTATGGCAAACAAGTGCCCGGTATTATAGCCAACTGGCACGGAATGTCTTGACCTCTTTTTCTCGCCCCTCTTTTTTCAGAACATGCTTTGACGTCCTTTTCATGACAGGAAAATCCATAAAGTCAGCCACTTACTGAATAAGTTTGTGTAACCGGTTACAAAAGAGCGCGCTGTAAGTAATAACTGGCTGAAATTTATTCAAATTTATGTGCGGCGCTGCAGCTTGCCATGCCCCGCGTTCCCGGCCCTTACGCCAAAGGCCGTTGTTAATGAAGTGTTCTTTTTTCTGAAGTGTGATGTAACTCATTTTGTTACATCCCGGTTTGTCTATAGTTCAAGCGCAGGTGACTTTTTACTAACAATAACCCTACGAGGACGCTCTTATGTGGAAGCGCTTACTTTTAGTCACAGCAGTTTCGGCAGCCATGTCGTCTATGGCGATGGCCGCCCCACTTACCGTCGGTTTTTCTCAGGTCGGATCTGAATCTGGCTGGCGCGCGGCGGAAACCAGCGTCGCGAAAAGCGAAGCGGAAAAACGCGGCATCACCCTGAAGATTGCTGATGGTCAGCAAAAGCAGGAAAACCAAATCAAAGCAGTCCGTTCTTTCATCGCTCAGGGCGTTGACGCGATCTTTATCGCGCCGGTCGTTGCTACGGGCTGGGAGCCGGTGCTGAAAGAAGCGAAAGACGCAGAGATCCCGGTGATCCTGCTCGACCGTTCTATTGATGTAAAAGATAAATCACTCTACATGACCACCGTGACTGCCGACAACGTACTGGAAGGCCGTCTGATCGGCGACTGGCTGGTGAAAACCGTGGCGGGCAAGCCGTGTAATGTGGTCGAACTGCAAGGCACGGTCGGGGCCAGCGTGGCTATCGACCGTAAGAAAGGGTTCGCGGAAGCTATCTCTAAAGCATCGAATATTAAAATCATCCGCTCTCAGTCCGGCGACTTTACCCGCAGTAAAGGCAAAGAAGTCATGGAGAGCTTTATCAAAGCGGAAAACAACGGCAAAAACATCTGCATGGTTTACGCCCATAACGACGATATGGCCATCGGTGCTATTCAGGCCATTAAAGAAGCGGGTCTGAAGCCGGGCAAAGATATTCTCACCGGCTCAATCGACGGCGTACCGGATATTTATAAAGCCATGATCGACGGCGAAGCCAACGCCAGCGTGGAACTGACGCCAAATATGGCGGGTCCGGCGTTTGACGCGCTGGAGAAATTCAAAAAAGACGGCACCCAGCCTGAGAAGTTGACCATCACCAAATCAACGCTTTACCTGCCGGACACGGCGAAAGAAGAGTTAGAGAAGAAGAAAAACATGGGTTACTAAATGACGCTCTCCCCGGCCCTCTCCCTGAGGGAGAGGGAGGGAACCCTGTCACACCGAGCGCCGTCCCGTCCCCTTCCCACAGGAGAGGGGACGGGTGAGGGGTAGAGGAGACATTATGCACACAGACCAGGAAATCCTGCGCACCGAGGGACTGAGTAAATTCTTCCCCGGCGTTAAAGCGCTGGACAACGTTGACTTCAGCCTGCGTCGCGGTGAAATCATGGCGCTGCTCGGCGAAAATGGTGCCGGGAAGTCGACGCTGATAAAAGCGCTGACCGGCGTGTATCATGCCGATCGCGGCACCATCTGGCTGGATGGCGCAACAATTTCCCCGAAAAATACCGCCCATGCGCAACAGCTCGGCATTGGCACCGTCTATCAGGAAGTTAACCTGCTGCCCAATATGTCGGTGGCGGATAACTTATTTATTGGCCGTGAACCCAGGCGTTTTGGCTTTCTGCGCCGTAAAGAGATGGAGCGTCGGGCAACGGCACTGATGGAGTCTTACGGTTTTTCGCTCGACGTGCGCGAGCCGCTCAACCGTTTTTCGGTCGCAATGCAGCAGATCGTGGCGATCTGCCGCGCTATCGATCTTTCGGCAAAAGTGCTGATCCTCGACGAACCAACCGCCAGTCTTGATACCCAGGAAGTCGAGATGCTTTTCACCCTGATGCGCCAGCTTCGCGATCGCGGCGTCAGCCTGGTGTTTGTCACCCACTTTCTCGATCAGGTGTATGAGGTCAGCGATCGGATCACCGTTCTGCGCAACGGCGGCTTTGTCGGCTGTCGTGAGACGCGCGAGCTGCCGCAGATTGAGCTGGTAAAAATGATGCTGGGACGCGAACTGGATAACAACGCCCTCCAGCGTGCCGGGCGCACATTGTTGAGCGAAAAACCGGTTGCCGCGTTTAAAGATTTTGGCAAAAAAGGGGTCATTAATCCGTTCGATCTGGAGGTCAGGCCGGGAGAGATCGTGGGTCTCGCCGGGCTGCTGGGATCGGGGCGCACCGAAACGGCGGAAGTTATTTTTGGCATCAAGCCTGCCGACAGCGGCAGCGCGATGATTAAAGGCAAGCCGCAAACCCTGCGTTCGCCGCATCAGGCCTCCTGTCTGGGGATTGGCTTCTGTCCGGAAGACCGGAAAACCGACGGCATAATTGCCGCCGCCTCGGTGCGGGAAAATATCATCCTCGCACTACAGGCCCAGCGCGGCTGGCTGCGGCCGATTCCGCGTCGTGAGCAAAATGAAATTGCCGAACGCTTTATCCGTCAATTGGGCATCCGTACGCCCGGCGCTGAGCAGCCGATTGAGTTTCTCTCCGGCGGTAATCAGCAAAAAGTGTTGCTGTCGCGCTGGCTGCTGACCCGCCCGCAGTTCCTGATCCTTGACGAACCGACGCGCGGCATCGACGTCGGCGCGCACGCCGAAATTATTCGCCTGATCGAAACGCTGTGCGCCGACGGGCTGGCGCTGCTGGTCATCTCCTCTGAACTGGAAGAGTTAGTGGGCTATGCCGACCGGGTGATTATCATGCGCGATCGCAAACAGGTGGCGGAGATCCCGCTGGATCAGCTTTCCGTTCCGGCGATTATGAATGCCATTGCGGCATAAGGAGAACCCCGTGATGTCCCGATCCCTTCCGCAAACGACGCCACCGAAGCGGCGCTTTTCCTGGCCGGTGGGTATGCCGCAGATCGTTGCGCTGCTGCTGGTGCTGGTGGTCGACAGTCTGGTGGCCCCGCACTTTTTCCAGATAGTCCTACAGGACGGCCGGCTGTTCGGCAGCCCGATAGATATTCTTAACCGCGCCGCGCCGGTAGCACTGCTGGCGATTGGCATGACGCTGGTGATTGCCACCGGCGGCATTGACCTCTCCGTTGGTGCGGTGATGGCGATTGCCGGGGCCACGGCGGCCTCGATGACCGTGGCCGGGCATTCACTGCCGATGGTCATTCTGGCCTCGCTGGGCGCGGGCGTACTGGCCGGGCTGTGGAACGGCATTCTGGTGGCAATCCTCAAGATCCAGCCCTTTGTGGCCACCCTTATTCTGATGGTGGCCGGACGCGGGGTGGCGCAGCTGATTACCTCCGGGCAGATTGTTACCTTCAACTCGCCGCACCTGGCATGGATCGGCAGCGGCTCGCTATTTTTCTTTCCGACGCCGGTGATGATTGCTCTGGCCGCACTGCTGGTGTTCTGGCTCTTTACCCGTAAAACGGCGCTCGGCATGTTTATCGAAGCGGTGGGGATCAACATTCGCGCGGCAAAAAATGCCGGGGTAAATACCCGCCTCGTAGTGATGCTGGCTTATGTACTAAGCGGCCTCTGCGCGGCGATTGCCGGGATCATCGTGGCGGCAGATATTCGCGGTGCCGATGCTAACAACGCCGGGCTGTGGCTGGAACTGGACGCTATCCTGGCGGTGGTGATCGGCGGCGGTTCGCTGATGGGCGGGCGTTTTAACCTGTTTTTGTCAGTGGTCGGCGCGCTGATTATTCAGGGGATGAACACCGGGATCCTGCTCTCCGGTTTTCCGCCGGAGCTTAATCAGGTGGTCAAAGCGGTGGTGGTCATGTGCGTGTTGATTGTCCAGTCGCCACGCTTTATCAGTTTGTTAAAAAGGAGAGGTGGTCATGATAAAACGTAACCTGCCGCTGATGATCACGCTCGGCGTCTTTATCCTGGGGTATCTCTATTGCCTGACTCAGTTCCCCGGCTTCGCCTCTACGCGCGTGATCTGCAACATTCTGACCGATAACGCCTTCCTGGGGATCATCGCGGTCGGCATGACCTTTGTGATCCTCTCCGGCGGTATCGATCTCTCCGTTGGCTCGGTGATCGCCTTTACCGGCGTGTTTCTGGCGAAGGCGATTGGTTTCTGGGGATTATCACCGCTGGTGGCGTTTCCGCTGGTGCTGGCAATGGGCTGCGCGTTCGGCGCATTTATGGGGCTATTGATCGACGCGCTGAAAATTCCGGCATTTATTATCACCCTCGCCGGGATGTTCTTCCTGCGCGGCGTGAGCTATCTGGTTTCGGAAGAGTCAATTCCGATTAACCACCCGATCTACGATACGCTCTCCGGCCTCGCCTGGAAAATTCCCGGCGGCGGGCGATTGAGCGCGATGGGCCTGCTAATGCTTGGTGTCGTCATCATCGGCATTTTCCTTGCCCGGCGCACGCGTTTCGGCAATGAGGTTTATGCCATCGGTGGCAACGCCACCTCCGCTAACCTGATGGGGATTTCCACCCGCAGTACCACGATTCGCATCTATATGCTCTCGACCGGGCTGGCAACGCTTGCCGGAATTGTCTTCTCCATCTATACCCAGGCAGGCTATGCACTGGCGGGCGTCGGCGTGGAGCTGGACGCTATCGCCTCGGTGGTGATTGGCGGGACGCTGCTGAGCGGCGGCGTGGGGACGGTGCTGGGAACGCTATTTGGCGTGGCGATCCAGGGGTTGATTCAGACCTATATAAACTTCGACGGCACCCTAAGTAGCTGGTGGACTAAAATTGCTATCGGCATTTTGCTGTTTATTTTTATCGCCCTGCAGCGCGGCCTGACGGTGCTGTGGGAAAACCGGCAAAGCTCGCCGGTAACGCGCGTTAGCGTAACATCAACAAATCAGTAACATATTGATTTGACGAATTATCTAAATATTTTCCGGTTACTGCCGATATCCCCAGTGGATAGATGCATTCCTCCTCTGTAACCGGAAAATAACTATGTTAAGAACACTCTCTCTTCGAACAGGTTTACTGGTTTTACTGGCGACGCTGGCGCTGTTGATCGTACTGACTGGCGGCACGGCGATCTACCTTCTGGCACATTACACCGCAGGCTGGGGCGCGGCGACGTTGACAGGGCTGGCGACACTGGTTTCGCTGGGGCTGGTTGTCCTGCTGTGGCTGGGTCTGCAAATGCTGTTACTGCGTCCTTTAACCGGGGCGATTCATGCGCTGGAGCAGGTTACCACCGGCGATTTAACCCACGTTATCAGCACGGCGAGCAGCGGCGAGTTTACGCGTCTGACGCAGGCGATTGAAACGCTGCGCCTTGCCCTGACCGAGTCTGTGATCCGCGTGCGCGATGCGGGCGCACATATTGGTTCCGGCAGCCGTGAGCTGACCGCCGGGCATTCGGATCTGGCGCAGCGCACCGAATCTACCGCCACCTCGCTCGAGCAAACGGCTGCCAGTATGGAAGAACTCACAGCCACGGTGAAACAGAATGCCGCCAACGCCGAGCAGGCGCACCAGCTGGCGAAATCGGTCTCTGACACCGCCGATCGCGGCAGTGAAATGGTCTGCTACGTCATCGAAAAAATGGGCGATATTTCCGGCAGCGCCAACCGTATTGCCGACATCCTCAGCGTAATTGATGGCATCGCTTTTCAGACCAATATTCTGGCGCTGAACGCCTCGGTTGAAGCGGCGCGCGCAGGCGAGCAGGGGCGCGGTTTCGCCGTGGTCGCTGGCGAAGTGCGTAATCTGGCCAGCCGTAGCGCTGACGCGGCGAAAGAGATCCGCCAGCTGATTAGCGACTCGCAAACCCATGCTGGCGAAGGCAGCAGTCTTGCGATGCAGGCGGGCGAGACGATGGACGAAATCGCCACCGAAGTACTGCGGATGACCAAACTGATGCGCGAGATCGCCAGTGCGTCGCAGGAGCAAAGCCGGGGCATTGAGCAGGTGAATATCGCGGTAAATCAGATGGATGAGACCGCACAGCAGAATGCCGCGCTGGTTCAGCAGTCTTCCGCCGCAACCCGCTCGCTGGAGGAGCAGTCATACGAAGTGATGAACGCCGTCGCCTCGTTCAGATTGCAGACGGCGGGGTAGTCAGGCTCGCCTGTTCACGGACAATCCCCTCTCCCTGCGGGAGAGGGGGAGGGGCTGGTGCTACGCGTCCGGGAACTCGCGCATAAAGCGCTCGACATCTTCCACCATATGCCCGGTACCGACGAAGAACGGACGGCGCTGGTGCAGGGTTTCCGGCATGATATCCAGAATTCGCTCTTTACCGTCGCTGGCCTGGCCGCCCGCCTGCTCGGCCAGGAACGCCATTGGATTGCATTCATACAGCAAACGCAGTTTCCCTTCCGGATGGCTGGCGGTGCTTGGATAGAGGTAGATCCCGCCTTTCAGCAGATTGCGGTGGAAATCGGCAACCAGCGAGCCAATATAGCGTGAGGTATAAGGACGCTGCGTCAGCTTGTCCTCTTCCTGGCAGAACTTCAGGTATTTCTTCACGCCAGCCGGGAATTTAATGTAGTTCCCTTCGTTGATGGAGTAAGTATTGCCCTTCTCAGGGAAGCGCATACGCTCCTGGCTAAGGCAAAACACGCCCAGTGACGGATCGTAGGTGAACGCATGTACGCCGCAGCCGGTGGTATAAACCAGCATCGTGGACGAACCGTAAACCACATAGCCCGCCGCAACCTGTTGATTGCCCGGTTGCAGGAAATCTTCTTCCGTCACCGGCGTGCCGACAGGCGTGACGCGACGGTAAATAGAGAAGATCGTGCCGACAGAAACGTTAACATCAATGTTAGAAGAGCCATCCAGCGGATCCATCAGCACCACGTATTTCGCGTGCTCGCAGCCTTCGAAAACAACAATTTCGTCTTCTTCTTCTGAGGCAATACCGGCCACGATATCGCGGGCGCGCAGGGCGGCCTTCAGTTTTTCATTAGCGAACAGGTCAAGTTTTTGCTGAACCTCGCCCTGAATATTTTCAGCACCGCTGGCACCGAGGATATCGACCAGGCCCGCTTTGTTGATGTCGCGGTGGATGATCTTAGCGCCCAGCTTTATTGCCGATAACAACGCCGTGAGCTCACCGGTAGCATGTGAAAACTCATGCTGCTTTTCGACAATAAATTCACCTAACGTTTTCATAACACTTTCCCTGCATTGTATGTGGAGTAATGTTGTTGCAACAATCTTAACAAAGTTTCAAAAGAACGCGCACAGGTGAATCGCGCCAGCCAGACAAGGAAAATCCTGAAATGCAGTTCCGTGCCGCCAAACATATGGGTAAAATGCAGGAATTGAAAAAAAGGAACTGACGAATGCGCATTCATATTTTAGGAATTTGTGGCACGTTTATGGGCGGGCTGGCGATGCTGGCACGTTCTCTCGGCCACGAAGTAACGGGTTCGGATGCCAATGTGTACCCGCCAATGAGTACCCTTCTCGAAAAGCAGGGCATCACGCTGATTCAGGGTTATGAGGTCGATCAGCTCGATCCGCAGCCGGATTTAGTGATCATTGGTAATGCCATGACGCGCGGTAATCCCTGCGTGGAAGCGGTACTGGAGAAAAACATTCCGTTTATGTCCGGTCCTCAGTGGCTGCATGATTTTGTCCTGCGCGACCGCTGGGTGATTGCTATCGCTGGCACCCACGGAAAAACCACCACCGCAGGCATGGCGACCTGGATCCTCGAGGCGTGTGGCTATCAGCCGGGCTTTGTCATCGGCGGCGTGCCGGGCAACTTTGAGGTCTCCGCGCGTCTCGGCGACAGCCCGTTCTTTGTCATTGAAGCGGACGAATACGACTGCGCCTTCTTCGACAAGCGATCCAAGTTCGTGCATTACTGCCCGCGCACGCTGGTCCTCAATAACCTGGAGTTCGATCACGCGGACATTTTCGACGATCTGAAAGCGATCCAGAAACAGTTCCATCACCTGGTTCGCATCGTACCAGGGCAGGGCAAAATTATCCTGCCGGAGAACGACATTAACCTGAAACAGGTGATGGCGATGGGCTGCTGGAGCGAGCAGGAGCTGGTTGGCGAGCAGGGCCACTGGCAGGCGAAAAAGCTGACTACCGATGCTTCGCACTGGGAGGTGTGGCTCGACGGTGAGAAAGCCGGTGAAGTGAAATGGACCCTGGTCGGCGAGCATAATATGTATAACGGCTTGATGGCGATTGCCGCCGCGCGTCACGTTGGCGTTGCGCCTGCGGATGCCGCCAGTGCGCTCGGTACGTTTATTAACGCCCGCCGCCGTCTCGAACTGCGCGGCGAAGCCAATGGCGTGACGGTGTATGATGACTTTGCTCATCACCCGACCGCGATCCTCGCCACGCTTGCCGCGCTGCGCGGGAAAGTGGGCGGCACCGCGCGCATTCTGGCCGTACTGGAGCCGCGTTCTAACACCATGAAGATGGGCATCTGCAAAGACGACCTTGCCCCGTCGCTGGGACGTGCGGATGAAGTTTTCCTGCTCCAGCCGCAGCATATTCCATGGCAGGTCGCTGAAGTGGCTGACGCCTGCGTTCAGCCTGCGCACTGGCATGCGGATGTCGATACGCTGGCGGACATGGTGGTGAAGACCGCGCAGCCGGGCGATCATATTCTGGTGATGAGTAACGGCGGTTTTGGCGGTATTCATCAAAAGCTGCTGGACCGTCTGGCGAAAAAAGCGGAAGCCGCGCAATATTAATGGATATTTAATATTGTTCTGTAAAGGGCCTGCTCAGACAGGCCCTTTTTAATGCGTGTTTACAAGCACAACCCGGTTATCTATTATGCCCTTCAGATAATTAATATTATAACGGGAACGCTCATCATGACGGTATCGCCAGAAATTGCCACGCCGGTTGAGAAAAACGTAAAAATGGTTAGCGTCGCGCTGGGCGTGAGTATCTCATCACTGGTACTCTTTGCGCTTATGGTTGTGTTTGCCGTCTTTACAGATTACAGCGATGACTGGATACCGGTTTTCGATCTGGCAATAATGATAATATGGTGCATTGTCTTTCTGTTAATAACGGTCAGCCTTCCTATGAGCATCGCTGGCATGATCGCCTCAACGCGGCGGCTAAAAGCCTTTTTGGCCTTCTTTATTTCGGGCATTACGCTGACATTATTAGCAGGAAGCATTTTTCTGGCAGATTCAATGTAGGGAGCGCATGCGCTCCCTTTACACATTAATACTGGCGTGACGGGATTTTCTCAAGCTCTGCTGAACTCTTACGCGTCATCCCCTGGAAGGGGTTCCAGCTATCGACGCCTTTAATAGTATGCAGATAATACGCGCTATTCACCGACATGGCGCAGAACGCGGCATAGGCCAGGTTAACGCCTCTGACGATGCCTTCCAGATTCAGATCGCCCGCCACTTCAATAACCCCCAACAGCAGGTTAATAACGGCAATACCAACAAATAACGTCAGGCCTTTTTTCCATAATCCAAGAATGCAGAAGTAGATAAAGCCAAAGAAGAAAGCGTAAAAGTTATACATGTAACGTGGGCGCTGCAAAAATTTTAATTTCTTAATCGCATCACGGTAACCAGGGGATCCCGGCAAGCCATTACGCTCAAAGAAGTCAAAGCGATCTTTCCACTTATCGCTATACGTTTTTTGTGTCATGTGTTGTTCCTTTCCCCAGAGAATACCAGATGTGCTGGTTGCCCGAGCAAGGATAGACTATTCAAATTAACAGGTCAGCTACTGCCCCCTAAATCAGGTGGGGGAAAACAGAGAATATTTGACATTATTTATCAGAAGAACGAAATGACCTGCCCAATATAACCGGGCAGGCCACGCGGTTATTATTCTTTGGCTATCGGTGTTTCATCCGTTTTCAACGTTGTCTGCCCCTGAATAGCCTTAATCGCTTTTTCTGTCTCGCTGACCTGGCTGCTGCTATGGAGCAGGGTATACGTCAGATCGAACTGAGTGCTTTCGCCCGGCTGAAGCTGTTTTACGCGTTTCTGTTCGCGCTCAATGGTCACCGGATAGGCGTAGCTGGTGCCCGGCTCAATGCCGGTCACGTAGCCCTGCTTCTCAGTGTCGGTGTTTTTCCACAGCGTTAACACCGGCAGCTGACGGGTATCGAACTGAATAGATGCGCCCTTATCACCCGCTTTATTAACCACGGCGGCGAGGGTGCGGTGGTTAGTGTCTGACAGCGGTTTGATATTAAATACCATCTCATCAAACCCTTTGGTTGGACCGAGGTAGGTTTGCCACGCTTTCAGGCCGCCTTTCGCGTAGTCGTTAAACGGGCTGATGCTTTCCATTGGCGCCAGGAAGCGCGCGCCTTCTTCAAGGATCGGTTTGCCGAAGTTGCTGTGATAGATGATCTGGTAATCATGCGGATAATCGGCATGGTTGGTAAGCACATCGTGCAGGCTGAAGCTGTTACTACCGGGGATGTAGCGCAGCTCGGTCATGGTTTGCAGATCGGCCTTCTTGAAGGTGCTTTCCTTCACCAGTCCGCGCACGCGGATTTCGTACGGTGCCGTGTCGCTGACTTCCACTTCAACCTGGGAGGCTGGCGTATTTCCCACCTTGCCGTGCAGCGTATAAATCTGGCCGTCCGCCGCTACCGGATGGCCGGTCCACTCATAGCCGCAGCGAACCATCATCTCGTTGAACCCTTCCAGCCATCCCAGCCCGTTACGGCTTTCCAGATTAATAAACGCCGGGTTAACGACTTCTTTCACTGGCGAATCCCAGCCCATCCGCACGCCGAAACCTTCAACATGAAGCAGGTTCATCCCACGCGTCGGACTAAGTGCGATAGTCAGACCATCCTTACTGCTGATGGTCAGCACTTTACTGCCTTCCTGCTTACCGCCATGTAACACTTTTTGCTCAATGCTGAAGTGGCTGTCTTTAATGTTCAGCTTATCGCTGCTAATCTGCCAGTTTCCTTGTTCTGTGCCGTTTTCAGCACCCGTCAGCACCCACGTTTGCGCTAATGCCGGGGCGGAAATAAGCAGGGACAACGTAGACAACGCCAGTATCTTTTTCATAAAACATCCTTTTTGCTGAATCGATTATGTTTCGGTGGGTAAAATTTAGTGATTTCAGCGTTATGAAAATGTGACATGCCTCACCTGGTGAGAAAACAGGCGATTTTGTCTCCCAAAATATGACCTGCGTCGTATAAAAATGTCTGTAAGAATGTTTGTTACAGGGATGAAAGAGATACTGATCGGCTTCAGCTTTAACGATTCAGCTAATGTTCGGGCGGCGGGAAAAGGGAACAGGAAGGGAGAGTGCTAACGCGGTGAGGCCGCGTTAGCCAGAGGAATTACTGGTCGCTTTCCGCCAGTTCGCGCAGATACTGGAAAATCTGGCGGGCAGATTTAGGCGGCTTATTGGTTTCTTGTTCTTTCTTTGCGTTGCGGATAAGCGAACGCAGCTGCTGACGGTCAGCCTGAGGCCACAGGCGCAACACTTCGGGCACCGCGTCATCCCCTTCAGCAATCAACCGGTCACGAAGCTGTTCCAGCTTATGAAACATCGCAACCTGCTGGTTGTGACGGTTTTTCAGCTTATCCAGCGCCTGACGAATCGGTTCGACGTCGCGCTGACGCAGCATTTTGCCAATCAGCTGAAGCTGACGGCGGCGGCCTTCCATCTTGATACGCTGCGCCAGTTCAATGGCGGCACGCAGATCGGGGTCGAGCGGGATTTTATCCAGCGCGTTTTTACCCAGTCCCACCATTTCCGCGCCGAGCTGCTTTAACTCTTCAGCGTCACGTTTAATTTCACTTTTGCTGACCCAGATAATTTCATCATCTTCGTCTTCGATGTCATCACCGGGAACATCGTCGAGCCAGTCTTCGGGCTGCTTAGTCATATTTGGCTCCTTAAAAAAGAGGCTAATACTAACACCGTGAGCGCACACTGAGAATGGGTTCTCTGTTAGACTTCAATAAACGTCACCTTACATTATGGCAATAGTAATGAAAGTAATCACACAAGTTGCAGAGCAGCGCAAACTCCTGGAAGAAGCCGTTTCCACCGCCCTGGCGCTGGCTTCGGGCAAATCCGACGGCGCGGAAGTGGCGGTCAGCAAGACCACCGGGATTGGCGTCAGCACCCGCTACGGTGAGGTGGAAAATGTTGAATTTAACAGCGATGGCGCACTGGGCATTACGGTGTATCACCAGAACCGTAAAGGCAGCGCGTCCTCAACTGACCTGAGTCCGGAGGCCATTGCCCGTACCGTGCAGGCCGCGCTGGACATCGCGCGTTACACCTCGCCAGATCCGTGCGCGGGTGTGGCGGAGCAAGAGCTGCTGGCCTTTGACGCGCCGGATCTCGATCTGTTCCACCCGGCGGAAGTCTCTCCGGACGAAGCTATTGAGCTGGCGGCGCGCGCCGAGCAGGCTTCTCTTAAAGCAGATAAACGCATCACAAATACCGAAGGCGGCAGCTTTAACAGTCACTACGGCGTAAAAGTTTTTGGCAACAGCCACGGCATGTTGCAGAGCTACTGCTCCACCCGCCATTCGCTCTCCAGCTGCGTGATCGCCGAAGAAAACGGCGATATGGAGCGCGATTATGCCTATACCATTGGCCGTGCACTGGGCGATCTGCAAAGCCCGGAATGGGTGGGTGAAGAGTGCGCTCGTCGTACCCTGTCACGCCTGTCACCGCGTAAGCTCTCGACGATGAAAGCGCCGGTGATCTTCGCCAATGAAGTGGCGACCGGGCTGTTTGGTCATCTGGTCGGCGCCATCGCTGGTGGTGCGGTCTACCGTAAATCAACCTTCCTGCTCGACTCGCTCGGCGAGCAGATCCTGCCGGAGTGGCTGACCATTGAAGAACATCCGCATCTGCTGAAGGGGCTGGCCTCGACGCCGTTCGACGGCGAAGGCGTGCGCACCGAGCGTCGCGATATCATCAAAGACGGCGTCCTGACCCAGTGGCTGCTGACTAACTACTCCGCCCGCAAGCTGGGCCTGAAAAGCACCGGCCACGCTGGCGGCATCCACAACTGGCGGATCGCCGGACGCGGGCTGGATTTTGCCGGGCTGCTGAAAGAGATGGGTACCGGCCTAGTAGTGACCGAACTGATGGGGCAGGGCGTTAGCGGCATCACTGGCGACTACTCGCGCGGTGCAGCGGGCTTCTGGGTTGAGAATGGGGAAATCCAGTATCCGGTAAGCGAAATTACCATTGCCGGCAATCTTAAGGATATGTGGCGTAATATGGTGACCATCGGTAACGATATTGAAACGCGCAGTAATATACAGTGTGGATCGGTCTTACTCCCGGAAATGAAAATCGCCGGGCAGTAAGACAGCTGACAAAGGCTATGCCGTGAAATTTTGCCTGGCGGCGCTGCGCGTGCACAGACCTACAAATGTATAGCGTTTTTGTAGGCCGGGTAAGGCGAAGCCGCCACCCGGCAAAATCAGGTTTATCATCAACCTCAATAATAAAAATAAGGAAGTAAGCAATGCGTAAAAAGCTGTTAGCGATGCTGGCGGTGTCGACGCTTGTGCTGAGTTCAGCGCATGCTATGGCCGCCGACCTTGAAGATGACATGGACACTCTCAATGAAAATTTGAAAGTGGTGCAAAAGACGGATAATGCCGCCGAAATGAAAGCGGCCCTGACCAACATGCGTACCGCCGCGCTCGATGCGCAGAAAGCGACGCCGCCGAAGCTGGAAGACAGCGCCGCTGACAGTCCTGAAATGAAAGACTTCCGCCACGGTTTTGATATTCTGGTCAGCCAGATCGACGGCGCGATCGCGCTGGCGAATGAAGGCAAAGTAAAAGAAGCCCGGGCGGCGGCGGAAGAATTTAAAACCACCCGTAATACGTATCATAAAAAGTATCGTTAATCCTGCCATGCCCCGTTTCCGCGGGGCGTGGCGATCTTCAAAAACGCCTCCACCGCGCCGTTATTCTCTTTTTGTCTGCTGATAAGCATCAGGTTCGCCGCCAGCGCTGGCGCATCCAGCGGTCGGTAAACTACGCCCGGAACGCAAATGTTCATGAGCGGTTCCGGTACCAGCGCCAGTCCCTGACCGGCAGCGGCCAGCGCCAGTACGCTGAGCGAACTGGATGAGCAATGGGCGATGTCCGGAGGCTGGCCGAGCAGCGCGGTAAGCGCGGTATACAGCGACTCGTCCGCGCCGTGCGTATCGTAGAAAATGAGTGGTTCTGCGGCCAGCATCGCTACCGTCAGCCGTGGCTGGCTGGCGAGCGGATGATCGTCAGCGATGGCGACGACACGATTCCAGATGCCGATCTTTTCACATCTCAGCGCCGGGATATGTAATTTGCTGTGGTCCGGGGTGTAGCCGACATCCAGTTGCCCGGCCAGAATGGCGTCGGCCTGGGCCAGAGGGGAAACTTCGCTGGCAATCAACTCCGCCTGCGGAAAGCGGGCGCGAAAAGCCCGCAAATCGTCGGTTAATTTCCCGCTAAACACCGCATTGCCGGCAAAACCGATTCTTACCTGGCCTGTCTCACCGCGCAATGAACGTTGCACGGTCTGGCGCGCGTGGTCGGCCTGCTCCAGAATGCGTTGCGCCTCCACCTGTAGCAACCGTCCGGCTTCGGTCAGTTCCACGCTACGGCTGGTGCGAATAAACAGCGGACCGCCGAGTTCGTCTTCCAGATTTTTGATCTGCATACTGAGTGCTGGCGGAACAATATTAAGCCGTTCGGCGGCGCGGCCAAAATGCGTCTCCTCCGCCACGGCAAGAAAATAACGCAAATGACGCAGATCCATAAGCTTGCTCCATTGTTCATTTAATCTGAACGATTACTCAATTACCTGTAATGGATCTTAACGCGAATAGCGAGGAAACTTAAATCACCTTTCTGCTGGAGCTAATCTGTCATGCAAAACTACCTCAACGATCGTCAACAAATTACCGATTTACTGACCGGCTGGATGCACCGTGATTTAGGCGAATGGGATCAATTACGCGATCTGTTTCATCCGGATGGCACTATAGAGATCACCTGGTTTGAAGGGCTGGGCAGCGATTTTGTTGACGGATCAATGCGCATGGGCGCCTCAGACGTGCGGACCAAACATATGGTCGGTACGCCGGTCGTGACGTTTAATCCGGCGGCGACGAAGGCCATCGTCGAAACTAACGCGATGATCATCGGCGAGCATGTGAAGCTAAATCTGGGCTGCATTGGGCATAACCGTTTTTACGATATGGCGGAAAAACGCGACGGCGTGTGGAAACTGTTTAGACGTCAGAGTATTTACGACATGGCCAGTTTTACCTTCCCGCTCGGCGTGGTCGATATCGATCAACAAACGGTAGCAAAATACCCACGCGAATATGCTGCGCTGGCGTATCTGCTGGAAAAAAGCGGCTTCCCGGTACAGCGCGTCTTTGCGACGCGCGGGAGCGAGCTTGAACAGCAAATGAAAGCCGACGCGGCACAATGGCTGAACGCCTGACATCGTCAACTGCTATATAAAATACGCTGTTTGTACTGTAAGGGGTGGAAATAATTCCACGCCTTGTTACCGCTTTTCTGCAATATCGAAGTATCATCGACCACTCAAAATATAGTTTACATAATACGGTAAGCTCATCCGTAGATAAAAAATTATCTCATTATCTCATTTTTACGTATTCGGCAAGAGGACGTCCTATCGCTTTTTAGAGTAAGCCATTACGCTCATTGGGATATTCCAGGGCAAATAGGCCTGATTTTTGGCGTACAGAATTGGCTGTACCTTACTCATTGAAGAAACCAGACAATGCATATTACCTACAGATTTAAACGGAGTTATTTAGCGCTGGTGTTTTTTTTATTTGCGTGTTCCGTTACCCCACCAACGCAAAAAAATCATATATTAACCAGCGCTCATGGACCTGATAATTGCGCAGTTGGTTGCCCCACCGGCGGCAGTATGCAGACGCTGAACCGTGAAGCCTATACGCTGAATAACAACAGCAGCACAAAGTTTGCCAACTGGGTGGCCTATAAAATTACCAAAACCAGCCAGGCCAGCAACCGGGCGCGGAACTGGAAACAGGATCCTGATTTGCCCGCCGCCGATACGCTGGCTCCCGCTGCGTATCAGAAAGCCAACAACATGCTGGCGGTGGATCGCGGACATCAGGCACCGCTCGCCAGCCTGGGCGGCAATGTAAACTGGCAGGCGCTAAATTATCTTTCGAATATTACGCCACAGAAATCTGCGCTGAATCAGGGGGCGTGGAGTCAATTAGAAGATCGGGAGCGTGCATTAGCCAATCGGAGCGACGTCTCCGTCGTGTATTCCGTGACCGGACCGCTTTTTGAAAAAACGGGCGCGGCGCTGCCTGCGCGTCCCGACGTGATTATTCCGGAGGCTTACTGGAAAGTTATTTTTATTGGTACCAGTCCGGATAAAGGGAAATACGCTGCGTTTCTGCTGAAGCAATCGACGCCAAAAAATGCGAGTTTTTGTGATTATCAGGTGACGGTAAAGGCGATTGAGCAACAAACGAATCCGAAACTTACGCTCTGGCCGGCATTACCGAAAAATATTGCTGAGATGATTAAAAACCAGAAAGGCACCCTGGCACAGGAAATGGGGTGCCCATGAGCGGAGGTATAGCTTGCTGATCAAAGAACTCCCCTACACCATGCCCGGCGGCGCTGCGCTTGCACGGGCCTGCGGGTTATTGGTAACTCTTTGATATGGTGGGTTTTGTAGGCCGGGTAAGGCGAAGCCGCCACCCGGCATAAAAGCGCACATTGGCAAAAAAATCGTCATCGGCCTGGAAGCGAAACGCTATTATCTCCTTTGTACATAAGCAAACCTTATCGACTTCACATTTCTTCTCCCCGGTTCACCACGTCTTTCGCTTTAAAAAACCGATAATTTCCGCATTTTTATGTGACCCATATCACGCTAATCCAGTCAAAAATCGCTAACCAGTCCATTTATGTGGAACAGATCACTCTCTCCACCCGCCTTTCCACTTCGAAGTGGAAAACAACTCGCTACAAACTATTAACCTCCGACGGTAGTTTTATTCCAGAGCCATAAACGGGGTACGACGAGTGAATAACGGAGCAGTCATTAACGACGCTGGAGAACAGACGGAGCAGATTGGTCAACTGGCCGATCGCATGTTGCCGCAGGTGTATGCGCTGCTATGCCGTCATCACATTATTCCCAACGCCGTACAGGAGCAGATGCTGACCTCCCACGTCCGCGCAATGGCCTTGCGGTCAGTGACCGGGGAACCGCTGCCGGAGGTGGATGCCAGCCTGTTCGAGGAAATTTCAGAAGACTCAATGGCGCTTGCCCGCGAGGTGGTTGCGGCATTTGGCAACCTTCCCGAAGAAGAGGCCTGGCTGCTGTCGGTGCACTTCGAAGTCGCAAAAGAAAACCTTTAAGGAGCAAAAGATGGAACAGATTACCGTAGTGATTGGCGACCGTTTGGGTAAAGGCCAGAAAGTCGCGGCAGGCGTAGAGAAAGCAGGCGGACGCGCGGTGGTCGTGCCGGGCGTGGCGGCGGATATGAAGCTCGGCGACGTGATGAAAGCAGAGAACGCCACCTTTGGCATCTCCTTCTGCGGCAGCGGCGGCGCGGGCGCGATCACCGCGCAGAACAAGTACGGCTATAAAGCGAAATACGGGATGCGTTCGGTCGACGAAGGCGTTACCGCCATCAACGAAGGCTGCAACGTGCTGGGCTTCGGCTTTATGGACAAGGAAGAGCTGGGCGAGCGTCTGGTACAGGCGTGGCAGAAGAAGCACGGCGCATAAGCATGAAAGAACAATTCACCACCACGGTGAGAGTGAAGGGCAAAGGTGAGGCCAAATCGCGTGCCTTTGCCGATGCCCTGAACCACGTTCAGGCGGCAGTGATGAAGTCCTCGCCGCATATTTTACTGCGTATTGAGCCACAGGATGTGCAGGTCGTTCATGCGCATGAAACGGTGCGTAAAGAAGCCTTTCTGTTCTTCTTTTTGCGCCGCGAAAGACGCACGTACAGCGTGGAGCTGGACGTCACCGTCAACGTGACCGCCATCGATCTTGATAAGGTCGATTTCGTCACGCAACGCTGATCCTCAATAAAAGGGCGGAACCATGTTCCTGATAATTTTAATAAAATCGCTCATCATCGGCGGCCTGGTTGGCGTCGGTGTGGGAGCCGGGGCTGCACGCATGTTTCATGCACCCACCACGCAGGGGATGGGGGCATTTCGTACGTTGGGCGAGCTGAACTCCTGTGAAGGCGATCCGGCGTCGCACTTCTCTTTTGGTCTGGGCTTTTTCTTTAACGCCTGGGCATCGTCGGTTGCGGCAGGGTCGTTCACCCAGGATGTCGATCACCGCATTATCCCGAACTGGGGCGCGGCGGCGCTGATGATCAAAAACCGCAACGTCGGCGAGACGCTGCACGATCCGAAAAAAATGGCTATCGCCTGCGGCATTATCGGCACCATCGTCGTGACCTTCCTCAACCTCACCGCGTCCTCGGTGCCGGAATTCCTACAGGTCACCGCCGTTAAGGTACTGGTACCGGCCGCTAACCTGCTGGTGAACACCGTCATGCCGGTGATCTTCTGGCTGGCGGCCATCGACGCGGGCAAAAAATCGGGCTTCTGGGCGACGATTTTCGGTGGTGCAGCGCAGCTGATCATGGGCAACGCCGTTCCGGGCCTGGTGCTGGGGATCCTGATTGGTAAAGGCGTGGAAGAGAGCGGCTGGAACCGCGTTACCAAAGTAATGATGGCCGCTATCGTCGCGCTGTTTGTACTGAGCGCCTTCTTCCGCGGCTTCGACATGAAAATGATCGAATCCTTCCATCTGACCGTGCCGAACTGGCTCGATCTGATCCACAACTCGCTCAGCGGTAAATAACGGAGACGGCAATGGAACAGAATAAAGGGTTTTGGTATGCCGACTGGTCGTTCCCGTTCTTCGTTGGCCTGCTCTCGTCCGGCGTGTTTGCCGGGACGCACATGTACTACCTCTACGGCATCGGCGCGTTTAACGAAGTGGCGTTTGTCTCGATGCTGCGTGCGGGGATTGATACCGGCGCGTACGGCGCGGTAGCGGCCTTCGGTGCCAGCTTCCTCTTTGCCCGTATTATCGAAGGCTCGCTGGTGGGGATCCTCGATATCGGCGGCGCGATCCAGACCGGCGTGGGCCTTGGCGTGCCGGCGCTGCTGCTGGGAGCAGGCATTATGTTCCCGGTGACTAACTTTATCGCCTCGCTGATCACCGGGCTGGTGATTGGTCTGGCGATTGGCTACCTGATCATTCTGGCGCGTAAGTTCACCATCAACCAGAGCGATTCCACCTACGGCGCGGACGTGATGATGGGCGCGGGCAACGCGTCTGGTCGTTTCCTGGGGCCACTGATTATCCTCAGCGCGATGGCGGCGTCGATTCCTATCGGTATCGGCTCGCTGGTGGGGGCACTGCTGTTCTATATCTGGCAGAAGCCGATCACCGGCGGCGCGATCCTCGGCGCGATGATCTTAGGCTCGATTTTCCCGGTCGCCATCAGTTAACCCGAGCGGGCGCAGCCGCGCCCGCCTTTACAGGAGAAAGCTATGTTTGATTTACTCCTGCGCCGCGCGCGTCTGGTCGATGATACCGTCACCGATATCGCTCTGCAGGACGGAAAAATTGCGGCGCTGGGCGAGATTAATGGCCCGGCATCCGCCGACATCGATCTTCAGGGCGAATATTACGTTAGCGCAGGCTGGATTGATTCCCACGTCCACTGTTACCCCAACTCCCCGATTTATCACGATGAACCGGACAGCATCGGCATCGCCACCGGCGTCACCACCGTGGTCGATGCGGGCAGCACCGGCGCGGATGATATCGATGAATTTTATGCCATTACCCGCCAGGCAACCACTGAGGTATACGCGCTGCTGAATATCTCCCGCGTCGGGCTGATCGCGCAGAACGAACTGGCGAATATGGCCAATATCGACCGCGACGCCGTACGCGAGGCGGTTAAACGCTACCCGGATTTTATCGTCGGCCTGAAGGCACGGATGAGCAGCAGCGTGGTTGGCGACAACGGTATCGCGCCGCTTGAGCAGGCCAAAGCGATGCAAAAAGAGAACGGCGATGTCCCGCTGATGGTACACATCGGCAACAATCCGCCGGATCTCGACGATATCGCCGAACGCCTGACCCACGGCGACATCATCACCCACTGCTATAACGGCAAGCCCAACCGCATTCTTACTCCCGCGGGCGAACTGCGGGCGTCCGTCACGCGTGCCCTTCAGCGCGGCGTGCGGCTGGATGTGGGGCACGGCACCGCCAGCCTCAGCTTTGCCGTGGCGCAGAAGGCCATCAGTATGGGCATTCTGCCGCACACCATCAGCTCGGATATCTACTGCCGCAACCGCATCAACGGGCCGGTGCATTCGCTGGCGAACGTGATGTCGAAATTTCTCGCCATCGGCATGTCGCTGCCGCAGGTGATCGAATGCGTGACCGCCAGTGCGGCAGAAGGGCTGCGGCTGAAAAACAAAGGGCGGCTGGCCGTTGGCTTCGATGCCGATCTCACCATTTTTACCCTGAAACGCCAGTCCACGCTGCTGGTGGATGCAGAGAACGACAGCTTACAGGCTGACAAATTACTGGTCCCGCTCGCCGCCGTGCGCGCGGGCACGATTTATCCGACCGAACAAGGGAGTGCGGAAGATGCCTTCAATTTATGAGAAGTACGGTTTAAAACAGGTAATTAACACCTCCGGACGTATGACGGCGCTTGGCGTCTCCACCCCGCGTCCGGAAGTGGTGCAGGCCGCGATGGACGGCATGAATCACTACTTTGAGATGAAAGATCTGGTCAACAAAACCGGCGACTACATTGCGCAACTGCTGGAAGTGGAAGGCGCGACAGTGGTCTCCTGCGCCTCCGCGGGCATCGCGCAATCCGTGGCCGCCGTGCTGGTGAAAGACAGCGACTGGCTGCTGGAAAACCTGCACGTCACCCCCGTTGAGAACAACGAAATCGTGCTGCCGAAAGGCCACAACGTCAACTTCGGCGCGCCGGTCGGCACCATGGTGGCGCTGGGCGGCGGCAAAATCGTCGAAGCGGGCTATGCCAACGAATGCTCCGCCGATCAGCTGGCGGCGGCCATCACTCCGCGCACCGCCGCCATTCTGTATATTAAATCGCATCACTGCGTGCAAAAAAGCATGCTCAGCGTAGAGCAGGCGGCGGTCGTCGCCCGTAAGCACGACCTGCCGCTGATCGTCGATGCGGCGGCGGAAGAAGATCTGCACGCCTATTACCGTTCTGGCGCGGACCTGGTGATCTACAGCGGCGCGAAAGCGATTGAAGGGCCAACCAGCGGACTGGTGATCGGCAAGACCCAGTACGTTGAATGGGTGAAGCGCCAGACGGCGGGCATTGGCCGCGCGATGAAGGTGGGTAAAGAGGGCATTCTCGGCCTGACCTGCGCGATTGAGCACTATCTCACCGCCGATAAAGAAAGCGGGGCGGAGATGGTCGACAAAATGTCGCCATTTATTGATGCGCTGAATACACTCAACGGTATAACCGCCCGCGTGGTGTGGGACAGCGCCGGGCGCGATATCGCCCGCGCCGAGATCAAATTTGACGAGGCGGTGACCGGTGTGGCAACGGGCGATCTGGTCGCGGCGCTAAAGCAGGGCGAGTACGCCATTTATTTCCGCGGCTATAAAGCCAATGAAGGGATCATTGAAGCCGATGTGCGCAGCGTGAACGCTGCCCAGCTGGAGATTGTGGCGCGCCGTATCGCCGAAGTAGTTAATCAGGAGAAAACCGCATGAAACTCACCCCCAATTTTTACCGCGACCGCGTCTGTCTGAACGTGCTGGCAGGCTCCAAAGCTAACGCCAGCGCCATCTATGAAGCGGCGGAAGGCCATGTGCTGGTGGGCGTGCTCTCCAAAAACTACCCTGACGTGGCGAGCGCAGTGGCCGATATGCGTGAATATGCCGCGCTGATTGATAACGCGCTTTCCGTCGGGCTGGGCGCAGGCGATCCGAACCAGTCCGCGATGGTCAGCGCCATTTCACGCGAAGTGCAGCCGCAGCACGTCAACCAGGTCTTCACCGGCGTCGGGCCGAGCCGCGCCTTGCTGGGGCAGAACGAGACTGTGGTCAACGGTCTGGTCTCGCCGACCGGCACGCCGGGCAAAGTGAAAATCTCCACCGGCCCGCTGAGCAGCGGAGCGCCGGAAGGCGTCGTGCCGGTAGAAACGGCCATTGCTCTGCTGAAAGATATGGGCGGCAGCTCGATCAAATACTTCCCGATGGGCGGGCTGCAATGTCGTGATGAGTATCAGGCGGTGGCAGAAGCCTGCGCCCGTTATGATTTCTGGCTGGAGCCGACCGGCGGTATCGATCTGGAAAATTTCGGCGAGATTTTGCAGATTGCGCTGGATGCGGGGGTGAGCAAAATCATTCCTCACATTTATAGTTCGATTATTGATAAGGTAAGCGGTGATACCCGTCCGGACGATGTACGTCAGCTGTTGGCGATAACGAAGACGTTAGTGGGCTAAGGGGAAACCCGCTCCGCGATAGAAGAGGAAACTGACGTGCGATTCCCGAACCAGCGTTTAGCGCAACTGTTCGACATGCTGCAAAACGAGACGCTGCCCCAGGACGAACTGGCGCAGCGGCTGGCGGTATCCACGCGCACCGTTCGGGCCGACATCACCGCGCTTAACGCGCTGCTGGCGCAGCACGGCGCGCAGTTTATCCTCAGTCGCGGCAACGGTTATCAGCTTAAAATCGACGATCCCACCCGCTATCAGACGCTGAAAAGCGCGCAGCCCCGCGCGTTGCGCATACCGCGCAGCGGGCAGGAGCGGGTACATTATCTGATGGTGCGCTTCCTC
Organism: Superficieibacter sp. HKU1; assembly: GCF_029319185.1. Taxonomy (NCBI): domain Bacteria; kingdom Pseudomonadati; phylum Pseudomonadota; class Gammaproteobacteria; order Enterobacterales; family Enterobacteriaceae; genus Superficieibacter; species Superficieibacter sp. HKU1. The sequence goes on from NZ_CP119754.1 coordinate 625,259, forward strand.
ACCTCCGCCTTCTCCCTGAAGCTTGAAGATTTAGCGGATGAGTGGTTCGTCAGCCGCGCCACCCTGCAAAATGACATGGCGGAAGTGCGCGAGTGGCTACAGCGTTATCATCTGACGCTTGAAACCCGTCCGCGTCACGGCATGAAGCTGTTCGGTAGCGAAATGGCGATCCGCGCCTGCCTGACGGATCTGCTGTGGACGCTGGCTCAGCAGGATAATCTCAACCCGCTGGTGACCGAAGTCGCGCTGAACGCGGGCGTGCCGGAACAGCTGGCGACGTGGCTTGACGGTTGTTTTACCCGCCATCATATTCGTTTGACCGACGAAGGTGAGCTATTTCTGCGTCTCTATTGCGCGGTGGCGGTGCGGCGCATCAGTGAAGGGTATCCGCTACCGGAATTTGCAGTCGAAGAGGTCGACGAAAACGTGCGGGACGCGGCGCGCGACATTGCCGCCGCGCTGGCGCAGCTTGCCGGTAAACCGCTCGCCGCAGCGGAAGAAAACTGGCTGCGGGTACACATCGCCGCCCGTCAGGTTCAGGACATAGCACCCAGCGCGATTAACGCCGATGACGATGAAGCGCTGGCTAACTACATCCTGCACTACATCAACACTCAATATAACTACAACCTGCTTAACGACGCCCAGCTGCATGCGGATCTGCTGACCCATATTAAAACCATGATCACCCGCGTGCGCTATCAGATCATGATCCCTAATCCGCTGCTGGAGAACATCAAACAGCACTATCCGATGGCGTGGGATATGACCCTGGCGGCGGTTTCCGGCTGGGGAAAATACACGCCATACACCATCAGTGAAAATGAGATCGGTTTTCTGGTACTGCATATTGGCGTCGGCCTGGAACGTCATTACAACATTGGCTATCAACGTCAGCCGCGGGTGCTGCTGGTCTGCGATGCCGGCAACGCGATGGTACGGATGATCGAAGCGGTGCTGGCGCGTAAATATCCGCAAATTGAGGTCACCCGTACCCTGACCCTGCGTGATTATGAACAGTGCGAAACGCTCAGTGAAGATTTCGTGATTGCCACCGCGCGCGTCAGTGAGAAAGACAAGCCGGTGGTGATCATCGCGCCGTTTCCCTCCGACTACCAGCTGGAGCAGATTGGAAAGCTGGTGCTGGTCGACCGTACCCGCCCGTGGATGCTCAATAAGTATTTCGATGCCGCACATTTTACGATCATTAACGACCCCATTGACCAGCAGACGCTGTTTAAAAGGCTGTGCGACCAGCTCCGGCATGAAGATTTTGTCGATGCGGAGTTTCTCGATTCCGTTACCGAGCGTGAGGCGATTGTCAGCACCATGCTCGGCGACGGTATCGCCCTGCCGCACGCCCTGGGGCTGCTGGCAAAGAAAACGGTGGTCTATACCGTTCTCGCTCCACAAGGGATCGCCTGGGGCGATGAAACCGCGCACGTCATCTTTTTACTCGCTATCAGCAAAAGCGAGTACGAAGAGGCAATGGCGATTTACGATATTTTCGTCACCTTCCTGCGCGAGCGTGCCATGACGCGACTCTGCGCCTGCCGGGATTTTAACGAGTTTAAGTCGGTGGCAATGGAGTGCGTGAGCCGGTTTTGAGCGGTGTGATTGGGAGCTGGGGGAAAATGTGCAAAGCGATCGATTATCAGGCTACTTAACCCTGTTTTTTAGGTGTATCTTCTACCGGGAGATTATTGCAGGGAAATGCGTTCAATGCCAAAGAATGTGCCAATCGTCATTGAGATAGTGCGACGTATGAAGGAGGGAAGTACTGAGCCCTTCCTTTGTCGTTGTGACGATGGAAAACTCTATGTGGTCAAATCGAAACCCAGAATGCCTCCGCGAGAGCTTGTTGTTGAATTTGTAGCCGCAAATCTCGCCAGCGAGGTCGGGCTTTCAATTCCAGACTTTTGCATCGTTGATATCCCCGCAGAACTTATTGAGTATTCTCCTGAGTTGTATGGGCAAATTGGTGAAGGTTACGCTTTCGCCTCTCGTTTCATTGAGGGCGCTGCCGAGCTATCATTCAGACAGGCGCATAACCAGAATGTTGTGCCGCTATACGATCAAAAGATGATCTATCTCTTTGATAGATGGATATTAAATGGCGATCGCACCCTTACAGCGAAAGGTGGCAACGTCAATATGCTCTATGACGTTGCAAATGATAAGTACTACCTGATTGACCATAATCTTTCTTTTGATCATAGTGAACCTGCTGATGATTTTCGGCTTCATGTCTATAGCCCATTAAACAGAACATGGCTATTTGATATGGTTGATAAAGAAGCCTGTGAGCAGATGCTGCAGGATGCTATGGCTAATTTTTCATCGTTTACCAAGGCGATTCCTGATGACTGGATGGGTGATGTAAAACTAATAGCCTCTATGCAGAGCACCCTGGAGAGAGCCGCGACTGAAGAATTTTGGAGCACTATTTTATGACCACACCATGTCTGTACAGCATAGTAAGATACGCGCCATACGCAGACACAGAAGAGTTTGCCAATATTGGCGTGGTCATTTGTGCGCCAAAAGAAGGATACTTTGACTTCCGCCTGACCAAAAGAAATGACGCCAGAGTGAGGGGGTTCTTCCATGATGATAGCTTGTTTCCCGCCGCTAAAGACGCCATTAGCCGCGAGCTTGAACTTGCTAAGCAGCATGCCGGTAATATCATTACGGACAAAGCGTTAGCACAATTTTTCCGTTATTTCACCGCTAAAAAAGAATCTATCTTTCACTTCAGCACCATGAGAGTAAGATTAACTAACGATCCAAAAAAAGAGCTCGATCTGCTTTACTCGCATTATGTTAATCACATCAGCTATACAAAAGAGCGGCGTGAAGAAATTCTCGCGGCCGAACTTAAGCGCAGCATAGAGCGAATCGACGGTTTGAAAAACGTTTTTCGAAACGATGTTATTGAGGGAATGTTAACGAAGTTTGGCATGCCGCTGGTGGCAAGAAGAGATGGCGTGATTAAAAAAGCCATTAAGCCCTTATCATTTTCTCAGGCAGAGCCGGGTAAAATGACCGAGCATTGCGATCTCTGGGTTAACCGGATAAACCGGGCCGCTGAAGAGGATCTCTTAAGCGCTGATGATGTTCTCTTTACTCTCGAAGGGCCGGTTAATCCAACAAGTCAGCAGACGAAAGCGATGGACGTTATTAAAAGAACAATGGATAAGAGTGGGATCAATCACTGTCCCGTGAATAACGATAAAGAGACTATCGACTTCGCGAAACAAGCAATCGTTGTTCCTCCGGCTTCTCGCGATAATCTTATTCGCTAATGATTCCTGCAAGGAATCATTAACATCTTTTTATTTGTCATCAGACGGTTTATATTGCCGTCCCTCAACGCAAATGATGCACCACCTGATTACTGCTGCCGCGCCAGATTAGCGCCGGATCTTTCAGATCCTGTACAAACTTGCCGTCCACCAGCACATTGATCAGGTCCACCACCTGCATTTGCGCTTCGTTCAGTTCATCCAGTTTATAGCCGGTCCACATCCAGATATCTTTCCCCGGACACTCGGCGCGGATCCGCTGCACCAGCGTCAGGATCTCCGGGACGTTTTGCGGATGGAGCGGATCGCCGCCGGAGAGAGTGATCCCCTGGCGCTTGATCCGCGTATCGTTGAGATCGTGGATGATTTGATCGGCCATCGCCTGGGTGAACGGCTGACCCGAGTTCAGCCGCCAGGTGCTTTTGTTGTAGCAGCCGGGGCACTCATGTACGCACCCTGAGACAAACAGGGTACAGCGCGTGCCGGGGCCGTTGACGATGTCGACGGGGTAATACTGGTGATAGTTCATAGTGGTTTCCTGCCGGGTGGCGCTGCGCTTACCCGGCCTGTATGTGTAGCACGCTGCCAGTGACCGTAGGCCCGGTAAGCGTAGCGCCACCGGGCATTCATGGCTGCGGACTCAGCCGATCTGGCCGTTGCCCAAATGCTTCACGCGGCGTTTCACTTCTTCCTGCTTGCCGGCGTTAAACGGACGTGCATCCGGGCTGCCTAAATATCCGCATACGCGGCGGGTAACCGACACCCGCGCCGCATCGTGGTTGCCGCATTTCGGGCAGGTGAAGCCCTTGCTGGTGCATTCGAACTCGCCGGTAAAGCCGCATTCGTAGCACTCGTCAATCGGGGTGTTGGTCCCGTAATACGGCACGTGCTGGTAGCTGTAGTCCCAGACGTCTTCCAGCGCTTTCAGGTTGTGCTGGATGTTCGGATACTCGCCGTAGCAAATGAAGCCCCCGTTCGCCAGCGGCGGGTACGGCGCTTCGAAATCGATTTTGTCGTACGGATTCACCTTCTTCTCGACGTCGAGGTGGAAGCTGTTGGTGTAGTAGCCTTTATCGGTGACGCCCGGTACCACGCCGAACTCGGCGGTATCCAGACGGCAGAAGCGGTCGCACAGGTTCTCACTCGGCGTGCTGTACAGGCTAAAACCGTAGCCGGTTTCCTCTTTCCACCGATCCACGGCCTGACGCAGACGTTCAACAATCGCCACGCCTTTTGCACGCAGCGCTTCGCTGTCGTACATATGGTTTTCGCCTGCCAGCGCATTGATGGTTTCATGGATACCGATATAACCCAGCGAAATAGACGCGCGACCGTTTTTGAAAATCTCTGAGACATCGTCGTCCGCTTTCAAACGCACGCCGCAGGCACCTTCCATATACAGAATCGGCGCAACGCGCGCTTTGACACCTTCCAGACGGGCAATACGGGTCATCAATGCTTTACGCGCCAGGACCAGACGCTCGTCCAGCAGCGTCCAGAACGCCGCTTCATTACCCCGGGCTTCCAGCGCGATGCGCGGCAGGTTGAGGCTGATCACGCCGAGGTTATTACGACCGTCGTGAACCTGCTCGCCGTTCTCGTTCTCCCATACGCCGAGGAAGCTGCGGCAGCCCATCGGGGTTTTAAACGAGCCGGTCACTTTGACTACCTGCTCGTAGTTCAGGATATCCGGATACATACGCTTGCTCGCGCACTCCAGCGCCAGCTGTTTAATGTCGTAGTTGGCGTCGCCTGGCTTGTGGTTCAGGCCGTCGCGGATGGCGAACACCAGTTTTGGGAATACCGCCGTTTTACGGTTTTTGCCGAGGCCCGCGATGCGGTTACGCAGGATCGATTGTTGAATCAGACGCGATTGCCAACTGGTGCCAAGGCCGAAACCAAAGGTGACAAACGGCGTCTGCCCGTTAGCGGTGTGCAGCGTGTTCACCTCGTATTCAAGAGACTGGAACGCGTCGTAGCACTCTTTCTCGGTACGCGAGTGCGCGTAGCCGTCAGCGTCCGGGATCTGCCACTCTTCAGCCGTTTTACGGTGCTTATTAAAACTCTCGGTGACAAACGGGGCCAGCACTTCATCAATGCGGTTAATGGTGGTGCCGCCGTAAATATGGCTGGCCACTTGGGCGATAATCTGTGCGGTTACCGCGGTGGCGGTAGAGATGGATTTCGGCGGTTCAATTTCCGCGTTACCCATCTTAAAGCCCTGCGTCAGCATGCCTTTCAGGTCGATCAGCATACAGTTGAACATCGGGAAGAACGGGGAGTAGTCGAGATCGTGATAGTGGATATCGCCTCGCTCGTGCGCCTGTACCACGTCGCGCGGCAGCAGGTGCTGACGGGCATAGTGTTTGGCGACAATACCGGCCAGCAGATCGCGCTGGGTCGGGATCACTTTACTGTCTTTGTTGGCGTTTTCGTTGAGCAGGGCAGAGTTGGTCTGCTCGACCAGGCCGCGAATTTCCTGGTTCAGACGACCGCGTTTTTCACGCTGAATGTCGCGATCGTGACGGTACTCAATATAAGCGCGCGCGAGCTGTTTGTACGGCCCGGACATCAGCTGGTTCTCGACCGCGGTCTGGATCTCATTGATATCGACCTGACTGCGACTTTGCATCTGATTGCTAACGACTTCTGCGACGGTGGCGCAATAGTCTGCGTCATCGACTCCCGCTGCTTTAGCTGCACGCAGAATTGCTTCCTGGATGCGCTCTGATTTGAACGGCGCTTTACAGCCATCTCGTTTCATCACATGCGGTGTCATGATCACTCCATATTTAAAAGAACAGGTTATCCACAGAGGGAGGAATGTCCCGGTAGTTTTTTTCGTTACTGCATCCAGAGACTTCCGGTAAGCGCGGCCCTTTTTATCCACAGCTCTTGCTAAAGGGCGTGGTGCAATAATAGACGATAAATACAATATGTAGGGCCGGGCGGCATTTTAAGTTCTATATGTAGTGATTTGCATCAAAGATGTTTGCAATTTTATTGATGCAGGACAAAGTAAAAAGGAGACAGTACAGATGACGGGCGCTGCGGAGGATATAATTTTTCGTACTGACGAAAGACTTGCAAAAGCCCTAAAAAAAGCGTGGAAAATCGCGGCCCGGTCACCCCGGGCCGCTTTCATTTACTGTCGCCACCAGAGCGCTTCAAAAGGTCGAAGGGTCATCGGTGCAGGCCGATTGGCCACCTCCGCGTAATTGGTTGCCAGTACTTTCCATGCTCCCGGACAGGGTGTCGGCTGCCAGTCCTGGCACTCGCGGCTCAGGTTGGCGATGACCAGCAATGTTTGTCCCTGCCACTGGCGGCGGTAACACCACAGATGTGGATGATCCGGCAGCAGATCCTCGTAGTCTCCCCACGTCAGCACCGGCTCGGTTTTGCGCAGCGCGATCAGCGCCTGATAGGTATAAAATACCGACTGCTTGTCCTCCAGCGCCGCCTCGACGTTGATCTCGCTCGCGTTGGCATTCACGCCGATCCACGGTTCGCCGGTGGTAAAGCCAGCGTTGGGACCGCGGTCCCACTGCATCGGTGTCCGGCTGTTGTCCCGCGAGCGGACGGCAAGGATATCCAGCAGCTCCTGGGCATCGCGCCCGTTGACCCGCTGTTCGGCGAACATATTATGGCTCTCAACGTCGCGGTAATCTGTGATGCGGGTAAAGTGCGGATTGGTCATGCCAATCTCTTCGCCCTGATAGATATACGGCGTGCCCTGCATCCCATGCAGCGCCATCGCCAGCATTTTAGCGGCGGGCACGCGGTACTCACCTTCATCGCCAAAACGCGACACGATGCGCGGCTGATCGTGGTTACACCAGAACAGCGCGTTCCATGCCCGCTGATGCATCCCCTGCTGCCAGTGGCGAAACAGAGATTTGAGCGCCACAAAATCAGGTGCCGCCTGGGTCCATTTCTCACCGCCGGGATAATCCACTTTCAGATGGTGAAAGTTAAAGGTCATCGACAGTTCACCGCCGTCCAGAGACGCATACCGCTGGCAGTGCTCAAGGGTGGTGGAGGACATTTCTCCGACCGTCATCAGCCCGCGCGGCATAAACACATCGCGGCTCATCTCCTGCAAAAATTCATGCACGCGCGGTCCATCGGTATAAAAACGACGTCCGTCGCCCGGTTCATCATTTGGGAACGTCAGATCTTTGGAGATAAGATTCACCACGTCGAGGCGCAGCCCGTCCACGCCGCGATCGGCCCAGAATGCGCAGACCTGTTTTAGTTCAGCGCGCACCCTCGGATTTTCCCAGTTCAAATCCGCCTGCTCCGGCGCAAAGAGATGCAGATAATACTGTTCGCTGTCCGCCTGCCAGCGCCAGGCGCTGCCGCCGAATTTAGAACGCCAGTTATTCGGCGCTTCATCCGGCGTGCCGTCGCGCCAGAAATAAAACTCGCGATAAGGGCTCTCTTTATTGAGCGCCTCACGAAACCACGGGTGCTGGGTGGAAGTATGGTTAAACACCATATCCAGAATAATGCGCGTGCCGCGCGCTTTGGCCTCTGCCACCAGCGCGTCAAAATCATCCAGCGAGCCGTAGGCGGGATCGATGGCGGTATAGTTGGCGACATCGTAGCCGTTATCGACCTGTGGGGAGATATAAAACGGCGTCAGCCAGAGGGCGTCAACGCCCAGCGTTTTCAGATAATCCAGGCGCTGCGTCACGCCGCGTAAATCGCCGGTACCGCTGCCAGTCGTGTCCTGAAAGCTCTTCGGATAAATTTGGTAGATGACGCCGTTCTGCCACCAGTGAGGAAGGATATTCATGGTTATTTCCTGCAAATGCGAAGGGGCGCAACTGCGCCCCGAAAAGGTCAGACAATCTGTAATGTGCCCTGGCGGTGCTTACGCTGGTACATCACCGTGGTGAGGACCACCGGGATCACAATCGCGATCAGCATCGCCATGCCGAAGACCTGCCAGTAGCCCGGCTGGATGGAGAGAATGCCCGGCAGGCCGCCGACGCCGATGCCGTTAGCCATCACGCCGTAAAGCCCACACAGCAAGCCCGCGAGGCCGGAGCCAATCATCGCGCAGAGCATCGGGAAGCGATATTTCAGGTTGATACCGTACATCGCCGGCTCGGTGACGCCGAGGAAAGCGGCGATGGCGGCCGGAACGGAGATTTCCCGCTCGTTATGTTTACGGCTGACGATAATAATGCCGAGCACTGCCGACGCCTGGGCAATGTTTGACAGCGCGATCAGCGGCCATACCGGCGTGCCGCCGAGGCTCTGGATCATCTGCATGTCGATGGCAAGCGTAGTCTGATGCACGCCGGTGATCACCAGCGGCGCATAGAGGAAGCCGAACAGCGCCGCGCCAATCGGGGCAAAACTGCCGGTCATCAGATGGCGCACCGCAAAGGCTACGCCGTCGCCAATCATACGGCCAAACGGGCCGATAAAGGCGTGGGCGAGAAACACCGCCAGCAGCAGTGAGCAGACCGGGACCACCACCAGATACAGGTAGCTGGGCACGATACGCTTGAGGTAATTTTCAATAAAGCCGAGCGCCAGACCCGCCAGCAGCGCCGGGATCACCTGCGCCTGGTAGCCAACTTTGGCGATGCTGAACAGGCCGAAATTCCACACTTCCGGCGTCTGCTGGCCCAGTAAGTAAGCGTTCATTAACTGCGGTGACACCAGCGTGATACCCAGCACGATGCCGAGGATCGGCGTACCGCCCAGCTTACGTACCGCCGACCAGCAAATTCCGACCGGCAGATAGAAGAAGATTGCCTCGCCAATCAGCCATAAAAAGTCGTAGATCGTTTTCAGCGCCGGGAACATCTGCGCCAGCGTCTGACCATTGCTCATCGGCAAATCGCCGATAACGTTACGGAAGCCCAGAATCAGGCCGCCGCTGATCAATGCCGGCAGCAGCGGAAAGAAGATTTCGGCAAAGTGGGAGATGAGCTGCTCATACCATTTCATATTCTGCCGCGCGGCTTTTTTCGCCTGTTCTTTATCGGCGCGCGCCTGTCCGGTAGAGGCCAGCAGAACCTGATAATAGTCGCCGACGTCGGTGCCAATCACCACCTGAAATTGTCCGGCGTTGGTGAAACAGCCTTTCACCATCGGCAGTTGTTCAATCGCTTTCGGATCGGCCTTCGCCGGTTGGTTGAGCACGAAGCGCAAGCGGGTAATGCAGTGGCTGACGGTGGCGATGTTTTCGCGGCCGCCAACCAGTTCGATCAGCCGATCGATATCCTGTTGGTTAACTTTACTCATCTCAAAGCCTCGTGGCAGATGTAAAGAAGGGGTCGGGGTGATAACTGGCGGAGAGAGTATATCTTCGGTGAATGAGTGAAAACGGGAACGTTCCCGAAACGTAGCGACGATCACATAAATCGTGTTCTGCGGATTAAGAGAGGGTGGCGGGGATCACGATTTGTTGTGGTTCGCGGCGGCCGTTGATCTGATCGATCAGCTGTAAGGCCGCCTGACGTCCGGCCTCGGCGTAGCCCGGATCGACGGTGACGATCTCAGGGTGCAGGAACTTGATCAGCGGCGTATTACCGACGCTGGCAAGCTGAACGCTGTCAATACGCTGTTCCTGTAAATACTTGCTGGCGCCCAGCGCCAGCGTGTCGGTAGCGCAGACCAGCGCGGTGGTGTCGGGCGTCAGCACGTCCACCACATGTTCATAGCCCTGCTTCATGGTCAGGCCCGGCAGGGTGGAGACCGTCGGCAGGCGATGTTTTTTGCAGAAGGATAACCACGCCTGATGGCGGCGCTGGCCGGTGGTGATGTCACGATGCGGCACGCCAAGGTAGCTGATATGGCGATGACCGCGATCGTAAAGACGCTGCATCAGGATCTGGATCGCGCCTTCATCGTCATAGCATACCGAGGCAAAACCTTGCGCATCACGGGCCAGCAGAACCAGCGAAGACTGCCAGCTTGCCAGCATCTCCACATTAATACCGGTAAAGCCAAACAGCACCACGCCATCGATATTACGCCGTTGCAGCATGCCGAGATGCTCCTCGACAATCGCCGTCGAAAACTGGCTCTCAATCATGATCGGATCGTAGCCCTGCTCATAAAACACCGGCAGCATGGTCTGTACGGCCAGGTTTTCCGACAGCGAATCCAGACGGGTAACAATAATTGCCACCACTTTGTCGCTCTGTCCGCGCATGGCACGCGCGGAGCGGGAAGGGGAGAAACCGTGCTGCTGCATAACGGCTTCAACACGTTCGCGGGTACGTTCGCTGACGCCGCTTTCATTATTCAGCACGCGGGATACGGTAGATTTTCCCACGCCGCTTAAGCGCGCAATGTCTTTGATCGTCAGCCGGTTTTGCATCCTGTCGTCCCATAAGGTGAAGCAACGTCGTAAAAGAGCTTAACTTTACCCGCCTTAATAACAATGGGCAAAGTCTGGTTTATGTTCGGTTTAGTCACGTGGCGGTATCATACCGCCATAAATGCCACAAATTATATTGATAAGGCTATATAATTCGCGGCGTTTTATTACCTCATTAACTTACCGGAGGCCGTATGGATCCCGATCCCACCCCTCTCCCAAACGGGAGAAAAGTTACCTTCCGGTAAGTCAGTCTTTTCACTGCCTTAGCGGAAGCGCAAGGCAGTGACGTCATTTGCGTCCCTGTAATCACTGTATTCGCCTGTCAGGTATGGCCTCGTCACGCCTGAAGGATATTCTGCGCCCGCTGGTAACGGGCGCGGAGGGACTGATTATGCTGAAAAATATTACCCGCCAGCTTTTTGCCCGGCTGAACCGTCATTTACCTCGCCGTCTGGTGCAGCGCGAGCCATTGCCTGAGGCAAAAAACCTCAACGGCGCGGTTATTCCCGCTTCGCTGAGCGAACAGTGCCTGAACGTCGCCAGGATGCGCGAGCGCGATCTGTGGCACGCCTTCGACAGTCATCCGGAAGGATTAAATGCGGCGGAAGTCGAGGCTGCCCGCGCCCGACATGGTGAAAACCAGCTTCCCGCCGAGCAGCCGTCGCCGTGGTGGGTGCACTTGTGGATCTGCTACCGCAACCCGTTCAACCTGCTGCTGACCGTTCTCGGCATCGTTTCTTATGCGACGGAAGATCTCTTCGCTGCGGGCGTCATCGGCCTGATGGTCGGCATCTCGACGCTGCTTAACTTCATTCAGGAAGCGCGTTCAACGAAGGCGGCCGACGCCCTGAAAGCGATGGTCAGCAACACCGCCACGGTACTGCGCGTCAGCAATGAGAAAGGCGAAAACGGCTGGGTGGAGCTGCCCATCGACCGTCTGGTGCCGGGCGATATCGTTAAACTGGCGGCGGGGGATATGATCCCGGCTGACCTGCGCGTGCTACAGGCCCGCGATCTTTTCGTGGCGCAGGCGTCGCTGACCGGCGAGTCGCTGCCGGTGGAGAAAGTCGCCCATAGTCGCCATACGCAGCAAACCAATCCGCTGGAGTGCGATACCCTCTGTTTTATGGGCACCAACGTCGTGAGCGGCACCGCGCAGGCGCTGGTCATTGCCACCGGCGGCAATACCTGGTTTGGCCAACTGGCGGGGCGGGTGAGCGAGCAGGCCAGCGAGCCAAATGCGTTCCAGAAAGGGATTGGTCGCGTCAGTATGCTGCTGATCCGCTTTATGATGGTGATGACGCCGCTGGTGCTGTTAATTAACGGCTACACCAAAGGCGACTGGTGGGAGGCGGCGCTGTTTGCCCTCTCGGTTGCGGTCGGCCTGACCCCGGAAATGCTGCCGATGATCGTCACCTCAACGCTGGCGCGCGGGGCGGTAAAGCTGTCTAAACAGAAAGTCATCGTCAAACACCTCGACGCTATTCAGAACTTTGGCGCGATGGATATCCTCTGCACCGATAAAACCGGCACCCTGACCCAGGATAAAATCGTACTGGAAACCCACACCGATATTGGCGGAAAAACCAGCGATCGCGTGCTGCATTCCGCGTGGCTAAACAGTCACTATCAGACCGGGTTGAAAAACCTGCTGGATACCGCCGTGCTTGAGGGCGTGGATGAAGAATCGGCGCGTGGGCTTTCAGCGCGCTGGCAAAAAATTGACGAAATTCCCTTTGATTTCGAGCGCCGCCGGATGTCAGTGGTAGTCGCTGAACAGCCGGATGTGCATCAGCTGGTCTGTAAAGGGGCGTTACAGGAGATCCTCAACGTCTGCGCGCACGTCCGCCATAATGGCGACATCGTGCCGCTGGATGACATCATGCTGCGCCGCGTCAGGCGCGTCACGGACACCCTGAACCGCCAGGGGCTGCGCGTGGTGGCGGTTGCCACCAAATATCTTCCGGCGCGTGAAGGCGACTATCAGCGAATCGATGAATCAGATTTGATCCTCGAAGGTTACATCGCCTTTCTCGATCCGCCGAAAGAGACCACCGCACCGGCGCTGAAAGCGCTGAAAGCCAGCGGTATCACCGTCAAAATCCTCACGGGCGACAGCGAACTGGTGGCGGCAAAAGTCTGTCATGAAGTGGGGCTGGATGCAGGGCAGGTGGTGATTGGCAGTGAAATTGAAGGACTGAGCGATGACGAGCTGGCACAGCTGGCGCAACGTACCACGCTGTTTGCCCGCCTGACGCCGCTGCATAAAGAACGTATCGTCACCCTGCTCAAGCGTGAAGGTCACGTGGTCGGCTTTATGGGCGACGGCATTAACGACGCTCCCGCGCTACGCGCCGCAGACATCGGAATTTCCGTCGATGGCGCAGTCGATATCGCTCGCGAAGCGGCGGATATCATCCTGCTGGAAAAAAGCCTGATGGTGCTGGAGGAGGGTGTTATTGAAGGTCGCCGTACCTTTGCCAACATGCTCAAATATATCAAGATGACCGCCAGTTCGAACTTTGGCAACGTCTTCAGCGTGCTGGTGGCTAGCGCCTTCCTGCCGTTCCTGCCGATGCTGCCGCTGCATCTGCTGATTCAGAACCTGCTGTACGATGTATCCCAGGTGGCGCTGCCGTTTGATAACGTTGATGATGAGCAGATCCAGAAGCCGCAACGCTGGAACCCGGCGGATCTGGGACGCTTTATGATTTTCTTCGGCCCGATCAGCTCGATTTTCGACATTCTCACCTTCTGTCTGATGTGGTGGGTATTTCACGCCAACACGCCGGACGCGCAGACCCTGTTCCAGTCCGGCTGGTTTGTGGTCGGGCTGCTGTCGCAAACGCTGATTGTGCATATGATCCGCACCCGCCGCCTGCCGTTTATCCAGAGCCGCGCCGCCTGGCCGCTGATGCTGATGACGCTGCTGGTGATGGTGGTTGGCATCGCGCTGCCGTTCTCGCCGCTGGCAAGTTATTTGCAGCTTCAGTCGCTGCCGCTGAGCTACTTCCCGTGGCTGATCGCGATTCTGGCGGGGTATATGACGCTGACGCAGCTGGTGAAAGGGTTTTACAGCCGCCGGTATGGCTGGCAGTAATACGATCTTCGGCGGTGCAGTATAGCAACTATACTGACCGCCAGGAGGTATTCATGATAGCGGCATGGCAATAAGCAATAACATCATCTCGTAACGTGTTATTGAATTTCTCATTCCATGCCATAACAATATTCCACTCGGTTAAAGGATGGGTTATCGTCATTGATAATACATCCTTATGCTCGTCATACCATGCGCTTTCAGGAATGAGAGCGTAGCCAAAATTTTCCTTTACCAGTGAAAGAATATTAGTATAACTACTGATCTCTTTAAGATTTGGGGTTGAAGATATACTTTTCAGAAAAGTAGAGGTGATATGGTGTGTGCCTGCGCAGGCATTAGCATCAATGCAAAAGAATTTGTTATTCGTTAAAATATCGCTAATGTCCTGTGCCTCAATAAGCGATTTTTTACTGTGATGGTAAATTAAAATAAGACGATCGCGCCTGATAAACATTTGTTTTAGCGGCGTACTGGTTTGTTCGCGCATAAATGCCAAATCCAGCTCGCCGGAAAGCAACTTCTCATTTTGTTGGGAGGTTGCAAGATCGATGAGGGTGATGTTCTTTTGTGGGCATTTTTTTGTGAATCCATTGAGTAATGCAGGTGCCAGATCCCGCGTCGCCATCCCAAACCCAACCGTCAAATCATTAGGGTTAGTTAAGGTGACTGCTTTATGTCTTAATAAATCATAGGCCGTTAATATGTTATTTATTTCATTAAATAACAATTGCCCATTTTTATTCAAGATTGTACCACTCTTGATTCTGGAAAAAAGATTAAGCCCCAGCTCGCCTTCAAGTGCCTGTATCTGCTTTGTCAGCGTTGACTGTGTAACGCACAAACGCTCTGCCGCACGTTGAAAATTGCCAGTATTCGCTAGCTCAATAAAAGCTTTAAGAACCTTTTGATTCATATTCGTTTGAGGAAACAGTCAATTATTTTTTTTCATTATACAAACGATGACGTGGTATGTAAAAAGATAAATGTTGAAACCGGGCTGGAAACGTTAGCTTTTTTTATTAATTAGGTAATGTAAGCCGCAAGCGGATTGTTGCCATATTTTATTTTTAAAATGCTGAATGAGTACTTTTACACCACTTTTAAGGGAAAAATCCTGTCCTGAAAGGTTATCAATATTCACTTAAGTAATGATTTGGCTTCTATATATAGAAATCGGTAATCATTTAAAATGAAGGTGCCGTCGTTTATGTGGAGCATTGCTATGTGCATTTTTTATGATGCAAGGAAAACAGCATGTCGATAGTGACGTCTAAGTTGCGAAACGCAAAGAGGATATTAAATTCATTTCCGGAGATTATAAATAACACAGAGTTAATTCATAGAGAGAATGATTGTTCTACGCTCCCTGCAATAAATGTTATTGAAATTCATCCCACTGATATTTGTGATTTACAGTGTAGTTATTGTAGCTATAAACATCAGCAGTACAGAGAATCCCTTAACGTTGATATAGTTAAAAATATATTAAGATTAAAGCCTAAGGCTGTGGTTATTGCGGGCGGAGGAGAGCCCACCCTCTATAAAAATGGCTATGTTGATTTAAATGATATTATTGATTTTTTATCTGCAAATAATATTGCAGTAGGACTGATTACCAATGGTAGCCGAAAATTAAAAACCTCCACCCTGGATAAACTAAGCTGGCTTCGTGTTTCTCTGGATGCAATCACCGAAGCGGATTTTTTTAATCTTAAACATGGTAAGTTATCGGTACGGAAAGCGTTTTTGCATGCTGCCATTGATTCGACGTGTCAGCATGTGGGAATTGGATTTTTATATGGCGATCATAATATTAATAATTTGCTTAGCGTTTGTCGCGATGTTTTTAGCGATTTTAATTACCACGTCAATATTCAGTTCAGACCTATATGCCGTATTCAGTCATGTGATTGTCCCTCGCAAAATTATGCATATGATAAAAACTTTACGTCCGATCGTGAGTTTTTTTGGCAGGAAAGTATTAAGCAGTTAACAGAGCTGCTATCAGCGACAGCCAGCGAAGATGAGGCTTTATATAATTTTGTGGTCAATAATACAAATTTATTAAATGTACTGGCGAATAGCGGAGAAAAATCGCTTAGTTTTTCACATTGCTATTCCACTTTAGCTCGCTGGCTGATCCGGGCAGATGGTAATATTTATCCCTGCGTGATGAAGGCAACGAACGATGGATTACCTATAGGGAACTTATCTTCTCTGTCAGTCGGGGAAATAAATATGAACCTGAAAGGTTATTATAATTTAGCTGGCAATTTTTGTCGGGGCTGCGAAACATGCTGCCGCTTAGCTGGAGTGGTTAATGAAACAGTAGAAAAAGCAACGCGGCGAGAACCTGTACCAAATCATGATAGTAATATTGTAGATTATTTTTACTGAGGAGCGGTAATGAACAATTTTCCAGGTTGGCCACAATTCGATAAACAAAGCTATGGTGATATCGAAGAGATCTTGTCCAGTGGTAAAGTTAATTACTGGACCGGAAAAAAAGGTGTGCAGTTTGAAAAGGATTTTGCTGAATGGAATGGTTCTGCCTGTGCTATTTCCTGTTCATCAGGTACCTCCGCGGTGCACATTGCGGTAAGTTCATTAAATATAGGACCAGGCGATGAGGTCATCGTACCTTCGTACACGTTTATCGCCACGTCTTTCGCGGTTTTACAAGCCGGGGCAATACCCGTTTTTTGTGATGTAACCCCCGACCATACTATTGATCCAGCGAAAATAACCGAGCTCATCACGCCGCGCACCAAAGCGATTATTGTCGTTCATCTGTATGGTGTGGTCTGCGATATGGACCCTATTATGGCTATTGCCAAAAGCCATAATTTAAAGGTTATCGAAGATAGCGCACAGTGCCTCGGTGGGCGGTATAAGGGGAAAAAAACGGGAAATATCGGTGATATCGGTACGTTTAGCTTTTGCCAGGGTAAGCATTTTACCACCGGCGGCGAAGGCGGGATGGTTGTTACGAATAACGAGGACGTTGCCTGGGAATGCCGCGCATTCCGCGATCATGGCTTCGATGTAAAACGTAAAATAGATTTGTTGACGCTAGAAGAACAAACATTCCATGTGCATAATCGCATTGGTTTTAATTATCGCATGACCGAAATACAATCGGCGATTGGTATAAATGAACTTAAACGCTTTGACAGCTGGAATTTAAAACGCAGAAAAACGTTTGCGGGTATTTACGACGAAGCATTTGCAAATATGCCTGAGATCGCCTCTATTCCTTTTACCTCCGTGGACAGGGAGAATGCGTACTGGTTGTATCCTCTAGTATTGAATCACGATATCTTTCCCGTTGATGCTGCAAAAGTGTTAGCTGAATTAAAAAAAGCGGGTATCCCGGCATTTAAAATTCAGTGGCCTGAAGCCTATGGTGAAAAAGTTTACCGCGAGTTAAACGGCTTTGGTAGCGTCGATTTCCCATTCAAATCAAAAGAATATACCGATCCGCAGTCTGTGGAATATTCAAAGGTTGTTTGTGAAAAGGCGAGAAGCCTGCTGCCTGTTACCTTTAGCCTTTACCTTCATCCCACATGGGATGTTGAGCATATACATGCCTGTATCAAAGGAGTTAAGCAGGTTTTTGATAAATGCAAACAAGATTTATAATAGCAGAGAAAATATTATGCAAAATATCGACCTTCACGTTCATTCCTCATGGAGTGATGATGCTGATTTTTCCGTCAGTCAGCTGATGAAAATTGCAGAAAAAGAAAGTGTTTCTGTATTATCTATCGCCGATCATAACTCATCTTCCTCGGTGGAAGAGGCTATTTACTGGGGGCAACAGTATAATATTCGGGTGCTGTCAGGTATTGAGATTGACTGCTCATTTGGTAATAACAACTATCATCTGTTGGGCTATGGTTATCGCCGCCATAGCACCGACTTTGCTGAGGTTAAGCGTAATTTTGATCGGCTTCAGCACGCGGCAACGCCGATAAAAATCAGCAAACTAAAAGCGCTCGGTTTGTTCCTTGATGAAGAACGTCTTTTTTCCCTGGCTGGCGAGCGCGTTCCGCAGGAAGAGGAGATGGCGGAACTGATCCTTGAGGATAAACGTAATGCCGGAAACGCATTGCTGACTCCCTACCGGAAAGGGAATGCGCGGGGAGATATGCCGCTGATTAATTTCTTCTGGGATTTTTTTGGTAAAGGAAAACCCTGTCATGTAGAGATTGCGTTTCCTCCTCTACCGGACATGGTTGACATTATCCGCAGTAACGGCGGAATTCCTGTTATTGCCCATATTGGTGCCAACGTGAAGAACGGGCATACCGACGTGATTAGCGAAATGGTGAAAGCGGGAGTGATGGGGGTAGAAGTTTTCTCCAGCTATCATGATAGCGATCTTCGCCAGCAGCTATATAACTATGCGCTGGATCGCTCGCTGCTGATGACCTGTGGGAGTGATTTTCACGGCAAGAATAAGCCCAACATTCGAATGGGAAGCTGCCAGCTGAATCCAACTGAAACGGCAAAAGTAGAGGCCTTTTTGGATCGCGTCACGCTTTACTAAATGTGTTGCTTAACCTGTGCCCGGTCAGTCGTTGTGCCGGGCATAACATCACGTTTCTGCACCGTATAAAGGCGTTTTTGCCCGCAAAAGGACTGGTTTGATTCACCCCAGCTGTGCGATGCCGCATCCAATAATAAAAATTAACAGGATAATGAATATCCAGCAAAATCGATAAAATGCATTATTTGCGCCAATTCCAGTGCGGGCGAGAAAAGTATTTTCTTCTTTGATATGCCGGGCAGAGATCTCACGGAAGCGGCGAATATAATAAATGCAATAACACAGTATGAGAGGAAGGATCAGCGCGCCAGTAATTTTTGAAAACGCAACGCTAAGTAATACGGCGGCGGCAATAAAACCCACATAGACTATCGCTGCGGTGGATTCTAATTTTTTTAACTCGCTGCGGACGCCTGCCGCATGCAATTCCCGCCAGCGCCGGAGCGTGCTGATGCTGAATCCATAGGTTTCGCACAAGACCTTATCAGAGACGCCGCTTTTGGACTGCTGCAGAAAATCAGCGATTTGTTCCCCGGTAAAGCGCGCTTTTGCCATTAACATCCCTCCCTGGCCGGGCGGATAAGCGCCCGGCATAGCATCATCACATTACGTCATTAACGACGCACGGCGATAGCTTCAATCTCAATCTTCACATCTTTCGGCAGACGCGCCACTTCCACGCAGGAGCGTGCCGGGAAAGACGCATTGTGCTCGGTGAAAAATGCTTCGTAAGTCGCATTAACGGTAGCGAAGTCATTAAGATCCTTCACGAAAACGGTGGTTTTCACGATATCACCGACTTTCAAGCCCGCCGCTTCGACGATGGCTTTCACGTTCTCCAGCGACTGACGCGCCTGAGCGGAAACATCGTCCGCCACGCTGCCAGTTTTAGGATCGACCGGGATCTGACCTGACGTGATGATCATGCTGCCAAGGTCAACGCCCTGAACATAAGGGCCGATAGCTGCTGGTGCATTTTCCGTCGCAATAGTTTTAGACATACTCTCTCCTGAAGTTATTCAATGTGTCCACGTAGGATGGTCCCATTATACAAACATTCTTCCGGCACAGGCGAAAAAGTGGGTAACGTAACGTGTTATCCAATGTAATAGGGGGCAGTGCGGATGCGGGAGGCAACCTGCCCGGCGGCGCTTCGCTTGCGCGGGCCTACATGTGATGGATTATGTAGGCCGGGTAAGGCGTAGCCGCCACCCGGCATTGCCCGGCACACCTAAATCAATGTGCCGGCGACGAAATTAATTCGCCAGCACTACCTGATGTGAGAACTCTTTCTCGCAGTATTTACACTTCAGTGCGATATCGTCCGCGCGCTTTTTAACGCTGAAGCTGGAGTTCACCGGCTCGGCATGGCTAATACAGTTACTGTTCGGGCAGACCAGCACTGCATCAATCCGCTCGGGCAGATTAGGGTGCGATTTCCCCACCACTTCATAATTGTCGATGCGGTTAACCGTCGCCAGCGGAGCATACAGCGCCAGCTGGTCAACCTGCTCATCGGTCAGAAAAGTGTTTTCTATCTTGATGATGTCCTTACGGCCCATCGCGCCAGACGGCAGGTTCAGGCCAACCGTCACGCGCTGCTCGGTTTCGGTCAATTTAAACAGCGTCAGCAGCCGGAAGCCGACCTGCGCGGGGATGTGATCGATAACGGTGCCGCGTTTAATGGCTTCAACCTGTAGTTTATTATCGTGTGTCATGGTCTTCCCCTTACAGTGCTAAGTCTTGATTCAAAACCAGTGCCAGCAGCGCCTGGCGGGCGAAAATGCCGTTACCAGCCTGCTGGAAATACCAGGCATGCGGCGTTTTATCGACGTCGGTGGCGATTTCATCGATGCGCGGCAGCGGGTGCAGCACCTTCATATTCGCGCGTGCGCCGTTAAGATCGCTGGCGCGCAGGACGAACTGTGCTTTCACGTTGGCGTACTCCGACGGGTCGAGACGCTCTTTCTGCACGCGAGTCATATAGAGAATATCGACCTCAGTCACCACCTCATCAATGGCGTGATGCACGCTCCAGGCGATCCCTTTTTCATCCAGCATATCCAGGATGTACTGCGGCATCGCCAGCGCGTCCGGGGCGATAAAGCAGAAGCGGTTGCCGCTGAATTTTGCCAGCGCCTGCGCCAGCGAGTGCACCGTACGGCCATATTTCAAATCGCCGACCATCGCGATAGTGAGGTTTTCCAGCCGCCCCTGAGTCTCCTGAATGGTGAAGAGATCCAGCAGCGTCTGCGTGGGATGCTGGTTCGCACCGTCGCCCGCGTTCAGCACCGGCACCGCGCCGGAGAACTCGGTGGCCAGACGCGCCGCGCCTTCCTGCGGGTGGCGCATCACGATGGCGTCCACGTAGGTGCTGATAACGGAGATGGTATCCGCCAGCGTCTCTCCCTTTTTGCCGAGCGAGGTATTGGCGCTGTCTGAGAAACCGACCACGCTGGCACCCAGGCGATGCATCGATGTTTCAAACGACAGACGGGTACGCGTCGACGCTTCGAAGAAACAGCTGGCGATCACTTTATGCTTCAGAAGCTCCGGCTGCGGGTTGGCCTTAAGCTTTGCCGCGGTCACCAGCACCAGCTCAAGCTCCTCGCGGCTGAGATCGTTTATGGAAATGATATGTCTCTGAAATAACGGATTAGCCATGTTTATCTCCTGACGCCTGGGCAAAAAAAAGCCCCTGCAATGAGGGGCTTTGAGAATACAGTGAGCAACGGGAAGAAAAACGGCAGACCTGCACCCTGTTTCAGGTGCGCTAAGACAGTATGTCGTAGACACTGGACCATGCTTCCTCCCGGCAAATTGTCGGCGATTATACTCAGCTCTAAAACGGGATCAAGCGATTAATGGCGATTTTATTCAACGCAAACGGTTCTATTGAATATTAATTCATATTAAGTATGTAATTAATCTGCTTGTGGACTAACGCGGTACGCTTCACCGCCCGCGGTGCGACCCAGACAATATTGCCGCTCGCCACGATGCCCAGCACCTCCGGCAGCGCACGATGATCGAGGATCCGCGCCACCGCCCGGCCATAGCCCGGCACGGTATGAATAAGAATAAATTCGCTGTTGTGCTCCACGCTGACCACCATCTCCGCCACCGATCGCGCGGCGTCCGGCGCAGGGCGTAATTTAGGATTCAGCGAGTAAATTTTTTGCCCCCGGGCGTTGCGGATTTTTATCACTCCCAGCAGCGTGAGCAGGCGCGAGACTGAAGACTGGCTAATATTTTCGAAGCCATGCAGCTGTAAATCACGGCGAATCTCTTCCTGCGAAAAGTAGCTTTTTTCGGCAATCAAACGCTGACACACGGTGAGCTGAAGCTGTTCTTTGGGGGAGTATTCACCATATTCCATCATTTTTTATCCTGCAATATCAATCTGTTATAAGTCACCCCCTTCTCCCGCATGCGAAGGGATCCCGTATGACGTTATTAAGTCCGAATGAAGGCACTGCGTCCGTCAGGCGCAGCGCCACCGTACCTATAGTAATGCCCCGATGCTTAAAGTTGCCATAATAACCAGCGTCAGGATGACGAGCAGCGGCGCAACCCATTTCAGATAACGTACGTAAGGAACGCGGGCAATGGCCAGTCCACCCATGACCACTGCCGAGGTGGGCGTCACCAGGTTAACAATTCCGGAGGCGGACTGGTAAGCCGTGACGACCAGGTCGCGCGGCACGCCAGCGAAATCTGCCAGCGGTGCCATAATCGGCATGGTTAACACGGCAAGACCCGACGACGACGGCACCAGGAAAGAAAGTACCACCTCCAGCCAGTACATCACGTTGATAAAGGCCATGCTGGAAAGGCCGCTGACGGTCTCCTCCGCGCTATGCAGGATCGTGTGGGTAATCATGCCCTTATCCATTATCACCACAATCCCGCGCGCAATGCCGATAATCAGCGCCACGCCCAATAACTCACGCGCCCCGTTGATAAAGGTCGAGGTCAGTTCCTCTTCGCTCATCCGGGCAATGATACCGACGATAATCGCCGCGACGAGGAACACCGCTGAGATTTCCGCCATCCACCAACCCTGCACGGATACGCCATAAATCATCACGGCGAACGCGAGAGCAAAAATCACCAGGATAAGCTTGCGCACTGGCGTAAATGCCAGCGAGTCCTGCGTTTTTTCACCGAGAAAATGCGCCCGGTTTTCTTCTTGCTTATCAGCGACGATAGAGCGGGAAGGGGCGAGCCTGACCTGGCGGGCATAGCGCATGACCCAGACCACGCAAATGATCCAGCCTGCCACCAGCAACACCGCGCGCATCCCGATCCCGTCGGTAAAAGGAATGCCGGCAGCGTTAGCGGCAATGACCGTTGCAAAAGGGTTGATGGTGGAGCCCAGCGTGCCAATCCCCGCGCCGAGCAGGATCGTCGAGGCGGCAACCACCGGGTCAAAACGTGCCGCCAGCATGACCGGCACCAGCAGGGTGTAAAAAGGCAGCGACTCTTCTGCCATCCCGTAAATGGTACCGCCGGCGGCAAACAGGGCCATCAGGATGGGGATCATCCACTCTTCGCGTCCGCGCAGACGCAGCGTAACGCACTCGATCCCGGCATCGATGGCTCCGGTTCTGGTCACAATGCCGAGGAAGCCACCGATGATCAAAATAAACAGCGCCACGTCGATGGCACCCGCCTGACCAGTTTCGGGATCGTACAGTCCGCTAATCGGGGCCATCACTACTGCGATAATGCCTTGCGGATGGGCCGCCATGTGCGCGTAGGTGCCGGCTACCGGCACCTCTTTGCCCAGCGCGTCGTTCATCGCCATATGATACTGCCCGGCCGGGATCAGCCACGTCAGCACGGCGACCAGGGCGATAAGAATGAACAAAATGGTGTAAGCCGAGGGGAATTTGAATTTACTCATGATAGGTTCCCTATCCCGGCGTGCCAGTCAGCAGGCCGGGAATGTGATTACTCGCCGAGTGTCGCCACCATCACCGCTTTGATGGTATGCATACGGTTTTCCGCTTCATCGAAGACGATGGAATGGGGCGATTCGAACACCGCTTCCGTGACCTCCAGCCCTTTCATGCCGTAGGCCATTTCGATTTCACGGCCGGTTTTGGTGTGTTCGTTATGGAAGGCGGGTAGGCAGTGCATAAATTTCACCTGCGCATTGCCGGTGGCTTCCAGCACCCGCTGATTAATCTGGTAGGGTTTCATCAGGCTGACGCGTTCCGCCCACGCTTCTTTCGGCTCACCCATCGACACCCATACATCGGTGTAGAGAAAATCGACGCCGTGAACGCCTTCTTCAACGTTTTCGGTGAGGGTAATGCGTGCGCCGGTTTCCCGGGCGATGGCCCGACACTCTGCGACCAGCGCCTCGTCAGGCCAGAAAGATTTCGGCGCCACCAGGCGGATGTCCATCCCCATCTTCGCCGCGCCGACCATCAGGGAGTTGCCCATGTTATTGCGCGCGTCGCCAAGATAAGCAAAGCGCAGTTCCGCCAGCGATTTACCCGGCGCATGCTCCAGCATGGTCATCAGATCGGCGAGGATCTGCGTCGGGTGAAATTCGTCCGTCAGCCCGTTCCACACCGGCACGCCGGCATAAGCGCCCAGCTCCTCGACAATCTGCTGACCAAAGCCGCGGTACTCAATGCCGTCATACATCCGTCCCAGCACCCGCGCGGTATCTTTCATCGACTCTTTATGGCCGATCTGAGAGCCGCTGGGGCCGAGGTAGGTGACCTGCGCGCCCTGATCGAAGGCCCCGACTTCAAAGGCGCAGCGGGTACGGGTGGAGGTTTTTTCAAAAATCAGCGCGATATTTTTGCCTTTCAGCATCGGCTTTTCGCGCCCCGCTTTTTTGGCGGCTTTCAGTTCAATGGCCAGATCGATCAGGTACTGTATTTCTGCCGGGGTATAGTCCAGCAGTTTGAGAAAATTGCGGTTTTTAAGAGAGATAGCCATGATTCATTCCTTTTAAAATTACAGGGCCGCCGATGTCATGTTTTCCATGCGAATCAACGTGCCTTTATCTCCGGACAAAATGGCCGGACCATCTGCCAGCGCGCCGATCCCGGCGCGGCCGTGGCAGGCTTCAACGTAGCGGCAGCAGGCCGCGATTTTTGGCCCCATCGATCCGGCATCGAACTGCATATTCCTGAGCAACTCCGGCGTCGCCTGAATCAAGGGACGCTGTCCCGGCGTGCCCCAGTCGAGGTACACCGCATCCGCATCGGTCAGGATCAGCAGCGCGTCGGCATCAAGCTGGCGGGCCAGCAGCGCGGCTGAGAGATCTTTGTCGATCACCGCTTCAACGCCGTGGTAGCCATCGGCTTTTTGCACCACCGGAACGCCCCCGCCGCCGTTGCAGATCACCAGATGATCGCGTTCGAGCAGCGCCTGAATGGCATCGCTTTCCACAATGTGAGCGGGAAGAGGAGAGGGCACGACGCGGCGAAACCAGCGGCCATCAGGCCTGAACGTCCAGCCTTTCTCGCGTCCGAGGGCGTCGGCCTGCGCCTGGTCATACACCGGACCAATGTATTTGGTTGGGTTGCTGAAGGCCGGATCGTCGGCATCGACTTCGACCTGGGTCAGCAGCACGCTGATATGGCGTTCAGGAAGTTGATTCTTAAGCGACTGCTGAAGCATATAGCCGATCATCCCCTGGCTTTCCGCGCCGAGAACGTCGAGCGGATAAGGCGTGACGGCATCGCAGGCGCTGTTCTGCAGCGCCAGCAGGCCCACCTGCGGCCCGTTGCCGTGCACCAGCACGACGCGCCATTGCCGGGTCAGGCTGGCAATCGTCGCTGCCGCCAGATCGATATTTTTCCGCTGAATGTCAGCTTCCAGCGGTTCGCCGCGTTTTAACAGGGCGTTACCGCCGAGCGCGACGACCAGAGTCGGTTTCTTGTCCATTACGGGCTCCTTAAATACCATCTCGTTGCAGTGGACAGCTCATGCAGCGTGCGCCGCCGCGTCCGCGTCCCAGTTCATCGCCGGGGATTGGCAGCACGGTGATACCGGCCTTGTCATATTTTTCATTGGTCCAGACGTTGCGCTCGTAGCCCACCACCACGCCGGGGCGCAGGGTCAGTACGTTATTGGCGTCGTTCCACTGTTCGCGCTCGGCTTCGAAGGCATCGCCGCCGGTGGTGATCAGCTGAACCCGATCGATACCCAGCGCTTTTTCAATGGCGTGCAGCAGGCTGGTTTCCTGAACGCGATCCAGGCCGCCGCGCCCGTCCGGCGTCAGGGTCCAGCACTGGGATTCTTTGCGCACCACCTCGGGATAAACGGAGAAGGTGTTAACGTCGATGTGGGTCATCACCGTATCGAGATGCATACAGGAGCGATGTTTGGGCAGTTCAACCACCACGCGCTCGGCCTGGCGATGTTTAAATAAGGCGGTGGCAAGAAATTCCACGCCCTGCGGGGTCGTCCGTTCGGAGAGACCAATCAGGACGGCTCCGCGTCCAATAACTAATACATCGCCCCCTTCGAGGGTGGCGTGATCGTAATTAATATTGTCGTCGCCGAAATATTTTATAAAATCGCCGTCGGCAAATGCCGGGTGCCAGCGATAAATGGCCCGCAAATTATTCGTTTCCCGCTGACGCGCAGGTTTAGCCATAGGATTAATTGACACACCGTTATAAATCCAGCATGACGTATCACGGGTAAATAAATGATTAGGCAACGGCTTCATAATAAAATCATTCGCGTCGTGGGTATCCACCACCATATTTTTTATAAATGAAGGAATTTCCCCGTAGGTCAGACCGCCGCTTAAATGACGCGCCAGCTGTCGATGCTGCATATCCGCCAGCCAGCCGCGAACGTCGGAAGCAAAGCCCGGCCCGAGGCGGTAATCCGACACCTGAGTGGTCAGCAGCCAGTCTTTCGCTTCAGCAATATCAAGCGTTTGCGCCAGGAGATCGGTTAATAACAGCACTTCCACGCCCTGATCGCGCAGGGTGCTGGCGAAGATGTCATGCTCAGTTCCCGCCCGCTCAACGGACAGGACATCATCAAACAGCAATTCCTGGCAATTTGACGGGGTTAATCTTTTCAGGCTGAGATTAGGTCGATGAAGCATTACGCTTCGTAACGTTCCCACCTCGGAACCAACGTAATTCTTTTCCATAATTAATCCTTGATGCTTTTTATAAATAAAAAGAAAGGTCGACGAAAATGTATTTCGCGTTTGCCGGTAGCAATTGATTTCGTGATGGATAATAGGTTTTTTAAAAGCTAAAAATGTGATGAGGGTCACGCGGGAATAGCGTCTGAAAGAATTGTTTATTATTTATGATAGTTATCATAAATTCGTTATTTAAATTGCAATGGTGAATGAATGAATACGCTTTTACGGCCTGGATTATTCTTGTTTGTTAATAATGTGTTGTTATTTTAAATATGTCGCATCATCTTAACTTATTGAAAATAAAAGACTTAACTATCTGATTTTTATCGTTATGCAGAAATACCACGATATTATCCGGGACGTAAGCTAAATGGGTAAATATTTATGCGTTATAGCTGCAAAAATCATGGCATCTAAAGTGTGATATACCGATTGTTTTTATTGTAAATACTTTTTTTTCAAGTGGTTAAGTCGATAGTATGAATTTACATTTTTCGGAGTATGCATAATTAATGCATAAAAAGCGGAAGGCGATCACAGCTGATTAATCTCTTATCCGATAAACATGCGCTACCGCAAGTCTTCGACAAAAACGAGTGGCGGGGCGGTGTGATTGATCGTATAACTGAGGAAATGAAACATCGTTTTAATTAAGAGGGGTTATCATGATCGTTGGCAACATTCACCATCTACACAGCTGGCTACCGGCGGAACTGCGCCATGCCATTGAACACGTTAAAGCGCACGTTACCGATGCCACTGCAACCGGCAAATATGAGATCGACGGCAGCCGCCTGTTCTATATCCTCTCTGAAGATATGACTGAGCCTTTCGAAAAACGCCGCGCGGAATACCATGCCCGCTATCTCGACATCCAAATTATTCTGAAAGGTCAGGAAGGGATGACCTTCAGTACGCTTCCGGCAGGTACACCGGACACGGACTGGCTGGCGGATAAAGACATCGCCTTCTTACCGGAGGGCGAGCAGGAGAAAACCGTGGTGCTGAGCGAAGGGGATTTTGTGGTGTTCTATCCGGGCGAAGTCCACAAGCCGCTGTGCGCGGTCGGTACGCCAGCGCAGGGGCGCAAAGTGGTAGTGAAACTGCTGGTGGAGTGAGGCGGGAATTAGCGCTGCGAACGATCGCAGCGCTAAAGCGCCTATTCCGCCAGGGTCGCCACCATCACCGCCTTAATGGTGTGCATCCGGTTTTCCGCCTGATCGAATACGATGCTGGCCGCAGACTCAAACACCTCATCCGTCACTTCCATGCCGCCGTGTAACCCATACGCTTCCGCCATCTGTTTGCCGAGGACAGTTTGATCGTCATGGAAGGCGGGCAGACAGTGCAGAAACTTCACCTGCGGATTGCCGGTTAACTGCATCATGTGGCTGTTCACCTGATAATCACGCAGCAGGGCGATACGTTCGGCCCACTTCTCTTTGGCTTCGCCCATCGACACCCAGACGTCGGTATAGATAAAGTCCGCGCCCTTCACGCCTGCCGCGACATCTTCCGTCAGGGTGATGCTACCGCCGGTCTGCGCCGCCAGCGCCTTGCACTCGGCAACCAGGCTTTCCTCCGGCCAGCAGGCTTTTGGTGCTACCAGACGCAAATCAAGCCCGGTGAGTGCGGCGGCTTCCAGCATGGTATTGCCCATGTTATTGCGTGCGTCGCCCGCGTAGACCAGCGTCATCTCATTCAACGCCTTGCCCGGCAGGTGCTCCTGCATGGTCAGCAGATCTGCCAGCAGCTGCGTCGGGTGAAACTCGTTGGTCAGCCCGTTCCATACTGGCACGCCAGCAAACTCTGCCAGCGTTTCGACCACCTCCTGCCCGTGGCCGCGGTATTGAATGCCGTCATACATCCGGCCCAGCACGCGGGCGGTATCTTTAATGGATTCTTTATGACCAATCTGGCTGCCGCTGGGGCCAAGATACGTGACGCGTGCGCCCTGGTCGTATGCGGCAACTTCGAAAGAGCATCGGGTACGGGTGGAGTCTTTTTCGAAGATGAGCGCGATGTTTTTACCGCTAAGCTGCGGCACTTCCTGGCCCTGTTTTTTGTCCGCCTTCAGTCTGGCGGCGAGCTTGAGCAGCGTGTGAATTTCCGCAGGGGTAAAATCGAGTAACTTTAAAAAGTGTTTCTGGTAGAACGACGACATATTTCCCTCTCATGACGTAGGTCACTAATTGAATTAAAATTCAATTTATCTGTATGAATATGCAATTGCAAGCCCTGATCATAAATCTTTGCCGGATGGACTGGAGGCAATGTCAGCGGTGTGTGACAATAGAAGTAACGGCGGCAATTTATGAGGAACCCACCATGGCAAACCCGGAATACCTGGAAGAGCAGCGTGAAGAAACGCGTTTAACCATCGAAGAGTTAATTGAAGACGGCAGCGATCCTGATGCCCTGTACACCATTGAACATCATCTTTCCGCTGACGACTTCGACACGCTGGAGAAATTCGCGGTAGAAGCCTTCAAACTGGGTTACGAAGTGACCGAGCCCGAAGAGCTGGAAGTGGAAGAGGGTGATACGGTTATCTGCTGCGACATTCTCAGCGAATGCGCGCTTAACGCCGATCTGATCGACGCGCAGGTGGAACAGCTGATGAATCTGGCTGAAAAATTCAACGTCGAATATGACGGCTGGGGCACCTACTTCGAAGATCCCGATGCGGAAGACAGCGACGAGGATGACATCGACGAAGATGACGACGGCGTACGTCACTAAGCTATAAACTCCGGTGCGGCAGCTTCGGCTGCCGCACTCTCAGGACTGTTATGGATTACCAGCACTTACTTTCCCCCGTTACGCAATTCCTGCACTGCCCGACCCCTCAGGCGTGGATCGACAAAGCCCGCGATCCGGCAAACCTGCCTTTGCTCCTCACTGACCATATGGTCTGCGAACTGAAAGCCGCGCAAACTGCGATGCTGCTGGTGCGTAAATATGTTGCCGATAAAGAGGGCGGCGATGCGCTGCTGGCGTGGCTGCAACCTTATGAAGCTTTTACGTTCCGCGAGGGGCCGGAGCCGGACTTCCTGGCGCTGCATAAGCAAATTGGAAAAAGCGTGATGCCCCGCACTGACGATCCGTGGGGACGTCAGCTAATTGACAGCATGCTGCTGTTAATTAAAGAAGAATTACACCATTTCTGGCAGGTGCGCGAGGCGATGGCGGTGCGTAGTATTCCTTACGTGAAAATCACCGCCAGCCGCTATGCTAAAGGAATGCTGAAAGAGGTGCGCACCCACGAGCCGCTGACGCTGATCGACAAGCTGATTTGCGGTGCATATATCGAAGCCCGCTCCTGCGAACGCTTTGCCGCGCTTGCGCCGCATCTGGAAGAGGATTTGCAGAAGTTTTACCTCTCCCTGCTTCGCTCCGAAGCGCGCCATTACCAGGATTATCTTGCACTGGCACAGCAGATTGCCAGTGATGACATCACGCCACGCGTGCAGCATTTCGGGCACATTGAGGCGACACTTATTACGACTGAGGACAATGCGTTCCGTTTTCATAGCGGTGTCCCGGTCTGACGACACAGGACAACACATGAAAAAATGGTCAACCGCACTGCTGGCAGGCGTTATCTCGTTTATGGCTTTTGCCTGGCTCGCCCACCGCTCCCCGGCTAAAAATGACGATGAACAATTCGACGCGATTGTCAGTACCATGCCGACATATCAGGTGCTGAAAGAGCAGGAGCCGCAGCTCTGGGAGTCGATTCGTACCCGCGCGTTGACCATGCAAAAAGAAGGTAAAACCGAGCAGCAGATTGTCGATGCGATCCAGCCGCAGGTGCTGAACCTGCAAATGCAGCGTCTGCAAACGGCGCCGGATGAAAATGTGGTGGCCTACATGAAAATCAACATGGAGCAGACCGCCGCCGTGCAAAAAGTCAGCGATGATGACTGCTACCGTTTCCTGTTTCCGGACGTGAAGGGGGGAATTAACCCGATACGCATCCTGCCGCAGGAGATGTTCCATCGCCGCATGGAGATTGATGCCGCCATGATGCGCGCCGCTATGGGGCCGAACAAACATACCGTGACGCCGCAGGAGCGGGAACATGCGCAGCAGGATATTAAACCGGTCGCGCAAAAGCTGAGTGAAAAATACGGTCAGGATCTGGCCATTATGTCTGCTCCGGCCAGCGGCGTCGGCAAAGAGAAAATCACCTGTAATATCGTGCAGGATTTATGGAATGGCGTCCTGACGCTGCCGCAGGATAAAGCGGCGGGCGTAATTCGTTTTGCAATTGATTCATCGAATTAATTCTGTCGGGCCTGTATAACACTATCTCAGGCCCGCCGTTTTTTATTCTCTTTTATCCAGATTAAAATAACGTCACGGGCATGTATATCCCGTACAAAGAGAATAAAGGCTGTTTAAAGATCTTTCAGCATCCGAACTTCACAATCCACATGACCGGTGCAGCCCAGTGGACCGTCAATATGCCGGAAGCCGAGCTTTTCATATAGCCCTATCGCTTCTTTAAGGAAGGCGGTGGTTTCCAGATAGCAGCGTGTAAACCCCTGCTCGCGGGCATGATCCATTGCCATCAGCGCCAGCTTTTTCGCCAGCCCCTGACCGCGAATCGAGGGCAGAAAATACATCTTCTGTAATTCACAGATATCCGGCTCGCTACAGGCCAGCGGTGCAATACCGCCACCGCCCACGACGTTACCATCCTGCTCAACGACCCAATAGGCGTGGCCCGGCTGGCTATACAGCTGGTACAGTTCATCCAGATTCGGATCGGCTACCGTATAGCCTTTATCGGCGGTGAGGCCGTATTCGGCGGAAACCTGACGGATAACGGCGGCAATCGCCGGGTTATCCTGAGCCGTCAGGCGGCGCAGCGCGAGCGTGCTGACTACATTCATAACATTACCCAATTGCACATATCATACTTATACATTTATTTAATACCATTCTCTCTAATGCGGCGCAAGCGACTTATAGGGCATGAAAAAATTTTGTCATTGATGATGGTTAAAGGGTATTGTAATACAGCAGATTTAACGGTTCTTTTAGTATTATTTATTTATGGATTTGTTAATTTAGGGATGTTTTATGGCAAAAGTTATTGATGGCATGGATACTCAGAGTCATCCGTTTGTGTTTCACGGCGACGGGGGTAGTTATTTCCTTATATGCCTGGTGAATGTTTTACTTTGTCTTATCACGTTAGGTATTTATACGCCTTGGGCATTAATGAAATGTCGCCGTTATATTTACGCTAATA
The DNA here is from genome assembly GCF_029319185.1 of Superficieibacter sp. HKU1. NCBI lineage: Bacteria > Pseudomonadati > Pseudomonadota > Gammaproteobacteria > Enterobacterales > Enterobacteriaceae > Superficieibacter > Superficieibacter sp. HKU1. Next base: position 656,973 of record NZ_CP119754.1, read on the forward strand.
TGGAAGTCAATGGGCAGAGTTTTACTTATGGGGTGACAGGCGGCAACATATTTGGGAGCTGCCTGTTTTTGCTGGCGATATATTTCTCCGTGATAATGTCAATGGCGATGAGAATTCCCTTTATTGGCATTGTGCTGTTTATAGCCTTGTTTATTCTTCTCCCCTTTATGGTCGTGAAAGGGATGCGCTACCAGGCCATGATGACTTCTCTGAACGGCGTGCATTTCGGCTTTTCATGTTCGATGAAAAGATTCTGGTTAATCATGGTAGGGTTACCTGTTGCGATGGCTATAGGATTAGTCCTGTGTGTAATGATTATTGCTAAACTTTGCCCGACAGGTAGTGATAGTGGGGCAATTATATCGGGCATTGTATTGGCGCTGATAGCGGTAGCGGCCATCGGTATTTTTAATGGTTTCTTGTTCAGCAAAATAATGCCGTTTATCTGGAATAATATCAGCTTCGGGGTGCATCGCTTCGACGTCAAGCTGGACACCGTTTATTGTATCAAATTCGCCATTCTGGCGTTTATCACCATTATCCCGTTTTTAGGTGTAGCGGGGTATATCATATACGATCAGATTGTGGATGAAATACGTGGCTTTTCCATTTACGCGACTGGCGACATGAGCGAGGTTTTTGAGGGGCTGCGCAAGAGGATTATCGCGCAGGTGATTTATTATTTTGGTATCGCGATAAGCACCAGTTATTTAACCGTCGCCCTGCGTAACCACTTTATGAGCCGACTTTCACTGGCCGACGGGCGTGTTCGCTTTCGCTCGACATTAACCTATTTTGGCATGCTCTATCGGATGTGTGCATTAGTGGTGGTTTCTGGTATTACCGGCGGGCTGGCCTATCCATTGCTGAAAATGTGGATGCTCTCCTGGCAGGCCGAAAATACGTATGTGATTGGCGATCTGGATGCGTTGACGTTAGAGAACAATGATCAGCAAGCGGATACAGACGTTCTGGCGAAAGTGTCGCGCGGTATGATGCCCACTTTACCATTCCTGTAACGATAAAAAAGGCCGGAACGTATTCCGGCCTCTGCGTGTTGTCAGGCGTTACTCCGTGGAAGCATGCCGGGTGGCGCTGCGCTTACCCGGCCTACAAAACCCTTAATATTAATGCCTCCAGGCCCGCGCAAGCGAAGTGCCGCCGGGCAGAGCGGGCTTACAGCGCGCTAATTACTGCCTGCTGCTCAATCAACTTCGCTTTCGCTTCGGCATATCCTTCCAGCTTCTCGCGCTCTTTGGCAATCACCGCTTCCGGTGCGCGCGCCACAAAGCCTTCATTGGAGAGCTTGGCTTCGATACGGCTCACTTCACCCTCGACTTTCGCCACTTCTTTCGCCAGACGTGCCAGTTCGGCCTCTTTGTCGATAAGCCCCGCCATCGGGATCAGCAGCTCGGCACCGTCGATGATTTTAGTGACCGAAACCGGACCTTTATCATCAGCAGGCAGCACGGTAATGCTTTCCAGACGCGCCAGGGTTTGCAGGAAGCTGCGGTTATCGTTCACGCGACGGGTTGCGTCGGCGCTCGCGCCGCGCAGCAGCAGTTCCAGCGGTTTACCCGGGGAGATGTTCATCTCCGCACGGATGTTACGCACCGCGATGATCGCCTGCTTCAGCCACTCGGTATCGGCCAGCGCTGCTTCATCGACCTGCGCCGCGTCGTACTGCGGGAACGGTTGCAGCATGATGGTGTCGCCGGTGTTACCGCAAATCACTTTCACGCGCTGCCAGATAGTCTCGGTAATGAACGGGATGATTGGATGCGCCAGGCGCAGCAGACCTTCCAGCACGGTCACCAGGGTATTACGCGTGCCGCGCAGTTCAGACTCAGAACCGCCGTTCATCACCGGCTTGGTCAGCTCCAGATACCAGTCGCAGAACTGGTTCCAGGTGAACTCATACAGGATGCCTGCCGCGATGTCGAAGCGATAGCTATCCAGCGCCTCGCGGTACGCTTTGATGGTCTGGTTGAACTCTGCCAGGATCCAGCGATCCGCCAGCGACAGCGTCATTTCGCCGCCGTTGAAACCGCAATCCTGATCTTCGGTGTTCATCAGCACAAAACGGCTGGCGTTCCACAGCTTGTTACAGAAGTTACGGTAACCTTCCAGACGCTTCATATCCCAGTTGATATCGCGGCCGGTAGAGGCCAGCGCCGCCAGCGTGAAGCGCAGGGCGTCGGTGCCGTGCGGCTCGATGCCGTTCGGGAACTGCTTCTCGGTGCGTTTACGGATTTTGTCCGCCAGCTGCGGCTGCATCATGTTGCCGGTACGTTTTTCCAGCAGATCCGCGAGGGAGATACCATCAACCATATCCAGCGGGTCGATCACGTTGCCCTTGGATTTGGACATCTTCTGCCCTTCATCATCGCGGATCAGGCCGGTCATGTAGACGGTATGGAACGGTACCTGCGGCTTGCCGTTTTCATCTTTGATGAAGTGCATGGTCATCATGATCATGCGAGCGATCCAGAAGAAGATGATGTCGAAGCCGGAGACCATCACGCTGGTGGGGTGGAACTGACGCAGGGCGTCGGTGTTTTCCGGCCAGCCGAGGGTGGAGAAGGTCCATAGCGCAGAGGAGAACCAGGTATCCAGCACGTCTTCGTCCTGACGCAGGGCAACGTCGGCACTCAGGTTGTTTTCCTGACGCACGTCGTCTTCGGTGCGGCCCACGTAGACGTTGCCGTCGTTGTCGTACCACGCCGGGATACGGTGTCCCCACCACAGCTGACGGGAAATACACCAGTCCTGAATATCGCGCATCCAGGAGAAGTACATGTTTTCGTACTGCTTCGGTACGAACTGAATATCGCCATTCTCAACCGCTTCAACCGCCGGTTTCGCCAGTACGTCGGTGCGAACATACCACTGGTCGGTCAGCATCGGTTCGATAACCACGCCGCCGCGGTCGCCGTACGGGACGGTCAGATCGTGCGGTTTGATCTCTTCCAGCAGACCGAGGGCATCAACGGCGGCGACCATCGCTTTACGTGCGGCAAAACGCTCCAGCTTCTGGAACTCTGCCGGAATATCGCTGGCATAAACCTCAGACTCTTCGCCTTTGGTATCGAACACCTGCGCGCTTTCACGGATATCGCCGTCAAAGGTCAGGATGTTGATCATCGGCAACTGATGACGCTTGCCGACTTCGTAGTCGTTGAAGTCGTGCGCCGGGGTGATTTTCACGCAGCCGGTGCCTTTTTCCATATCGGCGTGCTCGTCGCCGACAATCGGAATGCGGCGGTTAACCAGCGGCAGCACCACGAATTTGCCGATCAGATCTTTATAACGCGGATCTTCCGGGTTTACCGCCACGCCGGTATCGCCGAGCAGGGTTTCCGGACGGGTGGTGGCGACCACCAGGTAATCTTTCCCGTCGGCGGTTTTCGCGCCGTCGGCCAGCGGATAGCGGATGTGCCACATGGAGCCTTTCGACTCACGGTTTTCCACTTCCAGATCGGAGATGGCGGTACGCAGTTTCGGGTCCCAGTTGACCAGACGCTTACCGCGGTAGATCAGATCTTCTTTGTACAGGCGGACAAAGACTTCTTTCACGGCATTGGAAAGGCCTTCGTCCATGGTGAAGCGCTCGCGCTCCCAGTCCACGGAGTTGCCGAGACGGCGCATCTGGCGGGTAATCGTGCCGCCGGATTCTGCTTTCCACTGCCAGATTTTATCGATGAAGGCATCGCGACCGTAGTCGTGGCGGGTTTTACCTTCTTCGGCGGCGATTTTACGCTCAACCACCATTTGGGTGGCGATGCCTGCATGGTCCGTGCCCGCCTGCCAGAGGGTGTTTTTACCCTGCATGCGCTGGTAGCGGATCATGGTGTCCATGATGGTTTGCTGGAAAGCATGACCCATATGCAAGCTGCCGGTGACGTTCGGCGGCGGGATCATGATGCAGAAGCTTTCCTGGCTTTCATCACCGTTGGGTTTGAAATAGCCCTGCTTTTCCCACTGCTCGTAAAGCGGCTGTTCGATATCTTGCGGGTTGTATGTCTTTTCCATTATTTCCAGGCTGCCGTATTCAGGTTAAAACCAGCCACGCGGTAGGCTTTATAGCGCTCGCGTGCCAGTTGTTTCAAAGAGTCTTCATAAGGGACGAAGTCTACCACTTCTGTGAAAGCGGTGGCAAAATCTGCGAAGTTTGTCCGCAGGCTGATGAGGATATCGCGCGGGCTGCTGTTACGCTTCTGCGGCCAGGCAATCTCGACCGGCGCACCGCCGCGCGGGCCTTCACCTGCCAGATTGTGCGGCACAAAGCTTTCCGCCGGGCGCGCCCACAGCGCTTCATCAAGGCGGATCGCCTGTTGCTCATCTTCGCAGGCGATCAGCACGCGCTTGCCGCTGCGCCAACGTTCTGCGGCAATCTCACACACCAGTAGTTCCACGGCGCTCAGGCCGTCGGCGGCGGTGTCGTTGTCCAGAAGGTAGAACGTTGCGTTTTTCATATAGGGCTTCTTGTGATGACGTTACCGGTGAAGGCCGGGTCTGGTGTTTTTAATGCCGGGTGGCGCTTTGCTTACCCGGCCTGGGATTTGGTGCCGTTTGTAGGCCGGGTAAGGCGAAGCCGCCACCCGGCATGGTGCATCACTCGTCGCCGTTAAACCCGGCGCGATTCAACAGGAACTGCGACAGCAGCGCGACCGGGCGACCGGTCGCGCCTTTGGCTTTACCGGAGCGCCAGGCGGTACCGGCGATATCCAGATGCGCCCAGTTATATTTACGGGTAAAACGCGCCAGGAAGCAACCGGCGGTAATTGCGCCGCCAGGACGCCCGCCGATATTCGCCATATCCGCAAAATTGGACTCCAGCTGCTCCTGGAACTCATCGGCCAGCGGCAGACGCCACGCGCGATCGCCTGCCTGCTCGGATGCGCCAATCAGCTCGTGCGCCAGCGGGTTGTGGTTCGACATCAGCCCGGTAATATGATGGCCCAGGGCAATCACGCAGGCACCAGTCAGCGTCGCCACGTCAATCACCGTCTCCGGCTCAAAACGCTCAACGTAGGTCAGCACGTCGCACAGCACCAGACGGCCTTCGGCGTCGGTGTTCAGCACCTCGACCGTCTGACCGGACATGGTGGTCAGCACGTCGCCCGGACGATACGCGCGGCCGCCAGGCATATTTTCACAGCCTGCCAGCACGCCGATGACGTTAATCGGTAGCTGAAGTTCCGCTACCATCCGCATCACGCCGTACACTGCTGCTGCGCCGCACATGTCATACTTCATCTCGTCCATCCCTTCGGATGGCTTGATGGAGATACCGCCGGAGTCGAAGGTCAGCCCCTTACCCACCAGCACGATGGGACGCGCGTCTTCGGAGGCATCGCCCTTGTACTCAATCACCGACATCAGCGACTCGTTCTGCGAACCCGCGCCGACCGCCAGATAAGAGTGCATTCCCAGCTCTTTCATCTGCTGCTCGCCAATCACGCGAGTAATAACGTTTTTGCTGTAGCTGTCCGCCAGCTGGCGCGCCTGGGAGGCGAGGTAGGCGGCGTTACAGATATTCGGCGGCATATTGCCGAGATCTTTTGCGGCCTTGATCCCGGCGGCAATCGCCAGACCGTGCTGAATGGCACGCTCGCCGCTGGTCAGCTCGCGGCGGGTCGGCACGTTGAACACCAGCTTGCGCAGCGGACGACGCGGCTCGCTTCTGGTGGTCTTTAGTTGATCGAAGCTGTACAGCGTCTCTTTCGCCGTCTCTACCGCCTGACGCACTTTCCAGTAGTTATTGCGCCCCTTCACATGCAGTTCGGTCAGGAAACAGACCGCTTCCATTGAACCGGTATCGTTAAGGGTGTTGATCGTTTTCTGGATCACCTGCTTATACTGGCGCTCATCCAGCTCACGTTCTTTGCCGCAGCCGATCAGCAGAATACGTTCTGACAGGACGTTCGGCACATGATGAAGCAGCAAGGTCTGCCCCGGTTTACCTTCCAGCTCGCCGCGACGCAGCAACGCGCTGATATAGCCGTCGCTGATTTTATCGAGCTGCTCGGCAATCGGGGAGAGGCGGCGCGGTTCAAAGACGCCCACGACGATACACGCGCTCCGCTGTTTCTCCGGGCTACCGCTTTTTACACTGAACTCCATGCACTACGCTCCTGAATCTTAAAGACAACAGCGGAAGCTGCGGATAGAATTGCAAGCTTTCGTAACTCATGTCCGCTGTTGCGGTGACTTCGTGATAATCTTACTGTGACGGTTTAAACACCTCAGAGCGTTTCTGAAGCGACCATACTGCTAAGTAAAACTATCTTAGCGATGTTTTCAACGACTCAAGAGCATAAATGACGTTTAAGCCATGAAACAAGCGATTTTCCAGCAAAAAGACGGGTTTTTACAGGCGTATTTAAAGTGATAATCATAAGATATCTGGTGCGGGAGACGCTCAAAAGCCAGCTGGCGATCCTTTTCATCCTGCTTCTGATCTTCTTCTGTCAGAAACTGGTACGAATTCTGGGCGCGGCGGTTGACGGCGAAATCCCAACAAACCTGGTGCTCTCACTGTTGGGACTGGGCGTGCCTGAAATGGCGCAGCTTATCCTGCCGCTCAGCCTGTTCCTCGGGCTGTTGATGACGCTGGGCAAACTTTATACCGAAAGTGAAATTACGGTGATGCACGCCTGCGGCCTCAGTAAAGCCGTACTGGTGAAAGCAGCCATGATCCTGGCGCTGTTCACCGCCATTGTTGCGGCGGTCAACGTGATGTGGGCGGGGCCGTGGTCCTCCCGTCATCAGGATGAAGTGCTCGCCGACGCCAAAGCCAACCCCGGCATGGCGGCGCTGGCGCAGGGCCAGTTCCAGCAGGCCACCGATGGCAACTCGGTGCTGTTTATTGAGAGCGTCAGCGGCAGCAGTTTCCACGACGTATTCCTCGCCCAGCTGCGGCCAAAAGGCAACGCGCGTCCTTCTGTCGTGGTCGCGGACTCGGGCCAGATGGCTCAGCATAAAGACGGCTCCCAGAGCGTGACCTTAAACAAAGGTACCCGCTTCGAAGGCACCGCGATGCTGCGCGACTTCCGTATTATCGATTTCCAGAACTACCAGGCGATTATCGGACACCAGGCGGTGACGCTTGATCCTGATGATACCGATCAGATGAATATGCGTACCCTGTGGAACACCGACACCGATCGGGCGCGCGCTGAACTGCACTGGCGTCTCACCCTGGTGGCGACCGTATTCATCATGGCGCTGATGGTAGTCCCGCTCAGCGTGGTCAATCCGCGTCAGGGGCGTGTGCTGTCGATGCTGCCAGCAATGCTGCTGTATCTGATTTTCTTCCTGTTACAGACCTCGCTAAAATCCAACGGCAGCAAAGGCAAGCTGGACCCGATGATCTGGATGTGGGCGGTGAACCTGCTTTACTTTGCGGGTGCCGTTGCCCTGAACCTGTGGGATACGGTGCCGATGCGCCGTCTGCGTGCCGGTTTCACGCGTAAAGGAGCGGTATAATGCAGGCATTTGGCGTACTTGACCGCTATATCGGTAAGACCATTTTTAACACCATCATGATGACGTTATTCATGCTGGTGTCGCTCTCGGGCATCATCAAGTTTGTCGACCAGCTGAAAAAAGCCGGGCAGGGGAGCTATGACGCGCTGGGCGCGGGGATGTTTACCATCCTCAGCGTGCCCAAAGACATCCAGATCTTCTTCCCGATGGCGGCGCTGCTTGGCGCGTTGCTGGGGCTGGGGATGCTGGCGCAGCGCAGCGAGCTGGTGGTGATGCAGGCTTCCGGCTTCACCCGGCTCCAGGTGGCGCTGTCGGTAATGAAAACCGCTATCCCGCTGGTACTGCTGACCATGGCTATCGGCGAATGGGTTGCCCCGCAGGGCGAGCAGATGGCGCGTAATTACCGCGCGCAGGCGATGTACGGCGGTTCGCTGCTGTCAACGCAGCAGGGTTTATGGGCGAAAGACGGCAACGACTTTGTCTATATCGAACGCATTAAAGGTGACGATGAACTGGGCGGCGTGAGCATTTACGCCTTCAACGACCAGCGTCGCCTGCAGTCGGTGCGCTACGCCGCCTCGGCGAAATTCGACAAAGACCGCGGCCAGTGGAATCTGTCGCAGGTCGATGAATCCAATCTGAAAGATCCGAAGCAGATCACCGGCACCCAGACCGTCAGCAGCACCTGGAAAACCAACCTCACGCCGGACAAACTGGGCGTGGTGGCGCTGGAGCCAGACGCGCTTTCCATCAGCGGTCTCTATAGCTACAGCCACTATCTGCAGTCCAGCGGACAGGATGCGAAACGCTATGAGATTAAGATGTGGAGTAAGATCTTCCAGCCGCTGTCGGTGGCGGTCATGATGCTGATGGCGCTGTCGTTTATCTTTGGCCCGCTACGTAGCGTGCCGATGGGAATGCGCGTTGTCACCGGTATCAGCTTCGGTTTTCTCTTCTACGTGCTGGACCAGGTATTTGGGCCGTTAACGCCGCTCTATAACGTTCCGCCGATCCTCGGCGCACTGCTGCCCAGCGCGCTGTTCTTCGTCATCAGTCTGCTGTTGATGATGAAACGGGCCTGACGCCTCTCCCTTCATCCGCTCGCGGGTGAAGGGATTTTCCGCTTTTCTCGGTTTATCCCGCTGCGCGAACTATGCTTTCCCTGTGTTCCACTTATTTCAGGGAAATTATGTCCAGATTCTTTTTTAACGACCGCAAACAGCTGGTCAACGACGCCATCGAAGGGATTGTTCTCTCCGCTCCTCACGCCAACCTTGTTCGCCTCGACATTGACCCGGCGATCCGCGTCGTCGCCCGTGCCGACTGGGATAAAAGCCGCGTGGCGGTGATCTCCGGCGGCGGCTCCGGCCATGAACCTGCTCACGCCGGGTTTGTCGGTAAAGGAATGCTCACCGCCGCCGTCTGCGGCGACCTCTTCGCCTCGCCGAGCGTCGATGCGGTTCTGAACGCCATCGTCGCCGTCACCGGCGATCGTGGCTGCCTGCTGATTGTCAAAAACTACACCGGCGACCGCCTTAACTTTGGCCTCGCCGCCGAGAAAGCCAAACGCCACGGCCTGAAGGTCGAGATGGTGATCGTCGCCGACGACATCGCCCTGCCGGACAATAAACAGCCGCGCGGCATTGCCGGAACGGCGCTGGTGCATAAAATCGCTGGCTACGCCGCTGAACAGGGCAAAAGCCTGAACGAAGTGCGCGACATCGCGCAGGAGACCTGCGATAACCTGTACAGCCTTGGCGTGGCAATGCAGACCTGCAACCTGCCGGGCAGCGAAGATGAAGAAGGCCGCATTGCGGCAGGCCAGGCCGAGCTGGGACTGGGCATTCACGGCGAGCCGGGCGCGTCCACCCTCGACACGCATAACAGCAAAGCCATCATCGACGCGCTTGTCGCTCCGCTGCGTGAACAGGCGGGCGAGGGCCGCTTTGCCGTCCTGATAAACAACCTCGGTGGCGTCTCGGCGCTGGAGATGGCGCTGCTCACCAAAGAGCTGGCGCACTCGGCGTTAAAAGATCGGATTGCATATCTGATCGGCCCCGCGCCGCTGGTCAGCTCGCTGGACATGAAAGGCTTTTCGCTCTCGCTGCTGCGTCTTAACGAGCGCGTTGAGCAGGCGCTCAACGCCAGCGTCGAGACCGTCGGCTGGCAAAATCCGGTGGCCTTCGCGCCGTTAAAAACCGCGCCGCATACCAAAATTCATGACAGCGTAGAGACCGAACCGTCGGACAACCCGCGGGTAAAACAGATCGTTGCCACCGTCACCCGAACGCTGATCGACCTTGAGAACCGCCTTAACGCGCTGGATGCTAAAGTGGGCGACGGCGATACCGGCTCAACCTTCGCCGAAGGCGCGCGCGACATCGCGCAGTTGCTGGAGCAGGGCAAACTGCCGCTCAACAACCCCGCCCAGCTTCTGCAACTGGTCGGCGAGCGGCTGGCCACGGTGATGGGCGGCTCCAGCGGCGTACTGATGTCGATCTTCTTCACCGCCGCCGGGCAGGCAGTACAGGATGGTACCGCGCTACCGGAGGCATTGCTCACCGGACTGAAGCAGATGAAGCATTACGGTGGGGCGGATTTGGGCGACCGAACGCTGATCGACGCCCTGCAACCGGCGCTGGACGCGCTGCGCAAAGGCGATATTCAGGCCGCCGCCAAAGCCGCGCAGCAGGGCGCTGACAACACCGCAACCATGCAGAAGGCAGGCGCAGGACGCTCATCCTACGTTAACAGTCAGAACCTCGACGGCGTCACCGACCCCGGTGCCGTCGCGGTCGCCGACGTCTTCGCCGCGCTGGTAAAAGGTTAATAAAAAGGCCGGGGCATTTACCCCGGCCAGTTACTCACGCTCGCTCAACCACTCCTGGCTGTAGGCCGGTGCAAGCAAAGCGCCGCCCGGCAGTTACGCGCCCAAAGCCGGAACCTTGCCCTTAAAAATCCGCCTTCAACACCACGCGATATCGGGCTTTTCCCTCGCGCACGTGCTGCAACGCCTCGTTAATCTGCGACATCGGGAACTCCTCGGTCGTCGGCGCAACCTTCGCCCGACCGGCAAACTTCATCAGCTTACGCAGCTCATACGGCGTACCCGTCGCCGACCCCGAGATACTGCGGTCCCCGCCAATCAGGGTAAACGCCGGTACCGGCAGCGGCTTCAGCACCGCGCCCACCGTGTGGAAATTACCGCCATACGCCAGCGCTTCAAAATACGGCTGCCAGTCCAGATCGACGTTCACGGTATTAATAATCAGATCGAACTGACCCGCCAGCGCCTTCAGCGCCTCCGGATCGCGGCTGTTCACCACCTTATCCGCGCCCATTTTCAGTACTTCCTGCTCTTTCGCCGGATTAGAACTGAACGCCGTCACCTCACAGCCCATCGCATGCAGCAGCTTAATGGCGATATGTCCCAGCCCGCCAATCCCAATTACCCCGACGCGGCTGGTGGCCGTCACATGATGCATCAGCAGCGGCTTAAACACGGTGATCCCGCCGCACAGCAGCGGACCCGCCGACTCAATATCAATACTCTCCGGCAGGGGAATAACCCACTGCCAGTCCGCGCGCAGCTTATCGGCAAAACCGCCCCGGTTTAAAATGGTCGGCACCGCGCCTTCCAGACAGTTAATCTGATTGCCACTGATACAGGCATCGCAGTGCCCGCAGCTACGCGCCGTCCAGCCGATCCCCACGCGCTGACCTACTTTCAGGCCCTTGTCCTGCGCATCGCTGCCGAGCGCCACCACCCGACCAATCACCTCATGACCGGCCACCAGCGGATACTGCGACATTCCCCACTCGTTATCGATCATCGACAAATCCGAGTGGCAGATCCCGCAGTAATCCACCTGCACCTCAACGTCCTGCGCCTTTAGTTCACCCGCGTCGTACTCGTACAGTTCCAGATCGCTCCCGGCTTCTTTTGCGGCATAGCTTTTAATTGTGGACATGGTTTACCCCTCGTGTGGTGTTGAATGGGAAGTGTAGAGCATGGGAAGAGGGGGCGCTTGGCTGAAGAGGGCATGGGGGAAGTATCAGATTTTACGCAACAGCGCGTTCAGCCAGGTTTCATGACGATCCGGACGTTTATCCACCGTCTGCCAGGTCGACGCGATGGTTATCCCCTCAAGCAAAGCCACCAGCCGTTCCAGCGCCGCTTCATTCAAATCGGTAAAATGCCGCCCCTCCTGAACCCGCTCGCCGTCGCCGTACTTAAACGACACATACCAGACGCCGTCCGGCTTCAGCGCCCGCGCCAGCCGCTGCATCACCTCCGGCAACTCCGCCTGACTGACGTGAAGCAGCGACGCACAGCACCAGATCCCGTCATAGCGCGCCACCGCCTCCAGTTGATCAAAGCGCTTCTCCTGCACGTCCAGCCCGGTAAACACCGTCGCCAGCGCGACCATCTGCGCAGACGCATCGAACGCCTCCACGCGATAACCCATCCCGGCAAACGCCTTGCTGTCGCGCCCGGAACCGCACCCGGCATCCAGCACCGTTGCGCCATCAGGCAGCGCCGCCACAAAGGGTTGATACAGCGAGGACATATCCACCGAGACGGTAGAGGTAAAAAAGCGATCGGCGTGCTGCTGGTAATATTTAAGCGTCATCAGAACAGATCCTGCCCGAAGGCAGCGGGTTCCCACTCGTGAAACAGACGAAGACGGGCAGTGTTCCAGTTTCTGCCTAAAAAGTCATCCCGCGCCTGCGTCGTCTTCCCGGTCTGGCGGATCAGCGTCTCCCGCAGCGGCAGATGGCTGGTAATAAAATACTCATTACGATCGCGCAGGCGTTTCAGCAACCGCTGCGAAGGCAGACGCGCGAACTTGCCCCGCTCGCCGCGATTGCAGCTTTTACAGGCCAGCACCAGATTCCAGACGCCGTTGATATTGGGAATATCCTCCCTCGCGCTCCACGGGATAAAGTGATCGACATCCGCCAAATCTACATCGCCGCTGGCAAGCATAATCGGCGCGTCGCAGTAAAAACAGCGGCCTTTCTGATAACCATTGAGGCTATCACGACAGCTGGTAACCGCCGTCCGGCGCGTGTTGATGGTGCTGAACAGCATCTGCTCCTGCGGGTCATACTCCACCGCAATCAAATTTCGCGACACGCCCATCGCCCATCCCTGCTCAACCAGCTTCCAGCGCGCATCGGTTTCATGGATCAGGTTCTGATACTGCAACCGCTCGCCCAGACGATAAAAATTGTCCGTCAGGCGGATGCCCTTATGCGTTTTGCGCTCGTCCATAAAAAAGCGTTTGTCGATCTCACCCTGATTCACATTGTGGAAGGCATCAATCACATTATTAAAACCGAGGCGCACGGTCATAGCCGTCAGCGCATCGCGGTCGATCTCCCCAGCGTTATACTGGGCGCACGCCGCCAAAAACTGGCTTTTTTGCGAGGTGATCTGCTTTGGTGCCTCCTTCAGATGACGACACAGATGCTCGCTGAACGGCACCGCCAGATCTTCCAGCCGAATCAGATCGCTGCCGTCGCGCTGCACGTCATACAGCGCGTGCGCCAGCGCGAACTTATACGACGCCACGTTTTTGCCAAACAGAATAATCCCGCGCCAGTAGTTCTCCAGCGTCGGCTCGACCCGATAAAAATGCATGTTCTGCCCTGATATGGATGAATGGATTACATGAACCACTAACAGGATCAGATAATAAACACCGATAAATGTAAACGACTTACATCACGTTGCAGAATTTTACGAGGAAGGTTCCAGAATTGTGCCCGAGGGCAAAGTGTTGATTTTTTCGGCGTTTAGTTGTGGGTGAGCAGGGGAGTGCTTGCGTGAGGGAGTACAACAGGTATAATGCATCCCGCTATCTGCATCCCCTTCCGTGCCGGAGTGGCGAAATCGGTAGACGCAGTTGATTCAAAATCAACCGTAGAAATACGTGCCGGTTCGAGTCCGGCCTTCGGCACCAATCAAGGAAAATTTCTTAGAAACAAAGAGTTAATTAAATAACTCTGCCTTTCTTGCCTGTGTTTTTTGCTTGAATAATGTCACCAACGATTGCCGCTGTGTTTGGTAGTGGCTTTTGGGATGTTATCACGCAGCGGCAGGTAGTTTCCAGGCTCAACCCAGTACAAAACGTGAACGGTCAGCACTGACGGCTTAATTTTATGTCGCTGGTCTATCCGTTGCGCTTTTCCTTTGAAGCCGGAAGACGCCGCCAGCGTCTCTAATCCTTTTCCCATAACCCTTGTCAATGTGGCTCGCGCTTCGTGCGGCGCTCCATAATGCAACACGTCGAGATGACGTTGCAGCGAATAAACAGGCGTAATGTTGGGAAGACTAACCAGCTCGGGAAAGAGGCTGGCGCTGCCACGGTTTCAGCCACCGGATCACAACGGCTACCTGATAAGAAGCCACGACAAAGCGTCATCATTCATGCGAGGGGAGCACATATGGCTCGTTACTCCCTGTGAAGGGACAAGGGCTAACTGCGGATGTCGCTTCGCTCCGCCTTTCCTTATGTGCCCAACACGGCACGTAATGGTCACCTATTGCTTTCGGCACCATTTGGTAGGGTATTTTGGCATCTGGATCTATCACCGTGCTTTTCTGTAGCCTACCTTTGCGGCCCAGCGACGGGCCGATCTGGAGGCAATCATGGCGAAGAATGCAGCAGCAATCAAACGCAACAACCGTAAAATCCACGCTCGTAAGTTTCTGGCGACACCAGAGGGCAAAGCATGGCTCGAACAGAAGAAGGCAGAAGAGGCTGAGTTGAAAATGGTCGCGGAGGTCCGGACATTTATCTGAGTTCAGCTAATCATAAAGAGATCGATTATAGTGGCGATAGATATCTACACCATCGCTCCTGAGGCCTTTAAGACTAATAAAGAATCACGCCCAAATTAATGAGCGTGATTTTGTTTGTTATATGGCTGCTGTTTTTTTAGCTGCTCTAACTCTATTGAACTCAGCAATTTCTTCAACCACATAACTTATATGGTGGTTTGTGTCATGACTAACCCATTCAGTGTTACCACCCAATATCTCTTTTTTACTACATGCCAGAATGCATTCATCACCCCAACTAAACTCTGGGCCTAAATAGTGTGGGGATTTTACTAAAATTTCAGATAAACCATGAAGTTGCTTGTATTCTTCGTCTTTATTTTTAGCGTAGCCGCGAACAACAAAGAATTTGTCTCCAATGGTATACCGGATTTTACCATTTGCATTAGGGGCTATAATGTCATCTTTTGCTTTAGGGTTTCTGATACCATAATCAGAAAAAATTAGTGGTAACATTGAATCATCAATGAAAGATTTCCAGACGTGAATCTCCCGTCTCGTTACATAATCTGATGAATTCTCATCTTTAACCGCTTTATTTATGAATGCGGGGAAGGAACCGCCTGAAATAATAACGCACGAAAATTCATAATCGGAAAGGATATTTAAAACATGCTTAACATGATCATTTAATGATTCAATCGATTTGTTTGTAATGTCATCAAAGTCAAGCATTATCATAACTTCTTTGCTTGATAACCTAAGATCCTCCATGATTTTTTCAAGAGTACCGGTGAAATAATCAACATCGTAAGAATCATCGATAATCGAAGATGAATCAATTCTAATGCAATAGTTAGTCCCATCAGGGATATTTAAGTTTTTCAATGCTATTTGGTAATCTAAAATATCCCATCTATCGAATCCCACTACAGGGTGAATAATCGCACCGCTTTTGGATAATTCTCTGTGAAGATAGCTCAGTACATGCTCACCAGTTTCAATATAACTATCGGCTTTCCATTGCGTGATGTCAAAGAAAAAGGCATTAGATTGACATGAGGAAACGAGTTTTTTTGCCGTCCTTTGCAGGTGATCCGTTATAGGCTGTGTTGATTCCACGAGCCATTTTGGCTCTTTTTGTTTTCTTACTAAAATAGGAATCTCGAAAAATGGTGCTATTTTTTCAGAGTATGCAGCCTTCAGTTTTTTTAAAGCGGTGAATTCACCTTTTTTTGCTTTGAGAATAGGTACATATATAGGGTACATAATAACTCTCCTGCGTTTAGTTATCGAAGGCCGGAACCAATAGTGCTTTTACTTCACCTTGACCAATCAGATCATTGAAAATTCTATAATTTCCGCTTTCACGCCGTATCCGACCTGCAATAATCGCAGGTGTAATTTTTAGCTCTCTAGAGAGGCTATCAATAGTCTCTTTAGATGGGGATGAATAAGCCTGGCTTCGCTTCCATGTTGACCTGGGTATAAATGCTTCCCTGGCAAGCCGATTTGCTTCTGACTCCTGTCTATCATCTGTATTAGAGTCCATGTCATCCAAGAAAATTTCATTAGAATCAATGTGTTTCCATATGTGGGCAACTTCATGTAACAAAGTAAACCAAAAGTTATCTAAACGATCATATCGTAAGCTCAAACCAATAATCGGCAACCCGTCAACGTCTTTTAGCGCTGCTCCATCAATCCTTGTTCCCTTTAGACATGGCTCAATCACTATCGCAATGCCATGTTTTTCAAGGAACTCAATTGCTAATAAAGGGCCTTTTTCGAACCAACTTAATTGAGCAAGATCACGCATAAAGCTGGCCGATAAGACACCTGGATTGAAAATACCTAAGGCATTTTTGCGTTTACGTGCTTGTTGCACCACTCTGCTGACCCATGCAAACAGCGCATACTTTGTTGCAGGTGAATAAGCATCGCCAGAAAGCGTCCGTTTGAACGAAACACTGCTACTCGCCTGCCAACCCACTTGATCAATGAAGTTCTTTATAATTTCTTCGGTATTTTTCTTCGTTCTATCAACTATATCTGGGAGCCAATCTCTGTTTATCATTTCCTTAACTGGAAATTTAGACCAGTCAATGTGATCATCAGAAAAATGCTCATTATCTGCATTTATCCCAACTAACGTATCTGTGGAAATGCCCAGCCCAATAGAAAGTGCTTTGATCATCGACACAGTCAAAGGTCTTTTGCGTGCAAGTATTTCCGAAACTCTGCTCCTTGTTCCCAAATAGGGTACAAGATCGATCTGCTTTAGACCTTTCTCATGCATTCTGAAAAGAATGGCATTGATAGGATCTGGAAGTTCGATTGGATACTTGGAGTTCTCATATGCTTCAACGATAGTTATTAACAACTCCAAATCTTCATGCGCCTTGGAATGAATAGGGGGCATTTCCAACATTAAGGAGTGAATTTCCTTCAAATACTCCTGATGCTGTTGCTCTGTTTTTATTACTTTAATATCCATTACATTACCTTTATTGAGGTAATAAGCACCAGTAACATGTTGAAATCAATGATGGTTTCAACAGCGATGTTGCTACCATCAACTTTGAATATGAAAGAGCGTCCATCCACACTGGAGGCGCTTGGAAACTGGTTCATAACATCATGGCCTGATTTCCAAACCACTGAATCTAACTCTGCTGCCCATGCATTGATCCAAACAATGCAGGCTGGTGTGGTTTTCTTTAACTCATCCAGATGATTTCTTCCGCACAATCTCATAATTTGTTCCTAATATGGGAACATCATAGTGTTCTCTATTTGCTGTGTCAACTTGTTCCCAAAAATGGAACGCAAGAAATTTTAGTGATTATATTTTATCCCGTTACAGTAATTATTTTCATGAATTCAATCAACAAAATAGCCATTTTAGCTTTTAGGGATTGTAACGTCTGATACTGATCAAACCAGCAAATCAACCATCAATCGATTGATTTTTCTACATGCTTCATCAATCTGAATCCGCTGTATCGAAGGTTTTCACGCTTGGGCAATGCTTGCTCCGCGTCACATAGCTGAATGAGTAAATGGAATTTTCATACCGGCACAGCATTTTACCGCTTTCGGTCTCCTCCTGTTCGGTTAACTGCATCGTGATGCGGCCTGCGTGTGCCGCCATTGGCTGACATGCCAGCAGGGCCAACAAAGTTAAAACTGATATTATGCGTTTTTTTCATCGTTACCATCCCTCCCCGAGAGAAAACTCATCTAATAGCGTGTCCGCAGACTCTTGCGTGAACCCGATGTAAAAGAGCGTTGAAGCCGGGTTGGCTTATCCCAGCAGCTTTGTGATGTGTTCAAGCGGTGCGCCGTTATCAAAGAGGATGCGGCCTTTGCTCTTGCGTGGTGTGTGGCTCCCCACTTCCTGGAAACCTGCACGGCATCCGTATTTCCCGTATTCAGTCAAAACCGCATTGTGTGAAACTTGCTGGCCCTTCGACCTCAGGTCGGACAGGTTGAATATTTGTCACCAAATTTTGGGAGGTCTGCTACTTCTTCCCGGCGAGCCTAGACTATGGAGCGCATAGCCGCGGTAATAGCAACTTTGTGAAGTTTCCCCGTCTTCTCTTGCTTGATGATCAAATGCGTTTTGCACTCCGCGAACTGATCCCACGTCAATTTGACGGCATCCCCGAAGCGGAGAGCACTTTCAAATTGCATCGCGCAGAGGCAGCGAAACAGGTTCGTCTTTTTGTTCTTTGCTAGCTCCGCGCTGACCTTCTTCACTTCGTCGGCGGTTTTCAACGCGACCATTGCGTTACCCATGCCTTTCTCCTTGCCGTCGGGCGGCTGCTAATCCTTCTATTGAAATATTTTCGATAAAAAACAGATGGATATAAAGTGCTTTAATTTACATGTCGCACAAAATAATCAACAAATGAGCGCAGGTTGTACAGAAGGGATGTTCATGCAAACACCTACTCGCCCGCCGGGGAGAATCACCAATGTGGGGTCATGCCGTAAGCTGGCTGGCTGGGAAATATCTGTTGGCTCACCGTCTGATCTGTCTTATGAAGGATCGCGCCTGTCAGAAAAAGTCAACGGTAATTTGGAAATATCTTAGTGGCTGAGACATCGAGTCTCGCCCGAGTACCGAGCATTAGCCCAACGAACTGCATAAACATTGCCTGATTCTGCATAAATCGTGAATAGAAAGACCATCAGACGGCGCTTACAGGCTTAACCGCCTTTTTTCAATCACTTAGAAAGTGGAGACTATAAGTCTTCACCTTCGGCGCTTCGATCTTCTTCCCTCCAGCCTAGCTCAATTTCCCACCAATATGAAGGGCGATGTGTCCCGTTTCCCGACCTTGGTCTTTGCCTCATCCGACAATATTTCCGGCGTAATCCCTCCCACCATCCGGCTAGCCTCCTGCGCTTTACCAGAAGCGCAACACGACGCTTTCCCTTACGACTTGGATCACAGTGATCACAATTAAAGCGACCTCCAGAACGCGTCCCATTAACCTGAAAATCGTGCTGAAAGCTGCGCGATTCTCAACTTCTCTGGTTTTTGATGAAGGAATTTTTTTCAGCGAAATGGGTGTTGTGAGTGAATCAGGTTTAGCACAGCGATGAACAGGCGAGCCACGATATCGGCAGACAAATTTGTCGAAGTCATGGCGGGCGCGGGTCGCAGGCTTTACTATTACGCACTCTACACTATAGATATGGTCGATACTTCACCACACCCGCACGCAGAGAGTAACCGGGACGGGGCGAATAGCGCAGGTTTTGGGCTATTTAATTGTATTTAATCATTATTAGCAGACTATTTATTTTGAGAAAGCACACGACTTTGGAACAGGCGTTAGCAAAATTTGTTCATGAGTTTTTGCAAAGTTTGTACACTAATCAGTAAACAAGCGAAATCAAGAACAAAATCTAAAATCAAATCATGTACAAAATTTGTACCTTAATCATATTAAAGAAGAAACATCTTTTTTCTCTGGCTTGTGCCTGCAAAACGAGAAGAAATTAAGGGTGTGCGTTATTCGTACCGTGGCATGAAGATGAAAGAGGAGCATATCGTTCCGCTTAGTCGGCAGGAGATTATTTTGTTAGACCAGTTAAAGCAGATTAGTGGTGACAAAGATCTGCTTTTTCCGGGTGATCATGACGCAACTAAGGTTATGAGTGAAAACACAGTAAACAGCGTGTTGCGTGCGATGGGATATGACACGAAAACCGAGGTCTGCGGGCATGGGTTTTGGACGATGGCTCGTGGTGCATTAGGGGAGTCGGGTTTGTGGAGTGATGATGCTATTGAGCGTCAATTGAGTCACTCAGAGCGTAATAATGTGCGTGCAGCTTATATCCATACTTCTGAACATTTGGATGAACGTCGTTTAATGGTGCAGTGGTGGGCAGATTATATAGATCATAATAAGATTATGTATACAACTCCGTTTGATTTTGCAAAAAAACAATTATGACTTGATATTAATTTATTCATGATTGCGATGAAGAAAAATTTAATTTCCTCCATCGTGTTATATTTTTAATTAATTTTTACCAGCATATTCCTTTATCCTTTTTAAAATTCTCTCCCTTGCTTCCTGAGGATATTTTTTAATATCATTGGATATTATCTGATTTGCACTATTTTCAGCACCATTTAAAGCCATTAAATAAGCCTGATAGGTTGTAAGTGTTCGTTCAGACACAACTTTTCGCCTTTTCATTTTATCTAATGAGGATAAGGCTTCCTCTAGTGTCTGTATAGACTTGAATTTTAATCCAACATCACACTTAGCGAGTAATGGATAAGGACTTTCAGGATATGTTGCTATGCAGTCATTTATTATGGTGATTGACTTCACTACATCATTTTCAATTTTAGCTGAATACATTGCATCAGCTATTTTTGCCATTTCATTTGATTGCTCTGAATCAATGTTGATTAAGGTAGTGATAATATCTTTTAAAACGATATTATCTGACTCTACCCTATGCTGAGAATTTATGAGACAATTAAAATAGGCTTGACAGTGGAATTGATTGCTTTTATTTTCTTCATAGTTCTTTTTAGCATAACTTAATGCTTTATCATATTCTTCTAATTGTGTATAAACCTGAACCAATTCTCGTTTAGCTCGAGACTCAACATATGGAGCATTGATTATGCTTTCAAACTGAGAAAGTGCATCAGAAAGTCTTCCGCATTTTCTGTAATAAAAACCCAATAAAAATTTATGTTCATCACCGCGAATTTTTTGAACTTCAGTTAAAAGCCTAGAATCGGATTTTTTTGCTAAAGCAAGACATAGATAGTATCTTATATCTTGTACAACACCATTATCCATGTTCTTTTCTTTTTGTAAAATTGTGTCGGCTAATGATATTACTTTTTCTAATGAACCTTTTGCATTATATAAATCTTTCATACATCTTAAATAATGTGAAGGAATAAGATGTTTAGGATCAATATACTCATCTGATTTGAGCATTTCTTTTATAGTAAAAATATATACAGATGAGTTTGCTTCTGTTAAATCTTCATTGTTTACTATCTCTTTAACAACTAAGTTAAGTTTTTTATTATGCTCATCATTAATCTTAAGTCTGTTTCTTTTTATATAATCTCTTACGATATCATTTAATCTGATCATTTCACCATCAGAACCCACTAATTCGCAAATGCTTTCTGCAATTAAAGCTTCAAGGACAGGTAGATATTTATCCTTATCAACGATTGAAAAAATAAAGTCTAATGTTATTACCTCAAATTGAGCGAGGAGTCTTATAAAGTCTAAAACCGTTTCGTTGTGGGCATACCTTTGTAGCTGTATTGATGCTTTATCATTATTAAAATCTGACAGTATAGGAAGTTTATTCTCAAATGGTATTATGTTTTTATCCTTTATCAGCTCAATAGCAAATCTTACTTGTTCTGGCAAACCAGTAAGTAAGTCGCAGACGCTGCTAAAGTTGGATGGGTCTAGATCATCAATATTTTCAATTTCTAATAGTTGTGATAATAGACGTCTTCTTTCTTTTACATTAAGCTCGGGTAATTCAATGAAATAAAATCTATCATCACGAGGCCTGTTAGCAAAGTTGACCCTGTATCTTGAGGCGATACATAATACGGGGAAATTGATATCATTATACTCTTCAATTATCATTTTAAACCAAGGTGTTAATTCTCGCTTATAATTTATTACACACCCATCATCTAGGAAAAATATTGTTTCTTTAGCTTTGTAAGCTTCATTTAATATGTTGGATATTATTTTTTGCTTTTCCTTGATGGTTTTTTCTGAAAGTGATAGAGCACTTTCTTTAAGATCGGTAATACCTAAATCGTTAAGTTTTAGAATAAAATCCTCAATTGACTCATTTCTGTCTAAATATATAGCATAAGGTGTGATTTGGTTTTTTTGGATGTTACATTTTATTAACGCTTTAGATAAGAATGACCTTCTTCCTACACCTATTAAACCAGACGCGAAGATAACAGTTGGTTTCTTTTTAGTGTAATCGTTAATTCTCTCTTCAAATTCTTCTAGCTTATCGTTTCTTCCTACAAATAATGAGCTTATTTTTTCAAGTTTGGGGTGTTTTTGCCAAGAAATTTTGTATAGATGGTTCTTAATTCTTGAGGCTGCAGTTCTTGCGCGTGTGATGGGTTGAAGATTATAGTCTTTTCTTAACCAATCAGGTATTCTTTGGTCTTCATGATTTATATTGTTGTCAATTATTATGGGGAAAATTTTTAAAATTTTACCTTCATCGAGTAGTTTTTTTGACTCAGTTATTTCCTTTTTGACCCATTCGGACTCAAGTGCGCTGTTGGAAATAAAAAGAACAAATAACTCTGACTCTCCTAAGCCCTCCATAATTTGGTCTAGTGTTCTTTCTCCTTCCTCAAAAGTAAATTCATCATATATTATGTTTTCCTTGCCAAGCCAATTAGCGACATTACGCACATAAAGTTCCTTATCTTTACTTGAGTGCGATAAAAATGCCTTTATCATTTTAATACCCCTTGGAAATTATTCGTTAGCTAAGGATGAGCAGATAATTCAGATTAAGATCTATAACAATTTATTTGAAACCTCAACGATTATTATTGAGTTAATATGCTGCTGTGACATCTAACACTAAACGTGCTCAGAGGTTGCGCGCAATGCTCTCCCCGCCACGCCTGCCCGCTTAAGGGGGCGTTTTAAATGCAGGTGTATGAAACGGCGCAGGCCGCGCCGGTGCTGGCGTGGCGGGAGATGAAAAATACGGGGATTTGCATGCAAAATCATGCCCCCTGTGAATGCATGACTTTTTTCGGCAAAAATGGCGGGATTTTTCGGTTTTTTTTGACGGGCTACTGTGCAGTTAATTCAGCCCGGCGGCGGGCATGAATCATGGGCTGCGCCGGGGTGTATCTTTCCTGACTGTCGGTTCGCGAGGCCGCGTCAGGCCTCAGTCCGATGGCCGTTAAAATCGCGGCATCCTGTTCGCAGTAAGCCGGTTTTTTTCCGCCCGCAAGCCAGAGAGAAAGTGCCTCACGCAGATAAATCACTGACCGGTCGACGGCACGGTCCTTTACGGTGCCGGTCTGTCCCGCCACGGCCATCAGTTCGGGGGCGAAAATGGACGCCAGCGTGTCGCCGTGCTGCTGCATGAACTCATCCAGCCGGTCGCGGATGCTGATATGCTGCACCGCCTCGTGCGAGCGGATGTAGCGCCCCGCGGCCCCGTTAATTTCCCATTTTTTGATGTCGGTAATCTCACGCAGCTCCTGCAAAAACCCGTCGGGGTGGTTAGTGTCTGCCGTGGTCTGTTCGCAGCATTCCTGTTCAGCGGCGGCCAGTGCTGCCTTGTTGTTCAGCCAGGCGTTTTTGTTCGTTTCACAGGCTTCATACGCCTGTTTTAGGGTCAGGTGGTCATGATGCACTCTAGGATTAGTAAAAACATTGTTTTCGGGTTTTGTCGAAGTCGATCACAATAAACGCATCCACCACCATGTCGGTTTCCAACCCTTCGAACCATCCCCCTTGCACCCATTCCCCAATCGCAGTATCGTACCTCCACGTCTGCAAAATCAGGCGTCGGGATTGGCATCCTGCAAACAGTTACAGGCGACACATGACGCGCTTGCGTCTTTTTTTGTGTCGTGCGCTCGGTTACACATCAATGGTGGGCCGGGCGGGGGCGTCGCAAGACGCGTCGGTTTCCTGTAACGCCGATAATGCCAACCTCGTCCGGTTCCGCCACCAGTGAAATTGGCATTTCCAGTGGCGGAAAAATTCACCGTTACAGGAGGCTGCCTTATGGCTACGATCCCCGATCAGACTCACCCGTCACTTTCCGCTTCTTTCAGCGCCAACACAGATTTCACTTTATTAGCTGAACACTGCGAACACCTGGCAACCGGACTACTGGAAAACAGTGCTCCTCCGCTGCGCATGGCGTTCTGCGGGCGATTAGCAACTTGCCTCGATCTACTGCGTCCCGGACTGTACGATCCCATCCCGCCGCATCTGCAAGAAAGCCTGACTACCGATACGCTGCCGGATCAGCAACCAGAATTTGCACCGGACCCGGAACTACTATGTGAATACTGCCATGCACTGACTCAAGTTCTGTTGGCTGGAGGCGTTTCAGCTCAGGTGGAAAAGACATTGACCGGATTACTGTATGAGCTGGTGTGTTTCTTCAGCGATGGCTTACGAGCGCCGCGCTGGATACGAACACCAGAAGGCGTGAAGTTTATTGAGGATGCCGTGAAGCATTAACCGTGAGGAGCCACTGGTATACTATGCCAGTGGCTTAAAGTGGTATTCTCTTTCATATAGTTTGCTTGCCTGTATATGGCACATGTAGAAGCATTTTTCACCCATACCTCCCCATCACCCCACCCAGTTCCCGCTCCGTCACCGGCAACGAAATAAAATACCCCTGATAACCCGTCACTCCCATCCCGCGCAGCATCTCAAGCTTCTTCTCACTGTCCACCCCTTCAGCAATACACCCGCTTCCCGTCAGTTCAGCGAAATACACCAGGCTTTTAACCAACGCGCGGGCGTGGGCGTCGTGCTGGCAGTCGTCGACGATGCTTTTATCCAGCTTGTAGTCGCTGAACCGCAGCGTTCTGACCGGCAATATCACGCTGCTGTGGGAAAAGCAGTCGTCGAGCATGATGCGAAAACCCTGCGCCTGTAGGCGCAGCAGGCTGGTAGCGCGTTGTTCATCCGGGCGCAGGTCGGTGGTCTCGGCGCACTCCAGCACCAGTTGGGGTGTCCATGCGGGATCGTGAAGCTGGCGGCGGGCGGCGTCCATCATCGGTACGAGGGCGTGATGGTTGGCCAGGCAGGGCGGGATGTTGACGGAGAAATAGTAGCGGCCTTTACAGGCGTTAATCTGCCGCACGGCCTGCTGGATCGTGGAGGCGGTTAACAGCAGCCAGGCGTAGTGCGAGCGGATCGGCGGCAGAAATTCACCGGGGGTGAGGATGTGCCCGTCGCGATACCAGCGGGCGAGCAGTTCAAAGCCCTGAAGCCGGAGATGTTGATTAACGATGGGCTGAAACACCGTATACCACTGGCGGCTGTGGATCGCCTGCATAAACTCGCGCTCAAAAGCGCTGGGGGTTTCGGTCTGCGGCATTTGTCGGGCATGCGGCAGGTGGGCGGTGAGGGAGGGAAACGGTCCGGCCATTTTTCTGAGTCCTGACATCCGTTGGCAATAGAGGGTTTTATGGCTGCGCTGGCGGGCCTGCGACTGCTGGCGGATGCTGTCGCCATGGAGGAGATCCACCAGCGCCAGCATCTCTTTGGGGGTGAGGCCCTCGTGATGAGGAAATCCCGACTGCCTCTCCCGCTGCGCCTGTAACGCCAGTCGCGGACTGCTCCGGCATCCGCCGCGCAGCAGGGCGGCAAGCTGCGCACACGGCAGGTCGGAACTGCTCATCCTGACGCAGGCCAGCGCCTGCGGGTTTTTAGTGAGTTTTTGCAGTGTCGGCCACAGCCAGCTGGCGGGGAGGCGGCTGAGGATCAGCATGCTCATCGGTCTGCGCATCTGGCGCAGCAGCGAGGCGGCGTGTTGCAGGGTTATCAGCAGCCAGTAGGGATCGTCCGGGAGATACACCACCACCCGGCGGGCGGGCAATGGCGGAAACTCGTTCGCCTGCGGGTATACCCTCTGCGGATGCGCGTCCGCCATCAGCCATGCCAGCCCTCCGGCGGCCAGCGTGCAGGGGGAGAGGATCATCGTGCTACTGGTAGACAAATGTCACCCCGATGATCGACTGCACGTTGCCTGCGGTGACCTGTCCGCTGGTGCGGGCGTAGCTGGCGGTGAGTCCGAGATCTACCGGCGAGGGGCCGACCACGCCCATGGACACCGTATCGTTGGCCGCCAGGATGGTACCGCCGCGTGAGATCTGCACCCCAACGCCCTGCGCCGCGAGGCCAGCGGCAGTGTTGCTGAAAATCGAGTTGCCAGAATCCACCGTGCTGCCGGAGAGGTAGTAGCCCAGGTTCTGGTTCTGCGCGCAGCGTACCGTCAGCGGAATGGTGGCGCTGGCGGGATAGTCCGGCAGGTCGACCGTCACGTCGCGGGCGGAGACGTCACAGCCGCCGGTCGGCACCACCACATCGTTGCTGGCGTAGATGTTCCAGATAAACTGAAAGTCGTCGGCGTCCTTGTTGTTGGTCTGATGGAGGATCAGCACCGCCACCAGCGACCCGGCGCTGATCGCCACGCCGCCGGCGGTGCTGACCGGCGTCAGGTAGAGCACGGTCGGCCACGGCTTGTCGGTTTTGGAGTTATAGATCACCCGCGCGGTCTCGCTGGTGGTCGGAAACGGGTAGCTCGCGCCGTTGTATTTAACGGTGCCGGTGAAGTTTTTTAGCGCGCCGCCGTAGGCCGAACCGCGCTGGAGCGTCACGTAGTCGGTGATCGAGGTCGGGTAGTCGTTATGGCAAAAAATCTGCGTTGAGAGATCGACCACCAGGTTCTGCCCCACGCTGACGGAGGGGGCCATGGTGACGTACACGTCCGCCGAGCCGCCACCGATGGGAATAGTCACGCCCGCTGCGGTCTGGCAGGCAAAGGACCACGCGCTGGCGGACCAGCCGAGCAGCAGTAGCGAGGTAACAAAAGCGATAAGTTTTTGCATGGGGTCTCCTGTCAGGCCCAGGTGTAGGTAACGTTGATGACGGCCTGGATCGTGCCCTGGGTGACGCCGCCGTTGACCGTCAGCGCCCGCACTTTGAGCGGAAAGCGCGTCGACTGGCTGGCGTCATCCACCGGCAGGGTTTTGAGCGTGCCGTTATTCAGCGTGGTGCCGTCCTTGTCCTGCAACTCCAGCTGGATGTTCCCGGCGGTGCCCTGGTTCTGGTAATAGCCGGTACTGTCCGCCGTGCCGCTGAAGGTGGCGGTGACCGTCGAAGTGCCCACCGGGCAGTTGGTGAGGTCGAGGATCACGTCGTGCCAGGCGGAGGCGGCTCCCGGCGAAATCATGTTGAAGGTATAAAGTTCCCCCAGGGTAACGTTCGCGGTGGGCGTGGAGATGGTGCAGGGTTTGGCCACTACTCTGCCGTTGACGGTGATGGTAACGTCGGCGCTGTGGCCGGGCACGATGACCGCTGCCAGTAATCCCGCGAGCAGGAAGCGGGAAAAAGTCCGTTGCATGTCAGCCTCCGGCTATTGAAATTCAAGGGTGAAGGTGGCCGTGGCATTAACCTGCCCGGCGGTGACCGGAACCCGCGTGGACATTAAGCGGGCGTGAAAGTTGAGAATGTTGGTCTGGCCTGGCGTCAGCGGGATCCACTCAAGCGCCGATGAACCGGCGTTAAGCGGCAGGGCGAGGCGATGGTTATCAAGGATCTGCACGCCGATGCCGCCAGCGGAGGTCGCGCCGTCGGCCAGTTTTAACAGCGCAGGGTTGTCGTTATCTGCGAGGCCATTAAAGCCCACTTTCACCGCCGTTACCGCCGTGCCGCACGGCGACAGCACGATGCTGAACGGCATCGGCCGGGTGGCCGCGCCGACCGTGGGAAACTGTTTATCGGCTTCGGTGCCCATCATGACGGTAAACTCTTTTGAGTCCGTCGCCACCGCGCAGCCGTTGTCGCGGACAAGGCCGCTGACAGAAATGGTGCTGTCTGCGGCGAGGCCGGGCGTCGCGGCGAGGCCGGACAGAAGAGCAAAGAGCGCGCGTTGCAGAATTATCATGGTCGGTTCCTTAGCGGCAGATGGCCGTGATCTGGCTGAGCGTCTGGCGCGCGTCAAGGCGATAGTCCGCCACGCAGCGGGCGTCCGCGCCGTTACCCCACGTCACCCCGACCTGGCCGGCGGCAGGCATGCCGCTGAGATAGACCTGGCCGTTATCCGCCACAATGCTGCTGCTGTGGCTGGTGGTGGAGGTGGCTATCGCGCCGAACGGCACCGGCTTACCGTTGTGCATCAGGGTGAGGAGCACTTTCATACCCACCTGGGCGCGAAACTCGGCGCGCACCACGGCGCCGTGAGTCGGCACCACGCTTGCCACGGCTTCATTCAGATCGACGTTGTCCGCCAGCGAGTTGGTATCCAGCGCCACCCGGTTTTCCCGGTACTCGGTGGCGTAGGGGATGACGGCGTAGCCGCGCCAGTCGGTGAAGACGCCGGTCTGATTTTCGACTTTCGCGTTTTTAGCGCCCGGCGCTTTGATCAGCACGCTGGTGTCGTTCAGCGGCTGGCTGAAGGTGACGCCGTCGGCATGAGCCAGCACGCCGCCGCTCATGCCGTAATAGACTTGCTTCATGCCTTCGCTGTGGCTGTAGCCGAGGTTGGCGTTGCCGTAGCCGCCGCGGTAGTTCAGCGCCGTATAGCCGCTGCCGCCGCTGTTGCCCGTCCCGCCGCCGGCGTAGCCGGTCTGCACGCTGTAGCTCAGGTTATTGTCCTCCAGCAGGGTGCCGTAGAGGCCCGCAAGGTTGGTCATCCGGCCATTAAGATCGTGCGACATGCTGTAGCTGGCGCTGGCGTGTCGCCACGTTGAAGAGGTGTCAGATCGCAGCCAGTGGCTGAAGGGGATGTTGACGTTGAGCGCCAGCATCTGATCGCGTCCCTGCTGCCAGGCGTTTTTGGTCAGGCTGTAGCTGAGTGTCCAGTTGATATCGTTGACCACGGTGTTCAGCCCGGCCTGCAACTGTTCATCGGCACCGTCCGTGCCCCAGTAAGTCTGGTGACTGCCGCTCACATACAGTGTCGCGGTGCGGCCAAGCTGCTGGGTCACGCTGACCTGCGCTTTACCGCGTTTATTCCAGGTGAGGTTGTAGTAGTCGGTGATTTTGGGTTTCACCTCAATCGGCCCGTCCTGCGTCTCAATGCGATAACCGCTCATCCGGCGATAAGCGGTGTCGGCGAAGCTGAAGTAGCCGCGCGTCGAATAGCGGTAGCCGACCAGCTGAATGTTGGTGCCCGTTTCGGTCAGCGATTTGTTGTACAGAAAACGCAGCGACTGCCCATGGTGATCGCTGTCATCCGCCAGCTGTGCGTTGGCCTGGGTCACGTCCAGCGACAGCGCGCCAAAGGTGCCCATATTTTTCCCGACGCCGAGGTTGAAGGCGCGGTAGCGATCCGCCAGTTGCGTCCCGCCATACAGCGTCCAGCCCGCCGGCAGGCCGTGCAGGAGGGTAGTCTGAAAGAACGACGGCTTGTCCTGCTGCCCGTTGCCGCTGCGGTATTCACCGGCGGTGACGGCGTAGCGGGTATGGCCTTCGCGTTGCAGGAAGGGTACCGTCGACCACGGCACGCTGAAGATCTGGCTGCTGCCATCTGCTTCTTTGATAGTTACCTGCAGATCGCCGCCGTTACCCGCCGCGTACAGATCGTTAACCGTAAAGGGACCGGGCGGCACCGTGCTCTGGTAGATCTCATAGCCGTTTTGTTTGATGGAGACCTGCGCCGTGCCGCGCGCGATACCGTGCACCACCGGGGCGAAGCCTTTCTGGCTGTCCGGCAGCATATTGTCATCGGAGGCCAGCTGCGCGCCGCGAAAGTTAATGCCGTCGAAAATGTCGCCGCTGGTGTAGGTATCACCGAGCGTCAGCCGCGAGCGCAGCGGGGTGATGTCGCGCTCAAGCCAGGTGTTTACATGCTGCCAGCGGTTCTCATGGTTCGACGATGCGCCGCCGCCGCTGTAGCTCCAGTTGGTATTATCACGAAGCCGCCATGCGCCGACGTTAAGCCCGCTTTGCAGGTTGAGATACGTATAATGGCTGGAGCCGCCGGGGGTGTTGCGGACGTTGTTGCCGGTCAGGTTGTAATTGAGCAGCGCGGCAGCGATCCCGTCGTCCCACAGTTCCGGCGGGATATAGCCCCGCGCATGGTTGCCCATAAATGCCTGCGGGACCGTCAGATACAGGCGCTGCTGCCCGACATCGAACCGGGTGGTCGCATCGTTAATCATTGAGGTCAGCGGCACGCAGGCATCAACCGCCAGCGCGTTCATTCCCGCGACACTGGACGTATTGACGCCCATACTGGCGAGCTGCCCGCGCGTCAGACAGGGTGACAGTCCATTACCGTCATCGCCCGCGTTGAACGTTACATCGCGGGTCGTCATAAAGCCGTCGTTCAGATAGATATCCACGCGGTAGACGCCGGGCGGCACTTCCTGACCTTTCTCGAACCCGGAGAGATCGGCCACGGCGGAAGGGTCGTCGGATAAAAAGCGCGGATTGAAATAAAGCTCGGCCCGCGCGGAAAAGACCTGCGAGGCGATCAGCAGCGCGAGCGGCAGCGGAATAAAATGGCGTCCCGGACGCGGATAAAGGCGGCTGACACATCCGCGCGATCCATATTTCAACTGTGACATAGTCCCTCCGGTCCGTCGTCGTCCGGTGATAATTGCGATTGCATGAGTTCAGCGGTGGGGCGCGTTACTGCATGACGCCCTGCATTCTGGCCGTCAGCGCGCCGTAGTCATTGATGGTCCGGTAAGTGATGGTGCTTCCGGCATCTGACGGCAGTTGCACCGAGGTTTCTCCCATTGGCGGCACCAGCGCGTTTTCCAGCACCCGCGTTCCGGCGTTCAGTTCGGTGACGGTCAGGTAATACGGCGTCGGGTTGCTCAGCGTCAGGCGCGATGCGCTGCGGTGAAAGCGCAGCTTCTCCGCGGCCCGATCCGGCGGCAGCGCCAGGTTAGCCGGGCGGTAATAGAGCTTGATGCGGCTGATAATTGCCAGTTGTAGCGTGTTGTCGCTCAGCTTTGCCTTATCCATGGAGGGGATCGCTTTAACGTTTATCCAGAACAGGCTTTCGCGATCCTGCGGCAGCTGATGATTGGTCGCATCGATAATGCGCAGGGTGTTCTCTTTTTTGCCCTGCATCGCAAACAGCGGCGGGGTGATAACAAAGCGGCTCTCTTTTTGTCCGTCGGCATTCTCGACCCACGACTGGATCAGATAAGTGCTGTTTTCGGCGTTACTGGTGACCGGTAGCTGGACCTGTTTTTGCCCGGCGGGATACACCACTCGCGTAGCGCCCAGCGCCACGCCCGCCCCGGCGCGCGCGGCATAACTAAACGTTAATATCATCAGCAATCCTGCCAGCAGGCGACGCGTCATCATCTTCTTCATGTCATGCTCTTTAGTTATCAACATTGTTTTTGCTTACTGGTAAGTCAGGGCGAACCACGCCTGGGCATTCGCAACGCCGCCGGTGACCTGCCGACCGGTGGCCCGGTACTTCGCGACAAAATGCAGCGTCATCGGGCCGTTATATAGCCGCGTCCAGGCGAGTGGCGGGCTGTTCAGCGGGATGAGGTTATCGTCTGCGTCAAACAGCGCGATGCCGATATTGCTGGCGATGCCGGGGCCTTCACCGACGGACAGCACATCCGGATTTTTATCGTCGGCCACCCCGCGAAAGGCGATGCCGACGCGCTCGCTGACCGCCGTGGTGCAGTCCTGAAGGTGGATATCAAAGGGAACGGGATTGGCGTCCTCGCCGGGCGAATGCAGACGGTAACTGCCGATTTGCCCCATATTGACCGTCATCTGGCGATCTCCCGCCTCAACGCGGCAGGCTTCAGCAATAATGACGCCCTGAAAGCGCATCGTGCCTTCGGCCAGCGCCAGCGGGGGCATCAGCAATATCAACAGACCGGTTATCATCCTTTGCATCGGTATCACCTTGCGCGCGTTAAACAGAGCGGGCCGTCCTGGCCCGTCGCGCTTCCGTGCATTACGCTGAATTACTCGTACTGAACCTTAAACGTGGCGTCAGCGTTCGCGGTACCGGCGGTTGCTTTCCCGGTAGCGAAGTAGCGTGCCTGGAACGGCAGGATATTGGTGCCGTCGATCAGGGTCACAGCAGAGCTAAACGATGCGCCATCCAGCGCCAGCGGCGTGCCGGTTTTATCGAGGATCTGGACGCCGACGTTAGTCGCGCCGCCGGCGGCAGAGTTTTGCAGCGCCAGCACGTTAGCATTCTCGCTGTTGACCGCCGTGCCGGAGAACGCCACGGAGGCTTTAGTGGCTACCGTGGTGTCACAGTCGTTCAGTTGAATATTGAAGCCGACGGCGGTGCTGGTGCTACCCACGGTGGCAAGCTTGGCGGTACGCACCTGGCCCATCGGCACGGTCTGTTCGATAGAATCGGCATCCACCGCGCAGGCGGCGTTAACCACTTCACCTTTAAAATGCACCGTACCGCCGTTAACGGCAGTGGTATCGGCAAAGGCGGCTGAACTCAGAGAAAGCGCTGACAGGGCGGTAAGCGCCAGAGTTTTCAATTTCATGCTATATTCCTTTTAATCGAGAGAAAGACTACGAATCAAAATAAGGGGTCGTCCTGCCTTCAGGTATTCTCTTTTTAGAGAATGAGCCGACCGCCGGTTCTGCATTTGGCATCCTGATCAACGCCAATATTAAGTGTGGATTAGGATGTATTTGGAAACGGGTAAGTCGCTATCGTTATGTCCTTATTTTTGCATGCGCTTGCTGGCGTAATAAATGGCAGCGCCAGAGGGTCTGAACGGAGGCTGATAGATTTTTCATTCACTGCCGCAGTAACAGGGCGTACGATCGTTAAACTGCTATTTTCCATAATAGATTCCTGCTGAACGATTAGCGTATTCAGGTTTAGTCATATCGTTTTCAGGATGCATTGAAGTGCATCGTTAGTTTCTGGCGTTATTACGTGTTAACCATCCCGCGAGCTGGCACAGCACCCGCTCAGGCTTCAAAATGTACTTGCTAACGGTGCGGGTTTGCCACTCATGTATTTATGAAATTAATGATTTATTTATTTGTATGATAAATTCAATGCCCTGATTTTGTTGTGATTTATGAAGAAAACCTAAAAGGGGATGCAATGACGCTACAAAGAACAGTGTTATTTTGTTTGAGTGGATTAAGGGATTTTAATATAATTAAATCCAATTAATTCAACCAGAAGATAACCTGAAACTATGGATATATAGCGACGGGGGGACTGTGTCTGACGCTATCTTAATGGAGGAGGTTGGTAGAGTGGCCGTGGTTTATATTATAAATGAAGCGCTTATCTATGATGCTCAGGCACATTTACTGCATTATACTGACGGCGATAAAATGGTGACGTTACCTATTCCCGCCAGTAACTGTTTTAAAATTCTGCTCGATAATCAGGGTGAGATTATTAGCCAGGAAACATTACTTACCCGCGTCTGGAATGCGCGGGGAATGAATGTGAATGCGAATACCTTACACCAGAATATTTCGCTATTGCGAAAAGCGTTGGCGCAAATAGAAGGTGGCAGAGAGGTTATAAAGACGATCCCAAAGCGCGGGTTTACCATTCCGGCTGACATTACGATTCTGCATAAAGATCTGGATAAAGCTACTGAACCTGCCAGCAATGAAATGGCTGAAGTCTCCGCACCGCTGGCGGTAATAACCGCGGCTCCCGCTGAAAAAAACGTGTCCCGAATAAGACCTGGCGCCAGGACTATTGCTGTCGCAGGGGGGCTCTTATTGCTGCTGCTGATCGCCTGGTGGCACATCACCACGCCGCAAAAAAACTATTTCTCTGCCTATATTGAAATCAATGATATTGAAGGCTGCAAGGTCTTTGTTAACAGTATTGCTGAAGACGATACGATTTTTCAGGGGCTTATCAGGCGATCGATGGTGGATTGTCGTAGCAGCCGCTGGGTATATATCACCGGAAATCATGTTGCTGACTATCCATCACTGATTGCCTGCCGCAATCAACCCGGTTCAGGACTCAGCCCCGGCTGCCAGTCATTCTACTTTTTTTATTGATGAACGGACGATCTATGCTGAATATAAATGTGAATATTAACTACGCGGTCGCCGTACTCTCGCTGATGTTCCTGATGATTTGCCTCTACCTCGTTAGCCATTTGCGCTCAGAGCGTGATGCCATAGCCTGTGATGCCCGATTGAGTATCGTTGATAACGACAGAGTCATCGCTTTTCGGATGGCTATTTCATTTGATAATGGTGATGGATTTATCACGCTGGTCGGAAAGGATTCGGCCAGCGCTACCGTGCTAAGGCTGCGCAAAACCTTTAACTATGAACTCAAAAAGAATAACGTGATGGTGATGTCTAACGACGCGAGCGTGATGAATTACAGTAGCGCGGAGAGCTTTAACGCCTTTAAAAAGTACCTGCCAGCATTTTTCCTCACCGCCCGCAGCGATATGAAAATGCTGACCCGTGTCGTCAGGAGCAGCGACGATTTGCTGGTGTTTATGATTGTCGATACGCCGCTGTTTGTTTGTGAGGTGCGGTAAGCCAATATTTCAGGACCTGTAAGTTTCTCTTATCTTTTAGCACGAGATGTCACTTTTTAGCACCGAATGCGGTATAGGATAAAAAAATATTAACCATACTTTTTAATGGGTATTCGATGCTTAAAGGGAATTTCATTTTAAATAATGCGGATTTTGCGCCCTTAACAATCTACGGTGCTGGTACATTTCTGGCTTTCTCGGGAAATGGAATTTATCGTAATAAAGCCGCTTATAGTCATGTCCTCAAAAATGGCCCATTACCGGTGGGTAAATACTGGGTTGTGGAGCGTGGCTCAGGTGGTTTTTTTTCAGGGCTAAAAGCTAATGTGCAGGATGGATGGAACAAAACGTGGCATGGCGCAGCATTTGGCCGTGATGAATGGTTTGCACTGTATAGAGATGATTGGGAAATTGATGATAGTACATGGGTAAACAGTGTTCATCGTGGCTTATTCAGACTTCATCCCGGACACATATCGGAGGGATGCATAACAATCCCTCATAATTCTGATTATGCCAGGATAAGGAATGCATTGATGAACAGCAGTCCCGTGCAGGTTCCTTGTATGAGATTTCTTAAGGCACGTGGTTTTATCGAGGTTGTCGCGAATGGAATCAGCCGCAATAACTAAAAGCCTGCTTCTGTGGGGGCTCAGGCTACTTAAAGCAGTATTCTTCATCCTGCTTTCAATCGCCGTTGGCCGTCTTCTGGGAAAGCCGGAAGACTGGATTAATGACGGGATTGCAGACAAAGTAGCATGTTTTCTCTATGGGGATGTGAATATAGAATCGCTTTATGACACATGGTTTTATCTGTCTGTTATCAGTGTGTTATCAATGACCACTCTCCTTTATATATTTATAACGATGTTAGTAAAAACCATAAAGCGATAAGTTAACGATATTTGTGATTACAATAGAGGCAGACATTGAACAGTACATATCCTGGTACCTAACCGGAGCCCCTGCATGCCTCACTACTGGTGGAAAGATTTCCTCGACCGCAGCGATCGCTGGCAAGGCCTTGAACTTATCGTCCGCGATAGCGAAAAAGCACAAACTCTGGAGATGCTGAGCGGTCACCATGGCCGGATGGCGCTGAACGTGCGCGGTGAGACGCTATTCTGGGCGACGGTACTCAACGACTATTCCGGCGTCTGGCTGGTGTTTAATGCCGATCATCCGGACCAGCAAAATCTGCTGCCGCCCGTCACTTCGCAGGATATTGAAACCATTCTCCGCAAAGGCCGTGAGGCCTGGACTCGCGAGTGGTGCCGCTATTTTGCCCGTCAGTTAATGGAATCACCTTCGCCGTTGTTGCACGCGCGCCGCTGGCTGATGCGCCCGATGGAGCAGGTGAAAGACAGCGCCCCGTACTCGCTCAAAAAGCCGTTTACCCCGGAAAACTGGCATTTTCGCTCGCCGGCCAGCGCCGACAACATGGGCTGCGACTGGATGCTTTATGCCGAGGATATGGCCGATCTCAGCCAGCCGGAGAAAGTAAAAATGGTGGACTGGTGGTGGGGAGGGAATTTACTGCTGGGCCGTTACGCGGTCGATACCGACGCCGGACGGCTGAAGTGGTGGCGAAAAAAATGCCGCGAGGGGCAGCTTCCGCCCGTCCTTGTCTGGTATATCGCCGGGCTGGCGTCTTTTGTGATCCTCGACGGGCATTATCGTTTTCAGGCGGCGCGGGAAGAGGGCATCCCGCCCGAATTCCTGGTGATCAGCGAGCTGAACGAGCAGGTTTTTACCCCGGACCCTGAGAAGCAGGAGCGAATACTGCGTTCGCTGGAGCATCAGCAGCGCAAAAAGCCGGGCTTCAATGTTGATTCAATGAACCAGACGCTGATTAATCTTTACGACAACCGTTACCTGCACGCTTCTACTACCAGTCGCGCGGTACTGGGCAATGGTGAAGGCTGGACGCGGCAAGTCAGTGACTATCTGCAGCGGCACCAGCTTGCGGCGTATCTGGAGAAGATCCTTAATCGGGAGGAGTGAGAGAGGCATTATCGTTGCCGGAAGAGAGTGCTTTCGCGTTTAACGACCCTCTGTCTGTGAATGAAAGCCCTCTCTTCAACAATGCTAATCATTCTGTTTGCCTTACAAATCACGTTGTTGCTGGATATCCTCCGCCTCTCATGATTTAATCTCTGCAAAATAAACCTGTTATCTCCGGCCAGATTTATCGATTTCATGTATCTCAGCGGGAGATTATGGAGTCGGTTAATGGAACAAACCACTGATGTACTGGATCCACAGCGGATCCTGTCATTCGATCTGGAGTTAAGCCGGGATAATAAGTTCAGGCATCTTGGCGCCGTGCTGGCCGATGAGACGCTGAATGTTAAAGGCAATCAGGACGATGCTATTGCCCGCCTGGATCATCTGGCAAAAGAGGCCGGTGTTATTCTCGGCCACAATATTTTAGATTTTGATCTGCCGTGGCTCTCCAGCCAGCCGGTGCGCCCGCATATCCTGCTTGATAAACCCATCATCGATACGCTTTACCTCTCTCCACTGGCTTTCCCGGCTAATCCTTATCATCGTCTGATCAAAGATTATAAGCTGGTCAGAGACAGCATTAACGATCCGGTGAATGATTCACGGCTGGCGCTGCAAATCTTCTCGGAACAGCTGGTGGCTCTGCAAAGTAAGCCGCTGGAGCAGCTTCAGCTATACCAGTATCTGTTCGCACACGGCGTCTCGACGGAATTTAATACCCGTGGTCTGGCCCAGGTGTTTGCTGCGCTGACCGGCAAGAAGGCGATCCAGGCGGTGGCATTGCCGACGCTGGTAAAAGCGATCGCACAAAATAAAGTGTGTCCGAACCAGCTTAACCGGGTCATTGGCGACGCGTTACGCCAGCCGCAAAAGCTGCTGCCGCTGGCGTTTGCTTGCGCATGGCTACCGGTTTCCGGTGGGAATTCCGTGCTGCCACCGTGGGTCTGGCGGCGATTTCCGGCGACAGCCGATATCATCCGTGAGCTGCGCGAGGAAAAGTGCCAGGATCCCGCCTGTCCTTACTGTCTGCAAAATCATGATGCGAAACGGCATCTGCAGCGGATTTTTGAACTGCCGGATTTTCGTCCTCTTCCTGACGGTATGCCGCTCCAGCGCAATATCGTTGAGTGCGGACTCGCCAGCCGTTCGCTGCTGGGTATTTTGCCGACCAGCGGTGGTAAATCACTCTGCTATCAGCTACCCGCCATCGTGCGCAATCAGCGCAACGGTTCACTGACCATCGTTATCTCACCGTTGCAGGCGCTGATGAAAGATCAGGTCGATAACCTGCGGCAAAAGGCGGGCGTCGAGGGCGTGGCGGCGATCTCCGGGATGCTGACCCTGCCGGAACGGGGGGCGATCCTCGAACAGGTACGGCAGGGTGATATTGCGATTCTCTATCTCTCGCCGGAACAGTTGCGCAATCGGGCGGTGAAAAATGCCATTAAACAGCGGCAACTCGGCGGCTGGGTATTTGACGAGGCACACTGCCTGTCAAAATGGGGGCACGATTTTCGTCCTGATTATCTCTACTGCGCCAGCGTCATCGAGGCGCTGGCGAAAGAGCAGCAGGTGCCCGTTCCTCCCGTGTTCTGCTACACCGCCACGGCGAAACTGGATGTAATTAATGACATCTGCTCACATTTTCAGAATAAAATCCCGCAGCCGCTGGCGCGCTTTGAAGGCGGCGTGGAGCGCGTAAACCTGCATTATGAAATCCTTGAAAGCCGGGGACTCAGCAAACTCAGTCAAATTCTTTCCCTGCTTGAGCAGTTTTTCGGTAACGATCGGCCCGGCTCCTGTGTAATTTATTGCGCCACGCGCAAATCGGTGGATGAAATCTCCGATGCGCTGATACAGCAACAGTCGCTGCCGGTGGCGAAATTTTATGCCCGGCTGGAGAGTGCGCAGAAAAAAGAGATCCTCGAAGGGTTTATTGCCGGACAGTACCGGATTGTCTGCGCCACCAATGCGTTTGGCATGGGGATCGATAAAGACGACGTTCGGCTGGTGATCCACGCGGAGATCCCCGGCTCGCTGGAAAACTATTTACAGGAAGCCGGACGGGCCGGGCGTGATACGCGGGACGCCCACTGCGTACTGCTGTTTGACGAGCAGGATATTGAAAAACAGTTCCAGCTTCAGGCCATCAGTGAAGTCAGCTTTAAGGATATTCGGCAGATATTCAGCGGCATTAAACGCAAGGTGAATGAGAAAAACGAAGTGGTCGCCACCAGCGCAGAACTGATTAATCAGCCAATGGTGGAAACCAGCTTCACTGCCGATGACAGCGGTGCGGATACCAAAGTCAAAACCGGTATTGCCTGGCTGGAACGGGTCGGCTACGTCGAGCGCAGTGACAATATCACCCAGGTATTTCAGGGCAAGGTGGCCTTTGCCTCGCTGGAGGAGGCGCAGGAAAAAATTCGCGCCCTCAATCTTAATTCGTCTGCCATGCAGTTATGGAACGCCATATTGCAGGCCCTGCTGAATGCAGATGACGACGACGGGCTGAGTGCCGATGCCATCGCGGAAGATGCGGCAAAGTATCTTAGCCACGATGCCGGTAACGCTCGTCATACTGAAGCGAAAGACGTCATGCGGGTGCTGACCCAGATGGCGGATTTAAAGCTGATCACCAAAGGTCTGTTGCTCACTACGCATATTCGTCCGAAGGGGAAAGATAATGCACGAGTGATGGCCAGCCAGATCCAGGAAATTGAAAACGCGATGCTGTCGTTGTTGCGCGAGCAGCTACCCGATCCTGAGACGGGAGTGTCTTATCCGCTGCATCTGCGCAAATTTAACCAGTTAATTATCGATCAGGGCCACGATCGCAGCCATCCGTCGCTGCTGCGCAATCTGCTTTATAGCTGGTCGCAGGACGGACGACAAAGTGGAGAAAAAGGATCAATCGAGTTTCGTTACGGCAGTCGGGACAGTTATCAAATCGCCATCAACCGTAGCTGGTCCATAATTGAAAAAATTATCCAGCAACGCCACCGCTTAACCAACGCGGTGCTTGGCTTCTTATATCAGCAGGCCGCGGCGAGCGATGAAAATAGCGTTAAAAGGATCATGCTCTCTTTCTCACTGGAACAGGTGCTGGATTATCTGCGTCAGGACGTGGATATCATTCCGCTGATCCAGGAGCGAAATACGGGTAACGAGCAAGAGTGGTTAATTAAAGGTGCCGAGCGCGCGCTGCTTTATCTGCATGAACAACATGCCATTATTTTGCAAAACGGGCTGGCCGTGTTCCGTTCTGCGATGTCGCTCAGGCTCAACGTGGAAAAAGCGCATCGCTATGTAAAGGCGGATTATCAGCCGCTGGAACAGCACTACCAGCAAAAAATATTGCAAATCCACGTCATGAACGAATATGCGAAGCTGGGGCTGGATAAACCGAAAGCGGCGCAGCAGCTGGTGAAGGACTACTTTGCGATGGACGCCGAGTCGTTTTTGCCACTGTACTTTAAAGGCCGCCGCAAAGTGCTGAATCTGGCGACCAGTGAAAGTTCGTGGAAACGGATCGTGGAAGATCTGCATAACCAGCGTCAGGAGCAGATCGTACAGGCCAGTCTGGATCAAAACATGC
Organism: Superficieibacter sp. HKU1; assembly: GCF_029319185.1. NCBI lineage: Bacteria > Pseudomonadati > Pseudomonadota > Gammaproteobacteria > Enterobacterales > Enterobacteriaceae > Superficieibacter > Superficieibacter sp. HKU1. Next base: position 696,630 of record NZ_CP119754.1, read on the forward strand.
TGGTACTGGCCGGTCCTGGATCGGGTAAAAGTAAGGTGATTGTCCACCGCTGCGCGTATCTGATGCGTGTGAAACAGGTCGATCCACGCAAGGTTTTGCTGCTCTGTTATAACCACAATGCTGCGCAATCGCTGCGCCGTCGGCTTAAAACGCTATTAGGTCGTGACGGCAGCCGTGTGTCGGTGCAGACGTTTCATGGTCTGGCATTAAGCCTGACCGGGCATACCGTCGGCAATCAGGATAACGAGGACATTAACTTTACCAGTCTGCTGAAGGATGCCATCGCCCTGTTAAAAGGCGAGGAGACGCAGCTCGGCCTGGAGATGGAAGGGCAGCGCGAGCACTTATTAGGTGGACTGGAATACCTGCTGGTGGATGAATATCAGGACATTGATGAGCAACAATATGAGCTTATCGCCGCGCTGGCAGGGATGAATGCCGACGAGGATGATGTGAAGCTGAGCCTGATGGCGGTGGGAGATGACGATCAGTCTATCTATGGTTTTCGTGAGGCGAACGTCACCTTTATTCGTCGTTTCGAAAAGGACTACGACGCCCAGACGCATTACCTCACCTGGAATTATCGTTCGACGGCTAACATTATCGCCGCATCCAACCAGCTTATTGAACATAATCAGAACCGGATGAAGGGTGAGCATCCGATTACGATTGATGAAAACCGCCATCTGGAGCCGCGTGGTGGTAAATGGCACGCCGTGAAGCCGGGGCAGGGCAATATTGAGATTGTGCAATGCAAAGACGGTGCGCAACAGGCGGCGGAAGTTGTGCAGCAAATTCAGCGGATACGTGACATAGAGACAGGTTGTCCACTTGAGCACATCGCTATTCTTGCGCGTAACGGTATTGATAAAAATGAACTGGTCCGGGTGCGTTCTGCGCTGACCGATGCCGGGATACCGTGCCGCTTCACGCTGGATAAAGAGGCGGGTTTCCCGATTCGGGCCTGTCGGGAAATTGTGGTTTACCAGCAATGGTTACGGGCGCAGGGGCTGACGCCGTTGACACCGGATGCGTTACGCGAACCTTTGCCGGACGTGGCGCAGGCTAACCGCTGGCACGAATTGCTGCATGAACTGATCGATCACTGGGAGTCCAGCCAGGGGAACGAGGCATTACCCGCAGAATATTTTGATGTCTTTATGCAGGAGTATTTTAACGCCCAGCGCCGTCAGGTGCGCTTCGGTAGCGGTGTCTTACTCAGTACCGTACACGGCGTGAAAGGCGAAGAGTTCGACCATGTGATCATCCTCGACGGCGGCTGGACGCAAGCCTTTGGCGAAGACATGCAAAGCCAGGAGGAGGAGCGCAGATTATTTTATGTTGGCATGACGCGTGCGATCTCCCGGCTGGTGCTTATGCAGCTTGATAATCAGCAGAATCCGCACCTTCCGCTGCTGGAAGGGGGACCGCTTTACCCTCAGCGTAGTCAGGCAACCTGTCCCGAAAAACTGCGGCGTTTTCTGATTACCGGTCTGGCGCAGCTTAATATTGGGTTTGCTGGCGCGCATGAAGAATCACATGAGATTCATAAGGTGCTGAATGCGCTACAGCCGGGGGAACGCGTGGAAGTCGTCGCTGAGAAACGCGATATTACGATCAGGTATAGCGGCACAACTATCGCGCAGTTTTCCAAAAACGGCAGAAAGGTCTGGGCGAAAGTCCTTCCCGGTATTCGTCATGCTCAGGTACTGGCGATGTTGCAGCGCAATAAAAGCCACGAAGGGGAGAAATTCCAGAGCAAATGTAAAGTAGAGAGCTGGCAGATCCCGATCCTGCTGGTGGAGACCGAGGATACCCGGTAATGACGCGCGTTTAAGGTGCCCGCTTTGCCCGGCGGCGCTTCGCTTGCACGGGCCTACAGATAGCGTGCCTGTCTCGCAGGACGTTGTAGGCCGGCGTAAACGCAGCGCCACCCGGCATTTATACCAGCCGATTCCAGAGTTTTGTAGGCCGGCGTAAGCGCAGCGCCACCCGGCAGGCGCATGAACTTCCTGCCGGGCTTGTCATACAGTTTTCATTCTAAATGAATAGCTAATCCCGACTCACCCGCCGCCAGCCCCTCCCGCAGCGTCAGATCCGGGATCGCATAGTCCCCGCCGTTCTGCTTACGGTACGCCAGCGGCGCGGTATGCCATAAATCATCCAGCCGCTGCGTTAACTGCCGGGTCAGTTCCTCATACCGCGCCTCGTCCATTTTTCCTGAACGGTACACTACCAGCGGCGGCAGAACGTCAAAGCCCGGATAATGCAGCATGCCATGCTGGATGGGGAACAGGATATCGTCGATCGCCCCGTTGATCCCGCGCGGGCTGTAGTGCGACTCCCAGCCGCCAGTGGTGACGATCAGCATGGCGCGTTTTCCCGCCATCGTCCCTTCGCCGTAGCGATCGCCCCAGTGACGATCGTTATGCTCACCGACCCCGTAGGCAAAGCCATAAGCATAAACCCGATCGAACCAGCCTTTGAGGATCGCGGGCATTGAAAACCACCACAGCGGAAACTGGAAAATCACCGCGTCGGCCCAGCGCAATTTCTCCTGCTCGCGGGCGATATCTTCACTCTGCACGCCGTTTTCAAACGCATATTTTGAATCCAGCGACGGATCAAACCGATCGCCCTGAACAGGCGCAAGGCTGTCCGCGGGATCCATTTGTGATTTCCACTGCATAGCATAGAGATCGGATACCTGTAACTGGTGACCCGCCTGCTCAAGGTGCGTAACCGCTACGTTTTTCAGCGATCCATTCAGCGAGCGTGGCTCCGGGTGAGCATAAACAATAAGGATATTCATAAGCGTTACCTGACATGAGAAAGTCGCTGCAGAATAAGTCGCGGGTCGCTATAGTAGAAATTGATTGCTTAAATTACAGATATAGTGATGATTAATTTCCGCAACCTGGATCTGAATTTACTCCTGACCCTGGACATGCTGTTGACCGAGCACAACGTCACGCGTGCCGCACGACGGCTGAATTTGTCGCAGCCTTCGGTCAGCGTACAGCTGGCCCGGCTGAGGGATATTTTTGCCGATCCGCTCTTGTTGCCCGGCCCGCGCGGTATGCAGCCCACCGCCAGAGCTGAGGCGCTGCGTGAACCGCTGCGTCAGGCGCTGGAGGTGCTGGAGAGGGCCATCGCGCCCGCTGCAGCCTTCGATCCGGCGCAGGCGACGGCCATCTGGCGTATCGTTGCCACCGACTATATGGCGTCGACGATTATCCTTCCGGCATTAAACGAATTACGTCGCGTTGCGCCGGGCGCCCGGCTGGCGGTGCTGGAACTGCGGCCGGATCAGATCGTCCGCCAGGCAGAGCAGCAGGACGTCGATCTGGTTTTTCATACCCGGGACGGCGCGCCGCTGTCGCTGCATCAGCGGCATCTGTTTACTGAACGTTATGTACTGGCAGGCCGGGCCGATCATCCGGCGCTTAAACGGCAGCCCACGCTGGCGCAGTTCTGCCGGCTGGAGCACGTCATCGTCTCGCCGGACGGCGGCGGCTTTCATGCGGCGACCGATGTGGCGCTGGCGAATAAAGGGCTGTCGCGGCGAGTGGTGCTGTCAGTACCGCATTTTTTAGTGATGCTGGAGACGCTGGCGCGTACCGATCTGGTGGCGATGCTGCCGGAGCGGCTGGTGAAACAAACCGCCACGCTGAAAATTGTCGAGCCGCCGCTGGAGATTGCCGGGTTCGACATGATGATGCTGTGGCACGAACGCGTGCATCGCGATCCCGGTCATATCTGGCTGCGACAGCACATTGTTGATTCCCTCCGGTGAGCGGCTGTGATAAACCGGGGGATGAATTTACAGCGAAGGAAAGGATGACCCGATGAATCAATCATTACAACCCGGCCAGAATACCACTCTGGCGCAGGCGCGCGGACAAGTGCGCGTAAGTCACACCGCGAGCGCCGATCTCGACGTCAACCTGACGGCGTTTCTGGTCACCGCTTCCGGAAAAGTGATTAACGATGACGATATGGTTTTTTTCAACGCGCCGCAGCACGCCTCGGGAGCCGCCACGTTTATTGCGCCTGCCGCCAGCGGAAACACGCTAAGCCACTGCATTGATTTTGATCTTTCACGTTTGCCGGCGGAGATTGTCAAAATTGCCGTCACGTTAACTCAGGATGGCAGTGCGGCAGGGTTCGCCAGCGTTAACGATCTGCGGGCGCAGATCGTCGCGGGTAGCCAGATGCTTGACCTGGCCCCCGGCGCGTTTAGTGCGGAGACCGGGATCATCGTGCTCGAACTGTACGTGCGTAACGGCGAGAACAAAGCGCGTGCGGTATGGCAGGGATTCAATTCCGGGCTTGAAGGATTATGTAATCTGTACGGCATTGAGGTAGAAGCGCCTGCGCCGGTCACCCCGCCGGTCAGCCTGAAAAAAGTAACCCTTACCAAACCCGATGCCCAACATAAAGTCTCACTTGTTAAGGGCGCGGGCGCACCAAAAAGTATTCGCGTCAGCGCGACCTGGATTGATAACGGCGACGGTGAGGATAACGACGATCTCGATCTGCGCATCGGTATTCTGCGCCCGGACGGTCAGATGTCGCTGGTCTGCGCGCCGGATAATCCTGGCGCGTTTGATGCGTACCCGTGGATCCTCCACGGTGGCGATGTGGTCGCCGCCAGCGCTTCGGCACCCGGCACGGAAACCGTGGAGATCAATCCGGCCATTTCACGCCTGATGGGCGGGAAAGTGGCTATCGTGTGCAGCGTGTACTCTGCGGTCAGCAACGGTGCAGTATCCGTGGCCTCGCTGCAACCGACGATGCGCATGGAGTATGGCGAGCAGGTCGTTGAGTGTGCGTATGACTTCAACAACGGCGACGATGACGAAGGTATTTATACCTACGTTATTGGCCTGATTGAAATTGATGAAGACAGCATCGTGCTGCGTCCGGCAGGCGTCACCTCGGAAGAGGGCAGCGAAGATACGCCGTGGCTGACCCGCAAGGGCGATAACGTGGTGCTGACCGTTGACGGTCCGTGGGTGTTCAAGGGGAAACCGGCCAGCACTAAAAAGGGCAAGCGCTACGTATAACGTCTTTCTGAAGCCGTCTCGCAAAACCTGAACCCGGCGGTTGCGCCGTGCCGTTGCCGGGTTACACTTCTCCTCAGCCGCGAAGCTACTCCGAATAGCCGCGCGGTCAGCGGAATGAGTATGCTTCCGCATAGTCATTCCGCGACTATCGACGCTGTGATTTAACGCTGGCGGCGGGCCAGACTGGCGGAAAGCCGGTCGAGCAGGATCGCCATCAGCACCACCACAATGCCGCTTTGCAGGCCGGGGCCAATATCCAGCTGCTGAATGCTGCTCAGGATGTCGTTACCCAGTCCGCCCGCGCCGACCATCGAGGCGATAATCACCATCGACATCGCCATCATGATGGTCTGGTTAACGCCAGCCATCATCGCAGGCTGCGCGGCAGGAAGCTGTACCTTCCACAATAACTGACGCGGCGTACAGCCAAACGCCAGTCCGGCCTCAATACGCGCCGCGCTGACCTGGCGAATGCCGAGATCGGTCAGCCTGACCACCGGCGGCATGGAGAATAACACGGTGGCGAAAATCCCCGGCGGTCGTCCCAGACCGAACAGGATGGTGACCGGGATCAGGTAAACAAAGGCGGGCATGGTCTGCATAAAGTCGAGCAGGGTACGCACGATGCTGCCCACCGTCGCCCGGCGCGCGCTCCAGATGCCGAGCGGGATGCCGATCAGCAGGCTGAAAAACGTGGAGGAAAGGGTCAGAGCCAGCGTCACCGCCGCGTGATCGCTGTAGCCGCTATAGATGATGTACAGCATTGCCAGCAGGGCGAAAATCGCAAAGCCTTTGCCGATGCGCCACAGCCCCAGCCCCACCGTCAGTACCACCAGCCCCCACGGGTTGAGCCAGTTCACTATCGTCTCCAGCCCACCGGCAAAACCGTCAATGACCGCCGCAAGCCCGTCAAAAAAACCGCCCGCGTGCGTCAGCAGCGCCTGAATACCGTGGTCGATATCACGGCTGAAATCTAAGGGATAAGCCATATCATTCTCTTTTTAGTGCGTGGGCCAGACGTCGGCGTAGTTCTCTGCCAGCTGCCAGCGGGAGATATCGACGCCGGAAAAGAAGTGGCGCACATAGGGCGTCGCGGGCGCGTTAATCAGCGCTTCCGGCGAGCCGACCTGCACCAGCTGGCCCTTTTCCATAATGGCGATGCGCGAACCAAGCCGCAGCGCCTCTTCCATATCATGCGTAACGAATACCACCGTGCGCTGATGCTCAGCCTGCAGGTTCAGCAGCAGGGACTGCATCTCGCGGCGAATAATCGGATCCAGCGCCGAGAACGCTTCGTCCATCAGCAGCACCGAAGGGTTAACCACCAGCGCCCGTGCGAGGCCAACGCGCTGCTGCATCCCGCCGGAAAGCTGGTGCGGATACTGGTCAGCCACGGCGGCAAGGCCGACTTTCTCCAGCATCACGCGGGCGCGCTGGTGGCGCTCCGCTTTCTCCACGCCGGCGACTTCCAGGCCAAAAGCAACGTTGTCCAGCACCGTGCGCTCGTCGAACAGCGCGAAGGACTGAAAGACCATCCCGATATGCTGGCGGCGCAGGGCGATCAGGCTGGCTGCGGACAGCGTTGCCAGCGGCTGCTGTTCAAACGTGACCTCGCCCTCTTCCGGCGGGATCAAATGGTTAAGCGTGCGCAGCAGGGTAGATTTCCCCGAGCCGGACAAGCCGACGATGACGAAAATCTCGCCGGGGAAAATCTGCAGGTTAATGTCATTCAGGGCCTGCACCGTGGCGTTGGGATCCCGGCGTGAAAAAAAGGAACCTTGCGCTGAGGTCGAATAGTATTTATTCACCTTGCGCAGTTCAATTATCGGTTTTGTCATCATGCAATCACATATTTAATGGGCGCAATACTACCCTACCTTAAAATAAGTATCAGACGGAAAGTGTTTTGCTGTTTTTTAATAGTCATTTTATTGCTTAGATTATAACAATTATGGCAAAGCAAGATCGGAATAGTGAAAATTCCACGCTTCATCCAGCAGCCATGATTTCACTTTTTGCTGCTGCGGCGATAAAGGTTTACTGGCAGATGAAATTAAAAAATAGCCGCGTTCACTGCGCATTTCCGGACCGCAGATAAACAACTGGCGGCTGGCGATTAACGGGGCGATCAGCGGTCGCCAGCCCAGCGCAATACCCTGTCCCTCAAGCGCTGCCTGGATCACCAGCGAGTAGGCGTTAAAGGTGCGCGACGCATTGATATTGCCGGGCTGCAACCGCTGCTGGCGAAACCAGTCATCCCAGGTCAGCCAGCGCTGAGGGCGGGTCTCCGGCAGCTTCAGCAGCGGAAAATGCAGCAGTGAGGCTGGCGTGGGATTATCACCCAGCGCCTGCATAATTTGTTGATTACACACGGGAACCACGTGCTCGGGAAACAGACGCTGGCTCTGGGTTCCGGGCCAGTCGCCACCGCCAAAGCAGATGGTGAGCGGGGCGTTGCTGTCGCGAAAATTGTAGTCGTTAGGCGAGGTGGAAACCTGTACTTCGACGCCGGGGATCAGCGCCTGAATAGCGTTAAGGCGCGGCATCAGCCAGTAGCTGGCGAAGCCCATATCGGTGTCGATACGCAGCACGCTGCGCTGGTGGCGCGTGCGCTCCAGCTGCTCGCTGATATCATTCAGGCTGCTGCGTACGATGTGATACAGGCTGTTGCCCGCCTCGGTCAACTGGACGCCACGGTGGCGGCGCTCGAACAGCGGTGCGTCCAGCTGGCTCTCCAGCAGCTGAATACGCTGACTCACCGCCGGCTGCGAAAGGCCAAGCTCATTCCCGGCGGCGGTAAAATTACCGTGGCGCGCCGCTGCTTCAAATACCACTAAAACCTGTAAATGAGGGAGCTGTAATTTTCCAGCCATAATTGCACCTTATGTCACGATAATAAAATAATGACTTCACAGCGCGAAATTCGCGTGCGATAAAAATATCACGGTTACAGAATTAATTTTATCTTTGGCGGAACGATGCTTATAAATAAACCGAATATCGTTATTCTTATGGCGGATCAGTTAACGGCGAGCGCTTTAAAAGCGTATGGAAATAATGTCAGCCTGACGCCGAATATTGATAAATTAGCGCGGGAAGGGGTGGTATTTGAATCAGCCTATTGCAATAGCCCGCTGTGTGCGCCGTCGCGCGCGTCGCTGATGACCGGGCAGTTTATCTCGCGTAACGCGGTTTATGACAATGCCGCCGAGTTTCATGCCGATTCGCCGACGTTCTGCCACTATCTGCGCGAGCAGGGCTATCGTACCTGGCTGTCCGGGAAAATGCACTTTTGCGGCCCGGATCAGCTGCACGGCTTTGACGAGCGTCTGACCACCGATATCTATCCGGCGGATTTTGGCTGGACCCCGGACTGGAAACATCCTGAGCGGCGGCTCGACTGGTATCACAATATGAGTTCGGTGCTGGAGGCGGGAGAGTGTGTGCGCACTAACCAGCTCGATTTTGATGACGAAGCGCTGTTTCTCGCCCGTCAGCGGCTGTATGACGCCGCCCGTCGCCCGGACGAGCAGCCGTTCCTGCTGCACCTGTCGCTGACCCACCCGCACGATCCGTTCGCGATCCCCAAACGTTATCTTGACAGGATCAACGAAGCGGACGTCGATCTGCCGCAGATCGGCGCGCGGGATGTGGAAAACGATCCGCATTCGGCTAGGCTGCGCGCCATGTATCAGCTTGAAGAAGGGCTGCTGACCGACGAGCACATTCGCCGCGCGCGTCACGCCTATTATGGCGCGCTGGCCTACGTGGACGACTGCTTTGGCGAGATCGTCAATACCCTTGAAGAGACCGGGCTGGCGAAGAACACGGTGGTGTTCGTGATTGCCGACCACGGCGAAATGCTCGGCGAGCGCGGCCTGTGGTACAAGATGTCGTTTTTTGAGAATGCCGTGCGCGTGCCGCTGATTGTGCATAATCCGCATCTTTTTGCGCCGCGACGTGTGGCAGAGAGCGTATCGCTGGTCGACCTGTTGCCGACATTTGTCGAGCTGGCAAGCGGGGAAGATCGTCGCGCCAGCGCCGGGGCACCGCTCGACGGGCACAGCCTGGTGCCGCATCTGCGCGGGGAAGCTGGCCCGGACGGGGCCTGCGCCGAATATCTGGCGGAGGGCGCGATTGACCCGCAGGTGATGATCCGCCGTGGAGCGTGGAAATATGTCTGTGCCTGGCATGAAGTCCCTCAGCTGTTCAATTTATCGGACGATCCACATGAACTGCGCAATCTGGCTTCTGATGAACGCTATCAGGACGTCGCGCAGGCGTTTGCGCAAGAAGTGGCATCGCGCTGGGATCTGGCACAGCTGAATCAACAGGTGCTGGCCAGCCAGCAAAAACGGCTTTTTTTGACCCGCGTGGCGGGCCGGGATGCGATCCCACAGTGGGACTTTCAGCCTCATCAGCAGGCGTCGCAGCGTTTTATTCGTAACCATCAGACGCTGGATGAGCAGGAGGCTTTTGCCCGCTATCCACGTCCTCATAGAAATAGCGTCGGAGAGCAATGATGAAAGCAAAAAACCTGACTCCTTTACTGCTGCTGGCAACGGCGGCGATAGCGCCCACTAACGCTTCGGCCGCCGAAGCGGATCGCTGCGCGGTAGTGAACCAGTCCGATCCCGGCTGGACCGATATTGCGGCGACCAACGCGCTCTCCGGCGTGGTGCTGAAGGCGCTGGGCTATCAGCAGAAAGTGCAGAACCTGTCGGTGGCGCTGGCCTTTCAGGGGCTGAAGTCCGGCCAGCTGGACGTGTTTCTCGGCAACTGGATGCCTGCGCAGGAACCGGTAATTAGCAAGTTTAATCCGGGCCAGGATATTAACGTGGTAGGTGCCAACCTGCCTGCGGCGAAGTTTACCCTCGCGGTACCGAAATACGTCGCCGACGCGGGCGTGAAGGATTTTGCCGATCTGCAAAAATATGCCGATAAGTTCGGGCATAAAATTTACGGCATCGCGCCGGGCGCACCGGCGAACCAGAATATTAAAAAGATGCTGGATAAGCATGATTTCGGGCTGAAGGACTGGAACCTGGTGGAGTCGAGCGAGAGCGGGATGCTGGCGCAGGTCAGCCGCGCGGTGAGCCGTAAAGAGTGGATTGTGTTCCTCGGCTGGGAGCCGCATGCCATGAATACCCGCTTCCCGCTGACTTACCTGAGCGGCGGCGATACCTGGTTTGGGCCAAATTACGGTAGCGCGACGGTCAATACCGTCACGCGCAAAGATTTCGCCAGCGACTGTCCGAACCTCAACCGTTTCTTCAGCCAGCTGAAGTTTGACGTGGCGGTGGAGAACGCGGTGATCGCCCGCGTGCTGGACGATAAGCAGGACGTCAACGAGGCCGCCCGTGCCGAGCTGGCGAAACGGCCTGAGCTGCTGGGGCAATGGCTGAACGGCGTGACCAGCCGCGACGGTCAGCCAGCGGAACCAGCGGTGAAGAAGGCGCTGGGGCTGTAAAAGGGCTTTTGGCCGCGTTCACGTAATGCCGGGGGCGCTGCGCTTGCCCGGCCTACGATGGGGCGTTTGCGCTATTTGGCTGGATGATTGTCCTCCGTGCTGTAATACCGGGCATCGCGACCCCGGCCTGGCATCGATCGTAACCTGACCACCTTTTCGCAATCCATGCGCTTAACCCTCCCGTTTCTTGATACTTACTCTGATAAGTATTACCTTACCCTGCGCAACGAGAGGAGACGCGATGACCGAAGATGAACTGTTTGCCCGCCGTCCGTTAGGGATGCGCATGGCGATGGTGGTACGCCAGTGGCGTTCCGTCATCGATCATGCAGTGCTGGATACCGGCCTGACGCAATCAAGCTGGACGGTCCTCATGCAGCTGCATCAACTGGGTAATAACGTCTCGGTTACCGAACTGGCGGAAGTGCAGGGCATTGAACTGCCGCCGCTGATGCGGACCCTCACGCTGCTGGAAAAGCAGGGATATCTGCTGCGGACCACATCGCCTTATGATAAGCGGATACGCCTGCTGGCGCTGACCCCTGCCGGGGAAGCGGTACTGGAAAAGCTGACTCGGGTTATCGAGCAGTTCCAGGAACGCGTTACGCACAACATCCCGGCTCCGGACAGGGACCTGTTCAACGCCACATTAAACCAAATCGCCTGCAATTTGCGGTCTATCCGCGAAGAAGATAACAAGATAAAACCATAATTATGATGACTCCTGAACAAAAATTTGCCCGCTGGGTAAGGGTGAGTATTGCCTCTTTCCTGCTGATGTTCGTCTACTTTATCGTGGCGGATATCTGGATCCCCCTGACGCCGGATTCCACGGTAATGCGTGTCGTCACGCCGGTTTCCGCCCGCGTTTCCGGCTACGTCGCCGCGGTGCACGTGCGTAACAACAGCCCGGTGAAGAAGGGCGATCTGCTGTATGAACTGGATACCACGCCGTTTCTTAATCGCGTTGAAGCCGCGCAAATCGCCCTGCATCAGGCGCAGCTGACCAATCAGCAGCTTGATGCGCAGATCGCCGCCGCGCGCGCGAACCTCAAAACGGCACAGCTAACCGCCCGTAACGATGCGGTGACGTTTCAGCGCTATCAGCGGCTGAGCGCCAGCCAGAACGTGTCGCAGCAGGAGCTGGATAAGGCGCGTACCACCTGGCAGAGCAGCGAACAGTCGGTCACTTCTCTCAATGCAACGATCCATCAGCTAACCATTGAGCGTGGTGAACGTGACGACGCCCGCAACGTCACCCTGCAAAAATACCGTAACGCGCTGGACGAGGCGCAGCTTAACCTTGGCTGGGCGCAAATCCGCGCCGAGGCCGACGGCACGGTGAGTAACCTTCAGCTCAGCCCTGGGCTTTATGCCTCAGCAGGTACGCCCTTGCTGGCGTTAGTAAGCGCTCACACTGATATCGTGGCCGATTTCCGGGAGAAAAGCCTGCGCCATACCCGCCCCGGCACCGATGCCGCGGTGGTGTTTGACGCCATGCCCGGCAAAGTTTTTGCCGCCCACGTCACCAGCAGCGATGCCGGGATCCTCGCCGGACAGGAGGCGGTTAACGGCCAGCTTTCGCAGCCGGAGCAGTCCAACCGCTGGGTCCGCGATGCGCAGCGCATGCGCATCCACGTTGCGCTCGATGAACCGCTGGCGCAGCCGCTGCCGACCGGCGCGCGCGCTACCGTTCAGCTCTATAACAGTGAAGGCCCGTTTGCCCATTTCTTTTCCGGGCTGCAAATTCATCTGGTAAGTCTGCTGCACTATGTCTATTAACACCCTGGCGCGCGTTTTTACGCCGCATGACAACATCACCTTTACGGCCAATGATTTCCGCCAGACGCTGCGTATTGTCGTGGCGGGCACGCTCGCGCTCAGCGTTTCCACCTTCTACAACGTGCAATACGGCGTCTTTTTCGTGGTCTATCCGATCATGCTATTGTCGCTGGTACCGGTATTTAACCGCCACGTGGCGAAGCAGTTCATCTTCAGCGCGGTGCTGAATTGTATTGAGATGGTGTTCATTATCGGCTTTCTGTCGCGCTGGCCAGCGATCATGACGCTGGTGGTGTTCGCGCTGTACGTGATGCGCTTTCGCTTTATGAGTCAGGGGCCGCTGTTTCTTTTCGGCTCGATGGGCGTGGTCTGCCAGAGCGTGATGCTCAACTTTATGAGCTATCCCACTAACGACTGGCATACGCTGATGTTCTCGAACGTTGAAGCCAGCGTAATGGCGGTATGCCTGAGCGCGCTGATGAACTACCTGATCCCGGACGTCGAACCGCGCGGTCGCCCGCCGCTGATCGAGAAAGACGCGGCGCGGGTGCGTCACGAATCGCTCCTCTCCGGCACGGTGGCGACCATCATCTTTGTGATTTTTCAGATAAGCGATCTCAGCGACTCGCTTTCAGCGTTGATGGCGGGGATTTTAATTCTCTTTCCGATGAACTATCGCGGCGCGGTGATGAGCTCGTTATGGCGCGTGGTAGGTGTGGTACTGGCCTGTCTTTATATCCTGATCGTGCAGTTGCTGCTTTACGATCACAGCAGCCACATGCTGCTGATGATGCCGCTGATCGGCCTCGGGCTGGCGTTCAGCGCGCGCCTGCACGTGATGGAGAAGGTGGGCGCAGGGGTCGGCTTTTCCAGCATCACCACCATTGGCATCATGTTTGGCCAGAACCTGCACCCGGAGCAGGATCTGGTATTCAGCGATCTGTACCGCGTGACCTCGGTGACCGTCGCGCTGCTGGCGACGCTGACGATGGTGTTCCTGGTACACCTGATCCTTAACCGTTTCGCCGCCACCCGATTCGTGATTGCCGGTTAACGCGGCGGCGTTTTGGTAAACAGATAAAACAGATTCGGCTCGCCGACAATATACAAATTGCCCGCGCCGTCGCGGGCGATCCCTTCCGCCTGTTTGATATCGTGCGCCAGCCCGTTTTCACCCTCTTTTAACGATACTTCACCCAGAATATCCCCGGAAAGCGTCACTTCCTGAAGATTTTTTGACTCATGAGATAAAACTAATAGTGAATTATTTTCAGCGTTGAAATCCGCGCCGGAGATATCTTTTACGTCCAGCTGGCTTTGCAGATTTTTGTCATCTGAGATTTGCAGATCGTTATTGTCGAGCAGACCTTCAATACGATAGATAGCGACAGGTTTTTTCTCTTTAAAGAAATAAAATACGCGATCTTTGGCGGAATACGCCAGCCCTTCAAAGCCGGTATTGGTAGGCGTTTTTTGCAGGGCGATCTGGAGTTTTTTTACCACCGAAACCTGTGATGCCGCGTCGAGAGTGATGACATAAATCGAATAATCCTTTTCGTCCGTAATGACGAAAACGTTGTCGTCAACGTACTCAATGGTTTCAATATCTTTTGCAAAATCAATGGGAATAGTGCGGATAACCTCGCCCTGTTTGCTCAACTCGACAATGGTCGGCGGACGGTTAATGGTGCTGAACAGCGTATCGCTTTTTGCCGACCAGGTGAGGGAGGAAATGTTGTTATCCACACCGGCGATTTTTTTACCGTCAATCGCAATATGATAATCACGCAGCGACGAATGGTGACTGGTCCAGCTTTCCGCGTTAGCGCGTGAATATAGTTGCCAGCCAATACAGATTATCCCTGTGAGTATCAAAAACAGGAGAAGAAATAGCTTTTTGGGGTGCTGTTTTAACGTCACGGCCCTGAACATTGAGCCTCCACAGAAAAGAATGACAAATGATTTTCCCGATTATACGCGGGAATCTTAAATTATTCTTAACGGGTTGCGACGTTGCCGGCAGAGAATACGATTACCCGGCGGCAAACGTTGCCACACAGTGCCAGGCTTCATCCTCATCGTGGCGGTAAATCGCCTTCGTATGACCCGAAAGCCTCGTCCGCCGGGCGGCAGAGAAGTGATCAAAAATGGTGGGGAGATCGGTAATAAGTGACATGATTTCCTTCCCCGTGACACGGGAGAGAGTGAAAGATCACCTGTTATAACTGCGTGAATATCGATCTCCCTTCGGGCATCTGCTTATAAAATTTTTTTCAGATCCATCTCTTCCTGGATCCGTTCGCTGTACGCTATATGCGTACTGATCGCCTCTTCAATACCGGCGTTGTAAAACGCGGGCCCCAGTTTTTCAATAATAAAATCAATGAAAAACTCAGCATCGAACTGTTCAAGCTCAAGCTCAAAATGATCGCTGCAATAGGTGGCAAGCTCGCTGCGCAGGCGATCGCGCTCCGTTGAAGACAGGGTGATGTCAGCCATTTTTTCTCCTTAAAAATTGGGGAATGTCAGCAGGGCGGGAAGTTGTGACAACAGATACAGCACCAGCCCGATAAACCCGCCCACCAGCGTCCCGTTCACGCGAATAAACTGCAAATCTTTGCCGATATTAAGCTCAATTTGCTGCGACATATCCCGCGCATCCCAGCTTTTTACCGTGTCGCTGATATGATGGGTCAGGAAGGTGGCAAACTCCGGCGCGACGCGGATCACCGCCTGCTCCATATGGCCGTTCAGTGAGGCGCGCAGCGCGTCATCGGCGGTCAGCGTTTCACCAAACCACAGGCCCGCTTCGGCGATACGTTTTTGTACCCGCGAGTCTTCGCTGCGCATATCTTCTTTTAACCAGTTGCGCAGGTCCGCCCACAGCTCGCCCAGATAGCGGTTGAAGGCATCGTCATTCTTGATATAGCTTTTAATGTTTTCTGCTTTCGCGAGCATCTCCGGATCGGTTTTCAGATTGTCGATCAGTTTTAGCGTCGCGCGATCGAACGCCCGGCGGATCTGATGGGTGCGATCCTGGGTAATATCGTCGAGCAGCGAATTTACCGCGTCAGAAACCAGATCCGCGCTGTGCTCGCCAAGCCATTCGGTCGGCAGCAGCATCGCCTTACGCGGGTGCTCGGTTTTTAGCCAGTGGACGATTTGCCGGGCAATAAACTCCCGCGAATTATCACGATTAAGCAGGGCAATCAACTGAGCGATAATGGCGTCCAGCAGCCGCTGGTGACGGTTATTTTTGGTCATGCTCTCCAGCATCATCGCGCTGGTCTGGGTCAGGTCAACTTTATCAATCGCTTTATGCACTGCCCGTTTGAGCAGGCGCTGGATCCGCGCATCGTCGGTCAGCTCCAGAAAACCGCTCATCACCTGAAGTAAATGCTGCCCGACCCGGCGGGCATTGTCCGGCTGGCTGAACCAGGTGCCGATCATCTTCGCCGGTTCGTGACGACGAATTAACGTCAGCAGCGACTGGGTATCCAGAAACTTCTCCTGCACAAACTGACCGAGATTATCGCCGATGCGATCTTTATTGCGCGGAATAATCGCCGTGTGCCTGGAGATAAACGGGATCGGCAGATGATGGAACAACGCCGACACGGCGAACCAGTCGGCCAGCGCGCCGACCATCGCCGCTTCTGAGATCGCCTTCACCCCGCTGACCCAAAAGTTCGGCGGTAAAAATAGCGTGGTGACAAAGGTTGCCGCTGCAATCAGCAGTAGCGACAGCGCCAGGCGCTTGGCGCGTTTTAGTTCAGTGATTTTGTCCATGGAGTTAAGCATATAACCTGACGGCAGGTTCGCAAAATAGCGGCGCGGTGAGATGTGTCACTTTGCGAGGCTGATTCCAGCGAATCGGCAATCGTTGCGGTCGTGCACAATCTTCCTTCGTACTTCCTCGCAATGCTAAAAATAGCGAGGTGCTGCCCGGATCGCAGAGGGGTAGAGTTGCATCACGTTGTTTTACCCGGTGACGGAACGCCATGGCACAAAGTACTCCCTCTACGCCGCACGATGCGGTGTTCAAACATTTTATGCGGCACAAAGCGTCGGTTTGCGATTTTCTGGCGATCCATCTTCCGCCTGCGCTACGGCAACATTGCGATTTGCGTACCCTTAAGCCGGAGTCCACCAGCTTCATCGAAGAAGATCTGCGCGCTTATTACTCCGATATGCTGTGGTCAATGAAAACGACGGCGGGTGAGGGCTATATTTATGTGGTCATTGAGCATCAAAGTTCGTCGGTGGCGCATATGCCATTTCGCATGATGCGCTATGCGATAGCCGCCATGCAGAACCATCTGGATGCCGGGCATAAAACCTTGCCGCTGGTGGTGCCAATGCTGTTTTATCACGGAGACACTAGCCCGTATCCGTCTTCCCTGTGCTGGCTGGATGAATTTGCCGATCCGGCGCTGGCGCGGCAGCTGTATTCAACGGCGTTTCCGCTGGTTGATATCACCCTCATACCGGATGATGACATCATGGCGCACCGGCGCGTCGCGCTCCTTGAATTCATGCTTAAACATGTCCGCCGACGCGATCTGCTGGCCTTGCTTGACCCGCTAGTCTCACTTTTGGGGATGGGATACACTACCGACAATCAGTTAAAAGCATTGTTTAACTATATGATGGTGCACGGCGATGTATCTCGCCATCGCGAGTTTCTCCGTCAGCTTGCCCATCGAATGCCCCAACATAAGGAGGAGATGATGACTCTCGCAGAAAGATTGCGCCAGGAGGGTTTAAAAGATGGTTTAGAGCAAGGTTTAGAGCAAGGCTTGCAGCAGGGGAAACACGTTGAAGCGTTACGCATTGCCCGCACCATGCTGGCGAATGGGCTGGATCGCGACACGGTACTAAAAATCACCGGGCTCCCTGCGAGTGAGCTTGATCCTATGAGCCATTAATGTTCTCCAGGCCAGGCGGCATCCTGTAGTATGCCGCCTAAGAAACCTCCGTTTTATTCGTCATTTTTCTGCGATACCAGCTGTTTTAACTACCCTTAATACTCTTTGCAGTACTTTTACTGCCCCATCCTGAGTGTAAGGAGAGAGGTATCATGGCCTACCAGACAATAAATCCTTTTACCAATGAGCTAATTAAACAGTATCCGGCGCACAGCGACGCGGATGTGGACGTCGCGCTGCAGAAAGCCGACGCGCTATATCATTCAGACTGGGCGAAAGGCGATATCGACCAGCGCCTGCCGGTACTGCACAAACTTGCCTATCTGCTGGATACGCAAAACGAAGAACTGGCAAAAATCGCCAGCCGCGAGATGGGTAAGCTTATTGAACAAAGTCGCGCCGAAGTGAAGCTGTGTGCCCAGATTGCGCGTTATTACGCGGATCGCGCAAAAGCGTTCCTGGCCCCCGTGAAGTATGACTCTGAACTGGGCGACGCATGGGTGGAACATCATCCCATCGGCGTATTGATGGCAGTAGAGCCATGGAATTTCCCGTACTATCAGTTGATGCGCGTGCTGGCACCAAACCTGGCGGCGGGTAATCCGATTATCGTTAAACATGCGAGCATCGTGCCGCACTGTGCCGAAACATTTGAACATCTGGTCCGCGAGGCGGGGGCACCTGACGGCGCATATACCAATCTGTTTATCTCTTCCGATCAGGTTGCGGCGATTATTGAGGATGACCGTGTGCAGGGCGTGGCGCTGACGGGTTCAGAAAAAGCCGGTGGCATTGTGGCTGCACAAGCCGCGAAGAAGCTGAAAAAAGCCACCCTGGAGCTGGGCGGTAACGATGTCTTTGTGGTGCTGGACGACAGCGACCTGGAAAAGGCCGTGAAGGTGGGCGTACAGGCGCGTCTGCAAAATGCCGGGCAGGTGTGTACGGCCGCCAAGCGCTTTATTATCCATGAGAAAGTGGCCGATGCCTTCCTCAGTAAATTCACCGACGCCTTCCGCGAAGTAAAACTCGGCGATCCGCTGGATGAGAGCACCACGCTTGGCCCGCTCTCCTCAAAAGATGCCGTAGAGACGCTGACCAAACAGGTCGATGAGGCCGTGAAAAACGGGGCGAAAGTGCATGCTGGCGGTAAGCCGGTAGAGCACCAGGGAAACTTCTTTGAGCCGACGATCCTGACCCATATTACCCGCGATAACCCGGCGTATTTTGAAGAGTTTTTCGGCCCGGTTGCGCAGGTTTACGTGGTGAAAGACGATGATGAGATTGTGAAACTGGCTAACGATTCACACTACGGGCTGGGCGGAGCGATCTTCAGCCAGAATATTGAACGCGCAAAACGTCTGGCGTCACGCATTGAAACCGGGATGGTCTATATCAACTCTCTGACCGATACGGCGGCGGAACTGCCTTTCGGCGGTGTTAAACGTTCCGGCTTCGGGCGCGAACTGTCTGATTTAGGGATTAAAGAGTTTGTGAACCAGAAACTGGTGGTGGTGAGTCATCAGTAAATAAGCGTATTGCTCCCGCAATATTATTGCGGGAGTTTAATTATCTGGATATTATTAATAATATAAATTTCTTGTTTTTATTTGTTCTGTTAGTCGCCATTAAAAATAGCGATCTCGATCACATTCTACTCTTTATTTTTATCCCATTATTTTCTCACACCGCAGAGATAAATAAGCTTACTGTAGTGCGTATCTTATCGTTAATAAATATGTGCATCTAATCTAAACACAAGGAGTTTATCATGATTGGCATGTTTAAATATGCTGCTTGCCCAACAATGGTTTTAGGCGTTTCCGATCAGCAAACCGGAGCGCCGCTGGCTTTACGAAAAATTGAATCCGAGCTGCGAAAAATCCTGTGGTCGGTAAATGAGAAAACTGGCGAAATTTCGCTGGTAGCCAGTGATTCACTGTTGGTGGATATTAGCGGTAATCGTATTGTTTTACAGCAGCGTGATGCTGGTAAACTTTCCCAAAAATGGGATATAGCAACAACGCGCGGTTTTATTCGCAGCAAACAAAACAGCAGTAATGTTATTGATAGCTATAATCGTGGGACGGGTGAGGGTAATGCCATTATCCTTTAGCCTTATAATGGCTCAGAGGCGCAGCAGTGGAAATTTGTGCCTATGGACATGATGACCCTCAATAATATTACCGAAGAAATGATGGCAGAAGACGAACCGTCTCACGCCTGATAATAATAATGAAGGCTTCAATGATTTTTAAATATTGAAGCCTTCACCTTACTATTTATTCCATCGCAATATTCACCGCTTCACCCAACTGTCGCAGCGCCTCACGATTCTTTTCCGTCAGCGGCAGCGCACAGTTAATGCGCAGGCAGTTACGATATTTCCCCGAGGCCGAGAACAGCGACCCCGGTGCCACCTGGATTTTCAGGCGGCAGAGCTGTTTTGCCACGCAGACCATATCGACGATTTCCGGCAGCTCAATCCACAGCATAAAACTGCCCAGTGGGCGGGTAACGCAGATATCGCCGGGAAAATACTGGCGCACCCAGCAGGTCCAGGTTTCCATATTGTGCTGATAAATCTGGCGCATCCGCCGTACGTGACGATGATAATGCCCGTCGCGGATAAACGCCGCCACCGCCATTTGCATCGCGGGTACGCCGGTGCTGCTGGTGGCGTACTTCATATGCAGCACGCGATCGCGGTAGCGACCCGGTACGATCCAGCCAACGCGCAGGCCCGGTGCGATGCTTTTAGTAAACGAGCTGCACAGCAGTACCCGCCCGTCGATATCCCAGGATTTAATCGTGCGCGGTCGCGGATACTCGCGCGCCAGCTCGCCGTAGATATCATCTTCAAAAATGACGATATCGTGGCGCTGCGCGAGAGAAAGCACCGCCCGCTTGCGTGCGTCCGGCATAATAAAACCCAGCGGGTTATTACAATTGGGCACAAGGATCACCCCCTTGATCGGCCACTGCTCCAGCGCCAGTTCCAGCGCTTCGAGGCTGATGCCGGTATCCGGATCGGTCGGGATCTCGATAGCTTTAATATTAAAGCCACGCAGCATTTGCATGGTGCCGTAGTAGCACGGTGACTCTACCGCCACAATGTCGCCCGGTTTGCAGACCGCCAGAAGGGCGATGGCGATAGCACTGTGGCAACCGTTGGTGATAACGATATCGTCTGCCGTTACTACCGTCTCGCTATCCAGCATCACCCGGGCGATTTGCTCACGCAGATCCTGCCGCCCTGAGAGCTCGTCGTAACTCAGTACATCACACGGATTATGTTGCACAATGCGGCTCATCTCGCGCCACAGCGGTTTCAGGCTCGGCTGGTTAACATCCGGCGCGCCGCTGCCAAACGCGATAAGTGATTTATCGTGATGGTCGGCCAGCAGCGTATTTACTTCATCCCACTGGGTGATCTCCACCGGGCGCTGCACGGGCGAACTCATTGCCGGGACGGGCGGCTGCGCCTTACGCGGTGCAATAAAATAGCCGGAACGCGGCTGCGGGATAATTAACTGAAGGTTTTCCAGCGTCTGATACGCCTGCTGTACGGTGCTGATGCTGACGCCGTGCTCCTGGCTCAGGCTGCGCACCGACGGCAGCTTTTCCCCGTGGCGGTATAGCCCCTGCTCGATCCGCTCCGCCATTAAATTCGCCAGATGTTGGTAACGCGTCATGCTGTATCCTTTTAGTGCACCATACAGATTATCAAACCAGTACAGATGAGGGTGATTAACGCCGTGCAGATACCTTTTTACGCAATCTGTATGTTATATAAAAGTGTTTTTTGAATCTGTATTGTTCTGGCCAGTTTCCCTGAAAATAGCCTCACAGACACGGTGAGGAGACAGGCGATGGAATTTTATGAGAATCGGGCGAAACGTCCCTTTATCGGCTTTGTGATGATCTGGCAGGCGTTCCAACGGTGGCGTCGTCAGGCGCAGGCGAAGAAGGTGTTGCAGAGATTGAGCGACGCGCAGCTGCGGGATGTGGGGCTGAAGCGGGATGATGTGTGCTGACTGAGGTGGGGTGCTCAGGAGTCGAGGTGAGGCCGGTGTGTTATCCAGCCTGCTCGCGTGATGGGTAGCCCCGGTAAGCGCAAGGGATCAGGACGATTTGGCAGGCTTCGCTGTAATCACGCTGATAAACTCCTGCACCTGCTTTTGCTTACGCGCCGACAGCTTATTCATCTGACGCATCGCCTGCTCCAGTTCAGGCTCCGGCTGCTTCGCCAGCAGCACAATACAGCCATCCGTAATGCGCACATCCACCTCAGTGCCGGTGGCAAAACCTGCCGCCTCCAGCCAGTGACCGGTCAAATGTACCGCCGGCATCGGGCTATAATCCGACTGCCGCCGCGTATAACTCACCTTAATCTGGCGGAAATTTTTCTGCGGGGCTTTTTGATCGTCGGCAAGTGCAATAGAATCTGGGGTAGTCATAACTGCTATTCCTTGTAAATAGTGATTGTGATGAGCGATGCGGGCGTGTTGCAGCACACCCGCATCGCGCTAAATAACCTGTATATATCATCAGTAAATAATGGAAAAGTCCAGCTGAAAATCGATGAAAATAACAAAAGCAGAGACGTAAAAGATAATTATTGGTGATGAAAATAAAGCGGCTATTCAGCCACTTTATTGGTTTCTGGAGAAAGGTGGGTTATTTGATGGCGGCGTCGGTGAGGGCGTCGGCCAGGTGGAGCTGGGTTTGTTGGGCGGATTTAATCCTGAATTTTATATCCTCGATAAGAAAATTTAATTTATATAATTTTTCCATTATCCTTTTTTGTTCTTCGAAGGGAGGAAGCATAATTAATGGTCCCATCACATCTTCTCGTGATATTCCAGGGATAGCTATACCAACCCCTTTGGATTGAAAATAACCATACATGCTATCAAGTACAATCTTAAGATATTCTGAATTCATGCTAATTACATTAATAGCCATTAGTTGACGACTAATGGCTATATTGGTATCAGCGACGTTAAGCTTTCCAAGCCCTGCACCTTTACATGTAATTAGAATATCGCTCTTAGCAGCAATAGCTCTTTTCTCATTTGTAAATTTGGAATACGTCGGGCTGATTAGCCCAAATTCGGCCGGTCCAGTAATATAAGGAAGCATTTCACCATGGCACTCTTCTTCATATTCATCAGGTCTCAGGTGCTGTCCAGAAATTAGGTTGATGCATTCACCTAAACGACACCATTCCCAACCTATTGGCAATTCAGACGGTTTTTCCTCATCACTAATCGGTGGCAACGGTTTTTGCTTTTTCATTTTCCCGTCTTTCACCAGCTGCGCTTTTTCCTGGGTAATACGTTTGAGCAGCTCAGAGGCCGGTTCGTCGTTCGGATCCTGTGGCACCAGTTTGCCCATCACCGCCAGTTGCAGAATGGTCTGTTTTAAGGCATCAATGCTGGTTTCGGTGGTAAACAGCGTGTCGAAATGCTCGCTGATACGCGCCCAGTTTTCGGCCAGTTCATCGGCGTTCTGGCTGTCGGTCAGCGTGGTTAGTAGGGTTTCAACCAGTTGTTGATGGGCGTCCAGACTGGTCAGGGAGTGCTGTTCCAGTTGGTCACAGAGGAACATAAGTTCTTTAATTTTTTTAGTTATGCGGATCTGCTCGGATGATGGTGGAACCGCGATCATCCCAGAAAAGAACTGCTTATCATTGATTGCTGGATAGGCAACTCCTGTTTGGCAACTTTCAACGTAATTAATAAATACAGGAGATCGTAAATAATAATATATGAAATTAGCATTTATCTCTGAGTATGGGTGAATAATAGCAAAGGCTGTACTAGCGATCGGCTTTGGGGAAAAAACGCTTTCAATAATAGCGATATTTAATAAATATGGGCGGACAGTAGAATATATAACGGTTCCCTTTTGAACGATTTTTCTCGCTCGGGATGGCGCATCTTTAGCTGAAAGAATAGATGGCTCTTCAATAATTCCATACTCTTTATTTATCGAGCCAACATCAATGTAAGTAAAATCTTCATCAGGTGTTTTTTGTCCCCAGTCATGACCAATTTCACTAATCTGTACCCACCCCCACCCCACCGGCAGCTCAAATGGTTTCTCTGCATCGCTAATCTCCGGCAGCGGCTTCTGCTTTTTAATTTTCCCCTGCTTCACCAACTCGGCTTTTTCCGCCGCAATACGCTCCAGCAGCACCGACGCCGGTTCGTCGTTCGGATCCTGTGGCACCAGCTTGCCGCGCACCGCCAGTTCCAGAATCAGCTCGCGCAGCTTCTTAATGCCGTACAGGTCGATCTTGCCCGAGCTGCCGCGCCCGGCCGTGGAGCGGGTCTGTAACGCCGTGGTCCAGATATCAATATTCTCGACAATCAGTTTTTCCACCGTCATCAGTTGGCCTCCTTACCGGAGAGCGCTGCGCCAAGAATATCGCGCAGCTGGTGGCGCAGGGTCTGGATCTCGTCCTGCTGCTTCGCGTACTGCGCCAGCAGTTCGTCCGGATCGTGGCTGACGGTTTCCGCCTGGTGCGGGTTTTTTATATCAAGATTAAAGTTGCGGCCAATCACCTCGTCGATACTGACCTTCCACGCCTGCTCGTTCCCGGCGCGGCTGGCAAAGCCGTCGGCCTCGTTGCCCCACCAGTCGATCTCGGCCTGGAACTCTTCAAACTTCATCGGTTTGGTTTTGCTGTAGTTCTTCACGCCCGCCGGGTAGGGGTGCTCGTAGAACCAGATCTCTTTGGTCGGCTGGCCTTTGGTAAAGAACAACAGGTTGGTTTTGATCCCGGTGTACGGGTTAAACACGCCGTTCGGCAGACGCACGATGGTGTGCAGGTTGCACTCCTCGGTGAGCAGCTTTTTGATTTTGGTTTTCACTCCTTCGCCAAACAGCGTACCGTCCGGGAGTACCACCGCCGCGCGGCCGTTTTTCGCCAGCACTTCAATAATCAGCTGCAGGAACAGATCCGCCGTTTCTCGGGTCTGCATATCGGAAGGGAAGTTCTTCTCGATGCCGTCTTCTTCAGTGCCGCCGAACGGCGGGTTGGTGATAATCACATCCATCTGCTCATCCCAGGAGGAGAGCGGTTTATTCAGGGTGTTATCGTGGCGAATTTGCACCGGTACTTCAATGCCGTGCAGCAGCATATTGGTGGTACAGAGCAGGTGCGGCAGCTGTTTCTTCTCTACGCCGTGGATCTGCTTTTGCAGGATCTGGTGGTCGGTGACCGTGTGCGCGTAGTTATTTTTAACATGGTCAAACGCGCAGGCGAGGAAGCCGCCGGTGCCGCAGGCCGGGTCCATAATGGATTCGCCAAGCTTCGGATCGACGCGCTCGACCATAAAACGGGTCACGGCGCGTGGGGTGTAGAATTCACCCGCATTGCCTGCGGCCTGTAAATCCCGGAGGATCTGTTCATAGATATCACCGAACAGATGACGTTCGCTGGCGCGGGTGAAATCAATCTCATTAAGCTTGTTGATCACCTGACGCAGCAGGGTGCCGTTTTTCATGTAGTTATAGGCATCGCTGAACGCCTGCTTAACCACATAGCCGCGCGGGTTGATATCGATCTGTACAGGCAAGTCTTTCAGGGTCGGAAACAGATCGTCGTTGACGAATGCCAGCAATTTATCGCCGGTGATCCCTTCGTTATCGGCCGCCCAATTGCGCCACAGGTAGCGCTCCGGCATGGGCAGTTTGTATTTTTCCTGCTCAATTTCCAGCGCCTGCTCCTGGGCGTCGAAAATCTTCAGGAACAGTAACCAGGAGAGCTGACCCAGACGCTGTGCGTCGCCATCGACACCTGCATCTTTGCGCATGATGTCCTGTAATGATTTGATAGCCGAGCTGATTGACATGGGGTCGTCCCTTTATAAAAAAATAAAGCCACCTGCGGCAGACGGGCCGCAGGTGGCGTAATCAGGATTTTCAGGCGGAGCGAGGAGGAAGCTGGTAAATTTCGCTTTCCAGGTCGCTTACTGCCCGCATATAGGTGCCTTTGTCGCCAAAACCGTCGGTGATGATCTCCTGTAACGTGCCCATCTGGTCGAACGGCTTGAGCTTCAGTACCTGAATATTCTCGATTTCTTCCACGCCCGCATCGGCGTATTTGTCCAGCAGATTACTGAGCACGGTCTGCGCGGCATCGGAATATTTGGTGAAATAATTACGCTTGCGTACGTTGTCTGCGCGCTCTTTGCGCGTGAGCGGCGGCTGACCATACACCACGTGGCAGAGCATGTCGAACGGGTCTAGATCTTTGCCGACCTCTTCCGCCAGCACATCCCAAAGGATGCCCTGTAATTCGAGCTCTTTGATTACCGCCGCTTTGCGGTCAGCATCTTGCCATTTCTGGACAAAATCATCCAGTGAGGCGCACTCTTTGAGCACGGTTTTTCGGGTGTAATCTCTGAAAGATTCGGTGACCAACCTGCCGTCGGCGTCGTAATACTGGACACGTTGCGATACTACTCCAACGGTAACGCCGTTAATATGGAATTTGCGGATCCGGTTATCTTCCTCTTCCGGCAACGGGCCGGTGGTGTAAGGAGCCGGGTCTTCATCTGCTCCGTTGACGTCTTCATTGGAAAAGGTGTCTGACGTTTCTTCATACAGCGTTTCGTTAAACCCGGAATCCGGGTCCGCAATATCATCTGGCGTGGCTTCCATCACTCTTTCAGGAATACCGTCAAAGCGCTCGTCAGCAAACAGTTCAGTGGCCTTTTTGAAATCGAGAATGGTGAACCACAGTTTGCCGTAGTCTTGTTCGATGCGGGTACCCCGACCAATAATCTGTTTAAATTTGGTCATTGAGCGGATGGTTTGATCCAAAACGATCAGTTTGCAGGTCTTAACGTTTACCCCGGTGGTCATTAATTCTGAGGTGGTAACAATCACTGGCCATTCTTTTTTCTTGTCACTGAAATTGTCGAGTTGTCCCTTTCCTTCATCGTCATCACCGGTGATTTTCATCACATATTTGTCGTTACGTTTTACCATCTCCGGGTTGAGGTTGATCAGCGCCCGGCGCATGCGTTCGGCATGCGGAATGTCTTCACAAAACACGATGGTCTTATCCATCGGATTAGTACGTTTGAGATAGTCGGTGATGGTGCGTGCAATTAGTTCAGTACGCTCGTCGATGACCATCGTGCGGTCAAAATCTCTCTGGTTGTAGATTCGGTCATCGATCAGTTCACCGTTGAGGTCACTCTGGCCGCGCACGGGCCGCCAGCCCTGTAGATCAACATCAATATCGACGCGAACCACTTTGTAAGGCGCGAGGAATCCATCCTCAATCCCTTCTTTCAACGAATAGGTGTAGATCGGATCGCCAAAATAGTCGCTATTGGAGATCTCGTGAGTTTCCTTAGGCGTGGCGGTCATACCAATCTGGGTAGCGGAGCTGAAATAATCGAGAATTTCACGCCAGGCGCTGTCTTCAGAGGCGCTGCCACGGTGGCATTCGTCGATGATAATCAGATCAAAAAAATCCGGTGAAACCTGCTTAAACGCTTTTTGTTGCTCTTCGTTGCCGGTTAATGCCTGATAGAGCGCAAGATGGATTTCAAAAGCGGGGTCGAGAGTGCGTCCTGTGACTTTGGTCATCGCGGAGCCGAAAGGCTGGAAGTCATCGCGTTTGGTTTGATCAACCAGGACGTTACGGTCTGCCAGGAATAAAATGCGTTTCTTCACGCCGGCTTTCCATAAACGCCAGATGATGTGGAATGCCGTCAGCGTTTTACCGGTTCCCGTCGCCATGACCAGTAATAGTCTCTTTTGCCCGGTGGACACGGCTTCCAGCGTTTTGTTGATGGCCTGAAGCTGGTAATAGCGCAGTCGTTTCTCGCTGCCGTCGTTGTAATAATCTTGTGTGACGATCGGCATCTGGGCGGCGGTATAACCTTTCCAGAGGCAATATTTCTGCCACAGTTCATCAGGCGTTGGGAATTCGTCGAGGGTAATTTCTCGCTCAATCGCGCCGGTGGATGTTTTATCGTGGAAGATAAAGCCATCGCCGTTAGAGGCAAATGCAAAGGGAACGTCCAGCAGGTGGGCATAACCCAGCGCCTGCTGCATGCCTTTGCCGATTTCATGCTTATTAGCTTTGGCCTCGATAACCGCCAGTGGCATATTGAGCTTATGATACAGTACGACATCGGCGGATTTCACGGTTCTTCGCGCCGCAACTTTACCGCGCACGATGACTTTACCGTCCCGGAGTTTGACCTCTTGTCTGATTTGCGTTGTGTCGTTCCAGCCAGCATTGAGGATGGCGGGCATAACGCGTTTGGTGATGATGTCTGCTTCCGTCAGGGTACTCAGGTTCAGGTCAGCCATGGGGCGTTCTCGGGTTATACATAACATTCCGATTGTACATAAAATCAGTGGGCTGGCTATGATATGAAGCAAGCGGTTAAGCTGAAATGCTAATAATAGATAAGTTTTATTTCTGATTTTGCAGCAAACACTCGCCTGAGAGAGACGCTTATTGGGTTATGAAATGTGATATGGAATACTATCTCACTAAAGAGTGACAAAGGGCTGAACAATGACAACCGAACTACAGGGATTAACCTGGGACGCCGCCGCGATACCGGACGTCAACAAACCAGGCATGCGCGTGGCGCTCTTTACGTTCAAAACCCATCTTGCAGGCTTTGTCTGGGACGCCGCACAGCTGGAGAACAATCCCTATACCTATGTTGAAGTTAAAACCCTGCTGGATGGCGTTACGGTGGGTGGGCATAAAGTCAGCGATACCGAGCAGGTGCTAAACCTGGCGGACAGCGCTAAAAAACTTATTGAGCTGGTGCAAAACGGACGCTTTGATCTTGATAAAAAAACGTTCACTTTGCTGCACGGTATTATCGCTCGCAATGAGGCACTAGAATGGGGTGTTTTTCGCGGGGAAGGCGAAGAGTTGCATTACAATGCCCGCGTTCATCTCGGCGAACTCGGTACCCATTTCCCTCCGGCGACGCAGGCAGGTGCGCCAGAACTGAATCGTATTTTTAGCGAAGGCGTTCGTCAGATTAAAACGCTGCCGCCTTTTGAAGGCGCGCTGGCGATGTTCCTGTTTGGCGCGTATTTTCAGTTTTTCTTCGACGGTAATAAGCGTACCAGTCGGCACATGATGAATGGCTGGCTGATGATGCATGGCTACAATCCCATCAGCATCCCTGCCGCACGGGCGCTGGAATTTAACGACAAAATGGTCCGCTTTTACCACAGCAAAAATGCCTCTGAGATGATGATGTTTTTGCTGGAGTGCTATCAGGCTTAATGTACCGATGTTACCGCATGGCAGGCTCCATAATGCTAACGGGGCAGCAATAACCCCTCACCCCGCAAACCTGTGCTCCGGCTCCATCTCAAGCGCCAGCGCCGTCAGCGCTTTTTTATTGCTGATAACATATCCGCCTTTTTGCTTTTCCAGCAAACCGTCGCGGGTGAATTGTGCTATCACGTATAATAAATGCCGACAGGACACGCCCATATATTCTGCCGCCTGGGTATGTTTTTCGTGATATATATCAGAAAGTTGCGTTAATAAAATAAATGCGGCCATTGGCAAGGCCTGCGGACAACCGGCGCGCTTCAATGAAGAAGATACAATAGTACACGGCATAGTCGTCATTCTGGTGGCCCATACCGTTCGCTTTGAAAGCGGGGACGAAATTATTCGTATTATCAGCGCACGAAAGGCGGATCGTAAAGAGAAGAACCGTTATGAGCATGGTTAAACATAGACGTGGAAATGTGTCAGCGCTTACTGCTCAGCGAGAGGCTGAACTAAAAGTGCTGGCGAACAAATCCGACGAGGAAATTGATTATAGCGATATCCCGTCTTTGTCGGTGGCCTGAAGTTGATGGCAACCTGTTTTGCTATTGTGTTCGCCGTTTTGCCGGGTGGCGGCTTCGCCTTGCCCGGCCTACAAAAATTTGAATATCAAAGGCTTATGCGTTATTCGTAGGCCTCTGCAAGCGAAGCGCCGCCAGGCATCATTCCACGGTATGACGTTTGTCAGCAGTCTGGGGCTACCCTTTTGGTGGCCTCCACGTCTATCCCCGCAACTCCTCAAATGCCGCCCGAATTTCCTCTTCCGGCAACTGGACACCGATAAACACCAGCGTGCTGCGCGGCGGCTCGTCGTCCCACGGTCGGTCCCAGTCGGCGCTGTACAGTCGCTGGACGCCCTGGAACAGCAGGCGGTTCGGCGCATCTTTGATCCACAGCATACCTTTATAGCGCAGCAGTTTTTCCGCTGACTCCAGCAGCAGCGTTTCCATTACGCGCGATACGCCGCTGATATCGACCGGGTAATCCAGCTCGACCACAATGGACGAGATGTCGTTCTGCTTGTCGGCCATAAAATGAAAGCGTGGTTTCGCGGCGACCACGTTCTCTTCCAGCATAAAACCGTTGGTGTTAAACAGCAGGGAAAGGTCGATATCACCGTGAGTGGCGGTATAAATCGGCGCGCGGGCGTTGATGCGCGTCAGACGTTCACGCAGCTTTTCCGTCTCTTCTGCGACGTCGGTTTTGGTCAGCAGAATGCGATCCGCATAGCCCACCTGCGACTGAGCCAGGGTGAACTGGTTCATCTGCTCGTCGGCATGAACGGCATCGACCAGCGCAATTACGCCGTCCAGCAAATAGCGCTGGCAGAGGATCTCATGCGAAAAGAAGGTCTGAATGATCGGGCCGGGATCGGCCATGCCGGTGCATTCAATCACCAGGCGGTCAAAGTCGATGTCGCCCCGGCCGAGACTGTCGAGCAGATCCAGCAGGGCATCTTCCAGTTCGTTGGAGCGGCTACAGCAGATGCAGCCGTTCGTCAGCGTTTTGATCTGCGTGGCACGGTCGCCAATCAGCTGATCGTCAACGGAAACTTCGCCGAACTCGTTTTCGATCACGGCGATTTTAAAACCGTGTTGTTCATTAAGAATATGGCGCAGGAGGGTGGTTTTCCCCGCGCCAAGAAAGCCCGTAAGGAGGGTGACAGCAATCGGCGTCATAATCGTTCCTTTATTAACAGCAACTGCTTCCGCCGCTACCGTAGCGCGCTTCCTGGCGCTCGCGGAAGAACTCGTTGTAGGTCATGTAAGGTTTATCCGGATGGTTGGTTTTCATATGATCAACATAGTTGTCATAGTCCGGAATGCCAATCAGCATCTTTGCCGCCTGGCCGAGGTATTTTTTTGCCTGTCCTAAGTTACCAAACATTGCGCCATCCAGATATGAATAAAGCCAGGCGTCGGCTTGCACCCCGTCTGGCTCAGATTCAGGCCGGATAAACGAAAGTCTATCCGGCATTAACATTAATGGTGTGAAGAAGTTTTCACGCCACCTTCCGGCACCGGAACGAACGGCGTTTCTTTATCCGTGCGCCCGTTAGTATTACGCGCTTTCATCCAGGTTTTCAGACCGTAGAAGATGATGCTGTAAACCACTATCAGGAACAGAATACTTAAGCCCGCGTTGGTGTAGTTGTTCACCACGATATGATTCATGTTCGCGACTTCCTGCGCGGTCAGTTCACCACCGGCGGCAATACGTTCTTTATATTGGTTCGCCATGTAGAAGAAACCTTCCATCTGCGGGTTGGAGCTGAACAGTTTCAGGCCCAGCGCCCAGGTGGTGCAGATCAGCAGCCATACCGCCGGGATCACGGTGACCCAGATGTATTTGGTGCGCTGCATTTTAACCAGCACCACGGTGCCCAGCACCAGCGCGACGGCGGCCAGCATCTGATTCGAGATGCCGAACAGCGGCCACAGACTCTTCACGCCGCCCAGCGGATCGACCACGCCCTGATACAGCAGATAGCCCCACAGGCCCACGCAGCCCGCGGTGCCGATAGCGCCCGCTACCAGCGAGTCGGTTTTCTTCAGGAACGGCACGAAGTTACCCAGCAGATCCTGCAGCATGAAGCGGCCGGAACGGGTGCCTGCATCCAGTGCGGTCAGGATAAACAGCGCTTCAAACAGGATCCCGAAGTGGTACCAGAAGCCCATATCCATCGCCGGAATGATTTTGTGGAACACGTGAGCGATACCGACCGCCAGCGTTGGCGCGCCACCTGCACGGTTCAGGACCGAAGGCTCGCCGATATCTTTTGCGGTTTGCAGGATCTGCTCAGGTGAGATCACAAAGCCCCAGCTGCTGACGGTTGCCGCCGCATGCACGGTAACGTCTTTAAGCTGTGCCAGGATCAGCGGCGCGTTTTCGGTACCCAGTTCGTGCAGGTTCGGCATGGTGATGCCAAGGCCCGCCGGTGGGGTATTCATCGCAAAGTAGAGACCAGGCTCAATAATAGAGGCCGCCACCAGCGCCATGATCGCCACGAAGGATTCCATCAGCATCGCGCCATAGCCAATGAAACGCGCGTCGGTTTCGCAGGCCAGCAGTTTCGGCGTGGTGCCGGAGGCGATCAGCGCGTGGAAGCCGGAGACCGCGCCGCAGGCGATGGTGATAAACAGGAACGGGAACAGCGCGCCTTTCCACAGCGGACCCGTACCATCAATGTACTGCGTCATGGCAGGCATTTTCAGTTCCGGGTTAAGGATCACGATGCCAATTGCCAGACCGACGATCACGCCAATTTTCAGGAAGGTCGCGAGGTAGTCACGCGGCGCCAGGATTAGCCATACCGGCAGCAGCGCGGAGATAAACGCGTAGCCAATCAGAGTAAAGGTGATGGTGGTGTCTTTAAAGGTCAGCGCCGGACCCCAGTACGGGTCGTGCGCGATCACGCCGCCGAAGTAAATGGAGGCCACCAGCAGCACAATACCAATCACCGATACTTCGCCCACGCGACCGGGACGCAGGAAGCGCATGTAAATGCCCATAAACAGCGCAATCGGCACCGTTGAGCAGACGGTAAACACGCCCCACGGACTTTCGGCCAGCGCTTTCACCACGATCAGCGCCAGCACGGCGAGGATGATGATCATAATCAGGAAGCAGCCGAACAGGGCGATGGTGCCGGGGACCGGACCCATCTCTTCTTTGATCATCTCGCCGAGAGACGCGCCGTTACGGCGGGAAGAGATAAACAGCACCATAAAGTCCTGGACTGCACCGGCAAGAACCACCCCGGCGAGTAGCCATAAGGTGCCGGGCAGATACCCCATCTGCGCTGCCAGCACCGGCCCGACCAGCGGACCCGCGCCCGCGATGGCCGCAAAATGGTGTCCAAACAGCACGTTACGGTTGGTCGGAACGTAGTTCAGACCGTCGTTATTGATGACCGCTGGCGTCGCGCGCGTCGGGTCAAGCTGCATCACCTTCTGGGCGATATAGAGGCTGTAGTAGCGGTACGCCACCAGATAGACCGAGACGGATGCTACCACGATCCACAGGGCGCTGACGTGCTCACCCCGCCGCAGAGCGACAACCGACAAACAGAATGCACCGATGATCCCGAGGATAACCCAGGGTATGTGCCTGAAAAGTTTTTTAGTATCCATAGTGAAACCTGGCCGTTTAAGAGAATAAGCAGCCGCAGCTGCGTAGGTATGGGTAAGAAATGTTCTGAAATTGCTGTGTCAGCGCGGATGATGCCAGAAGGAGGCGCGTGAAAAATGGGCAATCTGAATGAGTGGTCGTATGCAAAATTAAGCGGTCAGGGAGGGGAGCGAGTGGTTGGCAGAGGCAAAGGAGGCAAAAGCAATATGTGATTGAGATCACAATACAAAACCGGTCGACAGGCGCCCTGTACGCGTAACGGCCAGCATCAAAAATCGTTTATAAAGCGATGGGCGCAGCACGATTTTCCGTAAAGTTTTCTCTTCCCGGGCCGAAAACCCGATATCAGTTCAATGGAAGAGAAAACATGTTAAATCGTATCAAGATTGTCACCGGCTTAATGCTGGTGCTGGGATTATTCGGCCTTTTACAACTTACCTCGGGCGGTCTGTTCTTTAACGCCCTCAAGCATGACAAAGAGAACTTCACCGTCCTGCAAACCATCCGCCAGCAGCAGTCCACGCTCAATGAGAGCTGGGTGGCGCTGTTGCAGACCCGCAACACGCTGAACCGCGCGGGCATTCGCTATATGATGGATCAGAACAATATTGGTAGCGGTGCGACCGTCTCTGATTTGTCGCAGATTGCCAGCCGCACGCTGAAGCAGGCCGAAGCGGCGTGGGCAGACTATGAAGCGCAGCCGCGCGATCCGCGTCAAAGCAACGTGGCGGCGATGGAAATCAAACGCAACTACGGTATTTACCACGATGCGCTGGCGGACCTGATTCGCCTGCTGGGCGCGGGCAAAATTAACGAGTTCTTCGATCAGCCGACCCAGAGTTATCAGGATAACTTTGAGAAGCAGTATCGCGAATATCTGCAACAGAACGACACCCTCTATCAGCAGGCGGTTGAAGAAAACCAGGCGTCGTATAACCAGACGCTGTGGGTGCTGGGCGGCACGCTGCTGGTTGTGCTGCTGGTCATCATGGTGGTGTGGATGGGGATCACCCGCGCGCTGTTGACCCCGTTGCACCGTATTATCGAAAGCATCCGCCATATTGCCAGCGGTGACCTGGTCAAGCCTATCGACGTGGAAGGCTCCAACGAGATGGGACAGCTGGCTAACAGCCTGCGTCATATGCAGGGCGAGCTGGTGCGTACCGTTGGCGACGTGCGCGACGGTGCGGATGCCATCTATAGCGGTGCCAGTGAAATCGCGATGGGCAACAACGATCTCTCTTCCCGCACCGAGCAGCAGGCGGCCTCGCTGGAAGAGACCGCTGCCAGTATGGAAGAACTGACCGCTACCGTGAAGCAGAACGCCGAGAACGCCCGTCAGGCCAGCCAGCTGGCGCTGAGCGCCTCGGAAACCGCGCAGAAAGGCGGCAAAGTGGTCGACAACGTGGTGCAAACCATGCGCGACATCGCCGGCAGTTCGCAGAAAATCGCCGATATTATCAGCGTGATTGATGGTATCGCCTTCCAGACCAACATTCTGGCGCTCAACGCCGCGGTTGAAGCCGCGCGTGCGGGCGAGCAGGGCCGTGGTTTTGCAGTGGTTGCGGGCGAAGTACGTAACCTGGCCCAGCGCAGTGCGCAGGCAGCCCGTGAAATCAAAAGTCTGATCGAAGACTCGGTGAACCGTGTCGATCTGGGTTCTACGCTGGTCGAAAGCGCAGGCGAAACCATGGACGAGATCGTCAATGCGGTAACCCGCGTCACTGACATTATGGGCGAAATCGCCTCCGCGTCTGACGAGCAGAGCCGGGGTATCGACCAGGTCGGACTGGCGGTTGCCGAGATGGATCGCGTTACTCAACAGAACGCCTCGCTGGTGGAAGAGTCCGCCGCCGCTGCCGCCGCGCTGGAAGAACAGGCCAGCCGTCTGACCCAGGCCGTTGCGGTGTTCCGTATTATGCAGGCGCAGCAGCGTGACGCAGCGACGGCGAAAACCGTCACGGCTGCGGCTCCGGTGATGGCGCGTAAAGCCGTTGCCACCGAGAGCGGCGAGAACTGGGAAACCTTCTGATGAAAATGCCCGGCTGAATAAGCCGGGCTTTTTTATGCTTTTCGCGGGTCGCTGATTGGCTGGCGTACCAGTACCACATAGGCCAGTGCGCCGAGCACGGTGACGCAGCCGCAAATCAACAATGCCAGGCGGAAGGAGTGCGTGGTATCGACAATAAAGCCAGTGACGATCGGCGCGAACGACGCGCAAATAAAGCTGGCGAAGTTTTGAATACTGCCCACCGATGCGGTCATCCGCGATGCCACCGCCACGTGGATCAAGCCCCAGCATGAGGTCCCTGCAAAATGAATGCAGAACAGCGCCATCCCGATCAACAGCACCGCACTCATGGAGCTGGTCGCCTGCGGGACGACAAACGTAAAGGCCGCAGAACAGAGCATCCCGATGATAATACTGATTTTACGGCTTTTGATGGGGGCCATGCCGCCTTTGACCAGCCAGTCGGTGACGTAGCCGTTACTCAGCATGCCCGCTGCGCCAAACAGGAACGGGATCGCCGCCATCAGACCGGTACTTT
Organism: Superficieibacter sp. HKU1; assembly: GCF_029319185.1. Taxonomy (NCBI): domain Bacteria; kingdom Pseudomonadati; phylum Pseudomonadota; class Gammaproteobacteria; order Enterobacterales; family Enterobacteriaceae; genus Superficieibacter; species Superficieibacter sp. HKU1. Next base: position 731,906 of record NZ_CP119754.1, read on the forward strand.
TCAGATCCAGATTATAAGCTGTTTGCAAATAGCCGGGCAGCCATGCCAGATAAAGCCAGGCGGTATAGTTGATCCCGCTGAAGCCGAGCATCATGCCCCACATTGTACGATTGCGGAACAGGCTACGCCATTCGGCAAAACTGAGCGGATCGCGGCGCGCGTTTACACTGCCAGCGTTTAAATAAGCCTGTTCAGTCGCGCTAAGATCGAGCTGTTCACGATTACGATAGAGCCAGTACCAGCCAATCGCGAGAAAGACGCCAAGCAGACCGATAGTGATAAACATCCCGCGCCAGCCAATGAGCAGCATCATCGCGGCAAGGATCGGCGGGCTGATGGCGACGCCGATGGTAGAGGCGGCATTAAAGAAACCCATCGGGCGGCCGCGCTCTTTAATATTGAACCAGTCATTAATCACTTTTACGCCGCACGGATTCATCGGTGCTTCGCCAATCCCCATCCCAATGCGTACCAGTACAAACTGGGTGAAGCTATGCACCATGCCGGAAAGCGCCTGAAACAGAGACCAGAAGAACATGCCGAGGCCGAGCATAATTCGGGGTCCTTTGCGATCGAGCAGCGGACCGCAGGGCAACTGCGCAATGCCGTAAGCCAGAGAAAAAACCGACAGCAGCGCGCCGATTTCCGTCGCGTTAAGACCGAGTTCCTCACGGATGGTTAAATTCGCCACAGAAAGTGAACTACGGTCGAGATAATTAATCACCGCGGCAAAGAATAACAGCATCATTGCCGTCATTTGAATACGTTTAATTCGTGTACTGCGCTGCAATAAACCATCAGGCGGTACAGGTATTTCCGTTGATTGCGTTTTGTCTAAAATATGGTTTGGGTCGAGGGTAATATTATTTTTTTCCACGCCTGACTCCCGATTTTCTCTGGATTGCTCACTCCATTACGTCAGTAATGAAAGCATTATTTCTATAATAAGTGACACGGAATTTCGTTATCACTCACGAAGTGGGTTAAGTCGACTTGTCGTGAGCTTAAACAGGCTTTATTTATCCGATAGTCAGTAATGCGTGAATTCGTGCTCCCGATAATAGTTTGCTGTTTTTAATCGGTACTTAATGTAGTGCGGCAGTATTTTGCTTAATAGAGCGGATCATGGATTGCCTGGCCGTATTCAGGTGGTTACGTAGCGCCAGCGTTGCGTCCAGATGACTGCGGCAGAGGAGCGCGCTGAGAATGGTCATATGTTCATCAATGGCAATAATATTTCGCTGTTTCAGATCCCGTTCATCCCACTGATAGTGAAAGTGAAAAATAACGGAAATGATCTCAAGGGATTGATTGAAGAAAATATTATCGGCAGCAGAGAGCAACAGGGCATGAAAATCGCGGTCCAGTTGAGAGAACATGCGAAAGCTGTCGCCAATACTGTCACGCAGCAGGCGATGACGTTCCAGCAGGGTTTTCGCCTGTAGCCAGCGGGGATCATTATCGGGCAGCGCGAGAAAGTGATGTAGCGCATGGGTCTCCAGCATTTCCCGCAGTTCAAAAAGCTGCTCGGCATAACTCTGGTCGAACTGTTTCATCGCCCACTGGCCGCGCTTTTCGCTTTCAATCAGGTTATAGCGTCCAAATTTCAGCAGATACTCCCGAGCCACCACCGGGCTAACGCCCGCAGCGCGGGCGATCTGCAACTCGGAAAACGTTTCTCCTGGTCGTACCTGACGCTGATTGATCATGGTAAAAAAGGCCTGTTCGAAGAGCCGGTTTTGCTCTGCCAGCGAGGCGTTTGAACAGATGAAACCATCGTTGCGATCCGGACGACGCCGCTGTACATAGAGGTTATCCACGACCGACAGCACGCCGCATTCACACAGGTGGCTAAGAATATGGCGCACGGTGGTGCGGCTGATGTTGTACATTTCAGCCAGCGCGCTTTGCGACGGCAGCGGCGAGGGGATATGCCCTGGGCCATATCATTGATTACCTGATTAATGACGTTATGACGTAAATTTTGTGAACGGCTCATATGTTCTCCTTTTTTGCTATTAAAGCCGGATTTAAAACCGTTTTATGCGCCGTATTTCACAAATTACATTCTTCTTTTCGGCACGCCTGTTTTTTTCAACGATATCTGGTGCATTGAAAAACAGGAGGGACTGATTATGGCAGTAATGAATGTCCTGGTATGCCGGGAACCGAAAAATATGGTCTGGGAAAAGCGTGACGTTCCCATGCCAGGTAAGGACGATGTGCTGATTAAAATTAAAAGCGTCGGTATCTGCGGTACGGATATTCATGCGTGGAGTGGCAATCAACCTTTTTTTAGCTATCCACGGATCCTTGGCCATGAAATATGTGGAGAAGTTATTGCTCTTGGGGGAAATATACAAAATATGAAGGTGGGCCAGCAGATATCCGTTATTCCCTACGTTGCCTGTATGGCGTGTCCAGCCTGTCAGAGCGGGCGAACCAACTGCTGCGAAAATATCTCGGTCATCGGTGTGCATCGGGACGGCGGCTTTAGCGAATATCTTACCGTTCCGGCACGCAACGTACTGGTGACGGAGGGGATCGATCCGGACGCTGCCGCGCTGATTGAACCCTTTGCCATTAGCGCGCATGCCGTGCGCCGCGCGGCGATAGCGCCGGGGGAGCAGGTGCTGGTCGTGGGGGCGGGGCCGATCGGCCTTGGGGCAGCCGCCATTGCCAACGCCGACGGCGCGCAAGTGGTCATCGCGGATGTCAGCCCCGATCGCCGGGATCATGTGGCGCAACAGCTGGGCCTGCCTGCACTCGATCCTTCAGCGGCGGATTTCGACGCACAGCTACGCGCCCATTTCAACGGCGCGCTGGCGCAGAAGGTGATTGACGCTACCGGCAATCAGCGTGCTATGAATAATGCCGTCAACCTGATCCGCCACGGCGGAAGCATTATTTTTGTCGGCCTGTTTAAAGGTGAATTGCAGTTTTCCGACCCGGATTTTCACAAGAAAGAGACCACCATGATGGGCAGCCGAAACGCCACGGCGGAGGATTTTACCAAAGTGGGCCGTTTAATGGCGGAAGGGAAAATCACCGCCCGGATGATGCTGACCCACCGCTACTCCTTCACCGCACTGGCGGAGATTTACGAACCGCAGGTCATTAATAACCGGCAGTTAATCAAAGGTGTCATTCACTTCTGATCGCCTGTTTATATTTTGCTATGCAGCGCCCGGGGCAGTTTGGGGCGCTGTCTTTTTGTGTCCCGCGCCGCAGAACGTGAAATCGATTTACGAAAGCACCCACATTTGACGGCATCATAGTCTCCCGATGCATTCAACAGGGCGGAGTCGATGCGTAAAGAAGAACTGCTGGCCTTCCTCAGCAATCAAACGGATTTTTTCAACCCACAGGCGGTAAGCGAGGTCTTTACGGCGAGCTACCTGGCCGGGCGTTTTGCCATGCAGCGCAATACTGCCAGCCACTATCTTAATCAGCTGGTGGCAGAAGGTGAGCTGATCAAAATAAACACGCGCCCCGTCTACTTCCTGCATAAACAGACCTTTTGTCAGCATTACTTCCCGCTGAGCCGTGAGGAATATGCCAGCGTGGCAGATTTGCTGGCGGAAGGGGAGCAGGAGCTGCCACCACCCGACCATTTCTCGCTATTGATTGGCCATGATGAAAGCCTGAAGAAACCGATTGAGCAAATGAAGACGGCGCTGTTTTATCCGGACGGCGGTCTGCCGCTGCTGATCACCGGCGAGAGCGGGACCGGAAAAAGCTATATGGCGCAGCTTATGCACGAGTACGCGCTGGCGCAGGGAATACTGGAACTGGATGCGCCGCTGGTCAATTTTAACTGCGCACAATATGCCAGCAACCGGGAACTGCTTGCTGCGAATCTGTTTGGTTACGTGAAGGGCGCCTTTACCGGCGCGCAAAGCGACCGGGAGGGGGCGTTTGAAGCGGCAAACGGCGGAATACTTTTTCTGGATGAGGTTCATCGTCTGAACGCCGACGGCCAGGAGAAGCTGTTTACCTGGCTTGATTGCGGCGAAATTTACCGTCTGGGCGAAACGGCGCAGGGGCGTGCGGTGCAGGTTCGGCTCGTTTTCGCCACCACCGAGGATATTCACAGCACCTTCCTGACCACTTTCCTGCGGCGCATTCCCATTCAGATAACGCTGCCGGATCTGCAAAACCGCAGCCGCAAGGAGAAAGAAGCCCTGATTTCGCAGTTCTTCTGGCAGGAAGCGAAAAAAGTGGCGGTCCCGCTGACGCTAAGCGCGCGGCTACTACAGGTGCTGAACGGCACGGTTTACCGCGGCAACGTCGGCGAGCTGAAAAATGTGGTGAAATATGCCGTCGCCTCTGCCTGGGCGAAAAAGCCCGGCAGTGAGGCGCTGACGGTATCGATTCACGATCTTCCCGAGAACGTGCTGGCCTCAATGGCGGCCTTATCCGAGCCGCTAAACGAAGAGCAGCCGATGACCATCGACCCGCATACCAGTCTGCTGTGGCTGCTTAATGCCAGAGATGGCGTTCAGGGCATTATCTATGACGTGCAGTGCCGCGTGCTGGCGCTTTTCGGCCATCTCGCCGACGGGCAGGCAAAATGGGAGGACATTCAAAAGCGGATTGGCGAGGAGATTGAAACTCTTTTTGATCGGCTAATTTTCGATAATCGCCATAAACAACGTTCGACCCTGTTGCTGCTGACCCTAAGCCAGGTACGCGAGGAATTTTACCGGCTGGAGAAACGCTTTAACATTCAGTTCAACGGTAACTGCCTGTATGCGTTAAGTCATTATCTGGTGCATCGCTCTGCCAGCGTGACTTCGCGGTTGAGCCATGAACGAACCCGTCAAATGGAGACGTTTGTGGCGCAGAAATACCCGCTGCTTTGGCATTTTTGTCAGGAGGTACTGGAGGCTGTCGGGCGTAAGCTTGATATTGAGCCGCAGCGCCTTGACGCACTACTGCTGATGCTGTGGCTCCAGAAAGCAGGCACCATGAACCAGCAGCCGGTGACGCGGGCGGTGATCCTCGCCCACGGCTATGCGACCGCCAGCAGCATCGCTAACGTGGCGAACCGACTGCTGAAAAGCAACCTGTTTGAGTCGTTTGATATGCCGCTCGACGTCACCCCGGAAGCCATCGCCGCAGAAGTGATGAACTACATTGAACGTAACGCGCTGGCCAGCGGCCTGGTGATCCTCGTCGATATGGGATCGCTCAGGGAGATCCACCGCCACTTCAACCGCGCGATAACCACCCCGGTCGCCATTATCAATAACGTTTCTACGGGTATGGCGCTTTATGTGGGCGATCGCATTTTACAGGGCCATTTTATTGAGGATATCGCCTGCGATGTGGCGAACGGTTTGCCGGTGGAACACCAGATACTCTGGCCGGAAAGCAATAAGCCAAAGGTGATCCTCACCGTCTGCGCCACGGGTATCGGCGCGGCGACTAATCTTTCCACCTTACTCAAGGGCAGTATTCCGGACGATCTGGCGATTGATGTCGTCGCATGCGACTACGATTCGCTGGCAGGGAATGGCGGCGACGAAGCAATGTTTACCCGTTATGACGTTCTGGCCATTGTGGGCACTCTTGATCCGCATATCGACGCGGTGCCGTGGATCTCGCTGGATTCACTGGTTTCCGGCGAAGGGAATCGTCACCTGATGCGGATTTTTGGCGATGTGACGACTCCGGAGCGCGTCACTGAGATCAACAACCTGATGCTGAAAAACATCTCCCTGCGCAGGGTGATTGAATCGGTCACCATTCTGGATACCAGCAAAGTGATCAATCAGGTGGAGCAGTTTTTAGCCCGCTATGAACATCTCGCCGGTATCGAGGTGGCAAACGATCGCAAGATCGCCCTGTACGTTCATATTAGCTGCCTCATTGAGCGCCTGATCCGCAATACCGCCATTCAGCGTTACAGCGGCAGCGGGCAGTGTCAGACGCATGAACTGGACGTTCTGCGCGACGCGTTTAGTGTCATTGAGAATAGTTATAGTGTCAAAATCCCTGGCTCCGAGCTGCTTTACATCCACGACATCCTGTTTCTTGAAACGGAATTAATCGAGCAGGATCAAGAGTTTTAGTCATTTCACCTTTCCTCTGCCGGCGCGCCACTTTTCCTGGCACGCCGGTTGCAACCTTGTTTCCCCGGTAAAGGGGTTTAACGAGGTCAGGATGAAACGACACATTATTTTTGCCAGCCACGGCCTGCTTGCCAGCGGCATATTGAGTTCCGTGGAGCTTATTCTGGGTAAGCAGCCAGATATTCATACGCTGTGCGCCTATGTGGATGAAGGCGTGGATGTCAGTCGCCAGGTGAACGATCTGCTGGCGCGCTTTCCCGATGGCGATGAAATCCTTGTGATCACCGATATTTTTGCTGGTAGCGTCAATAACGAATTTATTCGCTTTATTCATCGCCCAGGCTTTCACCTGCTGGCGGGACTGAATTTGCCGCTGGTGATTGAATTATTAATTTCAGCGGAAGAACAAAACACCCTTAAATATATTAACGAGGCGTTAATAAACGCAAAAGAGAGCATTCAGTATTGCAATCAAACTATTCAGGATGCAATGCATGTTGATAAAGAATTCTGACACTGAGGGACGATTATGATTACTTTTCTACGCGTAGATCATCGACTGCTGCATGGGCAGGTGGCGTTCTCCTGGACCCAGTATGTCGGGGCGGATTGTATCCTCATCGCCAATGACGATGTGCCCAACGATGAATTAAGAAAGACCACCATTAAGCTGGCAAAACCGCCGTCGGTAAAACTGGTGATTAAAAATATTCACGACTCTATCGAGGCTATAAAAAGCGGCGTGACGGATAAATACCAGCTTTTTATTGTGGTGGAATCGGTTGATGATGCCTGGCGAATTCTCCGTGAGGTGCCAGAGATAAAAAGTATTAACCTCGGCGGTATTAAAGCCAAAGAAGGCAGTAAAAACATCTCCAGAGCAATTAATTTGCTGCCGGATGAAATCGAAAAGTTGCAGGCGCTGGTGCAGTCGGGCGTCGAAGTGGAAATTCGCCTGGTGCCAAACGACCGCAAGCAATTATTTTCCGAGTGCGTTTAATTATTGAGGACACATTATGGTTGAGGCACTTTTACTTGGGCTGGTGGCGTTTATCGCCCAGTCCGAATACGCGATGGGGACTTCGTTGCTGTCGCGGCCTATCGTTACCGGCCTGCTGACCGGGCTGGTGCTGGGCGATGTGCAGACCGGCATCATTATGGGCGCGACGCTGGAACTGGCATTTATTGGATCATTTTCGGTGGGGGCTTCGATCCCGCCTGATGTGGTGACCGGCGGCATTCTGGGCGTGGCGTTTGCCATTACCTCCGGCGCAGGGACGGAAACGGCCTTGCTGCTGGGTTTGCCGATTGCCACCCTGACGCTGGTGCTGAAGAACGTCTACCTGGGGCTTTTTATTCCGATGCTGAGCCAGAAAGCGGATGGCTATGCGCAACAGGCAAACACGCGGGGCATTGAAAGAATGCACCTGATTGCCGGTTTCGGCCTGTCGCTGATGCTGGCGACGGTGGTCACCGTGTCCTTCCTCGTCGGCAGTAGCGCGGTAAAAGGGCTGCTGGATGCGATCCCGGAATTTATCAAACATGGCCTGAGCGTGGCGACCGGCATTATTCCGGCCCTCGGTTTCGCGATGCTGGCACGGCTGCTGATCAATAAAAAAGTCGCGCCTTACTTTTTCCTCGGTTTCGTGTTGATGGCCTATCTCAAAATCCCGGTGACGGGCATCGCTATTCTCGGTGCCATCGTGGCGGTCATTATGGTGAATGTCGCCGCCGTTAACTCACCTCGTCCCACTACCGCACAAGGAGTTTCGGATGACAACGAAGATGATTTCTGAAGACGCTGCGCAGACGCCTGAAAGCGTCATTACTGCCCGGGATTTGCGTCGCGTGTTCTGGCGCTCCTTCCAGATGGAGTTCTCCTAGAACTACGAGCGGCAGATGAATCTGGCGTTTGTGTATGCCCTGATGCCGGTGCTGAAAAAGCTGTATCCACGTAAAGAGGATCTGGTGGTGGCGCTAAAACGTCATCTGGTGTTTTTCAACACCACGCCGCATATCGTGACGCTGATCCTCGGTATCACCACTGCGATGGAGGAGAAGAACAGCCAGAACAACAATATGGACGCCAACGCCGTCGACAACGTTAAAGCCTCGCTGATGGGGCCGCTGGCCGGGCTGGGCGACTCCTTCTTCTGGGGAACGCTGCGTCTGATTGCTACCGGCATCGGCACCAGCCTGGCGCTGAAAGGCAATATTCTTGGCCCGATCCTCTTTCTGCTGGTGTTCAACGTGCCGCACTTGCTGGTGCGCTGGCTGTTTACCCGCTGGGGATATGTGCTGGGCACCGGCGTTCTGCAACGTATTCAGCAGAGCGGCATGATGGAAAGCCTGACCTACGGCGCGTCGATCATCGGCCTGATGGTGGTGGGGGCAATGACCGCCTCCATGATCGATATCACGATCCCGATCACCTTCGGTGCCGGTGAAGCGAAGACCGAGGTGCAGGGGATCATCAATGACATTATGCCCTGCCTGCTGCCGCTGGTGAGTTTTGGCATTGTTTACTGGCTGCTCGGGCGCAAAGTCAAACCACTGACCATTATCGGGGGAATGGCGCTGGTCGGCATTTCAGGTTCATGGATTGGCTTATTTTAACCGGAGAGAATAATGAAACCCACAATGATGACCTATATCCGCGAGGAGCCTGCTGCGCTGACGCAGATCCTGCGCGACCATGTACAGACGCTTCAGGCCGTTGAGGCAGTTGCACAAACGCGCGCGATCAACCGCATCCTGATCCTGGCGACCGGATCGTCGCTGAATGCGGCGCTATGTGCACGTTACTTCTTTGAACAGCAGTTTGGCATGCTGGTAGAAATCAAAGAGCCGTATAACTTTACCCACTATGAGCGTATCGATCCGCATACCGATATGGTGATTGCGGTATCGCAAAGCGGTAAAAGCGCCTCGACGCTTGAGGCCGTGCGCAAGATCCGCGCCGCCTCGCTGCCGGTACTGGCCCTGACCTCCGATCCGCAAAGCCCGATAGCGCGGGAATGCGATGAGATTATCGACATTAATACCGGTATTGAGACCGTCGGCTTCGTTACCCGTGGCTTCAGCGCGACGGTGCTTAACCTGCTGCTTATTGCGCTGACGATTGCCCGGACGCAGGGTAAAGCGACGGCGCGAGAATGTGCCGACTGGCTGGCCGGACTGGAGCGTCTGATTGATGCGCTGCCTGCGGCGATTGAACGGACGCAGGCGTTCATCCAACGGCATCAGGAGACACTGCGTGAAGGCTCGCGGTTCGTCGCGGTCGGCTACGGAGCGCTTGTTGGGGTGGCGAAGGAGTGTGAAACCAAGTTTACCGAAACCGTACGCGTTCCCTCCAGCGGGTTTGAACTTGAGGCATATATGCATGGACCGTATCTGGAGGCCAATCGCGAGCACGTGATGTTTTTTATCAGCGATCGGCACGATCCGCGCAGCGAGGCGCTGCGGACATATATGGCCCCGGCGGTGAAAAAGGCGTTCTCTCTGACGCTGGAAGAAGACCAGGCTGACGATAATACGCTGGCGCTGAATTGCCCGCTCGACCATCACCTGGCACCGTTGTTATTAATTGTCCCGATACAAATTCTGGCCTGCCATATTGCGGCATTAAAAGGGATCGATTTATCCGTTCGGATATTCGACGACTTTGACCGGGTATTAAAAAGTAAAATCTGAATAGTCAGGAGATAATATGTTAGGGTTTAATCAGGACGAGTACCTGACCAGTGCTCGTGAGATCGTTGCTGCGCGCAAACAGGCGGAACAAGCGGCTGAAGATATTCATCAGGCCGGATTCAGTAATGTATTCTTTGCCTCCGTAGGCGGTTCGCTGGCCCCGATGATGGCGATTAATGAATTTGCCAAAGAAGTTACCACGCTGCCGGTATATGTAGAGCAGGCGGCGGAATTAATCAGCAAGGGCAGTAAAAAGCTTAATAGAGATTCGGTAGTTATTACCCTGTCGAAATCCGGCGATACCAAAGAATCAGTAGCGATTGCCGAATGGTGTAAAGCGCAGGGCATTCGCGTGGTCGCCATTACCAAAAATGCAGGGTCGCCGCTCGCGCATGCTGCTACCTGGCATATTCCGATGCGCCACAAAAATGGCGTGGAATATGAATATATGTTGCTTTACTGGGTATTCTTCCGCCTCGTGGCGCTTAACGGTGAATTCGATAACTATGACCGTTTCGCACACCAGCTGGAATTATTACCGGAGAATTTATTACAGGCAAAACGCGAATTCGATCCGCACGCTGCGGAAATTGCCCGCCGGTATCATACCAGTGATTATATGATGTGGATTGGTGGCGCGGAGATGTGGGGGGAAGTCTATCTCTTCTCAATGTGTATTCTGGAAGAGATGCAGTGGAAACGAACCAAGTCCGCCTCTTCCGCTGAATTTTTCCACGGCACGCTGGAGCTGCTGGAAAAAGATGTGCCGCTGTTCCTGGTAAAAGGCGAGGGCAAATGCCGGGCGCTGGACGATCGCGTGGAGCGTTTCGCGCAGAAGATCACCGGACATCTGGTGGTCATCGATCCGCGTGATTACCCGTTAAACGGGATTGATGACGCCTTCCGCTGGATCCTTGCGCCCTGCGTGGTTTCAACGTTGCTGGTCGATCGTCTGGCGGCGCACTTTGAACATCATTCCGGGCACGATTTGAATATTCGTCGTTATTACCGGCAATTTGATTATTAACCGTTATTGCCCGGTGTTTTCCGCGCCGGGCAACTTTTTTTCGAGGAGGCTCGTAAATATTTATACCTGAAATGGACATGAGGATGAGTACAGAAACATATCCGCCAGCGCGATCTTGCCGGCTTACTCGAGCAACTGGTCACGCTATTATTGCCGGGATATACTACCCACCGGCAACTAGTAACCTTGTTTAACTATATCGGTCAGTACGGTAGCACCCTGGATGCTGGCACTTTTTTTCGCCAGCTGGCGCGCCGCTTACCGCAACATGAGGAAACGTTGATGACCATTGCTGAACAGCTGGAGCAGAAAGGCCGCGAGGAAGGCCATAAAGAAGGCCGCCGCGCGGAAGCGCTGAGGATCGCCCGTAATCTTCTGCGCGATGGCGTAGGCCAGGAAAGCGTGCTGCGCGCCACGGGCTTAAGCACCAGCGATTTACAACACCTTTTGCCGCACTAAGTACACGCCCGGCAGGCAGCGCCAGCCGGGCGGCAAAGACAGATTATCCTTTCGATTTAACCACTTTGATATCCACCATCCCAATCCCCAGCTGACGCGGAGAATGGCCGAGAATATTACCTTCGTTAGTGGACTGCGGTTCTGGCGGGACAATCACCAGCGTTTTGCTGCGTGACGGATTGTCAAAATGCAGCGTGGTGGTGGAAACCTCATTACTTAAGGTCAGTATCTGCTCTTGATTGCCCACGCGTACCGGAACAGGACGGTTAGCGTTAGGCCCCCAGGCCTTGGCGGTGATCACCAGATCAAATTTCTCCGGCAGCGGCGCTTTGTACTCAATCTTCACCTCTTTACCGAGCTGTGCGTTGGACCAGCGTCCCCAGGACTCCGGACGCGAGATGCCGCTGAACTGTTGCACTTCTTCCGGTGCGCCTGCCACATTAAAGACAAAGCTGTCGGCTTTATAGCGGATATCGTTATCGACGATTTTGAGCAGATCGACGTTGTGCTTGTAGCGATCGGTATCGATCACCGTGTCTTTGAAAGCCGTTTTTCCCTGCCACTGGGCTTTATCAACGTGCTGTACCTTTTGCTCTCCCCCCAGCTGACCCTGCGAAACGCACCAGTCGGTTGAGAGTGCCAGCTCAGGTGCCCATAGCTGCGCCATTTTATAGCAGCGATCGACCCAGACGAAGTTATCACGCGGGGCAAAGTCCGCCAGCTGGAAGCGTAGCGGCGCAGAGTATTCACTTTCCGGTAGCGGCTCGACGCGTTTATCCGAAATACGCAGCAACAGCGGCAGACGGAAATGGGTACCCGAGAAGGCGATAGTGTTTTTCTCGCTGTCGAGGGTAAATTCCTTCATCTCTTTAGGGAATTTCCATAGCCGCACAATATCAGGCTTCCAGCCCATCACTTTCTCTTTCATATTCAGGAAGACTTCCGAAAGCGACTGTCCGGACAGGCTGCTGCGCCCGAGGCCGATAAAATTATCGCCCCCCATAATATCCAGCACCGTTGCACCGTTATCCATGGTATTGCGTTTTACCCCCGAAACATCCTGCTGGGGCTTATCGCCGCGCAGGATAAAAAACAGATCGTTACGATCCTGCTTATTCAGGTATTTCCAGGCAGTGTTATTCATTGCCAGATGATCGGACGACACGACAATCACCGTATTTTTGAACCACGGCGACGCTTTAATTTTTTCGATAAGTGCGGCGATGTGCTCCTGGCTACAGCTTACGGCGCTGAACGACTGGTTCGGTTTACCGTCGTACTGGTAGCTTTTACGCTTGCAGGTGCGGGAAATAAAACCGTCAGGATGATGGGTATCTACAGTAAGGGCAAACAGCGAGAAGCGCTTACCGCTGCGGGAAAGCTCCTCAAATTTCTTCCAGGTTTCATCCAGTACGGTGTCATCGTAAAAGCCCCAGTCGTTACGGTAGCCCGGATCGGCAACGCTGGTTTTTAATTCTTCTGCGCCGTAAAGGTGATCGAAGCCGTGGGATCTCAGGAACACATCTTTTCCGGCAAAGCGCAGGTTCGCCCCCTGCATGAAATAGTTTTCATAGCCGGAGTTTTTCAGGATATCGCCGAGGCAAATATTCTGCGGGAAGAAGCTGGACACCGAAGCCGATGCGTTACCTTCAAACGGGGCAAATAAAGGAATGCCACACTGGGAGGCGACCATACCGGCTATCGTGTAGTCGGTCCCGGGCAGTTGCTCAGTATGGCTAAAGTCGATGCTATCTTTTTTTATGGCACCGAGTTCCGGCGCCAGATCGGGGAAAGCCGCTTCATCAAAATAAGTACGTTCCAGACTTTCGCCGTAGATATAAACCAGGTTCAGCTTCGGACTGGCAATGCTTTTCGCCGGTTCTTTGTACCAGTCGGCAAAATCCGGATCGCCGTCGCGGGATTGCGATTTGACCAGCTCGGTGATCTGATGAAATGCGGGGCTGGCGTCAACTGAAGCCAGCGCCAGCATCAATGCCAGCAAACTATATCCCAGATGATGAGGATGATGGCGACGGCGGCGTAATACCCAGCCGAGCGCGAAAAATACGCCGACCAGTGCCAGTATCAGGCCGACACCCGGCAGAATATATTTACTGACGCCTGCGCCGGTAAGGCTGTTGGTCAGGGTATAGAGAACCGCATCGTTAATGCCGTCGCCGGTAAAGTAATCGCTGGCGTAAAGGGTAATATTTAATACGACAAACACGCCCAGTACTGCCAATGTGACGGCAAACCACCAGGTATTACGGCCAGCTTTCCAGGCGTAAATCACCACGGAGGCCAGGAACAGGGCAATAGAAATGAGTTCTGACAACGAGGTATCCTCAACAGCGCCAGGCCCACCTGGCTGATCATCGCTTTTTAGCGCCTACAATGTAATGGTGTTGCCGCATTGCTGCAATTATGGCGTCATAAAAATGTGCTGTGGTTCGGAATTCGCCTGAAAGAGGCGTTTTACGAGGGATATCGCATTATGTTGAGACGGGAAGGAGGGCCGCACAGACGCTGGCGCGGCCTCAGAGGAAAATCAGGAAAGGAAGTTAACGCCCTGTTTTAATACTAAGTCACAGGCTTTGGTTTTCACCTTCTGGGCCAGCGGCGTATCGCCGAGATTGCTCAGGTTAAGCTGCTCGCCGTTTTTGGTATTCAGCAGGCCCTGAATACCTTCCAGATAGTTGGTATCTTCTTTCTGTTCCTGCTGATTTAAGCCTAATTTATCCAGCACCTGATTTTTGATGTTTTCGGTACTGGTCACCGAGGCCAGTTTCTGTTTGGCGCAGTATTGCAGGATCCCCGCGGCGTTATTCATTGTGCCAGCGCTTAGCGCCTGATTACCACCGTTAAGCAGGCTGCCCAGTGAAGAGAGCTGGTTACCATTCTGGCTGTTCAACTGGCTGGCCGCGCTGGAGAGCGAGTCCTGCCAGCTGGCGGCATGGGAGAAGAACGCAGCGCTGAGAAGCAGGCCGCAAAGCAGGGATTTTGCAGTTTTCATAGTCATACTCACGTTGAACAGGACCGATTTTTTATGAGTATACCTCCCCTGCGGGCAAGAATTATCTCAATACTCTTTGCCCGTCACGCGGCTGCGGTAGCTGTCCCAGTTGAAGATGACCCACAAGCTGTTGCCGAGACGCATCCGGTCCATAACGCGCTCGCCAAGCAGTTTGTTCATCTCTTCGATGTTGCTATTGGTTAGCATCCCGGTTGGACGTTTGGAAGAGGAGCGGCGGTCGACGATCTGATTAATGATCACTTTTTCATAGCGCGATTCGTTCTGCATACCAATCTCATCGATCACCAGCAGATCGACACGACTCAGATCGGTGAGCAATTGTTCTTCGCTGGTTTCCCGGTTGCCGAACGAGTCTTTCATCGCCGACATGATATCGGCTACCGTAATGATCAGCACCGATTTGCCGCGCAGCAGCAACTCATTACAGATCGCCGCTGCCAGATGGTTTTTACCGGTGCCGGGCTTGCCGGAAAAGATGAAGCTGGCGATATTACCGTCAAACTCTTCAACATACTGCCGCGCCCTGGCCAGCGCGTTCATTTGCCCTTCGCTCTCCACGCGGTAGTTTTCAAAAGAACAGTTTTGATGCAGAGGGCGAATGCCGGAGCGGTTAAAGGTTCGCTGCATTTTCATCGCCCGGTTTTCACGTTCGATGGCGGCGGAACGGATGTCTCCCTGCTCCTTTTGCCAGGCCAGCAGTTCTTCACCCGTTTTAAATGCGGGTTTAACGTGCGATGGCATCACGTTTTGCAAACGTTTCATTAATTCGCCGACGTTTTTCATGTTCAACCTCTGAAACCGGGGGGGATATGATCGTCTGGTTCACTCAGGCTATTGATATCACGTTTTGCCGAGCCACCACTACTGGCCCGGCTTATTTGCACGCTGCGCGCCAGTTTTTGCTGCCACTGGACGTGGTGGAAGACTCTGCCCTCGGCCTGCCAGTAGGCGATAAACGAGGCCAGTTCTTCTGCTGTAACGGGCTGCGTGAGGGCAATGCCCCATAAGGCCGCAAGACGCTGGAAATCCGCATCCGGCTGCCAGCCGGAGTACATGGCGAATTTCCCCATCGGCACGGCCACGGGTGCCGCAGTTGGTTCTTCATACAAACGCTCGTCCAGCGTAACATCGCTGCCCGGACGTGCCAGTTTAGCTTCCAGCGCCAACAATTGCGCCAGACGGGCAGGGGAGAGTGCGTAAAACGCCGGGGTGTTATTGGCAAATACCGCGACCGCCTGCCCCTCTGCCTTCGCCAGCACGCTGGCATAGTTCTGCATAAAGGCGTCGATACCGACAACATCAGGCGTCAAGATTCTGGAAGACATACGCTATCTCAATACATAAGGGGTGACTGGGTAATAATGGCACATAGTAACACAGTGCATCGAATGGCTGGCAGGCAGGAAAGGGATTAAAAAAAGCGTCCTGATAACCAGCCCGGCAAGGGGGAAACGCCGGGATTGGGTTCCCGGAGAGCGACCCCACCCGATGGTCGCCCCGATGACTACGGAGCGTTGACAACCTCCGGCCTCACCTTCTGCAAAAGTGTCTTCTGGAATGGCGATTTTATCGCGTATGAGGACATCCTCACACCCGAGGATGCTTACGATAGAGCCACAGGCCGGGGATCGATAGCCCGATGGAAAGCGCACCCACAATGGAAGACGCCTTCAGAAAATTGGTCAGCAGCATAATCATCAGATCTTCTGAATAGCCAAAGTGGCTAATTTTCACCGCCGAAACCATGGCGGTATATGCGGAAATACCGGGAAACATGGGGATCACCGCAGCCACAGTAAAAATTTTTGGATGCGCCAGATACCAGCGCGACCAGCGAATACCGATAGTACCCACCAGCATTGAGGCCATAAACGTTGACCACTCAATATTAAATCCGGCGGTGAACATTACCATCCGCGAACCATGCCCAATTGCGCCCAGCAGTGCACACCAGGGAAGCGCCCGGTGTGGAACGTTAAACACCATCGCAAAGCCGACCGCAGGGATAGCGGACAGAAGCATGTCCTGTACCAGCGCCAGCAGAAAATCGATTACGCCCATCCGCGCAGCCCCCATAATGTCAATGCCATGACCACACCAATACAGGTCGCCAGGGTTAACAGGCTGGCGATGGCCCAGCGGGCAAGCCCGGTATTAATATGTCCTTTAAACATATCTGCTACTGCATTAATCAGAGGAAAACCCGGCACCAGCAGCAGAACGCTGGCGGCCATGGCGACGCTTGATGTGTCATGGAACAGAGGCAGTCGCAACAGCAACCCGGAAACGGTGGTAGCGACAAAGGCGGTAATACAGAAATTAAGTTGTGGATGCAGAGAGCGATGGGTCAACACCTGGCGCACATACATAGCCAGGGCGCTGGCACAAAACGTGATAAAAGCACCATCCCAGCCGCCGTTGTTCAATTTACAGAAGCAGGCACAAGAGAGGCCGACCATCACCACCAGCAACCAGCGCGGATAACGTAGCGGTTTAATATGGCTGAACCGTTTTTCAACATCCCGGTGATCCAGAAGCTTATGTTCCGTCATAATGACGATGTGCTGGACTTCGGTCACCACATGCATATTAATACCGCGATCGCTGTTTTTGCGCGTTGAGGTCAGGCAGAGCCCGTCCTTAATCGTCGTTAAAACAATCGCGTTAGCGGAGATAGAACTTTCAACGCTGTCCATCCCCAGCGCAAGCCCCAGACGTGTCGATAGCTCCTCCACGAGTGCGCTTTCCGCGCCGTGCTGCAATAAAAAAAGCCCACACTGAATACATAATCGCGTAATGGTTCGTTGTAATGACTGATCAACTTGCATGGATCGCCCTGAGATGGAAAAAAGAAAAAAAGCAGCGCATAAATGGTTTTACCATGAAGTGACTATGCGATGGCTGTGGCTAAGATCAAAAAACGTGCAAAAAATCCTCAGTTCTGAAATCGGACTTACAGCGGCAGTAGATCAGAAAGAGAGTGCCTGGGATAGTGAGCGGTGGTAAAGTCATAATCTCGCATTTAAAAAATGCAGTAAAATATTTACGTAATGAATATTTTTAGTTTTTCTAAAAAAACTTTTCTTTTTTTCTAATTTGGAATTGATTAAGTTTTTTTTGGTATTGTGAGATATTTACAAGGTTCACATTATCCAGCGAAAGGTATAATGTGATACATGATACGGTTGTACATTGCTAAATGTACAATAATGGACACTTACAGGGAAGAGAAAGATTCACTAAGTTGCATATGAATATATAAATTTTATTTATTCATATGAATGATGTTTGCAATCATAAAATAAAGTGATTCTTCGACAGGATGCGGAGGTTATTTGTATGGGATCAGGACACTGCAAGTATGGCGTCATTATCAGCAAGATACCGGTAATGCAAACCGGACTCAGCGGAATAATGGAACTGCATTTCCCTGATTATGAACTTACCTCATGTCATTCTCCTGAAGAGCTAACGCTTTTCCAGCTTCGCCGCGCCTCCCTGGTTCTGGTCGACCTTTCTGGCGAGTTTCGCCATGCCCGCACTCTCTGTGAACAGTTCTATGCATTAATATCGCAATACCGTGATATTCACTGGATATTTCTTGTTTCTCGCTCCGTCTACCCTTTAGCCGTCGAATTTTTAATGCGTCCTGAAAGCACGTTGCTTTCAGATGCAGAGCCTGTCGAACAAGTGGTCAAAGCGATTCATGCCGGTGGGCTTTCTGCGGAGCGAATTAGCCAGACGTTACTGGCGGCAGAGACGCAAGAAACCGTTAGCGAAGATGACTCCCTGGCTGTGCTGACGCTGTCAGAACGTAAAGTGCTGCGTCTTCTTGGTAAAGGCTGGGGAATTAATCAGATTGCGGCATTACTGAAAAAAAGCAATAAAACCATTAGCGCGCAAAAAAATAGTGCAATGCGCCGTTTAGCGTTACGCAGCAATGCGGAGATGTACGCATGGATAAATAGCGCACAGGGAATGAAAGAGCTGAATTTATTTTCAGCCTATGGAGATTCAATCGAATGGAAAAGAGCCCCGCAAAGCGACATGTCGCTATCGTAGAACCTTGCAGAATGACTGAAGTTGGGCTTCGTCATCTTTTTGGCACGGTGTCTACTGATAACTACACGATACATTTTTTCAGAGACTACGTTGAGTTGAAAAAGGCGCTCAGTACACGTGGTTTTTTTTCAGTGATTTACTCACTCTCAGGCAGCAGGGAACAGCGTCGTGAAGGACTGATGCTATTAAGCGAGCTGAGTCAGCTGTATCCCAAAACGCAGCGGATCATGCTGGCGAATGATGAGCGTGAAGCCCGCCTGGTTAGCCATCTGGCGCCGTCAGGCTTACATGGTATTATCAGCAAAGCGGCACCTCTGGATGTATTACAGGCCCAGCTTGTGACGCTGCTGCGTGAAACCCGTCGGGTTAACGTTAACGCCCATAATCACTGGTACGTTAGCAGTTCCCGGATGCTCAGTCCCACTGAACGCGCTATTCTTCAGTTTATGGCGTATGGCTATTCCATGCCTGAGATTGCCGCTCAGCTTGAGCGTAATATCAAAACGATTCGCGCGCATAAGTTTAATGCCATGACCAAACTGGGCGTAAGCTCTGATATGGGGTTGTTGCACGCGGCCGACATTCTGATCAACATCCCGCTTGCGGGTGAGGAATATGCGGCAGGGGAAGGCAGTATCGTCGCGCATTAAAGTGCGCTACTCTGGCAAAGGACACCGTCCTTTGCCAGTTTCCTCTACAGACAAACATCTACCCAGGTGGCGTCAGTCAACTGCGCCATTCGCTCCGGCGCGATCCTGACCGCGCTATGAATTGCGCCTGCGGCGGGAAAAACTTCCTGGTATTGCCGCAGCGAAATATCACAGTACACGGCCAGCGGATTTTCCAGCCCAAAAGGGCAGACGCCGCCCACCGGATGACCTGTCATGATGACAACTTCATCGCTACTTAACATCCGTGCTTTTGCCCCAAATACGGATTTCAGCTTTTTGTTATCCAGCCGCGCATCGCCTTTCGCCACGACCAGAATCACGTCGTCTTTGACTTTAAGCGACAGCGTTTTCGCAATTTGCCCCGGCTCAACGCGGTGAGCGGCAGCAGCAAGCGCTACGGTGGCAGTACTTTGACTGAGTTCAATTATTTCAACATCGGGCGCGCGATCGGCAAAAAACTGTCGCACAGATTGCAGACTCATGAGGATCTCCTGACTATTATCCGTTTTAATCTGTCACATACGTCGGGTCAATGTAAATAACCCCTCTTCAGCGTCATGAATATTGAGATTTATCGATCCCCTTCACATTCGCTGCAACCGGTTACAGTAACCGGTTGCAGATTGATGAAATGCAGTTTATTACTACGGCTGTCACTTCCACTGTATTGAAATAATAAGAGCCGTGCATGATTAATACCTTTGTGAACGAACGCGCTGGAAAATTTCCCGGCATGGAACTGCGCTCACAGGGCGACAGCGCGTACGGCTATAAAATAAGGGCCGCTATGCTTACGTCTATAGCCTGTCAGGAGGGCTGCTATGTCTGCTAACAATGCTGCGTTTAATCTGATATTCCGCTTCGTTGAGAACTACGTCAGTCCCATCGCTGGACGCGTTTCTGCGCAGCGTCACGTCATGGCAATCAAGGATGGTTTTATTTCCGCCATGCCATTTATGATTGTCGGATCGTTTTTACTGGTTTTTGTGTACCCGCCGTTCTCCCCGGACACCACCTGGGGATTTGCGCGTGCCTGGCTGGATCTGGCGAAGCAGTACGAAAGTCGTATCCTGACGCCGTTCGATATGACGATGGGCATTATGTCGATCTATATCTGCGCGGCCATTGCCTACAACCTGGGTAAGCACTACGAGAAGAAATTCCAGCTCGATCCCTTTATGGGCGCGATGCTGTCGATCATGGCCTTTCTGCTGGTGGCTTCACCGAAAACAAACGGCGCGCTGCCGGTCGATAGCCTCGGTGGCACAGGCATTTTCACGGCCATTCTGGTCGCGATTTATTGTGTCGAAGTCATGCGTTTTTTGAAAGCGCATAATATTGGCATTCGTCTGCCGGACGCAGTGCCGCCGATGATCAAAAACTCATTCGATCTGCTGATCCCGATTCTGGTGGTGGTAATAACGCTTTATCCGCTGAGTCTGTGGTTGCAGAGCGAGTTTGGCATGTTGATCCCGCAGGCGATTATGTCGATCTTTAAACCGCTGGTTTCAGCGGCAGATTCTCTGCCGGCCATTCTGCTGGCGGTATTGATCGGCCACCTGCTGTGGTTTGCCGGTATCCACGGTGCAGCGATTGTCTCCGGGATGCTGCAAATGTTCTGGCTGACTAACCTGGGCATGAACCAGAGTGCGCTGGCGCAGGGGGCACCGCTGCCGCATATCTTTATGGAAGCATTCTGGACGTTCTTTATCGTGGTGGGTGGCTCCGGCGCCACCATGGGGCTGGTCATTTGCTATCTGCGTAGCCGCTCTGCCCACTTACGCTCGATTGGTCGCCTGAGTATTGTGCCAAGTATTTTCAACATCAACGAACCGGTGATTTTCGGTACGCCTATCGTGATGAACCCGGTGTTCTTCATTCCTTTCCTGCTGGCTCCGATGGTTAACGCCATTCTCGCCTGGGGCGTGATGAAGATGGATTTGATTGGTCGGGTTATCTCGGTCGTACCATGGACCGCGCCAGCGCCAATTGGTGCGGCATGGGCATTGGGCTGGGATTTCCGCGCTGCCATCCTGGTGATCGTTCTGGCGATTGTCTCGGCGATCATCTACTTCCCGTTCTTTAAAGTATACGAGAAACAATTGCTGGAGCAGGAAGCGCAGGAAGCCGCACGCGTGGAAGAGGAGCAGGTCGCATAACATCAATATTGCCCGGTGGCGCAAGGCTACCGGGCAGGTTATTTGGTCAATGTGCAGTCGCCGCACTGCTGAACATCCGGCAGGCGGTAACGCTGACAGCAGGTACGACGTACCAGTAGTCCATCGCGTGGAACCACGGTGCGCCACAGCGGATTATCGCTGCCATCTGCAAGTGCTTTGTTGAAGAAAATATGCTGGCGGAGCGTTTCCGTCAGCGCATCGCCCAGTAGCGGTTTCATCTCACCCAGATACCAGTTAATCAGATAACCCGTATTACTCCAGATAAGTTTGCCGTTAATGTCTCCCGTCGCTTCGAGGGCTTTCACGACCGGGATTAACGCCTGAGTCACCAGCTTTTCTATACGTTTAACAGGGGAGAGCGCTGTGCCTTGCGGATCGTCAATAACATCGATCCAGAAGCAGGCCGCGCGGCCCGTCTCATGAAACTCAACGTGAAAATGTTCAGGTGAAAGGTCAGGTGCGTGTTGTCCGGTCAGCAGAGCCAGCATCAGCGGTGGGACCAGCAATCCGAGATACCACTGTGCCCACAGCGAAATCAGCGGTTTGTCTTCACGTGGCAACAAGGGCTGATTGCGGTAGATATGATCGCCATACAACGCCAGCAGACGTTTTAACTCTGCCGGGCGCGACCAGGTCGCCAGCGTCATCGCATGGACGGGCGGCAACTCGTCAAGCCGGATGAAATCGAGCATATGCGCCCGGTTTTCTGCGATGGTGTTACGTATAGCGTCCGCCAGCGTTACTCTCTTCTCGGTAAAAGGAGCCAGCCAGATAACATTTTCAGTAATCGATGCGGAACGATAAGTCATACGTAAAGTAAGGATAGGAATCTAAATGATAATGATTGCCAATCCTAACTATAGATAAATCCGATCGCAACTCTTTTTCGTTGCACAAAGAATGTTCAGGCGAAGCAGATATCGTCGCTGCTCAGAATATTGTTACGCCCCAGATGCTTGGCTTCATACAGCGCTTTATCAGCATTTTCGAGGGCAAGGTCGACCGCATCACCCTGCAAATCTGCAATACCAATACTCACGGTAACATTGGTCGCAACGCTCTCGTTAAACATATGCGGTATTTTCAGATCGTAGACCTGCTGGCGAATGCGCTCGGCGGTGTCCCTGGCCCGGGCTGCATCGATATTAGTCACCAGCACCATAAACTCTTCGCCGCCGAACCGGGTGACGATATCACGCGAGCGTACGGCATCGCGGATCGCCGCGGAGACGCGGATCAGCGCCTGGTCACCCATCATATGCCCATAGTGATCGTTGTAAGCTTTAAAATGGTCGATGTCGATCAGCAGCACGTAGTGCTGTCCGGAGTCGATTGTCAGAAGCGTATCCAGGCGGTTTTTCAGGCCACGCCGGTTATATAATCCGGTAAGCGGGTCCAGCATGCTGAGATCGTTTAGCGTCTCCCGCTCTTCCAGCAGTTTATACATCAGGCTTTGCGCAAAGTTATCATTACGTTTTTGAATAACGTGCTGGATCGCGATCCCCACCATCGGCAGAGCAAAGCAATACACCATGCGTGGCCACAATTCGCCATCATTAAGCCACAGACAGGTTAAAAATATCGGCAACGAGTGCAGGGTGAAAGCGCTAATGTTATTGGGAAACGAGATCGTGCCAATAAATAGCACACTTAATAAGGCAATAATCAGATAGCTAAAATCTGACGGATCGATCTGCGCATATTTAATGGCGACATGCCAGGCCCACAGGCAACCCGAGGCTATCGAAATAACATTTATATTTATTTTCTTATGTGGATACAGCGCATGCCATACCAGTAACCCCGTGCTTACCAGGGTAATAATGCCTATCGGCAGCGTCAGCGCGCGAGCATTATAAAGCGGGCTGAGGATGATAAAGATGGTTGAGATTATGTTGAGGAACAAAAAAAGCCGCAGGGAAAGCTGATATTTTTTGTTCTTCAGGGACCGCCATGTGTGTGCTGTCATATCAGTAATTCGTTATTTTACTTGGGGTTAAAAGTGTACATCGCCAAAAGGAAAAATAACGCGCGTGAAAACAGGCGCAAATATCAGGTATTCATAGGTCTCGTTTTTAGGGCGCACAATTTATCACCTTAAGGAATGTCTGTCATTACCGCGTAAGTAAATGTGCTGCTGCTTTTTTAATTAGCGCTGACAAATGAGAAAATATGCCATATGATATTGGTTATCATTATCACTGTGAGAGGCGGAAGCATGTTGCAGCGAGCGCTGGGAAGTGGCTGGGGGGTGTTGATCCCCGGCATTATTATTGCGGGTCTGACATTTGCCGATCTGTCTATGAGCGTCTGGCGCGGATTAATTGTGCTGGGGCTGTTGCTGACGTCGGGTATGATCTGGCACAAGCGGCTGCGTCATTTTGTTCTTCTGCCGTCGGGCATGGTGCTGATCGGTGGCATGATGCTGGTGATGATGAATCTGAAACTTATGGGATAAGAAAGGAAGGGAAAAGATAAGATATCTGGTGCGAGGGGGGGGACTCGAACCCCCACATCCTAAGGACACTAACACCTGAAGCTAGCGCGTCTACCAATTCCGCCACCTTCGCACAGTCATCTTACTTTTTTTGATATCGCCTCGTTGGTGCGAGGGGGGGGACTTGAACCCCCACGTCCGTAAGAACACTAACACCTGAAGCTAGCGCGTCTACCAATTCCGCCACCTTCGCCCAGTGCGAGCAATATCAACGTGGATTATGGTGCGAGGGGGGGGACTTGAACCCCCACGTCCGTAAGGACACTAACACCTGAAGCTAGCGCGTCTACCAATTCCGCCACCTTCGCATACCATCGACACTCAAAAAGTATCGTTACCACGGAGGCGCATTCTAGATGTTTTCAACTTTTCGTCAATAGTTAATTGCGCAGGACCGTTTAATTGCTGCAAAAACGGTCATTTATTGACGGCGGTTACAGGCCGGATAAGCGAAGCGCTATCCGGCGTTAACCGCGCGGGTTAGCGGGTCGTTATGACTTCTTCGCCTGACGCGTCATGATCGCACGATACACCTTAAAGCGACCCGTTTGCGCGAGCACTTCATGGAAGCCGAAGGTTTCATCCAGCGCCTGGGGATAAGGCAGGAAGGCGTTAGCCACAATCCGCAATTCGCCGCCGCTGTTTAAATGACGAACCGCGCCGCGAATCAGCGTTTGCGCGGCTTCAAAGCTGGTCTGCATCCCGTCATGGAACGGCGGGTTGGAAATAATCATGTCAAAACGCCCCGTCACGTCGGAGAAGACGTTGCTGGCGAAAACCTCGCCTTCCAGTCCATTAGCGGCAAGCGTTGCGCGGCTGGCTTCTACCGCTGGAGCGCTGACGTCACACAAGGTCAGACGCACTTTAGGCGAGTGGCTGGCGAGCACCGTTGCCAGCACGCCTGCACCACAACCGACATCCAGCACTTTACCTTTCGTGTGCGGGGTGAGCGTGGAGAGCAGAAGCTGGCTGCCTGCATCCAGACCGTCGCGGCTAAAGACGCCCGGCAGCGTTTTGATGGTCAGATCGTTAAGAGCGTACTCATTCCAGAACGCCTGTGCATCAAACGTCGGCTGTTTTTCCAGACGACCGTGATACAGACCGCAGCGGCGCGCGCTGTCAATTTTGTTGAGCGGAGCCAGATCGGCCAGCATCTGCTCGGCGCTACGCACGCCGCTGCGATTTTCACCAACCACAAAAATATCGGTGCCGATGGGCAGCAGAGACAGCAGATTCAGCAACTGAAACTGTGCTTCCGGCTTGTTCTTCGGCCAGTAGTAAATCAGCGTATCGCAGTCGGCGACATCCGCCGCTTCAGCAACCAGGCTGAAACGCACGCGATCGCCCATCTGGCGGTCCAGCACCTGCCAGTGATGATACATTTGCGTATGGGCGCGGCTGAATGCCGTTTCAAGGCGAGCGGGCAGGTCATCCTGCAAATCACCGGCAAAAATTATACGGCTCTGTTCGAAATCATCACTGTGGCGCAGCAAGACTTCACTTGCCGGAGTAAAAGCAGACATGAAAGGTTCCTCTATTATACCTGGCGGCGATTATAGAGGTTTGTTGGCGCAGTTTCGACGAATTTGCTATATTTGCGCCCCTGACAGACAGGAGCGCTCACCTATGACAACCCGACGAGAGTGGCAATTACAGCAGCTGGGCATCACCCGGTGGTCGCTACGCCGTCCCGGCGCGCTACAGGGTGAAATCGCCATTACGCTGCCGGCGCACGTACGTCTGGTGATGGCTGGCAACGATCTGCCCGCGCTTAATGAACCGTTAATCCGCGATATTCTGCGGGCTTTAGCTCTGACGCCCGATCAGGTCCTGCAATTGACGCCGGATCGGGTTGCCATGTTGCCTGAAGGCAGCCGCTGTAATAGCTGGCGTCTGGGCACCGACGAGCCGGTGTTGCTTGAGGGCGCGCAAATGGCAACGCCGACCTGGGCTGACTTACGTTCTAATCCGGCGGCCCGTGCCGCGCTATGGCAACAAATTTGCACTTATGAACACGATTTCTTTCCTCAACACGACTGATTTCGCCCGCGCCTGGGAAATTGAAAAGCGCGCCCACGCCTTTCCGTGGAGTGAAACTACCTTCGCGAGTAATCAGGGCGATCGCTATCTCAACTACCAGCTCATTACTGAGGGAAAAATGGCGGCATTTGCCATCACTCAGGTGGTGCTGGATGAAGCCACGCTGTTCAATATTGCCGTTCACCCGGCTTTTCAACGGCGGGGATTCGGACGTGAGCTGCTCGAACACCTGATCGATGCGCTGGAAAAACGCGGCGTCGTCACGCTGTGGCTTGAGGTACGCGCGTCTAATGCCGCCGCCATCGCGCTGTACGAACATTTAGGTTTTAACGAAGCGACGATCCGCCGCAACTATTACCCCACCGCCGACGGGCGGGAAGACGCCATAATAATGGCGCTGCCAATAAGCATGTAACAAAAGGTGAAATGATGACGTGGGACTGGATATTTTTTGACGCGGACGAAACGCTGTTTACCTTTGATTCGTTCGGCGGCTTACAGCGGATGTTTCTCGACTACAGCGTGACCTTCACCGCAGACGATTTCCAGGACTACCAGGCCGTTAATAAGCCGCTGTGGGTGGATTATCAGAACGGCGCCATCACGTCGCTTCAGCTCCAGCATCAGCGTTTTCAGGGCTGGTCCGAACGCCTGAGCGTCCCGGCGGGCGACCTTAACGCTGCTTTTTTAAATGCGATGGCCGAAATCTGTGCGCCGCTGCCGGGCGCGGTATCGCTGCTTGATGCGCTACGGGGTAAAGCAAAGCTCGGGATCATTACCAATGGTTTCACCGCGCTACAGCAAATTCGCCTTGAACGCACCGGCCTGCGCGATTATTTTGATCTCCTGATCGTCTCTGAAGAAGTCGGCGTTGCCAAGCCCGATGCGCGGATCTTTGATTATGCGCTGGCGCAGGCGGGCAATCCGGATCGTTCCCGGGTGCTGATGGTAGGCGATACCGCCGAGTCGGATATTCGCGGCGGCATCAATGCCGGACTATCGACCTGCTGGCTGAATGCGCATGGTCACGTCCTGCCAACGGACCTTAAGCCGACCTGGACCGTCACCTCATTACGCGAACTGGAGCAGCTCCTGTGTAAACATTGATTGTCTGACCGATGCTCTTGAGTACAATAGCCGCAATTTTCGTATTTTACGCTGCGTGGCCTGCTGCCGCGCACCTACACAGAAGATGTTAACTATGACGTTGTCTCCTTATTTGCAAGAGGTGGCGAAGCGCCGTACTTTTGCCATTATCTCTCACCCCTATAAGCTACCTGCCGTTAACTAAATTCAAATCCATCATTATTCTTCAAACTCCTTTCACTAATCCATATAACATGTTGGTGTGCGTGGCTTTTCATTCTTCATCTCATACCAATTCCTTTCATTTGAATCATTGTTAATTCGATTACTTTCGCCAAATTTCTGTACATGCTATTGTACATAATGTACAAACCAGATAAGTTTTTTTAGTTTGTACAAGGTGGGCTATGGCACTGTCGGATACGTGGTTACGTTCGGTAACGGGCAAGGAACGCGAAAAGGTTATAGTGAAGTCGGATCGGGATGGCTTATCTGTCAGAGTATCACCGAAAGGGCGCGTGGTTTTTCAGTACCGCTATCAGTGGGCGGGAAGAGGCGAGCGTATGGATATCGGAACTTATCCCGCCACAGGCCTTAAAGAAGCACGAGACGAGGTGATCCGGCTTCGCGGAGAACTTGAGGCAAACAGAAACCCGAAACTGGTCCGCCTGGCTGAGAAGAGAAAAGCTACTGGAGCGCTGACCATTGAAGCGGCTATCACGGTTTGGTACGACACCTATTGCCTCAAGAATAAAAAAGGCGCGGATCAAATCCTTCGATCCTTTCAAATCCACCTTTTTCCCAAAATAGGAAGCATGCCGCATGATGCCGCTAGTCTGCATGACTGGCTGGAGGTTCTGGAGCCGCTAAGCCTAAAGCTGCCTGGTATTGCTGATCGTTTGCTGGTTAACGCAAAGCAGGCGCATGCATGGGCTTATAAGAGAAAGCTGGTGGAGAACCGCCCGCTGTCCGACATAACCAGTAAGGACATGGACATCAAAAAAGGGCAGGGTGAGAGATTCCTTAGCCATGAAGAAATCAGAATTCTGTATGCTGCTATCGAAGGTTCCCGCATGGTTCCAAAGTATCGGGCCTTTATAAAACTGTTGCTGCACTTTGGTTGTCGGCCTGCTGAGCTAATCGGTGCAAGGGTTAGTGATTTCGACATGCTCAGCAAGGTATGGACAGTTCCGCCAGAACGGCATAAAACAGGAACGGTAACAGGAAAGCCATTGAAGAGACCGATAATAGAGCCGATAGAAGAATTGATTAAGCATTCCATTTCGATGAACAATGGTTCAGATATGCTTTTCACTAAAGAGAATAGTCGCGAACCTGTTGGCAAATCATCTCTCCAGTCTTTGCCATACAACCTGACTAAGTATGCCTGGCGGAGACTAGGATATCAGTTTCCTCACTGGTCGCTTTACGATCTGAGAAGAACCGCAAGAACTAATTTTTCTGACCTGACAGAGCCACATGTGGCTGAAATAATGCTCGGTCATAAACTGCCAGGGGTTTGGCAGGTTTATGACAAGAGCGATTATCTCGAAGCACAGCGAAAAGCTTACCGGGCGTGGTGGGAACGGGTTGAGACCATTGTTAAGGTGTAACCCCGGCGAACCGTTGAATTTTATGCGCCGCCCATTTGTTGGGACAGGATTTAATATCCGGGTCCGGGAACTCGGGGCGGTACTTCTGTCCCGTTTTTCCATTTATGCTGTTCCAGCGAAGCACTGTTGATACGGAAACTCCGCAGTAGTCGGCCACCTGTTTAGTTGTCATTAAATCGCTCATACTCACCTCACACCACATTCAGGCCACGGCAGTGGCACCACACATCAAACATCCGCTTAACCACTTCCCGGCAATAGTAACCGTTAATATCTCGCGTAACGTCGTACCGCCCGCCATAACGGAGCCGGACCCACATCTCAAATTCCCGGTTCATTATTCTGAGCCTCTTCCAGTTTTTCACGGGCGCGCTGTGCACATCGTGCGAAGGATGATGGCGTCACAATGTCGCGCAATTCTGCAATGAGGTAATCATTGTGCTGCTGGTGCGATTGCACGTTTTGCTCTTTTTCCAGTTGACGCAGGACCGCCAGGCGGGCAGTGACCAGCCGACGTTTGGCTTTTACCGTGCGCAGCGCCTTCTCAGCGCTCTTTCTCCATGCGCTTGACCCAACAGTGCCGTATGACTGTTCGATCTGCTGCTCAATACTCAACTGCGCCATTTCCGCGTTCGCCAGTTGTTCGAGACAGGCAACAACAGTGTTAAGGTTGTTAGTGTCGATATGTGTTTTCTGCATCACTCTGTTGTCTCCTGTTCTGCTTCAATAATGGCGTCAACCGCATGCATCAGGCTGCCTGCCATCTCGTCATAATCACACCATGCGTCCTGATTCAGGAACGCATCCAGAATGACCGGCGCAAGCATGGCAACCAGGTGCTGGCGGTAGGTCATGGCAGCGCCCGGGCGGGGAATTGTCTGGTATTTGCCATTACTCATCGTGAAATCTCCTGTAATGCAATTTTGTATGCCCGAAGCATGCGGTTTGATGGACCGGAAATAACGGTTTTCATGCAGAAGAAACCGGTACGCCTTGAGGAAAGCCCCTGGACCATAAACAGAGTGATGTCGACCACCAGATTGTGCCGGCGGAACTCAAACACAGTGCTGGTAATGACAAGTTTCGACACCGCGCCCTGGTCCTTAAATTCGATTTTCATCTCAGAAGCTCCTCAATCACTTTAAATGTGTCATCCGTACAGGGCATAACAACGAACTCTGGGTTGCCATAAATGGCGTTGATAACTGGATCGAACTGAATTCGCACCCCGGTAAGGTCGCCAGAGGGCCGCAACTGAACGGGAATGAACTTCTTCTCGCGCCCGAACATCTTCTGCGGGTAGCTAAGATATTCAGCCTGAATAACTGGATTGATGCCGAAGTCGATTTTTCCCGGAATAACGCGATCCATATCAGGAAAGCGACCATCGACAAGTTTGATGCCACTAATTGAGATCCGGCGTTCGTAGGCGTCACGATGAATGGCGAACGCTTCTTTGTTTAATACCAGCTCGGTAGTTTCTGCTTTCGCCGGAACCGGTCCTTCAAACTGAACGATGATGTTTTTCTTCGTCCGGATGCCGTGCTCCATGCGCAACGCGACATACCCGTTAGTTGCCTCGATATGTTTCGGAGTGATGTGTACCCCGTTCAGGTAGTAACGGACATCGTTTTTAGCAGCGCACACCAGGGCAGCGCGGATAAGTTTCGACTGGATGATCATGCGTCTGCCCCCGCGAAGACCTCTTTCGGGTCTTTGCGCAGAACGAACCCGCCAAACTCAGGATTCTGCCAGCGCTTGCGCTTACCACTCGGACGGGACGATTCCTCCAGCAGCACCTGAAAGGCATGCAGGAATGATTCACGATGCACACACAGACCACGGACGCCAGGTAACTGTCTGGATGGCAGGTTTGCGAACCGAACAAGGCGACGACAGGAAGGATCGGACAGACCGGTTTCCCACGAAATCTTATGTACCGGAACGAATTCAGTATCGGTATTCACGAATTCATTCGAACCGATGCGCTGTTGCGGTACTGCTGGGGATGCAGGCGCAGCAGTAACCAGGTTCGCACCGCTAACCTCCATTACCGCCTTCATCGTCGCTGATGCTGTCGCTTCGGCAACCACTCGGGCCAACGAAAGAATATCGTTATTCATGCTGATCTCCTGCTGGTGTGATTTAACGACTGACGCTTCTTTGCTGTAAGTCCCGGTTGTCATGATGGCGGGGAGCACATCCTCACAAACCCAGTCCTGCACACGTTCAGCGGAGGGAAGCTGGCTGCGCAGGATAAGCCGGAACAAATCAGCCTGACCTGCAAGCTGGGTTCCACGCGGTTTATCACCAAAACCCAATTCTAACGATTCGTTATAATCAAGTTTAATCAGAGACTTGCAATGGTCTTTCAGCGCTTTGGCTGGGTTTGTGTATCCAAGGGATTTAGCAAGTTCTACAGCGTCAAAGGCTGGCTTCCCTTCATAAAGAATTCCGCTCATCGAAAAGTTCAGCTCATCAGAGCTAAAGGTCATCAGTTGGTTATTCATCGCTTTCTTCCTCCAGTTCCTTTGCTTCACGTTCTGCAATCACGTCGAGTTCAGCATTGAGTGAATCCGCCTCGCCATAGGTGGCTACACGGATCGACTGTAGGGTAGGGCTGCTGAGTCCGTCCCGGCCTTCACAAATGCTGACCGCAGCATTAACGGCTGCGCCAGTCTCACTATTACCCTGGGTAAAGATCGTGTATTCACAGCGATCACCTTTTCTTGTCACCATAAAGGTGACTCGGTACCACATGCTGATAAGCTCATTTTTCACATCATTTCCCTCATTGCATAAGCGGCACGCCTGGCACGCCTTCGGTCTGTAATTGCGCGATAAAGCCGTTGTGCAACCGGTCCATTGCCTCCCGGCCAAAAGCACTCAACGCGAATCCTTTTTCCGGGTGGAATTCCACCATGCCCCTGTACATCTGCAACGCCAGCGCCAGTCCTTCTTCACGCCCGTATTTTTCGATAGCGACAGACTCGATGTGACTGGACATAGCAAAGCGCACCGGCCCGGGGTAAATACTCATGCCGCCGCGCTCGCCGAGAAAGATAACCGCCCGGTCAAAGCCACCATCTTCATTCGGAACATCAACGGTGCCGTTTTTGTCGCGCTCCTCATTGATGAATACAGTTGCAACCAGCCAGCGACAGAGAATGATTTCCTTCCTGACCGGAAACTGGATCCATCCAGCCTGTTTTGCATCCTGAATGCACAACTGCCAGCGAAAACCTTCATGTGTGCGATGATCGAAATAAGAGCTGTCAAACTGACGAACCGCACCTGACCAGCCGATAACACGGTTTCCAGTCCGAATTCCGTTGGGAGTGGCCACAGGGTTAATTTTCTTATCGTTCATCAGTTCATCCCCGCTGGTTTACTGGCCTGAAGCGCTGCAACATCTTTCACATAGCGGTCATGCATGGACTCCCAGCGCTCATGCCATTTCTGCATTGCACGTTTGCGGGCAAGGATTCGACGCAGACGGCGCATGCAACGCTGGTGGGCAGACAGATACTCAGCGGTAGTTTCTCCGTCGCGCCAGATTTCCATATCGTCACGATCAATGCGTACTTGTGGATGCCGCTGTTTGAAACCCGACATACCAAACGCCTGAGTTGTCATGAAGAATGCGAGGTAGCGGATCGCTGTATCGCGGGTGAAACACTTTTTGATGCGGCCATGCCGGGCAGCAACGAATAACGGACCAGCAGGGGTTTCATAGATTCTGATCGCCTGGTCAATTGCAGAATTAGTGCGGTTGTTTTTCATTTTCTGTCCTTTAATTTGCTATATCTTTCGTGACTCATTACTGCCCAGTTCTGGCCGCCATCGCGGGACAACAGCCGCCAGCGCAGATTTACTTTCAGGCTCAGATGGCCGGTTTTGTACATTCGGCGGGGATGGATTCTGCCGGCCCGGTACTGGCGAAGAATGTGAACCGCCTGTCCATGAACCCATTCAGGAATTCGTATCGCTGTCAGTGCCACCAGCTACCTCCTCAATCCTCAGCTCCATGTCGCGTGCCATTTCGATAAACGTTGCCAGTGAGCAAATGTGTTCATCATCCAGCAGCCGGCGGTCGCATATCACCCTCCCGTTTTGAATGTGCAGGACTACCCGCCCTGTAAAATCAGGGAGGACATGCAGATCCACGTTCAATACTGGGCGCGGAATCTGCACACCCTGATAGAGCATCGTTTGCTGATTAGTCATTTTCAGTCTCCGCATTAACTGGTTCATGCTTTTTAACGAACTCAACCAGCTCAGAAATAAGCTCGTCGATTAACTCCTTACCGCTTTCTGTCAGGAATTCACCGCTACCATTTACATCAACAGAGCTGCTGTAAATTCCCTTAATAGCTTTTACGCCTTCGATATTTCCATACTCACTGATAGCGAGCCTTTCGAATTTTCGTAATAAACCATCCAGAAGAATCTCTGTTAACTCGACCGTGTTAATACCGCCTTTATTGAGCTTAATAACTAGGAAGTAGTTGCCTGTCTTGCGCTGGTGGCGTAATAATGCTGCCTTCATGATTCGGCGGCGATATGTGTTTATCACATTATCCATATTCATCTCCCGTAAGCTTTACGCAGGTAGAGTGACGCAATTACTTCCTGACCGTTGGCAGCGTATAGCAGGGCTACTTTATATGCTGCTTTGTCTTTGATGAATGTCATACGAAACGCCTCACCGCCAGAGAAGCAACCACACGCCCATGAATTTGCATGTCACTTTGTTCATCATGAGTGAGAATAAATGCACGGTAGTGATAGTTGTCAGAAATTATATTTAACGCGCCATTGTCCAGAGGCTCTATGCGTTTAATAAATACGCAAGTTCTTCCAAAAATTTCCCTTGTAAATACATAAATACCCTGAGTTAAAACCCGACCGCCGCAATCAATGAAACCAACAATTTCACAAGGTTCAATAGTTGGCTGCATTGAATCTCCGTCCATCCTGCAACTTTTAACACGATTACCAAAATCATTAATGTTGTCAGAGCCGAACAGCATTTGAGGCGTTTCAATTGGATGATTAATTGCGACGGCGTTAGTCATTTACATTTCCTCAGAGTGAGTTTGTCCCCACCTGTTAAGGTATTAGTTATTCAGGTGTTTAATTTTTATTGATTGGAGGTGAAAATTTTTTTTATGTCTGGGTGACTGTCAATGATTGATTTTGCCTCTTCACATGCCTCGTTATATGACTTGAAAAAATCGACAAGTACAAAATATCCATCGATGCGCTCGTATACAGCGAACTCTATTTCATCGACAAGAGTTGTTATAAATTGATAATTAAAACCTTCATCATGAGGTTGTGTTGCATGAAGATAAGACCAATGAGAATTGGCCGCCCTGAGCTTGGCGTGAATGTCAAATCCCTGGCTGGTTGGCTTTGGGTGTGATGTTTTATTCATCTCATAGGCTCCGTTGTCTGCCGATGAGTTAATAGTACTTTAGGTTTTAGTATTTGCAATACTAAAATTAGAAAATATTAATAACCAAAGGTATTAATATTTGATTTGGAATGAAATTTTTATGAAAAAAAGCCGGAAAACCGGCTTTATGGCAAAGGGGGGATCAAGCGAATCTGTATTTTGCCTCGACGACGACCCCAACAATTCTGCAGTTGCCGTTTATAGGCAGTAAGGGGTAACTTGGATTCAGCGGTTTTAAATATTTCCTTCCACTATCAATAACATACTTTTTAAAGGTTGCCTCGTTTGTGTCGTCTAGTTTAGCCACAACTAAGCTGCCGTTCTTGGGCTCTTTTCCTGTATCCACTAAGATTGCCATGCCTTCGGGAATGCTTATTCCACTTTGCGAAGTCATTGAGTCACCTTGGACACGGAGCCAAAAGCCATCCCCTTCGATATGGGCGTCTGAATCAAGCCATTCGTCGATATCTTTTGGCCCAAATGGCTCAACCGCTTCCGTCCAGTTTCCGGCACTGATCCAGCTTATCATCGGATATGAAGTGGATTTCTTTGGCACAGATAGGAATTCAACATTTTTAGCATATGCATGCATGTTATTGAGTTCTCTAGCTAATCTTGGGCTGAACTCTTCAACCTCAACATCCAGTACCTTTGCGAACATTACCGCAGAACTGATGTTCAATGCATTTCTTCCATTTAAATAATGGCCTACGGCACTTTGAGTAATGTTCA
This sequence comes from Superficieibacter sp. HKU1, assembly GCF_029319185.1. Lineage (NCBI taxonomy): Bacteria > Pseudomonadati > Pseudomonadota > Gammaproteobacteria > Enterobacterales > Enterobacteriaceae > Superficieibacter > Superficieibacter sp. HKU1. Next base: position 766,538 of record NZ_CP119754.1, read on the forward strand.
TCTGATCAGCGATGTGCTGCTGGGTTAAGCCGAAAATTTTTTTCTTGGACTCATACAAAGCTTTAAGGCGCTTTGCGTCTTCAAGCTGTTCTGTCGTCAGGAGCTTTGTCGTTTTCATAATTTATTTTAATACCTTTAGTTTGAAAATGTCTCCTACTGATAGTACTATCTATTATAGTACTTGTGATACTAAAAAAGTGGGCACAGACATGATGACTATATCGCTCAAAGACTACGTTTCAGAAATAGGCCAGGTAAGAGCAGGCCAGCGACTGGGTGTCACCCAGATTGCAATAAGCAAAGCATTGAGATCTGGACGAAGTATTTTTGTTCAGATCGAAGAGGGGCATATCGCCGCCTTTGAAACTAAGCCGTTTCCAGCAAAACAGAAATCTTCGCGGCGTCTGATGGGGTTAGACCATACAGCAGATTAACCCGTTCAGCATATGGATCTCGCCTACCGTAATCCACGTGGTGTGCGGGTGAATGTCACCGGCTGTAACCGGCAAAAGCAGTAGATTTATTTCACCAGACAGAGGGATCTGTATAAATGCATGCAGCCTGTCCGGAAGTTTCAACAGTATTTCAAGAGGGTTTCAGAGTGAGCCAGTCAGTATATGAATTCGTTAACAGTCATCAATTTGCAAAGCCAATTCACAGGCTCATCATGCTTCGCGTTCTGGCTGCTGGCTCTTTAGATGGTCTGGGTGAACGTAAAATTGATCATGATGTTCTGGCTAACTTTTGCTGCTGTTCACGTCAGGCAATGTTCAAAGAGCTAAAGGTGCTTGAGCGGGCTGGTTATTTGCAAATGAGAAAGATGGACGAGGTGACGCTAGAGGCTACCGTCAGGATCGAGCCTGTGCGCGGCTATACCATAATCGTGAACGAGGCCCGATATGAGCAGTAATATTCTCGGAAACGTCTGGGAGGCTTGCGCTGCTCACGACATCAAGGGTGCCAAGCTGGTGATTATGGCCAGACTGGCTGACTACTCGAACGATGACGGGGTCTGCTATCCGAGCGTTGAGACCATCTGCCGCCAGTTGGGCCTGGGAGAAAGCACAGTCAGAACGGCTATTGCAGAACTGGAGTCTGCTGGCTGGTTACGCCGGGAATCTCGTCGCAAAGGTAATCGCAACACGTCCAATCTTTATCACCTGAATGCAGATCGCCTTGAGGCTCTGGCACGAATTGAGAAGGACAAAGTAACAATGCTGAGACAGCAACGCAGGGCTAAAGATTTTCACCCGTCAGATTCTGAACCTCCAAAATATGAACCGTCAGATTCTGCACGTTCAAACGGCTTTCACCCGTCAGATTCTGCACGTTCAAACGGCTTTCACCCGTCAGATTCTGACAAAAACAGCGTTTTCACCCGTCAGAATCTGACCCCAGATCCACAAGTAAATTCAAAACATGATCCACAAGTAAATTCAAAACATGATCCACAAGGTATTGGCACACCGGCTAAAGCCGATGAGCCGTTACCCAATGCAAAGCAGGATTATTCACCTGATTTTGAAACAGCCTGGCAGGTATACCCTAAACGCGCTGGTGGTAATCCCAAAGCATCAGCTTACAAAGCATGGAAAGCACGGCTGAAAGAGGGGGTTAGGCCAGATGACATGCTGGAAGGCGTAAAGCGTTATGCAGCATACGTCCGCGCAACAGGCAATACTGGCACTCAATACGTCAAGCAGGCAGTAACGTTCTTTGGTCCCGATCGCCATTTCGAAGAGTCCTGGCAGACGCCGTCCGCTCCGGGAGGTGGGCGTCCTGGAATGCTGCCGGTATCCGGGTTTAGTGAACAGGACTATGGCAAAACAGACTGCAACTGGTAACTCAGGAGATTTTGAATGTTGAACATCAAACAGCGTGAAGAAAGAGATAATTTGCTGGCTAAGCGTGACGCATTAACCGAAGAACTTGAGTTTGCAGTGGAGCATAAAAAACCATGGCGGTGGAGCAGCTGGGATGCTGGCGAGATCACCACGGTCTCATGTGACATTCACGGAGATTACAAACGCATGGCGCTGATCGGCAAAGCCCTTCGCGGCGCTGAAAATATCGTTTACTCGTCCTGTCCGAAGTGCGTCAGGGATCAGATTGCCCTGACCGAAGCCGCGCTGCGGGAGCTGCGTGTGAGTGACCTGCTGGACAATGCCGGTATTGCGCGCCGCTTCGAAGCCTGTGAATTTGATAACTACCAGGCCGTGAATCAGGATGCTGCTCAAAACCTGTCTGTATGCCAACGTTACGCCGCCAGTTGGCCGGATCGCCTCAACGCCGGAACCGGTCTCGTTATGACGGGTAACTGCGGTACAGGTAAGAACCACCTGGCTGTCTCAATGGCAAAGAATATTATTCGCGCTCACCAGGCCAGGGTGGAAATTACTGACGTTATGCGCCTTACCCGCTCTGTAAAACGCACATGGCGGCACAACGCCGAGAGCACTGAAGAAGAGGTCATTGAATATTTCACAACGCTGGATCTGCTGATCATCGATGAGGTTGGTGTACAGTTCGGCAGCCCGGCAGAAATGACTATCCTTCAGGAGGTAATTAACGCCCGTTATGAAAGTATTCTGCCAACGATCCTCATCAGTAATCTGACCTTTGACCAGCTAAAGGAAACCATAGGGGAGCGTATTGTTGACCGGGTAACGGATGGAGGTCGTAACCGCCTTGCATTTGGCTGGGGTAGCTATCGCAGTATTAGCGGAGTGGTAGCATGAGCCAGGTCTGGAGAAATGACGATCTTGAAGGCGCTGTTATCGGCGCGATTTGCCTGCGGGGTGCAGATCCAGAGGTACTGGATATCCTGTCACGCATGCCTGCGAGCGTTTTTTCGGTTCACCAGTACCGTGAAATTTATCGAGGAATTTGCGGACAGGCACGTAATGGGATTATTGATCCGTTACTACTTTGCGAGACACTTCCGGCACTGAGTGCGGTAATTATGTCCGCATCAAATATTCCCTGGGCAAAATCAGCGCTGGGTTCATACGTATTAATCCTGATCCGTAATGCAGCAATCCGCGACGCTGAGAAAGCTATGACAGAAGCGTTAGCAGCCATGCGTGAGGCTACCAATGGTGCTGCGGCAGTTGCGGCAATGGAGTCAGCAAAGCAGATTATGTCCGTCATTGATATCAATGGCGAAAGCGTGAACCCCGTTCATATTGATGAATTACTGCCTGAAGTCGTTTCACGTGTGGAAGCAAGAATGCAAGGGCTGGAAGAAGGGCGCTCGCTGCTTACCGGCATTGAAGATCTGGATGTAAAAACTGGGGGTATTGATATCACCGATCTGGTGTTTATCGCTGCACGGCCTTCGATGGGCAAAACGGAGCTGGCGCTGGACATTATTGACAAAGTGTCTGAGCAGGGGCATGGCGTACTTTTTTTCAGCATGGAAATGGCCAATATTCAGATCGGCGAGCGTATGGTTTCCGCGGCTGGTGGAATGCCTGTTTCGCGTTTAAAAGCTGTTGACCGATTTGAAAATGAAGACTGGGCACGTCTCACGACAGGTGTAGCTCGCCTTACTGGACGTAATATCTGGATGGTCGATGCCAACGATCTGACGGTAGAGCAAATTTCCCGTACCGCAACCCGCTGGAAAATGGCTCATCCGGAAATCGCGCTGGTGGTAGTAGACTATCTGGCACTTATCAAAATCCAAAGCACAGCGCGGTACGATCTGGCTGTTGGCGACGTTTCCAAAGGACTCAAGCGCCTGGCGAAAGCGAACAAGACACCTGTTATTGCGCTTAGCCAGCTTTCGCGCGGCGTTGAATCACGCCCGAACAAACGCCCAATGAACTCTGACCTTAAAAACTCCGGTGAAATTGAGGCCGACGCTGACTTAATTATGATGCTCTATCGTGACGAGGTCTATAACCCAGAATCTCCGGCAAAAGGTATCGCTGAGATCAACATCACCAAACAGCGAAATGGCGAGCTGGGCACAGTGTATCGCCGGTTCTTCAACGGTCATTTCCTCCCTATCGATCAGGATGAGGCAAAAGCCAGAACTGCGCCACAAGTAAGGGCTCAGGCGCGTCGCTATTCGAAAGGGAGCCAGTCGACATATGCAGATTTTTAATATTATTCCAATGGGTAAGCCGCGCATGACGCGTGCAGATAAATGGAAAAAACGGGATGTGGTTCTGCGCTACCGGGCTTTTTGCGATGAAGTTCGCCTGAACGGGCTGGTGATGCCGGAAACTGGCGGGCACATCACATTTGTCATTCCCATGCCTGCCAGCTGGAGCCAGAAGAAACGCGCAGCGATGAAAGGTCAGGCGCACCAGCAAAAGCCCGATGCAGACAACATGCTCAAGGCACTTATGGATGCTCTGTTTACAGATGATGCACATATCTGGGCTGTGCGGGTAACCAAGCGCTGGGGTGAGACAGGGCAGATTTTAATTTCAACAAATGAGAGGGCGGCCTAATGCGTGATGTTCAGATGGTACTTGAACGCTGGGGAGTATGGGCAGCAAGCGGAAAAGGAAATATCGGCTATCCACGCATTGCGGCGGGCCTTTCTAGCCTGCTTCCTGCCAGCAGGGCCGGGCGTCCGTCATGCTGTGATGATGACGGGATGTTTATCAACGAGGCAATGATCCGCCTCAGAAAGCACGATGAATACCTTTGTGCGCTGCTTGAATGGCATTACATCGAAAATATGACGTTGCGAGCAATGGCCGCCAAACTGGGTATTTCCCATAATCACGTTTCAGTGCGCCTGCAGTCGGCGGAAAGCTTTATTCAGGGATGCTTGTGCACTCTCGATATCAAGCTTGAGATGGACCGGGAATGCCGAAAAGAAAATGTTCTTCCAGTGAGGCTTAAAAGGGTTGTGTAATTACAAAACCGCAATTATTCTGCTATGAGTTGTCACACGGCAATAACGCATAACATCAAAACCTCGCTTCGGCGGGGTTTTTGCATTTCAGGGGAAATGTATGCAGCAACCTTATCTTTTCAACCCAGGAATGAATACTGAAGAGCTTGAGCAATGGCTTTCTCAACAGCGACTGCATGTCGCCTGTTACAACAATCTGCTCAAAGAAAAAGCCGCTCTTGAAGAGCGGCTAAATGAAGTGAATGACTCTATTGAGAAGCTTTCATCTTTAGGTTTTGAAGGTGAATTGAGTTTTCCATGTAGTCCCAGTCCTTCTCCGGCAAATGCTCAAAAGTAACTGAGAAGTTAGGCAGTTCTAAAATTTTTAATGCCGACTGTGCTTCATCAGTGAGATTTTCAATTTTTATTTCATCCTGAATAACAAACAGGGAATCCTCAAAAGATAATTTCCTTATATCTCCTGGAAACCACCTGGTCTTCATAAAAATCAGATGATGCAACGCAGCTGGTCCCTCAAGAGGGTTGAAAATAGTTGCATGCTTGAGTCTGTGCTGATGAAGAATCATTTCAAGAATGTATATCAGTGCCGTTCTATTACGGATCTGGTTATCCTGGGTACTGTCTTTGTAATATGCTGATGGAGACATGTTCCTGTTGTTGCAAACCCGCATTCGAATGACTTGTAGCAGATTGTCGTAATCGGACATTATGGTTCCTTAATGGTGTATGTATTGGCAAATCCACAATACCAGAGCATAAAAACAGCCGCTATCGTATGGCTTTTATTATGGGGCTCGCTTAGGCGGGCCGCTCCGTACCAGTAAGCGGAAATTTGACGCCATCGACATTGACGAAATCCGTTTCTCGGCTGTTAATTAGTGAGTGGTGAATCCCCCTATGCGGAGGGGCTACCAGTAAGGTCATTGATTATTCAACATCGCGGATCTGCTGACTGGGGCAGATCCACCGGGAGGCACCCGGCACCACATACCAATTACATCGACAGTCATATTTGCTTTGCTACTTCTGGCCTGCTTTTACAAGCAGGCTTTTTAGCCATCTTTAACACATCGTGCGGTAGGGTGCCTTTTTTAGCCTCATAAACAGGCGATTACAGCGAAATGGGATAAGATTCTTTTGTGGTGAATCCCCCTAAGCGGAGGGGCGTATCAGCATCTATGGCTGTTTATTGTTCGTTATCAGAACGCAAGTTCAAGTTGCTGGCTAGGACTTACCGGGAGGCACCCGGCACCACGCTCATCTTGGTAATAAAAAACCCTTTTGCCTGCTTTTACGAGCAGGCTTTTTTTTAGCCATCATTGACATATTGTGCGATAGAGTGCCGTTTATATCCTCAAAAACAGGCGATTACAGCGAAACGGTATAAGATTCTTTTGTGGTGAATCCCCCTGAGCGGAGGGGCGTAATCAGCAACCGGTTAACAGTAAGACAACCTAACACGCAAGTTTCAGTCGCTGGCTCGAACTTACCGGGAGGCACCCGGCACCACAAGCCAAAAAAATATCTCACAAGCCTGCAGTGCAGGCTTTTTTTTATCCATTTTCCCCTGAAACACTTCCCCCAAGCGGAGGTGAGAGACATGTCCCATATGAGCAAACTCGTAACCGGTGTCGCGCTCGGCACTTCCGGCGGCACCATCCTGAACGGTGTTCTGACAAAACTGAGCCCTGATGAATGGAGTGCCGTCGGCGTGCTGGCTGGTATCGCGGGCATTGTCATCACCGGGCTTATTAACTGGTACTTCAAACGAAAGGTCGCCAATGCCCAGGTCAGGGCGCTGGAGAAATACGGCCCGACGGTAAAAGTTGGAGATGACTGATATGCCAATGACCAGCAGTCTGCGTAATAAACTCATCGCTGCTGCGGGCGGCGGTGCGATGCTCATCGCCACTATTTTTCTTGGTGGTCATGACGGTGTGGAAGGGCGAAAGTATGTAGCCTACAAAGATGTGGCGGGTGTCTGGAGTGTGTGCGACGGTCACACCGGGCGCGATATCGTCCGGCACAAAACCTATACCGACAGGGAATGTGATGCCCTGCTGTGGAAAGACCTGCAACCGGCAAAGCGCACCGTTGATCAGCTGGTAAAGGTGCCGGTGGGCGAGTATCAGCGCGCCGCGCTCTACAGCTTTGTGTTTAACGTCGGCTCTGATGCGTTTTCTAAATCCACTTTGCTGCGGAAACTCAATAAGGGCGACCATGCCGGTGCGTGCGAAGAGATGCGCCGCTGGGTTTACGCTGGTGGCATGAAATGGAAGGGACTGCAGAACCGGCGCGAGATGGAGCGTTCCATGTGCCTGGCGGAAGGTGAAAATGACCTTTAAAGCGAAACTTATCGGCGCGCTGGTTATCGCTGGCCTGCTGGTGGCGCTTGGCTGGGCGGTCAGTCACTACCGCGATAATGCCATTGCCTATAAAGAGCAGCGCGATAAAGCGAAGGGCGACCTGCTGCTGGCGAACGACACCATTAATGATATGAAGGTGCGCCAGCGCGACGTCGCCGCACTCGATGCGAAATACTACGGAGAACTGGCAGATGCCAAAGCGACTATTGACCAGCTTGAACGTGATGTTGCTGCTGGCCGTAAGCGGCTGCAACTCAACGCCACCTGCGGAGCGAACGGAGCGCCCGGCACCACCAGCGTGGATGATGGCACCGGCCCCCGACTTACTGACGCCGCTGAACGGGATTATTTCACCCTCAGAGAGCGAATTGAAACTGTGACAAAGCAACTGACCGGGTTGCAGCAGTACGTTCGTGAGCAATGTCTGCGATAAAAGAAAGCCCTCATTAAGAGGGCAAGGGGCAGGAGTAATTCATTTTATGCTTTGACTAACGTTGACTGTGACTACTCAGTGACTGAAGCAATACACCTGGCAGTTGGCACAGCTTCGGTTGCCCTGGGCAGTAGCACGGAGAAAGTCTGGTTTAAGAGGCCTATGTGACAAGCGGGAAAAGATGCGATTGGGATTAGTCCTGGTTCAGACGCAAAAAATTTCCCTTCCAAAGTGAAATCCAGGAACTTCAGAAGGGAGACCAAGTGGTCATCGTTACAAAGAACAAGTGAAGCATAAAGTAATCTGAGCAAATAGATACTGTTATTAAAAAATAAGCACGAACTGTATCTTTACTTTGTTAAATGAAACGCCGTTTGTATTAGTTTCTGATGGTTTATAGATACAGTTTTGAATTTTTCAGAGGTGAATAGTGAATGAAGTAGTTAAACGGTGAGACCGTCATTGCAAGCCGCAGTTATGATGCGGCCCCGAGTCTCCGCGTAAGAGCCAGCTTTACTTCTGGTAAGGGTTAATAAGAAAAGAAGTACTGGTTTCACCACGTGACAGCCAATCACGCACTGGTTTGAGCCAACGGGGAGCAGAGACGAACCGGGTTGACGAACTCAAGGGCATGAGCGCGGCCACTGCGAGAGTGTAGCTGGCATCACAAGGCGCATTTATGAGTGCGCCTGATGATGCTTATCAGTTTCCAAAATCAAAGCTGCGTTTTCAATTCCGAAGGGTTGTCGGATGGGGTGGCTTCTTCTGATGGCGTGGCGCTGAAGTCTTTAATGATTGCACATCCCCACCAGTTAATAATCAATGCCGCCACAGCGGTAAACAGCCATGGTATCTGTGAGCCTTCGAAGTATTGCTCGCTAATATAGTTACCGGTGGTAAAGCAGGTGAAGATGGTCGCACCGATAAACCATCCCTGAAAAAGATTGGTTTTCAAAGTCATGATAGTTCCCCATTGGTAAGAGGTGCCAATATCTCTCTATGTACAACGGAAAGCAATCATCTCATAACATCTGCTTATGTATTTGTTTTGAACTCAACTTGCGCATAGCGGGGCTTTTTTATGCACAGCGTACGCGAGCATCGAAAAGATACTTTAATGAGCATTCCGGGAAAAGTGGCTTGAGCAACTGTATAAAATCAGCGATACGTTAACCACATCGCAAAAAAAGATAAACCACATCTTCCGACTTTTTATAAGATAACTAAACTGGAATGATGCAATAATTTCACATATTTCATTACAATCAGAAAGATGCTCCATACAGTCGCGATTGTTGACAAAAGGGACTCGCTTAACTCAATGACCAGATTGCCAGAATTTTCGCTTTCTTTCTTTCGCCCCCGCTACTGGCTGTTATGGCTTGGAATACTCATTCTTCGCTGTCTTGTTCTGCTTCCTTACCCTCTTTTATGCCGGATCGGATGTGGTCTGGGTAGACTGGGTCTGCGAATAATGTCACGCCGCGTAAACATTGCGCGCAGAAACCTGGAGCTTTGCTTTCCCGATCTGGCAAAAGATGAGCAGGAAAAACTGCTCATCAAAAATTTTGAGTCAGTCGGTATGGGGGTCATTGAAACAGGTATGGCTTGGTTCTGGTCCGATGCAAGAATACGTAAATGGTTTACGGTTACGGGCTATGAGCATATGGAAAAAGCCCGGTCGGGTCAGCGTGGAGTGCTTCTCATTGGTATGCACTTCCTGACGCTTGAGCTTGGTGCACGTATTTTCGGTATGCTTAATCCTGGAATTGGTGTTTACAGGCCAAACAACAATGCGTTGTTTGACTGGTTACAGACACGCGGTCGTCTGCGTTCTAATAAAACGATGCTGGACCGCTATGATCTGAAGGGAATGATTCGAGCCCTTAAGCAGGATGAAATCATCTGGTATGCGCCAGACCATGACTATGGTGCGCAGAACAGTGTATTTGTGCCATTTTTCCAGGTCCCTGATGCTGCAACGACAGCAGGTAGCTACATGCTTGTCAGAGGTGCTCGTCCGGCGGTAGTTCCATTTGTTCCGCGACGCCTGCCAGATCAGAAAGGATATGAGCTGATTATTTTAGCGGATATCAGTGAAGAACTGGCTGGCAGGGAAAAGGAGTTTGTCGCCACGAGAATGAATCAGACAATTGAAGAGGCAATCAGGTTAGCACCGGAGCAATATATGTGGTTGCATCGTCGATTTAAGACCCGTCCTCCTGGAAGAGAATCTTTTTACAGTAAAAAATGAGCATGGTTTGGTCAACCCAGGCTAAACGATAGCAGCCCTGCATATGCGGGGCTTTTTTATGCGTATCGCACGCGCACCAACGAGACACTTTCAGCAGTGAGCCTGGGGAAACCGCTTGTCTCGGGCGGCTTTCCCGTGCGACAGGCTCACATTTAAAAGGAACAAAATAATGTCTGACTTAGATCCACGAGTAGAAGCCATTGTTAAAGAGGCGCTTATGCGGAAGGAAGGGATTGCAGCAGAACGCTTCGCTATTCATGGCACAACTGCCGCGAACGGTGAAACCATTGAGCAGCGAACGCTGTCAGCAGTGCTATCCAGTGCATTGCATCAGATCGATGCTGACCAGGCTGGTGACGTTGCCGTTAAACTCGCTCAGGCTGTTAAGTCAGCGTTCCAGACCCTGAATAGCGGCTTTGCTGCTGGTGGCTATATAAGCAGTCAGTGGGGCATCAAGTTGGATTCAACTGGTAGCCTTGCCACCGAGAATGTGGATAAGTCTGAATGTTCGGACTGTGAGTCAGATGTTCACGATCCGGTTTCACTGAAAGACATTAAAGCCAGTCGTGAAGATGACATGCTTACCATCGGAAACTATCCCGGCGCTCACCTCTCGAGCAAGTTGGCTGTCAATGCTGCCGCCGCTGAGACCAGCGAAGCCCTGTCGAAAGAGATGAATGAAGTAATCGGCACAGTGGTACTAAATGTTATCAAAGAACAGAGCAAGCCAGGCGGGTTGCTATATCGACAATGATGGACGTTTGGACGTCCAAACATCTAAATTGTTCGATGGTTGTCAATCAAATGATAATCATTATCTTTTAAGCGGGTCCTCCCGGCGGGGTCGCCTGCCACGGGGCGGCGGGGTCGCGGAAAACGGCTGGTTTTTGCGATCTATGGTCATCATCATCATTCGGCTATCTCCCTGATTTTACTCACAGGCATTTTGCAAAGATGTCGAATCGTATAAAAAGTGTTCACCATCATGGACCAGGAAATCGCCTCACTCAAACTGAACATTAACCAGCTGGCGGCCATCACCGATGTTCACCGTCAGACCGTTGCCGCCCGCCTCAAAAATGTCAGCCCTGCGCCGGGCAGCAACAGTAAGTTAAAACTCTACCTTGTTACTGACGTTCTGACCGAACTCATGATCCCGACGGTATCTGTCAACCTTGATGATATGCCACCTTCTGACCGTCTGGCCCACTGGAAAGCGGAGAATGAGCGCATCAAATTCGAGCAGGACACCGGGCAGCTTATCCCGGCTGATGAGGTGGCCCGCGAATTTTCACTGATGGCGAAAGCCGTCGTTATGGTACTGGAAACCCTGCCCGATATTCTTGAGCGCGACTGTGCATTAACTCCTGCCGCAGTCGCGCGCGTGCAGAGTGTCATTGACGATCTCCGCGATCAGATGGCCCAGAAAGTGCTGGAAGCAGAAACAGAGGAGGATGAGCCAGAGGAGGACTGATGGCAAAGCGGGCATCGGCCCGGGGGATCCGACAGGATGTATCCGGTATTTTACGCGCGCCTCGCCGTATGCTGGTGGCTGATGCAGTCGGCAGCTATATGCGCGTACCGATGGGGGCAGGGAACTCGGTCCCGTGGGATCCGGATCTTGCTCCGTATGTTATCGAACCCATGAACTGCCTGGCGTCACGCGAATATGATGCCGTGGTGTTTGTAGGCCCGGCGCGAACGGGCAAAACCATCGGATTGATTGACGGCTGGATAGTCTACAACGTTGTCTGTGATCCGGCTGATATGCTGCTTATCCAGATGACCGAAGAGAAGGCGAGGGAGCACTCGAAGAAGCGCCTGGATCGTACCTTCCGGTGTAGCCCTGAGGTGAAAACCCGGCTCAGTCCCCGGCGCAACGACAATAACGTGTATGACCGCACCTTTCGCGCCGGTAACTACCTCAAAATTGGCTGGCCCTCCGTCAACATCATGTCGTCGTCGGACTATAAATGTGTCGCCCTGACTGACTACGATCGCTTCCCTGAAGATATCGATGGCGAGGGGGATGCGTTTTCGCTGGCCTCGAAACGTACCACTACCTTTATGTCATCGGGTATGACGCTGGTGGAAAGCTCGCCGGGTCGGGACATCCGCGATACCAAATGGCGGAGCAGTACCGCCCATGAGGCACCGCCGACCACCGGTATTCTGTCGCTGTATAACCGTGGCGATCGTCGCCGGTTGTACTGGCCCTGTCCTCACTGCGGGGAATTCTTCCAGCCTGAGATGGATAACATGACCGGTTATCGCGATATCGCCGATCCGGTGGTGGCGAGTGAATCAGCCTGCCTGCAGTGCCCTGCATGTCAGGGAAAGATCACCGCTGATATGAAGCGTTCCCTTAACATGAAAGGGATATGGCTTCGCGACGGTCAGCATGCTGATAAAGCGGGTAACGTAACGGGTGAAGGGCGGCGCTCGCGTATTGCTTCTTTCTGGATGGAAGGCCCGGCGGCCGCTTATCAGACGTGGTCGCAGCTTATTTATAAACTGCTTACCGCCGAGCAGGACTATCAGTCCACCGGCAGTGAGGAAACGCTGAAAACGGTGGTGAATACCGACTTTGGTCGTCCTTATCTGCCGCGTGCCAGCATGGAGCAGCGCAAAAGCGAACTGCTGGAGCAGCGCGCGGAAGAGATTCCGAAGCGCTCAGTACCTGCCGGCGTTCAGTTTATGGTGGCAACGGTTGACGTCCAGGGCGGACGAAACAGGCGCTTTGTGGTGCAGGTGACAGGCTACGGCCCCCAGGGTGAACGCTGGCTGGTGGACAGGTACAACATCCGCCAGTCGTTGCGCACCACCCCCGACGGTGAAAGCCTGCCCATCGATCCAGCGAGTTATCCCGAAGACTGGGATTTACTGATAAGCGATGTGTTTGATAAAGCCTGGCCGCTCGCCGGGGATGCGACGAAGCGCATGCGTCTGATGGCAATGGCCGTTGACTCCGGCGGGGAAGACGGTGTCACCGACAATGCGTACAAGTTCTGGCGTAAATGCCGCCGCGACGGTTCAGGTAAACGGGTGTTCCTGTTTAAAGGTGACAGCCAGCGCCGCGCAAAACTCATCACCCGCACGTTCCCCGATAACACCGGGCGCAGTACCCGCCGGGCAAAAGCCGCCGGTGATGTTCCGCTTTATCTCCTGCAAACCGACGATTTGAAGGACCGGGTCAATAACGCGTTATGGCGTGATTCGCCCGGCCCCGGCTATGTGCATTTTCCGTCATGGCTGGGGACCTGGTTTTATGACGAACTGACTTACGAGGAGCGTTCTGCCGATGGCAAATGGAGCAAGCCGGGTCGCGGTGCGAACGAGGCATTCGACCTGCTGGTCTATGCCGATGCGCTGGCGATCCTGCACGGTTACGAAAAAATTAAGTGGCCTGAAGCACCTGAATGGGCGAGGCGGGAAACCTGGCTGGAAGACGTCCTCCCCGAAGCGGCGGAGGGCGTTGCACCAGCACCCGCGCCGCAAACTAAGCGCCAGACGCGCAAATCCAGTAAGAAAAAGGCTGAGCAAAGTTCAGCCTGGGCACCGGCAACCGGAGGAGGGTGGGTGTGACGCAGTACGAAATAGAAAGCATGTTGCGGCTTTATACCGACGCTGAAACGGCTGTACTGGCGGGTAAATCCATTACCTTTAACGGCCAGCAGATGACGATGGAAAACCTGTCTGAAATACGTAAGGGACGCCAGGAGTGGGAGCGGCGATTGTCACTGGCGCTGAATCCCCGGCGCAGGCAGGGGTACAGACTGGCGAGGTTCAAATGACAATTCTTGATGATGCCATTGGTCTGGTATCACCCGCATGGAAAGCAGCCCGGCTACGTTCCCGCGCTGTTATCCGGGCTTACGAGGCGGTCACGCCAACCCGGACCCATAAAGCCCGTCGGGAAAACCGTTCCGCAAACCAGCTCAGCCAGATGGGGGCCGTGTCGCTCCGGGAGCAGGCGCGACATCTGGATAACAATCACGATCTGGTCATTGGGGTGTTCGATAAGCTGGAAGAGCGCGTGGTGGGGTCCAAAGGCATTATCGTTGAACCCCAGCCCCTGCTGACCAGTGGCCGTATTGCTGAAAAGCTTGCCGCTGACATCCGCAAAAAGTGGGCCGAATGGTCTGTGTCGCCGGAGGTGACGGGACAGTATACCCGCCCGGTCATGGAGCGCCTGATGCTTCGAACGTGGCTGCGTGATGGTGAAGTGTTCGGCCAGCTCGTCAGCGGCAATGCGGCAGGGCTTGAGCCGTCGGCAGGCATTCCCTTCTGGATAGAAGCGCTGGAGCCGGATTTCGTGCCGATGACCAGTGACGAGGCCAGCGGTATGAATCAGGGCGTCTTTCTCAATGACTGGGGCCGACCTAAAAAGTACCAGGTGTATAAAAGTCTCCCCGTCTCTGGTCGCCAGTTCGATACGAAAGAAATCGATGCAGCAAACATGCTTCACCTGAAGTTCACCCGTCGCCTGCACCAGATTCGCGGTACCTCTCTGCTTTCCGGCGTGTTGATCCGCCTGAGCGCCCTTAAAGAGTATGAAGATTCAGAGCTGACGGCTGCCCGTATTGCCGCCGCGCTGGGCATGTACATCAAAAAGGGTGACGGTCAGAGCTATGAGGATGGCGGTACCGGGAGCGAGGCAGACGATCGCGAGCTGAATATTCAGCCGGGCATGCTGTATGACGATCTCTTGCCCGGTGAAGAAATCGGCATGATTAAGTCCGATCGGCCAAACCCTAACCTTGAGACCTTTCGCAACGGCCAGCTGCGTGCGGTCGCCGCAGGCTCGCGCGTCAGTTTTTCCAGCGCGTCGCGAAACTATAACGGCACCTACAGTGCCCAGCGTCAGGAGCTGGTCGAGTCCACTGACGGTTATCTCATTCTTCAGGATGCCTTTATTGCCGCCGTCACGCGTCCCGTATACCGGGCCTGGCTGAAGATGGCAATTGCCTCCGGGCAAATTGTTCTGCCTCGCGGCGTCGATATGGACTCCCTTTATAACGCGGTCTACGCCGGGCCGGTGATGCCCTGGATTGACCCGGTTAAAGAGGCAAACGCCTGGAAAACGCAGATCCGCGGCGGGGCAGCAACGGAGTCTGACTGGGTCCGCGCCAGCGGGCGCAATCCTGATGATGTGAAGCGCCGCCGCAAGGCGGAGATTGACGAGAACCATAAACAGGGGCTGGTGTTTGACACCGACCCGGCCAATGACAAAGGAGGCACCAGTGCCGAGGCAACGAAACCGGGCGAACCGCCGCCCGAAAGCGAGCGCAGGAAAAAATAATTCCTGGTTTCGCATGCAGGCCAGTGCGGACAGCACGGCAGATATTTTTATCTATGACGAAATCGGCTACTGGGGGGTTACGGCAAAACAGTTTGTTGCCAACCTGAAAGCACTCGGTGATGTCTCCCACATTAACCTTCATATCAACTCACCCGGTGGCGACGTCTTTGATGGCATCGCCATTTTTAATGCCCTTAAACATCACGGCGCAGCCATTACCGTCTATATCGACGGGCTGGCGGCATCGATGGCATCGGTGATCGCGATGGTGGGTAATCCCGTCATCATGCCGGAAAACACCATGCTGATGATCCACAAGCCCTGGGGATTTGCCGGAGGTGACGCCACCGACATGCGCGACTATGCGGACTTACTCGATAAAGTCGAGAGCGTCCTTATCCCGGCGTATATGGCGAAAACAGGTAAGGCCCATGAAGAAATTGCCGCCATGCTGGAGGACGAAACCTGGCTTACCGGGGAAGAGTGCGTCGCGCTTGGCTTTGCCGATCAGGTTGTTCCGTCCTTACAGGCTATGGCCTGCATCCATTCTAAACGTATTGAGGAATTCGAAAAAATGCCGAACAGCATTCGTAACGCAGTGACCCCGCCGCGCAACAGCACCCAGCGCGATCCGCAGACCCCGGCTCAACCGGCCACGTCGCCTGCCACACCTGCACCGGCGGCAGCCGATGAAAATGCCATCCGTGCGCAGGTTATCGCTGAGCAGAAAGAGCGCGTTACCGGGATCAATAATCTTTTTGCCATGTTCGGCGGTAAGCACCAGGAACTCCTGACCACCTGCGTGGCCGATCCTGAGTGCTCAGTTGATCAGGCCAAGGATCAGTTACTGACTGCGCTGGGCAAAGAGTCCACCCCATCCAACAAAAACGGCACCGCACACATTCACGCCGGAAACGGTAACTTTGTCGGGGACGGGATCCGTCAGGCGCTGATGGCGCGTGCAGGCTATGAAGATGTCGATCGCGACAACGTTTATAACGGCATGACGCTTCGTGAACATGCCCGTATGTCCCTGACTGAGCGCGGCTTCGGGGTATCCAGCTATAACCCGATGCAGATGGTCGGCTTCGCGCTGACGCACAGTACCTCTGATTTTGGCAATATCCTGCTTGATGTGGCTAATAAGGCACTTTTGCAGGGCTGGCAGGAGGCTGAAGAGACGTTTGAACTCTGGACCAAGAAAGGCAGCCTGAGCGACTTTAAAACGGCGCATCGTGTTGGTATGGGCGGCTTCCCGTCCCTGCGTCAGGTACGTGAAGGCGCGGAATACAAATACGTCACCACCGGTGATAAAGGCGAAACCATTGCGCTGGCAACGTACGGCGAAATCTTCTCTATCACCCGCCAGGCCATCATCAATGATGACCTGAACCAGCTGACGGATGTTCCGCTGAAAATGGGCCGTGCGGCAAAAGGGACCATCGGCGATCTGGTGTATGCCATCCTTACCGAAAACCCGAAAATGTCCGACGGTAAACCGTTGTTCAGCGCCGATCACAAGAACATCGCCGCAGGGGCAATTGATGTCACCAGCCTGGATAAAGGCCGCCAGCTGATGCGCACGCAGAAAGAAGGTGAGCGCGCCCTGAACATTCGCCCGGCTTATATTCTGGTACCGACAGTCCTCGAAACCCTCGCCAGCCAGACCATTCGCTCTGCCAGCGTGAAAGGGGCTGATGTAAACGCGGGGATCATTAACCCGGTGCAGAATTTTGCGGAGATCATTTCCGAGCCACGTCTTGATGACAAGGATGCCGCCGCCTGGTACCTCGCCGCCGCCAAAGGGTCTGACACCATCGAAGTGGCTTACCTGAACGGTGTCGATACGCCTTACATCGACCAGCAGGAAGGCTTTACCACTGATGGCGTGGCGACCAAAGTGCGTATCGATGCCGGCGTGGCCCCGCTGGATTATCGCGGTCTGGTTAAGTCCAGCGGTAAATAATATTTGTATCCCTTTCCCGGCCCGTAAGGGCTTTTTTTATACCTGCAATACGGCTCCGTCCGGGGCCGTGGAGACCCATATGAAAAATTATCTTCAGGACGGCAACACCATCGCCATTATCAATAAAACGGCGGCCACCATCCTCAGCGGCGATCCGGTTGCTGTCGGTGATCTGCTGGCCGTCGCTATTGTTGATATCCCCAAAGATGAAACCGGGGACGGGCGCACCACGGGTGTCGTGATCCTGCCAAAACTCGCCGCTGATGACATTGCCCAGGGTAAAAGCGTTTTCCTTAAAGGGGGCAAAATCCAGCTCGACGCGGCTGGCGCCACCCCGGCAGGAAAAGCATGGGAAGCTGCGGGCGCAAACACCACGACGGTTGCGGTTCGTCTGAATGGCTAACCCGTTTGAAAGAATGGCGGCGCGAATGGACGTGGCGACTGTACGTCTGATGGGCGGCACCGTTACTGTTAATGGTGCCGCTTACAGTGCCATCGAAAGCCAGTTTCTTTCAGAGATGGGTCCGGTAGTGGGCGACGGGCTGTCGCTGGTGGTGTTTGACGAGAGCTACCGCCCGCGCCGGAACGATGAGGTTGTCTGGAAGGGTGTGGAGTACAAAGTGACCCGACACCAGCCTTTTAACGGCAAACCTCAAATCTGGATTGAGTAAGGGGGGCTGTATGTCCATCAAAGGACTGGAGCAGGCTATCGATAACCTGAATGGTATCAGTAAGACCGCCGTGCCGCGCGCGTCCGCGCAGGCAGTTAACCGTGTGGCAGGGCGGGCAGTCAGCCGGAGTGTTCGGGTGGTGGCGAAAGATACCCGCGTGCCACAAAAGCTGGTACGCCAGCGCGCGCGCATCCGTAAAGCCACTTCCCGAAAGCCCCGGGCGCTTATCCGCGTTAACCGCGGCAATCTTCCGGCGATTAAGCTCGGCGTTGCTTCTGTGAAGTTGTCACGGCGCAAACGCGATAAATATGGTGTCAGGAGCGTACTGGCCGTCGGGCGCTTTCGCTTTCCGGGGGCGTTTATCCAGCAACTGAAGAACGGGCGCTGGCACATTCTCAGGCGGACCACAAAATCACGTTACCCGATTGAAGTGGTCAGCATCCCGCTTGCGGTACCGCTAACTGACGCATTCCGGCAGGAGCTGCCCGTAGTTGTGGACAGCGATATGCCGAAAGAGCTTCGGGCATCCCTTAAAAACCAGCTCAGGCTAATCCTTAAACGATGAAAAATTCCCTCATTCGCGCTGCCGTGCTGTCTGCGCTTAAACGTGGCATTACAGATCCGGTCGTCTGGTTCGACGGGCGGCCAGGATTTATTGATCCGGAGGATTTACCTGCCGTGGCCGTGTATCTGACTGATGCCAGATCGTCAGATACCAGCGCCATTGACGAAGATTTGTGGGACGCCGTCCTGCATATCGAGGTCTTTCTTAAATCATCTGAAACCGATTCGGCTCTCGATGACTGGATGGAGGGGAAAGTTTACCCCGTGCTTCAGTCCGTTCCTGAGTTGTCACCCCTCATCGAAACCATGACCGTACTGGGCTATGAATACCAGCGCGACGACGAAGCGATGACGTGGGGATCGGCAGATATCACTTACTCTGTCAGCTATATCATGTGAGGACACTATGGCAGCACCAAACCCCCTGGCACCTGTAAAGGGTGCCGGTACCACGCTCTGGATCTATACCGGCAGCGGCAATGCGTTTACAAATCCGCTGGCGGATATCGACTGGACGCGTCTGGCGAAAGTCAAAGAGCTTCAGCCCGGCGAACTGACGGCAGAATCTTTTGATGACACCTACATCGATGATGAAGATGCTGACTGGGGCGCGACCGGGCAGGGCCAGAAATCCGCAGGGGACAGCACTATCACCCTTGGCTGGATGCCCGGCGACTCCGGTCAGAAAGAACTGGTTAAATGGTTCAATGACGGTACCGTCCGGGCTTACAAAATCAAATACCCCAACGGCACTGTTGATGTCTTTCGCGGGTGGGTGAGCAGCCTGGGTAAGGCTATTACCAGTAAAGAGATGATCACCCGTACCGTCAAAGTGACCAACAACGGTAAGCCGCTACAGGCTGAAGATAACGGCGCGGCAACCATTGCCGTCACCGGCGTTACGCTCGATAAAGCTACTGCGAGCGTGGCCGTCGGGGCTACCGTAACGTTTAACGTCACCGTTCAGCCCGCCAGCGCCTCGGATAAATCGTTCCGTGCAGCCACGTCCGCCCCGTCAAAAGCGACGGCCACCATCAATGGCACTGTCGTTACCGTCACCGGCATCGCGGCGGGGGCTGCGGATATTATCATCATGACTAACGACGGCCAGTTTGTTGCCGTGTGCAAAGTCACCGTTACCGCAGCATAACTTTACGCAGCCCAGGAGGCGGCATGTTTCTCAAGAAAGACACGTTTACCTTTAACGATGAATCCCTGACGCTCAGCGAGCTTTCTGCCCTTCAGCGTATTGAATTTCTAGACTACCTGGCAAAAGAGGAAAAGGCCGCTAAGTCATCGGGTGACGAGATGGATGAGCAGCAGATGACGGCCCGGCTGGTGGGCATGAGCATCCGGGCGGGTGCCTGGCTGGTTGCGCAGTCTCTCTGGCACAGCGATCCTGCCGGACCGGATGCCAGTGAACTGCATCAGCAGGTGCTCAGCACCTGGCCCGCCGACGCCATCGGCCAGGCTGAAATGATGGTGAAGACGTTATCGGGCATGCTGCCCCCGGTCGCGGAAGACAGCGGCGGGGAGACAGAAGAAGAAGAGGGTACTGAAGCGGAGCAGCTGTCTGCGGAAAAGCCTTCTCCAGTGAGCTGAAGTTTGTCCTGAAGCTGGCGCGTGAGTTCGGGCGACCCGACTGGCGCGCCATGCTTGCTGGCATGACCTCCTGCGAACTGGGCGACTGGCACCAGTTCTACGGGGAGCACTATTTTCAGGACGCGCAGCAGGATGCGCACTTCTCCATGCTGCTTTGCACGGTGTCCTCGCTGTTTTTCGGGGATCCGGATCTTACTCCCTCGCAATTCAGCCTGTTTTCCGCGTCTGCTTCGGAAATGCATGAATCTGAACCAGATGACGACATGCTGATGGCTGCGGCCGAAGGATTATCAGGAGGCGTACGTTATGGCCCAGACGCCAGTCGGTGATCTGGTCGTTAACCTTGATGTGGACTCCACGAAGTTTAACGAACAGCTTAATTATGTAAAACGTCAGTTACGGCAGACCAGTGATGCCGCCGGAGATACCACCCGGCAGGTACAGCAATCATTCAGTAAGCAGGAAGCGGCCGCGCGCCGGGCCGGTATATCGATGGGGCAATACAATGCCGCCATGCGAACGTTACCGGCACAGTTTACTGATATCGCCACCCAACTGGCAGGCGGGCAGTCACCGTTCATGATCCTCCTGCAGCAGGGGGGGCAGGTAAAAGATTCCTTCGGTGGACTGGCCCCCATGTTCCAGGCGTTGCGCGATGTGCTTTTTGGCTTCAATAATGACGTGGCGGACTCATCTGAAGACGCCAGCAGCAATCTCGGCGATACCGCAGAAGGGCTGAATGCAGCGGCAGAAGCGGGTGAGAAGCTGCGACACGTGCGCGGTTTTATTACGCCGGTTTCCCTCGGCGTGACAGCGCTGGCCGCTGCAACAGCAATTCTGGCTTATGCCTGGTATAAAGGCTCGCTGGAGCTGGATGAATACAACAAGCAGCTCATCCTGACGGGGGGATACACCGGCAAAACAGCCAGTAATCTTTCCGATCTTGCGCGCCGCGTTGGCGAAAGCACCGGTGAAATTGGCAAGGCTGCTGCTGCGCTGGCTGCGGCAATTGGCACAGGCAATATTCGTGGCAATATGCTCGAGTATGTGGCTACCGCCGCCATTGCCATGGAAAAGGCCACCGGGCAGTCAGTCGAAAAAACGGTGGCAGAATTCAGTAAACTTGCTGATGCCCCGGTTGCGTCCGTGCTGGCGCTTAACAAGCAGTATCACTTTCTGACAGCGGCTGTTTATGAGCAAATTTATGCGCTCCAGAAACAGGGTGATGCCAGTGGTGCGGCGAAGCTTGCGATGGAAAGCTATTCCGATGCGATGTCGTCACGGTCTTCACGTATTGAGGAAAATCTCGGTACCATTGAGCGCCTGTGGAATAACATCAAGGATACGGCATCCGGCGCGTGGGATGCGATGCTTAACATTGGCCGCCAGATCACACCAGCCCAGACACTGGAGGGGCTGAAAAAGCAACTCGCTGAGCAAAAATCCTCTCTCGCTTCCCTGACTGCAGCTTCACCTAATCAGTCTGACACCGGCTATGGTCAGCAGCGCAACCGGCTGGGGGCGATTGAGCAGCAGAAAAAAGTTTCTGCCACTGAAGCGCAAATTTCGGCGCTGGAGAAAGCGATCGCGCTTGAAGGTGATATTGCTGTGGTTCGTGAAAAAACGGCCACAGCTAACCAGGAAGATCTCGATGCCTCTGTCCGCAAGAATACGAATATTGAGCGCTATGAATCCAACGCGGTAAAACGCGCGCGTGAACTGAAAGATCTGGCGAAAGACCGCAGCAAGTACACCGCCGCTGAATACAAAATGGTGAAAGAAGGGATCGAAAAACGTTATGCCGACCCTAAAACTCACGATAAACCAGTTAAAACCAGCGCTGGCGATCGTGATGTCGACAGCGGTTCTGCGCAGACACTGGAGCTTGAAGCCCAGCTGCGAACCCTCCGGCAACACAAGGATATAAACGATAAAATCAGTCCGCAGCGGCGTGCATTGTGGGAGCTGGAATCAAAAATTGCTGTTCTGGAGAAAATTCAGCTCGATCCTCGCGGGCGGGCGCTGACAGCGGATGAGAAATCATTACTCGCCACCAAAGAAAAAGCACGGGCGCAGGCTGAAGTCAATGCCCGCCTGGGCGATCAGGTTCTTGCCCAGCAGCGGCTAAACGCTCTGGCGGATCAGGCGCTGAAGTTTTCGCAGCAGCAGGCCGCTAAACGGTCTGAAATTAGCGCCCAGGCGGAAGGGCTATCCCGCCGCGAGGCGGAACGTGAAGCTAATTTACAGCGTTTACGGGACAGCTATGCCGCTAACCCTCAGGCGTTGCGGAGTGTGCTGGTTGATCAGCAGGCTACATACGATGCTGAAGATGCCCTGCGTTCTGACTGGCTGGCAGGTGCAAAACAGGGATGGGCCGAATATAAAGACTCTGCAACAAATGTGTTTTCCTCAGTTCAGCAGGTTTCACAATCCACGTTCAGTGGTCTGGCGAACCAGCTCACCACCCTGACCACCACCGGCAAAGCCAGCTTCAAGGATTTCACCACCTCCATACTGAAGATGATCGCGTCGGTCACTAACCAGTTGGTTGTGGCATACACCCTTCAGAGTGCGATGGGCTGGATTTCAGGCAGTACTCAAACGCCTGCTACCGGGCAGTCTCTGGCGGTACCGTCATTTCGCCCACCCGGTTACGACGGTGGCGGCTTTACGGGGCATGGCGGCAAGTATGATCCTGCTGGCATTGTTCACCGCGGCGAGTTCGTTTTCCATAAAGAGGCAACCAGTCGGCTTGGCGTCGGCAACCTTTATCGGCTTATGCGTGGTTATGCCAGCGGCGGGTTTGTCGGCGGCAGTGGAAGCCCGGCGGGTGCATCTCCCTTTGGTGTCAGCGTCTACGCACCTGTCAGCGTTACCACTCAGCAGGATGACGCCCAGCCGAAAGGTAACAACGATCAGCTTGGCCGCGCTTATCAGCAGGTTATTGATAAAGCGGTCCGTGACGGTATTAGCCGTGAAAGTCGACCCGGCGGGATCCTCTGGGGTATTACAAAGCCGAGGTAAATAATGGCGATTGAGCATTTCGGCTGGCGCATTCAGGCGGCCAGCCAGCCCACCACCGGCAGTAAGGATGTGGTGAGAAAGGCGCAGTTCGGTGACGGCTATGCGCAGGTGTCCGGCTCCGGTATTAACGATGAAACACTGACCTATGATTTCTCGTTTACCGGACGGCCGGACACCGCGCTTGAGATACATGCTTTTCTGCGACGTCACAAAACGAAAGCATTCTCTTTTACGCCACCATTCGGCGAGCTGGCGCTCTGGCGTGTTGAACCCGACAGCCTGAAAAAATCAGCGAGAGGCAAAACGCTTCTCACCATCACCGCAACTTTTGAACAGGCATTTGCACCATGAGTTTAAACAGTGATTATCAGAAGCTGGAGCCGGGCAATACTGTCCGGCTTTTTGTTGTTGACGGTACCGCGTTTGGCATCAGCGACGTGATGCGTTTTCATTCGCATAATATTGCGCACACGCCGGAAGAAATTCAGGCTGCTGGCGGCGATGAGAAAAAGCTTCCGGCTAAATCTGTCTGGTGGCAGGGGGAGGAATACAAAGCGTGGCCCTGTCAGATTGAGGGAATAGAGGCGTCAACCAGTGGGGCCAGTGCCCAGCCTAAACTGACGGTCGCTAATCTGGACAGCTCAATCACGGCTCTTTGCCTGGCGTATGACGATCTGTTGCAGGCGAAAGTCACCATCCGCGACACCCTCGCCGCCTACCTCGACGCGCGAAACTTCCCTGATGGCAATCCATCAGCCGATCCGACGCAGGAGAAAACGCAGGTCTGGTATATCGATGCGAAGAACAGCGAAACAAATGAAACAGTAGAATTTACGCTGTCCAGCCCGATGGATCTGCAGGGGCTGATGATCCCGACGCGGCAGCTACACTCGCTTTGTACCTGGTGCATTCGTAATAAGTACCGCACCGGCGACGGCTGTGATTATGCCGGGACCCGCTACTTCGACAAAAATAATAAGCCTGTCGACGATCCGTCGCGCGATGAGTGCAACGGCACGCTGACCGCCTGCAAACTTCGCTTCGGGGAAAATAACGAGCTGCCTTTTGGTGGCTTTCCTGGCACGTCATTAATCAGGAGCTGATATGCGCGAGAAAACCCTGGCGGCCATTATGGCGCATGCGGAACTGGAATACCCGCGCGAGTGCTGCGGCGTGGTGGCGCAAAAAAGCCGCGTCGAGCGTTACTTTCCCTGCCGCAATCTGGCCGTTGACCCTGAGGAACACTTTCACCTTTCTGCGGAAGATTATGCTGCTGCCGAAGACTGGGGCGCAGTCACCGCCATCGTGCACAGCCATCCCGACGCCACGACGCAGCCGAGCGAACTGGACAAAGCGCAGTGTGACGCCACGCTTTTACCCTTGCATATCGTGAGCTGGCCGGACGGCGATTTACGGACCATTCAGCCGCGGGGTGAACTGCCCCTGCTGGAGCGCCCTTTCGTGCTCGGTCATTTTGACTGCTGGGGTCTGGTGATGAGCTACTATCGCCAGACCTATGGCATCGAACTGCGCGATTACCGTGTGGATTATCCGTGGTGGGAAGACCAGTACGCGGATAATTTTTATCAGGACTGCTGGTATGAATGCGGCTTCCGGGAGTTCACCGGCAACCCGCAGCCGGGAGATCTGATCATCATGCAGGTGCAGTCGGCTAAATGGAACCACGCGGGGATCATGCTGGAAGGCAACATGATGATGCACCACCTTTACGGCATGCTGAGTAACCGGGTGCCTTACGGTGGATACTGGCAAGAACGCACTATGAAGGTGCTTAGATATAAGACACTGTGCTAACCTTCATAAAAATTAATGAAGGGAAACAGATAATGAAAAAATTCATGTTGGCCTTAGTTGCTATTGGCATTTCTGGATGTTCGACAACGCCTGTATCACCAGATTTGGCAAGGAATGTCGGCGTATCAACTGAATTCATGATGAAACAAGGTAATGTGCCTGTGACAATCATCAGAGATAAAGGATTTGTTGCTGGCGGTTGTGCCGTTACGGCATATATTAATGGAAAAAAGGTAGCTGAACTTGAAACAAGTGAAAAGGCTACAGCTTATGTGGTGCCAGGAGAAATCGTTGTTGGCGCAGTATTCGAAGGATCGGGGCTTTGCCATGGGCCTCAAAGGAAAGAGCGGGAATTCATTGTTAAATCTCAACAACCAAAGAGATTAAGAATATTTATCGATCAAAGCGGTAATGTTGACATCCTCCCCTCAACTTTAAATTAATATACGACCCACTTTTCAGTGGGTTTTTTTATGAGGTTTATATGCAAGAGGTAATGACTCGCATTGAGCTTGGCGGGAGCTTAGGTAAGACTTTTGGTAAAGTGCATCATCGATTAATTAGTACCGTCCACGAAGCCGGAAGAGCTTTAAGTTGTACAATAAACGGATTTGAAAGCTATATGAGTAATAGCCAGAAGCGAGGATTAACGTACGCTATTTTTAAGGGTAAAAAAAATATTGGATTTGATGATTTGGATTACCCCGTTAGTGGCGATGTCATCCGAATAGTACCCCTAATAATTGGAAGTAAGCGTGCTGGTATGCTTCAAACTATTCTTGGTGCTGTGATTGTAGCTGTTGGGGCGGTGCTTAATTTCACACCTTTTGCGGCTGCCTCACCCTATCTATATCAGATTGGTGGAGCAATGGCCTTGGGTGGAGTTATTCAGATGCTCTCTCCACAGCCCGCAGGACTTGCAAGCAAACAGGATCCAGATAACCGCGCCTCCTATGCCTTCGGTAGCGTAACCAACACCACCGCCCAGGGTTATCCCGTTCCACTGGGGTACGGTAAACGGCGCATCGGTGGTGCAGTGCTTTCAGCCGGGATTTACGTCGAAGACCAGCAATAAAATATCTCCACAGTTCAGACCGCCGCCCGGCGGTTTTTTTATGGGTGTAATATGGCAAACCAGATTAAAGGACGCAAAGGCGGCGGCTCTAAACAACGCACGCCCGTAGAACAGCCGGACGACCTGCAGTCGATCGCAAAAGCAAAAATTCTGCTCGCGCTTGGCGAAGGTGAATTTGAAGGTGGGCTGGACGGGAAGAGTATTTTTCTTGATGGCACGCCGCTGATAAACAGTGACGGGTCAGAAAACTTTTCCGGTGTCAGATGGGAATTCCGTCCCGGCACCCAGGCGCAAACCTATATTCAGGGGATGCCGGGTACTGTAAACGAAATTAATGTTGGCTCTGAAATCTCAAGCGATACTGCGTGGACTCATACTTTTAATAATACGCAGTTATCCGCTGTGCGCCTTCGCCTTAAATGGCCGTCTATTTTCAGGCAGCAAAATAACGGCGATTTAGTTGGCAATGTTATTAACTACGCTGTCGATTTGCAGACTGACGGCGGCACATGGCAGACCGTACTTAATACGTCTGTCTCCGGTAAAACCACCTCAGGTTATGAGCGTAGCCATCGGATTGATTTACCGCGTGCCAGCCGGGGCTGGACCGTGCGCATCCGTAAAATCACAGCGGATGCACACAGTGCAAAAATCGGCGACACAATGACGCTGCAGAGCTATACAGAAGTTATTGATGCAAAGCTCCGCTACCCCAATACAGCACTGCTGTATATCGAATTCGATTCCAGTCAGTTTAACGGCAATATTCCGCAGGTTTCCTGTGAACCGAAAATGCGCGTTATGCGTGTGCCGGATAACTATGATCCGTTGACCCGCAATTACAGTGGTACGTGGACCGGTGGTTTTAAGTGGGCCTGGACGGATAATCCGGCGTGGATATTTTACGATCTGGTCGTGACCGAGCGCTTTGGGCTGGGTAATCGTCTGACCGCAGAGAATATCGATAAGTGGGTTCTCTATCAGGTCGCGCAATACTGCGATCAGCTTGTTCCTGATGGTAAGGGCGGCGACGGTACCGAGCCTCGCTATAAATGTGACGTCTATATACAGGATCGAAACGATGCTTATACCGTTATTCGTGATTTCGCTGCAATTTTTCGGGGTATGACGTACTGGGGCGGGGATAAGATCGTTGCGCTGGCGGATATGCCACGCGATATCGATTTCAGCTATACCCGCGCCAATGTCATTGATGGCCTGTTTACATACAGCAGCAGCACAGCTAAAACCCGTTACACGAACGCGCTGGTTTCGTATTCAGATCCTCAGAATGGCTACAGTGATGCAATGGAGCCTGTATTTGAGCAGGCTCTGGTTGCTCGCTATGGTTTCAACCAGCTTGAAATGACCGCGATCGGCTGTACCCGCCAGTCAGAAGCCAACCGAAAAGGGCGCTGGGGCATTATGACCAACAATAAGGATCGCGTTGTAACGTTCTCTGTCGGGCTGGATGGCAATATCCCGCAGCCTGGCTACATTATCGCGGTCGCTGATGAAATGCTGTCCGGTAAAGTGACGGGTGGACGCATCAGCGCTGTGAATGGCCGTGTGATCACCCTTGATCGCAAGGCTGATGCTAAGGCCGGCGATCGCTTAATCCTGAACCTGCCTTCCGGCGCATCTCAGACGCGTACAATTCAGGACATCAGCGGGCGAATTGTCACCGTCACAACGGCTTTCAGCGAAATTCCCCAGGCGGAATGCGTATGGGTGGTCGAGTCCGACGAACTGTACGCGCAACAGTATCGTGTGGTCAGCGTTTCCGATAACAATGACGGCACTTTTACCATTGCTGCCGCGTCGCACGATCCGGACAAATACGCGCGCATTGATACCGGGGCGATCATCGATCCGCGCCCGATAAGTGTTATACCGCCCGGTAACCAGGCGGCACCAGAAAACATCCTGATCGACAGTTATTCCGTAGTGAATCAGGGTGTGAGCGTTGAAACCATGCGAGCCACCTGGGAGCCTGCTGCTAACGCTATCGCCTATGAAGCGCAGTGGCGGCGTAACGAAGGTAACTGGGTTAATGTCCCGCGCAGCGCCACCACCAGTTTTGAAGTGCCTGCCATTTATGCCGGGCGCTACCTGGTGCGTGTTCGTGCCATTAATGCCGCTGAAATATCGAGTGGCTGGGGCTATTCTCCTGAGCAAACGCTGACTGGCAAAGTAGGGAGTCCTTCAGCGCCGGTCGGTCTTTCAACGCAGGGAATTATTTTCGGCGTCGTGCTGAACTGGAATTTTCCGGCCGGTACCGAAGATACACTCAAAACCGAGATCCAGTACAGCGCGGCGGCCAGCGGCGAAAATCCGTTGTTGCTGGCCGATGTGCCGTACCCGCAAAAGACTTACCAGCAGCTCGGCCTTAAATTCGGGGTGACGTTCTGGTACCGCGCGCGGCTGGTGGACAAAACCGGCAACCAGAGCGACTGGACCGGCTGGGTCAGCGGGATGCCGGCCGATAACGTCGCTGACTACATCGACAACATGGACGAGGCGATCCGCGACACCGACACGTACAAAGAGCTGGATAAGTCGATTCAGGACAACCAGACCGCGATCGCGAAAGAAGTTACTGACCGTGCCGCCGCCCTCACCAAAGAAGCCAGCGATCGCGCTGCTGCTATTTCAAAGGAAACTACGGCCCGCACGCAGGCACTGACTAAAGAAGCCTCTGATCGCACCGCGGCAATCGCGGATGAGGCAACCACCCGCGCGCAGCAGGATCAGAAGGTCGCGGCTGACGCAGCGAATGGATTGCTTAACGAGCAACTGACGCGCGAAGCGGCAATTTCTGAAACCAACCTGATTATTCAGAACAAAACGGACTCGCTGGCGCAGTCTATTGCCCAAGTGGCGGCTGGCAGCGGCACGCAGTTCGATTCCCTGAAAATCTGGCATTTCAACTCTGCGAGCGTGGAGGGGTGGACAGGCAACGGCGCGCCGGCGGTAGTCGATAACTGCCTGCGTCCGGCGAACCACGCAACCGATCCGTACGTGATTTCTCCTGCAGGGCTGAACATTGATGCGGCGTCGTATAAATTCGTGAAGCTGCGGATTATCCGGACCGGGAAACCGGTCTGGGCAGGCCAGTTACGCTGGGCCGGTATCGCCGGGCAGTTTGCCGACGCCAGGATGATGACGCTGCCGGAACCAGCATTTGACGCTGGCGGCGTGGCGACTATCGATTTCAGCGATATCAAATGGAATGCGCTGGCGAACGTGGTGCAGTTCCGGCTGGACCTGAGTAACGCCCAGACGGCCAGTGACTATTTTCTGATTGACTGGATAGCTGTGGGCCGCCCGGCACCGGGTGCCAGCACCGCGGCGCTTCAGGATGAAGCGACAGCGCGTATCGCGGCAGACTCAGCAGAAGCCACGGCACGCAGCACCCTGGCGGCGCAGTTGCGCGGCGGTACCGACGGCACGGATCCGTCGAAACTGACCAGCGGCTTAATTTTTAATGAGCGACAGGTCCGCATCTCTTCGGAGAAGGCCATCGCCGAAGATGTTGTCGCGCTGGAGGCCGATTTCAACGACAACAAGACCGTAGTCCAGCAGTCGCTGAAAACGCTAACGGATGCCCAGACCAGCCAGGGCAAGACGATCACAAACATCAGCGCATCGCTGAAATATGCAAACATTGATGCGGACAACATGCTGACCAACGGATCGTTTGAGTCTGATTTTGATTTCTGGGACAAACGCGATTATCCGCAGGCTCAGAGCATCATTAACGGCGGAGCGTACAGCGGCGATAAATTGCTTCGCTTTGCTGCTAATGCGAATATTTCACAGCTAACCCAGAAAAATATTCTGCTGCTGAAAGGGAGGACTTACCGCCTGTCAGCCGTCTTTAAGTTCTCCTCTGATGCCACCGGAGGTGCAGACAACACAAAGATATCCTTAAGGGACAATAACAACGACAACCTGTTGCGAGCCGTGGCATTCCTTGACTCATCAGGTAAAGGGCCGGTTGTATGGACAGAAAAAAGCCTGGAATATACGGTCAGCGGTGCTGATATAACAGTATGCGTTGCGGTGTCATCCTATCTTTCAGCAGGCACCATGGATGTCGATTTTGTGCGGATAATGGATATCACCGACGCCAAAGCCATCGAAACGAAAGCCGACGCTGGCGCTGTATCCACGCTGGACGGCAAAGTGAAAGCCATCGGCGATACCGTGGACGCGCAGGGTACCGCCCTGACGCAGGTGAAAGCCAGTATCGGGCGCCGTACTGTTTTCCGGGCGGTTTCGGTCGGCAGTGGCGGCACCGGTGGCATCAGCGCCGCGGGTATTTTCCGTGAAGACGGGACGAAAGTAGCCACACCGGCGCGGTCGTACATGCTGTCAGTCTTCAGGACCAATGCGGACGGCTCCACGTCGTTCACCTCTACTAATTTCGATGTTTATTCTGGGTCTGTTGCTGCTCAGGCATTCAAGGATGCAGTAGCGGCACTGGCTAACGGGACGTATGTTGCAGTTACGACATGGGACGAGCCAAACAGCAACAAGGCCCTAATCTATGACGCGATTGAAAGTCTTGGCGGCAGTCGTGAAGCCATGGCGCAGATGGTATCGCGCAGTGCGTACATCCTGCTGGGCTGCAAGGGGATCGGCAAAGGAAGCGGTCAGGAGTTGGTCAGCCCGGTTGGCGGCTCAGCCGACGCGCGCGTATTTGCTGCAATTGAGTTCATCAACGGGACGATGGTTGGTCTGGGCGCTGGCGCATCGGCGATTGCCAATGCTAACGCATCAGCCACGAGCGTGCTTGACGCTAAGGTGACGCAGAACGGGAAGGATATCAGTGCGCAGGCCGATGCGATTACCCAGCTGAAAACGGATGTGGGCGGTAAGGCGAGCCAGCAGGCACTGAGCGTGCTCAGCCAGCGTGTCACTAATACCGAGGGTGACATTGAAAGCCAGCAGAATGCAATTACCGGGCTGAATAACAGCCTCAAAAATAAAGCTGACGCCAGTGCAGTTTCGGAGTTGACGACTACGGTCAAAGGACAGGGCGAGCGGATTGACACCATCGACCTGAAAACAACCCGCATCGACCTGACCGCGCTGGATCAGAACATGTATTACCCGGTAACGATGCAGATCCCGTCAAACGGAATATCTAAGGGGCCGACACGCATCCGCGTGGCCCGCCCACTGGATAAGTCATACGGTATCAAACAGGCTGACGGCACGTATAAAAACCCTGACTGGGCTTTACATGCCAATGGGTTCAATGCGTCGATGGAATGGTCGGTGATCGGTAGCGGCTGGGGCGCTAACGATATTGAACGGAATATTTATGAGTATCAGTACCGTCCTAACTGGATCACTGGCGGCGTTGCGCCTGTGGTGAACGTCGGTCAGATGCTTAACTCTTCAACCGAGTATATCTACCTTCGCGGCGGTTCTCAGTACGACGTGTCAACGCCGTTTAATGTGACACCGGTCCTGCGAACCGGGGCTTACACTCTGTCCAGCCAGACCGTCAACCTGATCTCGGTTGGCGGAGTGTCGGTTGTTGTACCCAGCACTATCCGCCAGGACACGGTATCAAACGCCACGGCGACGACAGCGCTTAAGTCAGAGCTGAAGGAATTCAGTACAAATACGGCAACCGCTATCACGCAGTTAAAAACCACCGCTAAGGAGCAGGGCGACACGCTGACGTCTCAGGCTGAAAGTATAGAAGGGCTGAATACCAGCCTGGGTGAAAAGGCTGAAGCGAAGGCGCTTAATGACACTATTGCGAAGGTAACGCAGCAGGGCAAGGATATTACCGCCACGACCAAATCTGTCAGTGACCTGAAAACGCGTGTGGAGGGCGCGGAATCGGGTCTGGCTCAGACATTCGAATCCATCGCCCAGGCAGGTTTCGCGCAGTTCCGCGGCTTCTACGAGCAGCGTGCCGAAATTGTCAGTAATGACACGAAAATCAGCGCGTCCATTAACGAAGTGAACGTCACCATTGCAAACGAGACCGGCGCGCTGGCGCAGCAGATGAACACTCTGCAGGCGAGCGTCGGGGAGAATGCCGCCGCTATTCAGGTGACATCCTCTGCGCTGGCCGATGTGTCCGGCAAACTGTCGGCGCAGTGGGGCGTTAAAGTGCAGGTAGATGCACAGGGGCGCTCATACGTTGCCGGTATGCAGCTGGGTATTGACGGCAATGGGTCATCTCAGTTTTTGATTGATGCTGACACGTTCGGAATTTATAACCCGAATGCTGCCGGTGGTCGGGTGCTGGCGTTCGCGGTGAGTGGTGCGACCGCTTATCTTCGGGCGGCGATGATTCAGGATTTAAGCATCGATTTCGGCAAAATCAGTGACACGCTGTGCTCCACAAACTTTGTTCCGGGACAGCAGGGGTGGAACCTGCCAAAGAACGGCAATGCTGAACTGAACAATGTCACCATTCGCGGTACGGTTTATGCGAATGCCGGGGAAATGAATAATATCCTCATCAAAGAGACCTGCACCGTTCAGGGCCGCATTGAAGCCAACGACGGCTGGTTTAAGGGAACCGTTTATGCGGAGAAGCTGGAAGGGGATGTCGTTAAGTCGTTCACTATAGGCATAAACGGCACCGCTAAAATCGAAGCCGCGCCCTATCCGCGCCGGATCGTTGCGATAAGCGCACCCATGATGGCGGCCACCGCCACCAGGATTGAAAACAGTACGGTTACTTACCTGTATGGTCAGGCGCATATGACCCTGCAACTTTTTGCGGGTGACGGAGGGACCGCCAATATTTTTGATAAACATATCGCCGCCAGCAACTCAAACCAGACCGTTTTTGACGTTGCAGAAGGAACCTGGCTACTCAATCCAGGTGTCTACTACGAGGTAACTTATCGCGCCAGCGGTGGCGTGGGGCCGTCTGGCTTCCCTCAGAATTACACCTTTCTGGTAGTGAAAAACTGATAAATATTTCAGCTAAATAAAACCATTCAACGGGAGGCTTTTGCCTCCCTTTTTTTGAGGAATAAAAATGGCAACTATTTCCGATGAACTGGCAGCAGGGCTGACAAAAATTCTTCAGCTTGCCCAGCTCGACATTCAGAATCAGGACAAAATGTTTAATGGCAGCGGCGACGTGACATTGACCCGCGCTGACGGTTCCACGTTTTTGGCGGCAACGTGGGCCAAAATGATGGCCGCAACTGTCGGGACCATTAAGCAAAATGGTAATCTTGGGACCCGGCTGCTTAACGAAGTTGACGGCAGGAACGAAGGGTTCTGGATTCAGCCTGCTTCAGCCAATGCGACCGCGGCGCGAAATTACCCTGAATACGTCGCAGGTAACCTTCTGGTTATGCAGAACGCTGCAAACGGCCTCGCTGGATGCACTCAGCTATATTTCCCCTTTAACAACCAAAATGTATGGGTCAGGACTGGCAACGCAAACGCCAGCGGGATCGCATCATGGACCGCCTGGCAAAAACTGGCTTATACAAATGACCCGGAGTTTACCGGAAAAGTTGTAATGCCCAGCGCGGTGCATCTAAGAAAAGATAAGGTGATCCTGAAAGCCGGTGATGATAATACTTTTATTCTCACCGTTGGCGGTAATGTTGATGTGTGTTCGTGGGGCGGCAATGGTCTGTTCCTGCCTCAAACTTTAGACTGCGTCCGTGGTTTCAAATCGCATATGGGAATTGGTAGTGCTTCAGGGGCTAACAATTACTGCTTTGGCTGGGATGGGTCGCGTATGGTCCTCTACGTTGACAATACGGCTGTAGGGTCTCTGAACACCACGTCAACGTCAGATCGAGGGCTAAAGAAAGACATTGAGTATACACCGCTGGATGACAGACTGGTGGCGCTGGAGGAGGTGATGCGCTGGGCTACGGCGACATTTAAAATGAGGGCCAGAGGTGACGTTATCCCAGAGTCGCCTGAAATGCTGGGCTTTATCGCCAACGATCTGAAAGCCGTCAGCCCGGAGTGTGTTTCGGGTCAGGGGCTGGAGGAGGGCGACGAACCGGACCCGTTAAAAGCCTACACCCTTGAACCGATCGCAATGATGGCAAAAATGACGTTAGCGATGCAGGCAATGGAGGACCAGATAACTGACCTGCAAAATACGGTTAACGATTTGAAAGCTCAGATAGTTTCTCAGTAACCACCCAAGCTTCTGAATGTAGTTTCATTACTGATTGATTGTGGCGCTGCTGAAGCTTTCTACTTTTGGCAATAAAAACCCGGCGCAGTGGCCGGGCTTCTTCTAAAGAAGGCTAGCTAAATATCTAAGCTGCCTCTGATACCTTGTAACAGATTGGTTGACCTGAAGTCTTTTTCCTTCGCTGACAGTATGGAATCTACCAACTTTGAGTTGTGAAATTGGTATACTTTCAGCGCCACTTATCTGCCCGCTGGATACAAAGTCATCGGTAACTACGAAAGCTTTACTTACATCATCATCAGCAAAAAGATTTTTATATTTTTCTGCAATTTTTACAGCTCTCTCTATATACATTTGAGAAGCCTTGCCCGGGGTGGATGAAAGTCGACTTTTCGAGCCAGCCATTGTCATAACAATTGCTGCCACTTTTGGAGAGGCTAAACCACCCGCGCGCTCGTTCCACATCTGGAAGTCTTTGTCACGTCTCGACAGCATATCCATTGTTAGGCTTAATGACTCAATTGAATGCTCATCAACCCTTACAGGAATTATTAACGCTTCAGCGGCGCACCAGGCTAAGTGAGTCCCACCCGCATAAAAAGGACTGGTATCCATCAATAGAACATCACATTTTTTATCCCTTGCTTCTTCATTCATTATTGAGTGAAGTGAGGTTAAAAGGGTAGCCACTGCTTTGGGTTCACCGCGAGAAAGAGCTACCTGTAGCTGCTGATACATACTTGAAGGGAAAGCAAATAGCTCTGGATCACCGGGAATTGCATAGCATGCTTTTCCGCCCTTAAAATCATCTATGTAAGAACTCACTCTATAAGAAATATCTTCGGGTTTTTCGCCGAAGGCTGGGCCCAACATTTTCGGCGTTAACGCATGAGAAATTGTAACTTTCGGTTCGGCCCCCTTCAGTAACGTTTCAGTGAGGTTGCATTGAGGACAAAGATCGGCAACTAATACTGATGTATGTCTAGAAATCTCATATGCCAGATTAAAAGACATGGTTGATTTCCCAACACCTCCTCGCAGGTTGGAAACCGCATAACTTTTAAATCTCGGTCCGCCAGTAGAGATATAACCTTCTTCGACAACCTGCGCATAACGCTTTAAAACATCTTCAACTAATGAAGCCATGATTTACCTCCTGAAGTGAACAGCAATATTTAACCACCACAAGGCAGCAGGAGCAAGAAAAAAGTGCAGGTTTAATAAATTATTGCAGGTTTCTGATAATTTTGCAGGTTTTATGATTTCATGCAGGTTCTAAGATACCTTGCAGTTATAAAATCGCTTCCCTATGGCCTCTGATTATCTCTTGGCTAAACAAACCAACGCTACATCTCTACATGAATCGCTTACAGGCAATGACTTCCTTAATCAAAAGGTTAGCTTTGATGTGAAAAGTTCATCATTCATAGCTATCGCTATATTGATCTTCGTCCCTTTTAAAAATACTGTATGTATACACAGCAATGAAAGAGGATAACAATAATGCCTCGCATATATGAGATTGACAGCGCATTCAGAGCTGCCGTTATGAAAAACCCAAAAGGATTTTTATGGTTGCGCTCTGACGATTTTATCCGCGAATTGCGGGTGAGAAACTGGCATTTTACGCAAGCGGAAGCAAACAGATGGATAGAACGTTACCAGCCTGATTTCGTTGATAAGACGCCTGACTTTAGCGAAAACAGGTTCTGGATCCTGCGTAACATGGGGAGGGTTCATTAATGGGATTTCCTTCACCGGCTCAGGATTATACCGAGCGCCGCTTAACACCAGAGACGATTTGCCAGATCGACAATAACAGCCTGGTTATTGAGACATCATCTGGTTATGCCGTCATCAACGGTGCGTTACGTTGCCAGCAGCGCAGTACGGTGATGATCCAGTTCCATGGGCATTCAAAGTTCGCAAAGCTGCTGGGCCAGGCATTCATTACCGATGATGGAGATGCGATCGAAGGAGAGGCGCTGGACGATGTTAATGTCGTCGGCGTGGTGACGTTCTTCATCAACCGAACCAGAGAGGATGATTGCCCGGTGATGTAAGGTTTTTAGCATCTACGCTGGCAGAAATGGCGATGCGAATAATCGCAAATCAGACAACTCTTTGCGTTAACAAAAAACCCGGCATTTGCCGGGTTTCTAGTCATTAAGCAGCTTTCTTAACAGGTTTTTTCTTTGCTGCACGTTCGTTGAGGTCATCTATAAGACCACGAAGCCTGTATGAGTTTAAAAGAAGTTTCTGCAATGATTTGTTCATAGTCATAATTGCTCCTGCTCGGGTTACTACCAAGTATTGGGTTGAATTCCGTGATTAACAACCTGTTCATGCGCCTCTAAAGATTTCTTCAAATCTTTCTGCTGAACAGCCATTAAAAGACTTTCTGCATACATAATGCCTTGTCGGATATTCATCAATCCCACGCTTGCCCCTGCGGCATCAAGGTCGTGTTTCTCAGTTACCAAGCGCTCAATTTCATGGTTAAGCTCATCGGCACCTGACTTCATTTTAGCCAAAGTATCCTGAAGTTCTTTAAAACTAGGATTTGTCAGCTCGTAAAGACCCTCCATGCCATGCACTGAAAAGAGAGATCCTAACGACTCCAAAGCATAGACAATTGACTCAATAGCCTTATCATATGCGTCCTTTTCTTCTTGTAACATTGTAGATCCTGGCTAAGTATGCAGAACAAAAATTGGTCAATCATCATACACTCATGATGGGGACAATCAAGATCAATTTCAACCTTCTTTAATTTGCAGCAACAAAAAACGCTTACTGTGCCGACAATGAAACATGCATTAACTGGTAATAATTTATACACCCAAAACGAGTGAACATAGGACATACTTTACGATGAATTTATGCGTTCACGACAATAAGAATAGTTAATCGTCTTATCATCTTCTTTAAAATAAAAGTAACTTTACAAGCTATTCAAACAGTTATATCAAACTGAAATCGCAATCTTCAATGAGGTTGTACTATCAACCTTTAAAAGCGCAATGTACAATCAACTCCATAAATTTTAGTTTGTACATAATGATGTACATAATGGAAAAGAAAAATATGTCGATGTCCCTCTATCTCTCTGAGGTAGCCAAGCGAAGAACCTTTGCCATTATCTCTCACCCGGATGCCGGTAAAACGACCATCACTGAAAAAGTGTTGCTGTTCGGACAGGCGATCCAGACCGCCGGTACGGTAAAAGGCCGTGGCTCCAGCCAGCATGCCAAATCCGACTGGATGGAAATGGAAAAGCAGCGTGGGATCTCAATCACCACCTCGGTGATGCAGTTTCCGTATCACGACAGCCTCGTCAACCTGCTGGATACCCCCGGGCACGAAGACTTCTCGGAAGATACCTACCGTACGCTGACGGCGGTCGACTGCTGCCTGATGGTCATCGATGCTGCAAAAGGGGTAGAAGACCGGACCCGTAAGCTGATGGAAGTCACCCGTCTGCGCGATACGCCGATCATTACCTTTATGAACAAGCTGGACCGCGACATCCGCGATCCGATGGAACTGCTGGATGAAGTCGAGAACGAGCTGAAGATTGGCTGTGCGCCGATCACCTGGCCTATCGGCTGCGGCAAACTGTTCAAAGGCGTTTACCACCTTTATAAAGACGAAACGTATCTTTACCAGACCGGTAAAGGCCATACCATCCAGGAAGTCCGTATTGTTAAGGGGCTGAACAACCTGGATCTGGACGCGGCGGTCGGCGACGATCTGGCGCAGCAGCTTCGCGACGAGCTGGAGCTGGTCCAGGGCGCGTCGAACGAGTTCGATAAAGATCTTTTCCTGGCGGGCGAAATTACCCCGGTCTTTTTCGGCACCGCGCTGGGTAACTTTGGCGTCGATCATATGCTGGATGGTCTGGTGGAATGGGCACCCGCGCCGATGCCGCGTAAAACAGATACGCGTACCGTAGAGGCGGCCGATGAGAAATTCACCGGCTTCGTCTTTAAGATCCAGGCCAACATGGACCCGAAACACCGTGACCGCGTGGCTTTTATGCGCGTCGTTTCCGGTAAATATGAAAAGGGTATGAAACTGCGTCAGGTTCGTATCGGTAAAGACGTGGTGATTTCCGATGCGCTGACCTTTATGGCTGGCGACCGCTCACACGTTGAAGAAGCGTATCCTGGCGATATCATCGGCCTGCATAACCACGGCACCATTCAGATCGGCGATACCTTTACCCAGGGCGAAATGATGAAGTTCACCGGTATCCCGAACTTCGCGCCGGAACTGTTCCGCCGCATTCGTCTGAAGGATCCGCTGAAGCAGAAACAGCTGCTGAAAGGGCTGGTCCAGCTCTCGGAAGAAGGTGCGGTGCAGGTATTCCGTCCCATCGCCAACAACGATCTGATTGTTGGTGCGGTCGGTGTTCTCCAGTTTGACGTGGTGGTTGCCCGTCTTAAAAGTGAATACAACGTTGAAGCGATCTACGAATCGGTTAACGTGGCGACCGCCCGCTGGGTCGAAAGCACCGACGTGAAGAAATTCGAAGAGTTTAAACGTAAGAATGAACTTCACCTCGCCCTCGACGGTGGCGATAACCTGACGTATATCGCGCCGACGATGGTCAACCTGAACATCACCCAGGAACGTTATCCTGACGTGCAGTTCCGTAAAACGCGCGAGCACTAATCTCTATGCCTTGCCGGGCGCGGCAGCCGCCGCGCCCGTTACTTTCCCTGCCTTATTAATCCCTTGCGGAAATATCTTAATTCAACGCTTTTTCGCTTCGAATGGTCTTTTTTTAGTCATCTGCGCAAGCGGAATTACCATTGTGATCTATATTTAACAAAGTGATGACAAGTTGACTGGCTGAATGCTCTGTTCAATGCGTGAATAGCAGGTTTATTAGCCAGTTAATTTGTTAATCACCATATTAATAACTGAAGAACGGCGGTCACCACCCACTTCTTACCATTAAGCCTCGCTTATGTTGAGAAAGCACACTGACTGCTATTAGGTGAGATTTCACCGCTACAGCAAAGCGGCGTTGTGGTCGCAAGCGTCCAGATAATGGACAAACCTACAGGATGAGTTCGATGACTATGAAAAGACTGAAGATTTCTAAATCTCTGCTGGCTGTGATGTTAGGTACTGCGCTGGTGAGCGGCTCCGCCCTGGCGGAAAGCTCTACTGCGGATCATGCGAAAGCAACCTCTGACAGCGCAGGGCAAAAAATCGATAGCTCTATGAATAAAGTCGGCAATTTCATGGACGACAGCGCGATTACAGCTAAAGTTAAAGCGGCGCTGGTTGATCACGAAACGATTAAGAGCACCGACATCTCCGTGAAAACAGAGAAAAAGGTGGTTACGTTGAGCGGCTTTGTTGAGAGTCAGGCACAGGCTGAAGAAGCGGTGAAAGTGACAAAACAAGTTGAAGGCGTTTCGTCTGTCAGCGACAAACTTCACGTACGTGACAGCAAGTCACAGGGCGTGAAAGGCTATGCGGGCGATACGGCTACCACCAGCGAGATCAAAGCCAAATTGCTGGCCGATGATATTGTCCCGGCACGTAAAGTGAAAGTGGAAACCACCGACGGTGTGGTCCAGCTTTCCGGGACCGTAGATTCCCAGGCACAGATTGATCGTGCTGAAAGCGTCGCCAAAGCGGTTGACGGCGTGAAAAGCGTTAAGAACGACCTTAAAGCGAAGTAAATCGCAGAATACGGACCCCGGATCTCACGCCGGGGACGTGTAAACTAAAAGTAAACGACATTGCAGTGAGCAGCCTGAGCGCTCATGTTTAGCGGTCGACAATGACTATGGTAAAGGAGAAACGTATGTTTCGTTGGGGCATTATATTTCTGGTTATCGCGTTAATTGCCGCCGCTCTGGGTTTTGGTGGTCTGGCAGGTACGGCAGCGGGCGCAGCAAAAATCGTCTTTATCGTCGGTATTATTCTGTTCCTCGTCAGCCTGTTTATGGGCCGTCGACGTCCATAGCGACGAGTTAGATGTGGTAAAAATGTAAAAGCCAGTCTCCGGACTGGCTTTTGCAGTTTCAGCGCCGGGTAAATTGCGCTACCTTAGTCGTATAACTAAGAATAATGAAAACAGGAAAGCAGGGTGGGACAACGAATTCCCGTGACGCTCGGCAATATAGCGCCATTATCGGTTGAACCCTTCCGTCCTGAAAAGCTTGCGCTGGTGTGTGAAGGGGGAGGCCAAAGGGGTATTTTTACTGCCGGGGTGCTGGACGAATTCATGCGCGCGCAATTCAACCCCTTCGATCTCTTTCTCGGGACGTCTGCCGGGGCGCAAAATCTCTCCGCTTATCTGTGTAACCAACCCGGCTATGCGCGTAAAGTCATCATGCGCTACACCACCACCCGCGATTTCTTCAATCCGCTGCGTTTCGTGCGCGGCGGCAATCTAATCGATCTTGACTGGCTGGTGGACGCCACCGCCAGCAAAATGCCGCTGGCGATGGGCTATGCGGCAGAACAGTTCGAACGGGGCAAGGCGTTCTATATGTGCGCCTGTCGTCAGGACGACTACACGCCGGGCTATTTTGCCCCTGACGAAAAAAACTGGCTGGATCTGATCCGCGCTTCCAGCGCCATTCCGGGCTTTTACCGTAGCGGCGTTTTGCTGGACGGCATCAACTACCTGGACGGCGGCGTCAGCGATGCGATCCCGGTGCAGGAGGCCGCCAGACGTGGGGCCACAACCATCGTGGTGATCCGTACCGTGCCGTCGCAGATGTACTATACGCCGCAGTGGTTCAAACGGATGGAGCGCTGGCTGGGCGAGAGCAGCCTGCAACCGCTGGTCAACGTCGTGCAGCATCACGAAACCAGCTATCACGCAATCCAGCAGTTTATTGAACAGCCGCCGGACAACCTGCGGATCTTCGAAATTTATCCACCGAAAGTACTGAACAGTATGGCGCTGGGCAGTGGCCTGCCCGCGCTGCGGGAAGACTACAAAACCGGACGGCTGTGCGGACGCTACTTCCTGGCAACCGTCGGTAAACTGCTGGCGGAAAGCCCGCCGCTGCTGCGCCACGCGCCGCGCATTCAGGTTCCTGCGACGGTAGTGGTACCGCCAGCGCCTGTGGCTAATGATACCATCCAGACACCGATCGTCCCTGCGCCGCAGGCTAACGATGCCAGTTTTAATCACGAGGATCTGGCGTGACGGCGCGCTTCATTGATACCCACTGCCATTTCGACTTTCCGCCTTTTACCGGCGATGAAAGCGCCAGCGTGGAAAAAGCGGCGCGGGCGGGCGTCGATAAAATTATCCTTCCGGCAACCGAAGCCGATAACTTTGCCCGCGTTAGTGCGCTTGCGCAGCAGCACGAGGCGATTTATATGGCACTCGGCCTGCACCCCATCGTCATTGAACGCCATACCGACGCTTCCCTTGATCGGCTGGAGAATTACCTGGCCGCACCGTCTGACAAGCTGGTGGCGATCGGCGAGATTGGTCTGGATCTTTATCGGGACGAGCCGCAGTTTGATCGTCAGGAAACATTGCTGGATCAGCAACTGATCCTGGCAAAGCGCTATGATTTACCGGTGATCCTTCACTCGCGACGCACTCACGATAAACTGGCAATGCATCTGAAACGCCACGATTTGCCGCGGACCGGCGTTGTGCATGGCTTTGCAGGCAGCCTGGTGCAGGCTGAACGCTTTATTCAGCTAGGCTACAAAATCGGCGTCGGCGGCACCATTACGTATCCACGCGCCAGCAAAACCCGCAACGTGATGGCGCAATTGCCGCTGGAGGCGCTGCTGCTGGAAACCGACGCGCCGGATATGCCGCTGAATGGTTTTCAGGGCCAGCCGAACCGGCCTGAACAGGTGGCTCGGGTGTTTGCCACATTATGCGAGCTGAGGCCGGAGCCTGCGGAAGTGATTGCTGAGGCAATATGGCGGAATACGGTGGCGCTGTTTACATTTGCCGGAGAGTAAAAAATCGTACCGTTGACCTTTTGCCGGATGGCGACGCTGGCGCGTCTTGTCCGGCCGACAAGTCGATGACTTATATCCGGCACCCTGTCTGCGGTGCTGCAAAATTACAAATACAGCGCCGGAAAAATCAATTTCTTTACGCCCCGCGCCCTTAATGCTGTCGCAACCTGATTCACCTCCTCCGGCGTGGCACCCGGCCACGTTTTCGCTTCGCCATAGACGCCATGAGCATGAAAGGCATTGAGGCGTACCGGCACATCGCCCAGTTGGGATATAAATGCCGCCAGCGGTTCAATATGCTCCAGGTAATCCACCTGACCCGGAATAACCAACAGCCGTAACTCGGCCAGCTTTCCACGATCCGCCAGCAGCAGGATACTGCGCTTGATCGGCGCGTTATCCCTGCCTGTCAGCGCCAGGTGGCATTCGCGACTCCAGGCTTTCAGGTCGATCATCGCACCGTCGCACACGGGTAATAGCTTTTCCCAGCCGGTTTCACTAAGCAGGCCATTGCTGTCCACCAGGCAGGTTAACTGGCGTAATTGCGGGTCGGCTTTGATCGCGCTGAACAGCGCCAGCAAAAAGGGTAATTGCGTTGTCGCCTCGCCGCCGCTGACGGTAATGCCTTCAATAAAAAAAAGCGACGTGTGCAGATGCGCGAGCACCTCTTCCACGCTCATGGTTTGCGCCATCGGCGTCGCCTGCTGAGGACACAGATGAAGACAGGTGTCGCATTGCTGGCAGGCACCTGCATTCCAGATGATCCGGCCATCGACACATGACAAAGCCTGATGCGGGCACTGCGGAACGCATTCCCCGCAATAGTTACAACATCCTATTGTCCACGGATTATGACAGTTCTTACAGCGCAGATTGCAGCCCTGTAAAAACAGGGCCAGGCGGCTGCCCGGCCCGTCCACGCAGGAGAAGGGGATAAGCTTACTGACCGAAGCGCATCTGCTGTTCATGGCTTATCACACGAGGTTGACGTTCCATTATGCGCGTATTGCGCGAGGCCTCTTCGCCCAGCCAGGTGGTATTCAGGCGCGAGCCTTCGGCGCGATACTTCTCCAGATCGGAAAGACGCACCATATAGCCGGTCACGCGTACCAGATCGTTACCGCATACGTTAGCGGTAAACTCACGCATTCCGGCTTTGAATGCGCCGAGGCACAGCTGGACCAGCGCCTGCGGATTGTTCTTGATGGTTTCGTCGAGGGTCAGTATATCGCTGATCCCCGCCTGATAATGGGCGTGATGCGGGGCGACGGTTTGCAGATGGGTAATCGGATCCGGCTCGTCGCCGTAGGGCAAACGCGCGCCCGGCGTGGTGCCAGAATCTGCACTAATGCCGGACTGAGCGTGCAGCATGGCCCGATTTTTCCAGCCGTATTTGACCGGTGTAGTGGCAACGAATTCGGCAAGCTGCGCGCTGATACGATAACCCAGTTGATTGGCCTCATCGTCCTTACCGTAACGCGCAGTCGATCCCGCTTTTTCATACAGAATATTGACGGCCTCCGCCAGCGCGTACATGCCAAACATGGGGACAAACCGCTGTGGATCGATTAACCCTTCCTTCACCAGGAAGCTGTTATCAAAGAAATGTGACTGCTGATAAAGAAATTCACATCGCGCATCAATAATCGCCCGCTGCTGTTCACAGTAGTGGGGAAGGGCACGCGAAAAGAAGTCCTCTGCTGACTGGCTGCGCTCTGCGACCGCTTTCAGGTTCATCCTGACCAGCGTACTGCCGCCCCCGGCTAACGGCAGTGAGTTGTAACAGCTCACCACGCCATAGTGGCCTTTTGTGAAAATTTTATCATTTATCGGCCCGTTAGCGATGTGTGGTTTACTGCATTCGCAGATATTTTTCGCCACCGACAGCAGCAGATCGCCCGGCGTGACGTCGGGATCGTAGATAAACGTCAGATTGGGGGAAACCTGCTTCAACTCCGCATCGGCGCGCAGAATGGCGCGGGTGACAGGCGTATCCGCCGGGCCGATATTGGCGTGCATAAACGCATCGGGCAGCGTCCTGTCGAGATAGCGCCAGAAACGTTTAATTCGAATATCGATCTCTTCTTGTGTTAGAATTTTAACATAGGGTTGCAGCAACGCATCAAGCTGACCCAGATAGACCGGCATTGAGGTCACGGAAGGGACGTGATGATACAGAATGGTCAACAATGAAAGCGCGTCATCAAGATCCTGCGCGCCTTCAAGTTCCAGCCACGCCGAGCCTTGCTCAAGAAACCTGGCGTAATCCGGCAGAATATAACGTGGCTTGAACGGCGCATGGCCTTCAAACATATCGCAAATCACGCCGTCATCCAGCGCCGCTTGCGCTGCAATCGTCAGCGCCGGAGGAGGTAAAGCATTTTCTGCCTCCAGCGCGAGAAAGTGGCGCTTTTGTTCAGGGCTGAGCACTGGACTGGTCACAATCTGCTGGCAACGTTGTTGCAGCGTGTTATCGCATGGGATGGGCATTGTCGCGTCCTTATTATGCCGTAATGATGCTCTATTCTAAGAAAAGGGAGAGAAGGCGCTTTTGATCCTGATGCCTTCATTTGCAGAAACACGATTGTCGTAAGTGATGTAGATCTCATTACAGCAATGCAAATTTGTACGAAGTTTTCATTAACTGTGATGTATGTCGATATGTAATCGCGAGTGGATGTTAGAATACTAACAGACTCGCAAGGTGAAATTTTATACGGCGACGCCGTGGAGAATCAAATGAGCGATTTAAAAGCAAGCAGCCTGCGCGCACTGAAACTGATGGACCTGACCACCCTGAATGACGACGACACCAAT
This sequence comes from Superficieibacter sp. HKU1, assembly GCF_029319185.1. Classification (NCBI taxonomy): domain Bacteria; kingdom Pseudomonadati; phylum Pseudomonadota; class Gammaproteobacteria; order Enterobacterales; family Enterobacteriaceae; genus Superficieibacter; species Superficieibacter sp. HKU1. The sequence continues at coordinate 811,426 of NZ_CP119754.1, forward strand.
GAAAAAGTGATCGCGCTGTGTCATCAGGCGAAAACCCCGGTAGGCAATACCGCCGCCGTTTGTATTTACCCGCGTTTTATCCCCATTGCGCGTAAGACGTTGAAAGAGCAGGGCACGCCGGATATCCGCATCGCCACCGTCACCAACTTCCCGCACGGCAACGACGACATCGATATCGCGCTGGCCGAAACCCGCGCGGCGATTGCTTACGGTGCTGATGAAGTTGACGTGGTGTTCCCGTACCGCGCGCTGATCGCCGGTAACGAACAGGTTGGTTTTGACCTGGTGAAAGCCTGTAAAGACGCCTGTGCGGCGGCCAGTGTGCTGCTGAAAGTGATCATCGAAACCGGTGAACTGAAAGAAGAAGCGCTCATTCGTAAAGCCTCGGAAATCGCCATTAAAGCAGGTGCGGATTTCATTAAAACCTCGACCGGTAAAGTGCCGGTGAATGCGACGCCGGAAAGCGCGCGCATCATGCTGGAAACGATCCGCGATATGGATGTGGCAAAAACCGTGGGTTTTAAACCGGCAGGCGGCGTACGTAGCGCGGAAGACGCGCAGCAGTTCCTGGCGATTGCAGACGAACTGTTTGGCGCTGACTGGGCGGACTCCCGCCATTACCGCTTCGGCGCATCCAGCCTGCTGGCCAGTCTGCTGAAAGCGCTGGGTCACGGCGACGGTAAGAGCGCCAGCAGCTATTAATCGTTGCCTCTCCTTTTGTCGGCCGGATGCGCCTTATCCGGCCTGCCGCTATCCTTCCACTCTTTTCCTCTGGAGGTCCCTTGTTTCTCGCACAAGAAATTATTCGTAAAAAACGTGATGGTCACGCGCTAAGCGACGAAGAAATTCGGTTTTTCATCAACGGTATCCGTGATAACACCGTCTCCGAAGGACAGATTGCTGCCCTGGCGATGACCATTTTCTTCCACGATATGACGATGCCTGAACGCGTTTCGCTCACTATGGCGATGCGAGATTCAGGAACCGTACTGGACTGGAAAAGCCTGAATCTGAACGGGCCGATTGTCGATAAACACTCTACCGGCGGCGTGGGCGATGTTACCTCGCTGATGCTCGGCCCGATGGTGGCGGCATGCGGCGGTTACATTCCGATGATCTCCGGGCGCGGCCTCGGTCATACCGGCGGCACGCTTGATAAACTGGAAGCGATCCCTGGTTTCGATATCTTTCCGGACGACAACCGTTTCCGCGAGATAATTAAAGACGTCGGTGTGGCGATTATCGGGCAAACCAGCTCGCTCGCACCGGCGGATAAACGTTTTTATGCCACCCGCGATATTACGGCAACGGTGGATTCTATCCCGCTGATCACCGGTTCTATCCTCGCTAAAAAGCTGGCGGAAGGGCTGGATGCGCTGGTAATGGACGTCAAAGTGGGCAGCGGTGCGTTTATGCCAACTTACGAACTTTCCGCCGCGCTGGCCGAGGCGATTGTGGGCGTGGCGAACGGCGCAGGCGTGCGTACTACCGCTCTGCTGACCGATATGAATCAGGTATTGGCTTCCAGCGCGGGTAACGCGGTGGAAGTGCGCGAAGCCGTGCAGTTCCTGACCGGTGAATACCGTAACCCGCGTCTGTTTGACGTCACAATGGCGCTGTGCGTTGAGATGCTGATCTCCGGTCAGCTTGCCAAAGACGATGCCGATGCGCGGGCGAAGCTGCAGGCGGTGCTGGATAACGGTAAAGCGGCGGAAATCTTCGGTCGTATGGTGGCAGCGCAGAAAGGCCCCGGCGACTTCGTGGAAAACTACGCGAAATATCTGCCGACGGCGATGCTCAGCAAGGCCGTGTACGCCGACACCGAAGGCTTCGTCAGCGCAATGGATACCCGCGCGCTGGGGATGGCGGTAGTGTCTATGGGCGGCGGGCGTCGCCAGGCGTCAGATACCATCGATTACAGCGTCGGCTTTACCGACATGGCGCGTCTGGGCGACAGCGTTGACGGTCAGCGTCCTCTGGCGGTGATCCATGCCAAAGACGAAGCCAGCTGGCAGGAAGCGGCGAAAGCTGTTAAAGCGGCTATTGCCCTTGACGATAAGGCGCCGGAAACCACGCCAGTGGTCTACCGTCGCATCACTGAATAGCACACATCATTCGCGTGATGGCGGTGCCGGTCGCGGTCATCTTCCCAAAACGCTAATGATTTAGGGTATACTGATCTGATCGCTTTTTTTTATGAGCACTACGTACGGAGAAACTATGAAACGTGCATTTATTATGGTGCTGGACTCTTTCGGCATCGGCGCTACCGAAGATGCGAAAAACTTTGGTGACACAGGTTCTGATACGCTGGGTCATATCGCAGAAGCCTGCGCCAAAGGCGAGGCTGACCATGGCCGTAAAGGCCCGTTACACCTGCCTAACCTGACCCGCCTGGGGCTGGCGAAAGCTCACGAAGGTTCGACCGGTAAAATTGCTGCTGGTCTTGATGGCAACGCTGAAGTTATCGGCGCTTATGCCTGGGCGCATGAACTTTCCTCCGGTAAAGATACCCCGTCCGGACACTGGGAAATCGCTGGTGTACCGGTGCTGTTTGACTGGGGCTACTTTAGCGACCATGAAAACAGTTTCCCGCAGGAACTGCTCGATAAGCTGGTGGAACGTGCCAGCCTGCCAGGCTACCTCGGCAACTGCCACTCTTCCGGAACGGTGATCCTGGACCAGCTGGGTGAAGAGCACATGAAAACCGGCAAGCCGATTTTCTACACCTCTGCGGACTCTGTATTCCAGATCGCCTGTCATGAAGAAACTTTTGGCCTCGATAAACTTTACGAGCTGTGTGAAATCGCCCGTGAAGAGCTGACGGAAGGCGGCTACAACATTGGCCGCGTTATTGCCCGTCCGTTTGTCGGTGATAAAGCCGGTAACTTCCAGCGTACCGGCAACCGTCACGATCTGGCCGTCGAACCGCCGGCGCCGACCGTGCTGCAAAAACTGGTCGATGAGAAAAACGGCCAGGTGGTTTCTGTTGGCAAGATTGCGGATATCTACGCCAACTGCGGCATCACCAAAAAAGTGAAAGCGACCGGTCTGGACGCGCTGTTCGACGCCACCATTAAAGAGATGAAAGACGCGGGTGATGAGACCATCGTGTTCACTAACTTCGTGGACTTCGACTCTTCGTGGGGTCACCGTCGCGATATCGCCGGTTATGCCGCGGGTCTGGAGCTGTTCGACCGCCGTCTGCCGGAGCTGATGGAACTGGTGGGAGAGGATGATATTCTGATCCTGACCGCTGACCACGGCTGCGATCCAAGCTGGACCGGGACCGATCACACCCGTGAACACATTCCGGTGCTGATCTACGGCCCGAAAGTGAAAGCGGGTTCGCTGGGGCACCGTGAAACCTTCGCGGATATTGGTCAGACCGTGGCGAGCTATTTCGGTACGTCGCCAATGGAATACGGCAAAAATATGCTGTGATGCCATTGTCCGGTGGCGCTTTGCTTACCGGGCCTGCGGTTTTATCGACTTGTAGGCCGGGTAAAGCGAAGCCGCCATTCGGCACTATTGTGCAGGGGAGTGGCTGATGTACTCCTCTCTGATAAATATATAATGAATAAGGACCTGAAGATGGCAACTCCTCACATTAACGCAGAAATGGGTGACTTCGCTGACGTCGTTTTGATGCCGGGCGACCCGCTGCGCGCTAAACACATTGCTGAAACCTTCCTCGAAGACGTGCGTGAAGTTAACAACGTCCGCGGCATGCTGGGTTACACCGGTACTTACAAGGGTCGCAAAATCTCTGTAATGGGTCACGGTATGGGGATCCCGTCCTGCTCCATCTACACCAAAGAGCTGATCACCGATTTCGGCGTGAAAAAAATCATCCGCGTTGGTTCCTGCGGCGCGGTGCGTGCCGACGTGAAACTGCGTGATGTCGTGATCGGCATGGGCGCCTGCACCGACTCCAAAGTGAACCGTCTGCGCTTTAAAGACCATGACTTCGCCGCCATTGCCGACTTTGGCATGGTGCGTGACGCGGTTGACGCGGCAAAAGCGCTGGGCGTGGAAGCGCGCGTCGGCAACATCTTCTCTGCCGATCTGTTTTACACGCCGGACCCGTCTATGTTCGACGTGATGGAAAAATACGGCATTCTGGGCGTGGAAATGGAAGCGGCGGGTATTTATGGCGTGGCGGCTGAGTTCGGTGCGAAAGCACTGACCATCTGCACCGTGTCTGACCATATCCGTACCCACGAACAGACGACGGCGGCTGAACGTCAGACCACTTTCAACGATATGATCAAAATCGCGCTGGAATCTGTACTGCTGGGCGATAAAGCGTAAGTTTTTTTAGCCCGGTGGCGCAGCGCTAAACCGGGCCTGCAAAACTGCGCAAAATCTGCACGCCGGATAAGGCATTAGCCGCCATCCGGCGTATTTTTCCCCGAAGTATCTATTCACCAATTTTAATTTTTTAAAAATTTACCGTTATTTTTCAGTGGCGTGGCGTTTTAAATCTATCCAGGAATCTATTCATTCGGTACGGCCATGCATCCAGGGTGGGCATACAAGCAACGCCTCCGGACATTCATAAATTTCTGCCATTCTACTTTTCATATGTGCACTTATTTGTTCTTTTTCGATACGTTTAAGCGCGTCTGGAGTGATGCTTAACATTTTCGCTGCATCAGTACGTGATACATTTTTATAGATGCGTACTGCGGCAAGCCAGGAAACTTTTTGACTAACCATGGTTAATGCAATCGCTTGTTCTTGTTTTAGCAGATCAATCACCTTGCTTTACCTTACTGCCCCGGCCACCCACGCCGATACCTCCCGCAGCTCTTTTTCCTGCTCCGGGAAATCAACCAGCAGCGCTTCGCATTCCTGCTGTAGCATATCCGCCCGATACAGGCAGCCCTGCAAACGGCCTGCCAGCGCTTCCAGCGGCGCGGGATTCAGACTATCGGTAAAGATCTGCGTGCGGGTGATGTGACCTTTTTCAACGTCGAAATGCAGTTCCACGCCGCCCCAGGTAAAGCGTTCATCCAGCAAATGACTAAAGGCCGGAGCCTGACCGAAGTTCCACTCCCAGCTGCTCTGGCGGGCAAAGGTTTCAGCAAAATTTGGCAGATCCGGCATTTTTTCCGGTGAGATGATTTCGGCGTCAACGCGCTCACCATAACAGCTGAAAAAGGCCCCGGTGACCGCCTCGCAGATCTGCTGATGGGTAATGCCTGGTAGCAGCTCTACCAGATTGGCGACCCGGCCACGAACCGAGGTAATGCCCTTGGCAGCCAGCTTCTTTTTATCCGGATTCAGATAATTAGCCAGGCGGCTGAGATCGGCATTGAGCAGCAGCGTCCCGTGATGGAAGCCGCGATCTTTGGTTTCGCGATAGGCTGAACCGGAGACTTTCCGATCGCCTTCAGACGTTTTCACCACCAGATCGTTGCGCCCGGACGCCTCCGCCGTAACGCCCAACGCGTTTAAGGCATTGAGCACAATCGCGGTGGAGACCGTTTTATCGTACTCCGGTTTTCCGGCCATAAAGGTGAAACAGGTATTGCCGAGATCGTGAAATACCGCGCCGCCACCGCTACTGCGCCGTGCCAGCCGCACATTGTCTTCTTCCATCCGGCGAGTGTTACACTCTCTCCACGGATTTTGCGCGCGTCCGATGACTACCGTGTCGGCATTGCGCCACAAAAACAGCACGCGCTGCGTGGCGGGCATCTGGCGGAAAATAGTGTCCTCTACGGCCAGGTTAAACCACGGATCGTACGAGTCGGAAAGAAGCAGGCGTAATGTCGGCATCAAACTATCCTTTTCATCATCGCTTTGCGGCAAATAAGCGCCATATTGCGGAAAATTGTCTTTTCTATATTGCCAGAAGCGCTATTGTCGGGGTAGCCTCATGCGTCGTTTTACCCCGGATAGACAGGAGTTGTAATGCCCAACATTACCTGGTGCGATCTGCCCGATGATGTGTCTTTATGGCCTGGTTTACCGCTCTCATTGAGCGGTGATGAAGTGATGCCGCTGGATTACCACGCAGGCCGTAGCGGCTGGCTGCTGTACGGTCGTCGTCTTGATAAACAACGCTTAACCCAGTATCAGCGTAAGCTGGGCGCGGCTATGGTGATCGTCACTGCGTGGTGCGTGGAAGATTACCAGGTCATCCGGCTGGCCGGATCGCTGACCGCGCGTGCTACGCGTCTGGCACATGACGCGGGGCTGGACGTAGCACCGCTGGGTAAAATTCCGCATTTGCGCACGCCGGGCCTGCTGGTGATGGACATGGATTCCACCGCCATCCAGATTGAGTGCATTGATGAAATCGCCAAACTGGCCGGTACCGGGGAAAGGGTCGCGGAAGTGACCGAGCGCGCGATGCGTGGCGAGCTGGACTTCACTGCCAGCCTGCGCAGCCGCGTGGCAACGCTTGAAGGCGCGGATGCCAATATCCTGCATCAGGTGCGCGACGGACTGCCGTTGATGCCGGGCTTAACCCAGCTGGTACTCAAACTGGAATCGCTGGGCTGGAAAGTGGCCATTGCCTCCGGCGGCTTCACCTTCTTTGCTGAATACCTGCGTGACAAGCTGCGTCTTTCGGCCGTGGTTGCCAACGAGCTGGAAATGAGAGATGGCAAGTTCACGGGGCATGTGATCGGCGATATTGTCGATGCGCAATATAAAGCCATGACCCTGCTACGCCTGGCAGAAGAGTATGGCATCCCCCATGAGCAAACCGTGGCGATCGGCGATGGCGCAAACGACCTGCCGATGATTAAAACCGCCGGTCTGGGCATTGCCTATCATGCGAAACCGAAAGTGAATGAAAAAACGGAAGTGACCATCCGTCATGCGGATCTGATGGGCGTGTTCTGCATTCTGTCCGGTAGCCTGAACCAGAAATAATTGACATGCCGGAGCAGGCGACCCGCCGGCAATAGTATGAAATAACGAGGTAAAACGTGGCGAAAGCTCCAAAACGCGCATTTGTCTGTAATGAATGTGGTGCGGATTACCCGCGCTGGCAGGGGCAGTGCAGCGCCTGTCATGCCTGGAACACCATCACCGAAGTGCGCGTCGCGGCATCGCCAACCGTGGCACGCAATGAAAAACTGAGCGGTTATGCCGGTAGCGCGGGCGTGTCGAAAGTGCAAAAACTTTCTGATATCAGCCTTGAAGCGCTGCCACGCTTCTCCACCGGCTTTAAAGAATTTGATCGCGTACTGGGCGGCGGCGTCGTGCCGGGCAGCGCGATCCTCATCGGCGGTAACCCTGGGGCAGGTAAATCCACGCTGCTGCTGCAAACCCTGTGTCGGCTGGCCGAACAGATGAAAACGCTGTATGTCACCGGGGAAGAATCACTCCAGCAGGTTGCCATGCGCGCGCACCGTCTGGGACTGCCGACGGCTAATCTGAATATGCTTTCGGAAACCAGTATTGAGCAGATCTGCATGATTGCCGATGAGGAGCAGCCGAAGCTGATGGTCATCGACTCCATTCAGGTGATGCATATGGCGGATATTCAGTCGTCGCCGGGAAGCGTGGCGCAGGTCCGCGAGACCGCCGCGTATTTAACCCGCTTCGCTAAAACGCGCGGCGTGGCGATTGTGATGGTCGGCCACGTCACCAAAGACGGATCGCTTGCCGGGCCAAAGGTGCTGGAGCACTGCATCGACTGTTCGGTGCTGCTGGACGGCGACGCAGATTCCCGTTTCCGTACCCTGCGCAGCCATAAAAACCGCTTTGGCGCGGTCAATGAACTTGGCGTTTTTGCCATGACTGAACAGGGACTGCGCGAAGTCAGCAACCCGTCCGCCATCTTCCTCAGCCGTGGCGATGAGGTCACTTCCGGTAGTTCGGTGATGGTTGTCTGGGAAGGCACGCGTCCGCTGCTGGTGGAAATTCAGGCGCTGGTCGATCACTCGATGATGGCGAATCCACGGCGGGTGGCGGTCGGACTGGAGCAAAACCGTCTGGCGATCCTGCTGGCGGTGCTGCATCGTCACGGCGGGCTACAGATGTCCGATCAGGATGTGTTCGTCAACGTGGTTGGCGGCGTGAAAGTCACAGAAACCAGCGCGGATCTTGCCTTGCTGCTGGCGATGGTCTCCAGCCTGCGCGACCGACCATTGCCGCACGATTTGGTGGTGTTTGGCGAAGTTGGGCTGGCGGGTGAAATTCGCCCGGTGCCGAGTGGTCAGGAGCGCATCTCCGAGGCGGCAAAACATGGCTTTAAACGCGCCATCGTCCCGGCGGCCAACGTGCCTAAAAAACCGCCGGAAGGGATGCAAGTTTTTGGTGTTAAAAAACTTTCTGACGCCCTGAGCGTATTTGACGACTTATAATAAAAGATTCGCCGTCTTTCCGGCGGTCGATCCGTAGCCTGATGCGCGCAGCGCTCTCAGGCCGCGGAGGAAGCCGGATGGTATGACCCCAACTCAGCAGGAGGCTCTTGTGTCATTTGATTACCTGAAAACCGCGATAAAACAAAAAGGCTGCACCCTTCAGCAGGTGGCGGACGCCAGCGGTATGACCAAAGGTTATCTGAGTCAGCTTCTCAACGCCAAGATCAAAAGCCCCAGCGCGCAGAAGCTGGAAGCGCTGCATCGCTTCCTTGGGCTTGAGTTCCCGCGTAAACAAAAGAGCGTCGGCGTGGTGTTCGGCAAATTTTATCCGCTGCATACCGGGCATATTTATCTGATCCAGCGCGCCTGCAGCCAGGTTGATGAACTGCATATCATCATGGGCTACGACGAGACGCGCGACCGCCAGTTGTTTGAAGCCAGCGCAATGTCGCAACAGCCGACGGTGCCGGATCGCCTGCGCTGGCTGCTTCAGACCTTTAAATACCAGAAAAATATTCGCATCCATGCGTTCAATGAAGAAGGGATGGAACCTTACCCGCACGGCTGGGACGTCTGGAGCCGGGGTATCAGCGCGTTTATGGAGGAGAAGGGCATCCAGCCAAACTGGATTTACACCTCCGAAGAGGCGGACGCGGCACAGTATCCACTGCATCTTGGCACCGAGGCGGTGCTCATCGATCCGAAACGGACCTTTATGAATATCAGCGGCGGACAAATTCGTGCCAACCCTTTCCGCTACTGGGAATATATTCCGACAGAAGTGAAGCCGTTTTTCGTGCGTACCATCGCGGTGCTGGGTGGCGAATCCAGCGGTAAGTCCACGCTGGTCAACAAGCTGGCAAATATCTTCAACACCACCAGCGCCTGGGAATATGGGCGCGACTACGTTTTTTCTCACCTGGGCGGTGACGAAATGGCGCTCCAGTATTCCGACTACGATAAAATCGCGCTGGGTCAGGCGCAGTATATTGATTTCGCTGTGAAATACGCCAATAAAGTCGCGTTTGTTGATACCGATTTTGTGACCACCCAGGCCTTCTGCAAAAAATACGAAGGGCGTGAGCATCCGTTCGTTCAGGCGCTGATCGATGAGTATCGCTTTGACCTGGTGATCCTGCTGGAAAACAACACGCCGTGGGTGGCGGACGGTCTGCGTAGTCTCGGCAGCTCGGTGGATCGTAAAGAGTTTCAGCGGTTACTGGTTGCCATGCTGGAAGCCAATAATATCGACTTCGTTCATGTGGAAGAGTCGGACTACGACTCGCGCTTTTTGCGTTGCGTTGAGCTGGTGAAAGAGTTGATGGGTGAGCAAGGGTAGATAATAGGTGCCGGGTGGCGGCTTCGCCTTACCCGGCCTACAAAACCACAGAATATCAGCGAGTTGCATGTATTCACCGTAGGCCCGGTAAGCGCAGCGCCACCGGGCATGTACAGATTACTTCGCGATACGTTTGTACTTAATCCGCTTCGGCTCCAGCGCATCCGCGCCCAGCGTGCGTTTCTTGTACTCTTCGTATTCGGTAAAGTTACCTTCGAAGAACTCGACCTTACCTTCATCCTGGTAGTCCAGAATGTGAGTGGCGATGCGGTCAAGGAACCAGCGGTCGTGCGAGATCACCATCGCGCAGCCCGGGAACTCCAGCAGGGCGTTTTCCAGCGCTCGCAGGGTTTCGATATCCAGGTCGTTGGTCGGTTCATCGAGCAGCAGCATGTTGCCGCCAACCTGCAACAGCTTCGCGAGGTGCAGACGACCGCGCTCACCGCCGGACAGCTCGCCCACGCGTTTACCCTGATCGACACCTTTGAAGTTGAAGCGGCCTACATAAGCGCGGCTTGGCATTTCGGTGTTGCCGATTTTCATGATATCCAGCCCGCCGGAAACTTCTTCCCACACGGTTTTGCTGTTGTCCATCGCATCACGGAACTGATCGACGGAGGCCAGTTTCACGGTTTCACCCAAAGTGATGGTGCCGCTATCGGGCTGTTCCTGGCCTGACATCATACGGAACAGGGTGGATTTACCCGCGCCGTTCGGACCGATGATGCCGACAATCGCGCCTTTCGGTACCGAGAAGCTCAGATCGTCGATCAGCACGCGGTCGCCGTAGGATTTACGCAGGTTGCTGACTTCAACGACTTTATCGCCCAGACGAGGTCCAGGTGGGATAAACAGTTCGTTGGTCTCGTTACGTTTCTGGTATTCGGTGCTGTTGAGTTCTTCAAAGCGTGCCAGACGCGCCTTGCCTTTAGACTGGCGGCCTTTCGCGCCCTGACGGACCCACTCCAGCTCTTTCTCAATGGATTTACGGCGCGCCGCTTCCTGAGAGGCTTCCTGCGCCAGACGCTGATCTTTCTGCTCCAGCCAGGAGGAGTAGTTGCCTTCCCACGGAATACCTTCACCGCGGTCAAGCTCCAGAATCCAGCCTGCTACGTTATCCAGGAAGTAACGGTCGTGGGTAATTGCCACGACGGTACCTTCGAAATCGTGCAGGAAGCGTTCCAGCCACGCCACGGATTCGGCATCCAGGTGGTTGGTTGGTTCGTCGAGCAGCAGCATGTCTGGTTTTTCCAGCAGCAGGCGGCACAGCGCGACGCGGCGGCGCTCGCCCCCGGACAGCTTCTCAACTTTCGCATCCCAGTCCGGCAGACGCAGGGCGTCGGCGGCGCGTTCCAGCTGCACGTTCAGGTTGTGACCGTCATGCGCCTGGATGATCTCTTCAAATTTACCCTGTTGCGCAGCCAGCTTATCAAAGTCTGCATCCGGCTCGGCGTACATCGCGTACACTTCATCCAGGCCTTTGAGCGCGTTAACTACTTCGGCAACCGCTTCTTCAACGGATTCACGAACGGTATGTTCCGGGTTCAGCTTCGGCTCCTGCGGCAGGTAGCCAATCTTGAGACCCGGCTGTGGGCGAGCTTCCCCTTCAATATCGGTATCAATACCGGCCATGATGCGCAGCAGGGTAGATTTACCGGCACCGTTCAGGCCCAGTACACCGATTTTTGCGCCAGGGAAGAAGCTCAGGGAGATGTTTTTCAAAATATGACGTTTCGGCGGAACCACTTTGCCGACACGATGCATGGTATAAACGAATTGAGCCACGTTGGACTTCGCCTCTTTTATGGTAATGAGTTCAAAGGCGAAGTGTAGCCGTTTTCCTGACTGAATCCCAGCGGACCCGCCTGTCGCGCTAAAGTAAAAAAATGTCCGGAACGTGGCGGAATGTGCAATGTCTGATTAGCATAAACACTTTACGCGGCACGATGCTGCCTGAGTAATTCATTAAATAAAGAGGAAGAGCTTGTGAAAAGAGCCAACGATGTGGCCTGGCGACTTCTGGCCGTTAGCGCTTGTCTGATGAGCGTTAGCTACCAGGTCCATGCTGATTCACTGGATGAACAGCGTAACCGCTATGCCCAGGTGAAACAGGCGTGGGATAACCGTCAGATGGAGACGGTCGATCAACTAATGCCGACGTTGCAAAGCTATCCCCTTTATCCTTATCTCGAATACCGTCAAATCACCGACAATCTGCAAAATCAGACGGCGATTGCGGTCAGTCAGTTTGTGCAGGCTAATCCAACCCTGCCGTCGGCCCGTACGTTGAAATCCCGCTTTGTGAATGAACTGGCGCGTCGTGAGGACTGGCGTGGCTTGCTGGCCTTTAGCCCGGATAAACCTGGCTCTACCGAGGCACAATGTAACTATTACTTTGCGAAGTGGAGTACCGGACAGGCGCAGGAAGCCTGGGACGGGGCTAAAGATCTGTGGCTGACCGGGAAAAGTCAGCCTAATGCCTGCGATAAGCTGTTTGGCGCCTGGCGAGCGTCGGGAACGCAGGATCCGCGCGCGTATCTGGAGCGTATTCGTCTGGCGATGAAAGCCGGTAACACCGGGCTGGTGAATACGCTGGCCGGACAAATGCCGTCTGACTACCAGACAATCTCTACCGCCGTGATGTCGCTGGCGAATGCGCCGGATAGCGTGCTGACCTTTGCCCGGATGACCGGTGCCACCGATTTCACCCGTCAGATGGCGGCCGTCGCGTTCGCCAGCGTCGCGCGCCAGGACGCGGAAAACGCGCGCCTGATGATCCCTTCGCTGGTTCAGGCGCAGGAGTTAAATGAGGAGCAAACCCAGGAGTTGCGCGATATCGTCGCCTGGCGGCTGATGGGCAATGATGTCACCGACGAGCAGGCGCGCTGGCGCGATGATGCCATTATGCGCTCGCAGTCGGTGTCGTTACTTGAGCGTCGCGTGCGGATGGCGCTGGGCGCCGGCGACCGTAAGGGCCTCAATACCTGGCTGGCGCGCTTGCCGATGGAAGCCAAAGAGAAAGATGAATGGCGCTACTGGCAGGCCGATTTGCTGCTGGAGCGTGGACGGGATGCGCAAGCAAAAGAGATCCTGCATGCGCTAATGAAGGAGCGCGGGTTCTATCCCATGGTTGCTGCCCGCCGTCTCGGCGAAGATTACCAGCTTAAAATCGATAAAGCGCCAGGCAACGCCGATCCTGCTCTGGTTCAGGGCGCAGAAATGGGCAGGGTGCGCGAGCTGATGTACTGGGGTCTGGATAATACGGCCCGCAGTGAATGGGCGAATCTGGTCAGCAGCCGGACGAAAACGGAGCAGGCGCAACTGGCGCGTTACGCTTTTGACCGCCAGTGGTGGGATCTGAGCGTGCAGGCGACCATTGCCGGTAAACTGTGGGATCAGCTGGAAGAGCGTTTCCCGCTGGCGTGGAACGATCTTTTTGCCCGCTATACCAGCGACAAAGACATCCCGCAAAGCTATGCGATGGCAATCGCCCGGCAGGAGAGCGCCTGGAATCCAAAAGTTCGCTCACCGGTCGGCGCGTCTGGCCTGATGCAGATTATGCCTGCGACCGCCACCCATACGGTGAAAATGTTCTCTATTGCGGGTTATAGCAATCAGGGGCAGCTACTGGATCCGGAAACCAATATTACGATTGGTACCCGCTATCTGCAGTATGTCTATCAGCAGTTCGGTAATAACCGCATTTTTGCTTCGGCAGCCTATAACGCCGGTCCGGGGCGCGTGCGTACCTGGGTGGGTAACAGCGCCGGACGTATTGATGCGGTGGCGTTCGTGGAAAGTATTCCATTCTCTGAAACGCGCGGCTACGTGAAGAACGTGCTCGCCTATGATGCTTACTATCGTTACTTTATGGGGCAGAAGCCGGTCATCCTTAACGACGCGGAATGGGATCATCGTTACTGATCCTGATGAGTTATGTTATGCTTGTACTCGTTTAAGAGTACATCAGGCAGGAGATACCTTGGTATCTCCTGTTATAACAAGGCGGTGTGACATGACCCAGCAATCACCTTATTCTCCGGCTCTGGCCGAGCAGCGCAATCAGGAGTGGCTTCGTTTTGTGGAGCTGCTTCAGCAATCCTGTGTAGAAGATTTGCACATTCCGTTTCTGCAACTGATGCTGACGCCCGACGAGCGCGAAGCACTGGGCACGCGGGTACGTATTATTGAAGAGCTGCTGCGCGGCGAAATGAGCCAGCGCGAGCTTAAAAACGAGTTAGGCGCAGGGATTGCCACCATTACGCGCGGATCCAATAGCCTTAAATCCGCGCCGGTAGAGCTACGGCAGTGGTTAGAGACCGTTCTGCTCAGAAATGACTGAGGGCAGATACCCGGTAAAATACTACCGATAAACCGCATTGTGAAACGGACTCAGCGCCAGGATCACCGCCTGATGATACACGCTGCTGCGGGTCAGCTTTCCGGCCGTAAAAATCCCAATCGCGCCCTCTTTCCGGCCGATTTCATCAATGCCGGTATACTGTGACATTACCGGACCCAGCGCCTCACCGGCGTTGACTTTTTCGAGGATCGCCGCTGGCAGCGGCAGGGTGGCAGAGCGCGCTTCGCCGCGCTGTTGACCACTCTCAATCACCACCCAGCTAAAGGTGCTGCCATCGTCGATTCCTGCTTCAATGGCGACCCAGAAATCGGCATCGGGACGCAGTTTCCGGGCGTTTTTCAGTCGATTTCGCGCTCCGGCGCGCGTTTCCTCGCTGCCGAAAGGCTGCTCAGGAACGTCGCTGGCGACGGATACGGGGTCGATGTGACACGCGCTTTCGCCGAAGATCTCGTTAAATGCCTGGAGAATTGCCTGAATTTTGGCTGGATTAGTGGTAGCGGCGACAACATTGTGCATAATCATCATTAACTCTCAATAAAATATCATCGCAGTATAACGGATAAACAACATGTTACAGGTATACCTTGTTCGCCACGGTGAGACGCAGTGGAACGCCGAGCGACGTATTCAGGGCCAGTCTGACAGTCCGCTCACTGAAAAAGGTGAACGGCAAGCGCATCAGGTGGGGGAACGGGCGAAAGCATTGGGCATCACCCACATCATTTCCAGCGATTTAGGCCGTACCCGCCAGACGGCAGCGATTATCGCCGATGCCTGTGGCTGTGAAGTCACATTCGATCCGCGCCTGCGCGAACTGGATATGGGCGTGCTGGAAGAGCGGCATATTGATTCTTTAACCGGCGATGAAGAAGCGTGGCGTCGGCAGCTGGTCAATGGCACATCAGACGGACGTATTCCGGACGGAGAGTCGATGCAGGAACTGAGTGACCGTATGCATGCGGCGCTGGCAGCGTGTCTGGAACTACCGCAGGGGAGTCGCCCGCTGGTGGTCAGTCATGGCATGGCGCTGGGCTGTCTGGTCAGCACCATTCTCGGTCTGCCTGCCTGGGCAGAACGTCGCCTGCGCCTGCGCAACTGTTCAATCTCGCGGATTGATTACCAGCAAAGCCCGTGGCTGGCGTCGGGATGGGTCGTTGAGACGGCAGGGGATGTCTCGCATCTTGACGCCCCTGCGCTGGACGAATTGCAGCGTTAACGGCGGATCGGAATCAGGTATTCGCAACGAATCTGTATCGGCGGCTCCTGATTCCGTGCTTCATCCTGCGGGAAGAAACGCTCAATATCCTGGCCTTTACGACGGGTCAGATTCAGCATTGGCATACAGGTGCCGTAAACGGTGAGAATAAACTCCTGCAAGCCAGTTCCCGGCCCCTCGTAGGTGAACTGAATGTATTCACCCCCTTCCAGCTTCACCGCTTGTCCGTTTTGCAGGTGTCCATTGACCATGTCAGCGGTTAATGCCGTGGTGTAGAACACTTCCTGCTCGTCGTCTTTTTCCAGACTGGGACGCGGCTCATGCAAGCCGTACAGTACGCGTGGCAGCGAGGGAGAATTCCCCAGAAATTCCCGCCAGAACTGAATGCGCATCTGATTACGGAAATCGGAAATCTCTTCCAGTTTGCAGGTATAACTCTGTGTGACCCCGACCAGCTCCGTTAGCTGCAACGTCACAAATTCATAGTGAGGCATGCTAAATTCAGACAGGCGCAGCGGCGGACGCATGCCGAACGAACTCCAGTCCGGCGAGCGGCGATAAAGCGCGGGCGTCAGGGCAAACTGCTTTTTAAACGCGCGAGTAAACGTCTGCTGCGAATCAAAGCGGTACTGAAGGGCAATATCAAGGATCGGACGCGCGGTCAGGCGCAAGGCAACAGCGGATTTGGATAAACGACGCGCACGAATATAGGCACCGATGGCGTGGCCGGTCACATCTTTAAACATCCTTTGCAGATGCCACTTGGAATAGCCAGCTTTTGCCGCCACATTATCGAGTGAAAGGGGTTGGTCAAGATGCCCTTCCAGCCAGGTAAGCAGATCGCGAATGATCCCAGCCTGATCCATACAATGTCCTCATCCATAAATGCAGGTGCCTGATACTAAGGTAGCGGATAATAGCATTTTTTGATGTTTTAGCATTCAGTGTTTTTTTTGCGAATTAGTGCGATGGTAGGTAACCCAAAAAGATGATCTTTCTAATCCAGTGATCTATAAACAGTTTCTTTAGAAAAGTTGAATAATCACGCCGTTAAATATTTGGAAAAAGTAACAATATGAAATATAAGCGCTTAGTTCTCTCGCTGCTGCTGGCCACCACCGCTCAGCTTGCTCATGCTGAAGAAGTGGGTTCCGTCGACACCGTCTTCAAAATGTTTGGCCCTGATCATAAAATCGTCGTAGAAGCATTCGACGATCCGGATATCAAAAACGTAACCTGTTATATCAGCCGCGCTAAAACTGGCGGGATCAAAGGCGGCCTGGGCCTGGCGGAAGATACCGCCGACGCGGCGATTTCCTGTCAGCAAGTGGGGCCGATTGAGCTGAACGATAAAATCAAATCCGGCAAAAAGCAGGGCAATGTCGTATTCCAGAAACGGACCTCGCTGGTCTTCAAGAAACTCCAGGTGGTACGATTCTACGATGCAAAACGTAACACGCTGGCTTACCTGGCCTATTCGGACAAAGTTGTTGAAGGCTCGCCGAAAAACGCACTGAGTGCGGTGCCGATCATGCCGTGGAGAGAGTAAACAGAGATCCCCTATGCAGCAGCCATTAATCTGGTTAGTTGAGGATGAAGTCAGCATCGCGGAAACGCTTATTTATACGCTGCAACAGGAAGGATTTGCGGTTAACGCCTTCGAACGCGGGCTACCCGTACTTGACGCGGCGCGGCATCAGGTGCCGGATCTGGCGATCCTTGATATCGGGTTGCCGGATATTAGCGGCTTTGAGCTGTGCCGACAGCTTCAGACCCATTATCCGGCGCTGCCGATCCTGTTCCTGACGGCCCGCAACGACGAGGTCGATAAGCTGCTGGGCCTTGAGATGGGGGCGGATGATTATATTGCGAAGCCGTTCTCCCCGCGCGAAGTCTGTGCGCGGGTACGCGTTGTGCTGCGCCGTCTGCAAAAAAGCAGCGAGCCGTCGCCCCTGCAACGTATCGGCTTGTTTGAACTGAACGAAACCGGCGCGAATATCCGCTGGTGCGGACAGCCCTTACCGCTCACCCGTTATGAATATTTGCTGCTAAAAACGCTGCTGAAATCACCAGGCCAGGTTTTTTCACGCCAGCAACTGATGGACAAGGTATGGGTTGATGCGCAGGAGAGTTTTGATCGCACCGTCGATACCCATATCAAAACCCTGCGCGGCAAGCTGCGCGCCATTAATCCCGATCTCTCACCTATTAACACCCACCGCGGTCTCGGCTACAGCCTGGGGATCCAGTAATGCGCATGGGAATGCGTTTGCTGCTCGGCTACTTTTTGATTGTCGCCGTCGCAGGCTGGTTTGTGTTTTCCATTTTTGTGCAGGAAGTAAAGCCAGGCGTGCGGCGGGCGATGGAAGGGACGCTGATTGATACCGCCACGCTGATGGCTGAACTGGCGAAAGACGATCTGCTCTCCGGCAATACGCAGCATGGCCGTCTGGCCAAAGCATTCGCCGATCTACGCTATCAACCGATTAATGCCAGCATTAGCGGCATTAAAAAAAGGCGCAACGAGTACCTTCTCTACATGACTGACGCGCAGGGGAAAGTGGTGTTCGACTCTGCCGGCCGGGCGGTGGGGCAGGATTATTCTCGCTGGAATGACGTCTGGCTGACCCTGCGGGGGAAATACGGCGCGCGCAGCACACAAATCGATCCTGACGATGCTGACAGTACCGTAATGTACGTTGCCGCTCCCATTATCCACGACGGAAAAATTATTGGGGTACTCAGCGTCGGTAAAGCCAATAATACCATGACCCCGGTGATCAAACGCAGTGAGCATCGCATTCTGTGGGCCGGTGGCGCGCTGCTCGGCATTGCGCTGATGATTGGCGGCGTGATGGTCTGGTGGATCAACCGCTCCATCGGCAAGCTGGTTCGCTATGCCGATTCTGTGACGCTTGAACAGCCTGTACCGCTACCGGATGTCGGCAGCAGCGAACTGCGTAAACTGGCCAGCGCTCTGGAAAGCATGCGCGTCAAGCTTGAGGGGAAAAATTATATTGAGCACTACGTTCACGCGCTGACGCATGAATTAAAAAGCCCGCTGGCCGCTATTCGTGGTGCGGCGGAGATCCTGCAGGAAGCGCCTCCCCCGCAGGTGGCGGCGCGTTTTACCGACAATATTCTGACGCAGAATGCGCGGATGCAGGTGCTGGTTGAAAAACTGTTGCTGCAGGCGAAAGTCGAAAGCCGCCTTGAAATCCCGCTGGCTGCCGTTTCGGTGAATGCGCTTTTCGTCCGCCTGCGTGAATCGCGAAGCATTCAGCTTGAGCGTAAAGGCATTGCGCTTCAGTACGATGAGAGCGACCTTCAGGTTGCAGGAGAGTCGGAACTGCTGGACGAAGCGCTGGGGAATCTGCTGGATAACGCGATTGATTTCACGCCCGCCGGGGGCAGTATCTGGCTGACGGCACGCGCGCAGGAGGAACAGGTGCTCATCCGCGTAACCGATAGCGGCAGCGGTATCCCTGACTATGCCCTCGACCGTCTCTTCGAGCGCTTTTATTCCCTGCCGCGTGAAAACGGCCACAAGAGCAGCGGGCTGGGGCTGGCCTTCGTGCGAGAAGTCGCCCGACTGCATCGCGGTAGTATCCAGTTGGTGAATGTCTTGCCGACAGGCACAGAAGCCACCCTGACGCTTCACCGTCACTTCACATAGCTTCAACGTCTGCACACATAGCCGTTTTATTCTCCGCGCATCACAGAGGAGAACACTATGCTGAAATCACCGGTTTTTATCAAAATGGCTACCCTCATAGGGTGTATGTTACTGCTGTTAGTCCCGCTTATTATGCTGCATAACGTCATTACCGAACGTGCCAATTATCGCGATGACGTTGAAGCTACGCTGCGGCAAAGCACCAGCGGTCCGCAAAAGGTGGTGGGGCCGCTGATTGCGATTCCGGTGACGGAGCTCTATACCGTCCTGCGCCCGCGTGATGATGGCACGAACGAGCAAGTGCAGGAAAAGCGGATTGCCCTGCATTACTGGCTTCCTGAGTCGCTCATGGTGAAAGGCAATCAGGACGTTGAATCGCGGCAAATTGGCATTTATGACGGTAACGTCTGGCATGGCGATCTGTCGCTTAAGGCCGAGTTCGATCCGGCCCGGCTGAAAGATATTGTGGAGGCCGGTACCATTGCCGGTGAACCTTTCATCGTGTTAAGCGTGGGCGATGCGCGAGGGATTGGCCGGGTTGAACCGGCCAATGTGAACGGCGAAATGTTTAACGCTGAACCTGGACCCGGTATGCTGCTTGATGAGCCGGGGATCCATATTCCACTGCCTTCACGGGCGATCGATGAAAAGCATCTTAGCGTGGAGTTGTCGCTGAACCTCAGCGGCACAGGACCGCTGGCGCTGGTGCCGGTGGGCCGTAATAGCGAAATGTCGCTTATCGGTAACTGGCCGCATCCGGGCTTTACCGGCGATTATCTTCCGACAAAACGCGAAATCACTCCCAGCGGTTTTCAGGCCCAGTGGCAAAGCTCCTGGTTTGCCAACAATCTCGACAGCCGGTTTTTGCGCGATGCTGACGAGAGCTGGAAATCGCTGCCCGCCTTTAGCGTCAATATTGCCACGCCCTCAGACCAGTATCAGCTTACTGACCGGGCAACCAAGTACGCCATTCTGCTGATCGGCCTGACGTTTATGGCTTTCTTTGTCTTCGAAACCCTGACGACGTTACGGATGCACCCGGTGCAATACCTGCTGGTAGGGCTGTCACTGGTGATGTTTTATCTGATTTTACTCGCTCTCTCCGAGCACATTGGCTTTACGGCGGCCTGGATTTGCGCCAGCCTTGCCGGAGCGATGCTGAACGCATTTTACCTGCATGCCGTGCTGAAAGGATGGCGGAATAGCCTGTTGTTTACTGGCGTGCTGCTGGCACTGGATGGCGTGATGTGGCAACTGTTACGTTCTGAAGAGAATGCGTTATTGCTGGGAAGCGGGGTGCTGTTTATTGCACTGAGCGCCATTATGCTGCTGACCAAAAATGTCGACTGGCACAGCGTTTATGGACGCAGGAAAAAAACGGCGCAGCCAGAAATGACCGACGATCAATTACGATTATGGAAATAAGAAAGCGGCGCATTGCGCCGCTTTTTTTTATCAAATTATTCCTGCAGGTCACCGCAGAAACGATAGCCTTCACCATGGATGGTCGCGATGATTTCCGGGGTATCCGGAGTAGATTCGAAGTGCTTACGAATACGACGGATAGTGACGTCAACGGTACGATCGTGCGGTTTCAGCTCGCGTCCTGTCATTTTTTTCAGCAGCTCGGCACGTGACTGAATCTTGCCCGGATTTTCGCAGAAGTGGAGCATGGCGCGGAACTCGCTGCGCGGCAGCTTGTACTGGTCACCGTTAGGACTCACCAGAGAGCGGCTGTTGATGTCCAGCTCCCATCCGTTGAACTTGTAGCTCTCAACGCTGCGACGCTCTTCGCTAACGGTACCCAGGTTCATGGTACGCGACAGCAGATTGCGGGCACGGATCGTCAGTTCGCGCGGATTGAATGGTTTAGTGATGTAATCATCCGCACCAATTTCGAGGCCGAGAATCTTATCGACTTCGTTATCACGGCCGGTCAGGAACATCAGGGCAACGTTTGCCTGCTCGCGCAGTTCACGCGCCAGCAACAAGCCATTTTTGCCCGGAAGGTTGATGTCCATAATCACCAGGTTAATGTCATACTCGGAAAGGATCTGATGCATTTCCGCGCCATCAGTGGCTTCGAAAACATCATAACCTTCCGCTTCGAAAATACTCTTCAACGTGTTGCGTGTTACCAACTCGTCTTCAACAATCAGAATGTGCGGGATCTGCATGGTTTGCTACCTAAATTGCCAACTAAATCGAAACAGGAAGTACAAAAGTCCCTGACCTGGCTGATGCATGGCGAAAATTAACATGCGCAGCATAACAAGACTAAAGTACGTAATTGCGTTCTTGATGCACTTTCCATCAACGTCAACAACATCATTAGCTTGGTCGTGGGTACTTTCCCTCTGAACCCGACAGTGTCAAAAACGGCTGTTATCCTAACCATTTTAACAGCAACATAACAGGGCAGGAGACAGCTGACACCCAATAAAACTACGCTTCGTTGACATATATCAAGTTCAATTGTAGCACGTTAACATTTTGCAGAAACTCTTGCAGCCAAATGCTAGCGTCTATCACAATCTATCAACAACTCAATAAGTTACCTGTGATAATTTATAAGTACGGTGAATTTAATTAAGTAAAAACATATAAAATATAAATATCAATACTAAACATGTAGATAAGTATGTTCTGTTAACATACTACACCCACTCACTGCTTTAAAACAGTTTAGCTTCTTTTAAGTATGGGGAAAGCGGGCGATAGTGACGGTTGTTGCAAATTTGTAAATTCTCGATGCGAAATAAGATGCCGGTCTGGTGCTGTTTCGCCAGCAAACTGATTAATAAGAGATCATAAATGCGATTCACAATTGTACTGGTCGCCCCCGCCAGGGCGGAAAATATCGGCGCGGCCGCCAGGGCGATGAAAACGATGGGATTCAGCGAGTTACGGATTGTTGACAGCGAGGCGCACTTACAACCAGCCGCGCGCCGCGTCGCGCACGGTTCTGGCGATATTCTGGATAATCTCACCACCTACCCAACGCTTGAGGCGGCACTGCACGATGTGGATTTCACCGTTGCCACTACCGCGCGCAGCCGGGCGAAATTTCATTACTACGCCACGCCATCAGAGCTGGTGCCACTGCTGGAAGAGAAAGCCGGGTGGCTGAACCATACTGCCCTGGTATTTGGCCGGGAAGATTCCGGTTTGACCAATGAAGAACTGGCGCTGGCCGATATTCTCACCGGCGTCCCGATGGTCGCGGATTATCCTTCGCTGAATTTGGGCCAGGCGGTAATGGTTTTTTGCTATCAATTAGCGCCACTAATACAACACCGTCCCGGCACCTGTGAGCCAGGTGATGAAAATCAATTGCAGGCGTTACGCTCACGCATTGTTACCCTGCTTCAGTCGCTGGGCGTGACGAATGATGAAAAACTGGCCGACTGGCTACAGCAGCGTATTGGTCTGTTGCAGCAGCGTGATACGGCAATGCTGCATCGTTTACTCCACGATATTGAAAAAAAACTGGCAGAATAAAATACTGTATTTTGTTTTAATTTAAGGTGAGTAATCTACTTTGTGGGCAATTAACCCGCCTGGTGCATTAAAAAATGCGCTGATACTGGTCGGATGGCGAGCAGGTTGAAAATGTGACGAATTTAAAAATTCGTTGACTTAGCCAGGCAGATACTTTAACCAATATAGGTATACAGGACAGACAGATAACGATTACAGAGCAAACAACATCATGATCCGCATCCGCACAACCACCATTACCACCATCACAATTACCACAGGTAACGGTGCGGGCTGACGCGTACAGGAAAAACAGAAAAAAGCCCGCACCTGAACAGTGCGGGCTTTTTTTTCGGGTAAAAATCAAGGGGTCATTACCATGCGAGTGTTGAAGTTTGGCGGTACATCAGTGGCAAATGCAGAACGATTTCTGCGGGTTGCCGATATTCTGGAGAGTAATGCCAGGCAGGGGCAGGTTGCGACCGTTCTCTCTGCCCCGGCAAAAATTACCAATCACCTGGTGGCGATGATTGAAAAAACCATCGGTGGCCAGGATGCTCATACCAATATCAGCGACGCCGAACGTATTTTCGCCGAACTTCTTCAGGGACTTGCCGATGCCCAGCCAGGTTTTCCTCTTGCCCGGCTAAAAACGGTTGTTGAACAGGAATTCGCGCAGATCAAACATGTTCTGCACGGTATCAGCTTGCTCAACCAGTGCCCGGATAGCGTCAACGCTGCGCTGATTTGCCGTGGCGAGAAACTCTCTATTGCCATAATGGCGGGCCTGCTACAGGCGCGCGGCCACAACGTGACGGTCATCGATCCGGTTGAAAAACTGCTGGCGGTGGGACACTACCTTGAATCCACCGTGGATATCGCTGAATCCACCCGGCGTATCGCGGCCAGTCAGATCCCGGCCGACCATATGATCCTGATGGCAGGCTTCACTGCCGGCAATGAAAAAGGCGAACTGGTGGTGTTAGGCCGTAATGGTTCCGATTACTCGGCGGCGGTGCTGGCGGCCTGTCTGCGCGCGGACTGCTGCGAGATCTGGACCGACGTCGACGGCGTGTATACCTGCGACCCGCGTCAGGTCCCGGACGCGCGTCTGCTGAAATCCATGTCATATCAGGAGGCAATGGAGCTCTCCTATTTTGGTGCGAAAGTGCTGCATCCGCGTACCATCGCGCCCATTGCCCAGTTCCAGATCCCCTGTCTTATCAAAAATACCGGTAATCCGCAGGCGCCGGGCACCCTGATTGGGGCGAACAGTGATGAAGACGGCCTGGCGGTCAAAGGGATTTCCAATCTTAATAATATGGCGATGTTCAATGTCTCCGGCCCTGGCATGAAAGGCATGGTGGGCATGGCAGCCCGCGTGTTCGCCACCATGTCACGCGCCGGGATCTCGGTGGTGTTGATTACCCAGTCTTCTTCTGAATACAGTATCAGCTTCTGCGTGCCGCAGTCCGACTGCGCCCGTGCGCAGCGCGCAATGGGCGATGAGTTTTATCTTGAGCTGAAAGAGGGGCTGCTGGAGCCGCTGGCGATTATGGAACGGCTGGCGATTATCTCGGTGGTTGGTGACGGCATGCGTACCCTGCGCGGGATCTCCGCCAAATTCTTCGCCGCACTGGCGCGGGCCAACATCAATATTGTTGCTATTGCGCAGGGATCTTCCGAGCGTTCCATTTCCGTGGTGGTCAGCAATGATGACGCCATGACCGGCGTGCGCGTCACCCATCAGATGCTGTTTAACACCGATCAGGTGATTGAGGTCTTCCTGGTGGGCGTCGGCGGCGTCGGCGGCGCGCTGCTGGAGCAGATCAAACGTCAGCAGGCGTGGCTGAAGGGCAAGCATATCGATCTGCGTGTTTGCGGCGTGGCGAACTCGAAAGCGCTGTTAACCAACGTCCACGGCCTGAATCTGGAAAACTGGCAGAATGAACTGGCGGAAGCGAAAGAGCCTTTCAACCTTGGCCGTTTGATCCGCCTGGTGAAAGAGTATCATCTGCTGAACCCGGTGATTGTCGACTGTACTTCCAGCCAGGCGGTCGCCGATCAGTATGCCGATTTCCTGCGCGAAGGTTTCCACGTAGTAACGCCGAACAAAAAAGCCAATACCTCGTCAATGGATTACTACCACCAGCTGCGCCATGCGGCGGGTCACTCACGGCGCAAATTCCTCTACGACACCAACGTCGGCGCGGGTCTGCCGGTGATTGAAAACCTGCAAAATCTGCTCAATGCGGGTGATGAACTCCAGCGTTTCTCCGGCATTCTTTCCGGTTCCCTGTCGTTTATTTTCGGTAAGCTTGATGAGGGTATGAGTCTGTCGGAGGCGACCCGCGTCGCGCGGGAAATGGGCTATACCGAACCCGATCCGCGTGACGATCTTTCCGGCATGGACGTGGCGCGTAAACTGCTCATCCTCGTACGCGAAACTGGCCGCAGCCTTGAGCTTAGCGATATCGTCATTGAATCTGTTTTGCCAGACAGCTTTGACGCCACCGGCGATACCGACAGTTTTATGGCGCGTCTGCCGCAGCTTGATGACAGTTTCTCTGCCCGCGTGGCGAAAGCGCGTGATGACGGCAAGGTTCTGCGCTATGTTGGCAATATTGAGGAAGACGGCGTATGCCGGGTGAAAATCGCCGAGGTGGACGGTAACGATCCGCTGTATAAAGTGAAAAATGGCGAGAATGCGCTGGCTTTTTACAGCCATTACTATCAACCGCTGCCGCTGGTGCTGCGCGGTTACGGTGCGGGCAACGACGTGACCGCGGCGGGCGTATTTGCCGATCTGCTGCGCACCCTTTCATGGAAGTTAGGAGTTTAACATGGTTAAAGTTTATGCCCCGGCTTCCAGCGCCAATATGAGCGTCGGGTTTGACGTGCTGGGGGCGGCAGTAACGCCCGTTGACGGTTCGCTACTGGGCGATACCGTTGCCGTTGCCGCCGCGGACCGTTTTAGCGTGGAAAATAAAGGCCGTTTCGCCAGTAAACTCCCCGCTGAACCGCGGGAGAATATTGTTTATCAGTGCTGGGAACGCTTTTGTCAGGAGATCGGCAAAACCGTTCCGGTGACCATGACGCTGGAAAAAAATATGCCGATTGGTTCCGGACTGGGCTCCAGCGCCTGTTCCGTGGTGGCCGCACTGGTCGCCATGAATGAATACTGCGGCAAGCCGTTGAACGAGACGCGCATGCTGGCGTTAATGGGCGAGCTGGAAGGACGTATTTCCGGCAGCGTTCACTATGATAACGTCGCCCCTTGTTACCTTGGCGGCATGCAGTTAATGATTGAGGAAAACGGCATTATCAGCGAGCAGGTGCCAGGCTTTGATGAGTGGCTGTGGGTGCTGGCTTATCCGGGGATCGTCGTCTCCACGGCGGAGGCACGTGCTATTCTGCCCGCGCAGTATCGCCGTCAGGACTGCATCGCGCACGGTCGTCATCTGGCGGGATTTATTCACGCTTGTTATTCACGTCAGCCGCAGCTGGCGGCGAAATTAATGAAAGATGTGATTGCCGAACCGTATCGCGCAAAATTGCTGCCGGGCTTTAATGAAGCGCGTCAGGCTGTGGCAGAAATCGGGGCGCTGTCCTGCGGGATCTCCGGTTCAGGCCCAACGCTGTTCGCCCTGTGCGATAAAACCGATACCGCGCAGCGCGTGGCGGACTGGCTCAGCAAACACTATCTGCAAAATCAGGAAGGCTTTGTTCATATTTGCCGGCTGGATACGGCGGGCGCACGAGTAGTGGGATAACTAATGAAACTCTATAACCTGAAAGATCATAATGAGCAGGTCAGCTTTGCGCAGGCCGTTACCCAGGGGCTGGGCAAACAGCAGGGATTGTTTTTTCCGCACGATCTGCCCGAATTCAGCCTGACCGACATTGATGAAATGCTGAACCAGGATTTCGTCAGCCGTAGTGCGAAAATCCTCAGCGCGTTTATTGGCGATGAAATTCCGTCCGCCGTACTGGAACAGCGCGTGGGGGCGGCATTTGCTTTCCCGGCTCCGGTGAAGCCGGTGACCGAAGAGATCGGTTGCCTCGAGTTATTCCATGGCCCGACGCTGGCGTTTAAGGATTTCGGCGGGCGCTTTATGGCGCAAATGCTGACGCACATCAGCGGCGACAAGCCGGTGACCATCCTGACCGCAACCTCTGGTGATACGGGGGCCGCCGTCGCCCATGCGTTTTATGGCCTGCCAAATATCCGGGTGGTGATCCTCTATCCGCGTGGCAAAATCAGCCCGCTACAGGAAAAGCTGTTTTGTACCCTCGGCGGTAATATCGAAACTGTCGCCATTGACGGCGATTTTGACGCCTGCCAGGCGCTGGTCAAACAGGCGTTTGATGATGAAGAATTAAAAGCGGCGCTGGGACTGAACTCTGCCAACTCGATTAATATCAGCCGCCTGCTGGCGCAAATCTGCTATTACTTCGAAGCGGTGGCGCAGCTGCCGCAGGAAGCCCGTAACCAGCTGGTGATTTCCGTTCCCAGCGGTAACTTTGGCGATTTGACGGCGGGCCTGCTGGCAAAATCGCTCGGTCTGCCGGTGAAACGCTTTATTGCCGCCACCAACGCCAATGACACCGTGCCGCGCTTCCTGCAAGATGGCAAATGGGCACCAGGCGCGACGCAGGCGACGCTCTCGAATGCAATGGACGTCAGTCAGCCAAACAACTGGCCGCGAGTGGAAGAGATCTTCCGGCGTAAAATATGGCGTCTGAACGAGCTGGGATATGCCGCGGTGGATGATGAAACCACTAAAGCCACAATGCGTGAACTTCAGGGGCTGGGCTACGTATCTGAGCCGCATGCGGCCATTGCCTACCGGGCGCTACGCGATCAGCTGCAACCGGGCGAATATGGTTTATTCCTCGGCACCGCGCACCCGGCTAAATTCAAGGAGAGCGTTGATGCAATCCTTGGCGATACGCTACCGCTGCCGAAAGCGCTGGCCGAGCGGGCGGATTTACCGTTGTTGTCGCATAATCTACCGGCGGATTTTGCCGCTTTACGCCAGTTGATGATGGCGCGCGGGTAATTATTCGCGCTAATTATGCCGGGTGAGCATGATGGCTACCCGGCATTTTTTATGGAGAAAATAAGGAGGAAAAAAGCAGGCAAAAAGGAGAAATTCCCAATAAATGCGGTAACTTAGAGATTAGGATTGCAGAGAATAACAACCCGCGTTCCCCTCACGTATTCTCCTTACATCGGCCCACATCGGGCAAGATTGAAAAGGAGTAACCCATGTCTACACTGAAACCTGCTCTTCTGGCGCTTTCGATGCTGCTGGTGGCTCCCATTGCGGTACAGGCAGCAGAAATCACCCTCATTCCGGCAGTCACCCTGCAAATCGGCGACCGCGATGATCACGGGAACTATTGGGATGGCGGCCACTGGCGGGATCATGGCTGGTGGGAAAAACACTATGACTGGCGAGATAATCGCTGGCAGCCGCATGGTCCGCATGCAGAGCCGCATCATAACGATCATCATGACGATCGCCGCGATGACTACCGTCCGGGCCCGGACGATCATCATCGCTAACGTAAAGCGCCTTCGGGCGCTTTACTTACTGCTCGTGGCGTTTAAACACCAGCTCGCCACTGCCGGATGCGTCTTTATCAAAGAAATAGCCGTCGCTGTTGAACGCGGTAAGTTGCTCCGGCGTCGTCAGACGGTTTTCAATGATGTAGCGGCTCATAAGGCCACGGGCTTTTTTGGCGTAGAAGCTGATGACTTTGAACTTGCCGTTCTTTTCATCAAGGAACACCGGCTTAATCACCTCACCGGCCAGTTTTTTCGCCTTCACGGATTTAAAATATTCCTCTGAAGCGAGGTTAATCACCACGCGCTCTTTCTGCGTCTCAAGCACCTCATTGAGCTTATCGGTAATGATATCGCCCCAGAACTGGTAAAGATCTTTGCCGCGAGCATTGGCAAAGCGGATGCCCATTTCCAGACGATAAGGCTGCATCAAATCCAGCGGACGCAATACCCCGTAGAGGCCAGAAAGCATCCGCAGATGCTGCTGGGCAAAATCAAAATCCGTCTCGCTAAAGGTCCCGGCCTGAAGCCCGGTATAGACGTCACCCTTAAACGCCAGAATCGCCTGGCGGGCGTTTTCCGGCGTGAAGTCGGGCTGCCAGTCGTGAAAACGGGTTGCATTCAGGCTCGCCAGCTTATCGCTAATGCTCATCAGACTGGCAATTTGCGGTGCTGACAGCTTGCGCGCGTCTTTAATCAATTGCTGCGAATGGTCCAGCAGTTCAGGCTGGGTAAAGCGTTTCGTTGCCAGCGGACTTTGATAGTCCAGCGTTTTTGCAGGTGAAATCAGAATCAGCATAGTTAATCCTTGCGGCACATTATTCTGCGACTGTAGCAAAAAAAGCGGGTGGAGTGGGCGATGACTGCGATTGTCGCCTTATTGCTTCGGTGGATTTTCCCACGTATCCGGCATTAATTGTTGCTGGAGATCCGGATAGCGTTGCGGATCAAAAACCGGCCGCACGCCTAATTTACGCTGGCGCAAATAGTCACTGGCGATAAGCCGCACCACCGGCGACAGGAGCAGGATGGCCGTCAGATTGGTGATGACCATCAGCGCCATGACAATATTCGCCAGTCGCCATACGATCGGAAAGCTCAGGAGTGAGCCGGCGACAACCATCATTAGCGTGGCGGCACGTAACGTCCAGCGCGCCCATAGCCCATCAAGTCGCAGGAAAACCAGGTTATTTTCAGCGTAGAGATAATTTCCCACGAGGGAGGTAAAGGCGAACAACATGACGATGATGGCGACCAGACCGGCGCCGGCATCGCCAACAAGCATGACCATGGCCTGCTGTATCCGTTGAATGCCTTCTATCGCGGTATGCTGCGTACTGGTGCCTGCCAACAGCACGATTAGCGCGCTACAGGTAGAGATGATAAACGTATCAATAAACACGCCGATCATCTGCACAATTCCCTGGGCCGCAGGATGCGGTGGCCAGGAGGCTGCGGCCGCTGCGACATTGGGCGTCGAGCCCATTCCGGCTTCATTGGAAAACATCCCGCGCTGAAAACCGCTGGTGAGTGCCTGGCTAACGGTATAACCCGCCGCGCCAGCCGCCGCTTCCTGCCAGCCGAAGGCGCTTTTGACAATAGCCGCGAGCGTGCCGGGGAGCGCCGTAATATGCCATGCGGTGACAAGAAGACTGGTGACAATCCAGATAACGACCATCATCGGTACCAGCCCCTGCAGCATACGGGCGACGCCGCGAAGACCGCGCACCACCGACAACAGCACCAGCGCGGCAAGTACCACGCCCGTGGCCAGCGACGGCACAGAAAAAGCATAGTTTACCGCGCTGGCCACGGAATTTGCCTGGACCGTATTAAAAACCAGACCATATGAAAGCAGTAAAAACAGAGAGAAGAGTATGCCCATCCAGCGCATCCCCAGCCCGCGGTCCATATACCATGCCGGTCCCCCACGGAACTGTCCCGTAGCATCACGCTGTTTATAAAGTTGGGAAAGCGAACATTCAGCGAAGCTTATCGCCATACCGGTCAGCCCCGATACCCACATCCAGAAGATAGCGCCGGGTCCGCCTGCGGCAATGGCCAGCGAAATGCCGGCGAGATTGCCGCTGCCAACGCGCGCGGCCAGGCTGGTACACAGCGCCTGAAAGGAGGTTAAGCCACCCGGCTGCGGGGTAAGACTGTTTTTCAGACTTTTGCGGTAGTGGAGAAGATAGCGAAACTGAATAAATCCCGTACGCCAGGTAAACCATATGCCAGCCCCGGCAAGGAGGTAGACCATTATCGATCCCCAGATCACATCGCTCATAAACTGAAGAAAATCAGGCATTAAACGTCCTCTTGTTTATGCCGGTGCGCTCGTGTAAGCGCTACCACTCACGGGATAAATGACTACCCCTCAGGTAATCAGCCAGCGAAGTCTACCATACTCTATACGGGTATACCGCCGCGGTTGCGCTGAGAGTGGGTCGTGATATTATCAGGGCAGACCGGTTACATCCCCCTAACAAGTTGTTTAAAGAGAAACACTATTATGACGGATAAATTGACCTCTCTGCGTCAGTACACCACCGTGGTGGCTGACACCGGAGATATCGCGGCAATGAAGCTGTATCAGCCGCAGGATGCAACAACTAACCCTTCTTTGATCCTCGGCGCTGCGCAAATTCCTGAATACCGTAAACTGATTGACGATGCCGTGACCTGGGCACGTAGCCAGAGCAGCGATCGCGCGCAGCAGATCGTTGATGCCAGCGACAAACTGGCCGTTAACATTGGTCTGGAAATCCTGAAGCTGGTACCGGGACGTATCTCAACTGAAGTCGATGCGCGTCTTTCTTACGATACCGAAGCGTCCATCGTTAAAGCCAAACGCCTGATCAAGCTGTACAACGATGCTGGTATCAGCAACGATCGTATTCTGATCAAACTGGCGTCTACCTGGCAGGGCATTCGTGCCGCCGAGCAGCTGGAGAAAGAGGGGATCAACTGTAACCTGACGCTGCTGTTCTCGTTTGCCCAGGCTCGTGCCTGCGCTGAAGCGGGCGTCTATCTGATTTCCCCGTTTGTTGGCCGTATCCTCGACTGGTATAAAGCCAATACCGATAAGAAAGAGTACGCGCCTGCTGAAGATCCGGGCGTAGTATCGGTAACGGAAATCTACGAATACTACAAACAGCACGGCTATGAAACCGTGGTCATGGGCGCAAGCTTCCGTAACCTGGGTGAAATCCTGGAGCTGGCGGGCTGCGATCGTCTGACCATCGCCCCGGCGCTGCTGAAAGAGCTGGCGGAAAGTGAAGGCGCGATCGAGCGTAAACTGTCGTTTAGCGGCGAGGTTAAAGCACGCCCGGAACGCATTACTGAAGCTGAGTTCCTGTGGCAGCACAACCAGGATCCGATGGCAGTCGATAAACTGGCTGACGGCATCCGGAAGTTCGCCATCGACCAGGAAAAACTGGAAAAAATGATCGGCGACCTGCTGTAATCATGATGGCCGGTAACCACTTGCCGGCCACTTTTTTATCTGGCAGGCCAAATCAGTGTTGAAGCTGCCGTAACTCTTCTATTGCAATGCCCGTCATTTTGACGATCGCCTGCTCCTCTAAGCCATTCTCCAGCATCGCTCGCGCAATTTTGAGCGTGGCTTCGTGTTCGCCTGCCAGCTTGCCCTGACGAATACCTTTCAATAGACCGATATTTTCCAGTTGCTCTGCCATTGTCATCAATTCATCTCCATGTTGAGGGACACGCTGTGCAAGCTTACGCAAAAAAAACGGTGGCGTTTTGTGTCTCGCTAGTCTGCAACATGTAGTTTACCAGGGCAACTATTGGCTTCCAGTTAAAGCCATGTCCAGCCTGTTCAGATGCGTCGTATTGCGTGACATTCGCGTGTATTATTCCTGGAAATAGCATCACAGAAGGGAATAATCATGAACACCTTACGCATTGGCTTAGTTTCCATCTCCGATCGCGCTTCCAGCGGCGTTTATCAGGATAAAGGCATTCCGGCGCTTGAGGCCTGGCTGGAAAAAGCGCTCACCACACCTTACGACATCCAGACGCGTTTGATCCCCGACGAGCAAAGCATCATTGAACAAACGCTATGCGAGCTGGTGGACGAAATGAGTTGCCACCTGGTTTTGACCACGGGCGGAACCGGCCCGGCGCGACGGGATGTGACGCCGGATGCCACGCTGGCGGTGGCCGATCGTGAAATGCCTGGTTTTGGCGAGCAGATGCGGCAAATCAGCCTGCAATTTGTTCCTACCGCCATCCTTTCCCGTCAGGTTGGGGTTATTCGTAAGCAGGCGCTGATCCTCAACTTACCGGGCCAGCCTAAGTCTATTCAGGAAACGCTGGAAGGCGTTAAAGATGCGCAGGGTAAATCAGTCGTGCCGGGTATTTTTGCAAGTGTACCATATTGTATACAGTTGCTTGAGGGGCCTTACATCGAAACTGACAGTCAGGTGGTAGATGCTTTCCGGCCGAAAAGCGCGAGACGAGAGAACCTTTCCTGAGTAAGCGCGTTACCAGTATTAAAACAAAAAGTCCGTGGCGTATCGATTTATTTACTATTAAGTAATTTTTATTTTACATAGTATAGTGAGTATCTTCTCTCCTGCTTACACATGGTCGGCTATGTCGAAAAACGCACGGACTTTGAATCGCCAGGACTATAAAACGCTGACGCTCGCTGCCCTCGGTGGCGCGCTGGAGTTTTATGATTTTATTATCTTCGTTTTCTTTGCAGCGTTAATCGGCGATCTTTTCTTTCCCGCTACTATTCCGGACTGGCTGCGTCAGGTGCAGACGTTCGGGATTTTTGCCGCCGGGTATCTGGCACGACCGCTGGGGGGCATTATTATGGCCCATTTCGGCGATCGGGTCGGTCGTAAAAAGATGTTTACCCTGAGCATTCTGCTTATGGCCTTGCCAACGCTGGCGATAGGGCTGCTGCCTGTCTATGCCACGGCAGGTTTAGCGGCACCATTGCTTCTGCTGTTAATGCGTATCCTTCAGGGCGCAGCAATCGGTGGTGAGGTGCCGGGAGCGTGGGTATTTGTCGCTGAGCATGTGCCGGAGCGGCGGATCGGCATCGCCTGTGGCACGCTGACGGCCGGGCTGACAGTGGGTATTTTGCTCGGCTCGGTGGTGGCGACTATCGTCAATACCACCCTGAGCCAGCAGACGATCCATGATATTGGCTGGCGTATACCGTTCCTGCTGGGCGGAGCGTTTGGGCTGATTGCGATGTATCTGCGCCGCTGGTTACAGGAGACGCCCATCTTTCTGGAAATGCAGCAGCGTAAGATCCTCGAGCAGGAACTGCCGGTAAAGGCGGTTATTGTCAGGCATAAAAAAGCGGTCGTCCTCTCCATGCTGCTGACCGGGCTGCTCTCTGCCGGCATCGTGGTGGTGATTCTGATGTCGCCAGTCTGGCTGCAAAAACAGTATGGCTTTGCCCCTGCGCTAACTCTGCAGGCCAACAGCATCGCCACGATTATGCTCTGTTTTGGCTGTCTGATTGCCGGACTGGCGGTCGATCGTTTTGGGCCCGGTAAAACCTTTATCATTGGCAGCACGACGCTGGCCTGTTCCGCCTGGATGTTCTATCACCTCTCCGGCGTCTATCCGCAGCAGCTTTTTTTACTGTACGGTCTGGTGGGGCTCTGCGTGGGTGTGGTGGGGGCCGTACCTTATGTGATGGTCAACGCTTTCCCGCCCGCGGTGCGTTTTTCCGGCATTTCCTTTTCCTACAATATGTCGTATGCCATTTTCGGCGGCCTGACGCCTGTTGCGGTCACCATGCTGATGGGCGTTTCGCCGATGGCGCCGGCCTGGTATATTCTGGGGGTGTCAGTGATGGGAATCGTGCTGGGTGTCGTCTTAAAACGTGAGAGCGGTGAAGGCAATACGGAGAAGATCTTACAGCGTTCTTAATGCTGATGATGCGGCGGATACCCTGAGCGGTACCCGCCAGCGTCAATTAGTGCTGCTCGCCAATCGGCAGCACGGTACGGCCGAACTGTTCGTTCAGCACTTCACCCATCGCCAGATAAATTGCGCTTGCACCACAAACCAGACCGACCCAGCCAGCAATATGAATGATGCCTTCATTACCGCCAATGTTACCGACTGCCAACAGTGCAAACAGAACGGTCAGGCTTAAAAAGACAAATGACAGCATTCTTGCGCCTTTCAGCGTGCCGAAGAACATGAACAGCGTAAACACGCCCCACAGGCCGAGGTAAGCATCGAGGAACTGCGCGTTTGGCGCATCGGTTAAGCCCATTTTCGGCATCAGCAGGATGGCGACCAGCGTTAGCCAGAAAGATCCGTAAGACGTAAACGCGGTTAAGCCAAAGGTATTACCTTTCTTAAATTCCAGCAGACCGGCAAAAATCTGCGCAATACCACCGTAAAAAATACCCATCGCCAGAATAATACCGTCGAAAGGGAAAATGCCCGCATTATGCAGATTCAGCAGAATGGTGGTCATGCCGAAACCCATCAAGCCCAGCGGAGCCGGATTAGCCAACTTAGTGTTGCCCATAATTCCTCAAAACTCATCGATTTGTAGTGAAAGGTGTTCGCCCGTCAAACCCGCTTCGGGGAGGGCGCAGCATCATAATCGGCGTTGTTTGCGCTGTCTATGATCTGCCGGGGGTAAAAAGGTGATTTTTACCCCGCACAGTGATGGAGAAATCAGCTTTGTTGTGCCGCAATCATTCGGCGCAGGCAGGCTATGCGTAATACGGCGGGGATGGTTACCCGCCAGGCTGTACCGCTAACGGCTTTGACACTATTTAACGCTGCACCCACCGGGCCGCCGAGCCCGGCACCGCGCAGTAAACCGTGTCCAATCACGCTGACGGCTGCATGGGTGCGCAGGATGCGTTTTAGCTGGCTGGAGAGCAATAGCGAAACACCGTCAATTAGTTTTTTATCCTTAAGCAAACAGGGCAAAATTTCTTCCAGCTCGCTGACTTTGAGCTTTACCGCAGCAAAGAACTGCGCTTTTTGCTCGTCATTCATTTTCTTCCACGTATTGCGCAGAAAATGCTCCAGCAGGCACTGTTCTATTTCAAACGTGGACTGGTTTTTTTTCGCTTTCAGCTTCAGGCGATGGCAGACATCCAGCAGAATAACCCGATACAATTTACCGTGCCCGCGCAGCGTATTGGCGATGCTGTCGCCGCCGAAATGCTGAAGTTCGCCAGCGATAAGCTGCCAGCTGCGCCGATGGCGTTCCGGATGTCCTTCCATCGACTGATAAAGTTCATTACGTAACAGCTTGCTTGAGAGACGCGGCTTATCTTTACTGTTATGGGTTAATAAACGGGCAAAGTCAGCCAGTTGCTCTTCGCTACAGTGCTGTAAAAAACTAAGATCGTCGTCGTGTAAATAAGTGACGTTCATGAATGTTAATGTCCAATAAATAAAGTTAACAACAATGGACTTTTAAAAATTAATCATCACCAATGATTTTTAAGCGCGCCATATCTGATGAGTTCACCGTATGGCCGGAAAAGACTATCTTCGACACGCAGCGTTTATTATCGTTGTCACTATTAATATTAATCCAGTTTGTGCTCTCACCTTCTTTGATGGTGGAGGGGACGTTCAGGCTCTGGCTTGCGCTGCGTGAGACGTTAAAGTAGACCGAGGCGCCGCTAAGCTGCACATCACCGTGTTCGGCTTTAATCTGGATGCGCTTCACCACCCGGCAAATGGGCATTTTCAGGGTTAAATCGTTCGTTTCATTACGCGGCATGGCGACAATGCCCATTGCTTTATGATCGTTCGCCATGGCAGGCAGATTGATCAATAAGCCAGACAGTAAGCCTAAAGAAATTATTAATAACCGGTTCATTTTTATTCCTTTGTAAATGCATTTAATGGCGCGTTAGCAGGGCGCTTTATTTTAACACTTAATGGCTTTTTCCTTCGAGTTCGCAATGCTTTCCATTTATTTCAATCGTTCCATGAATGTATTTGTTATTTATATTCATGGTTTGAATGCATTGTTTGTCACCTGGGCGCAGAACGCGTCCAGAGTGGCCGACAAACCGTCCGGCGCGATGCCAGTCGGCAAAATTTTTTTCACTTCCCCCCTTGATGCAGGTCACGGCGACCCCATCTTGTAGTCAACCGCAGTGAGTGAACCTGAAAAAAAACGATTTAAGGCAGTTGAAACCGCACGTTTCGCCCTTATTACAGGTTCACAACCACATGATGACCGAATTTTTAGTGGAGACGTTTAGATGGGTAAAATTATTGGTATCGACCTGGGTACAACTAACTCTTGTATAGCGATTATGGATGGCACGCAGGCACGTGTGCTGGAGAACGCAGAGGGCGACCGTACTACGCCTTCTATCATTGCATATACTCAGGATGGTGAAACTCTGGTTGGTCAGCCGGCTAAGCGTCAGGCAGTGACAAACCCGCAAAACACCCTGTTTGCGATTAAACGCCTGATTGGCCGCCGCTTCCAGGACGAAGAAGTACAGCGTGATGAAGCCATCATGCCGTACAAAATCATCGCCGCCGATAACGGTGATGCGTGGATTGACGTTAAAGGTCAGAAAATGGCACCGCCGCAGATCTCTGCGGAAGTGCTGAAAAAAATGAAGAAAACGGCGGAAGATTACCTGGGTGAACCGGTAACTGAAGCGGTTATTACCGTCCCGGCGTACTTTAACGATGCGCAGCGTCAGGCGACCAAAGACGCTGGCCGTATCGCGGGTCTGGAAGTCAAACGCATCATCAACGAACCTACCGCTGCCGCACTGGCTTACGGTCTGGATAAAGAAGTGGGTAACCGTACCATCGCGGTTTATGACCTCGGCGGTGGTACCTTCGATATCTCTATTATCGAAATCGACGATGTTGACGGCGAAAAAACCTTTGAAGTTCTGGCAACCAACGGTGATACCCACCTGGGTGGTGAAGACTTCGACAGCCGTATGATCAACTACCTCGTTGACGAGTTTAAGAAAGATCAGGGCATTGACCTGCGTAACGATCCGCTGGCCATGCAGCGTCTGAAAGAAGCGGCAGAAAAAGCGAAAATCGAACTTTCTTCTGCGCAGCAGACCGACGTTAACCTGCCGTACATCACTGCAGATGCGACCGGTCCGAAGCACATGAACATCAAAGTGACCCGTGCGAAACTGGAAAGCCTGGTTGAAGACCTGGTAAACCGTTCTATCGAGCCGCTGAAAGTGGCACTGCAGGATGCGGGTCTGTCCGTCTCTGACGTTCAGGACGTGATCCTGGTCGGTGGCCAGACGCGTATGCCGATGGTGCAGAAAAAAGTGGCCGAGTTCTTCGGTAAAGAACCGCGTAAAGACGTTAACCCGGATGAAGCGGTGGCCATCGGTGCCGCAGTTCAGGGCGGTGTCCTGACCGGTGAAGTGAAAGACGTACTGCTGCTGGACGTTACCCCGCTGTCACTGGGTATTGAAACCATGGGCGGCGTGATGACGGCGCTTATCGCGAAAAACACCACTATCCCGACCAAACACAGCCAGGTGTTCTCGACTGCGGAAGACAATCAGTCTGCTGTTACGATC
Source organism: Superficieibacter sp. HKU1 (assembly GCF_029319185.1). Lineage (NCBI taxonomy): Bacteria > Pseudomonadati > Pseudomonadota > Gammaproteobacteria > Enterobacterales > Enterobacteriaceae > Superficieibacter > Superficieibacter sp. HKU1. Next base: position 848,962 of record NZ_CP119754.1, read on the forward strand.
CATGTGCTGCAGGGTGAGCGTAAACGCGCTTCTGACAACAAAGATCTGGGCCAGTTTAACCTGGATGGTATTCAGCCTGCGCCGCGCGGTATGCCGCAGATCGAAGTCACCTTCGACATCGATGCTGACGGTATCCTGCATGTTTCTGCAAAAGACAAAAACAGCGGTAAAGAGCAGAAGATCACCATCAAGGCCTCTTCTGGTCTGAACGAAGACGAAATCGCGAAAATGGTTCGCGAAGCGGAAGCCAACGCGGAATCTGACCGTAAGTTCGAAGAACTGGTTCAGACCCGTAACCAGGGCGACCATCTACTGCACAGCACCCGTAAGCAGGTTGAAGAAGCGGGCGACCAGTTGCCAGCTGATGACAAAACCGCTATCGAGTCTGCACTGAGCGCGCTGGAAACGTCGCTGAAAGGCGAAGACAAAGCGGATATCGAAGCGAAGATGCAGGCGCTGGCGCAGGTTTCCCAGAAGCTGATGGAAATTGCTCAGCAGCAGCACGCACAGCAGCAGGCTGGCGCTGATGCTTCTGCAAACAACGCGCAGGATGACGATGTGGTCGACGCTGAGTTTGAAGAAGTAAAAGACAAAAAATAATCGCCCTTTGAATGGGTTATGAACTGGCACGGGCGAAGAGGTTTCCTCTCCGCCCGTGCTCGCATGTTAGGGGCTGAAAAAGACAATGGCGAAACAAGATTATTATGAGATTTTAGGCGTTTCCCGAACGGCGGAAGAGCGTGAAATCAAAAAGGCGTACAAACGCCTGGCGATGAAATATCACCCGGACCGTAACCAGGGCGATAAAGAAGCCGAAGCCAAATTTAAAGAAATTAAAGAAGCGTATGAAATCCTGACAGACGCCCAGAAGCGTGCAGCTTACGATCAGTACGGTCACGCTGCGTTTGAGCAGGGCGGCATGGGCGGTGGCGGCGGTTTTGGCGGCGGCGGTGCTGATTTCGGCGATATCTTTGGCGACGTGTTTGGCGATATCTTCGGCGGCGGTCGTGGTCGCCAGCGAGCCTCTCGCGGTGCCGATCTGCGCTACAACATGGAGCTGACGCTGGAAGAGGCGGTACGCGGTGTTACCAAAGAAATCCGTATTCCGACGCTGGAAGAATGTGATATCTGCCACGGTAGCGGAGCCAAACCCGGCACCCAGCCGCAGACCTGTCCGACCTGCCACGGTTCCGGCCAGGTGCAGATGCGTCAGGGCTTCTTTGCGGTACAGCAGGCCTGTCCGCACTGTCAGGGCCGCGGTACGCTGATCAAAGATCCTTGCCACAAGTGCCACGGTCACGGGCGCGTTGAGAAGAGCAAAACGCTGTCGGTTAAAATCCCGGCGGGCGTGGATACCGGCGATCGTATCCGTCTGTCTGGCGAGGGCGAAGCGGGCGAGCACGGCGCACCGGCAGGCGATCTGTACGTTCAGGTGCAGGTAAAACAGCACCCGATCTTCGAGCGCGAAGGTAACAACCTGTATTGCGAAGTGCCGATCAACTTTGCCATGGCGGCGCTGGGCGGTGAAATCGAAGTTCCGACCCTGGATGGCCGCGTGAAGCTGAAAGTACCGGGTGAAACGCAGACCGGTAAACTGTTCCGTATGCGTGGCAAAGGCGTGAAATCCGTGCGCGGCGGGGCGCAGGGCGACCTGCTGTGCCGTGTGGTTGTCGAAACGCCGGTCGGTCTCAATGACAAGCAGAAACAGCTCCTGAAAGAGTTACAGGACAGTTTTGGCGGTCCAACGGGCGAACATAACAGCCCGCGTTCTAAAAGCTTCTTCGATGGCGTAAAAAAGTTTTTTGATGATTTGACGCGTTAATATCATCTCTGTCATTTATTAGCCTGAGAGCTCTCTCAGGCTTTTTTTTGCGCGTTTATTACCGGGGCGGCCAACATCCCTCAGCAAAAGGGCGGCATTCCTGACGTTCGGATTTCAGTATCGCCATAAAACAGAGAGTGATATTAAGTTTTATTAAAAATGATTTTTGGTTTAGCTAAATAGAGTTGTTGGTTTATATGGAAAATTTTGTGGATTTATTGTTTATAAAAAAACGATATTTCTCATCGTAGTAATTTATTATTGTTTTGATAAACTGTTATTTGCATTATTTTGAGTATTATCTATATTGCATTTTTTGAATTTAAGAGGCTGACAATGGATGGGCTCAAAAGGTGCCAACAAGCACTTTGATTATAATTTAATCAAAGTCCTTGACGCTGTCATATCGGCAGGCAATGCCACCAAAGCCTCCAAAAGATTATCCGTCACGCCTGCTGCTATTTCTCTGGCGCTGTCCCGTTTACAGAGCTTTTATCAGCAAGAGCTATTTGTCAGAAGCAAAGACGGCCTTGTGCCTACGGCAAAAGCGCTGGAGATCCATCAGGCTTTCCGCCAGGCCATGGCGCTGGTAAATAATACCTTTATCCCCGAAGAGACGAGTCCGCGCAGCCAGAAAATCACCGTCCTGGGTAGCGAGATCGCTGAAAACTATTATCTGTCTCAGCTCTATGAAGATGATATTTTTGAGCGATTCTCTCTGCGTCATTTTTCTGCCAAAAATATGCATAAAGATACCCTCAAAGAACATTTGATAGTCGGTGATTGCGACCTTATTATTAGCCCCGATACCATCATCGAACCGGGTATCGAAAATCAACTTATCGACAGCTTTAAAAATTTCGTCTGCATCTGTAGCACAGACAATCTGCTTAGTGAGTTAACGCAGCTCACCCTGCACAGCTTTTATTCTGCACGTCATGCCGTCTATCAGTCCGGACTCTTCTCGCCGATAATGATCAATGATGACGATCTGCATGTAAAGGATGATGAATATAAAGGATATCGGGTGAAGGGATACCGTAGTGATTCAATCAGCGGCATCATCAGTATCGTTGAGCGCACCTCATTAATTGCGATATTACCTTTAAAACTGGCGCTTTTTTATAAAAATCAGCGCCGCTACGCAATAAAAATGGTTCAGCCGCCGCCTGAACTGGTTTTTAAACCGTTAAATGTCTATGCTTCATGGAATAACAAAAGCAGTAAAAAACAGGACGTAAAGGAATTGGTAGATATGCTGCATACCCTTTCCTCATTCAGACGTTAGGAGTAGTACCTTCAGGGATGAGTGATAAAAATTGGTATTTAATGATGCGGTTTGATTACGGCTTTAGAACCCTTTCTATTACATTCTCGCTATGTCATTTAAATACAGGAAGTTAAAATGTCTATCCCTAATCATTTAGAAACCTCAGAAGTTGTTCTTCTGGAGATGGAAGTATTGTTAATTATTGTCGCGACGGGCGCGTGGGGTGGTTTTGTCAGTTATCTGTTAAAGTCTAAAAGGAAAAAGTCGGAGCCATTGCATAAAGGTATTATGAGTTGTCTTACGCAAATTGTTATCTCCTGCTTTACCAGTTTTTTATTAAGCGCGATCGCAATTGAAAAAGGGCTGAGTTTCAATATGATTTTGCTGGCCGCAGGGATTGGCGGCGTGTTTGCCGCACCAATACTTAAGTACCTGGGCGATAAACTAAAAAAAAGCGTCGAAGATAACAGCCTGATAAAATAAATACATAAGGCTCAGCACTGAGCCTTATGCTGCATGTTGTTTTATTGCTACGCAAATGCATAGCAACACTGTTCTTGATTTTTTTACGTTACCCTATTTTTAATCCACCCGTAAATGAAATCCTCATTTTGCGGTCTTTCTTCGGTGATGTTCAGATAATAGGCACCCTGACTACAGTTCAGCGCCTCGACCAGCACATGCTCGCCCTCTCTGCCACGCCATGCGATGAACACCTGTAGTGCGGCAATGGTCATTGGCCCGATGTGACCATCAACCTTAATATCCTGATAATTTTTCTGCTCGCGGTTCAGGGCATTCAGCCAGCGTTGCAACCACAGGCAGGGAAGTCGCGGTCCAATATTTACGGCGGCATCGCACAGTTCAAAAGCAACCGGCCAGGAGATCTGCGAAATAAGTTCAAAGCCCGGTTTTACCCAGTAATCATTTTCGAGTATGGAGTACGCTTCTGCGCGCGTCATATCTCGCATGTCTCCCTGATAACCGTTCGCACGTGCTGTCGCTTCAGTAATTCCCCAATTAGTCGCGCCGCCCCGATCGTGGGGATTATTGGTATAACTACCTTCTGTCATTAAAATGCCGTCAATAACTGGATTCATTTTTTTACCTCAACAATATTAGTGGATATTCACATAACAGGCGGCTGCTAATACGGCAGCGGCAGCAACGGTTAGCATGATCTTGACTGGTGTTTTATTTAGCCATGCCCAGCGTCTGCCTGCTTTATTGTCTACTGGTTTTACCGGAATCTGGTTATTAACCTGGATGCCTTTGCGCGGCACCGTAATCAAAAAATCATTCACTCCTAATGATTTTAGATCGCGACGAATGAGGTAGAGTATCTGCGTTAAATTGGCATCATTAACGAAGTTTCCCCGACTTCCCCACAGCGCCGTGGTGAGCTGCTGGCGTTCAATTACCTCCATCTGTGCATTCTCAATAATAAAGCTAAGGCATCTTGCACGCATTGCGGTCATTTTTATAACCAGCGAGTTCGAGATACTTCTTAACTCATGATTCCTTTCATTGTAGATACAATTGTTATTGATCATGTAGGTTTTCATAATGTCATCCTTTAGAAATTTACATCCTGTTTTGAGTGCGGTTGATATTAATTATAAGAATTTGCTCAATCCATTATTTCCCAATGATTTTATTGAGTTATATATGGAAAAACCAACGCGCGTCACAAAAAAGCGACCTTGTTAAATGAGGTTTAATATCAACTTTAATGAAACTTAATACGCAACGTTGTGCAGGGCTTTGCTAATTCACCTGTGGGTCATTAGCTTGATGAGAAGCGGGGGATTAACTGGGTAACCTCACTATTTTAGTGATTTGAGCATCATCCTGATATGTGATGTTTTGTGATTAGCCATTTGGCCGATGCCGATAGATTATGGGCCCCGCAGAACGAACTGCGAAAAAATTTAAATTAAAAGGAAATTAACATGGCACAGAGCAAATTAATCAAGGGTGATACCCTGACAGAAACTAGCAACGCGGCAGACGGCTTTAACCCGGCTAAAGATGACAGCAAACTTAGCTACACTTCTGCTCGTGTCGCCAAACCGGTTTATAACCAGTACAAAGCTGATAGCAAAAAACCAAAAGTTTTCGGTTATTTCACCGACTGGTCCCAGTACGATTCTCGTTTAGAGGGTGATGACACCGAACTTAACCGTGGTCGTGGCTACGATCTGGCTAACGTTTCTCCTACTGCTTACGACAAAATTATCGCGGGCTTTGTAGGCATTGTCGGCTTCCACAAAATTGATGGGCAGGAGCGTGATGTCGTCGCAGAAGCGGCGCAACTGTGTGGCAAAGTGAAATACGAGCCGACCTTCCTCGATCCGTGGGGTGATTTCCAGACTTACACTAACGTCGGCTTCGACATCAGCGGCTGGGATATTGATCCGAAGACCGTGACGCAGGCGAATACCAAAGGTTTCCTGGGCGGTCTGCGCGATCTGCAGGCGAAAGCGAAAAAACAGGGCCACAACCTTGAGCTGTCCATGAGCATCGGCGGCTGGACCATGAGTAACGGCTTCCACGAAACGGCATCGAAAGATTCCTCGCGTAAAATCTTCGCCAAAGGGCTGGTGAAACTGTTCAAACAGTTCCCGATGTTCAGCGGCGTGGACCTGGACTGGGAATACCCGAACGTAGAAGGTGCTGGTAACCCTTTTGGTCCGGAAGATGGCGCTAACTTTGCCCTGCTGATCGCTGAAGTGCGTAAGCAGCTGGATGCCGCAGGCCGCAGCGACGTGAAAATCTCTATCGCCGCTTCTGCGGTTGTCGCTAACCTTGCTTACGCTGGCGTTAACACCCTGATGAAGTCCGGTATGGATTACATCAACGTCATGACCTACGACTTCTTCGGTACGCCGTGGGCAGAAAACGTAACCCATCACACTAATCTGAAAGCGCTGACCGCAGGCGGCTGGTCCGTTGAAACCATCGTTGATTATCTGCTGGCGGAAGGTTTCCCGGCTGAGCGTATCAACATCGGCTATGCAGGCTATACCCGTAACAGCCGCAACACCGAAATCACCAGCTTCTCGCCTCTGGAAGGGACCTACAATCCGGGTAAAAAACTGGCCAATGGCGAGTATGAAACCACCACCGGCTCGTTTGAATCCGGCACTACCGAATGGTACGACGTGATTTATAACTATCTGGATCTGGAGAGCCAGAAAGGGCGTAACGGCTTTAACGTTTATACCGACAAGGTTGCCGATGCTGACTACCTGTACAACCCGGACTCTAAGCTGTTCCTGTCGCTGGATACCCCGCGCACGGTGAAAGCGAAGGGCGAGTATGCGGCAAACCTGGGTCTGGGCGGCGTGTTCACCTGGACGGTAGACCAGGACAACGGCGTGCTGGTTAACGCGGCACGTGAAGGTCTGGGCTATGAAATCAGCAAAGAAGTGATCGACATGGAGCCGTTCTATTTCGAAGGCATCAACGTTGAAGAAAAAGACGATGAAGGCCAGAAAGTGAATCATGCGCCGAAAGCATCTATTGAACTGCGTGTGGTAGGGGGTTCCCGCGTACAGCTGTCTGGCGCGAAATCGTCCGATGAAGATAAAGATGCACTGAGCTTTAGCTGGGGCGTGCCTGCTGCCATTACCGTGGCGGACAAAACGGCTGAAATCATTGAGTTCGACGTGCCGCAGGTTACTGAAGAGACGCAGTTCCAGTTCACCCTGTTTGTTCGCGATTGCTGGGGTGAGCCGTCAACGCAGCAGCGCTTCGTGCTGACCGCCGTTGTGGCTCAGGCTGACGCGAAGCCGGAAGACGACGACGTTATCCCGGTACCGGACGACAAGGACGAAGACGACGTTATTCCGACGCCAGATGATAAAGATGACGATGTGGTTCCAGTACCGGACGATAAAGTGTCTCCTTACCCGCAATGGGATGCGACCAAAGTCTACGGCGCAAACTGGGGTACTTTTGAGATCGTCAGCTGGAAAGGCCACAACTATCAGGTTAACTGGTGGTCTGTAGGCAACCAGCCGGACCAGAACTGCGGTATGGGCGGCGCATGGACTGACCTTGGCGCTTACTAATTAATCATCACTATCGATGTTTGTTGGATATAGCTAAATAAAAGCCCCGCCGATCCGGGGCTTTTTTCCACTAAGGATAGAGGATTTATCATGTCGATCATTTCAATTAAACACAGCGCGCTCAATGCACAAAGTTGGTATCAAAAGGTCACATTGACGCTCACCAATGAGAGTGAGCATGCGGTGGATCTCAATCAGGCCATTATCCATTTCACCGCCTCAGGACATCCTGATCCATGGGGGAATTTTGGGGGCAATCTGAAAGGGGATCTTCCGTTAACCCTGCGTGAACAACCACAAGGGAAATTGAACGCCATTGATATGACGATTAATAACAGTGGCGAACTGTTACTGGCACCAGGTAAAAGTGGGAAAGTGTTCTTTAGTCTTGCCGCCGCGAAGGTTCCGGTAACGCTGTCGGCCGTCACACTCACCCTGGCGTCAGGTGCGGCAGATGATGAACCAGCGCCGCAGCCGGAACCACAGCCGCAGCCGCAGCCGGAGCCGGAGCCGGAGCCACAGCCGGAGCCGCAGCCACAGCCGGAGCCACAGCCGGAACCCATCTCAGGTGACGGCATTATTATTACCGCCAGCGATATTAATGCTAACAGCTGGTATCAGCGCGTTACGTTAACATTGAAAAATGGCTATTCTCAGGCAATCGACCTGAACAAACTGCAAATTAGCTTTACCGCCTGCGCGCATCCGGATCCTTACAGCCCGTTCAGCGGAACGCTGATGGGTAATCAGCCGGTTAAACTCGGTAGCGACGGTGGATGGCCTGTCGAAAAAAATAGCATCACTATCAATAATGACAGTGCAATGAAGCTGGGCGCGGGTAAATCAGCGCAGCTGGAATTTTATCTGGCGGCTACGCAAACCCCGGTTATGCTCGAAGAATTACAGGCGACGCTGGCGCACGATCCAGGCCGTCAGGGCAGGATCGAATTTATTTTCCCGGCGCGGAAAGAGGCGATCGCACTGAAGCCGGTTCTTGATATCGTTTATCCGGACGGCAGGATGCAAAACGTCACCGGCGAGTGGGGCCAGTCGTTAACGGTGGCCGATCTCGCGGCAGGGCAGTACACCGTTAATGTTCAGTCTCTTGAAAATGATGACATGCGCATTGCGCCAGTAAAAGAGACATTGACCGTTACGCTCGCCTCCGGTCAGGACAGCCAGCGCTGCCCAATCGCCTTCCAGGAAACGGTACATTTTGCCGCGATAACACTCAAACTGGATCTCCCTTCCTGCGACGGAGCCCTGATCGGCGCCGAGCTATGGGGCAGCGACAACATCGTGGCGCGTACGGTCTCGCTTACGGCTGGAGATGCCCTACTGGTGACTCGCCTGATCGCCGGTCAGCATTATGAGGTGCGTCTGCTTCCCGCCTGCATTAATAACCTGATGATTAGCTCCCCGGCGCAGCCGACCGTCGTGATCCCTGAAGCGGGTAAAGTCGTCAGGGTGAATGTTGGCTATCAGCAGAAAAACGCCGATGCGGCTGGTTTTGTTGAAGTGAAAGCCACCGTGCTTGGCCTGCCCAAAGGTGCCGGGGCCCAGCGCTATCGCTTCCATAGTGGAAACGGAAAAGGGGAATATCAGTATCTGTTGACCCTGGAAAGCCATAGTCAGCAACAGGCGATTCCTTTGCGCATTGCGCCGGGGCTGTATGCCGTCGACGTCGCCGACGTGCATTGCGATGGTGCCATCTGGCGCTGTGATGCCGACGCCGGTCTGCGCCTGCTGCAAAGCAGCAATGTGATTACGCTCTCCTTTGAAAAAGGCGTTATTTTACAGGTGCGCGGCTGGCCGGATTACGTGGCTCACGGCGGCGTCACGGTGAATGCGGCGGATACCGCCACGCTCTACCGCGAGGTGCCGGTCAGCGCGCTGTTTAAATATGACGGTTTTGACGGCGGCGGCGATCCGATCCCGGCAAAAGAGATGGACCTGAACAATGACGGCTTCCTTGATTACGATCTGCTGCCGATTCATAAAACCGTACCGCTGGTCCGGCAAATTGAGAAAGAAGCGGGCCGATCGGTAATGCCGGTAATGGTGGTTTATACTGCCAACGCCAGCGGCGGGAGTGCCGTGAGCGATCTACAGGATAGCGAGAAGCTGCGTAACCACTTCGGTAACTTTATTACACAATGTATGGCCGCGCAGTCTTATAAAGATGACGCGCATCCGGTTCCGGCGACGTTTGTCCTGAACCCCGATTTCCTGGGCGCTATTGAGCAGGAGCCTTACGGCTACATCACGGTACGGCAGAAAAACAGCGTACCGGTTAATGCTCAGCTTGCTGTGGCGGTGAAGGCGCTGGCCCCGGTGCTGAAATACAGCGCGCCAGCGCTGCCAACGTTCAGTGACGATCTGTATGGCTACATTCAGGCGATCAACTATCTTGTTCACCAGTTTGCGCCGGATGTGGCTTTTGGCTGGCAGACCAACGTCTGGTCAACCGGCACCGCCGACTGGGTTCTGCGCGAAGGCGCGGATCCGCAGGCTCAGGGAAAACAGATTGCAGCCTTTATTAATGAGCTTGGCGTATACAGCGGCAACTACGCGCCTGATTTTATCGCTTTCGATAAATTTGAACGCGACTGCTTTAGTCCGGATGCGCTGGCGCACTATGGCTGGAATGCGACCTGCTGGCTTAACTACCTGGGAATGGTAAAACAGGCGGCGAAAGATCTGAATAAACCCGCCATGCTCTGGCAGATCCCCGGCGGGCATATGCCGACGGCAGAGGAAGGGACCACTATGATTAGTGAAAACCATTTTGCGTCGGGCGGCACCTTCTTTATGGGCGACAAGCGTATTGCAACTAACGTGGCGGCGATTACCGCGAGGTTGAAAAATACGGCGCTTAATCAGGGCACCTACGGCGCGGCAACGGTAGGCGACTTCTTACGTAAAGATAACGGGTATGACTGGGGACAAATGCAGGCGTTAAATCTGCCTGACTATAATGTCTTTTCTATTCTCTGGGGCGGTGGTTCGACCGTCAGCATCACCACTATTCACTCTAACGGTGAAGACGGCGGCTGGCTGGCGGATAAGATGCGCGAATATTATTCCTCTCCCCGCAGCCTTACTTGAATAATTTAATCCTGAACGATAAGGTGATTCCTGGCGGTATGAGAATTATTTCTCTATACCGCTATGGTGATCGCTATGTAGTTTTTTATGGTAATATATGTTAAGGATTTACTTAAATTATTATTTCTTATTGTGGTTGCTTTTGTGATTATTTTTAATGCAATTGTTTCTATGGTTTTTATCACCCTGCTTCAATAAGTTAATCTTTAAATTGATGTTAATTTTAGTGAATTGATTTTCATATACTTAATCCGTATCGTATGTTTTTGTTTTATACTGACTATGCACCCGATGAATTTAGAAATTCTGGCAAATATTGAAAATTGTACTGACGATTCATTACATTCTTTCATCTTTAATCAAAAATCGAAGCCCCTTGCCGCCCTGGCTAATGTATTACAGAAACTGATCCCGCACGGCACGCCTCTTTCTTTAGAAGTTGGCGAAGTTTTTCCATTGGGGATGAACAAGGAAGAACAAAAGATTGTGATACTGGATGAGGGAATTACCTCATTCTGCCATGCAAAAAGTCAGCGCCAGCTCTGCGCTATTTTTGCGCCTACATTACTGGGTCTCATAGACAGCTATGCCCGTACTTACGAGGTTTCCGAGTGGCCGCATCACTATCTGGTGGCGGAAACCCGCTGCAAAGGTTATTCAGTCCTGCTGGCAGATTTTATCAGGTTGTCTGATGAGTTAAATTTATGGCATGACATTGCCCGCATTCTTGCGCAGCGGCTAATGGTTATGAGTGCGCGCGAACAGGAGCTGGTCGGCGTCGATTCTTACCTGAAGGTCAGAGCATTGCTTATTGAGATCTCGATATACCCTGATGCTTATCGTCAGCAGATCAATATCATGAGTTTCATTCAGCGACGCACGGGTTTATCAAAAAGCCGCATCATGAAGATCCTTTCCGAGCTTAAGAAAGGCGGTTATATCAGTATTGATAATGGAAAGCTTGTTGATATGAAAAAACTGCCGGCAGCCTATTAGCGTTTTCCTTTCCGCGGGCAGGATTTTCTTTTTGAAAAGGAAAATCCTGTCGCTGCTTAAAATGCTTATTTAGATTTTGCTTAACCATACTCTTATATTTTTGTCAATATGAAATGAAGCAAATGCCAAATGGCAGCTGGTTATGATTTTAAAATCAATAAGTTAAGGTCGGTCCTTTAAAAAGATCATCTCATCGTTGCACCTCAACCCGCTGTTAGTAATAATAAAATTCAAGTCGGGAGAATAAAGCGTTGCTTCGCCTTTCCCGATTAAGCTATCGAAAAGCTAATTGACTCAAATAAATAACGACCAGAATTCTTCTCCATGAATTCGATCTCTACTTATATCTGACTGTATAAGGAATATACTGAGCAGGCGGGTGGGCTATTGCTCAGGTATTTAATAAGAGGGTCATCAACAACATAATTAGGATTATCAGAGGGAATATGAAAAAGTATTTATTTGCGATGGTCGTTACGGCTATCACTGCTGGTGGAACGGCAATGGCGGCAGAAACCGATACAACGACTGTTAACGGCGGTACCGTCAATTTCGTGGGCCAGGTTGTTGATGCCGCCTGCTCCGTCACGGCTGATTCTGTCGATCAGACCGTCACCCTGAGCCAGGTGCGTTCCTCAAAACTAACGGCTGCCGGAATGGTCGCAAACCAGAAAGAAGACTTCAACATTAAGCTGGAAGATTGCGATACCACCGTTAGCCAGAACGCCGCGGTCATTTTTAACGGCCAGGAAGATGCCAGCCAGCCGGGTTCACTGGCAAACACGGCGGGTGCGGGTTCTGCAACAAACGTCGCCCTGCAACTGTATGGACCGGATGGTCAGACGCTGAACGTGGGCGAAACGTCCTCCAGCGTGACGCTGATTAACGGTGGAAATACCATTCCGCTGAGCGTTGACTACATCGCTACCGGTGCGGCGACGTCCGGTAACGTTGAGGCAACCGCGACCTTCAGCATGGTTTATTCCTGATTTCATGATTTTCCGCCTTCCTTCTGCGGAGGGAAGGCGGCGCACTATTTACGTTAAAAAAGCAGCGCAGGCCAGACGAAAAAGAATGACGATGATGAAAATACAGATGTTAAAACGCCTTGTACTGCGGGCCATCGCCTTAACGCCGGTGCTGATGTTGGGTGTCGTTATGATGGGGACGACCGTGAAGGCTTACGCGGGCGGCGTGGCGCTTGGCGCAACGCGCGTGATTTATCCGCAGGGCGAAAAGCAGGTATCCTTGCCCATCACCAACTCTTCTGCAAACAACGTTTTCCTGATCCAGTCATGGGTCGCCAATGCCGATGGGACAAAGTCCCCGGATTTCGTGGTGACGCCGCCTTTATTTGTGATCCAGCCAAAAAAAGAAAACGTGCTGCGCATTATGTATGTCGGGCCAGCGCTACCCACTGACCGGGAAAGTATTTTTTACCTGAATAGCAAAGCGATCCCGTCCGTGGACAAGCGCAAGCTTCAGGGCAACGTGCTGCAAATTGCTACCCAGAGCGTGATTAAACTATTTATCCGCCCGAAAAATCTGCCGACGCCTTCTCTTGACGCACCGGCGTCTCTGCGTTGTCACGTGGCTGACGGCAAAGTCACGTTATCTAATCCTTCGCCGTATTACCTGTCCCTGGTTGAGCTTTACATCGGAAAGGTAAAACAGCCCAATACGATGGTGCCGCCAAAGGGCAGCCTGATACTGAACGCTGCGGGCGACGGTCATATGAAATATGAAACGGTCAATGACTTTGGGGCCAATACCCCAGCGCAGATGTGTGCCGGCAGTTGACGTGATGAAAGGCACTAAGCAGAGCGTAAAACCCGGCGTCCAGTGCTGGCTGACGCCGCTGACACTGGCGATGGCGAGCCTACTGACGCCCGCGAAAGGCCGGGCTGAGAATTACTTTAATCCGGCCTTTCTGTCGGACGATCCGGCTGCGGTAGCCGATCTTTCGCATTTCGAGGGCAACGAGCAGGCACCCGGTACTTACCGGGTAGACGTTTATCTGAATAAAAATTTCCTCGCCAGCCGTGATATTCGCTTTACGGCGGCGAAGCCGGTGCTTTCTGCCTCGGTTCAGGCGCTGCGGGATGATACCGGCCTGAGCGCCTGCCTGACACCCGGCGCGCTGGCGCAAATGGGCGTCAATCTGGCGCAGTTTCCTGCGCTCGCCGCCGCCGCGCCGGAGAGCTGCATTGATGTTGGCGCAGCGATTCCCGCAGCCTCTTCGCGCTTTGATTTTGCCCGGCAACGGCTGGATATCAGCATCCCCCAGGCGGCCATCAAAAATAATGCCAGAGGCTATATTCCGCCCGCGCAGTGGGACGAAGGCGTCAATGCGTTAACGCTCAACTACGACTTTACTGGCGCTAACAGCCGCGATAACAGCGAAGGCAGCGTAACCAGCAACAATTATTTTCTCGGTTTAAACAGCGGCCTGAACCTTGGGGCGTGGCGGCTACGCGACTATTCCACCTGGAGTTATAACAGCGGCAGCGAAGAGAAGAAAAGCGACTGGCAGCATATCAGCACCTACGTCGAACGCGATGTCATTCCTCTTAAAGGCGAGTTGACCGCAGGTGACAGCTATACGCCTGCCGATGTGTTCGACAGCCTGCCTTTTCGCGGAATGCAGATTGCCTCTGACGATAATATGCTGCCGGACAGTATGAAAGGATTTGCGCCAACCATTCACGGTATTGCCAACAGTAATGCCCAGGTCACCATCAAACAGAACGGCTACACCATTTATCAAAGCTATGTGCCGCCGGGCGCATTTACGATTAAAGATCTCTATTCGACCTCTGCGAGCGGCGATTTGACGGTAGAGGTGAAGGAGTCGGACGGCACGCTGCACAGTTATGTCGTGCCTTATTCCGCCGTGCCGGTACTTCAGCGCGAAGGCCGGATGAAATACGCCGTGACGGCGGCAGAGTATCGGGGCGACAGCAGCCAGAAAGAGGATGTGAAATTCGGCCAGGCTACCCTGTTATGGGGGTTACCTCACGGCTTTACCCTCTATGGCGGTTCGCAGTTTTCCGATCGTTACACCGCAGCGGCATTGGGCAGCGGCGTCAATATGGGCGAGCTCGGCGCGATATCGGCGGATATTACGCAGGCGCGCAGCACGCTGGCGGATGACAGCTCGCATCAGGGCCAGTCCGTAAGACTTCTGTACGCGAAATCGCTTGAAAATGTCGGCACCCATATTCAGTTGATGGGCTATCGCTATTCGACGTCCGGTTTTTATACCCTGGATGAAACCGCCTGGCGGCATATGGAGGGCTATACTGGCCAGCCGGATGACGACGACAAGCCGCAGTGGCAGGATTATTACAGTCTTTATTACACCAAACGCGGCAAAGTGCAGATTAACCTTTCTCAGCCGCTGGGCCGGATGGGGTCGATCTTTTTTACCGGCAGTAAACAGAGCTACTGGCATACCGATGAAACCAACTCCCTGCTGCAAATTGGCTATAGCGGCACGCTGGACAGTGTCAACTGGAGCCTGACCTATAACTACACCAAAGCGCCGGGCGAGCGCGAGAGCGATCAAATCTTTGCGCTCAGTCTGTCGCTGCCGCTAAGCCAGTGGCTCATGCCGGACGACGACGTGGCGGCGGGTCATCATCACAATGTTTATGCGACCTATAACGCCAGCTCCGATAAACACCATAACGTGACGCAAAACGCCGGAATTAGCGGCACGCTGCTGGATGACAATAATCTGAGCTACAGCGTCCAGCAGGGTTACCAGAATCACGGCGTGGGTGCCAGCGGCAATGCCAGCGTTGAGTATGACGGTGCCTGGGGCAATGCCAATGTGGGCTATAACGACAGCAATAATGGCGACTACCGGCAGGTCAACTACGGTCTGAGCGGCGGCATTGTGGCGCACGCCCACGGTATTACGTTGAGCCAGCCGCTCGGCAATACCAATGTCCTTATTGCGGCTCCCGGTGCGAGTAACGTCAAGGTCGAAGGGGAGCCGGGTGTTCATACCGATTGGCGCGGCTATGCTGTGGTCCCCTATGCCACCACCTACCGGCAAAATCGCCTGGCGCTGGACGTCGACTCCATGGCAGACGATGTGGATGTCGATGATGCGGTCACTAACGTCGTGCCCACTGAAGGGGCGCTGGTACGGGCGACGTTTAAGGCGCATGTCGGCGAGCGCGCCCTGCTGACGTTGCTGCATCTTGGCAAGCCGGTGCCGTTTGGTGCCACGGTAACGCGGGATGACGCTGAGGACGAAACTATCGTGGGCGATAGCGGCGAAACCTATTTATCCGGGTTAAGTGAACGCGGAACGTTAAACGTCCAGTGGGGCGACAAACCGGATCAGCACTGCGTGGCCCATTTTCAACTTCCCGCTCTTCAGCAACCGCTGGTTCGGCAACAGGTAGAATGCAACTAAATGAATTCGCGTATTTTATTTTTCGTCACGCTATTTATGGCACAGAACTGCCTGGCGGCAATTTGTCAAAATATCAACGGCGTAGCCTCAAACATTAATTATGATCTGACCACCACCTTAACCGCCGCTCAGAACCAGCCAGGGCAGACGGTACAACTGGTAAAAAGTCAGGAGGTCAACGTGCAGGCGATCTGTCCGGCGGGAACCGCACCTACCGGGCGTACTTTTCGCTCCTACGTCACGCCTTTCACCGTGGCGGAAACTAACGGTCCCTGGCAATATTTGAAACTGGATCCTGATTACCTTGAAGGGGCTATGCAAATTCGGGATTCAGCGGCAGGAACCATTTATCCTCCCCTCAATTATGTGTACATGGGATATGACGAAAATGTGGATAGCGGTAACCCCTTTTATATCCGCGATTCCAACTTACTTTTCCAGATTAAAATCGTCAGGTCATTTATCGGGACGATCGTGATTCCCCCGAAAAACATGTTCAGCGTGTATGTCACCACGGCCCCCAACGATCCGCTAACGCAGGCGGTTTACAACATCACTTACAGCGGCAGCGTTACTGTTCCGCAAAGCTGTGAAATTAACGCCGGACAAACCATTCTCGTCGATTTTGGCACCCTGAATAGCGGCAGCTTCAGACACGCGGGCGAAAAACCCGAGGGCGTGCGGACAAAAACCTTTAATGTGCCGGTGAAATGCAGCGGCACCAGTTCGCAGGTCAACCTGAGCATGCGTATCCAGGCGACGCCCGATCCTCATTTTTCCCAGGCTATTGCCTCAGATAACCCGGACGTCGGCGTGGTGGTGAGCAATAACCAGGGCGCGGCCCTGACGCCCAATGATATTAACAGCGTCGTTCCCTTTACCACCGATGACGCTGGTACGGCAAATATCGTGCTGCAGGCTTACCCGGTCAGCACCACCGGCGAAACGCCGGAGGAGGGGACGTTTACCTCGCTGGCAAACTTACGGGTGGATTTCGATTAAATGAATACCCTGAAATGGTTACCGGCAAGCATGTTGTTCATTCTGCTTAGCGGCACTGCCGCCCGCGCCGACGACAATAGCTATAACCTTGAGTTTACGGGCACCATCCAGGCGGCGACCTGCAATGTCGACCTGTCCAGCCTGAGCCAAAGTATCGATCTGGGGCAATTCCCTATCGACAGCTTCCCGTCCGTGGGCACAACGACAAAGTTCAAACCCTTCAACATTAACCTGCGTAATTGTTCGCGCGGCATCAGCGGCACGAAGGTCTGGTTTACCGGCGAAGCCGACAGTAATAACCCGGCGCTGCTGGCGTTGACCGATACCGGAATGGGTAATGAGACGATGATGGCCACCGGAGTAGGCGTGGAAATTCTGGATGAAAACCAGGACCCCGTCAGCATCAATAATACGGATTCGGTGGTTTATCCCCTCAAAGCGGGGAGAAACACGCTTTCTTTTTATATCCGCTACAAATCTACCCTCCCGCAGGTAACCTCCGGTAACGCCACGGCGGTGATGTATTTTGATCTGGAATATCAATAAGGATTGGACATGAAGTTTTTGCTGGTTCTGTTACTGGCGATGGTCGCTTCCGCCGGTGCGCAGGCACACGCAGGGCGAGTCTACGTCACCGGTTCTATTACGGATAACACCTGTACCCTGACGCCTGATTCGGAAACGATTACGGTCGATATGGGCAGCGTATCGAGCCGCCAGTTTTATCAGGCCGGAGCCGGGGCCGACTGGCAGCCGTTTACTATCAATCTGGAAAACTGTGGCAGTACCGTCAGCGGCGTTTCGGTCAGCTTTAGCGGCGCGGCGGATAGCCAGAGCCCGGACCTGCTGGCGCTCACCGCCGGAGCCGGTAATGCGTCGGGGGTCGGTGTGGCGCTCTACAATAAAAATAAAAGCCCCATTCCTCTCGGCGAAAATAGTCAGATACAGGTGCTGATACCGGGCCAGCAGTCGGCACATCTTAACTTTTATGCGCGTTATGTGGCGGATGGCAGCACGGTTGCCGCCGGAACGGCCAACGCCTCAGCGACATTTATCTTAACCTATGCGTAACGCTCTGCTTTTAATCCTGCTGATGCTCAGCGTCACGGCAAACGCGGGCGTGGTCATTGGCGGCACGCGCTTTATTTACCCTGAGGGACGTCAGGCGCTGGACGTGCCTGTTCGCAATGACTCCCCCGCACCGTGGCTGATTAATACCCACATTCTCTCCACACAACGCTGGCCGGGGGCGGAAGTGCGCGCCGTTACGGATACGCCGTTTATTGCCACGCCGCCGCTGTTTGCGCTTTCCGCCGGACAGGAAAATAAAGTCCGCCTGATCCGTACCGCCGTGCCGCTCCCTGCGGACCGGGAAAGTCTGTTTACGCTGAGCGTTGCTGCTATACCGTCGGGAAAAGCCGGGCCGGACAGCGTGCAAATGGCGATTCGTTCAGCGCTGAAGCTGATTTATCGCCCCGCCGGGCTGAAGGGCGATCCGCAGCAGGCTTACGCTCAATTACGCTGGAGCCGTACCGCAGATGGCGTAGCGGTAGACAATCCCACGCCGTTCTACGTCACGCTTTTTAACGTTCGCGTCAACGATAAGCCCGTGGATAACGCCGGGGTGGTTGCGCCCTTCCGTTCGCGCACGCTGGCGTGGTGCAAAGGCACGGCGGCCTGCCAGCTCCGGTGGCAAACCCTTAACGATTATGGGCGGGTAATGCCGCCGCTGAACGCCGACGTGCGGGATCGCCAATAAATGTGTACTACATCCTCCAATGATACGAAAAGAGAAGAGTGTTATGTCCCGTAAAGCAGTAAAAATGAGTCGTCTGGCCATCCTCCTGACCCTGGCGGGCGTGGGGGCGATGCCCGCAGCCAACGCCGCTGACGCTGACGCGTTCACGCCAGCACAGCAGGCGCAGATTGGCCAAATCGCGGAAACCTACTTAACCGCCCACCCGGATAAAATGGGCGAAGCCGTGGCGACCTACCTGGCCGATCATCCGGAATTTCTGGTCGCTGCCAGCGAAAGTTTGCACCAGCGTCAGCAAATTGCTCAGCAGCAGGCTTACGTGCAGCTTGCCCGTCAGTATCAGGCGGACCTGCTGTCAACGGACAGCCCCTCCGTCGGCCCTAAAAATGCCAAAGCGGCGGTGGTGATGTTCTTTGATTACCAGTGCGCATGGTGCAGCAAGATGGCACCGGTGGTTGAACAGGTGATCAAATCTAACCCGGATGTGCGTTTTGTCTTTAAAGAGTTCCCGATCTTCGCCTCCCGCTGGCCCGCTTCAGGCCTGGCGGCGCGCATTGGCGAGCAAATTTGGCTTAATAAGGGGGGCGACGCTTACCTGGCCTGGCACAATGCGCTATACGCCACCGGAAAAGTGGAGGGCGATCTGACGGAACAGGAGATCCTGACCAGCGCGGAACGCTATTTGACGGCGGAGCAGATCGCGGCAGTGAAACAGATGCACGATAGCGGAACGATACATGATGCGCTGATGGTCAACCGTGCGCTGGCACAGCATATGGGCTTTACCGGCACGCCAGCGTTTGTCGTGATGCCGCAGGCAAAAAATCCGCATATAAAACAAATTACCGTTATTCCGGGCAGTACTTCGCAGGATATGCTGCTGATGGCAGTTCAGAAAGCGAAAGGCTAACGGGCAGGGGAAGCCGGAGCGGCTTCCCGGCGTAACATTGCAGGCATCATCCTGTCACCAGCGAGTTGATGATATGAATGATACCGGGCTGATACAACGGAGTGTCATGTATTATGAATATCAGGCTATTAACGTCAGGCGTTCTCTTTTTTTTCCTGGGTATTTTAGCGAATGACGCCAGCGCTGACGGGCAGCTTAACTTTAAAGGCGCAGTGATTGAGTCCGGCTGCTGGCATGAATCCAGTCTGCCAATGATCCTCTGCCAGAAAAGAAATATCATTGAGCGTCATATTATTATCGAAAACCTGAGCACCAGTATCACCTCGCCTAACGTCAGGATTGAACACACTTTCCTTGATGAGGATAAGCAGCTGACGTTATTGCGTATCATTTATGACTAACGATAGTTAAATTATGCCTTTCAGGCAGCTTTCCGGCTGCCTTATTTATATCAGCACACCTCTCATTCTCATATCAAACGCGTCGGCGATAATTTGTGTTGCTTTGTGATTAGCCATCGATCCTGTGTTACCGGATGATTTACCGCGGACATTAAACCGCAATCCATTCACATTAAAAGGATATTAACATGGCAAAAAGTAAATTAATTAAAAGCGATACGCTGACGGAAACCAGCAATGCCGCTGACGGTTTTAACCCGGCTAAAGATGACAGCAAACTTAGCTACACTTCTGCTCGTGTCGCCAAACCGGTTTATAACCAGTACAAAGCCGACAGCAAAAAACCAAAAGTTTTCGGTTATTTTACCGACTGGTCCCAGTACGATTCCCGTTTACAGGGTGATGATATTCCTAAAAACCGTGGCCGCGGCTATGACCTGGCCAATGTGTCTCCTACGGCTTACGACAAAATTATCGCGGGCTTTGTGGGTATTGTTGGTTTTCATAAAATTGATGGCGAATCACGCGACGTGGTCGCGGAAGCGGCCGAGCTGTGCGGCAAAGTGAAATATGAGCCGACCTTCCTCGATCCGTGGGGCGATTTCCAGAGCTATGTTAACCTGGGCTTTGACGTCAGCGGCTGGGATGTCGATCCGAAGACCGTGACGCAGGCGAATACCAAGGGCTTCCTTGGCGCGCTGCGCGACCTGCAGGCGAAAGCGAAAAAACAGGGCCACAACCTTGAGCTGTCCATGAGCATCGGCGGCTGGACCATGAGTAACGGCTTCCACGAAACGGCATCGAAAGATTCCTCGCGTAAAATCTTCGCCAAAGGGCTGGTGAAACTGTTCAAACAGTTCCCGATGTTCAGCGGCGTGGACCTGGACTGGGAATACCCGAACGATGAAGCGGCAGGCAACCCGTACGGCCCGGAAGACGGCGCTAACTTTGCCCTGCTGATCGCCGAAGTGCGTAAGCAGCTGGATGCCGCAGGCCGCAGCGATGTGAAAATCTCTATTGCCGCCTCCGCTGTGGTGCAGAAGCTGCAATTTATCGATCTTAAGACGATGATGAATGCCGGTATGGATTACATCAACGTCATGACTTACGACTTCTTTGGCACCCCGTGGGCAGAAACGCTGGCGCATCATACCAACCTGAAAGCGCTGACCGCAGGCGGCTGGTCCGTTGAAACCATCGTTGATTATCTGCTGGCGGAAGGCTTCCCGGCTGAGCGTATCAACATCGGCTATGCAGGTTATACCCGTAACGGCCGCAACACCGAAATCACCAGCTTCTCGCCGCTGGAAGGGACCTATAACCCGGGTAAAAAACTGGCCAATGGCGAGTATGAAACCACCACCGGCTCGTTTGAATCCGGCACTACCGAATGGTACGACGTGATTTATAACTATCTGGACCTGGAAACCCAGAAAGGGCGTAACGGCTTTAACGTTTATACCGACAAGGTTGCCGATGCTGACTATCTGTACAACCCGGATTCTAAGCTGTTCCTGTCACTGGATACCCCGCGCACGGTGAAAGCGAAGGGCGAGTATGCGGCAAACCTGGGTCTGGGCGGCGTGTTCACCTGGACGGTAGACCAGGACAACGGCGTGCTGGTTAACGCGGCACGTGAAGGCCTGGGCTATGAAATCAGCAAAGAAGTGATCGACATGGAGCCGTTCTATTTCGAAGGCATCAACGTTGAAGAACAAGAAGATGAAAAAGAGGACGAGGGCAAAGACGAAGATCAGACTGACGATCAGCCAGAAGACGACACCGTACCGACAGTAAACCACGCACCTAAAGCAGCCATTGAACTGCTGGTGGTCGGCGGTTCCCGCGTCCGTCTTTCCGGTGCGAAATCATCTGATGAAG
This sequence comes from Superficieibacter sp. HKU1, assembly GCF_029319185.1. Classification (NCBI taxonomy): domain Bacteria; kingdom Pseudomonadati; phylum Pseudomonadota; class Gammaproteobacteria; order Enterobacterales; family Enterobacteriaceae; genus Superficieibacter; species Superficieibacter sp. HKU1. The sequence continues at coordinate 870,613 of NZ_CP119754.1, forward strand.
ACAATGATGTTCTGCGCTATAGCTGGGGTGTGCCTGCGGATATTACGGTTGAAGACAAAACGGCGGAAGTCATCGAGTTTACCGTGCCGAAAGTATCCGTAGATACCGACTTTATCTTTACCTTGTTCGTGCGCGACAGCAATGGCGAGCCGTCAACGCAACAGCGTTTCGTGCTTTCTGTTGTTCCCGCATCTTCTGCAGTAAATCCTGACGAAGATGACGACTACGACGATGGTGAGGAAGATGAAGAACATGACGACATGGAAGATGATGACGTCGCACCGCAGCCAGAAGATGATGCCGTCCAGCCCGATGAGAACGCTCCTCACCCGTGGTGGAATGCCACTACCATTTATGGTGCAAACTGGGGTTCCTTCGAGATTGTTAGCTGGAAAGGCCATAACTACCAGGTCAAATGGTGGAGCTGTGGCGATCAGCCGGATGAAAACTGCAGCCAGGGCAGTGTCTGGACCGATCTTGGTGCTTATTAATCTGTAAATGAAAGTCAGGCCCCGGAGCAATCCGGGGCCTTTTTGTCGTTGGTTCATCCTGCCAGCAAATGCGCAAGCTGACGCTATTACGCGCATAAAAAAACCCGCCATTCAGCGGGTTTTTCACAAAGCGACAACAAGCAGGCGATTAAGCCAGTTTGTTGATCTGAGCGGCCAGGTTAGCTTTATGACGCGCAGCTTTGTTTTTGTGGATCAGACCTTTTGCGGCCTGACGATCCACGATCGGTTGCATTTCGTTAAATGCGTTCTGTGCAGCAGCTTTGTCGCCAGCTTCGATAGCTGCGTATACTTTCTTGATGAAAGTACGCATCATAGAGCGACGGCTAGCGTTGTGTTTGCGAGCCTTTTCAGACTGAACGGCGCGCTTCTTAGCTGATTTGATATTAGCCAAGGTCCAACTCCCAAATGTGATCTTTATGGACAATTCAAAGGCCGAGGAATATGCCCTCTTAGCCTTCTTTTGTCAATGGATTTGTGCAAATAAGCGCCGTTATTATAGCGACGCTCGTTACGTAGTGATGGCGCAGGATTCTACCAGCTTGTGCGGCGTGAATACAGCTTTTCTGCCATAAAATTCGCACCCTGACGACAGATTTTCCTGTATGTCGCCGTAAGGTTGATGAAATCCCTCAACCTTTCTGCTTCAGGATGTAATCGCGGGTTAACGTCGCCTCCTGTACAAGGTATAATCCGACGATTTTCACTGTTTTGAGCCAGAGATGAAGCTGATACGCGGCATACATAACCTCAGCCAGGCCCCGCGCGGGTGTGTGCTAACCATTGGTAATTTCGACGGTGTGCATCGCGGACACCAGGCGTTGCTGAAAAACCTCCTTGCCGAGGGGAAAGCGCGCAGGCTTCCGGTAGTGGTGATGATTTTTGAGCCGCAGCCGCTGGAACTGTTTGCCGCTGATAAAGCGCCCGCCCGCCTGACGCGGCTGCGTGAAAAACTGCGCTATCTGGCGGAGTGCGGGGTGGATTACGTGCTCTGCCTGCGCTTTGACCGCCGCTTTGCTGCCCTGACCGCGCAGGCGTTTATCAGCGATCTGCTGGTTGACCGTCTGGGCGTGAAGTTTCTCGCCGTGGGCGATGATTTCCGCTTTGGCGCTGGTCGGCAGGGCGATTTCTTGTTATTACAGAAGGCTGGCGCGGAGTTTGCCTTCGACGTCACCAGCACCCAGACCTTCTGTGACGATGGCGTGCGTATCAGCAGCACTGCCGTGCGGCAGGCGCTGGCCGCCGACGACCTCGATCTTGCTGCCAGCCTGCTGGGGCACCCGTTTACGATTTCCGGGCGCGTCGTGCACGGCGATGAACTGGGACGCACCATCGGCTTTCCAACGGCCAACGTGCCGCTGCGCCGTCAGGTTTCCCCGGTAAAAGGGGTCTACGCGGTTGAGGTCATGGGGCTCGGCGGGCAGCCTTTTTTTGGCGTCGCCAATATTGGCACCCGGCCAACAGTCGCTGGCGTGCGTCAGCAGCTGGAAGTGCACCTGCTGGACGTTGTAATGGACCTTTACGGTCGCCATATAGATGTGATACTGCGTAAAAAGATACGCAGCGAGCAGCGATTTGCCTCGCTGGACGAGCTAAAAGCGCAAATCGCGAAAGATGAATTAACCGCCCGTGAGTTTTTTGGGCTATCAAACCCGGCTTAACGCCTGAGTGATAAATACGGAAACGAGAATCTGATGAGTGACTTTAAATCAACCCTGAATTTGCCGGAAACAGGGTTCCCGATGCGTGGCGACCTCGCCAAACGCGAACCGGGAATGCTGGCGCGTTGGACCGATGATGACCTGTACGGCATCATCCGTGCAGCCAAAAAGGGCAAAAAAACCTTCATTCTGCATGATGGCCCTCCTTATGCGAATGGCAGCATTCATATAGGTCACTCGGTCAACAAGATTCTGAAAGACATTATCGTGAAGTCCAAAGGGCTTTCTGGTTATGACTCTCCGTACGTGCCGGGCTGGGACTGCCACGGTCTGCCGATCGAGCTGAAAGTGGAGCAGGAATTTGGCAAGCCGGGCGAGAAATTCACCGCCGCCGAGTTCCGCGCTAAATGCCGCGAATACGCTGCCTCTCAGGTTGACGGCCAGCGTAAAGACTTTATCCGTCTGGGCGTGTTGGGCGACTGGTCGCATCCGTATCTGACGATGGACTTCAAAACCGAAGCCAACATCATTCGCGCGCTGGGCAAAATCATCGGTAACGGCCACCTGCATAAAGGTGCCAAGCCGGTACACTGGTGCGTGGATTGCCGTTCCGCGCTGGCGGAAGCGGAAGTCGAGTATTATGACAAAACCTCGCCATCCATTGACGTTGCTTTCCAGGCTGTCGATCAGGATGCGATTCAGGCGAAATTTGGCCTGCCGGGCGTTAGCGGGCCGATCTCGCTGGTGATCTGGACCACCACACCGTGGACCCTGCCAGCTAACCGCGCCATCTCCCTGTCGCCTGAGTTTGACTACGCGCTGGTGCAGATCGACGGTCAGGCGCTGATTCTGGCGAAAGACCTCGTCGCAAGCGTGATGCAGCGCATCGGCATTGCGGATCACACCATTCTCGGCACCGTAAAAGGCTCCGAACTGGAGCTGATGCGCTTTACCCATCCGTTTATGGGCTTCGACGTACCAGCCATTCTGGGCGATCACGTGACCCTGGATGCCGGTACCGGCGCAGTGCATACCGCCGGTGGTCATGGTCCTGACGACTACACCATCAGCCAGAAATACGGTCTGGAAATCGCTAACCCGGTTGGCCCGGACGGCGCGTATCTGCCGGGAACGTATCCGGGACTGGACGGCGTTAACGTCTTCAAAGCGAACGACCTGATTGTTGAACTGCTGCGTGAAAAAGGCGCGCTGCTGCACGTTGAAAAAATGCAGCACAGCTATCCGTGCTGCTGGCGTCACAAAACGCCGATCATCTTCCGCGCTACGCCGCAGTGGTTCGTCAGCATGGATCAAAAAGGTCTGCGCGCGCAGTCGCTCTCAGAAATCAAAGGCGTGCAGTGGATCCCGGACTGGGGCCAGGCGCGTATCGAATCAATGGTTGCCAACCGTCCTGACTGGTGTATCTCCCGTCAGCGTACCTGGGGCGTGCCGATGTCGCTGTTCGTGCATAAAGACACCGAAGAGCTGCACCCGCGGACCCTCGAACTGATGGAAGAGGTGGCGAAGCGCGTTGAAGTGGACGGCATCCAGGCATGGTGGGATCTCGACAGCCGCGACATCCTCGGTGACGATGCCGACAACTATGTCAAAGTGCCGGATACCCTCGACGTGTGGTTCGACTCCGGGTCTACCCATTCCTCAGTGGTTGACGTGCGTCCGGAATTTGCCGGTCATGCGGCGGATATGTATCTGGAAGGCTCCGACCAGCATCGCGGCTGGTTTATGTCCTCGCTGATGATCTCCACGGCGATGAAAGGCAAAGCGCCGTATCGCCAGGTGCTGACTCACGGCTTTACCGTCGATGGTCAGGGCCGCAAGATGTCCAAGTCGATTGGCAACACCGTGTCGCCGCAGGACGTAATGAACAAACTGGGCGCGGATATCCTGCGTCTGTGGGTGGCATCTACCGACTACACCGGCGAGATGGCGGTCTCTGATGAGATCCTCAAACGCGCCGCCGACAGCTATCGTCGTATCCGTAACACCGCGCGCTTCCTGCTGGCGAACCTGAATGGTTTCGATCCGGCGAAAGACATGGTGAAACCGGAAGAGATGGTGGTGCTGGATCGCTGGGCCGTCGGCTGTGCGAAAGCCGCGCAGGAAGAGATCCTCAAAGCCTATGAAAGCTACGATTTCCACGAAGTAGTACAGCGCCTGATGCGCTTCTGCTCCGTCGAAATGGGCTCGTTCTACCTCGACATCATCAAAGACCGCCAGTACACCGCGAAAGCGGACAGCGTGGCGCGTCGTAGCTGCCAGACCGCGCTGTACCATATCGCGGAAGCGCTGGTGCGCTGGATGGCACCGATCATGTCCTTCACCGCGGATGAGATCTGGGGCTACCTGCCGGGCGAACGTGAACAGTACGTCTTTACCGGTGAGTGGTACGAGGGGCTGTTCGGCCTCGCGGAAACCGAAGCGATGAACGATGCCTTCTGGGATGAGCTGCTGAAAGTGCGCGGCGAAGTGAACAAGGTTATCGAACAGGCGCGCGCCGACAAAAAAGTGGGCGGTTCACTGGAAGCGACGGTCACGCTGTTTGCTGAACCTGAACTGGCGGCTAAACTGGTGGCGCTGGGCGACGAATTACGATTTGTCCTGTTGACCTCCGGGGCGCAGGTCGCTGATTATGCGAGCGCGCCTGCTGATGCCCAGCAGAGCGAGCTGCTCAAGGGGCTGAAAGTCTCGCTGAGCAAAGCCGACGGTGAGAAATGCCCGCGCTGCTGGCATTACACTCAGGACATCGGTAAGGTGGCGGAACACGCAGAAATTTGCGGACGCTGTGTAGTCAACGTCGCCGGTGACGGCGAAAAACGTAAGTTCGCCTGATGAGTAAACCGATCTTTTCAACAGGGCTACGCTGGCTGTGGCTGGTGGTAGTCGTGCTGATTATCGATCTGGGCAGTAAATACCTGATCCTCCAGAACTTTGCTCTGGGGGATACGGTGTCTCTGTTCCCGTCGCTTAATCTGCATTATGCGCGTAACTATGGCGCGGCGTTTAGTTTTCTGGCGGATAGCGGCGGCTGGCAGCGCTGGTTCTTTGCCGGTATTGCGGTGGGGATCAGCGTGATCCTTGCTGTCATGATGTACCGCACAAAGGCCACGCAAAAGCTGAATAACATTGCTTACGCGCTGATTATCGGCGGCGCGCTGGGTAACCTGTTTGACCGCTTATGGCACGGTTTCGTGGTCGATATGATCGACTTTTACGTCGGCAACTGGCACTTCGCGACCTTTAACCTTGCCGACAGCGCGATCTGTATCGGCGCGGCGCTGATTGTGCTGGAAGGCTTTTTGCCGAAGGCCGCCGCGAAAGAGCGCGCGTAGCGGGTAATGCCGGGTGGCGCTGCGCTTACCCGGCCTGGGGTGTTGTGGATGTGATGCCGGGTGGCGGCTTCGCCTTACCCGGCCTACGATATTGTGGTTGTAATGTCCGGCGGCGTTGCGTTTATCTGGTCTTTTGTAGGCCCGGTAAGCGCAGCGCCACCGGGCACGCGGTACTGCCAGGCCAGCGTGGCCGGTACTATCGGTACCCTATAAGCCCGGATCGCCCTGCGTCACCGGCTAAAACAAGTGAGCAATCTGCATGTCTAAATCTGTACAGAGCAACAGCGCGGTGCTGGTGCATTTCACGCTGAAGCTGGAAGATGGCTCTACCGCGGAGTCAACCCGTAACAACGGTAAGCCAGCGTTGTTTCGCCTTGGTGATGCCTCGCTTTCCGAAGGGCTGGAGCAGCATTTGCTGGGCCTGAAGGCCGGGGAGAAAACTGCTTTTTCCCTGGAGCCGGATGCGGCGTTTGGTATTTCCAGCCCGGATCTCATTCAGTACTTCTCGCGCCGTGAGTTTATGGACGCGGGGGAACCGGAGATCGGGGCGATTATGCTCTTTACCGCTATGGATGGCAGTGAAATGCCGGGCGTGATCCGTGAAATTAACGGCGATTCCATCACCGTCGATTTTAATCATCCGCTGGCCGGGCAAACCGTCCATTTTGATATTGAAGTACTGGAAATCGATCCGGTACTGGAGGCATAAGATGCAGATCCTGTTGGCCAACCCGCGTGGCTTCTGCGCCGGAGTAGACCGCGCTATCAGCATTGTTGAGAACGCGCTGGTGATTTACGGCGCGCCGATTTATGTGCGTCATGAAGTCGTGCATAACCGCTACGTGGTCGACAGCCTGCGCGAGCGCGGCGCGATCTTTATCGAGCAAATCAGCGAAGTGCCTGACGGCGCTATTTTGATTTTCTCCGCCCACGGCGTCTCGCAGGCGGTACGTAACGAAGCCAAAAGCCGCGATCTCACGGTCTTCGACGCGACCTGCCCGCTGGTCACCAAAGTGCATATGGAAGTCGCACGCGCCAGCCGTCGCGGTGAAGAATCTATTCTTATCGGCCACGCCGGGCACCCGGAAGTGGAAGGCACGATGGGCCAGTACAGCAACCCGGCAGGGGGCATGTATCTGGTTGAGTCGCCAGAGGACGTTGCCACGCTGAATGTCAAAAACGATGGCAAACTGTCGTTTATGACCCAAACCACGCTCTCGGTGGATGATACCTCCGACGTCATCGACGCACTGCGCGAACGCTTCCCGAAAATCGTCGGCCCGCGTAAAGATGATATCTGCTACGCCACCACCAACCGTCAGGAAGCGGTGCGCTCGCTGGCGGAACAGGCGGATGTCGTGCTGGTGGTTGGCTCGAAAAACTCCTCTAACTCCAACCGTCTGGCAGAGCTGGCGCAGCGGATGGGCAAAGCCGCCTATCTGATTGACGATGCTACCGATATCCAGGAAGAGTGGGTAAAAGACGCCGCCTGCGTCGGCGTCACCGCAGGCGCATCCGCCCCGGACATTCTGGTGCAGAACGTGATTGCCCGCTTGCAGGAACTCGGCGGCGGCGAAGCCATCCCGCTGGAAGGCCGCGAAGAGAATATCGTCTTTGAAGTCCCGAAAGAACTGCGCGTGGATGTGCGGGAAGTAGAGTAAGCCTGCCGTAACTCAGCCGGACGCCGCCGTTTTAGCGCCGTCCGGCACTTTCCCCCGTAAATGTGATCGCTTCAGCAAAACCGGACGACGCCCGTCAAGGTTAATCGATTAATCTGTTATCCTTTCCCCGCTGTTCTCCTTGGGCCGGAGAAAAATATGAACATTTCAATCACCCAGCCGCCGCAGGTGGCGTGGGCCAGCGGCCTGTTCTCTGGCGGGCCACTCATCCGCAAATCGACCTGTATTGGCAGCCTGGCAAACGTCTTTGCCGATGAACACGCGTGGCAGGCGTACCCGCCTCATGAAGTTGTTTATGAGGTGGAGATGCTGGATACCGCTTCTACAGAAGGCGCGCTATATACCGGCGTGACTCATCTGAACCCCGGAAAAGTCGGCGATGAATACTTTATGACGCGCGGGCACTTCCATGCACGGCGCGAGCAGGGCGAAGTGTATTGCGGCCTGCGAGGAGCCGGGTTATTGCTGTTGCAGGATGAGCAGGGCGCGGCGCGCCTTGAGCATGTCTTTCCCGGATCGGTGCATATCATCCCCGGCTTTACCGCCCATCGTCTGATTAACACCGGTAGCGATATTCTCTCCGCGCTGGCCGTCTGGCCGAGTGCGGCAGGGCACGATTACGCCGCGCTGGCGCAGGGATTCTCGGTGCGTGTAGTGGAGGAAGGCGGAGAGGCTCAGGTTAAGGAGATAAACCATGACTGATTATGGTCTGGATATGTCGATCCACGCTCAGCCGCTGGGATTCAGTTACGGTAATGACGTTACCGGGCCAATGCCGGAGATCCGCACCCTCGATCAGATCCGCGCCTCGCTGCGCGATCCCGACTGTGACGGGCCGGATCAGGTTTATGCCATCGCGATGGACGTGGCCCGACTACAGGATCGCCAGGAGCTGGAAAAACGGATGCTGCTGTTTGGCGTGGTCACCTATGCGGCAGGTCAACTCGGCGATGAGCCGATTCGCAGCCAGGGCCACATTCACCGTATCAGCCAGCACAGCGGCTGGTCGCCGCCGGAGCTGTATGAAATCTGGCAGGGTAAGGCCATCATCTATATGCAGGAGTATGTTGAAGACGATCCGGGGCGCTGCTTTGCCGTCCTTGCCGGGCCGAGGGAGAAAGTACTGGTACCGCCAGGCTGGGGACACGCCACGATTTCGGCCAGCCCGGACGAGGCGCTGACCTTCGGCGCATGGTGCGATCGCGAATATGGATTTGAGTATGAGGCGGTAAGGGCGCATAAAGGGCTGGCATGGTATCCGCTGGTGCAGGATAACAATATTATCTGGCAGCATAACGCCCACTATGTACCCGGCCGGCTACAGGTGATCACGCCGCGCAAATACACCGAGTTTGGCATTACGGACGAGCCTGTCTATCAACAATTTATTACCGACCCGGCGCGCTTTCAGTTTATTTCTAAGCCGGAGAAAGCGGCACCCTTGTGGCACCATTTTCATCCCTGATTGATGAAGATATCAGGTTGCAGAGCGTACCCTGCAACCTGAAAATGACTACTCCTCAGTATCCGGCAACGTAAACCCGTTATCGGCAATCAGCTGGCGATACCAGCGCGCGCTCTTTTTCAGCCGCGTCTCTTTTGTTTGCGGATTAAACTCAACCAGACCATACATATTCTTAAACTGATTGCTCGGTGACCATAAATCGATAAACGACCACAGGTGATAACCGCGCAGGTTAACGCCTTCTGTCACCGCCTGATGTACGCAGCGCAAATGCTGCTGCAAAAATTCGATCCGGTAGTCGTCCTGAATCTCGCCGTTTGCCCCCCGGAAGTTCCACTCCTTTTCCACGCCCATGCCGTTTTCACTGATGTAGCATTCGACGTTGCGGTAGTCCTGCTTAATCATCATCAGCGTATCGTATAGCGCCTGCGGATAAATCTCCCAGCCGCGGGACGTGTTCATTACCCGGCCCGGCATATCATAGAAATCATAAAAAGCGTTGCGATCCTTTTTTTCGTCCGCTTCAGGCGTGCGTTCTTTCGCTTTTACCCTGGCGGGGAAATAGTAGTTTATGCCGAGGACATCAATCGTATTGTTGGCGATGATCTGCAAATCGTCAGGCGTAAACTGCGGCGCGGCGTCGATCTCTGCAAGCGTGGTAAAATAGCTTTCCGCAAAGCGCCCGTGGATCAGCGGATCGAGAAAACTGCGATAATTTAACAGGGCAAAGATCTCCGCAGCCTTGACATCTTCCGCGCTCTGGCTTCGGGGATAGACGTGGTTAATGTCGATAACCGAACCGATTTTTTTCTTAAAATGATGCTGTTTATAACACGCTACGACGCGAGCGTGCGCCAGCACCATATTGAAAATCACCTGGCTGTGGTAGCGAAAATCGACAATATTCGGATAGCAGCGATTATCTAAATACTTAAGGTCGGCATCCACCCGCGGCTCGTTATAGATATGCCAGATATCCACCAGATCGTCGAATAGCGCAAAGCACGTATGGCAATACGCCACGAAATCATCAATCACCTCACGATTGCCAAAACCGCCGCGATCTTCAAACAGTACCGGCATATCAAACCAGTACAGTACGACATAAACTTCCATACCGCGCTGTTTCAAGTCACGGAAGATGGTCTGGTAGTAGTCTCTCGCCTGCGGATCGACATTCTTGCCGTCAGGCATCAATCTTGCCCACAGGATCGACGTGCGAAAGCTCTGGTGGTTTAATTGTGCGAGATAATCGTGATACAGCGGATAACGGTGATACCAGTCTAATGTCTCATCAGGGCCTTGTTGCTGATAAAAGCATTCTGGCTGTAGTTGGTGATATTTTTCATATACCGTTGCGGCCCTGCCGTCCTGATCCCAGGCACCTTCGGTTCCCTGCGCCCAAATCGCGCTGCCCCAGGAAAAATGTTTCGGGAATGGGTAAAACATCATTCGCTCCTTCTTATTTAACCGTATTCTGTTTATTAATGATTCTGATAAATGGCAGCCATATGAGTACCCCAATAAATAAATTAAAAGCCTGTAATACCGCCCCCATAATCGAGTTGGTGGCGAGGAAGCCTGAAATTAATGGCGGAGTGGTCCAGGGGATTTGGACGCCTGTAGGCCGGGGAACAATACCAAAACGCATAAAACAATAAGTGCTGATAACAAAAACCACCATAACCAGCACCCAGGGAATAAGAATAAAAACGTTCAATACCACTGGCAGCCCGAACGCCACCGGTTCTGATATGTTAAATATACCGGCGGGCACGGAAATTTTACCGATCTCGGCCCCCGCAGTGGCTTTCTTCGCAAATAACACCAGCGCGATAACCAGCGAGAAAAATTGCGGCCAGATAAACACTTCCATAAACTGCTGGGTGACGATGTACGGTAGCGGCTCTCCGGCTGCAAACGCCGAGGCGTTGGCGGTGGAGGCCACCTGCCAGAGCGGCGACATAATCGCCCCGACCAGACTTTGCCCGTGCAATCCCATAAACCAAAACAACTGGACGAAAAGGGCGGCGATCACGGTGGGAATGAGGCCGGTACCGATGTTGACCATTGGCGATTGCAGCACTTCATAAATGAATTTATTCATACTGCCATAGGGCGTGAGCGAGAAGCCAAAGCGAATAAGTGCCATCACCAGGAAGGTGATAATCAACGGCAGCAGAAACAAAAATGAGTTTGCGACATTCGGAGGCACCATATCAGGCAGTTTAATCGCCAGGTTTTTTGACGTTAGCCAGCGATAGAGCGTACAGGAAAAAAAAGCGGAGAAAATACCGACGAACATGCCGGCAGAACCCAGGTATTGAGTAGGGATGCTTACGCTGGTAGTGCCGTTTTCCGATACCACCGTAAAAGGGATTAAAATCAGAAACGAGCCTAAGACGACAAACAGGGTAAACAGTACCGAAATTTCGTATTCTTTGGCATAAAACCAGGCGATACAGAAGATAAGATAAAGCGAAATTAATCCTAATGTGATATCCACGATAGGAGAAAGTATTTGTCTCACTAATAAAAGCGTATCTGCGTTTACTACAGATTCAATAAAAGGGAAATACATAATAATCAGTGCAAACGATCCGCCGATGGTAATCGGAATTAAAGAGACCATTGCGTTTTTTAATATAGTTAGTGTTTTGTTGCGCGACACCCAGTTTCCTGTCGGGATAAGCCATTTTTCCAGAAATCCCTCTATCTTATTCATGATTATCTCCTGATGTTCAGAATAAAAAATTGGCTGCACAAAGTGATAACAGCAATTCCCGCTGTGGTTTTTATTTGAGTAAAAATGCCAGATTATAAAAAAGCGTTATTAGCGTGCTATTGATCTTATTAATGTATTTCAGCCTTTCTTTTCATTAACCAGAAAGGCTGAAAATGCCTGTGAATTATCCGCTGAACAGGCCGGTCAGCACGCCGATGGCGGCCAGCACCAGCAGGAGCAACATCGCTTTTACCGGCGATACGCCCCGTTTTGCCATCAGATACCAGGTTCCCAGCACAACGATAAGCGGGAGCAACTGGGGGAAAATGCCATCCAGCATTTGCTGAACGTGGATGTTCACCCCCTCTTTGGTAATAAACTCCAGGCCGGTGCCAAGCTTAACGTAGCTGGCCGCCACGCCGCCCATCACAAAAACGCCGAGCAGTGAAAGCGCCTCCCGCAGGCGCGTGGATTTGCTGCTTACCAGCATCTCAACCGAGCCAGAACCCATTTTGTAGCCTTTCAGAAACAGCAGCCACGATCCGGGGATAATGATCGCCAGCCAGGCGATAGTATAAAACAGGGGGCCGAGAATGCTGCCGCCCGCCGCCAGCGCCATCCCGATGCTCAACAAAATGGGGATCAGCATACCGGGGATCATTGAGTCGCCGATGCCTGCCACCGGCCCCATCAGCCCGACTTTCAACGTATTAATGGTTTCGCCGTCGATAGGTTCACCGTTAGCGCGTTTCTCCTCCAGCCCCAGGACCATGCCGTTAACGATGGCCCCGAGCTGGGGTTCGGTATTATAAAATGAGGCGTGACGCCGCAGCATCTCCGTGCGCTGCGCTGCATCCGGATAGAGCTTGCGGGCGACTGGCAGCAGGCTGAGACAAAAACCGAGCGATTGCAGACGTTCAAAGCTCATTGACGACAGGTTGTGCATCATCCACGCCCGCCAGCAGCGGCGCAGATCGCGACGGTTAAGTTTGCGCTCTTCCATCAGAATTCATCCTCATCATCGACCGCGCGCGGGGCATTAACGCTCTGCGGCGGTTCCGGTTTGTAGTTGTAGTGGATCAGCGCCAGCAGCGCGCCGACAATCACCAGCGCCACCATATTCAGCTTGAGAAAAACAATGCAGACGAAGCCCACAAGGAAGTAGATCAGCAGGGAGTAGCTCTTGATGATCTGCTTAAGCAAGATGGCGATCCCGACGGCAGGCAGGATGCCACCCAGCACGTTCATGGTGGAAAGCACGATTTTCGGCAGACTCTCCATAAAGCCGCTGATATATTGCGCGCCGAAATAGACGGCAATAAACGTAGGCACAAAGCGCAGCACGAAGTTGGTGGCCTGCGGAAAAATAACGCTGTTAAGGTAAATACCGCGCGCGTTGTCCTGTTCTATCGCTGTGTCCGCACGATGGTTCCAGAAGGAGTTCAGCACCATCATGGCGTTAAACAGAATGGTGCCAGCAATGCCAATCGTCGCCGCCAGCGCGACCGCCACCTCCGGCCCCTGGCCTGAGAGCACGCCCAGCGCAATCGCCGGGTAAGCGACGAAGTTCAGATCGGCGGGCATTGAGCCGCCCGGCGTCACCATCGCGATATAGACCGCCTGCACCGCCACGCCAATCATAATGCCGGTTTTCACATCGCCAAGGATCAGGCCGACCAGTAAACCCGAAACCAGCGGACGGGTGATCAGATACCAGCCGCCGGTCAGCCCCAGTAGCCAGGGGCAGCTAAGCGCGCCGAGATAGCAGAGAATGCCGATCAATGTAGCTTCAATAAACATCGTCGCCTCCTTATTTCAGTTTTTGCCGGGCGTCCTGCCACTGATAAGCGCTGGCATCGGGCACCAGGCGGAATTCAACAATGTGCCCGTGCTCCGTCAGCCAGTTAAACGCGGCAATCTCGTCGCCATTGACCGACTGGTTTGGACCAATGGTGGTGGTATTGGCACGCGCGCTCATCGGGCCGACGTTAATTTTGCCGTTGGCGTTTTTCAGGCTGATCCCGGCCTGCTCAAGGCGCTGTAGCGTGACCGGCGATTTGCCGATCACGAAGTAATTTTTTTCACTGGCGATCACCTTCGGCAATTTTTCGATCGCCGTGACGGTGTTAAAGAGCCAGACTTTGGTATCCGGCACGGCACCCTTCATCACCGAGGAGAGGAGGGGATCGGCGGCGACAGCGTCATCAATCGCGACGATGCCGTCGCAGGGCAATTCTTTCGCCCAGCGCGTCACCAGCTGTCCGTGAATAACCCGGTCGTCGATGCGAACAAATGAAATACTCATAGCAACTCCTTAAAAATCATCCGGCTGGGCTGATACCGTCAGCTCCGCCTGGATCAGCGTAGGGTGAGTCAGCGCGATAAGTTGCCGGGCGGCGGCCTGCACGTCGCAAAAATGGCTCACGTCGTCGGTTTGCAGCAGCATCGGGAAGTTGACACCCGCCACGACCGCCACGGGCGGCGTCGTCTGAGGCGAAAATGCAAACTGGCAGGCGACATTCCACGGCGTGCCGCTTTGCATGTCGCACAGTACCAGTACGCCATCCGCGCCTTCGCTGGCATTGGCCAGCACGCGGGAAAACGCCTGTTGAAAACCTTCAATACCCGCCTCTTCCGTCAGCGTCACCGCCTGCACGTTGGGCAGCTCGCCATACACCATCCGGCTGCTCTCCAGCAGTGCCAACGCCAGCGGCCCATGCGTGGCGACAATAAAATGGATCATGATTACCCCCTTACCCAGGCTTTGATCGTCGCCAGTTGCTGACTCTGACCTTTCCCCCACGGCGAAATGCGGTACTCGCCCACGCTCGCCGGGATGATGAACGTTTCGGCGTAGCGCACAATAAAGGGTTCAAAAGCGCCGGAGGGGCTTTCCACCCGCGCTTCCTCACCCTCCACCAGATTCAGCACGTTCACCCCACCGTGGGTATGGTGCAGGACGGGGGAGGTAAACCAGTGACGGCGGGTTTCGATAAATTCACGCTCATGCAGGCCGGTACGCTCTTCACGCCAGCCGTCGCCTTCCGCCAGTGGTTCGATACGGTTGACCAGGTTTTGCATCACCCAGTCGGTATCGCGCTGCCAGTCAATCACCTGCTCGCCGTGGTTCAGATGCACCGGACGGGGCAGGCCGTCCATTCCCAGGCGGCCCCAGTCCCATAGCTTGAAGGTAAAAATATACGGCGTAGCGCTAATCTCCAGCACCATCGTTCCTGCGCCGGAGCAGTGCACCGTGCCTGCCGGGATCAGAAAGTGATCGTGCTTGCGGGCCGGGATCGCGTTAACAAAACGGTCATCATCAAAGGATTTTTCGCCGCGTTGCGCCGCATGCAGATCCGCCAGCATCGCCTGCGGCTGCGTTCCGGTTTTGATACCCAGATACACGCTCGCGCCGGGTTCCGCATCCAGAATGTAGTAGCTCTCATCCTGGGTATAGTGCATGCCGAATTGCTGCTGAATGTACTCCGTCAGGGGATGCACCTGGAAACTCAGGTTTTGTCCACCGATGGTGTCAAGAAAATCAAAGCGGATCGGAAACTCCGCGCCGAAACGAGCATGGACTTTTTCCCCCAGCAGCGGGCGGGGGTAGAGGAGTACCAGATCCTGAGAGGGGATCTCGATCCGCACATTGCCAAAACGTAGCAGCAGGCTGTTTTCCTCGGGCACGCAATCAAAACACCATGCGTAGTTCGGCGCTGAGGGATCGAGATCGAATCTTTCTTTCATCCACTGGCCGCCCCACACGCCGGGATCGAAGAACGGCATAACGCGGAAGGGCCGCCGGGTCGTTTGTTCCAGCCCCGCGCGCAGCGCCTCGCCGCTAACCATAGCGGGGGCATTGGCGATGGTCGTATCCAGCAGATAATCCATGCGTTTGAGCAGCGGCGTTTTATGCCGATCAAAAACGCGCCATTCGACGAAGAAGGCGCGTTTGTAACGCCTGAGTATCTCTTCATCGCTATTTTCCGCGCCCCAGTTACCCAGTTCGCCGCCGCGCATGCGCTGCTGGATTTCCCAGCGCGGCATATCGGCGTAGATCAGCACATCTCCGGGATGGACCAGCGATGCACCAGGCCCGTAGATAATTACCAGTCCGTTCTGGATATTTTCAACCTGTAAACGTAAGGCATCTAGCTGCGCTTCATCAAAAAATTCGTGTAGCTGATGGCAGGAGAGAACGCCAAAGACCCGGTCATCCGTCAGATTACGGGCCAGAAGATGATGCAGCGCCTGCGTATTTTTCCGTGCCGTTTCACTATTGATCGTCAGCGCAGCGTTGAGATCCGCCAACAGCTGTGATTGCAGCTCGTTAAGCCGTACGCCGGGATAACAATCGATGACTAACACCGTGCGGGCCGCGCCGGAAAGCCGCGCCTTCAGCACCGCCATAATCGATTCCCAGCCGCGCCAGGCCTGATTGTGATATCCCGTAACGGCCACCTCCGGGAATCTGTCATACCGGGTTTTGTTCATGTTATCTCTCCATAATCCCTCCGCTAAGATTAATCGATTAACCTAATATAAAAAGAGTGGTTAACGCGATTAACCCGTCATTTATGGCAGGCCAGGGCGATCTGCGGTGGGATATGTGAATCGAGTCACAAAGAATCAGGCATTAAGAAGGTTATTCGATTAATCTATTATAAAAAGAGGGAGGAGATGATGACCGCAATTACGCTGGCGGAGGTTGCAAAGCGCGCCGGGGTCTCAACGGCGACGGTATCCATGGTGTTACGTAACCGGGGGCGCATTTCGCAGGCGACGCGTGAACGGGTGCTGAAAGCGCTGGATGAGTCCGGATACGTCTATAACCAGACCGCCGCTAACTTACGTAACCGCAGCAGTAACCAGGTCGGATTGCTGCTGCATGATATTACCAACCCGTTTTATGGCGAAATGACGGCGGGATTAAGTCATGAAATGGAACGCCATGAGCTGTTGCTGTTTCTGGCAAACAGTGAAGAGTCCTGCGAGCGGCAGCAAAAGTTTGTTGACTCATTAATGCGCAATAACGCCTGCGGTATGGTGCTCTGTGCAGCACGCGAGACGCCCCGCGCCTTTTTCGAGGCGTTAAAACGCCGCAATATCCCGGCCATCATGGTGGTGCGCCCGCCGGACGATCCGGGTTTTGACTTTGTCGGTACGGATAATTTTCTGGGGACGCAAATGGCGACGGCACATCTGTTGAAACTGGGGCACCGACATATTGCCTTTATCGGCGGCAGCCAGCGCTCCGGGACACGCGCGCAGCGCATCGGCGGCTTTACCAGTAAGCTGCTGGAAAATGGTATTGCGCCAAAAGCGGAATGGCTGGTGACCGCAGAGGCCAGCCAAAGCGACGGTTCACGGGTGGCGGAGACGCTGTTTAACCAGTACCCGCAAATTACCGCTGCGGTCTGTTATCAGGATATCGTCGCACTGGGCGTTATGCAGGCGCTGCGTAAACTGGGGCGGGAGCCGGGACGCGACTTTGCGCTGGTGGGATTTGATGATATCAGCGAGGCGGCGTTAGTTCAGCCGGCGCTAACCACCGTATCGGTCGCTGCGAAAGAGATTGGCCGTAAGGCCGGAGAACTGTTGTTTAGCCGCATCCAGGGCAATGACGAACCGCCTAAAAGCATCATTCTGCCTCCGGCATTAGTGGTTCGCGAGTCGTGCGGCTTTCGTTAACTATGTCTTTTACTGATACCGCCGTCGTTTTAACATAAATTTCTTATTATCGCTGTTTTCGGCTGGCAGCTTTTCGTCAGGCTGGTTAACCTGAGAACGTTTTGTAATCATTTTTTAACATAAGAGTAAGACTATGCATGATTCACAAATCCGCGTCGCTATCGCGGGCGCGGGCGGGCGTATGGGACGCCAGCTGATTCAGGCGGCTCTGGCAATGGACGGTGTCGCGCTGGGCGCGGCCCTTGAGCGCGAAGGTTCTTCTCTCATTGGCAGCGACGCGGGCGAACTGGCTGGCGCGGGAAATGCGGGCGTTGCCGTGCAAAGCCGCCTCGACAGCGTCAAAGACGATTTTGACGTTTTTATCGACTTTACCCGTCCGGAAGGGACCCTGGTGCATCTGGCATTTTGCCGCGAGCACGGTAAAAGTATGGTCATCGGCACTACCGGTTTTGATGAAGCCGGTAAACAGGCGATTCGCGAGGCCGCTGAGAATATCGGGATTGTTTTTGCCGCCAACTTTAGCGTCGGCGTTAACGTTATGCTGAAGCTGCTGGAAAAAGCGGCGAAAGTGATGGGCGACTATACCGATATTGAAATTATTGAAGCCCACCATCGGCATAAAGTTGATGCACCGTCAGGCACCGCGCTGGCTATGGGCGAAGCGATTGCTCAGGCGCTGGACAAGGATCTTAACGATTGCGCGGTCTATAGCCGGGAAGGGCATACCGGTGAGCGCGTGCCGGGCACCATCGGTTTTGCCACCGTGCGGGCTGGCGATATCGTTGGTGAGCATACGGCGATGTTTGCCGACATCGGTGAGCGAGTAGAAATTACCCACAAGGCGTCAAGCCGGATGACGTTCGCCAATGGTGCGGTTAAATCAGCTTTGTGGCTTAAAGATAAGGATAGCGGCCTTTTTGATATGCGAGATGTGCTTGATTTACACAGTTTATAACTTTTATTACCCGTCGTGATGTGGTTATTGTAATCACAATTTATTGATTACAAAGGGCAATATTTTATTGCCCTGTTATTTTACCCCATAATTTCATTTTTTATTGGCTGACAGCGTAAATGTCAGGTTTAAATGTTGTTTTAGCCATTTCTGCCGTTCATTTTCTTCCTGGGAACTCACTTTTTATACTTTTCCACTTTTTTTCTCATTGTACAGAGTGCGCAAGCGTTTTCGTCACAGGTCTGGCGCTGGTTTTTGACGGCAAAAGCCAGTATTCAGCACAGGGGGCACAAAATAACAGTATAAATCGCGCTTTAGGTTGACTTTAAGACGACTTATCTGCAGAATGCCGCCGTTTGCCAGAAATCCACCGGTAAACGAAATTTGCATTGATTCAGGCCGTATTTATGAATTAATATGCAAATAAAGTGAGTGAATATTCTCTGGAGGGTGTTTTGATTAAGTCAGCGCTATTGGTTCTGGAAGACGGAACCCAGTTTCACGGTCGGGCCATCGGGGCAACGGGTTCGGCGGTTGGGGAAGTCGTTTTCAATACTTCAATGACCGGTTATCAAGAAATCCTCACTGATCCTTCCTACTCCCGCCAAATCGTCACTCTAACTTATCCCCATATCGGTAATGTCGGCACCAATGAAGCCGATGAAGAATCCGCTCAGGTTCATGCTCAAGGGCTTATCATTCGCGATTTACCGCTGATAGCCAGTAACTACCGCAACACCGAAGACCTCTCTTCTTATCTCAAGCGTCATAACATCGTGGCCATCGCCGATATCGACACCCGTAAGCTTACGCGTTTGCTGCGTGAGAAAGGCGCGCAGAACGGCTGCATCATCGCCGGAGATAACCCGGATGCGGCGTTAGCGCTGGAAAAAGCGAAAGCCTTTCCCGGCCTGAACGGGATGGACCTGGCAAAAGAAGTGACCACGGCGGAAACCTATAGCTGGACGCAGGGCAGCTGGACGCTGGCAGGTGAACTGCCGGAAGCGAAGGCGGAAGAAGACCTGCCATTTCATGTGGTTGCCTATGACTACGGCGCAAAGCGCAACATTCTGCGTATGCTGGTGGATCGCGGCTGCCGCCTGACCATCGTTCCGGCGCAAACCTCTGCCGAAGAGGTGCTGAAGATGAACCCGGACGGTATTTTCCTCTCCAACGGTCCCGGCGATCCGGCACCGTGCGACTATGCCATCACCGCAATCCAGAAATTCCTTGAGACCGACATTCCGGTCTTCGGTATCTGCCTCGGCCATCAGCTGCTGGCGCTGGCCAGCGGCGCGAAAACCGTGAAGATGAAGTTCGGCCACCACGGCGGCAACCATCCGGTAAAAGATATCGACAATAATACCGTGATGATCACCGCGCAGAACCACGGTTTTGCGGTTGACGAAGCGACCATGCCCGCCACGTTGCGCGTGACGCATAAATCGCTGTTCGACGGCACCTTGCAGGGCATTCACCGTACCGACAAACCGGCGTTCAGTTTCCAGGGGCACCCGGAAGCCAGCCCCGGTCCGCACGATGCCGCGCCGCTGTTCGACCATTTCATTGCGTTAATCGAGCTTTACCGTCAGTCCGCGAAATAATCAGGAGTTAAGAGAGCCATGCCAAAACGTACAGACATAAAAAGTATCCTGATTCTGGGCGCTGGCCCGATTGTTATCGGCCAGGCGTGTGAATTCGACTACTCCGGCGCGCAGGCGTGTAAAGCGCTGCGCGAAGAGGGCTACCGCGTCATTCTGGTGAACTCCAACCCGGCCACCATTATGACCGACCCGGAAATGGCCGATGCCACGTATATCGAGCCGATCCACTGGGAAGTGGTGCGTAAAATCATCGAAAAAGAACGTCCGGACGCGGTGCTGCCGACCATGGGCGGCCAGACGGCGCTGAACTGCGCGCTGGAGCTGGAGCGTCAGGGCGTGCTCGACGAGTTCGGCGTCACTATGATTGGTGCCACCGCGGACGCGATTGATAAAGCTGAAGACCGTCGCCGTTTCGACGTGGCGATGAAAAAAATCGGCCTGGACACCGCGCGTTCCGGCATTGCACACAATATGGAAGAAGCGCTGGCGGTGGCTGCCGACGTTGGTTACCCGTGCATTATCCGTCCCTCCTTTACGATGGGCGGCACCGGCGGCGGTATTGCCTATAACCGCGAAGAATTTGAAGAGATTTGCGCCCGCGGGCTGGATCTCTCGCCGACCAACGAGCTGCTGATTGATGAGTCGCTGATTGGCTGGAAAGAGTATGAGATGGAAGTGGTGCGCGATAAGAACGACAACTGCATCATCGTCTGCTCCATCGAAAACTTCGATGCGATGGGCATCCACACCGGCGACTCCATCACCGTTGCCCCGGCACAAACGCTGACCGATAAAGAGTATCAAATCATGCGTAACGCCTCGATGGCGGTGCTGCGTGAAATCGGCGTTGAAACCGGCGGCTCTAACGTCCAGTTCTCGGTCAACCCGAAAGATGGTCGTCTGATCGTTATCGAAATGAACCCGCGTGTTTCCCGCTCCTCGGCGCTGGCCTCGAAAGCGACCGGCTTCCCGATTGCCAAAGTGGCGGCGAAACTGGCGGTAGGTTATACCCTCGACGAACTGATGAATGACATCACCGGCGGCCGCACGCCGGCCTCGTTTGAGCCGTCCATTGATTATGTTGTCACCAAAATTCCCCGCTTTAACTTTGAAAAATTCGTCGGCGCGAATGACCGCCTGACCACTCAAATGAAATCGGTCGGCGAAGTGATGGCGATTGGCCGCACCCAGCAGGAATCACTGCAAAAAGCGCTGCGCGGTCTGGAAGTGGGCGCGACCGGCTTTGATCCGAAAGTGAATCTTGACGACGCCGATGCGCTGACCAAAATCCGCCGCGAGCTGAAAGATGCCGGTGCCGAGCGTATCTGGTACATCGCCGATGCCTTCCGCGCGGGCCTGTCCGTCGATGGCGTGTTTAACCTGACCAATATCGACCGCTGGTTCCTGGTACAGATTGAAGAACTGGTGCGTCTCGAAGAGAAAGTGGCTGAGGTCGGCATTAACGGCCTCGACGCCGATTTCCTGCGCCAGTTGAAACGCAAAGGGTTTGCCGATGCGCGTCTGGCTCAGCTGGCAGGCGTGCGCGAAGCGGAAGTACGCAAGCTGCGCGACCAGTACAACCTGCATCCGGTCTACAAACGCGTCGATACCTGCGCGGCGGAGTTTGCTACCGATACCGCTTATATGTACTCCACGTATGAAGACGAATGTGAAGCCAACCCGTCCGTTGACCGCGATAAAATCATGGTGCTCGGCGGCGGTCCGAACCGTATCGGTCAGGGTATCGAATTCGATTATTGCTGCGTCCACGCCTCGCTGGCGCTGCGTGAAGACGGCTACGAGACCATCATGGTCAACTGTAACCCGGAAACGGTTTCTACCGATTACGACACCTCCGACCGCCTCTACTTCGAACCGGTCACCCTGGAAGACGTGCTGGAAATCGTGCGCATCGAGAAACCAAAAGGCGTTATCGTCCAGTACGGCGGCCAGACGCCGCTGAAACTGGCGCGCGCGCTGGAAGCCGCTGGCGTACCGGTTATCGGTACCAGCCCGGATGCCATCGACCGCGCGGAAGACCGCGAACGCTTCCAGCAGGCGGTGGACCGTCTGAAACTGAAGCAGCCGGCAAATGCCACCGTCACCGCGATTGAAATGGCTGTCGAAAAAGCCAAAGAGATTGGTTACCCGCTGGTGGTGCGCCCATCCTACGTACTCGGCGGTCGGGCAATGGAAATCGTCTACGACGAAATCGACCTGCGTCGCTACTTCCAGACCGCCGTCAGCGTCTCTAACGATGCGCCGGTCCTGCTGGATCGCTTCCTTGATGATGCGGTGGAAGTGGATGTGGACGCTATCTGCGACGGTGAAATCGTGCTGATTGGCGGCATCATGGAGCATATCGAACAGGCGGGCGTCCACTCCGGCGACTCAGCCTGTTCGCTGCCGGCTTACACCCTGAGCCAGGACATTCAGGACGTGATGCGCCAGCAGGTGCAAAAACTGGCCTTTGAATTGCAGGTTCGTGGTCTGATGAACGTCCAGTTTGCCGTCAAAGATAACGAAGTCTACCTGATTGAAGTTAACCCGCGTGCAGCGCGTACCGTGCCGTTCGTCTCCAAAGCCACCGGTGTACCGCTGGCGAAGGTGGCGGCGCGGGTGATGGCGGGCAGAACGCTGGCCGAACAGGGCGTAACCAAAGAGATCATCCCGCCCTATTTCTCGGTGAAAGAGGTGGTGCTGCCGTTCAACAAATTCCCTGGCGTTGACCCGCTGCTCGGGCCAGAGATGCGCTCTACCGGGGAAGTGATGGGCGTCGGGCGCACCTTTGCTGAAGCGTTCGCCAAGGCGCAGCTGGGCAGTAATTCGACCATGAAGAAAAAAGGTCGCGCGCTGCTTTCAGTTCGCGAGGGCGATAAAGAGCGGGTAGTTGATCTGGCCGCGAAGCTGCTCAAGCAGGGCTTTGAGCTGGATGCGACTCACGGAACGGCGGTAGTACTGGGCGAAGCCGGGATCAACCCCCGTCTGGTCAACAAGGTGCATGAAGGCCGTCCGCACATTCAGGACCGTATCAAGAATGGCGAATACACTTACATCATCAATACCACCGCAGGACGTCAGGCGATTGAGGACTCCAAACTGATCCGCCGCAGCGCGCTGCAATATAAAGTGCATTATGACACCACGCTAAATGGCGGTTTTGCTACCGCGATGGCGCTGAATGCGGATGCCACCGAGAAGGTGACATCAGTACAGGAAATGCACGCGCAGATTCAGAAGTAAGGATCAAGCCAGCGAAAGCTGGCTTTTTTGTCTCTGCTTCCCCCCTGGATTTAATAGCCAATTTGTTTTTCACAACGGCAGGGGCATCCTTTACCATTAAAAACGTTTGTTTGATGAACCGATTTTACGTTGAAGGAGAAACGCGTGTTAAAAAGACTATTGCTTCTGGGTGCCTGCATTACCTTGACCGCCTGTTTTGGAGACAGTAAAGAATTCCTCATTGATAATCCCACCGAGAAACCGTTAGCTATTTCGATCGATAATGAAAAAATAACTATTCCGGCAAAAGAAACGCAAAATATTAAACTGGATGCCGGACAACATACCTTGTTACTGGAAAATGGCGAAAGCGTTAAGTTCAGCGTCTTCGACGCATGGCCGCGCTCGGGCGTTAGTGGGCTTATCAACCCGACCCGCACTCGTTATGTTTACGTGGTGCAAAAATACCTGGCGGAAGGTGTACAGCCCACGACTGAAAATAGCGATGTTCACACCCTGACTATCGATGGTCAAACCGTCACCGGGCCATTCAACGATCTGGGGAACGAGCTATTTATTGATAACTTCGAACATAGCTGGGAGCTGAACCCGACCGAGGCGTTCCCTGAGTCGATGTCTTCTACTTCCAAAGACAATTACAAAACTAAAATCTTCCGGGTCGAGGATTTTAAGTATTACTACACCAACGAATTCTCTCCGGCCACAGATTACACTCAGGACATGCGTATCACCGAATCGCGTTATCAGCAGCCTGAAATAACCGCGCATTTCAAATCCCCTGAGCTACAGCAAAATCTGGACGACGCCACGAAAATCTATACCGCATTTATTCATGCGGACTCGGCAAGCGATCAAAAAGATTTACTGAAGGCGTTTGAAAAACAGAATCGTGAGAAATGGCGCAATCCTGAAACGGGCGGCGAAGAGACAACGACGTATTATGAGATCATGAGCAACATAAATCACACCATGATGAGCTCTATTCTTGAGTTGAAAAAATAGCCCCAGCCAGTCAGGCATCCGTCAGCCCGGATGCCTGACTTCAGAACCTTCTGTATTTCCATCCGCTTTCAGTAATTTAGCCTAAAATAATCAGGTAAGTAATCAAATCCAACTGAAAGCAAGGGAGTACACCATGCGCAATAACTTACTCATCTCTTCGATTTTTGCTGCCGCAGCCCTGTTTACCGTCGCCGGTTGTTCCTCCAACCAGGCGGTCAAAACTACCGATGGCAAAACCATTGTGACCGATGGCAAGCCGGAAGTAGACAGCGATACCGGCCTGGTCTCTTATGAAAATGCCGAAACCGGTAAAACAGAGCAGATTAACCGCGATCAGGTTAAAAGGATGAACGAACTCGATAACTGATGAATCAAAGCGAAAAGCCCCGACCGGTGAAGACTGCGTCGGGGCTTTTCGCTTTATGGCCTCCCCAGACCCGCGCTGAAGAGAGGCGTACGTGTTCCGCAAAACAGAAATTTTTCTCATTCTTTACCCTGGTGCCAGTCGACGAAAGATTAGGCTTTACGTATAGTGGCGGCAATTTTTAGTATCCAGGAAAAATTCAATGATCAGTCTGATTGCGGCGTTAGCGGTAGATCGCGTCATCGGTATGGAAAACGCCATGCCCTGGGATCTACCCGCAGATCTCGCCTGGTTTAAACGTACTACTCTGAACAAGCCGGTTGTTATGGGTCGCCTGACCTGGGAATCCATCGGCCGTCCGCTGCCGGGGCGTAAAAATATCGTGATCAGCAGCCAGCCAGGCTCTGACGATCGCGTCCAGTGGGTGAAGTCGGTGGATGAAGCGATTGCCGCCTGCGGCGATGCCGAAGAGATTATGGTGATTGGCGGCGGGCGCGTATACGAACAGTTCCTGCCCAAAGCCAGCAAGCTCTACCTGACGCATATTGATGCTGAGGTAGAAGGGGACACGCACTTCCCGGACTACGAGCCGGATGAATGGGAATCGGTGTTCAGCGAATTTCACGATGCGGACGCGCAGAACTCGCACAGCTATTGTTTTGAGATTCTGGAACGGCGTTAAGGGTTATCTTCCCGGCGATATCCTGTCGCCGGGAGAAGGTACAGGCATCTGCTGACCGTGGGCTTATGCCTGGTGGCGCTTCGCTTGCACAGGTCTGCGGATCGCGAATAACCTGTTGATATTTCTGGTTTTGTAGGCCGGGTAAGGCGAAGCCGCCACCCGGCAAAACGGCGCATACCATAGAAAAACAGAGTTATCAGCAACCTCGTTACGGCTTTTACTCTACGTTTACGACGCTACCGCTTCGCCTTCGCCTAAATCCATCTGTCGGTTCGACGGCTGGATGAAATACTGTTTATCTTCCCAGCGCAGGCAGGTTAAATCGCCGCCCCAGCAGCAGCCGGTATCCAGCGCGTAAATGCCGTCCGGCGCGCCTTTGCCTTCCAGTGATGCCCAGTGACCAAAGGCAATGCTGTACGCCTCGGATACCGGTCCGGGAATGGCGAACCACGGCTTCAGCGGCGCGGGGGCGTTTTCCGGGGCTTCTTTCGCGTACATATCCAGCTGGCCGTTCGGGAAACAGTAGCGCATCCGGGTAAAGGCGTTGGTAATAAAACGCAGACGCGCCAGTCCTGTCAGCTCAGGCGACCAGTTATTCGGCATGTCGCCATACATAGCGTCGAGGAAGAAAGGATAGGAGTCGCTGGCAAGCACCGCTTCAACATCGCGTGCGCAGGCGATAGCGGTGGGCAGGTCCCACTGCGGGGTGATGCCCGCGTGCGCCATCACCAGTTTTTTCTCTTCATCAACCTGGAGCAGCGGCTGACGGCGCAGCCAGTTAATCAGCTCGTCGGCATCCGGCGCTTCCAGCAATGGCGTAATACGATCTTTCGGCTTATTGCGGCTGATACCGGCAAACACTGCCAGAAGATGCAGATCGTGATTGCCCAGCACCATGCGCACGCTGTCGCCAAGCGACTTGACGTAGCGCAGCACTTCCAGCGAGCCGGGACCGCGGGCCACCAGATCGCCGGTAAGCCACAGGGTGTCTTGCTCAGGGGTGAATTCCACCTGGTTTAAGAGTGCGATCAGTTCATCGTGGCAACCGTGAACATCGCCAATAAGATATGTCGACATAGTTTTAATGGATCAGAGTTGGAACTGCCAGACGGAAAACGGGTATATCGATGGTGAAAGCGTTGCCATCTTCATCGATCATGTCATAGTGGCCCTGCATCGTGCCGAGCGGGGTTTCAAGCACGGCCCCGCTGGTATACTGATATTCACTGCCTGGCGCGATGTGGGGCTGTACGCCAACCACACCTTCACCCTGTACTTCAGTTTCGCGGCCATTAGCGTTAGTAATCAACCAGTAACGGCCCAAAAGCTGAACCGGATGTCGCCCCAGATTGCGAATAATAACCGTATAGGCAAAAACGTAACGCTCATCGTCCGCGGAGGATTGCGACTCAATGTAGACGCTCTGGACCTGTACGCAAATTCGGGGCGAGTCGATCATGGTTTAGCTCTCCTTTGGTGGCGCGTTATCCACCAGATAATTGGCCAGCTTGCAGTATTGTGCAACCGAGATATTTTCTGCGCGCATCGCTGGATCGATACCCAACTCCGTCAGTACCTCAACGCTAAACACATTGCCAAGGCTGTTACGGATGGTCTTACGGCGCTGGTTAAAGGCTTCGGTCGTAATACGGCTCAGCACGCGAATGTCTTTTACCGGATACGGCATGACGGCATGCGGCACCAGACGTACGACGGCAGAATCCACTTTTGGCGCGGGGGTAAATGCCGTTGGCGGCACTTCCAGCACCGGGATAACCTGGCAATAATATTGTGCCATGACGCTTAATCGACCATACGCTTTACTGTTTGGCCCTGCAACCAGTCGATTGACCACTTCTTTTTGCAGCATGAAGTGCATGTCAGCAATCGCATTAGTATAGGTGAACAGGTGAAACATCAGCGGAGTGGAGATATTGTACGGCAGGTTGCCAAACACGCGCAGCGGCTGCCCCAGCTCCTGCGACAGCGCGCCGAAGTTCATGGTCATCGCATCCTGCTGATAAATTGTCAGTTTCGGCCCGAGGAACGGATGCGTTTGCAGACGGGCTGCCAGATCGCGGTCCAGCTCGATCACCGTCATTTTATCAAGACGTTCGCCGACAGGTTCGGTCAATGCGGCAAGGCCCGGGCCGATTTCGACCATCGCCTGACCTTTTTGCGGATTAATGGCCGCGACAATGCTGTCGATCACGAACCGATCGTTGAGGAAGTTCTGCCCGAAGCGTTTACGGGCTAAGTGGCCCTGATGGACTCGATTATTCATTTAGTATTAACAATCATTTTGATGGCGAGTTTAAGCGCCGTAATAAAACTGCCGACATCCGCTTTCCCCTGGCCCGCCAGTTCCAGCGCGGTGCCGTGGTCAACGGAAGTACGAATAAAGGGCAAGCCGAGGGTGATATTTACGCCCCGGCCAAAGCCCTGGTATTTTAGCACGGGGAGACCCTGATCGTGGTACATCGCCAGTACGGCGTCTGCATGATCGAGGTATTTGGGCTGAAATAACGTGTCGGCGGGCAGCGGCCCGCTCAGGTTCATGCCTTTGGCGCGCATCTCTTCCAGCACCGGGATCAGAATGTCGATCTCCTCTGTACCCATATGACCGCCTTCACCCGCATGGGGGTTCAGGCCGCATACCAGCACGTGCGGATGGCTAATACCGAACTTGTTCTGAAGATCGCCATGCAGAATGGTAATGACCTCGCGCAGCAAATCCGGGGTGATCGCATCGGCGACATCTCGTAGCGGCAAATGCGTCGTCGCCACCGCCACGCGCATTGCTTCCGTCGCCAGCATCATCACCACTTTTTCTGCCTGCGCACGCGCTTCAAAAAACTCGGTATGCCCGGTGAAAGGAATGCCTGCATCGTTGATCACCCCTTTATGCACGGGGCCGGTGATCAGCGCGGCAAACT
This sequence comes from Superficieibacter sp. HKU1, assembly GCF_029319185.1. Lineage (NCBI taxonomy): Bacteria > Pseudomonadati > Pseudomonadota > Gammaproteobacteria > Enterobacterales > Enterobacteriaceae > Superficieibacter > Superficieibacter sp. HKU1. The sequence goes on from NZ_CP119754.1 coordinate 898,479, forward strand.
CATCGCTCAGGCAGCCATCGCAGGCGCGGGCCAGCGTTTCTACTACGTAGTGGCCGTTTTCCACGCTGAGTTGGCCCGCGACGACAGGAGTACGCAGTGCAACAGGTAGCAACGTCAGCGTTCCCGCGCGCTGCGGCTGCGCCGGTTCTGAGGCATTGTAAGGGCGTAGAGAAAGCGGAAGACCGAGCATCGCTGCCCGGTCTGTCAGGAGGGTTGCATCGGCGCAAACAACCAGTTCTACCGGCCAGTCGCGCTGTGCAAGCTGGACCACAAGGTCCGGGCCAATCCCGGCGGGTTCGCCGGGAGTGATCACCACACGGTGAGGATACGCCATTATTCGCTCAGAATTTTGACGTAGGCCGTTGCACGCTGTTCCTGCATCCAGGTGGCCGCTTCTTCTGAGAACTTCCGGTTCATCAGCATACGGTAGGCTTTGTCTTTCTGCGCCGCGTCCGTTTTATCAACCTGCCGCGTATCCAGCAGTTCGATCAGGTGCCAGCCGAAGGAGGAGTGCACCGGGGCGCTCATCTGGCCTTTATTGAGTTTCATCAGCGCATCGCGGAACGCCGGATCGTACATATTTGGCGTTGCCCAACCCAGATCGCCGCCCTGGTTTGCCGAACCTGGATCCTGAGAGAACTCTTTCGCCGCGTTAGCAAACGTGGTTTTACCGCTCTTAATGTCCGCGGCAATTTCTTCCAGCTTCAGGCGCGCCTGATCGTCGGTCATGATCGGTGACGGTTTCAGCAGAATATGACGGGCATGGGCTTCGGTCACAGAGATGTTCTGATTCTGACCGCGCATATCGTTAACTTTCAGGATATGGAAGCCGACGCCGGAACGGATTGGGCCGATGATATCGCCTTTTTTCGCCGTGCTCAGCGCCTGCGCGAAGAGTCCAGGCAGTTCCTGAATACGGCCCCAGCCCATTTGCCCGCCCTGTAAGGCTTGCTGATCGGCAGAATAGCTGATAGCCAGTTTGCCGAAGTCAGCGCCGTTACGGGCCTGCTCGATAATGGAGTTTGCCTGTTCCTGGGCTTCGCTGACCTGCTCAGAAGACGGATTTTCCGGCAGCGGCAGCAGGATGTGGCTCAGGTTAAGCTCGGTGCTGGCATCGTTCTGGTTGCCGATCTGCTTCGCCAGGGAGTCCACTTCCTGCGGCAGTACGGTGACGCGACGACGCACTTCGTTGTTACGCACTTCAGAGATGGTCATCTCTTTGCGGATCTGGCTGCGATAGGTGTTGTAATCCAGCCCATCGTAAGCCAGGCGGCTGCGCATCTGATCCAGCGTCATGTTGTTTTGTTTAGCGATATTGGCAATAGCCTCGTCGAGCTGCTGATCGGAGATTTTCACTCCCATCTTTTGTCCCATTTGCAGGATGATCTGATCCATGATCAAGCGTTCGAGGATTTGGTGACGCAGCGTGGCGTCGTCCGGCAGCTGCTGCCCGGCCTGACCCGCGTTCATTTTTACCGACTGCATCAGGCCATCAACGTCGCTTTCAAGAACGACGCCGTTATTGACGACGGCTGCTACCTTATCGACAACCTGTGGGGCAGCGAACCCTGAATTCACCACCAGTGCAAGGGCGAAAGCAGGAAGCAGCGTTTTCCAGTTCTTCATACATTTTCCATTTCAATTAACCGCAATGCGGATTACGTTTTCAAACAACTGCATTACAGAGAGCTACGGTAAGGCAAAATGTTCGAGCGCAGCATCTGCTGTGTGCCCAGACCATAGTTCGAACTCAGGCCACGCAGTTCAATATTAAAGCCGATGACGTTATCGTACACGCTTTGGTCGTTTTCCCAGCCGTTAAGTTTACGCTCGTAACCGACGCGGATCGCATAACAGCAGGAGTTATATTGCACGCCAACCATCTGGTCAGCGGCTTTTTTCTCGTTGGTATCGAAATACCATGCGCCCACCACCGACCAGCGATCGGCAATAGGCCAGCTGCCCGCCGCGCCAACCTGAGAAATCCCCTCTTTATACTCATCCGACGTGGCGTATGACGGCAGCGTCGCCTGAATATATTCCGGGCTGGCGTAACGGTAGTTCAGCTGTAACATCCGATCCTGATCACGACGATATTCAATGGTACTGCTGCTGGTGGCAACGTTGTCCAGTCGCGTATCGTACTGTACGCCGCCACGCAGGCCCCAGCGATCGGAGATGCGCCAGTAAGTATCACCTGCCCACACCAGCGAGCCGGTTTGGTCGTCATCTTCCCATTTAATATTGTCGTCATCACCGGTGCGCGACTCGGTGAAGTAGTAGATTTGACCGACAGAAACGTTAAAACGTTCCACGGCGGCATCATCATAAATTCGCGAGGTCACGCCGGTGGTCACCTGATTTGCCGACGCGATACGGTCAAGGCCGCCATAGCTACGGTCGCGGAACAGACCGGTGTAGTCTGATTGCAGTAATGATGAGTCGTAGTTATTGATGTGGCTCTGGTCACGATAGGGCACATAAAGGTACTGGGCGCGCGGTTCAAGAGTCTGGGTATAGCCTTCAGCCCAGTTCATATCGCGCTCGAAAATCATTTTGCCATCGACTTTGAACTGCGGCATCACGCGGTTGACCGAGTCATCAAGCTGGTTGGTATTATTGCGGTTATAGGTATCCAGGTTGGTCTGCTGATAGTGCGTTGCCAGCAGTTTGGCTTCGGTATTCACGCTTCCCCAGCCGTTAGACAGCGGCAGGTTGATGGTCGGTTCAAGGTGCAGACGTGTCGCTTCCGGCTGGTTACTTTCGGTATTAACGAAGTGCACTGCCTGGCCATAAATACGGGTATCAAACGGACCGACATCGTTTTGATAATAGTTGACGTCGAGCTGCGGCTCTGCGGAGTAGCTGCTGTTGTTCTGATCGCTGAAGACCTGGAACTGTTTGGTGGAAACGGTGGCGTCAAAGTTCTGCACCGCATAGCCAAGGCTGAATTTCTGCGTGGCATAGCCGTCGGTACTGGAACCGTATTTGCTGTCAAAGTCGTTAAAATAGTTAGAGTCGCTGACTTTGGTGTAGTCGACGTTAAAACGCCATACCTGGTCAAGAACGCCGCCGTGTTGCCAGTAGAACAGCCAGCGATGGCGGCTGCCTTCTTTATCGTGGTCGTCCTGATAAACGTCATCTGACGGCAGGTAGTCCAGTTCCATCAGACCTGAGCCCGCCTGCGTCAGATAGCGGAATTCGTTCTCCCACATCACGTTGCCACGGCGGTGCATATAGTGCGGCGTGATAGTGGCGTCCATGTTGGGCGCAATATTCCAGTAATACGGCAGGGTGAACTCAAAGTAGTTCTTGCTGCTGTATTTGGCGTTGGGGATCAGGAAACCAGAACGACGTTTGTCACCTACCGGCAATTGCAGATAGGGACTGTAAAAGACCGGAACCGGACCGAGCTTAAAGCGGGCGTTCCAGATTTCCGCAACCTGTTCTTCACGATCGTGGATCACTTCGCTGCCCACCACGCTCCAGGTATTCGAACCTGGCAAGCATGAAGTAAAGGTGCCGTTTTCCAGGATGGTGTAGCGGTTTTCGCCACGCTGTTTCATCAGATCCGCTTTCCCGCGCCCCTGACGGCCCACCATCTGATAGTCGCCTTCCCAGATATTGGTATCTTTGGTGTTCAGGTTAGCCCAGCCTTTCGGCCCTTTAAGGATCACCTGGTTATCGTCGTAATGCACGTTGCCAAGCGCATCGACGGTACGCACTGGCTCAGGCTGTCCTGCGGCTTCTTTCTGATGAAGCTGGACTTCATCGGCCTGGAGGCGGCTGTTGCCCTGATTGATATCCACATTGCCGGTAAACGCGGCGTTATCGGGATAATTTCCTTTGGCATGATCGGCATTGATCGTGACCGGTAATTCGTTCGGCTCGCCCTCCACCAGAGGACGGTTATAGCTCGGCACGCCCAGCATACACTGCGAGGCGAGATCGGCGGCCATACCCTGCTGACTATACAGGGCGCTGGCGATCATGGTGGCCAGAAGGGTGGGAATACGTTTTTTCATACGTTTTATATGTTGTTCCGTCATCAGTGGCGTAGCGACTAGCAAACGGTCAGAGACTAACTTACTCATCCGCATCGCGCTAGTCTTAATCCTGCCCGTTTCATGCCCTTGTGTTAGGCACGGCATTGAATGACGGGTATGATAAAACATATTTTAGTCGCAGGCATGACGATTTGGGGAGTATATGCAGTATTGGGGCAAAGTGATTGGCGTGGCAGTGGCATTAATGATGGGCGGCGGCTTCTGGGGCGCGGTGCTGGGACTGCTGATAGGCCATATGTTTGATAAGGCGCGAAGCCGTCGGCTGAACTGGTTTGCCAATCAACAGGAGCGACAATCGCTATTTTTTGCCACCACCTTTGAGGTGATGGGGCATTTAACCAAATCGAAAGGCCGCGTGACGGAAGCGGATATTCAGATTGCCAGCGTCTTTATGGATCGCATGAATCTGCACGGCGAATCACGTAGCGCTGCGCAGCAGGCATTTCGCACGGGTAAAGCGGACAACTACCCGCTGCGTGAAAAAATGCGCGCTTTCCGAAGCATCTGTTTTGGCCGTGCCGATTTGATTAGGATGTTTCTGGAAATTCAAATCCAGGCGGCGTTTGCGGATGGACAATTGCACCCGAATGAACGTGAGGTGCTGTACGTAATTGCCGAGGAGTTAGGGATTTCCCGCGCGCAGTTCGATCAGTTCCTGCGCATGATGCAGGGTGGGGCGCAGTTTGGCGGCGGATATCAGCACCAGCAGCAGTCCGGCGGTGGCTGGCATCAGGCGCAGCGCGGACCGACGCTGGAGGATGCCTGTAACGTGCTGGGCGTGAAGCCGACCGATGACGGGACCACCATCAAGCGTGCCTACCGCAAGCTGATGAGCGAACATCATCCTGACAAGCTGGTAGCAAAGGGTCTGCCACCGGAGATGATGGAGATGGCGAAGCAAAAAGCGCAGGAGATCCAGAAGGCGTACGAGCTGATTAAAGAGCAGAAAGGGTTTAAGTAAGGTCGACAACGTGGCACGAAATCAATGCCATTATCCCATCATAATGCCGGGTGGCGGCTTCGCCTTACCCGGCCTACAAAATTCACAATATCAGAGGGTTGCCTAATAACTGTAGGCCCGGTAAGCGTAGCGCCACCGGGCATTATGGCTCCTTGCTAACGCCAACAAGGACCGTTGTCAAAAATCCGCCGGCACCTTAAACGTCATCGAACTGCCATACGCCGGATGGGTAATAGTCAGCATCTGCGCGTGTAGCAGCAGGCGTGGCGCTAACGCCAGCGCCTCTGGCGTGGCGTAGAACCGGTCGCCGAGGATCGGATGACCGAGCGCCAGCATATGCACGCGCAGCTGATGCGAGCGCCCGGTAATCGGCTTCAGCACTACGCGAGCGGTATTATCCGCCGCGTACTCCACCACCTCATACTCCGTCTGCGCCGCCTTACCGGTCTCAAAACAGACTTTCTGCTTTGGCCGGTTCGGCCAGTCGCAGATCAGCGGCAAATCCACCAGACCTTCTGCTTTCGCCGGATGGCCCCAGATCCGCGCCACGTACTGTTTTTTCGGCTCGCGCTCGCGAAACTGGCGTTTCAGCTCCCGCTCGGCAGCTTTGGTCAGCGCCACCACAATCACGCCGCTGGTCGCCATGTCCAGACGATGCACGGATTCGGCCTGCGGATAATCACGCTGAATACGCGTCATCACGCTGTCCTTGTGCTCCTCAAGACGCCCCGGCACCGACAACAGGCCGCTCGGCTTGTTGACCACCATAATGTGTTCATCCTGGTACAGAACGACCAGCCAGGGCTCCTGCGACGGATTGTAGTTTTCCATCCCCATGTGCTTTTCCGTTACTGATGCGTGACGACAATCAGACGCAGCGCGTCCAGACGCCAGCCCGCCTGGTTCAGGCTTTCCATCACCTGCTGGCGGTTGCTGTCGATGGCCTCCAGCTCATCCTCACGGATGTTCGGATTGACCGCTTTCAGTGCTTCCAGGCGCGACAGTTCAGCAGACAATTTCTCGTCGGCCTCGCTGCGCGCTGCATCAATAAGCTGGCGGGCGGCTTTTTCAATCTGCGCTTCGCCCTGTTGCAGAATGGCGTGAACCTCCTGCTGTACGGCGTTAACCAGCTTGCTACCGGTATGACGGTTAACCGCGCTGAGCTGGCGGTTAAAGGTCTCAAATTCGACCTGCGCCGCCAGATTGGTGCCGTTTTTGTCCAGTAGCATGCGCACCGGCGTCGGCGGCAGGAAGCGGTTAAGCTGGAGCTGTTTCGGGGCCTGTGCTTCGACAACGTAGATCAGTTCCAGCAGCAGCGTGCCCACCGGCAGCGCCTTGTTTTTCAGCAGTGAAATGGTGCTGCTGCCGGTATCACCGGACAAGATCAGATCCAGACCATTACGGATCAGCGGGTGCTCCCAGGTAATAAACTGCGCATCTTCACGCGACAGCGCAATATCACGCTCAAACGTAATGGTGCAGCCATCTTCCGGCAGACCGGGGAAATCCGGCACCAGCATGTGATCGGATGGCGTCAGGACAATCAGGTTTTCACCGCGGTCATCCTGGTTAATGCCGACGATGTCAAACAGGTTCATGGCGAAGGCGATCAGGCTGGTATCATCATCCTGTTCTTCAATACTCTCTGCCAGCGCCTGCGCTTTCTCCCCGCCGTTGGAGTGGATTTCCAGCAGACGGTCACGCCCCTGTTCAAGCTGGGCTTTCAGCGCGTCGTGCTGCGCGCGGCAGGATTTGATCAGATCGTCAAAACCATCGGTGTTTTCCGGTGCTGCCAGATACGTAATCAGGTCGTTATACACCGTGTCATAAATCGCGCGGCCGGTCGGGCAGGTATGCTCAAACGCATCAAGGCCTTCGTGATACCAGCGAACCAGTACCGACTGCGCGGTTCTCTCCAGGTAAGGAACGTGGATCTGAATATCGTGCGCCTGACCGATACGGTCCAGACGACCGATACGCTGCTCCAGCAGGTCCGGGTTAAACGGCAGGTCAAACATCACAAGGTTGCTGGCAAACTGGAAGTTACGCCCTTCAGAGCCGATTTCCGAGCACAGCAGCACCTGCGCGCCGCTGTCTTCTTCGCCAAACCACGCGGCGGCGCGGTCACGTTCGATGATCGACATACCTTCGTGGAAGACCGCGGCGCGGATGCCTTCGCGCTCGCGCAGCACCTGCTCCAGCTGCAGCGCCGTGGTGGCCTGGGCACAAATCACCAGCACTTTCTGCGAGCGGTGGCTGGTCAGATAGCCCATCAGCCATTCGACGCGCGGATCGAAGTTCCACCAGGTACCAGTATCACCTTCAAATTCCTGATAAATTTGCTCCGGGTAGAGCATGTCCCGCGCCCGGTCTTCCGCGCTTTTGCGCGCGCCCATGATGCCGGAGACTTTAATTGCGGTCTGGTACTGCGTTGGCAACGGCAGTTTGATGGTATGCAGTTCGCGCTTCGGAAAGCCTTTCACTCCGTTACGGGTGTTGCGGAACAGCACGCGGCTGGTGCCATGACGGTCCATCAGCATAGAGACCAGTTCCTGACGGGCGGACTGTGCGCCGTCGCGGTCGCTGTTCGCCGTTTGCAGCAGCGGTTCAATATCCTGTTCGCCGATGAGTTCACCGAGCATATTCAGTTCGCTGTCGCTGAGCTTATTACCCGCCAGCAGCAGGGCGACCGCGTCGGCGACCGGACGGTAGTTATTTTGTTCTTCCACAAACTGCGCGAAGTCGTGGAAGCGATCCGGATCCAGCAGGCGCAGGCGCGCAAAGTGGCTTTCCATTCCGAGCTGTTCCGGCGTGGCGGTCAGCAGCAGGACGCCCGGTACGTGACCGGCCAGTTCTTCAATGGCGCTATATTCGCGGCTCGGTGCGTCTTCACTCCACACCAGATGGTGCGCTTCATCGACTACCAGCAGATCCCACTCGGCATCACACAGATGTTCAAGGCGCTGTTTATTACGACGCACGAAGTCCAGCGAGCAGATCACCAGTTGTTCGGTTTCAAACGGATTGTCGGCATCGTGCTGCGCTTCGGCATAACGCTCATCGTCGAACAGCGCAAAGCGCAGGTTGAAGCGACGCAGCATTTCTACCAGCCACTGATGCTGCAACGTTTCCGGCACCACCACCAGGACACGCTCAGCCGCGCCGGACAGCAGTTGCTGATGCAGGATCATCCCGGCTTCAATGGTTTTACCCAAACCAACTTCATCTGCCAGCAGCACGCGCGGTGCGTGGCGGCGGCCAACGTCATGGGCAATGTTGAGCTGATGGGGGATCAGGCTGGTACGCTGGCCGCGCAGGCCGCTGTACGGCATGCGGTACTGTTCGCTCTGGTATTTACGCGCCCGATAACGCAGTGAAAAGCGATCCATACGGTCGATTTGCCCGGCGAACAGGCGATCCTGCGGTTTGCTGAACACCAGTTTGCTGTCGAGAAACACTTCGCGCAGCAGAACGTCTTTTTCGTCAGTATCCAGGCGCGTACCGGTATAGGCGAGCAGGCCATTTTCTTCTTTTACGTCATCAATGTGCAGCTGCCAGCCTTCATGACTTGTTACGGTATCGCCCGGATTGAACATAACGCGGGTCACGGGAGAATCGCTGCGCGCATACAGGCGGTTTTCTCCGGTAGCCGGAAATAATAGCGTGACAGTTCGCGCGTCCATCGCGACAACAGTACCAAGTCCTAGTTCGCTTTCGGTGTCGCTGATCCAGCGTTGACCAAGTGTAAAAGGCATATGTGTTCGGCTCTATCTCTTTGATTGCAGGCAATAACCGACCTCTGCCATCCGAAGGTAGCAGCGATCTGAATTGGGTCCAGGAATGGAAAGGGCGCTATGGTACTGGATGGCAGCGGATTCGTCACGTATCAAAATAGCCCCAGTTGCCCCGTCACTAGTGTAGCAAAATTATCGTTCATAAAGGGGAGTATCCCTTCGGCGACCGGCTCAAGCTGGCGGGTCAGGTAGTGATCGTAATCTAAGGGTGAACGCTGGTAATCAACCGGCTCCGGCCCGTTAGTGGTCCAGACGTATTTGATGGTCCCGCGATTTTGATACTGGGCGGCGCGGCCACGCTTCAGATTCTCTTCATCTGCCAGCCGCGCGGCGCGCACGTGTGGCGGTACATTGCGCTGATATTCGCTCAGCGGACGCCGCAGACGTTTGCGATAAACCAGCCGTTCGTCCAGTTCGCCCGCCAGCAGTTTGTCGATGGTTTCACGCACAAATTCCTTATACGGTTCGCGGCGGAAAATACGCAGGTACAGCTCCTGCTGGAACTGCTGCGCCAGCGGCGTCCAGTCGGTGCGCACGGTTTCCAGCCCTTTAAAGACCATCCGCTGTTTTTCCCCTTCCTGAATCAGTCCGGCATAGCGTTTTTTGCTGCCGGTATCGGCACCGCGAATGGTTGGCATCAGAAAGCGGCAGAAATGGGTCTCAAACTCCAGCTCCAGCGCGCTGGTCAGGTTCTCTTTTTTCAGCTCCGCCTTCCACCAGGCATTCACTTTTTTCACCAGCGTCTGACCGATCTGCGCGGCGTCATCTTCACTGTGGGAACGTTTGAGCCAGACAAAGGTGGAGTCTGTGTCGCCGTAGATGACGTCATAACCTTCCGCTTCGATCAGGGCTTTGGTCTGACGCATGATCGCGTGGCCGCGCATGGTGATCGACGAGGCCAGACGCGGATCGAAAAAGCGGCAGGCGCTGGTGCCGAGCACGCCGTAGAAGGCGTTCATAATGATCTTCAGCGCCTGCGACAATGGCTTGTTGCCCTGACGTTTGGCTTCTTCTCGCCCGTGCCAGATTTGGCTGACGATCTCCGGCAGACAGTGTTTGTCGCGGGAAAACCACGCGTCGAGAAAACCTTCGGTGCTGTGGGTGGGATCGGGCTGCGCCATGCCTTCGATCAGCCCGACCGGGTCGATCAGAAAGGTGCGGATAATCGACGGATACAGGCTTTTATAGTCCAGTACCAGCACCGAATCATACAGGCCAGGCCGGGAATCCATCACGTAGCCGCCGGGACTGGCCTGCGGCGGCACCGAACCCATATTTGGCGCCACGTACCCGGCGCGATGCATTCGTGGAAAATAGAGGTGGCTGAAGGCGGCGACCGATCCGCCGTGGCGATCGACCGGCAGACCGTTGACCGTCGCCCGTTCCAGCAAAAACGGCATGATCTGCGTTTTATGGAAGATGCGGGTTACCAGTTCGCAGTCTTTAAGGTTATACGTAGCTAATGCAGGTTTATCTTCGGCGAAACGACGGTCAATTTCGTCCATCCGGTCCCACGGGTTATCAATTGATTTCCCTTCGCCCAGCAGCTCTCGCGACACCGATTCCAGCGAGAATGACGAGAAGTTCCAGAAGGCTGATTTCAGCGCGTCAATGCCGTCGATGATCACCCGGCCGTTCATCTGCGCGAAAAACACGCCGTTTTTAAATCCGTGTTCGCGCCACTCCAGCTCGCTATTACCGCGTCCCAGGCGCAGTGGAATGCGGTAGCGTTCGGCATGCTTTTGCAGCATGCGTAAGTCAAATCCCACCACGTTCCAGCCGATCAGCACGTCCGGATCGTGCTCGGCAAACCAGGCATTAAGTTTTTCCAGCAGCTGCGGACGGCTGGCAACATACTCCAGATGAAAGTCGAGCGCCGGATCTTCACCGCTGGGCTGGCCAAGCATATACACTACGCGCTGACCGCAGCCTTCAAGACCAATACAGTACAACTCGCCGTGGCGGGTCGTTTCGATATCCAGCGATACCCATTTCAGCGGTGGCCGATAGTGCGGATTGGGTTTCAGGCGGGCGTTAATCAGTGCGCCATTCTGCTCATCACCGTCAACCCAGACAGGCGCAGTAATAAAACGCTCCATCAGGAAGCGCTCCGGCGGGCGCACGTCCACTTCGTATACGGTAACGCCGTTGTCGCGCAGCCGTTTTTCATAGTTCATTAACTGGCGGTGAGAGCGGCAGTACAGACCGTAAACCGGGCGACGGTGAAAATCTTTTAGTTCAAGCGGCGTGAGGCGAAATCCGTGTTCGGCGCTTAACGTTTGCTGCGCGCGCGCGACGTGGTCGGCAGCAATAAAGGCCACGGATTCCTGCGGCGGCAGGGTGACGTGCAGCGGACCGTTGTCCGTCGCCAGCCAGAATGTCACTTCCGTCCCCTGCGGAGTATCCCGCCAGTGCCGGGTTAAAATAAAGCCTTCTCGCGCCTGCGCCACGCTCAATTCTCGTCAATAAAATCAGACGTTATTATAACCTTTTTTAAGACGGGGTACTGACTTTTTGTACAGCGGTCTGCGGCATCAGGCGCCAGAGACGATAGCCGGTATACCACAACGACTCCTGTGCCAGCATCGGAAAACGAGTAGACCAGCTGCGGAACTGCGAACCAGGCGTTGGGGAAGACCAGGCCCGAATATTGTTATCCCAGGCCATCAGCATTAAGCGATGCATATGCAGAGGATCGCTGACCATCAGAGCGGTCGTTAAATGCTGTTTCTGCATCAGCGCTGCGGCGTTTTTTACGTTTTCGCGGGTTTTTGTTGAGGTCTCTTCCATCAGGATGGCTGAGGCAGGTATCCCCTGCGCCAGCAGATACTGGCGGGCGATAGCGGCGTCGGATAGCTGTGCATGAGGGCTGAGGCCACCGGTTAAGATAACCACCTGCACCAGCCCCTGTTGCCAGAGATGAACGGCGTGATCGAGCCGCGCCTGAAACACCAGCGACGGCTGGTCACCCTGAACGCCCGCGCCCGCGACGATGGCGCAGTCGGCTTTTTGCGTTTGATCCTGCAGGCTGAAATGATAAATGGCGATGGCGTTATAAATAAATACAGCGGCAATAACCGCGATGGTAAGGAATCCTGCCCGGCCTGCATATTTGAGTTTCATCCCCGCCCGCCTTTAATGATATTACGCTGCCTGAAATTGACCAGGGTTATCTTTGCATAAAAAAGCAATATGATCGCAAAATAATGGATATTGTTCAAAAACAGTTTCTTCTGAGGCTACGCCAGATCCTAAATAGTAGCGATGTCTTTTCCCGGTGGTTTCGATCACTGTTAAATAATACTTTTCATTTCTGGAATGAATATTAGGGGTTAATTGCAAAACCGCTATTTCGCTAAGCGGCCAGCTAAGGTTATCAATACGAATATGGCCTGGAGTTATAACGATCTCCGCAGGCGTAGTGGATTTACGCCAGCAGGCCCAGGAGTAAATCGGTACCAGGACGCAGACTTCGGCGATGATCACAACGACAACGCCTTTGACAATCATCTCCACGATCGGCAGCCCCAGAAAGCAGGCAATAATAACTAATAAAAGTACGCTGCAAGGGATGGTGGCAAAAATAAAATAGTTATCTTTTATTAATGATTTTGTGATGATTGATTTGTTAAGTGTATATTTTGTTTCCGTCATGATCATTACCTCTGATTTAACGGCGCTAAAATAGCATGATTACTTTTAGTCGCAAAAGAGGCAAATAAAACGAGAAGACAAGAAATGCGATGAGGGATCCATTTTCAGAAAAGATCGGTTTGTTGCCGGGAACACGCAAGCTTTTTTGCCGGGGCGTATTCATGTGCCCCGGCTAGATTCATTATCAATATCCGCGTGAGCGACGTGCCGCCGGAAACGCAACAGCGGCATAAGGCGTTTACTGCCCGTAATACGCCTTCGCTCCGTGTTTGCGCAGATAGTGCTTATCCAGCAGCGTTTGCTGCATATCCGGTAACTGCGGCGCGAGCTGGCGGCAGAAAATGCCCATATAAGCCACTTCTTCCAGCACGATAGCGTTATGCACCGCGTCCTCGGCGTTTTTACCCCATGCGAACGGGCCGTGGGAGTGAACCAGCACGCCCGGCATTTGTGCAGCGTCGATGCCCTGTTTTTCGAAGGTTTCAACAATGACGTTACCGGTTTCCCATTCATATTCGCCGTTGATTTCCGCATCGGTCATTTTGCGCGTGCAGGGGATAGTGCCGTAGAAATAGTCAGCGTGGGTGGTGCCGGTGGCCGGAATGGACTGCCCCGCCTGTGCCCAGATGGTCGCGTGGCGCGAGTGGGTATGCACAATGCCGCCAATGGTAGGGAAAGCCTGGTATAGCAGGCGATGCGTTGGCGTGTCGGATGACGGTTTTTTGCTGCCTTCGACCACTTCGCCAGTGGCGATGCTGACCACTACCATATCTTCGGCTTTCATTACGCCGTAATCGACGCCGGAAGGTTTAATGACAAAGACGCCGCGCTCGCGATCGACGGCGCTGACGTTACCCCAGGTGAGGGTTACCAGATTGTGTTCTGGTAAGGCCAGGTTCGCTTCCAGTACCTGACGTTTGAGATCTTCTGGCATGTTGCTCTCCCTGCCGGATGGCGCTTCGCTTATCCGGCCTACAGTCGGTGGTCTCTCTGCCGGATGGCGCTTCGCTTATCCGGCCTACGTTCGTTGGTTTCCCTGCCGGATGAGGGGGTCCATAACGAAGGACGCATTGTAGGCCCGGTAAGCGCAGCGCCACCGGGCATTGCGGTTAGCGTTTTGAGCCGAAATAGACTTCGTTCCAGCGCAGCGCGTCTTTAAACGCGGGCAGGCGGGTATCGTTATCAATGACGGCGATTTCAATATCGTGCAGATCGGTAAACTGGCGCATATCGTCCAGGGTCAGCGCATGGCTGAAGACGGTATGGTGCGCGCCACCGGCGATAATCCACGCTTCTGAGGCGGTTGGGAGATCCGGCTGGGCTTTCCACAGCGCATTGGCGACCGGCAGCTTCGGCAGATCGTGCGGGGTTTCTACAGAATCCACGCAGTTGACCAGCAGGCGGAAGCGATCGCCGAGATCGATAAGGCTGGCGGCGATCGCCGGGCCGGTTTTGGTATTGAAAATCAGACGGGCCGGATCGGCCTTGCCGCCGATACCGAGCGGCTTAACCTCGAGGATCGGTTTTTCATCCACGGCGATAGACGGACACACTTCCAGCATATGTGAGCCGAGCACCAGATCGTTGCCCTTCTCAAAGTGGTAGGTGTAATCCTCCATAAATGAGGTGCCGCCCTGTAGACCGGTTGACATCACCTTCATGATGCGTAACAGAGCGGCGGTTTTCCAGTCGCCTTCGCCCGCAAAGCCGTAGCCCTGCTGCATCAGACGCTGTACGGCCAGACCCGGAAGCTGTTTCAGGCCGTGTAAATCTTCAAACGTGGTGGTGAAGGCATGGAAACCGCCCTCTTCGAGGAAGCGCTTCATCCCGAGTTCGATACGCGCCGCGTCGATCACGTTCTGTCGTTTATCGCCGTGGATCTGCGCTGCTTCCGTCAGGCGATAGCTGCTTTCATATTCGTCGACCAGCGCGCTGATATCGCCATCGCTGACCGCATTAACCACCTGCACCAGATCGCCGACCGCCCAGGTATTGACGGAGAAGCCAAATTTAATCTGCGCCGCGACTTTATCGCCGTCGGTCACCGCCACTTCACGCATATTGTCGCCAAAGCGGCACACTTTCAGATGGCGGGTGTCCTGTTTTGACACGGCCTGACGCATCCACGCGCCGATACGCTGGTGGGCGTCTTTGTCCTGCCAGTGACCGGTCACCACGCTGTGTTGCAGACGCATCCGCGCGCCGATGAAACCGAACTCACGGCCGCCGTGCGCAGTCTGGTTGAGGTTCATAAAGTCCATATCGATGCTGTCCCACGGCAGGGCGGCATTGAACTGGGTATGGAACTGCAGCAGCGGCTTGTTAAGGATCGTCAGCCCGTTGATCCACATTTTGGCCGGCGAGAAGGTGTGCAGCCAGACCATCAGCCCCGCGCATTTGTCTTCGTAGTTGGCGTCACGGCAAATAGACGTGATCTCATCCGGGGAAGTACCCAGCGGTTTTAACACCAGCTTGCACGGCAGATTGCCTTCGCTATTCAGCGCATTAACCACATGTTCCGCGTGCTGCGTTACCTGACGCAGCGTTTCCGGGCCGTAAAGATGCTGGCTACCAATTACAAACCATACTTCATAGTTATTAAAAATCGTCATTGTCATGTCCTTAACAGGTCAGAGATGTCTGGTGGGCCGATGCTTTTTGTACCGGCGCGGAATCAGGGAGGTATTGCTGTTCGGCGCTCACCGCCCACTGCTGATAGCGGCGATAAAGCTGTTCAAAACGCTGTGCCTGCTGCGGGCGCGGTTGCAGGGTGATCTCCACGGCGCTGGCCATACTGGCCTGCGCGGCGGGGATTGTGGTATGCACGCCTGCTGCCACGGCGGCGAAGATAGCCGCGCCCAGCGCGCAGCACTGATCCGAGGCAACGATTTGCAGCGGGCGGTTCAGGACGTCGCAGCAGGCCTGCATAATCACCGGGTTTTTACGCGCGATACCGCCAAGCGCCATCACGTTATTGACCGCAATGCCTTGTTCGGTAAAGCATTCCATAATGGCACGCGCGCCGAAGGCAGTGGCGGCAATCAGACCGCCAAACAGCGCAGGCGCGTCGGTCGCCAGATTCAGATCGGTAATGACGCCTTTCAGACGCTGATTGGCATTTGGCGTGCGGCGACCGTTAAACCAGTCGAGCACCACCGGCAGGTGATCGAGCGAAGGATTTTTCGCCCACGCTTCGGTGAGCGCCGGAAGGAGTTGTTTCTGGCTGGCTTTGATCTGCTCTTTCAGTTCAGGATGCTGCGCGGCAAGCTGTTCCAGCGGCCAGCCGAGGATACGGCCGAACCACGCATAAATATCGCCGAACGCCGATTGGCCGGCTTCCATACCGATGAAATCCGGGACCACGCTGCCGTCAACCTGGCCGCAGATACCTTTCACGGCGCGCTCGCCAACGCTGTCTTTATCGGCGATCAGAATGTCGCAGGTGGAGGTGCCGATCACTTTCACCAGCGCGTTAGGCTGCGCGCCCGCGCCGACTGCGCCCATATGGCAGTCAAACGCGCCGCCGGAAATGACCACGCTTTGCGGCAGGCCCAGACGCTGAGCCCATTCGGCACTCAGGTTGCCGACCGGCAGATCGGCGGTGTACGTTTCGCTGAACATCGGATACGCCAGATGGCGATTAAGGAGCGGGTCCAGCTCATCAAAGAAGCTGGCGGGCGGCAGTCCGCCCCAGCCTTCATGCCACAGTGATTTGTGTCCGGCGCTACAGCGGCCACGACGGATATCGGCAGGGCGCGTTGTGCCGGAGAGCAGGGCAGGTACCCAGTCGCATAATTCGATCCAGGATGCCGCTGCCTGCGCGACGGCGCTGTCCTGACGGGTAACGTGCAGAATTTTGGCCCAGAACCATTCGCTGGAGTAAATACCGCCGATGTAGCGAGAGTAATCTTCTTTGCCCGGCGTATGGCACAGGCGGGTAATCTCTTCCGCTTCCTCCACCGAGGTATGATCTTTCCACAGTACAAACATGGCGTTTGGGTTGTCAGCGAACTCCGCTCTGAGCGCCAGTACCTGACCCTCGGCATCAATGGGGGCAGGGGTGGAGCCGGTGCTGTCAACGCCAATGCCGACTACCTCATTGCGCTGCGCATTGCTCAGCTCAGCCAGCACGCTTTTGACCGCCGCTTCCATCGACTCAATATAATCGCGTGGATGATGACGGAACTGGTTATTCGGGGCGTCGCAATAACGGCCCTCCTGCCAGCGCGGATACCATTCCACGCTGGTGGCGATTTCCTTGCCAGTGGCGCAATCCACCGCCAGTGCGCGCACAGAATCACTACCAAAATCGAGGCCAATTGCAATCGCCATCGTGTTACTCCATCCAGAAAAACAGTGATGGTGAAACAGTAGAGACTGGCGAAAAAAAGCGTCAGGCCGGAACCGCTAATCTTATGGACAAAATCGCTATGGCGTTGCAAAGTGTGACGGCGTGCAAATATTCAATGTGGACTTTTCAACCTTCTTTATAGACACTCTTGTTACTACTTTGAAACTGTTATGTAGCCTGTTAATGGGGAAGAAGCTTCTCCGGAGCGGGTTGATGCGCTGAATTTGATATTTTTGTTAACGTTGCCCTGCATTGACCACCTTAAATCGTAATATGGACAATTGGTTTCTAAAACTTTATCGGGAGTGTAGTGGTAATGGCTGAAACGCAAAACGATCCTCTCCTGCCAGGCTATTCATTCAATGCTCATCTGGTGGCCGGTTTAACGCCGATTGAGGCGGGCGGCTACCTGGATTTTTTCATCGACCGGCCGCTGGGAATGAAGGGATATATCCTTAACCTGACCGTGCGTGGCGAAGGCGTCATTGACAATAACGGCCAGCATTTTGTCTGCCGTCCGGGCGATATGCTGCTGTTTCCGCCGGGGGAGATCCACCACTACGGTCGTCATCCGGAGGCAAAGGAGTGGTATCACCAGTGGGTTTACTTCCGCCCCCGCGCCTACTGGCAGGAGTGGCTGGCGTGGCCGACTATTTTCGCGCAGACCGGTTTCCATCGCCCTGACGCATCGCATGAGCCAATGTTTCGCGAGCTGTTCGGCCAGATTATTGACGCCGGCCAGGGGGCGGGGCGCTACTCAGAACTGCTGGCGATTAATCTGCTGGAGCAGTTGCTGTTGCGCCGGATGGAGGCGGTGAATGAATCTCTGCATCCGCCGCTGGATCACCGGGTGCGCGAGGCGTGCCAGTACATCAGCGATCATCTTTCCGACAGCCATTTTGATATTGCCAGCGTCGCGCAGCACGTCTGTCTTTCGCCCTCCCGGCTCTCGCATCTTTTCCGTCAGCAGCTTGGGGTCAGCGTATTGAGCTGGCGTGAGGATCAGCGCATCAGCCAGGCGAAGTTTCTGCTCAGTACCACCCGCATGCCGATCGCCAGCGTGGGCAGGAATATTGGCTTTGAGGATCAGCTTTATTTTTCCCGCGTTTTCAAGAAATGTACTGGTGCCAGTCCCAGCGAATTTCGCTCGGGATGTGAATAAAAAGTGAATGATGTGTCCGGATGCTTGTCATAATCGTTAATCACTTCAGACAATTGATGCCTTGACGAGATATGCATCGCTGCGCAGAATCCCTGCTTCAGAAATCCCGACGGACACATTATGCAAGCATTGCTGGAACATTTTGTCACTCAATCAGCCAGTTATTCACTGATCGCTATCGCGCTGGTCGCTTTTCTCGAATCACTGGCGCTGGTGGGACTGATCCTGCCGGGCACGGTGATGATGGCCGGGCTGGGCGCGTTAATCGGCAGCGGTGAAGTTAACTTCTGGCAGGCGTGGCTGGCGGGTATCGTGGGCTGTTTGCTGGGCGACTGGATCTCGTTCTGGCTGGGCTGGCGCTTTAAAAAGCCGCTGCACCGCTGGTCGTTCATGAAAAAGAATAAGTCCCTGCTGGACAAAACCGAGCACGCCCTGCATCAGCACAGCATGTTTACTATCCTGGTGGGGCGTTTTGTCGGGCCGACGCGTCCGCTGGTGCCGATGGTCGCCGGCATGCTCGATCTGCCGATCGCCAAATTTGTAGTACCCAATATTATCGGCTGCCTGTTCTGGTCGCCGGTCTACTTCCTGCCGGGGATCCTCGCCGGGGCGGCGATTGATATCCCTGCCGACGCGCAGAGCAGCGGGTTTAAATGGCTACTGCTGACAGCGGCGTTGTTGTTGTGGATTGCCGCCTGGCTGTGCTGGCGATTGTGGCGCAGCGGGAAAAGCGGCCGCGATCGCCTTTCCCAACTCTTTCCGCGCGCGCGGCTGATCTGGCTGGCACCGCTGGTCAGCGGTATCGCTGTGGTGGCGTTAATTGCGGCGATCCGTCATCCGTCGATGCCGGTCTATGCGGATATTCTACTCCGGGTTGTGACCGGCAATACCCAGTAATGAAGAGGCGCTGGCGCGACCGCTCAGTAGCTCAGCGGTTGCGCCATCCCACGCTATCCTGCCGTCGGCGATGACCAGCGAGCGTCCGGCGATGCGTGCAGCATCCTCGACGCTGTGCGATACCATCAAGAGCGTCAGGTGTTGGCGGCGACAGACATCGTTGACCAGGCTGAGCATCTCCTGGCGCAGCGCCGGATCGAGGGCAGAAAACGGTTCATCCAGCAGCAGTATCGGCTGTTCACGTACCAGACAGCGCGCCAGCGCTGCCCGCTGGCGCTGGCCGCCGGAGAGTTCAGATGGCAGGCGATCGAGCAGTGATTCAAGGCCCATTTGACTGGCAATCAATTGCAGTTTCTGCCGCTGCGCCTCGTTCAGTTTCAGACCTGGATCTAACCCCAGACCAATGTTTTGCCGCACGGTGAGATGGCTGAAAAGATTATTTTCCTGAAACAGCATCGACACCGGGCGGCGCGCGGGCGGCGTGTGGGTATGGACCTGGTTTTCAATCATAATGGTGCCGCTTTGCGGGCTGAGAAAACCGGCGATCAGATTGAGCAGCGTACTTTTACCCGCGCCGCTCGGGCCCAGCACCGCGACCTGTTCTCCCTGTTTGATGGAGACGGTAAAGCGCATCGGCAGATGCTGATAAAGCCAGATAACATCAGTAAGTTTCAGCATGGCGTCCCGGAAGTTTCTCGATAACGGTAAAAAGCGTAAAGCAGAGCAGCAGCAGTAGCAGAGCGGTTACTGCTCCTTCCTGGCTGCGATAAGAGCCGATTTGCTGATAAAGATAGAAGGGTAGCGTGCGGAAATCATCGTTGCCAAACAGGGCGACGACGCCAAAATCGCCAATTGACAGCACGCAGGCAAACGCCAGTGCCTGCGCCAGCGGACGCTTCAGCGCGCGCAGTTCCAGCACCTTCAGGCGGGTAAAACCCGCCATACCCAGCGATTGGCACAGCATCGTATAGCGAGTGGTGAGATCGCGCATTGGATTATCCAGCACCTTCAGCGCATAGGGGATCGCCATCAGCGCGTTGGTAAAAATCACGATACCATCCGCGGATTGCGGTAGCCCTACGCTGTTATTGAGCAGCAAAAAGAATCCCGTCGCCAGCACAATACCCGGCATGGCGAGAATTAACATTCCGGAAAGCTCCATCGCCTGACCTGCCAGCGGACGCGCTCTGGCGCGAAGTTCGCGGCTGCTCCACAGCAGCATCATGGTCAGCACCACGCACAGCACGCCTGCCGCCAGGGCAATACGCAGCGAGGTCCACAGTGCCTGCCACATGGCGGGCTGTTGCAGAACAGCAGGAAGATCGCGATTAACACCTTCAATGATGACCGCCAGCAGCGGCGGCAGCAAAAGCAGCAGAGCAGCGGCGATGAGCAGTGTGTCAGCGATCCGACTGGCGCGGCGGTCTTGCGGATCGCGCCAGCCCTTAAGCTGAGTATTGCCTGGCGCAATCGCTTTGCTCAGGCGCTGGCTTAAAAGCACCAGACCCAGACAGCAGATCATCTGGATCAGCGCCAGCATCGCCGCGCGGCCAGGATCGTAATCAAAATTCAGCGCCTGGTAGATCGCCAGTTCGATCGTTGTCGCCTGCGGACCGCCGCCGAGCGACAGTACCGTAGCAAAGCTAGCGAAGCAGAGCATAAAAATCAGCGCGGCGACCGGCGGGATCTGCCGACGCAGCCACGGCCATTCCACAAAGCGGAAGAAGTCATAGCCGCGCATTCCCAGCTGCGCCGCCAGCTGCCGCTGTTCGCCTGGGATCTGCTCCAGCACCTGAAGCAGCAGGCGGGTTGCCATCGGCAAATTAAAAAAGATATGCGCCAGCAGGATGCCCTGCAGACCATACGGGGAAAAGGTCCACTCCAGGCCGCAGAGATGCGCCAGCGACGCCAGCCATCCCTGACGTCCATAGACGCTCAGAATGCCGAATACGCCTACCAACACTGGCAGGATCAATGTCATCGCGCACAGGCGCAGCAGCATCATCCTGCCGGGAAAGCGGCGGCGATAGAGTGAACGGGCAAGGAAAATGGCCGGGCCTGTCGACAGCAGCGCCGACAAAAACGCCTGCCAGAAGGAGAAGCGCACCACGTGCCACAGGTAGCTGTCCTCAAGCAGCGTACGCCAGGCCGCCTGCGGCGCGCTGATCCAGAGCGCCAGAAATGCGGCCAGCGCCACCGCCACCATGAGTGTGGCGGCGGCGAGGCCCGGTATCAGCCAGCCGGGAATTAACGGCTGACGGCGCGTTGCCATTCGCTAATCCACTGCGCGCGCTGCTGCGCGACGTCATGCGAGGAAAACTGCAGCGTGGTTTTCGGTTTTGCCAGATCGGCAAACCCTGCCGGCAGGGTGACGTCAGTGACCGGATACATCCAGTTGCCGGTTGGAATGGCATTCTGGAACGCCGGGGAAACCATGAAGGTAAGGAATTTCTTCGCCAGTTCAGGCTGCTTGCTGGCCGCCGTACGGGCCGCGACTTCAACCTGGAGATAGTGACCTTCAGCAAAATCCGCGGCCGCGTACTGCGATTTTTTCTCTTCAATAATATGGTAGGCCGGAGAGGTGGTGTAGCTCAGCACCAGATCGCTTTCGCCTTTTAAGAACAGCCCGTAGGCTTCACTCCAGCCTTTGGTCACGGTAACGGTTTTTGCCGCCAGTTTCTGCCAGGCTTCTGATGTTTTATCACCGTAGACTTTTTGCATCCACAGCAGCAGACCCAGACCCGGCGTGCTGGTGCGCGGATCTTCATAAATTACGCGCCATTTCTGGTCGCTTTCCACCAGTTCCTTCAGGCTTTTCGGCGGATTTTTCAGCTTGTTTTTGTCATAGACAAACGCGAAGTAGCCGTAGTCGAAAGGCACGAAAGTATCGTTGTCCCAGCCGCCCGGCACCTTAACCGCGCTGACCGGCACGTCGCTTTTGGCAAACAGCTTAGTTTGCGTGGCGGCTTCCAGCAGGTTGTTATCCAGCCCCAGCACCACGTCGGCTTTGCTGTTTTTCCCTTCCATACGCAGGCGGTTGAGCAGCGATACGCCGTCTTCCAGCGCCACGAACTTCAGCTCGCAACCGCAGTCGGCTTCAAAGGCTTTTTTGACCACCGGCCCCGGTCCCCAGTCGGCGGAGAACGAGTCGTAGGTGTAGACGGTGAGTACCGGTTTAGCGAAAACAGGCGCGGCGACCAGCGCCAGCAGCGGCAGATATTTTTTTAACACTTTGCACCTCAGTAGATGGGTGGCAAAGGATTTTGAGCGGTAGCCTCAAATCCCTTCGCCGGCATTATCCGGATCAGGTTCGACGGGTATTTTCTCAGCTTTTATCAGCACCCCGTTGAGCACGTTAACAGTGTAATAATTTTGTCAGTTTTCGGAAAGCATTATGGCTCCGGCGGCGCAAACCAGGCGGATTTAAAGTCAAACCAGCCGAGGGTGTTCATCCGCAGGCCGCGCATACTGCGCTGCCCCTGAAGTACCAGCCAGTGATGGATCAGCGGCACAATATTCTGATTCACCTGTAACTGCTGGCTCCAGGTGGCCGGATTTAACTCGCCTCTGCGCCAGCGGCTGGCGTCTTCCTCCCAGTCAATCGGAATGCAATGGCGGATCAGCGGTACGTCGTACAGATAGGCAAACAAGGAGAAATCGAGGGGGAGGGTAAAGTTGGCGCTGTTTAACCAGACGTCGCTGACCGCCTCGCCGCGATGCCACTCTTCATACTCCAGCTCCTGAATCTCCAGCTTCACCTGATGTTCGGCCAGCAGCGCCTTCATAATGCCGCCCATCATGCGGTGTTCAACGTGATCCTGATAATACGTCAGGGTGATGGTTTCCAGGCCCGCCGGTTTTTCACAGGCGCGACTCTGCGAGTGATGCCAGCGCGGCAGCAGGCCATAGGCCGGGAACCAGGTACTCTGGTAATGTTCTCCCGCGTGATACAGCATATTCGCCGGCTGAAAGAGGTGGCTCAGCCACTGGCGCACGGCTGGATTGCTGCCGCGCGGGCTACGGGCGTCAAATAGCAGGTAATAACATCCTTCCTCAAGACGGCTTTCTACCGCTTTTTCACTCTGCGTGGTGCCCTGAAGCGTCAGGCCACCATTAGGCTCCTCGCCGATTTCCGGTAGTACCCAGACGTTCACTTCATCAATGAGCGCCCGAAAACCAAAATAGTCGTCGAAGGCGTGGATCTTAAGCTGATTCTGGTTGTTACGCCCGACCGCATACGGGCCGGTACCGACAGGCAGGCTCGAGAAATGGCTCATCGTTTCCCATTCGCGCGGCAGGATCATTGCCGAGGTATGCCCCAGAAGCCAGGGTAGCCAGTCATCGGGCTGGGTGAGGTGAATATCCAGCGTCCAGGGGGTAGGGGATTGAATACTGACGATATGCGAGAAGAGGGGGAGAGGATTGATTCGTTGCAGGGAGGTAATAATATCCTCCATTTCCAGCTCGCGACCATGGTGAAAATGGATACCGGGGCGCACAAAAAAGCGCCAGTGCAGCGGCGTAATTTGCTGCCAGTGGTGGGCAATATCGGCTTCCAGTTCCCCATTTTCCTCATTTACCCGGGTTAAGGCATTAAAGATCTGCCTTGCCATATGGATTTCCGAGCGGCGCAGGGCGGTACCGGGCAGCAGGCTTTTCATCGGGCGGTAATAGAGCACGCGCAAAATATGCCGTCCCTGACGAAAGCTGCGACCTAAATGAGAGACCAGCATCTGACGCACCGTGGCTTTATCGCCCACCAGTTGAACCAGCTGGTCGATCCGATCCTGCTCCAGCAAATCCTCCGCTCGCTGCTGCTGGAGTGCCAGCCCGGTATAGAGAAACGTCAGGCGTGACCGCTTGCCGCGTCCGGCTTCGGCCTCCCACGTCAGCCAGCCGCGGGCCTGCATGGTGTTCAGCAGCGTGCGCATATGACGCCGCGAACAGTTCAGCAATTCCGCCAGCTCGTTGAGGGTGGTCTCCTGCGACTTGCCGTCACAGCACTGCCACAGGCGGATGAATTGTTGTTGCAGACGGCCAGATGACATAAAAGGGGAACTCCTGATGAAAACCCAGCAATTTATTTATCCCCATATTAAGCCAATAATCATCAGCGATGAAGCAAGGAGGTGGAATATGCAGAGGTTATCTACCCGTCAGTTTTACCTGCGCTATTTTATTGCAACACAGGAAGTGTCCTGGCTGGCCCGTCAGAGCGCACGGCAGCGACTGAAGTTGCTTGAAGAACTGATGCAGTGGGACGTTACAAATCCGGTCTCTGATTCTGTTCATCCTCAGGAGGCAACATTACCTGAACGCTGAACGCATCGCTGACTTGCAGACATCATGTGTGACTGAGTATTGGTGTAATATCACCCGCCAGCAGATTATTTCTGCTGGCTTTTTTCGTTTTCATTTTTGCTTGTGCGCGTAAGGGATATTTCATGCTCTGGGTAATGACGATGGCACGGCGGCTTAATGGTGTGTATGCCGCATTTATGATCGTAGCGTTTATGATGGGCATTGCGGGAGCATTGCAGGCACCCACGCTGAGCCTGTTTTTGAGCCGTGACGTTGGAGCAGAACCGTTCTGGGTTGGGCTATTTTATACCGTTAACGCCATCGCCGGGATCCTGATCAGTCTTTTGCTGGCAAAACGTTCCGACAGCCGGGGCGACAGGCGAAAATTAATTATGTTTTGCTGCCTGATGGCGGTGGGCAACGCGCTGTTGTTCGCCTTCAATCGTCACTATCTGACGCTGATCACCTGTGGTGTACTGCTGGCTTCGCTGGCTAATACGGCTATGCCACAGCTTTTCGCGCTGGCCCGGGAATATGCCGATAATTCGGCGCGTGAAGTGGTGATGTTCAGCTCGGTTATGCGTGCGCAGCTCTCGCTGGCATGGGTTATCGGCCCGCCGCTGGCCTTTATGCTGGCGCTGAATTATGGCTTTACCACCATGTTCACTGTCGCCGCCGGCCTTTTTTTAATCAGCCTGTCGCTGATTGTGCTAATGCTACCTTCGGTAGAGAGAGTCGAGCAGCCCGCCGATGTGGCGATAACGCAGGTCAGCGGCTGGCGGAATAACAACGTCCGCATGCTGTTTATCGCCTCTACGCTGATGTGGACCTGTAACACCATGTATATCATCGATATGCCGCTGTGGATCAGTCAGGATTTAGGCCTGCCAGATAAGCTGGCCGGAATATTGATGGGTACCGCGGCCGGTCTGGAAATCCCGGCGATGATTATTGCAGGCTATTACGTTAAGCGCATCGGCAAACGCAAAATGATGATGGTTGCTACCGTGGCTGGGGTGCTGTTCTATGCCGGGTTACTTTTCTTTCACAGTCAGCAGGCATTACTGATCCTCCAGCTCTTTAATGCGGTCTTTATCGGCATTGTGGCGGGTATCGGTATGCTGTGGTTTCAGGATCTGATGCCAGGTCGGGCAGGGGCGGCGACCACATTATTTACCAATAGTATTTCAACTGGCGTGATCCTGGCGGGCATGATTCAGGGGGCGCTGGCGCAAAGTTTTGGTCATACGGCGGTCTACTGGGCGATTGCGGCGATCTCGCTACTCACGACAGGCATTACCAGCCGGGTGAAAGAGGGATAAATGCCGGATATATTTTCTGGAAGGTAACTCGTAAAAACGACACGGCAGGGATTACAGCAGGCGACGAGAGGAATAGAGTCAGCGGCGGGTGCTTGAGGCTGTATGCCTGAAGCGCTGGCTGAATGGCATGCAGAGAAAAGCCCCACCCGACTATAAATCGAATGAGGCCAGTTTCATGCCTAAGCAACATGAGAATAGCCTCTTAACTGCTGGAAAGCAACGACGGAGGCCGGAATGCCGAAACGTAATCTGCTGTATGGATTAATGGTGATGTGCTTCACCGTTCTGGTATTTACCTGGATGGTGCGCGACACGCTGTGTGAGCTGCACCTGAAGCGGGGAAATACAGAGTTCGCGGCGATTTTGGCCTGTGAAGTGAAACGTTAAGAGCTCAGGCGGGGAGCAATCCCCGCCGATCGTGATGTTAAGGCAGCCTCAATGCACCCTTTTCACGAGAGAATCGACATTATTTCACGCAGAGTACCGATGTCAATCTGCCCGGGCGCAGAGACCTGACCCGCGGTACCAAAGGTCATTGCAGAACCAAAGAGGCCACCAGTTACCCGGCTGACACCGCCCATTTTACCCATCGACATGGTGATGACAGGGCGCGTGGCATGCTGTTGATTCATGGTTAATGTCGCTTCCAGCAGTCGCAGTACGTCTTCAGCACACTGCGGCATAACGGCGATTTTAGGCAGGTCGGCACCCAGATCCTGCATCCGGCACAGGCGGTGGATAATCTCTTCTTTGGCTGGCGTTTTCACAAAGTCATGGCTGCTCATAATGACGTTAACCCCTGCCGCATGCGCCGCATCAACGGCCTTCCGAATACGCGTCTCGTCATTAAACAGTTCGATATCAATAATATCTACCAGGCCACTGCTCGCTGCCAGGTGATTCAGAGCGAAGTAGGCCTCATCGGGCAGTTCGCTTTCTCCGCCTTCTTTTTTGCTGCGAAACGTAAAGATGAGCGGTATCGGGGCTAATATCTGGTGAATAGCCTGTAGCGCCTGCATCACCCGCTCCGGGCTGGCAACATCGGCATAGTGATCGACGCGCCATTCAATAATATCGGCACCCGCGTCGGTCAGAGCCTGCGCTCGCTGCTGTAGTTCTTCCAGAGATTTGCCTATCAGGGGGACGCAAATACGCGTTTCTCCTTCGCGAAAGGTAATATTTTTAACGCTAACCGATTTATCCATTTTATTTTCTGCCATCATCAATCGCCCTCTCTGATGGTGACGATAGCCGAAGTCACGTTCAAGCACAAAACCTTAAAAGCAGAAAAATTCTGGAAGGCAACTCGTGAAAAATATACGGCAGGGGTTACAGCGGGTAACGACAGGAATAGAGTCAGCGGCGGGTGCTTGAGGCTGTATGCCTGAAGCGCTGGCTGAATGGCATGCAGAGAAAAGCCCCACCCGACTATAAATCGAATGAGGCCAGTTTCATGCCTGAACAACATGAGAATAGCCTCTTAACTGCTGTAAAGCAACGACGGAGGCCGGAATGCCGAAACGTAATCTGCTGTATGGATTAATGGTGGTATGTTTCACCATGCTGATATTCACCTGGATAGTGCGCGACACGCTGTGTGAGCTGCACCTGAAACGGGGAAATACAGAGTTGACGGTGATGTTGGCCTGTGAAGTTAAACGTTAAGAGCTCAGGCGGGGAGTAATCCCCGCCGATCGTGAAGTTTGAGTAGCCTCAACGCACCCCTTTTTACCCCATAAACGCAGGCTGCTTATTTTCATAGGCGGCAATGGCGTTATCGTGCTGCAGCGTCAGACCGATGCTGTCCAGACCGTTCAGCATGCAGTGGCGACGAAATGCATCGAGAGTAAAGCCGTAGGTTTTATCCCCCGCCTTCACTACCTGCGCTTCCAGATCCACCTCGAAGGTTATCCCCGGATTCGCCTGCACCAGCGTAAACAGTTCGTCGACCTGTTCATCGCTGAGCGTGACCGGCAGCAGCTGGTTGTTGAAACTATTGCCATAAAAAATGTCGGCAAAGCTCGGAGCAATGACAACCCTGAAGCCGTAATCGGTCAGCGCCCACGGTGCGTGCTCGCGCGACGAGCCGCAGCCGAAGTTTTCCCGCGCCAGCAGAATCGACGCGCCTTTATATTCCGGGAAGTTCAGCACGAATTCCGGGTTGGGCTGTTGACCATGTTCGTCCAGGAAACGCCAGTCGTTAAACAGGTGCGCGCCAAAACCGGTACGGGTCACCTTCTGTAAAAACTGTTTTGGGATAATGGCGTCGGTATCGACGTTTGCGGCATCCAGCGGAACCACCAGGCCAGTATGCTGCGTAAATTTTTCTGCCATGATGTTTTTCCTTATTTGATGCTGCGAATATCGGCAAAATGGCCGGAAATGGCTGCTGCGGCGGCCATTGCCGGACTAACCAGATGGGTACGTCCGCCGCGACCCTGACGACCTTCGAAGTTACGGTTGCTGGTGGACGCGCAACGCTCGCCGGGGTTCAGGCGGTCGTTGTTCATCGCCAGGCACATGGAGCAGCCGGGCAGACGCCATTCAAAACCGGCGTCGATGAAAATCTTGTCCAGGCCTTCCGCTTCCGCCTGCGCTTTCACCGGGCCAGAACCCGGCACCACCAGCGCCTGAACGCCAGGAGCCACCTTACGACCGCGGGCGATTTCCGCCGCCGCGCGCAGATCTTCGATACGCGAGTTGGTACAGGATCCAATAAACACTTTATCGATCGCCACGTCAGTCAACGGTATGCCCGGTTTCAGTCCCATATAGGCCAGTGCTTTTTCGGCGCTGGCGCGTTCAACCGGATCGCTAAAGGAGGCGGGATCGGGAATGATCTCGTTAACGGAGATCACCTGGCCGGGGTTGGTGCCCCAGGTCACCTGCGGCGCAATTTCTTCTGCCTGCAACGTAACGACGCTGTCAAAATGCGCGCCGTCATCGGTGTTCAGGGTTTTCCAGTACGCTACCGCGTCGTCAAAATCCTTACCTTTCGGCGCATGCAGGCGCCCTCTGACATAATTAAAGGTGGTCTCATCCGGCGCGACCAGGCCCGCTTTGGCCCCCATCTCAATTGCCATATTGCACAGGGTCATCCGACCTTCCATGCTCAGGGCGCGAATAGCATCGCCACAGAATTCGACCACGTGGCCGGTGCCACCCGCGCTGCCGGTTTTGCCAATGATCGCCAGCACGATGTCTTTGGCGGTAATGCCCGGCGCGGCGGTGCCCTGAACCTCAATTTTCATGGTTTTTGCGCGGCCCTGTTTCAGGGTCTGCGTTGCCAGTACGTGTTCCACTTCTGACGTGCCAATGCCAAAAGCCAGCGCGCCAAATGCGCCGTGAGTCGCAGTGTGCGAGTCGCCGCAGACAATAGTCATCCCCGGCAGCGTTACGCCCTGTTCCGGTCCCATGACGTGAACAATGCCCTGATAAGGGTGATTGAGATCGTACAGCTCAACGCCAAACTCCTTGCAGTTTTTGATCAGCTCCTGCATCTGGATACGGGCCATTTCGCCCGAAGCGTTAATGTCTTTGGTTTGCGTCGAGACGTTGTGGTCCATCGTCGCAAAGGTTTTACCCGGCTGACGCACCGGACGACCATGCGCACGCAGGCCGTCAAACGCCTGCGGCGAGGTCACTTCATGGACCAGATGACGGTCAATATACAGCAGCGGGGTTTCGTCTGGCGCTTCATACACCACGTGGGCGTCAAACAATTTTTCATAGAGCGTCTTAGCCATGATCACACCCCTTCAGCCACATAGCGGGCGATGACGTCACCCATTTCATCAGTACCGACAGCCGCCGCGCCGTGGGCTAAATCCCCGGTACGGATGCCTTCTTCCAGCGCGCGATTAATCGCATGTTCAATCGCGCTTGCCGCATCGTCGGCGTCCAGGCTGTAGCGCAGCAGCAGCGCCAGCGACAGGATCTGCGCGATGGGATTCGCGATATTTTTTCCGGCGATATCCGGCGCGGAGCCGCCCGCCGGTTCATACAGGCCAAAGCCTTCTTCATTCAGACTGGCAGAGGGCAACATCCCCATGGAGCCGGTGATCATCGCGCATTCGTCGGACAGAATGTCGCCAAACAGGTTTGAGCACAGCAGTACGTCAAACTGAGACGGATCTTTAATCAGCTGCATGGTCGCGTTGTCGATGTACATGTGCGCCAGTTCAACGTCCGGATAGTCGCCCGCGATTTCATTAACGATCTCGCGCCACAGAATAGATGACTGCAATACGTTGGCTTTATCGATTGAGGTGACTTTATGGCGGCGCTTGCGGGCAGACTCAAACGCAATCCGCGCAATACGTTCGATTTCGAAGCGGTGATAAACCTCGGTATCAAACGCTTTTTCATGCTGGCCGCTGCCTTCGCGCCCTTTCGGCTGACCGAAGTAGATACCGCCAGTCAGTTCGCGCACGCACAGAATATCAAATCCGTTGGCAGCGATGTCTGCGCGCAGCGGACAGAACGCCTCCAGTCCCTGATACAGCTTAGCCGGGCGCAGGTTGCTGAACAGTTTGAAATGCTTACGCAGCGGCAGCAGTGCGCCACGCTCCGGCTGCTGCGCAGGCGGCAAATGTTCCCATTGCGGGCCGCCAACGGAGCCGAATAATACCGCGTCGGCCTGCTCGCAACCGGCGACGGTGGCCTGCGGCAGCGGGTTGCCGTGACGGTCAATCGCAATACCGCCAACATCATAGTGGCTGGTGGTAATGCGCAGGTTAAAACGGTTGCGGATCGCATCCAGTACTTTCAGGGCTTGCGCCATCACTTCCGGGCCAATGCCATCACCCGGCAAAACGGCAATATGGTAGTTCTTCGACATTACACAGTTTCCTTGTTGTTCTCTTTATTTTGCGCTTTACGCTGTAACTCTTTTTCCACTTCGGCGGCACGCCAGATGTTGTTCAGGACGTGTACCATCGCTTTGGCGGAGGATTCAATGATATCGGTAGTCAGACCGACGCCGTGGAACCGACGGCCGTTATAGTTAGCCACGATATCCACCTGGCCCAGGGCATCTTTGCCGTGGCCTTTCGCGGTCAGGCTATATTTCACCAGTTCAATGTCATAACCGGTAATACGGTTAATCGCCTGATAAACGGCATCTACCGGGCCGTTGCCATTGGCCGCTTCAGCCTTGATCTCGTCGCCACAGCCTAATTTCACGGCGGCGGTGGCAATATCCGCCGAGCCGGACTGGACGCTAAAGAAGTCCAGACGGAAATGTTCCGGCTCTTCCTGCTGTTTATTAATGAAGGCCAGCGCTTCCAGATCGTAGTCAAAGACCTGACCTTTTTTATCCGCCAGCTTCAGGAAGGCGTCGTACAGGTTATCCAGGCTGTAATCGCTTTCCTGATAGCCCATCTCATCCATCCGGTGTTTAACGGCGGCACGGCCCGAGCGGGAGGTCAGGTTCAGCTGTACCTGGTTCAGGCCAATCGATTCCGGGGTCATGATTTCGTAATTAGAACGGTTTTTCAGCACGCCGTCCTGGTGAATACCAGAGGAGTGGGCGAAGGCACCGGTGCCAACAATGGCTTTATTCGCCGGGATTGGCATATTGCAGATTTGGCTGACCATCTGGCTGGTGCGCCAGATTTCCTGGTGGTTGATACGCGTCTGTACGTTCAGAATGTCCTGGCGAACTTTAATCGCCATGATCACTTCTTCCAGCGAGCAGTTGCCTGCGCGCTCGCCGATGCCGTTCATTGCGCCTTCAACCTGACGCGCCCCGGCATGCACCGCCGCCAGCGCGTTGCCGACGCCCAGACCCAGATCGTCATGGGTATGAACGGAGATGATCGCTTTGTCGATATTTGGCACGCGCTCGTACAGACCCTGAATAATGCCGCCAAATTCAAACGGCATGGTGTAGCCGACGGTATCGGGAATATTGATAGTCTTCGCCCCAGCGTCGATCGCCGCTTCCACAACGCGGGCCAGATCGGCAATCGGCGTGCGGCCTGCATCCTCACAGGAGAATTCGACGTCGTCAGTGTAATTGCGTGCGCGTTTCACCATATACACTGCGCGTTCAATCACCTCATCCAGGGTGCTGCGCAGCTTGGTGGCGATATGCATCGGCGAGGTCGCAATAAAAGTATGGATCCGAAATGCTTCTGCAACCCTCAACGACTCAGCTGCCACGTCAATATCTTTCTCTACACAACGTGCCAGCGCACAAACGCGGCTATTTTTGACCTGACGTGCAATGGTTTGCACTGATTCAAAATCGCCGGGCGAGGAGACCGGAAAGCCGACTTCCATTACGTCAACGCCCATACGCTCGAGGGCCAGTGCAATCTGTAATTTCTCTTTCACACTCAGACTTGCCTGTAACGCCTGTTCACCGTCGCGTAAGGTGGTATCGAAAATAATGACTTGCTGGCTCATGGTTTAGGTCCTTGTTGTCTGTCCGGGGCGCTTTGCTACGAGCATAAAAAAACCCGCGCAATGGCGCGGGTTTTTATCTTACTGAAGAGGCTTAATGTTGATTTTCGCCCGCCAGTCTACCGCGCAGATGAGTTGCGTTTAGTAGTAGTAGACCGGTGAAGCGAGTAGTGGAAATCATTTAAGCCATGCTCCAGATGAATACGATATACCTTTAGTGGTACTGGATAGCCCGGACGATGTCAACCCTTATGGCCGAAAATGGACATCATTGCGCGTTATCGCTAATGCATTCTTTAGCTAATTGTGCTGGAAAAGGGAAGATTTAAGAAATTACCATCCTGTCGCTGTCCGACAATAAAATCACAGATGCAACATTGATAACAAATTTTGCAATTTAATATTTTTAGATATTTTTTTATTTCGTTGATTTTTCTGTAATTTGCTAATGCTGATGGTGGTTTTTAGCGAACTAAGGATCTTTTTGATAATGCAATGTGAAATAAAAGTGTGAAAATATCGGACACGTAAGTATAACTTAAAATGTAATTAACCAGATGGCTGATTGTGTATTGATGGTGTTTATGATTAAACTACATTCATCAAGTAACGGTTATGCTTTGGATAAGAATTTAGCGTTTTTAACCTGGTTTTTATCTCCATTTCTATCAT
Organism: Superficieibacter sp. HKU1; assembly: GCF_029319185.1. Lineage (NCBI taxonomy): Bacteria > Pseudomonadati > Pseudomonadota > Gammaproteobacteria > Enterobacterales > Enterobacteriaceae > Superficieibacter > Superficieibacter sp. HKU1. Next base: position 931,068 of record NZ_CP119754.1, read on the forward strand.
GCAAACCTTTATATATTCCTAAAAATCCATATTTCTCTTTTGCTAATTCTATATGCATGGTAAATCATATTAACAGGATTTATCGCTGCGTAATGGCAAAGGGAACTAGTGTGACAGTGGAGTTAAATATGCAGGCTGAAAAAATGGAACATCCTCAAACCCGCGAAGAGATTAAGCCGCAGCTTCGTATGGTCGATCTCAATCTTCTCACTGTATTTGATGCAGTTATGCAGGAGCAAAATATCACGCGGGCTGCACATACGTTGGGTATGTCTCAGCCTGCGGTCAGTAATGCGGTGGCGCGTCTTAAAGTGATGTTTAATGATGAGCTTTTTGTGCGTTACGGGCGTGGCATTCAGCCAACAGCGAGGGCTTTCCAGCTTTTCGGATCCGTGCGGCAGGCGCTGCAGCTGGTACAAAATGAGTTGCCTGGTTCCGGCTTCGAACCTGTGAGCAGTGAGCGAATTTTCAATCTTTGCGTTTGTAGTCCGCTTGATAACTATCTGACATCGATCATTTACAATAAAGTCGAAGAGATCGCACCTAATATTCATTTAGTCTTTAAATCTTCATTGAATCAAAATACTGAGCATCAGTTGCGTTATCAGGAGACGGAATTTGTTATCGGTTATGAAGATTTCCGCCGTCCGGAGTTTTCCTGCGTACCTTTGTTTAAAGATGAAATGGTATTAGTGGCCAGTAAAGCGCATCCGCGTTTAAAAGGACCGCTGCTGGAAAGTGATATTTATCGCGAGGAGCATGCGGTGGTCGCCCTCGATCGTTTCGCCTCTTTTAGCGCACCGTGGTATGACACGCCGGATAAACAGTCCTGTATTGCTTACCAGGGCATGGCGTTAATTAGCGTGCTGAACGTTATCTCTAAAACGGACCTGGTTTGTATCGCCCCGCGCTGGCTGGCAGAAGAGTTTGCCGGCAAGCTGGAACTGCAAATTCAGCCGCTGCCGCTGAAGCTGAACAGCCGTACCTGCTACCTCTCATGGCATGAAGCCGCAGGCCGTGATAAAGGTCATCAGTGGATGGAGGAGCTGTTAATTTCCGTCTGCCGCCGTTAATCTTCACGCCTGAAATAAACCGGACGCACAGGTCCGGTTTATTCTTTTTATCGTAATTTTTTTAGAATATTACTCTGTTAGCGCACTTTGCGATGCGCTGACCGAATGCAAAAAATGGATGATTTCCTGTATTTTTGTTGATCTGTCGAGTAAAGCACATTCCCTTTTCTCATTATCCGAGCTTTACTCCGTTTTTCCCCTTGTTCGTGTTATTTCCTCTTTTCATACCTCATATTGCCACCCGCTAATTCATTGCCTGCCTCATATCAAGCGGTTATGTTAGAGAAACGTGAAAGTTCTGAGTGAGCACTGGCGTTCGCAGGGAAATGAATTCCGCCATTGATTAAAAACAAAAGCCTGGAGGCAAACCATGGAGATGTTGTCAGGAGCCGAGATGGTCGTCCGGTCGCTTATCGATCAGGGCGTAAAGCAGGTATTCGGCTATCCCGGAGGCGCGGTCCTCGATATCTATGATGCCCTGCATACGGTGGGGGGGATCGATCATGTTCTGGTGCGCCACGAACAGGCAGCGGTGCATATGGCTGACGGCCTGGCTCGCGCCACCGGAGAAGTGGGGGTTGTGCTGGTGACCTCGGGTCCCGGTGCGACCAATGCGATTACCGGCATTGCCACCGCTTATATGGATTCCATTCCGCTGGTCATCCTTTCCGGACAGGTAGCCTCATCGCTGATTGGCTACGATGCATTCCAGGAATGTGACATGGTGGGCATTTCCCGTCCGGTGGTGAAGCACAGCTTTCTGGTCAAGCACACAGAAGATATTCCGGGCGTGCTGAAAAAAGCGTTCTGGCTGGCGGCAAGCGGCCGTCCCGGGCCGGTGGTGGTTGATCTGCCGAAAGATATCCTCAACGTTGCCAATAAACTGCCTTACGTCTGGCCGGAATCGGTCAGCATGCGTTCTTATAACCCCACGACGTCCGGACATAAAGGGCAAATCAAGCGCGCGCTGCAAACCCTTATCACCGCGAAAAAGCCGGTGGTCTACGTGGGCGGCGGGGCAATCAATGCCGAATGCCATGAGCAACTGCGCGTATTGATTGAAAAGCTCAATCTGCCGGTAGTCTCATCGTTGATGGGGCTGGGCGCGTTTCCCGCCACGCATCGTCAGGCGCTGGGCATGCTGGGGATGCACGGTACCTACGAAGCTAATATGACGATGCATCATTCGGACGTGATTTTCGCCGTTGGGGTTCGCTTTGACGACCGAACGACCAATAACCTGGCGAAATACTGTCCTGACGCCACCGTGCTGCATATTGATATCGATCCGACCTCAATTTCAAAAACCGTGGCGGCTGATATTCCTATCGTTGGCGACGCCGGCCGGGTGCTGGAACAGATGCTCGAACTGCTGGAGCAGGAGAATACGGCTCAGCCGCTGGATGAGATCCGCGACTGGTGGCAGCACATTGAGCAGTGGCGTGCCCGTCAGTGCCTGAAATACGACACGCAGAGCGAAAGCATTAAACCGCAGGCGGTGATCGAGACGATCTGGCGTCTGACAAAAGGTGAAGCCTATGTCACCTCCGATGTCGGCCAGCATCAGATGTTTGCCGCGCTTTATTATCCGTTCGATAAACCGCGCCGCTGGATCAACTCAGGCGGTCTCGGCACGATGGGATTTGGCCTCCCGGCGGCGCTCGGTGTGAAAATGGCGCTGCCGGATGAAACGGTGGTTTGCGTGACCGGCGACGGCAGCATCCAGATGAACATCCAGGAGCTTTCAACCGCGCTGCAATACGATCTGCCGGTGCTGGTGCTCAATCTTAATAACCGCTATCTCGGCATGGTCAAACAGTGGCAGGACATGATCTACTCCGGCCGCCACTCGCACTCTTATATGCAGTCGCTGCCGGATTTCGTACGCCTGGCAGAAGCCTATGGGCATATTGGCATCCAGATTAACCATCCACATGAACTGGAAGCGAAGCTTGCGCAGGCGCTGGAGCAGGTACGCAATCAGCGGCTGGTGTTTGTCGACGTAACCGTTGATGGCAGTGAGCATGTTTACCCGATGCAGATCCGCGGCGGGGGAATGGACGAGATGTGGCTGAGCAAAACGGAGAGGACCTGATTATGCGCCGGATACTATCGGTTTTACTGGAAAATGAGTCTGGCGCACTGTCGCGCGTGATTGGTCTCTTTTCGCAGCGCGGTTACAACATCGAAAGCTTAACCGTGGCTCCCACAGACGATCCCACCCTTTCACGCATGACCATTCAGACCGTCGGCGATGAAAAGGCCATTGAGCAAATCGAAAAACAGCTGCATAAGCTGGTGGACGTGCTGCGCGTCAATGAACTGGGGCAGGGGCCGCACGTGGAGCGAGAAATTATGCTGGTGAAAGTGCAGGCCAGCGGCTACGGTCGTGAAGAGGTGAAACGCAATACGGAAATCTTCCGTGGTCAGATCATTGACGTTACCCCTTCGATCTACACGGTTCAACTGGCCGGAACCAGCGATAAGCTGGACGCCTTTCTGGCGACGCTGCGCGATGTCGCCAGGATTGTCGAAGTAGCGCGTTCCGGGATTGTCGGGTTGTCACGCGGCGATAAAATCATGCGTTAAAGTAAAAAAATGACCTGGCAGGAAGCCCGACATGCGCTGGTCGGGCTTTTTTTTGCGAAAACCGGGACGAGCGCATAGAAAAGCGGTTGCCCATGTGATTATTCTGCGCTTAGCATGTTAAGGAATTTAACCTTAAAAAGGTTATGGAGTATCTTTTCTCTTAAGGGGCAATTGTGAAACTGGATGAAATCGCCCGGCTTGCCGGCGTCTCACGAACTACCGCCAGCTATGTGATCAACGGTAAAGCAAAACAGTACCGGGTCAGCGACAAAACCGTCGAAAAAGTCATGGCCGTTGTTCGCGAGCACAACTACCACCCGAATGCGGTGGCGGCAGGGCTACGCGCAGGACGCACCCGCTCCATTGGTCTGGTGATCCCGGATCTGGAAAATACCAGCTACACTCGCATCGCTAATTATCTTGAGCGTCAGGCTCGCCAGCGCGGCTACCAGTTGTTGATTGCCTGCTCGGAAGATCAGCCTGATAACGAAATGCGCTGTATTGAACATCTGTTACAGCGTCAGGTTGATGCCATTATCGTTTCTACCTCGTTACCGCCCGAACACCCGTTCTATCAGCGCTGGGCGAACGACACCTTTCCCATTGTCGCGTTAGATCGTGCATTGGATCGTGAGCACTTTACCAGCGTCGTTGGTGCGGATCAGGATGATGCGGAAATGCTGGCCGCGGAACTGCGGACTTTCCCGGCGGAAACCGTGATTTACCTCGGCGCGCTGCCGGAGCTTTCCGTCAGCTTCCTGCGGGAGCAGGGCTTCCGTACCGCCTGGAAAGACGATCCGCGTGAGGTGCATTATTTATATGCCAATAGCTATGAGCGGGAAGCCGCAGCGCAGCTTTTTGAAAAATGGCTGGAAACGCATCCGATGCCGCAGGCGTTGTTCACCACCTCTTTTGCGCTCCTGCAGGGCGTGATGGATGTGACCCTGCGTCGCGACGGTAAACTGCCGTCCGATCTGGCGATTGCGACCTTCGGCGATAACGAACTGCTCGATTTTCTTCAGTGCCCCGTGCTGGCTGTGGCCCAGCGTCATCGCGACGTCGCGGAACGGGTGCTGGAAATTGTGCTGGCAAGTCTTGATGAGCCGCGTAAACCGAAGCCGGGACTGAGTCGTATCCGGCGTAATCTCTACCGTCGTGGCGTCTTAAGTCGGCATTAAATCCGTAAAGGTCCGGCGGCAATGCTGCCGGGCCATCAACATCGTTTCTTGCTCCCGTCTCATCGCCTTTACCTTACGTTATTGCTTTTCAGATAAATCCTTATTTTTGCCCGTGCAGGTTATTCGCTTTTTAATTGGGCCAGGAAATGCGCCCGATCTTTTCTTTATACGTAAAATTCTATTTCTATTGTATTAATTTGTTACACGAATCGTCCCTGGCAATGTCATTGAACCTGGCCTGACCAATTAACCGTATGAATAGTGCGCAGCAGAAGGCATCTGTATAGCCTGAATCACCAGGATGTGCTGTTAACAACAGCAAGAATGTCCTAAAATGCCGCTCGCGTCGCAAACTGACACTTTATATTTTCCCCTGATAAGATCGAACTCTTCCATTCCGAAAGGAAAGATGTCGTTTTTTTCTTACAAATATTCATAGCGTTAATTTGCCTCACATATTGTTCGATATTTAATCAAAGCCATTATTACCTTCCAGGAGGGTGTTTTTTACTCGCCCTAAGGTTTTTGCTGGCTTGACAAGCTTTTCCTCCGCTCCGTAAACTCCCTCTGGTGGGAATTTGTGGGATAAAGTGGCGAGAAGGGGTGAGCGGGCATGTTCCGTGGAGCGGCACAGGTCAATCTTGATAGCAAAGGGCGGTTGTCCGTTCCTACCCGATACCGGGATACGCTGATTGAAAGCGCCTCCGGTCAAATGGTATGCACCATTGATCTCCATCACCCTTGTCTGCTGCTTTACCCATTGCCCGAGTGGGAAATTATCGAGCGTAAATTGTCTCGCTTGTCGGGCATGAATCCCCTTGAGCGCCGCGTGCAGCGTTTGCTTTTGGGACATGCCAGCGAATGTCAGATGGACAACGCTGGCCGTTTATTGATAGCGCCGGTTTTACGGCAACACGCCGGACTGACCAAAGAAGTGATGCTGGTTGGACAGTTCAACAAGTTTGAATTGTGGGACGAAACGGCCTGGTATCAACGTGTCAGGGAAGATATCGACGCTGAGCAATCCGCGACCGGAGAGTTATCGGAGCGATTGCAGGACTTATCCTTATAAAAATGATGGAAAATTTTAAACATACAACGGTACTGCTGGACGAGGCCGTTAACGGTCTCAACATTCGTCCGGAAGGTATCTATATTGATGGCACCTTTGGGCGCGGCGGGCACTCACGTCTGATCCTCGGCCAGCTTGGGCCGCAGGGACGCCTGCTGGCGATCGATCGCGATCCCGAGGCAATTGCCGTTGCGCAAGCCATCAACGATCCTCGTTTCTCCATTATCCATGGTCCGTTCTCTGCACTGGCAGAGTACGTGAGCGAGCGCGAGCTTATTGGCAAGATCGACGGCATCCTGCTCGATCTTGGCGTCTCATCACCCCAGCTTGATGATGCTGAGCGTGGCTTTTCATTTATGCGCGACGGTCCACTGGACATGCGTATGGATCCTACCCGCGGACAATCCGCTGCCGAATGGCTGTTAAAAGCGGAAGAAGCTGATATCACCTGGGTACTGAAAACCTTTGGCGAAGAACGCTTTGCTAAGCGTATCGCTCGCGCCATCGTCGAGCGTAACCGTCTCGAACCGATGACCCGCACCAAAGAACTGGCGGAAGTCGTGGCGGCGGCAACGCCGGTGAAAGACAAATTCAAACATCCTGCGACCCGTACTTTTCAGGCGGTGCGTATTTGGGTTAACAGCGAACTGGAAGAAATCGAGCAGGCGCTAAAAAGTTCGATTGAGGTGCTGGCTCCGGGCGGACGTCTTTCCATTATCAGCTTTCACTCGCTGGAAGACCGCATCGTAAAACGCTTTATGCGTGAGCAAAGTCGTGGTCCGCAGGTTCCGGCGGGGCTACCGATGACCGAAGCGCAGCTCAGCAAGCTGGGCGGTCGCCAGCTCCGGGCGTTAGGCAAATTGATGCCGGGCGAAGACGAAGTGGCAGAAAACCCACGCGCCCGTAGTTCAGTGCTGCGTATCGCAGAAAGGACGAATGCATGATCGTCAGAGTGACAGAAGCCTTAGGCAAAGTGAAGGGATCGTTAGCAGGCAATGAGCGTCATGCGCTGCCTGGCGTGATCGGCAACGATCTCCTGCGTTTCGGTAAGCTGCCGCTCTGTCTGTTCATTTGCATCATCATCACGGCGATTACGGTCGTCACGACGGCACACCATACGCGCTTGCTCACCGCGCAGCGCGAGCAGCTGGTTGTAGAGCGGGATGCGCTGGACATCGAATGGCGCAACCTGATCCTCGAAGAAAATGCGCTCGGCGATCATAGCCGGGTTGAGCGGATCGCAACGGATAAGCTGCAAATGCAGCATGTTGATCCTTCGCAAGAAAATATCGTGGTACAGAAATAGGACGAGTGTAACGCATGAAAGCAGCGGCTAAGACGCTTAAGTTAAAACGCCAGGACGAACCAGCCAACTTTATCAGTTGGCGTTTTGCGTTGTTGTGCGGCTGCATTCTGGTGGCGCTGGGCTTTCTGCTCGGTCGCGTCGCCTGGTTACAGATTATCGCGCCGGATATGCTGGTGCGTCAGGGTGATTTGCGCTCGCTGCGCGTGCAGGAAGTTTCTACATCACGCGGCATGATCACCGATCGTTCCGGGCGACCGCTGGCGGTCAGCGTGCCGGTAAAAGCGATCTGGGCCGATCCTAAAGAACTGCACGACGCCGGGGGGATCACCCTCGATGGCCGCTGGAAAGCGCTGTCAGATGCGCTGAAAATGCCGCTCGATCAGCTTTCTGCGCGGGTTAACGCCAATCCGAAAGGACGCTTTATCTATCTGGCGCGCCAGGTCAACCCGGACCTGGGCGATTACATCAAGAAACTCAAATTGCCGGGTATTCATCTGCGGGAAGAGTCGCGTCGATATTATCCGTCCGGCGAAGTGACTGCTCACCTCATTGGTTTTACCAACATTGACAGTCAGGGTATCGAAGGCGTGGAAAACAGCTTCGATAAATGGCTTACCGGCCAGCCGGGCGAGCGCATTGTGCGTAAAGACCGCTACGGACGCGTGATTGAAGATATCTCTTCAACCGACAGCCAGGCCGCCCATAACCTGGCGCTGAGCATTGATGAACGTCTGCAGGCGCTGGTATATCGTGAGCTGAACAATGCCGTGGCCTTTAACAAAGCTGAGTCAGGCAGTGCGGTGCTGGTGGATGTCAATACCGGCGAAGTGCTGGCCATGGCCAACAGTCCTTCCTATAACCCAAACAATCTGAGCGGAACGGCGAAAGATGTGATGCGTAACCGCACCATCACCGACGTCTTCGAGCCGGGTTCCACCGTGAAGCCAATGGTGGTCATGACCGCGCTACAGCGCGGCGTGGTGCGTGAAAACAGCGTCCTGAATACCGTTCCCTATCGCGTCAATGGTCATGAAATTAAAGACGTGGCGCGCTATAGCGAACTCACCCTTACCGGGGTATTGCAGAAGTCGAGTAACGTCGGTGTTTCCAAGCTGGCGTTAGCGATGCCGTCCTCAGCGTTAGTAGATACTTACTCACGTTTTGGGCTGGGAAAAGCGACCAATTTGGGGTTGGTCGGAGAACGCAGTGGCTTATATCCTCAAAAACAACGGTGGTCTGACATAGAGAGGGCCACCTTCTCTTTCGGCTACGGGCTAATGGTAACCCCGTTACAGTTAGCGCGAGTCTACGCAACGATTGGCAGTTACGGCGTCTATCGTCCGCTGTCGATCACCAAAGTTGACCCTCCGGTTCCCGGCGAGCGTATCTTCCCGGAATCTATCGTACGCACCGTTGTACATATGATGGAGAGCGTGGCGCTGCCCGGCGGCGGCGGCGTTAAGGCAGCTATCAAAGGCTACCGCATCGCAATCAAAACCGGTACGGCGAAAAAAGTCGGGCCCGATGGCCGGTACATTAACAAATACATTGCTTACACCGCGGGCGTCGCGCCAGCCAGCCAGCCGCGTTTTGCGCTGGTGGTGGTCATTAATGACCCGCAGGCAGGTAAATATTACGGCGGTGCCGTTTCCGCGCCGGTGTTCGGTGCCATCATGGGCGGCGTATTGCGCACCATGAACATTGAACCGGATGCGCTGGCAACGGGTGAAAAAAGTGAATTCGTAACTAATCAAGGCGAGGGTACAGGTGGCAGATCGTAATTTGCGCGACCTTCTTGCTCCGTGGGTAGCTGGACTGCCTGCGCGGGCGCTGCGGGAAATGACGCTCGATAGCCGCACGGCGGCATCGGGCGATCTTTTCGTTGCGGTATTGGGTCATCAGGCGGACGGGCGTCGATATATCCCGCAGGCGATAGCGCAAGGTGTGGCTGCCATTATTGCTGAAGCAAAAGATGAGGCAACCGATGGTGAGATCCGTGAAATGCACGGCGTACCGGTTATTTATCTCAGTCAGCTTAACGAACGCCTCTCTGCGCTGGCAGGGCGTTTTTACCATCAGCCTTCTGAACAACTGCGTCTGGTGGGCGTCACCGGCACGAACGGCAAAACCACTACCACGCAACTGCTGGCTCAGTGGAGTCAGTTACTGGGCGAAACCAGCGCGGTGATGGGAACCGTCGGTAACGGTTTGCTGGGCAGAGTGAGCCCAACGGAAAATACCACCGGATCAGCCGTGGATGTTCAGCAGGTGCTGGCCGGCCTGGTCGAGCAGGGCGCCACCTTTGCCGGCATGGAAGTGTCATCGCACGGGCTGGTACAGCACCGTGTGTCAGCGCTTAAATTTGCTGCCTCGGTATTTACCAACTTAAGCCGCGATCACCTTGATTATCACGGTGATATGGAGCACTACGAAGCGGCGAAATGGCTGCTTTATTCCACCCATCACTTTGGTCAGGCCATTGTGAACGCCGATGACGAGGTGGGACGCCGCTGGCTGGCTAAACTGCCGGATGCCGTGGCGGTAGCCATGGGCGATCATATTAACCCGAACTGCCATGGCCGCTGGCTGAAAGCCGTGGATGTGGACTACCACGACAGTGGCGCTACCATCCGCTTCGACTCCAACTGGGGCAAAGGTGAAATTGAAAGCCGCCTGATGGGCGAGTTTAATGTCAGCAACCTGCTGCTGGCGCTGGCAACCCTGCTGGCGCTGGGCTATCCGCTGAGCGATCTGCTGAACACCGCTGCGCGTTTACAGCCGGTCTGTGGGCGCATGGAAGTGTTCAGCGCGCCGGGTAAACCGACCGTGGTGGTTGACTACGCCCATACGCCCGATGCACTGGAAAAAGCGCTGGCCGCGGCACGGCTGCACTGCACCGGTAAACTGTGGTGCGTGTTTGGCTGCGGCGGCGATCGCGATAAAGGCAAACGTCCGCTGATGGGCGCGATTGCCGAACAGTTTGCCGATATTCCGGTGGTCACAGACGATAATCCGCGCACCGAAGAACCCCGCGCGATCATCAATGACATTCTGGCCGGAATGCTCGACGCGGGCCGGGCGAAAGTGATGGAAGGTCGCGCTGAAGCGGTGACGCACGCCATCATGCAGGCCAAAGAGAATGACGTCGTGCTGCTGGCCGGAAAAGGTCACGAAGATTATCAAATCGTTGGCACTCGCCGTCTGGACTATTCCGATCGCGTCACCGCAGCGCGTCTGCTGGGAGCGATCGCATGATTAACGTCACGCTGAGCCAGCTGGCCTCCGTTCTGAAAGGCACGTTACAGGGCGGCGATGTCAAGATTGATGCCGTCACCACTGACACCCGCAAGATTGCGCCAGGTTGTCTGTTTGTCGCGCTGAAAGGCGAGCGTTTTGACGCGCATGACTTTGCTGATAAAGCCAAAGCGAGTGGGGCAGGGGCGCTGCTGGTCAGTCGCCAGCTGGATATCGACCTGCCACAGTTGATCGTTAACGATACCCGCCGGGCCTTTGGCGAATTGGCGGCATGGGTACGTCAGCAGGTGCCGACGCGCGTTGTCGCACTGACCGGCTCCTCCGGTAAAACCTCGGTCAAAGAGATGACCGCCTCTATTCTCAGCGAGTGCGGCAATACGCTGTATACCGCCGGAAATCTCAACAATGACATCGGCGTGCCGATGACGCTGCTGCGCCTGACGCCGGAGCATCAGTACGCAGTCATTGAACTGGGGGCCAATCATCAGGGCGAAATCGCCTGGACCGTAGGGCTGACGCAGCCGGAAGCGGCGCTGGTCAACAATCTGGCCGCCGCGCATCTGGAAGGTTTTGGCTCGCTGGCGGGCGTGGCAAAAGCGAAAGGCGAAATCTACAGCGGTCTGCCGGTTGACGGTATCGCCATCATGAATGCCGATAATAACGACTGGCTGAACTGGCAAAGCATCATCGGCGATCGCAAAGTCTGGCGCTTCTCGCCGAATGCGGCCAACAGCGATTTTACCGCCACGAATATCCATGTGACCTCTCACGGCACTGAATTCACGCTGCAAACGCCTGGCGGCAATATTGATGTCTTACTCCCGCTGCCCGGGCGGCACAACATTGCCAACGCGCTGGCGGCAACGGCGCTCTCGATGGCGGTCGGTGCAGATTTACCGGCGGTCAAAAAAGGGCTGGCAACGTTACAGGCCGTGCCGGGCCGCCTGTTCCCGGTGCAGCTGGCTGAAAATCAGCTCCTGCTGGATGACACCTACAATGCGAACGTTGGTTCGATGACCGCTGCCGCGCAGGTGCTGGCCGAAATGCCCGGCTACCGCGTGATGGTGGTCGGCGATATGGCCGAACTGGGCGATGAAAGCGAAGCCTGTCACGTGCAGGTGGGTGAAGCAGCAAAAGCGGCTGGAATCGATCGGGTCATCAGCGTCGGGAAGCAAAGCCAGGCCATCAGCCAGGCCAGCGGCGTGGGTGAGCATTTTACCGATAAGCGCGCGCTTATCACGCGCCTGAAAGAACTGATCGCAGAACAGCAGATTATTACCCTTTTAGTGAAGGGTTCACGTAGCGCCGCCATGGAAGAGGTGGTACTCGCACTACAGGAGAACGGGACATGTTAGTTTGGCTGGCCGAGCATTTGGTCAAATATTATTCCGGCTTTAACGTCTTTTCCTATCTGACGTTTCGCGCCATTGTCAGCCTGCTGACCGCGCTATTCATCTCCTTGTGGATGGGCCCGCGCATGATCGCCCGCCTGCAACAGCTCTCTTTTGGTCAGGTTGTCCGTAACGACGGTCCGGAATCCCACTTCAGTAAACGCGGCACGCCGACGATGGGCGGGATCATGATCCTCACCTCAATCGTGATTTCCGTGCTGCTGTGGGCCTATCCGTCCAACCCTTATGTCTGGTGTGTCCTGGTGGTACTGGTGGGGTACGGCATCATCGGCTTTGTCGATGACTACCGCAAAGTGGTGCGCAAAGATACGAAAGGGCTCATCGCACGCTGGAAATATTTCTGGATGTCGATAATCGCCCTGGGCGTGGCATTTGCGCTGTATCTGGTGGGTAATGATACGCCAGCCACTCAACTGGTCGTGCCGTTCTTTAAAGATGTCATGCCGCAGTTGGGGATTCTCTACATCTTGCTGGCCTATTTCGTCATCGTCGGTACCGGCAACGCCGTTAACCTGACCGATGGCCTGGATGGTCTGGCGATTATGCCGACCGTTTTTGTCGCCGGGGGTTTCGCACTGGTCGCCTGGGCGACGGGTAATATGAACTTCGCAAACTACCTGCATATTCCCTATCTGCGGCACGCGGGTGAACTGGTGATTGTCTGTACCGCCATTGTCGGCGCGGGATTAGGCTTCCTGTGGTTTAACACCTATCCGGCCCAGGTTTTCATGGGCGATGTCGGCTCGCTGGCGCTGGGCGGCGCGCTGGGCATTATTGCCGTACTGCTGCGCCAGGAATTTTTGCTGGTGATTATGGGCGGCGTTTTCGTGGTGGAAACCCTGTCGGTGATCCTGCAGGTCGGCTCGTTCAAACTGCGCGGCCAGCGTATTTTCCGTATGGCACCTATTCACCACCACTATGAACTGAAAGGCTGGCCGGAACCGCGTGTCATTGTGCGCTTCTGGATTATTTCGCTGATGCTGGTGCTGATTGGCCTGGCAACGCTGAAGGTACGTTAATCATGGCAGATTACCAGGATAAAAAAGTGGTCATCATCGGTCTGGGGCTAACCGGACTGTCGTGCGTGGACTTTTTCATGGCGCGTGGCGTGACGCCGCGCGTAATGGACACCCGCGCCGCGCCGCCCGGACTGGATAAGCTGCCGGAAGGCGTTGAAAGCCATGTGGGCAGCCTGAATGACGACTGGCTGCTGGCCGCCGATCTGATTGTTGCCAGCCCTGGTATTGCGCTCGCGCATCCTTCGCTCAGCGCGGCCGCTGAGGCGGGCGTTGAGATTGTCGGTGACATTGAGCTGTTTTGCCGTGAAGCACAGGCTCCGGTTATTGCGATTACCGGCTCAAACGGTAAAAGCACCGTCACGACGCTGGTTGGTGAGATGGCCAAAGCGGCAGGTGTGAATGTTGGCGTTGGCGGCAATATTGGTCTGCCCGCGCTGATGCTGTTGGATCCGGCGCGTGAACTGTACGTTCTGGAGCTTTCCAGCTTCCAACTGGAGACCACCTCCAGCCTGAAAGCGGCGGCAGCGACGATCCTTAACGTGACGGAAGATCATATGGATCGCTATCCGTTTGGCCTGCAACAGTATCGTGCGGCAAAGCTGAAGGTTTATGAAAACGCCACCGTCTGCGTAGTGAACGCTGATGATGCGCTGACCATGCCGGTGCGTGGTGCCGATGCGCGCTGCGTCAGCTTTGGCGTGGATGTCGGCGATTATCATCTTAACCGTCAGCAGGGCGAAACCTGGCTGCGTGCGAAGGGTGAGAAAGTGCTGAACGTGGCCGAAATGAAACTGACCGGTCAGCATAACTATACCAACGCGCTGGCGGCGCTGGCGCTGGCGGATGCCGTGAATCTGCCGCGCGCCAGCAGCCTGAAAGCGCTGACTACCTTTAGCGGTCTGGCGCATCGTTTCGAAACGGTACTGGTGCATAACGGCGTGCGCTGGATCAATGATTCTAAAGCGACCAACGTCGGCAGCACGGAGGCCGCGCTTAACGGGCTTCAGGTCGATGGCACGCTGCATCTGCTGCTGGGCGGCGACGGAAAATCAGCGGATTTTTCTTCCCTGAAACGCTATCTCGTCGGCGATAACATCCGCCTGTGGTGTTTTGGACGCGACGGTGCGGAGCTGGCGGAATTGCGTGCGGAAATTGCTGAGCAAACCGAGACGATGGAAGAGGCGATGCGTCTTATCGCCACGCGTGTGCAGCCCGGCGACATGGTATTGCTGTCTCCCGCGTGCGCCAGCCTGGATCAGTTTAAAAATTTTGAGCAACGGGGCGAAATCTTTGCCCGTCTGGCGAAGGAGCTTGGTTAATGCGTTTATCCCTCCCACGCCTGAGAATGCCGCGCCTGCCCGGATTTAGCATCCTGGCATGGCTATTCACGGCAATGAAAGGCTGGGTCATGGCGTCGCGTCAGAAAGATGCGGACAGCCTGATTATGTACGACCGCACGCTGCTCTGGCTGACATTGGGCCTTGCAGCGATTGGTTTTGTAATGGTGACATCAGCCTCAATGCCGGTGGGGCAGCGTCTGGCGGACGATCCCTTCCTGTTTGCTAAACGCTATGCGCTGTATCTGTTTCTGGCTTTTTGCCTGGCGATGATCACCCTGCGGCTATCGATGGATTTTTGGCAGCGTTACAGTACATCACTGCTGATTGCCTCCATCATTATGCTGCTGATTGTTCTGGTGGTCGGCAGCTCTGTTAACGGCGCATCGCGCTGGATTGCCTTTGGACCGCTGCGCATACAGCCTGCGGAATTTACCAAGCTGGCGCTGTTTTGTTACATCGCTAACTACCTGGTGCGTAAAGCAGACGAAGTGCGTAATAACCTGCGCGGCTTCTTAAAACCGATGGGCGTGATTTTTGTGCTGGCGATCCTGCTCCTGGCGCAGCCGGACCTTGGTACGGTAGTAGTGCTGTTCGTGACCACCCTGGCGATGCTGTTCCTTGCGGGAGCAAAACTGTGGCAGTTTATCGCCATCATCGGGATGGGTATTTCAGCGGTGGTGCTGCTGATCCTTGCAGAACCCTATCGTATTCGCCGCGTGACCTCTTTCTGGAATCCCTGGGAAGATCCGTTTGGCAGTGGCTACCAGTTAACCCAATCGCTGATGGCATTTGGCCGCGGTGAATTATGGGGACAGGGGCTGGGGAACTCGGTACAGAAGCTGGAATATCTGCCGGAAGCCCACACTGACTTTATCTTTGCGATTATCGGTGAGGAACTGGGTTATATCGGTGTGGTACTGGCGCTGTTGATGGTATTCTTCGTCGCTTTTCGCGCGATGTCGATTGGCCGTAAGGCGCTGGAAATTAACCAGCGTTTCTCAGGCTTTCTGGCCTGTTCAATCGGCGTCTGGTTTAGCTTCCAGGCATTAGTTAACGTCGGCGCGGCAGCGGGCATGCTGCCGACCAAAGGGCTGACGTTGCCATTAATCAGTTACGGTGGGTCGAGCCTGTTAATTATGTCGACGGCTATCATGATGTTATTGCGCATAGATTATGAAACGCGTCTGGAAAAAGCCCAGGCGTTCACACGAGGTCAACGATGAGCGGTCAGGGTAAGCGGTTGATGGTAATGGCGGGCGGTACCGGCGGACACGTGTTCCCGGGGCTGGCGGTCGCCCATCATCTGATGGAGCAGGGCTGGCAGGTGCGCTGGCTGGGAACCGCCGATCGTATGGAAGCGGACCTGGTACCAAAAAACGGCATTGAGATCGACTTTATTCAGATCACAGGGCTGCGCGGTAAAGGCATTAAAGCGCAATTGTTAGCTCCGCTGCGCATTTATCACGCCTGGCGTCAGGCGCGGGCGATTATGAAACGTTTTCAGCCGAACGTGGTGCTGGGCATGGGCGGTTATGTCTCCGGTCCGGGCGGACTGGCGGCGTGGTCGCTGGGCATTCCGGTGGTATTGCATGAGCAAAACGGCATTGCGGGTCTGACCAATAAATGGCTGGCGAAAATTGCTAAAAAAGTCATGCAGGCGTTCCCCGGCGCATTCCCCCATGCGGATGTGGTCGGCAACCCGGTCAGAACCGATGTGCTGGCGCTACCGCTGCCGCAGACGCGGCTGGCCGGGCGTGATGGCCCGGTGCGGGTGCTGGTGATCGGCGGATCGCAGGGCGCACGGGTGTTAAACCAGACGCTGCCGGAAGTCGCGGCAAAACTGGGTGATAAAGTCACACTCTGGCATCAGAGTGGAAAAGGCGCGCAGCAAACCGTCGAGCAGGCGTATATCGCCGCAGGCCAGCCGCAGCATAAAGTGACCGAGTTTATTGACGATATGGCTGCCGCTTACGCCTGGGCTGATGTGGTGGTATGCCGCTCCGGCGCGCTGACGGTGAGTGAAATCGCTGCCGCCGGTTTACCGGCGCTATTCGTACCGTTTCAGCATAAAGATCGCCAGCAGTACTGGAATGCGCTGCCGCTGGAAAAAGCGGGCGCGGCAAAAATTCTTGAGCAGCCACAATTTACCGTGGAGGCCATCGTTGCAACGCTGGCAGGTTGGGACAGGGAAACCCTGTTAAAAATGGCAGAACGCGCGCGCGCGGCCTCCATTCCTGATGCGACGGAACGTGTCGCAAATGAAGTGAGCCTGGCAGCCCGGGCCTGACTGTGGTGGTGCCGTTTGCACCGCATGAATATTTGAAGTGATGGCGTTAAAGAATGAATACACAACAACTGGCTAAACTGCGTTCAATTGTGCCCGAGATGCGTCGCGTCCGGCACATTCACTTTGTCGGCATCGGCGGTGCTGGCATGGGTGGTATTGCCGAAGTTCTGGCCAACGAAGGCTACCAGATTAGCGGTTCTGACCTGGCACCGAACCCGGTCACGCAGCAGTTAGCGTCGCTTGGGGCGACCATTTATTTCAACCATCGCCCGGAAAACGTGCTTGATGCGAGTGTGGTGGTGGTCTCTACCGCCATTTCTGCCGATAACCCGGAAATCGTTGCCGCGCATGAAGCGCGCATCCCGGTTATCCGTCGCGCAGAAATGCTGGCTGAACTGATGCGTTTTCGTCACGGCATCGCCATCGCCGGTACGCACGGCAAAACCACGACGACGGCTATGGTCGCCAGTATTTATGCTGAAGCCGGCCTGGATCCGACATTTGTTAATGGTGGTCTGGTAAAAGCCGCTGGTGTGCATGCTCGTCTGGGCCATAGCCGCTATCTGATCGCCGAAGCCGATGAGAGCGACGCGTCGTTCCTGCATTTACAGCCGATGGTTTCTATCGTGACCAATATCGAAGCTGACCATATGGATACTTATCAGGGCGACTTCGAAAACCTGAAGCAGACGTTTATTAATTTCCTGCACAACCTGCCTTTCTACGGCCGTGCGGTGATGTGCGTTGACGATCCGGTGATCCGTGAACTGCTGCCGCGCGTTGGCCGCCAGACGACGACCTACGGCTTCAGTGATGACGCAGACGTTCGCATTGAGAATTACGAACAAAACGGTCCGCAGGGCCACTTTACCTTATTGCGTCAGGACAAACCCGAGCTGCAGGTGACCCTGAATGCGCCAGGCCGCCATAACGCCCTGAATGCGGCAGCGGCGGTCGCGGTCGCCACAGAAGAAGGCATTGAAGACGATGCGATCCTGCGCGCGCTGGAAAGTTTCCAGGGCACCGGCCGTCGCTTTGATTTCCTCGGTGAATATCCGCTGGAAGAGGTCAACGGTAAGCAAGGCACCGCCATGCTTATTGATGACTACGGCCATCATCCGACCGAGGTCGACGCGACCATTAAAGCCGCGCGAGCAGGCTGGCCGGACAAAAATCTGGTCATGCTATTCCAGCCGCACCGCTTCACGCGTACCCGCGATCTTTACGATGATTTCGCCAGGGTATTGACACAAGTCGATGCACTGTTGATGCTGGAAGTCTATCCGGCCGGCGAAGCACCGATCCCTGGCGCGGACAGCCGCTCTTTATGTCGTACTATCCGTGGACGTGGCAAGGTCGATCCGATTCTGGTTTCCGATCCGGCGCAGGTCGCTGAAATGTTGGCACCGGTACTCACCGGCAACGATCTGATTCTGGTTCAGGGCGCGGGGAATATAGGTAAAATCGCGCGTAACTTATCGGAAATCAAACTGAAGTCGCAAACCCAGGAGGAAGAGCGCCATGGCTGATAAGATAGCCGTCCTGCTCGGCGGTACCTCCGCAGAGCGTGACGTTTCACTCAATTCCGGCGCTGCGGTGCTGGCAGGTTTACGTGAAGCTGGCGTTGATGCCTGGCCTGTAGACCCGCGTGAAACGGACATCACCCATCTCAAAGATATGGGGTTTCAGAAAGTATTTATAGCCTTGCACGGACGTGGGGGAGAGGATGGAACGATACAGGGATTACTGGAACTTTCAGATCTGCCCTATACCGGTAGTGGCGTAATGGCGTCTGCTATCTCCATGGATAAACTGCGCAGCAAACTGCTCTGGCAGGGTGCCGGTTTACCTGTTGCTCCATGGGTGGCCTTAACCCGCAAAACGTTCACTGACGGGCTTTCTTCTGACGTGCAGCAGCGCATTGCCGACCTCGGGCTTCCGCTTATTGTTAAGCCCAGCCGGGAAGGGTCCAGCGTTGGCATGTCAAAAGTAACAGAAGCTGACACTTTACATGCTGCGTTAACGCTGGCTTTTCAGCATGATGAAGAAGTTTTAATCGAAAAATGGCTCAGCGGGCCAGAATTTACCGTCGCGATGCTCGGTGAAGAAATTTTACCGTCAATTCGCATTCAACCTGCTGGAACCTTCTATGATTATGAGGCGAAGTATCTCTCTGATGAGACGAAGTATTTTTGCCCAAGCGGTCTGGAAGCAGAGCGTGAGACACAATTACAGTCTCTGGTAGTGAATGCATGGAATGTTCTCGGCTGTCGCGGCTGGGGAAGAATTGACGTCATGCTGGACAGCGATGGCCAGTTTTATCTGCTGGAAGCGAATACCTCTCCGGGTATGACCAATCACAGCCTGGTGCCCATGGCGGCGCGTCAGGCCGGGATGAGCTTCTCGCAGTTGGTCGTACGAATTTTGGACCTGGCGGGTTGATATGTCGCAGGCTGCGCTGAACACGCGAAACCGCGAAGAGGAAGCGGCTTCTTCTTCCCGGCGAAATAATGGAACGCGTCTGGCGGGAATTATTTTCCTGCTGGCGGTGTTATGTACCGTGTTAATAAGCGGCTGGATGATATTGGGCTGGATGGATGATGCGCAGCGTTTACCGCTCTCCAAACTGGTGGTAACCGGCGATCGTCACTACACCCGTAATGATGATATTCGGCAATCTATTCTGGCACTTGGCGCACCGGGCACGTTTATGACTCAGGATGTCAATATTATCCAGAGCCAGATTGAACGTCTTCCGTGGATTAAACAGGCGAGCGTCAGAAAGCAATGGCCGGACGAATTAAAGATTCATCTGGTTGAATATGTGCCGATAGCACGATGGAATGATCAGCATATGGTCGATGCTGATGGTAATTCTTTCAGCGTACCTTCAGATCGCACCAGCAACGTAAACTTGCCGATGCTCTCAGGTCCTGAAGGAAGTGAAAACGAAGTACTGCAAGGCTATCGCGATATGGGGAAGGTGCTGGCAAAGGACAAGTTCACGTTAAAAATGGCGGCAATGACCGCGCGCCGTTCCTGGCAATTAACGCTTAATAATGATATCAGGCTTAATCTGGGACGCGGTGATACGATGAAACGTCTGGAGCGCTTTATAGAACTGTATCCAGTTTTACAACAGCAAGCGCAGACCGAAGGCAAACGGATTAGCTACGTTGATTTGCGCTATGACTCGGGCGCGGCAGTCGGTTGGGTACCGGCACCGGCTGAGGAACCTAATCAACAACAGAATCAGGCACAGGCAGAGCAACAATGATCAAGGCGACGGACAGAAAACTGGTAGTTGGACTGGAGATTGGCACCGCAAAGGTGGCTGCTTTAGTAGGGGAGGTTCTGCCCGACGGTATGGTCAATATCATTGGCGTGGGCAGTTGCCCGTCGCGTGGTATGGATAAAGGTGGGGTAAACGATCTTGAATCGGTAGTAAAATGCGTACAACGCGCTATCGATCAGGCTGAATTAATGGCTGACTGCCAAATATCCTCGGTTTATCTGGCGCTTTCAGGTAAACATATTAGTTGTCAGAATGAAATTGGCATGGTGCCCATTTCAGAAGAAGAAGTGACGCAGGAAGACGTGGAAAACGTCGTGCATACGGCGAAATCGGTTCGCGTGCGAGATGAACACCGCGTACTGCATGTTATTCCTCAGGAATATGCCATTGATTACCAGGAAGGTATTAAAAATCCGGTGGGTTTATCAGGCGTGCGCATGCAGGCAAAAGTGCACCTGATCACCTGCCACAACGATATGGCGAAAAATATTGTCAAAGCCGTTGAACGTTGTGGTTTAAAAGTTGACCAACTGATTTTTGCCGGGCTGGCGTCCAGTTATTCCGTATTGACTGAAGACGAACGTGAGCTGGGTGTCTGTGTGGTTGACATCGGTGGTGGTACAATGGACATCGCCGTCTATACAGGCGGAGCGCTGCGTCACACGAAAGTGATCCCGTATGCGGGGAATGTTGTGACCAGCGATATCGCTTATGCCTTCGGTACGCCACCGAGCGATGCCGAAGCCATTAAAGTTCGTCACGGCTGTGCGTTTGGCTCTATCGTCGGTAAAGACGAGAGCGTGGAGGTCCCAAGCGTAGGTGGACGTCCGCCGCGCAGCCTGCAGCGCCAGACGTTGGCAGAGGTTATCGAACCACGATATAACGAACTGCTAAACCTGGTGAACGAAGAGATTTTGCAATTGCAGGAAATGCTGCGTGAAAAAGGGGTGAAACACCATCTGGCAGCAGGCATTGTATTAACCGGTGGCGCGGCGCAAATTGAAGGCCTGGCGGCCTGCGCGCAACGCGTATTTCACACTCAGGTGCGAATTGGCGCACCGCTGAATATTACCGGATTAACGGATTATGCCCAGGAGCCGTACTATTCCACGGCGGTGGGACTGCTGCACTATGGGAAAGAATCCCACTTAAACGGTGAAGCGGAAGTTGAAAAACGGGTGACGGCATCCGTCAGCTCGTGGATTAAACGGCTGAATAGTTGGCTACGAAAAGAGTTTTGATTTTTTTAAGAGAACGCAGAAAATTAGCGATCTCAGGCGACAGGCACAACGGAGAGAGAAACTATGTTTGAACCTATGGAACTGACCAACGACGCGGTGATTAAAGTCATCGGCGTCGGTGGCGGCGGCGGCAATGCCGTTGAACACATGGTGCGTGAGCGCATCGAAGGTGTTGAATTCTTCGCGGTCAATACCGACGCTCAGGCGCTGCGTAAAACGGCGGTTGGCCAGACGATTCAGATCGGTGGTGGCATCACCAAAGGTCTGGGCGCTGGGGCTAACCCGGAAGTAGGGCGCAATGCAGCTGACGAAGATCGTGAAGCCCTGCGTGCAGCGCTTGAAGGGGCAGACATGGTCTTTATCGCCGCCGGTATGGGTGGCGGTACAGGTACCGGTGCTGCGCCTGTGGTGGCAGAAGTAGCAAAAGATCTGGGTATTCTGACGGTCGCGGTTGTGACCAAGCCTTTTAACTTTGAAGGCAAGAAGCGCATGGCATTTGCCGAGCAGGGGATCACCGAGCTGTCCAAGCACGTTGACTCGCTGATCACCATCCCGAACGACAAGCTGCTCAAAGTGCTGGGTCGCGGGATTTCGCTTCTCGATGCGTTTGGTGCGGCGAATGACGTGCTGAAAGGCGCGGTTCAGGGTATCGCCGAGCTGATCACCCGTCCGGGCCTGATGAACGTCGACTTTGCGGACGTGCGCACGGTAATGTCCGAAATGGGCTATGCGATGATGGGTTCCGGCGTTGCCAGCGGTGAAGACCGTGCGGAAGAAGCGGCGGAAATGGCTATCTCTTCTCCGCTGCTGGAAGATATCGATCTGTCCGGCGCGCGTGGCGTTCTGGTCAACATCACGGCGGGCTTCGACCTGCGTCTGGATGAGTTTGAAACCGTTGGTAACACCATCCGTGCGTTTGCTTCAGACAATGCGACCGTGGTTATCGGTACTTCTCTGGATCCGGATATGAACGACGAACTGCGCGTTACTGTCGTTGCGACTGGTATTGGCATGGATAAACGTCCTGAAATTACCCTGGTCACTAACAAACAGACGCAGCAGCCGGTACTGGATCGCTATCAGCAGCACGGTATGGCACCGTTGACGCAGGAGCAGAAGCCCGTTGCGAAGGTCGTTAACGACACGACGTCTCAGGCAAAAGAGCCGGATTATTTAGATATTCCTGCCTTTTTGCGTAAACAAGCCGATTAAGAATTGGCTGGAAGTTGGGCATCTTAGCTCTTTGTGCTAAACTGCTCGCCCGAATGTATAGTACACTTCGGTTGGATAGGTAATTTGGCGAGATTATACGATGATCAAACAAAGGACACTTAAACGTATCGTTCAGGCGACTGGCGTCGGTTTACATACCGGCAAGAAAGTCACGCTGACGTTGCGCCCTGCGCCGGCAAATACCGGGGTCATCTATCGTCGCACCGACTTGAATCCACCGGTAGATTTTCCGGCCGATGCCAAATCTGTGCGTGATACCATGCTCTGTACTTGCCTGGTCAATGAGCATGACGTACGGATATCAACGGTAGAGCACCTGAACGCCGCACTGGCTGGCCTGGGTATCGACAACATTGTCATTGAAGTCGATGCACCTGAAGTGCCGATTATGGACGGCAGTGCCGCTCCGTTCGTTTACCTGCTGTTAGACGCAGGCATCGACGAACTGAACTGCGCGAAGAAATTCGTTCGCATCAAAGAGACCGTTCGCGTCGAAGATGGCGACAAATGGGCAGAATTCAAACCGTTTAATGGTTTTTCGCTGGACTTTACCATCGACTTTAACCATCCGGCGATTGATTCCAGCAACCAGCGCTATGCGATGAACTTCTCTGCGGACGCCTTTATGCGTCAGATCAGCCGTGCACGTACTTTCGGTTTCATGCGCGATATCGAATATTTACAGTCTCGTGGCTTATGCCTGGGCGGTAGCTTCGATTGTGCCATCGTTGTTGACGATTATCGTGTATTGAACGATGACGGCCTGCGTTTTGAAGACGAATTTGTTCGTCACAAAATGCTGGATGCTATCGGCGACTTGTTCATGTGTGGCCACAATATTATTGGTGCGTTTACTGCCTATAAGTCCGGCCATGCGCTGAACAACAAACTGCTACAGGCTGTCCTCGCAAAACAGGAAGCCTGGGAGTATGCCACCTTCGAAGACGACGCCGAACTGCCGCTGGCATTCAAAGCGCCTTCTCTGGTTCTGGCATAACGCCCTAAAATTCGACTGGTTAACCTGGCACCCTCTCCGTCCAGGAAGACCAGTCGTTTTTCATTTTTGCTTTCCCGTGACGTTCCCCTTAACCGCCTTTCTGCATTATCCATCGTCTGATTGCCGTTTTCTTAATCTGTTTATCTCTTTTCCAGGCTTTATTACTACTGCCGGGTCAATGCATTAATGGTAATATCATTACAGGATATAAATTGTAGAGCGTCAGGCTCTTGCAGGTTTGACAGAGTGGTGAATTGAGTGAGTGGGTTGCTGACGCGCTGGCGACAGTTAGGCAGACGGTATTTCTGGCCGCATCTCCTGTTGGGGATGGTCGCGGCTGGTTTTGGCCTGCCCGCACTCGGCAACACAGAGCCTGCCGTTCCGGCGAAAGCCGCGGCCAGCAGCCACGATCGTCCTTCAGGCGTTAATTTTACTCACCTGGCACTCCTCGAGGCGAACCGTCGCCCCTCATTTACCGTGGACTACTGGCATCAACACGCCATCCGCACGGTGATCCGCCACCTTTCCTTTGCCATGGCTCCGCAGGTATTGCCGGTTGCCGAGGAACCGCTTTCGCGTAAAGCGGACCACATTGCACTACTTAACACCCTCAGCGCGATGCTGACGCAGGAGAGCAAACCGCCGGTCATTGTCCGTCAGGTTGCCATTGCGTCTTTCGTACCCAAATCCGCCTTTAGCGTCTGTGCATGGATAAGCCAGGCACAGGGTATCCGCGCCGGACCTCAACGCCTTAGCTGAATTATTTTTCCTTCAACTAATTTTTGACTCCGCACAGCGGGGCGTTTGAGATTTTATTATGCTAATCAAATTATTAACTAAAGTTTTCGGTAGTCGTAACGATCGTACCCTGCGCCGTATGCGCAAAGCGGTCAACCTGATTAACAGTATGGAACCGGCAATGGAAAAGCTCTCTGATGAAGAGCTGAAAGCCAAAACCTCAGAGTTCCGCGCGCGCCTGGCAAAAGGCGACACCGTTGAAAGTCTGATCCCGGAAGCCTTTGCCGTGGTGCGTGAAGCAAGTAAGCGCGTATTTGGCATGCGTCACTTTGACGTCCAGTTGCTTGGCGGTATGGTGCTGAACGAGCGCTGCATCGCGGAAATGCGTACCGGTGAAGGTAAAACGCTGACCGCAACGCTGCCAGCTTACCTGAATGCTCTGTCGGGCAAAGGCGTTCACGTGGTTACCGTCAACGACTATCTGGCACAGCGTGACGCCGAAAATAACCGCCCGCTGTTTGAATTCCTCGGCATGACCGTTGGTATCAACATGTCTGGCCTGCCTGCACCAGCAAAGCGTGAAGCTTACGCAGCCGATATCACCTACGGGACCAACAACGAATACGGTTTTGACTATCTGCGCGATAACATGGCGTTTAGCCCGGAAGAGCGCGTTCAGCGTAAACTGCACTACGCGCTGGTGGATGAGGTGGACTCCATCCTGATCGATGAAGCGCGTACACCGCTGATCATCTCCGGTCCGGCGGAAGACAGTTCAGAAATGTACAAGCAGATGAATAAAATCATCCCGCATCTGATCCGTCAGGAAAAAGAAGACTCCGATACCTTCCAGGGCGAAGGCCATTTCTCCGTAGACGAGAAAGCGCGTCAGGTTAACTTAACCGAACGTGGTCTGGTGCTGATTGAAGAACTGCTGGTCAAAGAAGGCATCATGGAAGAGGGCGAATCGCTTTACTCGCCGGGCAACATCATGATGATGCACCACGTGACCGCCGCACTGCGCGCCCATGCCCTGTTTACCCGCGACGTTGACTACATCGTTAAAGATGGCGAAGTCATCATCGTCGACGAACATACCGGTCGTACCATGCAGGGTCGCCGCTGGTCAGATGGTCTGCATCAGGCCGTTGAAGCCAAAGAAGGCGTGGAAATTCAGAACGAAAACCAGACGCTGGCGTCCATTACCTTCCAGAACTACTTCCGTTTGTATGAAAAACTGGCTGGTATGACCGGTACGGCGGATACCGAAGCCTTCGAATTCAGTTCCATCTATAAACTGGATACCGTGGTTGTACCGACTAACCGTCCAATGATCCGTAAGGATATGGCGGATCTGGTGTATATGACCGAAGCGGAAAAAATCCAGGCGATCATTGAAGATATTAAAGAGCGTACCGCAAACGGTCAGCCGGTGCTGGTCGGTACTATCTCAATTGAAAAATCAGAAGTGGTGTCGAATGAGCTGGTGAAAGCCGGCATCAAACATAACGTGCTGAACGCCAAATTCCACGCCAGCGAAGCAGATATCGTCGCGCAGGCGGGTTATCCGGCCGCCGTGACCATTGCTACCAACATGGCAGGTCGTGGTACGGATATCGTGCTGGGCGGCAGCTGGCAGGCAGAAGTCGCTGCGCTGGAAGAACCGACCCCGGAACAGATTGCTCAAATTAAAGCCGACTGGCAGGTTCGTCACGACGCGGTACTGGCCTCCGGCGGCCTGCATATTATCGGTACTGAACGCCATGAATCGCGTCGTATCGATAACCAGCTGCGTGGCCGTTCCGGTCGTCAGGGGGATGCGGGTTCTTCCCGTTTCTACCTGTCGATGGAAGATGCTCTGATGCGTATTTTCGCCTCCGATCGTGTGGCGGGGATGATGCGTAAACTGGGGATGAAACCGGGCGAAGCCATTGAGCACCCGTGGGTTACCAAAGCCATTGCCAACGCTCAGCGTAAAGTCGAAAGCCGTAACTTTGATATTCGTAAACAGCTGCTTGAATATGATGATGTGGCCAACGACCAGCGCCGTGCCATCTACACCCAGCGTAACGAACTGCTGGACGTGTCGGACGTAAGCGAAACCATCAATAGCATCCGTGAAGACGTGTTCAAAGCGACCATCGATAACCATATTCCACCACAGTCGCTGGAAGAAATGTGGGATATCCCTGGTCTGCAGGAAAGGCTGAAGAACGATTTCGATCTCGACCTGCCTATTACTGAGTGGCTGGATAAAGAGCCGGAGCTGCATGAAGAGACGCTGCGTGAGCGTATCCTTGCCAGCGCGATCGAGGTTTATCAGCGTAAAGAAGAGATCGTGGGTGCTGAAATGATGCGCCATTTCGAAAAAGGCGTCATGCTGCAAACCCTCGACTCGCTGTGGAAAGAGCATCTGGCAGCAATGGATTATCTGCGTCAGGGTATCCATCTGCGTGGCTATGCGCAGAAAGATCCGAAGCAGGAATACAAACGCGAATCCTTCTCTATGTTTGCTGCGATGCTGGAATCTCTGAAATATGAAGTGATCAGTACCCTGAGCAAAGTACAGGTGCGCGAGCCGGAAGAAGTGGAAGAGATGGAACAGCAGCGCCGCGAAGAAGCCGAACGTCTGGCGCAGATGCAGCAGCTCAGCCATCAGGACGATCACACCGCAGCGGCTGAAGCCATTGCGGAACAGACCGGCGAACGCAAAGTTGGCCGTAACGATCCGTGCCCGTGCGGTTCCGGTAAAAAATACAAACAGTGCCATGGCCGCCTGAGTTAAGGGCCGGGCTAACCACGGAAGGCGCAGGCGACTGCGCCTTTTTTATGGAAGTAACAATATGAAAAAACTGCAAATTGCCGTGGGGATTATTCGTAATCCGCAGCATGAGATTTTCATTACCCAGCGTGCGGCTGATGCGCATATGGCGAATAAGCTGGAGTTTCCCGGTGGGAAAATTGAGGCCGACGAAACGCCGGAGCAGGCGCTGACCCGTGAGTTGCAGGAAGAGGTGGGGATCACGCCGCATAACGCCACGTTATTCGATAAGCTGGAATATGAATTCCCGGACCGCCATATCACGCTGTGGTTCTGGCTGGTAGACCGCTGGGAAGGGGAGCCGTGGGGTAAAGAAGGACAGACGGGGCGCTGGATTGCGGTAAACGAATTAAATGCGGACGATTTTCCGCCGGCGAATGCACCGGTTATCGCCAGGCTGGTGAACGCCGTTTAAGATTCAGGCGCCGGGGGTCGAATAATGCCCGGTGGCGCTGCGCTTGCACGGGCCTACAGACAGCACCAGCCCACAGGCCGGGTAAGGCGCAGCGCCACCCGGCGGGATTGTATTTACTGCTTCTCTTCGCTCCAGTCATCGCTGTCAGACAGATCGCCCGCGCTGGGGATCCGTTTTTCTTCCGCAGCCCACTCGCCAAGATCGATCAGCTGGCAGCGTTTGCTGCAAAATGGACGAAACGGGCTGCGTTGATCCCAGATAACCGTTTTGCCGCAGGTGGGGCAATTAACCACGGTGGCGTCAGACATAGACTCTCCTTAACAACAAGCCAGTTCGAAATCGAAACGATCGGGGATCTGACCATTTTCGCTATCCAGCGGCAAAAAACGGATCGCAAAGCGGCTTTTATGCCCGGAAATTTGCGGATAAAGCTGTTCCTCCAGCGGCAATTGCAGGCGCAGCAGATCGGCATCCTCACCGTTATCCTGATAAAAACCGTGCAAACTGGTTTGCTTGCGGAACGGCGCTGAATTACGGATCAGATCCATAATTAACGTCAGCGCCTGCTGAAGCGGTTGCAGGCTGAGAAGCCATTGTTCAGTCTGTGCATCGCGCTGCGCTTGTGGCAAATGAAGCCAGATATGCAACGTGGGTAAATCGAAACTACAGCAGCCGCCGGGAATACTCAGCCGCTGGCGTACCAGCCCAATCAGGCGATCTTCGCGTAATAGCTGCCCCATTCGTGGCGCGGACATCAGCGTACTGCCACAGGCCTTCAGTTGCTGGCGCAACGCGTCAATACGATTTACATCCACGCCGGGCACATCGGCCCATGCCTGTAATTTTTTCTGCTGACGTTCCAGCTCTTTCAACAGTTCTGTACGAACTTCACCGCGTTCGAGTACGTCCAGCAAATCGCCGACATTACGAAAGAAATGCAACGCACCCGCATAGTCGGTGACCGGCAGCGCGGCGGACATCTGCTCAATTAAAAATTCGATGCGCAGCCAGGTGCGCATTTTTTCGTTTAGCGGGTGCTCAAAAAGAATGTGCGTATGATGCATTACGGTTTTTCCTGTGAAACAGTCTGCGCCGCGAACTTCAGATACTGCGCGTGCAGACGGGCAACGTCCGATGCAATCGCATCTGGCGTGCCGTTGTTATCAATAACGTCATCCGCCACGGCCAGACGCTGTTCACGCGTAGCCTGGGCAGAGAGAATTTGTTCGGCGTGTTCACGCGTCACGCCGTCACGCTGCATCGTTCTTTGCAGCTGAGTTTCGCGCGAGACATCCACCACGAGGACGCGATCGGCTTTTTCATAAAGCCGATTTTCTACCAGCAGTGGTACCACCCACAGCACCCAGGGGGACGTGGCCTGGCGGAATTGCCGCTGGGTTTCCTGTTGGATCAACGGATGCAGTAGTGCGTTAAGCCACGATTTATCGTCGGGATGGGCAAAAATACGTTCGCGCAGACGTCGGCGATTAAGCCCTCCGTCAGCGGTAAGCATCGACGGACCGAAACGTTCAGTAATGGTATTGAGCGCCGGAGTGCCAGGCTCCACGACCTGACGGGCAATAATATCGGCATCAATCACGTTAACGCCCAGCAGGGCGAAGGCGTCCGCAACCGTACTTTTACCGCTGCCAATACCGCCTGTTAACGCTACCGTATACCTCATAAAAGCCAGTCCCGGAATAATTTGATATTCAAAATCAGAAGGTTAAAAAAGGAAAATTTATAGCGAGCGCGGATAATTATCTTCCCACGGTTCACCAGGTAAATTTATAGGATTGTAGCGTAAAAAAAGAGAAAATCGCAGTCTTGCGGAGTCACGATTAGTGCGTATGATAACGTCACTGGAGTTATGTCTTATTTTCTGTTGCCCTTAACCCCAGGAATCCGTTCATGCGTATCGAAGAAGATCTGAAGTTAGGATTTAAAGACGTTCTTATCCGCCCAAAACGCTCTACCCTCAAAAGCCGTTCCGAAGTTGAGCTGGAGCGCAGCATTACCTTTAAACACTCCGGTCTGACATGGTCAGGCGTGCCAATTATCGCGGCGAATATGGATACCGTGGGCACCTTTGGCATGGCGAAAGCGCTGGCCTCGTTCGGCATCCTGACGGCAGTGCATAAGCACTATACGCCGGAAGACTGGAAAGGGTTTATTCAGAGTGTTTCTGAAGATGTGCTGAAACACGTCATGGTTTCTACCGGCACCTCCGATGCCGATTTTGAGAAAACCATTCAGATCCTTAACCTTCATCCCGCGCTGAGCTTTATTTGTATTGATGTGGCGAATGGTTATTCCGAGCATTTCGTGCAGTTTGTTACCAAAGCGCGTGAAGCCTGGCCGAACAAAACCATCTGTGCAGGCAATGTGGTGACGGGTGAGATGTGCGAAGAGCTGATTCTTTCCGGCGCGGATATCGTGAAAGTCGGTATCGGTCCTGGCTCCGTTTGCACGACTCGCGTGAAAACCGGCGTTGGCTATCCGCAGCTTTCCGCGGTTATTGAATGCGCGGACGCGGCCCATGGCCTCGGCGGGCAAATCGTCAGCGACGGTGGCTGCACCATGCCGGGCGACGTGGCTAAAGCCTTCGGCGGCGGGGCTGATTTTGTCATGCTGGGCGGGATGCTGGCCGGACACGAAGAGAGCGGCGGAACCGTAGTCGAAGAGAACGGTGAGAAATTTATGCTGTTCTACGGCATGAGCTCCGAGTCCGCGATGAACCGTCACGTTGGCGGCGTTGCCGGTTATCGTGCGGCAGAAGGAAAAACCGTGAAGCTGCCTCTGCGCGGCCCGGTAGACAATACCGCGCGCGATATCCTCGGTGGTCTGCGTTCAGCCTGTACATATGTAGGGGCTTCCCGTCTGAAGGAACTGACCAAGCGCACGACCTTTATTCGCGTGCAGGAACAGGAAAACCGCGTTTTCAATAGCCTGTAATGCTTCTGCGCTGGCGCAAGCCAGCGCAATTATCCCATTCCGCTCATGGCATCTCCCAGATGAAAAATGGGCAGATACATCGCCACGACCAGCGTCCCGATAATCACCCCGGTAACGATCAGAAGTATTGGCTCCAGCAATGACGCCAGATTATCCGCCACCGCTTGTGTCTTTTCGCTATGATGACGTGCGAGATCCTCCAGCATCGTATCCAGCGCACCCGATGCTTCACCGGTTCTGATCAACTGAAGGCAGAGCGGGCTAAATTCGCCGCTCCTTTCCATGGCCTGCCAGACGGGCGAGCCCTGAGTAATATCCTGATGGACCTGATGCAGGACACGCTGCCAGTAAGGGCAGTCCAGCGTCTCGCTGGCACTGTGCAAACCTTGCAAAAAAGCGATGCCGGCACTTTGGGTCAGCGCCAGCACGCTGAAAATATGGCTAAGCTTTTGTCCGCGGATAAGGCTACCGGCTATGGGACATGCCAGCAGCCATTTTTGCCTGCGCATCCGCCAGCTCGTATTATGCTGTAGCCTGTTAAACACCCCGACGATGATTAACGGGGTAACGAGGAGATATATTCCCCATTGCTGAATAACGTCTGCAAACGCCATAACGCCGCGCGTCAATGCAGGCAGCGGTGTATTGAACGTCTGATAAATTGCCGCAAATTCCGGTAGCACCCAGCATACCATCGCCATGACTACCGCGAGCGCCAGTGTCAGAATAATGATCGGATAACGCAGCGCCTTTCGGACCTTTGCCGCCAGACGCTGCTGCGCCTCCTCCTGCGCCACCAGATGAAAGCAGCACTGTTCAAGTCTGCCGGTCAGCTCACCGGTGCGGATCATCGCCAGCCATAGCGTAGGAAACGCCTGCGGCCACGGTTTGAGGGCGATGGAAAACGCGACACCTTTCTCCAGCTCCTGACCGACGTGTTGCAGCAGCGCCTGCCATTGTTTACCCGGTTGCTGCTGCGCCAGTAGCCTCAATCCCTCAGGCAGCGTGAGCCCGGCGCGAAGCAGCGTCGCCAGCTGTCGAATAACACGGCAACTATGTTCGCGATGCCAGAGAGAGGGACGAACCACGCAGCGTTTTAGCCCAAGGGGGGTAATATGCTGCTGCTGAAGCGCCATCAGCGCCGCCGTACGGTTGGCATCCCATATAACGCCTTGCTGCATTTCGCCCTGTCGGGTCAGCCCACGCCACTGCCAGAGGTGTTTAACCTTCATGCAGTGTTCCCAGTACGCGTAACAGTTCTTCTACCGTCGTCAGACCTTGTTCCACCGCCAGGCAGCCATTTTCAAATAGCGTGGTCATTCCCTCGCGCTGCGCCTGGGATTGAATGTCCACCGCGCTGTGTTCGCTGGCGATCGCCTGACGCAGCTTGCCCTCAACAGGAAGCACTTCAAATAAGGCTATTCGGCCATAAAAGCCGTGATAGCAACGGTCGCAGCCGGTGGCCCGCCAGCGAGGCAGGGGACGCCGCCAGAGAGAGGGAGGCACGGCAGTATGCTCGCCAGTTTGCGTACGACAATGTGGACACAGTTTGCGCATCAGTCGCTGAGCCACCACTAATAACAGCGAGGAAGAGAGCATCCAGCGAGCGACGCCCATTTGTTGCAAACGGACCAGCGCCTCGGTAGTGGAATTGGTATGCAATGTGGAAAGCACAAGATGCCCGGTTTGCGCGGCTTTAATCGCAATTTCCGCGGTATCGCCATCGCGGATTTCTCCCACCATAATAATATCCGGATCCTGACGCAGAAGGGCGCGGAGGACCTTTTGAAACGTCAGACCGGCACGCGGGTTGATCTGCGTCTGGTTGATCCCCTCAAGCGGGATCTCCACCGGATCCTCGACGCTACAAATATTCACCTCAGATGTGTTAAGTGATTGAAGCGCGCTATAAAGCGTGACGGTTTTACCACTACCGGTGGGACCGGTGACCAGCAGCAGCCCCTGCGGCATTTTTAGTGCGTTACTGAACGCATCCTCCTGAAGGGCCGTCATGCCCAGTTGCCGGATATCCAGCGCCTGCTCTACCTGATGAAGCAGCCTGAGCACCACTTTTTCAGCATATTTACCCGGCAGCGTGGCAATACGAAAGGAAACCGGCTTCCCTGTCAGTTCAACCGTAAACTGTCCGTCCTGCGGCACGCGGCGTTCAGCAATATCGAGATTACCCAGCACTTTCAACCGCGCGATGACACTGGCGACAAGCGCAGGTGGAATTGTCGTTAGTTGATGCAGCACGCCGTCCACGCGTAAGCGGATCCGCATACGATCGGCCAGAGGTTCAAAATGGATGTCCGAAGCCCGCTGTAAAAGCGCCTGTTCCAGAGCCTGATTTAGTAACTCCACGGCCGTGCCGCTGCCTTCACTCACGGCAGGCAGATGGCTTTGTGTAGACAGATTCAGGTGCTGATCCATTCTTTCTTGTGACCAGCATTCAATATCAATCCGCTTTTGCGTGGCAAAGCGCAAGGATTCCAGTAGCTGATTACCGGGATCGCCGACAACGGCAATATTGAGCGTGTCGTCGTCGCTATCTAATAACACTGCGCCATAACGTTTACATAAAGCGATGAGCTGTTCCCGTTTCATCTTTGTATCTCCTTACTGTATATCGAAGCGGAAAACGTCTTCGCATGCTTGCTGGAGTGCGCTGTCCTGCTGGATATTGCACACCCGCTGCCAGCCCGTTATGCCATTAGCATTGTCCCAGCCCGGCGTCATTACTACGCTAAGACCGTTGAGACTTTCCTGCCCGGTCAGCGTAACGATGCCCTGTGCCACGCTCATCTCTGAAACGTAACGGGTCGTGGTCGGTGAGGGAATGCCATTTTTACCCCCGTCGCAATCGGCCAGACCGCCATGATCCAGCGCGCAAAGCTCAATTGCTGTGCGGTAGGGTATGAACGTTTGTAACATATCGGTTAGCGCGGCTTTGCGCAGGTAGTTTTGATAGGCGGGAATGCCGATGGCGCTGAGAATAGCAATGATGCCAATCACCACCATCAGTTCAATAAGCGTAAATCCTTGCTGTCTGTTCATCGTGTGCTCCTTAGTAAATGCGAGCACTCTGGCAGGGGAAAGACGAAGCGACGAGCGGTAAAAGTCCAATCGTGAAGATGGCTTCCCGACTTTTTGACCGCGTTGCATGGGCGTTACATCGGTTTGCGAGGCGATACGAAAAACGGTGACCAACATCAAAGGTTAACACGGGAAACGTCGGGATCGGGTTCCTGGAGGGAGGCCCAACCCGACGGTCGCCCCGAAGACGACGGGCTATTTGACATCACTTTCAACCGCTATTCAAAATCAGCGGAAACGCATCGACAAATCCAGCGCACGAATGTGCTTGGTCAGCGCGCCAACGGAAATGAAATCCACGCCGGTTTCGGCAAATTCACGCAGCGTCTCGTGGGTCACGTTGCCGGAAACTTCAAGCTGCGCCTGCCCGCGCGTCCGTTTCACCGCTTCACGCATCAGGTCGGTGGTAAAGTTATCCAGCATAATGATGTCAGCGCCCGCCTTAAGCGCGGCATCCAGCTCATCAAGATTTTCAACTTCGACTTCAACCGGGACATCCGGATGCAGCCAGAACGCTTTTTCTACCGCCTGTCTGACTGAACCGGAGGCGATAATATGATTTTCTTTGATCAGAAAAGCATCCGAGAGGCCGAGACGATGGTTGGCTCCCCCGCCGCACAGTACCGCATACTTCAGCGCGGTGCGCAGGCCGGGCAGGGTTTTGCGCGTATCCAGCAGCTGCGTTTTGGTTCCCGCCAGCAGGTCGACATAGCGGCGGACTTCACTGGCCACGCCGGACAGCGTCTGGACAAAATTCAGCGCCGTCCGCTCACCGGTTAACAGCACGCGTGAGGGGCCATCCAGTTCAAATAATGGTTGATTAGGGACGACGCTATCGCCATCTTCAACATGCCAGCTCACCTGAACGTTATCACCTGCAAGCTGGATAAACACCTCTTCAACCCAGCGTTTACCACAAAATATGCCGTGTTCGCGGGTGATAACCACTGCGTGAGCGCGGCTCTCTTCCGGCAACAGCTGCGCGGTAATATCTTTATTCGCATCGACCTCGCCGCCTAAATCTTCACGCAGCGCCTGCGCGACCGTGGCAGGAATATCCAGGGCAATACGTTGCAGAAGAGCGTCACGTCGATGGTCGGGATTATAACGGCGTGCGGACATGATAAAACTCCAAATTGGTAACCAGGCTTGAGGTGGAAACATGCTACTCTGAAGCGCATATTCGCACCACTAATAAGGAGATTCTGTATGTATTTACACGAGGGCTGGCTGGCAGAGGCGCGACGGGTTCCGTCCCCGCATTTCGATTGCCGCCCGGATGACGAGTCGCCCTCACTGCTGGTGGTGCATAATATCAGCCTTCCGCCCGGCGAATTCGGTGGGCCGTGGATCGACGCCCTGTTTACCGGCACACTCGATCCGGATGCGCATCCTTTTTTTGCTGAAATTGTTCATCTGCGCGTATCTGCCCATTGTCTGATTCGCCGCGACGGCGAAATCGTGCAGTATGTTCCTTTCAATAAACGAGCCTGGCACGCGGGCGTTTCCTGCTATCAAGGGCGCGAACGCTGTAATGACTTTTCCATTGGTATTGAACTGGAGGGAACAGATACGCAGCCGTACACCGACGCTCAATATCAACAGCTGGCTGCCATTACCCGCACGTTGATTGAGCTTTACCCGGCAATGGCCGACAATATGACCGGACACTGCGATATTGCCCCCGGACGTAAAACCGATCCCGGCTCCGCATTTGACTGGGCAACATTTCGGGCCCTGGTCACCGCCTCGTCAGAAAAGGAGATGCCATGACGCTTTTTACCACTCTGCTGGTGCTGATTGCCGAGCGCTTATTTAAGCTGGGGGAACACTGGCAGCTCGATCACCGGCTGGAAGTGCTGTTTCGACGCATCCACCGGTTTTCCCTGGCGCGAACCCTGCTGATGACCATCGCCATCATGCTGGTGACGTTTCTGCTGCTGCGTGCGCTGTACGGCCTGTTTTTTAACGTGCCGCTGCTGGTGGTGTGGATCCTGCTCGGACTGCTGTGTATCGGTGCAGGCAAAGTGCGCCTGCACTACCATGCCTATCTGAAAGCCGCGGCCCGCAATGACAGCCACGCACGCGACGCGATGGCCAGTGAACTAACGCTGATCCACGGCGTGCCGCCCGGCTGCGACGAACGCGAATATCTGCGCGAGTTGCAAAACGCGCTGCTGTGGATCAACTTTCGCTACTATCTGGCCCCGCTGTTCTGGTTTATCGTTGGCGGCGTATGGGGGCCGGTGACGCTGGTGGGCTATGCGTTTCTGCGCGCCTGGCAGTCGTGGCTGGCGCGATACCAGACGCCGCACCATCGCCTGCATTCGGGAATCGATTTTATTCTGCATCTTCTGGACTGGGTCCCGGTGCGGCTGGTCGGCGTGATTTACGCGCTGATCGGACACGGAGAAAAAGCGCTGCCCGCGTGGTTTGCCTCGCTGGGCGATCGTCATACCGCGCAGTATCAGGTGCTGACGCGGCTGGCGCAGTTCTCGCTGGCCCGCGAGCCGCATGTTGATCGGGTCGAAACGCCAAAAGTGGCGGTTTCAATGGCGAAAAAGACCTCGTTCGTGCTGGTCGTCATTGTGGCGTTACTGACGATTTACGGCACGCTAATCTGAGCCGCGTGCCATAACCGCTTACTCTGTATCCGCAGGTGGGATGCCGAAGTCCGGCATCCCGTTTTCCTGCCAGTGGATCAGTTTCAGGCGGGTATGGCGATTGGGATCGTACAGCGGGTCGCCCTCAATCTCCGTATAATTTCTTGCATGGTAGACCAGCACATCTTCTCCGTCAGGCGTACGGGTAAAACTGTTATGTCCCGGGCCATACTGGCGGTTTTCATAACTGGTGCGGAATACCGGCTGCGGTGATTTATGCCAGTTCTGCGGCCTGGTCATATCGGCGTTCAGGTCAATCCACAGCAGCCCCATGCAGTAGTTCTCATCCGTGGCGCTGGCGGAGTAGCTGACAAAGAGCTTATCGCCGTGAACCAGCACCGCTGGCCCTTCGTTGACCAGAAAGCCCCGGCATTCCCACTCATATTCCGGCTTGCTAAGCATCACCGACTCGCCTGTAATCGTCCAGGGATTTTCCAGTTCTGCCAGGTAGATATTGGAGTTGCCCGCGATCTCCGGCGCTTTTTGCGCCCACAGATACCACTGTTTGCCCTGATGGTGAAAGGTGGTGGCGTCCAGGCAGAAAGTGTCAAACGGCGTTTTGACCTGGCCGCGCTCAATCCATTTGCCGCTGAGCGGGTCACTATCCTCGCAGGTCAGCGCGTACATCCGGTGCTGGAACATCCCGAGTGAATCCAGCGCCTGAGTGTGGGCAGCCGCGAAATAGATCACCCACATGCCGTTGATGTTGTGCAGTTCCGGTGCCCAGATAAGTTCGCACATCGGTCCGGTGACAGGTTTGCGCCAGACGACCACAGGCTCGGCGCAGCGCAGACCATCAATGCTGCTGGCACGGCGGATCTCCAGCCGATCGTATTCCGGTACCGAGGCGATAAAATAGTAGCTGCCGTCGTGGCGCAGAATAAACGGATCGGCACGCTGTTCAATAAAGGGATTAGGCCAGTTTTCCATCAGGCGTTCCTTGTTTTTTCAGTTGCTGGTAATTCCTGATATTCATTCAGTTCGCGATAGTTAACGCGGCGTTTTTCCAGATCCGTCTGGATCTGCTGCATAAATTCGCGGTTCACTTTGAGCAAACGTACCACGCCAGCGGTGATCAAATAGCCAATGCCGGGAATAACGGTGAATAACAATACAATGCCGTTAATCGCCGTAGCGCTTTGCGCTTTCGCGCCCGCATCATAACCGTACCAGGAGAGCAGAAAGCCGACCATTGCCCCGGCAATCGCCAGCCCCAGCTTCAGGAAAAACAGGTTGCCGGAGAAACTAATACCGGTGATGCGCTTGCCGGTTTTCCACTCGCCATAATCATCCACGTCCGCCATCAGCGACCAGTGCAGCGGGGAGGGGATCTGATGCAGAATATTGAGCAGGAAATAGAGAACGACAATAGTGACCGTGGCGTGCGGATCAAAAAAGTAAAAAGCGCAGGAGAAGATGGCCAGTGCGATGTTGGTCCAGAAGAAGACTTTCAGCTTGCACCAGCGGTCGGTGAGCACTTTCGCCAGCATGCTGCCGATCATCATCCCCACCACGCCGAGGCTGATGAACAGGGTAGCAAAATGGGTGCTCTGGCCCATCACCCACGTCACGTAGTACATGGTAGCGGCCATACGGATAAAGCCGGGGCAGACGTTGCACAGCGTCAGCAGTAAAATGCGCACCCACTGATCGTTCTTCCACACGTCTTTCAGATCTTTTTTCAGCTCGTCATTGGTAGGCACCGCCGGACGGACGCGCTCGCGGACGGTGGCGAAACAGAACAGAAACATGCACATGCCGATAAACGCCAGCACGGTCATTGCCATCTGGTAGCCTTTCGCTTTATTTGCGCCGCCGAACCAGTCGGCCATCGGCAGCAAAGTCAGCGACAGCAGCAGCGTGGCAATGCCGACCATCACGAAGCGATAAGACTGACACGCGACACGTTCTTTCGGATCGTTGGTGATCACGCTGCCCAGCGAGCAGTAGGGAATGTTGATGGCGGTATAGGTGATCGACAGCAGAAAGTAGGTCACAAAGGCATAGATAACCTTGCTGCTATAGCTCCATTCGGGGGTGGTAAACATTAACACGCTGAACAGCGCGTAGGGAAAGGC
Organism: Superficieibacter sp. HKU1; assembly: GCF_029319185.1. Lineage (NCBI taxonomy): Bacteria > Pseudomonadati > Pseudomonadota > Gammaproteobacteria > Enterobacterales > Enterobacteriaceae > Superficieibacter > Superficieibacter sp. HKU1. The sequence continues at coordinate 969,131 of NZ_CP119754.1, forward strand.
CACCCACAGTAGCCAGGGCCGAAAACGCCCATACTTACTGCGGGTCCGGTCGGCCAGTGCGCCCATAATAGGATCGGTGACCGCGTCGATTACCCGAATTGAGAGCAGTAATACGCCGACCAGCGCTGGCGCAAGACCAAAGATATCCGTATAAAAATAGTTAACAAACAACATGATGGCGCCAAAGATGATGTTACATCCGGCGTCACCCATTCCGTAGCCAATTTTCTCTTTTACTGACAGTTTGCTCGTGTTCATTGCCAGATCTCTCCCTCGCAAGATGAAGAGAATTATTTGCTGGCTATCGAATAAATGCGTTGCAGGATAGAGGCGACGATATGGACAAAACAGCTCTGGAGAAGAAAGTGTGAGGAAGATAACACCCCTCACCCTACAGGGTGAGGGGTGGAGAGATTAATGCACCTTAGCGGTTCTGGCACTTTTCTGTTTAAACATATAGCCAATACCGAGCACTATCAGCCATACCGGGATCAGGTAGACGGAAATCGCCATTCCGTCGGTCATCAGCATAATTACCAACACGGCGGCCATAAACAGCAGGCAGATCCAGTTGCCTACCGGATAGAACAGCGCCGGGAAGCGTGGAGTAATGCCCTGCTGATGTTTCGCACGGCGGAACTTGATGTGCGCCAGACTGATCATCGCCCAGTTGATCACCAGGGCTGAGACCACCAGCGCCATCAGCAGACCAAAGGCCGATTCTGGTGCCAGATAGTTAATCAGCACGCACAGCGCGGTCACCAGCGCCGAGACCAGAATGGTGTTTACCGGCACGCCGCGTTTATCCACGCGCATCAGCATCCTGGGCGCATTGCCCTGCTGAGCGAGACCAAACAGCATGCGACTGTTGCAATATACGCAGCTGTTGTACACCGACAGCGCCGCTGTCAGGACAACCACGTTCAGCGCGTTTGCCACAAAAGTATCGCCCAGTTCATGAAAAATCAGCACGAACGGGCTGGTGTCTGCGGTGACGCGGGTCCACGGCAGCAGTGAAAGCAGCACGGCCAGCGAGCCCACGTAGAAAATCAGAATACGGTAGATAACCTGGTTGGTGGCTTTCGGGATGCTCTGCTCCGGATTATCCGCTTCCGCGGCGGTGATGCCGACCAGCTCCAGCCCACCGAAAGAGAACATGATAATGGCCATCATCATCACCAACCCGTTAATCCCGTGCGGCAGGAATCCACCTTGCTCCCACAGGTTGCGAACGGTTGCCTGCGGGCCGCCGTTGCCGCTGAACAGCAGCCAGCCGCCGAACAGGATCATCGCGACTACCGCGATAACTTTAATAATGGCAAACCAGAACTCCATCTCGCCAAACACTTTCACGTTGGTCAGGTTAACCGCGTTGATGACCACGAAGAACACCGCCGCCGAGGCCCACGTCGGGATTTCCGGCCACCAGAACTGAATGTATTTCCCGACCGCCGTCAGCTCCGCCATCGCCACCAGCACATAAAGTACCCAGTAGTTCCAGCCGGAAGCAAAGCCAGCAAAGCCGCCCCAGTATTTGTAGGCAAAGTGACTGAACGAACCGGCTACCGGCTCCTCAACGACCATTTCACCCAACTGACGCATAATCAGAAAGGCAATAAAGCCGGCAATGGCGTAGCCCAGAATAATACCGGGGCCAGCGGACTGGATAACGGATGCGCTGCCCAGGAACAGCCCCGTACCGATGGCCCCTCCTAACGCAATAAGCTGAATATGGCGGTTTTTTAGTCCGCGCTTCAGCTGGTCGCCATGCTGTTGACCTTCCATCTAGAAACCTCATGAGTGATGTGGTTGACGCTATTGTAAGTATGTAATTCCGTTTTTGTATTATTTTGTTTACAGAAGCCGTATCTGAATTGTACTTATGCTGCTTTCAACTGACACACAATAATGGTATGCGCTGGGGAATGCACCTGCTTTATGCAGGGGCACCGAGCAGTTGGGTAAAAAGAAAGCATTTGTTAACCGTTCATCCCACACCCACAGACGAATTATTATCCGTTAAAGCTGGCTAACATGCTGTTTTAGCTGGCTATATACCTGACTTTTTGCCTGCTGAGCAACGCCCTTATGCATAGTCATGACAACACTAACAAAATGTAAATGTCAGAATAAAGGGATGTTAATAATGAGATGGAGTTGTAGCGTATATATTTAAATAAAATATTCTTAACCGGGCAATGATGTTAATTAATAAAAAGATCTTTATTATAAAACGTTTCTAATTGAATAAGGGATAAATTTGCCGTTTAATAGAAATAAGGTAAGGATAACCAGAAATAAAATGAAATGAGCGATCTTGTTTATCTGAGAATAGTCGGCGAGAAGCAGGGTGATATTTCTTCAGGGTGTGGAACATATGAATCGGTTGGCAACCGCTGGCAGGTCGGCCATGAAGATGAAATTTTTGCCTTTGCATTAAGCAATAGACTTACCAGTACCGGTAAAGGTGTTAATCTCCAGGGGCTTACGTTTTGCAAGCTCATCGATAAAAGCTCTCCGCTACTCTGCAATGCCATAAACCAGAATGAGCGGTTATTCATTGAAATTGATTTTTATCGAATCAATAAAACCGGACGCCGGGAACGCTATTATTATATTCAGCTAAGGAATGCTTCATTAACCGCTGTTCATGTAAGCATTTCTCATAATAACCTTGATACCGAATATATCACCGTCGACTATGACTACATATTATGTAAACATCTGATAGCCAGTACGGAATTTGACTGGCTGGCTTTTCCTGCGGGTTACAATAGCCTGTTCATCCCCCCTGAAAGCCCACCTGTCAGCAATCTTAAACCTGAACCGCTACCGGTTATTAACCTGCCACCCCCTACGCCAGCGGTTACCCCGGTCTACGCCAAATCCTGCCTGAAGGAGAAAGGGTGTACGGACGCCGGAACGGCAGAAGAACCCGCTGAAAACTTTGGGCAGGTAGCCATTTTTGCCCAGCCAATGGTTGATGATTGCTGCGGCTATCGCCATCCACATGACACAGAAGACGCGTCTTTTCCTCTGGTATCAGGCGGGCCTCTTGCTACCCGGGTCTGGGGCGAATGGTCGCTTAGTGGCGTATTAGGTGTGGCAAGGTACGTACCGTATATCGGCGCACTGGCATCTGCCCTGTACTCTCCCTCTGCGGGCGAAGGAAGCGCCCGCGTCCCCGGACGTGATGAGTTCTGGTATGAGGAAGAACTGCGCCAGAAAGCGCTGGCGGACAGCACCGCCACCACCCGGGTACGTTTTTTCTGGAGAACCGACATTCACGGCAAGCCCCAGGTGTATGGCGTGCACACGGGGGAAGGTACGCCGTATGAAAACGTCCGCGTGGCGAATATGCTGTGGAACGAGGACACGCAGCGTTACGAATTTACCCCCGCGCATGATGTCGACGGACCCCTAATCACCTGGACGCCGGAAAACCCGGAACATGGCAATGTTCCCGACCATACCGGTAATGACAGGCCACCACTGGATCAACCCACCATTCTGGTGACGCCGATCCCGGACGGCACAGATAGCTATACCACGCCGCCATTCCCGGTTCCCGACGTAAAAGATTTCAACGATTATATTCTGGTCTTTCCGGCGGGCTCCGGCATTAAGCCGATCTATGTTTACCTGAAAGAAGATCCGCGAAAGCTGCCCGGTGTTGTGACAGGAAACGGCGTCCCGCTTTCACCCGGGAAATACTGGCTGGATATGTCGGTGACCAATAACGGCGACGGCGCGCCCATCCCGGCGCATATTGCTGATAAATTACGCGGGCGGGAGTTCAGGACTTTTGATGACTTCCGGGAAGCGCTGTAGCTGGAGATTAGTCAGGATCCTGAGTTGATGGCGCAGTTTTCGGAAATTAATCAGTCACGTATTGGTCAGGGCTTTACGCCTTTCGCACCCGACGAAGGACATTATAGTGGTCCTAAAGAAATACTTAAGAAATTTCAGATACACCATTTTATTCCTATTGAATATGGCGGCGGCGTATACGATATTGACAATTTACGAATTGTTACCCCCAGGCTACACGATGAGATTCACTACAGGAGATAATTATGTTTAAAGAAAATCTCGAAGATTATACTGAGGATGATTTCCTTAATTTTTTAGGTAGAATGAGATCACCTGTGAAAGATGGTAAAATCTTAAAAGGTAAGGCGCTAGAAAGATACTGGGATTCATTAGTAGATCACTTTGTTGAAATTACACAGCATCCGTCAAAGAGTGATCTTATTTTCTACCCTAAAAATCAAGGAGATGATAAGCCTGAAAATATCCTGAAAATCGTCAAAGAATGGCGGCGTTCGCAGGGGCTGCCCTTGTTTAAAGACTCTAAGTGAAGCAGGTAATAAAATCATATATGAAACATCATCGTGTCTGGCTAACGCGATGATGTTAACAATATAAGATAATACTGAGATTGGTATTAATGAAAAATATTCAAAAAATACTGAAATATCATTATATCGTTTTATCAATGTCCCGCTTTCACCAAAAACCCGCTGGCAGGATATGTCGGTGAACAATGACGGCGACGGCGCGCCCATCCCGGCGCATATTGCTGATAAATTACGCGGACGGGAGTTTAAGACCTTTGATGACTTCCGGGAAGCGCTGTGGCTGGAGGTTAGTAAAGATCCGGAGCTCAGGAAGCAATTTAGAAAGAAAAATCTGGAAAAATTGGAAAAAGGGCATGCCCCCTTTTCTCCTGAAAGTGGCCACTACATGGGGCCAAAAGAAGTAATCAAGAAATTCCATATACACCATGATACTGCGATTGAGCACGGTGGTGGCGTTTATGATATTGATAACCTGAGGATTGTCACACCTCGGCTACATGACGAAATTCACTACAGGAGATAACAATGATTAACTTTAAAGAAAAAATTACAGATTATACGGAGGAAGAATTCATTGAGCTTCTTGACGAATTTCTTATGGATACCAGAAAAGATAAGACGCTGAATGGTAATGAATTAGAGGATTATATAGATCGCCTAACAGATCACTTTATTGAAATAACTGAGCATCCATCTGGCAGCGATCTTCTCTTTTATCCAGAAACGGATGAAGATGAGGAGCCTAAAAAAATACTCAATACAGTCAAAGAGTGGCGGCGATCTCAGGGGTTGCCCTTGTTTAAAAACTCTAAGTGAAGCAGGTAATAAAATCATATATGGAACATCATCGTGTATGGCTAACGCGATGATGTTACCAATACAAGATAATTATGTGATTGTTCGTAATGAAAAATATTCAAAAAATACTGAAATATCATTATATCGTTTTATCAATGTCCCGCTTTCACCAGGAACTCGCTGGCTGGATATATCGGTGACCAATAACGGCGACGGTGTGCCCATCCCGGCGCATATTGCTGATAAATTACGCGGACGGGAGTTCAGGACTTGATGAAATTCACTACAGGAGATAATTATGTTTAATTTTAAAGAAAAAATTGAAGATTATACTGAGCTTGAATTTATCGAATTTCTAAGAGAGTTCAGAAAGGCAACGAGGAAAGATCAGTCTTTAAAAGGAAAAATACTGGAAAAATATATTGATGATTTAGTCGATCACCTTATAAAAATAACCGAGCATCCAGCGCAGGGCGATCTTATTTTTTATCCTGAATCACCAGAAGCACGTGAACCTGAAAACATCCTCAAAATCGTCAAAGAATGGCGGCGTTCCCAGAGATTGCCCCTGTTCAAAGACTCAAAGTGAACGAAACATTCATCAACTCCCGGCTGGCGCTTGTCGGACAGGTCAGCCTGGATGTTTGACACCACCATAGCTTCTTCACTCATCCTTCTGTCCTCTGCTTACCCTCTCCTTTATGTTAAATCTACCTCTTCCTGAGTAAACGCAACATTTGTGCAAAGTTACATTTCTGAAACGTTATTTCTGTAAGGTTGTTAAAATGTGGCGTGTTTCATGATGTGAGTCAAAACCTGTATAGACATAAGGTGAATACTTTGTTACTTTAGCGTCAAGAATATGAAATTGGTAAGACCAATTGACTTCGGGCAAAAGGCGTAAGACAGGGAACTATGGCCTACAGCAAAATCCGCCAACCTAAGCTATCCGACGTGATAGAGCAGCAGCTGGAGTTTCTCATCCTTGAGGGGACGCTTCGCCCCGGTGAAAAACTTCCGCCAGAACGCGAACTGGCAAAACAGTTCGACGTTTCCCGTCCCTCCCTGCGTGAGGCGATCCAACGTCTCGAAGGAAAGGGCCTGCTACTGCGTCGTCAGGGCGGTGGAACCTTTGTACAGAGCCGCCTGTGGCAGAGTTTCAGCGATCCGCTGGTAGAACTTCTGTCCGACCATCCTGAATCCCAGTTTGACCTGCTGGAAACCCGTCACGCGCTGGAAGGCATCGCCGCATATTACGCAGCGCTGCGCAGCAATGATGAAGATCGCGCGAGAATGAGCGAGCTGCATCAGGCCATCGAACGGGCACAGCAATCGGGGGATCTTGACGCCGAATCCGACGCTGTCGTCCAGTATCAAATTGCCGTCACTGAAGCGGCACACAACGTGGTTTTGCTTCATCTGCTACGCTGCATGGAGCCCATGCTGTCACAGAACGTGCGCCAGAACTTTGAGTTGCTGTACGCGCGCCGGGAAATGCTTCCGCTGGTCAGCAACCACCGTACTACCGTGTTTGAAGCCATTATGGCCGGTGAGCCGGAACGCGCACGCGAAGCATCGCATCGCCATCTGGCCTTTATCGAAGAGATTTTGCTCGACCGCAGTCGTGAACAGAGCCGTCGTGAACGGTCCATGCGTCGTCTTGAGCAACGTAAGAATTAGTGATTTTTCTGGCAGAACCTGTACCAGAAGATGTTGTACCAACAGCGCCAGGTATTAGAGCGCGGCAACTAAACGCAGAACCTGTCTTATTGCGCTTTCCGGCGAAAACGCAATGGGACAGGTTCCAGACAAATCAACGTATTAGATAGATAAGGAATACCCCCATGTCAGAACGTCTCCAAAATGACGTGGATCCGATCGAAACTCGCGACTGGCAACAGGCGATCGAATCGGTCATCCGTGAAGAAGGTGTTGAGCGCGCTCAGTATCTGATTGATCAGCTGCTTTCTGAGGCTCGCAAAGGCGGCGTCAAAGTGGCTGCAGGTGCAGGGGCCAGCAACTATGTAAACACTATTGCCGTTGAAGACGAACCGGAATATCCGGGTAATCTGGAGCTGGAGCGACGTATTCGTTCTGCTATCCGCTGGAACGCGATCATGACCGTTCTGCGTGCGTCTAAAAAAGATCTGGAACTGGGCGGCCACATGGCATCCTTCCAGTCTTCTGCAACCGTTTACGAAGTGTGCTTCAACCACTTCTTCCGCGCGCGCAGCGAAAAAGACGGCGGCGATCTGGTGTATTTCCAGGGCCACATCTCTCCGGGCGTGTACGCTCGTGCGTTCCTGGAAGGTCGTCTGACTGAAGAGCAGATGAACAACTTCCGTCAGGAAGTTCACGGCAAAGGCCTGTCTTCTTATCCGCACCCGAAACTGATGCCGGAATTCTGGCAGTTCCCGACCGTATCCATGGGTCTGGGCCCAATCGGGGCGATCTATCAGGCTAAGTTCCTGAAATATCTGGAACACCGTGGTCTGAAAGACACCTCTGAACAAACCGTTTACGCCTTCCTCGGCGACGGCGAAATGGATGAGCCAGAATCTAAAGGTGCGATCACCATCGCCACCCGTGAGAAGCTGGACAACCTGTGCTTCATCATCAACTGTAACCTGCAACGTCTTGACGGCCCGGTCACCGGTAACGGCAAGATCATCAACGAGCTGGAAGGCATCTTTGCCGGTGCTGGCTGGAACGTGATCAAAGTGATGTGGGGCGGTCGTTGGGATGAACTGCTGCGTAACGACACCAGCGGTAAACTGATGCAGTTGATGGAAGAGACCGTTGACGGCGACTATCAGACCTTCAAATCCAAAGACGGCGCTTACGTTCGCGAACACTTCTTCGGTAAATACCCGGAAACTGCCGCACTGGTTGCTGACTGGACTGACGAGCAGATCTGGGCCCTGAACCGCGGTGGTCACGATCCGAAGAAAGTCTACGCTGCACTGAAAAAAGCGCAGGAAACCAAAGGCAAAGCGACTGTCATCCTGGCCCATACCATTAAAGGTTACGGCATGGGCGATTCTGCCGAAGGTAAGAACATCGCGCACCAGGTTAAGAAAATGAACATGGACGGCGTTCGCTACGTCCGCGATCGTTTCAACGTGCCGGTAGCCGATGAAGCGCTGGAAAAACTGCCGTACATCACCTTCCCGGAAGGCTCTGAAGAGCACACTTACCTGCACGCTCAGCGTCAGAAGCTGAATGGCTATCTGCCGACGCGTCAGCCTAAGTTTACCGAGAAGCTGGAACTGCCTGAGCTGGCGGACTTTAAACCGCTGCTGGAAGAGCAGAACAAAGAAATCTCCACCACCATCGCGTTTGTGCGTGCCCTGAACGTGATGCTGAAGAACAAATCCATTAAAGACCGCCTGGTGCCGATCATCGCTGATGAAGCGCGTACCTTCGGTATGGAAGGTCTGTTCCGTCAGATTGGTATCTACAGCCCGAACGGCCAGCAGTACACTCCGCAGGACCGTGAGCAGGTGGCGTACTACAAAGAAGACGAGAAAGGCCAGATCCTGCAGGAAGGTATCAACGAACTGGGTGCTGGCGCATCCTGGCTGGCTGCGGCGACCTCTTACAGCACCAACAACCTGCCGATGATCCCGTTCTACATCTACTACTCGATGTTCGGTTTCCAGCGTATCGGCGATCTGTGCTGGCAGGCAGGCGATCAGCAGGCGCGCGGCTTCCTGGTCGGCGGCACTTCCGGTCGTACTACGCTGAACGGCGAAGGTCTGCAGCACGAAGATGGTCACAGCCACATTCAGTCGCTGACTATCCCGAACTGTATCTCTTACGATCCGTCTTACGCCTACGAAGTGGCAGTCATCATGCATGACGGCCTGGTACGTATGTACGGTGAAGCGCAGGAAAACATTTACTACTACATCACCACCCTGAACGAAAACTACCACATGCCGGCGATGCCGGAAGGCGCCGAGGAAGGTATCCGTAAAGGTATCTACAAACTCGAAACCATTGAAGGTAGCAAAGGTAAAGTTCAGCTGCTGGGCTCCGGTTCTATCCTGCGTCACGTACGTGAAGCGGCTGAGATCCTGGCGAAAGACTACGGCGTGGGTTCTGATGTGTACAGCGTCACCTCCTTCACTGAACTGGCGCGTGATGGCCAGGATTGTGAGCGCTGGAACATGCTGCATCCGCTGGAAACCCCGCGCGTACCGTACATCGCTCAGGTGATGAACGACGCACCGGCAGTCGCTTCCACTGACTATATGAAACTGTTCGCCGAGCAGGTTCGTACTTATGTACCGGCTGATGATTACCGCGTACTGGGTACCGATGGCTTCGGTCGCTCCGACAGCCGTGAGAACCTGCGCCACCACTTCGAAGTGGATGCTTCCTATGTGGTCGTGGCAGCGCTGGGCGAACTGGCTAAACGTGGCGAAATCGATAAGAAAGTGGTTGCGGAAGCCATCACTAAATTCAACATCGATGCAGAAAAAGTTAACCCGCGTCTGGCGTAAGAGGTAAGAGAATAATGGCTATCGAAATCAACGTACCGGACATCGGGGCTGATGAAGTTGAAATCACCGAGATCCTGGTCAAAGTGGGCGACAAAGTTGAAGCTGAACAGTCGCTGATCACCGTAGAAGGCGACAAAGCCTCTATGGAAGTCCCGTCTCCGCAGGCTGGCGTCGTGAAAGAGATCAAAGTCTCTGTCGGCGACAAAACCGAGACTGGCGCACTGATCATGATTTTCGATTCCGCCGACGGTGCAGCTGACGCTGCGCCTGCTAAGGCAGAAGAGAAAAAAGAAGAACCGAAAGCCGCCGCTCCGGCAGCGGCAGCGGCAGCGGCGGCTAAAGAAGTTAACGTACCGGATATCGGCGGCGACGAAGTTGAAGTCACTGAAATCATGGTGAAAGTTGGCGATAAAGTCGAAGCTGAACAGTCGCTGATCACCGTAGAGGGCGACAAAGCCTCTATGGAAGTCCCGGCACCGTTCGCGGGCACCGTGAAAGAGATCAAAATCAACACCGGCGATAAAGTCTCTACCGGCTCGCTGATCATGGTCTTCGAGGTGGAAGGCGCAGCACCGGCAGCAGGCGAAGCCAAACCGCAGGTGAAAGAAGAAGCGGCCTCCGCACCGGCAGCCGCGGCGGGCGCGAAAGACGTCAACGTCCCGGATATCGGCGGCGATGAAGTTGAAGTCACCGAAGTGATGGTGAAAGTCGGCGATAAAGTGACGGCTGAACAGTCGCTGATCACCGTAGAAGGCGACAAAGCCTCTATGGAAGTTCCGGCCCCGTTCGCGGGTACCGTGAAAGAGATCAAAATCAATACCGGCGATAAAGTCTCTACTGGCTCGCTGATCATGGTCTTCGAAGTGGAAGGCGCAGCGCCTGCAGCGCCTGCGGCTAAGCAGGAAGCAGCAGCCCCGGCTCCGGCGGCGAAAGCGGACAAACCGGCAGCGGCTCCGGCTCAGAAAGCTGAAGGCAAAACCGAGTTCGCTGAAAACGACGCTTACGTCCACGCGACGCCGCTGATCCGCCGTCTGGCGCGCGAGTTCGGCGTTAACCTGGCGAAAGTGAAAGGTACCGGCCGTAAAGGTCGTATCCTGCGCGAAGACGTTCAGGCTTACGTTAAAGATGCTATCAAGCGCGCAGAAGCCGCACCTGCTGCCGCAGCCGGTGGTGGTATTCCTGGCATGCTGCCATGGCCGAAAGTGGACTTCAGCAAGTTTGGTGAAATTGAAGAAGTTGAACTGGGCCGCATCCAGAAAATCTCTGGTGCGAACCTGAGCCGTAACTGGGTAATGATCCCGCACGTTACGCACTTCGACAAAACCGATATCACCGATCTGGAAGCGTTCCGTAAACAGCAGAACGCCGAAGCTGAGAAGCGTAAACTGGACGTGAAATTCACGCCGGTGGTCTTCATCATGAAAGCGGTCGCTGCGGCCCTTGAGCAGATGCCACGCTTCAACAGCTCGCTGTCGGAAGATGCACAGCGTCTGACGCTGAAGAAATACATCAACATCGGTGTTGCAGTTGATACGCCAAATGGTCTGGTGGTTCCGGTCTTTAAAGACGTGAACAAGAAGAGCATTACCGAGCTGTCTCGTGAACTGACGACCATCTCCAAAAAAGCGCGTGATGGCAAGCTGACGGCTGGCGAAATGCAGGGCGGTTGCTTCACCATCTCCAGCATCGGCGGCCTGGGTACCACTCACTTCGCGCCGATTGTGAACGCGCCGGAAGTGGCTATCCTCGGTGTGTCCAAGTCTGCGATGGAGCCGGTATGGAACGGGAAAGAGTTTACGCCGCGTCTGATGATGCCGATTTCTCTCTCCTTCGACCACCGCGTCATTGACGGAGCCGATGGTGCACGCTTTATCACCATCATCAATAACATGCTGAGCGACATTCGCCGCCTGGTGATGTAATTGAAAAGCCGGCCTGACGGCCGGCTTTTTTCTGGTAATCTCATAAGGTTTGTGAGGTTACTGGTGAAAGCGAGTTTTCGTGAACCGTTTGTTGTTTCAAAATTGTTAACAATTTTGTAAAATACGGGCGGATAGAACGTCCCGGTGGATGAAGGGCGACAGTACCTGGACTGCCGGAAATCAATAAGAGGTCATGATGAGTACTGAAATTAAAACTCAGGTCGTGGTACTTGGGGCGGGCCCCGCAGGTTACTCTGCTGCCTTCCGTTGCGCTGATTTAGGTCTGGAAACCGTAATTGTTGAACGTTACAACACCCTCGGGGGTGTTTGTCTGAACGTTGGCTGTATCCCTTCTAAAGCGCTGCTGCACGTTGCAAAAGTGATCGAAGAAGCCAAAGCGCTGGCTGAACACGGTATCGTCTTCGGCGAGCCGAAAACCGATATCGACAAGATTCGTACCTGGAAAGAGAAAGTTATCACTCAGCTGACCGGCGGCCTGGCAGGCATGGCGAAAGGTCGTAAAGTGAAAGTGGTTAACGGTCTGGGTAAATTTACCGGGGCGAACACCCTGGAAGTGGAAGGCGAGAACGGCAAAACCGTGATCAACTTCGACAACGCGATCATCGCCGCAGGTTCCCGTCCGATTCAGCTGCCGTTCATTCCGCATGACGATCCGCGCGTGTGGGATTCCACCGATGCGCTGGAGCTGAAATCTGTCCCGGAACGTCTGCTGGTTATGGGCGGCGGTATCATCGGTCTGGAAATGGGCACCGTTTACGATGCGCTGGGTTCGCAGATTGACGTGGTTGAAATGTTCGACCAGGTGATCCCGGCGGCGGATAAAGACATCGTTAAAGTCTTTACCAAACGTATCAGCAAGAAATTCAACCTGATGCTGGAAACCAAAGTCACTGCCGTTGAAGCCAAAGAAGACGGTATTTACGTTTCCATGGAAGGTAAAAAAGCCCCGGCTGAACCGCAGCGTTATGACGCGGTGCTGGTGGCGATCGGCCGTGTGCCGAACGGTAAAAACCTCGACGCAGGCAAAGCAGGCGTAGAAGTGGACGACCGTGGCTTCATCCGCGTTGACAAACAGCTGCGCACCAACGTGCCGCACATCTTTGCTATCGGCGATATCGTCGGCCAGCCGATGCTGGCGCACAAAGGTGTTCACGAAGGTCACGTTGCCGCTGAAGTTATCGCCGGTAAAAAACACTACTTCGATCCGAAAGTGATCCCGTCCATCGCCTACACTGAACCAGAAGTGGCATGGGTCGGCCTGACCGAGAAAGAAGCGAAAGAGAAAGGCATCAGCTACGAAACCGCCACCTTCCCGTGGGCAGCGTCTGGCCGTGCTATCGCTTCCGACTGCGCTGACGGTATGACCAAACTGATTTTCGACAAAGAAACGCACCGTGTGATCGGTGGCGCGATTGTCGGCACTAACGGCGGCGAGCTGCTGGGTGAAATCGGTCTGGCAATCGAGATGGGCTGTGATGCAGAAGATATCGCGCTGACCATCCATGCTCACCCGACCCTGCACGAGTCGGTTGGCCTGGCGGCAGAAGTGTTCGAAGGTAGCATCACCGACCTGCCGAACCCGAAAGCGAAGAAGAAGTAATCTTCAGATGTGAAAAAAAGCGGCTGAATCAGCCGCTTTTTTTATGCGTGTGAAGGGGGATTCGCCGGAATCTGGCCTGGAGACAAATACCGGTCAGGACTTCGTATCACAGGCAGTGCGGTGCTCAGGGTTGTACCTGCTGCCATGAGTTATCCAGCGTAAACTGCGTAATGGCTTGCGCTTTGCTTTCTGTCTCCTCCCCCAGGTTCGCCTGATAGACCCTGTCCTGCATATCCACCATAAAACTCATCACGCCGGTCTGACCCCATGCAACGGGCCAGGCGATGAGCGCCACGCCGCTGCCGCTTTCATCCGCCAGAATACGAAAATGATAGCCATGATAGCCGTCGCCCGGCTGGGTATTGCTGAACGCCGGGCCAAGCGGGCTGGGGTTCTCGCCGGGCTGAACCGGCCAGTAGAGACCGTCCTGCTGGCCATCACTGCTAATCAGCTTGTGCGCCCACATTTTCTTCTGCTGAAAATAGTCATGCTCCGCATCCACCCAGGCATGCATGGCCTGGATCGCGCCCAGTTCGTTGCGCCCGATGGTACGGGTCAGGATTTCATCCGCTGCCGCCGGCATATCAAAATGCCAGCCAGCGTCGGTTTTAAGTAGCGGGATGGGCAGCTGCCAGTTTTCATCGCCGACGTTGATATGCGCGGTGTTATTCTGCTGCTCGATGTGGTGATTCACCTTCCAGTCGCGCAAGAAGCGGGCGACGGCCTGCTGATCGACGCCTTCCGGCGGGAAATAACCCTGCCAGTCTTCGCCCAGCAGTTGTTCAAGCGCGGCCCGATCGTGAGAAGCAATGGCTGTCACCAGCGTGTCGGCGGCCTGTTCAGGCGTGCTGAAAGATTGTTGCGCCTGCGCCAGGACGGGCATCAGCAGCATCAGCGCGCCGAGTAGCGTTACTTTTTTCATATTTCTTCCCCTTAATGGCGACGATGTTCTGCGACGCGTTCCCGGATGGCTGAACGCTGTTCACTGCTGAAATGGTTTTCCTGCCTGCGGCTTTCGCTGCCGCGCTGCCGCTGCGACTGCCAGGAAGGGGAGCGGCTGTCATTACCACTCAGCGCGTTGGCGCGGCGCTGCTGAACATTGTCCCGCAGCCGCTGGCGCTGCTCCGGCGTGGCGGAATTCAGGCGTTGCTGAACGTTTGCCCGCGCCTGCTGGCGCTGCTCCGGCGTGGCGGCATTCAGGCGTTGCTGAACGTTTTCCCGCGCCTGCTGGCGCTGCTCCGGCGTAGCGGCGTTCAGGCGTTGCTGAAGATTTTCCTTCGCCTGCTGGCGCTGTTCCTGCGTCGACGAGTTTAGCCGCTGCTGCGCATTTTCCCGCAGCTGTTGACGCTGGTCTGGTGTCGCGCTGGCAAGCTGCGTTCTGGCCGCGCCGCGACTAAGGTTACTGGTGTCATATCCCCGGTAGTTATTTCGCTGCGCAATTTGTTCAAGCTGTTTTGAGGCGGCCTGACGCTGTGCATCCCGGCTGACGCTGGCCGAAGGCTGAGCCGTTTTGCCCTGTAACTGCGAAAGCGCCGCTTGTCGCTGGCCGCCGGGGGCAGCCGTTGCGCTTAACCCTCCGCTGACATTCACCGGATGCGCGTTATTTACATAAGGCACGCCATTGCGATGTGCCGGATTATGCTGCCAGATGCGGCTATTGTCGGTCAGATGCTCGCCGGTGATGCGGTTGTAATTATTGACGTTAATATTGATGTTATCGCCATTATGAATATAACCCCCGCCATGATAATCATGGTCGTCATGATGGTAGTGATCGTCATCGTGATGATGGTGGTCATCGTCGTCGTGATGATGATGATGATGGTCATGATCCCAGTCGATGCTGCTGAACAGCGCGTAGGTCGTTGCCACGCCCAGGCTGTAGCCGAAGCCTTTGACGAAGCTGTCGGCAAACTGCTGTCCCGGCGGCGGCGGCAGATAGACGGGCGGATACGCGGTATTCGGCCAGGTACCGTAGACCGTGGTCGGGTTGTAGGTGGGAACATATACCACCTGCGGATCGGCAGGTTCGATTTTGATTATTGTTGACGGTGCCGAATGGACTACCGTCGTCGTCCTGCTTTCGCCGGGGCTGGTGTCCGCCGTGCTGGCAACGGTCGGTTCACTGGTGACTTTCTGCTGCGGCGTCGATTTCAGCGTGCCTGTCTGCTGTGCCAGCGTGCGCAGTTTTTGTACTGAATCCATCACGTCCTGCGGCTGCGCCAGAAAAGCATTGCCCAGATTCTCAACCCACTGCGGATCCTGGCCCATCAGCGCCATCAGCTGCGGGAAGGCCACCAGCGATTTCACACTGGCATCCCAGGGCTGATTTGCTGCGGCCTGAATGGCGGCGTCCCCCTGTAACGTTGGATGATCCTTCGACCATTGAACCGCCTGAACCACGCTTGCCGGATAGGTGGACGCCATCAACACCTGAGACAGCAGCGCATCAGGATAGAGTGCGATCGGCGCAACCCATTGATCGATTTGCGCAGGAGTAAAGGTTGTCGCAGCAGGAGCCGCAGGAGCAGGAGCCGCAGCAGGCGTTGCTACGGTCTCGCTGGTGGTCGCTGGTTGGCGGCTTTTTACGTATAAAACCCCGGATGCTGCAAATAATCCCAGGCTGCACGCTAATGCGATGACGTGTGGCTTAAACGGCAATGTCATTTTTGTCTCCCGGTATCGATTGATACCCGTCAGTAAAGAGAGCCGCGCCGAATGGCGTAAGCAATGGCGGCAGTATATTCCTCGGCCTGATTGTTTTTTGACGTAAACAGGGATCGACCCTTAACCTGGCAGGATCCGGACAAATAGAGTGTTTACAAACATTGCAGGGAACTTTTTTTGCCTGATAAAAAGTGGATGTTGCCAGCCGTATATCTCTTTTCACGATTCAGCAACTATTTAATGTTGCTTTTTTGTAAACAGATTAACACCCCGCTAAAATCCTGCTATTCTGCCCGTTGCGGTACCGGGCATTTACCCTACAAACTGCTGTCTCACAGGAGCGTGAAGAGAATCGCCTACCGCACTATGACAATGAGAGCGAGGAGAACCGTCGTGCTAGAAGAATACCGTAAGCACGTAGCTGAGCGTGCCGCTGAAGGGATTGTCGCGAAGCCCTTAGATGCAACCCAGATGGCCGGGTTAGTTGAGCTGCTGAAGAATCCGCCTGCTGGCGAAGAAGAATTCCTGTTAGATCTGTTAGAAAACCGTGTCCCGCCTGGCGTTGATGAAGCCGCTTACGTTAAAGCCGGTTTTCTGGCCGCCGTCGCCAAAGGCGAAGCCCGGTCTCCTCTGGTTGCCCCGGAAAAAGCGGTTGAACTGCTGGGCACCATGCAGGGTGGTTACAACATCCATCCGCTGATCGACGCACTGGACAACGACACGCTGGCCCCGCTGGCGGTGAAAGCCCTGTCTCATACCCTGCTGATGTTCGATAACTTTTATGACGTCGAAGAAAAAGCCAAAGCGGGCAATTTGCACGCGCAGCAGGTGATGCTCTCCTGGGCGAATGCCGACTGGTTCCTGAGCCGCCCGGCGCTGGCCGAAAAAATTACCGTCACCGTCTTTAAAGTGACAGGTGAAACCAACACCGACGATCTCTCCCCGGCCCCGGATGCCTGGTCGCGTCCGGATATCCCGCTGCACGCCCTGGCGATGCTGAAGAACGCCCGTGACGGCATTTTCCCGGATAAGCCTGGCAGCATTGGCCCGATCCTGCAGATCGAAGCATTGCAGCAAAAAGGCTTCCCCCTGGCCTACGTCGGCGACGTGGTGGGCACCGGCTCTTCGCGTAAATCCGCCACCAACTCGGTGCTGTGGTTTATGGGCGACGACATTCCGAACGTGCCGAACAAGCGCGGCGGCGGCGTGGTGCTGGGCGGCAAAATTGCGCCAATCTTCTTTAACACCATGGAAGATGCGGGCGCGCTGCCGATTGAAGTGGATGTTAATAAACTGAACATGGGCGACGTCATCGACGTGTACCCGTTCAAAGGCGAAGTACGCAATCATCATACTGACGAGTTGCTGGCGACCTTTGAACTGAAAACCGACGTGCTGATCGACGAAGTGCGCGCCGGTGGCCGTATTCCGCTGATTATCGGCCGCGGCCTGACCACCAAAGCGCGCGAAGCGTTGGGCCTGCCGCACAGCGACGTATTCCGCAGCGCGAAACCGGTGGAATCCAGCAATAAAGGCTTCTCGCTGGCGCAGAAAATGGTGGGCCGCGCCTGCGGTACTGCCGGCGTTCGCCCTGGCGAATACTGCGAACCGAAGATGACCTCGGTCGGCTCTCAGGACACCACCGGCCCGATGACCCGCGACGAACTGAAAGATCTGGCCTGTCTGGGCTTCTCTGCGGATCTGGTGATGCAGTCCTTCTGCCACACGGCGGCCTATCCGAAGCCGGTTGACGTGACCACCCACCATACGCTGCCGGACTTTATTATGAACCGCGGCGGCGTGTCGCTGCGTCCGGGCGACGGCATTATTCACTCGTGGCTGAACCGCATGCTGCTGCCGGATACCGTCGGCACCGGCGGCGACTCCCACACCCGCTTCCCGGTTGGCATCTCCTTCCCGGCAGGCTCTGGTCTGGTGGCGTTTGCCGCTGCGACTGGCGTAATGCCGCTGGATATGCCGGAATCGGTACTGGTGCGTTTCAAGGGCACCATGCAGCCGGGCATCACCCTGCGCGATCTGGTCCACGCCATTCCGCTGTACGCTATCCGTCAGGGTCTGCTGACCGTTGAGAAGAAGGGCAAGAAAAACATCTTCTCCGGCCGCATTCTGGAGATCGAAGGTCTGCCGGAGCTGAAAGTTGAGCAGGCGTTTGAACTGGCGGATGCCTCCGCCGAGCGTTCTGCGGCAGGTTGTACCATCAAGCTGGATAAAGCGCCGATCACCGAATACCTGACCTCCAACATCGTGCTGTTGAAGTGGATGATTGCTGAAGGCTACGGCGACCGTCGTACCATCGAGCGTCGTATTCAGGGCATGGAAAAATGGCTGGCCGATCCGCAACTGCTGGAAGCCGATGCCGATGCCGAATACGCGGCGGTGATCGAAATCGATCTGGCGGATATTCACGAGCCGATCCTCTGCGCGCCGAACGATCCGGACGATGCGCGTCTGCTCTCCGACGTGGCGGGCGAGAAGATAGACGAAGTGTTTATTGGTTCCTGTATGACCAACATCGGTCACTTCCGCGCGGCAGGCAAGCTGCTGGATGCGCATCAGGGCCAGTTGCCAACCCGTCTGTGGGTGGCACCGCCAACCCGTATGGATGCGGCCCAACTGACGGAAGAGGGCTATTACAGCGTCTTTGGTAAGAGCGGCGCGCGTATCGAAATTCCGGGCTGCTCACTGTGCATGGGTAACCAGGCACGCGTGGCGGACGGCGCGACGGTGGTCTCCACCTCAACCCGTAACTTCCCGAACCGTCTGGGTACCGGGGCGAACGTCTACCTGGCCTCTGCGGAGCTGGCGGCGGTTGCGGCGCTGATTGGCCGCCTGCCGACCCGCGAAGAGTACCTGAACTCCGTGGCGCAGGTGGATAAGACGGCGGTGGATACCTACCGCTATCTGAACTTCGATCAGCTTGAGCAGTATACCGAGAAAGCGGATGGGGTGATTTTCCAGACCGCGGTGTAAGTTAATGACTAAAAAGCCTGACGGCGTATTGTCGTCAGGCTTTTTTTATTTCCATTGCGCTAAATAAATAACCTCGAGATCGCGCTCTGGTTTGAAGTTTTGTTGTTTAAACTCCATTGTTAATGGGCTATTTGTTTTAATGGGTGATTAAAGCCGATTTTGCCGGGTGGCGGCTTCGCCTTACCCGGCCTGTGAAAACGAGTAGTATCAACTGGTTATTGGCAAACCGTAGGCCTGTGCAAGCGCAGCGCCGCCAGGCATAATTCCACGGTATAACGTTTGTCAGCAGCCTGACAGTATCTGTGAGCTTCTTCTCTAGAAGCCGATTTTCATTGATGACGGCATCTTGCTGTCAGATGAAACCACACACACCAGAATATTCTGGCGATCTTTTCCCTGCCATAATTACAACATTTCAATAAACAGCTTTAGCCGTTAATCCCCAGCAGTTCCGGCACCAGCTCTTCCAGTTGCGTAACCAGAACCGGGTCCATATAGCGGTAGTCATCAGGAATATCGAGTATGTGCAGGGGTTTATTTTCGAGAAGGCGACGATATTCCGCCATTAACCGGTCTTTGTGTTTTTGTTCCATAACGCAGATGACATCTGCCCAGTGAAGCAGCTCGTGCGATACGCTCTTTTTGGCATTCCGGCTGGTGCCTGCGGAACGGACACTGAGGCCAGGATAACGGCGGAACACCTGTTCCGCCGTGGGGCTGCGCCATTGATTACGACTGCATATGAAAAGCACATTCATCAAATAAATACTCTTCCAGACCGCGCTTCGCCAGTTGCGGGTTGGTGAGCCGCGGATATTCCATACCCAATTGCGCAGCACGCAACACTTTGTCGGAACGCGTGTACAGTTTCTTCCAGTTTTTTTCGCCACGAAAACGCAAAAGCGCAGTGTGAGCATCTCGGGATTTGTTGCGCCGCTTTTGGGCAATGCGCCAGTCCCGGTTACGGGTTATGTCCATTATTTTTTCTCTCTCAGAACGATCGGGTTCAGCAGCCGCGATAATACGGAGAGAGCGAACGGGTTGATTTTACGCTTTTTTATTAAGGTGAGCGACATATCCACTTAACTTTTACGATAACGACGGTAAGCCTCTGGCGAGGCGTTGTGTAAAAAGGCCAGGCACTCCGGCGTATTTATTTCATTCCTTCTGTCCGTCCCGCTGTTTTTCTTCCTCCGTGCTGCGATAATTACCCTATTGGCAATGCAGCAGTGGCGCATTGTGATTGCAGAGGAATAC
Organism: Superficieibacter sp. HKU1; assembly: GCF_029319185.1. Classification (NCBI taxonomy): domain Bacteria; kingdom Pseudomonadati; phylum Pseudomonadota; class Gammaproteobacteria; order Enterobacterales; family Enterobacteriaceae; genus Superficieibacter; species Superficieibacter sp. HKU1. The sequence continues at coordinate 989,256 of NZ_CP119754.1, forward strand.
ATGATGGAATACGAATTTTTGCGCGATGTTACCGGAGTGGTAAAAGTGCGTATGTCGATGGGCCACGAAGTCGTGGGGCACTGGTTTAACGAAGAAGTGAAAGAAAATTTTGCCCTGCTGGATGAAGTGGAGCAGGCAGCGCAAGCGGTTAAAGGCAGCGAGCGCAGCTGGCAGCGTACCGGCCATGAATACACGCTGTGGATGGACGAAGAAGAGGTGATGATCCGCGCCAATCAGCTGGAGTTTTCCGGCGATGAAATAGAAGAGGGAATGAGCTACTACGATGAAGAAAGTCTGTCGCTGTGCGGCGTCGAGGACTTTTTGCAGGTGGTTGCGGCGTACCGGGCATTTGTACAACAAAAATAATTCTGGCGGAGCATCCCTGCTCCGCACCTCTCTCAGACCGCAGGAATATTGCGGCCGTAGTAAATCTCGCGCATCTCTTTCCACAGCAGATCGGTAATCACTTTGCGCTCCTCTGCCGTCAAATCTTCCGGGCGGGTATGGAACATATAGTGCTTAAGATCGAACTCCTTAAGCAGCATTTTGGTATGGAAGATATTTTCCTGATAAACGTTCACGTCCATCATGTCATACAGCGACTTCATATCCTCGGACATAAAGTTCTGGATGGAATTGATCTCATGATCGATAAAATGCTTCATGCCGTTAATATCGCGGGTAAATCCGCGCACGCGGTAATCCACGGTGACGATGTCAGATTCAAGCTGGTGAATTAAATAATTCAGCGCCTTAAGCGGGGAAATCACGCCGCAGGTAGACACTTCGATATCCGCACGGAAGGTGCATAAACCGGCTTCCGGATGGCTTTCCGGGTAGGTATGCACGCAGATATGGCTTTTATCCAGATGCGCGACGACCGCTTCAGGCAGCGGACCGGGGTGCTCGGTTTTATCAATCAGCTGCGGATCAACCGGCTCTTCGCTAACCAGAATCGTGACGCTGGCCCCTTGCGGTTCATAATCCTGGCGGGCGATATTAAGCACATTCGCGCCGATAATAGAGCAGGTTTCAGAGAGAATTTCGGTCAGGCGATTGGCATTATAGAGTTCATCGATATAGGCGATATAACCATCGCGCTCTTCTGCCGTTTTGACGTAGCAGATATCGTAAATGCAAAAACTCAGGCTTTTGGTCAGGTTGTTAAAGCCATGCAGCTTTATTTTTTTCAATTTTTATCACCCCCTTAGAATCACTGTGCGGACAGTGCGTCCTGCAAATATTGTGGTAAGGCAAAAGCTGCCGTATGAATCGCCGGATTGTAATAGCGGCAGGTGAGATTAGCCTGATGGAAGCGGGCCTGAATAATCTCGGTGGAAAGCGTGCGCAGCGCCTCGTTGTCCGTCGCCCAGGCGAAGGTCATGATGCCGCCGTAGTAGGTCGGGATCGCCGCCTGATAAAAGCTCACGTCGCTAAAATACGGGCTCAGCTTGCGGTGGCTGCCGACGGCTTCATCCTGCTGGAGGAAACAGACGCCGTTCTGCGCAACGAAAATCCCGCCGGGGTTCAGGCAGCGTTTACAGCCTTCATAAAATGCTGAGGTAAACAGGCTTTCACCGGGGCCGACCGGATCGGTGCAGTCGGAGATGATCACATCAAACGTTTGCGTGGTCTGGTTAACAAAATTCACGCCGTCGTCGATCACCAGGCTGAAGCGCGGATCGTCATAAGCGCCCGCATTGTGGTTGGGCAAGTACTGGCGGCAAAAGGAGACGACGCCTTCATCGATTTCCACCATCGTGATGGCTTCAATGTTTTTATGGCGCGACACTTCTCGCAGCATGGCACCGTCGCCGCCGCCGATGATCAGCACACGCTTCGCATGGCCGTGCGCCAGCAGCGGAACGTGGGTCATCATTTCGTGATAGATAAATTCGTCGCGTTCGGTGGTCTGCACCACGCCATCCAGCGCCATTACGCGGCCAAAGGCGGCGTTTTCAAAGATAATCAGATCCTGATGATCGGTTTTCTCATGGTACAGCACGTTATCAACGGCAAAATACTGACCAAACTGGTCGTGCAGCGTTTCATGCCACCTGTTGTTATCGGTCATGATGTTCTCCCTCGTTAACACCCATGAAAAATGGGCGCAACATAATAGCTAACATTGACCGAGTATGCACGGTCAATGTTTCACCACAAAGAGAATGAGTATAGCGAAGGAAGATTATTTAACGTAGGCAAGCAGGCTCAGAGAATCTTTCGCCAGCGCTTTACATTTTTTGGCAGTAGGAATGCTGATGCCGCTCAGATCGCGGTAGCTGTCTTCACCCAATGCCTTCATGTTGTACGTTTCGTAGTTACTCAGATCCCACTGGTTCTGCTGGGCAAAGAAAAGCAGCGCCCGACGGATTTGCGTATTAGGTAAGTTCTGGTAGCCACAGTCATTTTTCAGAAACACAAATACGGCGGTGAGATCGGCCATATCTTCAGCTTCAGACTCGCTGAGCGCATAGCTGTTTGTGGATAATGCTAACAGGACCCCAAGAACTATTGTTCTGAAAAAAGTCTTCATTCTTTCTACCACTGCTTACGGAAATGCAACGTTAGCACACCTCAGTACGGGGCGTGAACTTAATTATTACTGTTGTGCTTGACGTTCCGGTTGGGGGAGGGTTTAAGCTCATAAACCGCCTGCTGAAGATGAGGAAGATACCATGCAACGCCGCGATTTTTTAAAATATTCCGCTGTAATTGGAGCGTTTAGCGCATTGCCTCTCTGGAGCCGGAGCGTGCTTGCCGCGGAACGTCCGGCATTGCCGATCCCGGAGCTGTTAACCGCCGATGCGCGCAACCGCATCCGGCTTATTGTTCAGGCCGGTAAATCAACCTTTGGCGAACGTAGCGCGCAGACGTGGGGCTATAACGGATCGCTGCTTGGTCCCGCTATCCGCCTGCGTCAGGGGAAGGCTGTCAGCGTGGACATTTATAACACGCTGGCCGAGGAGACCACCGTCCACTGGCACGGGCTGGAAGTGCCCGGTGCCGTCGACGGCGGTCCTCAGGGCATCATCAAAGCGGGAGAATCGCGCTCGGTCACCTTCACGCCCACGCAGCGGGCGGCGACCTGCTGGTTTCATCCTCATCAGCACGGTAAAACGGGGCATCAGGTGGCGATGGGGCTGGCGGGGCTGGTTCTCATTGACGATGACGATAGCCGCCAGTTGCGCCTGCCGCAGCAGTGGGGCATTGATGATGTGCCGGTGATTATGCAGGACAAACGGTTTACCGCCAGCGGCGAAATTGATTATCAGCTGGATATCATGACCGCCGCCGTCGGCTGGTTTGGCGATACGCTGCTGACCAACGGCGCGCGCTATCCTCAGCATTCCGCACCGCGTGGCTGGCTGCGCCTGCGCCTGCTGAACGGCTGTAACGCACGATCGCTGAACATCGCCGCCAGCGATAAACGCCCGCTGTACGTTATTGCCAGCGACGGCGGATTGCTGGCGGAGCCGGTGAAGGTCACCGAACTGCCGATGCTGATGGGCGAACGTTTTGAAGTGCTGGTCGATACCCGCGATGGCAAACCGTTCGATTTGCTGACGCTGCCGGTTGACCAGATGGGGATGACGGTTGCGCCTTTCGACCAGCCGCAGCCGGTGCTACGCGTGCAGCCGCTGCGTATTGCCGCCTCGGGGACGCTGCCGGATGCGCTGGTCAACGTGCCCGCGCTACCTGCGCTTGATAACCTCACCCAGCGTAAATTCCAGCTTTCCATGGACCCGATGCTCGACATGATGGGAATGCAGGCGTTGCAGGAGAAATACGGTGCGCAGGCGATGAGCGGCAGGGGGCACGGTGATATGCACCATGGCAGTATGAGTCAGGGTGAGATGAACCACGGAAATATGAATCATGGTGGCATGAGCCAGATGCAGCACGGCGGGCACGGTTTTGACTTCCACAATGCCAACCGGATTAACGGTAAAGCCTTCGATATGACCACGCCGCTGTTCGCCGCGCAAAAAGGCCAGTTCGAGCGCTGGGTGATTTCCGGCGAGGGCGACATGATGCTGCATCCGTTCCATATTCATGGCACCCAGTTCCGTATTCTCTCTGAAAACGGCCGCCCGCCCGCCGCACACCGTTCCGGCTGGAAAGATACGGTCAACGTTGACGGCGGCGTAAGCGAGGTGCTGGTACGCTTCGATCATGACGCGCCCAGGGAATTTGCCTATATGGCGCACTGTCATCTGCTGGAGCACGAGGATACCGGCATGATGATGGGATTTACGGTGTAGCATTTTACCCTGATGCCCGGTGGCGCTACGCTTACCGGGTCTGAGTATTCTACGCCTGCGTACGCTTATACATCCGCCGTGGATGGCCAATTTTACCGTATAGCATCTCAACGTTCAGATATCCCGCTTCCACGCAGTGTTCGAGGTAACGCCGGGCGGTGGTTTTACTTAATCCGGTTTCACTCACGACTTCGTCCACCGAAAAACAGTGCGTGGCCCGGTCGTTAAACAGGGTCTGCACCCGCGCCAGGGTGTTCTCTTCAATGCCTTTATTGCTGTTATCCAGCCGATAATTTTTAGCCTGAAGCTGGTACAGCGAATCCACGTTCTGCTGATCGACAATCTTCCAGACCCGCTGCTGCTCGGCAAACTGCACGAAGCGCTCCAGCGACTGGCTGAGACGCTTCCACGACACGGGTTTAAGAATATAGTCGAACGCGCCGTTGCGTATGGCCTGGCTACAGGTGTCCATATCGCTGGCGGCGGTGATAAAAATCACCGTGCAATGAGCGCTCAGCAGCAAAGGATGACTGATAAGCGTGATGCCTTTGCCATCCGGCAAATAATTATCCAGCAGGACCAGCTGTGGCTGAAGCGCGGTCAGTTTTTCCTGCGCATCGGCCAGTGATGAGGCGATCCCTACCAGCCGCAGGCGAGGATGCTTATTGATGAGATCGGCATGAAGCCGGGCCAGGGTCGGTTCGTCCTCAATGACAAGTACATCGATAAGTTCAGGTTGCATAGTGGGTCTCTTCCAGTTCCTGGGTGGGGTGCCGGGCGGGAATAAATAACGAAAAAATAGCGCCACGTGGCACGTTATCGGCAACTTCGATGGAACCGCCCGCCTGGGTGACGTAGCTTTCAATGAGGTAAAGCCCAATTCCATGGTCACCACGGATTTTAGTGGTCATGCCGCGCTCAAAAATTCGCTCGCGGATCTCAGGCGTAATACCGACGCCCCGATCCGCTACTTCGATAATCAGTTCGCTGTCGCTGAGTTTAATCAGCACTTCGACCGGCTCATGCGGGAGCGGGGCGCGCTGGGTCGCTTCAATGGCATTGTCCAGAAGGTTGCCGATGATAGAAATCAGTTCCGCTTCAGCCAGTCCGGTGAACGGTCTGTCCATTCGACAGGCCGGATCGAAATTCAGCTCAACGCCTTTTTCCCGCGCGCGTGCCGCTTTGCCCAACAGCAGGCCGCACAGTGTCGGCGAGCTAAAGCGTGAGGAGATGAAATCCAGTAGCTCCTGGGCATGCTCCGACTGCGCCTGAATATAGCGGATTGCCTCATCATATCGTCCCATATGCAGCAGCCCGGAAAGCGTGGTCATTCGATTTAGCTGTTCGTGACGCATAATGCGCAGGTTATCCACGTAGCGCTTCACCTGACTTAGCTGCGCGCTAAGCGAGTCGATTTCGTTGCGATCGCGAAAGGTAATTACCCATCCCTGCAGTGCGCCCTCCAGCATGATGCGGATCCGGCTGGCGATCACCGTCAGTTCGTTAAAGCGGCAAATTTCATCGTGAGTATCCTGTGCCAGCAGCGTCCGCTGTGCGAAGAAAGGGACAGGGGCGATCACCTCGCTGATCAACTGGCCGCGCAGTTCGCGCGCAGGCTGGCTCAAGCCGAGCAGTTTCCTGGCGGCCTGATTAATGACTTCGATCCGCATCTGGCTGTCGATAGCGATAACGCCTTCATAAATAGATTCCATCATCGCCTTTTGCTGGCGTACCAGAAGACCGATTTCCCGTGGCTCAAGGGAGAAAATCTGCTTTTTAATGCTGCGGGTAAAAAACCAGGAAAAAACAAACAGAGCAACGAGCAACAGCGCGGCGGCAACCAGGATGTTGATCATTTTACTGACGGTGATGGTATCAAGATAACTGGTGAGGTAGCCCACGGACACAATTCCCACCACCTGACCCGCGGCGTTGAAAATCGGCGCTTTGCTGCGCAGCGAAATGCCCAGCCCGCCTTTACGGATAGTGGTGGTGCTTTTACCGTTGAGCACCTCTTCGTTATCGCCGCCGACCAGGGTTGTTCCTACGCGATTCGCATAGACCGAGTGAAAAAGATGCACACCTTTATTATCACCAATGACAATAAAACTGGCATCGCTTTGCGTCGCTATTTTTTGCATAAAAGCATGAATGGCCGGGATATCTTTTTGAGCCGTCACCTCAGGTAAACCGGGAATAAGGGCGATTTCTTCTGCTTGTATTTTGGCGCGTAAGCTCATTTCCTGATAGAGCTGCCGACCAACGTCGATATAATAATAGCTACCCAGCAGTACGAATAGCACTGAGAAAAATGCAACCAGCGAAATAAATAGTTTTATCTGAAAGGATAATTTCATTTTTCTCACGAACGGTAACAATAAAAGAAGGTAATGTACCACCTTTTAGAGAGGGATCATGCTTTTTACCGGAAACTTGTGATCCCTTGCACAGCCTGTCTGCTGTGGCTTAATACCGGAATGGCGTTTTAAAGCTAACAGAAAAAATAAATGTTATTTGTTTGTTCAATCTGGAAAAGAAACCATAAAAACCACGCCAATAAATAAGAGTTAAATCACACTGGATAAATAAAACCATTAAAACCATAGAGGCCATTAAAACTTCGGTTTTAATATGCTGAATCTCACATTATGTCAGGGGATGCAACATTAAGCTTGCCGTACAAAATAACTAAGGGGCTTGATTATGAGCACAACTGACGATTCATTTATTGTTACCCACGATCCGATCGATATCCCTCGTCCGTCGCTGAAAGAGCGCTGGTGGCACATCATGGATAGCTGGAAAATCGGTATCATTCCGCTGCCGCTATTTTTGTTAGCCGGGGCGTTAATCGCCATTGATTGTCTGGGCGGTAAGCTGCCGAGCGACATTGTGGTGATGGTCGCCACGCTGGCTTTCTTCGGCTTTGCCTGCGGCGAATTCGGCAAGCGTCTGCCGATTGTCGGTAAGCTGGGCGCAGCGGCGATATGCGCGACGTTTATTCCGTCCGCGCTGGTCCATTACGGTCTGCTGCCGGACGTGGTGGTGGAATCGACCACCAAATTCTATAAATCCACCAACATTCTTTATCTCTATATCTGCTGCATTATTGTCGGCAGCATCATGAGCATGAACCGCACCGTGCTCATCCAGGGCTTCCTGCGCATCTTTTTTCCGATGCTGTGCGGCGAGATCGCCGGCATGATCGTCGGCATGGGCGTGGGGATGGCGCTGGGACTTGAGCCATTCCAGATCTTCTTCTTTATCATTCTGCCCATCATGGCGGGCGGCGTTGGGGAAGGGGCTATTCCGCTTTCTATCGGTTACGCCACGTTGCTGCATATGGATCAGGGCGTGGCGCTCGGGCGCGTTCTGCCGATGGTCATGCTGGGCGGCCTGACGGCCATCATTATTTCTGGCTGCCTCAATCAGCTTGGCAAGCGCTATCCGCATCTGACGGGGGAAGGTCAACTGATGCCAAACCGCGCCAATGCCGATAGCCAGGCTTCACAACCGGCATTCTCCGGCAAAACTGACGTCACCACCATTGCCGCAGGGGCGCTGCTGGCCGTGCTGCTGTATATGCTGGGTATGCTGGGCCATAAACTGATTGGCCTGCCTGCGCCGGTCGGCATGTTGTTCGTCGCCGTGCTGGTCAAGCTGTGCAACGGCGCATCTCCACGGCTGCTTGAAGGTTCGCAGGTCGTTTACAAATTCTTCCAGACCTCAGTGACCTACCCCATCCTGTTTGCCGTTGGCGTGGCCATCACCCCGTGGCAGGAACTGGTCAATGCTTTCACCTTAAGCAACCTGCTGGTGATTGTCAGCACCGTCTGCACGCTGGTAGGAACGGGCTTTCTGGTGGGCAAAAAAATCGGCATGCATCCCATTGATGTCGCCATTGTCTCCTGCTGTCAGAGCGGGCAGGGCGGTACCGGCGATGTCGCCATCCTCACCGCCGGTAACCGTATGAGCCTGATGCCGTTCGCGCAGATTGCAACGCGTATCGGTGGGGCGATTAACGTCTCGGTCTCGCTGCTGGTGCTGGGCAACTTCCTCGTTTAATTGATGTACTCAGGAAATAAACATGAAACTCGCAAGTTTTCTTTATCAGGGCGTTCGCAGCTACGGGATTGTGAAGGCCGAAGGCATGATTGATTTAGGCAGGCGTCTGGGCGATCGCTACAGCGACCTCAAAGCGCTGCTTCAGGGAAATGGACTGACGGAAGCGACCCGCTATCTTAACGACGCGGTAGATGTGGCAATGCAGACCGTTACTTTCCTGCCGGTCATTGAGCAGCCGGAAAAAATCCTCTGTGTCGGCATGAACTACGCCGACAAGCGTAAGGAATTCGACCAGCATAACCCGGCGCCCACCTTGTTCGTGCGCTTTCCCGACTCGCAGACGGCGCATAACGCGCCGGTACTGAAACCGCGTCATTCCTGCGAATTCGATTATGAAGGCGAGCTGGCGGTCATTATCGGCAAAGGCGGTGAGAACATCTGCCGCGAAGAGGCGCTGCGCCACGTTGCGGGCTACAGCTGTTATATGGACGGCTCTGCCCGCGACTGGCAGCACAGCTGGTTTACCGCCGGGAAAAACTGGCGTCAGACCGGTGCGTTTGGTCCATGGATGGCGACCGCCGATGAAATTCCCGATCCGCACCAGCTGGCGATCCGCACCTGGCTGAATGGCCGTATGGTGCAGGAGGACAACACCAGCAGCATGATCCACAAGGTCGCCGAACTGATTGAGTATATCAGCACCTTCACCCGCTTAAGCCCCGGCGATGTGATCATCACCGGTTCACCGGGTGGGGTAGGGAAAAAGCGCAACCCGCCGCTGTTTATGAAAGAGGGCGATCGTATTGAAGTGGAGATCGAACATATCGGTCATCTGAGCAATATCATCATGGAAGCGCCAGCGCACATGCTGACGGCAGCGCACTAAGTAAGGCGGCACGATGTACTCGCAAACCGATATCGACTTCCGCCTGGCGTTCGTTTCGCAACATCCCGAACGATTGCGTCAGATCCGTCTTTTGCTGGCGGACAGCGGTTTGGGATTAGATAGCGATATTTCGCTGTTTGTTGAGGCCTGGTCTGGCTCTCGCCTGGTCGGCTGCGCCGGACTGGCCGCCAACGTCATTAAATGCGTGGCGGTGGACGAGACGCAGCGCGGGGAAAACCTGAGCGCGCGCCTGCTGGCGGAAGTGGAGAATGCCGCGCTGACCCGCGGCCATTTCCATCTCTTTCTGTGTACCCGCCCGTGCAATAAAGAACGCTTTGCCCGCAGCGGTTTCTGGCCAGTGGCGCAAAGCGGCAACAATGCGGTGCTGATGGAGAACACGCCGCAGGGAATTACCCGCTATTGCCGGTTGCTGCAAAAGCAGCGTCAGCCCGGGGAACGGATTGGGGCGATTGTGATGAACGCCAACCCGTTTACGCTCGGGCATCGTTATCTGGTGGAGCAGGCCGCGCAGCGCTGCGACTGGCTGCATCTGTTTGTGGTGCAGGAAGACGCGTCGTTTTTCCCGTTTGCCGATCGTCTGAGAATGGTGTGCGCGGGCGTCGCCCATCTGCCCAACGTGACGGTGCATGAAGGCTCGCAATACATCATCTCCCGCGCCACGTTTCCGGCCTATTTTCTCAAGGAGAGCGGAAAGGTGCAGCAGGCGTGGAGCGAGATCGACGCGCTGATTTTTCACGATCGCATCGCTCCGGCGCTGGGCATTACCCACCGCTTCGTCGGATCGGAGCCGTTCTGCGACGTTACCCGCCAGTACAACCAGACGCTGCATACGCTGTTAAGCGACCGTATTGAGGTGGTGGAACTGCCGCGCATTAAGGCTGCCGGAAATCCTATTTCGGCTTCAGAAGTACGCCGCTTACTTAAAACAGAACGGTTTTCTCGCATTCAGGAAATCGTTCCGCAATCGACTTTCGCGCACCTTGAAGCGCATTACCGCAGCGCGGAAGCCGTTTAACCTTCAGGAAGGCATTATGAAAATTGTTAGGGAGGCGCTGGCCGGTACGCAGGAATCCAGCGACCTGATGGTGAAAATCGCCCCCGCCGATGGCGAGCTGGAGATTATCATCCACAGTGAAGTGATGAAACAGTTTGGCGATCGGATCCGCCAGGTCGTTGAGGAGACCTTGCAGGCAATGGAGGTGCGCCAGGGGCTGATTATTATTGAAGATAAAGGCGCGCTGGACTGTGTGATCCGCGCCCGTCTACAGGGCGCATTACTGCGTGCTGGCGAAGAACCCGTTATCAACTGGAGGGCGCTGTCATGAGCAAACTCCGTCGCAGTATGCTGTTCCTGCCGGGCGCTAACGCCGCCATGCTTTCTACCGCCTTTATCTATCGTCCGGACTCCATCATGTTTGATCTGGAGGACGCCGTGGCGCTGCGTGAGAAAGATACCGCCCGTCTGCTGGTTTATCACGCGCTTCAGCATCCGATGTATCAGGATATCGAAACCGTGGTGCGTATTAATCCGCTGAGCACGCCGTTCGGCCTGCTGGATCTGGAAGCGGCGGTGCGGGGCGGCGTGGATGTTATCCGCCTGCCAAAAACCGATACCCCGGACGATATCTTTGAACTCGAAGGCCACCTTGAGCGCATCGAGCGTGACTGTGGTCGCGAAGTGGGTTCAACCCGCGTGATGGCCGCCATTGAATCGGCAATCGGCGTGATTAACGCGGTAGCCATTGCCCGAAGTACGCCGCGCCTGATTGGTATTGCGCTGGCGGCCTTCGACTACGTGATGGATATGCAAACCGAGCGCGGCGACGGCACCGAACTGTTTTACGCCCGCTGCGCCGTGCTGCACGCCGCGCGCGCCGCCGGTATTGATGCTTTTGATGTCGTATGGTCGGACGTCAACGACGAAGCCGGGTTCCTGCGCGAAGTCGAGCTGATCCGCAAAATGGGCTTTAACGGCAAATCGCTGATTAATCCGCGGCAGATCGATCTGCTGCATAACGCTTACGCGCCCACGCAGCAGGAGGTCGATCACGCGAAATTAGTGATTGAAGCAGCAGAAGAGGGCGAGCGTAACGGGCTCGGCGTGGTATCGCTCAACGGCAAAATGGTGGATGCGCCGATTATCGATCATGCACAGCGGGTGCTGGAACGCGCCGCCGCGTCCGGCGTGCGTCGTTAAGGATAAAGCAATGAATCAGACAGAACTACTTCATGTTAACTTTCCCCATTTACGGGATCTGAAACCCTTTGATACCGCCCACAGCGCCACGCCCTGGCTTGCTGATAATGACGCTAAACATCACCGTAAACTATGCGCATCGCTGGAACAGGCGGTGATCCGCAGCGGGCTTAAGGACGGAATGACCATTTCCTTCCATCATGCGTTTCGCGAGGGGGATCGGGTCATTAATCATGTGGTCGCGCTGCTGGCGCAGATGGGCTTTAAAAATCTGACCCTGGCGTCCAGTTCCCTGATGACCTGCAACGATGCGCTGATTGAGCACATCAAAAGCGGCGTCATTACCCGTATTTACACCTCCGGGATGCGCGGCAAACTGGCGGATGCCATCTCGCATGGCCTGATGGACGAGCCGGTTCAAATCCACTCCCACGGCGGGCGCGTCAAACTGCTACAGGATGGCGAACTGAACATCGACGTCGCTTTTCTCGGCGTACCGTGCAGCGATGAGTTTGGCAACGCCAACGGCACGCACGGTAAATCCTGCTGCGGATCGCTCGGCTACGCGATGGTGGATGCGCAGTTTGCCCGTCGGGTTGTGCTGCTTACGGAAGAGATTGTGCCATTCCCGAATATGCCCGCCAGCCTCGGGCAGGATCAGGTGGATTATATCGTTCAGGTCGAAAGCGTTGGCGATCCTGAGAAAATCAGCGTCGGGGCGGCGCGCGTCACCAGCAACCCGCGTGAGTTAATGATCGCCCGCTATGCGGCGGACGTCATCGAGCACTCAGGCTATTTCAAAAACGGTTTCTCAATGCAGACCGGCTCCGGCGCGGCGGCAACCGCCTGTACCCGTTTTATGGAAGAGAAAATGGAGCGCAACGGCGTAAAAGCCCGTTTTGCGCTGGGCGGAATCACCGGCAGCCTGGTGGATCTGCATGAAAAAGGGCTGATCGAAAAACTGCTCGACACCCAGTGTTTTGATGGTCAGGCGGCGGCCTCGCTGACGCGTAACCCACATCACGTGGAGATCTCCACCAACGTCTATGCCAACCCCGGTAGCAAAGCCACCAGCTGCGACCAGCTGGACGTGGTGATCCTCAGCGCGCTGGAGATTGATGTCGATTTCAACGTTAACGTGATCACCGGTTCCGACGGCGTGATGCGCGGCGCATCCGGCGGACACTGCGACGTGGCGGCGGCAGCTAACCTGACGATTGTGGTCGCGCCGCTGCTGCGCAGCCGTATCCCGACGGTAGTGAAGCGGGTGACGACGCGCCTGACGCCCGGTGAAAGCATTGATGTACTGGTTACCGACCACGGAATTGCCGTTAACCCGGCCCGGCCGGAGATCCGTCAGCGCCTGGTCGCGGCAGGGCTGAACGTTATTGATATCAACGCGCTGTATGAACGCGCCATTTCGTTAACCGGCGCACCAAAACCCATAGAATTTACCGATAAGATCGTCGGCGTGATCCGCTACCGCGACGGCAGCGTGATCGATACCGTTCGACAGGTAAAGGAGCAGGAATAATGGAAACTGCGACACCCGTGCGTGCGGGTGTCAGTCTTGATGCGCTGCTGGCGGCGAAAGAGCGTCGCGCGGCACGGCAGACTGACTGGCTCACGCACTATCAACAACCGGTGATCTCCCTGACGCTGGTTACCCCCGGCGAAATTAAAGACAGCCTGCGCTATCGCAATACGATGGGCGTGGCGTTACAGATGTGCGACCAGATGCTGTGGCAGCACCACTGGCAGGTGCTCGACAGGCAGGTTTTATGGCTGCCGACAGGGCCGGAAGCGATGTGGTGTGTAGCGCACCAGGCACCGGAAATGAAGGCTCACTGCGCGGCGCTGGAGCAAACGCATCCGCTGGGCCGATTGTGGGATCTGGATGTGATCTGCCCAAAAGCGGGTCATGTTGGACGGCTGTCGCTGGGATCGCACATGCGCCGCTGTCTGATCTGCGACGAACCCGCTCACGCCTGCGCCCGTTCGCGGCGTCATCCGGTGGAACAGGTCGTAGCGCGGGTGGAGAAAATGGTCGATGACTGGTTTGCTCGCGACTAACGCGCGCGTTATCAACGTGCCGCAGCTGGCGGAAGATGCGCTGTGGAATGAGCTGGATCTGACGCCCAAGCCGGGGCTGGTGGATCGGCTTAACAACGGTTCCCATCGCGATATGGATCACGCGCTATTTGTCCGCAGTATAGAAGCGATTGCGCCGTGGTTTGCACGCTTTGCCGGGCTGGGGGAAGAGCACGCGGATAAACCTGCCGGGATGCAGTTACGCCTTTTACGCCCGATGGGCATTGCCTGCGAACAGGCAATGTATAACGCCACCGGTGGGATTAATACGCATAAAGGCGGCGTGTTTGCCCTCGGGCTGCTCTGTTTTGCCGCCGGACGGGTGACGGTTATTAGTGCGAATAGCCTGTGCCATGAAGTGAGTGAAATTTGCCGTGGCCTGGTCACGCGGGAATTGCGTGCTCGCAGCGTCGCGGCGACGGCGGGCGAACGGCAATTTCAACAATTCGGCCTGACGGGCGCGCGCGGCGAGGCGGAAAGTGGTTTTGCCACCGTGCGCTCGGTTCTGCCGTACTGGCGACGTGATCGACAGCATGAGCTGCTGCTGCGCCTGATGGCGGTGAATCCGGACAGTAATCTGGTGTCACGCGGGGGGATGAGCGGGCTGCGCTACGTGCAGGATTATGCAGGACGATTATTAATCAACGGTTGGGATAGCAAGGCGCTGGAAAAAATGGACCAGGCGCTCATAGGGAGGCATTTAAGCCCCGGCGGCAGCGCGGATTTGTTATCGGTGGCGTGGGTGTTAGGACAGTGTTGAAAGCCCGTTGGCGTTTTGCCCGGTGGCGCTGCGCTTACGCGGGCCTACGGGGGGAGGGCGTTGGTGGGTAGGGCGTTTTGCCCGGTGGCGCTACGCTTACGCGGGCCTACGGGGGGACGGCGGCTTGAATTGATGGGATCGGTAGGCCGGGTAAGGCGAAGCCGCCACCCGGCAGATTTACACGCGAAGCCGTAAATTATTCCCCCCTTCCAGCGGAAGAGGGGGGATAACTTACTTCTCGTCGTCCGGCAACGCATAAGCCACGATATAGTCGCCCATCTTCGTACCAAACGAACCATGACCGCCCGCAGAGATGACAACATACTGCTTGCCATTCGCTTCGTAGGTCATCGGCGTTGCTTGTCCGCCCGCAGGCAGACGGCCTTCCCACAATTTCTCACCGTTGCTCATGTTATAAGCACGCAGGTAGTTATCTGCGGTTGCGCCAATAAACAGAACGTTACCCGCGGTAGAGATTGGACCGCCCAGCATCGGCATACCAAGGTTAAACGGCACTTTAAACGGCATTGAGAACGGCAGGCTGTCGCGCGGCGTACCAATACGTTTTTTCCATACCACTTCATTGGTTTTCAGATCCAGCGCGGAGATATAACCCCAGGCAGGCTGCTTACACGGCAGACCGAACGGCGACAGGAACGGGTTCAGGGTTACGCCATACGGTACGCCGTACTGCGGCTGAATACCGGCTTCGGTACCGCTGCCTTTCGCGTCTTTCGGCTGCTCCATAGGATTACCCGGACCACGCGGCATCAGTTTCGAAACAAACGGCAGCGCCATCGGGTTAGCAATCGCCACCTGACGGTTCGGATCGACGGAGATACCGCCCCACTCGAACATCCCCAGGTTGCCCGGGAATACCAGCGTGCCCTGTTCGGACGGTGGCGTAAAGATGCCTTCATAGCGCATCTGCTGGAAAATGACCCGGCAGACCAGCTGGTCAAACATGGTCGCGCCCCACATATCCGCGCCGCTCAGATTTTTCTTCGGACGGAAGCTGAGATCGGAGAACGGCTGGGTTTTCGTGACGTAATCGCCTTTCGCTGCACCCTGCGGAACCGGTTTTTCCGGTGCCGGAACCACCAGTTCGCCGTTACGGCGATCCAGCACGAAAATGTTACCGGTTTTCGCCGGAGCGTAGACCACCGGCACCGTTTTGCCGTTGACCGTAATATCCGCCAGCGTCGGCTGGGACGGCATATCCATATCCCACAGATCGTGGTGAACGGTCTGATAGCTCCAGGCCAGCTTACCGGTAGTGGCATTCAGCGCGACGATAGAGCTGGCGTAACGCTCCTGCTCAGGCGTACGGTTACCGCCCCAGATATCCGGCGTGGTGACGCCCATCGGCAGATAAACCAGATCCAGTTTGGCGTCATAGGCCGCGGGTGCCCATGAGTTCGGGGAGTTGAAGGTAAAAGTATGCTCATCCGACGGAATCGCATTTGGATCTTTCGCGCCCGGATCGAACGCCCACAGCAGATCACCGGTATTGACGTCAAAGCCACGGATCACGCCCGACGTTTCACGCACCGAGAAGTTATCGGTGACTGAACCGGCAATCACAATGGTTTTATCAGTGATAATGGGCGGCGACGTTGGCTCATACAGTCCTGGCGTCTGATCCGGCATATTGGTTTGCAGGTTCAGAATACCTTTGTTGGCGAAAGATTCGCACAGCTTGCCGGTATCGGCGTTCAGCGCGAACAGACGACCATCGTTGACCGGCAGAATAATACGACGCGGGCAGTCCGCCATCACGTTCGCCGGTGCGGTGTCCGCTTTCGCTTCATGATAAGACACGCCGCGGCAGGTGACATGCTGGAAAGACGGCGTTGAATTTAGCTGCGGATCGAAATGCCATTTTTCTTTACCGGTGGCGGCATCCAGCGCGAACAGACGCTGATGCGCGGTGCACAGATAAAGCGTGTCGCCCACTTTAATCGGCGTCACTTCGTTGGTCACTTCTCCTGAATCATTCTCTTTTTTCAGATCGCCGGTGCGGAATACCCATGCTTCTTTCAGCTTGTGCACGTTATCGGCATTGATCTGTTTAAGCGGAGAGTAGCGCTGGCCTTCCTGATTGCGGCCATAAGCAGGCCAGTCCTGATCGGCTACCGGTGAGATCGGTTCAGCAGGCGTGGCGTCGGCGCTGAGGGTGCCGTTCACTTCCTGCGGATCGTTAAAGCCCGCCCAGGTCAGAATACCGCCGCTGATCAGCAGTGCCACCACCAGCGCCGCTACCGCGCCGCCGGAAGGGAAAATCAGCCGACGCCAGACAAACGGCAGGATCAGCCAGATGCCGAAGAAGACCAGAATGTCGCTACGCGGCGTCAGCGCCCAGAAGTCAAAGCCGACCTCCCAGACGCCCCATATCATTGAACCCAGCAGCAGCGCGGCATAGAGCCACAGTGCCGAGCGTTTGCTGCGCCACAACAGCCAGGTCACCCCCAGCATGATGATGCCCGCGATAGGGTAGTACCAGGAGCCGCCAATCGCGACCAGCCAGACCCCGCCGATTAACAGATACAGTCCGCAAAAAGCGGCGAACAGCGCTGTTAACGTCACCAGAACACGTGACGTATGTGGTTTTGTTTCTGCCATAAAAGGATACTCGTCAAATTAATTAATATTTTAATAGCAACTAATTATAGGATTTAACATATGTGATCGTCATCACAAAATGAGCTTTCTTACGCTATCCCCCGCTAAAATTGTTTTACTGATATACTGCGGGCTTACTAATCAATGTGGTCGCCAGAGGCGGCTGTGTTGAGTGATTTACCTGAAAATCATATGGTTAGTTAAATGAAACATACTGTTGAAGTGATGATCCCGGAAACGGAAATCAAAACCCGTATCGCTGAACTGGGCCGCCAGATTACCGAGCATTACAAAGATAGCGGCAGCGAAATGGTGCTGGTGGGGCTGCTGCGCGGTTCCTTTATGTTCATGGCCGATCTGTGCCGTGAAGTACAGGTGCCTCATGAAGTCGATTTTATGACCGCTTCCAGCTATGGCAGCGGGATGTCCACCACCCGCGACGTCAAAATCCTTAAGGATCTGGATGAGGATATTCGGGGTAAGGACGTGCTGATCGTTGAGGACATCATCGACTCCGGCAATACGCTGTCAAAAGTGCGCGAAATTTTAAGCCTGCGCGAGCCGAAGTCGCTGGCGATTTGTACGCTGCTGGACAAACCGTCACGCCGTGAGGTGGACGTCAACGTCGAGTACGTCGGTTTTTCGATTCCGGATGAATTCGTGGTGGGATACGGGATTGATTACGCTCAGCGTTATCGCCATTTGCCGTACGTGGGTAAAGTGGTGTTGCTGGACGAATAAGCCCGACGCGTGAAGGCCTGATGGCGCTGCGCTTATCAGGCCTGCGATCTGGCGGCGGCTGGTACAGATTCCAGGCCGGGCAAGCTTGCGCCGCCCGGCAGGAAGGGCTCGGTGCCAGAAGGACTATTCTTGATTCACGTATTTCAGACGCAAGTTGGAAACGCCCTGGCGGTAGTGCTGCTCCAGCGATTCGCGGTTAGTGGCGGTAACGTCAAGATCGCGCAGCAGGCCATCATTGATACTGTACGCCCAGCCGTGAATGGTCACATTCTGTCCGCGTTTCCACGCTGACTGCATAATGGTGGAATGCCCGAGGTTATAGACCTGCTCCATTACGTTCAATTGGTAGAGCGCGTCCAGGCGTTGTTCTTCGGGCATTTCTCCCAACAGCGAGCTATGTTTAAGCCAGATGTCGCGAATATGCAGCAGCCAGTTATTAATCAACCCCAGTTCAGGGTTTTCTACCGCAGCCTGGATACCGCCGCAACCGGAGTGGCCGCAGATGATAATATGTTCAACTTCCAGTACGTCAACGGCGTACTGAACTACGGAGAGACAGTTAAGGTCGGTGTGGATCACCAGGTTCGCCACGTTACGGTGGACAAACAGTTCGCCTGGCTCAAGCCCGGTCAGACGTTCAGCGGGAACGCGGCTATCGGAGCACCCAATCCACAGAAAGCGCGGCTTTTGCGCCTGCGCCAGCGTTTCGAAAAATCCGGGATCTTCTTCCACCAGCATTTTTGACCATAGTGCATTGTTACTGATGAGTGTATCTATGTCTTTCATGGAGGTTAACGACCTGTAACCAAATAATTGCGTTGAGCTAATATAGGTCAACTGCGGGATTATTTAAACCACATATAAAGTGTCAGAACGTAAGGTAAGTAAAAATTCATGACCATTGCACTGGAAATTGAGCAGCTTAAAAAGACGTATCCTGGTGGCGTACAGGCGCTGCGCGGGATTGATTTACAGGTAGAAGCGGGGGATTTTTACGCGCTTCTGGGGCCAAACGGGGCGGGGAAGTCGACCACTATCGGCATTATCAGTTCTCTGGTAAACAAAACCTCCGGACGGGTAAACGTGTTTGGCTACGATCTGGAAAAGGATGTCGTTAACGCCAAACGCCAGCTTGGCCTGGTGCCGCAGGAGTTTAACTTCAACCCGTTTGAAACTGTGCAGCAGATTGTCGTGCATCAGGCGGGTTACTACGGCGTTGAGCACAAAGACGCGGTTGAACGCAGCGAAAAATACCTTAAACAGCTCGATCTGTGGGAAAAACGTAACGAACGTGCGCGAATGCTGTCGGGGGGGATGAAGCGTCGTCTGATGATCGCCCGCGCCTTAATGCATGAGCCAAAATTGTTGATTCTTGATGAGCCCACCGCGGGCGTTGATATTGAACTTCGCCGCTCGATGTGGGGTTTTTTGAAGGATTTAAACGACAAAGGCACCACGATTATCCTCACCACGCACTATCTGGAAGAGGCGGAAATGCTGTGTCGTAATATCGGCATTATTCAGAACGGCGAGCTGGTGGAAAACACCTCAATGAAAAATCTGCTCGCCAAGCTGAAGTCGGAAACGTTCATTCTCGATCTGGCGCAGAAAAGCCCGCTGCCGAAACTCGAAGGCTATCAGTACCGGCTGGTCGATACCTCGACGCTGGAGGTTGAAGTGCTGCGCGAGCAGGGCATCAATAGCGTGTTCAGCCAGCTCAGCGCGCAGGGCATTCAGGTACTGAGCATGCGTAATAAGGCAAACCGTCTGGAAGAGCTGTTCGTTTCACTGGTTCACGACAAGCAAGGAGATCGCGCATGATGCAGCTGTATTGGGTCGCGCTAAAAAGCATCTGGGCGAAAGAGATCCACCGTTTTATGCGTATCTGGATCCAGACGCTGGTGCCGCCCGTCATCACCATGACGCTCTATTTCATCATCTTTGGTAACTTAATTGGTTCACGCATTGGGGAGATGCACGGCTTTAGCTATATGCAATTTATCGTGCCGGGGTTGATTATGATGTCGGTGATCACCAACGCCTACGCCAACGTGGCGTCCTCCTTCTTTAGCGCCAAATTCCAGCGCAATATTGAAGAACTGCTGATAGCGCCGGTGCCAACGCACGTTATTATCATCGGCTATATCGGCGGTGGGGTAGCGCGTGGGCTGTGCGTGGGTATCCTGGTAACTGCCATCTCGCTACTGTTTGTCCCTTTCCAGGTTCATTCATGGGTATTTGTGGCATTAACCCTGGTGCTGACGGCGGTGCTGTTCTCGCTGGCGGGCCTGCTGAATGCCGTCTTTGCCAAAAGCTTCGATGATATCAGCCTGATCCCGACCTTTGTGCTGACGCCGCTGACCTACCTTGGCGGGGTCTTTTATTCCCTGACCCTGCTGCCGCCGTTCTGGCAGGCGCTGTCGCAGCTGAACCCGATTGTGTACATGATCAGCGGTTTTCGTTATGGCTTCCTCGGTATTCACGATGTGCCGCTGGTGACAACCTTCGGCGTGCTGGTGGTGTTTATCGCGGCGTTCTATCTGCTGTGCTGGTATCTGATTCAGCGTGGACGCGGGCTGCGTAGCTAACTGACTCCCTCTCCTTATCATCAGGAGAGGGATCTTTTGACGCCAGTCACCCTCTTCTTATTCTGTCCTCTGATAAACTCTTACCCAGCTAAGGAGGTTGGCAATGTTAGGTTGGGTTATTACCTGTCATGACGATAAGGCAGAGGAATTGCTGACGCGTCTGGAAAATGAATATGGACCGCTGGCGCAATGCCGGGCGGTCAATTTCCGGTGTGGGTTGAGCACAAACATGCTGAGCCGGTTGATGTGTGATGCCCTGCATGCTACCGATTCCGGCGAAGGCGTTATTTTCCTGACCGACATTTCCGGTGCTGCGCCTTATCGCGTCGCGTCTTTGATGAGTCATAAACACTCAGGCTGCGAGGCTATTTCCGGTGTGAGCTATTCATTGTTGGCACAAATGATTGCGTCACGGGAAACAATGAGTAGTTCGGCGTTTCGTGAGCGGATTGTTTCGCTTGGTTCCCCTGATGTCACTAGTCTCTGGCATCAGCAGCAAAAGAATCCGCATTTCGTTCTACTGCATGATTTGTATGAGTATTAATCAGTGATATTGATGCCACTTTTGTTACAATAGCCGCGGTGGTTCTCTCCTGGTTACTTATCTATGATAAAGCGCGCTGTTGCTGTTTTCCTGCTGCTGATGTCAGGCAGTCTTTATGCTGCGTTGCCCGTTCGCTACATGCAAACCACGGAAGACGCCGCCATCTGGGCCAAAATTGGCGATCGCGTGGTGACAGTCGGGAATATCCGCACGGGACAGATCCTGGCCGTCGAGCCCACAGCGGCAGAATATTATGAATTCAGCTTTGGTTTCGGCAACGGCTTTATTGATAAAGGTCATCTTGAGCCGGTACAGGGGAAACAGCGGGTACAGGATAGCCTGGGCGATTTAAATAAACCGCTAAGTAACCAGAACCTGATTACCTGGAAAGATACGCCGGTTTATAACGCACCGGATGCGGGTAGCGCACCGTTTGGCACCCTGGCGGACAATTTGCGTTATCCGATAATGAGTAAACTAAAAGACAGATTGAACCAGACCTGGTTTCAGATCCGCATTGGCAACCGCCTGGCCTGGATCAGCGCGCTGGACGCGCAGATTGATAACGGTATTCCGGTACTGACTTATCACCACATTCTGCGCGATGAAGAGAACACCCGTTTTCGCCATACTTCCACCACCACCTCGGTACGCGCCTTCAGCAACCAGATGACCTGGCTGCGCGACAGGGGCTACACCACCCTGACGATGTATCAACTGGAAGGGTACGTGCATAATAATATCAATCTGCCTGCGCGGGCTGTGGTGATTACGTTCGATGATGGTCTGAAGTCTGTCAGCCGCTACACGTATCCCATCCTCAAAGAGTATGGCTTTAAGGCGACAGCGTTTATTATTTCTTCGCGTATTAAGCGTCATCCACAGAAATGGGATCCAAAATCGCTGCAGTTTATGAGCGTGTCTGAACTGAATGCGATTCGTGATGTTTTCGACTTCCAGTCGCATACGCATTTCTTACACCGGGTAGATCGACTACATCATCCCATCCTGCTCAGCCGCAGCTATCATAATATTCTGTTTGATTTTGAACACTCTCGCCGCGCGCTGGCGCAGTTTAATCCGCACGTGCTTTATCTGTCTTATCCCTTTGGCGGCTATGACGCAAAGGCGATAACAGCGGCGGGGGCGGCAGGATTTCACCTGGCGGTGACGACGGTAAAAGGAAAGGTGAAACCAGGCGATAATCCGTTCCTGTTAAAGCGGCTTTATATTTTAAGAACGGATTCGCTGGAAACAATGGCGCGGCTGATCAGCAATCAGCCGCAGGGATAGCGTAATCAGGCTACCTGAACCGGAATGGCCTTTGCGGTACGCTTCATTTCGTTATCGCCGTCAAAATAGGCCACATTAGGCCGCCAGCTACGGGCTTCTTCGTCAGACATGGTGACGAAGCTGGCAATAATAACAATATCGCCCACGTCAGCGCAGTGCGCGGCCGCACCGTTCACGGAGATAATTCTGGAACCGCGCTCGGCCGCAATTGCGTAGGTCGAGAAGCGCTTGCCGTTGGTCACGTTCCAGATATCAATGGCTTCATTTTCGAGAATACCGGACGCGTCAAGAAAATCCTGATCGATGGCGCAGGAGCCTTCATAGTGCAGATCGGCCTGCGTCACTTTGACACGGTGAAGCTTGCCCTGCAGCATAGTGCGAATCATAACGTCTACCTTTAAATCTTACCGATACGAAGCAGGATACCCTGCTTTGAGAAAATTCTCAGGCAGTATTGCCCGATTTTAGGTGAGTGTCTATATGTCCGGCGAGGTTTCCTGGGACTGTTTGTGCGCTATTTTCCAGAACCGTCTGCAATGCGTGTATCTTCCTGATTTTCATCCTGAGCCGTCTCGTAAAAGCAAAACTGTTCCGCTGACCCCGAGAGGTTGCGGAAGGATACTGCACGCAGGATAAGAAAATGCAGGTCAGGATGATGAAGCCCATAAGCAATACCCCGCACGATGCCGTTTTTAAGCAGTTTTTAATGCACCCGGAAACGGCCCGCGATTTTCTGGATATTCATCTGCCTGCGGTCTTACGGGAAATCTGCGATCTGACTACGCTGCGGCTGGAGTCGAGCCACTTTGTTGAGGATAACCTGCAGGAGCAGTACTCCGATGTGCTGTACTCGGTGAAAATGCAGGGCACGCCCGGCTATATTCATGTCCTGATTGAGCATCAGAGTTCAGCGGACAAAAAAATGGCGTTTCGCATGATGCGCTACGCCATTGCGGCGATGCATCGTCTTCTTAACGATGAGAACGGGCCGCTGCCGCTGGTGGTGCCGCTGCTATTTTATCAGGGAAAGACCTCGCCTTATCCACTTTCGATGAGCTGGCTGGATATGTTTGCCTTACCCGAGCTGGCGCGACGTATCTACAGCGAGCCTTTTCCGCTGGTGGATATTACCGTTATTCCGGACGACGACATCATGCAGCATCGGCGTATCGCGCTGCTGGAGCTGCTACAAAAGCATATTCGCCAGCGGGATTTAATGAACCTGCTGGAGCGACTGGTCACGCTGATAAGCGCAGAGTACACTACGGAAAGTCAGCTGAATGCGCTCCTCAATTATATGGTGCAGCGCGGGCATACTGACCAACCAACGGTATTTTACAGGGAACTGGCGAACCGATTGCCGCAGGAGGAATCTATGATGACGCTCGCTGAATGGTTTGAAGAACAGGGAATGCAAAAGGGCATGCAAAAAGGGATGCAAAAGGGCGTGCAGGAAGGCAAACGAAAAGGTCTGCAGGAAGGTAAAACTGAGGAGCGGCGTAATATCGCCCGTCGTATGCTGGAAAGCGGGATGACGCGCGAGGCGGTGATGCAAATCACCACCTTAACCGACGACGAAATCGAGCAGCTTATCCGCTGGCGCTAACGGTCTGGTGCGCCAGCGGTGGTCATTCAGGAGAGCTCGACGATTTTATTATCGATAAGACGGGCCTGACCCAGCCATGCAGCGGCCAGGATCACCGCGCGTTTGCTGGCGTCCGTGAGCTCCAGCAGCGTATCGGCATCGCGGATCTGAATCTCATCGGCGCGAAAGCCTTTGTCATTCAGTTCCTGTTCTGCCAGCGCGATCATTTCTTCCTGCTGACGCTCGCCAGCCTGAAGCTTATCGGCGATGCCATTCATCACTTTATACAGACCCGGCGCGATCTTGCGCTGGTCAGCGGTCAGATATCCGTTGCGCGAACTGAGCGCTAACCCGTCTTTCGCGCGAATAATCGGCACGCCGACGATCTCAATATCGTAGCCCATGTCGGCTACCATTTTGCGGATCAGCGCCAGCTGCTGGAAATCCTTCTCGCCGAAGCAGGCGATCTCAGGCTGAATGAGGTTAAAGAGTTTACTGACGATAGTGGATACGCCGCGGAAGTGGCCCGGACGGCTGGCACCTTCCAGCATGGTGGAGAGGCCGGGAACATCAACAAACGTATGGGTCTCAGTGCCCTGTGGATAGATATCCTGTGAGGCTGGGGCAAAGACGATATCCACTTTGCGCTTGTTGAGCTTTTCGCAGTCTTCCTGGAGCGTGCGCGGATAGCGCGCCAGATCTTCCGCGCGGTCAAACTGCATAGGGTTAACGAAGATGCTGACCACGACCACATCAGCGCGAGTTCTGGCTTCTTCCACCAGCTTCATATGGCCGTCGTGCAGGTTGCCCATCGTTGGCACCAGCGCCACACGCTTGCCTTCCATACGCAGACGGCGGATTTGCTGGCGCAAAAGCGGCAGGGTTTCGATAATTAACACCACGTCACTCCTTAATGGAAACTGTGTTCTTCGCCCGGATAAACCCCGGACTCGACTTCAGCCATATACTGCCGCACTGCCGCGCGGATGTCGCCCGCTTCCGCCAGGAAATTTTTGGCGAATTTGGGAATGTGCCCGCCGGTAATGCCGAAAGCGTCGTGCATCACGAGGATCTGCCCGTCGGTAACGTTACCCGCGCCGATGCCGATAACGGGTATCGCGAGCGCTTCGGTCACGCGTTTCGCCAGTTCAACCGGCACGCATTCCAGCACCAGTAGTTGCGCACCTGCTGCCTCCAGCGCTATCGCATCGTCCAGCAAAACTTGTCCGGCATCGCCACGTCCCTGTATTTTATAACCCCCAAAAATGTTTACCGATTGCGGGGTCAGGCCGAGGTGACCACACACAGGTACCGCGCGTTCAGTAAGCATTTTCACCGTTTCCACCAGCCATGCTCCGCCTTCAATTTTGACCATGTTTGCCCCTGCACGCATAACGGCTGCCGCGTTTTCAAACGCTTGCTCCGGAGTAGCGTAGGACATAAAGGGAAGGTCGGAGAGCAGCAGGCAGTGCGGTGCACCGCGCCGTACGGCTTGCGTATGATAGGCGATATCGTCTACGGTAACCGGCAAAGTAGAATCATGTCCCTGTACCGTCATGCCGAGCGAGTCACCCACCAGCATGACGTTAATTCCTTCGTCGGCAAATAGCTTAGCGAAACTGTAGTCGTAGGCGGTGACCGTTGCGAAACGCTTCTGCTCTTTTTTGTATTTTTGCAACAGGGAGATAGTGGTCGGTTTCATCACATTTCCTGATAGTAAAAGTCATATTTAGCGGCATTCTAACAGTCACATTCAGGGGGGCAATTATTTTAAGCAATACATTACTGCGAAGGCAGTAATCGCTAAAAGGTATGGATGATTTACCAACAGGCAGGTTTTTCTGCCGCCAGAAGGGTGAGCTGTTGATGCAGACTGGTGCCGTCCGGAAAACATAATTCCGGAGCTATTTCAAACAGCGGCCACAGCATAAAACCACGGTTTTTCATGTCATAGTGCGGCACGGTCAGGCGTCCGGTATGAATCACCTCGTCGCCAAACAGCATAATGTCGAGATCCAGCGTGCGCGGTCCCCAGCGTTCAGCTTTTCGGGTGCGGCCCTGCTGTAGCTCAATGCGCTGGGTATGGTCGAGCAGCGTTTCAGGACCAAGAGACGTTTCCAGCGCCACGGCTGCGTTGAGGTAGTCCGGCTGATCCTGCGGACCCAGCGGCGGCGTACGATAAAATGACGATACCGCAAGGATGCGGCTATCAGGAATGTCGCCAATTGCTTTCACGGCAGCATTGACCTGCTCCAGCGGAGAGGCGAGATTGCTGCCGAGGGCAATATAGGCGACGATCACGCGGTTCCTTCACGACGCGGCGTGCGCTTACGCGGGCGGCGATGGCGACGACGCGCGGCTGGCTCATCATCCAGATTGTTCAGCATATCCTTTTGCAGTGGCGGCGCGGACACCTGAAATTCACCCCACCATGTCACCAGACGCTGCAATTCGGCGTTATTTTCGATGCCGGCACGCAGGGCCAGAAGATCGTAAGAGGCGCGGAATTTAGGATGCTCCAGCAGTTTCCAGGCGCGTTTACCCTGACGGCGGGACATGCGCATTTGCAGCTGCCAGATATCGCGCGTTAAGGTAGTAATGCGTTTGGGGATCGCCAGCGAACGGCAGGCTTCGTCCAGTACGTCGTTCATGGCGAGGGCGAATGCGTCCTGCCAGGTCAGACCGCCTTCCTGCGCCAGCTTTTGCGCCATTTCCAGCAGCGGATACCAGAACATCGCCGCAAACAGGAACGCCGGATTAACGCGCATATCATTCTGAATACGGTTATCGGTATTCTTCAGCACCTGCACCAGAATACGCTCCATCGGGCTATCACCGTTTTCAGTAAAGTAGCGGGTGATGGTCGGGAACAGCGGCTGGAACAGGCTGTATTTACACAGCAGGACGTACGTATCGTAGCCGTGACCTGCCTGGAGCAGTTTGAGCGACTCTTCAAACAGGCGCGCGGGCGGGACATCGTTCATTAACGAGGCCAGGCGCGGGATTGGCTCAGCCGTTTCCGGGCTGATGGTCATACCCAGCTTGGCGGCAAAGCGCACGGCGCGCAGCATTCGCACCGGATCTTCACGGTAGCGCGTTTCCGGATCGCCAATCAGGCGGATAACGCCCTGGTCGAGATCCTGCATGCCGCCGACGTAGTCGCGTACGGAGAAATCCGCCACGCTATAATAAAGGCTGTTAATGGTGAAGTCGCGGCGCTGGGCATCTTCTTCAATCGATCCGAAAATGTTGTCGCGCAGCAGCATGCCGTTTTGCCCGCGTTGGGAAGTAGTACGATCGGCCTGATTCTCTTCGTGATGCCCACGGAACGTGGCGACCTCAATAATCTCTGGACCAAACATAACGTGAGCGAGACGGAAACGACGGCCCACCAGACGGCAGTTGCGAAACAGTTTACGTACCTGATCCGGCGTTGCGTTGGTCGTGACGTCAAAATCTTTGGGTTTTTTGCCCAGCAGCAGATCGCGCACCCCGCCGCCCACCAGATACGCTTCGTAACCCGCTTTGTTCAGGCGGTAAAGTACCTTGAGGGCATTTTCACTGATATCTTTGCGGGAAATAGCGTGCTGTTCACGCGGGATAACCGTCATAGGCGGACGGGCGACGGCCTGTTGGGCCTCGCTCTCCTCGCGGCTGAGCACCTTGCGGCAAAAATTAGCGACTCGGGTAAAAATAGTGCACCTCGGTTGTGTAACAAAAAATAGCGGCTAATCATAGCTCAGCGTGGCGCGTTTGAGAATGGCGGATTTTCTGCCACCCGGTTTAGCGACCAGTTGAGGACGGCCTGACGGAGCAGTTGCTCCACGTTAAGATCCTGCCAGCCGTTGATAACCGGCTGATGTAAAAAGCGCAATGCGTTGATAATGACCGGGCGCGGATCGCCTTCCGGCAGCGCGGGCGCATGGTTTTGCTTGGAAAGTTTATCGCCGTGTTCATTGCACGCCAGCGGCAAATGCACATATTCAGGCGGCTGCCAGCCAAACTGCTGATACAGCGAAATCTGCCGCACCGTGGGCTCAATCAGATCCGCACCGCGCACGATTTCGGTAACGCCCTGAAAATGATCGTCCACCACCACGGCGAGATTATAGGCAAACAGCCCGTCGCGGCGGTGAATAATGAAATCCTCCCGCGCCAGACGTGCATCCGCATGAATTTCGCCGCGCAGATTATCATAAAAGGAGAGCACCGGATGCTGCTGGCGTAGCCGCACGGCGGCGTGCTCCGCACGCTGGTGCAGGTCGCGACAGTGACCGTCATAGATACCGCCGACGCGTTGGATCCGCGCGCGGGTGCAGGTGCAGTAATAGCTTAACTTGTGCCGATCCAGCCAGGCCAGCGCCTCACGATAAGCCTCATGACGCCGGGACTGCCAGAGGACATCGCCGTCCCAGAGCAGACCGTAATGCTCAAGCTGATGCAGGATGGTATCTGCGGCACCGGGCACTTCACGCGGCGGATCGATATCTTCAATGCGCACGCGCCAGATGCCCTGCCGAGCGCGCGCCTGTAAATAGCTACCAAGGGCAGCTATCAGCGAGCCAAAATGCAGTTCACCGGAGGGAGAAGGGGCAAAGCGCCCGATGTAGCGTGAGTCAGACATGGTACGGTATGACAATCTTATTAAGGCGGGAGAGACTCCCGCCATGAATATCAGCGCCGTTAGCCAGCCATCTGTTTTTCGCGGATTTCTGCCAGGGTTTTGCAGTCAATGCAAAGATCGGCAGTCGGACGTGCTTCAAGGCGACGGATCCCGATTTCAACCCCGCAGGATTCACAGAAACCAAAATCTTCGTCTTCCACTTTCTTGAGCGTTTTTTCGATCTTTTTGATCAGTTTACGTTCGCGGTCACGGTTACGCAGTTCGAGGCTGAACTCTTCTTCCTGAGCGGCACGGTCTACCGGATCCGGGAAGTTTGCGGCTTCGTCCTGCATATGAGTAACGGTGCGATCGACTTCATCCCTGAGTTGATTACGCCATGCTTCAAGAATACGTCTGAAGTGCGCCAGCTGGGCTTCATTCATATACTCTTCGCCCGGCTTCTCCTGGTACGGCTCCACCCCAGCGATGGCGAGAATACTCAGGGACGATGTTTTACGGTTTTGCCCTTCTTGCATGTTGTTTCTCCTTAACACGCACTATCGATCCCCTTAGTCGGGGGAAAATCAGGCCGCTATAAATAGCAGAAGCTTTTCCGGATAGCAATTATCTAAACGTTACACTTGACAACCCTGTGAGGAAAAGCGTATTTACACGCGCGTCCAGAACACTATTTAACCATCCCGGCGTCAGGTCATAACGCAACGGGGAGAGGCCATCTTAACGTCATATTATTCGCAGAAATATCGGCTTTATACGCCAGAATTTCTACGCCCTTTTTGTATGCCTCAGACAACAATTGCGCGTAAGTAGCATCAATATGCCGCGCGGGTGAAAAACAGGTGATGGCTGAATGGAGTACCGCAAAGAGCATCACAGCCCGCTCACCGCCTGCGGCCACGCTCATCAGCTCACGCAGATGGCGCTGGCCCCGCTCAGTTACCGCATCCGGGAAGTAGCCTTTATCCTGCTCCGCCAGCGTAACTGATTTGACTTCAATATAGCAGTCCCGGCGATCTTCTGCCTGTAACATAAAATCTATTCGGCTACGTTCAGCGCCATATTTTACTTCGCTTTTCAGAACGCTATAGCCAGTAAGCGGCAGAAGGCGTTCAGCGAGAATAGCTTCTTTCGTTAAACCATTGGCTCGTAACGTATTGACACAAATAAACGCGCCGTCCTGAGTTTGAGTAATTTCCCAGGTATGCGGATATTTGCGTTTAGGATTTTCTGATGTCGAATACCAGACGGTATCGCCGGGCGTGGCGCATCCGGTCATTGCGCCGGTATTCGGGCAATGGAGCGTCAACGCTACGCCGTCGGCAGTGACGACATCGGCCAGAAAGCGCTTGTAGCGGCGGACCAGCGTAGCGGGCTGTAACGGGGGAAAAAATTCCATCGGATTCCTTTTTAAGGCTGCAGCGGGAAGCGCTGTAGCGGCGTATAGCGAGTGCGTCCGCGCACAAATTGCGATTCATACAGCATAAATTCCGTCACCGGAAACGACCAGCAGAAGCCTGGCGCCGGGATCGCTACCGCGTGGCTGGCGTCGCGCAGCAGGGTGATATGCGGATGAAAAGGCTGCGGACTCTGCCAGCAGCCGCTGCGGGCGGCCTGAGCGCGCAGCATGTTCGCCAGTTGCAGTAGGCCGCGCGGCGGCTGACGCGTGCCCAGCCAGACCACGCGCGAACGCAGCCACTGGCCCGCATCGTCAAGGGTGAGGGTAAATCCCGGCTGGCGGATGCGTCCGGCGAGCACTTCAAGCGCAGCCTGTTTCTGCGCGCTAAGCTCGCCGAGAAATGCCAGGGTCACATGCAGATTCGCCGCCGCCACCGGACGCCCGGCGTCAGGAGAAAAGCTGGCGGCGCGCCAGTGGATAATCTGCTGCTGGATCTCGTCCGGCAGCGCCAGCGCGAAAAACAGCCTTTTTGACTCAGACATCGGGGATACTCGGTTATGATTTGTGGCGATGCTACAATGACCGCCGTTGAATGTTAACCCTCTGGAGCCATTCGTGTCCTCTTTACCGGTCGCCGCTGTCCTGCCTGAACTTCTTCGCGCGCTAAAAACCGCGCCGCAGATCCTGTTGAATGCCCCCACTGGCGCGGGTAAATCGACGTGGCTACCGCTACAACTGTTGCAGCAGGGGGAGATTAACGGGCGCATCCTTCTGCTTGAACCGCGTCGCCTGGCGGCGCGTAACGTTGCACAGCGTCT
Source organism: Superficieibacter sp. HKU1 (assembly GCF_029319185.1). NCBI lineage: Bacteria > Pseudomonadati > Pseudomonadota > Gammaproteobacteria > Enterobacterales > Enterobacteriaceae > Superficieibacter > Superficieibacter sp. HKU1. Next base: position 1,019,752 of record NZ_CP119754.1, read on the forward strand.
GGCCGAGCTGCTTAATGAAACGCCGGGGCAGACCGTGGGTTACCGGATGCGCGCCGGGAGCTGCGTCGGGCCGCAGACCCGGCTGGAAGTGGTAACGGAAGGAATACTTACCCGCATGATCCAGCGCGATCCTGAACTTAAGGATGTGGGGCTGGTGATCCTTGACGAATTTCACGAGCGCAGTTTACAGGCCGATCTGGCGCTGGCCCTGCTGCTCGACGTTCAGCAGGGGCTGCGCGACGATCTGAAGCTGCTGATTATGTCCGCAACGCTTGATAACGCGCGCTTACAGACGCTACTGCCGGACGCGCCGGTGATCTCATCCGAGGGGCGCGCGTTTCCGGTCGAGCGGCGCTATCAGCCGCTGGCGGCAAATCTGCGCTTTGCCGAGGCGACGGCAGCGGCGGCGGCCGGGCTGCTGCGGGCAGAAACCGGCTCAATGCTGCTGTTTCTGCCGGGCGTGGGAGAGATCCTGCGCGTTCAGGAACAGCTGGCGGAACGCGTCGCCAGCGATGTGCTGCTTTGTCCGCTGTACGGTGCGCTGCCGCTCGCAGAACAGCGAAAGGCGATCCTTCCCGCGCCGGCGGGTAAACGTAAGGTGGTCCTGGCAACCAATATTGCCGAAACCAGTCTGACCATCGAAGGCATTCGGCTGGTGGTGGACTGCGCCCTGGAGCGCGTTGCCCGATTTGATCCGCGTACCGGCCTGACGCGACTCATCACTCAGCGCGTCAGTCAGGCGTCGATGACCCAGCGCGCCGGGCGTGCGGGACGTCTGGAACCGGGGATATGCCTGCACCTCATCAGTAAGGAGCAGGCGGAGCGCGCGGCGGCGCAGGGAGAGGCGGAGATCCTGCACAGCGATGTGTCGGGCCTGCTGATCGAGCTATTGCAGTGGGGCTGTACGGACGTTGACCAGCTCACGTGGCTGGATCGGCCTCCTGCTGTTAACCTCAGTGCGGCCCGTGGTTTGCTCTCGCAGCTCGGGGCACTGGAGGGCGAGCGCCTGACCGCGAGCGGTCAACGCATGGCGGCGCTCGGCAACGATCCCCGGCTGGCGGCGATGCTGGTGGCGGCGGAAGATGACGATGACATTGCCAGCGCGGCCACGCTGGCAGCCATTCTGGAAGAGCCGCCGCGCGGCGGGGTTGCCGATATCCACGTCGCCTTCTCGCGCCAGCAACCTCACTGGCGGCAGCGCAGCCAGCAACTGTGTAAACGGCTGGGCAGCAAAGGCGGCCAGCCGGATGCCGATCGGCTGGCGCCGCTGCTGGCGAAAGGGTTTGCCGACCGGATCGCCCGTCGCCGCGGACAGGATGGCCGCTATCAACTGGCGAACGGCATGGGCGCGATGCTGGATGCCGATGATGCAATGAACCGTCATGAGTGGCTGATAGCGCCGCTGCTGTTGCAGGGCAGCGCTTCGCCGGATGCACGCATTCTGCTGGCGCTGCCGCTGGATATCGATAAATTTATTGCCGACTGCCCGGCGCTGTTACAGCAGTCTGATACGGTGGAATGGGATGACGCTCAGGGGACGCTAAAGGCGCTGCGACGCACGCGAATCGGGGAGTTGACGCTTAACGTCCGGTCGCTGGCGAAACCGTCGGAGGCGGAACTGCATCAGGCGATGCTCAACGGTATCCGCGATAAAGGACTGAATGTATTAAACTGGACGCCGCAGGCAGAACAATTGCGTTTGCGGTTACACTGTGCTGCGATGTGGCTGCCGGAGTTCGACTGGCCTGCCGTGGACGACGCCACTCTACTGGCGACGCTTGAGACATGGCTGCTGCCGAAAATGACGGGCGTGCACTCTTTGCGCGCGTTAAAAGCGCTGAATGTGGCTCAGGCGCTGCGCAATCTGCTGGACTGGTCATCCCGGCAGCGGCTGGATAGTGAGCTGCCGGAGCATTACACTGTGCCGACGGGAAGCCGGATAGCCATTCGCTATCATGAAGATAATCCCCCGGCGCTGGCGGTGCGGATGCAGGAGATGTTTGGCGAAGCCAGCACGCCGACAATTGCCGGGGGGCGCATTCCTCTGGTTCTTGAACTATTATCTCCCGCTCAGCGTCCGTTGCAGATCACGCGTGATTTAAGCGCGTTCTGGCAGGGCGCGTACCGGGAGGTACAAAAAGAGATGAAGGGGCGCTACCCGAAACACGTCTGGCCTGACGATCCGGCGAATACGGCCCCGACGCGACGCGTTAAAAAGTATTCGTAGGCGGGGTTAATGCCCGGTGGCGCTGCGCTTACCGGGCCTGTGAAATGGGATGCGCTGAGCCCACCAACCCGTAGGCCGGGTAAGGCGAAGCCGCCACCCGGCAAAACGACATTTGAGAGATTTCTTCTTTTTCCTGCGGGAGGAAGAACTGAGAATCAGGCATTGCGCCTGACATTTGCGGAGAAAAAGCATGGCGGGGAATGACCGCGAACCGATTGGACGCAAAGGAAGACCTGCGCGTCCGGTAAAACAAAAAGTGACTCGCCGTCGGCAGTATGACGACGATTATGAAGACGACGAAGATGATGTGCCGCCACCGCGTAAAACCCGGAGTAAAGGCAACGGCGGTGGACGTAAGCGGCGCGGCAAGCGTGGCTGGCTGTGGCTACTGCTGAAAATATTCATCGTCTTTGTCGTGCTGTTTGCCATTTACGGTGTGTACCTGGATCAGAAGATCCGCAGTCGTATCGACGGTAAAGTCTGGCAGCTGCCTGCGGCAGTTTATGGCCGGATGGTCAACCTTGAGCCGGATATGGCCATCAGCAAAAATGAGATGATCAAGCTGCTGACGGCGACACAGTACCGCCAGGTCACCGCGATGACGCGGCCCGGCGAATTTACCGTGCAGGCGAATAGCATTGAGATGATCCGTCGTCCGTTCGACTTCCCGGACAGCAAAGAAGGGCAGGTGCGCGCGCGTCTGACCTTTGACGGCGATCACCTTGAGAGCATTGAGAACATGGAGAGCCACCGTCAGTTTGGCTTCTTCCGTCTCGATCCGCGCCTGATTACCATGCTTTCATCGCCAAATGGTGAACAGCGCCTGTTCGTACCGCGTAACGGCTTCCCGGACCTGCTGGTGGATACGCTGCTGGCAACCGAAGACCGCCATTTCTACGAGCACGACGGCGTGAGCCTGTACTCCATTGGCCGTGCGGTGCTGGCGAACCTTACCGCCGGACGCACCGTTCAGGGGGCGAGTACGCTGACCCAACAGCTGGTGAAGAACCTGTTCCTCTCCAGCGAGCGCTCTTACGTACGTAAAGCGAACGAAGCGTACATGGCGCTGCTGATGGATGCGCGCTACAGCAAAGACCGCATTCTTGAGCTGTACATGAACGAAGTGTATCTCGGTCAGAGCGGCGACAATGAGATCCGCGGCTTCCCGCTGGCGAGCCTGTACTATTTTGGCCGTCCGGTGGAAGAGCTGAGTCTCGATCAGCAGGCGTTGCTGGTCGGCATGGTAAAAGGCGCGTCTATCTACAACCCGTGGCGTAACCCGAAACTGGCGCTGGAGCGGCGTAACCTGGTGCTGCGTCTTCTGCAACAGCAGAAGGTGATCGACCAGGAGCTGTATGACATGCTGAGCGCCCGGCCGCTGGGGGTACAGCCACGCGGCGGGGTGATTTCACCGCAGCCGGCGTTTATGCAACTGGTGCGTCAGGAACTGCAGGCGAAGCTGGGCGACAAGGTGAAAGATCTCTCCGGCGTGAAGATTTTTACCACCTTTGACTCGGTGGCTCAGGACGCGGCAGAAAAAGCAGCGACCGAAGGCATTCCGGCGCTGAAGAAACAGCGTAAGCTTGCCGATCTTGAAACCGCGATGGTGGTCGTGGACCGCTTTAGCGGTGAAGTCCGCGCGATGGTCGGCGGGGCCGAGCCGCAGTTCGCGGGTTATAACCGTGCGATGCAGGCGCGCCGTTCGATTGGTTCTCTGGCAAAACCGGCGACCTATCTGACCGCGCTGAGCCAGCCGAATCGCTTCCGTCTGAATACGTGGATTGCGGATGCGCCGCTGGCGCTGCGCCAGCCGAATGGTCAGGTGTGGTCGCCGCAGAACGACGATCATCGCTACAGTGAGAGCGGTCAGGTGATGCTGGTTGACGCACTGACCCGTTCGATGAACGTGCCGACGGTAAACCTGGGAATGACGCTCGGCTTGCCTGCCGTGACGGAGACCTGGAAAAAACTCGGCGTGCCGGAAAATCAGCTGCATCCGGTTCCCGCGATGCTGCTGGGTGCGCTGAACCTGACGCCGGTTGAAGTGGCGCAGGCGTTCCAGACTATCGCCAGCGGTGGTAACCGCGCGCCGCTTTCCGCGCTGCGTTCGGTCATTGCCGAAGACGGTAAAGTGCTGTACCAGAGCTTCCCGCAGGCGGAACGCGCGGTACCGGCACAGGCGGCGTACATGACGCTGTGGACCATGCAGCAGGTGGTTCAGCGCGGTACCGGTCGTCAGCTGGGCGCGAAGTATCCGGGGCTGCATCTGGCGGGTAAAACCGGGACCACCAATAACAACGTTGATACCTGGTTTGCGGGCATCGACGGGCGTGAAGTGGTCATTACCTGGGTTGGTCGTGATAACAACCAGCCGACGAAGCTCTATGGTGCCAGCGGTGCGATGTCCATCTATCAGCGCTATCTGACTAACCAGTCACCAATCCCGCTGGTGCTGACGCCGCCGGAAGACGTGGTGGACATGGGCGTGGATGACGGCGGCAATTTCCTGTGCAGCGGCGGTTCACGTACGCTTCCGGTATGGACCGCCGATCCGAACGCGTTGTGCCAGCAGAGCGAAATGCTGCAACAGCAGCAGCAGGGCAATCCGTTCGAGCAGTCACAGCCGCAGCAGCAACAGCCACAACAGCAGCAACAGCAGCCGCCTCAGCAGGAGAAAAAAGAGAGCGACGGTGTTGCAGGCTGGATCAAGGATATGTTTGGCGGTAACTAAGCGACACCCCTGAAAAGCCCCCGGCCGATGTCATCGGCCGGGGGCTTTTTTATCATTGTGTGACTCCTTTCTTAAGCCACACGGCCTGTCTGGTTATTTATTATCCCCTTAGTTTTCGCAGGGGCGCATATCGCTTGCTATGCGTTCAGCGTTTCGAATATTATGCTGCCGTCATAATAATAATTCTCGTTTACGTTATCATTCACTTTTCATCAGAGATATACCAATGGCGCGTTATAAAACTGCTCAGCCAAACTCCTCGCTGCGTAAAATCGCAGTTGTAGTAGCCACAGCGGTTAGCGGCATGTCTGTTTATGCACAGGCAGCGGTTCAACCGAAAGAAGACACCATTACCGTAACCGCAGCGCCTGCCTCACAGGAAAGCGCGTGGGGGCCGGCTCCGACCATTGCCGCGAAGCGCTCCGCCACGACCACCAAAACGGATACGCCGATCGAAAAAACGCCGCAGTCCGTTTCTGTCGTGACCAGCGAAGAGATGGAAATGCACCAGTTCCAGTCGGTGAAAGAAGCGCTGGGCTATACGCCTGGCGTGACGGTAAGCAGCCGTGGCGCATCCAATACCTATGACTTCGTGATCATCCGTGGCTTTTCCTCGGTTGGCCTGAACCAGAATAACTACCTGGACGGCCTGAAGCTGCAGGGTAACTTCTATAATGATGCGGTGATTGATCCGTACATGCTTGAACGCGTTGAACTGATGCGCGGCCCGACCTCCGTACTTTATGGTAAAAGCAATCCTGGCGGTATTATCTCGATGGTCAGCAAACGCCCGACCACTGAGCCGCTGAAAGAAGTGCAGTTCCAGGTGGGAACGGACAGTTTGTTCCAGACCGGCTTTGATTTCAGCGACGCGCTGGATGATGATGGCGTGTACTCCTACCGCCTGACCGGTGTGGCCCATTCTGCCAATGAGCAGCAGCAAAGCTCGGAATCACAGCGTTATGCCATCGCGCCGTCATTCTCATGGCGTCCGGATGACAAAACGAATTTTACCTTCCTGTCTTATTTCCAGAACGAGCCGGAAACTGGTTATTACGGCTGGCTGCCCAAGGAAGGAACGGTTGAGCCACTGCCTAATGGAAAACGTTTACCGACCGATTTTAACGAAGGCGCGTCGAACAACACCTATTCCCGTAACGAGAAAATGGTGGGTTATAGCTTCGAACACGGCTTTGACGACACCTTTACCGTGCGGCAGAACCTGCGTTTCGCTGAAATGAAAACCTCGCAGAAAAGCGTCTACGGCACCGGGATCGCGGCGGATGGTCACACCCTGAACCGCGGGACGGTGGTGGATGATGAGCGTCTGCAAAACTTCAGCGTCGATACCCAGCTGGAAAGCAAATTCGCCACCGGCGCGGTCGATCACACATTGTTGACCGGGGTAGATTTCATGCGCATGCGTAATGATATCGACGCCACTTTCGGCAGCGCGCCGTCCATCGATCTTTATAACGATTACAGTCCGCAATATTTTGCTTTCAGCGGTACTGAACCGTACCAGATGAACGAAAGCAAGCAGACCGGGATTTACGTGCAGGATCAGGCGGAGTGGGATAAGTGGGTGCTGACGCTCGGCGGTCGCTACGACTGGTCTCAGCAGGCTACCACGGTGCGTCAGAACTCTTACACGCCGACCGAAGGCTACATTGAACGTAACGACCATCAGTTCACCTGGCGCGGCGGGATTAACTACCTGTTTGATAACGGCATCACGCCATACTTTAGCTACAGCCAGTCGTTTGAGCCGAGCGCCTTCGATCTGTGGAGCGTGCCGCGTGTTTCCTACGAGCCGTCAAAAGGCGAGCAGTATGAAGCGGGCGTGAAATACGTACCGAAAGATATGCCGGTCGTCGTTACTGGTGCACTGTATCAGCTGACCAAAACCAATAACCTGACTGCCGATCCGAATAATCCGCTGGGACAAGTTCCGGCCGGTGAAATTCGCGCGCGGGGCGTGGAGCTGGAAGCCAAAGCGGCGCTGAATGCCAATATTAATATGACCGCCTCTTATACCTATACCGATGCGGAATATACCAAAGATACCTCGCTGAAAGGCCATACCCCGGAGCAGGTGCCTAAGCATATGGCGTCGCTGTGGGGCGATTATACCTTCAATGAAGGAGCGCTTTCCGGCCTGACATTGGGTACTGGCGGTCGCTTTATTGGTTCCAGCTATGGCGATCCGGCCAATACCTTTAAGGTCGGCAGCGCTGCCGTGATGGATGCGGTAGTGAAGTACGATCTGGGTCGCTTCGGCATGGCCGGTTCCAGCGTGGCGGTCAACGTCAACAACGTGCTGGATCGTGAATATGTCGCCAGCTGCTTCCAGACTTACGGTTGTTTCTGGGGCGCAGAGCGTCAGGTGGTTGCCACCGCGACTTTCCGCTTCTAATTCTCTCTCAGGGCACGTTTCGGCGTGCCCTTTTTCATTTTCAAGTTGGCCAACATGCAGGAAAAAATTACCCAACCCGATACGACTTTCGCACTTTCCGACGTCACTTTCCGCGTGCCGGGACGCACGCTGCTGCATCCGTTTTCGCTGACCTTTCCGGTGGGAAAAGTCACCGGTCTGATCGGCCACAACGGTTCCGGTAAATCGACGCTGCTCAAAATGCTCGGACGCCATCAGCCGCCGTCGGAAGGGGATATTCTGCTTGACGGCCAGCCGCTGCTGAGCTGGAACAGTAAAGCGTTTGCCCGCAAGGTGGCGTATTTGCCGCAGCAGCTGCCGCAGGCGGAAGGGATGACGGTCCGTGAGCTGGTGGCGATTGGCCGCTATCCGTGGCACGGCGCGTTGGGACGATTTGGCGTGGCCGACAGAGAAAAAGTTGAAGAGGCGATTACGCTGGTAGGATTAAAACCGCTGGCGCACCGGCTGGTGGACAGCCTTTCCGGCGGCGAGCGCCAGCGGGCGTGGATCGCCATGCTGGTGGCGCAGGACAGCCGCTGCCTGCTGCTTGACGAGCCAACCTCCGCGCTGGATATCGCCCATCAGGTCGATGTACTGGCGCTGGTCCATCGCCTGAGCCAGCAGCGCGGGTTAACGGTGATTGCCGTGCTGCATGATATCAATATGGCGGCCCGCTACTGCGATTATCTGGTCGCCCTGCGCGGCGGCGAGATGATTGCAGAGGGCACGCCGGAAACATTAATGCGCAGCGAAACGCTGGAGCAGATTTACGGCATCCCGATGGGAATTCTGCCGCATCCGGCTGGCGCGGCCCCGGTGAGTTTTGTTTACTGATGGCGATGATAACTTCAATCACGCGTCGGCGTTTGCTGACGGCAATGGCGCTCTCGCCGCTGATGTGGCAGATGGGCAAGGCCCGCGCGGCCTCATACGATCCGCATCGTATTGTGGCGCTGGAGTGGCTACCGGTGGAGTTTCTGCTGGCGCTGGGCGTAATGCCTTACGGCGTGGCGGACGTGCAAAACTACAACTTGTGGGTGAACGACCCCTCCTTGCCTTCTTCGGTCATTGACGTGGGATTGCGTACCGAGCCAAACCTTGAACTGCTGGCGCAGATGAAACCCTCGTTCCTCGTGTGGTCGGCGGGCTATGGTCCGTCGGACGAGCAGCTGGCGAAAATTGCGCCGGGCAGGGGATTCACCTTCAGCGACGGCAAAAAGCCGTTGACCAAAGCGCGTGGCTCACTGGTTGAGATGGCGCAGCTTATTGGCCGGGAAGCCGAAGCGGAAAAACACCTTGCTGATTTTGAACGCTTTATTGATTCCTTAGCGCCACGCTTCGCCCGCCGCGGCGATCGCCCGTTACTGATGATCACGGTGATGGATGTGCGTCACGTGCTGGTATTTGGGCAGAACTGTCTGTTCCAGGAAGTGCTCGATCGTTACGGCATTAAAAACGCCTGGCATGGCGAATCTACCTTTTGGGGCAGCACGCCGATTGGTATCGATCGTCTGGTCGCGTTTAAAGATGTTGACGTGCTGTGCTTTGATCACGGCAATGATGCCGAGATGCAGCAGCTTGCTGCCACGCCGTTATGGCAGTCGATGCCGTTTGTGCGCAATGGCCGTTTTCAGCGCGTGCCTGCGGTCTGGTTCTATGGCGCAACGCTTTCCGCGATGCACTTCGCCCGCGTGCTGGATCGCGCGCTGGGAGGCAAGGCATGAGACAACGGATCGCACCACTATCCGCCGCGCTGCTGCTTCTGCTATTTATAGCCGCACTGGCGCTGACGGTATTTAACTTCACCCAGGCGCTGCCGCGCGCGCAGTGGCGAGAGGCGCTATGGCAGCCAAATATTGATGTGGTGGAACAGATGCTGTTTCACTATAGCCTGCTGCCGCGTCTGGCGATTTCACTGCTGGTGGGCGCGGGACTGGGGCTGGTCGGCGTGCTGTTCCAGCAGGTGCTGCGTAACCCGCTGGCCGAACCGACGACGCTCGGCGTGGCGACCGGAGCGCAGTTAGGGATGACTATCACCTCGCTATGGGCAATCCCCGGCGTGCTGGTGTCACAATTTGCCGCGCTGGCGGGGGCCTGTATTGTCGGCGCGCTGGTGTTTGGCGTGGCCTGGGGGAAACGGCTTTCGCCGGTCACGCTGATTCTGGCAGGGCTGGTGGTCAGTCTGTACTGCGGGGCGATTAATCAGCTGCTGGTCATTTTCCATCACGATCAGTTGCAGAGTATGTTTCTGTGGAGCACCGGCACGCTCACCCAGACCGACTGGAGCATTGTCCAGCGGCTGTGGCCGCAACTGATCGGCGGCGTCATGCTCACGCTGTTGCTGCTGCGTCCGCTGACGTTAATGGGGCTGGATGACGGCGTGGCGCGTAACCTCGGTCTGGCGCTGTCGCTGGCGCGACTGGCGGCGCTCACGCTGGCGATCGTCCTGAGCGCCCTGCTGGTCAATGCGGTGGGCATTATTGGTTTTATCGGCCTGTTTGCGCCGCTACTGGCAAAAATGCTCGGCGCGCGTCGTCTGCTTTCCCGCCTGCTGCTGGCCCCGCTGATTGGGGCGCTGATCCTCTGGCTATCCGACCAGCTTGTCATCTGGCTGACGCGGGTGTGGATGGAAGTCTCCACCGGCTCGGTGACGGCACTGATCGGCGCGCCACTGCTGCTGTGGCTACTGCCTCGGCTGCGCAGCATGAACGCGCCAGCGATGAACGCCGGGGATACGATTTCCGCCGAACGTCAGCATGTGTTGCGCTATGCCATTATCGGGCTGATAGTGTTACTGCTGGCCGTTTTCGCGGCGCTCTCCTTTGGGCGTGACGCACAGGGCTGGCAATGGGCCAGCGGCGAGATGCTCAGCGAGCTGATGCAGTGGCGCTGGCCGCGCATTCTGGCGGCGCTGTTCGCCGGGATCCTGCTGGCGGTGGCGGGCTGTATTATCCAGCGTCTGACCGGCAACCCGATGGCCAGCCCGGAAGTGCTGGGGATCAGTTCCGGCGCGGCGTTTGGCATCGTGCTAATGCTGTTCCTGGTACCGGGCAACGCCTTTGGCTGGCTGCTGCCAGCCGGGAGTCTGGGGGCGGCGGGTACGCTGCTGATCATTATGATTGCCGCCGGGCGCGGCGGCTTCTCACCGCATCGCATGTTACTGGCCGGGATGGCGTTAAGCACGGCGTTTACTATGTTGCTGATGATGTTACAGGCGAGCGGCGATCCGCGCATGGCGCAGATCCTGACGTGGATTTCCGGCTCGACCTACAACGCCACGGAACGGCAGGCGGTGCAGACGTTAATAATGATGATCGTTCTGCTGGCGCTGGTGCCACTGTGCAGCCGCTGGCTCACCATCCTGCCGCTGGGCGGCGACACCGCCCGCGCCGTGGGCGTGGCGCTGACGCCGTCGCGTATTGCGCTGTTGCTGCTGGCATCCGCTTTAACCGCCACCGCTACGTTGACCATTGGCCCGCTGAGCTTTATCGGCCTGATGGCACCGCATATCGCCAGAATGATGGGCTTCCGCCGCACCCTTCCGCATATTGTCATTTCGGCTCTGGCTGGGGGGCTGATTCTGGTGTTTGCTGACTGGTGCGGGCGGATGGTGATGTTTCCGTTCCAGATCCCGGCAGGGCTGTTGTCGACCTTTATCGGTGCACCGTATTTTGTTTATCTGTTGAGAAAGCAGAGCCGGTAATCTTTGAGGTAACGCCGTTGTAGGCCCGGTAAGCGCAGCGCCACCGGGCATGCAGGGTTACAGCTTCGCAAACACCCGACGCGCAGCGTCAATCGTATTATTGATATCTTCTTCACTGTGCGCAACGGACATAAAGCCCGCTTCAAACGCCGACGGTGCCAGGTAAACGCCTTCTTCCAGCATCAGGTGGAAGAACCGTTTGAAGCGCTCAACGTCGCAGGCCACCACATCCTGATAGCAGGTAACGGCGTGGGCATCGGTAAAGAAAATACCGAACATCCCGCCGACATGGTTCACCACCAGTGGAATACCGGCTTCCTGCGCGGCGTCCAGCAGGCCGTTCGCCAGCTGTGTGGTCAGCGCCTCCAGTGTTTCATGAATACCCGGCCGGGAAACTTCGCTCAGACAGGCATAGCCTGCGGCCATCGCAATCGGATTGCCGGAAAGGGTGCCCGCCTGGTAGACCGGTCCGGTCGGCGCCAGCGCGTCCATCACTTCACGACGACCGCCAAACGCGCCTACCGGCATTCCACCGCCGATGATCTTGCCCAGACAGGTCAGATCCGGCACGACATTGTAGTACGCCTGAGCGCCCGCCAGCGCGACGCGGAAACCGGTCATCACTTCATCAATAATCAGCAGCGCGCCGAACTCATCACACAATGCACGCAGGCCCGGCAGGAATTCCGCCAGCGGTGGCACACAGTTCATGTTGCCCGCCACCGGCTCGACAATGATACAGGCAACGTCCTGCGGATACTGCTCAAACGCCTCGCGTACGGAGGCCAGATCGTTATAGGTACAGGTCAGGGTATGTTTAGCAAAATCCGCCGGAACGCCCGGCGAGTTCGGCTGACCAAGGGTCAACGCGCCGGAGCCCGCCTTCACCAGCAGGCAGTCCGCATGGCCGTGGTAGCAGCCTTCGAACTTAATGATTTTGTCGCGGCCTGTGAAGCCGCGCGCCAGACGGATGGCGCTCATCGTTGCTTCAGTACCGGAGTTGACCATGCGTACCATGTCCATGGTTGGCACCAGCTCAGTCACCAGCTCGGCCATTTTGACTTCCATTTCGGTTGGCGCACCGAAGCTTAATCCGCGCTGGGTGGCCTCGATGACCGCATTGCGGATCGCCGGATGGTTATGGCCCAGCACCATTGGACCCCAGGAGCCAACGTAGTCAACATAGGCCTTGCCATCAACGTCGTACAAATACGCGCCATCTGCGCGTTCAACGAACAGCGGCGTACCGCCAACGCCGGTAAAGGCGCGAACGGGAGAGTTAACGCCGCCAGGGATCACCTGGCGCGCGGCGCTGTAGAGGTTTTCAGACTTGCTCATGGCTTCGTTCCTGGTTTATCGAAAAGTTAATCTTCTCCATTCTAAAGTATTCCAGGAAGGTTATGAAAGTTTTGCCCAATTGAAACAACATTTTTTATGAGGGATTTTTGAAGAACGCAAGGGTACAATGCCGTTCCGGAATGCATCCTTACCCAGAAATGATTAACGATGAACGTTGAAACTCCTTCTTTTACCTGTCAGCCTGAGGTCCGCCAGGGGCGTGGTAAGCAGATCCGTCAGTTATTGCGGCGCGACAAAACGCCACTGGCCGTTTTGCTGCTGGCGGCACTGGTCGGTACGCTGGCCGGGCTGGTCGGCGTGGGCTTTGAAAAAGCCGTTGATGGCGTGCAGGCGCTACGTGTGGGGATGCTTGCCGACACCGCCCACCACGGTTTTTGGATCTGGCCGCTGGCGTTTGTCTCGTCAGCCCTGCTGGCAATGGTGGGCTATTTTCTGGTACGCCGTTTCGCGCCGGAAGCCGGTGGCTCTGGGATCCCGGAGATCGAAGGCGCGCTGGAGGAACTTCGCCCGGTGCGCTGGTGGCGGGTGTTGCCGGTTAAATTTATCGGCGGAATGGGGACGCTGGGTGCGGGAATGGTGCTGGGACGCGAAGGGCCGACCGTGCAACTGGGCGGTAACGTTGGCCGCATGGTGCTGGATATTTTTCGCCTGCGCAGCGGGGAAGCGCGTCACACGTTGCTGGCGACCGGGGCGGCGGCAGGGCTTTCCGCCGCATTCAATGCGCCGCTGGCCGGAATACTTTTTATACTGGAAGAGATGCGCCCGCAGTTCCGCTATAGCCTGATCTCCATTAAAGCAGTGTTTACCGGGGTGATTATGTCGAGCATCGTCTTTCGCCTGTTTAACGGCGAGGGAGCGGTCATTGAAGTCGGTAAACTGAGCAACGCCCCGGTTAATACCCTGTGGCTGTATTTAATTCTGGGGATGATTTTTGGTCTTGTTGGTCCCCTGTTTAATATGCTGGTATTGCGCATGCAGGATCTGTTTCAGCGCGTCCACGGCGGCAATATCAAAAAATGGGTATTGCTGGGCGGGCTGATCGGCGGGATGTGCGGCTTGATTGGCCTGATCGATCCTGAAGCGACGGGCGGCGGCTTCTCGCTGATCCCGCTGGCGCTGGCGGGGCATTACACGGTTGGGTTGCTGCTGGTGATTTTTATCACCCGGGTCGTCACCACGCTGTTGTGTTTTTGTTCCGGCGCGCCCGGCGGTATTTTTGCACCGATGCTGGCGCTGGGTACGCTGCTTGGCACCGCGTTCGGCATGACGGCGGCCGGTATTTTCCCGGCTTACCATCTGGACGCGGGCACGTTTGCGATTGCCGGAATGGGGGCGCTGTTGGCCGCTTCGGTGCGCGCGCCGTTAACCGGAACGGTACTGGTGCTGGAGATGACCGATAATTACCAGCTCATTTTGCCAATGATTATTACCTGTCTTGGCGCAACACTACTGGCTCAGTTTGTCGGCGGCAAACCGTTATACTCCACCATCCTTGCCCGGACGCTGGCCAGGCAGGAAGCTGAGCAGTCCGTGCGGCCAGTGGGCGAGAATACTTGAATGAATTACCAGGGTATTAGATAATGCCCATCATGGTTGGGTTACTATTTGCCCAATTAGCAATGTCGTTGGGAGCAAAAAATGAGTGATGACGTAGCGCTGCCCCTGCAATTTACCGATGCAGCAGCCAGCAAAGTAAAAAACCTGATTGCCGATGAAGATAACCCGAATCTGAAATTGCGCGTCTATATCACCGGCGGTGGTTGCAGCGGCTTTCAGTACGGTTTTACCTTTGACGATCAAATCAACGATGGCGATATGACCATCGAGAAGCAGGGCGTGGGCCTGGTGGTTGATCCTATGAGCCTGCAGTATCTCGTCGGCGGTTCGGTTGACTATACCGAAGGGCTGGAAGGGTCCCGCTTCATTGTGACTAACCCGAATGCCAAAAGCACCTGCGGCTGCGGATCGTCGTTCAGCGTTTGATTTCTTCTACCTCGTCTGGCAAAGACGAGGGGTCTGCGGTGCCCGGTAAACCATTCCGGGCACTACGCCGCCACAAAGCCTTACTCGCAGGGGTTAATCCAGCGCAAACGTCGGCAGTTTCAGATGCCAGCGGATCGCCGCCAGGCGAATGACCAGCGTGACCACCATCCCCATCATACTTGCACTTTCCAGCGGTATACCGAAGGTATAAAACGCCGTCGCGTGAACGATGCCGCCAGCAATACAGGCCGTGGCATAGATTTCGGTGCGTAAGATCATCGGGATTTCCCGTGCCAGCACGTCGCGAATGATCCCGCCGCCTACACCGGTCAATACACCCATACAGACCGCTATCAGCGGACCAGTTTCGGCAAGAAAGGCTTTGTTGACGCCGATACCGACAAACACCGCCAGACCAACGGCATCCAGCACCGGTAATATCCATTTTGGCAGACGCCTGGGCTGACGAACCAGCAGGATCGTCAGCATGCTGGTGACCATGGCCACTACCAGGTCGGTGGGATCTTTTACCCAGAATACCGGCCCGTGCGCCAGCGCCATATCGCGGATCGTCCCGCCGCCGACGGCGGTGACCACGCCCAGCACCAGCACGCCGAACGGATCCATGCGTAATTTTCCTGCCAGCAGGACGCCGGAGATAGCGAAAACGGCGGTGCCAATGATATCAAGCCAGTAGACCAGCATGCTTAATTTACCTGTGAGAGCGCGTCGCAGAGTTGTTTTGCGGCGAGGATAATACGCGGGCTTGCGCGTTCAAACCAGTCGCCGTTCAGGGAGATTACCGGGATAGTCAGCTGGTTTTGCCAGAACTGGCTGATTTTCGGAACAACGCGCGCGTCGCCGGTGGTAATAATGACCTGCGGCTGGCGGGCCAGCACCTGCTCGCGGCTAACCTGCGGCCACGGCACGCGGCTGTCCGCAAAAATATTTTCGCCGCCGCAGGTTTCGAGCACCTCGTTCTGAATCGAATTCTTATTGCTGGTAAACAATGGCGTCATACCAAACTGAAGAAATACCCGTTTTTTTGGCCGCTGCGCATAGCGGGATTTGAGCGTCTGGTAGTCAGCAAGCAGCGTCTTCGCCGCTTCGCGGGCTTTTTCCGGCGCAGGACTCCAGACTGCTAACTGGCGCAGCGCGTCAGCGATGTGTTCGATGCTGTTACTTTCTACCCACATCACGTGGATCCCGAGGGCGGTGAGCTGATTTACCTGACGTTCAGCGTTGCCGCCGCGCCAGGCCAACACCACGTCAGGTTTAAGGGCGACGATACGCTCCAGATTCATTCCCTGCCAGGTGGCAACCTGCTCAATGCGGGCGGCCTCCGGGGGATAGTCGGAATAGCTGCTGACGCCGACAGGCACGATCCCGGCGGCAAACGCCAGTTCGGTATTGGCAGGCGAGAGCGAGATCACTCGCGGCGCGGCAGAAAGCCAGGCCGGAACAAGCAGCAGCAGGGCTGCTGCTCTGAACAGGACGTTAGCCACGCGCCAGCTTCTGCACCAGGGTCTCAACCATCAGGGTGGACTGCTTCGCCGCCACTACCAGGAACTCATCAAAGCTCAGGTGAGACTGCTGATCCGCCACGTCGGAGATCGCGCGCACCACGACAAACGGCGTGCCGAAATTATGGCAAACGTGGGCAATCGCGGTGGCTTCCATCTCAACCGCCACCGCCTGCGGGAAGTGGTGACGAATTTTTGCCAGCGGGACGGAGCCGTTGATAAAGGCATCGCCGCTGACAACCAGGCCGCGAACCGCGTTGAGGTTGAGTTCAGTGATGCAGGCTTCGGCGGCATCGATTAGTGTCTGATCGGCCTGAAAACCCGCCGGGCAGCCCGGAAGCTGGCCGTACTCGTAGCCAAACGCGGTGACGTCGGCATCGTGATAGCGTACTTCGTCAGAAACCACGATATCGCCCACCTTCAGCGTCGCGGCCAGACCGCCCGCCGAGCCGGTATTAATAATCACGTCAGGTTTGCAGTGTTCCAGCAGCAGGGTGGTGCCCAGCGCCGCAGCGACTTTGCCAATACCTGATTTCAGCAGCGCAACATCGGTGCCGTGGAGCTGACCGGTATAAATTTCGCAGCCGCCTGACGTCAGGGTCTGGCGGTTAACGATTTTGTCACGCAGCAGCGTAACTTCTTCTTCCATAGCACCAATAATGCCAATTTTCATTGATTTACTCGCGATGTGTCAGGTTTAAAGGCATAGTCTATCATGCGGGTAAGGGGAAGCGCATTTCTCGCGCGGGAGAGAATATGGCACACATCGATTTCCGTAAAAAGATCAACTGGCATCGTCGCTACCGTTCACCCACCGGGGTGAAGTCCGAGCATGAGATCCTGCGTATTTTCGAAAGCGATCGCGGGCGCATTATTAATTCAGCGGCGATCCGGCGCTTGCAGCAGAAAACCCAGGTCTTTCCGCTGGAGCGCAATGCGGCGGTACGCACCCGGCTGACGCACTCAATGGAGGTTCAGCAGGTTGGGCGCTATATCGCTAAAGAGGTACTGAGCCGCCTGAAAGAACAGCGCCTGCTTGAGACGTATGGCCTCGATGAGCTGACTGGCCCCTTTGAAAGCATCGTCGAGATGGCCTGCCTGATGCATGACATCGGCAATCCGCCGTTTGGCCATTTTGGCGAGGCGGCAATCAATGACTGGTTTAGTCAACGTCTGGCACCTGCGGATGCCGCCAGTCAACCTCTGAGCAACGACCGCTGCCAGGTGGTTGCATTGCGTTTGCATGAGGGAGAAGAAAGCCTTAACGAGATGCGCCGCAAGGTGCGTCAGGATCTCTGCCATTTTGAAGGCAACGCGCAGGGGATCCGCCTGGTGCAGGCGCTGATGCGTATGAACCTCACCTGGGCGCAGGTAGGCTGTATTCTTAAATATACCCGTCCGGCGTGGTGGGCAGACGATATTCCCCCTTCACACGATTATCTGATGAAAAAGCCGGGCTACTACCTTTCCGAAGAAGCCTATATTGAGCGACTGCGCCAGGAGCTCGAACTGGCTCCGTTTAGTCGTTTCCCGCTGACGTGGATTATGGAAGCGGCGGACGATATCTCTTATTGTGTCGCCGACCTGGAAGATGCCGTTGAAAAACGTATTTTCACCGTTGAACAGCTTTATCAACATTTGCATGACGCCTGGGGCGAGCATGAAAAAGGATCGCTGTTTGCGCTGGTGGTAGAAAATGCATGGGAGAAATCGCGCTCTAATTCGCTAAGCCGCAGTGCGGAAGATCAGTTTTTTATGTATTTACGGGTCAATACGCTCAACAAACTGGTGCCCTATGCCGCTTCGCGGTTTATTGAAAATCTACCGCAGATTTTTGACGGCGAGTTTAATCACGCTCTGCTGGAGGACGATAGCGCCTTCAGCCAGCTGCTTGAGTTATATAAGAACGTCGCGGTCCGGCACGTATTTAGTCATCCTGACGTTGAACAACTGGAATTACAGGGTTATCGCGTTATTCGCGGCCTGCTGGAGATTTACCAGCCGCTGTTGCAATTGCCGTTAGCCGATTTTAGCGAGCTGGTGGAAAAAGAGCGCCTGCGCCGTTTGCCGATTGAATCGCGGCTGTTTAATAAACTGTCGACCCGTCATCGGCTGGCCTATGTGGACGCCGTTAATAAAATCGCCCGGGATTCCAGCGAGTTTCCGGTGATGGAATATTATTATCGCTGTCGCCTGATTCAGGACTATATCAGCGGAATGACCGATTTGTATGCATGGGATGAATACCGCCGGTTGATGGCCGTGGAATAAGCGCTAAGATTTGTAAAGATGGACAATAAATTTTTACTTTTTCCAGTGACTTAATTCCGGAACTTAGGGTTATAAAGTGAATCTTAGCATCACACATAGCGACTTGCGTTATCTGATATTGAGACGGAAAAAAGATGAAAAAGACCACATTAGCAATGAGCGCACTGGCATTAAGTTTAAGTCTGGCATTATCTCCTTTAGCCGCAAACGCAGCGGAAACCGCCTCGTCCGCGGAGACGGCACAGCAGATGCCAAGCCTGGCACCTATGCTTGAAAAAGTCATGCCTTCGGTGGTGAGTATTAACGTAGAGGGTAGCACCAGCGTGAATACGCCGCGGATGCCGAAAAACTTCCAGCAGTTCTTTGGCGATAACTCGCCGTTCTGTCAGGAAGGTTCCCCGTTCCAGAGTTCACCGTTCTGTCAGGGCGGCGGCGAAGGCGGGAATGGTGGTAGCCAGCAGCAGAAATTTATGGCGCTGGGGTCAGGGGTCATCATCGATGCGGCTAAAGGCTATGTCGTCACCAATAACCACGTGGTCGAGAATGCGACCACCATTAAAGTTCAGCTGAGCGACGGTCGCAAACTGGACGCCAAAATGGTTGGCAAAGATCCGCGTTCTGATATCGCCCTGATCCAGATCCAGGATCCGAAAAACCTCACGGCGATTAAGATCGCTGACTCCGACGCCCTGCGCGTAGGGGATTACACCGTCGCTATCGGTAACCCGTTTGGCCTGGGTGAAACGGTAACTTCCGGGATTGTCTCCGCGCTGGGTCGTAGCGGCCTGAACGCCGAGAACTACGAAAACTTTATCCAGACCGATGCGGCGATTAACCGCGGTAACTCCGGCGGTGCGCTGGTGAACCTGAACGGTGAGCTGATCGGCATTAACACGGCGATCCTCGCGCCGGACGGCGGCAACATCGGTATCGGTTTTGCGATCCCGAGCAATATGGTGAAAAGCCTGACAGCACAGATGGTCGAGTACGGCCAGGTACGCCGTGGCGAACTGGGCATTATGGGTACCGAGCTGAGCTCTGAGCTGGCAAAAGCGATGAAAGTCGATGCTCAGCGCGGCGCGTTTGTCAGCCAGGTGATGCCGAATTCAGCGGCGGCTAAAGCGGGCATTAAAGCCGGCGATGTGATCACTTCGCTAAACGGCAAGCCGATCAGCAGCTTCGCGGCAATGCGCGCGCAGGTCGGCACCATGCCGATTGGTAGCAAAGTCACCCTCGGCCTGCTGCGTGACGGCAAGCCGGTTGAGGTCAGCCTGGAATTGCAGCAAAGCAGCCAGAATCAGGTTGATTCCAGCACCATTTTCAGCGGTATTGAAGGTGCTGAAATGAGCAATAAAGGCCAGGATAAAGGCGTGGTGGTGAACAGCGTGAAAGCCAATTCGCCAGCGGCGCAAATCGGGCTGAAGAAAGGCGACGTGATCGTTGGCGCTAACCAGCAGTCGGTGAAAAATATTGCCGAGCTGCGTAAGATCCTTGATGCGAAACCGGGCGTGCTGGCACTGAATATCCAGCGTGGCGATACCTCTATCTACCTGCTGATGCAGTAATGTCTCCGGCCCTCCCTCAGTTGGGGGAGGGCGTTTTGCCTGCAATTTGTGACCCTCCCCACAACTCCATACTTCTCCACTTTGCTTTGTGCATATGCACAATGCGGCAATCTACTATTCTCCTTATGCTGGAGCTCTGCTTACGGGAGGAAACATGGCTGGCTGGCATCTTGATACCAAAATGGCACAGGATATCGTGGCACGCACGATGCGCATCATTGATACCAATATTAACGTTATGGATGCCCGTGGACGCATTATCGGTAGCGGCGATCGCGAACGAGTTGGTGAATTGCACGAAGGCGCACTGCTGGTGCTGTCCCAGGGACGGGTCGTGGATATCGATGATGCCGTAGCGCGTCACCTGCACGGCGTGCGCCAGGGGATCAATCTGCCGTTGCGGCTGGAAGGGGAAATCGTCGGGGTTATCGGTCTGACGGGCGAGCCGGAGACTCTGCGTAAATATGGCGAGCTGGTGTGTATGACTGCCGAAATGATGCTTGAGCAATCGCGGCTGATGCATCTGCTCGCTCAGGATAGCCGTCTGCGTGAAGAGCTGGTGATGAACCTTATCCAGGCTGAGGAGCACACGCCTGCGTTGACCGAATGGGCGCAGCGTCTTGGTATCGATCTTAATCAGCCGCGCGTGGTCGCCGTGCTGGAGGTGGATAGCGGCCAGCTTGGCGTTGATAGCGCCATGGCGGAACTTCAGCAGTTGCAGAGCGCGTTAACCACCCCAGAGCGCAATAACCTGATCGCCATTGTCTCACTGACCGAGATGGTGGTATTAAAACCGGCGCTGAATCCATTTGGCCGCTGGGATGCGGAAGATCATCGTAAGCGTGTGGAACAGCTTATTTCCCGAATGAAGGAGAACGGGCAGCTGCGCTTTCGCGTGGCGTTAGGCAACTATTTTACCGGTCCGGGCAGCATCGCCCGTTCTTATCGCACCGCGCGTACCACGATGATGGTCGGCAAGCAGCGGATGCCGGAAAGCCGCAGCTATTTTTATCAGGATTTGATGCTGCCGGTGCTGCTCGACAGCCTGCGCGGCGGCTGGCAGGCCAACGAGCTGGCGCGCCCGCTGACCCGGCTTAAAGCGATGGATAATAACGGTCTGCTGCGGCGGACGTTGCAAGCGTGGTTCCGCCATAACGTACAGCCGCTGGCGACGTCAAAAGCCTTGTTTATTCATCGTAATACGCTGGAGTACCGGCTGAACCGCATCTCAGAACTGACCGGGCTGGACCTGGGGAATTTCGATGACAGGCTGCTGCTGTATGTGGCGCTACAACTGGATGAGCAGCATTAAAAACACCCGCCGGAAGGCGGGTGCGAGAGGTTGATGACAAACCGGGTTTTGCTATTGTGTACGCCGTTTTGCCGGGTGGCAGCTTCGCCTTACCCTGCCTACAAAGTCATCAATGTCAACAGGTTATGCATAAACCGTAGGCCTGTGCAAGCGAAGCGCCGCCAGGCATCATTCCACGGTATAACATTTGTCAGCAGCCTGAACGCCTCCCGCAGGAGACGTTCGGATCGTTAACAACATAGCTTCTCAGGGGAAACGCCGGGATTGGGTTCCCGGAGGGAGGCCCAACCCGGCGGTCGCCCCGACATCCACGGGTGCTCGCTTTACAGACGTTCTAAACCCTGCACCGTTACGCGCCAGCTCACGCTGTGCGGCTGCGGCCAGGTTTCACCATTTCGCGGGTTAGCGATAACCGAGCGGCGTCCTGCTTCGGCGTGAGAGACTTCAATAATATAATTCTCTTCCAGCGCCGCGATATCCACATAGTCACCAAGTTCTGAGGAGCCTTTGATCGCCTGGCGAGCGACAACAGAACCTCGCGTATTATAAACGTTAATCGTCGCATAAACGGTGCTATACGCTTTATGCGGCACGCCAGGGTGGGCACTGAAGGTAAACTGTTTACCACCTATATCCAGATCCATACTGGCGAAGCAGACGTCGTTATCACCGAGCAGATCCCAGACAAAGCGATCGCCATACAGTGCCGTCTCCTCTTTCGGATCGTCCTGCGCCGGTAACGCCGTCTGCTGCTCTTCCAGTCCGAACGGCGTGACGTACCAGAGATTCGTTTTCTTCACCGGCACCAGCGTGGTTTGCGTAAGGTTAAAGGCGCTGTCTCTGAACGGTTCGTCGTGGAATATAGCGAGCGCAAAGCCTTCCTCCAGCGCAATACGTTCAGTTTGCGCCTGATAGTTCTCCGCCCCCTGATAGTGGCGGTGATAAAGGGTTTCCCCCGCCGCGTTTCTGACATCGATGCTGGCATAGGTCGCGCCAGGAAGGTAATAGGCATGGGGCTGACCCGCACGCGTCTGCACCACCATTTCCTGTTTCACGGTATCAATGGCAATTTGACAGAATTCGTTATTTTTTAATCCCTGTAATTTTAGCGTGACGCCTTTACCCGTTAACGCGCCGGGGACGCGGTTATCGACAGGAAGTACATCGCTATACTCCTTAAGCAACGCCTGCCGTTCTGCGTCAGAAAAGCTTTGCAGCATCAGCCAGAGGTCATTTTTACGTGCGGAATAGCGCGTATACGGCAAAGAAGGCAGATCCCGTAGCGCCTGCGCATGGCGCGCAAAAACAGTCCTGAGATCGTCCACCGGGCGATTGTTAAGGACAAAGTTATATAAGCCTTCCCGATCGATACGGAATAATTGATTCGGCTGCGGCGCCACCAGCGGTAAATAGCCAGGTGAGGCTTTCAGGCGGCCCGGTTCGGCATGATAAACCGAAAGATGGTAATTCTCTTTTAAGGGCAGCTGAAGTTTTCCAGTGGCGCAGTTCGTACCGCTCATATCGCGCTTCAGCAATTGCTCACCGCTTTCAGAAAATACGGTCACGCTGGCGTAGCGCTGGCTGGAAAAATAAAGATGCGGTGTGGCGCTAAAAATATCCAGCGTCAGCAGCTGGTTTTCATAATCCACGCACAGACTGGCGAAAGGCGTGTTGTCATAGCCCTGAAAATGCAGGGTTTGGTTACGCAGCGCAGTATCCGCCAGCGGGGCATAGTTCACCGTCACGGCGTTCGCGCCTTCGCGAAGCGTGACAAAAGGAGTATCAACGCGGTATTTCTGCGAGCGGCCCTGAGGCAGATCAAGCTGATAAACGCCAACAGGAAGATCGCTAAAGGCGATTTGCTTATCGACGATGGTGGCAGCAAAAGATTGTCCGCCGTTATCGCGCAGGGTGAGCGTTTGCCCATAAACCTGCTCAGGGCGATCGATATTTAACGTGAGGGTCAGATTGCCTTTTTTCCCCAGTACCGCCAGTTGCTGGTTATCCACCAGCCAGACGAAGGAGTCCAGCTTCAGGCGCTGGCGCGCGCTTTCCCACTCGCTTTCCGCCAGCAGGTCAAACAGCGGCCAGACGGGTTTTGCCGCATATGCAGCCACTTTTTCACAGGTAAAAGCGTCGGGTTTCAGGCCACAAAACGTCATAAACGGCGTCATGTCGTAACCCGCCCCGGAGGCGATGGCGCTGGCCAGTAAGTCAGTGAGATGATGATCCGCAGGCTGAAAGCCTTCGCTATTGGCCAACACCCGGTATTGTTGGTTAAAGGCGCTGAACGCTGGCGTGTTAGCCTTGAAGAACATCATCATCAGCATTAACAGACGGGTGCGCCCGTTCCATTGCGCTACGGGAAGGCGAGTTCTGACGTTGGTGATAAATTTCAGCTCTTCCGTGGGTTGCTGGCCGTAATTATAAAGCCAGCCGTCAGTGTAAAGACGGTTATTGACGCTGAGGGTAGCCTGCTGAAAATACGCCGCATAAATATTATTCCACACTTCGCCAACGGGAATTTCGGTATCCTTCATAAATTTCCCCTGATAACCGTGGGCAATTTCATGAAGAATAGTCCATTGCGTAGTAATATTATTAATCCACCCCTGGCTTATTGTTGATGCGGTTTGTGCGCACCACCAGGGTAAATAATAGGCCGAGCCGACGCCGTGCTTGTCAGCTTTAATAAAATAACTGTTGGGGATATTTTTATCCAGCGGTGAGACAGGGTTGTCGCTTAATCCGGCCCACTCATTGTAAGCGCTAAAAATAGTCGTATAAAATGCCTGCAAAGTTGCCAGACCCGTTTTCCGCAGGTTATCCCGGTCAGCCAGCGGAAGCAGGAAGCAGGCTACGTCGATATCGACCAACGCAAACGGCGAGGCATTTTGCTGCCAGTGGCTAAAGAAATCGCTCTCGGACTGCCCCTTACTCCAGTACGGCAGAGGTTTGATGGTCGGCGGCAGTTCATAGAGCACGCTAAATTCACCGGGCTGGTCGGTATGAAGGGTATCAACAAACGGTACGGTGTCTACCGTAGCGCTGATAGTCTGCCAGCTGGTGCTTAAGGTAATCGTTTTTTCTGCCTGCGAGTCGTCGCACAGCACACGGAATGTTGCTTTGCCTTTTGTAATATCTGCCTGACGTACGCGCAGGGGAGTATTTGCGGGTAATATAAATCCCAGCGACTGACGGTCATGCTGTCTTCCTTTTTCAAATCCGGCATTATCCAGCCACGGTGCAGCCTGAAGCGTATAGCAACGTTGTGTTATTTCCTGAGTCATTTCATGTTCCTCCTGTATAAGGTTTGATGAAAATACAGGAGCAGAAAGACTTTGATAATATAAGATAATATTGGATGAGATGAAATGAGAAAACAGGATTGTAAGTAAAAGGATGAAAATAAATCATCCTGAAAAAATGATAATATTGATGAGGTGTGACTATTGTAGCGAGTCCCGGAGTGGGAATAATAACGGGCCAGTTTTGGCCCGTTAATGTTATTTATTACGCGTTAGTTTTTCGAGGTCGGATTCTATCTCGGTAATTTTGTTGGCGACCACGCTTTCCAGGTGGCGCAGATCGTCGAGGATCTTACGCTTCAGATCGACATCGCTGCGATCCCGCTGGCAGATCTGGTCGAGTTCGTCGATAACATAACGCAGGTTAGGGCTGATCTCCTGCACTTCTTTGTAACCCTGTCCCACGCCGTCCGCGATCACGGTTTTGCGCTGGCGCGGGTACTTAAATTTCACGCTTTTAGCGAAAAATTCGCCTTTGTCCTTTTGGAAATAGATTTTCAGGATATCGTTGTTGGCTTCCTGCCGGAGGCTGTAACGATCAATTTCATCAGGATTCGTAATGCCCAGACTCTTCAGATTGTCGTACATAGCGGTACCTCAAAGAGAAACAGTGGATTTTGCTCATTTTGTCATTAAGCATATCTGCTTTTAGGCTATCCGGCTCGCCGGAAAGGGATTTTTCTCCTGAATGTTAAGCCGATCTCTATCGGCTGAGATTGATGACCAGCCGTCCGTGGATATCAACGCTAAAGAGACGTAGCGGGAGTAGTGAAGGTCGGTAAGAAATAACACCTTGAGCGGCGGATCAGCGGATTGTTGCGGGAAAAAGCGCAGGCGGTGATAAGTGACTTCAAACTGCGTTGGTTCGTAGTAATGCGCATAACTGATGCCGGTTCCACCAGCCAGCCCTGCGGCGGCACCCAGCAGAAGGTTTCTTCGTGAAATCATTTTAACTCATTACGTACCGGCATAGCCGGGAACATCATGTCCCCGGCTTATTGCGCTTAGTCGATAGTACGCAGCAGTTCGTTGATGCCTACCTTGCCACGCGTTTTCGCGTCAACTTTCTTCACAATAACCGCACAGTACAGGCTGTATTTGCCATCTTTCGACGGCAGGTTACCGGAAACGACAACGGAGCCCGCCGGGACGCGGCCATAGTGCACTTCGCCGGTTTCACGATCGTAAATACGGGTGCTCTGACCGATGTAAACGCCCATGGAAATCACGGAGCCCTCTTCCACGATCACGCCTTCCACGACTTCAGAACGCGCGCCGATAAAGCAGTTATCTTCAATAATCGTTGGGTTGGCCTGTAACGGCTCCAGGACGCCGCCGATACCAACGCCGCCGGACAGGTGGACGTTTTTGCCGATTTGCGCGCAGGAACCGACGGTGGCCCAGGTATCGACCATCGTGCCTTCATCAACGTAAGCACCGATGTTGACATAGGACGGCATCAGCACGGTATTGCGGGCAATGAATGCCCCCTGACGTACGGCGGCGGGCGGCACCACGCGGAAGCCTTCTTTCTGAAAGCGCGCCTGGTCGTAATCGGCGAATTTCATCGGCACTTTATCGAAGTAGCGGCTTTCCGCACCGTCGATAACCTGGTTATCGTTAATCCGGAAAGAGAGCAGGACCGCTTTCTTCAACCACTGATGCGTGATCCACTGGCCGTCGATTTTTTCTGCGACACGCAGCGCGCCGGAATCCAGCAGGGATATCACCTGATTAACCGCTTCGCGGGTAACGGTATCCACATTTGTCGGCGTAATATCGGCGCGACGCTCAAAAGCGGTCTCAATAACGTTCTGTAACTGCTGCATTGTTAAACTCTTTCCATATAAATAAACACACTACCCTTTATCGTTTGGATTGAGGGCCTCTGTCAACCGTTGTTGCACCTCAAGTTGCAGGGCATTATTAAGGCCGCGCCGGTCCGCCGTGGCGATTATGAATAAATCTTCTACTCGCTCGCCAATGGTTGTAATTCGGGCGCCGTGAAGCGAAATTCCCAGATCGGCAAAAATTTGCCCGACCCGTGCCAGCAGGCCAGGCTGGTCGAGGGCGATAAGCTCCATAAATGATTTTCTGTCGGTATGCGTAGGCAGAAAATTCACCTCGGTTTCCACGGTAAAGTGGCGAAGTTTCGCGGGCTGACGACGCGGTTGCGGCGGCTGCCAGCTGCGCTGGGTAATCGCCTGCTCCAGGCCAACGCGGATCGCTTCATGACGGTCCGGCGACAGCGGGCTGCCGTCCGGCTCCAGAACAATAAAGGTATCCATCGCCATCCCGTCGCGGGTGGTAAAAATCTGTGCGTCGTGGACGCTCAGGTTGCGCCGGTCCAGCTCCGCACAGACGGCGGCAAACAGGTAAGGGCGGTCCGGGCTCCAGATAAAAATCTCGGTGCCGCCGCGCGTCGCCTGCGGACTCAGCAGGATCATCGGTTTGCTGAGATCGTGCTGCAGCAGATGACGCGCATGCCAGGCGAGCTGATTTGGGCTATGGCGCACGAAGTAATTTGCGCGACAGCGGGACCAAATCTGATGCAGCGATTCCTCATTGATATTGTCCATGCGCAACAGGGCCAGCGCCTGAAGCTGATGGTGACGCACCCGTTCGCGCATGTCAGGCGTATTCTGCATGCCGCGGCGCAGCTGTTTTTCGGTGGCGAAATACAACTCGCGCAGCAGGCTCTGCTTCCAGCTGTTCCACAGCGTTTCGTTGGTGGCGCAGATATCGGCGACGGTCAGGCAGACGAGGAAGCGCAGACGGTTTTCCGTCTGCACCTCTTCAGCAAACTGCTTGATGACTTCCGGATCCTGAATATCGCGGCGCTGGGCCGTGACCGACATCAGCAGATGATGGCGCACCAGCCAGGCGACCAGCTGCGTCTCGCGGGAATTCAGCCCGTGCAGTTCGGCAAAAGTCAGCACGTCCTGCGCCCCGAGCACGGAATGGTCGCCGCCGCGGCCTTTGGCGATATCGTGGAAAAGGGCGGCAATCAGGATCAGTTCCGGATGGCTCAGGCGCGGCCAGAGGTCGACGCACAGCGGATGGCGCTGGCGCGTCTCTTCCCGGGCAAAGCTTTCCAGTTTTAGCATCACCCGGATGGTGTGCTCATCCACGGTGTAGGCATGGAAAAGATCGAACTGCATCTGACCGACAATATGCGACCACTGCGGCATATAGGCCCACAATACGCTGTGGCGGTGCATCGGCAGCAGGCCGCGACTGACCGCGCCCGGATGGCGCAGCATACTCAAAAATAGCGTCCGGGCTTCGGGTATATAGCACAGCGGCTGTTTCAGATGACGGCGGGCATGGCGCAAATGGCGCAGCGTCGTGGAATAAATGCCGGTGATCGTGCTGTTGCGCACCATGGTGTAAAACATGCGCAGGATCGCTTCCGGTTCGCGGATGAACAGCGTTTCGTCGCGCAAATCAATCAGGGTGCCGCGCAACTGGAATTCATCATCGATGGGGCGCGGTTTTTCATCCGCAGGCAGAGCCAGGATCGCCTCATCAAACAGTTGCAGCAGCATATGGTTAAGTTCGCCGACCCGCCGGGTGACGCGGAAAAAATCCTTCATCATCCGCTCAACCGGCTCATTGCCTTCCCCATCGTAATTCAGGCGCTGGGCGACGCTAAGCTGCCGATCAAACAGCAGGCGGTTATCATAGCGCGTCACCACTAAATGCAGGGCAAAGCGGATGCGCCACAGGATATGCAGGCATTCGTTAAGTTCCGCACGCTCAGCGGAGGTTAAAAAACCGAAGCCGACCATCTCGTCGAGTGAGGTCGCGCCAAAATGGCGGCGGGCGACCCATTGTAAGGTGTGAATATCGCGCAGGCCGCCGGGGCTGCTTTTGATATCCGGCTCCAGATTATAGCTGGTGCCGTGGTAGCGCTGGTGACGAACGTTTTGTTCCTCCACCTTGGCGGCGAAAAATGTCGCCGAGGGCCAGAAGCCTTCGCTGAAGATGTGTTTTTGCAGTTCGAGGAACAGGGCTACGTCGCCGATCAGCAGGCGCGTTTCAATCAGGTTGGTGGCGACAGTGAGATCGGAAAGCCCTTCCAGCAGACACTCTTCCAGCGTGCGCACGCTGTGTCCCACCTCCAGCTTGACGTCCCACAGCAGGGTCAACAGCTCACCGACTTTTTGCGCATGATCGTCCGACAATTTTTTGCGGCTTAAAATCAGCAGATCGATATCGGAAAGGGGATGCAGTTCGCCGCGACCGTAGCCGCCGACCGCCACCAGCGCAACGTCGCCGATTTGCCCGAAGCCGTAATGCAACCACAGCCGCTGTAAAAGCTGATCGATAAATTCGGTGCGCGCGTCAATCAGTTGCTCAGCGGAAATGCCGCTGTCAAAGGCCGAGCCAAGCCAGTGCTGGAAGCGATCGATGCGCGATTTGATTTCTGCACATACCAGCAACTCTTCCGGCCATGCGCCCGGATGTTCAGGCTGATCGGGCAGGGTGGGAAGGGCCGTATTCGCGTACTGTTCAGGTAAGGTGTAACTCATCGTCGCGCCACCTATAAGAAAAAATGATGACCATTAAAAAAGCCGGCGTTTGCCGGCTTTGTCTTATTCGTCGTGCGAGAGTATCGCCGGGATGGTGTCATCCTTACGCAGCGTCAGAATTTCGCAGCCGTTCCCGGTCACCACAATAGTATGTTCGTACTGCGCCGACAAGCTCCGGTCTTTAGTCTTCACCGTCCAGCCGTCTTTCATACTGCGGATCTCTTTTTTACCGGCGTTGACCATCGGTTCGATGGTAAATGTCATGCCCGGCTTGAGCACAACGTCGGTCTCTCTGGAGTCATAGTGCAGTACCTGCGGTTCCTCATGGAAGCCGCGGCCAATGCCGTGCCCACAATATTCGCGCACCACGGAGAAGCCTTCCGCCTCAACAAATTTCTGGATCGCCGCGCCAATCTCGCGCAGGTTAATGCCCGGCTTCACCATCTTCAGCGCCAGATACAGGCTTTGCTGAGTCACGCGGCACAAACGCTCGCCGAGGATAGTGGGTTTGCCCACGATAAACATTTTTGAGGTGTCGCCGTGAAACTCATCTTTAATCACCGTGACATCAATATTTACAACGTCGCCATCTTTCAGCAGTTTGCCGTCGTCCGGAATGCCGTGGCATACCACTTCATTAATAGAAATACAGACCGATTTCGGGAAGCCGTGATAGTTGAGGCAGGCCGATACCGCTTTCTGTTCATTGACGATGTAATCGTTGCAAATACGGTCCAGCTCGCCGGTGCTGACGCCCGGTTTAACGTAGGGTTCGATCATTTCCAGCACCTCGGCGGCCAGGCGGCCCGCGACGCGCATTTTTTCAATGTCTTCAGCTGTCTTGATAGAAATAGCCATGGATGGTGTCCAGTAGCGTCGAGTATTTCGACAATAATTGTGTATTAGTGATGTCAATGTTAACAGTCTGAAGCATGGCCTGCCAAATTGAGAATGATTAAGCGCACTCGTCGCCAACAACTGTTGGAGTCTGTAGCGGATTTATGGTATAAAGCGCGCCGGACTTCCGATCTCATTTCGTATACACAGAATGGACGGAAGCGACAAATCTCACTTTGTGTAACAACACACACGTATCGACACATATTCCGGGGTGCCCTTTGGGGTCGGTAATATGGGATGCGTGGAGGCTTAACCCCATACTTTATATAGAGGTTTTAAATCATGGCAACTGTTTCCATGCGCGACATGCTCAAAGCTGGTGTTCACTTCGGTCACCAGACCCGTTACTGGAACCCGAAAATGAAGCCTTTCATCTTCGGCGCGCGTAACAAAGTGCACATCATCAACCTTGAGCAGACTGTACCGATGTTCAACGACGCTCTGGCTGAACTGAACAAGATCGCCTCTCGCAAAGGTAAAATCCTTTTCGTTGGTACTAAACGCGCTGCAAGCGAAGCGGTGAAAGATGCTGCTAACAGCTGCGACCAGTTCTTCGTGAACCATCGCTGGTTGGGCGGTATGCTGACTAACTGGAAAACCGTTCGTCAGTCCATCAAACGTCTGAAAGACCTGGAAACTCAGTCTCAGGACGGCACTTTCGAGAAGCTGACCAAGAAAGAAGCGCTGATGCGCACCCGTGAGCTGGACAAACTGGAAAACAGCCTGGGCGGTATCAAAGACATGGGCGGTCTGCCGGACGCTCTGTTCGTTATCGATGCTGACCACGAGCACATTGCTATCAAAGAAGCAAACAACCTGGGTATCCCGGTATTTGCTATCGTTGATACCAACTCCGATCCGGACGGCGTTGACTTCGTTATCCCGGGTAACGACGATGCAATCCGCGCTGTTACCCTGTACCTGAGCGCTGTTGCGACCACCGTTCGTGAAGGCCGTTCTCAGGATCTGGCTTCCCAGGCGGAAGAAAGCTTCGTAGAAGCTGAGTAATAAGGAAAGCTCTTTCGAGCCCTTATAAACCAGGTAGTATCACGTTTGGTTAGGGGGCCTGTTAATGGCCCCCTTTTTCACTTTTAAATCTGTTCGGTCTGTGGCCGGGCAGGTATCATCTCCCGAGGATTTTAGAATGGCTGAAATTACCGCATCCCTGGTAAAAGAGCTGCGCGAGCGTACTGGCGCAGGCATGATGGATTGCAAAAAAGCGCTGACCGAAGCGAACGGCGACATCGAGCTGGCAATCGAAAACATGCGTAAATCTGGCGCGATCAAAGCGGCGAAAAAAGCAGGCAACGTGGCTGCTGACGGCGTGATCATCACTAAGATCGACGGCAACTACGGCATCATTCTGGAAGTTAACTGCCAGACTGACTTCGTTGCAAAAGATGCTGGCTTCCAGGCGTTTGCTAACAAAGTTCTGGACGCTGCTGTTGCTGGCAAAATCACTGACGTTGAAGTGCTGAAGGCACAGTTCGAAGAAGAACGTGTGGCTCTGGTCGCTAAAATCGGTGAAAACATCAATATCCGCCGTGTCGCTTCTCTGGAAGGCAACGTTCTGGGTTCATACCAGCACGGTGCGCGCATCGGTGTTCTGGTTGCGGCAACTGGCGCTGACGAAGAGCTGGTTAAGCACCTGGCAATGCACATTGCTGCGAGCAAGCCGGAATTCGTTAAGCCGGAAGACGTGTCTGCTGACGTGGTAGAAAAAGAATTCCAGGTACAGTTGGACATCGCCATGCAGTCTGGCAAGCCGAAAGAAATCGCAGAGAAAATGGTTGAAGGCCGTATGAAGAAATTCACCGGCGAAGTGTCTCTGACCGGTCAGCCTTTCGTTATGGATCCGAGCAAAACGGTTGGTCAGCTGCTGAAAGAGCACAATGCTGACGTAACGGGTTTCATCCGCTTCGAAGTGGGTGAAGGCATCGAAAAAGTTGAGTCTGACTTCGCAGCAGAAGTTGCTGCCATGTCCAAGCAGTCTTAATTTTTACAAGCAGCCGCCTGAGGGCGGCTTCTTTTTGTACCCGTCTTGTAAAATCAGCCAAACCCTATAGGGATAGCGCTGAAATGCGACGTACAATGTCGCCAGAATTCATTCATTTACTCGTTGACAGTCTCAGGAAAGAAACATGGCTACCAATGCAAAACCCGTCTATAAACGCATTCTGCTTAAGCTAAGTGGTGAAGCTCTACAGGGTTCGGAAGGCTTCGGTATTGATGCAAGCATACTCGATCGTATGGCTCAGGAAATCAAAGAGCTGGTGGAACTGGGCATTCAGGTTGGGGTGGTTATTGGCGGCGGTAACCTGTTCCGTGGGGCGGGTCTGGCGAAAGCGGGTATGAACCGCGTTGTGGGCGACCACATGGGCATGCTGGCGACGGTGATGAACGGCCTCGCGATGCGTGACGCGCTCCATCGCGCCTATGTGAACGCCCGCCTGATGTCAGCGATTCCGCTAAACGGCGTATGTGACAATTACAGCTGGGCGGAGGCGATTAGCCTGCTGCGTAATAATCGCGTGGTGATCCTCTCTGCGGGTACCGGCAATCCATTCTTTACTACCGATTCCGCTGCCTGCCTGCGCGGTATCGAAATTGAAGCGGACGTAGTGCTGAAAGCAACGAAAGTTGACGGTGTATTTACCGCCGATCCGGCAAAAGATCCGGCGGCGACGATGTACGATCAGCTGTCGTATAACGAAGTGCTGGATAAAGAACTGAAAGTCATGGATCTGGCCGCGTTTACGCTGGCTCGCGACCATAAACTGCCGATTCGTGTCTTCAACATGAACAAACCCGGTGCCCTGCGCCGCGTGGTCATGGGCGAAAAAGAAGGCACATTGATCACGGAATAATTTCCGTAGAGGCCAAATCCGGGTAAGATCCCGCTTCAATTACGCTGGCCGCTTACCCGGTGGCATATTATAAACAGGACTATACTTAGCATACCGCGCCTGGCGGAGTGCTACCGTCTGGTCTGTCTGAGACAAGTTTTCAAGGATTCGTAACGTGATTAGCGATATCAGAAAAGATGCTGAAGTACGCATGGACAAATGCGTTGAAGCGTTCAAAAACCAAATCAGCAAAATTCGTACTGGCCGCGCTTCCCCAAGCCTGCTGGACGGCATTATTGTTGAATATTATGGTGCGCCAACCCCGCTGCGTCAGCTGGCTAACGTCACCGTAGAAGACTCCCGCACGCTGAAAATCAACGTTTTCGACCGTAGCCTGAGCGCCGCCGTTGAAAAAGCCATCATGGCCTCGGATCTCGGTCTGAATCCAAGCTCTGCCGGCAGCGATATTCGCGTTCCGCTTCCCCCGCTGACTGAAGAGCGTCGTCGCGATCTGACGAAGATCGTCCGTGGTGAAGCCGAGCAGGCGCGTGTTGCCGTACGTAACGTACGCCGTGATGCTAACGACAAAGTCAAAGCGCTGCTGAAAGACAAAGAAATCAGTGAAGATGATGATCGTCGTTCTCAGGACGACGTGCAGAAAATGACCGACGTCGCCATCAAGAAAGTGGATGCGGCGCTGGCAGAAAAAGAAGCGGAACTGATGCAGTTCTGATCTGCCTTGATAATCTGAACGCCGTACAGAGAGCCTGAGAAGGCTTTGCTGGCGGCGTTTTGCTTTTTGTCTTACCTCTCTTCTGGACGCCTCATGAAGCAATTAACCGTTCTGGGTTCGACCGGTTCTATCGGGTGCAGCACGCTTGACGTGGTTCGCCACAATCCTGAAGTCTTCTCTGTCGCCGCTCTGGTCGCGGGCAAAAACGTTGAGCGTATGGCACAGCAGTGCCTGGAGTTTTCTCCCCGTTACGCCGTGATGGACGACATGCAAAGCGCGCGGACGTTAAAAGCGATGTTAAGCGAGCACGGCAGCCGTACCGAGGTGCTTAGCGGCCAACAGGCAGCCAGCGATATGGCCGCGCTGGATGAGGTCGATCAGGTGATGGCCGCGATTGTCGGCGCTGCCGGGCTGGTGCCTACGCTTGCGGCAATTCGGGCGGGAAAAACGGTGCTGTTAGCGAATAAAGAATCGCTGGTGACCTGTGGACGCTTGTTTATGGACGCCGTACAGCAGAGCAAAGCGCGATTATTGCCGGTAGATAGCGAACATAACGCCATTTTTCAGAGTTTACCGGAAACAATTCAACACAACCTGGGATACGCTGATCTCAAGGAGAATGGAGTTGCCTCTATTCTGCTTACTGGATCGGGTGGTCCATTTCGTGAGACGGCAATCTCAGCGCTGGCGGCAATGACGCCGGATCAGGCCTGCCGTCATCCGAACTGGTCGATGGGGCGTAAAATCTCCGTTGATTCGGCCACCATGATGAATAAAGGTCTGGAATACATTGAAGCCCGCTGGTTGTTTAACGCCTCAGCGCAGCAGATGGAAGTTTTAATCCATCCGCAGTCGGTGATTCATTCGATGGTTCGCTATCGTGATGGCAGCGTGCTGGCTCAGCTTGGCGAGCCGGATATGCGCACGCCCATCGCGCATACGATGGGCTGGCCGGGGCGCGTTGCTTCCGGGGTGAAGCCGCTGGATTTCTGTAAACTGAGCCAGTTAACGTTCGCCACGCCTGATTACGATCGCTATCCGTGCCTGAAACTGGCCATGGATGCGTTTGAGCAGGGGCAGGCGTTAACTACCGCGCTGAATGCCGCGAATGAAATCGCGGTGGCGGCGTTTTTAGCCTCGCAGATCCGCTTCACGGAGATTGCGGCCCTGAATCTGGCGGTGCTGGAACAGGTCGACGCGCAAGAACCGCAAAGCATTGAGGATGTGCTGGCTGTAGACGCCAGGGCGCGTGAGATCGCACACCGACAGGTGGCACGTCTCGCCAGTTGACGATAATCCGCGCGGGTATCGCTGAGGTATTTGTTAGCGCTGTGCTTCAGTGATATAGTCTGCGCCACCTGATTGCAGAAAATTAATAATTTGTAATCACGTGAGCCGTGGTGAAACACGGCTTTTTTACGAGAAAGCGTCACTATTCCGGAGCATCGCTAATCCCTTTTCATGGACTAAAAACGCGTTATGTTGTCTGCTAATCAACCAATCGGCGAAAGTTTGCCTGCGCATGGCTGCCGCCACGTCGCGATAATCATGGATGGCAATGGTCGCTGGGCGAAGAGACAGGGAAAAATCCGTGCCTTCGGACACAAGGCCGGGGCAAAATCCGTCCGACGTGCGGTCTCTTTTGCGGCGAATAACGGCATAGATGCGTTGACGCTTTACGCTTTCAGTAGCGAAAACTGGAATCGTCCGGCGCAGGAAGTGAGTGCATTGATGGAGCTGTTTGTGTGGGCGCTGGATAGCGAAGTCAAAAGCCTGCACCGCCATAATGTCCGTTTACGTATTATCGGTGATATCAATGGCTTTAACTCACGTTTGCAGGACAGGATCCGTAAAGCTGAAGCGTTGACCGAGAAAAATACCGGGCTGACGTTAAATATTGCAGCTAATTATGGTGGACGCTGGGATATTATCCAGGGAGTGCAGCAACTTGCCACGCAGGTTCAGGAAGGGCTTCTGCGACCCGATCAAATTAATGAAGAGATGCTAAGTCAGCAAATCTGCATGCATGAACTGGCTCCTGTAGATTTAGTAATTAGGACGGGCGGAGAGCATCGCATTAGTAACTTTTTGCTTTGGCAAATTGCCTATGCCGAGCTTTACTTTACGGATGTTCTCTGGCCTGATTTCGATGAACAAGACTTTGAAGGTGCGCTGCATGCCTTTGCCAATCGAGAGCGTCGCTTCGGCGGCACGGAGCCCGGTGTTGACAACGCCTGATGGGGGTCGCTTTTGCTGAAGTATCGTCTGATTTCTGCTTTTGTACTCATTCCCATCGTCATTGCGGCGCTATTTTTATTGCCCCCAATGGGCTTTGGCATTTTGACACTGGTCGTTTGCATGTTGGCCGCGTGGGAGTGGGGCCAGCTAAGCGGCTTTACCTCCAGAACCCAGCGTGTCTGGCTGGCCGTGCTCTGTGGCCTGCTGCTGGCGTTAATGTTGTTTATGCTGCCGGAGTACCATAACAATCTCCATCAACCGGTAATTGAGATCTCACTCTGGGCCTCGCTTGCCTGGTGGATCGTAGCGCTGGTGCTGGTGCTGTTTTACCCGGCGTCGGCTGCAATGTGGCGAAACTCAAAAACATTACGCCTGATTTTTGGTTTGCTCACTATTATTCCTTTTTTCTGGGGTATGGTGGTGCTGCGGGCCTGGCATTACACTATCAATCCTTATAGCGGCGCGCTGTGGCTGCTGTATGTTATGATCCTCGTCTGGGGCGCGGATTCCGGTGCTTACATGTTTGGTAAGCTGTTTGGCAAACATAAGCTGGCACCGAAGGTTTCTCCGGGAAAAACCTGGCAGGGCTTTATTGGCGGGCTATTTACGGCAGCCATTATCTCCTGGGCCTACGGGCAATGGGCTAATCTGGACGTTGCCCCGGCAACGCTGCTTATTTGCTCGGTTGTTGCCGCGCTGGCATCTGTGCTGGGTGATTTAACGGAAAGTATGTTTAAGCGTGAAGCCGGGATCAAAGACAGTGGTCATTTGATTCCAGGACACGGTGGGATTCTGGATCGTATCGATAGCCTGACGGCAGCGGTACCGGTCTTTGCCTGCCTGCTGTTGTTAGTCTTCAGGATGGTTTAACGGAAGGTTTTATGCTGAGCATTCTCTGGAATCTGGCCGCGTTCATCGTCGCGCTGGGTGTGCTGATCACCGTGCATGAATTTGGCCATTTCTGGGTTGCTCGCCGCTGTGGCGTTCGTGTTGAACGCTTTTCTATCGGTTTCGGCAAAGCGCTGTGGCGGCGCACCGATCGCCAGGGAACCGAATTCGTCATCGCCCTGATCCCGCTGGGCGGCTACGTCAAAATGCTGGATGAGCGCGTCGAGCCGGTTGCTCCGGAGATGCGCCACTACGCCTTCAATAACAAAACGGTTGGTCAGCGTGCGGCGATTATTGCCGCGGGTCCCGTCGCAAATTTCATCTTCGCTATCTTTGCTTACTGGCTGGTATTTATTATCGGCGTGCCCGGTATACGACCGGTAATTGGTGAAATAACACCCAATTCGGTGGCTGCCGAAGCACAAATTGCACCTGGTACGGAACTTAAAGCGGTAGACGGTATCGAAACGCCTGATTGGGATGCTGTGCGTCTTGAGCTGGTAGCGAAAATCGGTGAGAAACAAACCACTGTGAGTGTTGCCCCACCAGGCAGCGATAAACGACAGGATAAAGTTCTCGATTTACGTCACTGGAACTTTGAGCCGGACAAAGAAGATCCAATTGCTTCTTTGGGTATACGTCCGCGCGGCGCGCAGATAGAATCAGTGCTGGCAGAAGTGCAGACAGGCTCTGCTGCACAAAAAGCAGGTTTGCAAGCAGGCGACAGGATCGTTAAAGTCGATGGTCAGCCGCTTACACAGTGGTCGACTTTTGTAACTCTGGTGCGTAACAATCCGGGTAAAGGGTTGGCACTTGAGATAGAAAGACAGGGGAGCCCCTTGTCATTGACCTTAATACCGGATACAAAACCCGGTAATAAGGCAGAAGGGTTTGCGGGGGTTGTACCAAAAGTCATCCCGCTCCCGGATGAGTACAAAACAGTACGCCAGTATGGGCCATTCAGTGCCATCGCGCAGGCCACGGATAAAACGTGGCAACTCATGTCGTTGACGGTCAGGATGCTGGGAAAATTGATAACCGGTGACGTAAAACTGAACAACCTTAGTGGGCCGATTTCTATCGCTCAGGGGGCTGGGATGTCAGCGGAGTTTGGGTTGATTTACTATCTGATGTTCCTTGCGCTCATCAGTGTGAATCTGGGTATCATCAACCTGTTCCCGCTGCCCGTTCTTGACGGGGGTCATCTGCTCTTTTTAGCGATTGAAAAGCTAAAAGGCGCTCCGGTATCCGAGCGAGTTCAAGACTTTAGTTATCGCATTGGCTCGATTTTGCTGGTGTTGTTAATGGGGCTTGCACTTTTCAATGATTTCTCTCGGTTGTAAGAGAGAGTGTTAGGAAGAACGCATAATAACGATGGCGATGAAAAAGTTGCTTATAGCGTCGCTGCTGTTCAGCAGCGCCACCGTATACGGTGCTGAAGGGTTCGTAGTGAAGGACATTCATTTCGAAGGCCTGCAGCGAGTCGCTGTTGGTGCGGCCCTCCTGAGTATGCCTGTTCGCGCTGGCGACACGGTTAATGACGAAGACATCAGTAATACCATTCGCGCTTTGTTCGCTACGGGCAACTTTGAGGATGTCCGTGTCCTGCGCGATGGCGATACGCTGTTGGTTCAGGTGAAGGAACGTCCGACCATTGCCAGCATCACTTTCTCCGGTAACAAATCGGTGAAAGATGACATGCTCAAGCAAAACCTTGAAGCCTCTGGCGTGCGTGTGGGCGAATCTCTGGACCGTACCACCCTCTCCGACATTGAGAAGGGTCTGGAAGACTTCTACTACAGCGTGGGTAAATACAGCGCCAGCGTGAAGGCGGTTGTAACGCCGCTGCCGCGTAACCGCGTTGACCTGAAACTGGTTTTCCAGGAAGGCGTCTCGGCACAAATCCAGCAGATTAACATTGTCGGCAACCATGCCTTCAGCACGGAAGAGCTGATCTCGCACTTCCAGCTGCGCGATGAAGTGCCATGGTGGAACGTGGTGGGCGATCGTAAATATCAGAAGCAGAAGCTGGCGGGCGACCTTGAAACCCTGCGCAGCTACTATCTGGATCGCGGCTATGCACGTTTCAATATCGACTCCACCCAGGTCAGCCTGACGCCGGATAAAAAAGGCATCTACGTGACGGTGAATATCACCGAAGGCGATCAGTATAAGCTGCAAAGCGTTGAGGTCAGCGGCAACCTGGCAGGGCATTCAACCGATATTGAAAGGCTGACCAAAATCGAGCCGGGTGAACTCTACAACGGCACCAAAGTGACCAAAATGGAAGATGATATCAAAAAGCTTCTGGGTCGCTATGGTTATGCCTATCCGCGCGTTCAGTCGCAGCCGGAAATTAACGACGCTGATAAAACGGTCAAACTGCACGTCAACGTTGACGCTGGTAACCGTTACTACGTGCGCAAGATCCGCTTTGAAGGTAACGATACTTCCAAGGACGCCGTTCTGCGCCGTGAAATGCGTCAAATGGAAGGCGCATGGCTGGGCAGCGACCTCGTCGATCAAGGTAAAGAGCGTCTGAATCGTCTTGGCTATTTTGAAACGGTTGATACCGATACGCAGCGCGTGCCGGGTCGTCCGGATCAGGTTGACGTGGTCTATAAGGTCAAAGAGCGTAACACCGGTAGCTTTAACTTCGGTGTCGGTTACGGTACGGAAAGCGGCGTTAGCTTCCAGGCAGGCGTTCAGCAGGATAACTGGTTAGGTACCGGTTACTCGGTAGGTATCAACGGTACCAAGAACGACTACCAGACTTATACTGAGCTTTCAGTCACCGACCCGTACTTCACCGTTGATGGTGTGAGCCTCGGCGGCCGTGTGTTCTATAACGACTTTGAAGCAGATGATGCGGATCTGTCCGGCTATACCAATAAAAGCTATGGTACGGACTTAACGCTGGGCTTCCCGGTTAACGAATACAACACGCTGCGTGCGGGTGTAGGCTATGTCCACAACTCCCTGTCCAATATGGAACCGCAGGTTGCGATGTGGCGTTATCTGAATTCAATGGGTGAATACCCGAGCACGACGGATGAAGATAACAGCTTCAAGTCAGACGATTTCACCTTTAACTACGGCTGGACCTATAACAAACTGGACCGTGGCTTCTTCCCGACGGAAGGTACGCGTGTCAACCTGAACGGTAAAGTGACCATTCCGGGTTCTGATAACGAGTACTATAAAGCAACGCTGGATACCGCGACTTATGTGCCGGTGGACGACGACCATAAGTGGGTGGTTCTGGGCCGTACGAAAGTGGGTTATGGTGATGGCTTAGGCAGCAAAGAATTGCCGTTCTACGAGAACTTCTATGCCGGTGGCTCCAGCACCGTGCGTGGCTTCCAGTCCAACACCATCGGTCCAAAAGCGGTTTATTATCCCCATACCGTGAATAACTACGACAGTGATGATGATTATGATTGCGCCGTGGAAAATGGTGCATCGGATATCTGTAAGTCAGATGATGCCGTAGGGGGTAACGCGATGGCGGTGGCGAGCCTGGAGTTCATCACT
Organism: Superficieibacter sp. HKU1; assembly: GCF_029319185.1. Lineage (NCBI taxonomy): Bacteria > Pseudomonadati > Pseudomonadota > Gammaproteobacteria > Enterobacterales > Enterobacteriaceae > Superficieibacter > Superficieibacter sp. HKU1. The sequence continues at coordinate 1,059,842 of NZ_CP119754.1, forward strand.
CCAACGCCGTTTATTAGCGAAAAATATGCGAATTCGGTCCGTACCTCGTTCTTCTGGGATGCAGGTACCGTCTGGGATACGAACTGGGATACTGGTTCTGCTCCATCAGACGTGCCGGACTATAGCGATCCGAGCAATATCCGTATGTCTGCGGGTATTGCATTACAATGGATGTCCCCATTGGGGCCGTTGGTCTTCTCCTACGCCCAGCCGTTTAAAAAGTACGATGGAGACAAGGCAGAGCAGTTCCAGTTTAACATTGGTAAAACCTGGTAATTGTGCCCTGCAAAGGAATGCAATTGTAGTGTAGCGCTGACATCAGTTGATCCCGCAAGGGATCAACTGGTCACGCAAAGAACGGTACCTGCGGGTACCAATGGGATGGTAAGGAGTTTATTGTGAAAAAGTGGTTATTAGCGGCAGGTCTTGGTTTAGCAATGGTTACCTCTGCTCAGGCAGCGGACAAAATCGCAGTTGTTAACATGGGTAGCCTCTTCCAGCAGGTAGCACAGAAAACTGGCGTCTCTAATTCTCTTGAAAATGAGTTTAAAGGCCGCGCGGCTGAGCTGCAGAAAATGGAAGGCGACCTGCAAAGCAAAATGCAGCGCTTACAGTCTATGAAAGCCGGTTCTGAACGTACCAGGCTGGAAAAAGATGTTATGGCGCAGCGCCAGACTTTCGCTCAGAAAGCGCAGGCTTTTGAGAAAGATCGTGCGCAACGTTCTAACCAGGAACGTACCAAACTGGTTACTCGTATCCAGACTGCAGTGAAATCTGTCGCGAACAGCCAGAACATCGATCTGGTTGTCGACGCCAATACCGTTGCTTACAACAGCAGCGATGTTAAAGACATCACCGCTGATGTGCTGAAACAGGTTAAATAAGTAATGCCTTCAATTCGACTGGCTGACTTAGCCCAGCAGTTGGATGCAGAGTTACACGGTGATGGCGATATCGTCATCACCGCTGTCGCGTCCATGCAATCTGCTCAGGCAGGTCATATCACTTTCATGGTAAATCCTAAGTACCGTGAACACCTGGCCGCTTGCCAGGCGTCTGCTGTGGTGATGACGCCTGACGATCTTCCTTTTGCCACGAGCGCAGCGCTGGTAGTGAAAAATCCCTACCTGACCTATGCGCGGATGGCTCAAATTCTTGATACCACCCCACAGCCAGCGCAGGATATCGCGCCGGGTGCGGTCATTGATCCTACGGCCCGACTGGGCAACAACGTTTCTGTCGGCGCAAATGCGGTAATTGAATCCGACGTTGAGCTGGGCGATAACGTGGTCATTGGCGCGGGTTGCTTCATCGGTAAAAAGACGAAAATCGGCGCGGGTACCCGACTTTGGGCCAACGTTAGCATTTACCATGAGATTGAGATCGGCGCACATTGCCTGATCCAGTCCAGTACGGTGATCGGTTCCGACGGCTTCGGCTATGCGAACGATCGTGGTAACTGGGTGAAGATCCCGCAGTTAGGTCGCGTTATCATCGGCGATCGTGTTGAGATCGGCGCATGCACCACTATCGACCGCGGCGCGCTGGATGATACGATCATCGGCAATGGCGTCATCATTGATAACCAGTGCCAGATTGCACATAACGTTGTGATTGGCGACAATACCGCAGTTGCGGGCGGCGTTATCATGGCAGGCAGCCTGAAAATTGGCCGTTACTGCATGATTGGCGGTGCCAGCGTAATCAACGGGCATATGGAAATCTGCGATAAGGTGACGGTCACGGGAATGGGTATGGTCATGCGTCCCATTACTGAGCCCGGCGTCTACTCATCCGGTATTCCGCTTCAGCCCAACAAGACATGGCGTAAAACCGCCGCTCTGGTGATGAATATTGATGATATGAGTAAGCGTCTCAAAGCTATTGAGCGCAAGGTCAATCAACAAGACTAAAACGTCACTCGATCGTGTCTGTACATTCCGGCCTGTTGGCATTCATCAGATTGCCACAGGCCGTGTTATTATTGCTGTTCATTATATTTAGACAGGAAGAGTATTTTGACTACTGACACTCATACTCTGCATATTGAAGAGATTCTTGAGCTTCTGCCGCACCGTTATCCGTTTCTGCTGGTTGACCGCGTGCTGGATTTTGAAGAAGGTCGTTTTCTGCGCGCGGTGAAAAATGTCTCCGTAAACGAGCCATTCTTTCAGGGCCACTTCCCCGGCAAGCCAATTTTACCCGGCGTGCTGATTCTGGAAGCGATGGCTCAGGCTACCGGTATTCTGGCGTTTAAAAGCGTTGGCAAACTGGAGCCAGGCGAGCTGTACTATTTCGCAGGTATTGACGAAGCGCGTTTCAAGCGCCCGGTTGTGCCTGGCGATCAAATGATCATGGAAGTCACTTTCGAGAAAACCCGCCGTGGCCTGACCCGCTTTAAAGGCGTGGCGCTGGTTGACGGTAAAGTTGTTTGTGAAGCTACGATGATGTGTGCGCGTAGCCGGGAGGCCTGATACGTGATTGATAATACCGCCTTTGTTCATCCGACCGCCATTGTGGAAGAGGGTGCCGTCATCGGTGCCAGGGCGCACATTGGCCCGTTTTGTATTGTGGGACCCAACGTCGAGATCGGCGAAGGGACCGTACTGAAATCCCATGTTGTCGTTAATGGCCACACTAAAATTGGCCGTGACAACGAGATTTATCAGTTCGCTTCTATCGGCGAGGTTAACCAGGATCTTAAATATGCTGGTGAACCGACCCAGGTCGAAATTGGCGATCGCAACCGCATCCGCGAAAGCGTCACCATTCATCGTGGCACAGTACAGGGCGGTGGAGTGACGAAGGTGGGCAGCGACAACCTGCTGATGATCAACGCGCACGTCGCGCATGATTGTACGGTAGGCAATCGCTGTATTCTTGCCAACAATGCTACGCTGGCAGGACACGTATCGCTGGACGACTATGTCATTATCGGCGGCATGACCGCCGTCCATCAGTTCTGCATCATTGGCGAACACGTGATGGTCGGGGGGTGCTCCGGTGTGGCGCAGGACGTTCCGCCGTTTGTGATTGCACAGGGCAACCACGCCACGCCGTTCGGTGTCAACATCGAAGGGCTGAAGCGCCGTGGGTTTAGCCGGGAAGCGATTACCGCTATCCGCAATGCCTACAAACTGCTTTACCGCAGTGGAAAAACGCTGGAAGAAGCAAAACCAGAAATCGCTGAGCTGGCCGGACAACATCCGGAAGTTAAAGCCTTTACGGACTTCTTCGCACGTTCGACGCGCGGTCTGATCCGTTAATGGCAGAGCAACGCCCATTAACGATTGCCCTGGTCGCCGGAGAAACCTCCGGCGATATTCTTGGTGCCGGTCTTATTCGTGCGCTCAAAGCCCGCGTTCCTGACGCACGGTTTGTTGGTGTGGCAGGCCCTCGTATGCAGGCCGAAGGCTGTGAAGCCTGGTACGAGATGGAAGAGCTGGCCGTAATGGGCATTGTCGAAGTCCTGGGGCGCTTACGTCGCTTACTGCATATTCGTGCCGAGTTAACCCGTCGCTTTACTGACCTCAAACCGGATGTGTTTGTGGGCATTGATGCGCCTGACTTTAACATTACCCTTGAAGGTAATCTCAAAAAGCAGGGTATTAAAACCATTCATTACGTGAGTCCGTCCGTCTGGGCGTGGCGACAGAAACGCGTTTTCAAAATCGGTAGATCCACTGATATGGTGCTGGCTTTTCTGCCTTTCGAAAAAGCGTTTTATGACCGATTTAACGTACCGTGTCGCTTTATCGGGCATACCATGGCGGATGCGATGCCGCTGGATCCGGATAAAAACGCGGCACGCGATGCGCTGGGTATTCCCCATGACGCTCATTGCCTCGCCTTATTGCCTGGCAGCCGCGGCGCAGAAGTGGAAATGCTCAGCGCCGATTTCCTGAAAACGGCGCAGATTTTACGCCAGACGTATCCGGACCTTGAGGTAGTGGTGCCGCTGGTGAATGCCAAACGTCGCGAGCAGTTTGAGCGCATTAAAGCGGAGGTTGCTCCCGGACTTTCCGTTCACCTGCTGGATGGTATGGCACGGGAAGCGATGGTCGCCAGCGACGCTGCGCTACTGGCATCCGGTACGGCGGCGCTGGAGTGTATGCTGGCGAAATGTCCGATGGTAGTGGGATACCGGATGAAACCCTTTACCTTCTGGCTGGCGAAACGGCTGGTAAAAACCGATTACGTGTCGCTGCCTAATCTGCTGGCAGGCAGAGAATTAGTCAAAGAGCTTTTGCAGGAAGAGTGTGAACCGCAAAAACTCGCCGACGCGCTGTTACCGTTGCTGGCAAACGGCAAAACCAGCCATGCAATGCATGACACTTTCCGCGAACTGCACCAGCAGATCCGCTGTAATGCCGATGAGCAGGCAGCCGACGCGGTACTGGAGTTAGTCCCATGATAGAATTTGTGTATCCGCATACCCATCTGGTAGCGGGTGTGGATGAAGTAGGCCGTGGCCCGCTGGTTGGCGCGGTGGTCACTGCCGCTGTGATCCTCGATCCGGCACGTCCGATTGTGGGTCTCAACGACTCAAAAAAATTATCTGAAAAACGTCGTCTGGCGCTGTTTGATGAGATCACCGAAAAAGCATTATGCTGGAGTCTCGGACGCGCTGAGCCGAACGAAATCGACGAGCTGAATATTTTACATGCCACGATGCTGGCGATGCAGCGTGCGGTTGCCGGACTGAGCATTGTGCCTGAATATGTGCTGATTGACGGAAATCGCTGTCCGGCGCTGGCTATGCCTTCATTAGCCGTGGTAAAAGGCGACAGTCGGGTGGCGGAGATCAGCGCGGCCTCTATCATTGCTAAAGTGACGCGTGATGCTGAAATGGCGGCGCTGGATCTGACTTTTCCTCATTATGGCTTTGCGCAGCATAAAGGCTACCCGACCGCTTTTCACCTTGAAAAGCTGGCAGAGCACGGCGCGACAGAGCATCACCGGCGTAGCTTTGCGCCTGTTAAACGCGCACTGGGCCTGGTGTCCTGATTCTTGTGACGTAATTTAATCAACCGGAATCTCTCTATAGATGGCTGAACCACGTTTCGTTCACCTGCGGGTGCACAGCGACTATTCCATGATCGACGGGCTGGCAAAAACCGGGCCGCTGGTGAAAAAGGCGGCCTCGTCAGGCATGCCGGCGCTGGCGATCACCGATTTTATGAACCTGTGCGGTCTGGTGAAGTTCTACGGAACGGCGCACGGTGCCGGAATTAAGCCTATCATTGGTGCCGATCTTCATGTGCAAAGCGAGCTGCTGGCCGATGAAATGACCCAGCTGACGGTGCTGGCGATGAACAATATTGGCTACCAAAATCTGACGCTGTTAATTTCCCGTGCTTATCAGCGTGGTTATGGTCCGCTCGGTCCGTGCATCGATCGCGACTGGCTGGTGGAATTAAACGAAGGGCTGATCCTCCTGTCCGGCGGGCGTCTGGGTGACGTGGGCCGCAGCGTGATGCGCGGTAATAACGTCCTGGTCGATCAGTGTCTCTCTTTTTATGAAGCGCATTTCCCGGATCGTTTTTATCTTGAACTGATCCGCACCGGCAGACAGGACGAAGAAAACTACCTCCATGCCGCCATTAAGCTGGCTGAAGCGCGTGGTTTGCCGGTGGTGGCAACCAATGATGTGCGTTTTATTAACGCGGATGATTTCGACGCCCATGAAATTCGCGTTGCCATCCATGACGGCTTTACCCTTGACGATCCGAAACGGCCGCGTAACTACTCGACGCAGCAGTATATGCGTAGTGAAGAAGAGATGTGCGAGCTGTTCGCCGACATCCCGGAGGCGCTGGAAAACAGCGTGGAGATCGCCAAACGCTGTAATGTCACCGTCCGTCTCGGCGAGTATTTCCTGCCGCAGTTCCCGACCGGCGACATGACCACGGAAGATTTCCTGGTCATGAAATCGAAAGAGGGCCTTGAAGAGCGTCTGGAATTCCTCTTCCCGGATGAAGCGGTCCGTAAAGAGAAGCGTCCTGACTATGACGAGCGCCTGGATATTGAACTCCAGGTGATCAACCAGATGGGGTTCCCCGGCTACTTCCTGATCGTGATGGAGTTTATCCAGTGGTCGAAGGATAACGGCGTGCCGGTAGGCCCTGGCCGTGGTTCTGGTGCTGGCTCACTGGTGGCGTACGCGCTGAAAATCACCGACCTCGATCCGCTGGAATTCGACCTGCTGTTCGAACGTTTCCTTAACCCGGAACGTGTTTCTATGCCCGACTTTGACGTCGACTTTTGCATGGAAAAACGTGATCGGGTGATTGAGCACGTGGCCGATATGTACGGTCGTGATGCGGTTTCGCAGATTATTACCTTCGGTACGATGGCGGCGAAAGCGGTTATTCGCGACGTGGGCCGCGTGCTGGGGCATCCGTACGGCTTTGTGGACCGGATTTCCAAACTGGTGCCGCCCGATCCGGGCATGACGCTGGCGAAAGCGTTTGAGGCCGAGCCGCAGCTACCGGAAATCTACGAGGCTGACGAAGAAGTTAAAGCGCTGATCGACATGGCGCGTAAACTGGAAGGTGTCACGCGTAACGCCGGTAAACATGCCGGCGGCGTGGTGATATCACCCACCAAAATTACCGATTTCGCGCCGCTCTACTGTGATGAAGAAGGGCGGCATCCGGTCACCCAGTTTGATAAGAACGACGTAGAATACGCAGGCCTGGTCAAGTTTGACTTCCTCGGTCTGCGCACGCTTACCATCATCAACTGGGCGCTGGAGATGATTAACAAGCGCCGTGAGAAAAACGGCGAGCCGCCGCTGGATATCGCCGCCATCCCGCTGGATGACAAGAAAAGTTTCGACATGCTGCAACGCTCGGAAACCACCGCGGTGTTCCAGCTTGAATCGCGCGGCATGAAGGATCTGATCAAGCGTCTGCAGCCGGACTGCTTCGAGGATATGATCGCCCTGGTGGCCCTGTTCCGTCCCGGCCCGCTCCAGTCGGGAATGGTGGATAACTTTATTGACCGTAAGCACGGGCGTGAAGAAATCTCCTATCCGGATGTGCAGTGGCAGCATGAGTGTCTGAAGCCGGTACTGGAGCCAACCTACGGCATTATCCTGTATCAGGAACAGGTCATGCAGATTGCCCAGGAGCTTTCCGGCTATACCCTCGGCGGCGCGGATATGCTGCGCCGTGCGATGGGTAAGAAAAAGCCGGAAGAGATGGCCAAGCAGCGCGGCACCTTCGAAGAGGGCGCGAAGAGTCGCGGCGTCGACGGCGAGCTGGCGATGAAAATCTTCGACCTGGTGGAGAAATTCGCCGGGTACGGGTTTAACAAATCGCACTCCGCCGCTTATGCGCTGGTGTCGTATCAGACGCTGTGGCTGAAAGCGCACTACCCGGCCGAGTTTATGGCAGCGGTAATGACCGCGGACATGGATAATACGGAGAAGGTCGTCGGGCTGGTGGATGAGTGCTGGCGGATGGGGCTGAAAATCCTGCCGCCGGATATTAACTCCGGGCTGTATCATTTTCACGTCAACGATGACGGGGAAATCGTGTATGGTATTGGCGCGATTAAAGGCGTGGGCGAAGGTCCGATTGAAGCCATCATTGAAGCGCGTAACAACGGCGGCTATTTCCGCGAGTTGTTCGATCTCTGCGCCCGCACCGATACTAAAAAACTGAATCGCCGGGTACTGGAAAAACTGATCATGTCCGGGGCGTTCGATCGTCTCGGGCCGCATCGCGCGGCGCTGATGAATTCGCTTGGCGATGCACTTAAGGCCGCCGATCAGCATGCGAAGGCGGAAGCGATTGGTCAGGCAGATATGTTTGGCGTTCTGGCGGAAGAGCCGGAGCAGATCGAGCAATCGTACGCCAACTGTCAGCCCTGGGCAGAACATACGGTACTGGAAGGCGAGCGGGAAACGTTAGGGTTATACCTGACGGGCCATCCGATTAACCGGTATCTGAAAGAAATTGAGCGTTATGTCGGCGGCCTGAGGCTAAAAGACATGCATCCAACCGAACGTGGTAAGATGACCACGGCGGCGGGGCTCGTCATTGCTTCGCGGGTTATGGTCACCAAGCGCGGCAATCGCATCGGCATCTGTACGCTGGATGACCGTTCCGGGCGGCTGGAGGTGATGTTATTCACCGAAGCGCTGGAAAAATACCAGCATTTGCTGGAAAACGACCGCATACTTATCGTCAGCGGACAGGTCAGCTTTGATGACTTCAGCGGCGGGCTTAAAATGATGGCCCGTGAAGTGATGGACATTGACGAAGCTCGCGAAAAATATGCTCGCGGGCTTGCTATCTCGCTGACGGACAGGCAAATTGATGACCAGCTTTTAAACCGACTCCGTCAGTCTCTGGAACCCCATCGCTCGGGGACCATTCCAGTACATCTCTACTATCAGAGGACGGATGCGCGTGCGCGACTGCGCTTTGGCGCAACGTGGCGCGTCTCTCCGAGCGATCGTTTACTTAACGATCTCCGTGGCCTCATTGGTTCGGAGCAGGTGGAACTGGAGTTTGACTAATACAGGAATACTATGAGTCTGAATTTCCTAGATTTTGAACAGCCGATTGCAGAGCTGGAAGCGAAAATCGATTCTCTGACTGCGGTTGGCCGTCAGGATGAGAAACTGGATATTAACATCGACGAAGAAGTGCATCGTCTGCGCGAAAAAAGCGTAGAGCTGACGCGCAAAATCTTTGCCGATCTCGGCGCATGGCAGGTAGCCCAACTGGCGCGTCATCCGCTGCGCCCCTACACCCTGGATTATGTCCGCCTGGCATTTGATGAATTCGATGAGCTGGCAGGGGATCGCGCTTATGCTGACGATAAAGCTATCGTTGGCGGCATTGCGCGTCTGGATGGACGCCCGGTGATGATCATTGGTCATCAAAAAGGGCGTGAGACCAAAGAGAAAATCCGCCGTAATTTCGGTATGCCTGCACCAGAAGGTTATCGCAAGGCGCTGCGTTTGATGGAAATGGCCGAGCGTTTCAATATGCCGATCATTACTTTTATCGATACCCCGGGAGCCTATCCTGGCGTCGGTGCGGAAGAGCGTGGCCAGTCGGAAGCGATTGCCCGTAACCTGCGTGAAATGTCGCGTTTACGCGTGCCGGTTATCTGTACCGTTATTGGTGAAGGGGGTTCCGGCGGTGCGCTGGCGATTGGCGTGGGTGATAAAGTGAACATGCTGCAATACAGCACCTATTCCGTTATCTCGCCGGAAGGCTGTGCGTCTATTCTGTGGAAAAGCGCCGATAAAGCGCCGCTGGCTGCTGATGCCATGGGCATCATCGCGCCGCGCCTGAAAGAGTTGAAACTCATCGACTCTATCATTCCAGAACCGCTGGGTGGCGCGCACCGTAATCCGGAAGCCATTGCTGCATCACTGAAGGCACAACTGCTGGATGATCTGGCTGACCTTGATGTGCTGGGCAAAGACGACTTGCTCAACCGTCGCTATCATCGCCTGATGAGCTACGGTTACGCCTGATTATTTTGCTGACATTATTTTCCGAAGCCGGGTATCACCCGGCTTTTTTTATGATTTTTTTATCGCATAAAAAATGAGAATTTGATGAGGTCATATGATTAGCCGATAAGGCGATTTCTCCCTGAAACTACAGGCACTGCCAGGCATTCGGCAGTGAATACCATCAAGGAGAAGAATATGGCATTGCAAAACAAAATGGCCTTAAGCGCCATAGCGGCAGGGATCCTGCTCGGTTTATCATCCGCTCACGCGGCATTACTTGGCGACAGCGCGCCAGTGACAATTAAGACAAGCGAATTAGCGGCGAAAGAAAAAGCACTTTCCGACTTTCCGCTAATGTCGGCGGTCAAATCTTCCATTCAAACCCTCGATAACGCCGAAGTTGAAAAAATTGCGGTGGGACGGGCGGCAAACCCGGCTAACGTTAAACGCGTTGAAAGTATCCTGACGGAGAAAGACTGGGATTTCCTGTTCCCGATGCGCGCACCAGAATATACCTATCTTAATTTCCTGAAAGCGATTGGTAAGTTCCCTGCTGTCTGCGGAACCTATACAGACGGTCGTGACAGCGATGCGATTTGCCGTAAAACGCTGGCAACCATGTTTGCGCACTTTGCTCAGGAAACCGGCGGTCATGAAAACTGGCGTGATATTCCTGAATGGCGTCAGGCGCTGGTCTACCTGCGTGAAGTGGGCTGGGTAGAAGGTCAGAAGAACGGCTATAACGGTGAATGTAACCCGGACGTATGGCAGGGACAGACCTGGCCGTGCGGTAAAGATAAAGACGGCGATTTCGTCAGCTACTTTGGTCGTGGGGCAAAACAGCTTTCCTATAACTACAACTACGGTCCGTTCTCTGATGCCATGTATGGCGACGTTCGTCCGTTACTGGATAAACCTGAACTCGTCGCGGATACCTGGATGAACCTGGCGAGCGCGGTCTTCTTCTTTGTTTACCCGCAGCCGCCGAAACCCTCCATGCTGCACGTTATTGATGGTACCTGGCAGCCAAACGATCATGATAAAGCTAACGGCCTGGTGTCGGGTTTTGGCGTAACGATCCAGATCATTAACGGTGGCGTAGAATGCGGTGGTGCGGATGAAAACGCCCAGTCTCTTAACCGTATTACTTACTACAAAGAGTTTGCTAACTACCTGAAAGTCCCGGTACCCGCAGACGAAGTGCTTGGCTGTAAGAACATGAAGCAGTTCGATGAATATGGCGCAGGCGCGTTGCCAATTTACTGGGAGCAGGACTGGGGATGGAGCGCAGATACCGCCGATGGTAAAACCTATTCCTGCCAGCTGGTTGGCTATCAGACGCCGTATACCGCTTTCAAAGAAGGCGACTATGCAAAATGCGTACAACACTATTTCAACGTTAACATTGTCGATGACAGCGGCAACGCGAAGCCTGAACCCACACCGGAACCGGCTCCGACGCCGACACCAGCGCCTGCCGCTAACGTTGCGCCGGTCGCACACATTGCTGGTCCAGTTGGTGCGGTAGAGGCGGGAAGTAAGGTCTCCCTGAGCGCTGCGGGATCGACGGATGCCAACGGTGACAAACTCACCTATACCTGGATGTCGCAGGATGGTCAGACGCTCAGTGGGGCAGACAAAGCCGTCATCACGTTTAACGCGCCGGCGAAAGACAAAGACGCGCAGTATGTCATCAGTCTGAAAGTGAGCGATGGTTCTCTGAGCAGCATGACCAGCTATACGCTGAACGTTAAAGCGAAAGCAGGCCAGGACGATTCCACCGTTTATCCGGCATGGAGCGCGAAAACGAAATGGAAATCTGACGATATCGTCAATAACCACGGCGTGCTGTATCAATGTAAGCCGATGCCGGCAGGAGCCTGGTGTAATGTGGCGCCTTCCTACTACGAGCCTGGTGCAGGTATTGCCTGGCAGGATGCGTGGAAAGCGCTGTAATGAAATAAATCACGCCAGTGCAACGCGCTGGCGTGATTGTTACTATGCTTAGCTATGGTTTTTTCAGGAGTAACGCGTGAATATCATAGCTATCATGGGGCCGCACGGGGTCTATTATAAAGACGAGCCAATCAAAGAGCTTGAAAGTGCGCTTCTGGCGCAGGGCTTCAAAATCATCTGGCCGCAAAACAGTTCCGATCTGCTGAAATTTATTGAGCACAACCCGCGTATTTGCGGCGTCATTTTCGACTGGGATGAATATTCCGTTGATTTATGCAGCGAGATTAACCAGCTCAACGAATACCTTCCGCTGTATGCCTTTATCAATACGCATTCGACGCTGGACGTCAGCGTGCATGACATGCGAATGGCGCTGTGGTTTTTCGAATATTCGCTGGGCGTTGCTGAGGATATCGCGGGCCGTATTCATCAATATACCGGTGAATATCTGGACAACATCACGCCGCCGTTTACCAAAGCGCTGTTCAACTATGTCAAAGAGGGAAAGTACACGTTCTGTACGCCTGGACATATGGCAGGAACGGCTTATCAGAAAAGCCCGGTCGGCTGTCTGTTTTATGATTTTTTTGGTGGCAATACGCTGAAAGCGGACGTGTCGATTTCGGTAACCGAACTTGGCTCGCTGCTCGATCATACCGGTCCGCATCTCGAAGCTGAAGAATATATCGCCCGCACTTTTGGCGCGGAGCAAAGCTATATGGTCACCAACGGCACATCGACCTCGAATAAGATTGTCGGGATGTACGCTGCGCCGACCGGCAGTACGCTGTTGATTGACCGTAACTGCCACAAGTCGCTGGCGCATTTGCTGATGATGAGCGACGTCGTGCCGCTGTGGCTCAAGCCGACGCGTAACGCGCTGGGGATCCTCGGCGGTATTCCACGGAGTGAGTTTACCCGCGAAAGCCTGAGCGAAAAGGTCGCCGCCGCGCCGCAGGCGCAGTGGCCGGTGCACGCGGTGATCACCAACTCGACCTATGACGGCCTGCTGTATAACACTAACTGGATCAAGCAGACGCTGGATGTGCCATCAATTCATTTTGATTCGGCCTGGGTTCCCTATACTCACTTCCACCCGATTTATCAGGGAAAAAGCGGGATGAGCGGCGATCGCGTACCGGGGAAAGTGATTTTTGAAACTCAGTCGACGCACAAAATGCTCGCCGCACTTTCTCAGGCCTCGCTTATCCATATTAAAGGTGATTACGATGAGGACACCTTTAATGAAGCCTTTATGATGCATACCTCAACCTCGCCAAGCTACCCGATCGTCGCCTCGATTGAAACGGCGGCGGCGATGCTGCGCGGCAATCCGGGTAAACGGCTCATTAACCGCTCCGTCGAACGGGCGCTGCATTTTCGTAAGGAGGTTCAGCGGCTGAGAGAGGAATCGGAGGGCTGGTTCTTCGATATCTGGCAGCCGGAAGAGGTCGATGAAGCGGAATGCTGGCCGGTGGCACCCGGCGAAACGTGGCACGGGTTTAACGACGCCGACGCCGATCATATGTTTCTCGATCCGGTCAAAGTGACGATCTTAACGCCCGGCATGGATGAACAGGGGATCATGAGCGAGGAGGGGATCCCCGCTGCGCTGGTGGCGAAATTCCTCGACGAGCGCGGCGTAGTGGTGGAGAAAACCGGGCCCTATAACCTGCTCTTTCTGTTCAGCATCGGTATCGATAAAACCCGTGCGATGGGATTATTACGCGGCCTGACCGAGTTTAAGCGCGCCTACGATCTCAATCTGCGGGTAAAAAACATGCTGCCGGATCTCTATGCCGAAGATCCTGATTTCTACCGCAATATGCGCATTCAGGATCTGGCGCAGGGGATCCACAAGCTCATCCGCCAGCACGATCTTTCCCGCCTGATGCTGCGAGCGTTTGACGTATTACCGGAAATGAAAATGACGCCGCATCAGGCATGGCAGCGCCAGATCAAAGGGGATGTGGAAACGATTGAGCTGGAGAAGCTGGTGGGGCGTATCTCGGCGAATATGATCCTGCCGTACCCGCCGGGTGTGCCGCTGTTGATGCCGGGTGAGATGATCACCGAAGAAAGCCGGGCGGTGCTCGATTTCCTGCTGATGCTGTGTTCTGTAGGTCGTCACTATCCTGGTTTTGAAACCGATATCCACGGTGCGAAGCGTGATGAAGAGGGCGTTTATCGGGTGAGAGTCTTAAAAAGCGCGTGAGCACTTGCAGAGCCTCTGGCAGGGCAGTAACGTGCTGGCATACGTTAAGGAGAAGATTATGCTGGGTTTAAAACAGGTTCATCATATTGCGATTATTGCCACGGATTACGCCACAAGTAAGGCGTTTTATTGCGACATTCTGGGGTTTACGCTGCAGGGCGAGTTTTATCGCGCCGAGCGCGATTCCTGGAAGGGCGATCTGGCGCTTAATGGTCAGTATGTTATCGAGCTTTTTTCATTTCCTTTTCCGCCCTCGCGTCCCAGTCGTCCGGAAGCCTGCGGTTTGCGGCATCTGGCGTTCAGCGTGGATGACATTGACCAGGCCGTGGCGCATCTGGAGGATCACGGCGTGGCCTGCGAGCCGGTACGTATCGATCCGTTTACCGATAAGCGCTTCACCTTCTTTAACGATCCCGATGGCCTGCCGCTGGAGCTTTACCAGCAGTAACGCTTGCCAATCCGTCCGTTGCCCGGTAACGTTCCGGGCAATGTTCCTTTAGCCAGTTCGATCATGACGCTGCCAGCCATCGCCCATTCTCTCCATCCTCACCGCCAGTTTCTGATTGCCTTCAGCGGCGGACTCGACTCCACGGTTCTGCTGCATCAAATGGTGTGCTGGCGCAGACAGTCGCCGGATGTCGCCCTGCGCGCTATTCATATCCATCACGGCATCAGCCCGTTTGCCGATGGCTGGGTAACGCACTGCGAGGATGTTTGCCAGCAGTGGCAGGTGCCACTGAGTGTGAAGCGGGTAACGCTGGTTAATGAAGGGCTGGGGACCGAGGCGCACGCGCGGCAGGCACGGTATCAGGCTTTTCGCGAAGCCCTGCTGCCGGGGGAGGTGCTGGTAACGGCGCAGCATCTTGACGATCAGTGTGAAACGTTTTTACTGGCGCTCAAACGCGGCAGCGGCCCGGCGGGGCTATCCGCGATGGCGCGCGTCTCGTCATTTGCTGATACCGTTTTGATTCGCCCTCTGCTGGGTGAAAGCCGACATGCGCTGTATCAGTGGGCTGAGCGCCATCAGCTGCGCTGGATAGAAGATGAGAGCAATCAGGATGATGCCTACGACCGCAACTTTCTGCGTTTACAGGTACTGCCGCAGTTGAACGCGCGCTGGCCGCATTTTGCTCAGGCTACCGCGCGTAGCGCGGAACTGTGCGCCGAGCAGGAGCAGTTGCTGGATGAATTGCTTGGCGATGAATTATGTTCACTTGTGGATGAGTACGGCGCGCTGGATCTGTCGCCGTTACAGGCCAAAAGCCCGGTATTTCGCGCCGCGATACTGCGCCGCTGGCTGGCTGGCCACGGTGCGCCGATGCCGTCACGCGAGATGCTGGCGCGCATCTGGCAGGAGATGGTCCTGGCGCGTGAAGATGCCTCGCCCTGCCTGCGAATGGGGTTATTTGAACTTCGCCGCTATCAGCGCAAGTTATGGTGGGTCACACCGCGTCCGGCACAGACGGGTAATATTTTTCTCTGGCCTGATATCTGCCAGCCGTTACCGCTACCCGATGGACTGGGCCAGCTATCGCTGGTGCCGGGCGGCGACTTACGTTTGCCGCTGGCCGATGAGCCGGTTTCGATCCGTTTTAAAGCAGCGGGAACGTTGCATATTGTCGGGCGCAACGGCGGACGCAAGCTCAAAAAAATTTGGCAGGAACTGGGCGTCGCGCCCTGGCATCGTGATACTACGCCGCTGCTGTTTTACGGCGAAACGCTGGTGGCCGCGGCAGGTTACTTTATCACACGGGAAGGGCAGGTGGAGGTAGGTACTGGCATGACGCTGGTGCAGGAGCGGGGAAATGTCGGGTAATGCAACGCTTACCCGACAAGAGGACGCATCAGGATTCGCTCACCACCACGGTGCCAATATCCGGATGACTAAAGCTGGTAATTTTGTCCAGGCGCAGCTCACGGCTGGTGCCGGACGCCTCAACAACCAGATACTCTACGTTTTTGCGCGAGACTAAATCAGCGGCTTTCGCCTTCAGTACTTCACCGTCTTTCAGTTCCAGCGTCAGTAAAAGGTGATGCTGGCAGGCGAGCTCGAGATTGTCATAGTCATCGCAATTGATGGGTTGATACGTTTCATTCATTGACATAATCGCTCACCAGTAAGTTCGCGGCAGCATACGCCGCCTTTTCTCTGACCGACTCTGAAAGGGCATCATCCGCAGCCATTTCATTGAGCACTTTAAGTACGCAACCCAGCGCATCCGGGACATACCCCAAATCTCCGCTGGCGATTTCCGCATACCGCTTGCGTATTAACTCACAATATTGTTCCACATTCCCTCCTGTCAATGCTCTGACTACATCGTGGATGCAAGTTTAAGCCTACGAAGATAAACCCTGTTTAGCAAGGCGACTATACCATAATCAAGTAAGCAATATCAGCGGGATGAAAACGTATCTGGCTAACACAGAACAGCCTTTTGCTCCTGTTTTCGCTACAATAGAGGCTACTTTTTGAAGGAGCAGTTTCATGGCGCTAAAAGCGACAATTTATAAAGCGGTTGTTAACGTAGCCGATATGGATCGTCATCACTATCTTGATGCGACGCTCACTCTGGCGCGTCATCCCTCAGAAACGCAGGAGCGGATGATGCTGCGTCTGCTGGCATGGATTAAATACGCTAATGAACGTCTTCAGTTTACCCGTGGGCTGAGCGCAGAAGATGAGCCGGAACTCTGGCTGCGCAACGATCATATGGGCATTGATTTGTGGATTGATCTGGGTCTGCCGGACGAGCGCCGGGTAAAAAAAGCCTGCTCCCAGTCTGCCGGGGTAGCGCTATTTACTTACAACAGCCGCGCGGCCGACATCTGGTGGCAACAGAACCAACGTAAACTGTCGCAGTTTAAAAATCTGAGTATCTGGTATCTGGATGATGCGCAGCTGGCGCAATTGAGTGCTTTCGCAACCCGCACCATGACCTTACAGGCGACGATTCAGGAAGGAACGATCTGGTTGTCGGATAACGACAATAATCTGGAAATCCAGCTCACCGCCTGGCAGCAGCCCGCATGATCGCCCTATCCGGTAGCGTGGCAATCGGTGAGGATGAATTCACCATTACCGCCATTCGTGCGCAAGGAGCTGGCGGACAAAATGTGAATAAAACCTCAACGGCGATCCATTTACGTTTTGACATCCGGGCATCAACGCTGCCAGATTACTATAAAGAACGTCTTCTTGCCGCCAGCCACCATTTGATCACTGATGACGGGACGATCATCATTAAATCACAGGAGCACCGGACGCAGGAGATGAACCGGGAAGCCGCGATTGCCCGGCTGGTGTCGGTAATTCAGGAGCTGACGGTGGTGCAAAAAAGCCGTCGCCCGACACGCCCGACGCGCGCCTCGAAAGAACGCAGGCTGGCGTCAAAAGCGCAAAAATCTTCGGTGAAATCGCTACGTGGAAAGGTGAAACGCTCAGCGGAGTGAGTCGGGGAAGATAACATCATAAGGAATCTGAGGTGAAAAAAGTCATATTATCCGCTGTAGCGGCGTGGGCGCTGGTTGCGCTTATCGGCTGTAATCACCGCGCCGGGGTAGAGACGGTTCAACCCGACCTGGCAGAACTGAAACCGATGCAGCAAAGCTGGCGTGGCGTACTGCCCTGCGCCGATTGCGCAGGGATTGAGACATCACTCTTTCTGGAGAAAGACGGAAGCTGGGTGATGAACTCGCATTATCTCGGCAGCGGAGAAAAAAATGCCGCTTTTGCCACCTACGGTACGTGGGCACGAACCGCTGACAAGCTGGTGCTGACGGATACGCAAGGCGAAAAATATTACTACCATGCGAAGGGCGAGGCGCTGGAGATGCTCGATCGTGCTGGTAATCCCATTACGTCACCGTTTAATCACACGCTTGAACCGGTGACCGCCAGTTTGCCGGACACGCCGATGGCAATGCGCGGTATGTATCGCGCCGTCGCGGGGATGGCGACCTTTACCGACTGTGTGACAGAGAAATCGGTGGTAATGGACAACACCGTACAAAATGCGGGAGCACGCGGGGAAGATAAGCCAGTGCTGGTGCTGATGGAAGGCCACTTTTCGCTCAGGACTGAGTCCGGTACCCGGGAGCAGGTCAAAGTGTTAACGCCTGACAGCAAGATGACTTTTGTGCCCGATAAAGGATGTGCGGAATAAAAAAAGCCCCGCGCTGGCTGGCGCGGGGCTATATCACGTCAACGTCGGCAGTTAGCCTTTGATCTGTTTGACCAGATAGCTAACGATGTCGCCAGTCTTGATCAGCTGTTTCTCACCGTTACGGCGATATTTATATTCAATATCGTCATTGTCGAGGTTACGGTCGCCCAGCACGATAGTGTGCGGAATACCAATCAGCTCCATGTCGGCAAACATCACGCCCGGACGCTCTTTACGATCGTCCATCAGCACCTCAATGCCCTGGGCGCGCAATTCGGCATACAGCTTCTCTGCCAGTTCCTGAACGCGGAAAGACTTGTGCATGTTCATCGGCAGAATGGCAACCTGGAACGGTGCGATAGCATCAGGCCACACGATACCGCGATCGTCAAAGTTCTGCTCGATGGCTGCCGCCACCACGCGTGTTACTCCAATGCCGTAGCAGCCCATGGTCAGGATCTGGTTACGACCATCTTCACCCTGTACTGAGGCTTTCAGCGCTTCAGAATATTTGGTGCCGAGCTGGAAGATATGGCCGACTTCGATACCACGTTTAATGAGCAGCGTGCCTTGTCCATCCGGGCTCGGATCGCCTGCGACCACGTTACGGATATCAGCCACTTCTGGCGTCGCCACATCGCGATCCCAGTTGACACCGAAATAGTGTTTGCCGTCGATGTTCGCGCCCGCAGCGAAGTCGCTCATGGCGGCAACGGTACGGTCAATCACCACCGGAATTGGCAGGTTAACCGGGCCGAGGGAACCCGGACCGGCATTCACCAGCGCGCGGATCTCGTCTTCGGTCGCGAAGGTCAGCGGGCTGGCCACCTGCGGCAGTTTTTCTGCTTTAACTTCATTCAGCTCATGATCGCCGCGAACCAGCAGGGCGATCAGCGGAGACTGGCTGCCTTCAACGGTTTTCACCAGCAGCGTTTTAACCGTTTTTTCAATCGGCAGAGTGAACTGCTCAACCAGCTCAGCGATGGTTTTGGCATTCGGCGTATCCACCACGGTCATTTCCTGAGTGGCGGCGGCGCGCGGTGCTGTGGGAGCCACTGCTTCAGCAAACTCAATGTTAGCGGCATAGTCAGAGGTATCGGAGAAGATCACATCGTCTTCGCCGCTCTGCGCCAGAACCTGGAATTCATGCGAGGCGCTACCGCCAATAGAGCCGGTATCCGCCTGAACCGCACGGAAATCCAGACCCATACGGCTGAAGATTTTGCTGTAGGCGGCGTACATGACATCATAAGTTTCCTGCAGTGATTCCTGCGAGGTATGGAAAGAGTAGGCGTCTTTCATCAGGAATTCGCGGGAACGCATGACGCCAAAGCGCGGACGCACTTCATCACGGAATTTGGTCTGGATCTGGAAGAAGTTCAGCGGCAGTTGTTTATACGAATTCAGCTCATTACGGATCAGGTCGGTGATCACTTCTTCGTGTGTCGGACCGAGAACGAATGGACGCTCCCCACGGTCAACGAAACGCAGCAGTTCCGGGCCGTACTGCTCCCAACGACCGCTCTCAACCCACAAATCAGCCGGTTGAACCACTGGCATTGACACCTCGATGGCACCGGCGTTGTTCATCTCTTCACGCACGATGTTTTCGACTTTTTTCAGAACGCGCAGGCCGGTCGGCAGCCAGGTGTATAACCCGGAGGCCAGCTTACGGATCATCCCGGCGCGCAGCATCAGCTGGTGGCTGATGACCTCGGCGTCGGCAGGTGTCTCCTTCAGAGTGGAGAGCAGATATTGGCTAGTACGCATGTTGTTACGGTTCCATTTGGACGATCGGAACAGGCTCAGTGCGAGCCTGACGCAAAAAAAGTGGTTTAGTTTACCAGTGTGGCGGGGATGCCAAAAGAGAGAGCGATAAAATTAGCGTGCTTCCAGAGCAAACACTTCAAATCCGGCCTCGCTGACGCGCCAGCGGACGTTGAAGTCCTCCAGCCATACGGCGTAGGTTTTACCCGCTTCTTCCTCTTTGCGGTAGGCCGGGCGCGGATCCTGCGCCAGCACTTCGGAAATAAAGGTTTTGAAATTCGGGTAACATTTTTGCAGGGCGAGAAGCTGCCGCTCAACGTCAGAAGTAAAGGTCACTGGCATATCCGCCATCGGCGGCTGTTGGGCGTAACCCGCACTGGCCTCGGGCAATGATTCAGCGAAGGGCAGGTAGGGTTTAATATCAATAACCGGTGTGCCATCTACCAGATCCAGCCCGCCCAATCGCAGGATCACCTGTTCTTTATGGCAGCGTATGTCTTTTAGCTCAACCAGCGACATACCGACAGGATTAGGACGAAAGGTGGAGCGTGTGGCAAAAACGCCCATTCTGGCATTACCGCCCAGGCGGGGAGGGCGTACCGTGGGACGCCAGCCGCCTTCCATGGTCTGATGGAAGACGAAGACAATCCACAAATGACTGAATGTCTCCAGGCCTCGTACGGCTTCAGCCTGGTTATAAGGTGCAAGCAGATGAAGTTCGCCGCCTGCGCTTTTCACCAGCCCTGGCTGACGCGGTACGGCAAACTTCTCTTTATAAGGTGAGTGAATAACCCCTATCTGCTCAAACTGAAATGCACTCATTTTGCCGAAACGTTAAGTGCGGAACCGACGCAGACGGCCTGACGATAGCAGCCCGGCGTACCGCTGGTGACTTCACAGCTGTGCAGCAGAACGGCATTGGCATGCATTTTGGAGGCATTAATCTGCATACGTTTACGGGCAGTCGGGATATTCGGCGGTGAATCCTGATTCGACGCCTGGCAGGAATCGCCCGAGACTTCACCCAGATCGCGGAAAGGTTTACCGACTAATGCTTCTGCATCCGTATAAATTTTTACCGGCGCGGCATAGGTTGTTTTTGGTTTTGCGGGTTCCGCTTTTGGCGGGACAGTGGTGCTTTGAACAGGTTCGACGGGAGATCTGCTTAATATGGAGCAGCCGCTGAGCATCAGTGCGACTAAACAGATCGGTAAAGCACGCATAATATTTCCTCAATGAATAACTGGGTGGTGAACTATTGAATCAGGTGCCCGCATAAATGACAAGACGGGCATAAGCCCGTCCTGAATGATATTACAGAGAGAAAAGATTACCAGCCTTTAACAGCGCCGCCGTTAAACACTTTGTTCGCTTCCTGATAAACTTCATCCGACTGATAAGCCTGAACAAACTTTTTCACGTTTTCCGCGTCTTTATTATCTTCACGCGCCACGATCAGGTTCACATACGGGGAATCCTTGTCTTCAACGAAGATACCATCTTTCGCCGGGGTCAGGCCGATCTGGCTGGCATAGGTCGTATTAATGACCGCCAGCGCGATTTGTGCATCGTCCAGTGAACGCGGCAACTGAGGCGCTTCCAGTTCAACCAGCTTCAGGTTTTTCGGATTTTCCGTAACGTCGAGAACGGTTGGCAGCAGGCCCACGCCGTCTTTCAATTTGATCAGACCCTGTTTTTGCAGCAGCAGCAGAGAGCGTCCAAGGTTGGTGGGATCGTTAGGCACGGCAATCTGTGAGCCATCCTGTAATTCATCAATCGATTTGATTTTTTTGGAGTAGCCCGCGATCGGATAAACAAAGGTGTTTCCGGCGATAGCCAGCTTATAGCCGCGATCTTTGATTTGCTGATCCAGATACGGTTTATGCTGGAAAGCATTGGCATCGATATCGCCTTTGCTCAACGCTTCGTTCGGCAGTACGTAGTCATTAAACGTCACCAGTTCGACGTCCAGGCCGTATTTTTCTTTCGCCACTTTTTGCGCGACTTCGGCAACCTGTTGTTCCGCACCGACAATCACGCCGACTTTAATATGGTTGGGATCTTTTTCGTCCTGGCCGCAACCCGCCAGGGCCAGAGAACCGATCAACGCTCCGACTGCCGCAAAGGTTTTAAATTTGAACGTCATACTATTTCCTTACTTAGCGTATTAGTGTTGTGTGATGCTATTTGTGAGTGACAGAACGGACGATACGATCGCCTGCGAACTGAATTAAATAAACCAGAACGACGAGTAATACCAGAACCGTATTCATTACCGTGGCGTTATACCCGATATAACCATACTGGTAGCCTATCTGCCCGAGGCCGCCTGCGCCAACAGCACCGCCCATTGCGGAGTAGCCGACCAGCGTAATCAGCGTGATTGTTGCGGCGTTCACCAGGCCCGGCAAGGCTTCCGGCAGCAGCACTTTGCGTACGATCTGCATTGGCGTGGCTCCCATTGCACGCGAGGCTTCAATCAGCCCGGCAGGGATCTCCAGCAGCGCATTCTCAACCATACGGGCAATAAAGGGTGCTGCACCGACGGTAAGTGGCACTATGGCGGCCTGTAAACCAATAGAGGTGCCAACAATCACCCGGGTAAACGGAATCATCCATACCAGTAAAATAATGAACGGAATGGAACGGAAGATGTTTACCAGCGCCGACAGCGTGCGGTAAAGCTTCGCATTCTCAATGATTTGCCCCGGACGAGTCACATATAAAAGTACGCCTACTGGCAGGCCGATGACAAAGCCGAAAAAACCGGAAACAAAGGTCATGGCCAGCGTTTCCCATACGCCACGCAGTAACAACCACATCATTGGCTCAGACATAACCCAGTACCTCTACTTTCACGTGGTGTTCCTGCAGCCAGGCAATGGCAGCTTGTGTATCTTGTTGCGCGCCGTGCATTTCGGTCAGCATAATGCCGAACTTAACGCCACCGGCATAATCCATCTGCGCGCTGATAATATTATTGTTAACGTTAAAACGACGAGCGGTTTCTGACAGCAGCGGAGCGTCGACCGACTGGCCGGTAAATTCCATGCGCAGCATCGGCACGCTATCCGCTGTCGATTCGGCTTTCAAACGCAGCAGATAATCTTCCGGAATATCCAGATGCAGCGTGGACTGAATAAACTGTTGCGCCAGCGGGGTTTTCGGGTGAGAAAACACTTCGCTGACTTTATCCTGCTCGATAAGCTCACCGTTGCTAATCACCGCCACGCAATCGCAGATACGCTTTACCACATCCATTTCATGGGTGATTAGCAGAATAGTCAGCCCTAAACGACGGTTGATATCCTTCAGTAGTTCGAGAATAGAACGCGTGGTGGCTGGATCGAGGGCGCTGGTGGCTTCATCACACAGCAAAACTTTCGGATTGCTGGCAAGGGCGCGGGCAATGGCCACACGCTGTTTTTGTCCGCCGGAAAGATTGGCAGGGTAGCTGTCATGTTTATCACTCAGACCTACCAGGTCGAGCAGCTCTTTTACCCGGCGATTGATTTCTTCACGCGGCGTAGCATCCAGTTCGAGCGGCAGCGCAACGTTACCAAAAACGGTACGCGAGGCCAGCAGGTTAAAATGCTGGAAAATCATGCCTATCTGGCGGCGCGCTTTTGTGAGGGCGGAAGCAGAAAGCGTAGTCAGTTCCTGGCCGTCAACCTGCACGCTCCCCTGCGTCGGGCGCTCAAGTAAGTTTACGCAGCGGATAAGCGTACTTTTACCCGCACCGGAAGCGCCAATGACGCCGTAGATTTGTCCGGCAGGGATATGCAGGCTGACATCGTTCAGCGCGTGAATAGTATGATTCCCTTGCTGGAAAACCTTAGTAATATTGGAAAGTTTAATCATTAGAGTATTTGTTATCGCTCTGGTGTTGGCCGTGGCATTTTCTTCTGCCATAGACGGGGAATGACCGTCAATCTGATGGATGTTAAGGCATCCAGACGGCTAAATCAATCGGGCTTTCTGCTTTCAGCGCTTTAATGGCTGCTGAAACATGCGATACTAACGCAACATGCCTTTTTCAGGAGCAATGCGGTGGCAAAATCAGTACCAGCTATATTTCTCGATCGTGACGGCACGCTTAATGTCGATCACGGTTATGTACACGAAATTGATGCATTTGAATTTATTGATGGCGTGATCGACGCCATGCGTGAATTAAAAGAGATGGGCTATGCGCTGGTGCTGGTAACGAACCAGTCTGGCATTGCGCGCGGTAAGTTCACCGAAGAGCAGTTTGAAACGCTGACGGAATGGATGGACTGGTCGCTGGCAGACCGGGGTGTCGATTTAGATGGCATCTACTATTGTCCTCATCATCCGCAGGGCAGCGTGGAAGAATTCCGTCAGACCTGTGATTGCCGTAAGCCCCATCCGGGAATGCTGCTCTCAGCAAAAGACTATCTGCACATTGATATGGCCGCTTCTTATATGGTGGGCGACAAACTGGAAGATATGCAGGCGGCAACAGCAGCTGGCGTCGGGACAAAAGTACTGGTGCGAACCGGTAAACCGGTAACCGAAGACGCAGAGAACGCGGCTGATTGGGTGATTAACAGCCTGGCAGACCTGCCTGGGGCCATTAAAAAGCGCTAAAAACAAGCATTGTGCTCAAAAGGTGACCGGTTGAAATAAAATTGCATTTTTCCCCTTGTCATACGGCGCGAACTCCCTATAATGCGCCTCCATCGACACGGCGGATGTGAATCACTTCACACAAACAGCCGGGCCGGTTGAAGAGAAAAATCCTGAAATTTAGGGTTGACTCTGAAAGAGGAAAGCGTAATATACGCCACCTCGCGACGGTGAGCTGTAAGCCGCGTCGCAACTGCTCTTTAACAATTTATCAGACAATCTGTGTGGGCACTCGAAGATACGGATTCTTAAATGCCGAAAGGCAAAAAGAAATACCAAGTCTCAGAGTGAACACGTAATTCATTACGAAGTTTAATTCTTTGAGCATCAAACTTAAATTGAAGAGTTTGATCATGGCTCAGATTGAACGCTGGCGGCAGGCCTAACACATGCAAGTCGAACGGTAACAGGAAGCAGCTTGCTGCTTCGCTGACGAGTGGCGGACGGGTGAGTAATGTCTGGGAAACTGCCTGATGGAGGGGGATAACTACTGGAAACGGTAGCTAATACCGCATAACGTCTTCGGACCAAAGAGGGGGACCTTCGGGCCTCTTGCCATCGGATGTGCCCAGATGGGATTAGCTGGTTGGTGGGGTAACGGCTCACCAAGGCGACGATCCCTAGCTGGTCTGAGAGGATGACCAGCCACACTGGAACTGAGACACGGTCCAGACTCCTACGGGAGGCAGCAGTGGGGAATATTGCACAATGGGCGCAAGCCTGATGCAGCCATGCCGCGTGTATGAAGAAGGCCTTCGGGTTGTAAAGTACTTTCAGCGGGGAGGAAGGCGATGTGGTTAATAACCACGTTGATTGACGTTACCCGCAGAAGAAGCACCGGCTAACTCCGTGCCAGCAGCCGCGGTAATACGGAGGGTGCAAGCGTTAATCGGAATTACTGGGCGTAAAGCGCACGCAGGCGGTCTGACAAGTCGGATGTGAAATCCCCGGGCTCAACCCGGGAACTGCATTCGAAACTGTCAGACTGGAGTCTTGTAGAGGGGGGTAGAATTCCAGGTGTAGCGGTGAAATGCGTAGAGATCTGGAGGAATACCGGTGGCGAAGGCGGCCCCCTGGACAAAGACTGACGCTCAGGTGCGAAAGCGTGGGGAGCAAACAGGATTAGATACCCTGGTAGTCCACGCCGTAAACGATGTCGACTTGGAGGTTGTGCCCTTGAGGCGTGGCTTCCGGAGCTAACGCGTTAAGTCGACCGCCTGGGGAGTACGGCCGCAAGGTTAAAACTCAAATGAATTGACGGGGGCCCGCACAAGCGGTGGAGCATGTGGTTTAATTCGATGCAACGCGAAGAACCTTACCTGGTCTTGACATCCACGGAAGAATCCAGAGATGGATTTGTGCCTTCGGGAACCGTGAGACAGGTGCTGCATGGCTGTCGTCAGCTCGTGTTGTGAAATGTTGGGTTAAGTCCCGCAACGAGCGCAACCCTTATCCTTTGTTGCCAGCGGTCCGGCCGGGAACTCAAAGGAGACTGCCAGTGATAAACTGGAGGAAGGTGGGGATGACGTCAAGTCATCATGGCCCTTACGACCAGGGCTACACACGTGCTACAATGGCATATACAAAGAGAAGCGACCTCGCGAGAGCAAGCGGACCTCATAAAGTATGTCGTAGTCCGGATCGGAGTCTGCAACTCGACTCCGTGAAGTCGGAATCGCTAGTAATCGTGGATCAGAATGCCACGGTGAATACGTTCCCGGGCCTTGTACACACCGCCCGTCACACCATGGGAGTGGGTTGCAAAAGAAGTAGGTAGCTTAACCTTCGGGAGGGCGCTTACCACTTTGTGATTCATGACTGGGGTGAAGTCGTAACAAGGTAACCGTAGGGGAACCTGCGGTTGGATCACCTCCTTACCTTAAAGAACCTGCCTTTGAAGTGCTCACACAGATTGTCTGATGAAAAGTAACGAGCAAGACGGCTGCGAAGTCGCGACACTCCGTGTCCCCTTCGTCTAGCGGTTAGGACTCCGCCCTTTCACGGCGGCAACAGGGGTTCGAATCCCCTAGGGGACGCCACTTGCTGGCTGTGGGTGAAAGGCACAACCAAACGTATCTCAAAACTGACTCACGAGTCATGTTTGAGATATTTGCTCTTTAAAAATCTGGATCAAGCTGAAAATTGAAAAACACTGAACAACGCGAGTTGTTCGTGGGTCTCTCAAATTTTCGCAACACTGAAGTGAAACAGCTTCGGGTTGTGAGGTTAAGCGACTAAGCGTACACGGTGGATGCCCTGGCAGTCAGAGGCGATGAAGGGCGTGCTAATCTGCGATAAGCGCCGGTAAGGTGATATGAACCGTTATACCCGGCGATACCCGAATGGGGAAACCCAGTGCAATCCGTTGCACTATCATGTCATGAATACATAGTGGCATGAGGCGAACCGGGGGAACTGAAACATCTAAGTACCCCGAGGAAAAGAAATCAACCGAGATTCCCCCAGTAGCGGCGAGCGAACGGGGAGGAGCCCGGAGTCTGAATCAGCGTGTGTGGTAGTGGAACGGTCTGGAAAGTCCGGCGGTACAGGGTGATAGTCCCGTACACAAAATCACACGCACTGTGAACTCGAAGAGTAGGGCGGGA
Source organism: Superficieibacter sp. HKU1 (assembly GCF_029319185.1). NCBI lineage: Bacteria > Pseudomonadati > Pseudomonadota > Gammaproteobacteria > Enterobacterales > Enterobacteriaceae > Superficieibacter > Superficieibacter sp. HKU1. Next base: position 1,086,686 of record NZ_CP119754.1, read on the forward strand.
CACGTGGTATCCTGTCTGAATATGGGGGGACCATCCTCCAAGGCTAAATACTCCTGACTGACCGATAGTGAACCAGTACCGTGAGGGAAAGGCGAAAAGAACCCCGGCGAGGGGAGTGAAAAAGAACCTGAAACCGTGTACGTACAAGCAGTGGGAGCCTCCTTGTGGGGTGACTGCGTACCTTTTGTATAATGGGTCAGCGACTTATATTCTGTAGCAAGGTTAACCGTATAGGGGAGCCGGAGGGAAACCGAGTCTTAATTGGGCGTTAAGTTGCAGGGTATAGACCCGAAACCCGGTGATCTAGCCATGGGCAGGTTGAAGGTTGGGTAACACTAACTGGAGGACCGAACCGACTAATGTTGAAAAATTAGCGGATGACCTGTGGCTGGGGGTGAAAGGCCAATCAAACCGGGAGATAGCTGGTTCTCCCCGAAAGCTATTTAGGTAGCGCCTCGTGAACTCATCTTCGGGGGTAGAGCACTGTTTCGGCCAGGGGGTCATCCCGACTTACCGATCCGATGCAAACTGCGAATACCGAAGAATGTTATCACGGGAGACACACGGCGGGTGCTAACGTCCGTCGTGAAGAGGGAAACAACCCAGACCGCCAGCTAAGGTCCCAAAGTCATGGTTAAGTGGGAAACGATGTGGGAAGGCCCAGACAGCCAGGATGTTGGCTTAGAAGCAGCCATCATTTAAAGAAAGCGTAATAGCTCACTGGTCGAGTCGGCCTGCGCGGAAGATGTAACGGGGCTAAACCATGCACCGAAGCTGCGGCAGCGACGCTTATGCGTTGTTGGGTAGGGGAGCGTTCTGTAAGCCGTTGAAGGTGGCCTGTGAGGGCTGCTGGAGGTATCAGAAGTGCGAATGCTGACATAAGTAACGATAATGCGGGTGAAAAACCCGCACGCCGGAAGACCAAGGGTTCCTGTCCAACGTTAATCGGGGCAGGGTGAGTCGACCCCTAAGGCGAGGCCGAAAGGCGTAGTCGATGGGAAACGGGTTAATATTCCCGTACTTGGTGTTACTGCGAAGGGGGGACGGAGAAGGCTATGTCGGCCGGGCGACGGTTGTCCCGGTTTAAGCGTGAAGGTGGTGCGACCAGGTAAATCCGGTTGCGCATTAACACTGAGGCGTGATGACGAGGCACTACGGTGCTGAAGTGACAAATGCCCTGCTTCCAGGAAAAGCCTCTAAGCATCAGGTAACACGAAATCGTACCCCAAACCGACACAGGTGGTCAGGTAGAGAATACCAAGGCGCTTGAGAGAACCCGGGTGAAGGAACTAGGCAAAATGGTGCCGTAACTTCGGGAGAAGGCACGCTGGTGCGTAGGTGAAGTGACTTGCTCACGGAGCTGAAACCAGTCGAAGATACCAGCTGGCTGCAACTGTTTATTAAAAACACAGCACTGTGCAAACACGAAAGTGGACGTATACGGTGTGACGCCTGCCCGGTGCCGGAAGGTTAATTGATGGGGTTATCGCAAGAGAAGCTCCTGATCGAAGCCCCGGTAAACGGCGGCCGTAACTATAACGGTCCTAAGGTAGCGAAATTCCTTGTCGGGTAAGTTCCGACCTGCACGAATGGCGTAATGATGGCCAGGCTGTCTCCACCCGGGACTCAGTGAAATTGAACTCGCTGTGAAGATGCAGTGTACCCGCGGCAAGACGGAAAGACCCCGTGAACCTTTACTATAGCTTGACACTGAACACTGGTCCTTGATGTGTAGGATAGGTGGGAGGCTTTGAAGTGTGGACGCCAGTCTGCATGGAGCCGTCCTTGAAATACCACCCTTTAATGGCTGGTGTTCTAACGTGGGCCCGTAATCCGGGTTGCGGACAGTGTCTGGTGGGTAGTTTGACTGGGGCGGTCTCCTCCTAAAGCGTAACGGAGGAGCACGAAGGTCAGCTAATCCTGGTCGGACATCAGGAGGTTAGTGCAATGGCATAAGCTGGCTTGACTGCGAGCGTGACGGCGCGAGCAGGTGCGAAAGCAGGTCATAGTGATCCGGTGGTTCTGAATGGAAGGGCCATCGCTCAACGGATAAAAGGTACTCCGGGGATAACAGGCTGATACCGCCCAAGAGTTCATATCGACGGCGGTGTTTGGCACCTCGATGTCGGCTCATCACATCCTGGGGCTGAAGTAGGTCCCAAGGGTATGGCTGTTCGCCATTTAAAGTGGTACGCGAGCTGGGTTTAGAACGTCGTGAGACAGTTCGGTCCCTATCTGCCGTGGGCGCTGGAGAACTGAGGGGGGCTGCTCCTAGTACGAGAGGACCGGAGTGGACGCATCACTGGTGTTCGGGTTGTCATGCCAATGGCACTGCCCGGTAGCTAAATGCGGAAGAGATAAGTGCTGAAAGCATCTAAGCACGAAACTTGCCCCGAGATGAGTTCTCCCTGAGACTTTAAGTCTCCTGAAGGAACGTTGAAGACGACGACGTTGATAGGCCGGGTGTGTAAGCGCAGCGATGCGTTGAGCTAACCGGTACTAATGAACCGTGAGGCTTAACCTTACAACGCCGAAGCTGTTTTGGCGGATTTGAGAGAGATTTTCAGCCTGAACCAGATTAATCAGTGTGCGGAATGCACCCTGATAAACAGAATTTGCCTGGCGGCAACAGCGCGGTGGTCCCACCTGACCCCATGCCGAACTCAGAAGTGAAACGCCGTAGCGCCGATGGTAGTGTGGGGTCTCCCCATGCGAGAGTAGGGAACTGCCAGGCATCAAATTAGCAGTAAACCGGAGTGACATCCGGTCAGTGACAAAGAAATTCGGTGGAGCGGTAGTTCAGTCGGTTAGAATACCTGCCTGTCACGCAGGGGGTCGCGGGTTCGAGTCCCGTCCGTTCCGCCACTTATTAAGAGCCCTGAGTATTTACTCAGGGTTTTTTTTTGCTTTATCCCATCTGTGCTTTAACATTTCCACTAACGATTTTGCTCGCTAAGAAAATCGATAAACGCTCTGATCCTCGCACTCACCGCTCTGTCACTGTAGTAGACAGCATTAAGTGGCATTTCAACAGGAACTCGCTTATCTGCCAGTAGTTCTACCAGTTCCCCGCGCTCAATCTCTTTATCAATCATATAGTCAGACAAACATGCAACACCATTGCCGCTGAGACAAAGTTGTTTAAGCGTCTCGCCGCTATTAGAAGAGATGCCGCAAACAATTTCATAGAGCTGTGCATCACAACAGTAAATGGGCCATGTATTCAACGAACCAGGCTCGGTAAAACCCAGGCAGACATGCTGTTTGAGTTCTTCAACGGTCTCTGGTTTCCCGTGACGAGAGATATAGTCCGGCGAGGCAATAATCTTACGGTAACTGGTCATTAACGGCCGGGCGCGCAGGCTGGAATCAGTCAGAATACCGGCGCGGATAGCGACATCCACTTTACGCTCGATCAAATTGATAAACGTTTCTGAAGAAACCAGTGAAAGTGTGACGTCCGGATAACGTTCGCGGAAAGGTTTAACCAACGGCATCAAATAATGCAAAAGCACGGGCGTAGCTGCATCTATACGCAACAGGCCGCGTGGCGAATGATGTGTCTCAATAATCTCATTTTCGGCTGCTGTCATTTCCTGTAAAACAACCTGTACGCGCCTGAAGTAGCGTTCTCCCTCTTCAGTCAGACTGAGCTGGCGGGTAGTCCGGTTTAACAGGCTTACACCAAGCTTTGCTTCCAGCTTCTTAACCGTCCGGCTGATTGCTGAGTTTGCCAGACAAAGTTGTTCAGCGGCACGGCTAAAGCTTCCGCTTTCTACAACCGCCACAAATGTCGCGATTTCATCAGATGTTGCTTTCATTATTGCCCCAAGCGCAAAGCTATACGGTTATTCTGGCGATCTTTGTTATTTAAACATTAATGCTTATCGCAGACTATAAGCGTTATGTAATGCGTCATGAGGAATCTTTTGTTTACCAAACTCATCAATCTTTCTGTCGGTTAGCGTTGAAAGTATGCGCTAAAATCCCTATAACAGTAGGAGTTGTTCGTTTTCCGGACCGGGTTGTAATTGAGGTGTAATGCCAAAAGTGCGAAAAAATACTTATGCAATGCGTTATGTCGCCGGACAGCCTGCGGAGCGAATTTTGCCGCCGGGATCGTTTGCGAGTATCGGCCAGGCATTGCCAGCAGGCGCACCGCTTAGCAGTGAAGAAAAGATCCGGGTCTTAGTCTGGAACATTTTTAAGCAACAGCGCGCGGAGTGGCAGTCCGTACTGCAAAACTTTGGTAAAGACGCCCATCTGGTATTACTCCAGGAAGCGCAAACAACGCCCGAACTCATCCGATTTGCGACCTCAAACTACCTTGCTGCCGACCAAGTGCCGGCATTCGTTTTGCCTCAGCATCCCTCAGGCGTGATGACGCTCTCTGCTGCACACCCGGTCTACTGCTGCCCGTTGCGGGAGCGTGAGCCGCTGTTACGACTGTCTAAATCGGCTCTGGTAACGGTTTATCCGCTGCCGGATGGCCGGTTATTAATGGTTGTGAACGTTCACGCGGTCAACTTTAGTCTGGGCGTGGATGTTTACAGTAAACAATTGCTGCCGATTGGCGATCAAATTGCGCATCACAGCGGCCCGGTGATTATGGCTGGAGACTTCAATGCCTGGAGCCGTCAGCGTATGAACGCGCTCTATCGCTTTTCCCGGGAAATGTCGCTGCGCCAGGTTCGATTTACCGATGACCAGCGTCGTCGTGCCTTTGGACGTCCTCTGGATTTTATTTTCTATCGTGGTTTAAACGTCGGGGAAGCATCCGTTCTGGTGACCCGCGCTTCCGATCATAATCCACTACTCGTTGAATTCACGCCCGGCAAACCTGATAGATAAAGGATGTCAGGTCTGCCGTCGGGCAGACCTGTGATGGTGCTGCCCTTTACTCTCACTCATAAAAGGACACATCATGACAACCACTACCCACCACGATCATATCAATAAACAATTTAGCTCGCAGGCCGGGGCCTATCTGACCAGCGCCGTCCATGCCTCCGGTCGCGATTTGCAACAGTTGGCTGAGCGTCTTGCTGCTCTGCCGCATGCTGAAGTGCTGGATCTGGGCTGTGGAGCAGGGCACGCCAGTTTTGCCGCCGCCAGTCAGGTCGCTCAGGTCACTGCTTATGATTTATCAGCAAGTATGCTGGAAGTAGTTGCCGGGGCTGCACAAGAAAAAGGGCTGTATAATATTACGACCCAACAGGGCTATGCAGAACGCTTGCCTTTTGATGATGAGCGCTTTGATGTGGTGATCAGCCGCTATTCTGCCCATCACTGGCATGATGTCGGGCAGGCGCTGCGGGAAGCAAAACGAGTTTTAAAACCGGGCGGCGTCTTGATTATTATGGATGTCATGTCTCCTGGCCACCCGGTACGGGATATCTGGTTACAAACCGTTGAGGCGCTGCGGGATACATCGCACGTCAGAAATTACGCCAGCGGAGAATGGCTGGCGTTGGCGAATGAGGTTGGGTTTATCACGGATCGGCTGACAACTGACCGTCTGCCGCTGGAGTTCTCATCCTGGATTGCGCGGATGCGTACCCCGCAGTCATTGAGCGACGCCATTCGCCTGTATCAGGAGAGTGCTTCCCGGGAGGTAAAAAACTATTTTGAACTGCAGGACGATGGATCATTTACCAGCGACACCATCATGTTTGAAGCTCATAAAGCAGTCTGAATAAAAAAGGCACCGGGGGAAACGGTGCCTTTTTTGACGTTCTGTCATCAGGAATCTGGTGTAGCACTATTTTTCACGAACAGCGTTAACCGATCTCCAGGCTGCAGATTATCCGTATCGCTATTCCAGCGCATCACATCTTTGATGTTTACGCCGTGATGCCTTGCAATGCTGGCGAGGGAATCACCTTTGCGCACACGATAGGTAATACTGTCGTCATTGTTGGCCAGACGCTGTGCGCTACTACCAGCACCCACCGTCAGGTTTTGACCAACTTTCAGACCTGCACCACGTAGATTATTCCACTGCTGCAAATCTTTGGACGTTACGCCAAGACGTGAAGCGATGCCTGAGAGCGTATCGCCTGAGCGCACCTTATAGCTGCGGCTGGTGAGTGGTGCATTGTCAGCTAACAGGCCTGGCTGAACGGCTGCAATTTCACCTGAAGCCAACGACTCGCGTAGCTGATTAGCATGCTTCTGCGGCACCATCACATACTGCGGACCGCTGGCACCGAGGGTCGACCCTTTAACGCCTGCGTTAAACGTCTTCAGCTTAGTGACAGAGATACCCGCCATATCAGCCAGCTGCGCCATTTCAACCGGACTATTCAGGCGTACTCTTGCCAACGCACGACTTTCGTCAGTGCCAGGCAGGACAACACCATACCGTTTGCTGTTTTTGAGAATATCACTCAGGGCCAGCATCTTAGGCACGTAAATCTTCGTTTCCTGTGGCAATGAGAGCGACCAAAAGTCCGTGGGTAAACCGCGGGCTTTATTCGCTTTGATTGCCTTCATGACCCGACCTTCGCCGCTGTTATAGGCCGCAACGGTTAACAACCAGTCGCCGTCAAACATGCGGTTAAGACGCTGCATCATGTCCAGTGCGGCCGTTGTTGAGGCCACAACATCACGACGCGCATCATAATTGCGGGTCTGTTTCAAACCGTAATTGCGCCCGGTGCTCGGTATGATTTGCCAAATGCCTGCAGCATTGGCACCAGACGTTGCATGCGGGTTAAAAGCGCTCTCCACTATGGGTAGTAATACTAGTTCCATTGGCATGTTACGTTTCTTAACTTGCCCGGCTATCCAGTACATATACGGCTCTGCCCGTAAAGTTACATCGTGGAGATAGCTCTTGTTCTGTAAATACTTCTGTTTCTGATTGCGAATCCGGCTGTTTTCCGGAATCCCCATCTTTAGCTCGTCGCCGATAAAAGCCCACAAGTCCTGATCCTGCGCAGAGAATGTTCCATCGTCCATCCACCTTGCTTGACTGGTAAACTTACCTGCTTCCCCTTGACTAGCCGCAGAAAGGCTCTGTGCATGCTGCGTGACGTTGCTATCGTGCTGAGACGCCTGGCAACCCACAAGCAGGACAGAGGCGAGTAATATCGCTTTTGCCTTCATGTGTGTGTCAATAGTTGCTTAAAAGACGACCGATCATAAAGGTGAAGCTGGCAAAACACAAGTCCGAATGTCAGAAATTATCTTTCTTTGCCCTTAACCAGGCAAAACGCTCTTCAGGTTGTTGCAAATTTGTTTCTTCTGAAATTACTTTAATTAAATCAATGTCATCAGTTCGTAAAAATAAATTTATCTGACGCTCATTTTTCAGAATAACCGGAAGTGTCATCTGTTTCTTCGCACGTAACCCCTTAACTTTAAGGTAATAATCATTTATGAACGAATCGTGCGGAAGGATACTTTTAGCGAACTCCATATTTGATAAAGTATATTCATGTGCGCAACAAATAACCGTATTTTCAGGTAAAGCGTTAATCTTTTGAAAGGATTGGTACATTTGTGCTGGAGTGCCTTCGAACAGGCGTCCGCAACCGCCAGAAAACAGGGTGTCACCACAAAAAAGATAAGGATTACTGAAGAAGCAAACGTGGCCTGCGGTATGTCCAGGCGTAGCAAAAATAGTAAATTCGCTGCCCAAAACAGAGATTTTATCGCCGTCATTAACAAGCCTGGTGGTGCCTTTATTTAGCGTCTCTTGTGGCCCATATACCACTATATCCGGGTAATGCTGGACGAGTTCCTTCACGCCCCCCGTATGATCGTTATGATGATGCGTCAAAAAGATTGCCGCTGGCTGCCACTTATTTTGCGCCAGAGCGTCCAGAACCGGACGGGCTTCTCCGGGATCCACAATGATACAGCGATCGTCATCGTCGCTTAATATCCAGATGTAGTTGTCCTGAAATGCGGGAATACTGTTAAGATTCATAATGACCTCATAAAGCGAAGCGGAAGAGTGTGATGAAACCGGCAAGGATTTCCCAGACAGCGCCATCCCCAACTCGCTGGAGCGAACTGCCCCGGGGGGAATATTATCGTGAGGCTCTGGAGCATCAGCTTAAACCCTGGCTGGCAAAAATGTATGGATTTCATTTGCTTAAAGTCGGCAATTTGAGCGCCGAAATCAATACCGATGCATGCGCCATCTCCCATCAGGTTAATGTCTCGTTAAGTGGCGAACCTATGCAGGTAAAAGCCGATCCTTTGCATCTGCCGTTTGCTGAAAAGTCGGTGGATGCCTGCCTGTTAGCACATACGCTACCCTGGTGTCAGGATCCTCACCAATTACTCCGCGAAGCCGATCGCGTTTTAATCGATGATGGCTGGCTTATCATCACAGGCTTTAATCCGTTAAGCCTGATGGGATTGCGTAAGCTTGTGCCGTTTATGCGAAAAAGGCCGCCGTCAAATAGCCGTATGTTTACCCTGATGCGCCAGATGGACTGGTTAACGCTACTTAATTTTGAAGTAATGCATTATAGCCGCTTTCAGGTTTTACCGTGGACGCGGCAGGGCGGGAAATTACTGAGTACGCATCTTCCCGCGCTGGGATGTCTGCAGGTCATTGTGGCCCGTAAACGCACCATACCACTTACCCTGAATCCCATGAAGCAGAGTAAAGCTAAGCGGCCGTTAAGGCAGGCCGTAGGCGCTACCAGGCAATATCGTAAGCCCTGAGGTCAGGCATCAGGCTGATAGCCGATGTCCTCCTGGGTCGGATGCGACGCCGCCGTACGCGCCAGTTCGTCGCAGCGTTCATTCTCGGGGTGACCGGCATGCCCTTTCACCCATTCCCAGCGGATTTGATGCTGTCCGAGCGCGGCATCAAGTCGCTTCCAGAGATCGACATTTTTAACCGGCTTCTTTTCTGCCGTCTTCCAGCCGCGTTTTTTCCAGTTGTGGATCCACTGGGTAATCCCCTGACGGACATACTGACTATCGGTGCTCAGAACCACTTCACAATGTTCTTTTAAGGCTTCCAGCGCCACGATTGCCGCCATCAGCTCCATACGATTATTGGTAGTTAAACGATAGCCTTCGCTAAAGGTTTTTTCAGCCTGTTGATAGCGTAGAATAGCGCCATAGCCGCCCGGTCCTGGATTGCCGAGGCAAGAACCATCGGTGAAAACTTCTACCTTTTTTAGCATCTCTGGTAGACTTCCTGTGATTAAAAACGACAAGTCTGACACAAATGAACGATATGAGCACTGCTATTACACGACAGATCGTCCTCGATACCGAAACAACCGGTATGAACCAAATTGGCGTTCATTATGAAGGCCATAAGATCATTGAAATCGGTGCCGTTGAAGTAATCAACCGCCGTCTGACCGGTAATAACTTTCATGTCTATCTGAAGCCAGACCGGCTGGTGGATCCGGAAGCGTTCGGCGTTCACGGTATTGCCGATGAGTTTTTGCTTGATAAGCCCACCTTCGCCGACGTTGCGGATGAGTTCCTTGATTATATTCGCGGCGCTGAACTGGTCATTCATAACGCATCGTTTGATATCGGTTTTATGGATTATGAATTCAGTAAGCTGAATCGCGGGATCCCAAAAACAGATACGTTTTGTAAAGTGACCGACAGCCTGGCGCTGGCGAGGAGAATGTTCCCTGGCAAGCGTAATAGCCTGGACGCGCTATGCTCACGCTATGAAATAGATAACAGTAAGCGAACTCTGCACGGGGCGCTGCTCGATTCCCAGATCCTCGCCGATGTTTACCTGATGATGACCGGCGGTCAGACCTCCATAGCCTTCGCCATGGAAGGAGAGAGCAAGCAGCAGGTCGATACCGGTATTCAACGTATCGTTCGTGCGGCCAGCAAGTTACGGGTTATTTCTGCCAGTGATGAAGAACAGTTAGCGCACGAATCACGTCTGGATTTAGTGCAGAAAAAAGGCGGCAGTTGTCTCTGGCGCGCCTGATAAATATGAAAATGCTGATTAAAACGCCGTCCGGGCGATTTTTGCAGCAAACAATTCAAAACGTGAGAAAAACCGTTGACGATCTGAAAGGCACACCGTACTATTCGCAACGTTCCCAAGGGAACACAGCGGAGCGGTAGTTCAGTCGGTTAGAATACCTGCCTGTCACGCAGGGGGTCGCGGGTTCGAGTCCCGTCCGTTCCGCCAAATTATTTGTTTTTTGGTGTAAGTGTGTTTTTTATTTGTTAGAGATATCACCCAGTTAGACCGAAAAATCTTCCCGATACGTATATGGTTTTCTCTACGTATTTGGTGTAAAAGTGGTTCAAAGTAGGGGCTGTCCAGTTCTATAAAGGAGCGGCCCCAATGGTATTAACCAAACCACAAATCCGCTCGTTAAACTCCCTCAACTAATCTCACAAAGTCACCATTTCTGGTGGTTTATATATCCTTGTTAAAACTAGTGGTGCAAAACCTTAGTATCTCCGGCATCGCTTTGGCGGTAAAGAAACCTGTATCGCTTTTTGGTGAATATTCTGCGGTCACCTTTACCGCACCGCCCGAGGGAAGTACGAGGAAGACCGTCGAATGCTGGCCGAAAACGACAGAAAGCAGCGCCAGATATTGTCATATATCAGATACCACTGCTGTTTTACCGCTGACATCATTCACCAGCGGTGTGTAACATTGACAATAATGGTAGAGCAAATAGCACCGTAACAGTAATAATGTTCCAAATATCGTTATCGCCAGACCAGCCCGACATCATCAGTGCATATTACAGATGGCTATGTTCAGTCATACGAATTCTGTTACTCTGATGGGTCCCATTTCTCCAGTAACTCTACCGGAATTTCATTGATTACTTCCGAAAATCGTTTTCCAACCAATCGCTCCGCTTGGCGCAACAGTGGGATTGTGGGGCTACTTGGCTCACTGCTTTCAAACCAGCGGCGGATGATCTTCAGGCGTTCAAGCGCATCGTTGCGGTCACGGATATTTTCCGGTATTGCTTTTGTTAACACTGGTAAAGTTGCGGGCGTATTTACAGGGGCAATATCTTTCGTCAGCGTCGGGGGAAGGTTGACGGCAGTCGTGGTCTCCGGGGCCGACGTCTGTATTTGTGGTGGCGAAACTTCTATTGTTGTCGCTTTTACCCTGTCAGGTAAAAGCGACAACAATTGCTTCAAACGGGAGAAATCAGGCGCGAAATCGCGCAATGTGTCGTTCGCCCATTGTTGGAGATGTTCGATGCTCTCTGCGGCCTGGCGAAATGCGGCTAATGGCAGCAGCCCTCTCGCTTCCAGATCGGCCAGTTGCTGGCTTACAGACTCCGGGGAGAGCGCATCGGCAGGATGTGGCGCTGACAGGGCCCGCTCTACATCTCTTACCTGCAGCCGCATGGCAGCATTGTTCGACAATATGATACTACGGATGTCCGCCATTACTCCTTCATGATCCAGCAATGCTGCTAGCGCGTTGCTGCGGGCCACAATCGCATCTTCTGCGCTTTCAGTGGAGATGTCTTCATCGATAAGAAGTTGTGGGTGTAGCGTAGCGGAATATACCGTACACAGTTTTTCCAGCAGTAAAAATGCTTCTGCAAGTCCCTGGGCTCCAGCTAATTGCGTGCGGCAACGCAATAACAGGATCAGCACACGTATATCTTTACTGCGGGCGAGCAGGCGGCGCGCATCGCGTTCAATTTCCTGCCAGTTAACGGTTTCCGGCGTACTAACAAAATCACCATATTGTGCCTCCGCCTGGGGGGCGGCGCGATTGAACAGTAGCAGGTATTCCGGGTCGTACTCTAGATCGATGCCGCAGGGCTGTTCAGCGCTTACCGGTTCGGTCAGGGACATGTCCATATAATTGCTCTCAGTAGGTTAAGTCGTGTTCAGGTTCAAAAATCATACCGGTAACCGGGCGGTCATGCATGGCTCTGCCTGCCCAAGTTGTCCAGCCAAGCTGCTGCGCACCGCCGATCACCGCAGGTGGCGCGACGTGAGGTTTAAGCTGGAGTTCGATTTCCCAGCAATATTCGAAACCGATAAATGTGCGTACCAACTCAGTCAGCGCAGGCAGATTGTTGCCGCCGGGAAGAAAGCGAAGGTAATCTTCCAGCGTGAGCGGGCCGATAACCAGCCGGAATTTGTACTGCATATCTGGTACAGCCTGACCAATAAGCGCACCATAACCAATTACTGAGGACTGCGTTGGTGCACCCAGGCGGGTAATTTCATCGTCTGCCACGGCTATCCAGTGCAGGGCGAATTCTTTTACCGCAAAAGGTACACTGAAATAGTGTGCCAGGGTGGCAGCTAGCCCGTCAGGATTGCGGGATTCGCGCACCAGATGGGCGGAGGCGGCCAGGCGGACATGATCTGACAGTGGACTTCCGGCGCTCTCCCGCAGATCCTGTCCGCTGAGGCTGGCAATATAAAATGCGAAACGGTCATATTCCGGTTTGTCCAGCCCGCCACCAGCAGACTGGCCGCTGCGCCATGCCTGCCAGAACTGTGTCAGCCAGCGGTGGTGAAAAATATTGGAAAAATGAACCAGTGTCGGATCGTGGCGGCTCTCTGAGCGATTCAGCGCCAGCTCCGTATAGTGCAGCGGTAGGGGGCCGTTCGGTCCCCACAATCCGAGGCTGTACAGACTCAGATGCAGACGCCCGTCCTGCCAGGTGATCTGCGCGATTTCCCGTGGCGCAAAGGTCATCGTCGGCGTCTGTCCCAGACGAAATTTTTCCATCCTTGGCTGCCAGATACTTCCTGACGGAGCATCACAGAGCTGCGCATCCACACGCCGCATCAGATTCAGGAATCCGTAACGCCAGGGGGTTTTCTGTGCCTGATCAAGCGCACCAGTCATACGTTCCCTCTTTGTCCGGTTCTTACCGGCCAGGTCATGATTTTCCCGCGCTGCATGGAGTGCAGCGTCATCTGCGAAAACGTGTTAATGGAAACATGACGGGCGATATAGTGTTCCAGCACCAGTCCGAATAGATAAGGACTGATGCCGGAAAATCCTTCCTCATCCACAGTCAGCTCGCAACTGACGCCCCGCCCGTAAACCAGCAGAGCCGAACCGGGGAGGCGGCGGGTCACTGGGGTGGTCTGGCAGCCAATCAGACTGCGTACCTGGCGTGACTGTGGACTGTCATGGAGTGGAATAAACAGGTTCAGCAAGTCGCGTAGCGCCTGACCGCCAGTACGGTGATCCAGATCGGCCAGCGGCAAATAGTTAAACGATAACTGCCGGATCAACCGCCAGGCCATTTCGCGTTCAGCCAGTGGCGGCTGCGGTGGGCGGGGAGGTTTGATAAGACCAACACTTGCGACAGGAATAGCGGCGTCCACAGTCAGGTCATCCCGGCCATTGCGCGGGAGCAGACAGGGCAAATCGCGATTTGTTACCATCGCCGTGACAGTGATATGACGCAGATTTTCAGGGTATGGCGCTTCGTGCTGATCGACCAGAGACAGAAAAACCTCCGAGCCGGTGTAGGGCGTACGGGTGCCATAGCGGCGGGCGTTTTCCGAAGACCGGCGGGGCTCGCGGCGCAGTGAGAAATAACGACCGTGATTGCCTTCATCGTTATTTCGTGTGTGGTACAGCGGACGGAAAGTCATCTTCCGTGTGGTGTTCGCTTCCAGCCCTTCCACTTCCTGAACGGAAAACACTTCGTAATCCAGCGGACGGGTACGATCTACTACCAAATGCTGTTCCGTCACACTGTGAGTGACTTCGATTCGGGTGGTTGTGCGAGGAAATAGATTAATCACTGGCGTACAGAACAGGCTGAATTGTGTGGCATCCGTTTGGTGAATAAGCCAGTCCGGCGGCAGATGGTTGAGTAGTACAACAATCTCCGCCACGTTACCCTTCACTTTTTGCAGTCCGGTAGATAGGCCGGTCGGGGTGAAAAAATAAAACCGTTCCGGGCAGGCGAAAAATTCATGCAACAGATTATGGCCATGAAACACATTCCAGGTCAGCGGCAGCAGTCCCTGGCCAGGCTCCAGTCCTTCGTGTCTCACTGGCTGCTTCAGGTTCACATTCAGCTCACCGTCAAAGTGGCCGGGTTCTCCGGCCAGCGTGGCGACGGCGCTGGTATGCAACAGTTCAAACAGATGCGACGCAATACGCTCTTCACCACAGAGGTAAAAGGAGAGTTTATCCGGTCCTGCAAGCTCGCTGAAGGTCAGCTCCCCGAAGGTTCGCAGGGTGATGCGCAGCGCCCCGGCGACATGAATATTGGGCGGTAGATAGCGGTGCAGGGCTGGCATATCCGGTGGCGCGGCAGTCAGACGCACCTCTTCTATGGACAGCGGCCACAACGTGACCTCCTGACTGCTGCGAAACTGACAGGCGGTATTTTCGCCTTCCGGGACAGGGGAAACGAATGTGGTATTGCGCGGCACGGTGAAGCCTTTCGCCAGATCGCCTTCCTGCTTGTCGGGATACAGCTTTGCCACCGCCATCGACGGCGTGGGCGTGACATAATTGGGACTAATGACTTCCAGCAACCGCTGCGTAAAGCGGGGAAACTCGGCGTCAATTTTTAGCTGGGTGCGTGCGGTCAGGAAGCTGAATGCTTCGATCATGCGTTCCACATACGGGTCAGCGATACTGTTTCCCTGTATCCCCAGCCGGGCGGCAATTTTGGGGTGGAGAGCGGCGAACTCAGCGCCTGTTTCCCGCAGATAACTCAACTCGCGGTTGTAATACTCCAGTAGCCGTGGATCCATGAATAATGCCTTGTATTAAAAGAACGTAATGCGGTTCTGTTCCATGTCCAGCGCACTGCGCACCAGAAACTCCGTGGGATACGGCTGCGTCAGAATTTGTCCGCGAATTTCAAACTGTAGCGTGTTGTGGGTACCCTGCCGGGTTTCATCCAGTAACGGCGTGACCTGAAGCGTGGAGGCTTTCAGCCGGGGTTCGAAACGGATGATGGCGCGCCGGATCGCCTGGCTGATGTCGTCCCATTTGTGCTCATACATAAAACTGCCCGCCAGCGGCGGCAATCCATAGTTAAGTACCGACGCTGCCGCCTGTGGATAGCGACAGGCATCAATGTCATCCTCATGGCTGATAGTATTGAGCAGGAAAGAGAGATCCCGGCGAATGATCTCCTTCAGTTGCACTGGCGTAACGCTGATATCTCTGTCAAGTTTCTGATACGGGGCATTGTCGCACAGTCGGTCAAACAGTGTGGGGAGCAGGTGGTTAGCCGGGGTAAAGCGGGTGGTGCTCATGCGCCATCGCCTTCCTGTGCGTAAAAGGTACAGTGGGTCATGTCCAGCAGACTGATATCCCCGTGACTGGTAAGCCACACTTTCTGTCCCAGCGCCCGCACGGTGGTTTCGCCGGGACCGTCCTGCCAGATGGTTTCCCTGCACAGACGCAGGGCGTCGGACGCGCTTTCCGAACCACTGTAGCGGGTAAATAACCAGGCACCGTGCGTATCACCATTCACTAGCGTGATATTAACCGGCTTCCAGAGCAGATCGGTCAGACGTGCTGGCGACGGTGATTCCAGCGAGCGGATTTGTGAAAACGGCAGCCAGATATATACGCCGCCAGTAATCAGTTCAAGTACCGGACCGAGACGGGAGTCGCTGTCGCTCACCCAGTCAAATGTACCCCCGTTCCACTGCCCGCGGGTATCCGTTATGGCTTCCAGTGCGGTGTTACGGTGTTCATCGGATTGGTGGATATCACCGTTACTGCCGAGCGCCGCGAGTAATGACTCCACCCAGACAGGCTGCGGCAGAAGAAAACCCGGCTGCTGCTCGCCCTGAAAAACGGTATGACGGAACATTTCGCAACGAACCAGTTCCCGATACAATCGGGCCTCCTGGCTATAATTTGCATCCATCCTGGCGCATAGCTGAAGTTGGTGTAGCGCCCGTGCCCAGTCACCGGCCACACACAATAACTGGAAAAGACTGTGGCGGCAGAGCGCTTTCGCCGGATTTTCCCGTATCTGCTGCTCCGCCATCTGAATTCCCTCCGCAATGGAATGTTCCTGTATCAGGGCGGACAGAGTGGTAGGAAGCGTATCAGTTTTTTTCATGAGAGGTGTCTCCATTTTTCTGCGCAGGGGTGATTCGGTAGTGGCTATCGATGCCGATAATACGATGCTCGCGGCGGGTCAGTTCGGGCAATATGCTATTGTGCGCGGCCCTTAATGCCTGCTCCGGAGAGAGCAGATGTAGGATCTCTGGCAGTGATTCGGTCGTTAGCCAGGCTATTTCACCTTCACCGGTGGCGTCCAGCGAGTCCAGAATGGCATCAATCCCAGGCGCACCCGCTACCATATCTTGTAAGGTATCGTTTTCAGTTTTCCAATCGTATAGCCATGTCAGATCCTGAGCTTGCATATCTTCATTCAGGGGCAATGGCTCCGCCCGGAGGCGTCTTTCCTGTTCGGGGGACAATAATGCTTGTTGATATTCCTGATAAAGCTGGAGTAGCGGGTTATCAGCTTCCTGGCCTGCGTAAGAGGGCGCGGTCTCGCGGACGGGGATAATATCAAACGGATTTTGTGGATTGATCTGCTGCTGTCTAAACCAGTCCAGATCCAGATATTCAGCAACAGATTCAGGCAACCGGGTTGGCAGAGACTCCTGCACATCGGGTGGTGATTTTTCACCGGCGCGGACAAGACGCCAGGAAGACAGACCCCATTCAATCGTATCTCCATCATTCAGTCGCATACGGTGGTGAGGTTCCATCACTTGTTCATTGACGGCGCAACACAACTCATCAGAGTGATTGACTATCCACCAGGCCTCTTCGTGGCGAAGAAGGCTGAGGGCGATATCATCTTGTTTATGCTGCTCAAAATCAGGGGTATAGGGAGCAGCGGTAGTAAAAATAATATGCGCTCCGGCAGGGTACTGTGTGTCATCAGCAATACCCTGCGCCTGGATTTTTTGCAGTATCCATGCTTTTTCTTGTTTCATTACGTTATTTAAATCTTTTTCTCATATGAATGCGATATTTATCAGTACTTAACAGATGCATTTTTTTAACCAAAAATGCGATTTAATTAGCGGCCAGGATAAGCTTGTGTCATGTATTTTGTGAATATATTAATGTTAATTCTTAGCTCGTGGTTATCATTTTTCAAACGTTACATTTCAAAAATAAATGACCCGATCTTTTATATCACTCATTATGCCTTTCAATAATATTAACCACCGCAATATACTATATTCTGTGATCTGCATCATTGTTTTGTCCCTATAATTTGATGATCCTGTATGTGTATATTTTTTTATATGTTTATACAGATTTACATGTTGTTTTCTCATGGATTTTAAGTCATAAGGTGTGACGAATGGACGCTCCTGTTTCACGTAATGCGTTGTATGGAAAACTGGCTGAACCGTTATTTCGGTCTCTGGAATCTGCGACGGCGTTTTGCAAACTACGCTCTAATCCCTGGGTTGAACTGACCCACTGGCTACACCAGTTAACGCAGCAACCCGATAACGATATCCTCCATGTTCTTCGGCATTATCAGATACCTCTTTCTGATGTGGAAAAGGCGTTACTCCGGCAACTGAATATGCTGCCCTCCGGAGCCAGCGCCATCAGCGATTTTTCCCACCATATCGATCTCAGTGTTGAAAAAGCCTGGATGCTGGCGAGTGTTCGCTACGGCGACAACAAAATTCGCAGCGCCTGGTTGCTGTTGGCCTTGCTGACCACACCGGAGCTTCGCCGTGTGCTGGAAAGTATCTGTGAGCCTTTAATGGGGCTACCAGTTGACGAGCTGTTTGAAATTATTCCCTCGTTGATAGAAAAATCACCCGAAGCGCAGGAACGGCCTTATGACGGCTCTGGTTTTACGTCCTCTATTCCCGGTGAAAGCAGTCAGGCGCTTTCTGTTGATGCGCAAGGCGGTAAATCCGCGCTGGCGAAATACTGTCAGGATATGACGGCGCAGGCACGTGACGGCAAAATTGACCCGGTGACTGGCCGTGAGCACGAAATCCGTACCATGATCGATATTTTGCTACGCCGTCGCCAGAATAATCCACTGCTGACGGGCGAAGCGGGTGTTGGGAAAACGGCAGTCGTTGAAGGCTTTGCCCTGGCTATTGCGCAGGGTGAAGTACCGCCTGCGTTACGGGAGATAAGGTTGCTGGCGCTGGATGTCGGCGCACTACTTGCCGGAGCCAGCATGAAAGGCGAATTTGAATCCCGCTTGAAAGGGTTGCTGGAGGAGGCCGGGCGTTCACCACAGCCAGTTATTCTGTTCGTTGATGAAGTCCATACTCTGGTGGGAGCTGGTGGCGCATCCGGTACGGGTGACGCGGCTAACCTTCTCAAACCTGCGCTGGCACGCGGTACCCTGAGAACCATTGGTGCCACAACCTGGAGCGAGTATAAGCGCCATATTGAGAAAGATCCGGCATTAACCCGACGCTTCCAGGTGTTGCAGATCGCCGAGCCTGAAGAGATCCCGGCAATGGAAATGGTACGGGGTTTGGTGGAAACGCTGGAAAAACACCATAACGTACTCATTCTGGACGAAGCAGTGCGTGCGGCGGTACAGCTTTCTCACCGCTACATTCCTGCCCGGCAGTTGCCCGACAAAGCCATCAGCCTGCTGGATACTGCCTGTGCCAGAGTGGCGCTGTCGCTACATACACCACCCGCCAATGTACAGTACCTGCGTCAGCAGCTAAAAGCGGCTGACATGGAGCAAGTTCTACTGCGAAAGCAGGAAAAAATGGGGATTCGGGCTGATGAGCGGCGTGACGCGTTGGAGGCGCGGATCGCTTCGCTGAATACTCAACTGGTTGCAGCCGAATCGCGCTGGCTGGGAGAGTTGGAGCTGGTGCATACGTTACAGGAACGGCGCGTTACAGAGTCAGAAGTTGAGATCGATCCCGGGCAACAACGGCCTGCTAAAGAAACGAATGTTGAAAACAAAACCACCCTACAACAGGCTGAAACGGCGTTAAGAGCATGGCAGGGTGAAGAGCCGATGGTATTTCCGGAAGTCAGCGCAGCGGTGATCGCGGCGATTGTTGCCGACTGGACCGGCATCCCTGCCGGACGGATGGTGAAGGATGAGGCCAGCCAGGTGCTTGAACTGCCCACAAGGCTGGCGCAACGCGTCACCGGACAGGGCAGCGCACTGGCGCAGATTGGCGAACGTATCCAGACCGCCAGAGCGGGTCTTAGCGACCCGCGTAAGCCGATAGGCGTCTTTATGCTTGCCGGACCGTCCGGTGTTGGTAAAACCGAAACTGCACTGGCGCTGGCTGAAGCTATCTACGGTGGCGAACAGAATCTGATCACCATCAATATGAGCGAGTTTCAGGAAGCCCATACCGTTTCCACGTTGAAAGGTGCGCCCCCCGGCTATGTAGGATATGGCGAAGGTGGTGTGCTGACGGAAGCAGTACGCCGCCATCCATGGAGCGTAGTACTCCTTGATGAGATCGAGAAAGCTCATCATGACGTTCACGAACTGTTCTATCAGGTGTTTGATAAGGGCGGAATGGAGGACGGCGAAGGTACTCATGTCGATTTTAAAAACACCACGCTATTGCTGACCACCAATGTGGGTTCCGACCTCATCAGCCAGCTTTGCGAAGATCCGGCATTAACGCCCGATGTTGCAGGGCTTAAAGAAGCGCTAATGCCGGAATTGCGCAAGCATTTCCCGGCGGCATTTCTGGGCCGTGTGACGGTGATCCCTTACCTGCCGCTGGATGAAACAGCGCGTGGCGTAATTGCCCGCCTGCATCTTGATCGGCTGGTCACGCGGATGCGTGAACAGCATGGCGTGACGCTGACGTATGGTGAGGAACTGGTCGCGCATATTGTGGCGTGCTGTCCAATGCATGAAACGGGCGCCCGGCTGCTTATTGGCTATATCGAACAGCACATCTTGCCACAGCTGTCGCGCTACTGGTTGCAGGCCATGACGGAAAAAGCCGTTATCAGGCAGATTGACATCGGCGTTAATGGTGATGAGCAGATTGTTTTTGAAACAAAATCTCCTGAGGAGATATGCCAAAAGAGTTAAGTGGTGCGCAATGGGTTAGCTATTTTCCGGGAAGTTCGTTCACGAATGATTTACAGGGAACGTTCCGTTCATCGGTAAAAATTTTTTACAGGCGCTCAACACGGCCGGAGCGAGCGTTAGTGTTGCTGCAACGTATCGCCCTTCTGAACGAGCATACTGGTGCCGATGGTAAGAATATAGTTATCAACATGTTACCACGGACAGGGATGAATGCTCAGTTACATGCAGTGGGTAAAGGTTACGGCGTTATTAAGTTATCGGCGGAAATACAGATAAACCTCATTGGTCAATTGATGGGCATTGAACATGACATTACGTTACCCGGTGTTATTGGCACCCCTGTTAATGGTGTTCGCTTTCAGTGTCCGTGGAGAACCCCCTTTACCGCAGGATGTGCAGCATTTTCTGAGTAATGTAGAGATGTGCCAGCATCTGGCCGGGAATGGGATAGTTCTTTACCGGAAGAGGATAAAAAGGACATAGAAAAGGGCGTTAATGCATGGTGTCCTCCGGCGAAGAAAGCGCTTCCTGGGTTGCGGGAAAAGTACAAAGAAAACAAAGAGATTATAAAAAAGCTCTCTGAGTATGATTTTTAAACTGTACCGTTGTACCGCTGTCCGGGCGGTCGTCGGTAGATTGATAAGGAAATGAAAGAGTATGGCTATCAACAACAGCGCGCAAAAGTTCATCGCGCGCAACCGCGCACCGCGCGTGCAGATTGAATATGACGTGGAGATTTACGGTTCCGAGAAAAAAATCGAGTTGCCGTTCGTTATGGCGGTGCTGGCCGATCTGGCCGGTAAACCGCGTGAAGAACTGCCACCAGTGACGGATCGTAAATTCCTCGATATTGATATTGATAATTTTAATGAGCGTATGAAGGCCATTGCACCGCGCGTGGCGTTCGCCGTACCGAATACGCTGACGGGCGAAGGCCAGTTGATGGTCGATATCACGCTGGAAAATATGGACGATTTTTCGCCTGCACAGATTGCCCGCAAGGTGGACGTCCTGAACCAGTTACTGGAAGCCCGTACCCAACTGGCGAATCTGCAAACCTATATGGACGGTAAGGCCGGTGCGGAAAATCTGGTCAATAAACTGTTGCAGGATCCGACCCTGCTGAAAACGCTGGCGAATGCCCCGAAATCTGCCGCTACGCAGGAAGGTGTGTCAGTGGATGATGCTGAATCAGCGGAATAATGACGAATTTTTAAGGAGTTTTCATGGCAAACAGTAATATGCAGGCGACTGGCGTGGTTGCTCAGGATACCGCCTCCGCAAGCGGTGAATTTGATGCGCTACTGAATCAGGCTTTCCGGCCCAAAACGACACAGGCGGCTAAGGCCGTAGAAGTGGCGGTGCAGACACTGGCGCAGCAGGCGCTGGCAAATACCATCACCGTCAGCGATGACGCCTATAAAAGCATCAGTGCCATTATTGCGCAGATCGACTTTAAACTGACGGAACAGATCAAACTGATCCTACAGCATCCAGACTGGCAGAAACTGGAGTCCTCCTGGCGCGGGATGGAGCACCTGGTTTACAACACCGAAACCGACGAAAAACTGAAGATCCGCTTCATGAACCTGTCGAAAGACGAGCTGCGACGCAATATGAAGCGTTACAAAGGTATCGCCTGGGATCAAAGCCCGATGTTCAAAAAACTGTATGAAGCTGAATATGGTCAATTGGGTGGTGAACCTTACGGTTGTATAGTCGCCGACTATTATTTTGACCATACGCCGCCAGATGTGGATCTGCTTGGTTCCATTGCCAAAGTTGCCGCATCGGCTCACGCACCGTTTATTGCCGGTGCCTCACCGTCTGTGCTGCAAATGGACTCCTGGCAGGAGCTGGCGAATCCCCGCGACCTGACGAAAATCGTTACCCAGAACCTGGAATATGCGCCATGGAACTCACTGCGTGCCAGCGAAGACTCCCGTTACATTGGCCTGACGATGCCGCGTTTTCTTGCCCGCCTGCCCTATGGCGCAAAAACCAACCCGGTGGACGAGTTTGATTTTGAAGAGGATGCGGATGGTTCTGATCATACCAAATATGTCTGGAGCAACGCCGCTTACGCGATGGGCGTAAACATCAACCGTTCCTTCAAACACTACGGCTGGTGTACGTTGATCCGCGGTGTGGAATCAGGCGGTGCGGTGGAAAATCTGCCCTGCCATACCTTCCCGACCGATGACGGTGGCGTTGATATGAAATGCCCGACCGAAATCGCCATCTCTGACCGCCGCGAGGCTGAACTGGCGAAAAACGGCTTTATCCCGTTAATTCACCGCAAAAACTCAGACTATGCGGCATTTATTGGTGCGCAGTCACTGCAAAAACCACAGGAATACTACGATCCGGATGCGACGGCCAACGCCAACCTGTCCGCCCGTCTGCCTTACCTGTTTGCCTGTTCGCGCTTTGCTCACTTCCTGAAATGTATCGTACGCGACAAAATCGGCTCCTTTAAAGAGCGTGAGGACATGCAGCGCTGGTTGAATGAATGGATTATGAATTATGTCGATGCCGATCCGGTGAACTCTTCACAGGAAACTAAAGCCCGCCGTCCGTTGGCTGCCGCTGAAGTTGTGGTGGAAGAGGTAGAAGGTAATCCAGGTTATTACGACGCAAAATTCTTCCTGCGCCCGCATTTCCAGCTTGAGGGGCTGACGGGTTCACTGCGTCTGGTGACAAAGTTGCCGTCAGTGAAGCAGGGCAGTGCCTGATGTATTTATTTTGTGAATGTCAACGAATGATGCCAGCGAATATACAGGGGCATATATGGCATATGTTTACAACTCAGTAGATTTATTGCAATCGCAGCCTCTGGTGGGGGACGGTGAATGTGTAACTCTGGTCAGAAGATATGCCCATTTAGGGCCAACGGCAACCTGGCGTGCTGGGAAAAAAGTGTGGGGTGATAAATCTATTCCCAGAGGAACGGCAATCGCAACCTTTTTAATGGTCGGTGGCCTGAGCGTAGCACGGGCAACCATGCTGCATTTTACCTGGATCAGGATGAGCACGGGATCTGGGTTATGGACCAATGGAGAACCCTGGTCAAAATTGAAAAGCATCAGATAAGACCAAAAGGGGGGCCAAACCCTAATGGTTCGTACCCCAGCGCCAGCAGCAATGCTGAGGCTTTTTTCGTTATTGAATAGCGGGAGGGTGATGCTGCGTTTTCTTTTTCCCCTATTTTCTGGCATCGCATTGTTTTATGTCCAGTGTGTTGGGGCATGGGAGGTGACCTGTCCCATATTTATTGAAACTGAGCCTTCTGTTGCTGTTCTCAAGTCACCTCAGGGACAATGGCGGGTTTCTCCCCGGCATGAACCACGCTTGTGGTTAACGCATGTTGATGTAACACAGGATAAACCTGAAAAATTCGGGGATCAGAAGCCTGAAATGGAAAAAGTAAGGGATAAAACGTGGTTGATATGGCAGATGGGGGATGCGACAGGAAAAGAAATCGACAGATATTGGTTTTCCTGTGTTTATAACGATGGACAGGTTTGGTTATCTCAGTCCATACCAGTGTCATCTAAAATTTGTAAAACACGTTATTTTGATGAACCACCAAGGGAAAAGCCAGTGTCATTGACATGTAATTGAAAATGGAACGACCGATATTATTCATTTTTATTATTAATTTGTTAGGGTGTTTTTATTTAATAACTAAATGATTCATCGGTTAACACCGAGAAAACAGACAGCTTTCTGTTCTCCTGAAATAAAGGGGAAGGGGATTCTGTACGGCAACGATTTATTAACATGTATCTATGTAAGTAAATCAGACATTATTTTTTAGCAAAACTTAATAAGGATATGAAAATGGCTTATGACATTTTTCTGAAAATTGACGGCATTGAAGGCGAGTCGATGGATGACAAGCACAAAAATGAAATTGAGGTACTGAGCTGGCGCTGGAATATCCATCAGGAATCCACCATGCACGCCGGTAGCGGCCTCGGTTCCGGTAAGGTGTCCGTCACCAATCTTGACTTTGATCACTACATCGACCGTGCCAGCCCGAACCTGTTCAAGTACTGCGCCTCCGGCAAGCATATTCCTCAGGCGATCCTCGTGATGCGTAAAGCTGGCGGCAACCCGCTGGAGTACCTCAAATATACCTTCACCGACCTGATTGTCGCAGTGGTTTCCCCGAGTGGCAGCCACGATGGTGAAATCGCCTCCCGTGAAACGGTGGAGCTTTCTTTCAGCACCGTGAAACAGGAATACGTGGTACAGAACCAGCAAGGTGGCAGCGGCGGTACCATTACCGCAGGTTACGACTTCAAGGCCAACAAAGAAATTTAACGACCGTATCGCCGGCCAGACGACATGTCTGGTCGGTTTTATTTATTGATTTTTAAGGAATTTACAGTGAATAAATGGCGTAACCCCGGCGGGCGGTTATGTGCGGTAGCTATGCCTTTTGCTCTGATCCTGTTTTCCGGGTGCGGCAGCAACAACGCGCAACCTGATCCTGAAACGCAGCGACTCGACCTGAGCGTGAAAGCCTCCGATAAGGTAAACCCAGACAATCAGAAGAAGGCCGCGCCTGTAGAGATACGTGTTTATGAACTGAAAAATGATGCCGCTTTCATTGCTGCCGATTACTGGTCGCTCAATGACAATGACAAAGCTGTCCTCACCG
Organism: Superficieibacter sp. HKU1; assembly: GCF_029319185.1. Taxonomy (NCBI): domain Bacteria; kingdom Pseudomonadati; phylum Pseudomonadota; class Gammaproteobacteria; order Enterobacterales; family Enterobacteriaceae; genus Superficieibacter; species Superficieibacter sp. HKU1. Next base: position 1,111,355 of record NZ_CP119754.1, read on the forward strand.
ACGATTTGCTGCACCGCGACAGCTTTATTTTGCGCCCGGGTGAGGAGAAAAAGCTGCGTCGTCCTCTTAATGCCCACACCACGGCAATAGGCGTGCTGGCCGGATACCGCAATCTGGGAAAATCCGTCTGGAGAGCCACTTATAAAATTCCGGAAGCCCAGGAAAAAACCTGGTACAGCCGCATCACGCCAGGGAAAAAAATACAACTGGATGCGGAACTGGAACAAAGCGCCATAGTGATTACTGAAAGGGATAAATGAATTATGAGCTGGAATGATCGGGTGGTATGGAGTGAGGGGCAATTTTTGCTGCCGCAGATGTTTCAGCAGCAGGAGCGTTACCTGGAACATGTCATTCATTACCGCAGCCTGCCGCTGACTCCCTTTTTCTGGGGATTCAGCGAATACAGTATTGATGGCGAGGCGCTGAACATCGGTAAGCTGATTCTGAAAGAAGCGTCGGGCGTTTTTGCCGACGGCACACCGTTTAACGCGCCGGATCATACTCCACTACCGCCACCGCTGACCATCCTGCCGGAACACCTGAACCAGCAGATCTGTCTTGCTGTGCCGGTACGCACACCGAATAGCGAAGAAACCACTTTCGACAATAACCCGGAATCACTGGCGCGTTTCTCAGTACACGAACACGAAATCCGTGACGCTAACTCGCTGGGACGTGGCGCGCAGTTATTACAGCTCAGTCACCTGCGACTGCGATTGCTGCCGGAAAAGGCGGTGACAGGAGCCTGGATTGGTTTGCCGTTGACCCGTATCACTGGGCTGAATCCTGACGGGCGGGTGGATATCGACCACGATATGATCCCGCCCATCATTCATTACCAGGCCAGTCCGCTGATGCGAACCTGGCTGTCGTGGATTAACGATCTGATCCGGATGCGTGCTGATTCCCTGGCGGAACGGCTGACGGGCAGTGACAACCATGGTCACGAAGCGGCGGAAGTTTCTGATTATTTGCTGCTGCAAATTCTCAACCGTTTTGAACCGCTGCTGATCCATCTGGCGAGAACGCCTCTGGCCCCGGAGGTATTGTATCGTTACCTGTGCGAGCTGGCAGGAGAGCTGTCCACTTATGTGCGTCCGCAGACGCGGCGGCCCGCCGAATATAAAGAGTATGAACACCTGACACCGTATGCCGGTTTGAAATCGGTGGTTGATGAGGTGCAGTACTTGCTAAACGCAGTGCTGATCCGTGGAGCGCAGCGTATCACGCTGGAAGAGGGCACTTACGGCATTCTGAATGCGGTAGTAGCCCCTTCCGATCTTGCCGACTTCAGCACGCTGGTGCTGGCAGTGAAGGCACAAATGGCTTCCGATGTGCTGCTGCAACATTTTGCGGCGCAGACCAAAATTGGGCCATCCGAACGCCTGCCGGAACTGATCCGTTCGCATCTGCCGGGGCTGGCCTTACAGGTTCTGCCCGTACCACCGCGCCAGATCCCGTTCCAGTCCGGATACCTCTATTACGATATCCGTCGCGACGGTGCGCTGTGGGAGCATATCGCCCGTTACGGTGGGATGGCCATGCATACCGCCGGGGAATTTCCGGGACTGGAGATAGAACTGTGGGGAGTACGCGATAAATGACAGACAGTACCCTGACGCCGCCAGCGGCGGATATGATGTCCTTTTTGTCCACCACGCCGGAACATAAGGACGGTGAATATGAAACGCCGGTACAAACCAGCCCGCGCACAGAAATCAATGTCATCGTTGAAGACGGCCCGGACAGTAAACTCCGGCTGGCCGAAATCAGCGCGGCGGCTAACCCGCTGCTCGCCGCCGCCCGACCTTTACTGTGCGCCCTGGCCGCCATGCCCGCGCAACTGGATGCGGCTCTGGTAGAACCATACCGAACTCTGCTGGTACGTGAGGTGCATCTGTACCAGACGCTGTGCGATCAGGCGAACCTGCGGCGCGAGCACGTACTGGCGGTACGTTACTGCCTGTGTACAGCGCTTGATGAGGCCGCCAATAACACATCCTGGGGACGGCGCGGCGTCTGGGCCGGAAAAAGCCTGCTGGTAACCTTTCATGGTGAAAGCGAAGGCGGGATAAAACTTTTCCAGATAATCGGGCGTCTGGCAGCCAGCTTCCAGGAACATGGCGATGTGCTGGAAGTTATCTACCACTTGCTCGGGCTGGGGTTTGAAGGCCGTTATAGTGTGCAGCCTGACGGGCGTAAACAGCTGGATAATATTCGTCAGCAACTGCTGACACAGCTTTCACAGCGTCGCGATCCGGTAATGCCCGCGCTCTCGCCTGATTTCCAGGGGGCAATAAACGGACGGTTGCGGCGAATGCGCCGGGTGCCGGTCTGGTTAAGCGCCGGTATTGCGCTGTTGACGATACTGACGCTTTTTGGTCTTTATAGTCACCGGGTGGACGTGCAAACCGTCACTGTACAACATCATATTGACGCAATTGGTAAAAACCTGCCGCCACCGCCAGTCCCGGTTCACAAACTACGCCTGAAGATCCTGCTGGCAAACGAAATCGCCCGTGGTCTGCTGACTGTGGATGAGGATGACCGTCATAGCAGGGTAGTGTTCCGCGGCGACGCAATGTTTGTACCGGGACAGAAAACGGTCAATGACACTATTCGCCCGGTGATTAATAAAGCGGCGCGTGAAATCGCCCGAGTGGGTGGCGCAGTCACTGTAACAGGTCACACGGACAGCCAGCCTATCCATTCGGCGGAGTTCCCGTCCAACCAGGTTCTATCTGAAAAACGTGCGGCGGAAGTTGCAGCTTTACTGACGTCCGGTGGTGTACCTGTCGGACGGGTACATATCGTCGGGAAGGGAGACACGGTGCCGGTGGCGGATAATGGCAGTAAAGCCGGGCGGGCGAAAAACCGCCGGGTGGAAATTCTGGTGGTGGAGTGAATGAATGATGAAAAAATCAGTCTGTGATGTGTCTCATCATTCGTCAGCAGGTGATGTGACGGGTGACGATTACCGGATATCAGCGACATATCGCATAAAACGATCTCTCCGTGTTTTTTTGATCAGTTTATGCTGTTTATTACCCGGTGGTGCTTTTGCCGGATCCCTGATTAATACAGGAGTAATTTCTCCCGATAATGTCAACCTCAGTACACAGGATTTTCTGCGATTTTATGCCACTGATAATTCACAGGAAAAAAACAATACAATGATGTATATATTGGGAGTGGCAGATGCTACAGAAGGTAAAAACTGGTGTGGATATGGTCAGGTTGACAGTATAACAATAAACCATACTGCGCTGGCCTGGCTTGAACGGTACTCTGTGAAAAAGCCAGATGTAAGAGCTTCAATACTAATAGAGGAATCACTGGTTAAAAATTTCCCGTGTCAGGGGACTGAACCATCCTTAAAAACTGCTTCCCGGCCATCTCCTGTTTTATCCCTGACACCGGATGCTCTTAATCTTTCAGGTAATGACTTTTTTTCATTTTGGGTGTCCGGTAATCAGGTGGGTAAACTCAGGGCGGATATCTATTTGCTTGGTGTGGAGGATGCAACAGAAAGAAAACTATGGTGTGGATACGACTTATTTAAAACGCTAACATTAAATGAACTGGTCTATGTTTTTCTTAAAAATAAAACACATGAAGAACTGAATTATCGCGCCGCTGAACTTATTACGAATAAATTAATGGAGTATCCATGTGATACAGGAGTAAAAAAATGAAGCCTTCATTCTTAGTACTAAAGTCTAATCATGACTCATCGTATCCAGGAAGCCTGGATTTTATTGCGTCGAAAGAGTTCTATGCCAGCATCGGTTATGACCAAGGGAAACTCGGTGATCAATTTGAAAATACTTGTGCGGCCCGTATGAGCGTGGCATTGATTAAATCAGGTGTTAAATTTAAAGGTCGTCTTCTGCCGATAAAGGAGGGTAAGTGGAAAGGCCGGAGTATTGAAACAGGTGCTAAAAATCTGGCAGATATACTTTCACAGCCAGGCGTTTTCGGTAAGCCAGAAATCTGGCGTGATCCCTCTAAATTTCAGGCAGAACCAGGTAATAAAAGAGGTGTGGTCTTCTTCTGGAAAATTGATGGCTATGACGGTGGAAGTGGTAGTCATATCGACCTGATTGAGCCGACCAGTGCTGGTGCAATATGCCATTCACACTGTTATTTTGATTGTAAAAAAATCTGGTTCTGGGCGTTACGCTAAAATCGTATCATAATATTATCGCCGCCAGTTCTGATAAAATATTAGTAGTAGAGGATTAATATGTTCAAGGTAATAGGCTGCCTGTTAGCTGTTATTCCGGTTGTATCTTATGCGCAAGATTATGGGTGTGCCACGGTTGGAGCATCAATGGAGTCATCGTTATTTGATGCAATGAAACGCGACCTGAATATCAATCCCTCAACTATTATAAAAGATAAAACGAAAGTAGAAATCCTTGATATTTCTTCTGTGTCTAAACTCTATGCAGAGTCCCTGGCTAAGATTGATTATGAAAAGGACAAAGCCAGAAATAAGACGGCAATGTTAGATGAAAGATCTTATTTTGCTAGTTACTATGAGAATCAAGTTAAGTCTATTGTGGCAAAGTATACCTATATTAACAATGATAGGAAAAAAGATGTTTTTATTGCATCAAGCCTTATGAATGCCGATGAGTGCTCTGTAAGATTTAATGGTTATATTACTTTGTCCAGAGAGTTTTAATGTAAATTGAAATATTGCGCTCAAAGTTATTCAGGATATAGACCCAGCAATAACAGTGCTCTTGCAGGATAATGGAAATAGAATGATGGTGCGGTATTTTCTTTCTACTCTGGTGATGGTTCAGGTTGCCATTTATTTTGTTTTTTTTCCAAATCAGGAAAGCATTTTCAGCTTTTGGCCTTTTATTGTTGATGATTACAATGTGGAGTTCTGAACAATAATGCAAAAATTTCTCAGTCTGCTTTTTTCCCGGCGCGCGCTGGCTATTGTGGGCGTGATAGTGCTGGCGCTGCTTGTCTGGTTTGTCGGGCCGCTGGTGTCATTTGATACTCTGCGTCCTCTGGCCTCCGTGGGCAGCCGGGTGGTGACCATTGCTCTGCTGCTGATGCTGCTGGTGCTGTGGCTGGTGAACTGGTCGATGAGCATCATTGGCATCAGTATCCTGTGCCTGGTCATTGGCTTTGTCACACCGCTGCTGGCCCTGGGCGACGTTCATCCGTTTGCGCCGCTGTGGGTCCGCCTGACCCTGATTGGTTTCATCCTGCTGGTGTACGCACTGTACGGCCTGTACCGGCTGTGGCGCGCGCTGCGCATGGATGAACAACTGCTGCGCCGCTTCCTGCATCCGCGCGGGGAGGAGGTGCCGGTGGCCGGGGAAATCAAAGCCGATCTGCGCACTGTCAGCCATATTGTCACTCAGGCTGTGCGCCAACTGAAACAACTTCGTGTGGACATGCCCGGCTGGCGTAAAGTCTTTGAAGGCAAACGCTTTCTGTATGAGCTGCCGTGGTTCATGGTGGTTGGTAGCCCCGGCGACGGCAAAACCACGGCCCTGTTGAATACCGGATTGCAGTTCCCGCTGGCGGAACAGATGGAGCAGACCTCGCGCATCCTGACGGTTCCGGGGGGCGGTACGCTGCACTGCGACTGGTGGTTTACCAATGAAGCGGTACTGATTGATACCGCCGGACGCTACGCCCGCCACGATGACGGTGGCGAAGCGAGTGCGACACAACGCAACGCTGGAGAGTGGCAGGGCTTTCTCGGCCTGCTGCGTAAACACCGTCCCGGCGCGCCGCTCAACGGCGTGATCCTGACGCTGAACGTGGCGGATTTGACGGCGCAGTCTCCGGCTGAACGCCTGGCAGCCTGCGCCGCTCTGCGTGCGCGACTGGCAGAACTGCGCGAGACCCTGGGGATTCGCTTTCCGGTCTATCTGGTGGTCACTAAAATGGATTTACTGCCGGGGTTCAGCGAATATTTTCGCACGCTGACCAGCCATCTTCGTGCACAAATCTGGGGCTTCACGCTGCCCTACAGCCGCAGGCGAAAAGCGGGCGATCCCCAGGCGCTGCACGCCGCCTGTGAACGGGAACTGGCGCGCCTGACATTGCGGTTGGATCAGGGGCTGGATACCCGCTTACAGGAAGAGTACGACCTTAAAAGCCGCCAGCGGCTGTATACTTTCCCGCGTGAGTTCTCCGCCCTTGGCGCGCCGTTGCTGGAGGCTATTGAACAAATTTTCCTGGATTCGAAATTCGATGCCACGCAACTGAATAACACGCTGCGGGGGGTGTTTTTCACCAGTGCTGCGCAGGCGCAGGCCGACGCGGTGGCTGACCAGTTAAGTATCTGGCAGCGTTTTGTCCGGGCAATAAAAACCGCCCGTGGCGACTCCGCAGCTTCCCGCCCACACACTCTGCCAGACGGCAACCGTAGCTACTTTCTGCACGATCTGCTGACGCAGTTTATTTTCCGTGAAGCGCACCTGGTGGAGCCAAACCTTCAGTGGGCATGGCGTTATCGCTTACTGCGCCTTGGCGGACACCTGCTGGTGCTGGTGCTGGCATTCCTGCTTTGGCAGGGGATGCAGACCAGTCAGAAGATCAACGGTGACTATCTGAATGAAATTAGCGCCCGCACAACCCGGCTGGACAGCGAGATAAAAGCCTACACCGGCAAACCGGCGATGGCTCCCGTCCCGATACTGCTGGACAGCGCAAGGGAACTGTCCGCCTGGCCGGAACTGGACCCGGACGCGCCGCCGCTGGCCTGGCGCTACGGTCTGTACAGTGTTCCACCGGTAACAGACAGCGTGGCATCGCTGTACAACCGCCTGCTGGATCAACTGTTATTACCGCCACTGGTGAAACGGATGGAGTACGTTCTGGAGGACGCCATCGCCCGTCAGGACAGCCAGGCGGCTTATGATGCCCTGCGCGTCTATCTGCTGCTGAATCTGGATAAAGATCATGAGGACAAATACAACGCGGCGGAAATCCAGTCGTGGGTGCTTAAGGATCTGGAAAACAACGACAGCGTGGCCGGGTTCGGCGGACGTGCTGCCGTACTGACGCATATCGAAGCGCTGTTTGACGGCAGCAGGGTGGTGCATTCGCCGTATGAAAAAGATGAACGGCTGATCCGCCAGGCACGCGCGTTCCTCGACGGACACACCAGTACCGAGCGTATCTATACGCGGGCGCTGGCGGCAATGGAGAGCGAAGCGCCGCAGGAGTTTACGCTGGTGCGCGCCGTGGGCGCAGATGCGGGAACGGTCTTTGTGCGTGCTAATGGTGCTCCGCTGGACAGAGGGGTGCCGGGTATTTTTACCCGTGAAGGCTACCGGGATCTGTTCGACAAGCGACTGCCGGAGTTTGTTGCGGCAGCGTCAGCGGACGATGACTGGGTAATGGGGCGGGAGAGTGCGCCAAAAAAGCTGACTGACAGCCTGCGCAGCCAGATGCCGGGACAGGAACAGGCTGTCACCCGCGAAGTCCGCCGCCTGTACCTGACCGAATATACCCGCCGCTGGCAGGCGTTTCTGGAAAGCATTCACAGCATCAACAGCGCCGGTGAAGAAGGCAGCTCTGGCCTGGCGTATGACTTACAGGTGTTGCGCACCCTGGCATCGCCGGATTCGCCGCTGATGCGGCTGGGAAAAGCGGTGGTGGCGCAAACCACGCTTGTGCCGCCGCTGGATCCGCAGGTAAAACAGAAGCAACTGGCGCAGCGCGCGTCCGGTAACGCGGGGAAAGTGGTACAGACGGCGAAGCTTTTTCAGGATATTCACCCGGAAGAGCGGCTGGAAAAAATGCTGGTGGATGACCGTTTTGCTGCGTTACGTGAGGTGGTTTCCGGGCGAACGGACGGTGGACAGGGCGGCGGCGGAACGATGCAGATCAATTCGCTGCTGACGATGCTTAACGAGTATTACACCCAGCTTACCATTGCTGACACTGCGCTGGCGGCGAGCACGCTGCCGGGGCGCATTACCGCCGCAGACAAACTGCAACTGGAGGCGGCGAAACTGCCTGCCCCGCTGAAAAACATTCTGCTGGATCTGACGCAGCAGGGAACCCGTAAAATTAACGCCGGAACCGGCGAAGTGTTAAATACCCAGATGGAGGCGATGATCGGCGACGACTGCCGCGACGCCATTGATGGTCGCTACCCCTTTACCGACAGTCCGCAGGAGGTCAGCGCTGAGGACTTCAACCGGCTTTTTGCCACCGGCGGCGTACTGGATACCTTCTGGAGCAAACAACTGGCCCCGCTGGCAGACACCGCCAGCGATCCGTGGCGCTATAAACCGACCGAAGGCAATATGGTATTGCAGGGGCCGGATCTGGTGCCGTTCCAGCAGGCGAAGCAGATCCGCAGTGTGTTTTTTAACGGTGAGGGCGGGAAAAAGTTCTCCTGGGCAATGCAGATTCGCGTGGTGGACATGGACCCGGCCATCACGGAACTGGTGATTGATATCGACGGCCAGGTATTGCGTTACGCCCACGGCCCGGTGAGACCGCTGAAGGTGAACTGGCCGGGGCCGCGCAATGGCTCAATGGCGGAAATCACCGCCAGCCCGCGTATTCGCCAGGACACCTCAACGCTGCTGACCGGCGGCCCATGGGCGCTGTTTCATCTGCTGGATGCCGGAAAGGTACAGGAAACGGCGGTGCGGGGGCAGCAACTGGTGGAATATGATTTTGACGGTCGCCGGGTGGTGCTGGAAATCACCGCCGGACGGGATTTTGATCCGGTGAACCGGGAATTGTTACAGGACTTCAGTTGCCCGGCGAGGGCGCTGTGATGCGCCGGTCAGCGGCGGTATCAACTCCGGCGATGTTCGGCAGGCTACCGGACCAGCGTGACTATGTGCGCTGGCGGGTAAGCGCCGAAGAGGGACGGATATGGCAGACCTGGCTGAACCGGCAGACGTGGGTAGGCCACGGACGGCATATTGTGTTACCGGAAGGCCAGGTGGCAGATGAAGAGCGTGATGGCTGGATGCACCTGTCGCCGCGTGGTGAACACGACATGCCCGCGCCGGAACACCATCCGCTGCCGTGGAGCTTTGTGATGTCGCCGGGGTTTTTGCCTGTGGGCGGGACAACTGACTGGCTGGCCGGCGTGCTGATGGCGCCACGCGACAGCGTCGGGCGTCCGTGGCCACTGGTGATTTACCAGCGCTGCGGGCGGGAGTGGCTGGAAGAAAGTCTGCCGGAGAGTCAGGGCTGGCTTTACTGGCTGGCGCGGCTGGCCGCGCAGCACATTTCGCCGGACACAATGCGACACGGGAGACTGACAGAGCAGGTGGACCAGTTGTGGTCAATGTGGCAGCCGGGGCCGTGGTGGACGCAGTGGTTTCGTGGATTACGGCGTACATCGCAGCGCAGCCGGGAACTGACCGGCTTACCGGAAGAAGCGCCGGTGGTGGAACTGCCGGGCGTGCGTTACCTGCCGTGGCCGGGCTGGCCGGGCAAGATGCTGGTGCAGGCGCAACCGGAACAGGGATGGTTCTGGCAGCAAAACAGTGAAGGGCGGTATGTGGATGCGCTGCGGCTGGCGGGGAAAGAAGTCTACAGATTGTAAAGATAATGGAATAAGGAATTTAATAATGAGTATTTATGACTCGGCATGTAACAGTACAACGGCAGTTACTTTTATACAAAAACATCTTCGGGACTGTGAGACAATTGCCGGGCAACTTGATGTGCCGGTTGAAAATATACTGGGGCTTGCCGCAGCGGAAAGCGAATACGGTAAAGGACGTATTGCCCGAGAGTAAAATAACTATTTTTCCATGCATGCACCTGCATCATATCAGTTAAAGCAGGTTCATCCAAAAGGGAGTACTACAACCTGGGTGGCCACATATCCTTCTTTTTTAGTCGGGGGACAATCTTTTGCCAGTCGGTTTGGTAATGCAGTTAAAGGTAAAAAAGATCCTGTCGCTTTTGTCGAAGCACTGGTTAAAGCTGGCTATAATACCGGTAATAGCAAGACCGGTGGAACAGATCATTATGTGGATAAAGTTGTGGGTATTATTGGTATGGTGAAAAGGAGGATGACATGCCCTGTAAGATAGCATGTTTATTGTTTTGTTTACTAACACCAGTGATGTGCAGTGCCTGGGTAAATGTATCCGATATACCTGAATTTAATTTAACTAAAATAAACAAGGATGGTTTAACTAAAACAGAGGCAGAAGCTTTACTTATTACTGCGTTAAAATATGAAAAATACAATTTATCATTATCTGGTGTTTTTATTGATGATGATTTGAGTCCCGCAGACCCTTATTATTATGAAATGGGTGTCGGTTATGACACACCAAAAGCAGGTGCTGTAGAGTACTGGGGGTTATTTTCTGTCAGTCCGAAAACAGGTGATATCTGGGAAGAATATTCATGTGAGAGAATATCGTCCTCGGCGCTGCAAAAAATTCAACAAGAAATAATGAAAAAAACGGGCGCGACATTTGCCAGTGAAGTGGTACAGCGCCGTGGGTTGGGGTGTACAGATGAATAGCGGGGCAGGTGGCAGTACCTGGTGTGCGTCACCAGCCGTGGCAGTGATGGTTCTGGCAGCACAACAGTGAAGGGCGATATGTGGATGCGTTGCGGCTGGCAGGGAATAATGAGCATGGCAGTTTTAAAAATAGCCGGTGAGAAATGACGAAATGGGTACTTATGATAAAGCGTGTAATAATGCAGGTGCGGTAAGGTTTGTTCAGGAGCACATACGGGATAGTGAAATAATTGCAAAAGAACTCGGTGTGCCAGTGGAGAATATTCTCGGACTTGCTGCTGCGGAGAGTCAGTATGGCACAGGTCGTATTGCCAGAGAATATAATAACTACTTTTCCATGCACGGACCTGCGTCATTTCAGTCAGGTCAGGTCCATCCAAAGGGAAGTGCCAAAGTTTGGGTGGCTAAGTACCCCTCTTTTTTAATTTGTGGTCGTTCTTTTGCCAGCCGATTTGGTAATGCAGTAAGAGGGAAAAAGGATGCTGTAGATTTCGTTAAGGCTCTTGTAAAAGCTGGGTTTAATTCCGGGGATCATAAAACAGGCGGCACTGATAATTACGTTAAAATAACGTCAGATATTATCATTATGGTCGGAAGGAGAATAATGTGTCCCGTAACTTAATATTTGTTGTTATCTCTCTTGTATCTGTTCTTTGTTATGCCCGAAGTAATGCTCCTGAATTTAGTTTGTCAGATATAAGTCATAGTGGAATAACGAAAGCGCAGGCAGAAAAATTGCTTATTATTGCACTCAAGCACCAAAAATATGATTTATCGCTGGACGGCGTTTTTGTTGACGGTGATTTGGAGGATAAACATGGGAACCCTCCCCACCCGGGATATTATGACTTTAGTCTTGGTTATGATACACCGAATGCCGGGGCGATAGAATATTGGGGATTGTTTTCGGTCAGTTCTCAAACTGGTGATATATGGGAAATAAATCAGTGTCAGAGGATTAAATTTCATGAGTTGCAAAGAATTCAACGAGAAATAATGAAAAAAACGGGTGCGACATTTGCCAGTGAGGCGGTACAGCGGCGGGGGTTAGGGTGTACAGATGAATAGTGGGGCTGATGGTACGGCCGGGTGAGGTGCTGGCAGCAGAATGGAAAATGATGATATGTGGATGTGCTATGGCTGGCGAGGAAAATGGGCGTAGCAGGATGGTTCGGTGTCAGGATTATATGTAAATATTAATAAGTTACTGTATTTATAGGTAAACAGAATGACCGTGGATCAGAAATTTTTAAATGAATTGATGCAAAAATATTTTCCTGACACTGTACTGGACAGGAATTATATCAGGAATAATTCAGAGCGAGGTGAAATTATCCTGGATAAGGATTCGGGGGTAATCACATTATTGCTGAGATGGAAATATACGTGGATAAAATCAGCCGATGTTAATAATGACTGGACTGAACTGGATAAAATCAGATTTATGACAAGGGTAAATTTTTGTGTTTGTCATGAGTGGAATGGAAAAATATACTTTTCTGTTTCTGGTGATTCGGATTTTGCCAAAAAATTTCAGGGGAAGAAATTGCCTTTCAATATACAAATAATGCCAGTCTGGCAAAAAGAACACTGGAATGTGGAAGTGCTAAAAACTCCTCCCAGGGGGGATGATGGCAGACCCTATGTTATCTGGAAGCGAAGGCTCGCGCATTTTTACTTCAAAGATACATCATCCGCTGAGAAATGTAATCCCGGAAATTCTTCAGATTGTGGACATTTTCAGGTAAATATACCTCATGAAGTCGGGCATATGCTTGCTCTGGATGATGAATATGAACTTGATGGTTCAGGGAAACCTTTGTCAAAATATAAATCAGATACGACTGCACTAATGAATATTGGCATGGAGCTTCGGACACGTTATCTGGATTACACGAATATAATGATGAACGCAGTATATCCATCAACTGAATTTTCTGTCATGAGCGTGGCACCATGATAAGAAAAATTTTCATTCTGATATTTACATTGTTAATGATTTCTGTAACCACAACCGGTGTAACCAGCGATATGCCCTATAATGATGTACGCTGGGGGGATGATGAAAAGTATCTGGTCAAAAAATATGGCTCACCTGAGCATGAATTTATAGTTCCCCGGCATGACCTTGTTGGTATTTATTACTCTGGTATAGAACGAACCTACCCTTCAAAAAATCCTGAATTCAGTCAGATACTAATAAAAGAGATGTTCTGGCACGTTCATGACGATTTGAACCTGACATGCTGGCTTCATTCTGAAGATGGAAAGTGGGTCGTTATATCGTATGTTTTCTGGCCGCCTGGCGCTAAATTTTAATCCGGTATCAAAGGAGTACACCATGAGTTTTGTATCCACGGGCAACACGTCCGCTACGGGAGGGCATCATGCATAACGTCACCGTCAGCGGCAGCGCCGTGCCGCCACAGATGTTGTTGTTTGCCAGTCTGAACGGCTCGGAAGCCCTCGGCAGCCTGTTTACCTATATCGTCCAGTTAAAGACGCCGGACAGCCTGAACATAGGTTACGTCTCCCCTGCGGCCAATCTGCCGCTCAAACCAATGGTGGGTAAAGACCTGTGCGTCAGCATTGAACTGGACGGCGGCGGTAAACGGCATATCAGCGGACTGGTCACGGCGGCGCGGGTGGTGGGGCATGAAGGGCGCTCTGTCACCTATGAACTGCGCATGGAGCCGTGGCTGAAACTGCTGACCCACACCAGTGATTACAAGGCATTTCAGAACAAAACGGTGGTGGACATTCTCGATGAAGTGCTGGGTGAATACCCGTACCCGGTGGAAAAGCGGCTGGTGGAAAACTACCCGGTGCGCGCCTGGCAGGTGCAGTATGGCGAGACCGATTTTGATTTCCTCCAGCGACTGATGCAGGAGTGGGGCATTTACTGGTGGTTTGAGCACAGCGAGGACAGCCACACGCTGGTGCTGGCCGACGCTATCAGTGTTCATAAGACGTGTCCTGACTCACCGACGGTGGAGTGGCATCAGGGAGGGCTGAAGCTGGACAAGGAGTTTATCCACACCATCACGGCAAACGAGAGTCTGCGGACTGGCCAGTGGGTGCTGGATGACTTCGACTTCACGAAGCCACGTTCAGTGCTGACGAATACCGTGGCAGAACCACGTGAAACGGGCCACGCCGACTATGAGCACTACGAGTGGCCGGGCGATTATTTCGACAAGGGTGAAGGTGAAATGCTGACGCGCATCCGTATGGAGGCGCAGCGCAGTCCCGGTAGCCGGGTTCATGGTGCCGGGAATATCCGCACGCTGATGACAGGCTATGCTTTCACGTTGACAAATCATCCGACGGCAGAACTCAACCAGGAATACCTGCTGGTCCAGACCACGCTGTTTGTGCAGGACAACGCGCAGCACAGCGGGCAGGACCAGCACTTTACCTTTTCCACCAGTTTTGAACTGCACCCGACCAGCGAAGTCTATCGCCCGCAGCGAACCATCAGCAAACCGCACACCAAAGGCCCGCAGAGCGCCATTGTCACCGGCCCGGCGGGGCAGGAAATCTGGACGGACCAGTACGGGCGGGTAAAGGTACAGTTTGGCTGGGACCGTTACGGCAAGCGGGATGAAAACAGCTCCTGCTGGATACGTGTCAGCTACCCGTGGGCGGGCAAAGGCTTCGGGATGATCCAGATCCCGCGTATCGGCCAGGAAGTGCTGGTGGACTTCAAAAACGGCGATCCGGATCTGCCGATCATCGTGGGGCGCACATACAACCAGGACACCATGCCACCGTGGGGACTGCCGGGATCGGCGACACAGAGCGGGATATACAGCCACACTATCGGCGGCGGGCCGACCAATGCCAACGCCCTGCGTTTTGAAGATAAACCTGGTGGTGAAGAGGTCTGGTTACATGCTGAAAAAGATCAGCGTATTGAAGTCAATAATAATGAAAGTCACTGGGTAGGAAATAATCGAACTAAGGTAGTTGATAAAACAGAAAAAGCGATTATTGGCCTTGAGCGTTACCTTACAGTTCAGAGCAACGATACATCCCTTGCGGGGGGAGATAAAACTATTCAGACTGTGCAAAATTTGTGTCTGATGGCTGGTGACTCAATAACGCTGGGTTGCGGTGATACAATATTAAGAATGAACAGTAGTGGTTCGATCCTTGTGACATGTAAAACATTTAATATTACTGCTACAGATAGCGGGCAAATTAATACCCAGACAGGACAACTGGACTTGAATATGGGTGACAGAACTGCGGCAATAGCTCCACCTACAACAGCTGCAAAAACGGCTATGCAATTAGCTGTGGATGTGACATTCATGTCAAAAAAATAATGCTTTCTGAGTTTTGATAATGGAATTAATATAAAGGGATTACATCGTTATGACAAGTTATTATATCAATGAGGCTATTCTCTGGTTTTCTGGTGATGTTATTCAGGATAGCACTATTAATATGTTAAGACTAAGCGACCCTGATGCGGCGCTTATTGTTAGTCGTGGGCAGATGCATATTGAGGATGAGTTATCTGCTCAGGTTGAACAGCAAATGAAAAAATTAGAGAAGCAGGTTAAGGATCTGCGTTATACGCCAGCGAAGAAAGTTCTGCTGGGTATTAACCAACAGACTGAAGGGCTTGAAATACATAGTCAGTTCCTTCGAGGACATGAAAGTGTCTGCCAATGCCAGGTGGCATTCGTATTACCAGGTAGCCGTATCATGATGGCTGTGACATACGCCCGTGCAGCGGCGCTGACGGATATCGATATTACGCGTTGGGAGGAGATCAAAAAGAACCTGCGTTTCAGAATGACCCCGGACACCAACATAGTCGAATAACAGAACAGGGAGAAGGGAGATGGGAGATGCATTTTGGGCGGCAAGAGAGGGGGATGCGCTGTTGCATACCTCCTTTATGGCGGACATGCTGGGGGCTGCGCTGGAGGTCGCGGCCAATATCCTGGTGGATGTGATAGTGGTGGGGACCATGGCGTTTCTGGCGGGAGTCGAGGTAGCCTCGCTGGGATGTAGTACGGTGTTAATGATCGGTTTTGTGACCGGTGTAGCCATGTACTACGAAGGCTGGAGCGAGAGTATCAGCAATGCCAGTGAAGAGATTGCCAACGCTATCTTTCCTCCAAAGATCGAGGGCCATATCATTAGCGGTTCAAATGATACCTGGATAAACGGTAAACGAGCAGCACGAGCGGCGGCGACGACCGGATCACGTAAAGAAATTGAGGCTCTGGAAGAAGCGGCGCGGCGAAAGGCAGAGGAAGAACAACGCAAAGAGGATGCTAAATCGGCGTGGGATGTGGCGAAGGAATACCTGGAGGCCGCCGGGACGATAGCCACATCCATAGTAACGGCTCCTGTAATGGCTCCTCTTAATCTGATCGATCAGCTCAGTACGGAAGAAGGGCGGGAGGGGTTGTGGGACGATACAAAACACTTTTTCTCTGAGTTATGGCAACCAACGGTTACTGAAGCTTTTCCTGGTTCAACCCCGAAACCGAATGACAAAATCAACTGTGAGAAGCACCCGTCCTCTTTTACGCAGTTCCTGGAACAAAAGCAGCAGGCGCTGATGGATGACCCCGTGGGCACGATACTGGGGGCGCTGAATCCCATCGGGGCGCTGGAAAATGCTTTTCAGGCGGTAAGCGGACTTATCGGCAGTGTGTCGAATCTTTTCAAAGGCGACGAGGAACCCCCTGCGGCGGAGTATATCGCCGAAGGAGCAAGGGATGTACGCATCAACGATCAGCCCGCCGCGCGCAGCGGCGTACGCTGCACCTGTGAGGCGAAGGTAGTAGATGAGCCTGGCGGGGGAGAATTTGTATCGCCCGATGTGCGTATTGGTGGGCCGCTGCTGGTAGTGAGGGACATCAAAAGCGGCAAGTCGCAGATAACACTGGTGGCGACGATAGCCCTGATGTTCCTGCGTCCTGGCAAGGCACTGGCGGAATTGCCCTGTTTTCTGGGAGGTGTAGCACTGGGGATGCTGACCCAGCGCCTGGGAGACGCTCTGCTTAATCCGGTAAATGCCGCCACCGGAGCCAAATACCTGGCGGATGAGGAGGATTTCGATTTCAGCTTGCCCGGCCACTACCCGCTGGACTGGCAGCGGACCTACAGCAGCCGCGATGAACGGACGGAAGGGATGTTCGGACGCGGCTGGAGCGTGCCATATGAGGTAAGTCTGGAGCCTACGCCGGACAGCACGGACGATAATTGCATGACGTATGTTGCCCCTATGGGGCGGCGAATTGACTTGCAGGCGGTGGAGCCGGGGAGCGGTTTTTACAGCCCCGGAGAAGGGCTGGCGGTACGGCGCAGCGAACAAGGCCATTGGCTGATAAGCAGTGACGACGGGGTTTACCGCCTGTTTGAGACGGACCCGCATAACCCACAGCGCCAGCGGCTGAAGATGCTGGGCGATCGTAACAGCAACTGTCTGCACCTGAAATATGACGACTGTGGGCGGCTGACGGAAATCAGCAGTGACCAGCAACGTCCCTGTATCCGGCTGTACTATGAGCTGGCAGAGTACCCGCAGCGCGTGACGCGTATCTTCCGCCACACCCCGGAAGGGGAGCCGAATCAGTTGCGCCGCTACCGCTACGATGAGGCGGGACGGCTGAACGGGGTGGTGGACAGCGCAGGCCAGTACCAGCGCGAGTTTGCGTATGACGACAACGACTGCATGACGATGCACCGGCAGGCAGGTGGCGAACGGTATTATTACCGTTGGGCGTGGTTTGACGGTCCGGACGATAAGGCGTGGCGGGTGACGGCGCACCACACGGACAGTGGGGAGCATTACCGGCTGGACTGGCAGTTAGACCAGCGGGCACTGACCGTTACCGACAGTCTGGGACGCACGCGCCGCCATTGGTGGAATGCGCAAAACCAGATAACCCGTTATCAGGATGCTTCCGGGCAGGTCACTGAATTTACGTGGAGTGATGAAGAACGACTGCTGCTGGGGATGACGGACCCGCAGGGCGGACGCTGGCGTTATGTCTATGACCGTCTCGGGCATCTGACGGAGACGCATGACCCGCTGGGCCGGGTGGAGCAGATGCAGTGGCATGAGATATGGCACCAGCCGGTGACGGAAGCGGACGCAGCGGGGGCGGCGTGGCGGTATGAGTACGACAAACGCGGTAACCTGCTGAGCGTGACGGACCCGGCGCAGCAGAAAACGCAGTACCGGTACGACCGTCACGGGCAGGTGGAGCAGGTAACGGATGCGCGGGGCGGCAATAATTATCTCCGGTGGAACGAAGACGGTCAGCTGATACGGCACACGGACTGTTCCGGCTCGCAGACGGCGTGGTTTTACGATGCGCACGGACAACTGGAAAGGGTCACGGATGCGGAGGGCAACACAACACGTTACCACCACGACAGCACGGGCAACCTGGTGCGGCGGGTGTACCAGGACGGGAGGGAAGAGCGTTTTTTACCGGATGCGGCGGGGAGACTGGCGGCCTATACCAGCCCGACAGGGCAGATAACGCGCTACCGTCGCGACAGTCTGGGCCGTGTGCGGGTGCGTACCGATTCAATGGGGCGGCAGACGGGCTTTGAGTATGACGCTTACGGCAGGCTGACGGCACTGGAGAATGGGAACGGCGAGCGTTACGGGTTCTGCTACGACGCGCTGGACCGCGTGACGGAGCAGACGGACCTGGACGGGCGGCGGGAGCAGTTTGGCTATAACGCGTTGGGTGCGGTGACGGCGGTGACGTTCGCGACGGGAAGCGCCAGTGAACTGCACCATCGGCTTGAGCGCGACGCGGCAGGCAGGCTGACGGCGAAAATCACGCCGGAAACGCGCACGGAATACCAGTACGACGCGGCGGACCGACTGCTGGAAATCCGCCGCAGGCGACACGATGCGGCGGAAGGCGGGGAGCCGGAAGTTATCCGGTTCAGCTATGACAGCCCGGGGAACCTGCTGAGCGAGGAGACGGTGCAGGGCGCGTTACAGCACCAGTACGATGCGCTGGGCAACCGCACGGCGACCCGGCTGCCGGACGGGCGGACGCTGCGGCACCTGTACTACGGGAGCGGACATCTTCAGCAGATAAACCTGGGGCGGGAGGTCATCAGCGAGTTCACGCGGGACCACCTGCACCGTGAGGTACAGCGAAGCCAGGGGAGGCTGGACACGCGGCGGGTGTATGACCAGACGGGACGGCTGACGCGCAAACTGACCTGTAAAGGAATGCGGGGTGTGGTGCCGGAGACGTTTATCAGCCGGGAGTATGCGTACAACGGCCAGGATGAACTGCTGAAAAAGCGGCACAGCCGTCAGGGGGTGACAGATTATTTTTACGACACGACGGGACGAATAACGGCGTGCCGGAATGAAGCGTACCTGGACAGCTGGCAGTACGATGCAGCGGCGAACCTGCTGGACCGGCGGCAGGGAGAGGGGGCAGGCAAGGGCAACGCGGTGCGGTTCAACCGGCTGACATCATACCGGGGCCTGCATTACCGTTACGATGAACATGGCCGGACGGTGGAGAAGCGGGGCCGCAACGGAACGCAGCACTACCGCTGGGATGCGGAGCACCGGCTGACGGAAGTGAGGGTTATCCGGGGGAGCACCGTACGGCGCTACGGGTACGTGTACGATGCGCTGGGCAGACGGACGGAGAAGCATGAGCTGGACGCAGACAACCAGCCCTATAACCGGACAACATTTTTATGGGACGGCATGCGGCTGGCACAGGAGTGCAGGCTGGGAAGAAGCAGCAGCCTGTATATCTACAGTGACCAGGGAAGTTATGAGCCGCTGGCACGGGTGGACAGGGCGGCACCGGGGGAGCCGGACGAGGTGCTGTATTACCACACGGATGTTAACGGTGCGCCGGAGGAAATGACGGACCGGGAAGGGAATATAGTGTGGGAGGCGGGTTATCAGGTGTGGGGAAACCTGAGGCATGAAAAAGAGAGCCGTGCGGTAGAGCAGAGCCTGCGTTTTCAGGGACAATATCTGGACAGGGAAGCGGGGCTGCATTACAATTTACACCGGTATTTTGACCCGGATGTCGGAAGATTCCTGAGCAGTGACCCGATAGGGCTGGCGGGGGGCATAAACTTATATGCATATGCGCCGAATCCGTTAAGCTGGATTGACCCGCTTGGCCTACGTAAAACTTGGTGTGGTCGACCTCAAAACAAATCAACTCACCATTCTACCAGGAAAGAAGCAAGAGAAGCTGCTGCACATGCCCATAATGGGAAAATGCGTCCACAACCATCGAAAAATCCGCCACAGAATGCCACACCAGAACAACTAAAAAAATGGAGAGAAAAGTGGGAACGGTACAATAAGCAACAAAAATATGATAAACCGGAATCTCACCCGCATTCATCGCATCCAGAGCCTCATTATCATGAAGGACAAAAACCTGACATCAACCGTCAGGGGGACGGGCGCGATGTTAATAATCATCATACATTTTAAATGAGGTATTTAAATGGAAGTTTTAATTTTCTTTATCGAAAGTTTCATTGCTCAAAATAGGCGAGAACATTGGATGTCATTAGCTTCAGGGAAATGGGTAAAATTTTATTCTAAAATTGACAAGATCGACAATCATCTTAATGAACGTTGCGATTGTATTAAAAAAAATATAGTTGAAAATTTTGAGCGCATCGTAGAAACCAAGAATATAAAAAGCGGTTTTTATTTTGATAGATTCTCTTATAATGAATTGTTATCCCCTATTGCATTTGATAAAATACACGAGGATAGTATTCTGGTTTGCCCTAAAGAGAAAGTTGCTTTCTATTTTCATCATGACGGATGGATGTGGTATTGTAGCCTTTAACGGTCGAGCCTCCAATCCGTAAATTGATGTAAAACCCTTTATTTTGAAAAGGATTACTGATGGCTACGATTTTAGTTTCTGGCAGATACGGCTTCAGCCCTGACATGGAATATGGAGTATGACCGCCTCGGACAGATGACGGCGCTTTGCACGCCGGATATTAAACGAACGCACAGCTATACGACAGATGGTCAGCTCGGTGAAACGCGGAAAGTGCACAGGAACGGTAACGACAGCCGGGTCGCGTTTGATTATTGCTGAGCGAGGAGACGGTGCAGGGCGCGTTACAACACCAGTACGATGCGCTGGGCAACCGCACGGCGACCCGGCTGCCGGACGGGCGGACGCTGCGGCACCTGTACTACGGGAGCGGACATCTTCAGCAGATAAACCTGGGGCGGGAGGTCATCAGCGAGTTCACGCGGGACCACCTGCACCGTGAGGTACAGCGAAGTCAGGGGAGGCTGGACACGCGGCGGGTGTATGACCAGACGGGACGGCTGACGCGCAAACTGACCTGTAAAGGAATGCGGGGTGTGGTGCCGGAGACGTTTATCAGCCGGGAGTATGCGTACAACGGCCAGGATGAACTGCTGAAAAAGCGGCACAGCCGTCAGGGGGTGACAGATTATTTTTACGACACGACGGGACGAATAACGGCGTGCCGGAATGAAGCGTACCTGGACAGCTGGCAGTACGACGCGGCGGCGAACCTGCTGGACCGGCGGCAGGGAGAAGGGGCAGGCAAGGGCAACGCGGTGCGGTTCAACCGGCTGACATCATACCGGGGCCTGCATTACCGTTACGATGAACATGGCCGGACGGTGGAGAAGCGGGGCCGCAACGGAACGCAGCACTACCGCTGGGATGCGGAGCACCGGCTGACGGAAGTGAGGGTTATCCGGGGGAGTACCGTACGGCGCTACGGGTACGTGTACGATGCGCTGGGCAGACGGACGGAGAAGCATGAGCTGGACGCAGACAACCAGCCCTATAACCGGACAACATTTTTATGGGACGGCATGCGGCTGGCACAGGAGTGCAGGCTGGGAAGAAGGAGCAGCCTGTATATCTACAGTGACCAGGGAAGCTATGAGCCGCTGGCACGGGTGGACAGGGCGGCACCGGGGGAGCCGGACGAGGTGCTGTATTACCACACGGATGTTAACGGTGCGCCGGAGGAAATGACGGACCGGGAAGGGAATATCGTGTGGGAGGCGGGTTATCAGGTGTGGGGAAACCTGAGGCATGAAAAAGAGAGCCGTGCGGTAGAGCAGAGCCTGCGTTTCCAGGGACAATATCTGGACAGGGAAACGGGGCTGCATTACAATTTATACCGGTATTTTGACCCGGATGTCGGAAGATTCCTGAGCAGTGACCCGATAGGGCTAAGAGGCGGGTTAAACTTATATCGGTATGCGCCAAACCCACTATCTTGGATCGATCCCCTTGGATTAAGTTGTTCTTTCAATTCTAAGTCTAATCGCTGGCATGATAGCGAGACAGGACGTTTTACTAAACGACCAACCGATCCTTCTGAATTAGTCAATAATGATAGAATTAATAAATCTGATATTGATGTCTGGGCAAGCCAAGGCGGTATTCCTAACACATGGGGACATGACCCAGCAAAATTCCCTAGTGGTGGATTTAAATATGATGCAGGTAGTTATACTGTACATGGTCATGGCGCTAATCCATCAGCAGCAGCCAAATTCCCTAACTCCAATGCTGCAAATGGCCCAACAGCAAGCATGAAAAATACTTCAACTGGAGAGGTCTTTAGAACCGATGGTACATGGGGAACGTTTAAATCAGATCCTAATGGTGCCCATATTCCTCTTGATGGTTCATCTTATTGAGGTGTAAATATGAAATTAGAAGAAATAAAAGATAAAGTCTCATCTCTTCCTACGATAATGGATATATCGGATGAACTATTGATAATTGATTTTTTAATGACTATTAAATCTGATGACTTAACCGAAAATACAGATGTTTTTAACTCTATAATAAGCTTATTAGAGTTGTCACATACTGATTCTGGTTTTATGGAGTTGACAGAGGAAAATGAAAATATATTTATTGAATTTTATCATTGGTTGCAAAAAATAAATAATGAATTTAGTCTGGGATTAGATAAAAATACTATGGATAGTTTTAGTTTGACCGTTGAAGATATTAAAAAACTAATGCCATAAATAGTAAAAGCCGGGAAAGAAATTAAAATCTTCCCGGCTTTTTATTATTTAATTTCCGTTTAGTCCACTAAACCAGCACATCCTTAATCCCCTTCACCACCTGCTTAGCCTGATAAAGCTGTTCCCTCAGTTCCTGCATCTCGTCATTGTCAGCGATGATGGTCAGGCATCCCTCCGTAATCCTCACCGTCACGCCGCGCCCGGTCTCAAATCCCGCTTCTTCCAGCCAGTTGCCTTTAAGGTGCAGGCTGGGGCTGCGTGAATATCCGGTAGGGGTTTTGGTTTTACGGTTGGTGTGGCAGATGCCGACATAGCCGACTTTAAGACGGCGATGGGTTTTGGAAATGACGACTTCTGGCGTAATATCGTGTTCAGCCATGATTAACTCCTGCTTAGTTGGTTGTGGTTAGCGGCTGTTACAGGCGGCCACCTGTAGCAGTCGCGTTAAATATCAACGCATTACCTTCATTACCTGCTATCGTAGTCGTACCACCACAAAAGCCCGGCATCAGATCCGGGACAGCCCGGCAGTGAACGGCGCACTATGACTTGCGCAAGTTGGATCTGACCCGTCGCAGGTTGCCCTAAAGTTGGCCCCATGTTGGGGTTAAGTTGGGGCAGTAAAAATCTTCTGTAAGCCGCATCATTACTGGCCTGAACGCCCCGCAAGTTGGGGCAGCATAAAAACCACTGTTCCATCGCTTTACCCTTCCTTCGTCGTACCGTACTGCCATCTCAGTCTTTAACCTTCAATCCTTAACAGGACAAACCATCATGACAAAGCCCATACCACCGGGGCCGGAAGCCCTTTATCTTAGCCGCCAGAACGAGAACGCCACACAGCGGCAGCATATGATTGCATGGCTGGCGCACCTTGAGGCGCAGGGCTACAGCCTGCGCACCATCGAGGGCTACCGCGAACGGGTGCTGCCGTTCGTGACGTGGTGCGAGGAGCGGGGGCTGCTGTACGCGCCGCAGGTGAGCCTGCCCGTACTGGAGGGCTGGCAGCGCTACTTACGCAGCTACCGCAAGGCAGACGGCAACACGCTGGCGGTGGGCGGCCAGCTAAACCGCCTCAGCGCGGTGCGGAACTTCTGGCGCTGGCTGCTGAAACGTCACATCATCCTGTACAACCCGGCAGAGCAGCTTGAACTGCCGAAGGAAGAAAAGCGGCTTCCGGCGCAAGTGTTCAGCGAGCAGGAGACGCGGCAGGTGCTGGGCAGTCTGGATACGGAAAAGCCGCTGGGCCTGCGCAACCGGGCGATACTGGAAATACTCTGGAGCACCGGGATCAGGCGTATGGAGGCGGGGAACCTGATGCTGTGCGACGTGGACTTCACGCGGGGCGTGGTGAACGTGCGGCAGGGAAAGGGGAAGAAAGATCGCGTCGTTCCGGTGGGCCATGTGGCGCTGGCGTGGGTGCAGCGCTACCTGAAGGACGTGCGGCCCCGGCTGGCGCAGCGGTTCGATAGCGGCCACCTGTTCATCACGTATCACGGCAAAGGGCTGAAGCCGGGGACGCTGACGCAGCTTGCCGGAGAAGCGATCCGGAAGAAGGCGCGGATAGACAAGCCGGGGGCGTGTCATATCTTCCGGCACTCAATGGCGACGCAGATGCTGGACAACGGGGCGGACACGCGGCACATCCAGGCGATCCTGGGCCATGAGAAGCTGGAGACGACGCAGATCTACACGAAGGTGGCCATCGCGCCGTTGCAGCGGGTGCATGAGAAGACGCATCCGGCAGAGAAGCGGCGAAGGAAAAAAGCGCCGGACAGCCCGGAGCAGAACGGGGCCACAGGGTCGCCGGACAGTCTTAAAAGTTAGGTGTCGCCCTCTGTGAGGGCGCAGGGGACGTGGCCGCTCCTGCGCATCCATGCGCCCGCGGCATTAGTACGTCCCTGTACGTCACAGGCAGACAGCCGCCGTCCATGACGGCTGTCTGCCCCCTGCCTTCAGTGTGCGCGGGGGTAAATGCCCGGAAGCTGGCGGAGGCCACAGCGTCACATGGCAGTACGGAGAGGCCAGCGTCCGTTCATTTAACATAACGCGTGGATATTATGCGCAGTCACCCCGGTGGGCAGCGAAGGCGGCTTCAGGCACAGGGTGCGGGGTGTCTTCGCATAATATGCATTATGTCTTGCGCCCCCGCGGGCGGCACTTCAGGCCGTGCCACGGTGAGCGCCGCAGACCTTACGCGGCTCCGCAGTCGCCGCCATCCCTGGCGGCTCCGGTGCGCGGCGGCGGCCCTGTTCGCGGTAAAAAGGCCGTTAAAAGAGGTTGTCGGCCTGCGGCCTCCGCTAAAGGGCTTAATGCCCGCCCGGCGTCGTCTGGCTGCGGCGGCTCGTGCCGCGCAAGGGGCGGCGCGTCACTCGTTCCCGCCTTCGCCCGCCAGCGCCTCCCGCCCCGGCCCGGCGTTGTCATGCAAAGGCAAACCCCGGTCAGGCAGGGGAGGAACAGAGCGCCGTACCGTCGCTTGCGGGCTCTTTGCCGCCCGCACCCGCAGAACCCGCGCCGTGGCCCCGGTAAGCCGCCTGCGGCGGCCAACCGGGTCCCCGTCACGGGTTGCCGTGGGAGCCATAACGCAGCGCCGGAGGAGAACGACTAATGACAGGGAGTCACGGGGGTGGTATGGTGAACGGGCGTCAAAACGCGCATCGGGAAAGTTGGGTTAACGTGTTGTTAAATAAGTAAAAGGTGATGGCCGGGAAGCCAGAAACGGCGCGGGCGGTAGCGTGTTAAAAAGTGTGATGGCATCCGAATCGTTCCGATGATCCGATTGGGCTAAAAGGTGGGTTAAACTTATATGCTTATGCGCCGAATCCACTGTCATGGATCGATCCACTTGGATTATTTGGTTGTGGTCCAAAAGCTCAGAAACATATTCTTCATGGTGATGGTCCTGGCAGTGGTGGTCATATGTGGCCAGGTCAACCGGGTAAAACAACTTTCCCTCAATCTTGGGATGGGAAAAAGATTATTTCTGAAGTTGATGATATTGTGAATTCGCCTTCAACTAAATGGTATGCCCAGCAAGGAACCGGAGGCGCATTAACTAAGTCAGGAAAAGCTGCTACCTGGGTTGCATGGGAAGTCAGGGATGGAGTGCAAATCAGGGTTGTTTATCAGCCAGCAAAAGGAAGGATTGTAACTGCATTTCCCGATAGTGGCCCTGTTCCACGCTTACCAGGAGCGAAATAATGGCTACAGCTACTGGTATCAAGTTTAAAAAATTCGGTGAAGAGTTTAGTAATAGGCTTTCCATAGAGGAATTAAATTATGCTTTGGGTTACATCGAGTTTGGGGAAGAGCCATTAGCATTTGAAACGTTATGTGACTACATATGTGAAAACGATATTCTCATAACAAAAAATGAATACGAACAAATATGTATATTTAATTCATTATTTAATTACCCTTTAGAACGCGATGTTATCATTTATTTAAAGGGTTTAATCGGGTAGTTATAAAAGCCGGGAAGTATATTAAATCTTCCCGGCTTTTTATTATCTAAAATCTGTTCAATCCACTAAACAATCACGTCCTTAATCTCCTTAATCATTTGTATCGCCTGATAAAGCTGTTCCCTCAGCTCCTGAATCTCGTTATTGTCAGCGATGATGGTCAGGCACCCGTCCGAAATCTTCACGGTGACGCCGCGTCCGATGTCAAATCCTGCCTCTGCGAGCCTGTTCCCTTCAAGGTGCAGGTTGGGGTGAGGACTTTGGTCTTATGGTTGGTGCGGGAAATGCCGACATGACCGACTTTAAGACGGCGCTGTGTTTTGGCAGATTTTTTGTTTTTAATCCTCTGATTTAATCGTAAAATATTGAGTGTGCAGACAGTTTTACTGATCAAGGTGTGGCGGTAGCGTGTGTATTATGATTTGGTAATTTCAGGACTGTACGAACGAAATCGGTAGTACGATCCGCCGATCGGATAGATTTGTTGTCCTAATCCAATCTCACTGAAGGGTGGAATAAATCTTTATCAGTATGCGCCTAATCCGTTATCGTGGATCGATCCCCTTGGTTTAACAACTGAAGAAATAAAGCTTAATCCTGGTGAGTTTCTTGTTAATCCTAAAGATGTTAATTTTTCTCAAACAACTATTAATGGAGCTTTTGATACACCTGACGGGAAACGAAATGTACAATCAGTAATAAATGATGTTCGTAAGGGAAATGTAAAAGCCACAGATTTTCCAGCAATAAAAGTTGTCAATGTGAAAGGTCAATTAGTTGCCAGAGATGGTAATAGTCGTTTAACTATTGCAGTTAAAGGGAAGGCTCAACAAATAAAAGCTATTCTTGAAACAAACGTTGATCAACTAAGAGATTTTACTAAGAGATTGAGGAATAATGGTCTACCTAATACAGGAACATCTAAAACGCCAACCTGTAAGTGAGAGATGAATGTTATGAAGAAAGATTTTGCTTATGCGGTGGAACTCCCTTATTGGCAGGCTCCAAACGATGATCTTGTGTTGAAATCACAAGGTGATTCATTAACCGCATTCTTTAAGATATGGATTTCTCCTTCTAGATATTCTAGATTTACAGGTATATTCGATTTTTCTTGTGTCTGGGCAGTGCGATATGAGCGAAATAAAGAATTAAGTTATTATAATGAACGCGATGATGATGATTTTGTTTCATGTTATTGGGTTGTTCCAGAATCATCGTGGTTAGAAAAATTGAAGAAGGAAAGATGCTCTTTTTTCCCTGAATGGGAAAAATATGATGTTGGAGAATATTTTCATTATATTATTCAAAGTGATTCATTTTATGTTGAAATAATTGCTAAAGATATAAAAATATCAAGAAGGAAATTAGGGGTGCTCTATTAAATAATAATGGCATCTATTTATAAAAAACCGGGTAAGAAATTAAATCTTCCCGGCTTTTTTATTATTCAATCTCCGTTCAGTCCACTAAACAAGCACATCCTTAATCCCCTTCACCACCTGCTTAGCCTGATAAAGCTGCTCCCGCAGCTCCTGCACCTCGTATGCCCTTCACGCACTCCGCCTAAATTAACAAAACATAAACCAAAAATGTGCATTTAATTAACATATGCACACATTTAGTGCATTCTGCGCACTAATAACGTGCAATCCGTCACCCGTTTTACTCCCGCTTCACCCCTCGCTGTAACCTCCCTGTAAAAAATAACCTTTCCGTAATCAACCCCTTACCCAAAAAATCCAAAAAACTCCCGAACCAATACACTATTGGTTCATAAATTGCTTATTCATTAGAGCGATAAGTAAACATCCATACTAATAACTTATTGTTAATAAAAATAAAGCAACGATGAGAGCAGGCGAACCAATATGGAAAAACCGTCACGGTTTCTGGCAAATTCCAGCACCGCGCTTGAACAACTGCGTGGGCTGATCAACCAGCATGAGTCAACACCAGGCGTTCCGCTTCCCACTGAACGTGAGATGGCAGAAACACTCGGCGTGGGGCGACGCGAAGTTCGCCGTGCGCTGGACGTGCTGGAAGAAGAAGGCCGTATCTGGCGCAAGCAGGGGAAGGGGACGTTTATCGGTCCTGCCGCTCCTGTAGAGCCGCTGGCCCTTCAGGGGCTGGTGCAGCAAACTAACCTGCTGGAAATCATGGAGGCCCGCCTGCAGCTCGAACCGGGCTTAGCCCGTCTTGCGGCGTTACGCGCCACCAGGGAAAACCTCGCGCTGATGCAGCGCATGCTGGAACGTATTAATAAGGTCAGCCCGGACGACCGCGATCTTAATGAATTGTGGGACAGTGCTTTTCATCGGGCTATTGCCGAAGCCGCCGGAAATCGTCTGCTGCTGGGGCTTTTTGACGCTATCGATGCTGTGCGTCGTGAACCTGCCTGGCAGCATCTGCGTGAACTGGCGCGTACACCCGAACGTGTCGATCACTATAACTCCCATCATCACGCCATTATCAATGCGATCGTTCAACGTCAGCCCAACGAGGCGGCGGCCGCGATGCGCGAACATCTGCTCTCCCTGCAAAATGCCCTGATCCAGGCCATTCACCTTGAGGACGATATCACGCTATGACGACGATCCGCTTTGAGGAGTCCAAACCCGTACTGCGCCTGCAAAACCTTAACGTCAAATTTGCCGGTTCGCCGGTCAGCGTGCTGGATGGCATTTCCCTGACCGTCGAGGCGGGAGAAACGCTGGCGCTGGTAGGCGAGTCCGGCTGCGGAAAAAGTATTACCTCGCTGGCGCTGATGGGGCTGCTGCCTGCCAGCGCACAGATCGTCAGCGGCGACATGCAGTTCCGCCGTCACGATCTGCGTAAACTTTCCCCGCGTGAATATGCCGATCTGCGCGGGCGAGAACTGGCGATGATTTTTCAGGAGCCGATGACCTCGCTGAATCCCGCCTTTACGCTTGGTGACCAGCTGAGCGAAGCGGTGATGCGCCATCAGAATGTTGGCCGTAATGAAGCAATGGCGATTGCCCTGCAAATTCTGGAAAAAGTGCAGATCCCGGCGGCAGAAATGCGCCTGAAAGCGTATCCACACCAGCTCTCGGGCGGGATGCGCCAGCGTGTGATGATCGCCATGGCGCTGATTAATCACCCTCGTCTGTTAATTGCCGATGAACCCACCACCGCGCTGGACGTGACGATTCAGGCGCAGATCCTCGCCCTGTTAAATACCCTTAAGGAAGAGACCGGCACGGCAGTTCTGATGATCACCCATGATTTAGGCGTGGTCGCCGAAGTGGCACAGCAGGTGGCGGTAATGTACGCCGGGCAGGTGGTGGAGCAGGGGAGCGTCGAAGCCATTTTTGCCGATCCGCAGCATCCTTATACCATCGGTCTGATGGGCTCGATCCCGTCTCTTGGCGCACGCAAAGGGCAGCTCTCAACCATACCCGGTTCCGTACCGCTACCCGAAGCAATGCCAAAGGGATGTCGTTTTGCCACCCGCTGTCCTTTTGCGCAAACCCGCTGCCATGAGCATAAACCTTCCTTACAGACAATGGGCACAAATCATCAGGTCGCCTGTTTCCGTGCGCCGCTGGAACAGCACATCGCGCTGGGAGAAATCGCATGACTATACCGATCCTTGAAGCCCGCGACCTGAGCAAATGCTTTCCGGGGCCGAAAAAACTGTTTACCCCGGCGCGTTATGTTACGGCGGTCGACCGCGTTTCGCTCGCCGTGATGCCGGGAGAAACCCTGGCCATTGTCGGCGAGTCCGGTTCGGGTAAATCGACGCTCGGTCGCCTGTTGCTTCGTCTGCTGGCCGCCAGCGAAGGACGAGTCTTTTATCAGGGGGAAGAGATCACCAGCGCCACTGGCGCACGCCTGAATCAGCTGCGGCGTGAGCTGCAAATCATTTTTCAGGATCCCTTCGCCTCGCTGAATCCGCGCATGACGGTGGAGCAAATCGTCGGCGAGCCGCTGTGGTTGCATCAGAACATGAACAAGTCCGACCGTCGCTATCAGGTGGCCGAACTTTTGAAAACCGTCGGGTTGCCCGCCGCATGGGCTGACCGCTTTCCGCATGAATTCTCCGGCGGGCAGCGACAGCGCATAGGCATTGCCCGCGCTCTGGCGTCCGGGCCAAAGCTGCTACTGGGTGACGAGCCGGTCTCGGCGCTGGACGTCTCGGTTCAGGCGCAGGTGGTCAATCTGCTGGAAAGCCTGAAACATCAGCTTGGTCTGACAATGATTATTGTTGCTCATGGTCTGGCGGTGATCCGCCATATGAGTGACCGCGTGGCGGTGATGTATCTCGGGCAAATCGTGGAGCTTGCCACCGTCGATGAAATTTTTGACGCGCCGCTGCACCCTTATACCCAGGCGCTGATTGCCTCCGCACCGCAAATGCAGCCGGGGGCAAAACGCGACGCGCCGATGTTGCAGGGTGATTTGCCGAATCCGGCCAGTCCACCCAGCGGCTGCCGCTTTCATACACGCTGTCCCTACGTGACCGATCAATGCCGCCAGATTGAACCCATTAATCAGGTTCTGAATGGTGGTCGGCAAATTGCCTGCCACCGCTGGCAGGAGCTTAACCGCGATCGCAGCGTGATCCAGATTGCGCCGCCCTCTGCCGCCTTTTTACGTCGCCGCGCGCTGTTCGAACAGGCGGCAACCCACTCCTCTCTTCCAGCAAGGAACTCATGATAATGACAATGCGTAACTCTCTTTTGACCGTACTGGGAAGTGTTATGTTGCTTGGCGCGGCGCTGCCAGCACAGGCAGATAATGTGCTGCGAATTGGTCTGGGCGCCGATCCGGATATGCTCGACCCGCATCTTGCGCGTACTTACTATGGCCGATTTGTCTTCGCCTCGCTGTGTGACCGGCTGGTGGACGTGGATGAAAATCTGAAAGTGGTGCCGGGCCTGGCGAAAGACTGGGCATGGAGCGACGACGGTAAAACCCTGACCATGAACCTGCGCGAAGGGGTGACGTTCCACGACGGTGAGAAATTTGACGCGGCGGCGGCCAAATACAACCTCGACCGGGCGTTAACACTGAAAGGTTCGCTGCGCAAAAGCGAAATCTCTTCTATTGAGTCGGTGGAGGTGACCAGCCCGACGCAAATCGTCCTGCATCTGAAAACGCCGGACGCCGCACTGCTGATGCAGCTGACCGATCGCGCCGGGGCGATGCTGGCACCGGAAGCTGCCAAAAAACCTGATTTTGCCGCGCATCCGGTCTGCTCTGGTCCATACAAATTTGACAGCCGCGTGTCGCAGGATCGTATCGTGCTGAGCCGTTTTGACAATTACTGGAACAAAGGCACGTATCATTTCGACAAAATTATCTATCTGCCAATCCCGGATGCCTCAGTGCGGCTGGCTAACCTGCGCGCGGGCGATCTGGATCTTACCGAAGGCATTGCCGCCAGCGATGTGAAAACCGTTGAGGCGGACAGTAAACTGGCGCTCGCCAAAGTCACCGGCCTCGGCTATCAGGGTATTACCTTCAATATCAATAACGGCAAGGTTCCGGCTAACGATCCGTTCAAAGATGCCCGCGTGCGCGAAGCCTTTTCGCTGGCAATCGACCGTGACGCGCTGAATCAGGTGGTGTTTGAAGGGTTATACACGCCATCAAACCAGGCGTTCTCGCCGGTAAGCCCTTATCACGTAAAAGTGCCGGTGCCGCAACGTAATGTGGAAAAAGCGCAGGCGCTGCTGAAAGCGGCCGGCGTGACGACGCCGCTGAAGGTTAACCTGCTGGTGCCGAACAACCCGACATCACAGCAGGTCGGCCAGGTATTGCAGGCGATGGTCGGCGAAGCTGGCTTTACCCTCAATCTGCAAATGACCGAGTTCGCCACGCTGCTCGACCGTCAGCAAAGCGGCGATTATCAGCTGAGTTTCTCCGGCTGGTCTGGCCGCCCGGACCCGGACGGCAGCATTTACAGCTTTATTAACAGCAAAGGCACCCTCAACGATGGCCGATACAGCAATGCGCAGGTTGATGAATGGCTGGCCCAGGCGCGTCTGAGCAACGATCCGGCCGTCCGCCAGCCGCTGTACGACAAGGTGGTGAAACAGCTGCAAACCGATATGCCGATTGCTTATCTCTATTTTGAACCGCGTATTTTTGGCCTGAACAAAAAGGTGCAGGGCTTTAAACCTTACCCGGACGGCATCGTGCGCGTAGCCGGTCTGACGCTGGCGAAATAACCGGCGCGAGGAGAAACCATGCTGGAACTGATTTGCAAACGGCTGTTGCTGGCGATCCCCACCTTATTGCTGGTGAGCATGATGGTCTTCGGCCTGCAAAAACTGCTGCCCGGCGATCCGCTGATCGCCATGGCGGGCGAGGAGCGTGACCCGGCGGTCATTGCCCAGCTTCGTGCGGAGCTGAATCTGGACGCGCCGATACCGGTGCAGTACTACAACTGGCTGACCCGCGCACTACAGGGCGACCTCGGTTCGTCGTTGCGCACTCACGAGCCGGTGACGCAGCTTATCGCCAGCAAGCTGCCGGTGACGGTGGAACTGTCGCTGCTGGCGATGATCATCGCGCTGGTATTCGGTATCAGCATGGGGATCCTCGCGGCGGTCAACAAAAACAGCTGGGTCGATCACGGGGCTAACTTTGTGGCGATCTCCGGGATCTCGATACCGCACTTCTGGCTGGGGATCCTGCTGA
Organism: Superficieibacter sp. HKU1; assembly: GCF_029319185.1. NCBI lineage: Bacteria > Pseudomonadati > Pseudomonadota > Gammaproteobacteria > Enterobacterales > Enterobacteriaceae > Superficieibacter > Superficieibacter sp. HKU1. The sequence continues at coordinate 1,144,041 of NZ_CP119754.1, forward strand.
TCCTGGTGTTTTCCGTCAATTTGCAGTGGTTACCCGCGTCAGGCTATGTGCCGTTTAGCGAAGATCCGCTGCAAAACCTGCGCACGCTGCTGCTTCCGGCGTCGGTGCTGGGGACCGGGCTGGCGGCAACCCTGATGCGTCATACCCGCGCCTCAATGATTGCGGTGCTGAAGGCCGATTACATCCGCACCGCGCGGGCGAAAGGGCTGTTGCCAAAAGCGGTGATTTTAAAGCACGCCTTTCGCAATGCGCTGGTGCCGGTCATTACCCTGACCACACTGCTGTTTGGCGAGTTGTTGGGCGGGGCGGTATTAACCGAACAGGTGTTCACCATTCCGGGCTTCGGCAAGATGATCGTCGATTCGGTGTTTAACCGTGATTATGCGGTGGTGCAGGGCGTGGTGCTGATTGTGGCCATCGGCTTCCTGTTGCTTAACCTGCTGGCGGACGTGCTTTACGTCCTTATCAACCCGAAAATGCGAGGCTAATCATGGCGGAACTCACGACGCAAAACGTGGCGCTGGCAACACCGCGCGCGCAGAACCGGGTGTTGAAAAAATTCCTCGCCAATAAAAGCGCGATGATCGGTGCGATTGTGGTCGGCATTTTTGTGCTGATTGCGCTGCTGGCACCGTGGATCTCCCCCTTCGACCCGGTAAAAGCCAACTTCCTGACGGTGCGTAAACCGCCGTCAGAGCTTTACTGGTTCGGCACGGATGAACTGGGACGCGACATTCTTTCGCGCATCATCTGGGGCGCGCGTACCTCGCTAATGGCGGGCTGCGTGTCGGTGATCATCGCGGTCGTCATCGGCGTGCCTCTCGGGCTGGTGGCGGGCTATTTCCAGGGGATCTGGGACGGGGTGATCTCGCGTTTCATTGAGGCGCTGCTGGCCTGTCCCTTTTTGATCATGGCCATCGCTCTGGGCGCATTTCTCGGGCCGAGCCTGAGCAACGCGATGATCGCTATCGGACTCTCCGCCATGCCGATCTTCGCCCGTCTGACGCGCGGACAGGTGATCGCGATCCGTAACGAAGAGTATATCGACGGCGCGCGAGCAATTGGTTTGCCGGACCGCTGGATCATCGTGAAATACGTGCTGCCGAATGTGATGTCGCCGATCCTCGTGCAGGCGACGCTGGCGATTGCCTCGGCCATTATCGCCGAAGCCAGCCTCTCTTTTTTAGGGCTCGGCCAGCAGCCACCCAATCCCTCATGGGGCTCCATGCTCAACACGGCGAAAGGGTTTCTCGAACAGGCACCGTGGATGTCCGTTTTCCCCGGCGTTGCCATTTTCCTGGCGGTGCAGGGTTTTAATCTACTCGGCGACGGGCTGCGCGACGCGCTCGATCCGCGCCACGACTAAGGAGTCATGATGACCAAAGCGCTTGATTTTTCTACCGGTTACGCTTCACGACGCCCGCCGATGCTCGGTCATAATGCCGTGGCGACGTCTCAGCCGCTGGCGGCACAGGCCGGGATGCGAATGCTGCAACTGGGCGGCAATGCGGTAGACGCCGCTATCGCCACGGCGATGGCGCTCACGGTGGTAGAGCCGACGGGCTGCGGTATTGGCAGCGATGCGTTCGCGATTATCTGGGACGGGGAAAAGCTGCACGGCCTGAATGCCTCCGGGCGCTCACCGGCGAGCTGGCATGCCGACCTGTTTGCCGGTAAAACGGCGGTGCCGGAAATCGGCTGGGACGCGGTAACCGTACCTGGCGCGGTCTCCGGCTGGGTAGCGCTGGCGGAACGGTTTGGCACGCTGCCGCTGACTATCCTGGCGCAGCCTGCGATTGACTATGCCCGTAACGGCTTTCCGGTATCGCCGCTGATCGGTCATCTGTGGCAGCGCGGCTATAACAAACTGAAAGATCAGCCGGGCTTCAGCGCCTGTTTTGCCCCGGAAGGGCGTGCGCCGCGCATCGGCGAAATTTTCCGTAACCCGGCGCAGGCGAAAACGCTGGAACTGATTGCGCAAACCAAAGGTGACGCATTTTATCGTGGCGAACTGGCGCAGAAAATTGCTGCTTTTGCACAAGAGCATGGCGCGCACCTGACGGCACAAGATCTGGCAGATCATCGCGTCGACTGGGTCGAACTCTTGTCGCGGGAGTTTGCCGGCGGATCGGTGCAGGAACTGCCGCCGAACGGGCAGGGGATCGCCACGCTGATCGCGCTCGGGATCCTGGAGCAGTGCGATATTGGCCGCTACGATCCGGACTCGGTGCAGTCGCTGCATCTTTCCATTGAGGCGATGAAGCTGGCGCTGGCGGATCTCGATCGCTATGTGGCGGACGAAGCGCACATGGAATTTGCCGCCAAAGAGCTGCTCAGCGATGCCTACCTGAAATCCCGCGCTGCGCTGATCGACACGGATCGCGCCTCTGATTTCACCTACGGTTCGCCGACGCAAAGCGGGACGGTGTACGTCTCTACCGCCGATGCCAGCGGTATGATGGTGTCGTTTATTCAGTCAAACTTTATGGGCTTTGGTTCCGGCGTCGTGGTGCCGGAGACCGGTATCAGCCTGCAAAACCGCGGCTGCGGTTTTGTGCTCGACCCGAAGCATCCGAACGCGCTGGCGGGCAGCAAACGACCGTTCCATACCATCATTCCGGGTTTTGCGATGGGCGGCGACGGTAAACCGCTGATGTCGTTTGGCGTGATGGGCGGACCGATGCAGGCGCAGGGACATATGCAAATGGCGCTGCGTATTATGCTCCACGGGCAGAATCCGCAGGCGGCGATAGATGCGCCGCGCTGGCGTGTGGTGCAGGGAAGAGAAGTGATTGTCGAATCGACCTTCAGCCGCAACGTCATTGCCGGTCTGCGTGAACGTGGGCACCTTATTACCGTGGAAGATCCATTACAGGATTATAACTTCGGTGGTGCGCAGGTAATTTACCGGATGTCGGAAGGGCACTACGTGGCGGCGACCGAAAGCCGGAAAGATGGTCAGGCGCTGGTCAGCTGACGCTAATGCCCGGTGGCGCTGCGCTTACCGGGCCTACAAAATTCCCTGACATGCTGTTGTAGTTGATTTTTATGCGTCCGTAGGCCGGGTAAGGCGAAGCCGCTACCCGGCATTTTTGGCTCACCCGAGGCTAAACGGGTCCGCATCCTGCCATGCCGGAAACTTCTCCCTGTACTCTTTCAGAGCCGTCAGCGACAACTCGGCGTCAATCCGCGTTGCCTGATGCGGCTCGGCGGTGGCGAGGATCTCACCCTGCGGGGTGATCACCCGGCTATCTCCACGATAATGGTGGCCGTTACCATCGGTGCCGACGCGGTTACAGCCCGCCACATACGCCTGATTCTCTATGGCGCGCGCCACCAGCAGCGCCTGCCAGTGCAGAGAGCGCGGCGCAGGCCAGTTGGCGACATACAGCGCCAGATCGTAATCATTGCGGTTGCGAGACCACAGCGGGAAGCGCAGGTCATAGCACACCAGCGGTAAGATCCGCCAGCCACGCCACTCAAAGATCACCCGCTCGTTGCCCGCTTCATAATGGCGATGTTCATCGGCCATGCGGAACAGATGGCGCTTATCATAATAGTGAACTTTCCCTTCCGGCTCGACCAGCAGAAAGCGGTTCACCGGACCGCGTTCGCTTTGCAATGCCGCACTACCGGCAATCAGCGCGTTAGTTTGTTGAGCTTTGGCCAGCATCCAGGCCAGCACGTCATCCTGCGCCAGCGATCGCTGTGCGGCCTCCATCGCAAAACCGGTGGTAAACATCTCCGGCAGCACAATGATGTCGCGCCCGCCGATCCCTTCCAGCTGGCGATCGAAATGGCGCAGGTTAGCCGGACCGTCCATCCAGACCAGCGGTTGTTGCAACAGGGTAAGTTTCAGGCCAGGCACGATCGTACTCCTCGTTTTACAGCATCCAGTCACTCTAGCATGGCATAAAAAATAAAAAACCCCGCCTGAGCGGGGCTGATAAGTGGGTTAACGTTATGCCGCTTCAGGCTTACGCAATTTCACCGGCGGCTTTTTTACCGGTTTAGTCGCCAGCGCATCCGGCTCGAAATCGTCCACGTTGATACTGCGCAAGCGGCTCTCTTCCGCCTTGATGAGCAGCGCGGCCTCATCCTGATTGATAAGCCCTTTGGACAGCGCGTTCTTCGCCAGTTCGTCCAGACGGGTGAACGGCAGATTCTTACCCAGCTCTTTGCAGATGCGCTGGTGGATGGGATCGGCCGCCATCACATCGCGCAGCGCCTCTTCCAGCAGCCCTACCGGATTATGCTCGTCCGGCGTCAGATACTGACCGCGACCGATGCGCGCACGGGTAGCACACGGTGTTTGCAGGATCCGGGCAACTTTATGATCGAGCTTGTCGGACGGGGCATCATAATGGCGGCCTGTCGGGAAGATCGTCGCGCCCAGCAGCCCGGCTACCGCGCGGTTCGGAAAGTTGCGCAGCAGCTCGCCGATGGCGATTTCTGCCTGATTAAGCGCATCCTGCACGCCCCAGTGTACCAGCGGCAGGTCCGCTTCGTGGCGACCTTCATCGTCGTAGCGTTTCAGTACCGCAGAGGCAAGATAAAGCTGGCTCAGCACGTCGCCAAGACGGGCAGAAATACGCTCGCGACGCTTCAGGCTGCCGCCCAGTACCGCCATTGACACATCTGACAGCAAGGCCAGGTTAGCGCTCAGGCGGTTAATATGCTGGTAATAGCGTTTAGTCGCATCCTGCGCCGGCGACGCGCTGGTAAGGCCACGCGTCAGCCCCAGCCAGAAGCTTCGCACGACGTTAGAACCGACGTGGCCGATATGTTTAAACAGCAGGGTATCAAACGCGTCGGCATCGTTATTCTGCGCGGCGGCCATCTCATCGAGCACGTAAGGATGGCAGCGGATCGCCCCCTGACCGAAGATCATCATGCTGCGGGTCAGGATATTTGCGCCTTCAACGGTAATCGCAATCGGTGCACCCTGATAGGCACGCGCCAGGAAGTTGCCTTCGCCCAGCATAATACCTTTACCGCCGGTGATATCCATTGCATCGATGATGGCGCGCTGTCCACGATGGGTACAGTGATATTTCACGATGGCAGACAGTACGGCCGGTTTTTCACCCAGCATAATGCCGTAGGTAATCAATGAGGCCGCAGCGTCCATCACGTAAGCGTTACCGGCAATACGCGCCAGCGGCTCTTCGATGCCCTCCATTTTGCCGATGGAGACTTTGAACTGACGACGGATATGTGCGTACGCACCGGTCGCCATCGCCGCCGATTTCAGGCCGCCCGTGGAGTTGGAAGGCAGAGTAATACCACGTCCGACAGACAGACATTCAACCAGCATACGCCAGCCCTGACCGGCCATCTTCGGCCCGCCGATGATGTAGTCAATCGGGACGAAAACGTCCTGACCGCGGGTTGGCCCGTTCTGGAACGGCACGTTCAGCGGGAAGTGACGAAGACCAATCTCAACGCCCGGCGTGGTGGTCGGGATCAGCGCGCAGGTGATACCGAGGTTCTCTTCGCCGCCCAGCAGTTTATCCGGGTCGGTTAACTTAAAGGCCAGGCCCAGTACGGTGGCGATAGGGGCCAGCGTAATATAACGCTTGTTCCAGGTCAGGCGCATGCCCAGCACCTGCTCACCCTGCCAGTCGCCCATGCAGACAACGCCGGTATCCGGGATCGCGCCCGCATCGGAGCCAGCTTCCGGGCTGGTCAACGCAAAGCAGGGGATCTCCTGACCGCGCGCCAGACGCGGCAGATAATGATTTTTCTGTTCTTCAGTGCCGTAATGCTGCAACAGTTCGCCCGGCCCTAAAGAGTTCGGCACGCCGACGGTAATCGCCAGGATCCCGGAGACGCCGGAGAGTTTTTGCAGTACGCGAGACTGTGCATAAGCGGAGAATTCCAGGCCGCCGTACTCTTTCTTGATAATCATCGCAAAGAAGCGATGTTCTTTCAGAAACGCCCACAGTTCCGGCGGCAGATCGGCCAGTTCATGGGTGATCTCGAAATCATTCGCCATACGGCAGGCTTCTTCCGTCGGACCATCAATAAAAGCCTGTTCTTCGGCGGTCAGATGCGGCTGCGGGTAGCTGTGCAGCTTTTTCCAGTCCGGCGTGCCGCGGAACAAATCACCTTCCCACCAGGTTGTGCCCGCGTCAATCGCCTCTTTTTCCGTCCGCGACATTGGCGGCATCACTTTACGGAAGCTGCGGAATGCCGGAACGGAAATCATCGATTTGCGCATAGGCTTAAGATTCAGCGGGAGCAGGAGCAGCAAAACGGGCAGCAGCATCCACAGCGACCAGATGCCAGCCGCGCCCAGCGCCGCCGTCCAGGCAATTAAAATCAGACTACTCAAAACTAAGCTGACCCGGTGATAGAACAGCACGCCGAGCAGAATAACGGTGGCAACAATACTCAAAATCATCATAAAGAAAAGCTCCCTGGCTTGTAGGAGGTCTGACCACTTGTGATGATATGGTTGTAGTGGATGTTATTTTTTTTAGCAATGTATTTACAATATAATTACAACCTCGCTCACATTGTTGCCGTTTTTCAGCGCACGGAAAATCAAAACAGAGGGGGATCGCACCGGCTTCTGCTTCCCGCTTCTGGTGCGATTGGGTACACTGCACCTTGTCATTTTCATAAAATCTGAAGGATATCCTCATGTACCAGGATCTGATTCGTAATGAACTGAACGAAGCGGCGGAAACGCTGGCTAACTTTCTGAAAGATGAAGCCAATATTCACGCGGTGCAGCGCGCGGCGGTGCTGCTGGCCGACAGCTTCAAGGCGGGCGGTAAAGTGCTTTCCTGCGGCAACGGCGGCTCTCATTGCGATGCGATGCACTTTGCGGAAGAGCTGACGGGACGTTACCGTGAAAACCGTCCAGGCTATCCGGCGATCGCTATTTCCGACGTCAGCCATATTTCCTGCGTGAGCAACGATTTTGGCTACGATTATATTTTTTCCCGCTACGTTGAAGCGGTAGGTCGTGAAGGCGACGTACTGTTGGGGATCTCTACGTCTGGCAATTCCGCTAACGTTATCAAAGCTATCGAAGCGGCCCGCGAGAAAGGGATGAAGGTGATAACCCTGACCGGAAAAGATGGCGGTAAGATGGCAGGAACGGCGGACATTGAAATCCGTGTGCCGCATTTTGGTTATGCCGATCGCATTCAGGAAATCCATATTAAAGTCATTCATATCCTGATCCAGCTGATCGAAAAAGAGATGGTTAAAGCCTGATTTTGCGGGGCAACCCGCATTGTGTTATGAGGTGAGCTATGTGTGAACTGCTCGGGATGAGCGCGAATGTGCCAACTGATATCTGCTTTAGTTTTACCGGGCTTGTACAGCGCGGGGGAGGCACCGGGCCGCATAAAGACGGCTGGGGCATTACCTTTTACGAAGGCAAAGGTTGTCGCACATTCAAAGATCCGCAACCGAGCTTTAACTCACCGATCGCCAGGCTGGTTCAGGACTATCCGATTAAGTCCTGCTCCGTGGTGGCGCATATTCGGCAGGCCAACCGGGGTGAAGTGGCGCTGGAAAACACGCACCCTTTTACCCGCGAGCTGTGGGGACGCAACTGGACCTACGCCCACAACGGGCAAATGACGGGTTATAAATCACTTGAAACGGGCATGTTTCGTCCGGTAGGCGAGACCGACAGCGAGAAAGCATTTTGCTGGCTGCTGCATAAACTGACCCAGCGCTATCCGCGCACGCCGGGCAACATGCTGGCGGTTTTTAAATATATTGCGAGTCTTGCCGGAGAAATGCGCCAGAAGGGCGTGTTTAACATGCTGCTGTCAGACGGGCGCTATGTGATGGCGTTCTGCTCGACGAATTTGTACTGGATCACGCGCCGTGCGCCGTTCGGGCTGGCAACGCTCATCGATCAGGATATGGAAATTGATTTTCAGCGGGAAACCACACCGAACGATGTGGTCTCCGTGATCGCGACCCAACCCTTAACGGGTAATGAAACCTGGCAAAAAATTATGCCAGGCGAGTGGGCGTTATTTTGCCTCGGGGAGCGTATAGTTTGACGCCAGCTGCGGATGCACAATCTCGTGGCTCAGCGGCTTGCTGACCACGTAGCGTCCGTCAACAACGGAAACCATCGGCGGCTCCTGAGTTAGCGCAAAGTAATCGTAGCCAGGTTTCAATTGCTTCCAGAAATCGATATACGCGGAGTACTTATGCCGCTGCATATTGGCATCAGTCATGCGGAAGGGATAGATACTGACCTGAACGACCGGCTGACCAAATACCAGGGCTCCGGTAACAAACTGGAAGATTTCATCAATGCCGGAATCGGTCATGGCATAGCAACCAATGGACACGCAGTTGCCGTGAATCATCAGGTACTTGCCTTCATAGCCGTGTGCACGATCGTAGGCGTTCGGAAAACCAATATTGATGGCTTTATAGAAGCGACTGTCGGGTTTTAGCTGGCTACGCTGGACGGTATAGAACCCTTCAGGACTCTTGAAGTCGCCCTGACGCTGCTTGGGCCCCAGTCCGCCGGAGTACTTGCAGATGTTGTAGCTATCAAGGAGCTGATACTTCTCGCCCATTTTGACGTAAAGATCGAGGGTGCGCTCTTCCTTAAAGATCTGGATGTAAACCGGCGACCCCATTAACTGCTGCTTATACTCTTTGTTCACCGGCGCTGCTGAACCGGTCAGGCCGGCAAAAGAGACACACGGCATCAGAAGCATCGCAAGAAAAAATGCGATTATGCGCATACTGCTTGTTCCTTGATAAACGTTACCACATTGCCAGAACGGCAAAAGAGACCCGAAATCAGACTTATCTGGATTAGGAGCGCTCACATTAGCACCACCGTATTTTTTCGCAAGCCTGATGTACAGCGTTTACAAACCAGTTTGCGTTAAACCGTCTTTTTACGGACTTTCAAACGAAACGGCTGACGGATTGCCTGAACAAGAATAAACACGCTTCTCAATAACTTCAATGTCACTGTATACTTATCCAGTGAGTGACGGGGGGGCTTCTCATGCGTAAGATCATACATGTCGATATGGACTGCTTTTTCGCAGCGGTAGAGATGCGCGACAACCCGTCCCTGCGTGATATCCCTATCGCCATTGGCGGCAGCCGTGAGCGGCGCGGCGTGATCAGCACCGCCAACTATCCGGCGCGTAAATTCGGCGTGCGTAGCGCGATGTCGACGGCGATGGCGCTAAAATTATGTCCCCATCTGACGCTATTGCCGGGACGCTTTGAAGCTTACCGTGAAGCCTCTGATCATATCCGCGAAATCTTCTCCCGCTACACGTCGCTGATTGAACCGCTTTCGCTGGATGAAGCCTATCTGGACGTCACTGACAGCCTGCACTGCCACGGCTCCGCGACGTTAATGGCGCAGCAGATCCGCAAGACCATTTCTGATGAACTCAATCTCACCGCCTCAGCCGGTGTTGCACCGATTAAATTCCTCGCCAAAATTGCTTCCGATCTGAATAAACCTGATGGGCAATATGTTATTACGCCGGAAGAGGTGCCGAATTTCATTAAAACGCTGCCGTTAAGTAAAATTCCCGGCGTCGGCAAGGTCTCGGCGGCGAAGCTGGAAAATATGGGGCTGCGGACCTGTGGAGACGTGCAAAATAGCGATCTGGCGCTGCTGCTGAAGCGCTTTGGCAAATTTGGCCGTGTATTATGGGAGCGTAGCCAGGGTATTGATGAACGCACGGTGAATAATGAACGGTTACGTAAATCGGTCGGCGTCGAACGCACGCTGGCAGAGGATATTCACGAATGGCCCGAATGCGAAGCCATTATTGAACGTCTTTATCCGGAACTGGAAAGCCGGCTGGCAAAAGTGAAGCCCGATCTGCTCATTGCCCGTCAGGGGGTTAAACTCAAATTCAATGATTTTCAGCTGACGACCCAGGAGCACGTCTGGCCGCGGCTAAATAAAGAAGATTTAATCGCCACCGCGCGTAAAACCTGGGATGAACGCCGGGGCGGGCGGGGCGTCAGGCTGGTCGGACTGCACGTCACGCTGCTTGACCCGCAGCTTGAGCGTCAGCTGGTGCTGGGATTATAAGTCAGGCCTTTGAGATTTAATAACCATTGCGCAACCCGAATTTCAGTATTACTATACGCGCGTTTTCTACTCTCAATAACTGCAAAGGAGGTTCATCATGACATTTAATTCCCTGAACGCACTTTGCAGACATTTCCAGGATTAATCTCCCTTTATTGCTCTGGATTCGTCTGCCATTTCCTGATTTTTTAATTCATATATGGAATGGTATATGGGCAATTATATTCGTCCTTTATCTGATGCGGTATTTTCCATCGCTTCCGATAACCTGTGGATCGAAGGTTCTGCGATCCAACAATTACACACTACCGCTAAATTAGCGGGCATGACGCGCGTCGTCGGAATGCCCGATTTGCATCCGGGACGTGGCTATCCCATCGGCGCGGCGTTTTTTTCCCGCGGGCGTTTTTACCCGGCGCTGGTGGGCAACGATATCGGCTGCGGAATGGCGCTGTGGCAAACCGATTTACCGGCTCGCAAGTACAACGCTGACAAAACGGAAAAGCGGCTGGCTGAGCTTCCGGATGTGGCGGAAGCGCAGTGGCTGGCGGAAAATGTCCCCGCGGCAATGCAACATCATCCCTGGCATTCCGCGCTGGGATCGATTGGCGGCGGCAATCATTTTGCCGAGCTTCAGCAGATCGATAGCATCGCCGATGCTGACACGTTCGTTCTGTCAGGTTTACAGAAAGCGCAGCTATTACTGCTGGTACACAGCGGTTCACGCGGGCTGGGGCAGGCTATTTTACGCCGCCACGTTGAGGCGTTTTCACATGACGGTTTGCCGCAAGAGAGTGACGATGCACGCCGCTATCTTGATGAGCACAACGATGCGCTGGCCTTTGCCCGCTGCAATCGTGAACTGATTGCCCGGCGGATCCTGCAACAGATCAAAGCAGAGGGCGAACCGCTGTTAGATGTGGCGCATAACTTCGTCGAGCCCTGCACGGTAGCGGGGGAAGCAGGTTGGCTGCATCGCAAAGGCGCTACGCCTGACGGAGAGGGGCTGGTGATCATTCCCGGTTCGCGTGGCGACTATAGCTGGCTGGTAAAACCGGTTGTCAGCGAAGAGAGCCTTTTCTCACTGGCGCACGGCGCGGGGCGTAAGTGGATGCGCACCGAGTGTAAGGGCCGGTTGTCGGCAAAATTTACCCCGCTCCAGCTCAGTCGTACCGACATGGGCAGCCGGGTGATTTGCCGCGATCGCCAGCTGATTTATGAAGAAGCGCCGCAGGCGTATAAATCTGTCGACAGCGTGGTGGATTGTCTGTTTGATGCCGGGCTGATTACGCCGGTTGCCCGCCTGCGCCCGGTGCTGACGTTGAAAACCGCAGGGGAGAAAAGCGTATGATCTTACTGCAACTCTCTTCTGCTCAGGGGCCGGACGAGTGCTGTCTGGCGGTGCAAAAAGCGCTGAATCGTCTGGTGAAAGAGGCCGCCAGTGAGAAGGTCTCGCTGACGCTGCTCGAAACGGAGCCAGGACGCATACCCGATACGCTGCGCTCTGCGCTGGTTTCGCTGGACGGCGCCAAGGCCATGGCGCTCAGCGAACGCTGGTGCGGCACGCTACAGTGGATTTGCGCCAGCCCGTATCGCCCACACCACGGACGCAAAAACTGGTACGTGGGCGCGGCGCGCTTTACCCCACCGGAGCAGGCGTTTTCCTCAGAGATACGTTTTGAAACCCTGCGTTCCTCCGGGCCGGGCGGTCAGCACGTCAATAAAACCGACTCGGCGGTGCGCGCCACGCATATTGCGACGGGGATCAGCGTTAAAGTGCAGTCGGAGCGCAGCCAGCATGCCAACAAGCGGCTGGCCTGTTTACTGATAGCACATAAGCTGGAGCAGCGGCAGCAGGAACAGGGCGCGGAATTAAAATCGCAGCGGCGGATGTTTCATCATCAAATTGAGCGGGGGGATCCTGTGCGAACGTTTAAGGGGATGAATTTTAGCGCGGTATCGTAACGGACATGAACCCGGCAAGCATTTGCCGGGTTCATCATCAAAAAATCCGCGCCTCTGTTATGGCGCGGAGATTATTACTTCTGCGGAATCGCCTTCAGCAGCTCGGTCAGCAGCGTCCAGTACTGGCCCACGCTTTCGATATGTACCTGCTCATCCGGGGAGTGCGGACCGGTAATGGTTGGCCCGATAGACACCATATCCATCTGCGGATACGGCTTCTTGAACAGACCGCATTCCAGACCGGCGTGGATCACCTGAATGTTCGGCGTTTTATTGAACAAGCGCTGGTAGGTTTCACGCACCAGTTGCATTACCGGTGAACTGGCATCCGGCTGCCAGCCGGGATAGCCGCCTTTCGGCTGAGTTTTGGCTCCCGCTAGTTTACCCAGCGATTCCAGCATGCTTACTACGTAGTCTTTACCGCTGTCGATCAGCGAGCGGATCAGGCAGTGGATCTCAACGTTATCGTCGGTCATGGTCACCACGCCCACGTTCAGGGAGGTTTCCACCACGCCTTTCGCCACGTCGGAATTGCGGATCACGCCGTTCGGGGTAGCGTTCAGCAAGTGCACAAAGCTATTGCGAGACGGGGCGTTAAGCGCACCTTTATCGGTGGTAGCGGATTCCAGCACGACGGTCAGATTTTTTTCTTTGATCGACAGTTCGTTTTTCAGGATATCCAGATAAGCGGCAACCTGCGTTTTCAACTGTTCTGCTTTATCGGCAGAGACGGCAACGGTGGCAAAGGCTTCACGCGGGATAGCGTTACGCAACGTGCCGCCGTTAAAATCCACCAGTCGCAGATCCAGTTCAGCCGCGTGGGCCGCGAGGAAGCGTGCCAGCAGTTTGTTGGCGTTGCCCAGACCTAAATGGATATCGCCGCCAGAGTGGCCGCCTTTCAGACCTTTCAACGTCAGTTTAAACGACTGAAAATCGGCCGGGATCGCTTCACGCGTCAGGGTCAGGTTGGAGGTAAAATCGATACCACCCGCGCAGCCCATATAGATTTCACCTTCCTCTTCAGAGTCGGTGTTAATCAGAATATCCGCCTGTAACCAGCCCGCCTGCAGACCAAAAGCACCGTCCATGCCGGTCTCTTCGGTCATGGTCAGCAGAACTTCCAGCGGACCATGTTCAACGCTGTCGTCAGCGAGAACAGCCAGCGCGGAAGCCATACCGATGCCGTTATCCGCCCCCAGCGTGGTGCCGCGCGCTTTAACCCATTCGCCGTCGATATACGGTTGGATCGGATCTGTAGTGAAGTCGTGTACCGTATCGTTGTTTTTCTGCGGCACCATATCCAGATGCGCCTGTAAAACTACCGGTTTACGATTTTCCATACCCGCTGTCGCGGTTTTACGAAGCAGGATATTGCCTACAGCGTCACGATCGACAAACAGACCTTTCTCTTTTGCCCAGCCCATAATGTGCTGCGCGAGTTCTTCTTCATGGTGAGACGGGTGGGGAATGGAACAAATTTTGGCAAAAATATCCCACAGCGGCTGCGGAGATAATTGAGACAGTTCAGACACGATAAGTCTCCTTTCGACTTTCTGCAAAGAGGCTTGCAGGTCAAGGGTTAGCAAAAAAGATCACACGACAAGTCAGGCTTGCGGGATGAGCTTGAGAATACCACTTTATCCGGTTACGACCAGTATTAAGCACGCAAAAACACCCCGCAATGCCGCTTAACACTGGTTTTTAGCGTTTCAGATCTCTATAATCTCGCGCAACCTATTTCCCCCTCGAACACTTTTTAAGCCGTAAAAACAGGCTGGGACACTTCACATGAGCGAAAAATACGTCGTCACCTGGGACATGTTGCAGATTCACGCACGCAAACTGGCCACACGCCTGATGCCGTCAGAACAGTGGAAAGGCATTATTGCCGTTAGCCGTGGGGGTCTGGTTCCTGGCGCGCTGCTGGCGCGTGAACTGGGTATTCGTCATGTAGATACCGTTTGCATTTCCAGCTATGACCACGACAACCAGCGCGAGCTGAAAGTCCTCAAGCGCGCCGAAGGCGATGGCGAAGGTTTCATCGTCATTGACGATCTGGTTGATACCGGCGGCACCGCCGTTGCGATCCGCGAAATGTACCCAAAAGCACATTTCGTCACTATCTTTGCCAAACCGGCTGGTCGTCCGCTGGTGGATGATTACGTTGTTGATATCCCGCAGGATACCTGGATTGAACAGCCGTGGGATATGGGCGTTGTCTTCATTCCGCCTATCTCAGGCCGTTAATTTCCCTGCTTTCAGCGCCCGGTGATACCGGGCGTTGTTCATTTTAGCCTCCAACGCGTTACAATAAGCCTTAATGACGTCATCATGGAGGCTGCGCGCAATGACCCAGGCCAATCTCAGCGAAACCCTGTTTAAACCTCGTTTTAAACATCCTGAAACCTCGACGCTGGTACGTCGGTTTAATCCGGGCGAACAGCCGCTGGTGCAATCCACGCTGGACGGTAAAAACGTTCCACACTGGTATCGCATGGTAAACCGCCTGATGTGGATCTCGCGCGGCGTTGATGCGCGTGAAATTCTTGATGTCCAGTCGCGCATCGTGATGAGCACCGCTGAACGTACCGATCCCAACCTCTATGATACGGTGGTTGGCTATCGCGGCGGCAACTGGATCTATGAATGGTCAAAGCAGGCTATGCTCTGGCAGCAAAAAGCCAGCCAGGAAGAAAATGCGACCCTCTGCGGCCGCCACTGGCTGCATGCTTCTAACCTTTACAGTATTGCAGCCTATCCCCATCTGAAAGGCGATGAACTGGCCGAGCAGGCGCAGGTGCTGGCCAGCCGTGCCTACGAAGAAGCGGCCCAGCGTCTGCCGGGACAGATGCGTGAAATGGAATTCGCCATTCCCGGCGGTTCTCCCGTGACCGGTTTTTTACATATGCCGGAAGGGGAAGGCCCTTTCCCGACCATCCTCATGTGCGGCGGCCTCGACTCGCTGCAATTTGATTATTACAGCCTGTTTGAACGCTATTTTGCGCCGCTGGGCATCGCCATGCTGACGCTGGATATGCCCTCGATCGGCTTCTCTTCAAAATGGAAGCTAACGCAGGATTCCAGCATGCTGCATCAGCAGGTATTAAAGACCCTGCCGAATATCCCGTGGATCGATCATACCCGCGTGGCGTTGTTTGGATTTCGTTTTGGTGCCAACGTGGCGGTGCGGCTGGCCTATCTCGAGTCGCCGCGGCTAAAAGCCGTCGCCTGCCTCGGGCCGGTGGTCCACGCGCTGCTTAACGATCCGCTGCGTCAGGGACGGGTGCCGGAAATGTATCTGGATGTGCTGGCCAGCCGTCTTGGAATGCACGATGCGTCAGACGACGCATTACGTATTGAACTGAACCGCTATTCGCTGAAGACGCAGGGATTACTGGGGCGTCGCTGCCCGACGCCGATGCTGTCCGGCTACTGGCAAAACGATCCGTTCAGTCCGGAAGAGGAGTCTCGTCTCATTGTGTCTTCATCCGCTGACGGCAAGCTGCTGCCCATTGCTTTTAGTCCGGTGTATCGCAACTTTGACAAGGCGTTGAAGGAAATTACCGCCTGGATTAATCATAGATTTGGTTAATAGTTTGCTAATTTCTATTGATTTGGTAAAACAGTTGCATCACAAAAGGAGATAGCAATGACGTTACCGAGTGGACACCCGAAAAGCAGACTGATTAAGAAATTCACGGCGCTGGGCCCTTACATCCGTGAGGAGCAATGTGAAGATACCCGCTTCTTTTTCGATTGCCTGGCAGTTTGCGTCAATGTCAAACCGGCACCTGAAAAGCGTGAGTTCTGGGGATGGTGGATGGAGATGGACGCAGAGGAAAAGCGCTTTACCTATCGCTATCATTTCGGCCTGTTTGATAAAGAGGGTAAGTGGCAGCCCACTGAGATCAAAGATCCTGAAGTCACCGAACGTCTTGAGCATACCTTACGTCAGTTTCATGAAAGAGCGCGCGAACTGCTGAAAACGCTTGAGCTTTCTCTGGAGCCAGCAGAGGGTTTCTCCGAGCAGGTACTTAAGTACCCGGCCTGAGACAGTGATAAACACGGTCATTAAAAAAAGCCCTGTCATGGACAGGGCTTTTTCGTATGAAACTTTAAAGATATCAGAACTGATAGGTCAGGCCAGCGGCCACGATGTCATCGCTGTTGATACCAAGTTTGTTATCGTTATCAAGCTGGTTGATTTTATAATCAACAAAGGCTGACATGTTTTTGTTGAAATAATACGTCGCGCCCACATCGATATATTTCACGATATCTTCGTCACCGACGCCTTCAATATCTTTTCCTTTGGATTGTACATAGCCCAGAGACGGACGCAGACCAGAATCAAACTGATACTGCGCAACCGCTTCAAAATGCTGAGCCTTATTTGCGAAACCGCCGGAAATTGGCGTCATATTGCGGGTTTCGGCATACATGGTTGCCAGATAAATATTATTCGCATCATATTTCAGACCGGTTGCCCAGGCTTCCGCTTTGTCGCCGTGACCGCGGGGTGCCAGCGCCAGATTCTGCTGATCGTCGGTGCGGTCTGAGTTGGTATACGCACCGCTGATAGCGAAATCGCTGCCGCCGAAATCATAGCTCAGTGAGGTGCCGACACCGTCGCCATTCTGTTTTTTAACGTCGCTACGACCTTCGTTTTTACCCTGATACTGGAGGGTCAAATCCAGACCGTCAACAGCGCCGAAAAAGTCGGTATTACGGTAGGTTGCCAGCCCGCTGGAGCGCTTGGTCATAAAGTTATCGGTCTGACCGGACGAGTCGCCGCCGAACTCCGGGAACATATCGGTCCAGGCTTCAACGTCGTACAGGGCACCGAGGTTACGACCGTAATCAATCGAGCCAAACTCGCTGAATTTCAGACCGGCGAAAGCCAGACGTGTTTTCTGCGTGCTGCTGTTGCCTTCTTCTTTGTTGCCGGCAAATTCCGCTTCCCAGCGACCGAAACCGGTCAATTGATCGTTAATTTGCGTTTCACCTTTAAAACCAAAACGCACATAAGTCTGGTCGCCATCTTTGCTGTCATTATCACTGAAGTAGTGCATAGCTTTTACTTTGCCATACACGTCAAGTTTATTGCTGTTCTTATTATAAACTTCAGCCGCATGTGCCGCAGAGGAAGCGACAACACCCATTACCACTAATGCCAGAATACTTTTTTTCATTTTTAACCCTGCTTCTTTGAAAGACGCGCTAATAAATATCGGGCGACTGCCCCGTTGAAAACATGAAGGGTTTTAACGTTTGCGGATGAAAGATTTATGACAGTTTCAGATTATTTCTAAAATATTCATTTTAATTATGTTTGTAATCTGAATGTAAACATCAGCCGCTACGCTTGCTGATCCTGCGCAACAAAATGTCATGCCTGATGTCGCGAGAGTTGGCAAGCGCTCTCACTCCTGTTACAACATTTGCCTGATATCCATTTATGATTTGTATAACGGCAGAAAATGATGAGTGACAGCCAGACGCTGGTGGTAAAACTGGGCACCAGTGTATTAACGGGCGGATCGCGCCGCCTCAATCGGGCCCATATTGTTGAGCTGGTACGCCAGTGCGCGCAGTTACATGCCGCCGGGCACCGTATCGTTATCGTAACCTCTGGCGCGATCGCTGCCGGACGCGAGCACCTCGGCTATCCGGAGCTTCCGGCCACCATCGCCTCCAAACAGCTGCTGGCCGCCGTCGGGCAGAGCCGCCTGATCCAGCTCTGGGAACAACTTTTCTCCATCTATGGCATTCATATCGGGCAGATGCTGCTGACCCGCGCTGATATGGAAGACAGAGAGCGTTTCCTCAACGCACGCGACACCCTTCGTGCGCTGCTGGATAACAATATTGTGCCGGTCATCAATGAGAATGACGCGGTGGCGACCACCGAAATCAAAGTAGGCGATAACGACAATCTCTCGGCGCTGGCGGCGATCCTCGCCGGTGCGGATAAACTGCTGCTACTGACCGATCAGCAGGGGCTTTTTACCGCCGATCCGCGCAGCAACCCTGACGCTGAACTGATTAAAGATGTTTACAGCATCGACGACGCCCTGCGCGCCATCGCCGGCGACAGCGTTTCGGGGCTCGGAACCGGCGGCATGGGCACCAAACTTCAGGCCGCTGATGTCGCCTGCCGGGCTGGTATTGATACTATCATTGCCGCTGGCAGCCGCCCCGGCGTAATTGGCGACGTGATGGAAAACCTCTCCGTCGGCACGCGGTTTCACGCCCAGGAATCTCCGCTGGAGAACCGTAAGCGCTGGATCTTCGGCGCGCCGCCCGCCGGTGAAATCACCGTTGATGAGGGCGCCACCTCCGCCATTCTGGAGCGCGGTAGCTCATTACTTCCTAAAGGCATTAAAAGCGTGACAGGAAACTTCTCCCGTGGTGAAGTGATCCGTATCCGTAGTCTCGATGGTCGCGACATTGCCCACGGCGTCAGCCGCTACAACAGCGATGCGCTGCGACGTATCGCCGGGCATCACTCTCAACAAATTGACGCTATTCTCGGCTATGAATATGGCCCGGTGGCGGTTCATCGCGACGATATGATCACCCGTTAAGGAGCGAAGTATGCTGGAACAAATGGGTAAGGCGGCCAAAGCGGCCTCTTACCAGCTGGCGCTGCTCGGCAGTAAAGAGAAAAACCGCGTTCTGGAAAAAATTGCTGATTATCTGGAAGCGGAAGCGCAGCAAATTCTGACGGCTAACGAGCAGGATCTGCTGGAAGCGCGCCGTAACGGCCTCAGTGACGCGATGCTCGATCGCCTGGCGCTGAACCCGGCCCGTCTGAGCGCGATGGCCAACGATGTCCGTCAGGTCTGCCAGCTGGCCGATCCGGTCGGGCAGGTGATCGATGGCGGCCTGCTGGATAGCGGCCTGCGTCTCGAACGCCGCCGCGTGCCGCTGGGCGTCATCGGCGTTATTTATGAAGCGCGTCCTAACGTGACGGTGGACGTTGCCTCCCTGTGCCTGAAAACCGGCAACGCCGCGATTCTGCGTGGCGGGAAAGAGACCTGGCGCACCAATGCCGCAACAGTAAAAGTGATCCAGCAGGCGCTGGAAGAATGCGGCCTGCCCGCAGGCGCGGTACAGGCGATTGAAAGCCCGGATCGCGCGCTGGTAAGTGAACTGCTGCGCATGGATAAGTACATCGACATGCTGATCCCGCGGGGCGGGGCAGGGCTGCACAAGCTGTGCCGTGAGCAGTCGACGATCCCGGTGATCACCGGCGGGATTGGCGTCTGCCATATCTTTGTCGATGATTCCGCAGAGATCGCGCCAGCCCTCGACATCCTTGTGAATGCAAAAACCCAGCGCCCGAGTACCTGCAACACGGTAGAAACGCTGCTGGTGCATCAGGGGATCGCGGCGCGTTTTCTGCCTGCGCTGAGCGAGCGGATGGCGGAACGCGGCGTTACGCTCCACGCCGACGCTAACGCGCTGGAAGCGTTACTGGCAGGCCCGGCGCAGGTTGTTGCGGTAAAAGCAGACGAGTATGACAACGAGTATTTGTCGCTGGATTTAAGCGTCAAAATCGTCACGGATTTGGATGACGCTATTGATCATATCCGTCAGCACGGCACGCAGCACTCTGACGCCATTCTGACGCGCACCCTGCGTAACGCCCATCGTTTCGTCAATGAAGTTGATTCTTCCGCCGTTTATGTCAACGCCTCCACCCGCTTCACCGACGGCGGCCAGTTTGGTCTCGGCGCAGAAGTGGCGGTCAGCACGCAAAAACTGCACGCGCGCGGGCCGATGGGGCTGGAAGCACTGACCACTTACAAGTGGATTGGCTACGGCGACGATACCATTCGTGCTTAAATGGCGCCGGGTGATGCAAAAATAGTCGGTTGATTCATAAGACCATTGACGCATCGCCCGGTAAGTTTTAACCTTCTACCCCGTGATTTGCCGCTGGCAAGTCACCCCCTTCTCAGGGCCGATATAGCTCAGTTGGTAGAGCAGCGCATTCGTAATGCGAAGGTCGGAGGTTCGACTCCTCTTATCGGCACCAGTTAAATCTACTCGTCATAGTGCTTTTAAGTAAATCCCATTCTCCTTAATGATTAATACAGCACTTATATACCGCGAGTTTGGGAAACCTGAATACGCTCTTCATTCTGGAACGTTCAGAGCAGCACCTGCGTGTGAAGATGTTGTACTCCCCGGTGAATGCATCTGATGTAATCCCCATTTCAGGAGCATACCGACATCGGATCGTATTACCCTTATACGGTGAGGGCCCCTGGCAAAGTTATACTAATTGCTTTCCTGAAATGGCGGTGCAGGTGCCCGATGATATTGATGATTTCAGTAATAGCGGCTGGCAGCGTGAATTCAGCGATATCCAAGGGCTACTCAGAAAAAGTGAGCTAAATAGGTATCAGCTTTATCCGTTGGCTCAATAGCGGGAGGCGATTAACAGTTACAATAAGACCGGACGCTTACTGAAACCTGTACTGATGCTAAATAAACAACCCGCACCTCTTTTGCCAGCGCTTAACATGTCACTTTAACGCGACACCATTAACTCACTGGCATTACAGGAATTAATCTTCCCCAGAGACCAGCGACACCTGCAAACCGTTATGGTCGGCGGTCATATTAAGCATAGTCAGTGTCAGCCTGACCAAACTAATCAGAATAAGTAAAAATAGTAATGAAGGCATCAGGACTAATAAAGCATACTGCAAAACACGAATATATTGCCTGTCACCCGGTGTTTTCCGTCGTACTTTGCCCCTGTTCATATGCGCTTTCACCAAGCTTCTTTAAAAATTAATCTTATGTAAAGCCCTCGCATAATCTCTTCTCTGAAAAGCAAATTCCACAATGTTACGCTACGCTTTGCCAATGCAACCTGTCGACAAGTAAGTAGCCGCAAAATGAATGTAAATTACGAAGATGAAATGAAGGCGTTGCACGTCGCACTGCAACAGCGCCTTGAGCAGTTATTACCCGTCGGCAATCAGCAGGATCTGGTCTGTGAGGCGATGCGCGAAGGCACGCTGGTGGCAGGCAAGCGGATACGTCCGCTCTTGTTGCTTCTCACGGCGCAAGATTTGGGTTGTCACCTGGATAAGCCAGGGCTTCTCGATCTGGCCTGTGCGGTAGAAATGATCCATGCGGCCTCACTAATGCTGGATGATATTCCGTGTATGGACAATGCCATGCAGCGGCGCGGGATGCCGACCATTCATCGGCAGTATGGTGAAAGCGTCGCCATCCTTGCGGCAATCGGGTTGCTCAGCCGTGCGTTTGGGGTGGTGGCGGAGGCTCAGTCGCTGCCGCACGCTTTTAAAACACAGGCGGTCACTGAGCTTTCCTCGGCGGTGGGTATGCAGGGGCTGGTTCAGGGCCAGTATCGCGATCTCGTTGAAGGCAAACAGGCGCGCAGCGCTGAAGCGATCCTCCTGACGAACGATCTTAAAACCAGCCGTTTATTCGATGCCACGCTGCAAATGGCGGCGATTGTTGCCGATGCGCCTGTACAGGCGCGTCAGCGGCTGCGCTGTTTTGCGCAGGATCTGGGGCTGGTTTTTCAACTGATGGACGATTTAACCGATGGGGTAAGCGGCACCGGAAAAGATATCAATCAGGATAACGGTAAATCCACGCTGGTTGAAATGCTGGGCGCGGAGGCCGTGCATCAGCAATTGCGCGAGCACCTGCGGAGCGCCGACGAGCATCTGGCAAGCGCCTGCGACAAAGGTACTTCGACAAGGCGTTTTATGCGGGCCTGGTTTGATAAACAAAAAACGATGTTTGGTCTGGAATGGTCTTTACCGGAGTGCTGATGAAGGATCTGATTCAACGTAAAAACGACCATCTGGATATCGTGTTACATCCGACGGCGGCCGTGAAAAAGTGCACAACGGGGTTCGAACAGTGGCGTTTTGACCATTGTGCGCTGCCTGAACTGAACCTGGATGATATCGATCTGCGGACCTCGCTGTTTGGTAAAACCCTCAATGCGCCATTGCTCATTGGTTCGATGACCGGAGGCGCCAGCCGCGCAGCAGAAATCAATCGTCACCTGGCCCAGGCGGCACAAGCACTGGGACTGGCAATGGGCGTAGGATCGCAGCGCGTTGCGCTGGAGAGCGATGTGAACAGCGGCCTGACGCGTGAGCTGCGCCAGTTTGCGCCCGACATCGTTCTGCTGGCCAACCTGGGCGCAGCGCAAATTGCCTCCCCGAAAGGTCAGGATTACGCTCGCCGGGCGGTGGAAATGATTGATGCTGATGCGCTGATCATTCACCTCAATCCCTTACAGGAAGCCCTGCAACGCAACGGCGATCGCGACTGGCGCGGCGTACTCAACGCCATTGAAGAGACGGTAAAAGCCCTGCCGGTTCCGGTGATCGTGAAAGAGGTCGGGGCCGGGTTATCCGTTGACGTCGCGCGTCGGTTACTGGAAACAGGTATCGCCATGCTGGATGTGGCTGGCGCTGGCGGCACCAGCTGGGCAGCCGTAGAGGGAGAGCGAGCAACGACGGCTCACGGGCGTACCGTGGCAATGGCGTTTGCCGACTGGGGTATTCCCACTGCACAGGCGCTACACGATTTACATCAGGCCTTACCGCAGGCGCAGCTGATCGCATCCGGAGGCATCGTGGACGGTATCGATGTGGCCAAAGCATTACGGTTAGGGGCCAGCATCGTAAGCCAGGCAGCAGGCGTTCTGGGAAGCGCAACCTCTTCTGCGCAGGCGGTGGTGGACCATTTTCAGATTATCCTCGATCAATTACGTATTGCCTGTTTTTGCACCGGTAGCGCCAGCCTCGATCAGCTTCGCCAGGCAACGCTGGTGCGTGTGTAATGGGCCACTTTGCGGTCATTACCCCTCCATTTTATAGCCATGTCCGCGCGCAGGAAGCGCTGGCCCAGCAGCTTATGGCGCGCGGGCATCGGATTACCTTTATTCAGCAGGCGGAAGCCTGCACTTTACTCAGCGATGAGCAGATCGCGTTTTGTGCTGTGGGCGAACGTAGCCATCCGCCCGGCAGTCTGGCACGAACGCTGGCGCTTGCCGCGCGGCCTTCGGGGACGGGCATTTTCCGGATGATTGATAATCTGGCGCATACTACCGACATGCTGTGCCGGGAACTGCCTGGCGCGCTGGAAAAAAATGGCATCGACGGCGTGATTGTTGATCAGATGGAACCCTCAGGCGGGCTGGTCGCTGAGATGCTGGGCCTGCCGTTTGTGTCGGTGGCCTGCGCGCTGCCGGTCAATCGCGATGCGACTATTCCGCTGGCGGTAATGCCGTTTCTCTATGCCACCGATGCGCGCAGCAAAAAGGTTTTTCGCTCCAGTACCGGGGTTTATGACCTGTTGATGCGGCGACAGAATAACGTTATCACGCGTTACGCCCGCGCGTTTGGCCTCGGCGAACGTCGTGGATTGCACGACTGCCTCTCATCGCTGGCGCAGATCGGTCAGACTATTCCCGGTTTTGATTTTCCACGCCGGCTGCCCGCCTGCTTTCATGCGGTGGGGCCGCTGCGTTCTGCCCGGACTGCACCGTTCACGCCTGCTAAAATGGAGAGTGAAAAGCCGCTGGTTTTTGCGTCGCTGGGAACGCTTCAGGGCCATCGCTACCGTTTATTTCGTACCATTGCACGCGCCTGCCGTCAGGCTGATGTACGGCTGCTGATTGCCCACTGTGGGGGATTAACGCTGGCGCAGACGACGCGGCTGAATGCTATCGGTGCCAGGACCGTCGACTTTGCCGATCAGCCAGCGATCTTGCGACAGGCGCAGGTTGTGATCACCCACGCCGGACTGAATACCGTGATGGATGCGATAGCCAGCGCGACGCCGGTGCTGGCTATTCCGCTGGGATTCGATCAGCCAGGCGTGGCGGCGCGCGTGGTCTACAGCGGTATCGGTCGTCGGGCATCACGCTATGCCAGCCGCCATACGCTATCTGTGCATCTTGATGAACTGCTGAATAATCCGCGCTACCGGGAGCGCCTGACGGCATTGCAACCTGCGCTCAGGCAGGCGGGAGGCGCCACGCTTGCCGCACAGATCGTCGAACAGGCATTAACCACCCGTCGCCCGGTGCTGGCAGGGAGGGCACAATGCAGCACTGGGATCTGATTTTCGTCGGCGGCGGTCTGGCAAATGGGCTTATTGCGTTGCGGCTGCGGCAGCAGCGCCCGGAATTGCGGATATTAATACTGGAGGCTGGCGCGCGGCCCGGCGGCAATCACACCTGGTCGTTTCATCAGGACGATCTCTCAGCCGAACAGCATCGCTGGCTGGCCCCGCTGGTAGCGTACCGCTGGTCCGGTTATGACGTCCGTTTCCCGACACGCCACCGTACGCTCCCCGGCGACTATTTTAGCGTAACCTCAGAACGCTTTGCGGCGGTTATCACGCAGGCGATGGGCGATGGCCTGTTGACCGGGGTTTCTGCCACCCGCGTGACGCCGGAGGCGGTCACGCTTGACGACGGACGGACGCTGACGGCGACGGCAGTGATTGACGGACGTGGTTATCGCCCCAGCGCGCATCTGATCGCCGGCCGTCAGGCTTTTTTAGGCCAGCAGTGGCGGCTCCGTCAACCGCACGGCCTGACGCGGCCTATTTTGATGGATGCCACGGTCGATCAGCGCGGCGGATATCGATTTGTCTATACGCTGCCCCTGTCGCCCACCGAGCTGTTAATCGAAGATACCCATTACATCGATCGCGCCACTCTCGACAACACGGTCTTGCGTCAGCATATCGCGGAATACGCGCAGCAGCAGGGCTGGATGCTGGATCGGCTGGTACGTGAAGAACAGGGCAGTTTACCGATTACGCTCGCCGGCAATGCCCGCGCCTTCTGGAATGAGGCACAGGATCAGCCCTGCAGCGGCCTGCGGGCCGGGCTTTTTCATGCGACGACTGGCTACTCTCTGCCGCAGGCGGTTCAGCTTGCGGAAGCCATTAGCCGACAACAGGATCTCTCTTGCGCGGCATTGTTTGATCTGATCCAGCAGACGGCGCTTCACCAGTGGCGCAAACAGCGCTTTTTCCGCCTGCTTAACCGCATGTTGTTCCTTGCCGGACGTCCCGATCGACGGTGGCAGGTCATGCAGCGTTTTTACGGTTTACATGATGGGTTAATTGCCCGCTTTTACGCCGGTCAGCTCAGGCTGACCGATATGGCGCGGATCCTGATGGGGAAACCACCGGTACCGGTGGGGGAAGCCCTGCGGGCCGCGCTCAACTCTTCTTCCCGGCTGCGAGCTTTCAATAATGAGTAAAACAGTAGTCATCGGCGCCGGTTTCGGCGGCCTCGCCTTAGCCATTCGTCTTCAGGCCAATGGTATTCCCGTGGTATTGCTTGAGCAGCGCGATAAGCCGGGCGGACGCGCCTACGTTTATCAGGATCGGGGGTTTACCTTTGACGCCGGACCAACGGTGATCACCGATCCTGGGGCAATTGAAGCGCTTTTTACGCTCAGCGGGAAGCGAATGGAAGAATATGTGGATCTGCTGCCGGTAACGCCGTTTTACCGTCTGTGCTGGGAGACAGGGGAGGTTTTTGATTATGATAACCATCAGGAGAGGCTGGAAGCGCAGATTCGACGTTTTAATCCGCAGGATGTCGACGGCTACCGGCGTTTTCACGCCTATTCGCAGGCTGTGTTTGAAGAAGGCTATCTGAAACTCGGCACCGTACCGTTTTTATCCTTCCGCGATATGCTACGTGCCGGCCCCAAACTGGCGAAGCTGCAGGCCTGGCGCAGCGTGTACAGTATGGTGTCGACATTTATTCAGAATGAGCAACTGCGGCAGGCCTTCTCATTTCATACGCTGCTGGTCGGCGGCAATCCGTTTGCTACTTCCTCTATTTATTCACTTATTCACGCGCTGGAGCGGGAATGGGGCGTCTGGTTTGCTCGCGGCGGCACCGGAGCACTGGTGCAGGGGCTGGTGAAACTTTTTCAGGATCTAGGCGGCACGCTGGAACTGAATGCCCAGGTTAGCGGAATGGAAGTGGAAGACTCGCGCATCAAGGCCGTTCAGCTAAAAGATGGCCGACGCATTGAAACTACCGCCGTGGCGTCAAACGCGGATGTGGTGCATACCTATGAAACATTACTGGGCCATCATCCTGTGGGCGCGAAGCGCGCGGCTTCCCTGAAGCGCAAACGGATGAGCAACTCGCTGTTTGTACTTTATTTTGGTCTGAATCATCACCACAGCCAGTTAGCCCACCACACCGTGTGTTTTGGCCCGCGTTATAAAGAACTGATTGCTGATATTTTTACTAAGGCCACGCTGGCGGAGGATTTTTCGCTTTACCTGCACGCGCCGTGCGTCACCGATCCGTCCCTCGCGCCGCCGGGCTGCGGCAGTTATTACGTGCTGGCTCCGGTGCCGCATTTAGGCACGGCTAATCTGGACTGGACGGTAGAAGGGCCGCGTCTGCGCGACCGTATATTTGCCTACCTTGAGCAGCATTATATGCCCGGCCTGCGCGAGCAGCTGGTGACACACCGTATGTTTACGCCGTTCGATTTCCGCGACCAGTTAGGTGCCCACCTGGGATCGGCATTCTCCATTGAGCCGATCCTGCAACAGAGCGCCTGGTTCCGGCCGCATAACCGCGACAGCCACATTCCAAACCTTTACCTTGTCGGCGCGGGAACGCATCCTGGCGCAGGGATCCCCGGCGTGATTGGCTCAGCGAAGGCGACCGCCGGACTGATGCTGGAGGCGCTTTTATGAGCAACAGTACCCTGATGGATCACGCGACTGATACCATGGCGGCAGGCTCGAAAAGCTTCGCCACCGCCGCAAAGCTTTTTGATGCGACGACCCGGCGTAGCGCGCTGATGCTGTATGCGTGGTGCCGTCATTGTGATGATGTAATTGATGGTCAGGCCCTGGGATTTCCCTCCCGATCGCAGAGCGATGCCACTGCGTCACAGCGCCTGCTGATGCTCGAAACGCAGACACAGCGCGCGTTTTCCGGCGCGCCGGTGCAAGAACCTGCTTTTGCGGCTCTCCAGGAGGTGGCGACGCGACACGCGCTTCCCGCACAGCTGGCCTTCGATCATCTGGAAGGCTTTGCGATGGACGTGCGTGAAGCCCGCTATGAGACCTTCGCAGACACTCTGCGCTACTGTTATCACGTCGCGGGGGTGGTCGGTCTGATGATGGCGCGCATTATGGGAGTACGTGATGAGGCGGTGCTGGACCGGGCCTGTGACTTAGGACTGGCGTTTCAGTTAACCAATATTGCCCGTGATATTGTGGAGGATGCTGAGGCCGGACGCTGTTATCTTCCCGCAGAGTGGCTGGCGGCTGAGAATATAGCGCTTGCGCACGTCAGCGATCCGCTACAGCGGGAAAAACTCGCCCGACTGGCGCAGCGGCTGGTGACGGAAGCCGAGCCGTACTATGACTCAGCGCGGGCAGGGCTTTCCGGGCTGCCGTTGCGCTCTGCATGGGCGATTGCCTCAGCGCATGGCGTCTACCGTGAAATTGGCATTAAAGTGAGCGCGGCGGGCTCACGCGCCTGGGATACACGGCAGGGCACATCACGGCCGGAGAAGCTGGCGCTGCTGCTGAAAGGGGCTTCTATGGCACTCCGCTCTCGTGCGTCTTCTCCTCTGCCGCGTCCGTCCGGGCTGTGGCAGCGCCCCGTGCGTTAAGCGTCTCACGGTGCGCTTCCCGCTTGCGGCTGCGCAGCGTCGCCTGTAATTTTTCCACCGGCGGCGCATACAGAAAGCCGAATGAGACGCAGCCTTCTTTACCGCGCACCGCATGATGCAGACGGTGCGCCATATACAATCGTTTCAGATAGCCCCGGCGCGGTACATAGCGAAATGGCCAGCGCTGGTGCACCAGTCCATCGTGGACCATAAAGTAGAGCGCGCCGTACAGCGTCATACCCGCGCCAATCCATTGCAGCGGCCAGGCGCCTGCGGTCCCCACGGCAATCAACGCAATCGCCAGTAGCGCGAACACCACGGCATAAAGATCGTTGACCTCAAACCAGCCGGTACGCGGCTCATGATGGGAGAGGTGCCATCCCCAGCCCCAGCTGTGCATGATGTACTTATGCGCCAGCGTAGCGATGATTTCCATCGCGGCGACGGTTGCCAGAACGATCAGGGTATTCCACAGCACGAGCATCGGCATTCCTCTTAAGACCTGTAAAGCGAGTTTCAGCGGCTTGCGTAATAGTAGCTGTCTTTGCGAAAAGCGTGATTTATCTCTGGTGGAGATGGGTAAATATGCTGGCCTGTCCGGTCATAATTACGTCAAAATAAGCCTTTCTCTCTTAACTGGCGAGTAACATGAACAGCACCGTTTACGATGCCTTCCGTTGTCTGAACCTGCTGGCTACCGGATCCAGACCGTTCGGCATCCGTGAAATCGGCCGTATGCTGGATCTGGATTCGGCAAAAGTAACACGGCTGATGCAAACATTGCTGGTGCTGGAGATGGTGCAGCAAAACGCTAAACGAAAATACAGTCTCGGTATGGGGATCCACCGCCTCTCCGCCAGCGCAATTCACAACTCGGCGTTCTATACCGCGGTACTGGACATGCTGGAGGAGACCGGAAGCCATTCGGTCTCCATCGTTATTGGCGTGCTGAGCGGCAAGGACGTGGTCTATTTACTGCATACTCGCGGCGGGAAAAGCATCGCCCGCGCGATCGGTAATTATGAATCGTTTCCGGTGCGGGATTCGGTGATTGGAATTAAATTGCTGGCGACAATGAGCGATGAAGAAATTATCGATCGCCTCGGCATTCATGATTATCACCTGCTGAAAAAAGACATTGAAGAGGCCAGGCATCATCAGGTGTTTGGCAAAGCTTACGGCCCCGATGATTACCGTCTGGCCTGTATTATTCCCGGTATGCAGGCGGCCATCGCGCTGTCGAATATTCAGGGCGATCGCGTAAATATTGAGAGCCTGCGCCAGTTTTTAGTCTCGGCGGCGCGAAAAATTAGCGGGGAATCATTTCCCGGCGTTCAGTAATATCTGACAGCGTTCGGCGGTGAGTGAAACGGGCTGGCCGGGGCGATAGAGGGATGAGCCAATGCCCACGCTATCGTAATAACGCAGATATTCCGCTGCGTTATTTACATCCACGCCGCCCACCGCGGAGAACATAGCGGCGGAAGAGAGCGGGCCTTTGATTATCTGCGGATAATTCAACGGCAGCGCGGCGGCCGGAAATATCTTCAGTACCTCCACGCCCAGTTCGCAGGCGGTGAAAATCTCGCTGGCGGTAAACACGCCCGCGCAAACGCGCAGGCCGTGGCGTTTCGCGGCTTCCACCACGCGCGAGTCGAGATTCGGCGTCAGAATAAATTCCGCGCCCGCCGCTGCGCAGGTTTCAACATGGTCAGGCGTTAAGACGGTTCCCGCACCCGGCTGCACGCGCGAACCAAAGGCTGAACGCACGCGTTTCAGGCTGATCGCCCAGTCGGGCGAATTGGTGGTGATTTCTACCGTCGTAATGCCATGATCCAGCAGGCACGCGACCTGCTCCACGCTCTCCGGCGGCGTAATGCCGCGCAAAATGGCAACGATCTGCTTATCAACTATCATGGCGAAAGACCTCATTCAGTCCGGCAATCAGCGCCGTTTCCGCCTCAAGGGTAGAGCAGGGAAGTCCCAGCGCGTCGCTGGCTTTCTGATAATGGGCAAGCAGTTCACGGCTACCGATAAAGCAAACCGGCGCGTCTCCCCGGTGGCCCTGAAGTATTTCATGACCAATCAGCAGCCCGGACAGCCATGCGCCCGCTGACGACGGCTCCAGTTCCCCAAGGATATACCGACCGCGACAGCGGAACAGCTCGCTGACCAGCGCCTTTTCATGGCGTTCAATGGACTGCGCCGTTGCCACCCCGTCGAGAAACGCCCCGGTAGACGCTATCTGTGCAGGCAGCCCTTTACCGACTACCGAATGATTAAGCACCAGATGATAAAGCTCTCCGGTCATCAGCGTTTGCAGGCTTTCGACGCGCTGCTGCTGACGATCCACCGTCATCCATTTGCTGTGAGTACCGACGGCGGCAAAGGTTGTGCTATCGCTCAGGGTCAGCGCGCCGGCCAGCTGCATCTCTTCGCCCCGGCATACCTCGTTGGCCCGGCGATCGCAGATGCCGGGACGCAGGGTCAGCGGGTTAGACAAGACGTCCGGCAGCGCCCGCCCTTTGCCCGTTAAATCAGAGAAGCTGAGCGGCAGTTCCATATAGCCAGCGTCGGCAATGCCGATATTGCTGCCGATCATCCCGCATAACAGTACCGGCAGGCGTTCGTCCCACGCATCGCCCAGCCGAAGCAGTTGCTCACGCAGAATAGCCGCAAGCGCCTCGCGCTGGCATTTGCCAACGCCGCAGGTGTCCTGCACGGTGCGAATGACGTTGCCATTGCGCACGCTCATCGCACGAAAATTGCTGGTGCCCCAGTCAACGGCAATATAGTTCATCGACTGGCCCTCAGCGCCGCCAGCGACAGCGCATCGGTCAGATCGCGCAGTTCCTCCCGCGTCACGTCATCAATGCGTTTTGCCGGTTCGCGCACCACATCGGTGGCGAAAATCCCGGCCTGATGCAGCACCGTTTTATGCACCGCTACGCCGATGCCTGGCTGAACGCCGTAGCGCAGGAAAGGCAGGTAGCGATAGAACAGCGCCTGCGCTTCGCGGCGATCCCGCTGCCAGGCTTGGAGAATGGCATTGATCACATCGGGAAATTCGCAGGCGGGCATGGTACCAATAATTCCCCGGCGCAGTTCTTCATAGAGAAAACCGGCGTTCAGCCCGCCAAACAGACCGATGCTGTCGCCCAGCGCCGTCTTCAGCGCGGTGATCTTTAAGGTGGTCGGCGGCTGTTCCACTTTGATGTATTTGATGGTCGGAAAATCCTGGCACAGCTTAACCAGCGTCGGGACCGGCAGCGTGACGCCGGTCATCAGCGGCGCATCCTGCATCATAATGTCGATATCACAGGCCTGACAGATATCGCGCCAGAAATGGTAAATCTCGTCCGGACCGGGTTTGACCACCGACGGCGGGTTGACCATCGCCACCTGCGCGCCCCAGCGCTGGACGCGCTGAATATCTTCGATTGCCACCGCGGAGGAGGCTCCGCCCGCTGCGGCGACCAGCGGCAGATCGCCCGTGAGTCGCTTCACGCAGGTAAAGAGCGCTTCTTTTTCACCGCCGGTGAGCGCGTAGCCCTCGGAAGCATTGCCGAACAGCGCCAGCCCGTCCACGCCCTGATCGAGCAAAAATTTCACCAGCTTCTCGATGGAGGCGAAATCCACCGCGCCATTTTCATCAAATGCGGTTGCCAGAATCGGCACATTACCTTTTAACATGTTGCCCCCATTACTGATTCACGAACGTGATCTTCATTAATTTCAATGCCCAGCCCGGCTGTCTGCGGGAGTTGATAATGCCCCTGCTCGCAGACCAGCGGCGTGTTAAGCAGCTGGTTGGCGATGGCGAAGACGGGCGGCTGGTACTCCAGCATAAAGAGATTCGGGATGGCCGCCGCCACATGGATCGAAGCCGCGATGCATGGCCCCAGCCCGACGCTGAGATGCGGCGCAACCTGCAAATTCCACGTTTCCGCCAGCGCGGCGATATGCATAAGTTCGCTGATGCCGGTGCGGCCCACGTCCGGCTGGAGAATGTCGGCGGCGCGCTGCTCAATAAACGGCTTAAACTGGTAGCGGGTACGTTCTGTCTCGCCCAGAGCAACAGGGATCGGGCTTTTCGCACGCAGTTCGCGGTGTCCGGCAATATCTTCCGGCAGCAGCGGCGCTTCGAGAAAACCCAGCCCCAGCGGATGCAGCGCATTCGCCAGTTCCGCCGCCTGCGCGACACTGTAGTTCCAGTGGGCGTCGAGAAAAATCCGGGCGTCTTCGCCCAGCGTTTCCCGGATAGCGCGGACATTCTCAATGTCTTCTTTCACGCCGTAGCCCAGCGCGAGTTTTACTGCGGTAAATCCTTTTTCCTGCCAGCGTTTTGCCAGCGCGCAGCGGGCGGCAAGGTCAGGTTCCGGCAGCCCTGAAACGTAACAGGGGATCGTGTCCCGGTATGCGCCGCCAAGCAGTTGATAAACGGGCAGGCCGAGAATGTTGCCTTTCAGATCCCAAAGCGCGATATCCACCGCCGCAAGGGCATCAATGTGATAGCCGGTGATATGCCCGCGATCGCGCATCGCATCATACATTTGTGAATTCAGCACCGCGCTGGAGAAGGGGGATTGTCCCTTAAGTAGCGGCGCGAACAGATGGGTGATCAGTTCGGCGATTACCTGCGGCACCACCGGGGCCAGCGCTTCGCCCCAGCCAACCTGCCCGTCGTCGGTGGTGATTTTTACCAGGCAGGTTTCCATTTTGCGTGAATAGACGCAGCGATACTCGGGACGGTAGTAATAATCCGCCTCCTCTTCACTGACGCTGCCGCCCAGATACGCCTGTTGCGGCGTGATCCTGAGGGGAAAGCATTCAACTTGGCTGATTTTCATAACAACTCCAGGTCACGTTAATCGAGGATCTTGCCGGCGGTTTCTTTGGCGAACCACACGGCGACAAAAGAGATAAGCGCGGTGATCATCACGTACCACGCCGGAGAGAGCGGGTCGCCGGTCCAGGAAATCAGGCTTGCCGAGGCCAGCGGCGTCACGCCGCCAAACAGCGCAACGGTCAGGTTATAGGCGATGGCAATACTGCCGTAGCGGATTGCGGTGGGGAACAATTCCACCATTGCCGCGCCGCAGCCGCCGTTGAACATGGCAACAAAAATACCCAGCATGCTCATGGCGGCAATGGCATTCGCCACCGAACCCTGGCTCATCACCAGCATCGCCGGATACGTCAGGAGAATGAACCCCCCACAGCCCATCAGCATCAGCGGGCGGCGCCCCCAGCGGTCGGAAAGATACCCGGTGAGCGGCATACAGACCGCCACGCTTAACAGTCCCAGCGTGGTGATAAGATAGGAATCGGTGCGGCTGTAGTGCAGATGCGTGGACAGATAGCCCGGCATAAAGGATTGCAGCACCCAGCTACTGACCGCTTTAACCACCACAAAGCCGGTACAGAACATCAGCGCGCGCATGGAGGTGGACAGCGTTTTACGCAGCGGCGATTTTTCCAGTTTGCCGCTGGCTTTCAGCTTATGAAATTCGGCGGAGTCTTCCATATTACGCCGCATATACAGCCCGCCGAGGCCCAGCGGTGCCGCCAGCAGGAACGGTATGCGCCATCCCCAGTCATTCATCGCCGCCTCGCCCAGCATATGCGTCAGGAAAAGCACCAGTCCGGAACCGCAAACAAAGGCCATAAAGCTAAAGTTTTCGCTCCAGCAGGTCAGGGTTGCCCGCCGTTTCGGCGATGCGCTTTCCGCCAGATAGGTGATAACGCCTGAGCTTTCGCCGCCTGCGGCAAACCCCTGCACCAGGCGAGTTAATACCAGCAGGATGGGCGCGAGGATCCCGACCTGCTGCCAGGTAGGAAGGATCCCCATCACGAAGGTGGAAATCGAGGTTATCACGATAACCGTTACCAGCACTTTGCGTCGCCCCAGACGATCGCCCATTGAGCCGAAGAACAGCCCGCCCAGCGGACGCATCAGAAAGCCTGAACCAAACACGGCGAAGGATTTCAGCAGTGCAACCGCCGGGTCGTCGCTGACAAAAAAGTTGCTGGCGATAATGGCGGCCAGCGTGCCGTAAAGCCCGAAATCAAACCACTCGATAAAATGGCCGACACCCGCCGACAGCATTATTTTGGCGGTGCGTCTGGCCGGCATTTTCTGCTGTCCGGCAGCATCGTCTCCGGCGTAGTGAATACCTGTTTCCATGTAACCTCCCGAGGTTAAGCAGGGTAGCAATCGGTGTGATGTTGTTGTTGTCAGTACGCTGAGTGTAGGGATTGCAGGCAGGCTGGCGAACGCAGTAGTGGGTTACGTGAGACTTATCAAAGATTGATAGCGAAAAGTGCTTCATATAGTGAAGCATTACTGCCAGCTTCATCCATTACCTACAGGAAGACTAACGTTGCGTCATAATTTGTTATGTTATATTGTAACAACAAATATCAACGGCACTTTGAGGGGACTATTTTGGCGGTTAATTACAAAACTCTGGCGATGGCGCTGGGCGCGCTGCTGGTCAGCGGTCAGGCGCTGGCTCACGCACACCATTCACACGGCAAACCGTTGACTGAGGTGGAACAGAAAGCAGCGGAAGGCGTTTTTGACAATAAGGACGTTAAGGATCGCGCCCTGTCGGACTGGAACGGCGTATGGCAGTCCGTATATCCGCTGCTGGTCAGTGGCGATCTGGATCCGGTATTTAAAAAGAAAGCCGAAAAAGATAAAAGCAAAACCTTCGAGGACATCAAGGAGTATTACCGTAAGGGATACGTCACTGATGTTGCGACTATCGGTATTGAAAATGGGGTAATGGAGTTCCATACCGGCGACAAAGTGGATTCCTGTAAGTACGACTATGCCGGACATAAAATCCTGACGTATACCTCCGGCAAGAAGGGCGTTCGCTACTTATTCGAGTGTAAAGACGCCAGCAGTAAAGCGCCGAAGTATGTCCAGTTCAGCGATCATATTATCGCGCCCCGCCAGTCGGCTCACTACCATATCTTTATGGGCAACACCTCACAGGACGCCTTGCTTAAGGAGATGGATAACTGGCCGACATATTACCCGTTCCAGTTAACCAACGAGCAGGTCGTTGACGAGATGCTGCACCACTGATCGTCTGGCCCTGCGCCTGGCGGCGCGGGGCCAACTACCGCTCATAGCTATCGTTATCATCGCAGGTTGCCGCGGATGCGCTTACCTGCACATCATTAAATGACAGCCTGCTCACGCCCGAAATTTTACCGAACTCAGAGGCCTCAATCGTCATAGAGGATAACTGAAGCTTCTCGAGGGGCCGTTCAGGATAGCCTTCAATAAAAAAAGCACGTGAAAAAATCGTATCGCCCGAACGGCGGGCGGCAATATCACTTAGCGCCACATTTGATACCTGCGTCAAACCCGCTTCGCCTTCAACGCCCTCCGCCAGTTTTTGCCAGTGCGGCGGTTTATCAGCCAGATTGCCTTTCTCGCCGTAGCTGTATTGCGGGAACCAGTTGAGCTGGATCATGACCGGAAAAGTGACGTCGGTGAGCGTCAGATGCCGCACCGCGATATCGCGGATAAACCCGCCGCGATTGCGGGCAGATTTAATGCGAAAACCGACGCCGGTACCGTTAAACTGATTGTGTTCAATGGTCACCCTTTCAATACCGCCGGAGGTTTCGCTGCCGATGGTAATCCCGGAGCCTTTATTAAGCGTGCAGTGGCGGATAGTAATATCCCGGGCGCTGATGGCCTTTTGCGCCGCCTCTTTACCCCGGCCCGCTTTGATACAGATATTGTCATCGTTACAGGAGACCACGCAATTTTCCACGCGGACCTGTTCGCAGGCATCGATATCAATACCATCAGTGCTGGGACCCGCAGAATTCGCAATCTGCACGCCGGTTACGTTAACGTGCGACGAATAGCAAAGATGGAGATTCCAGAAACCGGACTCGCGACTGGTAAAATTATTCAGGGTGATATTCTTACTGTGGTAAACCACGATATTACGCGGACGCTGACAGTCGTAATCCACCACCCAGCGCAGACCGCGGGCGCTGTAGTCGGCCAGCATGCCACCCTGTTCATCGCCGCCCCAGAAGCGATGCCACCAGACCGCGCCCTGACCATCAATAGTTCCCGGACCGCTAATCTGCACATCCTGACAATGGTTAACATTCACGATCCCGGCAGGCCAGACCATATCAATTCCGGCGACCCGGGTCTCAATCAGGGGATAGTCGGCCAGATTTTCGCTACCCAGTAATACCGCGCCTTCCGCCAGATAAAGCGATACGCCACTTTTCAGAAACAGCGCGCCGGTTAAATAGCGGCCAGCAGGAATAACGAGGGTATCGCCAGGCTGCGCATCATCGATCGTGCGCTGGAGAATAGGGGTGATGACAAATTGTCCGTTGGCAAACGTACCCGGAGTATCAAACGTAAGCTGCGCCATAAGGTATCCTGTAAACCGATATCTGAATACGGTTGTAGCGGATTATCGTCAGGAAAACCTTTTTCTGATGGACATCGTTATCGGGAGAGTGGCAAAAAGGCCGTTAACCTGCCAGCGCGGACAACCTGCCGGGTGGCGCTTCGCTTACCCGGCCTACAAAGTCACGTCATATCAATGGATTAAGCGCATTCGTAGGCCCGCGCAAGCGCAGCGCCGCCGGGCAGATGGCAACGCGCAGGCATAAAAAAGGACCGCTCTGAGGCGGTCCCTGAAGATAACGTTGCGCGTAAATTATTTACGGGCGAGCAGGAAACCCAGCACAATCCCGACCGCACCCGCGATGGCCAAGCCGCCGAGCGGGTTAGATGAAACCTGGTCGCGAACCGTGTCGGCTGCGTCACGTACCGCATAGCCTGCCTGCGATGCGTATTTACGGGTGGCACCTTTCACGGTGTCATCGTGATTGTCAGTGGCGCGGCCAAAAACTTCCTGCGCTTTACCCGCGGCTTCATTTACTTTGTTCTCAGCTTTCTCAAACATGTCAGGCTCCTTAGGTACGTGTGTAACATAAGTATAGGAGCCCTTATGCCAGTGTGTAGCAAGTCCGGAAAATTCTCATCGCCTCGTTTCTTTCCCGGACGTACCTGCTACCCGCGCACCAGCGAGGCGCGGACATCGCGCCGCTGCCAGCGTTTTGCCAGCAGACCCAGGCCGCTACACAGCAGGTAATACACCACGCCGGTGAAAATAAAAATGGCGGTAGGGTAAATCTGTACCCGGTTATTAACCTGGCCGGCGACAGTGGTGAGTTCCGGTACGTTAACGATAAACGCCAGCGAGGTATCCTTCATCAGGCTGATAAAAATACCGACCAGCGAGGGCAGCACGTTGCGCAGCACCTGCGGGAGTAAAATAAGCCGCAGCGTCTGTCCGGGGCTGAAACCCTGCGTTTGCGCAGCTTCATACTGGCCGACCGGCAGTGCCTGAAGCCCCGCCAGCACAGAGTGCATCACCGACGCGGCGGTAAACCATGCCAGCGCCAGCGTGACGGTGACCGCGCCGGGCAGGTCGCTGCCGGTAAGCATCGGCAGCAAATACCACAGCCAGAAGATAACAAAAATGAGCGGAATGCCGCGAATAAGCTCGGCCCACAAAAACAGAACTCGCCGCACAATGCCAGGATAGCGCCACGCGGCGCAGGCCAGCACAATGCCGCCGGGCAGAGCGAGGATCCCGGCACCCAGCGCCATGAGCAGCGTCAGAACCACGCCGCCTGGCTCGCCGTCAGCCAGTCGTCCCCACAGCAGATAATCGAGGTTATCGGTAATAACGGTAATATTCGCCAGCATCAGGCATTCCTTCTGTTTGCCGCAACGCGGGCGTGCTTTGGCCCCAGGCGGACCAGAATCGCCCCGGCGATAATACCGGTGAACAGATACAGCACCGTCCCAACGGCAAAGGCTTCCAGCGCGTGCGCGTTATAACTTTCGATCTGGCGCACCTGATAGGTCAGCTCGGCGAAGCCGATGCCGCTCGCCAGCGACGAAAGCTTCATCAAATTGAGATACTGCCCGATGATGGGCTGCCAGGCGTTTGCCAGCCCCTGCGGCAGCAGGATCAACCGAAAAAGCCGCCATGTGGAGAACCCTTGCGCCAGCGCCGCCTCGCGCTGTCCGCTCGTCACCGCCCGCAGACCGGATTCAATCTCTTCAATCAGAAAGGCAGAGGTGAACACGCCCAGCCCCCATGCCGAACAGATAAACTCCGGCGTCAGCCACCAGACATCGCCTGGCAGGATCGACCAGCGATGATCGGCATTAATGAAGTCGCGGAAAGCCAGCGGCAGCAGGTTCCAGGCGGCGAAATACCAGAACAGCAATTGCACCAGCAGCGGCGTATTACGAAACAACGAGACCCAGGCGGCCACCAGACCATTGCCGACGCGCCCACCCGCCAGACGCAGCGCCAGAAACAGCACCGCCAGAACAGTTGCCAGCAGAATGCCCGCCACCGTGACCCATAAGGTGGTCAGAAAACCGGAAATAATCCATTGCAGAGGCTGCCCGGTCAGCACTCCCTGCCAGTCCAGTAGCTGATTCACTCCGGACGCTCCTGATGCAGCGGATCCAGCACTTTTTGCAGAAAGCGTTGCGCACGTGGATGGCGTGGCCGGGTGAAGAATTCCGCAGGGGGTGCCACTTCGCAGATATCGCCGCCGTCAATAAACACCACCCGATCGGCGATTTCTCTGGCAAATTGCATTTCGTGGGTTACCACGATCATGGTGATGCCGCTGTGCGCTAGGGTTTTCATGACGTACAGCACTTCGCCGATCATCTCCGGATCCAGCGCCGAGGTCGGCTCGTCAAACAGGATGATTTGCGGCGAGGAGGCGAGGGCGCGGGCAATCGCCACACGCTGCTGCTGTCCGCCGGAAAGCTGCGACGGCATATGCTGCGCTTTGTCAGCCAGTCCAACCTGATGTAGCAGTTCCAGCGCGCGCTTTTCGGCATCCGCTTTTTTCCAGCCGTGCACCGCCTCCAGCGCCAGGGCAATATTCTGCACCGCGTTAAGATGGGCATACAGATTAAACTGCTGAAACACAAATCCCACCCGGCTGCGAAGCTGACGTAGCGCGCGTCCCTGCAAATGGCGTGTCGATTTATTGTCGATCAGAATATCGCCGCCGCTCAGCGATTCGAGCTGATTGATGAGGCGGATCAGCGTGGATTTACCGGAGCCGGAAGGGCCGAGGATCGCCACCACTTCGCCGGGGTTAATCGTTAAATTGATACCGTTTAATACGCGGTGATCGCCGAACGCTTTCACCGCGTCGCGAAATTCAACGCTGGCATTTTCCAGACGTGAAAAATCCGCAGACCCTGCTGCGGATTGAGAGAGTAAACCTGACAACATATTACTTTGCTTCGATAGTAAATGAACGTGGCTGTGGGGTTTTGGTGGAAGGACCAAACCAGGTATCGTAAATTTTGGCGGCCTGGCCGTTTTTCTCCAGGTTCACCAGCTCATCGTTCACCGCGTTCAGCAGCGCCGTCTCGCCTTTCTTCACGCCAACGCCGATCTCTTCTTTACTCAGCAGATCCGGCAGGATCTTAAACTTCGCCTTGTCCGGCGCTTCCGCCAGCAGGCCCGCAAGGATGGTGCTGTCCTGAGTAATCGCCTGCACGTTACCGTTACGCAGCGCGGTCAGCGCCAGCGGAATGTCGTCATAGGCCAGCACGCGAGCCTGCGGATAACGCTGATGCAGCGCCTGTTCGCCGGTGGTGCCTTTTACCGCCCCAATACGGGCGCGGCTATACCCATCCAGTTTATCCGCAGATTTCGCCGGTACCAGGAACTGCTGTCCGGTGACGAAGTACGGCGTGGAGAAATCCACCACCTGCGCGCGTTCCGGGGTAATGGTGATATCCGCGACGATCAGATCCGCTTTACCGGATTGCAGCAGCGGGATACGGTTCGCCGGGTTAGTCGCCACCAGCTCCAGCTTCACGCCAAGCGCTTTCGCCAGTGCTTTTGCGAAATCCACATCGTAGCCGACGATGTCGTGGCTTTTTGGATCGACCGAGCCAAACGGCGGGTTGGCGTCAAACGTTGCCACTTTTACTACGCCTGCGGCTTTGATATCCGCCAGCTGATCGGCATGGGCTGCCGAGCCCAGCGTTAACAGACCCAGCGCCACCGCCAGCGTTTTCATTGTGTGTAATTGATGTGCCATAGATTCCTCTGCGTACCCTGTTTTTGTTTTGTAGCGCTACGCTCCCACAATGCTTCATCGACCACAAAGAAGAAAAAATTCTTATTTATGTCAGAAAAACTATAAGTAAATACGATGTTATGGCCAGGTAAATTGAATGAGTGCTTACTCCACCAGCGCCTGACGAAGGTCATCAATTAAATCCTGCGGATCTTCAATACCGACCGACAGGCGAATAAGCTGCGGCGTAATGCCGTTTGCCAGCCGCTGCGCCAGCGGAATGGAGGCGTGGGTCATGCTGAAGGGCTGACTGACCAGGCTTTCCACACCGCCCAGACTCTCGGCCAGGGTAAACAGTTTCAGTTTCTGGATAATCGCTGTGGCACGCTGCTCATCGCCATTCACTACGATGGAGATCATTCCGCCCGCCTGCGACATCTGCCTGCGCGCCAGTTCAAAATGCGGATGCGATTCCAGCCCCGGATACCACACTTTCTCCACCTGCGGCTGCTGCTCCAGCCAGCGGGCCAGCGCCAGCGCGTTACTGCTGTGACGCTCAATACGTAGCGCCAGCGTGCGAATGCCGCGTAGCGTCAGGAAGCTGCTGAACGGGTCAAGCACGCCGCCGATGGCGTTTTGCAGATAGCCAAGTTTTTCCGCAAGTTCGGGGTTATCGCCGACCACGACCAGTCCCGCCACGACATCGGAATGGCCGTTGAGGTATTTAGTCGCCGAGTGCACGACGATATCAAAACCCTGCTCCAGCGGACGTTGCAGAATCGGTGAGGCAAAGGTGTTATCCGCTACGCTAATCAGATGATGCCGTCTGGCGATGGCGGCAATCGCCTCCAGATCGGCCAGTTTCAGCAGTGGGTTGGTCGGCGTTTCTACCCAGAGCATCCGGGTTTGCGGACGGATCGCTGCCTCAATCGCCTGGACATCGTCTGGTTTCACCCAGCTTACCTGTAAACCCGCGGTGCGACTTCGCACATTCTCGATCAGGCGGTAAGTCCCGCCGTAAACGTCATCTACCGCCACGATATGACTCTCTTTATCAAGCAGTTCGAGCACGGTGGCGATCCCGGCCAGCCCGGAGGCAAACGCATAGCCGCGGCTGCCGCCTTCCAGTTCGGCGATGGACGCTTCCAGCGCATCGCGGGTCGGGTTGCCGCTGCGTGAATATTCGTAGCCGGTATGCTGGCCCGGCACAGGCTGGGCAAAGGTAGAGGTGGCATAAATCGGCGGCATGACTGCACCATGCTGGTCGTTAAACGCGCCGCTGTGAACGCTAAGGGTGGCTAAGTTTTTCATAGGAGTTCCCTGTTATGACCGGCGGTTACGCCAGGTAGTTAACACATCGCTGCGGGTCACCAGGCCCAGAAAACGATGGTTGTCGACAACAATCGCGACCAGGCCGCGATCGAAAATGGATTTGAGGGCGCTTTCCGGAGCGCGGCGGTCAATAATTTCAACCTCGCGGGTCATGGCGTCTTTAACCGGCAGGGCGAAACGCTGGCTGTCGCCTTTGACGTGGCTAATCAGATCCCACTCATCAATAATCCCGATTACCTCGTCATTGT
This sequence comes from Superficieibacter sp. HKU1, assembly GCF_029319185.1. Lineage (NCBI taxonomy): Bacteria > Pseudomonadati > Pseudomonadota > Gammaproteobacteria > Enterobacterales > Enterobacteriaceae > Superficieibacter > Superficieibacter sp. HKU1. Next base: position 1,185,485 of record NZ_CP119754.1, read on the forward strand.
TCAGCACCGGAAGCTGGGAAATATCGTACAGACGCATGCGGGCCAGCACGGTGGCGAGGGTATCGTCCGGCGCGGCGGTGACGGTGGCACCTTCCTCATGCCGCAGTGCGATAAAATCGCTGAGATCGCCTGCCTGCGGACGGGAAATAAATCCCTGCTGGCGCATCCAGTCGTCGTTGAACATTTTGGAGAGGTACTTATTGCCGCTGTCGCAGGCGAAAGTCACGACGCGCTTCGGCGTGGACTGCGCCCGGCAGTAGCGCAGCGCGGCGGTGAGCAGCGTACCGGTAGAGGAGCCTGCCAGTATGCCTTCAACGTTGAGTAATTCACGGGCGGCGGTAAACGCGTCGCCATCGGTCACGCGCAGCGCCTGTTTTACGCCGTCGAGATGGGAGAGAGGAGGAATAAAATCCTCGCCGATGCCTTCGACCAGCCAGGCGCCAGCGTCATCATAGCGACCGTGTTCAACCTGATCGGCAAGGACAGAGCCAGCAGGATCGGCCAGCACAAACTCCGTATGCGGGGAGTGCTCCGCAAACCATGCCTGCAATCCGCCAAGAGTACCGCCGGAGCCGACGCCGACCACGATGGCATCAATACGTCCGTCCAGCTGCTCATACAGTTCCGGCGCGGTCGTGGTGGCGTGAGCCAGCGGATTGGCGGCGTTGTTAAACTGATCGATATAAAACGCGCCGGGCGTTTCATCCGCCAGCCGCCGGGCATAATCCTGATAATAAGCCGGATGGCCTTTGCCGACGTCCGAGCGGGTGAGTAGCACCTGCGCACCAAGCGCCCGCAGATGAAATATTTTTTCGCGGCTCATTTTATCCGGCACGACCAGCAGCAGCGAATAGCCTTTCTGCGCGGCGATCAGCGCCAGACCGAGGCCGGTATTGCCTGCCGTTGCTTCGATAATCGTCCCGCCGGGTTTGAGCAAACCCTTTCTCTCGGCATGCGCAATCATCGACAGTGCGACCCGGTCTTTAATCGACCCGCCGGGGTTCTGGTTTTCCAGTTTTAAAAACAGTTCGCAGGGGCCACTGTCCAGCTTATGCAGCTGAAGCAGCGGCGTATTGCCAATCAAATCGGTCACAGAATGAAAAACACTCATGGTATTCCACCAGTAATTAAGGACATGGCGGGATAGTAGACGCGCGAAAAAGCGTCGATAAAGAATCTTTCTCTGTGATTTATGCGAAAAGGTAATATAAACAGCTAATTAGACATCAGGAAGGAAAGCCGTGCGGGGGTGCGCATGGATAGATGGCTAATTGCAGCGGAAGAATGCGCTTCAGAGCGCAGTCAGTCGCCTGGCGCAGGAAGGTGTTATTTACGTCATGTATATGCTTTGCCGAATTCTCTCATAGCCAGCGAAGCCGCTAAGGCTCCTCTATAGCGCTTTTTGTTATAAATAATATCAATCAGTTTGTTTAAAAGATAATTCAGGCTGATTACTATCATATGGACGTCCATACTGCTAAACTGCCGTTCGCATCACAATTACGCAACAGACAAGAAGCATCGGGTAACCAGATAAGATGATCCTACTCAGGAATATTTCGAAGATTTTTGACCACGGTAAGACGCCCGTGGTCGCCGTGGACAGCGTAGATTTAACGATCGAACAGGGGCAGATTTACGGCATTATTGGCTACAGCGGCGCGGGGAAAAGTACCCTGATCCGTCTGCTAAACGGGCTGGAGAAACCCAGTTCAGGCAGTGTGACCATCAACGGTCACGAGATCTCGTCGGCAAAAGGCGAGGCGCTTCGCCAGGCTCGGCTGAAAATCAGTATGGTGTTCCAGCACTTTAATTTGCTGTGGTCGCGCACCGTAAGGGAAAACATTGCCTTTTCCATGCAAATCGCCGGTGCACCGAAAGCGCAGATCCGTGCCCGGGTAGCGGAACTTATCGAGCTGGTGGGCCTTACCGGGCGGGAAGATGCCTATCCTTCTCAGCTCAGCGGCGGGCAAAAGCAGCGCGTTGGCATCGCCCGCGCACTGGCCAATAGCCCGGACGTTCTGCTCTGCGATGAAGCGACGTCGGCGCTGGATCCGCAGACCACCGATCAGATCCTGGATTTGCTGCTGGATATTAATCGTCGTTTTAAGCTGACCATCGTGCTGATCACCCATGAAATGCACGTGGTGAGGAAGATCTGCGACCGCGTGGCGGTGATGGAAAACGGCAAAGTGGTGGAAGAGGGCGAGGTGCTGGAGGTCTTTACCCGTCCGCAGCAGCCGATCACTCAGCAGTTCGTGCGTCAGGTGAGTCAGTATAAAGAAGAGGAAGCGTTTAATCCGGATCTGACCAGCGAGCTGGCCGGGGCGGTCATTAAACTGACGTTTACCGGAGTAAATACCCATCAGCCGGTAGTGGGGGAACTGACCCTGCGATACGGTCTGCCGTTTAATATTTTGCACGGCAAGATGTCGCAAACTGCCCACGGCGTGTTTGGGCAACTTTGGCTTCACGTGATTGCAAACCAGGATCAGCTGAACAACATCCTCGCGGATTTGCACAACAGCGGTATTGAATGCGAGGTGGTTAAACATGCTTGATCAACTTTTACCCCATCTGAAATGGGACCAGCTGTGGGCGGCCACGCAGGAAACGTTGTATATGACGGCGCTCTCCGGCATCGCGACTTTCGTGCTGGGGATCATTCTCGGGCTGGCGTTGTTTTTAACCGCGCGCGGCGGCCTGTTCCAGAACCGTACGCTTTACAGCGTAATTTCTATTCTCGTGAACGTGTTCCGCTCCATTCCGTTCATTATCTTAATCGTGCTGTTGATCCCGTTTACCAAAACGATTGTCGGCACCATTCTCGGCGCCAATGCGGCGCTGCCAGCATTGATTGTCGGCGCGGCACCGTTCTACGCCCGGCTGGTAGAGATTGCCCTGCGCGAAGTGGATAAGGGCGTTATTGAAGCCACGCGATCGATGGGCGCGCGTCTCAGTACCTTAATTTTTCGGGTTTTACTGCCGGAGTCCTCTCCTGCCCTGGTGTCAGGCATTACGGTGACACTGATTGCGCTGGTCAGCTACAGCGCGATGGCAGGGGTCATTGGTGCCGGTGGATTAGGGAATCTTGCTTATCTGGAAGGATTCCAGCGAAACCATAGCGACGTCACGCTGGTGGCGACGGTGACTATTCTGATCGTCGTCTTCATCATCCAGTTCTGCGGCGACGTTATTACCTCTCTGTTAGATAAACGCTAATAATACGGAAACCAACATCATGACGAAAACACTGACACTGATCGCCGCAGCAACCCTAAGTGCCATGAGCTTTGCCTCCTGGGCCGATACCCTGACCGTGGGCGCGTCCAACGTGCCGCACGCTGAAATTCTGGAGCAGGCGAAACCGATCCTGGCGAAAGAAGGCATCGATCTCGAAATCAAACCGTTCCAGGACTACATCCTGCCGAACACCGCGCTGGCCAGCGGCGACATCGACGCCAACTATTTCCAGCACATCCCTTATCTGAACAGCTTCCTGAAGGATCATGCTGGCGATAAGACGTTCGACTTCGTCAGCGCCGGGGCGATCCATATCGAGCCGATTGGCATTTACTCTAAAAAATACAAATCGCTGAAAGATCTGCCGCAGGGCGGAAAAGTGATTATGCGTGATGCGGTGTCTGAAGAAGGACGTATCCTCTCCATCTTCGAAAAAGAGGGCGTGATCAAGCTGAAACCGGGTATCGATAAAGTTAACGCGCGCATCAGCGATATCGTGGAGAATCCGAAGAAACTGCAGTTCCAGCCGAATGTAGAAGCCGCGCTGCTGCCGCAAATGTATAACAATGACGAAGGCGACGCGGTGGTGATCAACGCCAACTACGCCATCGACGCTGGTCTGGATCCGGTTCACGATCCGATCGCCGTAGAAAGCGGTGAGAACAACCCGTACGCCAACATCATTACCGTACATCGCGGCGACGAGAAGAAAAAAGACATCGTGGAACTGGTGAAGGTACTGCACTCGAAAGAGATTCAGGACTGGATCCGCACCAAATATAAAGGCGCGGTGATTCCGGTAAACAACTAATTGCGCAGCGCCATCCGTTTTTATGGCGGATGGCGCAAGCTGGACCGGCCCGAGGTAGGCCCGAGCAAGCGCAGCGGCGCCGGGCACAACCACACCAAACCTTACAGAATTTTCTTTTCCGCCAGATCGAGCGCGAAATAACTAAAAATCAGATCCGCGCCCGCGCGTTTAATCGCGCCCAGACTTTCCAGCACAACCTTCTCTTCGTCAATCGCGCCAGCCTGCGCCGCGAACTTAATCATCGCGTACTCACCGCTAACCTGATAAGCGCCCAACGGCAGATCGCTGCGTTCCCGAATATCCCGCAGAATATCCAGATAAGCACCCGCCGGTTTCACCATCAGACAGTCCGCGCCCTGTGCCTCATCCAGCAGCGACTCACGGATCGCTTCCCGGCGGTTCATCGGGTTCATCTGATAGGTTTTACGGTCGCCTTTCAGCGCGGTCCCGGCGGCTTCGCGGAACGGACCATAAAAGGAAGAGGCGAACTTGGTTGAATAGGACATGATCGCCGTATCAAAAAATCCGGCGGCATCCAGCGCCTGACGGATCGCCTGAACCTGTCCATCCATCGCGGCGGAAGGGGCGATAAAATCCGCGCCCGCAGCGGCGGCCACGACCGCCTGTTTGCCAAGGTTGGCAAGGGTCGCGTCGTTATCCACACCGTGCTCGCACAGCACGCCGCAGTGGCCGTGAGACGTATATTCGCAGAAGCAGGTATCGGACATTACGATCATCTCCGGCACCGCCTGTTTACAGATACGGGACATACGTGCGACCAGACCGTCTTCTTTCCAGGCATCGCTGCCGGTGGCGTCGGTGTGATGGGAGATCCCGAAGGTCATCACCGAGCGGATCCCCGCGTTGGCGATGCGTTCAATCTCGCGCGCCAGATGCTTCTCGGGGATGCGCATTACGCCCGGCATCGCCTCGATGGCCTTGTATTCATCAATCTCTTCTTCAACAAAGATCGGCAACACCAGGTCGTTCTTACTCAGTGTTGTCTCTTCAAACATAGCGCGCAGCGCGGGAGACTTGCGCAGGCGGCGGGGGCGAGTGATTAAATCGGTCATGATATGCCTGATGTTTGTGAAATATGACGTTATTGTACCTGAATTATCTCTTTAGTGTTTTACTAAAGTTGCCGTTTAGCTGAGACACCCGACAAACCTGGTGATTATAGACATTTAACGCGGCGCTAAACTGTTTATAAATAGTTTTAGTGAATGCAAATACGGCTTTCAATATTATCTGTTTACTATATGAGTAGTGGTAGCGGGCGAACCACGCTCGGAAAATTTATGGCGATAAGCGATGCTGTACTCTTTTATCCAGTATCTCGCAGTTTCCGTAGTGTAATTCTTTCTTATTCTTTTTGTGAATGCTTTTTATTTATTGATGCGAATTATATTAAATGGGTAATGCATTCACTGGGTTAGGTTTTTGTTTTTAAGGGTTTTTTATTAAAAGCGTTAAGTTTTTTAAGTGGTCCTTAATTCATGAAGGGAGTTTCTTTAAAGATAATCTGTCCGATTTCGGACTTTGGATAAAGATTAATTGAACCTTCTGCCTCTTAAACCGCATAATTCGGACTGCAATGTAATATTACTTATTTTGATTGCATTAATAATTGATGGACCAACTAGATTACGTCCCTGAGGAGGGATGACAAATGCAAACCTGGAAAAAGAAACTGGTAGTATCTCAATTAGCATTGGCCTGCACTTTGGCGATCGCTTCTCAGGCAAATGCGACAACTTATGATACCTGGGGGTATCACGATAACACCACGACCGCACTTGATTGGTCTAATATGGATGCGCCGGGCTCTGACGGCAACTATGTCACCTATAATGGCTTTGTTTATTACAACAATGCTAACGGTGACTTCGACCAGTCTTTCAACGGTGATACCGTTAACGGTACCATTTCTACTTATTATTTGAACCACGATTATACCGATGGTACAAATGGCAATGCGAACCAGTTGGATATCGCTAATTCAGTGATTCATGGTTCAATCACTTCAATGCTGCCTGATGGTTATTACGGTTATAATGGTGGTACTGATTATGATGGTGGTTACTATTTCTACCAGGCTGGTAACGATGTTATCGATACAACGTGGCATGACGGGGATGTCTTCACTCTGAACATTGCCAACTCTACTGTTGATGATGATTATGAAGCGCTCTATTTTACTGATTCTTATGTGGATGGAGACGTCACGAAATATACAAATGAAACCTTCTATACGGCGCCAGGTGAAGATGCAGGTCTCGGTCTCGCTGTACAGCTTAATGTAGAAAGCAACATTAATATTTCCAACAACTCTCGCGTTGCAGGCATCAGTTTAGTACAGGGTGATACCACTAATACCAACTACACCACTGAATCCCATACCTGGGATAACAACATTGTGGTTACAGATTCTACAGTGACCTCTGGTGCTGTAACACCGCTGGAAAATACGGGCTTCTATGGCAACTCTGCTGAGCCAAGCGATTACACTGGCAACGGCGGTGCTAACGACGTAGCAATGTATTTCAGCGATAATTCAGCATCCAATTATTCAATGAAAAACAACGTTTACTTCAGCAACTCCACGCTGCTGGGTGATGTTGTCTTTAATAGCACCTGGAATGCGAACTTCTATCCGCATGGTCATGACAGCAATGGCGATGGTGTTCTGGACACCAACGGTGGCTGGGCTGACGATTCTCTGAACGTTGATGAACTGAACATTACGCTGGACAACGGCAGTAAGTGGGTCGGTTCTGCTACTATGAACAACGTTGATGAGAATTCTATTGCTTCTGCTGACTGGTATGATGTCACCGGCAATAGCCAGTACCCTGGCGTAGTGGTTGAAGCTAACGACTGGGGCCGTGCGATTGACGATCAGGTATTCCAGAGCGGCGTATTTAACGTTACGCTGAACAACGGTTCAGAATGGGATACGGTTAACCAATCTAACATTGATACGTTAGCGGTAAACAACGGTTCTCAGGTTAACGTTGCTGAATCCAGCCTGATCTCTGACACTATCAGCCTGACCAATGGTTCTTCCATGAACATTGGTGATGAAGGCCAGGTAGCAACCGATCACCTGACCATCGATAGCTACAGTACCGTTGCATTGTCCAGTAAAGATAATTCAACTGTAGCATATAGCTATGCACCGTCTCTGTACGCTAACACCATCACCGTGACCAACGGCGGCGTGCTGGATGTGAACGTTGATCAGTTTGACGATAATCCGTTCCAGACTGATACCCTGGAACTGACCAGCGGCAACGTTGCTGACAACTACAACCACGTTGTTTCCGGTGTCTTCGATATCCATAGCAGCGATTATATCCTGAATGCCGATCTGGTGAACGACCGTACTAACGATCAGACCCAGGCTAATTATGGCTACGGTACTATCGCGATGAACTCTGACGGTCACCTGACCATCAATGGTAACGGCGATATCAACAATGGCGACGAACTGGATAACAGCTCTGTTGACAACGTTGTGGCCGCAACCGGTAATTACAAAGTTCGCATCGACAACGCCACTGGTGCTGGTAACATCGCTGACTACAAAGGTAAAGAAATTATCTATGTCAACGATGTAAATACCAACGCTACCTTCAGCGCTGCCAACAAAGCTGACCTGGGTGCTTATACCTATCAGGCACAGCAGGAAGGCAACACGGTTGTTCTGCGCCAGATGGAGCTGACCGACTACGCTAACATGGCACTGAGCATTCCTTCTGCAAACACCAACATCTGGAACCTGCAACAGGATACTCTGTCTGACCGTCTGACCAGCGCTCGTCATGGCTTTGATGACAACGGTGGTGCATGGGTGAGCTACTTCGGTGGTAGCTTCGATGGTGATAACGGCACGATCAACTACGATCAGGACGTTAACGGCATCATGGTCGGTGTTGATACCAAAGTTGACGGTAACAATGCTAAGTGGATCGTCGGTGCGGCAGCTTCCTTCGCGAAAGGCGACATGAGCGACCGTACTGGCCAGGTGGATCAGGACAGCCAGTCTGCCTACATCTACTCTTCTGCTCGCTTCGCGAACAACATCTTTGTTGATGGCAACTTAAGCTACAGCCGTTTCGACAACGACCTGACTGCTAACATGAGCAACGGCGCGTATGTTGATGGCAACACCACTGCTGATGCATGGGGCTTTGGCCTGAAACTGGGTTACGACTGGAAAATCAACGATGCAGGTTATGTAACGCCTTACGCCAGCATCAATGGTCTGTTCCAGTCTGGTGACAGCTATCGTCTGAGCAACGACGCTAACGTCGGCGGTCAGGATTACGACAGCCTGCGTTATGAAGCGGGTCTGAATGCAGGTTACACCTTCAACTACGGTGACCAGGCGCTGACGCCGTACTTCAACCTGGCTTACGTATACGACGACTCTGACAACGATTCCGACTTCAATGGTGATAACATTGATAACGGCGTTAAAGGTTCTGCGGTACGTGTTGGTGCGGGCGGACAGTTCAGCTTCACCAAAAACTTCAGCGGCTATACCGGTGTCACCTATCTCGGTGGCGGCGACGTTGACCAGGATTGGGCAGCAAACGCTGGTGTTAAATACACCTGGTAATCAGGTGCAAAGGGGAGGAAACTCCCCTGTTTTACCCTTTTGTCACAATGCCTGTCATGGATATGACGGGCATTTTTCGCAAGGAAAGCATAGACATGACTACTCTGAGTAAACCGCTAAACGAATTCAACGCACTTGATAAATACCTGTCCGCTCATGGCACCCGCTTCGTGTGCAACGAAGGTGAACCTATTGCCGCTGAGGGCGATCAAACGCAAAATTACACCATCGTCATTCAGCAGGGCATCATCTCATTAAGCCGTAAATACAACGATGTTCTGCTTGGCTTTGCCGATGCGCCCTTTATTGCCGGGCTCTCTGCCGGCGCGATAAAAAATACCAGCGACTATATTTTAATGGCGGAGGGGGAATGCAATGGTTATTACCTGCCCGCAGATGCCACGCTGGCGTTGCTTGAACAGGGCGGACTGTGGCGTGAGGCATTTTACTGGATGACCTGGCAACACCGGTTACTGGAAAAACGCGATATCCATCTGGTAGGCACCAGCAACTACAATCAGATCCGCTCAACGCTATTAACAATGGCGCAATGGGACGACGCTTTACGTTCTCGCATTGGCGTGATTAATTATATTCAGCGACGCACCCGCGTCTCGCGCTCCGTCATTGCTGAGGTGCTCTCAGCGCTGCGACGCGGAAGCTACATCGAAATGCATAAAGGCAAACTGGTTAATATCAACCGTCTGCCTTATGACTATTGAGTTAAGAAGCGGGCACAACCAGCGGCTTATTCCCGCTCAGCTCGCTTATCAGATCGTTTACGCCGTCGCTCATATTCACAAATTTTGTTAACGGCGAACGAGTGACCACCACAAAGGCACCAATATTATGCTGGGGGATCATCGCCATATAGGTGATGAATCCACCGCCACCCCCCGTTTTTTGGATGATCCCCGGTCGGCCATCCTTCGGGGCCATATATACCCAGCCCATTCCTAACGCATCGGCCTTACCAGGCACATCCATTCCCGTTACGCGGGTCAGCTGGCTACGCTGATAAATCAACGTCTGCATTCTGTCCGCCTGCGTATTACGGGTATAGAAATCGGAAGACAGAAACTGCTGCATCCAGCGCATCATATCGTCGGGCGTGGAATATACGCCGCCGCTGCCAATCGCTGCCAGCGTGTTATTACACGGGCTGGCCCCTTTTTCGGCGACCATCAGACGCTTACACTGATCCGGCGACGGCGTAAAGGTAGTATCTTTCATCCCGAGCGGGCGGGTGATTTGCTGCTCGAAAAGCTGGGGATAAGGTTTACCTGCGGCGTTCGCCAGCGCGTCAGCCAGCAAATCAAAACCAAGATTGGAATAGGCTGCCTGAGAGCCCGGCGCGGATTTTAGTGTCGCGGTGGAAAGCCAGCTCCAGCGCTGCTCGCGGGTCGGCCAGACAAAAACCGCGCGATGCGCCGCACCGCCTGGCTGCTCACGTGGAAGCGCACTGGTATGGGTCGCCAGGTTAACCAGCGTAATGGGCGAGCCTTTATAGGTGGGGACCCGTGCGCCAGGCGGCGCGTATTTACTTAGCGGATCGTTCAGCTTTACCACTCCCTGATCGAGCAGTTTCACCAGTATTTCACTGGTCATCAATTTGCTGAGCGATGCGATGCGGATCACTGAGTCAAGCTGAGGACGGACGTTATTACCCGGCCGCGTCTCGCCAAAGCTGCGAAACACGCGCTGATTACCATCAATAACCACCAGCGCCATTCCGGTTGCTCCGCTGCCATAGAAAATATGGTTGGCGTAACGATCGACAATATCAGAGGCAAAAACCGGATCGGGTGAGGTCTGTACGGCGTGAGTGACTGGCACCGCGGCCGCATAAAACGCGGCGAATAAGAAAAGACAACGTTTCAACGAGAGGATCCATAAATGAATTAAGAAAACTATGCCTATTTATACTACTTAATCCGCCGTTGCAAAGCGTCTTTCAGGCGGATCGATAAGGGAAAAAACCAGTCCCGAAATAATAAAGCATTTTTTTCCAGTAAAACGGTCCCGGTTCAGACGCTTACGCCGTTCTGAACGCCGCATCGCCTGTAACCCGTCGATACAATTCCTCACGCCTCGTCAGAGAATAACGTTTTACGCTTCAGAGTCTGTTTTGCGGTGAATTCTGCGCCATCTGGCGCGTAACCATCACCCTGAGATCCATGCGGAGCACCTATGTTTAACTCTTTTTTCCCAAAACCGGGGCCATTTTTTCTCTCGGCCTTTCTTTGGGGGCTGGCAGCCGTGTTGTTCTGGCAGACGGAAGGCGGAGCCTGGCTATTGCATCTTTTTTCCGCCACGGCTGACGCTCCAGTCAGCGCCGCGCGGTTCTGGTCTCCAGGCTACCTGGTGTTTTATGCTTTCTATGCTGTCTGCGTCGGGCTTTTTGCTCTGTTCTGGCAGGGATACTGTCCGCATCGCTGGCAGCGCTGGTCCATCTGGGGGACCGCACTGATTATTTTTGTCACCTGGTTTTTGGTAGAAGTCGGCGTGGCGGTAAACGCCTGGTATGGTCCTTTTTATGATCTGGTTCAAAAAGCATTGAGCAAGCCAAATTCAGTCAACATTGAACAGTTCTACCATGGCATTGTTACCTTCCTCGGTATTGCGCTGATTGCGGTGGTGGTTGGCGTGTTGAATAATTTTTTCATTAGCCATTACGTTTTTCGCTGGCGTAGTGCAATGAACGAATACTATACGGATTACTGGCCAAAACTGCGGCATATTGAAGGAGCAGCGCAACGTGTGCAGGAAGACACCATGCGCTTTGCCTCCACGCTTGAAGACATGGGCGTCAGTTTTTTGAACGCGATAGTGACCCTCATTGCGTTTTTACCCGTGCTGGTGACGCTATCAGCGCACGTACCCGAACTGCCGGTAATTGGACATCTGCATTATGGGCTGGTGATCGCCGGGATCGTCTGGGCGTTGTTGGGTACCGCGCTGCTGGCCGTGGTCGGCATTAAACTGCCGGGGCTGGAGTTTAAAAATCAGCGTGTCGAGGCGGCGTATCGTAAGGAGCTGGTGTACGGCGAAGACGATCCGACTCGCGCCACGCCACCGACGTTGCGCGAACTGTTCACGGCGGTACGGCATAACTATTTTCGCCTTTATTTCCACTATATGTATTTTAATATCGCACGCATTTTGTACCTGCAGGTGGATAACGTTTTCGGCTTGTTCTTGCTGTTTCCGTCCATTGTTGCCGGTACAGTAACGCTGGGTTTGATGCGTCAGATCCTCGACGTCTTTGGTCAGGTTCGCGAATCCTTTCAGTACCTGATCAATTCATGGCCTACTCTGGTAGAGTTGATGTCGATTTATAAGCGTCTGCGCAGCTTTGAACGCGAACTGGATCAGCCGGACGCAGGGGAGGCTGTTAACACGTATTTTTAACTACAGGGATGCCTGAATAATGGCCGCACCGCACACTTGCTCTGCCGTAATGACCGTATTAGCCGCACTGATCCTGGCCGGCTGTAGCACCGAAAAAGCGCCGCTGAAAAAAGGTGAAAAAGCTATTGATGTGGCAAGTATGGTGCGGCAAAAAATGCCGGCCAGCGTTAAAAATCGCGATGAATGGGCGCAGACTCTGGCGCGTACCTTTGAGAGTCAGAAGCTGGCCCCCACCGAAGAAAACGTCTGCTCGGTACTGGCCGTCGCACAGCAGGAATCAAACTATCAGGCCGATCCTACCGTGCCCGGGCTGAATAAAATTGCCTGGCAGGAGATCGAACGCCGGGCGGCAAAACTACATATTCCGGCGCTGCTGGTGCATACCGCGCTGAAAATAAAATCACCCAATGGTAAAAGCTACAGTGACCGGCTGGATACGGTTAAAACTGAAAAGCAGCTCAGCGCTATCTTCGACGATTTAATCGATACCGTGCCGCTCGGCCAGCAGCTTTTTGGTTCGTTTAACCCGGTCCACACCGGCGGGCCGATGCAGGTCAGCATTGCTTTCGCTCAGGAGCACACGCGCGGCTACCCGTGGAAAATGGAAGGCACCGTACGTCAGGAAGTGTTTACCCTGCGCGGAGGCCTGTGGTTTGGCACTTACCACCTGTTAAATTATCCCACCAGTTATTCCGCACCGCTCTACCGCTTCGCCGACTTTAACGCCGGTTGGTATGCCAGCCGCAACGCCGCGTTTCAGAATGCGGTCAGTAAAGCCAGCGGCGTGAAGCTGGCACTAGACGGCGATTTAATCCGCTATGGCAGCCGTGAGGCGGGCACAACGGAACAGGCGGTAAGAAAGCTGGCGGGGCGGCTTGAGATGAGCGATAGCGAGATCCGCAGCCAGCTGGAAAAGGGGGATTCGCTCGATTTCGAGAAAACCGATCTTTATCGGGAAGTGTTTAAACTGGCGGAGCGAAAAAGCGGGAAAACGTTACCGAAGGAAATATTGCCGGGTATTCAGCTGGAAAGCCCGAAGATCACGCGCAATCTCACAACCGCATGGTTCGCGAAACGCGTCGACGATCGACGGGCCAGATGCATGGCGCAGAATTAACCATAGTGACGCCACCGCAGGAGCAATGCCACAACGCCAAGGATCATACAGCCTATCAGGAAGGGTACCAGCCCAAAAAGGGTACCCACCGCCAGCCCCATTTCGACATGCGGTCGACCGGTATCCTGTATTTGCATCAGCTGCTCATATACGCCTGGCGCATGCACCACCAGATTAAGCATCTGTGCACCCACCCAAAAGCAGAGCAATACGAATAGCGCGTATGCAATATTCCCTGGAGTGGACCGATCTTTCTTTTTTCCACGCAACATTGGTTTGGAAAAGGTGAACTCTGTCATACCGACCTCCCGGACGCATTCTTTCAGACTTCATGCCCGTACTGATGCTTAGTTTGACAGGTCATTACCATTGTCAATATCAGATTCATGGTAATTTCGACGCTGGAATTTTCCTGGTTTCATAAGTTAGTGTTGTGTCACAAATTTTTAACTTAAGTTTAACTTATGCCGCTTTTAAGAATTTCCGCACCGGCCACAGACGCCCGGCTGAAAATATGCGAGGATGCGCTTTTCCTCTGTCGGAGTTGTCATGAAGCTGCCTGCAAAAATTCGTCGTGACTGGCACTATTACGCGTTTGCGATTGGCCTGATCTTTATTTTGAATGGTGTTGTGGGGCTATTAGGGTTTGAGGCAAAGGGCTGGCAATCTTACGCGGTCGGGCTGGTGACCTGGGTTATCGGCTTCTGGCTGGCCGGATTAATCATTCGCCGCCGCCCCGAGGAGGAGACGACGGCGAAGCAGGATTAAGCGTTGATGGTGCTTTTTAACTGGCTGTTGGCGCGATGACGCTCCAGAGCCAGTTCGATCAGTCGGGTAATTAGCGCAGAATAGCTAAGGCCGCTGGCCTGCCACAACTTGGGATACATGCTGATATTGGTAAAGCCGGGCAGGGTGTTAATTTCGTTAATCACCACCTTGTTCTCCGCGGTGAGGAAAACGTCCACCCGCGCCATGCCGCTACATCCCAGCGCTTGATAAGCCTGAATCGCGATCTCGCGGATGTGGTCGTTAATCGCCGCATCAATAGTTGCCGGGACCACGACCTGCGCAGCGCCATCATCAATATATTTAGTGTCGTAAGCATAAAACTCGCTGTTCAACACAATTTCACCACAGGTGCTGGCCTCAGGATAATCATTCCCCAGCACGGCGCATTCGATTTCACGCCCTTCAATGCCTTGCTCGACAATCACCTTATGATCGAACTCAAACGCCAGCGCAACGGCCTGCTGGTACTGCGTTTCGCTGGTCACTTTGCTGACGCCGACAGAGGATCCCTGGTTCGCTGGCTTCACAAAGAGCGGCAGGCCAAAGCGCGCCTCAACTTCAGCAAAGGTTACGCTGTGGCGATTCGCGCGGGTCAGCGTCACAAAAGGCGCAATAGCCAGCCCGGCATCGCGCAGCAGGCGCTTGGTGATATCTTTATCCATGCAGGCGGCGGAGCTTAATACGTCCGAGCCGACAAAGGGCAAATTGGCGATGCGCAACAGACCCTGCAATGAACCATCTTCTCCCAGCGTGCCGTGGACGATGGGAAAAATAACGTCGATACTGGCAGACAACTCCCCGTTAGCGGCATCAATAAATTGTCCCGTTTGTTTACCGGGAATATGGGCGAGGGTTGTTGTGGAGGGCGCGAGCGCGATGCGCGCGGGATCGTGAGCGTTCAGCAAATAGTGGCTTTCATCATTAATATGCCAGCCGCCTTGTTTATCAATTCCTAAAAGCACCACTTCAAAGCGTGTTTTATCAATCGCCTCGACGATATTTTTTGCCGATTGTAATGAGACTTCATGCTCTGCCGATTTCCCACCAAAAACGATACCTACCCGCAACTTAGCCATTTCCACACCGATCTCTGGTAAACGTAAAACACATAACATATCACGTCAAAATCGGCCCTTCTGCCATAATCTTAAGTAAATCGATTAAGGGGGTGCAGTGAAAGGAAAAGGTTTGCTTATTTTGGCCTTGCTGGCTGGCGCTACGTGGTGGGGATATCGCTATTTACCTTCATACTACAATCCATTTGCGCCGCTTCAACTTACCGATCCTCCGGGGCGCATCACACAAATAAAATTGCGTCGACTTTCTGATGATGCATGTCAGTCATTACTGGCCCAGGCCAATAAGCAGCACCTTATTACTACTCAGGCGGTGGCGGACAGTGCCGGACCCTGTCCGTTAAGCAATGTCGTACGGGTGCGCAATTTTGGCGATGTCAGATTGAGCAGCAGTTTTCTCGCCAGTTGTCCCCTGGCGCTCAGTAGCGCACTGTTTGTTGAACAGCAGGCGAAGCCGCTTGCGCAGCAGCTTATTGGCAGCCCACTGCGGCAGATTGATCATTTTGGTAGCTATGCCTGCCGCAATATTTATCATCGTGAAAACGCCCGTCTGAGTGAGCACGCGACGGCGGATGCGCTGGATGTGAGCGGTTTTCGATTTGCCAGTGGCAAACGTGTGACGGTGTTGAAAGGCTGGCCAGAACCGGAAACACAACCGTTCCTCCGCGCACTGCTTTCCAGTAGCTGTCATTATTATGGCAACGGTCTGGGACCGGAATATAACGCTGCGCATGCCAACCATTTTCATCTTGGTATGCGTGGATATGGCCTGTGCCGGTAAAGTAAATGGTATCAAAATGCGTAAAACGCATCTCTGGTCCTGAAGGACGAAGGATAAGTTGTTACACTGTCGGCTAATGAGTAAAAACTTAATTACTATATACGTTTATGGAATCCTGGAAGGTTAATCTTATTTCGGTCTGGCTCGGCTGTTTTTTTACCGGGCTGGCGATCAGCCAAATTTTGCCCTTCCTGCCGCTTTATGTCTCACAACTTGGCGTTACCTCGCATGAGGCGCTTTCTCTGTGGTCCGGCCTGACGTTCAGCGTCACCTTCCTGGTCTCGGCTATCGTCTCCCCAATGTGGGGCAGCCTTGCTGACCGTAAAGGGCGTAAGCTAATGCTGCTGCGCGCGTCGCTGGGCATGGCCATTGCGATTTTGCTTCAGGCATTCGCCACTAACGTGTGGCAGCTCTTTTTCCTGCGTGCGGTAATGGGGCTGACATCAGGATATATTCCCAATGCGATGGCGCTGGTGGCTTCGCAGGTACCGCGTGAGCGCAGCGGCTGGGCGCTGAGTACGCTGTCGACGGCACAAATTAGCGGCGTCATTGGCGGACCGCTGCTCGGCGGATTTCTCGCGGACCATGTCGGCCTGCGCGCGGTATTTTTTATTACCGCCATCCTGCTTACGGTGAGTTTTCTGGTCACGCTTTTTCTGATCAAAGAGGGCGTCAGGCCGCAGGTAAATAAAGCCGACAGATTGAGTGGTAAAGCGGTTTTCGCCACGCTGCCTTATCCCGGGCTGGTGATTAGCCTGTTTGTCACCACCATGGTTATTCAGCTCTGTAACGGTTCCATTGGGCCTATCCTGGCGCTGTTTATTAAATCAATGAGTCCGGACAGCAATAATATTGCTTTTTTAAGCGGGATGATTGCTGCGGTGCCCGGTGTCTCCGCGCTTATCTCCGCGCCCCGGCTCGGCAAGCTTGGCGACCGTATTGGTACCGCGCGTATTCTGGTCGCGACCTTATGTTGCGCAGTGATCATATTTTTCGCCATGTCGTTCGTTACCTCGCCGCTACAGCTTGGGATCCTGCGTTTTATGCTCGGTTTTGCCGATGGCGCGATGCTGCCCGCAGTGCAGACGCTGCTGCTGAAATATTGCAGCGATCAGGTGACAGGGCGTATTTTTGGCTACAACCAGTCCTTTATGTATCTCGGCAACGTGGCAGGGCCGCTGATTGGCGCTTCCGTTTCCGCCGTTGCCGGGTTTCGCTGGGTATTCCTTGCTACGGCCATTGTGGTATTGATTAACTTGTGGCAACTGATTATCGCACTGCGTCGCACCCGGCAGAAAACCTGATCTCATTACTGCGGGTAAGATAAATTAATCGCTTTTAGCGTGGGATTATTGTGGCGTTATCAGGTGATGTGATTAATGAATCCAGAGAACAGGAACGCGTGAAATTACGCGCTAATTGTACATTTGGTTGATAACTGAGGCGTCGATCTGACGGGCCGCGCAAAATGATGTGGCTATCTTGAAATACCCCCCATTCTCATGTATTTATTAGCACGGCTTAATAACAGGTTTAACCGGATTCGTAAGGACATTGCGCCATGAAAAATCTTATTGCGGAATTACTGGTCAAACTGGGGGAAAAGGAAGAAGAATCAAAGGAACTGTTGGCGCAGGTTGAAGCGCTTGAAATTGTTGTTACCTCGCTGGTGCGTCATATGGCCGAAGATGAGCAACAAAAACTTATTCACAGTATTGAGTCCGCCATGGACGGTGCCAGCCCGGAGGCACCCGTTTCCGACGGCGATAGCGAGCTTCTGCGGCAATATGTAAAAAAGCTGCTACGACATCCCCGCTCTAAATAGTAATAAAACGATAATCTTGTCATCGTTTTGTCATTTCCTGTCTATCCAGTCTCCGTGTTTTATTTATTTCAACACGGAGACTGGATACGTAAACATTCCGCTAAAGTCATCGCGTTATTTCCGCGCGTAATATCTTCTGATGGCCGGGCCAACTGTGCAGGATAATCGTGGCCCGCCGGGCGATATCACATTGCCTGGCCGTTATTCTGAGGGTATTTTTGCGCTGTCAGCGGTGAAATTTTCCTTGCCGGGTGGTTTTTTTAGCGCAACGGACCAGACTTAGGGTGAACCTCTTACTGAAGGACAAAACAATGAAAATAATATTTCTGGTTACCCTGGTCTTTGGCATGGTTATCCTTTCCACGGTAGGCGCGGCTGAAAAGACGCTTACTCCTCAACAACAGCGGATGGCAACCTGTAACCAGCAGGCGTCAGATAAAACGTTGAGAGGGGACGAGCGTAAGCATTTTATGAGCGAGTGCCTGAAAGGTGGAAAAGCACAAGATGAAAAAGGACTCACCCCGCAGCAGTTAAAAATGCGCGATTGCAGTTCACAGGCGACCCAGCAGTCGCTTAAAGGTGAAGATCGCAGCAAATTTATGAGCGGCTGCCTGAAAAAACAGGCGTAAACGAAACGGGTGAGACCGATGCGTCTCACCCGTTGTTCATCAGGAGCGGCTAAGCTGTTCTGATTTCTGCATACAGCTGGCCATCGCTTCGATCACCGCCGCACGAAAACCGCGCTCTTCCAGTACGCGTACCGCTTCAATGGTCGTCCCTCCGGGCGAACACACCATATCCTTCAGCTCGCCCGGGTGCTTCCCGGTTTCCAGCACCATTTTTGCCGAGCCCATCACCGCCTGGGCCGCAAACTTATAGGCCTGCGCGCGCGGCATACCGCCCTGGACGGCAGCGTCAGCCATCGCCTCTATAAACATAAACACATACGCTGGTGCCGAGCCGCTCACCCCGACAACCGGGTGAATAATAGCTTCGGCGACGACTTCCGCTTCGCCGAAGCTGCGAAAAATCGTCAGTGCTTCCTGGGTTTCGTTATCGTTAACCAGTGCGTTGGGCGTCAGTGACGTCATTCCGGCGTTAACCAGCGACGGCGTGTTCGGCATGGCACGAATAATTTTGCGGTCGTGACCCAGCGCGGTCGCCAGTTGTGCCAGCGTCACGCCCGCTGCAATGGAAATCACCACCGAGTCTTTATTGAAGCTGGAGGCGATGTCATTCAGCGTTTTAACCGTGATGGCAGGCTTCACCGCGCTGAAAACGATATCCGCTGCCTGCGCCACTTCCTGTGCGCTGTGCGCCCCGTTTACGCCATACTGCTCGTGCAGCGCAGCCACTTTTTCCGGTGAAGGGGTATAGACCCAAATTTTTTCTGGCTGTACCTGGCCGCTGGCGATAAGTCCACCGAGGATCGCTTTACCCATATTTCCGCAGCCGATAAACCCAATTTTTTTCTCCATCACCTTTCTCCGCGTGTAATTTGTCTGGGCGATAAGCTTAACGCGGATTATTCTTCAGGGCTAAAGCTTCCTGCACTCTGGCGACAGGTTGCAGAGATCATTGAACAAACAGGAGTGAGGATGGCTATTTGGGTTGATGCGGACGCCTGTCCGAATGTCATAAAAGACATTTTATTCCGCGCTGCCGAGCGCACGCAGACCACGCTTACGCTGGTGGCCAATCAGACGCTGCGCACGCCGCCGTCACGCGTGATCCGCACGCTGCGCGTCGAAAGCGGTTTCGACGTAGCCGATAACGAAATTGTCCGTCTGTGCGCGGCGGGCGATCTGGTGATCACCGCCGATATTCCGCTGGCGGCCGAAGTGCTGGCTAAAGGGGGTGCGGCATTAAATCCGCGCGGTGAACGTTATACAGAGGCCACTATCCGTGAAAGGCTGACGATGCGTGATTTTATGGACACCTTACGCGCCAGCGGGATCCAGACCGGCGGTCCGGATAGCCTGTCGCAACGTGACCGCCAGCGTTTTGCTGCCGAGCTGGATAAATGGCTTCTCCAGCAGAAGAAATAAAGTGTGCGGGTAGGGACGGGCGGCAAAATGTGCAATAATATGTTTACAGTTTTGCTAGCGTTTGCCCTGATAACCCCTCGCTGTGCTAGCGGCGTTATCATTTATTGTAACTAAAGATTTACATATTTTTTTGTACTAGTTTGATAGTATATTTCATTCTTTGGTGTAAATTTCATTGCCTCGCAGTATCCGGGAGAATTCCATCTTATGACGCAACCCGTTTTCTTCATTGGCCCACGCGGCTGCGGTAAAACCACCGTTGGTCAGGCGCTGGCACAAGAGCAAAACTGGCATTTTGTTGATACCGACCACTGGCTTCAGGAGCGGGCGCAAATGAACGTCGCAGGGATCGTGGCGAAAGAAGGGTGGGAAGGATTTCGCGCTCGCGAAACACAGGCGCTGCAAGCGGTGGCTGCGCCGTCCACGGTAATCGCTACCGGGGGCGGAATGGTGCTGGCAGAGGTTAATCGCCGCTTTATGCGCGAGACCGGGCAGGTCATTTATCTGCGCGCGCCGGTTGCGGTTCTGGCGGCTCGTCTCGAAGCCTTTCCGCAAGAAGGGCAGCGCCCGGCGTTAACGGCGAAACCGCTCGGGGAAGAAATCCGTGACGTGCTGGCGGAACGTGAAGCGCTTTACTGTGAGGCGGCCCACTATATTGTTGATGCCGCGCAGCCGCCTGAACGTATTATTGCCGATGTGCTGGCGGCGCTAAGCTTGTCCGCGTCTGACAGCCTGCGTCTATACTCATAGTTCTGATAACAAATTATGAGGAACATCTATGCCGACAAACCCTCCCTATCCGCGTAAGGCCCGTATTGAGGTGGTTGAAAAAGGGACCGACCATCCAAAGGTGACCTGGTATCAGCTGCGAGCGGATCATCCGGAACCGGACTCTCTGATAAGCGAGCACAATACTGAACAGGAAGCGCTGGATGCCAAACGGCGCTATGAAGATCCGGATAAGAGCTGAATCTGGCGGTTCCCTGTACCTGAATATATTCCTAAAGCGTGATTAACCTGGTATGAATCACATTTTTCACCTGTTGAAAATGCTACTAAACGATTAGTATCGAGCTTTACTGGTACATTCCGGAAGCATTCAGGAATTTATAAGCACCTTAAACGCTCATCTGCGGCTTCGCTTATTGAGCGTTTATCCCTCGCATCCAGAGGGTTGCAGGGCGGTATAAGTTTCGTAGTAACGGTAGTGAATAAGGTGACAGACATGAGTGCGACTTTGGCGATGTTAACGATTGGCGTAGTTCCCGTTCGTGAAGTATTGCCGCTCCTGACCGAACATATCAGGGAAGACCAAATCACCCATATCAGCCTGTTGGGCAAAATGTCGCGTGAAGATGTTATGGAAGATTACGCCGTTGAGCCGGGAGAAGAAGCGCTCCTGACCATGCTCAGCGATCTGCAACCTGCCGCGGTTTCTCGCGCCAAAGTTGAGCGCGATCTCCAGGCGGTCATCGATGTACTGGATACTCAGGGCTATGATGTCATCATCCTGATGAGTACCGCTCAAATTATTGGCATGAAGGCGCACAATTCTATCCTTCTCGAACCGTTGCGGATCATTCCGCCGCTGGTTGCCTCAATTGTGGACGGTCATCAGGTTGGCGTCATTGTGCCGATGGAAGAGCTTATTCCCGCACAAAAAATTAAATGGCAGGTACTGGAAAATCCGCCGCTTTATTCGCTGGCGCATCCGCTTTATTCCTCTGATGACGAGCTGATTGCCGCAGGACGAGAACTGATTGAGCGCGGCGCAGACGTGTTAATGCTCGATTGTCTGGGCTTTTATCAACATCATCGAGACCTGCTGCAAAAAGCGCTGGATGTGCCGGTTTTACTCTCCAACGTTCTGATCACCCGGCTGGCCTCAGAACTGCTGGTATAGTGTTAATTTCACGTGACAGCGAGGGAGTTTGCCCCCTATATTGGTTAATCATCAATTGCTTATAAGGGTCAGCTATGCTTCAGAGTAACGAATACTTTTCAGGAAAAGTGAAATCTATTGGCTTTACCAGCAGCAGCACTGGCCGGGCCAGCGTTGGCGTGATGGCCGAGGGTGAATATACGTTTAGTACCGCCGCCGCAGAAGAGATGACGGTGGTGAGCGGCGCGTTGAATGTGTTGTTGCCGAATGAAACCGAGTGGAAAGTCTATACCGCCGGGCAGGTGTTCAATGTGCCGGGCCACAGTGAATTTCATTTGCAGGTGGCTGAGCCGACTTCCTACCTTTGTCGCTACCTGTAACACCGAGTTTCTTGTCGACGGTGGGATGAAGTTGTCATCCCACAGAGTCATTAGCGCTGAGCTTCGCCGCCCAACCCTTCTACCAGGTTTTTGATCAGGGCGGCCAGTTCGCCGGTCATCAGCGTAAAGTCGGCATCAAAGCGCTGAGCCACGTTTTCGCGTTCGATATCATCGTTTTGATCGCGGAGTTCATCTGCAAATTTCAGGCGCTTAAGCGAACCGTCGTCGCAAATCATAAACTGAATGCGTTGCTGCCAGTCCAGCGCCA
This sequence comes from Superficieibacter sp. HKU1, assembly GCF_029319185.1. Lineage (NCBI taxonomy): Bacteria > Pseudomonadati > Pseudomonadota > Gammaproteobacteria > Enterobacterales > Enterobacteriaceae > Superficieibacter > Superficieibacter sp. HKU1. The sequence goes on from NZ_CP119754.1 coordinate 1,207,743, forward strand.
GTTTCGTCACCACTTTACCCGCTTCGATATGCACGGCGATCTCATCGCTGACCAGATCCTGCTTTTTCGCGCGGATCACGCCGCCGTCTTCCAGCATCGCTTTCAGTTCGGCCTCATCCAGCAGTTGGAAACCCTGCGCGACGGTGCCGGAGCGCACCCATTCGGTCAACGTTAGCTCGATCGGGTTTTCCAGCGTCAGCGGAACCACCGGCAGCGAGCCAAGGCTCTTACGCAGCAGCGCCAGGGTATCTTCCGCTTTTTTGGCGCTGGCGCAGTCGACCATAATCAGATCGTTGACGGTATCGATCCACATCATCGTCTGGTTAAAACGACTGAAAGCTCGTGGCAGCAGTGAATGCAGCACTTCATCCTTCAGAGAATCTTTTTCGGTTTTCTTCAGCTTGCGGCCCTGATCGGCTTCAAGCTTCGAGATTTTAGCTTCCAGCGCCTGCTTGATCACCGGAGAGGGAAGGATCTTCTCTTCTTTCCGCGCGCAGATAATGATCTGCCCGTTAACTTCGTGGGTAAAGGCGTCGCTTTGTGAACCCATCGGCGGTACCCAGCCGGTTTTCGCCATATCCTGACTTCCGCAGGGGGTAAACGACAGCTCGGCTAACTGCTTTTCCATCTCTTCGACGCGTAAGGAGATGTCGCGGCTAAGACGGTAAACCATTAAATTTTTGAACCACAGCATGATAATTTCCACAGCGTTGTCGTTAAATCCAGCCGGCATGATAACGAATTGTCGCTTTGCTTGCATTGCTAATCCGGGCTGACGGTTTTACGCTTTTGATATTGTGAACAATTGAGGACGAAAGTATGCGAATCGGGATCGATTTAGGCGGCACCAAAACTGAAGTTATTGCGTTAAGTGATGACGGGCAGCAGCTATACCGCCATCGTCTGCCGACGCCTGCCCATGACTATGCGCAGACGATAGAGACCATCGCAACGCTGGTGGCGCAGGCAGAAAAAACCACCGGCATGGAGGGAACGGTTGGCGTTGGCATACCGGGATCGATTTCACCTTTCAGTGGGGTGGTGAAGAATGCCAACTCGACGTGGCTCAACGGTCAGCCTTTTGATAAGGATTTGAGCGAGCGGCTAAAACGCGAAGTAAGAATGGCCAACGATGCCAACTGTCTGGCCGCCTCTGAAGCCGTGGACGGGGCCGCCGCCGGAGCAGAAACGGTTTTCGCGGTGATTATCGGCACCGGTTGCGGGGCAGGCATTGCGTTGAACGGGCAGGCGCATCGCGGTGGCAACGGTACCGCAGGCGAGTGGGGGCATAATCCTCTGCCGTGGATGGATGAAGACGAACTGCGCTATCGTGCCGAAGTTCCCTGTTACTGTGGCAAGCAGGGGTGTATTGAAACCTTTATTTCCGGCAGCGGTTTTGCGACCGATTACCAGCGGTTAAGCGGGCGTTCGCTAAAAGGTAATGAAATCATGCGTCTGGTGGATGAGCTGGACCCGCTGGCAGAGCTGGCGCTTAGTCGTTATGAACTGCGGCTGGCAAAATCGCTGAGTCACGTAATTAATATTCTCGATCCTGACGTGATTGTGCTGGGCGGCGGGATGAGTAATGTCGACAGGTTGTATAAAACCGTACCGCAACTGATTAAAAACTGGGTGTTTGGCGGCGAGTGTGAAACGCCGATCCGCAAAGCGGTGCACGGCGATTCCAGCGGGGTACGCGGTGCCGCCTGGTTGTGGCCGCAACGTTAATGACAGGGGGTGAGAACGGTTTTGCTCTGTGCCCTGTTATGCCGGGTGGCGCTGCGCTTACCCGGCCTACAAAAGCAACAATATCAATCCGTTGTATTACCGTAGGCCCGAACCAGCGCCGTGCCCCGACCGTAGGCCCGCGCAAGCGCAGCGCCGCCGGGCATATAGCGCCGCCGTGCCAGCGCCGTCCCCCAGCGCCGTTTTACCCTGTTTCGCCTGCCAACCTATCCTCATTCCTCAACGGCGAATACCCTGTCGAGCTTGCTGTACCCCAGACCGTTCACCTTTTTCACCTTAATCTGCACCGGAATGCGCTCCTTCATCGCCTCGACGTGGCTGATGACGCCAATGGTTTTGCCGGTGGCGTTCAGCGCGTCCAGCGCGTCCAGCGCGGCATCCAGCGTCTCGCTGTCCAGGGTGCCGAATCCTTCGTCGAGGAAGAGGGAATCAATGCGCGTTTTATGACTTACCAGGTCAGAAAGCGCCAGCGCCAGCGCGAGGCTGACGAGGAAGCTTTCGCCGCCGGACAAAGTCCGCGTATCGCGCACCGCATCTGCCTGCCAGGTATCGACCACCTCCAGCTCCAGCGCATCGCTGACCTTCCGCTTGAGCAAATACCGTCCGTGAAGACGGTTAAGCTGTTTATTCGCCAGCCAGACGAGATTGTCGAGCGTCAGGCCCTGGGCGAATTTACGGAATTTATCGCCGTCGCGGGAACCAATCAGCCCATTAAGCAGGCTCCAGTCGGCCAGTTCCTGCGCGGCGTGCTCAATATGCTGCATCAGCGTCTGCTGATGCTGGCGGTTATCCGCATCCTGTTTTAACTGCTGGCGGATCTCGCCCTGCCGTAAGCCGATATCACGAAGCCGCTGGTTCAGCTGCTCCAGGGCCAGCCGGATTTGCTCACTGTTCTGCTCCGGCGAGAGCCCTTCAGGCAGGTGCTGCTGATGCGCCTGCCGCTGATTTTGCGCCTGTAGCGCCAGCGCCTGACATTGCTGAAGCTGACTTTCCAGCGATTGCTTCAGGGATTCCAGCTGGCGACGGGTCGGCTCATCGAGCAGTGCGGCCTGAAATGCTTGCTCATCGGCGAACTGGCTGGCGCTGAGTGCCGCGTCAAATTGCGCCTGCGCCTGGTGTAAACGCGATTTTTCCAGCGTTTCCTGTTGTTGCAGAGTGTGCCACTGGCTCTCCAGCTTCACGCAGTCGTCATGCGTGCTGCGCCAGCCCTCCAGCGACACTGGCCCGGACGCCGGGGAGGTTGCGGTTTGCGGCAAGGTTTCCAGTAATGGAATAAGCTGCGCCAGCGCCTCCTGAAGCGAGGCCAGCTCCGTCTGGCGGGTTTGCCACGCCCGGGCTTCTTCTTCCCGCGCCGCCAGCCAGGTGGATTCATCGCCTTCAGCAGGCCAGCTCAGCGACAGTGCCTGAAGCGCCGTTTCCAGCGTCGTCCGCTGGGCAGTGACGTGTTGTGCAAAGCTGGTGATTTGCTGGCTCGCCTCAGCAATCTGTATCTCCAGACGTTGCCGCTGACTCAGCTGATGGAGCTGCTCTTCATAGCGATCCTGCTCCTGCTGCCACGGCGTGATGTCGTCCTGCGGTTGCAGGGCTATTTGCAGCGTGGCGCCAAGCGTCTGCCATTGCTGGGTAAGTGCTTGCTCCTCCTGGGTGAGCGTCTGGATATCACTTTCGTCGCGTTGCTGCTGGCGTTGCAGCGCATCCGTCTGGCCGCGAAGTTTGCCGCCTTCATCGGCCAGCGATCTGACCTCTTTTTCCAGCGCGTCACGGCGGGCCTGATTCACACTGGGTTCGAGCGTGCGATACTCCTCGACGGCAGGATGCGTCGTGGAGCCGCAGAGCGGGCAAGGGTGGCCGGATTGCAGCAGCGCGCGCTGGCTCTCCAGATCCTTAATGCGGGCTTCCAGCTGGCAAAGGGCCTGCACATCCGCAAGCTGCTGATTTTTTTCTTTATAACGCTGGCGCAGATTGACAATTTTTTCATTTAACGTGGCGTATTCCGTCCGGGAGGCCTGAACGGTGCCGTGTAGCTTTTGCAGGTTCTGATGGACGGCGGTCAGACGCAGGTGTAATGCGTTTAATCGCTGGCGCAGCGGGCGCTGTTGAGTATGGCGCGCCTGGGCCTCGCTGACTTCGGCTGGCGTAAGGGCAAGCGTCACGGCGGGCAGCGCAGCCAGTTCTCGCTGATGGCCGGCTAATTGCTGCTGTCGTTGCTGTAGCTGCGCGTTATCGCGTGTTTGCTGGGTAAAGGCATGCCGCCAGCCAGTGAGTTCGCTGCTCCACAAACGCCAGCGATCGTGTTCCTGAAGCCAGTCAGTCAGGTGTTTATGCGTCGTTTGCAGCGAAGCCTGCTGGTGTTCCGCGCTGGCCCGCAGTTGAGCGCGTAGGGTTAATGCGGTTTGTAAGCAAGCATTTACTTCCTGCGCCTGCCGCTGCGTTTGCTTCACTGCGCTGGTCTGCTCCTGACAGCGACGCCACAGAGGACGCAATTGCTCTGCGGGCTGGGCCAGCGTCAGGGCGGTAAGCTGTGGTTGCGCCTGGGCCAGCGCCTGCAGCGCTCCGGCAAGTGCGTTTTGCGCACGCTGGTGCTCTGCCTCCAGCTCCTGCTGGCGCGTTAACCAGTTGAGATGACTTTGCGCCTGCGCCTGCAGCGTTACCTGCTGGCGTTCCTCGTCAATAAGCGCCTGCAAACCTTGCTCCAGCGCCTGCTGCTGTTCCGCGCTGAGCAGGGCCACGCCGCTGGCCTGCGCCTGCAGTGTTTCCAGTGCGGTACGGGTAGTTTTATGCTTTTCAAATACCATCGCTGAAATGTGGCCGTAAATCTCGGTGCCGGTCAGCTCTTCCAGCAACTCGGCACGCTCACCGGGTTTGGCGTTCAAAAAGGCCGCAAATTGCCCCTGCGAAAGCAGCATCGAACGGGTGAAACGCTCGTAATCCAGCCCGGTCAGCGTGGCGGTCAGCTCCAGCTTATCTTTCACTTTATCGGCAAGAATTTTGCCATCGGCACAACGCGCCAGCTCCACCCTCGGAGCCTGCAGGTTGCCGTCCGGCTGATTGCGCGCGCGGTTCTGGCTCCAGAAGGCGCGGTACGCTTCACCTTTCACTTCAAACTCGACCTCGGCCAGACAGTCGGCGGTGTCGCGGGTCATAAGATCATTTTGCGATTGCGACAGCGTGCTAAGGCGCGGCGTCTGGTGATACAGCGCCAGGCAGATCGCATCCAGCAGCGTCGTTTTACCTGCCCCCGTCGCGCCGGTGATGGCGAACAGGCCGTTGCTGGCGAACGGTTCTGCAGCGAAGTCAATTTTCCACTCGCCTTTCAGTGAGTTCAGGTTTTTCAGGCGCAGGCTGACAATTTTCATGCTTCATCCTCTCCGGACAGGGTTTCCAGCGTTTGACCGAAAAGGGTAAACAGCCGCTTTTGCTGCGCCTCGTCGAGATCTTCCTGGGTCAGCCGGCGCTCAAATACGTCTTCAACGCTCAGTTCGCCGAGCGTTTCGCGCAATTCACCTTCCAGAATACGCTGGCGGTGCTCGCGGCTGCGTCTAACTAAAAGCACCTCAACCGGTAAATCCTCGGTCAGGGCCTGAATACGTCGCTGAATATCATGCAGGTATTCCCCGCTGGTGATTTCGATATCCAGCCAGACCTTTGGCGTCGCGGGCGCATCACGCCACTGCATAAGCTGCTCGCTGATGCCGGCAAAATCGCCCTTGATCACAGCCAGCGGCTGCGTGACGGGAACCTCAAGCGGTGTCACGTCGGTGAGTTTGCCCTCCGCAAAAGTGACCAGGTTGACGCTTTTATTTTTTCCTGTCTCATCAAAGCTCAGTGAAATGGGCGAGCCGCAGTAGCGAATGTGCTCGCTGCCGTTAATTTTTTGCGCGCGGTGGATGTGGCCCAGCGCGAGGTAATCAACGGGCGGAAAGTTTTGCGCCGGGAAGGCGTCCAGCGTGCCGATGTAAATATCGCGTACGGCATCGCTTTTGCTGGCTCCGACGGTCGTCAGGTGTCCGCTGGCGATAATCGGTAATGGCTGCTCACCCCGCAGCTCGCAGGCGTCCTGATACTGCTGCTGATAATAATCTGTGATGGCCGTCAGCAGACGTTGCTGCTTCTGGCTGCCGGATTGCCCCGCCTGGCTAATCACCATGTCGCGCGGACGCAAAAACGGCACCGGGCAAAACACCGCGCCCGGCGTGCCGTCGCGCTTTAACAGAAGGTGCGGTTTATCGCCTGCGCTGGCAATGACGGTCGTTTTGAGAAACGCCAGAATGTCGCGGGATTCGTTAAGCGTGGCCACCGAATCATGATTTCCGGCCAGCACCACCAGATGACAGCCGGTCTGCTGTAAATCGACCACGAAACGATAATATAACTCGCGGGCATAGCTCGGCGGCGAGCCGGTATCAAAAATATCGCCCGCCACAATAATGACATCAACCTGCTGCGTCTGAGCGGTATCCAGCAGCCAGTCAAGAAAAGCGCTATGCTCAGCGGCACGGCTCTTACTGTAGAAGTTCTGGCCGAGATGCCAGTCTGAAGTATGAATGATGCGCATGTCGGTTCCGTGGCAAAAAAGCGTACAGCGGATTATACCCTCTGAAGCAGGCGGGGCGAAGCTGGCTGTCACATCGCGTTTACGCAATCGTCACACGGTCATCTTTTTCATAAATCTGTCATAAATCTGACGCATAATGACGTCGCTATCCATAATGATGATAAACAGGGTAAAAAATGGCGAGACGTATTCTGGTCGTAGAAGATGAAGCTCCAATTCGTGAGATGGTTTGCTTTGTTCTCGAACAAAATGGCTTTCAGCCTGTTGAAGCGGAAGATTATGACAGCGCGGTGAATCAGCTCAATGAACCCTGGCCAGACCTCATCCTGCTGGACTGGATGCTTCCCGGCGGTTCCGGCATTCAGTTTATTAAACATATCAAGCGTGAAGCAATGACGCGCGAAATCCCGGTGGTAATGCTCACCGCACGCGGTGAAGAAGAAGATCGCGTCCGCGGGCTGGAAACCGGGGCAGACGATTACATCACCAAGCCGTTCTCGCCAAAAGAGCTGGTAGCGCGGATTAAAGCGGTGATGCGCCGCATTTCCCCGATGGCCGTTGATGAGGTCATCGAAATGCAGGGATTGAGTCTCGATCCCTCCTCGCACCGGGTCATGACCGGTGAAAGCCCGCTCGACATGGGGCCGACTGAATTTAAGCTCCTGCACTTCTTTATGACCCATCCCGAACGTGTTTACAGCCGTGAACAACTGTTGAATCATGTCTGGGGAACCAACGTCTACGTGGAAGACAGAACGGTGGATGTTCATATCCGCCGCCTGCGCAAAGCGCTGGAGCAGAGCGGGCACGATCGCATGGTTCAAACCGTTCGCGGCACGGGTTATCGTTTCTCGACCCGTTTCTGATCTCAGACAGGAGTGTGACGCGTGCTGGAACGTCTGTCATGGAAAACGCTGGTTTTTGAACTGGTTATCTGCTGCCTGCCTGCGCTGATACTGGGGGCATTTTTCGGTTATCTGCCGTGGTTTTTGCTGGCGGCGGTGACCGGGCTGTTGGTCTGGCACTTTCTGAATTTACTGCGACTTTCCTGGTGGCTATGGGTCGATCGCAGTATGACACCGCCGCCGGGCCGCGGCAGCTGGGAGCCTCTGCTTTACGGACTGCATCAGATGCAGCTACGCAATAAAAAGCGCCGACGTGAGTTGGGCAACCTCATCAAACGTTTTCGCAGCGGCGCGGAATCGCTGCCGGATGCGGTGGTGCTGACGACTGAAGAAGGCACGATTTTCTGGTGTAACGGCCTGGCGCAGCAGGTGCTGGGGCTGCGCTGGCCGGACGATAACGGGCAAAATATCCTTAACCTGCTGCGTTATCCCGAATTTACGCTCTATCTGAAGAATCGCGATTTTAGCCGGCCATTGAATCTGGTGCTCAATAATGGCCGTCACCTCGAATTTCGAGTGATGCCCTACAGTGAAAACCAGCGGCTGATGGTGGCGCGCGATACCACGCAAATGCACCAGCTTGAGGGCGCGAGACGCAATTTCTTTGCCAACGTCAGCCATGAGCTGCGCACGCCGTTGACCGTGCTACAGGGTTATCTGGAGATGATGCAGGAGCAAACGCTTGAAGGCGCGCCGCGCGAAAAAGCGCTGCATACCATGCGCGAGCAGACGCAGCGTATGGAATCGCTGGTAAAACAATTATTAACCCTCTCCAGGATTGAAGCGGCACCTGCGCTGGCCCTCAATGAAAAGATTGACGTGCCGATGATGCTGCGGGTGATAGAGCGCGAGGCGCAAACCCTCAGCCACGATCGTCATACGCTGCGTTTTACCGTGGATGATTCGTTAAAAGTGCTGGGCAATGAAGAACAGTTGCGGAGCGCTATCTCTAATCTGGTGTACAACGCGGTGAATCATACGCCTGCCGGAACCACTATTTCGGTCAACTGGCAGCGCGCGCCTCATGGCGCACTGTTTACCATTGACGATAACGGACCGGGAATCGCTGCCGAACACATTCCGCGCCTGACCGAGCGTTTTTATCGTGTTGATAAGGCCCGTTCGCGGCAGACCGGCGGCAGCGGGCTGGGGCTGGCAATCGTGAAACATGCGTTAAATCATCATGATAGTCGCCTCAACATTACCAGTAAGCCGGGTGAAGGAACGCAATTTAGCTTTTTGCTTCCGGAACGATTCATTGCCAGAAACTAGGCTGGTTATGCCGCTTGTAACCGTAACTTTCCGCAGACCAGCCTGGGCTGGTCTGTTTAGTTTGCAGGTAAGCGAAACGGGTGCCATATCCTCGCGCCTGCTGCTTTTTTGTTCGAATGATCAGCCATCAGTTTTTCTGATAACTGGTCCATCATGCTGGCTGAATATTCTGAATTAGCATAATCATCTGGTTTTACGATCCTGCCTTGCTTTAAAACGTTATAAGCGTTTAAATTGCGCCCCAGAGGCTGTCATACCGACTGCTTTTGCGTGATAAATCGAAAAACAATACTTCGTCACGTCAGTCAGGGAGTATATCCCGCTGGAAATATATGCAATTGCTGCGCGATCGTCCCGCATGGAAAGCAACAATTCATTTACAACACCACATCCACAGGCAGTAAATAATTTATGACCCATCAGTTAAAATCTCGCGACATCATGGCTCTGGGCTTTATGACCTTTGCCCTGTTTGTCGGTGCTGGCAATATCATTTTTCCTCCTATGGTCGGTTTGCAGGCCGGCGAGCACGTCTGGACGGCGGCCATTGGCTTTTTGATTACGGCGGTCGGTCTGCCGGTGCTGACGGTTATTTCGCTGGCGAAAGTCGGCGGTGGGATTGATAGCCTCAGTACGCCGATCGGTAAAGGCGCGGGTATTCTGCTGGCCACCATCTGCTATCTGGCGGTCGGTCCGCTGTTTGCCACCCCGCGTACCGCGACGGTTTCCTTTGAAGTGGGTATTGCACCGCTGACGGGGGACGGGGCGATGCCAACCTTTATCTACAGCCTGGTCTATTTTGCGCTAGTGATCGTGGTTTCTCTCTATCCCGGTAAGCTGCTGGACACGGTGGGCAACTTCCTCGCGCCGATGAAAATTCTCGCCCTGACGGTACTTTCCGTCGCCGCGCTGGTATGGCCTGCCGGCCCGATCAGCCATGCGATTGATGCTTATCAGACGGGGTCTTTCTCTAACGGCTTCGTTAACGGTTATCTGACGATGGATACCCTGGGCGCAATGGTCTTCGGTATCGTGATTGTCAACGCTGCCCGTTCGCGCGGCGTTACTGAAGCGCGTCTGCTGACCCGCTATACGGTATGGGCGGGGCTGATGGCCGGTATTGGGCTGACGCTGCTGTATCTGGCGCTGTTCCGCCTGGGTTCCGACAGCGCTACGTTAGTTGACCAGTCGGCTAACGGTGCGACTATTCTGCACGCGTATGTTCAGCATACTTTCGGCGGCGCAGGAAGTTTACTGCTGGCGGCGCTGATTTTCATTGCCTGTCTGGTGACGGCAGTGGGCCTGACCTGTGCGTGCGCTGAGTTCTTTGCGCAGTATCTGCCGTTCTCCTATCGCACGCTGGTGTTTATCCTTGGCGTGTTCTCTATGGCGGTCTCCAATCTGGGGCTGAGCCAGCTGATTCAGATTTCCGTGCCGGTATTAACGGCGATCTATCCACCGTGTATCGCACTGGTTGTGTTAAGCTTCACCCGCCCATGGTGGCATAATTCATCGCGCGTGATTGCGCCCGCCATGTTCATCAGCCTGCTTTTTGGTATCATTGACGGCATTAAAGCCTCGGCATTGAAAGATGTCCTGCCTGCGTGGACCGAGCGTTTACCGCTTACCGAGCAGGGGCTGGCGTGGCTGATGCCAACGGTAGTGATGATTGTGCTGGCGGTTATCTGCGATCGCCTCATGGGCCGCCAGGTCACCTCCAGCGCACATTAATCGTTGCACGGCGGTTCGTTTAACCACGGAGCTTAGGGTTCCGTGGTTTTTTATTTTTTGTGTTGAATGGCATTTGAAACGATGGAAAGTACTAACAAGCTGAAGCGGGGACTGAGCACCCGTCACATCCGCTTTATGGCACTCGGGTCGGCAATCGGTACCGGCCTTTTTTATGGCTCGGCAGATGCTATAAAAATGGCAGGTCCCAGCGTACTGCTGGCCTATATTATCGGCGGCGTTGCCGCGTATATCATCATGCGTGCATTAGGGGAGATGTCGGTCCACAACCCGTCTGCCAGTTCCTTCTCACGTTACGCTCAGGACAACCTCGGCCCGCTGGCGGGCTATATCACCGGCTGGACCTACTGCTTTGAAATTCTGATCGTCGCCATTGCCGACGTTACGGCGTTCGGCATTTATATGGGCGTCTGGTTCCCGCATGTGCCGCACTGGATTTGGGTGCTCAGCGTGGTGATGATCATCTGCGCGGTCAACTTAATGAGCGTGAAGGTGTTCGGCGAACTGGAGTTCTGGTTCTCCTTCTTTAAGGTCGCCACCATTATCATTATGATCGTGGCGGGCGTCGGCATCATCATCTGGGGGATTGGCAACGGCGGGCAACCGACCGGGATCCATAACCTGTGGACTAACGGCGGCTTCTTCAGCAACGGCTGGCTGGGGATGGTGATGTCGCTGCAAATGGTGATGTTTGCTTACGGCGGTATTGAAATTATCGGTATTACCGCGGGCGAGGCGAAAGATCCGCAGACCTCCATTCCCCGCGCTATCAATTCCGTGCCGATGCGTATTCTGGTGTTCTACGTCGGGACGCTGTTTGTGATTATGTCCATTTACCCGTGGAACCAGGTCGGCACAGACGGCAGCCCATTTGTTCTGACGTTTCAGCATATGGGGATCACCTTTGCTGCCAGTATCCTGAACTTTGTGGTATTGACCGCCTCGCTTTCCGCTATCAACAGCGACGTTTTCGGCGTGGGGCGTATGCTGCACGGTATGGCGGAGCAGGGCAGTGCCCCCAAATTTTTCGCCAAAACGTCACGTCGCGGTATTCCGTGGGTGACGGTCGTGGTGATGACCTTCGCGCTGCTGCTGGCGGTATATCTTAACTACATCATTCCGGAAAATGTCTTCCTGGTGATTGCCTCGCTGGCAACGTTCGCGACAGTGTGGGTGTGGATAATGATCCTCCTGTCACAGGTGGCGTTCCGCCGCCGCCTGTCGCCGGAAGAGACCAAAGCGCTGAAGTTTAAGGTTCCGGGCGGTGTGGTGACGACCATAATCGGGCTGATCTTCCTGGTCTTTATCATTGCGCTGATTGGCTATCATCCGGATACGCGTATTTCGCTGTACGTTGGCTTCGGCTGGATTGTGCTGCTGCTGATTGGCTGGATGTTTAAGCGTCGCCGGGCATAATTCCGCGGTATAACGTTTGTCAGCAGTCTGAGACCGGGAGACATCCCGGTCTTTTTTTGCTTACATTTGCATTCTCTTGCGTACTAAAAACCGATCTATCATGAGTGTTCTGCGCCCCCGGCTTCACCCCTGGAAAAACAGCCAAAAGAGGAGGGGGAGCGGCGCGGCTTGTGTCATGGTAGGCTGATTTTTCAGGAAAGAGGATTGATGATGTTACATGCCTGGCATCTTCCCGTTGCGCCGTTTATCTCGCAGCGACAGGATCGACTCACGGTGACGCTGTGGCTGCGCGGAGAAAACTTACCCGCCCGTGTAGTACTGCGTACTGAGCTGGATAACGAAGAAATTTCCCTGTCCATGCGTCGTTCTGCCCGCGCGCCCTCACCGGGGATCGTGGTCTGGCGTGTGGATATCAATCTTAATGAAGGGCAGCCCCGCCGCCGCTACAGCTTTAAATTGCTGTGGGAGGATCGCCAGCTGTGGTTCACGCCGCAGGGCTTCAACCGCTTTCCACCGGCGAAACTGGAGCGTTTTGCGCTGGATCTGCCGGATAATGGTCCCGACTGGGTGGCCGATCAGGTGTTTTATCAGATCTTCCCGGATCGCTTTGCGCGCGGTAAGCGCCAACCGATCCATCAGGATAACGTCTATTATCACCACGCCGCCGGGCGTGAAATCGTGCTGCGTGAATGGAATGATCCGGTCACGGCGGAAGCGGGAGGATCGACGTTTTATGGCGGCGATCTCGACGGTATCAGCGAAAAGCTGCCGTACCTGAAAACGCTGGGCGTTACCGCGCTGTACCTGAACCCCATCTTTTCCGCACCCAGCGTGCATAAATATGATACTGAAGATTATCGCCAGGTCGACCCGCAGTTTGGCGGCAACGGAGCGCTACTTCGTCTGCGGCAGAATACGCTGGAACAGGGAATGCGGCTGATCCTCGACGGCGTGTTTAACCACAGCGGCGATTCCCATGCCTGGTTTGATCGTCATAACCGGGGCACCGGTGGAGCCTGCCATAATCCTGATTCGCGCTGGCGCGACTGGTACAGCTTTTCCCCGGATGGCCGCGCGCTGGACTGGCTGGGTTACGCCAGTCTGCCGAAGCTGGATTTTCAGTCGCAGACGCTGGTTGATGAAATTTACGCCGGCGATGACAGCATCGTGCGCCACTGGCTGAAAGCGCCGTGGAATATGGACGGCTGGCGGCTGGACGTCGTGCATATGCTCGGCGAGAACGGCGGTGCGCGTAACAACCTGCAGCATGTCTCGGGCATTACCCGCGCGGCGAAAGAAGCTCGCCCCGACGCGTTTGTTTTTGGCGAACATTTTGCCGATGCCCGCCAGTGGCTGCAAATGGACGCGGAAGATTCGGCAATGAACTACATGGGCTTCACCAAGCCGCTGTGGGCGTTTCTGGCGAATACCGATCTCTCTTACGATCCGCAAAACATTGATGCCCGTACCTGCGTCGCCTGGATGGATAACTATCGCGCTTCGCTGTCGCATCAGCAGCAGTTGCGGATGTTTAATCAGCTCGACAGCCACGATACCTCACGTTTCAAAACGCTGCTGGGTAAAGACGTGGCGCGTCTGCCGCTGGCGGTGGTGTGGCTGTTTACCTGGCCCGGCGTGCCCTGTATTTACTATGGCGATGAAGTGGGGCTGGACGGGGCGAACGATCCTTTCTGCCGCAAACCGTTCCCGTGGGATAAGGGCAAGCAGGACGGCGAATTGCTGGCCCTTTATCAGCGAATGGCAAAACTGCGTCGGCGCAGCCAGGCGCTGCGCCGCGGTGCTTGCCAGGTGATCTATGCCGAGGGCGACGTAGTGGTGTTCGTGCGGATGCTGAAACAGCAGCGCGTGCTGGTGGCGATTAACCGCGGTCAGGCGTGTGAAGTGGTAGTTGGTGATTCGCCGCTGTTAAACGTTAAGGCATGGTATCTGAAAGAGGGGAAAGCCACGTTTGAGGGGGAGCTTCTGACGCTGCCCGCGGTTTCAGCTTCGGTGTGGATGGGGAATTGACACGCTCAATCACCGTAAACGTGCCCGGTGGCGGCTTCGCCTTACCGGGCCTACGATCGGGTTGCCATATGTAGGCCCGGTAAGCGCAGCGCCACCGGGCATCACGGCGCTACAACTCCCCCCGTTGCGCCTGCACCATCATCCGCGGATAAAACTGCCAGAACAGCGTCTCCAGCTTCTCATAATGCGCGTCCAGATCGTGCCAGGAGTTGCGTAACGCATCAAGACGCGGACGGCGGCTGGCCATACCGTTCAGTACGTTCTGAATAAAAGCCATATCGCGATACCGCTCCAGCCAGCGTTCGGACCATAAATACTGATTGAGATTCACAAAGCGTGGCGGGGAGTCGGGCAGGATGTTGCCAATCTGCACCTCAGCGTAGCCGACAAACTCCACCAGCGGCAGTTCGGGCGAGACTTCTTCCCAGTGCAGGGAAAGAAAGTGATCCCACATCACATCCAGCGTGATCGGCGCGACCCGGCGCGTCTCCGGGCGAAACCACTCCCGCGCCGTTTTCACCTCCGGCAAATTATCTGTCAGCACATCGATACGCCGGTGCATATGAATGCCGTCCACTACCGCCTGCGGGTAGAGCGACTGCGGATTTCCACGGACAAAATCCGCCAGTAAATTGCCCGACAGCGAACTGTCAGCGAGATGGGCGAGGTGCAGGTGAGCGAGAAAATTCATGGTTTGTTGCTATCTCCGGCAGGGTAAAGGTTGCAGGGAAAACGCCCCGGCACTAGACTACCCGCCTCTTTATTTGTCCTGGTTACCGTCATGCGTCTTGCCGATTTTTCCTTTGAACTCCCTGAATCCCTGATTGCTCACTATCCGCAGCCTGAACGCAGCGCGTGCCGCTTGTTATCGCTGGACGGTCCGACAGGGGCGCTGACGCATGGTACTTTCACCGATTTGCTCGATAAGCTCAACCCCGGCGATCTTCTGGTCTTTAACAATACCCGGGTGATCCCGGCGCGTCTGTTTGGCCGTAAAGCCAGCGGCGGCAAGGTTGAAGTGCTGGTCGAGCGGATGCTGGATGATAAACGTATTCTGGCACATATTCGCGCCTCCAAAGCGCCAAAGCCCGGGGCGGAGCTGCTGCTGGGCGATGACGAAAGCATCAACGCAACGATGACCGCCCGTCACGATGCCTTGTTTGAAGTTGAGTTCCATGATGAACGTCCGGTGCTGGATATCCTGAACGCTATCGGCCACATGCCGCTGCCGCCGTATATCGACCGCCCGGATGAAGACGCTGACCGCGAACTGTACCAGACCGTCTACAGTCAAAAGCCAGGCGCGGTGGCCGCGCCGACCGCCGGTTTGCACTTCGATGAACCGCTGCTGGAACGCCTGCGTCAGAAAGGCATTGAAATGGCGTTTGTCACGCTGCACGTCGGCGCGGGCACTTTCCAGCCGGTGCGCGTCGAAAGCATTGAAGATCACATCATGCACTCTGAATATGCCGAAGTGCCGCAGGACGTGGTTGACGCGGTGCTGGCCGCCAAAGGGCGCGGCAACCGGGTGATTGCGGTGGGCACGACCTCGGTACGCTCGCTGGAAAGCGCGGCGCAGGCGGCGAAAAATGACCTGATCGAGCCGTTCTTTGGCGATACGCAAATCTTTATCTATCCGGGTTATCAATACAAGGTTATTGACGCGCTGGTGACCAACTTCCATCTGCCGGAATCCACGCTGATTATGCTGGTCTCGGCGTTTGCAGGTTATAAACATACTATGAATGCGTATGAGCAGGCGGTTAACGCCGAATATCGCTTTTTTAGTTATGGCGATGCGATGTATATCACGTACAATCCGTCGGCGATTAATGAACGTGTCGGGGATGACTCCGCGGCATAAGCTTTTCACGTCGGACTGTTTTTCCGGCGTACTGGAGAAAAAATGAAATTCGAACTGGATACCACCGACGGACGCGCCCGCCGCGGTCGCCTGGTGTTTGATCGGGGCGTAGTGGAAACGCCTGCGTTTATGCCCGTCGGTACCTACGGTACCGTAAAAGGCATGACGCCGGAAGAAGTCGAAGCCACCGGCGCGCAAATTATTCTTGGCAACACCTTCCACCTGTGGCTGCGTCCGGGCCAGGAAATCATGAAGCTGCACGGCGATCTGCATGATTTTATGCAGTGGAAAGGGCCGATCCTCACCGATTCCGGTGGTTTCCAGGTCTTTAGCCTGGGCGACATTCGTAAGATCACCGAGCAGGGCGTGCATTTCCGCAACCCGATCAACGGCGATCCGATTTTCCTCGATCCGGAAACCTCAATGGAAATCCAGTTCGATCTCGGTTCCGACATTGTCATGATCTTCGACGAATGTACGCCGTACCCGGCGGACTGGGACTACGCGAAACGCTCAATGGAAATGTCGCTGCGCTGGGCACAGCGCAGCCGCGACCGTTTTGACGGGCTGGGCAATAAAAACGCGCTGTTCGGTATTATTCAGGGCAGTGTTTACGAAGATTTACGCGATATCTCCGTCAAAGGTCTGGTGGAGATTGGCTTTGATGGCTACGCTGTCGGCGGACTGGCGGTTGGCGAGCCAAAGGCAGATATGCACCGTATTCTGGAGCACGTTTGCCCGCAAATCCCGGCAGACAAACCGCGCTACCTGATGGGCGTCGGCAAACCGGAAGATCTGGTTGAAGGCGTGCGTCGCGGTATCGATATGTTTGACTGCGTGATGCCGACGCGTAACGCCCGCAATGGTCATCTGTTTGTGACCGACGGCGTGGTGAAAATCCGTAACGCGAAGTACAAAAGCGATACCAGCCCGCTCGATGCCGAGTGTGATTGCTACACCTGTCGCAATTATTCACGCGCCTACTTGCATCATCTCGACCGTTGTAACGAAATACTGGGCGCGCGTCTCAATACCATTCATAACCTGCGATACTATCAGCGTTTAATGGCTGGTTTACGCAAGGCTATTGAAGAGGGTAAATTAGAGAGCTTCGTCACCGATTTTTACCAGCGTCAGGGGCGACCCGTACCACCTGTCAACGTTGATTAATTTTAATAATGAGGGAATTTGAATGAGTTTTTTTATTTCTGATGCGATAGCAGCACCCGCCGCAGGCGCAGGTCAAAGCCAGTGGACGTTGATTCCGATGCTGGTGGTGTTTGGTCTGATTTTCTACTTCATGATCTTACGTCCTCAGCAGAAGCGTACTAAAGAGCATAAAAATCTGATGAACTCCATCGCTAAAGGCGATGAAGTCTTAACCAATGGTGGCCTGGTCGGTCGCGTCACGAAAGTGGCTGAGACGGGTTATATCGCCATCGCTCTGAACGACACCACTGAAGTGGTTATCAAACGTGATTTCGTAGCTGCCGTTCTGCCGAAAGGCACGATGAAGGCGCTGTAATTTTTGATTTCCCAAAGGGAACCGCCGTGTTAAACCGTTATCCTTTGTGGAAGTACATTATGCTGGTCGTCGTGATTGCCGTCGGCCTGCTTTACGCACTTCCCAACCTTTATGGTGAGGATCCGGCTGTTCAGATCACTGGTGCGCGCGGTAGCGCCGCCAGTGAGCAAACGCTGATCCAGGTCCAGAATACGTTACAAAAAGAAAAAATTGCCGCGAAGTCCATGGCGCTGGAAGAAGGGGCTATTTTAGTACGCTTCGACTCCACGGATACGCAACTGCGCGCACGTGAAGCGCTGGTTGACGTGCTGAGTGACAAATACGTCGTGGCGCTTAACCTTGCACCGGCAACCCCGCGCTGGCTGGCGGCACTTAAAGCAGAGCCGATGAAGCTCGGTCTTGACCTGCGTGGCGGCGTTCACTTCCTGATGGAAGTGGATATGGACACGGCGCTGGGTAAACTCCAGGAACAAAATATCGACGGCCTGCGCAGCGATCTGCGTGAAAAAGGCATTCCTTATACTACCGTTCGCAAAGAAAATAATTATGGCCTGAGCATTACTTTCCGTGATGCGACAGCGCGTGATGAAGCGGTTTCTTATCTGAGCAAACGTCATCAGGATCTGGTGATCTCCAGTCAGGGTGATAATGCGCTGCGTGCGGTGATGACCGATGCGCGTCTGAGCGAAGCGCGTGAATATGCGGTCCAGCAAAACATCAACATTCTGCGTAACCGCGTAAACCAGCTGGGCGTTGCCGAGCCGGTAGTCCAACGCCAGGGCGCTGACCGTATTGTGGTCGAGCTGCCAGGCATTCAGGATACCGCGCGGGCGAAAGAAATCCTGGGTGCAACCGCAACCCTGGAATTCCGTCTGGTTAACACCAATGTCGATCAGGCTGCCGCCGCGTCTGGCCGTATTCCCGGCGACTCAGAAGTGAAGCAGATGCGCGAAGGCCAGCCGGTTGTGCTGTTCAAACGTGTGATCCTGACCGGTGATCATATTACTGATTCCACCTCCAGTCAGGATGAGTACAACCAGCCGCAGGTCAATATCTCTCTCGACAGCGCTGGCGGTAATATCATGTCCAACTTTACGAAGGACAACATCGGTAAACCGATGGCGACCCTGTTCGTGGAGTACAAAGACAGCGGTAAGAAAGATGCCAACGGGCGTGCGGTTCTGGTGAAACAGGAAGAGGTGATTAACGTCGCCAATATTCAGTCTCGTCTGGGTAACAGCTTCCGTATTACCGGTATTAACAACCCGAATGAAGCGCGTCAGCTCTCTCTGCTGCTGCGTGCCGGTGCGCTGATTGCGCCGATTCAGATTGTTGAAGAACGTACTATCGGGCCAACGCTTGGGATGCAGAACATCAAGCAGGGTCTGGAAGCGTGTCTGGCCGGTCTGGTGGTTTCGATCCTGTTTATGCTGGTCTTCTATAAGAAATTTGGCCTGATTGCGACCAGTGCGTTAGTGGCGAACCTGGTACTGATCGTCGGTATCATGTCGCTGCTGCCGGGCGCAACGCTAAGTATGCCGGGGATTGCGGGGATCGTGTTAACCCTTGCCGTCGCGGTGGATGCTAACGTACTGATTAACGAGCGTATCAAAGAAGAGTTAAGCAACGGACGTTCGGTACAGCAGGCGATCCACGAAGGCTATGCCGGCGCATTCAGCTCCATCTTTGATGCGAACATTACCACGTTGATTAAAGTTCTGATCCTCTATGCCGTAGGCACCGGGGCTATTAAAGGGTTCGCGATCACTACCGGTATTGGTGTGGCGACGTCGATGTTCACCGCGATTGTCGGTACGCGTGCCATCGTAAACCTGTTGTATGGCGGCAAACGCGTCAACAAGCTGTCAATCTGAGGAGTGCGATGTGGCACAGGAATATACTGTTGAACAATTGAACCACGGCCGTAAAGTCTACGACTTTATGCGCTGGGACTACTGGGCTTTCGGCATCTCCGGTTTATTACTGGTGGCGGCGATTGTCATTATGGGCGTGCGCGGCTTTAACTGGGGGCTCGATTTCACTGGCGGTACCGTCATTGAAATCACCCTCGAAAAACCAGCGGATATGGACGTGATGCGCGAAGCGCTGCAAAAGGCGGGCTTTGAAGAGCCACAGTTGCAGAACTTCGGCAGCAGCCACGATATCATGGTGCGCATGCCGCCAACCGAAGGTGAAAGCGGCGGGCAGGTACTGGGCAGCAAGGTACTGAGCGTCATTAACGAGTCTACCAGCCAGAATGCGGCGGTTAAGCGCATTGAGTTTGTCGGGCCGAGCGTGGGTGCCGATCTGGCGCAAACCGGTGCGATGGCGCTGATGGTGGCGCTGATCTCTATCCTCGTGTATGTCGGTTTCCGGTTCGAGTGGCGACTGGCGGCAGGGGTGGTTATCGCGCTGGCGCACGACGTGATCATTACGTTGGGGATCCTGTCGTTGTTCCATATCGAGATTGACCTGACCATCGTTGCATCGTTGATGTCGGTTATTGGTTACTCACTGAACGACAGCATCGTGGTATCGGACCGTATTCGTGAAAACTTCCGCAAAATTCGTCGTGGAACGCCTTACGAAATCTTTAACGTGTCGCTGACCCAGACGCTGCACCGTACCTTGATTACTTCCGGTACCACGTTAGTGGTTATTCTGATGCTGTACCTCTTTGGTGGTCCGGTACTGGAAGGCTTCTCACTGACCATGCTGATCGGTGTCTCTATCGGTACTGCGTCATCAATCTACGTGGCCTCGGCGCTGGCGCTGAAGCTGGGTATGAGACGCGAGCATATGCTCCAGCAGAAAGTCGAGAAAGAAGGGGCGGATCAGCCGTCGCTTCTGCCGTAAACCGGCTGTTACGTCATACTGCAATCCCGGTCATTTGGCCGGGATTTTTTTTACGCAGGCGTCAGGCCGGTTGCGCCTGAATTTCCGTTTATGCCGTCATGATCACCGGTTGGATCTGCCCGTCTTTAAATACCAGCTTGTCCAGGCACAGCATCCGGTGTCCTGCGTCGTTATCACCAGGAATGCGCCGGTGATAGGCAATCAGCCAGCTATCGTCATCGCCCGTTGAAATACAACTGTGATGCCCTAGCCCATCGGCGATGGGCTGCGCGGTAAGGATCGCGGTCCCCGGACCGGAGAAATCGAATGGCGTGTCGCTGTCTGCGGCCACGGCCCGGTAGGTTCCATTCTTCCAGTTGCCTTCCGACCACATGAAATGATATTTCCCCCGGCGTTTTATCATGCACGGCGCTTCAACGTAGCCGGGAATATCCATTTCATGAAACAGCTCACCATCAGCAAAGGGGATAAAACCGTCCATTTGTGGGTTCATCTGCGCGACGTTGCAATGTCCCCAGCCGCCGTAATAAAGGTAAATTTTGCCGTCGTCATCGGCAAACAAATGCGCGTCGATGGGCTGCGCACCGTTGATAAAACGGTCGATGAGAGGCTGATTAAGCAGCGCACGGAACGGACCGGCGGGCGCGTCGGCGACGGCGATTTCCAGACCGCCGATCTCCTCATTGCTTTGAATGTCGTTGGAGGCAAAGATCAGATAGTATTTACCCTGTTTTTCAACGATCGTCGGCGCCCAGACCGCGCGCCAGATCCATGGGAAATCCGCTATCTCAACGATCCCCGAATGCTTTTCCCAGTGGACTAAATCCGGGGAGGAAAAGGCATCGATATTCATCTGTTTCTCATATTCTGAGTACGAGCGTGTAACGTAGATCCAATACTGGCCTGCATAAAAACGAATTTCCGGGTCGGCGTACCAGCCCTCCACCAGCGGGTTTGTTACAGTGATTGGCATGGTGACTCCTGCGTAATAATCAAATCGTTACGTTTTAGCCCGCAATAGTCCAGCACCAGCTCGCAAAACATGGCGTTAGCCCATGAAAACCACGGACGGGTATAGCGGGAGGGATCGTCAGGATGGAAGGATTCATGCATGAGCCCCGTATTGTCATCCGTCTCAATCAGCATCTGGATCATGGCGCGCTGTTCCGCCGGGTCAGTGGCCGTCAGCCCCTGGATCGCCAGCGCAATCGGCCAGATATATCCCTCAGGCGTATGCGGGCTACCGACGCCACGCGCATAGCGGCCTGCGTTAAAATACGGATTGGCCTCGCTGAGAATGAAGCGCCGGGTATTCAGATAACGCGGATCGTCTTTCGCCAGCGCGCCCAGTAACGGCAACGACAGCAGAGAAGGGACGTTAGCGTCGTCCATCAGCAGATGATGACCCGCGCCATCAGTTTCATAACAGTACATTTCGCCATACAGAGGATGCATGACGACAGCATGCCGTTCAATTCCGGCCAGCATAGTCTCTTTCAGCGCGGCGGCTCTGCGGCAGGTGTTTTCATCATGCAGCACATCACGGGCGATCTCTTCGAGATAGCCTAATACCACGGTCGCGAAAAAATTGGCGGGTACCAGATAGCCCCAGCGACAGGCATCGTCGCTGGGACGAAAACCCGACCAGGTCATGCCGGTATAGTTTACCGGCGCGCCCTTACCGTCATGGGTTAACGTATCGGTGGGGGACGGGGGATTTGGGCGCTGGAAACGATAGTAAGAACGCTGCATATGATGCTGTTCTGTCTCCCACACCCCGAGAATGCGCTGGCTGGCCCGGATAAATGTGTCATTAAAATGGCTGGTGCTACCAGCGGTTTTCCAGAACAGCCAGGCAAGCTGTAAGGGATAGCAGAGCGAATCAATTTCGTATTTGCGCTCCCAGATGTGCGGCTGCATTGTTGTCAGATCGCTCTGGTGACCGGCACCGTCTGGATGACGGTTAAAAGCGTTAGCGTAAGGATCGAGCGTAATGAAATGCATCTGCTGCTGGATAACGCCTGAGATCATGGCCTGCAACTCGCTATGCTGGCGACAAAATAACAGATAAGGACGCATCTGGCAGGCGGAGTCGCGCAGCCACATCGCCGGAATGTCGCCAGTGATCACGAACACGCCGTTTTCGCCGGGCTGCACCGTAGTATCAAGCGTATTATTAAGGGCGCGCTCCAGGATCGCTGCGATTTTCTCGCTTCCGGTCTGGCGTAATACCTGCGCTTTGCTGACATTGATAAATTCACGGTTATGGATTTTCATAAATTCTGACGCTCCCGTGAGAGTGAAGACGCTGACCCACCAGGAAGTGGGTCAGGCGGTTATGCGGGCAGGCGAGGGCACGCCTGTTCGTTATGGTCGAAAAGATGACAGCAGTGCGCCGGGATGTGCAGTCTGACGGTGCTGTAACACTGATACTGGTGATAGCCTGTGAGTTTCGCGGTGATGTCCTCTTCCAGATACAGACAGGTAGCGTCGCCAAGCTGTTCGATAAAATGGATATTCCGCTCAAGGGTATTCTCCCCCGCGTCCGCCGTCAGGGTAATATGCTCCGGACGGATGCCTACCGTGACGTTTTCACCAGGCGATAAATGCGCGCCGTTCACCCTTACCGTCAGGATTTCATCCCGCGGGAGTTTGACAGTCACCCGATCGGCATGGATTTGGGTCACCTGGGCGGATAAGAAATTCATCCGCGGCGAGCCGATAAAGCTGGCGGTAAATTTGTTGCGCGGGTGTTCATAAAGCGCCATTGGCGAGCCAATCTGCGCTACGCTGCCGTATTTATTGACGTTTTCGCCGCTGTTAAGCAGGACGATTTTATCTGCCAGCGTCATTGCCTCTACCTGATCGTGGGTGACATAGATGGTGGCGATATTTTCAAATTCCCGATGCAGGCGGCCAATCTCAAGGCGCATTTGCGCACGCAGACCCGCATCCAGGTTAGAGAGCGGTTCATCAAACAAAAAGGCTCCGGGTTTGCGCACGATAGCGCGTCCGATCGCCACGCGCTGCCGTTGTCCGCCGGAGAGGGCGGCGGGGCGGCGGGTAAGCAGCTCCTCCAGCTGCAAGGATTTCGCCGCGGCGGCTACCTGCTGCTTTATCTCATTCTCGGGCATTTTCGCCATCTTCAGGGCAAACCCCATATTTTCCTCGACGGTCATATGGGGATAGAGCGCATAGTTCTGAAACACCATCGCGATGCCCCTCTCGGAAGAGGGGACTTCGGTCATGCGTTTATCATCAATATACAATTCGCCTGCGGAGATCTCTTCCAGCCCGGCGATCATCCTGAGCAGGGTGGATTTTCCGCAGCCGGACGGGCCAACAATGACGCAAAACTCACCTTTATTAATGGTCAGGTTGATATCGTTAATCACGATCTGTTTTGCCGAATACGCTTTGTATACGGACGCTAATCGTATTGTTGCCATTCCATCACCCTTTAATGTGCTTCCGCTTGCTTCTGGCGTCCGTCAACCCACGGGAATTCAGCGATGCGAATACGCGCGCAGCCGTAAGGCACCAGCGTAACCGTCGACGGGCACGACATTGCGTCGTAGGCCGGGCTGTTCGGCACCGGTCCCGCTGAGTTATCCACGAGTTTCCAGGCGGGCAGACGACGAGCGCTGGCGCGTAAGGTCAGCGGGGCACTGGTGAGTGCGAACGGTTTTTCGCCAGAAGGCTGGTAGTGAATGTCAAAAATCTCCGCGCCGGTTTCCGGTTGAACGTCCAGCGCATAGTTCCAGGTCGAACGTGGACGCACTTCCCAGTCGCCGGTTACCGCCCCACCGGGAATTTTTTCCCAGATTTCGCCGGGCGTCAGCGCCATCAGCAGCGGACCGTAATAGAGGCTGACCGCATTATGGTTACGTGGCTCAACCATGACCTCACGCTCAAAAGTGACGGTCACATTGTCTCCGGTCTGCCACTGCCGGGTAAGAGGCAAATAGCCGCTTTCATTCACATCGGGCAGGGTATTACCGTTGAGAGTAATAAGCGCACCGCGGCTCCATTGCGGTAGGCGTAGCCACAGGGTTTTCTCTCCGGCAGGGGCGGAATGTACCGTAAAAATCAGATCGGTGTTGAAGGGATAATCAGTATCCAGCGACACTTTCCAGTCGCCTGATTCAGCGCGTGCCGGAGCATACATCATGCAGGCCAGATCGTCCTGACCAACGCGCATAAACAGGCTATTGCAGAATTTCGGCCAGCCCTGATGATAATTCGCGGTGCAGCAACCGAAGTTAGGCTCCAGACCGAAGGTATTACATTCATCGCCACTATAGGTCCAGTTACGCTGGGCAACGCTGGCGGCAATTTGGTTCGGCTGTTGATGGTACTGGTGCGCCATCATATCCGCCGTGATCCCGGCAGGAAGGGCGTTAAACGCGATGCGTTCGAGACGATCGGCAAACTGCGCAGCGCCGTAAATTCGTAGCAGATTTTCCAGCGAATACATTAACTCGACAATCGCGCATAACTCCACGCCCTGTTCCGGCGCGGTGCCTGCCAGCCATTCGTCGCCGGAGAACATGCCCTGCGCCTGACCATGGTGGCGATCGAGTTCGTTAAAGCAGCGCTCAATTTCCGTCAGCCGCTCGCGCTGTTGATGAATATCATCATGCATGGCGGAATATTTCATCCCCATTGCCACGTTAACAACATGGGTAAAATGCGAGAAATAATTCACCGGGCCCGTGGGTAAATGGTTGAGGATAAAGTCAGGCCAGTGATTTCCCTGTTCCAGCAAAAGGGTGGCAAGTTCGGGTAATTTTTCATCGTCGGGTAGCTGTTTCCAGGCCCACAAGACCGTCAGAACATTATCGGCGGCGCGTGCTTTTCCCCAGTCGCTTAGCGGACGCTGCGGCAGATGACGCAGCTGGTAATGAAAATAACGCTGCATAAAAGGCAGAACGCGGGGATCGCTGGTGGCATCAGCGTATTGCATCAATACTTTCAGCGCTACCATGCGCGGCCACCAGTCATCATTTTGCCGGGGACCAAACCAGCCCCCGGCATCCTGACTATTGAGCATCCATTCAATCCACTTCTGCGTTTTTTTAATCAGCTTTTCGTCATGCAGGCAGTACGCCAGCGGAAGCAGCCCGTCCAGATAATAAGGGCCGCGCTCCCAGTGCTCGCCGCTACCGCCCAACCAGCCGCTGTTTTCGCCCACATCGGGCCAGACGTCTTCCAGCTGTCCGGAAAGGCCCTGCGCCTGCAATGTTAACTGACGCTTCAGCCATCCAAGAGGTTGAATATTACCCGGATTAATAAATGACAGTGTTCCAGGAATAGCAGATACCGTGTTTAGCTTCATGCTCGATCTCCATGAAATAATAAGTAGTGGATTAGCCTTTCGTGGCACCGCTGGTTAATCCGCTGACATAATGCTTTTGCAGAAACAGGAAAATAATGATGCAGGGCAGCATGGTGAACGTGGTGCTGGCCTGAAGTAAGCCCCAGTTAACGGTGCCGTACTGCCCGGTACTGGTGGTAAACAGTAAAATCGGCAAGGTGTAGTTCCCGGAGTCGGTCATAAATACCAGCGCCACCAGGAACTCATTCCATGCGGCAATAAACGTGGTGACGATAACCGTGACAATGCCCGGGGAAATCATGGTCGGCATGACCCGGAAAAGAATTTTTAGCGGTGAGCAACCGTCAAGTTGCGCCGCTTCGTCTATTTCTTTGGGAATACTGTCAAAGGTGTTACGCATCATAAAAACGCTAAACGGCAGCTGGAAGGTGATATAAACCAGCACCAGCCCGATAATGTTATTTTGCAGCCCCATTTTGGTGATAATAATAAATAACGGCGTCAATATAGGTTGAAAAGGGATCATCATCGTTAACAGGATGATGACAAAAAAGACATTCTTACCGCGAAAGGTAAAGCGTGAGAAACCGTAGCCAGCCAGCGTGGATAAGGTCACCGTTCCGATCACCGTGAGAAATGACACTATCCCTGAAAGCATAATTGAGCGGGTCATACTGTTATTGGAAAGCAACAGTTCACTGAAATTATCGATAGTGAAAATAGACGGCCACCATGTCGGTGGCGTCATCACCAGATCGCCAGGCATTTTCAACGACGAAATAAATACGCACGCTAAAGGATACAGAAAGCCAATCACTAACAGGCCGTTAACCGCATAGAATAAGATCCCGGTAAGTGTGTTTCTCTTGCGGTTAAACTGTAAAACGACGTCGTTGCTCATGATTAAGCCCGTCCCTCTTTATCGCGTAAGAACCAGATTTGCAAAATGCTAATAACCATTAAGATGAATAGCTGGACAATGGATAACGCAGCGCCATAACCCATGCGGCCATAAATAAAGGAGTTGTTGTAAATATAAAATACGCTGGTGATGGTTTTATCCATCGGGCCGCCATTGGTAATAATATAAAACTGATCGAAAGCCAGCAGCGAGCCGGATACCGAGAGGATCAGCGTTAGCATAAAAGTGCGCCGCATCAGCGGCAGCGTGATGTAGCGTAGCCGCCGCCAGCCCGTAGCGCCATCGACCTGCGCCGCATGATAAATATCTTTATCTATTCCCTGTAGGCCCACCAGCAGCAGGATCATGTTAAAACCCGCAGTTTTCCATAGCACCATCGCTATAACGACCAGGAAGCTGGCATTAAAGGAATCCTGATAAATCACCGGTACATCATACAATCCCAGCGAGACGCCGAGGTAATTCAGCAGCCCGTAGCGGGGGTCGAGCAACCAGCGCCACATAATACTGGCCGCGCCAAAACCAATTACCGTAGGCAGAAAGTAGACGCTGCGAAAAAACGCGACGCCGGGCTTGTTATTCTCTTTTACCAGCGATGCCATGACCATCGACAGAATAAATATCAACGGCGTAATAATGATGGCATAGATAAACGTAAATTTTAATGCATGCCAGAAAATATCATCATCAATAATATTAAGATAATTTGTCAGACCAATGAATTTAGTTTTGCCAAACAGCGGCCATTTATAAAAAGACATCCATGCGGTCATAATGAGCGGAGTAATAAAGAACAGCCCTACAACGATCAGTACCGGCAGGATGAACAAAAATCCCAGAAATCCCTTAGTATTGTTCTTACGAAATTTCAGCCCGGACAATGCAGCATTTTTTTGTTGAAGCCATTGCTGAAAGCGCTGGGGCTGATATTCTTCTGTTTGTATAGACATTTCAACGCCTCGCCGACAGGCGATCCGCCAGCAGCTACGCGCTGGCAGAAGCCCTGTCATATCACGGTTCTATTAAATTTACTGTTCTGATCTTTTTAAAATTTGCTTAATTTTCTGATCGGCCGTTTTCAGCGCGTTATCCACATCGCCTTCAAAAACGGATTTTTGTATCAGCGTCAGCAGCGGGCTGTTAGGGGCATTAATGGTTTCATTATAAGGGACTAAATAAGGCACATGTCCTTTAGCCAGCGCTTTACTGGCCAGTAAATATTTGGCATCTTTTTGGCTGTACGGATTTTCGCTGGCGTCCTGGCGTGTGGGAATATAGCCATTTTTCGCCAGTACGTCGATCTGCGTTTCTTTCGATAAGGTCCAGTTGATAAAATCAATGGCCTCTTTCTCATGCTTGCTGCCGACAGGAATGGCAAAAGCGTCGCCGCCGGAGAAAGAGGCCCAGTCGCCTTTTTTCTCTCCCGGGAAGTAGGCTACGCCATAGTCAATGTCAGGGTAGTTGTCTTTAAAGACTTTAAAGGTGAATGCCCCTGAACCCACCATGCCGATTTTCCCCGAGGCAAACGAATCGTTCAGGGCGGAATCGGCGCGGGAGAGCGGCGATATCAACCCATCTTTGTACATGTTGTGGAAAAAGGTGAGCGTTTTTTTATTATTTTCCGAGTTCACGACCGGGGTTTTGCCGTCAGCGGAAACCAGATCGCCGCCGTTGGCCCAAAGGTAGGGTACAAAGGTAAATGCCAGACAGCCGGAACATCCGCCGGGGAGCGCAAAACCGTAATAGCCGTCGCCAAGTTTGGTGATCTTCTCGGCATCCTCGCGTAATTCCTGTAGCGTTTCCGGCGGCCTTTCGGGATCGAGTCCGGCCTGACGGAAAAGCTTTTTATTGTAATAGAGGAAAGACGATTCGGCGGCAAAGGGCACGCCGTAAATATGGCCTTCATAGCTACCGATAGCTTTCAGCGTGTCGCTAAACTGGCCTATATAATCTTTGTTGCCAATGTGGTCCGTCAGATCCATCAGTTGTTCTGAGCGGTTAAGCTCGGGGAAATAGACAATATCAAGCGCTACCAGATCGGGAGGATTTCCGGCGGCAATGGACGAGCTCAGTTTAGACATTAATGAGGAGTTAGGAATGATATTCAGGCGGACATTCACCCGATCCTGAGATTTATTGTATTCATTAACAATAACCTCCAGAGATGACTGATCGCCACGCCCCCAAAAAGTTATTGTTTCTTTTGCCTGCACGATGCCAGTTAATGAAGCGGAAATAATACATGCGGCAACGGCGGTATGGACAAATTTAGAAATCATAAAATCCCCTAATTTGTTACGCTTGAGAATATTTACAACTTGATTCTCCGGGTTGTAAGTAGCAGGGGACCATAATTTTCCCTCTGCGATCCTGACCATCGATTTTTTCTATTAAACACTCACCGGCAATGCGGCCTAATTCTTTCAGCTGAAAATCAATACTGCTGAGCGTGGGGCGGCACAGTTCCGTAATGACCTGCCAGTTATCAAAGCTCACCACCGACACATCGCCGGGGACGGATTTAGGGTATTCATATAATGCCTGCAGTACGCCATGACCAATTAAATCATTGCCGGTAATGACGCCGTCAATCTCAATGCCCTGAGCCAGAAGATCGCGTATGGCGCTGTAGCCATGTTGCGAGGTCCAGCTTCCGTAGCAGAGAGGGAAACCAGGCAGGCCCTGTGCCATCAGCATCTTCTGGCAGCCCGCTGCGCGCTGCTGTACGGCCATAAAATGCTCGGGTCCGGTAATGTGTACAATGTTTTTGCAACCCTGCTCGATCAGATGCTGACAGGCCAGTTCACCTGCGCCGAAGTCGTCAGGCAACACGCACATGGCATTGTCGTCATCAACATCGGTATAGGCATAGACTACGGGCGTATTATTTTTTAAATACAGCGGTTCGCGTTTATCCGTTTTGGCGGCGGTAACAATAATGCCATCTACATGTTTTGCTAATAAGGAGTCGATATGCCGTTTAAATTCCTGCGGCGAACCGCTGGCATTACACAGAAAAACAGAGATTTGCGCCTCCGCCAGCGCGCTCTCAATTCCTTTCAAAATAGGCAAACTAAATCGCCCGTAGCCATCGCTGGATAATAAGCCGATGGTATACGTTTTCTTTTGATGCAGCGAGCGGGCCAGTTCGCTGGGGCGATAATCCATATCATTAATGACTCGCGTAATTTTAGCTTTGGTATGCTGACTAATCGACCCGGTGCCATTCATCACTTTAGATACGGTACTAATACTGACGTTAGCCGCGCTGGCAATATCTTTTATTGTGATGCGGTTTTTGTTATCTGCTTTTTTCATCATTCTTGAGCCGACGCGATTGTTATGGCTGTGATTATAAAAAAGGGAAAACGTTTTCCTATTCGGTTTTAAGTAGAGTGAGAATACGATCACAAATATATACACAGAATGACAGATAACGTGATCCGGATAGCGTTTATACAATATTAAATATATTGTTTAAATGAATGAGATGTCTATTTGTATATTCGATGGATATATTTTTTGAGGTTTATTAATTTGAATGAAGGATGATTTATTTAATATTATTGATGATGTGATTATATAAAGGGCAGCGGCGGAGGGAAAAACTGTAAATAGTCCCCGATAAGTCGACATCCTTGTCGGCCTGCCGGGGAAACAGGGTATTAGAAGTTATACCCTGCAACTAAATACCAGCCGAAGCCGTTAGATTTGATCGGCTCTGCCTGCCATACCGGCTGATCGCCATCGTTCCACTGACCACCGTTATGGAAGTAACGCGCGACCACAGAGTAGTGCCAGTGATCGTAGTTCAGCGCCAGAACGTGACTGGAGGCGATGGAGTTGCTGGTACGATATTGATCGTCGCCGAGATCTGAACCCCAGTCAAAGTTGGTGAAGCCGATATAGCTCAGGTGGCCGCCCCAGACGTCGGTGATCGGTACAAAGTATTTAATTTTGAAGCGGTAGCCGTCCCACTCGTTTTCGTTAGAGGCACCGTAGTTTTGCCACTGATACTTGGCATAAATGTTCAGATTAAGGCCAATCGGCAGACCGGTTTCTACGTCGGTGCCCAGACCCATATACCAGGTGCTCTGGCGACCCGCTTCGTTACGACCCATATCGTAGATATAGTTGTTGGCGAAATACCACTCTTTGAACGGACCAACGCTCAGGTCGGAGTTGGTCAGCTTATCGATTGAAAAGCGCGGTTCGATTTCGGTAAACAGTGGCGAACCGTGGTTCCAGATGCCGCGTGAATCGCCGTCACCGCCGAAGAAACGCGGCGCATCCACATAGCCGTAGAAGTCAAACCAGTCTTTTTTAGCGAACGCTTCATATTCCAGATAGGTATCGTTACGCAACGCAGGCCCAAAGCGGGTGTGATAGCTGCCGACGACGTTAACGCTCTGATGCCACCAGTCGGAGAGGAACTGCGGTTTTTCCGCTTCGGCTGCCTGAGCGGTGAAGCCAGAAGAGAGCGCCAGCACTGCGCCTGCTGCAAGAATTGTATGTTTCATAGTTATGCCACTGTTTGAAAAATCCCTGACGGGAATGAAAAAAGATGACTACGCGTTACTAAATATGTCGAATTTCTGTGGTGCCTATTATAAGAATCATTGCTCACAAAAATATGTGTTGTTTCACATTCCTGTCACACACGTAATCGATTGCGTTCACGTTTGCGTACATTAACGGCGGCGATTGTACTGATAAGGGAGGTTGTTGCCAATATTTACTGAATTTAAATAAGTATGAGTGATGGTTACGGTCAGACGGTAATCAGAAAGATAATGACCAGCAAAGGCGGAGTTATAACGGCGTGCAGTAAAATAAACAGGTACGGGGCAATCGGCGCAAAGCCCAACCCAACTGATACGTCGGGTTGGGGCGGTTAACCTGCGCCTGAACGCTTACTGACGGTTATCAGGGTTGTTGCGCGGGCTGAATATCATGGATTCGAACGAAACCTAATTGCTCAGGCGTAATGCCGTTAAGCTGGAGCGGAATATCAACATCGCTCGGAGCCAGCGTGCTGGCCGGAGCATTGATCAGCTGGTTCTGGACGTTAACTTCCCGGTAATCCTGCGTAGTGCCCTGAAGCTGTCCCCATTCCACCGTGCCGCTGAAGGCCGGTAAAGGTTCGTTAGACTCCCCCTGAATGCGTAGCGTCAGGCGCGTACCGTCCGCGTTCGGAGCGATGTTGGCCAGCGACATGCGCAGCATGCCGATCTGACTGTTCAGGCGGGCTGGCGTATTCGCTCCCGGCAGCAGATAAACGCCGCTGGCCGATTTTTTATTGAGCGTATTTTGCTGAGTGATTTTTACCGTTTCCTGATTAAGCTGCGTCATCTCTTTATTGAGCGTACTGACGCTCTGATGCAGCTGGCGAACTTCACTTTGCGGTGCGCAGGCGGTCAAAGCAAACAGACCTCCCAGGGCAAAAACTTTTAAATAACGTCTTGTCATCGTGTCGATCCCTTCAAAAGGACAATTATTGTCATTATGGTAGAGGATAACGGCGCGGCTGCCATCGATCCATAGTCTCAAAAAGCTCTTCCTTTGTAGTCCCGCCAGTTCAGGGTAAACTATAGGTCACATTCACCCTTCGTCAGGACGCGATATGCACTGCCCATTTTGTTTAGCCGTAGATACCAAAGTTATTGATTCTCGTCTGGTGGGTGAGGGATCTTCCGTGCGCCGTCGGCGACAGTGCCTGGTATGTAATGAACGTTTTACCACCTTCGAAGTGGCGGAACTGGTGATGCCGCGCGTGGTGAAAAGCAACGACGTGCGTGAACCGTTCAATGAAGATAAGCTGCGCAACGGCATTCTTCGGGCGCTGGAGAAACGTCCGGTCAGCGCTGACGATGTTGAAATGGCGCTTAATCATATTAAATCGCAGCTTCGGGCAACCGGTGAACGCGAAGTTGCCAGTAAGATGATTGGCAACCTGGTGATGGAACAACTTAAAAAACTCGATAAAGTCGCCTACATTCGTTTTGCGTCGGTTTACCGTAGTTTTGAAGATATCAAAGAGTTTGGCGAAGAGATCGCCCGCTTACAGGATTAACCTCATGCAGGATGAAATTTTCATGGCGCGAGCGCTGAAGCTGGCGCAGCGCGGTCGTTTTACGACTCATCCCAACCCCAATGTGGGGTGTGTGATTGTGAAAGAAGGCCGGATTGTCGGTGAAGGTTATCATCACCGTGCCGGTGAGCCGCATGCAGAAGTTCACGCCCTGCGTATGGCGGGAGAGAATGCTCGCGGCGCGACGGCCTACGTTACGCTGGAACCCTGCAGCCATCACGGGCGCACGCCGCCGTGCTGCGAGGCGCTGATTGCCGCAGGTGTAGCGCGGGTCGTCGTCGCCATGCAGGACCCAAACCCGCAGGTCGCCGGGCGCGGGCTGTATCGCCTGCAGCAGGAAGGTATTGAGGTCAGCCACGGGCTGATGATGAATGAAGCCGAGGCGTTGAATAAAGGATTCCTTAAGCGGATGCGCACCGGTTTCCCGTATGTACAGCTTAAGCTGGGCGCATCGCTTGACGGAAGAACGGCGATGGCGAGCGGAAAAAGCCAGTGGATCACCTCCCCGCAAGCGCGACGCGACGTGCAGCGTCTGCGTGCGCAAAGTCATGCGATACTTACCAGCAGCGCGACGGTGCTGGCGGACGATCCGCAGCTTAACGTGCGCTGGGAGGAACTCTCCTCCGACACGCAAGCGCGTTATCCACAAGAAAGCCTGCGTCAGCCGGTCCGTGTCGTCGTGGACAGCCAAAACCGCGTCACGCCCGGGCATCGCATCGTACAGCAGGCGGGGGAAACCTGGTTTGCCCGCACTCAGGACGATGCGCGTGACTGGCCGCAGGGTGTTCGTACGCTGAAAATTCCGGCGCATAACGGGCATCTGGATTTGGTCGTTTTGCTGATGCAGCTGGGTCGTGAGCAGATTAACAGCGTATGGGTCGAAGCGGGCGCAACGCTTGCGGGCGCACTGCTTCAGGCCGGACTGGTCGATGAACTGGTGATCTATATTGCCCCTACACTGTTGGGCAACGATGCCCGCGGCCTGTGCGTTCTGCCAGGACTTGAGAAACTGGCCGCCGCGCCCCATTTTAAATTCAACGAGATACGTCAGGTTGGTCCGGATATTTGTTTGCATCTGACTAACCTGTAGCGCCTGCGGTAAAAGAGAAGCAGCGCCCGAATTATTATGATAAAATCCGCCCCCCTGCGGGGCCATATGAACCCATAGGAAGAATATGAACATTATTGAAGCTAACGTTGCTGCCCCGGACGCTCGCGTCGCCATCACCATCGCGCGTTTTAACAATTTCATCAACGACAGTCTGCTGGACGGCGCGATTGACGCCCTTAAGCGTATTGGTCAGGTGGAAGACGAAAACATCACCGTTGTTTGGGTTCCAGGTGCTTACGAGCTGCCACTGGCGGCGGGCGCGCTGGCGAAAACCGGTAAATATGATGCTGTCGTGGCGCTTGGCACGGTGATCCGTGGCGGTACTGCCCACTTCGAATATGTGGCGGGCGGCGCAAGCAACGGTCTGGCACATGTCGCTCAGGAGAGCGAAATCCCGGTTGCGTTTGGCGTACTCACTACGGAAAGTATTGAGCAAGCCATTGAACGCGCGGGAACCAAAGCCGGTAATAAAGGTGCAGAAGCTGCACTCACCGCGCTCGAAATGATTAATGTATTGAAAGCCATCAAGGCCTGAATTTTGTAAGGGGAATTCCGTGAAACCTGCTGCTCGTCGCCGCGCCCGTGAATGTGCCGTCCAGGCGCTTTACTCCTGGCAGTTGTCCCAGAACGACATCTCTGATGTTGAATATCAGTTCCTGGCGGAACAGGATGTCAAAGATGTCGACATCGTGTATTTCCGCGAACTGCTCTCCGGGGTGGCGACTAACAGCGCATATCTCGACGGTCTGATGAAGCCGTACCTGTCCCGTCTGCTCGAAGAGCTGGGCCAGGTTGAGAAAGCCGTGCTGCGCATCGCGCTGTTCGAGCTGTCCAAACGTGATGATGTGCCGTATAAAGTGGCCATCAACGAAGCCATCGAACTGGCAAAAACCTTTGGCGCTGAAGACAGCCACAAATTCGTAAACGGCGTGCTGGATAAAGCAGCCCCGGCGATCCGTCCCCGCAAAAAGTGATTTCCAGGCCGGAAGGGCGGAGCGGTCTCGCTCTGCCCCCGGCCTTATTTTTTGTTACTGCTGAGGCATAACGTATGGCATGTGGCGAATTTTCCCTGATTGCCCGTTATTTTGACCGCGTAAGAAGTTCACGCCTGGATGTTGAAACCGGCATCGGCGACGACTGCGCGCTGCTCAATATTCCTGAAAAACAGACGCTGGCAATCAGCACCGATACGCTGGTCTGCGGCATCCATTTCCTTCCTGATATTGATCCTGCCGATTTGGCCTGTAAGGCACTGGCGGTAAACGTCAGCGATCTCGCTGCCATGGGTGCCGATCCTGCATGGTTAACGCTGGCCTTGACGCTGCCTGAAGTGAACGAGCCATGGCTGGAAGCGTTCAGCGACAGCCTGTTTGAACAACTTAATTATTATGATATGCAGCTGATTGGCGGCGACACTACCCGTGGTCCGCTGTCGATGACGCTGGGTATTCACGGCTTCGTGCCGCTGGGGCGCGCCCTTAAGCGCTCAGGTGCCAGACCGGGTGACTGGATCTACGTTACCGGTACGCCTGGCGACAGCGCGGCCGGGCTGGCGATATTGCAGGGCCGTCTTCAGGTTGATGACGAGGCTGACGCCGCGTATATGGTAAAACGGCATTTGCGGCCAACGCCGCGGGTACTGCACGGTCAGGCGTTGCGCGATCGTGCCAGTTCGGCTATCGATCTCTCCGACGGCCTGATTTCCGATCTCGGGCATATTCTGAAGGCCAGCGGCTGCGGCGCACGTCTCGATCTTGACGCGTTTCCATTTTCTGCGCCGCTATTACGCCATGTTGAGCCTGAACAGGCGCTGCGCTGGGCGCTGGGAGGCGGGGAAGATTACGAACTCTGCTTCACCGTGCCGGAACGTAATCGCGGCGCGCTGGACGTGGCGTTAAAACATCTGGGGACGACATTTACCTGCATCGGACAGGTGGTGCCGGAAAACGAAGGCGTACAGTTTTTACGTAACGGTCAGCCCGTCATGTTTGACTGGAAAGGGTACGATCATTTCGCGTAATGTGCATTGTTGAACCGGCCACAATATATTCAATATCAATGAGTTACACATAGCGTGTAGGCCCGGTAAGCGCAGCACCACCGGGCAGAGCCACAGCGGGCGCTTCAGCGCAGCTTTGTCGGGTGGCGGCTTCGCCTTACCCGACCTACAACATAAGCAATATCAACGATTTACACATAACGCGTAGGCCCGGTAAGCGCAGCGCCACCGGGCAGAACCACAGCGGGCGCTTCAGCGCAGCTTTGCCGGGTGGCTGTCTTATTTAAACCCGACAACCGGGTGCTGTTGATACGGCGTTTCCAGCTCGGCAATCTGCTCGGGAGTTAACGTCAAATCAACCGCCTGCAACAGCTCATCAAGCTGCTCCTGCCGCGAGCTGCCAATAATCGGTGCGGCGACGCCGGGTTTACTGAGCAGCCACGCCAGCGCCACCTGCGCCCGCGTTGCGCCAGTGTCTTCCGCCACGCCCGCAAGCCGTTCCGCAATCTGCGCGTCGTTATCTTCCGTGGTGTTATACAGCGTGCTGCCAAACTCATCTGAGACCGAACGGGCGGTCGTTTCACCCCAGGGACGAGTCAGACGGCCCCGCGCCAGCGGACTCCACGGGATCACCGCGACGCCCTGCTGGTAGCACAGCGGTAGCATCTCGCGCTCTTCTTCACGGTAGATAAGATTGTAGTGATCCTGCATGGTAACGAACGGTGCCCAGCCGTGCTGTTTTTGCAGCGCCAGCGCCCCGGCGAACTGGGAGGCGTGCATGGATGATGCACCGATGTAGCGTGCTTTACCCGCTTTCACCACGTCGTTCAGGGCTTCCAGCGTTTCTTCAGGCGGCGTGTTGTAATCCCAGCGGTGGATTTGCAGTAAATCGACATAATCCATATTCAGACGACGCAGGCTGTCGTCGATGGAGCGCAGGATCTGCGCACGGGACAGCCCTTCTGCCAGGTCACCCACCTGGTGATACACTTTCGTGGCGACAACAACCTCTTCACGACGCGCAAAGTCGCGCAGCGCGCGGCCAACGATTTCTTCACTGCTGCCGTCAGAATAGCTATTTGCCGTATCGAAAAAATTGATGCCGCCTTCCAGCGCGCGTTGAATAATCGGGCGACTACTCTCTTCCGGTAAGGTCCAGGCGTGCTTACCGCGATCCGGTTCGCCGAAGGTCATACAGCCAAGACAAAGGCGGGAAACCCTGAGGTCTGTTTTTCCTAACATGTTGTATTGCATGGTTCCACTCCTGCTATAAGGGTACCGTTAAGCATAGCAGGAGTGGGGAGGGGAGTTATGCGAGCCAGTTGCGGATTTTTGTTTCAATCCCTTCGGCATCCAGGCCAATGTCGGCGCGGGCTTCTTCCTGGGTTCCCTGAGGGATAAAGAAATCCGGCAGGCCGAGGTTCAGCACCGGCACCGCTTTGCGCTGTGCCATCAGCACTTCATTGACGCCGCTGCCCGCACCGCCCATGATCGCATTCTCTTCCAGCGTCACCAGCACCTCGTGCTGTTCAGCCAGTTGCAGGATCAGCGCCTCATCTAATGGCTTCACAAAGCGCATATCCACCAGCGTGGCGTTCAGCGATTCCGCCACCTGTGCGGCGTCCGCCAGCAGGGTACCAAAGTTCAGAATCGCGACTTTCTCGCCCTCACGTTTCACGACCCCTTTGCCGATGGGCAGGGAACGAAGCGGCTCCAGCGTCGCGCCAGTACCTGAACCGCGCGGATAGCGCACCGCGCTTGGGCCATCGCTATGGTGATAGCCGGTATACAGCATCTGACGGCATTCGTTTTCATCGCTCGGCGTCATGATCACCATATCGGGGAGACAACGCAGGAATGAGAGATCGAACGCGCCCTGGTGCGTCTGACCATCGGCTCCGACGATCCCCGCGCGATCGATAGCAAACAGCACCGGCAGTTTCTGAATGGCAACGTCGTGGATCACCTGATCGTAAGCGCGCTGTAAGAACGTGGAGTAGATCGCCACGATCGGCTTATAGCCACCAATCGCCAGCCCGGCGGCAAACGTCACCGCGTGCTGTTCAGCAATGGCAACGTCAAAATAACGGTCGGGGAATTTGCGTGAGAACTCGACCATACCGGAGCCTTCACGCATCGCGGGCGTCACCGCCATCAGTTTGGGGTCGCTGGCCGCCGTTTCACACAGCCAGTCGCCGAAGATTTTGGAATAGGACGGCAAGCCGCCGCTGCTTTTCGGCAATACGCCGCTGGTATGATCGAATTTTGGCACCGCGTGAAACGTGATCGGATCTTTCTCGGCCGGCTCATAGCCGCGGCCTTTTTTCGTCATGATGTGCAGGAACTGCGGGCCTTTCAGACCGCGCATATTCTTCAGGGTGCTCACCAGGCTTAACACGTCGTGACCATCAACCGGGCCGATATAGTTAAAGCCCAGTTCTTCAAATAACGTACCCGGCACCACCATGCCTTTGATATGTTCTTCCGTGCGTTTGAGCAGTTCTTTAATCGGCGGTACGCCGGATAAAACCTTCTTGCCACCTTCGCGCAGAGAGGAGTAAAGCTTGCCGGAGAGGATCTTCGCCAGATGATTATTCAGCGCGCCAACGTTCTCTGAAATCGACATTTCGTTGTCGTTGAGGATCACCAGCATATCCGGACGGATGTCGCCCGCGTGGTTCATCGCCTCAAACGCCATGCCAGCGGTAATCGCCCCGTCACCGATCACGCAGACCGTACGCCGCTGTTTGTCTTCTTTTTCCGCCGCCACCGCGATGCCGATGCCTGCGCTGATCGAGGTGGAGGAGTGGCCGACGCTCAATACGTCGTATTCGCTTTCACCGCGCCACGGGAAGGGATGCAGCCCGTCTTTCTGGCGGATAGTATCGATTTTATCCCGCCGACCGGTCAGAATCTTATGCGGGTAAGCCTGATGGCCCACGTCCCAAATCAACCGATCGAATGGGGTGTTATAGACATAGTGCAGCGCCACGGTAAGCTCAACCGTGCCAAGCCCGGAGGCAAAGTGTCCGCTGGAACGGCTCACGCTGTCGAGCAGGTAGCGACGCAGTTCGTCGCACAGCTTCGGCAGGCTCTCTTTTGGCAAAAGGCGTAACTCCTGGGTGGAGTCGACCAGCGCCAGGGTCGGGTATTTGGCTATATCAAAACTCATAGAGACTCATCGCGGTGTTTGTTTATTTATCACGCTGGATTATGTAATTCGCCAGTGCTTCCAGTGCTGAGGTGTCGAGAGACTGTGCGGCCAGTTGACTGAGAGACTGGCGGGCATCGTCAATCAGATCCCGGGCTTTATCGCGAGCTTGCTCAAGGCCTAAAAGTGCGGGGTAGGTACTTTTGCCAAGCTGCTGATCGGCACCCTGACGTTTCCCTAAGGTTGCAGTATCGCCCACCACATCAAGAATGTCATCCTGAACCTGGAAGGCCAGACCGATAGATTCTGCATATGTGTCAAGAATGGGCAGTGCGTCACGTCCTTTATCGCCAGCGCTCAGCGCGCCCAGTCTGACCGCCGCGCGGATCAGCGCCCCGGTTTTATGGCGATGGATGCGCTCAAGGGCTGCCAGATCCACATGTTGACCTTCCGCTTCCAGATCCAGCGCCTGCCCGCCACACATCCCCGCGACGCCGCTGGCCTGCGCCAGCTCCGCCACCATTGCCAGTCGATCGCGATCGGCGACATCCGCCATCGGCGCGCTGCTGAGGATCGAGAACGCCAGCGTCTGTAACGCATCGCCAGCCAGGATCGCGCTCGCCTCGCCAAACTTAATATGGCAGGTTGGCTGACCACGGCGCAGATCGTCATCGTCCATCGCCGGGAGATCGTCGTGGATCAGCGAATAGGCGTGGATACACTCGATGGCCGCAGCGGGCGCGTCCAGCGTCTGCGGACTGACGCCGAACATCTCGCCGGTGGCATAGACCAGAAAGGGACGCAGGCGCTTACCGCCTAACAATGCACCATAGTGCATCGCCTCGACCAGCGGAGTGTTCTGAAACGGCTGCGGCTCAATAAACCGACGTAGCGCGCCATTCGCCCGCTCAACGCAAAGGTGCAGCTGTTGGCTAAAGTCCATTTACTCAGCGTCCGGGGTGAAAGGGGTAAGAGGGGCCTCGTCATTATCTGCCAGCAGGATCTGCACCCGCTGTTCAGCCTGCTGCAATTTTTTCTGTCCCTGACGCGCCAGCTGCACGCCCTGTTCAAATTCATTCAGCGCCTGCTCCAGCGGCAGGTCTCCGCTTTCCAGACGAGTGACAATTTGCTCCAGTTCGCTCAGCGCGCTTTCAAAACTGGCAGGTGCATCGTTTTTCTTAGGCATAGTAAATGTCTGACTCTCAGTAATTTCAGCTCGGGGATATGGTAACGGACCCGGAGTGATTAGCAAATAACGCGCAATGGTAAGGGCAGATGCACAGAATGACCGCGATGGTGGTATACTTGCGCACCTGGATGCAGCCGCAGGTATGGGCTGCTGTACTATTCCCACTACAAGTCGCTTAAGACTTGCCAAAGAACCATTGCCGCCATGAAGTTTATCATTAAATTGTTCCCGGAAATCACTATCAAAAGCCAATCTGTGCGTTTGCGCTTTACTAAAATTTTAACCGGTAACATTCGTAACGTTCTTAAATCCTGGAAAGACGATCTTGCCATCATTCGCCACTGGGATCATATCGAAGTTCGTGCTAAAGACGAAAGTCTGCGCCCGGTTATCCGCGACGCGCTGACCCGCATTCCGGGAATCCATCATGTTCTGGAGGTGGAAGATGTTCCTTTTACCTCGGTTCACGATATCTTTGAAAAAGCACTGGCGCTGTACCGCGAACGACTGGAAGGCAAAACCTTCTGCGTGCGCGTTAAGCGTCGTGGCACCCATGAGTTTAGCTCGATCGAAGTGGAACGCTATGTTGGTGGCGGGCTAAATCAACATATTGAGTCCGCACGAGTGAAGCTGACGAAGCCTGATGTCACCGTTAACCTCGAAATCGAAAACGACCGCTTACTGCTGGTGAATAACCGCGTCGAAGGGATTGGCGGTTATCCGATTGGTACTCAGGAAGATGTGATGTCGCTGATCTCCGGTGGCTTTGACTCCGGCGTCTCCAGCTACATGCTGATGCGTCGCGGCTGTCGCGTCCACTACTGCTTCTTCAATCTGGGCGGCGCGGCGCATGAAATTGGTGTTCGTCAGGTGGCACACTATCTGTGGAACCGCTTCGGCAGTTCACATCGCGTGCGTTTTGTGGCAATCAACTTCGAGCCGGTGGTCGGCGAGATCCTCGAAAAAGTGGATGACGGCCAAATGGGTGTGGTCCTTAAGCGCATGATGATCCGCGCCGCCTCGAAAGTGGCGGAGCGTTACGGCGTTCAGGCGCTGGTGACCGGTGAAGCGCTGGGCCAGGTGTCCAGCCAGACGCTGACTAACCTGCGCCTGATCGACAACGTTTCCGATACTCTGATCCTGCGTCCGCTGATTTCACATGACAAAGAGCACATCATCGATCTGGCGCGCGAGATTGGTACGGAAGATTTTGCCCGCACCATGCCGGAATACTGCGGCGTGATCTCGAAAAGCCCTACCGTGAAAGCGGTAAAAGAGAAGATCGAGGCCGAAGAAGCGCACTTTGATTTCAGCATCCTCGGCCGCGTGGTTGAAGAGGCCAACAACGTCGACATTCGCGACATCGCAGCCCAGACGGAGCAGGAGGTGGTGGAAGTCGAAACCGTCAGCGGCTTCGGCGCAAATGACGTGATCCTCGACATCCGCTCAGTTGATGAGCAGGACGATAAGCCGCTGAAAGTCGAAGGCATCGACGTGGTGACGCTACCGTTCTACAAGCTGAGCACCAAATTCGGCGATCTCGACCAGAACAAAACCTGGCTGCTGTGGTGCGAGCGCGGCGTGATGAGCCGTTTGCAGGCGCTCTATTTGCGCGAGCAGGGGTTTAAGAATGTGAAGGTGTATCGGCCTTAAAATAAAAAACAGGGAGGTTTATTTACAATGGAATTGTATGCTTTTCAGCAGGATCAGGGTGAAACCCGGTATCGTATTAAGATACCGGGTCATGCGTTATCCTTTAAGCAATACCAGTGGGGCGGCAGGCTATTTTACCGGGCGTTTCCGCAGCGTAGCAGAAGGTTTCTGAAGGTTCTGACCTTTGCGATACTGCTATTTTGCCTGATGTTTATCGGCGATATCCTGGACGACGGTTATTACAGCCACCTGCAACTCTCATCGTGGTCAACAGAGTGCGATGCTACTGACTACCTGTTCAATCTCAAAGGGAATGAGGCAAAAGCCGCGTTGCTCGCGCTTTTTATCGCTGGGGCACTGGTTATAATTATCAAAACCAGGTTACGTTATCGCCGCTACCTGCGCACGATGTATGAGATCAATGAAACTATTCGTAGTGGATATTTGCTGGAGTTGACCGATCGCGGTGTGCGCTGGACGACCAGCAGCAGCACCTTTTTTGTGGTGTGGCAGAAAGTGGTGGGGCTTGTGAGCCATGATCGGATGGATTATCTGGATCTGGGGACGCTTGGTTTTTTGTGGGTTCCCGGTGATTTACCTGATTATCCGCGCGATGAAATGAAGGTGTTTATTGAACAGCGTGTAAGCGAATATCATCGTTGGGCATTATAAGCCACAGAGCGAAACATTGGTCGCGCCTGTGGCTACCAAAACAAGCTGATTATGAAGCCACATTGCCAGTTGTGACGTAACTTACATGTTCGTATGCCTGACTAATAAATCGACAACTTCGTGCCGAAGTTAAAGAAACTCAATGGCACCTGTTTTGCTGGAGCCTTCAATTATTGCTCGTAGAGAGAGTTTTTCTTAATAAACGTTTAACCTAAATAATAGCAAGCTATTATGGGCAAGAAGGGGATTTATTTGAATTATAAATAGAGATTAATTCATTTGCGGAATAAATAAAAGGAAAACGAATGTAGTTGGGTTTGCTTTTTTTTCCTGTTGATGTAAATTATTGACATAAATTTATACGATAACGTCACTAGTAAAGGAAATCATATGCGTTACCTAACAAGAGCTGTGAAAGCCACACCTCCGTATGACGTTTCTTCATTTTCTCCGCCGGGCGTTTCGCTGGCCAGCAATATGATGCAGGCTCGCTTTCATCGGGGGCCTGGCGCGATGACTTATGAATGGTTTTATCAAAAGGTAAGATTAAACGGAGTATGGGATTATAAAAACCATGCTGGTAGACAATATGCTAACTTTGGCAATTTTAATTATGGAGCAACAGGAACGGCGGCCGGTATTCCCGGCTCTGTGTTATTGCGAGCTGCGGGTTGGGCACAAACCAGAGCAGGGTCTAGTAAACCTGAATTTGGTTCATGGCATAGCAGGCCGCCTTTTGGCGATGATCCCGAAGATCAGGCATGGATAAGGGCTGGGATTGATTATGCGAAACGCGCCGGTTTTTAAAAAAAGGTATATAGCAATACCAGTTTTAATTATATTTCTTATACTTTGCTATATCTGTTTTAATTTTCCCCCAGT
This sequence comes from Superficieibacter sp. HKU1, assembly GCF_029319185.1. NCBI lineage: Bacteria > Pseudomonadati > Pseudomonadota > Gammaproteobacteria > Enterobacterales > Enterobacteriaceae > Superficieibacter > Superficieibacter sp. HKU1. The sequence continues at coordinate 1,250,667 of NZ_CP119754.1, forward strand.
GGGACAGAGTATTATAAAAAAGGTAAAGGTTAATAACCTTGCTAATCTTTATATTACGCAAGTTAGTGCTGGTGCGACAACTGCGTTTTCTTATCGCTATTATCTCTATGACGCAAGTAAAAGCGATCAAGAATTTATGGACAATTTACAAGATATTTCACCATTTCTGATAATAGCAGACGATAAGGCTATCGTCAAAATAGAAAATGAAGCTATTCATTTACAGGTTAAAGGGGAGATCTACGCGTTCAATAGCCCCGCCGGGTATCGCGTGAGTACCGGGCTTTACACTGTGGGTGTTTATTTAAAGGCTTCTCCCTGGTAACTTCCCGGCAGGCATCGCACTGCCGGTTTTTTTACTCATAGTAATTATAAATCCCCGCCGCCATCACCAGTTGCGACGCCACTTCATGCGCCTTTTCGCGCCCGACCAGCAGGTCGATAATCTTCAGGCCGAAATCAATCGACGTGCCCGGTCCCTGGCTGGTCAACAGTTTCACCCGCGCATCCCATACCACGCGCCGATCCTGCCACTGTGCTTCGGGGATCTTATCTTTGAGCGCCGGGAAACCGGTCATATTCGCGCCAGGGAAAATCTCGTGCGGCACCAGGACGGTGGCGGCAGCCGCGCAAATAGCGGCGACGATGCGACCGGAGCGGTGGAACTGTTTAACGGTTTCGACCAGCAGCGGGCTGTCGCGGAAACACTCTGCGCCTTTATTGCCGCCGGGCAGGATGATGACGTCGAAGTCACCGTCGGCCACTTCGACCAGCGGCGCATCGGCGAGGATTTTCACGCCGCGTGAACAGGTGATCGTCAGGTTGCCATCGCTGGCGACGCTGGCAACCGTGACGTTAATACCGCCGCGAACCAGCAGGTCGATAGTGGTGACGGCTTCGATTTCTTCACTACCAGGGGCGAGGCATATCAGTGCTGCTGCGCTCATATTCACTCTCCTTTCGTTTCACCTGTTCAAACAGGCGGGTATTTTCCGGAACGGCGATCCCGTGCGCGCGGGCGCGTTTGAGCAGATAGCCGGTAATATAGTCAACCTCAGTATGACGCTGGCTGCGTACGTCCTGCAACATAGAGGAGATATTGTCGGCGGTGCTATCAATGACCTGATAAACATAGTAGAGCAGGTTATCCTGCGAGGTATGAAACCCTTCGCGTTCCATCACTGCCGCTATTTCATAACATAACGCCTCAACAGTCTCCGGATGGCTTCGCAACTCGCCGTTGCGGCAGTTCCACAGTGCGGTAAGCGGGTTGATGACGCAATTCACCGCCAGCTTCCCCCACAGGGCTGAATGGATATTGTTATGCCAGGCGACATCGGGAAGGACTTTTTGCAGGATATCCGCCAGCGTGCTGTAGTCTTTCGGGTAGCTGCGCGCCGGGCCGATATGGGTGATCCCACTGGCAACGTGAACAATCACGTTGCCGTCATGGCGCGCTGCGTGCGTCGTCGCAGAGACTAACAGCGGCTGTTTCAGGTTACGCAGCTCATCAACGGCACCCATCCCATTATGGATGAGCAAAATAGGGGACGTTTCAGGAAGGATTGCCGCCAGCGCGCGTACGGCGTCAGAAACCTGCCAGGCCTTAAGCGTGACCAGCAGTAAATCACTCTGCGCCAGAAAATCGGGATCGTTGGCGATCAGGGATTTGTTAAAAATTGAGCCATCCAGCTCAACCAGATTAACGCTGCAATACGGTTGCGGCACCCGTAGCCAGCCCTGAACGTCATGCCCGCGTTTATGCAGCGCGGTCAGCCATAATTGTCCCAGTGCACCGCATCCGAGTACGGTAATTTTCATTCATCCTCCTCACCTGCAATACGTCCATTATAGCGTTTTCAGCTATGCTACTGGACAGAACAAGTTGAGTTATGCCGTGTGGCGGGTATTATGCATCGCAAAAGAAACGAAGGGAGAGGAAAAGATGCCATCTTTCGATATTGTCTCTGAAGTTGATCTTCAGGAAGCACGTAACGCGGTAGATAACGCCAGCCGCGAAGTTGAGTCACGGTTTGATTTTCGCAACGTTGAAGCCACATTTGAGCTGAACGATGCAAATAAGACAATCAAGGTGCTGAGCGAGTCTGACTTTCAGGTTAATCAGCTTCTGGATATTTTGCGCGCCAAACTGCTTAAACGCGGCATTGAAGGGACGTCGCTGGACGTGCCGGAAACATTCGTTCACAGCGGCAAAACCTGGTTCGTTGAAGCAAAGCTGAAGCAGGGCATTGAAAGCGCGATCCAGAAGAAAATCGTCAAGCTGATTAAAGACAGCAAGCTGAAAGTACAGGCGCAAATCCAGGGGGAAGAAATCCGCATTACCGGGAAATCCCGCGACGATTTGCAGTCGGTGATGGCGCTGGTGCGCGGCGGCGATCTGGGACAACCGTTCCAGTTTAAGAACTTCCGCGATTAATCTTGTTGTCAGGGCGCGTAATATCGCCCTGACGTTTTTATACCTTTTTTATAACTGTTTCAATCTCAAAGCGATTCGTCACTTTACTGTCGATTTTGATATACGCTGAATGCTCATCTTCCACCACCAGCACTTCACTCACGCCTGGCGCCGCCAGCAGACGTTCTTTTAACGTTTCATCAGCCGCGACCTCCGGCGGAATTTCCACCCGCAGGCTGCTGACATACGGCGGCTCTTTCATGGTGCTGGCGACCAGCAGCCAGAGTGTCGCCAGTAACGCGCCCGCCAGAAACACGGTTTGCGAATCAAAAAAGCCATCGACCCAGCCGCCTAGCGAACCGCCAATCGCCACGCCGATAAACTGGCTGGTGGAGTAAACGCCCATCGCCGTGCCTTTATAGCCCGCCGGAGACTCTTTGCTGATCAGCGATGGCAGCAGCGCTTCCATCAAATTAAATGCCAGAAAGAAAAGCTGAACGCCAGCGATCAGTTCCCAGAAGTGTGGGCCTGCGCCCCACAGCACAATTTCGGCAATCAGCAGGACCGCAACGCACACCAAAAAGACCCGCTTCATCCGCCGTTTTACTTCGGCATAAATAATGAACGGCACCACCGAAACGAACGAGATCAGCATGGTGACCAGGTAAACCTTCCAGTGTTCTGCCGCCGGGAAACCCGCTTCCTCCATCTGGCCGGGGAGGGCAACAAAGGTCGACATCAGCAGAATATGCAGGCACATAATGCCGAAATTAAGCTTGAGCAGTCCCGGCTCCATCAGCACTTTACTAAAGCAGCCCTTTACCATTCCGGACTCGCGGTTCAGTACATGACTGGTGCTATTGGGCACCACCCACAACGTCAGGGCGATACCGGCAGAGGCAAGAACGGCAATCATCCAGAACAGTGCGTTCAGCCCGAGCCTGTGAGTGATTACCGGACCCAGCACCATGGCAATCGCAAAGGTAATGCCGAAGCTGACGCCAATAAACGCCATTGCTTTGGTGCGATTTTGCTCACGGGTTAAATCGGAAAGCAGGGCCATTACCGCCGCGGCAATGGCGCCGGATCCCTGAAGCGCGCGCCCAAGAATAATCCCCCAGATGGAGCTGGAGAGCGCAGCGATGATGCTGCCAACGATAAAAATCGCCAGTCCGCCAACGATCAGCGGTTTGCGGCCGATACGGTCGGAAAGCAGGCCGAACGGGATCTGAAAAACGGCTTGCGCGAGACCGTAAATGCCAATCGCCAGGCCAATCAGGGCTTCACTTGCCCCCTGCAGGGCCATGCCGTAAGTGGTCAGAACCGGCAGGACCATAAACATGCCGAGCATACGCAAAGAAAAGACGGTCCCTAAACCCCAGGTGGCGCGCAATTCGCCTGGCGTCATTTTGTAATCGTTCATTACTACCTCGACGTGAAAATCGGACATAGTGTAGTGCGGCAAGGGGCGAGGGTAAACAAAGGGTTATTTAACAAATATTACATGGTGAAAATATTGTTCTTAAAATGAAAACGTGGGCCGCAAAACACCTTAGCCGAACGACTCATATGGTCAGGTGTAAGCCAGTAGACCCTATGAATTCAGCCTCTCAAATTCACGAATACCATCACAACCAGCGCAATGACGAAACGTTACCCGCTCAGAGTTTATGCCCCGTTATAACGGTAGCGCCCTTTTTCTCACATCCCATACTCGCATGTGATTTTTTGTTTTATTTATCATGGTGTTAAAACAAAAATAATGATGGTTGTCACATTATTTAATCAACTCTGTTGTCAGGGTTTTTGCTGCGCATTACTTTGCTAACTCGAGTTAGCAGTAGCGAGACAATATCGCACGTTAACGTGAGCAAACCTCAATGACAGAGGTCGTAGGTACTTTTATCCGCCAGTGAAGGGAGGCGATGGAGATGTCAGTAGAAAAAATTGGCTTTATGCAGGATTTGTGCCGCGTGAAAAATGCATCCAGCGGTCGGGTGTCAAGCTGGGACCAAAGCGGGCGCAATCAGGATAACTGGATGATACCGGCAGGTGAAACCGTCAGACTGGCGGATATCAGCGGTAGCGGGTGTATAACCCATATCTGGATGACCCAGTTTTGCCGGAAGATTATTGGCCCGGGATTGATTGACCCGACGTTAGGGCAATACGTTGCGCCGATCAATGAAATCAATAATGCGCTGGGTGTCAGCTGGGAAGAACATGACGATGCGTATTACCGTAAGGTGTTACTTAAATTTTACTGGGATAACCAGGCGCAGCCTTCCGTTATTGTTCCGCTGGGGGATTTTTTCTGCATTGGGCATTCCATTCCGGCCAGCTTTACCTCATTGCCTTTTATGGTTTCTTGTCGTCCTGAAGAAAACTATAAGCCGGGCGCTACCGCCGCCTGTAATTGCTATCTGCCGATGCCGTTTAATGAGCGGGCGATAATTGAAGTAGAGAATCAGAACGATATCCCTTACGGACAATATTTCAACATAGACTTTGAATTTTATCCGGAAAAGCACGCTGCGGATATCGCGTATTTTCATGCGTGGTGGAAACGCGAAAATCCCTGCAAAGGCTGGGCACCTGAGCTACAGGTCAATAGTCCGGAAGTTAACATCGCTAATGAAACCGGCGACAATAACTATATCCTTCTTGATATTGCTGGCGAGGGACATTACATCGGCTGCAATCTCTCCGTTCGCCATCGCCAGTCCACCTGGTGGGGGGAAGGGGATGAGATGATTTTTATTGATGACGATCCCGCATGGCCGCCGACTATCCACGGTACGGGAACGGAGGACTATTTTAACCATGCGTGGGGAATGCAGGACTGTTCTGCACCATTTATCGGTACTTCTCTGCATGATTCGCACGTGCCGGGTTTCCAGACCAGCTATCGTTTCCACATTACCGATCCGGTACATTTCAAAAAGCGAATTCGCGTAACGATGGAGCATGGTCACGCTAACCATCTGGCAGATGACTGGGCTTCAACCGTATACTGGTATCAGAAATTGCCTTCGCCATCGTTGACGATGCAACCGGTTGAGGAGCGCATTCCGGCCAGACCCGGCGAGCCTTTTGCACCGCTGGAGGAGGTTGCATTAAGTCCGGAAATGCGCAAGGGTAAAGAAAATGCCCGGCAACGACTGATAACGTGGCAGGAAAAAAGACAGGCTGAGGTTAATAAAAAAATCGCTGCAACCTGGGTGAAAGCGCAAAAAAATAAAGTGGTCAGCCCTTTTAGCCATAAATAAATATTAAGGTATACGCATTACGCTTTATATTGTATTTGCTGAGAAATGCGTATGCCTGATATTACTTTGTCCGAATTACGGGAATAATATTATGAGCTCACGTTTATCGGTTCTCGAAAAGAGCGCCTATGGCGCTGGAGATATGGCGCTGACCATATCAATTATTTCGGCTTCAATCTTAATTTATGCTTTTCTTGTTCAGGTGGTAGGACTAACGCCTGTTGATGCAGGCTGGATTTTAATGATCGTCAGAACCATAGATGCGGTATCCGACCCATTAATGGGAATATTAACCAGTAAATTCCGTACCCGGCTTGGACGTTACCGGCATTGGTTAATTATCGGCGCATTACCCTTCGGCGTGTCACTCTGGCTATTGTTCACGACCTTCGGCCAAACCTACGGCGAGAAAATGGCGTGGTCAACCGGTGTTTATATTTTTAATAGCCTTTCATTTACCGTATTGGCAATTCCCTATATTTCATTAATCGGTGTAATAACTTCCGATCCGCAGGAACGCCTGAATGCCAATGCGTTTCGCTTTCCGATGGCAAAAGTGGCCACGCTGATTGTCTCGACATTCGTTCCCTGGTGGGTGACTCAGGGGAGCGATCCTCGCAGTAACTACGCGATGGCATTTGCCGTCGTCGGCGCAGTCAGCGTGGCGATTATGCTGTTTTGCGCCTTTAACGTAAAAGAGCGCGTGATTAAGACACAAGCTGCCGAACCTCTGGCGCGTCAAATTAAAGGGCTGGTTAAGAACGATCAGTGGCAGGTCATCAGTCTTGCAATGATCGTATTGTTCGTTGGTTTTCTGGTCAATGGCAGCGTCGCTATTCTGTATGGTAAAGAGTTTGCTGGTGCCAGCGATGGGTTTGGCATCGCACTCTTTATGAGTATGGGATCGATTGGCGGCATTCTGGGGCCGTTGGTTTCCACCTGGCTTACCCGCTTTTACTGTAAAGTAAAAGTCTTTCGCTATTCCATGTATGCGTCAGCGCTGATGTCCGTTCTGGCATGGTGGATGGTTGGTAAAGGCGATATTTATGGCGCGACCATTTTTTATTTGCTGTGTTCGATCGTATCGCAGATCAATACGCCCATTCTCTGGTCTTCTATTACCGAAGCATCTGATTACGGCTTATGTAAAACCGGGATCGATGCGTCCGGGCTGGCAATTGGTATGATTTCGTTTTGTCAGAAACTGGGGATGGGGATTGCCGGGCCCATTACCGGTTACCTTCTGGCGTGGGTTGGCTATACCTCGCTGGGCGCGCAGAGCGTAGAAGCGGTGGCCGGATTATCCTGGATTATGCTTCTGGTGCCCGCGTGTTTCTATCTGCTAACCGGAATCATTATGCGTTATTATTTTATTAACAATGCTTATTATTCTCAGATGATGAATTCGTGCGTATTGCAAGGAATTAACGGATCGTTAAAAGCTGAAGCGGAATAGGCAACGACTAAAGCCTGCGTGGTACCAGTGTGCCACGCAGTGGGTGTTAATCGTTTTTTTTGCGGCTGATTAGCTTCATCTGTACTTTTATGACTTCATTGACCGGATTATCGTCAAGCGCATTTTGCATAAGTTCAAAGGCCTTTTCTGCCCAGGTATCTTCATCCTGTTGCATTGACCAGACGTTGTTTCCAAGGAAACCCAGCATAGGATGCTCATCAAAAGTGCCAATATTAATATCTGCCGGAATGAGGCCAAAACGTTCCCGTAAAGCGTCTGTTGCCCCTTCAAGTACCGGCAGGGATGAGGCGATAAACGCATCAGGTTTTCCATGCGTATCAAGAAGCTGATTCATCATCTGGTACCCCCCTTCGTGGGAATTACCTGAGCCGGTCATGACCCAGCTTTCCGCTGGTAAGCCGCGTTCCAGCAGTGCTTTTTGATAACCGGCTATGCGTTCACGAATACTGGGTAACTGTGGATCGCCCACCAGAAACCAGAGCGGCAGTTTACCCGCATCAAGTACGCTGTTGGCCAGCGTTTCGCCTCCTGCAAAATTATGGCTCTCAACCAGCGGCGTCGTGGCGAAAGTAAAGTCTCTGTCCAGAAGGACCAGCGGTTTTTTAACCAGCCGTAAATGGTGCTGTTGATTTTCCAGCGTGGCGGGCACGACAAACAGCCCGTCGATGTTGCGTGCGATGAGGGATTTGACCAGTTTATTTTCATAATCAACGTCATCGTAGGTGCAGGTGATCATTAACTGATAACCCGATCGGCGGCAGCGTAGCTCCAGCTTTTCAGCGAGGGTCGCGAAAAATACGTTTGAAATATTGGGAATAATTAACCCTAACGTATCCGTTTTGTTCAGTTTCAGGCTGCGTGCAGAGTGATTGAGAACATAGCCATAACGCTCGACGTGCGTGTGTATTCTGTTTTGTGTTCTGGCGCTAATGCGGTATTGCTCCGCCTTACCGTTGAGCACCAGCCGCACGGTGGTGACGGATAAGTTCAAATCGTTCGCAATCTGTTCAACTGTTTTGGCCATCTCTGCCTGTCTCTATCTTATTCATTACTGTGAATATTTAACCCTTATCCGGTCAGTATACCCCTTATCTGTTGATATCGCGTTCCCTCCCTTTCAGTTATTGAGATGTGATGTCGTTCACAAGTTACAGGGAAATTGATTGTTTTTAACGTAGTGGAATTCATATGCTAACTCGAGTTAGCAAGGATTTTTATTTATCTATCTGAAAGTAAGGAGCGATTATGGCGGGTAAAATGATATTGCCACGTGTCGGCATCCGTCCGGTGATTGATGGACGGCGGATGGGAATACGCGAATCTCTTGAAGGTCAGACGATGGCAATGGCCCAGGCCGCGGTCAGTCTGATCACGCAAAAATTACGTCATGCCTGCGGAACGGCGATTGAGTGTGTGATTGCCGATACGTGCATTGCCGGGCTGGCAGAGGCCGCTGCCTGCGAAGAAAAGTTTGCGGCGCACAATGTTGGTTTAACGCTGACGGTAACGCCCTGCTGGTGCTATGGCAGCGAGACGATTGATATGGAGCCGCAGCGTCCGAAAGCGATTTGGGGCTTTAATGGCACCGAGCGGCCGGGGGCGGTATATCTGGCGGCGGCGCTTGCTGCGCATAATCAAAAAGGGCTACCGGCGTTTGCTATCTATAGCCAGGACGTTCAGGATGCGGGGGATACCGCTATTCCGGCAGACGTTGAAGAGAAGATCCTGCGCTTTGTCCGCGCCGGATTAACCGTCGCCGCGCTGAAGGGCAAAAGCTATCTTTCGTTAGGCGGCGTGTCTATGGGGATTGCCGGTTCCATTGTCGATCATGCTTTTTTTGAATCCTGGCTGGGTATGAAAGTCCAGGCTGTCGATATGACGGAATTGCGCCGCCGCATCGACCATCATATTTATGATGAAGAAGAGGCCGAACTGGCGCTGAACTGGGCGCAACGACGTTTTCATTTTGGTGAAGATAAAAATACGTCAGCCCTGCGTCTTAGCGCAGAACAAAACCAGCATGTACTGCGTGAAAGTCTGCTCATTGCGATATGCATCCGCGACATGATGCAGGGTAATGCCAGACTTGCCGGCCTCGGCAGAGAAGAGGAGGCGCTGGGATATAACGCTATCGCCGCCGGGTTTCAGGGACAGCGTCACTGGAGCGATCAGTATCCCAACGCGGATATGGCGGAAGCGCTACTGAACAGCTCTTTCGACTGGAACGGCGTACGGCAGCCCGCGATTGTGGCGACGGAAAACGACAGTCTTAACGGCGTCGCGATGCTGTTTGGGCATTTGCTAACGGGAACCGCACAAATCTTTGCGGACGTCAGAACCTACTGGTCCCCGGCGGCCGTTGAACGCGTAACCGGGCATCAGCTTAGCGGTCGGGCTTCCCATGGCATCATTCATTTGATTAATTCCGGGTCGGCGGCGCTGGATGGCACCGGTCAGCAAACGGATTCGTCCGGCCATCCGACGTTAAAACCGCACTGGCAGGTGACGCCGCAGGAAGCCGATGCCTGTCTTGATGCGACGACCTGGTATCCCGCTATGCGCGAGTATTTTCGCGGCGGCGGCTACTCGTCCAGTTTTCTGAGTCGCGGCGGCATTCCCTTTACCATGACGCGAATTAATTTAATCGCGGGCCTTGGTCCCGTTTTGCAAATTGCCGAAGGCTGGAGCGTGGAACTGCCGCAGGGAGTTCATCACATCCTTAATCAGCGTACCGATCCGAGCTGGCCAACCACCTGGTTTGCGCCGAGGCTAACAGGGCAGGGGGCTTTCCGGGATGTATATACGATGATGGCGAACTGGGGCGCTAATCATGGGGTATTAACCGCCGGTCACGTCGGTGCGGATTTCATCACTCTGGCATCAATGCTGCGTATTCCGGTCTGCATGCATAATCTGCAAAATAAAGATATCTGGCGTCCTTCCGCCTGGGCAGCACATGGCATGGATGTTGAAGGTCAGGATTATCGGGCCTGTCAGAATTACGGGCCGCTGTACAAGCGTTACTAACCAGGGAGTTCCGGCATGCTTAAAAATATTTCGCCATTCCTCTCGCCGGCGTTACTGAAAACGCTGGCGGAAATGGGTCACGGCGATGAAATTCTGCTGGCCGACGCGCATTTCCCGGCGCACTCGCTGAGCGACAGGGTAATCCGTGCCGATGGCCTGTCGGTAAGCCAGCTTCTGACGGCGATTATGCCGCTGATAGAACTGGACGACCGCGTTGAACCGTTAATCATGATGGCGTTTGACGAAGAGATCGCGGGGAAGGATGTCGTAGAGCAGCGCTATAGTAAGGTGCTTGAATCTTTTCGCAATGAAGTGCGCTTTATCCGGGTGGGTCGTGAAGATTTTTATCAGAGGGCGCGCCAGGCTTACGCCATCGTGCTTACCGGCGAAACGGCGGCATACGGCAATCTGATCCTCAGAAAAGGCGTCACGTTATAAAGAAAAAAGGCATAGCCTGGGCTATGCCTTTTATAGGCTTACCAGACGTAAGCCAGCAAACTATGTGAATCCGGCACCATAAAGTCCACGGACATCATTACGCTCAGCGCGGTAATGGCGATGATGGAAAAGCCGAACAGCTTGCGTGCCCAGACTTTATCATCTTCCACTTTGTAACCGCGCAACGCCATCCCGAGCCACCAGACGCTTACCGCAGCGGCGACGATCAGATATTTATATCCGGCGTAGCCGCCCAGAGTCAGCATCAGCGTGGCGATAGCAAACGCTACGATGTACAGCGTAATGTGGTTTTTTGCCACTGAAATGCCTTTCACGACCGGCAGAACCGGAATGTTCGCCGCCTGATAATCCTTAAAGCGGAAAATCGCAATGGCGTAGGAGTGGGGCATCTGCCACAGACTGAAAATAGCCAGCAGGATGGCCGCTCCACTGTCGAACTGATTGGCGACCGCGCAGTAGCCAATCACCGGCGGCGCAGCGCCGGAGAGAGAGCCAATCAGCGTGCCGTAGACCGAGTGACGTTTCATATACAGGCTATAAACACCCACATACACCACGAAACCCATCACCCCCAGCCAGCAGGCCAGCGGATTGGCACCGAACCACAGCAGCATAAAGCCAGCAATACCCAACAAGGTGGCATACACCAGCGAGACTTTTGGCGAGATCAGCCCCTTGACCAGCACCCGATTTTTCGTCCGCTCCATCTTACGATCGATGTCACGGTCGATATAGTTGTTAAAAACACAACCAGAGGCGACCACCAGAGATACGCCAAGCAGCGTATAGATGAACAGCGGATAGTTAATGCTGCCTTTTGAGGCCAGCAGGAATCCGCCTATCACCGAGATCAGGTTGCCAAAAATGATGCCTGGTTTTGTTACTTGCAGGTATTGCTTAAACATACTCGCCGCTCTTAGTGAAGCATCATGTTGTAGTTAAGGTTCCACATAATCCAGATCGAACCCACTACCAGGATGGCGATGATAATCACGGTAAAGACAAAGGCCGTCAGGTTCCAGCGCTCCTCAGAAGAGGTATTCATGTGCAGGAAGCAGACCAGATGTACCAGAATCTGTACCACTGCGGTAACCAGAATGGTTCCGAGGATCGCACCGTGCGATATGGCACCGCTCATCACCAGCCAGAACGGAATAACCGTCAGGATGATCGACAGGATAAATCCTGTCATGTAGGTTTTCACGCTGCCGTGGGACGCGCCGTTGTGATCGGTTGAATGACTCATTACATCGCCCCCATCAAGTAAACTACAGAGAACACACAGATCCACACCACGTCGAGGAAGTGCCAGAACAGGCTCAGGCACATAATACGCGTGCGGTTTGTGCTGGTCAGGCCGCGACGGGATACCTGAATCATCAGGATCGCCATCCATACCAGACCAGAGGTCACGTGCAGACCGTGAGTCCCTACCAGCGCAAAGAACGCCGACAGGAAGCCGCTGCGGTCAGGACCAAAACCTTCAGCAATCAGGTGATGGAATTCATAGATTTCCATTCCCACGAACCCGGCACCAAACAGGAAGGTGAGGGCAAGCCAGGTGATCACCTGGCTTTTGTTGTTTTTGTGCATGGCGATAGCCGCCATGCCGTAGGTAATGGAGCTAAACAACAGCAGGAAAGTCTCTACCAGCACGAACGGCAGTTCAAAAATGTCCTTACCGGTCGGACCGCCCGCGGTGCCGTTAACCAGCACCGCATAGGTGGCGAACAGGCACGAGAACAGAATGCAGTCGCTCATCAGGTAGATCCAGAAACCGAACACTTTGTTCGATCCTGCATCGTGGTGCTCATGGTCATGCGCATGAGCCGTCGTTTGATTAAAGGTGCTCGTTGCCATTATTTCAGCCCTGCCTTAGTGATTTCGTCGAAATGCTGTTTTTCCAGTTTTTCGACTTCCGCTACCGGCACGTAATAATCCACGTCTTCGTCAAAGCTTTTCACAATCCAGCTGATGATCATGCCTGCAAAGCTTGCGATAGCCAGCCACCAGATATGCCAGATCATGGCGAAACCAAACAGCGTGGCGAAAGCAGCAATGATGATGCCCGCACCCGTGTTTTTCGGCATATGAATCTCTTCATAGCGCTGCGGTTTTTGATACGCTTCGCCTTTGTCTTTCATTTCCCAGAAGGCGTCACGTTCATGAACGTGCGGCACCACGGCAAAGTTATAGAACGGCGGCGGAGAAGAGGTTGACCACTCCAGCGTACGGCCTCCCCACGGATCGCCCGTCAGGTCGCGGTTTAAATCGCGATCGCGGATAGAAACGTAGAACTGCGTCAGCTGGCAGAGGATACCGCAGGCGATCAGCGCCGCGCCGCCTGCTGCAATCATCAGCATCGAGTGGAACTGCGGATCGATCTGCTGGCTCAGACGACGGGTCATCCCCATGAAGCCCAGCACGTACAGCGGCATAAAGGCCACGAAGAAGCCGATGATCCAGAACCAGAATGCGCGCTTACCCCAGGTTTCATTCAGGGTGAAGCCAAAGGCTTTCGGCCACCAGTAGGTCAGACCCGCGAAGCAACCAAATACCACACCACCGATAATCACGTTATGGAAGTGGGCGATCAGGAACAGGCTGTTATGCAGAACAAAGTCCGCGCCCGGCACCGCCAGCAGAACGCCGGTCATACCGCCTACCGAGAAGGTAACGATAAAGCCGATGGTCCACATCATCGCCGTATTGAACTGGATACGGCCCTGATACATGGTGAACAACCAGTTGAAGATCTTCACCCCGGTCGGGATGGCGATGATCATGGTGGTAATACCAAAGAAGGCGTTTACGTTCGCACCCGCACCCATGGTGAAGAAGTGGTGCAGCCAGACGATAAACGACAGGATGGTAATACAGACGGTTGCCCACACCAGCGAGGTGTAGCCGAACAGACGTTTACGCGAGAAGGTTGCGGCGATTTCGGAGAACACCCCGAAGACCGGCAGAACCAGGATGTACACTTCCGGATGGCCCCAGGCCCAGATCAGGTTGATGTACATCATCATGTTGCCGCCCATATCGTTGGTAAAGAAATGGGTACCGATATAACGGTCAAGGGTCAGCAACGCGACGGTAACGGTCAGGATCGGGAAGGAGACGATAATCAGGATGTTCGCACACAGCGACGCCCAGGTGAATACCGGCATTTTGAACATCGTCATGCCCGGCGCACGCATACGCAGGATGGTAACGAAGAAGTTAATCCCGGTCAGCGTCGTCCCGATACCCGAGAGCTGCAGGCTCCAGATCCAGTAATCGACCCCCACGCTTGGACTGTACTCTATTCCCGAGAGCGGCGGATAGGCCAGCCAGCCGGTCTGTGCGAATTCGCCCAGGCCCAGTGACAGGTTTACCAGAATCACCCCGACCACCGTGAACCAGAAGCTCAGGTTGTTCAGGAACGGGAACGCAACGTCGCGCGCGCCGATCTGCAGCGGAACCACCAGGTTCATCAGACCGATAACGAACGGCATCGCCACGAAGAAGATCATGATCACGCCGTGGGCGGTGAAGACCTGATCGTAGTGATGGGGCGGCAGAAATCCTGCTTCGCCCGCCGAGGCCAGCGCCTGCTGGCTACGCATCATGATGGCATCGGCAAAGCCACGCAGCAGCATCACAATCGCTACGATGACATACATGATACCAAGTCGTTTGTGGTCCACAGACGTGAGCCACTCTTTCCATAACCAGGACCATTTACCGAAGTAAGTGATCGCTGCTAATACCGCCAGACCACCGATGATAATACCGGCGATCGTCACCATGATAATGGGTTCATGGTACGGCACTGCATCCAGTGTAAGTTTTCCGAACATCGTTTTCTTCCTCGGCCCCTTTAGTGAGAGGATTCCGCGTGGCTCATGTCCATGCCTTCCATACCGTCGTGCGAAGCGTGCTCGCCTTCCGGTTGGGTCATGTCCATGCTCTTCCCGTGGCCCATAAATTTGTTAACAACATCTTTAAACAAATCCGGTTTCACGCTGGAGAAGTACTCCACTTTGTTGTATTCGCTGGGCGCAGCGAGCTTATCGAACGTTGCCATATCGCTCATGGCGTTCGGAGACTGTTTTGCCTTCGCCACCCACTGATCGAATGCCGCGCGGTCCGGTGTCGCGATAGCTTTAAACTTCATGCCAGAGAAACCTGGACCGCTATAGCTGGCGGAGATACCGTCATACGTGCCCGCTTCATTAGCGATCAGGTGCAGGTTGGTCTGCATGCCCGCCATCGCATAAATCTGGCTGCCCAGACGCGGGATAAAGAACGAGTTCATCACGGAGTTAGAGGTCACTTTGAATGCGACCGGGGTGTTCGCCGGGAAGGCGATTTCATTCACGGTAGCAATGCCCTGCTCCGGATAGATGAAGAACCATTTCCAGTCCATCGAAACCACTTCGATGGTGATGGGTTTCTCGTCGTGAACCAGCGGCTTGCTGGGTTCAAGCGAGTGCGTGGTTTTCCATGTCAGTACGGCAAGGAACAGGATGATCAGAATCGGCACCGTCCAGACCACAGCTTCCACTTTATTGGAGTGTGACCAGTTAGGGCTATACTTCGCATCTTTATTGCTCGCTCGGTACTTCCAGGCAAAACCTACAGCCATCAAGATGGCGGGAATAACGACAATCATCATCAGGCCAAAAGCCGTCAGTATCAGTGAGCGTTGCTCCAGTCCAATCTGTCCTTTGGGGTCAAGGAGTGCAGAATCACAGCCACTGAGTAAAAAAGCGCCTGCGAATAATGACAACCATCCCAAACTTTTATTGTATTTCCTGAGTCTCATGTAACGACCTCAATTCCACGGGATCTGGTGGCGTTTAAAGAGTATGGTCATTTTAAGGGAAGGTTACATTACTGTAAACATGAATGGAGCAGTGTCAGTTAAGTGTTACTGTCTTCTGCCGTCTATGTCACACATGTTGCGCAATATGTCTACTTTTCAACCAGCGCAGGCGTGGCGCGGGTGTTATAACGAAACCGGGCGCAAAAGAAGGGCGGAAAGGGCAATTGGTATAACCATTGCTTAAAATATACAAATAATTAACAAATGCATATCAAATAAAAGACATTTACCGGGAGGGAAATAAAACCGCTAGCAGCTGAATCGGTTTAGGGGAAAATATTTTTTTGGAAAATTGCTAATAATTTCCAGAATTCAATAACGCACAAAACAACAAATATTTTAAAAAATAAAAAATGCGAGGCTGCCGTTATAATTACCTGCGGTGATTACAACGGCAAATAACGTTTTCTTATCGCTCTGCGACCGATATCTGACGTAAGGCGAGATAATCCAGCATCCCGCCGCATACGACACCGGCTATTGCGATTGCTGCTCCGGCCTCCAGAAGCAGTGGCGCAAAGCTTATGCTGATGGCGCCGGTGGCGTTAATGATGACGGTAACCAGCCACAGACCCAGCAACAGGCAGCCCAGCATCAGCAGCCGTAGTGCCAGACGGTAGGCGCGGGGGAAGCGGATGCGCGGCAGGAAGCCCGCATGTTGCCGGGTATATTCCAGCGTCTGACGGCACACCAGCAGCAGCAATAATCCCGGCACGGCGGCGACCACGCTGAACAGGTAGAACACAGACCAGCCGTGCGCTTCGACAAACCAGCCGGCAATCGGACCAACATACACGCGTCCCACGGCTGAAAGCGCCGACAGCAGGGCAAACTGGGTGGCCGAGAAGGAGCGGTTACACAGCGTCATCAGTAATGCGACAAACGCCGCTGTCCCCATACCGCCGCACAGATTCTCAAAGAATACCGCCGCACCCATGCTGATCATATTTTTATCCGTCACCGACAACAGCCAGTACCCGGCGTTCGACGCCCCTTGCAGTACGCCAAAAATCAGCAGGGCGCGAAACAGCGACAGGCGTTGCATCAAAATCCCGCCGTATAGCGCGCCGATGATGGTGGCCAGCAGTCCCAGCGTCTTATTCACCACCCCGACGTCACCGGCATCAAAGCCCACGCCGCGGATCAAAAAGGTGGTGGTTAAACTCATGGCAAAGGCATCGCCGAGTTTATAAAGCACAATCAGCAGCAGAATAAGCCAGGCATTATTGCGACCGAAAAAATCACGCAGGGGAGCGGCAACGGCCTGCTCCAGCGTTTTGGGGACCGGGATGGTGTCTGCGGGTTCCGGCGCCAGCAGCGTGGCGATAATGCACGGAATGAGCAGCGCCGCCATTAACCAGTACATTCCCTGCCAGCCAAGCCAGCGGTCCGCCAGCCATAACGCCAGTCCCCCGGAAACCAGCATCCCAAGGCGGTAGCCAAGAACGCTGATTGCCGCCCCGGTACCGCGTTCTTCCGCGGGCAGCACGTCCGTTTTCCACGCGTCAAAAACGATATCCTGCGATGCCGAACAGAAGGCGATCACCACCGCCAGCGCTGCCATCCAGCGTAGCTGGCTGCCGGGTTCGAGAAACCCCATCCCGGCAATCGACAATAGCAACAGAAGCTGGGTTGCCAGCAGCCAGCCGCGTCGCCGACCAAATAGCGGCGGCGTATAGCGGTCCATCAGCGGCGACCACAGAAATTTAAAGACGTACGCCTGACCGACCAGCGAAAAGAAGCCGATGGTTTTAAGATCGATATTTTCGACGGTCATCCACGCCTGGAGCGTGCCGGAGGTAAGCGCGAGCGGTAAGCCTGAGGCAAAACCCAGGATCAGCAGAATGGCAGATTTAGGCTGCCGAAAGCGTTGCAAATAGTGGCTGGACATAAATGATAAGCACTGACCCGGCCTGCGCCGGGTCAGTAAACAGAATTAATGCGCGTTCTGTTTGATGAAATCGTGAATGGTGGTGTCCTGCGCCATATCGGCAATGGTATCAGTCAGGACATTATTAACCGCATCAGCGATGTTTTTGTTCGATGCCTGGAACGCACCTTCAATAGAGTAGCTGGCGCGGTAATTTTTGGTCATTTTGCTGCCGTTAGCAGCGGTAGCGATGATGGCGATATCCGCTTTGGTGGCAATGTTGTAACGCACGTTACCCTGCGATACATCGGCGTACAGCTGATTAACGATAATTTGCAGATCCACCGCACCGTTTGGCCCAATCATATAACCACGCGAGGTCATTTGTTTCTCCAGCACTTCCTGCAACAGGAAACGCAGATCGCGGGATGCGGTCAATGTGACTTGCTGGTTGTCGCGGGTGACTTTCGACAGTGCCTGATCCGGACGCTGATCTGCGCCGTTAATGCTCACTGTGACGCCCATCAGGCTCGGATCCTGCTGCGGCAGAGTAATTTTAGGTGAAACATCAATGGTCGTGGGCGGTGTGGCACAACCCGCCAGCATGAACATAGCCATCAATGGAAAGAGTAATTTTTTAAACATTTTCGGGTTCTCAGCGCAATGTGTACTTATAAGAAGAAAATTCCCGCCATCATAACATCGCTAACAATTAGGGGAAGTGCCTGGTGCAGGTAAATTCACCATGCTGTCCGTTTTCTGACCTGCTGACATCTTAAAGAAGGATATCTGTGGCAAATCAGAGGCATCAGCCCATGAACTTTACTCGTCTGGCAGATAAAATCAGCTGAAAGCTAAATTTTTGTTGTCTAAATGTAATGGAAACGGTAAAAGCGGCTACGATTTAAAGGGATGGGCGACATCTCAACGTTGTCGGAGGAGTAAATTCATGATGATACGCGAACAAATCGAAGATAAATTAAGGGCAGCGTTTGCCCCCGTGTTCCTCGAAGTGGTTGATGAAAGCTACCGCCACAACGTACCGGCTGGCTCAGAAAGTCATTTTAAAGTGGTTCTGGTCAGCGACTGTTTTACCGGCGAACGTTTTCTTAGCCGCCATCGAATGATTTACAGTACTTTGAGCAGCGAACTGTCTTCCACTGTGCACGCCCTGGCGTTGCATACGTACACCCATAAAGAGTGGGAAGGGCTACAGGACACCATCTTTGCTTCTCCACCCTGTCGTGGGGCGGGCAGCATTGCTTAAGCAATCCTGGTTGCATCAATAAGAACTTTTCCAGTATGTTGCTACAGATTATGTGAAAACGGCCTGCGGGCCGTTTTGTTTTGTCTGAATTTTGCGCAAAATGTACAGCGTTCAGACAAAATTAGCCGTGAATTGTGAAAAGTGCAGCCGCACGCGCAATAACCGTTCTCGACTCATAAAAGTGATGCCGCTATAATGCTGCGTCTTATTTTTCGGAATGTCTTCGGGATGATTCTGACGCAGGGAATGGGTTTCTGATTAGAGAGAACATCCCGGTCCTGTGAAACACAGACATGTTTCCAGGTAGAGTTGACCGAGCACTGTGATTTTTTGAGGTAACAAGATGCAAGTTTCAGTTGAAACCACTCAGGGCCTTGGCCGCCGCCTGACTATTACAATCGCTGCTGACAGCATCGAGACCGCTGTAAAAAGCGAGCTGGTCAACGTTGCGAAGAAAGTACGTATTGACGGCTTCCGTAAGGGCAAAGTACCGATGAATGTCGTTGCTCAGCGTTACGGTGCTTCTGTTCGCCAGGACGTTCTGGGCGACCTGATGAGCCGCAACTTTGTTGATGCGATCATCCAGGAAAAAATTAATCCAGCCGGTGCGCCGAACTATGTTCCGGGCGAATACAAACTGGGCGAAGACTTCACCTACTCCGTAGAATTCGAAGTTTACCCGGAAGTTGAGCTGAAAGGTCTGGAAACCATCGACGTTGAAAAACCGATTGTTGAAGTGACTGACGCTGACGTTGATACCATGCTCGACACCCTGCGTAAGCAGCAGGCGACCTGGTCTGATAAAGACGGCGCAGTTGAAGAAGACGATCGCGTTACCATCGACTTCAGCGGTTCGGTAGACGGCGAAGAGTTCGAAGGCGGCAAAGCCTCTGACTTCGTACTGGCGCTGGGCCAGGGTCGTATGATCCCAGGCTTTGAAGACGGTATCAAAGGCCACAAAGCGGGTGAAGAGTTCACCATCGACGTGACCTTCCCGGAAGAATACCACGCAGAAAACCTGAAAGGTAAAGCGGCTAAATTCGTTATCAACCTGAAAAAAGTTGAACAGCGTGAGCTGCCGGAACTGACCGAAGAGTTCATCAAACGTTTCGGCGTTGAAGACGGTTCCATCGACGGTCTGCGTGCTGAAGTGCGTAAAAACATGGAACGCGAGCTGAAAGGCGCGGTGCGTAACCGTGTTAAAACGCAGGCTATCGAAGGTCTGGTAAAAGCCAACGAAATCGATGTTCCTGCTGCCCTGATCGACAGCGAAATCGACGTGCTGCGCCGTCAGGCTGCACAGCGTTTTGGCGGTAACGAAAAACAGGCGCTGGAACTGCCGCGTGAGCTGTTCGAAGAGCAGGCTAAACGTCGCGTGGTTGTTGGCTTACTGCTGGGCGAAGTCATTCGTACCAACGAACTGAAAGCTGACGAAGATCGCGTTAAAGGTCTGATCGAAGAGATGGCATCTGCCTACGAAGATCCGTCAGAAGTGATCGAGTTCTACAGCAAAAACAAAGAGCTGATGGACAACATGCGTAATGTTGCTCTGGAAGAGCAGGCTGTGGAAACCGTTCTGGCAAAAGCCAACGTGACTGAAAAAGCCACTAACTTCAGCGAACTGATGAACCAACAGGCGTAATTTATAGCGCCTTTTGTTCGATGTTTGTTCAAAAACCCGTCACCTTCCGGTGGCGGGTTTTTTTTGCTGCCGTTAATGCTCTGAAAGAGTGCCAAAACGCTATTTCAGTGTTAGCGTAACAGCAAAAGATTGTTATGCTTGAAATAGAGTGATGTCGTACCCATAACGGGGAGACAGCCGTAAAGTTTCTGACTGATATACCGAAATAGCGTTAAAGCGTTTAGTAAAAGGCGGCCAACGAAGGGCAGCCTGAGGGATGAAGAAGTGTATAATCCGTCTACGTGGTAACCATCAGTACAGCGCTTTTTTCAATTATTATCCAGGAGACGGAAATGTCATACAGTGGCGAACGAGATAATTTTGCACCGCACATGGCCCTGGTGCCCATGGTCATTGAGCAGACCTCACGTGGTGAGCGTTCTTTTGATATTTACTCCCGTCTGCTCAAGGAACGCGTCATTTTCATGACCGGCCAGGTCGAAGATCATATGGCCAACCTGATTGTGGCGCAGATGCTCTTTCTGGAAGCGGAAAACCCGGAAAAAGATATTTATCTGTACATTAACTCGCCAGGCGGGGTCATCACTGCCGGGATGTCAATCTATGACACCATGCAGTTTATCAAGCCGGACGTCAGCACCATCTGTATGGGACAGGCGGCTTCCATGGGTGCTTTCCTGCTGACCGCAGGGGCGAAAGGCAAGCGTTTCTGTCTGCCGAACTCACGCGTGATGATCCACCAACCGCTGGGCGGCTATCAGGGCCAGGCGACAGATATCGAAATTCATGCCCGCGAGATCCTGAAAGTAAAAGGTCGCATGAATGAACTTATGGCACACCACACGGGTCAATCTCTTGAGCAGATCGAACGCGACACCGAGCGCGATCGTTTCCTGTCTGCTGCTGAGTCCGTAGAATATGGTCTGGTAGACTCTATCCTGACCCAACGTAATTGATGCCCAGGCAGTAAGTGTGCCGCTATACTATAGGTACGGCGGCACAACGCTTGCGAAGCGGCTTGCGCTTAAGAATGGCATTTGCGTCGTGATGTGCGGCACAAAGAACTTAAAAAGAGGTTTTTACTCATGACAGATAAACGCAAAGATGGATCGGGCAAACTGTTGTACTGCTCTTTTTGCGGCAAAAGCCAGCATGAAGTGCGTAAACTGATTGCCGGACCGTCCGTGTATATCTGCGACGAATGTGTCGACTTATGTAACGACATCATCCGCGAAGAGATCAAAGAAGTGGCACCGCACCGCGAACGTAGCGCCCTGCCGTCGCCGCATGAAATCCGTCATCACCTTGACGATTATGTTATCGGTCAGGAGCAGGCCAAGAAAGTCCTGGCGGTTGCGGTTTATAACCACTACAAACGCCTGCGCAATGGTGATACCAGCAACGGCGTTGAGCTGGGCAAAAGTAACATTTTGCTGATTGGCCCGACCGGTTCCGGTAAAACCCTGCTGGCAGAGACGCTGGCGCGTCTGCTGGATGTTCCATTCACCATGGCCGATGCGACAACCCTGACCGAAGCCGGTTATGTGGGTGAAGACGTCGAAAATATTATTCAGAAACTGCTGCAGAAATGCGACTACGACGTTCAGAAAGCGCAGCGCGGCATCGTCTATATCGATGAAATTGACAAAATCTCCCGTAAGTCTGACAACCCATCAATTACCCGCGACGTGTCCGGGGAAGGGGTACAGCAGGCGCTGCTGAAACTGATCGAAGGTACGGTAGCTGCCGTTCCACCGCAGGGCGGACGTAAACATCCGCAGCAGGAATTTTTACAGGTTGACACCTCTAAGATCCTGTTTATCTGCGGCGGTGCCTTTGCCGGTCTGGATAAAGTCATTGCGCATCGCGTAGAAACTGGCTCCGGTATTGGTTTTGGTGCCACGGTGAAAGCGCAGTCTGATAAAGCGAGCGAAGGTGAACTGCTGGCCCAGGTTGAACCGGAAGATTTGATCAAATTTGGTTTGATTCCGGAATTTATCGGCCGTCTGCCGGTGGTTGCTACACTGAGCGAGCTGAGCGAAGAAGCGCTGATTCAGATCCTGAAAGAGCCGAAAAACGCGCTGACCAAGCAGTATCAGGCGCTGTTTAATCTGGAAGGCGTCGAGCTTGAGTTCCGTGATGAAGCACTGGATGCGATCGCCAAAAAAGCGATGGCGCGTAAAACCGGTGCCCGTGGTCTGCGCTCTATCGTTGAAGCCGCGCTGCTGGATACCATGTACGACCTTCCGTCTCAGGAAGAAGTCGAAAAAGTGGTTATCGACGAGTCGGTCATCACCGAGCAAACCAAACCGCTGCTGATTTACGGTACCTCTGAAGCACAGCAGGCATCTGGCGAATAATTAGCCAATCCATACAATCAGTTAATCAAAAAGGGGGGATTTTATCTCCCCTTTTATTTTTCCTTTAAACATAGCGTTGAATGTAGGGGAATCATCCCCATATACTGAATCACATGTTAAAGATGCATGCAGTACAGTGCTATCTGTTTACCTGGCGGACACTAAACTAAGAGAGAGCTCTATGAATCCTGAGCGTTCTGAACGCATTGAAATCCCCGTATTGCCGTTGCGCGATGTGGTGGTTTATCCGCACATGGTCATACCCTTATTCGTAGGGCGGGAAAAATCTATCCGTTGCCTTGAAGCCGCTATGGATCATGACAAAAAAATCATGCTGGTAGCGCAGAAAGAAGCATCAACGGATGAGCCGGGTGTTAACGATCTTTTCACCGTCGGGACCGTGGCCTCTATTTTGCAAATGCTGAAACTCCCTGATGGCACTGTAAAAGTGCTGGTTGAGGGGTTGCAGCGAGCGCGTATTACCGCATTGTCTGATGACGGCGAGCATTTCTCTGCTAAGGCAGAGTATCTGGAATCGCCAGCAATGGACGAGCGCGAGCAGGAAGTGCTGGTACGCACCGCGATCGGTCAGTTTGAAGGCTATATCAAACTGAATAAAAAAATTCCCCCGGAAGTGCTGACCTCGTTGAACAGTATTGACGATCCGGCGCGCCTGGCGGACACCATCGCCGCGCATATGCCATTAAAACTGGCAGACAAACAATCCGTACTTGAGATGGCCGACATTAACGAGCGTCTTGAGTATCTGATGGCGATGATGGAGTCCGAAATCGACCTGTTGCAGGTTGAGAAACGTATTCGTAACCGCGTCAAAAAGCAGATGGAAAAATCACAGCGTGAGTATTATCTGAATGAGCAAATGAAAGCCATTCAGAAAGAACTCGGCGAGATGGATGATGCGCCAGATGAAAATGAAGCGCTGAAACGTAAAATTGACGCGGCGAAAATGCCGAAAGAGGCGAAAGAAAAAACCGAAGCTGAACTGCAAAAGCTGAAGATGATGTCGCCGATGTCAGCGGAAGCGACCGTGGTTCGCGGCTATATCGACTGGATGGTGCAGGTGCCGTGGAACGCGCGTAGCAAGGTCAAAAAAGACCTGCGTCAGGCGCAGGAAATCCTCGATACCGACCATTACGGGCTGGAGCGCGTTAAAGACCGTATCCTTGAGTACCTCGCGGTGCAAAGCCGGATGAACAAGCTTAAAGGGCCGATCCTGTGCCTGGTGGGGCCGCCGGGGGTAGGTAAAACCTCGCTGGGGCAGTCCATTGCCAGAGCTACCGGGCGTAAATACATCCGTATGGCGCTGGGCGGCGTGCGTGACGAAGCGGAAATTCGCGGTCACCGTCGTACCTATATCGGTTCGATGCCAGGCAAGCTGATTCAGAAAATGGCGAAAGTCGGCGTTAAAAACCCGCTGTTCCTGCTTGATGAGATCGACAAAATGTCGTCCGACATGCGCGGCGATCCGGCTTCCGCGCTGCTCGAAGTATTAGATCCTGAGCAGAACGTGGCGTTTAGCGATCACTATCTGGAAGTGGACTACGATCTCAGCGACGTGATGTTCGTGGCGACCTCCAACTCCATGAATATTCCGGCTCCGCTGCTGGATCGTATGGAAGTGATCCGTCTGTCCGGTTACACCGAAGATGAAAAGCTGAACATTGCTAAACAGCACCTGCTGCCGAAGCAGATTGAGCGTAACGCACTGAAAAGCAGCGAAATCACCGTTGATGACAGCGCGATTATCGGCATTATTCGCTACTACACCCGCGAAGCGGGCGTACGTAACCTTGAGCGTGAAATCTCCAAACTGTGCCGTAAAGCGGTGAAACAACTGCTGCTCGACAAAACGCTTAAGCACATCGAAATCAACGGCGATAACCTGAAAGATTTCCTTGGCGTACAGCGCTTTGACTATGGCCGCGCGGACAACGAAAACCGCGTGGGTCAGGTAACGGGTCTGGCGTGGACGGAAGTGGGCGGCGATCTGCTGACCATTGAGACAGCCTGCGTGCCGGGTAAAGGCAAGCTGACCTACACCGGTTCTCTGGGTGAAGTCATGCAGGAATCTATCCAGGCAGCGTTGACCGTGGTTCGCGCGCGTGCGGAGAAGCTGGGCATTACCGGCGACTTCCACGAAAAACGTGATATTCACGTTCACGTCCCGGAAGGGGCAACGCCGAAGGATGGTCCGAGCGCCGGTATCGCCATGTGTACCGCGCTGGTGTCCTGCTTAACCGGCAACCCGGTACGCGCCGATGTCGCGATGACCGGTGAAATTACCCTGCGTGGTCTGGTACTGCCAATCGGCGGGCTGAAAGAAAAACTGCTGGCAGCGCATCGCGGCGGGATCAAAACGGTCCTTATTCCTTACGAGAATAAACGCGATCTGGAAGAGATCCCGGACAACGTCATTGCCGATCTGAAGATTCATCCTGTGAAGCGAATTGAGGAAGTTCTGAGTCTCGCATTGCAAAATGAACCGTCAGGAATGCAGGTCGTAAGCGCAAAATAGTGACCTTGCGCAAAGAGCGCTAATAAAAATAGGGCTGGTGAGTGAATTCGGACTTGCCAGCCTTTTTTTGTATAGCTAATTTAGATTGCTGGTCTGGCACGTCATAGGTAACGAGTGTTGTAAGGGCATGTCAGTCCTGTTATAACTGCTGCGCGGTCGTACGATGAAGGATTCATGTACGATATAAATTATAAAGAGAGGAAGAGAACAGTGAATAAATCTCAACTGATAGACAAAATTGCTGCAGGGGCTGATATCTCTAAAGCTGCGGCTGGACGTGCGTTAGATGCTTTAATTGCTTCTGTCACTGAATCTCTGCAAGCCGGAGATGACGTTGCACTGGTAGGTTTTGGTACTTTTGCTGTGAAAGAGCGTGCTGCCCGTACTGGTCGCAACCCGCAAACAGGTAAAGAGATCACCATCGCTGCCGCTAAAGTCCCGGGTTTTCGCGCGGGTAAAGCGCTGAAAGACGCAGTTAACTGATCGTCTCCCGTAAGGGATGTGACACAGTATGAGGGCGCATCATTTGATGTGCCTTTTTTATTTGTGATGAGGGATTTCTGCTTTTGCTGCTGACAACCGCCCCGTTTTCTTGTCACAATACCCCCTCACGCGCAGGGTTCGTGCTATGCTGCGCGACGTATAAAGTCATCTACAGCGGAGCGTTGTTACACCATGATGGACAACTTACGTACGGCGGCTAACAGTCTCGTACTCAAGATTATTTTCGGTATCATTATCGTGTCGTTCATTTTGACCGGCGTGAGCAGCTACCTGATTGGCGGTAACAATAATTACGCCGCAAAAGTGAATGGCCAGGAAATTGGTCGCCAGCAGTTTGAAAACGCGGTTGCCAGCGAACGTAACCGGATGCAGCAGCAGATGGGCGATCAATACTCTGAGCTGGCGTCTAATGAAAATTACATCAAACAGATGCGCCAGCAGGTGCTGACTCGTTTGATTGATGAAGCGTTACTCGACCAGTACGCTCGTGAACTGGGCCTCGGCATCAGTGACGATCAGGTTAAACAGGCCATTTTCTCAACCCAGGCTTTCCAGAACAACGGTAAGTTCGACAACACCCGCTATAACGAGCTGGTAAACCGTATGGGGATGACGGCCGATCAATACGCGCAGGCGCTGCGTAATCAGCTGCTCACTCAGCAATTGATTAACGCCGTGGTTGGCACCGATTTTATGCTGCCGGGTGAAACGGATGAACTGGCGGCGCTGGTCTCTCAGCAGCGCGTAGTACGTGAGGCCACCATCGACGTGAATGCGCTGGCGGCAAAACAGCAGGCCAGCGATGCAGAGATTCAGGCTGCCTACGAACAGAATAAAGGTCAGTTTGTCTCGCCTGAGCAGTTCCGCGTAAGCTACATCAAAATGGACGCGGCATCGATGCAACAGAACGCGTCTGACGAAGAGATTCAGGCGTACTACGATCAGCATCAGGATCAGTTTACCCAGTCCGCGCGTAACCGCTATAGCGTAATTCAGACCAAAACCGAAGCTGATGCGAAGGCGGTACTGGATGAGCTGAATAAAGGGGCGGATTTCGCGACCGTGGCGAAAGAAAAATCCACCGACATTATCTCTGCCCGTAACGGCGGTGATATCGGCTGGATGGATGATGCGGGTACGCTACCGGAACTGAAAGACGCGGGCCTGAAAGAAAAAGGCCAGCTCTCCGGGGTCATTAAATCGTCCGTCGGTTTCCTCGTGGCCCGTCTTGATGATACTCAGCCTGCGAAAGTGAAACCGCTGGCGGAAGCGCGTGATGACATCGCCGCGAAAGTGAAACAGGAAAAAGCGCTGGATGCGTATTTTGCTCTTCAACAGAAAGTCAGCGAAGCCGCCAGCAATGACAATGAGTCATTAGCGGGTGCAGAGCAGGCAGCAGGCGTAAAAGCGGTTGAAACCGGCTGGTTTGACCGTAACAGCCTGCCGGAAGAACTGAACTTTAAACCCGTCTCCGATGCGATTTTCAGCGGTGCGCTGGTCGGGCAGAATGGCACACCGGGCAGTAACTCTGACATCATCACCGTTGATGGCGATCGTGCTTTTGTGATCCGCGTGAGCGAGCATAAAGCCGAAGCCGTTAAGCCGCTGGCTGAAGTTAAAGCGCTGGTGGCCGCGAACGTTAAACGTGAGAAAGCAACGCAGCAGGCGAAGCTGGACGCGGAGAAACTGCTGGCTGCCCTGCAAACGGGTAAAGGCGATGAGGCGATGAAAACTGCGGGTCTGAACTTTGGGGAAGCGAAAACGCTGACCCGTACGGGTCAGGATCCGGTAAGCCAGGCCGCGTTCACGCTGGCGCTGCCGGCTGAGGGCAAACCGTCCTACGGCATTGCCAATGACATGCAGGGTAACGTCGTACTGCTGGCGCTGGATGAAATTAAAGCCGGCACCATGCCAGATGAGCAGAAAAAAGCGATGGTACAGGGCATCACCCGTAACAATGCGCAAATCGCATTTGAAGCGCTGATGAGCAATCTGCGTAAACAGGCCAAAATCAAATACGGCGATATCGTCGAGCAGCAACAATAACGAGCTTGCTTCCACAATTTTGCAACGCGTTGCAATAATTAAAGGCCGCTTTCGCGGCCTTTTCCATTTCTGACATTCGCCGTTTGTTTCCCGTTTTGTATCCCGCTATCGTGACTTTGCTGTCAACAAACAAGGAGATAACAGCATGAAACGTGGAATCAAAATGGCGATCATCACCGTCGCGCTGACCTGTGCCGGGATCAGCTTTCAGGGGCTGGCTGCACAGCCTGCGGCAAAAGCCCAGGCGACGCAAAGCGCATCTGAGGCAAAGCCAGCCGCGCACAGTAAAGCGGTTGATGCGGTGAAAGCCAGCGATGATGAGGGCACCAGGGTGAACGTCAATACGGCATCGGCTGAGGAGCTGGCCCAGGCGATGAACGGGGTAGGGCTGAAGAAAGCACAGGCGATTGTCAGCTACCGTGAAGAATATGGTCCCTTTAAGTCGCTCGATGATTTGCAGCAGGTACCGGGAATGGGCAGTTCGCTGGTGGAACGGAACCTCACTCACCTGACGCTATAAATTTCATCTGAAGAGTTGCATGGCGGCAGATTTTTGCCAGACTAAAGAGGTCATACCAGTGGTGTGGCCTCTGTCTCTTATTACAACAATAAAGGTTATTGCGCTATGCAGACTCAAATCAAAGTTCGGGGTTTTCACCTCGACGTCTATCAGCACGTGAACAACGCCCGCTATCTGGAGTTTCTGGAAGAGGCGCGCTGGGACGGGCTGGAAAACAGCGACAGTTTTCAGTGGATGACCGCGCACAACATCGCTTTTGTGGTGGTCAATATCAATATCAACTACCGCCGCCCGGCGGTGTTGAGCGATTTGCTCACCGTTACCAGCCAGTTACAGCAGCTTAACGGTAAGAGCGGCGTGTTAAGTCAGGTGGTGACGCTTGAGCCAGAAGGGCAGGTCGTTGCCGATGCGCTGATCACTTTTGTGTGCATCGACCTGAAAACCCAGAAAGCGCTGGCGCTGGAGGGAGAGTTGCGGGAGAAACTTGAAGCGATGATGCCGGGAGAAGGGAAGGCGGACTAACGCCGCGTGCCGGTAATGCCCGGTGGCTGCTTCGCCTTACCGGGCCTGCGATCTGGCGCAAGTGATTGATTCATAAGACATGGTCAATCTGTAGGCCGGGTAAGCGCAGCGCCACCCGGCATCACGACGCTGCGTCACCCCCAATCTGCATAACCACACCCGGCATCATTCACGCCAGCCCGGTTTTTTCCTGCATTGCCGCCTTCACCGCCGTCGAGTCCGCGAGATAATGTTTCAGCCCGTTGGCACGCAGATTACAGGCGGCGCACTGACCACAGCCGTCGCCGTTAATACCGTTATAGCAGGTCAGCGTTTCACGACGAACCAGATCCAGCTTGCCCCAGTAATCGGCCAGCGCCCAGGTTTCGGCTTTGTCCAGCCACATCAGCGGCGTCTCAAAGCGGATATCTTTCGCCATCCCGAGGCTTACCGCATGATTAAGCGCCTTTACAAACTCATCACGGCAGTCCGGGTAACCGGAGAAGTCGGTCTCACACACGCCGGTGATCACCGCTTCCGCTTTCACCTGGTAGGCGTAAATCGCCGCCAGCGTTAAAAATAAAATATTACGTCCCGGCACAAAGGTATTGGGGATGCCATCGGCGTCGGGTTCATAATCCGGCACCGGAATGCTGTCGCGGGTCAGGCTGCTGACCGCCAGTTCATTCAGCAACGTCACGTCCAGCACCTTATGCGCTCGTGCTCCCAGCTTTAGCGCCAGTTCGCGTGCCACATCAATTTCTGCCCGATGACGCTGGCCATAATCAAACGTGACGCAGTGAACCTCGTCATACTGATGCAAAGCCTGAATCAGGCAGGTGGTGGAGTCTTGTCCTCCGCTAAAAACCACAACGGCGCGTTTCATTACTTTTCCCGCTCAAAACTTAAAAAGCTATGGTAACGTCTGCGAACCGCGGCGACCAGCTTCTTCACCGTATTGAAGCCGGAAGCCATGCGGAGCAAAAATCAAACCAGCCGCGGGTATTGAGACGAATGCCGTTTACGCCCGGCGGCGCGCTGACCCGATAGTGATAATTAAACAGCGGCGTCAAAATAGCCTGCGACATCAGGGCGGCGAAAACCCGCTCCAGTGCGGCAGAGCGCTGCGGTGCGTCTGGATGCTGCTGTACCCGATCCAGCGTCGCTCTCAGTTGGCTGAAGTGTTGGCCGCTGAGCAGCGCAGGCCACAGAGGATCGCAGCGCAGCCACTGTTCAAGCGTGTATTCTGCCGACTCGCCAATCAGCCTGTCGCCCATAATGATGTCTGCACGCGTCAGGTCGGCGCATCCCTCCCAGTTTTTCGCATCATAAAAAATCAGCGTCAACTGACAACCCTGTGCTGCCATCGCGGCTTTAAGCTGTTGCGCCATGGTATGTAGTTCAACGGGAAGATGGTAAAGCAGCGTTAAGGTTGATGGCAGCGGCGTGTCGTTCTGTGCCGAACCTTCCGGAATCGCCCAGCCGGGCAAAAGCTCATGACTGGGGGTAATCAGCCCTTCATCCAGCGGAAGCGTTTGCAGCAGGGCGGTGCGATGGATCAGGTCGATCACCCGCTGCGCCTGCTGCGGGGTTAATCGCTTGCTCTGGCGCAGGGCCAGGTAGCAAAAGCCGAGGCTGATACTATTGCTGACCAGCCTGAGCTGGCTCAACTCTTCAGGATCCCCAATGGCAATTTGCACCGGATGGCGGCAGCTGGTCCCCAGATCCTGTTCAAAAAGCTGCGGCGTGATCCAGTATTCAATAGCCTTCAGCAGAGGGTGCGTCAGATGGTAACGATCGTGATTCTCCAGCCGCACCAGATCCGGCTCGAAGATTTTCAGGCAAAACGGCCCGGTGCCGACCGCCGGATGCTGCGGATGGGCAAGTACACTGCAATAACTGGCAAGCCGGTGCGCCAGCCAGTAATCCGGACGATCAAGAATGAAGGTCAGGCACTGCGCGTGGGTGATCTCAATGCGGTTGACGCTGGCAAATAGCCTGCGCAGGGCGGGCAGCGTTAACAGCATCTGCAAACGCGCCTGAAGCTGCCCGGTAGTGACCGCGTCGCCATTGTGCCAGTAGAGCGTTGAGCGGATATAAAATTGCCAGCACAGCCCGTCGTCTGAAACTTCCCAGTGATGGGCGAGATCGCCCTGTGGCTGCGTTGAATCCTGGGAAAAGCGGGTCAGCCCGGAGAAAACCTGCTCCGCCAGATGCTGCTCTGCGCGGCCGGATAAAAAGCCCGGATGCAGCGGCTCAAGCGGCCGATAATACGGAATGCGCAGGGTAGGCGTATTGTTTTGCCATTGACCGCCGAGAAAAGGATGTAACAGCGCCCGCAGTTCAACCGGAGCCAGCTGGGCCAGTTCAAGCGCGTTGTGCTGCTGGCCTCTGTTAAGTGCCTGCTCCATCATCTCATTGCGCAGCGTCACAGGAGAAATCAAAAACGTTAGTACACCGTGTTTCCCCCTTCCCGGGCGAGCTTCCCAGCGCAGCCAGCCCGCCTCCTGTGCCTGGCGTAACAGCGTACGCATATGCCGATCGCTGCAAAAACAGCGGGCGGCCAGCGCGGCAATGGTAACTTCCTGCGGCGCACCATCAGAAGGTTGCCAGAGGCGCTGATACTGATTCAGTCGGTTAAGCAGTCGCATAAGAAACCCGGAACAATATTCATTAACTATTCACTATTACTTCCGTATATCTCATCGGATACTTTAGGGCAAGACAAACGCCTTATTTATCGGGAAACGATCATGGTCAAACTGGCTGCATTTGATATGGACGGCACACTATTGATGCCGGACCATCGTCTGGGAGATCGCACGCTGACGACCCTGAAACGCCTGCGCGATCGCGATATTACGCTGACCTTTGCTACTGGTCGTCACTCGCTGGAAATGCGCCATGTCATTGGCGAACTGGCGCTGGATGCCTTTCTGATCACCGGTAACGGAACGCGGATCCATTCTCTTGAAGGGGATCTACTTCATCAGCAGGATCTGGCTCCCGATGTGGTTGAGACCGTTCTGCACGGAAAGTGGCAGACCGATGCCAGTATGCACATTTTTAATGACGACGGCTGGTTTACGGACAAAGAGGTCCCGCTCCTGCTTCAGGCGCACGCCTTCAGCGGCTTCCGTTATCAGATCCGCGATTTACAGCGCGTGGCGAGTGATGAGGTGACGAAAATCTGTTTTTGCGGCGAGCATGATGATCTCTGCCGTCTGCAAACTCAGCTTCAGGAAGCGCTGGGCGACCGCGCCCATCTCTGTTTCTCTGCGCTCTACTGCCTGGAGGTTCTGCCGGTGGGATGTAATAAGGGCGCGGCACTGACCGCGCTCACCCGGCATCTCGGCATTTCAATGCAGGAATGCATGGCCTTTGGCGACGCGATGAACGACAGCGAAATGCTTTCCAGCGTCGGGCGCGGGTTGATTATGGGCAACGCCATGCCGCAGCTTATTGATGGTCTGCCCCATTTGACGGTGATAGGACACTGCCAGACGCAGGCAGTCTCTCATTTTTTGGCTCACTGGCTGGATACTCCACATCTTCCTTATTCCCCCGAATAGCAAGATTTTTTCCAGCAAGCCAGACTCCGTGTCTGGCTTTTTTTATTTAACGATCCGCGCGATTTCCGTCTTCCACGGCGTCACATCGCCAATATTCTCCATAACCCACTGCGGATTGTAATAGGTCTCCAGATAGCGTTCGCCACTGTCACAGAGCAGCGTAACGATAGCGCCCCGGCGTTCCTCCTCGCGCATTCTGGCAGCCAGTTGCAGTGCTCCCCACATATTGGTGCCGGTGGAGGCCCCGACTTTGCGGCCAAGCTGCGTTTCCAGCCACTGCGCGGTGGCGACGCTGGCGGCATCCGGTACGCGCAGCATCTCATCCACCACGTCCGGGATAAACGATGGCTCCACGCGCGGGCGACCAATACCTTCAATCTTGCTCCCCACCGTGCTGCGCAGGCTGGCATCGCGGGTCTGCCAGTAGTCCATAAATACCGAGTTCTGCGGGTCGACGACCGCTAAGCGGGTGTCATAACCTTGACAGCGTATATAGCGGCCAATAGTGGCAGATGTGCCGCCGGTACCGGCGCTCATCACGATAAACGACGGCACCGCATGCGGCTCATTCTGCATCTGACGGAAAATACTGTCGGCAATATTATTATTGCCGCGCCAGTCCGTTGCGCGCTCGGCAAAGGTGAACTGATCCATATAATGACCGTTCAGCTCGCGCGCCAGCGTTTCAGAGGCGGCATAAATCTCACAGGCGCTTTCGACAAAATGACAGCGACCCCCGTAAAATTCGATTTGTTCGATCTTACGTCTGGCGGTGCAGGCAGGCATCACGGCGATAAACGGCAGTCCCAGCAGGCGGGCGAAGTAGGCTTCCGATACTGCCGTTGAACCTGAAGAGGCTTCGATGATCGGCGTTCCTTCCTGGATCCAGCCGTTGCACAAGCCGTAAAGGAACAGCGATCGCGCCAGACGGTGCTTCAGGCTGCCCGTCGGATGCGTACTTTCATCTTTCAGATAGAGTGGGATGCCGGTAAATCCCGGCAGCGTCAGACGAATAAGATGCGTGTCGGCGGAGCGCTGATAGTCAGCATTAATTTCGCTGATGGCATGATTTACCCAGGTGCGATTCATAATGATTTTCCGTTTGTCATTTTGTGCCCAGCGTAGCGAAAAGCACGGAAAAAATTGTTGCTATTTAACCTTTAAATTACAATTGAAAGAGAAATTTATTCTCCGGGAGAGGACAGTGTTAGATAAAATTGACCGTAAACTGCTCTCACTGCTCCAGCAGGACTGCACCCTGTCTTTGCAGGCGCTGGCGGATGCCGTTAATCTGACCACCACCCCCTGCTGGAAGCGGCTGAAAAAGCTGGAAGATGACAACGTCCTGCTCGGTAAAGTGGCGCTGCTGGATGCGGAAAAACTCGGGCTGGGGCTGACCGCCTTCGTTCTCATCAAAACTCAGCATCACAGCAGTGAGTGGTACAACCAACTGGTGAAAGTGGTCAGCGAACTGCCGGAAGTGATGGGCGTCTGGCGCATGGCAGGAGAGTATGACTATCTGATGCAGGTGCAGGTCGCCGACATGAAACGCTACGATGATTTTTATAAACGGCTGGTGAGCCGCGTGCCAGGCTTATCTGACGTCACGTCAAGCTTTGCGATGGAGCAAATCAAACATACGACGGCGCTCCCCATCGACTAATTTCCCGGCGTTATCGCCGGGCCAATCGGGAATTCAGGATTTTATCGCGTGCGATTATTTGCTCAACTAAGCTGGTACTTCCGCCGGGAATGGCGACGCTATCTCGGGGCCGTGGCTTTGCTTATCATTATTGCTATTTTGCAGCTGATCCCGCCCAAAGTGGTGGGCATTATTGTTGATGGCGTTACCCAGCAGCACTATAGCTCAACCCAAGTGCTGATGTGGTTAGGTCTGATGGCGGTGATTGCGGTAGTGGTGTATCTGCTGCGCTATGTCTGGCGCGTGCTGCTGTTCGGTGCGTCTTACCAGCTTGCTATCGAACTGCGCGAAGATTATTACCGCCAGCTTAGCCGCCAGCATCCGGAGTTTTACCTGCGCCACCGTACCGGTGACTTAATTGCCCGTGCGACTAACGATGTCGATCGCGTGGTTTTTGCCGCCGGAGAAGGAGTATTAACCCTGGTCGATTCTCTGGTGATGGGCTGCGCAGTATTGATCGTCATGTCCACGCAAATTAGCTGGCAGCTAACGTTGCTGGCGCTGGTGCCGATGCCAGTGATGGCGATGATGATCAAGCGTAACGGCGATCAGCTCCATGAGCGTTTTAAACTGGCGCAGGCGGCGTTTTCATCGCTGAACGACCGCACCCAGGAGAGCATGACCAGCATCCGCATGATCAAAGCTTTTGGTCTGGAGGATCGCCAGTCGGCGCTGTTTGCCGCCGATGCGGCGGATACCGGGGCGAAGAACCTGCGCGTCGCGCTTATCGATGCGCGTTTCGATCCCACCATTTACATTGCGATTGGCACGGCGAACCTGCTGGCGATTGGCGGCGGGAGCTGGATGGTAATCAACAACACCTTAACCCTTGGCGAGTTGACTAGTTTCGTGATGTATCTCGGGCTGATGATTTGGCCGATGCTGGCGCTGGCGTGGATGTTTAATATCGTTGAGCGCGGCAGCGCCGCCTACAGTCGTATTCGCGCGATGCTCTCTGAAGCGCCAGTGGTCAACGACGGTACGCAAACCCTGCCACCGGAGCGCGGTACGCTCGAGGTGGCCGTCGCAGAGTTCCGCTGGCCGCATGCGGCGCACCCCACGCTTAACAATGTCAACTTCACGCTAAAACCGGGGAAAATGCTGGGGATTTGCGGGCCGACCGGCGCGGGGAAAAGTACGGTGCTGGCGCTGATCCAGCGGCATTTCGATGTCGATAGCGGTGAGATCCGTTTCCACGGTATTCCGCTTCCCCACCTGAAAATTGATAACTGGCGCAGCCGTCTGGCTATCGTCAATCAGACGCCATTCCTGTTTTCCGATACCGTTGCCAGCAATATTGCGCTGGGCAAACCGGGGGCTACACAGGAGGAGATTGAGCAGGTGGCGCGCCTTGCCAGCGTCCACGAGGATATCCTGCGTTTGCCCCAGGGCTATGAGACGGAAGTGGGCGAGCGCGGGGTGATGCTCTCCGGCGGACAAAAACAGCGCCTTTCCATCGCGCGTGCGCTATTGGTCAATGCGGAGATCCTGATCCTCGACGATGCTCTGTCGGCGGTCGATGGACGCACCGAACATCAAATTTTGCATAACCTTCGCCAGTGGGGCGAGGGGCGTACTGTGATTATCAGCGCGCATCGCCTCTCTGCCCTGACCGAGGCGGATGAGATAATCGTTATGCAGCACGGGCATATCAGCCAGCGCGGCGAGCACGAAACGCTTGCCGCTCAGCCTGGCTGGTATCGTGATATGTACCGCTATCAGCAGCTTGAAGCGGCGCTGGACGACGAGCCGGAGGAGGCCACCCATGCGTAGTTTTGGCCAGTTATGGCCCACACTCAAACGTCTGCTGAAATATGGCTCGCCCTGGCGTAAACCGCTGGCGCTGGCCGTCGGGATGCTGTGGGGGGCGGCCATTGCGGAAGTCAGCGGCCCGCTGCTGATCAGCTATTTTATCGACAATATGGTCGCAAAACGCACGCTGCCGCTGGGGCCGATTTGCGGCCTGGCGGCGGCCTATATTGGCCTTCAGCTGCTGGCGGCCGGGCTGCACTATGCCCAGTCGCTATTGTTCAACCGGGCAGCGGTGGGCGTGGTCCAGCAATTACGCACGGATGTGATGGATGCAGCGCTGCGCCAGCCGCTCAGCGCCTTCGACACCCAGCCCGTCGGGGAGCTGATTTCACGGGTTACGAATGATACTGAAGTGATCCGCGATCTCTACGTCACCGTCGTCGCTACGGTACTGCGAAGTGCGGCGCTGGTTGGCGCAATGCTGGTGGCTATGTTCAGCCTCGACTGGCGGATGGCGCTGGTCGCCATCACCATCTTCCCGGCGGTGATCATTGTGATGCTGATTTATCAGCGCTACAGCACGCCGATCGTCAGACGAGTACGCGCCTGGCTTGCTGAAATCAACGATGGCTTTAATGAAGTCATCAACGGCATGAGCGTGATCCAGCAGTTCCGCCAGCAGGCGCGTTTTGGCGAGCGAATGCGCGAAGCCAGCTATGCGCACTATCAGGCGTGCATGCAAACCCTGAAGCTGGACGGCTTTTTGCTGCGTCCATTGCTTAGCCTGTTCTCCGCGCTGGTCCTGTGCGGATTACTGATGCTGTTCGGCTTTACCTCCGTCGGCACCATTGAGGTCGGGGTACTGTATGCGTTCATCAGCTATCTGGGACGCCTCAACGAACCCCTGATTGAACTGACCACCCAGCAGTCAATGCTCCAGCAGGCGGTGGTTGCCGGCGAGCGCGTTTTCGAACTTATGGACCGTCCTCGCCAGGACTATGGCATTGATGACCAGCCGCTGCGCAGCGGGACCATTGATATTGAAAATGTTTCTTTTGCCTATCATCAGGACCGGCTGGTATTACAGGATATTAGCCTGCATATCCCCTCGCGCAGCTTTATTGCGCTGGTCGGGCATACCGGCAGCGGTAAAAGCACTCTCGCCAGCCTGTTGATGGGTAACTATCCGCTTACGCAGGGAGAAATTCGTCTCGACGGGCGGCCGCTGGCCTCGCTGAGTCACACGACGTTGCGCCACGGCGTAGCGATGGTCCAGCAGGATCCGGTGGTGCTGGCGGACTCATTCCTCACCAATGTCACCCTTGGCCGGGCCATCAGTGAAGAACAGGTGTGGCAGGCGCTGGAGACGGTCCAGCTGGCGGAGCTGGCGCGCGGAATGAGTGACGGTATCCACACGCCTCTGGGCGAGCAGGGGAATAATTTGTCGGTCGGGCAAAAACAGCTTCTGGCGCTGGCGCGGGTGCTGATTGATACCCCGCAGATCCTGATCCTTGACGAAGCCACGGCCAATATCGACTCCGGAACGGAACGCGCGATCCAGCTGGCGCTGGCGGCAGTGCGCAAGCAGACCACGCTGATTGTTATTGCTCACCGCCTGTCGACGATTGTTGACGCAGACACCATCATGGTCCTGCATCGCGGACAGGCGGTGGAGCGGGGCACGCATCAGCAACTTCTGGCGGCGCAAGGACGTTACTGGCAGATGTATCAACTCCAGCTTGCCGGAGAAGAGCTTCAGGCCGATAAACAGGATGAATCACTGAGCGCCTGACGCACCACTTTCAGGCACCGCGCTCGCGACGAGAGTTTGTGGTGCAATAACGTAACGCACTATGCACCAGCATGGTGCGTTTTTTTTAACCAGACATAATCTGAACCCCGGTCACACTTTCTGCTTTCATATTCTCCGCACTTCCGCCACACAAAATCATTTCTGGCACGCCGCTTGCTTTGTTCATCCGTGTGAGCTGCGGCCAAAACTGAATTCTGACTGGAGGGGATCTATGAAGCTGGTAACAGTGGTAATTAAGCCATTTAAACTCGAGGACGTGCGTGAAGCGCTCTCTTCTATTGGTATTCAGGGGCTTACCGTGACCGAAGTGAAAGGTTTCGGACGTCAAAAGGGGCATGCTGAACTTTATCGCGGGGCGGAATATAGCGTGAACTTTCTGCCGAAAGTAAAGATTGATGTCGCCATCGCCGACGATCAGCTGGATGAAGTGATCGACGTCATCAGTAAAGCGGCCTACACCGGAAAAATTGGCGACGGCAAGATTTTTGTCGCCGAGCTGCAACGCGTTATTCGCATTCGTACCGGCGAAGCCGACGAAGCGGCACTTTAACTCCTGGCACACAGTGATAGGGAACAAGACAATGAAGATAGCAACGATCAAAACGGCTCTGGGGACGGTGGCGCTGTTACCGGGTCTCGCCATGGCAGCACCAGCGGTGGCGGATAAAGCCGATAACGCCTTTATGATGATTTGTACGGCGCTGGTGCTGTTTATGACCATCCCCGGCATTGCACTGTTTTACGGCGGTTTAATCCGCGGTAAAAACGTACTTTCCATGCTCACCCAGGTAACGGTGACCTTCGCGCTGGTGTGCGTACTGTGGGTGATTTACGGTTACTCGCTGGCGTTTGGCGAGGGCAACAGCTTCTTCGGTAACTTCAACTGGGTGATGCTGAAAAATATCGAGCTGACGGCGGTGATGGGCAGTTTCTACCAGTATATCCACGTTGCTTTCCAGGGCTCTTTTGCCTGCATTACCGTTGGCCTGATTGTCGGTGCGCTGGCTGAGCGTATCCGTTTCTCTGCGGTACTGATTTTTGTCGTGGTCTGGCTGACGCTCTCCTATATCCCGATTGCGCACATGGTGTGGGGCGGCGGTCTGCTGGCGACCCACGGCGCGCTGGATTTTGCAGGCGGTACGGTCGTTCACATTAATGCCGCTATTGCCGGGCTGGTGGGCGCGTATCTGATTGGTAAACGCGTCGGCTTTGGCAAAGAAGCGTTCAAACCGCACAACCTGCCGATGGTCTTCACCGGCACCGCTATCCTGTATGTTGGCTGGTTTGGCTTTAACGCTGGCTCAGCCAGTGCGGCTAACGAAATCGCGGCGCTGGCCTTTGTGAATACCGTTGTCGCCACGGCGGCCGCTATTCTGGCGTGGGTGTTTGGCGAGTGGATCACCCGTGGTAAACCTTCTCTGCTGGGCGCCTGTTCTGGTGCCATTGCCGGACTGGTTGGCGTCACGCCTGCCTGCGGTTACATCGGCGTCGGCGGCGCGCTGATCGTCGGTATCGCGGCGGGTCTGGCGGGACTGTGGGGCGTCACCATGCTCAAACGCGTGCTGCGCGTTGACGATCCGTGTGATGTGTTTGGCGTCCACGGCGTGTGTGGTATTGTCGGCTGTATCCTGACCGGGATCTTTGCGGCGACTTCTCTCGGCGGCGTTGGCTATGCAGAAGGCGTGACCATGGGGCATCAGGTGCTGGTACAGCTGGAAAGCATTGGCATCACCATTGTCTGGTCGGCGGTGGTAGCTTTCATCGGCTATAAACTGGCGGATATGACCGTTGGACTGCGCGTACCGGAAGAGCAGGAGCGCGAAGGTCTGGACGTCAACAGCCACGGCGAGAATGCGTATAACGCGTAATCGATACTGAGTCACTGGCCCGGCAGAGCAATTATGCCGGGCCTTATTATTTTAACCCCGGTTACGCATTACCCCTTCCTGCACGGTCGAGGCGACCAGTACGCCGTCCTGAGTATAAAACTCGCCGCGCACAAATCCGCGCGCGCTGGAAGCGGAAGTGCTTTCCACGCTATAAAGCAGCCAGTCATTCATATTAAATGGACGATGGAACCACATAGAATGGTCGATAGTCGCGACCTGCATCCCTTTTTCCAGAAAACCCACGCCGTGCGGCTGTAGCGCCACTGGTAAAAAGTTGAAATCTGAGGCGTAGCCCAGCAGATACTGGTGCACGCGTAAATCATCCGGCATTGGACCATTGGCGCGGATCCACACCTGACGCGCGGGCTCAGCGATGTGGCCTTTCATCGGGTTATGAAACTCGACCGGGCGGATCTCCAGCGGTTTCTCGCTGAGAAATTTCTCTTTCACCGTCGGCGGTAATAAATGGGCCAGCGAGCGGGCAATCTCAGTTTCCGATTTCAGCGAATCCGGCGACGGGGCGGGCGGCATCGTTTTCTGATGTTCATAACCCGATTCCTGTGCCTGAAATGAGGCCGTCATATAAAAAATCGGCTTGCCGTTTTGGACGGCGGCCACGCGGCGAGCGCTGAAGCTGTTACCATCGCGCAAAACCTCAACGTCATAAACGATCGGCTTCTGGCTATCACCGGGGCGCAGGAAATAACTGTGGAAAGAGTGCACCAGCCGTTCTTCCGGTACGGTCTCTTTTGCCGCATAAAGCGCCTGACCCACTACCTGACCGCCAAAAACCTGACGCAGGCCTAAATCTTCGCTCTGGCCGCGAAATAATCCTTCTTCAATTTTTTCCAGATTTAATAATGTCAGTAAGTTGCTTAGCGCCTGACTCATAGCTTTCCTCAAGTAATAGCGGGCTGTTCAGTTCATTATAACCCAGAAAGGCAAGTGGTCCGATGGGTTCAAAAATCTGATTAACGGCCTGATTCCAGGCAAAAATAAGTGACTTGTGCCACACTTATCCACGTTGTCTTTCAGTTGACCACTCATCTGGTGGGAATCAATCTCGCAGTGCATAGCGTATAAGGAGAACGTAATGAAAGTCGTGCACATGTTAAGTGGTATTGCCGTAGTAGTTGCTCTGGCAGCCTGTGCTGATAAAAGCGCGGATATTCAGACCCCAGCACTTAACCCTAATACTTCTGGTGTGGCTTCAAAGTCTGTTATTAAGCAGCCAAATGTTTCAGGGACGGTATGGATCCGTCAGAAAGTCGCGTTACCGCCTGACGCGGTCCTCACCGTGACGGTTTCTGATGCTTCTCAGTCAGACGCGCCTTCAAAAGTTATTGCGCAGAAGGCCGTTCGTACCGAGGGCAAGCAGCCGCCTTACAGCTACGTGCTGCCGTTTAACCCGGCGGATATCCAGCCTAACGCCCGCATCCTGCTCAGTGCAGCGATTACGGTTAAAGATAAGCTGGTGTTTATTACCGATGGTGTGAAACCGGTTATCAACCAGGGCGGTACCAAAGTTGACCTGACGCTGGTTCCGGTTCCGCAGACGGCGGTGCCAATTCAGTCTGGCGGCGGTGCTGCGACGACGGTTCCGTCAACGTCGCCAACGCAAATTACCCCGTCTTCTGCTGTTCCAGCGCCAACCGTGTACTAATGAAAACGCCCTCATCTTTATGGTGAGGGCGTTTTAAAACACCCAGCGATAATGCTGGAGATCGATTTTCCCACTTCCTGATACCTGCACCCCTTCCGCAAGCAGCGCCTGCCGTTGACGTTGCAGATCGGGTCCGGTCAAAGAGATGTTTCCGTGTCGGTTTACCACCCTGTGCCACGGGAGCGTTGATCCTTCCGGCAGACGTTTTAACACACCTCCCACCTGACGCGCCGCGCGTGGCGAACCCGCCAGACGCGCAATATCACCATAGGTCGTCACAAAACCCTCGGGTATTGCCGCCACAATTTGCCAAACGCGCTGCGGAAATGCGTCTTCTGGATCCATGTTCTGCTCCTGAATGAGGGTGCTAGCTAGCATAAGCGCCGGAAGAGGGCGTGTGAAGTCAGAAAAAGCGGCCGCACAAAAGGCTTGTGCAATAAACCAGCATACGGTTCTCGCTGGCTTGCAATTGCCGGGCTCAGCAGTGATAATGCGCCTGCGCGTTGGTTACAACGCTCTCAATGGGGGCTCTGTTGGTTCTCCCGCAACGCTACTCTGTTTACCAGGTCAGATCCGGAAGGAAGCAGCCAGAGCAGATGACGTGTGTGCCGGGATGTAGCTGGCAGGGCCCCCACCCATTTCCGGGTACACTTTCCTTTCCCTCCCCTGAAAAAATTCCTTCATTTTTATGTCATAAAACCCGTGCAGAATAACAATGCGATTAGTTTCGGGATAAGAATTATCTGTGAAGCGCACAATAATCAACGTTGTATATTACCTACAAGGGAAGCGTTAAACATGACCACTGTAGTCTTAAACGTCAAAATTGCAGAAACGCTAAAAGATAAGCTTCGCCAGTATGCCGAAGTGAATAATGAGAACCTGAGTACCGCAACGGAGAAATTATTGCTGTCGGCCTTCGAACTGGCTGATGACCCGGACGTATCGGAAGATGACATTGATAGTCAGCATACTGAAGAGGAAGTTACTCCTTTTACTCCTAAAGAAATCAAAGCATTACGAAAAATTCTGAAGAAGAGAAAATGAAACCACAAACCTCAGTAGCGCGTAGCTATACCGAAGCCTGTGAACTGTTGCGCTCAGGCTATGTTAAACAGGTTCGCCTTAACTGGAATGTTGGCAGCGATGAGTTTTTCCGTATCGCGTCAGACTGGTGCGATACCGGGGCGAAAATTAAGAAAGAGGGCGGAAGTTTTATCATTTCACTGAAGGGATTTCCGATACCTCCCCAGCGATAATATGGCTGTCATGCCGATAACATTAAAGTGAAATAGTAAAATGTCATGATGACGAAAATGAGAATGATATTTTACCACCTCATTTTGTTCAGGGATGACGTTTACGGCGGGGATCTTCCCCGCCGCTATTTTCTTGCCGGCATGCAATTCAGGATACTTTGGTAAACCATTTCTTACGATCGATGACCTCGCCATCGGTACGAAATACCCCGTCACCGGCATAGTGCAGGGTTTGCGGCCATTCTGGCTCAGGTTTAACGCGAGCCGCAACGACTTCAAAAATGAAAAAGTTGTAGCGCTTTATCATTGTGTCATCGTACAGACGACATTCGAAATTCGCATGGCATTCTGCAATGGACGGCGCGCTGACCTGCTGGCTCTTCTCAGCCGTCAGCGAAAAGGCTGCAAACTTATCGGTGGTATCCGCGCTGCAGTTGCCGATTTTCGCTACCGTGTCAGCCATCGTGACATCGGGTAAGTTAATCACGCATTCACCGCTCTGTCGAATACGCTCAAAGCTGGCATTGCCCGCGGAAATCATACAGCCCACCAGCGAAGGCGAGAACTCAAGAATGGTATGCCAGCCCAGCGTCATAATATTATCCTGTTCCTGCCAGCGACTGCTGATAAGAACAATGGGGCCCGGTTCCAGCCAGTGACGCACATTTTCCACCGGCCAGTTATGCTTTTTCATCGACGTTACCTCCTCTCGGCCCAGGCAATAAACGCGTGTTTATCAAGAGCCTTACTGTAAAGCCAGCCTTGCCCATACTCTACGCCATGTTCACGTAGCCAGGCTTCCTGCTGTGGGGTTTCGATACCTTCCGCCACCATTTTAAGATAAAGCGTTTTTGCCAGCGTAATGATGTGCGGCGTGACGTTGTTGTATTCCAGTGCCTCAACGAAAGTCTTGTCGATTTTAAGCAGGTCGGCTTCCAGACCATGCAAATAGCTAAGACTGGAGAAGCCGGTGCCAAAATCATCAATATAAATAGCATGGCCCATTTTTCGGTAACCTGCGATAACCGACGCACTCATTTGAGGATCGACAAAGCAGTGTTCGGTCAGCTCCAGCGCAATTTGCCCGGCATCAAGCTGCCAGTGCGCGACGTGCTGCTCCAGCAGCGTCGGGAGGGCAGGGTTGCCCAGATCGCTTGCCGAGATATTAATGGAAATATGCAGGTCCGGATGCTGCTGCAGCCACTGCCCCATATCGGCGAAAACGCTCTCCACAATCAATTCCGTAAGCGGCGTTATCAGTCCGGTTTGCTCCGCCAGGGAGATAAAAATATCCGGGGCAAGAAAGGTGCCGTCGGGCTGCGGCCAGCGAGCCAGCGCTTC
Source organism: Superficieibacter sp. HKU1 (assembly GCF_029319185.1). Taxonomy (NCBI): domain Bacteria; kingdom Pseudomonadati; phylum Pseudomonadota; class Gammaproteobacteria; order Enterobacterales; family Enterobacteriaceae; genus Superficieibacter; species Superficieibacter sp. HKU1. The sequence continues at coordinate 1,294,422 of NZ_CP119754.1, forward strand.
TGCGCCCGCCAGTCGTCCATTCTCGAGAAGGATGATCGGCTGATAATGCACAATAATCTCCCTCGAGCGAATCGCCTCCAGCAGGCGCTGACGTGGCGACTGAAGGCGGCGCAGTATACGCAGGATAAGCCAGGCCGCCAGCAGGCTAACGGCCCCGCCGAAAGGAAGCCAGTATAACAACTGGCGTTGCAGGTCGTTATCCAGCGGGGTCGTAGAGGTCCAGGTCAACGTGGCCAGATTGAGCGCCGGATAGCGCATAATATGGTACATAATATCGTGATGCTGGAACTGCGTCTGATGTGTATGCATCGCCTGTACCCAAACGTTATTCGCCAGCGGCGCACTGCTGGCAATAATCAGGTTTCGTTTCATCCCAATCAGGGCAACGTTGATCGGCCAGGCCCCGTAGGGAAGGACATCAATCAACGATTCGGGATCGATCATCACGACGTAGTGCGTGCTGCCGAGCGCGACCATATCATGTTCAATACCCAGATCGCTTTTTGCGGTATACCAGAAGCGATAACCTTTGGGCGTCATGGTCAACGGCCGGGGAAAAGCGGCGCGTTTTTTCTTCCCCTCCAGCGACGAGCAAACGGGCTGCAGCCCTCTTAAATAAAGGATTTCCTGAATATAGCGGCGGCTGTAAGCGACACGACGCATCTCCAGTAAATGCTCGCGACTGCACGGCGTGACGTTAATTGTCTCCAGCTGTTGTAATGCATCTTCGGCCTGACTGGCGACCATATTGGTTCGTAACATCACTCTGGCGGAAAAGCTTTCCAGCTCACCGGTAAAAACCCGGGTGGCGTTTTGATGCGCCATCCAGACGCTCAGGCTGACCGGCAGTAGCGCGGTAATAATAAGTAAAACCGAGATCAACACGATCAGGCGCCGGGTTCGCATAGTTGATCTTCCTGTCTGGAGAATAAGGACGGGCTACAAAAGAAAGTATCTGCAAATGATAGCGCTGGATCCGCTATTATACCTTGATCTAATGAAGCGAGAGCGCAATGAAAAAAAGCGAATTTGTTACGCAGGATCTGCTTAGTAAAATCTATCAGAACGATCCCTCTGGTTCGCGCAAACTTCCGCCGGAGCGCCAGCTTGCTGAAGAGTATGGCGTGTCGCGCTTTACCATCCGGCAGGCGCTGGAAAAACTGGTACGGATTGGCGTTGTGCGGATTGTGCAGGGCTCCGGGATCTGGATCAACGCGTCGGCGCATAACAATCCGCTGGTATACAACTCCATTACCGAAAAACGCTTCGATCAAATCCGCTTTCGAATGATTAGCCTGCATAAAAAACGGCCTGACCGCGATGAGCAGCAGATCTTTGGCATCAGCGAAGAGACATTTATCTGGCAGTTTTGCCGACTGCGCTATGTTGATGAGATGGCCGTGCAAATTGAAATCTCGCGTATGCCGGTTACGCTGTTTGCCGATCTTAATCAGCAGGTGATTGAACAATCGCTACAGCAGTATGTGTTGAGCAAGGGCTATCAGATTTCACATTTGCTGACCAGCTATCGGGCAGTCAGCGTCAGCCGTGAACAGGCGGCGCTGTTGGGCTGCAAAAAAGGCAGCCCGGCGATGCATATTAATAACCGTGGGATGTTAAATGGCGGCCAGGTGTATGAGATCAGCGATATTATTGATATCAACTACACCTGCACGTATGTCATTCCCCACAATCGCGATAACCTCGCCTGGCGTCAGGGGGTGTGAATCGCGCCGTCCGCGAGGCGGCTTTGCGTCCAGTCATGCGGGCGGTACACCACCGGATACTGCTTCGCCAGCGTTTCATCAAATGTCACCCCAATACCTGACTGCACCGGCGGATAGATAAACCCGTCTTTAACCTGTGGCGCACCGGGAAAAGCGGCGTCGGTAGCGGCAGAGCGAGGAATAAACTCCTGAATCGCCGCGTTGTGCAGATGGATATTCAGATGGGTATTCACCGCGACGCCGATGGGGCTCATATCCCCCGGCCCGTGCCACGCAAGGCGAACGCCAAAGGCCTGACACAGAACGGCCAGCTTAAGCGCTGGCGTGATCCCGCCGATCTGCGAAATATGGCAGCGAATAAAATCAATACGTCGGTTCACAATCAGATCGTGCCATTCTGCAGGGTTATTAAACAACTCGCCCATCGCCAGCGGCACGCTGCTGTGCTGGCGGACCTGTTCCAGCCAGGCGCTGTGCTGCGGCGGCAGAATATCTTCAATAAACCACGGACTATAAGGCTCAAGCTGTTTTGCCAGTTGTACCGCCTGCTGCGGAAACAGCCGCTCATGAACATCATGCAAAATATTCAGTTTTTCACCGTACTTCTCCCGCAGCGCCCGGAACATGGCGACGGTGTTATACAGGTATTCTTGCTGGGAATAATATGCTCCGGGGGTGGGATTCTCCGGCGTACGCAGCTGCTCAGGCGTGCCGCCGTAAAAACCGAGCTGGCACCGGATGTGCTGGTATCCCTGCGCCAGTAACCCATCGACAGCCGTGAACAGTTCTTCCAGCGTCTCGCCGCTGGCGTGCGTATAAGCGGCAATCGCGTCGCGCGATTTCCCCCCCAGCAACTGGTAGAGCGGCATGTCGGCCAGCTGCGATTTAATATCCCACAGCGCCATATCAACGCCGGAGATGGCGTTATTCATCACCGGACCGTTACGCCAGTAAGCGTTAACGTTCATCATTTGCCACAGATCTTCAATATGATTGGCATCACGACCCGTGAGCAGAGGCGTCAGATACTCCTCGACCATCGTTTTTACGGCCAGTGGACGCTGCTGGAACGTCGCGCAGCCGTGGCCGGTGATGCCTTTATCCGTGGTCACGCGGACGGTCACCAGATTATGACGGTCGGGACGGGTAACGAAACACTCGATGTTTTTGATGATGGTTGGGGTCACGGCAATTACTCCTGTGCTGCGGTGAACTCATTCACTGAATGCAATATGTTGATTATCATCCTCTAAAATTCGCGGGCAGGTAAACGGTTTTTTTATTATTTATTTTGGTCAGTTATTTTTTAATTTATTAATTAAAAAACGTACCAATTGCAGGTTTTACTCCCTTATCTCTCTTTGAAATAAGTAAAATGTGAGCGCGTTCATGTTTTATTGGTTTGTTTTGTCATGCCGGTTTCTCTACCCTCTGTAACAGCACTTAACACTATCAGGGTAGCGGGCAGAGGTTGTTATGGGAACGGAAGAAGCGATTACCAGTATTATTCGGCTGGTAGGCGGACAGGGTAATATCAATAACGTCTGGCATTGCATGACCCGTCTGCGTTTTGATTTAGTGGATGATAATAAAGTCGATCAAAGCGAAATTCAGAAATTGCCGGGCGTGCTGGGCGCGCAACTCCAGAGCGATCAGTTTCAGATTATTATCGGCCCGAAAGTTAATGGCTGGTATGAGCAACTGCTGGTGGCGCTGGAGCAAAAAACGCTGACGACGCCACGCGGTAAGCCAGAGCGAAAAAGCCTGGTGTCGCTGTTTATGGATACGGTATCCGGCGTGTTTGGTCCTATCGTACCGGCCATTGCAGGGGCCGGGATGATCAAAGGCTTGCTGGCCGGGCTGGTTGCTCTACAGGTGGTGCCCGCTAAAAGCGATACGGTGATAATCATCGATCTGATTGCCAGCGGCGTGTTCTACTTTCTGCCGTTTTTCCTCGCGGTATCGGCGGCGAAGATTTTCAAAACCAACGAATACCTTGCCGCCGCCGTAGCGGCCTGCCTGATGTATCCTTCGCTGATTGAGGCTGCCAAAGCGCTGGCCGCACATCAGGACGGGGCGGTCAGCGCGTTCTGGCTGCTCAACGCGGTGCCGGTCCCGGTATTTAATTACGCCTCCAGCGTGATCCCGGTGATCTTCTCCATTCTGGCATTAAGTTACCTCCATCGCTGGGTGGACGGTTTTATGCCGGACGTCCTGAAAACGGTCTTCACGCCAACGCTCACCCTGTTTCTCGCGGCATTAGCGGCGCTGGCGATCATCGGACCGACGGGTATCTGGCTGGGTAAAGCGCTGGCCTGGTTTATCGAAGGCCTGTTTAGCGTATCGGCGAGTTTCGCCGGACTCATCGTCGGGGCCATTCGCCCGGTGGCGATTTTGACCGGTATGCATCACGCGATGACGCCCATTGCGCTGCAAAACTTCAGCGATCGCGGCTATGACATGCTGATGCCGATGATGTTCATGGCGAATATGGCGATTGCCGGTGCCACCTTTGCTATCTGGCGTATCAGTCGCGATCGTCAGGAAAAAACGGTGACGCTGTCGGCGGCGATCTCGGCGCTGCTGGGGATCACCGAGCCTGCGCTGTTTGGCGTACTGACGCGCTACAAGAAAGCGTTTATCGCGGCAACAATGGCCAGCTCGCTGGCCTCGGCATTTATTGCGTTCTTCGGCGTGCGGCTGTATGGCTATATTTTATCGAGCATTTTTAGCCTGCCTGCCTATATCGGGCCTTATTTTGTTTTTGCGATTTCCGGCGTGGCGATGGCGCTGATCCTCTCCTTTGTGCTGACGACCGTGCTGATTGGCAGAGAACAATAATCCTTTGCGCCCTCTGCGCGGGCACGCAGAGTGGCGTCTTTTACGCGAGACCCCACTTGATCTTTCATCCCGGCCAGGCTATTTTATTGTTATGTTATAACATATGAATTGAGGCTGTTATGAAACCGGATATCCATCCGCATTACCGTACCGTCGTGTTTCACGACACCAGCGTGGACGAATATTTTAAAGTCGGCTCTACCATCAAAACCGATCGTGAAATTGAACTGGAAGGGGTGACGTATCCTTACGTTACGCTTGACGTCTCGTCTGCTTCCCACCCTTATTACACCGGGAAACAGAAAACGCTCAGCAATGAAGGCAGTGCCGCGCGTTTCCAGCAGCGCTACGGACGTTTTATTGGCGCGAAAAGGAGCTAAGTCATGCAGGTACTGAATTCTTTACGCAGTGCGAAACAGCGCCATCCCGATTGCCAGATTGTGAAGCGCAAGGGACGGCTATATGTTATCTGCAAATCGAATCCGCGCTTTAAAGCGGTGCAGGGCCGTAAGAAAAGACGCTAAGCACGCAGGCTTTGCAGCGAGCGTTTCTGCCTGCCGTCGGCAGCAAAATTGTCGGCGGCAAGCCAGGCCTGCAGCGCCCGATCCACGGCAGGCCATTCACTGTCGATAATCGAAAACCAGTCGGTATCACGATTGTGTCCCTTAATGACCAGCGCCTGGCGAAAACGCCCTTCATACTGAAAACCCAGCCGCTGCGCCGCCCGGCGCGAAGGTTCATTCAAACTGTTGCATTTCCATTCATAGCGACGATAGCCGAGCGTGTCAAAAGCGTAACGCATCAACAGCCACTGGGCTTCAGTTGACATCGGCGTCTGGCTGAGCCGCGGCGAAAAGTGAACATGTCCCACCTCGACAACGCCATGGCTGGCATCAATCCGCATCAGCGCCAGCGTGCCGACGGGCAGAGCGGTTCGCCGGTCGATAACCGCAAAATGGATCGGATCGCTCAGCTCGGATACGCTCTCAATCCACTGGCGATAAGCCTCCTCACTGGCGTCCGGTTCGCGTAATAACCAGGTCCAGCTCCGGGTATCGTCGGCGGTGGAATACGCTGAAAACAGGGCGCTGGCGTGACGGCTTTGCAGCGGCTCCAGTTTGCAATATTGCCCTTCAAGCGTAACGCGCTGAGGATGAGGGCGTGGCTGCCAGTCTGGCAGGGCACTGCCTACAGGCTGACCAAATTGATTCAGTTCACTCATCATAAAACTCCTTCAGTAGCAGGGAGAGTCAGCGTATGCTCTGTGTGGCTCTATAGAAAGTGCCAGATGATTGGTTTTCGGTGGTACCACGAAAGAGAGGGCAGGGTGAATATTCCGGATGAAGCGCTCTACGCGCTACTGCGGCAGGCGCTGGAAACGCGCGCGACCACTACGCGCCAGCGTGCGCTGTACTATGTGCTGCGGGACGCTATTCTTGCGGGTAAATTGCAGCCGCTCAGTCGTCTGCCGGGGTCGCGTATTCTGGCGCAAGCGCTGACGCTCTCGCGCAACACCATCAATGCCGCGCTGGAACAACTCGCTATTGAAGGTTACCTCACGCGCAACCGCCAGGGCACTACCGTTTCTCCTTTACCTTCTCCGCCAGAGGCCGCCGTGCCGTCTGTTCAGCCCGTCACGCTGGCAGGCCGTTTACAGCATTTGCCCGTCGGCACCCGTCGCGATTCTCCCGCGCTCTGGCTGACGCCCGGTTTGCCCGCGACCAATTACTTTCCGCTGTCCCTCTGGCGTCGCCTGCTGGATAACGTGCTGCGCAGTGAAGGTAGTTTGCTGCTGGGCTATGGCGATCCGGCGGGGGAACCGCGCTTAAGGGTGGCGATTGCCCGTCACCTGGCGCTGTCGCGCGGCATTCATTGCGATGCCAGTCAGATAGTGATAACCGAAGGTTCGCTGGAAGGGATGAGCCTGTGTACGCACATTCTTAGCCAGGCAGGTGATATAGCGTGGGTGGAAAATCCCGGTTATCCAGGCGCGAAAAGCGTCTTTATGACGGCGGGCCTGAGTGTTGTCGGCGTACCGATCGATGAAGAGGGCCTGGCGTTAGATAAAACGCTGGCGACCCCCTCGCTGATTTTTACCTCGCCGTCACATCAGTATCCGCTCGGCCAGGTGATGAGCGCATCGCGCCGTCTGGCGCTGCTGGAGTATGCGCAGCGGCAGGGGGCGTGGATTATTGAAGATGACTACGACAGTGAGTTTCGTTATAGCGGCGAGCCGATCCCGGCAATGCTCGGGATGCGGGAGAATGCGCCGGTGGTCTATCTGGGAACGTTCAGCAAAACGTTGTTCCCCGCTTTGCGCATTGGTTTTATGGTGATGCCGCCCGCACTGGCGGAAGCAGTAAAACCGATCGTTGCGGCGTTATTGCGCGGCGGTCATCGCGCGGAACAGCTGGCGCTCGCGCACTTTATCGAAGAGGGCCACTATGCCCGCCATTTAGCGGCCATGCGCCGCCTGTACCGCAAGCGGCAGGGCGCGCTGCGTGAGGCGCTGGCGAGTGAGTTACTACATCCGCATCAGGTTCGCGGCGGAGACGGGGGGCTGCATCTGACGGTGATTATGGACCAGGTGAACGATGTTGCGCTGGCGGAGCAGGCGCGGCGCTATCAGCTGGCACCGGGCGCGCTCAGCCGGTTATACCTTGACCCCACCGCCGCCCAGTGCGGATTGATCCTCGGCTATGGTAATACGTCGGCCTCGCACTACCGTAGCGCAGTACGCACGCTTAACCGGTTGATTGCGAAGCCTCAGCGCGGGCAAGGGTAAAGATGTCATAAAAAGAAAGGTCGCCTTTGGTGGCGATCATTTTCTGTAGCTGCATCTTATAGGGCTGTTCAACACGCGGCGATTGCAGGATGTTAGCGATCAACTGTTCAGGGGCAAAACGGGTGTTATACCACTCACCGTTAAAACAGACGCGGAAATCCAGCACGTCGATATCTTCATAACGGTAGCGGGGATTAACGTCGAAAAAGAAGAAGGCGTTGAACAGAATAAACAGCACTACCAGTAGCCAGACGGAATCTGCCAGCGTTTCAGAGCGCAGCATCACGACCAGAGTGGCAAACCAGGCGATATACATACCGACAAACAGGCCGGGATGGTTGCGAATGAAGCTGATGCTAAAGCGCGGGCGATTGTCGCGCTTTTCGCGGGCATTAAGTTCGTCAATGGTTGTCGTCAGCAGTCGCTGTATTTCTGTCATGTCGGGCCTTTATTCTTCTACAAATGCAGGGAAACATCCCATTTTAAGTTGTAATAAAGCCAACAAAAAGTAACAGATTGGTTGCGAAAAAGCATAACAGTTACACGGGCAGGGTTTTAATCACCCGGGCGGGATTGCCGCCGACCACAACATTGTCCGGCACATCTTTTACCACTACCGCGCCGGAGGCAACCACCACGTTATTACCGATGGTGACGCCCGGATTGATAATCGCGCGTCCGCCGATCCAGACGTTATCACCAATCGTTACCGGTTTGCCCAGTTCAATGCCGCTGTTACGCTCGCCAGGATCCAGCGGATGCATTGCGGTATAAATATGCACCCCGGGAGCCAGCATGCAGTTATCACCGATGTGGACAGGACACACGTCCAGCATTACACAATCGAAATTGGCATAAAAATTAGCGCCGAGATGAATATTGTAACCGTAGTCGCAGCGAAAGCTCGGCTCAATATACGCGCCCTCACTCTTACCCAGTAAATCGCCCAGCAGCGCTTTACGTACAGCGCGTTCGTCAGGGTCGGTATGGTTATAACGATGGAGTAAATGCCTGGCACGCAGACGTTCTGCCCTGAGCGTTTCATCTCCAGGGCGGTAGCGTTCACCGGCGATCATTTTGCGTTTTTCTTCACTCATACGGCGCTCCTGTTTTTACAGGGGGCTACCTTAAAGGGTATCCATGCCGCAGGGAACGTTCCCCGTCATACAGTGTGATGCGAATCCCGTTTTATGGTTGAGATAAAGGAAAAAGAGGAGAAATCGTAACGTAATTCATATCCTGAATAATAAACAAGGTATTAGCGAATAAATTGCCATACGGAAGGTGGGATTTTATCGTAAAGCTTATTCATGGTCAGTTCTGCAAGACGATGATCGGCGGCTGAGTAAAATACAACCAGCTCATTATCTGATAATTCATATTTGTTCTTTTCAATGACGCGTTCGAGCGTGTCGATTGTCTGACAGCGCCTCAAACGCATCAAATAATCAGTCTTGGTTAATGCTTTGTCAGTCATAGATGTACCTTGTTGATTGTTGTCGTATTAGCAGGAGAGTCTGGCCGGATTAGCCTGGCTCACATTAACAAAGCAGTGAAACAGGTTATTACCGGATTTACGCCACTTCTGCAAATCCTGCGTACTAATGCCATAGTTGCTGAACAACATAAACGTGTCATCCAGATATTCATCAATCTGCATAACCAGATTATTATCTTCATTATACTTAATCTTATAATTAAGCGCGAAGGTAGCAATGTGTTCGATAAGCTCATTTAACTGGAGGTTGATCGCCGAAGTGGGATCGTTGACCCAGCCATGGTTGCTCTCATCGAGGTTGGCAATGCAGTCATGATACAGGTTTTCACAGAGAAATTTAAGCTGTGCGATATCGTGTCTTTTTGGCGAGTATTCGTCCATAGCGCATCCCCTTATAAATGTTTTTGACAACTGCTAGCGAACACTGTGTGGGATGGATACAACTCACTAACCTGAAGCTTACGCTCATTCCTGATACTGTAACTATAATCTACTCTCAAACAGATTTCATCGCTCTGGAACGAAAAATTACAATTCTGACGTTTTAATACTTTTCTTAACGCCGCGTGGTGACAGAAATGATTTTAAACATAGTTGCGCAATCATGAATAGCAGCACATAAGGAATACAAAAAGTGTTTCTATTATGGTGATGATAACAGCCAGGAAATTTCTTAATATTATGTGATAATTTCTCTGGCCTATTTGTCATACATAAATAATATGTGTTTCACTATACGTGGTTCAGCCCCCATAAAAAAGGCCGCTTACGCGGCCCTTGTTACGTGTCAGTATTACGGATGCTTAACTGAATGAGTATGCTCAACATCTTCATTCTTGCGGCTAAAGCGGCGGCGAACCACCACGAAGAACACCGGAACGAAGAAGATAGCCAGAATGGTCGCGGTCACCATCCCACCCATTACGCCTGTACCTACGGCGTTTTGCGCACCGGAGCCGGCACCGGTGCTGAGCACCAGCGGCATAACCCCCAGGATAAACGCCAGCGAGGTCATCAGGATAGGACGCAGACGCATACGCACAGCTTCCAGCGTCGCTTCTACCAGTCCTTTGCCTTCTTTCTCCATCAGGTCTTTGGCGAATTCCACGATCAGTATCGCATTCTTCGCTGACAAGCCGATGGTGGTCAACAATCCTACCTGGAAGTAAACGTCGTTGGTCAGCCCGCGGAAGGTTGCTGCCAGCAGCGCACCGATAACCCCGAGCGGCACCACCAGCATAACGGAGAACGGAATAGACCAGCTTTCATACAACGCCGCCAGACACAGGAAGACCACGATCAGCGAGATAGCATACAGGGCAGGGGCCTGGTTACCAGACAACCGTTCCTGATAAGACATCCCCGTCCAGTCGTAACCGATCCCGGTAGGCAGTTTGCTCGCCAGCTGTTCCATCAGATCCATCGCTTCACCGGTGCTCTTACCGGCGGACGCTTCACCAAGAATTTCCATCGACGGCAGGCCGTTATAGCGTTCCAGACGCGGAGAACCATACTCCCAGTGGGTCGTCGAGAAGGCCGAGAACGGCACCATCTGACCATCGCTTCCGCGAACGTACCAGTTATCGATATCGCTCGGCAGCATACGGTATTTCGCCTGCGACATGACGTACACCTTCTTCACGCGACCACGGTCGATGAAGTCGTTGACGTAGCTGCCGCCCCAGGCTGCGCCCAGCGTGGTGTTGATATCGCTGATAGACACGCCCAGCGCCTGCGCTTTCTCCTGATCGATGTCGATTTTAAACTGCGGCGTATCTTCCAGACCGTTCGGACGCACGCCCGCCAGCATCTCAGGATGTTTCGCCACTTCGCCCAGCAGTTGATTACGCGCCTGAGTCAGTTTTTCGTGGCCCAGACCGCCCTGATCGATAAGCTGGAAGTCGAAGCCCGTTGCCGTACCCAGTTCCACAATCGCTGGCAGGTTGAACGCAAACACCATCGCGTCTTTAATCTGCGAGAAGGTGCCCATCGCACGACCGGTAATCGCCCCGACTTTGTTTTCATCGCCCGGACGATCGGCCCAGTCTTTCAGCGAAACGAAGGCGATACCGGTGTTCTGGCCACGTCCTGCGAAACCAAAACCGTTTACCGCAAACACCGACTGCACGTTGGCTTTCTCTTTGTTGAGGTAGTAATCCGTTACCTCATCCAGCACCTTCTGGGTACGCTCCTGCGTCGCGCCAGCCGGAAGCTGCGCCATCGTCAGGAATACGCCCTGGTCTTCATCCGGCAGGAAGGAACTTGGCAGACGAACAAACAGGAACGCCATACCCGCCACGATGATGATATAGAGCAGCAGATAACGCCCGGTGCTGCGCAGAATGTTACCTACACTGTCGGTGTAGTGGTGCGTGCTCTTATCAAAAGTGCGGTTAAACCAGCCAAACAGACCTTTATGCTCACCGTGGCCTCCTTTCTGAATCGGTTTCAGCATGGTGGCACACAGGGCAGGGGTCAGGATTAGCGCCACCAGTACGGACAGCGCCATTGCCGATACGATGGTGATTGAGAACTGGCGGTAGATTGCCCCGGTCGATCCGCCAAAGAACGCCATGGGAATAAATACCGCCGACAGGACCATCGCAATACCGACCAGCGCGCCCTGGATCTGCTCCATGGATTTGCGCGTGGCCTCTTTGGGCGGTAGTCCCTCTTCAGCCATTACACGCTCGACGTTCTCCACCACCACGATGGCGTCATCCACCAACAGGCCTATCGCCAGCACCATCCCGAACATCGTCAGGGTGTTGATGGAATAACCGAACGCGGCGAGAACGGCAAAGGTTCCCAGCAGTACCACCGGCACCGCAATCGTTGGGATCAGCGTGGCGCGGAAGTTTTGCAGGAACAGGTACATGACCAGGAAGACCAGAATGATTGCTTCGACCAGCGTTTTCACCACTTCGTGAATGGAGATCTGCACGAAAGGCGTGGTGTCATACGGGTAAACAATCTTCAGGCCCGACGGGAAGAACGGCTCCATTTTTTGCAGTTCGGCGCGGATCGCAGTCGCGGTATCCAGCGCGTTTGCGCCGGTCGCCAGCTTGATCCCCAGACCCGACGCCGGCTGACCGTTAAACTTCGCTACCACATCGTAGTTTTCGCCGCCCAGTTCAATTTGCGCGACGTCTTTCAGGCGAACCTGAGATCCGTCCGGGTTCACTTTCAGCAGGATTTTGCCGAACTCATCGGTCGAGGTCAGACGGGTTTGCGCAATGATCGATGCGTTCAACTGCTGGCCTTTCACCGGCGGCGTACCGCCTAACTGGCCGGCCGCGACCTGGGCGTTCTGCGCGTTAATGGCGCTGATCACGTCAACCGGAGTGAGCTGGTAATTATTCAGCTTATTCGGGTCCATCCAGATACGCATCGCGTACTGCGAACCAAACAGCTGAACGTCACCCACGCCGGAAGTACGGCTGATCACGTCTTTCATGTTGGCCGCAACATAGTCGGAAATATCTTCCTGGGTCATGGTGCCGTTGGTGTTGATAACACCGACAACCATCAGGAAGCTACTTGACGACTTCTCAACGCTCACGCCCTGCTGCTGTACTTCCTGCGGCAGCAACGGCATCGCCAGCTGCAGTTTGTTCTGCACCTGGACCTGCGCGATATCCGCATCCGTACCGGACTCAAAGGTCAGGGTGATCTGCACCGTACCGGTAGAGTCACTGTTAGAGGACATATACATCAGGTTGTCGATACCGTTCATGTTCTGTTCGACAACCTGGGTTACGGTATCCTGGACCGTTTTTGCATCTGCGCCAGGGTAGGTGGCTGAGATCGAAATTGCGGGCGGAGCAATGGTCGGATATTGCGCCACCGGCAACTTGAGGATCGCAAGCCCCCCTGCCAGCATGATGATGATCGCGATGACCCAGGCAAAAATGGGGCGATCGATAAAAAACTTAGCCATGACTTAACGGCTCCTGTTTAAGTTAAGACTGAGTTTGCTCTGACTGGCCAGCGGCTGGCGCTTGCTCTTTTTTGTCAGAAGTGACTTCCTGGGCTTTAACCTGAGCGCCCGGACGCACTTTTTGCAGACCTGTCACAATCACGCGGTCACCGGTTTTCAACCCGTCCGTCACCAGCCATTTGTCGCCAATCGCCTGGGAGGTTTTGATCTGGCGAACTTCAACTTTGTCGCCTTCACCAACCACCATAGCGGTGGCATCGCCGCGCGGGGTACGGGTTACGCCCTGCTGTGGAACCAGCAGCGCATTCGGGTTAGTCCCTTCTTCAAGACGTGCGCGGACAAACATGCCCGGCAGTAATGCATTGTCAGGGTTAGGGATCACCGCACGCAGAGTGATGGAGCCCGTCGTCTGATCGACCGTCACATCAGAAAATTCCAGCGTACCGCTCTGCGCATAGGCTTTGCCGTCGTTACCGATGACTTCAACCTTCGCTTTACCGTTTTCCTGCTTCAGCGTGCCGTTGGCCATTTCCTGACGTAAACGCAGGAAATCATCGCTCGACTGCGTCACGTCGACGTAAATCGGGTCCAGTTGCTGAACGGTGGCCAGCGCATTGGTTTGCCCGCTCTGCACCAGCGCACCTTCGGTCACGGACGATTTACCGATACGACCGCTGATAGGCGAGGTTACTTTGGTATAGGCGAGGTTAATACGCGCGGTTTCAACTGCGGCTTTTGCAGCAATGGCGGCGGCATTCGCCTGCTGGTAATCCGCCTGCGCCGTGTCGTAATCCTGCTTACTGATATATTGCGTACCGATCAGTTTCTGGTAACGATTCAGCGTCACCTGAGCAATTTTCGCGGCGGCTTCTGCCTTCGCTAAATCACCTTTTGCGCTTTCATAGGATGCCTGATAGGTGGCCGGATCAATCTGATAAAGCGAGACACCTGCTTTAACGTCGCTGCCTTCTGTAAAATTACGTTTCAGGATAATACCGCTAACCTGAGGGCGAACTTCCGCAATGCGAAAAGCGCTGGTGCGGCCGGGCAACTCGGTAGTCATTTGAAGAGGTTCAGATTTGAGCGTGACGATACCGACTTCCGGCATCTGCTGTGCTCCTTGTTGCTCCTGTTTATCGTCACATCCTGTTAGCGCTAAGCTGCCTGAAAGCATCAGAACGACCGCCAGAGGCGTAAACCCTCTGTTTTTGTTCATAAGTAAACCTCAAGTGTCCGATTTCAAATTGATCAATGGCGCTATCGCTCATTAACCCATTGCTGCGTTTCTATTATCGTCGTGCTATGGTACATACATTCATAAATGTATGTAAATCTGATCTCTGTAAATTCACCTGCTTATGGCACGAAAAACCAAACAACAAGCACTTGCAACACGCCAGCATATTCTGGATGTGGCGATGCGTCTGTTTTCTCAGCAGGGGGTTTCAGCAACCTCGCTGGCTGATATTGCCAAATCAGCCGGGGTAACGCGCGGCGCTATCTACTGGCATTTCAAAAACAAGTCAGAACTCTTTAGTGAGATATGGGAGCTGTCAGAATCCAGCATCGCCGACCTTGAGATTGAGTATCAGGCAAAATTCCCCGACGATCCACTGTCAGTGTTACGAGAAATATTAATTTATGTCCTTGAAGCGACAGTCATGGTGGAGCGGCGACGCCTGATGATGGAGATTATCTTTCACAAATGTGAGTTTGTGGGGGAAATGGCGGTCGTTCAGCAAGCGCAACGCAGCCTTTGCCTGGAGAGCTACGATCGGATAGAACAAGCGCTAAATCGCTGTATTGAATCAAAAATGCTACCTGAGGATCTGCTTACTCGGCGCGCCGCTATTCTGATGCGCTGTTATATCTCCGGCATTATGGAAAACTGGCTATTTGCGCCGGAATCCTTTGATCTCAAAAATGAAGCCCGTGAATTCGTGGCAATTTTATTAGAAATGTATCAGCGCTGCCCCAGCCTGTGCGCGCCGCATCCCTTAAAACCATGATTTCCCCAGGGGATACTACTTTGCTTTCCTGAGCCGTGATATTCTTCGTCCGCAACCATCCCCGGTGGATCCGGTCTATTAATTACTCACGCTAATACTATGCTACGCAACGTAAATTTACGGAAATCTGTCGGCCTGTTTTTGCTGGCCTGGATACTTTTCCTCGGCAGTTTTTCACCGGTTCAGGCTCGCGCCCAGCCGACAGGCGATATCAATGATCGTGCTGAACTTCAGTCGCAGTTAACGGCCCTTAATAAGCAAAAAGATCTCTCCGCACAGGATAAACTCGTTCAGCAGGATCTTACTGAGACACTTCAGGCGCTTGATAAAATCGAACGCATTAAAGACGAAATGACCCAGTTTCGTCAGCGGATTGCGCAGGCTCCTGAAAAAATGCGCCAGGCAACCGACGGCCTGAACGCGCTGGGCGATAAAGACAGCGATGATGAAACGCGCAAAACCCTGTCGGCGCTCTCGTTGCGTCAGCTTGAAGCGCGGGTTGCGCAGACGCTGGACGATTTGCAGACGGCACAAAACGACCTGGCCAGTTATAACAGCCAGTTAGTGTCGCTACAAACGCAGCCGGAGCGTGTGCAAAACGCGATGTTTACGGCGTCGCAACAGCTTCAGCAGGTGCGTAATCATCTGAATGCCTCCGGCGAAGGCGCGTTGCGTCCCTCGCAGCAAACCTTACTGGCTGCGCAACAGGCTCTGCTTAACGCGCAAATCGATCAGCAGCGTAAAAGTCTGGAAGGCAATACCGTTCTCCAGGATATGCTGCAAAAACAGCGTGACTATGTCACCGCCAACAGTAACCGCCTGGAACATCAGCTGCAGCTTTTACAGGAAGCCGTTAACAGTAAACGCCTGAGTCTGACTGAAAAGACCGCTCAGCAAGCCGTATCTCCGGATGAGACCGCCCGTATTCAGGCCAATCCGCTGGTGAAACAGGAGCTGGACGTAAATCATCAGCTCAGCGAACGATTAATTCAGGCCACGCAAAGTGGCAATGATCTGGTTCAGCAGAATATCAAAGTCAAAAACTGGCTGGATCGCGCGCTTCAGTCCGAACGCAATATTAAAGAGCAGATTGCCGTTCTTAAGGGCAGCCTGTTGTTATCGCGTATTTTGTATCAGCAACAGCAAACCTTGCCGTCTGCCGACGAGCTGGAAGACATGACCAACCGTATTGCGGATCTGCGTCTTGAGCAATTTAATGTCAACCAGCAGCGCGATGCGCTTTTCCAGAGTGATGTTTTCGTGGCTAAGCTCGAAGAGGGCCATGAAAAAGAGACGGATGCTGACGTTCACGACGCGCTGTTGCAGGTAGTGGATATGCGCCGCGAGCTGCTGGATCAGCTTAATAAACAGCTTGGTAACCATCTGATGATGGCCATTAACCTGCAAATTAATCAGCAGCAGTTAATGAGCGTGTCCAAAAGTTTGAAAGACATCCTTACCCAGCAAATTTTTTGGGTCAACAGTAACAAACCGATGGACTGGGAATGGCTAAAAGCCTTTCCAAAAGCGGTTCGCGATCAGTTTACTTCCATAAAGATTACGGTGAACTGGGAAAAAGCCTGGCCCGCCGTATTCATTGCTTTTCTGGCGGGGCTGCCGTTATTGCTGATGGCGGGACTTATCCGCTGGCGTCTGCAATGGCTAAAGGCGCGGCAGGCAAAACTGGCCTCCGAAGTCGGTCAGTTGCGTCATGACAGTCAACTGCATACGCCAAAAGCCATTCTGATTGACCTGATCCGCGCCTTGCCCGTTTGCCTGATCATTCTCGCGCTGGGGCTGATTCTGCTGACGATGCAGCTTAGCATCAGCGACATCCTGTGGGCGTTCAGTAAAAAACTCGCTATGTTCTGGCTGGTCTTCGGGCTGTGCTGGAAAGTGCTGGAAAAGGACGGTGTGGCTATTCGCCACTTTACGATGCCCGCGCAGCTTACCGGCCACTGGCGTCGGCAAATTGTCCGCATCAGCCTGGCGCTACTGCCGCTCCATTTCTGGTCGGTGGTTTCCGAACTTTCTCCGCTTCATCTGATGGATGATGTGCTGGGGCAACTGGTGATTTTCCTTAACCTGCTGGTAATCATCATCCTGACCTGGCCGGTTTTTGTCGACAGCTGGCGGGATAAAGAGTCGCGCGGCATTCGCCTGGTCACCATAACGGTGTTATCGATTGTGCCTGTTGCGCTTATTGTGCTGACGGCGACGGGGTACTTTTATACTACGCTGCGCCTTGCCGGTCGCTGGATTGAAACCGTGTATCTGGTCATCGTCTGGAATTTACTTTACCAGACGGTCCTGCGCGGATTGAGCGTGGCGGCGCGGCGCATTGCCTGGCGGCGTGCGCTGGCCCGACGCCAGCATATGATTAAAGAGGGCGCCGAAGGCGCTGAGCCGCAGGATGCACCGGCGATGGCGCTGGAGCAGGTGAGCCAGCAAACGTTGCGTATCACCATGCTGCTGATGCTCGCGCTGTTTGCGGTGGTATTCTGGACTATCTGGTCTGATTTGATCACCGTATTTACCTATCTGGACAGTATCACGCTGTGGCACTACAACGTCAGCGAGGCGGGCGTCAGCGTGATTAAGAACGTCACCATGGGGAGCCTGCTGTTTGCCCTGGTCGCGGCAATGGTTGCCTGGGCGCTGATCCGCAACCTGCCAGGCCTGCTGGAGGTGCTGGTGCTTTCGCGGCTGAATATGCGCCAGGGGGCTTCTTACGCCATCACCACGGTGCTGAACTACGCCATTCTGGTGGTCGGCACGATGACCGTCTTCGGGTCGCTCGGCGTCTCGTGGGATAAACTGCAATGGCTGGCGGCGGCGTTGTCGGTTGGTCTCGGTTTTGGCTTGCAGGAGATATTCGGTAACTTCGTCTCGGGCCTGATCATTCTGTTTGAACGTCCGGTACGGATTGGCGATACGGTCACCATTGGCACGTTTTCCGGATCGGTCAGTAAAATTCGTATTCGTGCTACTACGATCACCGACTTCGATCGTAAAGAAGTCATTATCCCCAATAAAGCATTCGTAACGGAGCGGCTTATTAACTGGTCACTTTCCGATACCGTGACCCGCGTGGTGATTAAAATTGGTGTAGCTTACGGCTCGGATCTCGATAAAGTGAAAGAGGTGCTGCTGAAAGCGGCAAAAGATCACCCGAAAGTGATGCACGATCCCGAACCATCGGTTTTCTTTACCACGTTTGGTGCCAGTACCCTCGATCACGAACTGCGTCTCTATGTGCGTGAACTGCGCGATCGTAGCTATACGGTAGATGAGATCAATCGCTCAATCGACAGGCTGTGCCGTGAGAACGATATCAACATCGCCTTTAATCAGCTCGAGGTACACCTGCGTAATGAGAAGGGCGATGAGCATCTGGAAGTGAAGCGTGAGGTGCAGGGCGACGATCCGGCACCGGTACCGCGTTAAATGGTGAAGGCTGATTTAGCGATCATGCCCGGCGGCGCTGCGCTTGTGCGGGCCTGGATTATGGGTAACACGTTGATAATGTGTATGTCGTAGGCCGGGTAAGGCGAAGCCGCCACCCGGCATTATTTGTGCCAGACACAACCGTTCTCCAGCATCAACGGCGCATTATTCTTTACTGACTCCCGCCGACGGCGTGATTTTCTTTTCAAAATCGCGCTGCACAATCGCCAGCGCCTTTAACACCGTTTCCGGCGCTATCGCATGTTCCTCCAGCAGCATAATCAAATCGACGGCCAGTTTTACGTCGTCAGGGGCGTTTTCCAGTGACATTCTCTCTCCTGTAAATCAGCGGGTCAGCTGTGCCAGTACCCGTTCGATATCGGCCAGCGCGCGTTGGCAGCGTTCGAGCCGCCCGGAAAACGCATCAATCTCGCGCGCCAGACGCTGCTGATCGGCAAGCGATGCCGCCTGCGCATGCTGCTGAACACGCTGCGCTTTCATCTCAATCAGACGGCGTTCAAACTCCTGATGCTGAAGCCGCTTACGCTGCCATTTCGTAATACCGGCAGAGCCGTTATCCCAGCCGCGCAGCGACCAGCTCGTGGTTTCCCGCGTAATGGCCTCAATCTGTGCGCTCAGATGCTCCGCCAGCCAGGCGACCTGCGGGAGTTGCTTCCGCTCCACCGCCTGACACAATTCATCATAGTGCCCCTGCGCTTCATCAACGCAAGCCTGTAATAACGTACTGCGGGTTTTAAACAGATGCCGATCGAAGCGGGCGCTCAGCGTGGCATAGTGCGCCAGTGGCGCAACGCGGGTGCGGAGTTCTTCAAGCTGTTGATGCAGAATATGCAGTAGCCGGGTGGTTTTCACCGCATTCTCTCCTGTAAATTACAACAGCTATGTTACATTAGCCGTTCAGTTACGTAACGATTCGTACTATGCGACGCACTATTCTACTCATCATTGGCTGGCTGGCGGTAGTCCTCGGTACGCTCGGCGTGTTTTTGCCGCTGTTGCCGACCACGCCATTTATTTTACTCGCGGCCTGGTGCTTTGCGCGTTCATCGCCACGCTTTCACCACTGGCTTTTATATCGGTCGTGGTTTGGCGGCTATTTGCGCCACTGGCAAACCTATCGCGCGATGCCGCCGGGGGCGAAACCGCGGGCGATTATCATGATCCTGCTGACCTTCGCCCTCTCACTGTGGCTGGTGAAGATGTTATGGGTGCGCATCCTGCTGCTGGTGATTTTAAGCTGCCTGTTAATTTTTATGTGGCGGATCCCGGTGGTTGATGCAAAACAACAAAAGCACTGAAGGGCAATAATCGCTGTTGCAATTGTCCGGCACAGCCAGTAAATTCGACCGTTTTCGAGCACGCGCGCGCCTGGTCAAAGGTTAAACAAATGTTTCTTTTGATCTCTTTCGGCTGCGCGGTGAGTAACACCGTATTAATCAGGCATATATCTATGACCGCAACTGCACAGCAGCTTGAATTTCTGAAAAACAGCATTAAAAGTATCCAGGATTATCCAAAGCCTGGCATCCTTTTCCGTGATGTCACCAGCTTGATGGAAGATCCTAAAGCGTATGCGCTCAGTATCGAATTGCTGGTTGAGCGTTATAAAGACGCCGGGATCACTAAAGTCGTTGGAACTGAAGCGCGCGGTTTCCTGTTTGGTGCGCCGGTTGCACTGGCTCTTAACGTCGGCTTTGTACCGGTGCGTAAGCCGCGTAAGTTGCCGCGTGAAACTATCGCCGAAAGCTATGAGCTGGAATACGGTACCGATCAACTGGAGATCCACGTTGATGCGATCCAGCCGGGCGACAAAGTGCTGGTGGTTGACGATCTTCTCGCTACCGGCGGCACCATTGAAGCGACCGTTAAGCTGATTCGCCGCCTGGGTGGTGAAGTAACCGACGCCGCGTTCATCATTAACCTGTTCGATCTGGGCGGCGAGCAGCGCCTGGAAAAACAGGGTATCACCAGCTACAGCCTGGTCTCCTTCCCGGGGCATTAATCCCCTGATCCACAACCTCGCTCAATGGGTGAGGTTGTGATAGCATTACCCCTTCATGAATCCACCTTCCAGCGTCAGAGCCAGCCAATGAGTTATCAGGTCTTAGCCCGCAAATGGCGTCCACAAACCTTTGCTGACGTCGTCGGCCAGGAACACGTGCTGACCGCCCTGGCAAACGGCTTATCGTTAGGGCGTATTCATCACGCATACCTTTTTTCCGGCACCCGCGGCGTCGGTAAAACCTCTATCGCCCGTTTGCTGGCGAAGGGGCTTAACTGCGAAACCGGTATCACCGCTACGCCGTGCGGCGTGTGCGATAACTGCCGCGAAATTGAGCAGGGGCGCTTCGTCGATTTAATTGAAATCGATGCCGCCTCACGCACCAAAGTTGAAGACACCCGCGACCTGCTGGATAACGTCCAGTACGCGCCCGCGCGCGGCCGCTTCAAAGTCTACCTGATCGATGAAGTGCACATGCTGTCGCGCCACAGCTTCAACGCCCTGTTGAAAACGCTGGAAGAGCCGCCGTCGCACGTGAAATTCCTGCTGGCGACCACCGATCCGCAGAAGCTGCCGGTAACGATCCTGTCGCGCTGCCTGCAGTTTCATCTCAAGGCGCTCGACGTTGAGCAGATCGGCCACCAGCTTGAGCACATTCTTAATGAAGAAAAGATTGTCCACGAACCGCGTGCGCTTCAGCTCTTATCGCGTGCCGCAGATGGCAGCCTGCGCGACGCGCTTAGCCTGACCGATCAGGCGATTGCCAGCGGCGACGGGCAGCTTACCGCCGCCGCCGTCAGCACGATGCTGGGAACGCTTGATGACGATCAGGCGCTGTCGCTGATTGAAGCGCTGGTCACGGCGAACGGCGAGAGCGTGATGTCGCTGGTCAATGAGGCTGCGCTACGCGGGATTGAGTGGGACGCCCTGCTGGTGGAAATGCAAAGCCTGCTGCATCGCATTGCGATGGTTCAGCTTTCGCCTTCGGCGCTGGGAGCGGACATGGCCGCCATTGAACAGCGAATGCGTGAATTAGCCCGCACCGTGCCGCCGACGGATATTCAGCTCTATTACCAGACACTATTGATTGGTCGTAAAGAACTCCCTTATGCACCTGACCGGCGGATGGGTGTTGAAATGACGCTCCTGCGGGCGCTGGCGTTTCATCCGCAGATGCCGCTACCGGAGCCGGAAGGGGTTCAGCAGTCGTTTGCACCGGTCGCGCCGACGGCTATCCTGACGCCGACGCAGGTGCCGCATCAGTCCGCGCCTGCGCCTGCCGCGCCGGTGGTGCAAAACGAGGCTACCAGCAGCGTGCTGGCAGCCCGCAGCCAGCTGCAGCGCGCTCAGGGAGTAACCAAACCAAAAAAGAATGAACCGGCAGCCGCTTCCCGCGCGCGGCCGGTGAATAACGCTGCGCTGGAAAGACTGGCTTCCGTTTCCGAACGGCTGCAGATGCGTCCGGCGCAAGCGACTCAGGAGGCGGTGCCGGCGAAGAAAGAAGCCTACCGCTGGAAGGCAACGACGCCGGTAAGCGAGGCGGTCAAAGACGCCATCGCCACGCCAAAAGCGTTAAAAAAAGCCCTGGAGCACGAAAAAACGCCGGAACTGGCCGAGAAACTGGCGGAAGAAGCGACGGTACGCGATCCGTGGGCGGCAGAAGTCAAACAGCTTCACCTGCCGAAGCTGGTCGAGCAGGTAGCGCTTAACGCCTGGAAAGAGCAGAACGGCGATGCTATTTGTCTGCATCTGCGTCCTGCCCAGCGTCATCTCAACTCCTCAGGCGCACAGCAGAAACTGATCGAGGCGATGACAACGTTATATGGTAAGCCGGTTGAACTGACTATCATAGAAGATGATAATCCGACAATCCGCACGCCGCTGGAATGGCGTCAGGCGATTTATGAAGAAAAACTTGCGCAGGCGCGCGAGGCGATTATTGCGGATAATAATATCCAGACGCTGCGTCGTTTCTTCGATGCGGATCTGGATGAAGAGAGTATCCGCCCCATTTGATCGTACGCTATGCGTAGGATCGTCAACCGTTAATGAGAGAGAAGCCTATGTTTGGTGGTAAAGGCGGTCTGGGTAATCTGATGAAACAGGCCCAGCAGATGCAAGAAAAAATGCAAAAAATGCAGGAAGAAATCGCTCAGCTGGAAGTGACCGGTGAATCCGGTGCCGGTCTGGTGAAAGTAACCATTAACGGTGCGCATAACTGCCGCCGTGTGGAAATCGATCCGAGCCTGCTGGAAGACGACAAAGAGATGCTGGAAGATCTGGTCGCAGCGGCATTTAACGATGCGGCGCGTCGTATCGAAGAAACCCAGAAAGAGAAAATGGCCTCCGTTTCCTCCGGCATGCAGCTGCCGCCGGGTATGAAGTTGCCGTTCTGATGCAAACCAGTCCGCTGTTAACTCAGCTTATGGAAGCACTGCGCTGCCTGCCGGGCGTCGGCCCGAAGTCGGCGCAGCGCATGGCGTTTACGCTGTTGCAGCGGGATCGCAGCGGTGGAATGCGTCTGGCGCAGTCGCTGACGAAGGCAATGTCGGAGATCGGCCACTGTGCCGATTGCCGCACCTTCACCGAGCAGGAAGTCTGCAATATCTGTGCGAACCCACGTCGTCAGGAAAACGGCCAGATCTGCGTGGTGGAGAGTCCGGCGGACATCTACGCCATTGAACAGACCGGGCAGTTCTCCGGGCGCTACTTCGTCCTGATGGGACACCTGTCGCCGCTGGACGGTATCGGCCCGCAGGATATTGGTCTCGACCGGCTTGAGCAGCGTCTGGAAAGTGAAACGCTGAAGGAAGTGATCCTTGCCACCAACCCGACGGTGGAAGGCGAGGCAACCGCCAATTACATCGCTGAACTCTGCACGCAGTACGGCGTGGACGCCAGCCGTATCGCCCATGGCGTGCCGGTGGGCGGCGAGCTGGAAATGGTCGATGGCACCACGCTGTCACACTCCCTCGCGGGTCGTCACAAGATTCGTTTTTAACCAAACGGGAGCAGAAATTTTTGCTCCCGCTTGAAATTTTCCTGGCGTAACCCCATCTCACCCTCATCACTTTTTTTACCTGATAAACGGTATTGTTGAGGTTGAACACGATGAAAGGACAAGAAACTCGCGGCTTTCAGTCAGAAGTAAAACAGCTTCTGCACCTGATGATCCACTCGCTCTATTCCAATAAAGAGATCTTCCTGCGTGAGCTTATCTCGAACGCCTCGGATGCGGCTGACAAACTGCGTTTTCGCGCGCTGTCTAACCCGGATCTGTATGAAGGCGACGGTGAACTGCGTGTGCGCGTCTCGTTCGATAAAGAACAACGTACCCTGACCATTGCCGACAACGGCGTGGGGATGAACCGTGACGATGTGGTTGACCATCTGGGCACCATCGCCAAATCAGGGACTAAATCCTTCCTTGAATCAATGGGCTCCGACCAGGCCAAAGACAGCCAGCTGATTGGCCAGTTTGGTGTCGGTTTCTACTCCGCATTTATCGTGGCGGATAAAGTCACCGTGCGCACCCGCGCGGCGGGCGATAGCGCTGAGAACGGCGTATTCTGGGAGTCTGCTGGCGAAGGCGAATATACCGTTGCCGATATCACGAAAGACGATCGCGGCACCGAAATCACCCTGCGCCTGCGCGAAGGTGAAGATGAATTCCTCGACGACTGGCGCGTGCGTTCGATTATCAGCAAATATTCCGATCATATCGCGCTGCCGGTAGAGATTGAAAAACAGGAAGAAAAAGACGGTGAAACCATCGTTTCCTGGGAAAAAATCAATAAAGCGCAGGCGCTGTGGACGCGCAACCGCGCGGAAATCAAAGACGAAGAATACACCGAGTTTTACAAACACATTGCCCATGACTTTACCGATCCGCTGACCTGGAGCCACAATCGCGTGGAAGGGAAGCAGGAGTACACCAGCCTGCTGTACATTCCGTCGCAGGCACCGTGGGACATGTGGAACCGCGATCATAAGCACGGCCTGAAACTGTACGTTCAGCGCGTCTTTATTATGGACGACGCCGAGCAGTTTATGCCGAACTACCTGCGCTTCGTGCGCGGCCTGATAGATTCCAGCGACCTGCCGCTCAACGTTTCGCGTGAGATTTTGCAGGACAGCACCGTCACCCGTAACCTGCGCAGCGCGCTGACCAAACGCGTTCTGCAAATGCTGGAAAAACTGGCGAAGGACGATGCGGAAAAATACCAGACCTTCTGGAAACAGTTCGGCCTGGTGCTGAAAGAAGGCCCGGCGGAAGACACGGCCAATCAGGAGGCGATTGCCAAACTGCTGCGCTTTGCTTCCACCCATAACGACTCTTCCGAGCAGACCGTGGCGCTGGCTGACTATGTGTCGCGCATGAAAGACGGACAGGAGAAAATCTACTACATTACCGCCGACAGCTATGCGGCCGCGAAGAGCAGCCCGCATTTGGAGCTGCTGCGTAAAAAAGGCATCGAAGTGCTGCTGCTTTCCGATCGCATCGATGAGTGGATGATGAACTATCTGACCGAGTTCGACGGTAAATCCTTCCAGTCTGTGTCGAAAGCCGACGAATCGCTGGATAAACTGGCGGATGAAGTCGATGAAAGCGCGAAAGAAGCGGAAAAAGCGCTGACGCCGTTCGTTGAGCGCGTAAAAACCCTGCTGGGCGAGCGCGTGAAAGAGGTGCGTCTGACGCATCGTCTGACCGATACGCCAGCGATTGTCACCACCGACAACGACGAAATGAGCACCCAGATGGCGAAACTGTTCGCCGCCGCGGGGCAGGCGGTGCCGGAAGTGAAATACATCTTTGAACTAAACCCGGATCACGTGCTGGTGAAACGCACCGCGGATACCCAGGATGAAGGACAGTTTAAAGAGTGGGTTGAGCTGCTGCTCGATCAGGCGCTGTTCGCCGAGCGCGGTACGCTGGAAGATCCAAACCAGTTTATCCGCCGTATGAACCAGCTTTTGGTTTCCTGATAGCGGGAGTGTGAGGCCCGGTGGCGGCTGCGCCTTACCGGGCCTACGGTTTTGGTGTCATCATGCCCGGTGGCGGATATGCCTTACCGGGCCTACGGTTTCCTGGGGTGTGTACAGCCATTCGTAGGCCCGGTAAGCGCAGCGCCACCGGGCATTGCGACGCCATACCGCTGCTTTTCCCCTTATTCTTCCCCATTAACCGTTTCAGCCCCTGTCCCTTCCTTGAGCCAATAGCGTGATGGTGGTATCGTTTAGCGCTTTGTTTAAAAATGACAACCTTTGAGGGGATTTTCGTAATGCGTATCATTCTGCTTGGCGCTCCGGGCGCAGGTAAAGGAACTCAGGCACAGTTCATCATGGAGAAATATGGCATTCCGCAAATCTCCACCGGTGACATGCTGCGCGCCGCCGTCAAATCCGGTAGCGAACTGGGCAAACAGGCAAAAGACATCATGGACGCAGGCAAGCTGGTGACGGACGAACTGGTGATCGCGCTGGTTAAAGAACGTATCGCTCAGGAAGACTGCCGCAACGGTTTCCTGCTTGACGGTTTCCCGCGCACCATCCCGCAGGCCGACGCGATGAAAGACGCAGGTATCGCCGTTGACTACGTGCTGGAATTCGATGTACCGGACGAGCTGATTGTCGATCGCATCATTGGCCGCCGCGTCCATGCCGCATCAGGCCGCGTATACCACGTTAAATTCAATCCGCCGAAGGTTGAAGGCAAAGATGATGTTACCGGCGAAGATCTGACTACCCGTAAAGACGATCAGGAAGAAACCGTGCGTAAGCGCTTGGTGGAATACCATCAGATGACCGCGCCGCTGATCGGCTACTATCAGAAAGAAGCGCAGGCGGGTAACACCCAATACGCGAAAGTTGACGGCACCAAAGCGGTCAGCGATGTACGTGCTGAACTGGAAAAAATCCTCGGTTAATGCACAGCTCACCCGGCCCGCACCGGGTGAGTTTCACCTTTCACAGCAATTAGTTCTTCTCCCGCGCTTTTCAGCTACAATTATCAGCCGTTTTAATGGATAAGAGGCGGTAATGCGTCAGACGAAAACTGGTATCCTGCTGGCTAACCTCGGCACTCCCGATGCACCGACCGCGGGTGCGGTTAAACGCTACCTGCGACAATTTTTAAGCGATAAACGCGTGGTTGATACACCTCGTCTGTTGTGGTGGCCGCTGCTGCGCGGGGTGATTTTACCGATTCGTTCGCCACGCGTGGCTAAACTTTATCAGTCGGTCTGGATGGAAGAGGGCTCCCCGCTGATGGTTTACAGCCGTCGACAGCAGCGCGCGCTGGCTGAACATCTGCCCGACATCCCCGTAGCGCTGGGAATGAGCTATGGCCAACCTTCGCTTGCCAGCGCCGTTGATGAACTGCTGGCCAGCGATGTCGATCATATCGTGGTGCTGCCGCTCTATCCGCAATATTCCTGTTCAACGGTTGCTGCCGTATGGGATGAACTGGGACGTCTGCTGGCGAAGAGTCGCCGGGTGCCCGGCGTGACGCTGATCCGCGATTATGCCGACGACACTGCCTATATTCAGGCGCTGGCAAACAGCGTGCGCGCGTCTTTTGCTACCCATGGTGAACCGGACTTGCTGCTATTGTCATATCACGGCATTCCCCAGCGCTATGCTAACGAAGGGGATGACTATCCGCAGCGCTGCCGCGATACTACGCGCGAGCTGGTGTCCGCGCTGGAGCTGCCGCCGGAAAAAGTGATGATGACCTTCCAGTCCCGCTTTGGTCGCGAGCCCTGGCTGACGCCCTATACGGATGAAACGTTAAAAATGCTGGGTGAGAAGGGCGTAAAACATATTCAGGTGATCTGCCCTGGCTTCGCCGCCGACTGTCTCGAAACGCTGGAAGAAATTGCGGTGCAGAACCGGGAGTTTTTCCTCGAAGCGGGCGGCGAGAAATATGAATATATTCCGGCACTCAATGATTCCGCAGATCATATTACGATGATGGACGAGATCACCCGGCCTTATCGCTAATCGCGCCGCAGGCGGGGAGTATGCTACTATTCTCCGCCTGTTCACTGCTATCAGAACCCCGTTCATGAAATTTCCCGGTAAACGCAAGTCCAAACACTACTTCCCCGTCAACGCACGCGATCCGCTTCTGCAACAAATTCAACCAGAAAGCGAAACCGGCACCTCGTGGATTGTCGGTATCGATCAGACGCTGGTGGATATTGAAGCCAAAGTCGATGATGCGTTTGTGGCGCGCTACGGCCTCAGCGCCGGGCATTCGCTGGTCATTGACGATGACGTTGCCGAGGCGGTGTATCAGGAACTGATGCGCGACAATCTGATTACCCACCAGTTTGCAGGCGGAACGATTGGCAACACCATGCACAACTATTCGGTACTGGCCGATGATCGTTCTGTTTTACTGGGCGTGATGTGCAGCAACATTGAAATCGGCGGCTATGCCTACCGCTATCTGTGCAATACCTCCAGCCGTACCGATCTCAACTATTTGCAGGGCGTGGACGGGCCGATCGGCCGCTGCTTTACGCTGATTAGCGACAGCGGCGAACGGACATTCGCCATTAGCCCCGGTCATATGAACCAGTTTCGTGCCGACAGCGTGCCGGAAGCCGTCATTGCCGGTGCCTCCGCGCTGGTACTGACCTCTTACCTGGTGCGCTGCAAGCCGGGCGAGCCGATGCCTGAGGCGACCATGAAAGCCATCGAATACGCTAAAAAGCATAACGTTCCGGTAGTGCTGACGCTCGGCACCAAATTTGTGATTGCAGATAACCCGGAGTGGTGGCAGGCGTTCCTCAAAGAGCACGTCTCGATTCTTGCCATGAATGAAGAAGAGGCCGAGGCGTTGACCGGGCTTAGCGATCCGCTGCTGGCGTCGGATAAGGCGCTGGACTGGGTTGATTTAGTGCTGTGTACCGCCGGTCCCATCGGCTTATATATGGCGGGCTTTACCGAGGATGAGGCCAAACGTAAAACCCAGCATCCGCTGCTGCCGGGAGCGATTGCCGAATTTAACCAGTACGAATTCAGCCGGGCAATGCGGCATAAAGATTGTATTCATCCGCTGCGCATTTTCTCTCATATTGCCCCGTATATGGGCGGCCCGGAGAAAATCATGAATACCAACGGGGCTGGCGACGGCGCGCTGGCCGCATTGCTGCACGATATCACCGCCAATAATTATCACCGCAATAATGTGCCGAACTCCAGCAAGCATAAATATACCTGGCTGACCTACTCGTCGCTGGCCCAGGTGTGTAAATATGCTAACCGCGTCAGCTATCAGGTGCTCAATCAGCACTCTCCGCGCCTGACGCGCGGCCTGCCGGAGCGGGAGGACAGTCTGGAAGAGTCGTACTGGGAGCGGTAATCGCCCGATAGCGTTTTAAAAGCGGAACGACTCTGCGTTCCGCTTTTAACGCTGCGCTTACTGATAGGTAAACGAAAATTGAACCACTGCCTTGAATTCCCCCGCGGTGACATTGCCGGTTGGAGTATACATTCGGGCTGAAAGGGGAAATACCGCGCCGCGCGTTGTCCGATCAACATCAACCGTCATTTGACCTTGTGGCGGGATCTCCGTCAGGTGATCGCGGCTCATCAACTCTAGCGCCATTCCCGTCGCGTCGCCCTGAATATTGGCAAACTTTGTCGGATCGATATCGTCTGCATCACCGGAGAAAGACACCGTAACCTGCCGGGTTGATAGTGGGCAGGCGGAGAGCGTCAGGTCAACATCCTGCCATTCGCTGGTATTACCAACGGTGGTGTAGTCGACGGCACGCGCCTGCTGGAATCTGACCGTCTGTTCTTTTGTTCCTGTATCAACCGTACATGATGCCGCCACTACGGTTCCGCTGAGTGTAATATCCGCAGCAGAGGCGGCGGCAACCCATATGCATGCCATTACCGGTATGTATCTGAAGACCTGATGCATCATTATGCCTTCCCGTATTACTGATAGGTAAACGTTGCCTGCACCTGACCCGTTATGCTGCCTGGCATGACATTGCCTTTCGACACTGCGCGGGCGCGAAGCTGAAGATCATAGGCATGAGTATCTGTGGGGATAACAACGTTTTCCAGACTGGAACCATTGTTGAACGTCTTATCTCCCGTCTGGCTTGTCAGCTCAAGCTTCAGATTCGTGGCATCACCGGTGTTTTTATAAAAATCGATATCGTCATCGGCCGTACCACTAAATGCCACACTGAAAGAGGTCGTAGCGGGAGGGCAACTGGTAAGCGCCAGGGTGAAGTTTGTCCAGTTTGTTGCACTTCCGACAGCGGTCAGGCTATCTGCCTGAATATTATCGCCCAGGTTGACCGCCAGCGAATTTTGACCGCCATTAACAACACAAGGTGAGGCAACAACTTTACCGGTAATATCAATATTAACAGCGAAGCTGGTTGCCGAAAATAAGCTTCCACAGAACAGTGTGAATAGGGCCAGTTTTTTATCCATTTTCATTTTGCATCCTTAGTGTTAGTTATACGTTACTTTTAATTCTATTGCTGTTTTGACATTGCCTGCGGTGACTTTATTTGCATCTTCGATATAGTAAGCCACCCTGAAATTCGGAATGGTATAATCACCAGAACCGTCATAACCCTCAATGGGAATAGCTTTATTAACTGCATGGGCGGTACCGTCTGGATGCTGTATTTGAATAAATATTTCTTTAGCATATCCGTCGCCTTCAACTGTTTTCAATAAACCTTCAGACGCCGTATGCGTACCGTACACAGCAGAAAATGCATAATTAATCCCGTTAATTGCACCAGGGCAATTTTTTAACGTGATAACAGGTGCGTCCGTTGGTTTCACCGCACCGTTTACTATATCCGTTCCATAAATAGTTGGTAGCTTTATTTCCGTTGGCGCGTCAACAACGCAGGAAGTCACCATAGGTTGTACAGAAACCCCAGAAAGCGCAAGGAAAGATAAATTACTCTGCGCACTTCCTGGCGGATTATGGTAATTCAATATAACGTCGGGAACGGTAGTTATCGGACCTGCGGGTACCTTTTCTGTCAAACGTACAAGCTGATATTTAATATGCATAAAACCGTTTGCACTCACGTTTGACGAAGTAATGGTTATAGTATTTGGCGCGATTACACCATAATTGGGCGTAAATAAACCCGGAGTAGAATAGTTCAGCTGATAGGCTATCCCTACACCTGGATTATTTGTCTTATAAACAGTCGCGCCATCACTGCTAAGGGTACCAGTTGGGGTACCATTAATTGTCAGATCTGCATAACCCTTTCCGTCATATTCTACATCAATGTCAACGGCATAAAGTCCGTGGTCATCAAACCACGTACTGCCCCCGACATTAGCCGGTATAGACCACGAGCTGAAATTATAAGAATATGTTACGCGTTGAGCTGAATCAGTATGAAATGCTCCAGAGTAGCTGGTTTCTGATAAAACAAGCAGCCCTGCACAGAATATAATTTTTAAAATATTTTTATTCATGATTTATGATCTTTTGTTATTGGCATAAGGCATTCATTTCAATCACGCCACTGGAAGGGGGATTATCAGGGAGACGATAAACGATGTGACATTGTTCGTTTTGTTTACGTCCCCATTTAGCAGACAATGCTCCCCGATCCTGCATCCCTGAAAGGTAAGCCTGGCCACCATCTCCCACAATAGAGGTATTGTTGGAAACGTTATCAACGGCAATCGTTGCGCCAAACGGAACAGCTTCACCATTACTTCGGGTCAGCGTCATTAATACGCGTTTACCAACCCGTGTATCGAAATGGGCTCGCACAATGGCACCACGGGTAGGAGTAACCATACGCGAGGTTAATGTCACATCTGTATTTTCTGGCAACGCGTCAGTGTCAAGGGTAATATCCGTTTCACGATAAGGGCTGATATAGGGAACAATGGTGTAACCACGGAAGTCAGTTTTAACACCTGTTTGATTATTAATATCTACACCAGCTACGCCCGGCGCTTCCACTAATGCCGAGGTTTCACCCAGCGCCTGGCTGAACGTGAGTCCATGCGCATGAGCAACAATGCCTCCCTCAATGCCATAGTTCAACCGGCGCTGATCGTGATCGTAACTGTACGCCGCATTCATTCTGGCGTAGGTTCCCTGATAATCGAGGCTGGCATTACCGCCATTACCCTGACCATGATTCGTTTCGCTTTCCTGAACGCTCCAGTTCAGATTCTGGTCTTCCAGGGCAGAACCGTTAATTCCGACAGTGTGACTGGTATCTCCCTGTTTACTGGTGTTCAGGCTATAGCTTGCCCAGGTATTACTGAGCCAGCGGTCCAGCGGAATATTGATGCTCAGAGAGAATATCTGGTCTTTGCTATAAACGTTGTCATTGTCTTTGCCGTCGGTCGTATTACGGTTGTAGCTGTAATTCAGGCTGTAAGTGATCCCGTTCCAGTTATTGCTGTAACTAACACCCAGCGAACGCATATTACGATCGGTGTTCCAGTAGTCTTCGCTAACCGCGCTAAGAGAAAGCGAACCTGCATTTTCCCATAGATTTTGATTAAGCGTAAATTCAGTGCGATTACGGCGACGATCGATGGTGTTTTGCCAGTCATGATCACGCCAGGTATCCAGCACTTCCTGAAGGGTGTAATAACCTGACGTGGAGTAGCGGTACCCGGCAATGGAAATATTTGTACCGGTGCTGAGCATGTTTTTACTGTAACGAACACGTACCGACTGTCCGCTGGCTTTTTCCTCGTCTTTTTGTTCAGACCAGGCCTGCGTGCTATCCAGTGAAACTGCTCCGAATCCGCCGAAGTTTTTACCGACACCTGCCAGTAACGATGTATAGTGCTGCGAGAACTGTCCCCCGCTATAAACCGTGAAACCAGCAGGTAAACCGTAAATAGCCGTTCCCTGAGCGAAGTTTGCTTTATCAACAGCGCTATCATATGGACGATACTGGCCTCCCGTCACACTGTACTTGAAGCGCCCTTCTCGTTGCAGGACGGGCAGGGAAGCGTAGGGCACCAGCTGGTGCTGCTCACTGCCGTCCGCCTCTTTTATAGTGACATCCAGATCGCCACTACTTCCCGTTGGGTACATATCCGTGATTTCAAAGGCACCCGGTGAGACGTAGGTCTGGTAAATAGTGTAACCGTTCTGCTTAATGATAATCTGCGCATTGGTCCGGGCGATGCCGCGAACGATCGGTGCATAACCACGTAGACTTTCCGGTAGCATATCGTCATCAGAGGCGAGTTGAACTCCACGGAAAGGGACGCCATCAAACATATCCGAGGGAGAGGTGCTATCACCTGCCGTCAGCTGGCTTTTCAGGGCAATAATATTGCGCTGTGCGTAGGTATAAACAGAATCCCAGCTCTCCTGGGCATCCTCACCTGAGATATTACGTGTCCAGGTACTGTAGTTACGGATACGCCAGGGACCCAGATTTATTCCTGGACGCAGGTTCAGATAATAATTGTCCGAATCAGGCTGACCGGACTGCCGTGCCTGCGTGTTTCCCCCGCTAAAGCTGTAATTTAAAAGCAGGGCGTTGATACCTTCGTCCAGACGCTCCGGTGCCACATAGCCGCGGGCTTGCATATCCATTGCCGCCTGCGGAATGGCAAGTATCAACTGCTGACGATTAAATTCAAAGCGGGAACTGGCCTGTGGAATAGCGGCCAGATTTGCGCACTCGCTGGTATCGCCAAGCTGAGGGAAAAGATTGACGCGGATCCCCAGTTCTTTTAGCGTTTCTACGCTAAAGCAGGGTTTCAACGTGTCCTGGCCGTTACTGTCTTTTTGCAGGGTAAAATTCACGTCACGTGGACCCGCTGAGGTGTTATTAACAATAATATCCACGTGATAGGTACCAGGCATTTGCCCCATACCGTCTTCGAAAGAGGAGAGATCGGTAATATCTTTTCCGGGACCATCAATGCCCAGTAGTGCCGGGTTAAAATATTCACGCGCCATGGCGGATTGTGACACGGGTAAAATACATTGCAGAGCAACAAAGCAGGCCAGTCTGCTGAGCGTTATTTTTTTCTTCTTAGCATCTGCTTTCATTCTGTATCCTTACAGAGTCGGACATACGTTTTCACAGAGAAGTGTGGTGTTCTGCACCGGTAGCACCAAAATCACTGATGAGTGTCCAGCTTATTTGTCCGGACGCTCCGGCAGGGATGGTGAACGTAGCGCTACTCCCAGGGGAAACATAGGTCGCATCTTTCACCATGCTGCCGCCAACTTTTACAAGACTAAAATTCATGTAGTAGGGAGTCGGGTTAGTCACCGTCAGCTGCTGGTTATTCCGTTGCCATGTCAGTTTATCTGCGAGGGTTTCTGGCATAGCGTTCAGAGACTGTGGGCGGTAAATGAGCTTAAGACGCGTTTTGATGGCGATCTGTAAGGTATTACCGTTATTCTCCCCTGAGGTGGCCGGAATCGACTTAACATTCATCCAGTACATTGATTCGCGGTCTTCCGGTAAGTTACCGCCAGTGCGGACAATTCGTAAGGTATTCTCTTCACTACCCCCCAGGCGGAATAACGGAGGGGTAATAATAAAAGGTGCTTTACTATTATTATCACTGCTTTCAACCCACGATTGAATAAGATAAGAATATTTATCCGGGTTTTTAATGCTTAAAGAGGCTTCTTTTTTTCCACCCTGATAGATAACGCGGGTACCACCGATAATGACCCCGGCGTGAGTTACTGGTGCTGAAAAAATAAATGCAGCAGCGATGAGCGAACTCAATAATTTCATTAGACCTCCTTAAAAAGTAAAACCGGTTCCCCGGCTTTACTTGCTGTCAGATACAGAATTTACCGTTATCCAGATTAGTTGTAGGACAGGGTGAAGTTGACGGTACTGTTGGCTGTACCTACTCCTACCGTATCGCTGGTAGCGATATAGCGGGCAAAGAAGTCCAGATTGGTGTCGCTTTTTGCATCGACCGTTTTAGTTTCGGAGTCTGATCCCAGTGGCAGCTCTTTACCAGAGCCATTTAACAACTGAACCGCCACGCCGGAGGCAACGCCCGTGGTGCCGTATCCAGTCAGTTGAAGATAATCGCTGTTATTGGTATCGGGGGTTCCACTGTATTTAACGGTAACCGGTTTACCTTTTAAATCTTCCGGGCAACCACTCAATACCAGCGTGAACTTAGTGTTCGCTGCGGTATCGCCAGCGGCAGCGAATGCCGTTTTAGCTACATCACCTAATTTAACCGTCATTGGAGATGAAACAGAGCTATTTACCTGGCAACCAGCTTCAATAATATTACCAGTAAAGTTAATTTTTCCATCCTCTGCCAGAACAGAGGCACTTATTCCCATTGCAGCGATAAAGGCGACAGCCGTTAGCTTTCCTTTCATTGAATAATCCTTAAATAATATTAATAATGTCGGGTTTTTGATTTATTTAAATAATACCATGAGGTTACCCTCATTAATATTAAAACAATTCAAAGTGAGTATAGTTATTTTTGTCCATTTATAGTATTTAATTATTCTTAAATTCAGAGTTAGTTTTTATTAATAGATTTGTTTTTTGTATATATTTATGGCGGAGAGGACGTGCTGAAGAACGTTAAATAATTTGTAATCTAAATGATTTGATGTGTTTAAATAGCTTTAGTAAATGTTTCGTCTTACGTTGCTTTCGTAAGTCCTATTTTTTTATCGGTCGGCTTGTATACATTAACTTGCTGAATACAGTAATAAATCATGTTAATTATAGGGGCATTATCTACTGGAAAACAAGCAGGCGATGATATCGCCTGCCATAAGGCTCTTACCCTGTTATCGATTCTGCCGTCGGTGGCCTGGCAAGTAACATCAGCATCGTATTGGCAATTTCCCGCTCGCCCATCACCACCTGATTGGCCCCGCGCTCGGTAATGTAGTCCACTTCATCGTCGTAATGCGCCCGCGCGATAATCTCGATATCCGGGCATTTCTCCCGCGCGGAGGCAACGATTTCGCCCGCTTCATAGCCGTTGGGGATAGTCAGCAGCAGCCAGCGGGCGCAGTCCAGATGCGCCAGGTTGAGGATTTCTTCATTAGCGGCATTCCCCAGCACCGCACGAATGCCGCGCTCGCGTAACTCATCCACGCGGGTACGCGACGTTTCCACTACCACCAGCGGAATCCCCTGCGCCATCAGTTTCTCACCCAGCAGACTGCCCACGCGGCCAAAGCCTACCAGCAGGGCATGGTTGCAAATATCGACCGGGATCTGTTTTTCCTCTTCGGTCACTTCTTCCAGCGTCTGCTCTTCCAGCGTTTCAGTCTTATCGAGGTAGCGCTCCAGGAGGGCAAACAGCACCGGGTTCAGCATGATTGACAGGATAGCGCCCGCCAGCACCAGATTCTGCCCCGCCTGCGGCAGAAGATTTAATGCCATGCCCAGCCCGGCGAGGATAAACGCGAATTCGCCGATCTGCGCGAGGCTGGCGGCAATGGTCAGCGCGGTACGCGGCGAATGACCGAACATGCGGACCAGAAAGAACGCCGCCACCGACTTACCGAAAATAATAATGACCAGCGTGCCCAGTACGGCCAGCGGTTGGTCAAGCAGGATCATCGGATCGAAAAGCATCCCCACCGACACAAAGAACAGTACCGCAAACGCATCGCGCAGCGGCAGGGTATCGTGGGCCGCGCGATGGCTTAGCTCGGACTCATTCAATACCATTCCGGCGAAGAACGCGCCCAGCGCAAAGGAGACGTCGAACAGTTCCACCGCGCCAAAGGCAATCCCCAGCGCCAGCGCCAGCACGGAGAGCGTAAAAAGTTCGCGGGAGCCGGTGGCTGCACTGCGAGCCATGATCCACGGCACCAGACGGCGGCCTGCCACCATCATAATCGCGATGAACGCGACCACTTTGCCGATGGTAATGCCCATGTCCAGCGACAGCGACGCCAGACCCACGTTGCCTTTTTCAAGCATTCCCGCCACCGCTGGCAGCAGAACCAGCGTTAATACCATCACCAGATCTTCAACAATCAGCCAGCCGATAGCGATTTGCCCGCGCTGGCTATCAATAAGCTGTCGTTCTTCAAGCGCCCGCAGCAGCACCACGGTACTGGCCGTAGAAAGACACAGGCCAAAGACGATGCCGGTCATTAACGACCAGTCCATTAGCGCTGCTAGTCCCATTCCCAGCAGCGTGGCGACGGCTATCTGTGCAATCGCGCCGGGAATGGCGATGGACTTTACCGCCATCAAATCCTTTAAAGAGAAATGCAGACCCACGCCGAACATCAGCAGGATCACGCCCAGTTCCGCCAGTTCAGGTGCCAGTTTGGTATCCGCGACAAATCCTGGCGTAAAAGGGCCGGCCAGAACGCCCGCTAACAAATATCCTACCAGTGGAGAAATGCGCAGTTTATTGGCAAGCATGCCAAGGATAAAAGCGAGCACAAGCGCGCCGACAATGGTGGTGATAAGCGGGGTGGCGTGATGCATTCCGTCTCCTTTGGTTTAGGTGTTAATCCATTTTTGGCGGGGACCAAAAACCCGAGTAATAGTTTATGACAAAATTAATCATCATGTTGATGAATTATTATTGAATTTCACAAAAAATTGGGATTTGCTGCAAAAAAAGCACAGAACGGAAAAATGGGCCACAGACGAACGAAGAAGGCAGGCAAGACGCGGGAAAGCGGCGGCCAAAAAAAGCTTTTGGCCGCAAGAAACTACGCTTTATGACTGTTATCAGGCAGAAATATGGTAAGTATCCCCAGAAGCGGCAGGAAAGCACAGATTTTATAAACCAGTTCAATACCGTGATGATCGGCAATAAGCCCCAGCACGGCGGCACCAAGGCCACCCATCCCGAAAGCAAAACCAAAAAAGAGCCCGGAAACCATGCCAATACGTCCCGGCAGCAGCTCCTGCGCGTAGACCAGAATCGCTGAGAAGGCGGAAGCGAGGATAAAACCAATAATGACGGTCAAAATTCCTGTCCAGTAGAGGCTGGCATACGGTAAAAGCAGGGTAAACGGTGCTACGCCGAGGATAGAGCCCCAAATCACATATTTACGACCGATTTTATCGCCGACAGGCCCGCCAATCACGGTTCCAGCTGCAACAGCAAACAAGAACGCAAAGAGATGGAACTGCGCATTTTGCACCGGGAGATCGAACTTATGCATCAGATAAAAGGTGTAATAGCTGCTAATACTCGCCATATAGAAATATTTCGAGAAAATCAGGATCAGCAGCACGCTGACGGCAAGGATCACCTTATTACGCGGCAGGGGATTGATCATCGGCGCGGATGATTTTCCTTTATTGACGCGATGCTGTGCCGCATACCAGCGGCTGACCTGTGCCAGTACGACAATTGCCAGCAGGGCGGCCAGCACAAACCAGGAAACGTTTCCTTTGCCGTAAGGCGCGATAATAACCGCCGCCAGCAATGGCCCCAGCGAACTCCCGAAGTTGCCGCCCACCTGAAAAATCGACTGCGCCAGTCCGTGACGTCCACCTGACGCCATCCGCGCGACGCGGGACGATTCCGGATGGAATACCGATGACCCCGTTCCTACCAGCGCTGCTGCCAGCAGAACCGTAGCAAAACTGCCTGCCAGCGCCAGCAATACCAGCCCGCTTAACGTAAAGCACATCCCGATGGGTAACGACCAGGGCATCGGATGTTTGTCCGTCCAGTAACCCACTATTGGCTGGAATAACGATGATGCCAGCTGGAAGGTCAAAGTAATTAACCCAATCTGCACAAACGTCAGCGAGAATTCAGATTGCAGAAGCGGATAAATCGCCAGAATTAGCGACTGGATCATATCGTTTAACAAATGAGAAAGGCTGATGGCACCTAATATGCCAAAGGCGGTACGAGCCTTTTGCGGCGGCGCGGAGGCCTCCGGCAGAGGAGAGCGAGTTTCACTGATTGCCATAAATTCCACTTTTTACTGTTTTACGATGCAGGGAAATGCAGATGAGTAATTATTATGACGCTAAGATACCTGTCTGAAAGCAGCGAAGGAAGTCGCATTATGCAAACAAAGTTGTCTACTATTTGATTACGCGGTAATTTCGCCACTACACATTTGAGTCAGGGAGAGGAACATGACGTTTTTAAAACGGGGCATCGCGCTGGCAGTGCTGGCAGCCTGTACGCTGGCAAGCCTGTCAGCGCAGGCGTATGAGAAAGATAAAACCTATAAAATCACCATTCTTCATACTAACGATCACCATGGTCACTTCTGGCGTAGCGAATACGGGGAATACGGCCTGGCGGCACAAAAAACGCTGGTGGATGGCATACGTAAAGAGGTGGCCTCAGAGGGCGGTAGCGTCCTGCTGCTTTCCGGTGGTGATATCAATACCGGCGTACCCGAATCCGATCTGCAGGATGCCGAGCCCGATTTTCGCGGCATGAACCTGGTGGGCTACGACGCCATGGCGGTTGGCAACCACGAGTTCGATAATCCGCTGAGCGTTCTGCGCCAGCAGGAGAAATGGGCTAAATTTCCGTTCCTCTCCGCCAATATCTATCAAAAAAGCACCGGTGAGCGCCTGTTTAAGCCGTGGGCATTATTCAAGCGTCAGGATCTGAAAATTGCCGTTATTGGTTTAACCACTGATGATACGGCGAAAATCGGCAATCCGGAATATTTCACCGATATTGAGTTCCGCAAACCGGCAGATGAAGCGAAGCTGGTGATCCAGGAACTGAATGAGACCGAAAAGCCGGACGTTATTATCGCTGCTACCCATATGGGTCATTATGATAACGGCGAACACGGTTCGAATGCGCCGGGCGATGTTGAAATGGCGCGCAGTCTGCCCGCCGGATCGCTGGCGATGATTGTTGGCGGCCATTCTCAGGATCCGGTTTGCATGGCCTCTGAGAACAAAAAACAGGTCGATTACGTGCCGGGAACGCCGTGCGCGCCAGATCGGCAGAACGGTATTTGGATCGTGCAGGCGCATGAATGGGGTAAGTACGTTGGCCGCGCGGATTTTGAATTCCGCAACGGTGAGATGAAACTGGTCAACTATCAGCTTATCCCGGTCAACCTGAAGAAAAAAGTCACCTGGGATAATGGCGAGAGCGAGCGTGTTCTCTACACGCCGGAAATCGCCGAGAACCCGCAGGTGCTGTCGATGCTGACGCCGTTCCAGAACAAAGGCAAAGCGCAACTGGACGTCAAAATTGGTAACGTCAACGGCAAGCTGGAAGGCGACCGCAGTAAAGTGCGCTTCGTGCAAACCAATCTGGGGCATTTGATCCTCGCGGCGCAAATGGCGCGCACGAATGCGGATTTGGCGGTGATGAGCGGCGGCGGTATTCGCGACTCTATTGAAGGCGGCGACATCACCTATAAAAACGTGCTTAAGGTACAGCCGTTTGGCAACGTGGTGGTGTACGCCGATCTGACCGGGCAGGAAGTGATCGACTATCTGACCGCCGTCGCGCAGATGAAGCCGGACTCCGGCGCGTATCCGCAGTTTGCCAACGTCAGTTTTACCGCTAAAGATGGCAAACTGAACGATCTGAAAATCAAAGGCGATGCGATCGACCCGGCGAAAAAATATCGCATAGCGACATTAAGCTTTAACGCCACGGGCGGCGACGGTTATCCGCGCCTTGACGATAAACCCGGTTACGTGAATACCGGTTTTATTGATGCGGAAGTGCTGAAGCAGTTTATCCAGCAGAACTCTCCGCTGGATGCGAACGCCTGGGAGCCTAAGGGTGAGGTGCGTTGGGAATAAAAGTACATAGCGAAGAGCGGTCCGGTGAACGAGGTTGGGTGCCGGACCGCATATAGATTTGGATGGCATTACTGATGAGCACGGATTTTACTATTTCAAGAATTGATGAAATTGACAGGGAAATTGCCCTTCTCAGGCATGAGCCATGTCAGTGTGAGCATTATCTGGAAGTAAAAATTCGTCATTTTGGGGGCGGTGAACACTATGTCCGCCAGTGCAATCAGTGTGGCAGACAGAAAGGAGGCGCTCTCAAAGCCATCGATGCATTAGATGAACTCCACGGACAGACTCCCCGTACATTCGACCCTGCTATTGAAGAAAAATACACCAGCGAATTAACGCTACGCAGTAAAAAATTATCCCGGCTTTCACGGGAAAAAATCCAGTTGCTTTCAGACGTCAATGGGGGAATCGAGCCCCTGTACAGAGAAGAAGAGAGAAAATATCGCGAAGCCTTTCAAAAATTATCTACGCATCTGGATGCGTTCATGGAATCTTTCACTGTAGATAAAACCCTGTTCGCCCTGGCGCAACAAGAGAGAAGAATTAAAAAAGAAAAACGCGAGAATGCCGAAAAAGCGCCTTCGCTTTTTTCATCAGAAACAGAGCTTAAAGCATGGATGTTTGACTTTCTGAAGAGTGATTTTTATATCTATCAGGAAGTTAGCGGTATTCACGTGACCGAGGGCGTAAAGGTCAGAATTGATTATGTATTGTACCCCAGGGCTCATCTGATTGAGCAGGGCTTCGAGCCTGCGCCGTTTGGTATCGAAGTAAAATATTTAAATCAGGAAAAAAACTTCGCGCACAAAGCCAGTCGTGGGATTTGGCAGGCTATTTCCTATAACGATTGTGAATTTTCGCTCAAAGACAGAAAGTTTAGTCTGAAGTTTTGCCTGCTATTTTCCAATCTTTCCTTTATTCATGAAAGAGAAATCCTGGAGTCACACAGTGACCATACCGATGGAAAAAGCATGAAGTGGCTGGGTATACTGAACGTTGCTAATCACGCAAAAGTAGGTGTGTTAAAAATCACAGGGAAAAGAGAAAGCGTTAAAGGCTGGGCGATGAGTTTCGCTGGCGGTGTATATTTTAGCTGTCAACTCGATAAAGACGGCAAGCGCTTTAAACTGGTAAATGCAAATACGGTTAATAAAGTCAGGATCGGTAACTTCTAATCTGAACATGTATCCTGGGGGTGGCCTTTTAAGTCAGCCTGTGGCGTCTAAAAATACCGGGTGAAAGAATAACGTTGAGGAAAATGCTCGCGTACACGATGCTTGCAACTGGCATACTGATGATTATTCCAGACAGGAGAAAATACGATGTCTGACCATCCTGATATTGCTCTACTCGGTCCGGGGGCTATCGGAACAACGATTGCTGCCGTATTACATGAGATTGATCGCACGCCGGTGCTTTGCGGACGCACTGCGCATCCACAGTTAATTCTCCGTCATGAGGAGGGTGAAATTGTAGTACCCGGTCCGGTGTTAAGCGATCCGGCGACTATACGCCACCCGGTCGATCTGCTGTTTGTCGCGGTAAAAACGACCCAGGTCGCTGACAGTGCTGCCTGGCTGGCCGCGCTATGCCATGAAAATACCGTCGTCTGCGCGTTGCAAAATGGGGTTGAGCAAAAAGACCTGCTGGAGCCTTATGTCAACGGCGCAACGGTGCTGCCTTCGGTCGTGTGGTTCCCGGCACAGCGCGAGGCGGATGCATCGGTCTGGCTACGGGCGAAACCGCGCCTGACGCTGCCGGATGTGCCGCAGGCCAGACGCGTTGCCGGTGCGCTTAATGGCACGCGCTGTACCGTTGAACTGGCAACAGACTTTGTCTCTATCGCCTGGCGCAAACTGTTGCAGAATGCGGTCGCTGGCCTGATGGTGCTTGCTAATCGCCGGGCCGGGATGTTTGCGCGCGAAGATATCACTGCGCTGGCTCTGCGCTATCTGCGCGAATGTCTGACGGTGGCGCGTGCGCAAGGAGCGGTATTACATGATTCCGTTCCCCAGGAAATCATTGACGGTTTTCATCGTGCCCCGGCGGATTTAGGCACGTCAATCCTTGCTGACCGCCAGGCTAACCGCCCGCTGGAGTGGGATATCCGCAACGGCGTGATACAACGTTATGGCCGCGCGCAGGGGATCCCTACGCCGATTAGCGATGTGCTGGTACCATTGCTGGCAGCGGGGAGCGAAGGGCCTGGCTGAACGGCAGGCGTGGTTGACATCGAACGCAAGTGAAGTGGATTTCACTTCTTTGCGCGTCCAGTCTCCTCGCTGAGTGGAAATTTATCGTCCAGACTTAACCCAAAGCATAGTCTGCGCAGGCATTGTGCTTTACACTGCGCGCTGCAAAAATAGGGCAGATAAACGATTAATCAGGCGGTAATGGCGATGAACGGAACGATCACAACGTGGTTTAAAGATAAAGGTTTTGGTTTTATCAAAGATGAAAACGGTGATAACCGCTATTTTCATGTGATTAAGGTCGCCAACCCTGATCTAATTAAGAAAGACGCGGCGGTCACGTTCGAACCCACGACCAATAACAAGGGATTGTCGGCGTATGCGGTGAAAGTCGTACCGGAAAGCAAATACATCTACATCGCGGGCGAACGCCTTAAGCTTACTTCGATCAAGTCTTACCTGGTCTACAGTGAGGAAGTCCCTGCCGAGACCCGCATTGATAAAGAAAACGCGGTACTGTCTGTCGGGGCGCTGATGAGCAGTATCAGGCCGAAGTCAGATACTACGCCAGGCGAAATGCGCTCGCTGAAGAAGCTGGCGATTACCACTTTCCAGGGAACGACGTTAATTTTCTCAGAAGATGAGATTGACATTGATGCCACGGTAAAACTGCTGAAGGTTTGAGATTTCCCCCACACTTCTGACCGGATTAGAAACGACGATGACAAAACTTACCTTACAAGAGCAAATGCTAAAAGCTGGCTTAGTCACCAGCAAAAAAATGGCTAAAGTGCAAAGAACGGCTAAAAAATCGCGGGTTCAGGCTCGCGAAGCAAAAGAAGCGGTGGAAGAAAATAAAAAAGCGCAGCTTGAGCGCGATAAGCAGCTTAGTGAACAACAAAAACAGGCGACCATCGCGAAAGAATATAAAGCTCAGGTGAAGCAGCTTATTGAAATGAACCGCATCAGTATTGCACGAGGCGATATTGATTTTAATTTCACGGATAATAACCTCATTAAAAAGGTTGCTGTAGATAAGCCAACTCAGGCGCAGCTGATCAATGGTCGTCTCGCCATTGCGCGCCTGGTGGTCGATAACAAAAATGAGTATGAGTACGCTATTATCCCTGCCAGCGTAGCCGATAAAATCGCGCAGCGGGATGCGGGCAGCATCGTTCTGAATAGCGCGTTGAGTCAGGAAGAGCAGGACGAAGACGATCCGTATGCCGACTTTAAAGTGCCGGACGATTTGATGTGGTAACAGATCCTGGCTGTTGCGCATTGCCCGCTTCAGAACGGAGAGGCATGATGCATTTTGATCGCAGCATTGCTGACAGGATGAACAAAATGCAACTCGCTGGCGTGCAGCATCAGGCGCGGCGTCAGGCTGGTGCCCGGCAGCAGGCGACCCCCGTACAGATCGCATCCTAAAATAGGGTGGCCCAGCAGCTGACAATGAATGCGTAGCTGGTGGGTACGACCCGTCTCCGGGGTAAGCCGGACCCGGGTCAACGGCACAGGCATGCTGTCCTCCCGCTCATCATAAAACCGCTCCATGACCCGATAGCGCGAGCGGGCGGGCTTGCCGTGGCGTGAGCAAATCGACATCAGCGGAAAGCGCGCCGGATCTTTGGCTATCGCCGCGTCTATCACCCCTTCATTCTCCTCCAGGTGGCCACAGAGCAGGGCGCTGTATATTTTAGTGACGGCGCGCTGACTGAACTGTTGGCAGAGCGCGGCATTAATCACTTTGTTGCGGGCAACCACCATCAGCCCGGACGTTCCAAAATCAAGGCGGTGAACCAGCGTGCAGCCAGGGAATATTTGCACCAGACGGTGATGCACCGAGTCGAGATTCTGCGGATTTTTACCCGACAGGCTGAGTAGCCCGGCGGGTTTATTGATAAGGATCAGGTGCTCGTCCTGATAAAGGATCTCTATCTCGTCATGGCACGGCGGGGCAATAAAGGTATCGGAAATGGTAGACATCAGGCTGCCCGGACAGGGAGTGGCAGCGGATCATACCCCATTTTCAATGAGCCAGCTATTCTCTCTCGTGCCCTCCGCATCACTCGCGCCGCGCAATATCAGCGAATGTGGCACCAAGCGCCTTCGCCAGATCGCTGGCCGCCAGTTCAATATCCAGCCCGCGCTTGCCGCCGGAAACAAAAATAGTGGCAAAATTCCGCGCTGGCGCGTCAATCAGCGTCGGCAGCCGTTTTTTCTGCCCCAGCGGGCTGATACCGCCCACCAGATATCCGGTAGTGCGCTGCGCGAGCTGCGGATCGGCCATCTCGACTTTCTTCGCGCCGAGCGCTTTCGCTACTTTTTTCAGATCCAGCTGGGTTGCCACCGGTGTTACCGCCACCGCCAGGTTTTTGGCCTCGCCGTTAACGGCGACCAGCAACGTTTTATACACCTGTTCCGCATTCAGACCGAGCTTACGCACCACTTCATCACCGAAATTGGTTTCACTGGGATCGTGATCGTAAGTATGGATTTCGAAAGAAATTTTTTGTTTTTCAAGGAGTTTAACGGCGGGGGTCATGATTGCGCTTACCTGTAACAAACCAACAATGCCCCAAGCTTACGCCTGAAGCCGCAGGAAA
This sequence comes from Superficieibacter sp. HKU1, assembly GCF_029319185.1. Taxonomy (NCBI): domain Bacteria; kingdom Pseudomonadati; phylum Pseudomonadota; class Gammaproteobacteria; order Enterobacterales; family Enterobacteriaceae; genus Superficieibacter; species Superficieibacter sp. HKU1. The sequence continues at coordinate 1,339,235 of NZ_CP119754.1, forward strand.
AAATAGTATAATCTTGCTTATTAGTATTGGCAGTAACGATGCTTTGAGCGACAATTCATCAACCGGAGTTCGCTCCGGCATAATAATAAAGATGAAATTCCTCTTTGACGGGCCAATAGCGATATTGGCCACTTTTTTATCGCATGATCTCCGCCAGGCTCCCTTCACCATAGAGATGGAGCGCCCCCACCGCCACCACATAGCGTCCCGCGGGTAATGCGCAGAGCACATCACGCCACGCGCGGTTGCGCTGGTGCATCAACACATCATATAGCCCTTCGCTGAAGGTATTCGGCAGCTTAACGTCATGCGCCGCAGGTGGATGTTCCAGCCACCAGCTGATCATCATCTGTAACAGCCGTGCATTGGTGTGCCAGTGGGTGAGGGTATCGTCCAGCAACGCCATCCCGTTATCGGGCAACTCGCAGAGCAGGGCAATTTGCCGCGCTGCCCCTTCCAGTTCGACGATACGGACCTGTTCTGCCTGCGCCGCCTGAATAAGCTGGAGATCGATACCATATGCCGGGCGCAGGCCCAGTTGCTGTGCCTGCGTTGCCTGTAGCGCCATCGCAATTTGCCACAGCGGCTGCGTGCTAAACAGCGAAAGCGACAGACCCAGTTCGCCGGCTTTATTATTCAGTTGAGCTAATTGCGCTTCACTCAGACGTTCTTCCAGCGGCGGAAACACCGGCAGATTGTGGAAGGGCGTTTCATTGCCGGCAATATTGGCTTCGACAATCAGCGCATCGGCCTGCTCAATTTTTTGCCGCAAACGCGCGGGAAGGGGAGACATATCCTGCGTTCCCATATGAATACTGCCAACAAGGTGGAACTCGCGGCCGCCGGGAAGCGAAACGTCAATGGCAGGCCAGGCGTAAGCATTGCCGCGCAGCGTACGCCACCACGTTTTTAATTGGTCAAACAGACTCATACGTACTCCGCTGGCATAAAATCCTATGCTAACGTGCGGCGGCCTGAGGCGCAAATCAGCGGCGATGGTCAGGCTTTTGGTGTAAACCGCAGCAGCCGATTGGCATTACTCACGACCGTAATTGACGACAGCGCCATCGCCGCGCCTGCCACCACCGGATTAAGCAGCGTCCCCGTCAGCGGCCAGAGGATCCCGGCGGCAATCGGAATGCCCAGCGAATTGTAGATAAACGCCCCCAGCAGATTCTGCTTCATATTGCGCAGCGTGGCGCGGGAAATCGCCAGCGCGTCAGCGACGCCCATCAGACTATGGCGCATCAGGGTAATGGCCGCTGTTTCAATGGCCACATCGCTGCCGCCGCCCATCGCGATGCCGACTTCTGCCTGCGCCAGCGCTGGCGCGTCGTTAATGCCGTCGCCGATCATTGCCACCCGCCGACCTTCGCGTTGCAGTTTCTGGATAGCCTCCGCTTTGCCATCCGGCAGGACGCCGGCGATAACGTCATCAATACCGGCTTCTTTAGCAATCGCTTTTGCCGTCGTCTCGTTATCGCCAGTGAGCATGATCAGCTGGTATCCCGCCTGATGTAGACGCCGGAGCGCCGCCACGCTGTCTTCACGCAGCGGATCGCGGATGGCGAAAAGCGCTGCGGCTTTGCCGTCAACGGCCAGCAGTACTGGCGTCGCGCCCTGCGCGGCCTGCGCGCCGATTTCGCTTTCCAGCGCCCCGGCGGCAATACCGTGTTCTTCAAGCAGCGCCTGATTCCCCAGCAGCAGCGTATGGCCGTCCGCCTCGCCGCTCACGCCCAGCCCGCGCAGGGTGCGGAAACCGTTAACCTGCGGCAGCGTGTGTTCCTGCGCTTTATCGAGGATCGCGCGCGCCAGCGGGTGACTGGAACCCTGCTCCAGCGCCGCGGCCAGCCGTAACGCCTGCGCCTCATCAAGGCCGCCTGCGGTTTTCACCGCCACCACCTGCGGTTTACCTTCGGTCAGGGTGCCGGTTTTATCGAACACCAGCGTGTCCAGCGTACTGGCGCGTTGCAGGGCATCGGCATCGCGGACCAGCACGCCAAATTCGGCGGCGCGGCCGACGCCGGAGATAATCGACATCGGGGTGGCGAGCCCGAGCGCACACGGGCAGGCGATGATCAGCACGGTGGTGGCAATCACCAGCGTATAAACGATTTGCGGCGCGGGGCCGAAGAAATACCAGATGGCGGCACTGAACAGCGCAATGGCGACCACCACCGGCACAAAAATAGCGGAGATCCTGTCAGCCAGTTGACCAATTTGCGGCTTGCTGCTTTGCGCCTGGCGCACCATGCGAATAATGCGCGACAGGGTGGTCTGGCTACCCACCGCGCTGGCCTGAAACAGTACGCTGCCGTCCTGAACCACCGTGCCCGCATGCACTTCGTCATCGGGTCCTTTTTGTTGCGGCACCGGCTCGCCGGTCAGCATGGCTTCATCCAGCCAGGCTTCACCCTGGGTAATGTTGCCGTCTACCGGCACGCGATCGCCGGTGGTCAGGCGCAGCGTCATACCGGCGGTGACTTCCGCCAGCGGCAGATTTTTTTCGCCCTCATCCGTCACCACGCGCGCGGTGGGAGGGGTCAGATCAAGCAGTTTTTCCAGCGCCCGGGACGAACGCTGGCGCGCCCGCGCTTCAAGCATATGACCGAGGTTAATCAGACCGATAATCATCGCGCTGGCTTCATAATAGAGGTGCCGCGCTTCCATCGGAAACCACTGCGGCCAGAGATTGACGCTCATCGAGTAAAGCCAGGCCACGCCGGTCCCCAGCGCCACCAGCGTATCCATGGTCGCGGTCCGGTTGAGCAGGCTTTTCCAGGCGCTGCGGTAGAAGTGACCGCCGGCAAACACCATCACGCCGAGGGTGATCACGCCGATGACCAGCCACAGGCTGCGGTTGTCCTCCGTGACCATCATGTTGTCACCGAACATTCCCCAGACCATCACCGGAATGCCCACCGCCAGCGCGACAATCGCCTGCCAGCGAAAGCGTTTCATGGTGGCAATGGCCGTTTCCTGCTGGCGCTCGCGGCGTTTGAGGTCATCTTCGATTGCCTCCGCGCCGTAGCCCGCGTTTTCTACCGCCTGCACTAATTCCGCGGCGGAGGCGCTACCTATTACCAGGGCGGTGCGCTCCGCCAGGTTCACCCGCGCCTGCGTGACGCCCGGTACGCTTTGCAGCGCTTTCTGGACGCGTGACACGCAGCTGGCGCAGCTCATTCCGCTTAACAGCAGCTGCTGGCTGTCGTCATCGGTTTGCGCTGCCGGAAGCTCAGGGGTAACCGCTGTCAGCGCTTCCGACGGGATTGATGACTCCGCCAGCGGTTTAGCCTTTGGGTGGCTTAACTCTGCGCCGTACCCGGCCTGTTTGATGGTTTCAATCAGCGCATCGGCACTGGCGCTGCCGGTGACATGCGCTTCGGTAATGGTGACGTCCGCCTGCTCAACGTCAGGACGCTGCTCAAGGCTTTCTTTAACGCGTTTAACGCAGTGGCCGCATGAAAGGCCGTCCAGCGTCAGGTCAATAATGTGAGACATGTTCTAACTCCTGTATCATAGATCGTAAAAATATTGATCTTAGCAAGCGCTTTCGCTAACTCTTACTAAGGTTAAACCTTCCCGCAAGGGGAAGGTCAAGGGGGAACGATGAATATTAGCGACGTAGCGAAAAAAACCGGCCTGACCAGTAAGGCGATTCGTTTTTATGAAGAAAAGGGGCTGGTGACGCCGCCGCTGCGCAGTGAAAACGGCTATCGCAGCTACACGCAACAGCATCTGGACGAGCTAACCCTGTTACGCCAGGCGCGGCTGGTGGGGTTTAATCTCGAAGAGTGCGGCGAGCTGGTAGAGTTGTTCAACGATCCTGCCCGCCACAGCGCCGACGTGAAAAAACGCACCCTGGAGAAAGTGGCTGAGATTGAGCAGCATATTGTGCAGCTTCAGGAGATGCGCCAGCAGCTTTTGACGCTGGCGGAAAGCTGCCCCGGCGATGAGGGAGCGGATTGTCCGATTATTAACAATCTTGCGGGCTGCTGTCACCGTTAGCGAAAATAGTCATCAACGATCCTGGTGAAATCAGGCCGCGTACCGTCGTCGTTAATCAAAAAATCGACAACAAATTGTCTGCAATAGTCATGACAAAAGCTGGCCCGGGAAAGCGCCAGCTTTATCTCAGGCGACAGGCGAAGACGCTCTGACGATCAGCACAATTCCCTCGACCGCCACCACCTCTACCGGAGTTCCCGCCGGAAGATCGGTATCCGCACTGACCATCCACGAACTGTCGCCGACGCGCATATGCCCGCGCCCGTTAACCAGCGCGTTATCCAGCGTGAAGCGGCGGCCAATCAGCTGTTGCCCACGCTGGTTAAGCTGACTGTCGGCAGGTTTTTGCTCACGCACACGCTGCGCCAGCCAGCGCCACCATAGCCACGCGGCCAGCAGCGTCAGCAGGGAGAACATCAACCCCTGCCACTCCCAGCCCAGCGGCAGCAGCCAGACGACCAGCCCGACGATCACCGCCGCAACGCCGCTCCACAGCAGGTAGCCGTTGCCACCGAGCATTTCTGCGGCCAGCAGTAACCCGCCGAGACTGAGCCAGAAGACGTGTGGATGCGTCAGGATCAGTTCCATCATAGGCGTTTCCGCTCGCTGGCGCTGTCCTTGATAAGTTCACTGATCCCGGCAATCGAGCCCATCAGGCTACTGGCATCCAGCGGCATCATTACCACTTTACTGTTACTGGCCGAACCAATTTTCTGCAGCGCTTCGGTGTATTTCTGCGCCACAAAATAGTTCACCGCCTGAATGTCCCCGGCAGCGATAGCCTCGGACACCATCTGGGTCGCACGGGCTTCCGCTTCCGCCGAACGTTCACGCGCTTCCGCCTGTAAAAACGCCGACTGGCGTTCGCCTTCTGCGGTGAGGATCTTCGACTGCTTTTCCCCTTCCGCTTTGACGATCTGCGCCTGGCGAATCCCTTCGGCCTCAAGGATGTAGGCGCGTTTGGTACGTTCCGCTTTCATCTGGGCGTTCATCGCATCGATAAGTTCGGCAGGCGGGCGCACGTCGCGGATCTCAATACGGGTGATTTTAATGCCCCACGGGTTAGTCGCTTCATCGACGATATGCAGCAGGCGCGTATTGATGTTATCGCGCTGGGAGAGCATTTCATCCAGTTCCATCGAGCCCAGCACGGTACGGATATTGGTCATCGTCAGGTTGATGATCGCCAGTTCCAGGTTGCTGACCTCATAAGCTGCTTTCGGCGCGTCAATCACCTGAATAAAACACACGGCGTCGATAGATACGTTGGCGTTATCTTTGGAGATAACTTCCTGCGAAGGAATATCCAGCACCTGTTCCATCATATTGATCTTACGACCAATACGATCCATAAATGGCACCACCAGACTCAGGCCGGGCTGAAGGGTCGTGGTGTAACGACCAAAGCGCTCTACCGTCCACTGATAGCCCTGGGGAACAATTTTCACCCCGGCAAAAACCACGATGAGCGCCACGAGAATGACGACGGGGATCACGATCAACATTAAGCAAACCTCCTGTTATGACTGACTCACTATATCCTTTATCCGCCGTCGGCTCAGGTCCGGGAACAGACTTAGTACAGCAGCGAATAAAGCTTGCGACGATACTGGCTGGCAAGGGCATCGCCAGTGCCAAGCGCCGCGAGAATTTCCTGCAACATTTTGCGTGCCTGACCGTCTGCCGCACCAAGGTCTTTTTGCAGATGGCTAAAGAGTAACGCTAACGCCTCTTCATTACGACCTACCTGATGTAGCTGGAGTGCAAGCTGTGAGGCCAGCGCCGCGTCGTCCGGATTCGCCGCGACCTGCTGTTGAAGCTGCTGGATCTCAGGTGTATCAGCGGCCTGTTTCAGCAATTCAATTTGGGCCACCAGACCCTGATAGCGGGTATCCTGATCCTGTAGCGGGATGGTTTTCAGCACCGCTTCCGCGTCCTCTGAACGATTCAGGGCAATTTGCGTTTCTGCCAGCAGCAGGCCAATTTCGCTATTCTGCCCGGAAAGCTGCCAGGCTTCTTTAAGCAGCGGCAGCGCGTCCGCGTGGTTGCCTTCTTCGATAAGCTGGATCGCCTGCTGCGCTTTCAGTTCTTCTTCACGTGGCAGCACTTTTTCCAGCAGGGCGCGAATCGCCTCTTCCGGCTGCGGTCCCTGGAAGCCGTCGACCGGCTGTCCATTCTGGAACAGGTAAACGGTTGGGATGGCGCGCAGGCCAAACTGAGAAGCAATCATCTGTTCGGCGTCGCAGTCCAGCTTTGCCAGAATGAATTGTCCATTGTACTGGGCGGCAAGACTTTCCAGCACCGGCGTCAATTGTTCACAGTGCTGGCTGCGTTCGGACCAGAAATAGAACAGCACCGGGACGGTCATCGACTGTTCCAGCGTCTGTTGCAGGTTCGTTTCGTTAATATTGACGATATTCTGTACGGACATAGTGCACTCTCTATAAGCTATTTTTGTAATACATGGGGGTCAGCGCGTGAGCTTCAACTCACCCCTGCAAAATTTTATCCATCAGGCGGCCCGGCAGCAGGCGCTTTAGCACGTTTACCGCATGGGTCACTAAGGTCACGGGATAGCGCATTTTAGGCCGTTCGCTGGTAAAAGCATGGCGCACTTTCGCCACCACCGCCTCCGGTCCGAGGGTAAAACGTGCGGCAATGCCAGGATTTTCGACCGGCTTATCGCTTTGGGTCTGATTGACATTTTGCGTAAAGCGGGTGCGAATGGGACCGGGCTCGATCAGGCTGACCTGGATCCCGCTATAGCGCAGTTCCATGCGCAGTGCGTCCGACCACGCTTCCAGCGCGTATTTACTGGCGGCATAGGCACCGCGACCGGGTGTGGAGATCAGCCCCATTACCGATGACGTCATGACAATCCGCCCTTCGCCGTGGGGGATCATGGCGGGTAACAGCCGCATGGTGAGCTGATGTGCGCCAAAAAAGTTGGCGGAAAATTGCTGCTCCAGTTGAGTGCGGCTTATGGTCGGTAGCTGACCATATACGCCGTAACCTGCGTTATTGAAAATGCCGTACAGGCGATTACCCGTCAGGGCAATGACCTCGTCGGCAGCAGTATCGACGCTCTCTGGCTTATCGAGATCGAGTAAAATTCCCGTCAGCCCCAGGCTATTCATTCGCGCCACATCGTCCGGTTTACGGCAGGCCGCCAGCACCCGAAAGCCCTGACGCTGAAGTTCAAGCGCGCTTTCCAGACCGATGCCGCTGGAACATCCTGTTATTAAGACTGATTTTTGCATAACTTTACCTGAGTGCGCCCCTGCTAGATTAAGACTCATGTTTTACTAAAGGTGCCAGCCGCGTCGCCATCCAGTCGGCAATAAACGGCTGCGCGTCGGGGTTAGGATGAATACCATCGTCCTGCATCCACTGAGGCTTTTGATAAACCTCTTCCATAAAAAACGGAACCAGAGGAATATCGAATTCTTTGGCAAGCGCCGGATAGATCGCGCTAAAGGACGCATTGTACCGACGACCATAGTTAGCGGGCAGGCGAATTTGCATCAGTAGCGGTTGCGCACCGGCCTCTTTAACGCCCTGGAGTATCTTGCGCAGCGTCGCTTCGGTCTGCTGTGGCTGAAAACCGCGCAGGCCGTCGTTGCCGCCCAGCTCTACCAGCACCCAGCGTGGTTTATGCTGGGTAAGGAGCGCGGGCAAACGCGACAGCCCCTGCTGTGACGTATCGCCGCTAATACTGGCGTTAACCACCGTCGTCTGCGGCTGCCATTTTTTATTCAGCAGCGCAGGCCAGGCGCTGGTGGCCGCCATACGATAGCCGGCGCTAAGACTGTCGCCCAGAATTAATAGCGTGTCTGCTGCGGCAGCGCGAAAGCTTAACAGAGCCAAAAACAGGAACGGCAAATGCCAGCGGAAAACATTGTTGAAGTTCATCGTCTTAAGAAGTCCGTCGGTCAGGGGGAGCATGAACTCTCCATCCTTACCGGAGTTGAGCTGCTTGTCAAACCATCCCAGACCATTGCGCTTATCGGCGAGTCGGGTTCCGGTAAGTCAACCCTGCTGGCGATCCTCGCCGGGCTGGACGACGGCAGCAGCGGCGAAGTCTCACTGCTTGGGCAACCGCTGCACACTATGGATGAAGAGGCCCGCGCCGCGCTGCGTGCGCAACACGTTGGCTTTGTCTTTCAGTCCTTCATGCTGATCCCCACGCTCAACGCGCTGGAAAACGTGGAGCTGCCTGCGCTGCTGCGCGGTGAAAATAGCCGCGAAAGCCGCACCCAGGCGAGGGCGCTGCTGGAACAACTCGGGCTGGGTAAACGGCTTGACCATCTGCCTGCACAGCTTTCCGGCGGCGAGCAGCAGCGCGTGGCATTAGCCAGAGCCTTCAACGGTCGACCGGGCCTGCTGTTTGCCGACGAACCGACCGGCAACCTCGACCGTCAGACCGGCGATAAAATTGCCGATTTGCTGTTTTCCCTCAACCGCGAATACGGCACGACCCTGATTCTGGTGACGCACGATGCGCAGCTGGCCGCGCGCTGCGACCGCCGTCTGCGGCTGGTGAACGGTCAGTTGCAGGAGGAAGCATGATTGCCCGCTGGTTCTGGCGCGAATGGCGCTCGCCGTCGCTGCTGATTGTCTGGCTGGCGCTAAGCCTGGCGGTGGCCTGCGTGCTGGCGCTGGGCAATATCAGCGACCGGATGGAAAAAGGGCTGAGCCAGCAAAGCCGGGAGTTTATGGCTGGCGACCGGGCGCTGCGCAGTTCGCGCGAGGTGCCGCCGGAATGGATTGCTGAAGCGCGCAAATTGGGGCTGAAGGTGGATGAGCAAATCACCTTTGCCACCATGACCTTTGCCCGCGACACGCCGCAGCTGGCGAACGTCAAGGCGGTGGGCGATCTCTATCCGATGTACGGTGATCTGCAAACCGATCCGCCGGGGCTGAAGCCTGTCGCCGGCACCGCGCTGCTGGCCCCGCGATTAATGGCGCTGCTCAACCTGAAACCGGGGGATTCGATTGACGTTGGCGACACCACGCTGCGCATCGCGGGCGAAGTGGTGCAGGAGCCGGACGCCGGGTTTAATCCGTTTCAGATGGCCCCGCGCCTGCTGATGAACGTTGCCGATGTGGCGAAAACGGGCGCGACAGGACCGGGCAGTCGCGTCAGCTGGCGCTATAAATTCGGCGGCACGCCGTCGCAGCTTGCCGCCTATGAAAAATGGCTGCTGCCGCAGTTAAAACCGGAGCATCGCTGGTACGGCCTTGAGCAGGATGAGGGCGCGCTGGGGAAATCGCTCGAACGCTCACAGCAATTCCTTTTACTCTCAGCGCTGTTAACGCTGCTGCTGGCGGTGGCTGCCGTGGCGGTGGCGATGAGCCATTATTGCCGTAGCCGCTACGATCTGGTGGCAATCCTGAAAACCCTCGGTGCCGGAGGGAGGCAGCTACGCAAGCTGATTATTGGCCAGTGGCTGTTATTAATGCTGCTCTCCATCGTGACCGGTGGCGCGCTGGGGCTGGCATTTGAGCAGGTGCTGATTATCCTGCTTAAACCGGTGCTGCCGGTGGCCCTTCCCGCCGCGAGCCTGTGGCCGTGGCTGTGGTCCGCCGGCGCAATGACCACCATTTCCCTGCTGGTGGGGTTACGCCCTTATCGGCTGCTGCTGGCGACGCAGCCGTTGCGCGTGCTGCGCCGGGATGTGGTGGCTAATGTCTGGCCGCTGAAAATCTATCTTCCTGTCATTACCGTGGTGGTGGTCGCCCTGCTGGCGTGGCTGATGGGCGGCAGTACGCTGTTATGGGCGGTGCTGGCGGGGGCGCTGGTACTGGCACTGCTGTGTGGTGTGCTGGGCTGGATGCTGCTTAACGTTCTGAAGCGCCTGACCATCAATTCGCTACCGCTGCGGCTGGCGGTGAATCGTCTGCTGCGCCAGCCGTGGTCGACGCTCAGCCAGCTGGCGGCGTTCTCCCTCTCCTTTATGCTGCTGGCGCTGTTGCTGGTGCTGCGTGGAGATTTGCTGGATCGCTGGCAGCAGCAGTTACCGCCGGAAAGTCCGAACTACTTTTTGATCAACATTGCCCCGGAGCAGGTCGAGCCGGTGAAGCAGTTTCTGGCGGAGCATCAGGTGCGCCCCTCGACGTTTTACCCCATCGTCCGCGCGCGTCTGACGCAAATCAACGGCCAGCCGACGGAGGGTAATAAGGATGAGGCGCTCAATCGCGAGCTTAATCTCACCTGGCTGAGCCAGAAACCGGACCATAACCCGATTACCGCAGGTCACTGGCCGCCTGTTGCAGGGGAGGTCTCTATGGAGCAAGAGCTGGCGAAGCGGCTGGATATTTCCCTCGGCGATAGCGTGACGTTCACCGGGGACACTCAGGACTTCACCGCCAGAGTGACCAGCCTGCGTAAAGTGGACTGGGAGAGCCTGCGCCCTAACTTCTATTTTATTTTCCCGACCGGGGCGCTGGACGGACAGCCGCAAAGCTGGCTGACCAGCTTCCGCTGGGACAACGGCAACAGCCTGCTGACGGAACTTAACCGCGCGTTTCCGACGGTCAGTTTGCTGGATATCGGCGCGATTTTAAAACAGGTCGGGCAGGTATTAGAGCAGGTCAGCCGGGCGCTGGAAGTGATGGTGGTGCTGGTAACGCTGTGCGGCGTGCTGTTGCTGATGGCGCAAATCCAGGTCGGTATGCGCCAGCGTCATCAGGAGCTGGTGGTGTATCGCACGCTGGGCGCGGGAAAACGCCTGCTGCGGACAACGCTATGGTGTGAGTTTGCCCTGCTGGGGCTGGTGGCGGGAGTGGTGGCGGCTATCGGCGCAGAAACCGCGCTGGGCGTCCTGCAAACCCGCGTTTTTGACTTCCCCTGGGAGCCGGACTGGCGCTTGTGGGTAGTCCTGCCGTTTAGCGGCGCGCTGTTGCTCTCCCTGTGCGGCGGCTGGCTTGGCGTGCGCTTGCTCAAAGGCCGGGCGCTGTTCCGCCAGTTTAGCGGCTAACCCTGAGTATGCGCCGATCGCAGGATCGGCGCATACTGCATCATTCTTCGTCATTCAGTGACACACTTCAAAACATCATGAAATAATTTCAATTACGCAGGCTGGCGGAGTGTGACATCTTAGAATGGCCCTGCATTTCGCGGGTGAAAAACAACAGCGCCGCACTGCACGGCGCATGCAAGGCAACACCACATTTTATCCAGGAGAAATTATGGGACTGCGTCACAGCCTCCGCATCGCGGCGGGAACACTATTGCTGGCCTGCGGCTTACAGTTTGCTCACGCCAACAGCGATCCGCACACCATCGTCTTTGGCGTCGCGCCGGGACCGTATGGCGATATGGTAAAACAGGCGATTGCGCCTTCCTTAAAAGAGAAGGGCTATAAAGTCGTGGTGCGCGAGTTCAGCGACTACGTGCAGCCGAATATGGCGCTATCCAACGGCAGCATTGATGCCAACCTGTTCCAGCACTCGCTCTATTTCGACAAATTTACCGCCGATAAAGGGCTGAAGTTGAGCAATCTTATCAGCGTGCCGACCGCCGGAATGGGCTTTTACTCGCGCAAAATTAAAAGCCTCGACGAGCTAAAAAAAGGCGACGTGATCACGTTGTCTAACGATCCGACCAACCTTGCGCGCGGCCTGCGCTTCCTGCAATCGCTGGATCTGATCACCATCAAACCGAATATTGATCCGACCAAAGCCTCCGAGCGCGATATCGCCACCAATCCCAAAGGGCTGGTATTCAAACCGCTGGAAGCCGCGCAGCTGCCGCGTACCCTGGACGGCGTGACCGCCTCACTGGTGAACGGTAACTTTGCGGTGGCGGCCGGGCTGGATCTCTCCAGCGCCATCAAGCAGGAACATCTTGATGAGAACCTGAAAAATATCATCGCCGTGCGCACTGAAGATGCGGATAAACCTTTCGCAAAAGATATTGTCACCGTGGTCAAATCGCCGGCTTACCGCGCGGTAATTGACGATCCGAAAAATATTTACAGTGCGTTCCAGAAGCCTGAATGGATGACGGCGGCAAAACAGTAACGGCGAGTATTTCTGAGGTTTGGCATGATTGAAATAGAAAAGGTCTGCGTTGATTTTACCGCAGGCCGCGGCCCCTCCACCCGCGCGGTGGATGAGGTCAGTTTACGTATCGCGCCCGGTGAAATTTTTGGCATCGTCGGCACCAGCGGTGCGGGCAAAAGCACCCTGTTGCGTACGCTGAACGCATTAACCCGTCCCAGTCAGGGCTACGTTAAGATCAACGGCGTGGAGATTTCGGCGCTGGAAGGTCAGGCTCTGCGCAAGGCTCGTCAACGTATCGGGATGATTTTTCAGCATTTTAACTTAATGCATACCCGTACCGTGGCGCAAAACGTCGCCTTCAGCCTGAAAGCCGCGGGCTGGGAGCGCAGCAAAATTGCGACCCGCGTGGCGGAGATCCTCGCGCTGGTTGGCCTGGCGGACAAAGCGAACCGCTTTCCGGTGCAGCTCAGCGGCGGGCAAAAACAGCGCGTCGGTATTGCCCGGGCGATAGCCAATCACCCGGACGTGCTGCTTTGCGACGAACCTACCTCGGCGCTGGATCTGGAAACGTCTGCCACGATCCTCGCCCTGTTAAAGCAAATCAGTCAGCAAATGGGCATTACCATCGTGCTGATCACGCATGAAATGGACGTGATCGAGACGATCTGTGACCGCGTGGCGGTGATGTCTGGCGGAAAAGTGGTGGAGGAGGGCGAGGTGTTTGATGTGTTTGCCCATCCGCAGCACCCGTTTACCCGGCAACTGGTCTCGCATACCCTCAACCTGGATCTGCCTGAGCGGTTGCGGCAGCATTTACCAGGGCAATTGCTGAAAATTCTGTTTATCGGCGATTCTGCCGAACAGCCGGTACTGTCTGAGGTGGCGGTCAAATTCGGCGTGGCGGTAAATATCCTGCACGGCAAAATTGAATATATCGCCGAACGGGCGCTGGGCATTCTGGTGGTGCAGCTTACCGCGCCGAATGATCCCGCTGCCGTGGACGCGGCGGTGGAGCATATTCGTCAACGTACCGCGCAAGTGGAGGTGATCCGTGGATGACATGTTGCCTGATTTAACCCTGGCGTTTAATGAAACCTTCCAGATGCTCAGCATTTCGACGGTGCTGGCGATTATCGGCGGCCTGCCGCTCGGCTTTTTAATTTTCGTCACCGACCGTCATCTGTTCTGGCAAAACCGTTTTGTTTATCTGCTCAGTTCGGTGCTGGTGAATATTATTCGTTCGGTGCCGTTTGTGATCCTGCTGGTCCTTCTGTTGCCGCTCACCCAATTTCTGCTGGGCAATACCATCGGGCCGATTGCCGCTTCCGTTCCCCTGTCGGTGGCGGCAATTGCCTTTTATGCCCGCCTGGTGGACAGCGCGCTGCGCGAAGTGGACAAAGGGATTATTGAAGCGGCGGAAGCGTTTGGCGCCAGTCCGATGCGCATCATCTGCACCGTGCTGCTGCCGGAAGCCAGCGCCGGGCTGCTGCGCGGCCTGACCATTACCCTGGTGAGCCTGATCGGCTACTCGGCGATGGCCGGGATTGTCGGCGGCGGCGGCGTGGGCGACCTGGCGATCCGCTACGGCTACTACCGCTATGAAACCGAAGTCATGATTGTCACCGTGGTGGCGCTGATCGTCCTGGTGCAGATTGTCCAGATGCTCGGCGACTGGCTGGCGCAGCGGGCGGATAAGCGGGAACGGCGTTAAAGCAATCAGCTGGCCGAAAAGGTGATTCGGCCAGCTATTGACGCTAATCAGAAAGGGGCGGCGTACTGCCTGAGGTTGATGACAAAGCCGTTGTCTACTGTATGCACTGCTATGCCGGGTAGCGGCTTCGCCTTACCCGGCCTGTAAAACCATCAATATCAACAGGTTATTCTTAAACCGTAGGCCTGTGCAAGCGAAGCGCCGCCAGGCACAATTCCACGGTATGACGTTTGTCAGCAATCTGGGCTGGGTACTGTCGCAAACTTGCACGCCATTTTCTCTTCCTATTTTTATAATCAATATATCAGGCTAAATATATTTTTAATTAGAGATTGGCAACGTTGTGATATACTTTTTGAACATCATCGTCATCTTCAAGGGCATCAACAAGGCCTTCAAAGATTTCTAAATCTTCTGGTGAAAGTTCAATTTCTGATTGAGCGATCATTTCTAATTCTGTTGTCGAGAATTCAGTAATTCCAGCTGCTTTCAGAGCGGCAATTCCTTTATGAAGGTCTGTCGGTTCGGTATAAATAACGATGTTACCTTCTTCTTCGGTCACATCACGAACTTCAACTTCAGCTTCAAGCAAAATTTCAAAAATATGGTCGGGATCTGTTCCTTTAAATACAATCACCCCGGTGTTGTCAAACATATAGCTGACAGCACCAGCCGCTCCAATATTCCCGCCTTTTTTATTGAAAATCATGCGAACGTTAGCAATGGTACGGTTAACATTTGAAGTTAACGTTTCAACGATAAGCATTGAACCGCCTGGTCCGAAGCCTTCATAACGCCCTTGTACGAACGTTTCATCTCCGCCGCCTTTAGCTTTATCAATGGCTTTATCAATAACGTGCTTTGGAACTTGTGCCTGTTTCGCACGTTCAATAACGAATTTTAACGCTGAGTTTGATTCCGGGTCTGGTTCACCTTGTTTAGCCGCAGCATAGATTTCTACACCGAATTTTGCATATATATTAGACGTTGCACCGTCTTTAGCCGTTTTTTTAGCAACAATATTGGCCCATTTACGTCCCACTGGAACAGTCTCCTGGATAATTTATTTACATTACTAACAGGTTAATAACCTGCATGTTTTTCTGCCATATTATATCATAACATGTAAATTCTCGTCTACGAGAAATAAAACATCTCAATTTTACGGGGGGGACTTTAATTTTATTAATGGTTGATAGTGTGGATAAACTATTTCCAGCTTTTTTCTGGTTCTTTTGTTTTTATTCTTAATAATTGAGCCGCAGTAATAATAAATAAGGTAAGAGAAGCAAAATTAATAATCCAGGCCAAAACCCCTGTTATTAACTTTTACGCAGAACTGCTTACAGAGCGCTACAGGCCAGAATTGTCTATAGGGACCAGTTAATGTAGTAAGCACGTAGCTGCTGGTATTGACGGTCACAGTCCAGGATGCGTTACGCCAGGGTCTGGCCCGGCAATCAGGTGCGGTTCACATTCGTGCGCCTCCCAATTCCGTCCTTTCTGCTGTTTCAGACCTTTCATCTATACTGACTATTGCAGTGGAAATTTGCCCAGGAGGCCGCGCCCTGGTCAACGTTCTCATTGTACTGATAAAGCAAGAAGCGCACAGCCTGCAAAAGATGCTTAAGGCACTGCAAGATGCAACTCAGTGCTCGGAGGAAAAGCGTTTGAATAACGTGGACATGTTGATGCGCTAATAAATCGGGAGTGCCTGGCTTACACCCCTGAAAACTTAAAAAATAATAAAACTCTATTTATCCGGGAGATAAATAATGAAAATAAGTAAGTTTGTTTATTCCGCGTTGATTGGCGTTGTCGCCAGTTGCCGCTCTATGACGCCGATGGCGGCTCTCGCTGCAGCGCGCCTTGCCAGACGCGACACACCGGGCAGGCTCATGCTGCTGGACCTTCCGCTATTCAAATATGGCGCGTTAGCGATGGGGGCAGGTGAGCTGTTTGGCGATAAGATGAAGTCAGCGCCGGATCGCACCGTATTTTTGGGCTTATCAGCACGTGTAGCCAGCGCAGGAATTGCGGGTGCCGCGTTAGCACCCTCGGGAGAAGAAAAAACCGGGGCTGCGATCGCTATCTCTGCTGCTGTGCCACTTGCCTATGTCACACTAGCGGCACGCAAAAAAGCCATGGCAGAAATTGGGCAGACCAGAAGTGGCTTGATTGAAGACACGCTCATCGTCGCTATCGGTGCGGCGGTTGTCTTCCTCGCAACACGGCCAAAACGTATTTAAATGTTCTCAGTTACGCCACAATGAATACCGAAAAAAACTAAAACCGTAAGGGAATTGCAACTATAACGGCTAGTCAATGGCTGGCAAAACAGCACGGCATATAGCACTCCGGTACTGTTAAGTACCATTAACCGCGGCCAAAATAATCACCGCCATACCTTTCAGGCTAATACCCGATGCAGTAAGCGGCGTTTCACCACGCCGCCAGCCACTCCGCCACTTCCGGTCCATTTCCCCTGAACACAATCTTTTCCGCCTTTTTCTCCAGCTGATAGCGGTACATCGGGTCGTAATATTCTTCAAGCAGCGGCACCAGCCAGCGGAAGTGGGCGTCGGTGCTGCCGCTTTCACGCTGGCTGGCAAGGGCGAGTTCCAGTTGCGCCGTCAACTCGGCAAAGCGTTGCAGCCCGAGACGGCGGCGGATGGCAAACAGGCCGTGATGCAGATAGTCGCTGTATTCCTGCCAGCCCTGTTCTTCACCATATGCCTGGGTGAAGTCATGATACATTCGGGTAAAATACTCCTCCCGCAGCCGCTCCAGGCGCAGTTCAAACGGATCGTCTACCACCACTACCGGCGCAACCTGCATCCGCAGCCGCAGGCACTCCGGCAGATGGTTTGCGCCAATCATCTGGCCTTCATCTTCCAGCACCCAGCGCACCGGTTCCTGCTGCGCTTTTTTTAGCAGCGCCACCGCCAGATGATTTTCAAACGTTGCCTGAAAATGCTGCGCCTGCACGGTGCGCCCAAAAGAAGAGCCGCGGTGGTGGGCCAGCCCTTCAAGATCGATCCCGCGGGCATGATCGCGCACATGCTGCGTTTTGCCATTGCCGGTACAGCCGCCAACCAGCACTATCGGATGCTGTACAAGCTCTTCCGTTGCCTGCATAGCCGCCTGACGCAGCGCCTTATAACCGCCGGGGATCAGCGGGTACTCGACGCCGTTATCGCGCAGCCACTGCTGTACGATATGCGAACGTTGCCCGCCCCGTGCGCAGCACAGATAGCCCTGCGGCGCACGTTGAGCGGCGTCAATCCAGCCTGCAATGCGTTGCGCACGCGTTTCGCCACTGACCAGTCGATGACCCAGTTTCAGCGCGGCTTCCGCTCCGTCGCGTTTATAGGTCGTGCCGACCGCGGCACGTTCATTATCAAACATTAACGGTAAATTACGCGCCGAAGGCATCGCGCTGCGCTGGAATTCAACGGGCGCGCGCACGTCAATCAGGGGAGTATCCGCGGCGAGAAGGGCGCGCAGCTGGAGTTCTTGCATCATGAATCAAACACCTTAAACATATTATCCCTCCATTCTACGCTCCTCCGGCGGTGGCAATTTGATTTTTCACCATCTTAACCCTCCAGCGTGGTCAAAAATCCACTGATCTCCGGCTGGCGCTGCTGAAACAGCCTGACAATATCGGTGACGGCTTTACCACAATGGTGAGTATGCCAGGCCAGGCTCAGCGGAGACGGCGGACGCATGGAAGGAATGGTGCAACTCACCAGCGCCTGCTGGTCAATCAGCGGCTGGCAGAGCGAGCGGGGCAAAAAACCAATGGCTCCAGGGTAGCTGCTCATTATCGGTCACCCCAATCGCAAGCGCAGCGCCGCCGGGCATGGTGGGTAACGACTTTTGCCGGGTGGCGGCTTCGCCTTACCCGGCCTACAACGTTTTTGTAATCAGCGGGTTACGTTGACCGTAGGCCCGCGCAAGCGAAGCGCCGCCGGGCATGGAGGGCAACCTGCCTTACGCCAGTTTCCCCTGTGCCCAGGTCAACCCGCTGGCATACTCTGGCGGTAATAGCGGCATCAACGCTTCCAGGGTAGCGCTGAGGCGATCCGTATCGCTATCATTAAGATTAAGATGCCCTACCTTACGGCCCGGGCGCACCTCTTTGTCGTACCAGTGCAGATGGACCAGCGGCAGCTTCAGCCAGGCGTAATTCAGATCGGTGCCAATCAAATTCACCATCACCGACGGACTATTAATCACCGGCTGCGGTAGCGGCAGATCGGTGATCGCCCGTAAGTGCAGTTCGAACTGACTGATGGACGCGCCGTTCTGCGTCCAGTGGCCGCTGTTGTGCACGCGCGGAGCCAGTTCGTTGATCAGCAACCCGCCTGGCGTAACAAAACATTCCATCGCCATCACGCCGACATAATTCAGTTCGTGAAGGATGGCGGAAAGCATGGTTTCCGCCTGCGCCTGCTGCTCAGCATTCGCGCGGGGAAACGCCACGCTGGTGCGTAAAATACCGTCCTGATGCAGGTTATGCGTCAGCGGATAAAACACCGTGGCCCCGTCGTGCCCGCGGGCGCCGACCAGCGACACTTCGCCGCTAAAGTTAATGCCCTGCTCAACGATGCATTCGCCGTAGCAATCATCCGGTAACTGTGCCGTCTCTGCCGCGCGTAAACGCCACTGCCCGCGCCCATCATAACCGCCGACCCGGCGCTTAACGATTGCCAGCTCGCCGAGACGGGCAAAAACCTCCGGCCATTCGTCGCGATTCGCCAGCAGCTGCCACGGCGCGGTCGCCAGACCAAGTTTATCGAACAGCTGTTTTTGCGTCAGGCGGTCGGCGATAACCGGAAACACGTCGCGATTCACAAACGCCGGATGACGCGCCAGTTCGCGGGTCAGGGCGGTCTCCGGCCAGCGTTCGATTTCAGCGGTGATCACGCTTTGCGCGAACGGCACCGCCTCCGGCTCGGCATCCAGCCCGACCGGCCATACCGCGATGCCCAGCGGCTCACCGGCCTGACGCAGCATGCGGCCAAGCTGACCGTTGCCCAGAATACAAACCTGCTTCATGCCGCACCCCGCGGGTCCGGATTCTCCAGCACCTCGTCGGTCTGCGCCTTACGCCACTCGACCAGACGCTGATGCAGTTCGGCATCATGCTGCGCAAGAATTTGCGCCGCCAGCAGAGCCGCATTCGCTGCGCCTGCTTTACCAATCGCCAGCGTACCCACCGGAATGCCGCGCGGCATCTGGACAATCGAGTAGAGGCTGTCGACGCCGCTTAATGCCGCGCTCTGTACCGGCACACCCAGCACCGGCACCAGCGTTTTTGCCGCGATCATCCCCGGCAGGTGCGCCGCACCGCCCGCGCCCGCAATAATCACCTGATAGCCGTTCTCCTCTGCGCTTTCGGCAAAGCTAAACAGCTTATCGGGGGTGCGGTGGGCGGAGACAACTTCAACATGGTGCGGGACATTGAGCATTTCGAAGATTTCGGCGGCGAACTGCATGGTAGCCCAGTCGCTTTTGGACCCCATCACGATGGCGACACGCGCCGGGTTATTGCGGGAAGACATGCGTCTGAAAACTCCTGTGGGTGTGCTGCACAGACTGCTAAGGCCACAAAGAATAGCATGGAAAAACGGCAAGGAAAACGGTTGCGTCGTGATGGCAAGGCGTATCGTTATGGATGTCAGCCTGCACCAGACAAGTATATTGTATCGCTTACTTCAGCTATCCCTGCTTTCTCACGCATCGCCGTCATGACGGTAAGAAAGTCTTCCTCGGTTATTTCATTTCCCTGTTCAATAATTATTGAATAATCATCGAAGCCTATTTTAAATCGTTTGTCAGGCAGAATGTGCAAGGTCAACTCAAGTTCTTTGTAAAGAAGAACGTTAAAGTGGCGAGGGGTAACAGAAAAAGAGTCCGCGTGGAAGAAACTATCGGTGAGCGGAATACTATAGGTATCAGAAAAGAATGTTGGTGTGATGATGAGTTTTCCAGAATCAAATCCAAGCGATATTTTATTACGCAAGCGAATTATATTCACCAAAATAATAAATCCAATGGGCGCAGCGAAAAACCCGAGGATACTGGTGGGCGTGAAAAAATTGACCACGCCAAAACTGAAGAGGGTACAACCACCGATGAACGGTGTTTTCGTGGCATAGCAACACTGGGTGGTAACCTGCGGGCTACTGGCCGAACCTTTCCACTCCGTCAGGTTACGGAAACGCAGCTGCGCGTTTCTGCGCAGGAGTCCGTATAGCATTAGCGTGCTAAAAGGCAACATCACAATACCTGCAATCAGGAGTACCACAAAGGAGGTTTTGCGAAAGCGGGGCATCGCTGCTACCGCAACGAGCGATGTGATAAAAACAGTGTTTAAAAGGTAGCTGAATAAAACAAGTAGATAAAATGATGAGCCATAGTAGGCGTAAACAGGATAGTAATTGGCGGCAATATAAACGATAAAAACAAAAATAGCGCAAATAAGATAACCAAGTGTAAACGCTGAATTCTCTCGCACGATCGCACCTCCTTATGCAATAAGTAAAAGCATACGCTTTTCATACGACGAGCGAAAGCGATAATAGAGAGAGACTTTTTCTATTACATCGTAATAAGCCGATTTTAAAAGCGAGATTAGCTAAAAGGGAAGTGGATTAACTCAACGCCCTCCGGCGTCACTTTTACCATCGATCCTTCACAGTGCCAGGCACCTAACACCACGCGACACGCAGGCTCATCATTCGCCGTAAGGTGATGAACGGCGGGGCGATGCGTATGACCGTGGATCATCCACTGTACGCGATGGCGTTCCATCGCCTTGACCACCGCCTGCGGATTAACGTCCATGATCTCCAGCGATTTGGTGGAGTTTGCCGCCTTGCTGTTGGCGCGCATTTTCGCGGCGATCCGCTGGCGCACAAACAGAGGAAGGGCCAGAAACAGTTTTTGCAGCCAGGGCTGGTGAACTTTGGCCCGAAACGCCAGATAGCCCGCGTCGTCGGTACACAGCGTGTCGCCGTGCAGGATCAACACCTTGCGGCCATACAGATTGAGGACTTTTTCTTCCGCCAGCAGGATCATGCCGCTTTCGCGGGCAAAGCGCTTGCCGAGCAGGAAATCGCGGTTGCCGTGAATGAAATAGCAGGGTACGCCGGAATCAACCAGTGGTTTGATCGCCGCGGCGATTTCGCGATGCAGCGGCACCGGGTCGTCATCGCCAATCCACGCTTCAAACAGATCGCCGAGAATATAAAGCGCGTCGGCTTCGCGGGCATCACCTGCTAAAAAACGCAGAAAACCGGCGGTGATCGCCGGTTCTTCGGTACATAAGTGCAGATCTGCGATAAAAAGTGTTGCCACCAATTACTCGCTAACGTCCACGCTTTCAATGATCACGTCTTCTTTCGGCACGTCCTGATGCATACCGCTGCGGCCAGTGGAGACGCCTTTGATTTTCTCAACCACGTCCATGCCTTCAACCACTTCAGCAAAGACACAGTAGCCCCAGCCCTGCAGGCTTTCGCCGGAGAAGTTCAGGAAGTCGTTATCCGCGACGTTAATAAAGAACTGAGCCGTTGCAGAGTGCGGAGCCTGAGTACGGGCCATCGCCAGCGTGCCACGGGTGTTTTTCAGACCGTTGTTGGCTTCGTTTTTGATCGCTTCTTTGGTTTCTTTCTGACGCATACCAGGTTCAAAACCGCCACCCTGAATCATAAAACCGT
Organism: Superficieibacter sp. HKU1; assembly: GCF_029319185.1. Classification (NCBI taxonomy): domain Bacteria; kingdom Pseudomonadati; phylum Pseudomonadota; class Gammaproteobacteria; order Enterobacterales; family Enterobacteriaceae; genus Superficieibacter; species Superficieibacter sp. HKU1. Next base: position 1,360,691 of record NZ_CP119754.1, read on the forward strand.
TGATTACACGGTGGAAAATGGTGTTGTTATAGAAACCTTCGCGGCAGTAGTCCAGGAAATTTTTAACTGTTTCAGGCGCTTTGTCATCAAAGGTTTTGATTACGATATCGCCGTGATTAGTGTGGAATGTAACCATTTTTGCATCCTGTTCCGTTATAGTAGTGCGTTGACCCGACAGCGGGTCACAGCCAGAGGCATGTTATAGCATAAGCGAGGGGTTCGATCATCCCGCAAAGTGTGCTGCTTCATCGCCAAATTATAGGTATCATACGGCCTTTACGATCCATACACGTCTACTACATGGAATCTTCGATGTTAAAAATTTTTAATACTCTGACGCGCCAAAAAGAGGAATTTAAACCTATTCATGCCGGGGAAGTGGGCATGTACGTGTGTGGTATCACCGTTTACGATCTCTGTCACATCGGCCATGGACGTACGTTTGTCGCTTTCGACGTGGTCGCACGCTATCTGCGTTTTTTAGGTTTTAAGCTGAAATACGTGCGTAACATCACCGATATTGACGACAAAATCATCAAACGCGCTAATGAAAACGGCGAGAGTTTTGTCGCGCTCGTTGACCGGATGGTGAAGGAAATGCACACCGATTTCGACGCGCTGAATATCCTGCGCCCGGACAGCGAACCGCGCGCCACCCAGCATATTCACGAAATCATTGAAATCGTCGAGCGCCTGATCCAGCGCGGCCACGCTTACGTGGCGGATAACGGCGACGTCATGTTCTCCGTCGAAACCGATGCGGATTACGGCAAGCTGTCGCGTCAGGATCTGGATCAGCTCCAGGCGGGCGCACGCGTTGAAATCGCTGACGTAAAGCGTAATCCGATGGACTTCGTGCTGTGGAAAATGTCCAAACCGGGTGAGCCAAGCTGGACCTCGCCGTGGGGCGAAGGGCGTCCGGGCTGGCACATCGAGTGCTCGGCGATGAACTGCAAGCAGCTGGGGTCGCATTTTGATATCCACGGCGGTGGGTCGGATCTGATGTTCCCGCATCATGAAAATGAAATCGCTCAGTCGACCTGCGCCCATGACGGCGAATACGTTAACTACTGGATGCACTCCGGGATGGTGATGGTTGACCGCGAGAAGATGTCGAAATCGCTCGGCAACTTCTTTACCGTGCGCGACGTGCTGAAGTATTACGACGCCGAAACCGTGCGTTACTTCCTGATGTCCGGCCACTACCGTAGCCAGCTTAACTACAGCGAAGAGAACCTCAAGCAGGCGCGTTCGGCGCTGGAGCGCCTGTATACTGCGCTGCGCGGAACGGACGCATCGGTTGCCGCCGCAGGTGGCGAGGCGTTTGAAGCGCGCTTTGTCGAGGCGATGAACGACGATTTCAACACGCCGGAAGCCTACTCGGTGCTGTTTGATATGGCGCGCGATGTTAACCGTCTGAAAACGGAAGATGCTCAGGCCGCCAACGCCCTGGCTGCGCATCTGCGTAAGCTCTCCGCCGTGCTGGGCCTGCTTGAGCAGGATCCGGACGCTTTCCTGAAAAGCGGCGCGCAGGCTGACGATGGTGAAGTCGCGGAAATCGAAGCCCTGATTCAACAGCGTCTGGATGCCCGTAAAGCGAAAGACTGGGCGGCGGCAGATGCGGCGCGCGATCGCCTTAATGAGATGGGTATCGTGCTGGAAGACGGTCCGCAGGGAACCACTTGGCGTCGTAAATAAGTCCGGGGGACACATGCCGGATGGCGACGCTGGCGCGTCTTATCCGGCCTACAAAAGTCAACACACCGCCTTCAGCGCACGAATACTGTAGGCCGGGTAAGGCGAAGCCGTCACCCGGCATTTACACCGCAACAGGCAGGCTTACACCACCCCTCGTTACCGTCTGCGCCACCACCACAGCCCCCCTGCCAGCACCACACCCGGCAACCACACCCACATCAACTCTGACACAATAACCTGATGTCCGTAAGGCGTGGTATAGCGTGACAGCGCGAACGGCGCGACCTTAATCACCTGCCACGGTGCGAAAAAGCGTTCATCTGACCACGGCCACAGCCAGCCGACGCCTTTACCGCCGGTAGTGACCGAATCCAGCAAGCTATGCGACAGCAGCGATACGGTGAGAAATAACCAGCAGCGCACCAGTCCGGCCTTAAACCATCGTCGCCCGGCCAGCACGCAGAGCAGCGGCACCACAAAAGCAAAAAGCAGGGAATGGGTAAAGCCGCGGTGACCGAACACATTGCCGTAAGCAACGCCGAAGTGAAAAGAAAGGACATCTGCATCCGGCAGCATAGCGAGTACCACCCCGGCGAACAGCAGACGCGGCGGGATAATGCGTAACCCCAGTCCAGCGCCCAGACACAGAGGAACGGCGGCATGAGTAATGATGGTTGGCATAACGGCTTATCCGCAACGTGATAATCTGCCCGTTATACGTCTGTCAGACGGAGATGTACAGGAGGCGCGCTGGACATCACTCTGAAAATCTCAGGCCGACTCGCGCACCACCAGTTGCCCGGAAAGCGTAACGCGCTGATTAAGCAGCTCCGGCTCGTTGATTTTACGGATCATCAGCGTTGCGGCCTGGCGTCCCGACTCTTCGCTGGCAGAGGAAACATAGGTAAAGGAGGGCGAGGTCAGATTTACATGCAGCATATCTTCAAATCCCAGCAGCGCCACCTGCTGTGTCAGAAACACATCTTTACCTACCGTGCGTCCGACCTGATGAATACCGTTTATACAACCGATAATGGCGTCCGGCGAATGGCAGAGCAGGGCAGTGATGGTGTTGTTATTTTCCAGTAAATGTCGGGTGGCATTACTGACGGCGCGGGTGTCTTCGCTACAGGCGGCAACCGCTTCATCGCGATACACCATCCCGCTTTGCGTCAATGCGCTGCGAAAACCCAATAGCCGTTGTTGGCGAATGCGATCGTTCTCTTTGCCGCCAACATACGCGATGCTGCGATGCCCGCGCTCAATCAGGTAGCGCGTGGCGAGCGTGGCCGCCTGACGGTTGTCGCGCATCACCAGATTGCACTCTTCCTCCAGTAGCGACTGCGACACCACCACCAGCGGCAGCGGACAATGGCGGATTTGCGAGGGCAGTTTTGCTGAAATCGTGTCAGACGAGAGATAGATAACGCCCGCCACACCCTGTTGTTTAAAAGAGAGCAGACAGCGTTCCAGATGCTCGCCGTCGTTGAGCGGCTGACCGAGAAACACCATAAACCCCTGCTTCTCCAGCTCCTGCACGATGCTGGCCATCACTTTGATCGAGTAGCTGTCGCTGAAGTCACGCAGAATAAGGCCGATCAGATTCGAGCGGTTTGCGCGCAGGTTGGCCGCCGCCACGTTATGCACGTAGCCCAGCTTGTTGATGGCGACGTGGACCTTTTCGATCGTCGCGCTGGAAATTTTCCCTTTCTGACGCAGCACCAGAGAAACGGTGGAAACAGAGACGCCTGCTTCTCGTGCGACATCAATAATACTGACCTTCTTCAAGTCTGCTCCCTGAAATCAGCTGCCAGGCCTCCTGAAACGGCTCAGGAGGCGAGGCTATCATCATTTGCCCATCATCGACGACATCGTTTGTGCGATAAATTGCGCGCGAGCACCAAAAATAATCTGCACGCCCTTATCACCGACGTAGACCACACCGCGCGCGCCTATGCCGTTAAGCCCGTCTTTATCAACCATATCGCCTTTCGCCACTTCCAGGCGCAGGCGGGTAATACAGGCTCCGACAGAATTGATATTCTGCTCGCCGCCAATCAGACCGATAATTTCCGAGGCCAGCTCTTCGTCTGTTTTTGCGCTGGCATCCGCGGTGACTTCCGTACGTCCCGGCGTTTTAACATCAAAGCGGCGGATCACAAAGCGGAAGGTGAAGTAATAGATCAGCGCCATCGGCACCCCAACGATAATCGCATTGAGGAAGTTGGTCTGATAACCGTTAAACGAGGGCAGTATACCAAACGAGATGTAGTCGATAAGCCCGGCAGAGAACGATTTTGCGATGTGCGCATGGAGTAAATACATGCACATATACGAAAGACCGGCCATGATGGCGTTAAACACATACAACACCGGCGCGACAAAAATAAAGGTAAATTCGACCGGCTCGGTGATCCCGGTCAAAAAGCAGGTTAAGCCCGCGGAGAACAGGATACCCGCCGCGATTTTTTTGTTGCGGGTATGCGCCTCCTGATACATCGCCAGACAGGCGGCGGGCAGGGCAAACAGCATCAGCGGGAACTCACCCTGCATAAATTTACCGGCGTTCTGATAAGAATCGCTGCTAAAGGATTTTACGCCATCTTCCAGCATTTTGAACCAGATAGTCTGGTCGCCGTGGATCACCTGACCGGCCTGGGTCGTGTAATCGCCGAAGGAGTACCAGAACGATGGATACCAGATATGATGCAGACCCAGCGGGATCAGCGCGCGCTCGACAAGCCCAAAAATAAAGGTCGACGCAGCCTGATTATCGCCGTTCACAATGACCGACAGGGCATCAATCCCCGCCTGGATATGCTGCCAGACATAAGGCAGCAGCAGGCCCATAAGAAACGACAAAAACGCGGTAGCGATGGCCACAAAACGCTTACCCGAGAAGAACCCGAGAAACTCCGGCAGCTGCATGGTATGGAATTTGTTATAGCACCACGCCGCGAGGATCCCGCAGATCAGCCCGCCAAAGACGCCCATTTGCAGTGTCGGAATGCCGACGACCATCGCATATTTACCGCCCTGCGACGCCATTTCCGGCGTAATGGACAGCATGGTACTGATGGTGATGTTAGTAACGAAGACCGAGACTGCCGCTGACAACGCTGCGATACCCGATTCCGACGCCAGTCCCACGGCCGAACCAATAGCGAACAGCATGGGCAGGTTATCAAAAATGACCCCGCCCGCGTTCATCATCAGCGGCAGATGGAACTTGTCCCCGAACGCCAGCAATAAGCCGGCCGCTGGCAACAGTGAAATTGGCAGCATTAATGCGCGACCAATCATAGAGAGCTTTGAAAGCGATTTTACAAACCCTGATATCAGACTCATGCTGACTTCCCCCGGTGTTGGCACCTTACGCGCCCGATCTTTTATTATGTGAGTATAACGTTTTAGTAGAACGTTCTACTTATCGTGTGAGATCGCAGTAAAACTGGCAACAGAAATTTCGTCGCCAGTCAGAGGAAATCGTAATTCTTTGAAGTGGATCGAATAATGAGCCCTTATGACTCAGGGCTTTTAAGGAAAGGCTTAGGCAGTAACCGTCACTTTTTGCCCGTCAAAAGCGACGGTCTGACCGGCCACAATCTTGCAACGCTTGCGCGTTTCTACCGCGCCATCAACGGTCACCTGGCCTTCAGCGATGACAATTTTTGCCTGCGCGCCGCTTTCGCTCCAGCCTTCCAGTTTCAGCAGATCGCACAGTTCAACGTGCGGGTGTTTCCCTAATGAGAATGTAGCCATCTTACGCGACCTCCACGTCGTGATACTCTTCACAAGCCTGTAATGTATTTTCGATCAACGTCGCCACGGTCATCGGGCCCACGCCGCCCGGAACCGGCGTGATAAAAGAGGCGCGTTCGACGGCGTCTTCAAACACCACATCGCCAACCACTTTACCGTTTTCCAGACGGTTAATACCGACATCAATCACGATAGCGCCTTTTTTAATCCACTCGCCGGGAATAAAACCGGGTTTACCGACGGCGACGATCAGCAGATCGGCATGTTCAACGTGATGACGCAGATCGCGGGTGAAACGGTGGGTCACCGTGGTGGTGCAGCCAGCCAGCAGCAGCTCCATACTCATCGGACGACCGACGATATTGGACGCGCCAATCACCACCGCGTTCAGACCGTAGGTGTCAATGTTATAACGCTCCAGCAGCGTCACAATACCGCGCGGCGTGCAGGGACGCAGACGCGGCGCGCGCTGGCACAGCCGGCCAACGTTGTAAGGATGAAACCCATCGACGTCTTTGTCCGGACGAATACGCTCCAGTACCTTTACATTATCGATGCCGGCGGGCAGCGGAAGCTGTACCAGAATACCGTCGATCGCGGTATCGTTGTTCAGCTTATCAATAAGCTCAAGCAGCTCCGCTTCACTGGTGGTCGCAGGAAGATCGTATGAGCGGGAGATAAAGCCCACTTCTTCACATGCTTTGCGTTTACTGCCGACGTAAATCTGTGACGCCGGGTTACTGCCGACCAGCACCACGGCCAGACCCGGAGCGCGTTTTCCGGCTGCGATGCGAGCCTTCACTTTTTCCGCAACCTCAGAGCGCACCTGCTGCGCAATCGTTTTACCATCAATAATCGTTGCTGCCATCAGAGAAAGGATTCCATCTGTCACAATACATAAGGGGGATGGTTATATTTTGTCAGAAGCGTGGCGTGCTGTCAGTCTTCGTTTTTGATATTCGTCACTTTTTGCCGGGCGGGTGCAGGCAGGGCGCTTATTTACCGAGCATCCGGTTGTAAAGCCATTGACTCAGCAGGCATTGACCGTATAATTCCACGCGTTTCACCTACCGCGAAGCTATCTCGCTTCTCAGTGCGCCCTTAGCTCAGTTGGATAGAGCAACGACCTTCTAAGTCGTGGGTCACAGGTTCGAATCCTGTAGGGCGTACCATTCTCACTTCTTCCAATGTCTACCAGAGTCTACAAATTCCAGTAAATACGTACTATAGCCATAAATTTCATTATCTCACGGTCTACTATTGTCTATTGAAATCCACACCATAATGGGGGCATCATTGGGGGCATTCCTAGGTTCAAGAAAGTCGATGCCCCCGAATGAAACTTACTGCTACTGAAATCAAGGCCGCAAGGCCAAAAGAAAAGGCTTATAAACTTTCCGATGGCGGGGGCATGTACCTTGAGATTTTCCCCAACGGCACGAAAAGCTGGCGCTTAAAGTATCGCATCGGTGGTAAGGAAAAGCGCGTTGTGTTCGGCGTCTATCCGACTGTCACTCTCGCAGAAGCCAGGGCTAAACGCGATGAGGCGAAAAGAATGCTTGCTGCTGGTGGCGATCCGGGCCAAGAGAAGCAGGCAGATAAACAGGCAAAGGCTATGGCTGTTGCGAACAGTTTCGAACGCCTGGCGCTGGAATGGCATGAGCACAAACGTCTTAACTGGTCAGTCGGTTATGCCAGCGATATCCTGGAATATCTTAAAAAAGACATCTTCCCGTATATCGGTACCCGTTCGATTACCGATATTAAACCGGCTGAGATGTTAGCTGTGCTACGCAAAATGGAACAACGAGGCGTTCTGGACAAGCTCAAAAAGACCAGACAGGCATGCCGTCAGATATTCACTTATGCAGTTATCACCGGCAGGGCGGAGAATAATCCTGTTGTGGATCTAGCCAGTGCTTTAAAGGCACCAAAGCAAAAGCACTATCCTCATCTATTGCTTGAGCAAATTCCTGGATTTCTTCGGGCACTCGACGACTACAGCGGCAGTATGGTGACTCGCAATGCTACCCATCTGCTAATGCTTACCGGTTTACGCACTATCGAGTTGAGGGTTTCAGAGTGGACTGATATCGATTTCGAGAAGGGCATATGGAATATCCCGGCAGAGCGGATGAAGATGCGGAGACCACATATTGTTCCGATCACGAGCCGCGTAAAAGAGCTTCTGGAGGAGGTACACCAGCTTACCGGACGCGGGAAATATGTCTTCCCTGGCAGGAACGACGCAGGTAAACCGATGAGCGAGGCTAGCATTAACCAGGTGATTAAGCGCATTGGTTACGACGGAAAGGCAACAGGCCACGGTTTCCGCCACACCATGAGCACCATTTTGCACGAGCAGGGCTACAACACTGCATGGATTGAAACGCAATTGGCTCACGTAGATAAAAACTCTATCCGGGGAACGTACAACCATGCTCAGTATCTGGATGGCCGCCGGGAGATGCTTCAGTGGTATGCCGACTATATGGATTGCCTGGTACAGGGAGAGAATGTGGTTCACGGCTCGTTTGGCAAAGTCTCATGACTGGACGAATAGACAGTATCTGTATACCGTAGTAGACTTATTTAGACGAACAAAGAATAGGCTATGTCTAGGCTGATCCCCGAAAATCCGTACACCTCTGCGGGCTGGCATAGCCGCCATAATCAGAGGGCGTGAGGTGGCGTATGGCACAAAGTAAAATATTAAAAGTAAAGAAATGGGTTGATCTTAATGAAGCAGCAGAGAGATTATCCTTATCGCTAGAAGAACATATCAATGCGTTAGACTTAATGGAATTAGCCTTGGATGAAGAAGTTATACTTTCTGTAAAATTTCCACGAAATGAACTTTTTTATATTAGAGAGGTTGCCGAGTGTGAATGTAAGTATGTCGATGACTTAGAAAAAGATTTTAAATTTCATCTCTTCGCTTTTAAAAAAGAAAAAGCGTCTAAGCAAGAAGTTGAAAAAATGCGAAGTGATTTCATAATGGACCATTACCAACGTTATGTACAAGCAGCTAAGAAAAATGGTGCTGATGAAAAATATTTATCCTACGATTATTTCATGAATGAACTCATGTCAATTAAGTGGGGTAATGTTGGAAATGTTGAAATCATGGAAGAGTTCGTTTATGAGTTGCCTCTTATTGGTGCTGAAAAGCTTCATATAGAAAAATTGGTTGAGATAAATAACGAGAGACACCCTGGTACCCTCACTAGTCTGGATAGTGTTTTTTTAAAGAGTAAGAGTGGTAAATATTATATCCTTAACGAGCGGTTTAAAGAAGAATCAGAATCATTATCAGATAAAGCACCTGAATCGCTAGAGCATATTTTGAATAAAAATAAATACTGTTATTTTCCTGCTGGAGAGTTACCAGAGGGGGTGATTGTTGGTATGGCTCCGATAGACTTGGCTGAATTTGAAAGAAAGCTTTCCAGTTCAGATAAAGAATTATCATTAGAGTTGGCAGTAAAGGTGTTAGGTGCCGTATTAAAAGAAGTTACAACTAAAGCAAAAAAATGGACTCAAGATGATTTAGCTTCAACTATAGATGAGAGAGGAATTCCAGGACTGCGGAAAAGAGTCGTGAATGGGGCTTTTTCATACGCAAATAAATCATTTAAATCAAACGGTTAATTTTGTTTTCTGAATTTTGATTTTGCATGCAATGCAAATTTCCGTCGTTTTGTCATCCTATTCCCTGAGTTCCAATGGTGTCCACATATGACGCCTAACATACATCAGGGGATATATGGCTGTTAACTTAATACGAATGTCTGAAGTACTTAACCGTACCACCTACGGTAAGTCTTGGATTTATAAGCTGATATCGCAAGGTCGCTTCCCAAAGCCTGTAAAAATAGGTGAGCGATCAATTGCTTTTATTGAAAGTGAAATCGATGAGTGGATCAAACAGCGTATCGCTGAATCACGTGGTGAGGTGGCGTGATGAAAATAAAAAACGCCCGTGCCACCGAGCGTCATACTGAACAAACCGGAACCGCTGCGCATTTAAGTATTGCTGGTGCTCATAATAACCAGCAGGTCGCAGCAAAGCCAGTGTCCAAGAAGCATAAAGCGCGCGTTCTTATCCTGCGTTCTGGCACAACCGGCATCACTGAGAACGAGATCCTGCTTTACTGCCGCCTGTCCTCTGGCCGGAACTACCTTACAGAGCTGGAGCGTTGCCTCGATATTCATTTTGAACGTATCGACGAGCCTAACCCTGATGGAATCGGTAGCCATTACCGTTACCGCTTTATTAAGCGCTCAGACGTGCAGAAGGTGATCGCCCTCGTTAATACCATCGCAGTATCTAAAGGTCACCAGCCCCTCAACCAGATGGACGTTGAAGGCATTCTGAACCTGTACCCGGACAACGCCGCCGAATAAGGAAAATGATGATGAAAAATAATATGACCTTAGCCGGTCAGGGCCTCGCTCACCCTGCAGCCAGCCAGAATGACATTTTAATTAATCATAAGTCCGAGCCGCGCATTGATTCCCGCGTCATTTCCGAGCGTGCCGGAATACAGCATGAAAGTCTGGGCGCGACGATTAAATCGCACCAGGCCAGATTACGTGAACTGGGATCGCTGCCCCGTCAGTCCCTCAAAGAATTACCCGATTTGAAATCGGGAAAAGCCGGTCGAAAGCGCGGGCGCCCTGAGATCAGCTATCTGCTGAATGAGCCCCAGCTCGATTATCTGCTGCGTATCATCCGCGGGCGTGACCCTGAGCGTATTAACCAGTTCAAGCTGGATGTCACTAAGGCATTCACCTGTCGCCGTGCCACCCAGCCGGTACGCCGTGAATACCTCCCCGGTTATCACGAAAGCCGTGACGGTCTGAAAGCTTTGGGCGCGCAGCGTCACCACTACATCAATCTGGCGCGTGCTGAAAACCGTGTTGCTGGCCTGTCAGATGGCGAACGCGGCTTAGCAGATGCGCAGCAACTGGGCGTATTGATCGTTATGCAGAAGATTGAGCAGGCCGCCTTCCAGGAAGCGATTAACAATGGCATGACCCCTACAGATGCGGTGCGAGAGGTGGCTAAGCGTATGGAGGCGTTCGCCAGCCTTATGAGCGGCAACGCCACTATGGGAGTAGCCCATGCGTAAAAATGCCTTAAATCAAGTTTTGCACCCTCTGCACAAAAAGGGCTTGCTGTTTGTCCCTAACCAGGTTTATGTTTATAGCGTACCAGCAAAATCTGGTACCGGGATTGGCGTCCCGGAAATTCTGAAGGCGACATATGACGCGCCAAGCGTCTTTTTTTATGTCGTTGGTCTGACTCACCTTTTTTTGGGCGTTGGTGTATAATCCAGCGCCTTTCAAGAGCAATGGTGGCTCAGGCAGGGGCTTCTTCGGAAGCGCCGGTATCCTTCAGAGCCGGTTACGCCAACCCTGTCTGGGCTACCACCCGTGAAATTGGCGTTTCCGGTGGTAGCGTTATCCGCTATCTGAAGGAGGCTGCCAAATGTTGGCTACTACCCCTACCCCAAATTCGCAATTCATCTGGATTATCGCCGCTGTTCGCCGCGATTGTCCGACAATCAAACCTATTATCCACCATGTCGCTGCTGAGACTGAGCGTGATGCTCGTCGTTCTCTGGTGCGCGATCACGTCTGCTTCTTTGCTGGCCGCATCTCTATGCAGGGGGTGTGTCATGATTAAGACCTACGATCTACCTCAAGATCCGGCTGGGCATTCAGCCAAGCTCATTTCATTGGCAATGTTGATGGATGAAGTGCTGAAAGGTAACGCTGATAGCCGTGATGAATACCTGGCCGTTCTCATCTCTCTCTTCGAGGTGTACGCCCGCGACTTACACAGTTTGCTAGAGGGTCATGCGCTACCGGGGGTGACCCATGCTTAAACCTTCGCATAAATCCCGTATTCCGGCTGCTATGAAGTCCATTGAACAGGCTTCTGCCGTTCTAATCGCCATCAGTCATTCTGTCGAGAACATGGAGCCCTGCGATATTTCTGACGCCATTGATGCTTGCTCGGGGCTGATCAATCCCCACCCAGCAGAGATTGATGTCGAGGCGATGTTATCCCGTGAGCATGCATACCCTGACAGCTTCACTCTGGCAGAACGCAAAGCGGAGAGACTGACTCGCGCTCGCCTCGGTATTTCGCACGTCATGACTGAATTAATCCCTCTTCTTGATGATGATAAGGGCGCAGAGATTTATTGCTGGCTGAATAAGGTACTGACGCTGGTTGATATAGCCATTATTGATGAGGAGACGAAGGTATGAACAGGCTACAGCTGAATGATGCCACCTGCCAGGTAGAGCAGGCACAGGTTGTTTTATCCATGTGGCTGGAAAGCACCACAAAGAATTCCCATCCCGATTTGCCTCGTCTTATCGGTTCCGTTCTCACGCTGTTGCATGGCGTACCGCAGGCAATGGAAGACGCAGAGAGCCAGCTGGCTGATTACTTGATGCGTGAACACCAGGAGGGCAAGGCATGAGCAACGTTCTGTCATTTCCTGAAAAGTCGGGGAATCCCGGCTTTACCAGCATAGAGGCTACGCCGGATGGTATCCGGCTTGATAACCGGCTGGTGGGCTACACCACCGCGATCCGTCAGCTTGATACCGGGCGCTTTGATACCTCGCTGAGCGACGGTCTGCACGTATCAGCAGAGATTCAGCTTGGTCATAACCGTGGCTGGTTCAGACCCACCGATGAACAAATAGCGCTCACCTGGCGCTGGATTGTGTCCTGCCTGTTTATCTGTGAGCAGCGGCAGGAAAACGGCACTGTGGATGTGATGAACGAGGAGGGCGGAGTTGACCGGGCGGTGATCTATGCCGGAGAGCAGGGCGGCCTAAGCGTTTACCCGGCGACAGAACGGTTCTCACTGGCGAACCATATCGAGGGGCTGGCAATTGAAAAATATGGCGTGGAAACAGGACTGCCGCTGGCTGTGAAGATGTATCAGGGCATGACCGAAGTGGATCCCCATAGCGGGGCGCTGCGATTGTCACAAATGGGGCGTGAAGGGCTGACAATGCTTCACGATGGGTTTATTGAAACACTGATGGAAGAAGGCATTCCACCAGCTCCAATAGCGCACTGAGGAAATGAAAATGAAAGAGCAAAACGAAGCGCTATCAAGCCACGCAGATGATGCGATCAGCTCACAGTTGGCGGAACGCATAGCAAGGCTTTGCGGTGCTGTGTGGGTCGAAAATGTGGCTTTGTCAGGTACCGAATCGATGATAATCACTACGCCAGAGGGGCGCACAGTGGATACGCCGCTGAAACCCTCAGATGTCGGCGCTCTGATTGATGCCTATCTGTTACCGGTTATGAAGCTGGTACACAAAGAGTCGTGGAAGCTGACTACTCTGGCCGAACTCGAACTATGGCAGAACGAGGACTGGACGCTCTCTGATTACGGCATTGCCAAATGGAACATGCTGGTGAATTACATCGCTACGCATATCGACAACGTGGGGTATGGCGATGCGAAACATTGATGTGATCCGCCAGGTAGCTGACGCAGCAGCTGGTCGCTGGCCGGACGTGCTCTCGTTGATGGGGATTGATGTTCCTGCCTCACCCCGGGCGCATGTGGCCTGTCCTGCCTGTGGTGGCAAGGATCGCTTTCGCTTCGATGACGACGGGCGCGGCGCGCACTTCTGTAACTCCTGTGGTGCTGGCGACGGGCTGGAGCTGGTGAAGAAGGTTAACAGCTGCGACGCCACCCGAGCCGCGCAGCTGGTGGCTGACGCTCTGGGGATTGATGTACACACCCTGCATACCATCCCCGGTAAGGATAATTCCCAGCTTCAGCAGAAACAGGCTGAACGCCGGGCGGTGCTGGCGCAGCAGCAGGCGCAGGAACAGACGGCACAATCTGCCCGCTTCTCCTCGAAACTCGAGGCGCTGGGGGCTCAAGCACAGCCTGGTGAGTGTGCTTATCTATCTGGCAAGGGACTGACTGGATTTACTTATCCGATCCTACCAGACGGTGCCCTGCTACTGGTGCTGGAAAATGAGTCTGGCATCGCTGCTGCCGCACAGACTATTACAGAGCGGGGAGAAAAACGCTTACTGATCGGTTCAGCGAAAAAGGGCGCATATCATGTCATTAATCCCACTCAATCGCCGCAGATGGTGATTATCGGCGAAGGGTTGGCAACTGTCCTTTCCGTTCACCTGATGCGCCCAGACGCGCTGGCAGTGGTTGCCATTGACGCGGGAAATCTGCTTCCCGTGGCGCAGGTGATGCGCCAGCGGTATACGCAGGCACAGATCGTCATTGCCGCCGACAACGATATTAAGTCTGACGAGCCGAACGCCGGTAAGGATGCCGCTGAGAAAGCCGCTACTGCCATCACGGGGCTGGTAGCGCTACCGCCTGGTGACCACAAGGCCGACTGGAACGACTACCACCAGCAGCACGGGCTGGCGAACGCCATCGCCGCTTTTAACGACTCGCTATACCTGCCGCAAGGAGAGAAAGTGACTGCGCCAGCGGAAGTAATTGCGATCGGCTTTCATGCCAATCAGAAACCAAACGTGCAAAAACCATACGTGAATCTACGTCACGGTGGTCTTTATTGGATCGAGCCTAAGTACAACAAGGACACCGGTGAGACTGACGAAAAGGAAACGTGGTTGTGCGATGAACTGGCGACGGTAGGGATTGGCCAGGACGGACGTGAAAGCTATCTGGTAATCCGGCTCCGTCCTGAGGGTAGCGCGGCGGTAATGTTTGAAGCGGTTCCGCGCCGTGAGGTCGGGCAACCTGCTGGATGGGCCCGATTGCGATCTCGCGGGGTAAACATCACAACCCGTAAATCCCTGCTCGATATCCTGGGGGATTACCTCCAGCGGCATGGCGAGCGTACTCAGTGGACTATCACGCAGACCGCTGGCTGGCACTGTGGTGCTTACGTCATGCCAGACGGGGAGATTGTCGGCACTCCTGATATGCCGGTTGCGTTCAGTGGTGGCACATCAGCGGTGGCGGGCTATGTAGTGCGTGGCAGTGCGAAACAATGGCGTGATAACGTGGCGGCGCTGATGCGAGGCAATCAGTCAATGATGCTGGGCGCGCTGGTGGCGTTTGCTGCCCCGCTTAATTCATTGGCGGGCGGATCCTGCTTCGGCATTCACCTGTTCGCTCAGTCATCGGCAGGCAAGACCACGACGGTGGAGGCAGCGTCGAGCATCTATGGCGTGCCCGACATGCTGAAACTTTCATGGTTTACCACCGCCTATGGGATGACGGTCGAGGCCGCATCACGCAATGACGGTTTCCTGCCAATCGACGAGATCGGCCAGGGCGGTGACGCACGGCAGGTATCTACCAGCGCTTACACGCTGTTTAACGGTGTGGGCAAGGTTCAGGGAGCCAAAGAGGGCGGTAACCGCGCGGTGCTGCGATGGACAGTGGCCGCATTAAGCACTGGTGAAGAGGATTTCGAAACCTTCATGCTTAAAAGCGGACTCAGCCCAAAAGCTGGGCAACTGGTGCGCCTGGTAAGTGTGCCATTCGTTGATACGGTGGAGTTCAACGGCATGGATGATGGCGATCAACATTCCCGGGCCATTAAGCGTGAGGCAGCACGTTACTGCGGGTCTGTCGGACGTGAGTGGATCGCGCTTCTGGCAGCAGATAAAGAATCCGCCATCAGGATAGTTAATGCGCGTGAAGAGGAGTGGATAGGCAGCCTGCCAGAAGGGGCGTCACCACAGGTTAAGCGTGTGGCTACCCGCTTTGCGCTACTGGATGCCGCCGCCACGCTGTCAGCGCCCCTTACAGGGTGGAGTGCCAGCGAGTGTAGTACTGCTGTTCGCCAGAGCTTTAACGACTGGCTGGATAGCTACGGCCTGGGTAACCGTGAAAAGCATCAGGTGATTACGCGAGCCCGTGACTTCATCCAGCGATATGGCCTATCACGCTTCCAGCCTTATGCCACAAGTAAAGTAAACGGAAATATGGATGAAACCCACGCCCAGCGCATCCTGAACCTTGCCGGGTATCTGGTTGACGGCCGCCGGGAGGATGGGCGTAAGGAGTACCACATCATCCCATCTGTGTTCGAAGCGGAGATCCTGTGTGGCATCCAGAAGAAACTGGGAGGTGAGGCGCTGGAAGATGTTGGGATGCTGGTCCGCAAGGAGAAGGGCCGCTTGGACAGTCGCACTATCAGCATTAACGGCACTCAGCAGCGGTTTGTGGTTCTGGTGGATGTGGAAGAAGACTAAGCCAGCCAGTAACAAATCCCTTATACGCGCGTAAATGGCTGGGATAAGTGGGGTAACGGGATAACTTGATAGTGATTGCTTATATAACAGTAAGTTAATGCTTTTAAGTTTATCCCAATGTATCCCAGGTTATCCCGCAACACAGCTTAAAACGAGCCTATTTATCTCTTGAGCATGAGGGTTTCACCCATGACAGCACAAATTTCAGCATACGGGCGGCTGGTGGCGGATGTGCAGAGCCGCACGACCAACAACGATAAACCGATGGCATTTACCCGCATGGCGGTGACGCTGCCGTGCCAGAAAGCAGAGAATGGAGAGTCCACCTTCTGGCTTGCGATTACTGCGTTTGGCAAACAGGCCGAAGCGCTGGCGAAGCATCAGAAGGGCGACATGGTAAGCGTTGCGGGCAATATGCAGGTGAATCAGTGGACGGGTAATGACGGTGGCACACAGACCGGATATCAGGTGATCGCCGACAGCGTGATCAGTGCCAGAACTGCGCGCCCAAGAGGGAAGAAGGCCCAGCTAGGACAGGCAACAGCCGCGCCTCAGTATATGGGGGCTGGTGGCCCTGCCTCACCTCACGCGCAGGGTTATGAGGATTACGACCAGACCCCGCCTTATGACGATCAAGTGCCGTTTTGAGAATGCCGAAAATGAATAAACATCAACGTCCCGTATTGAGCCTGAAACGCTCCACAACAGGCGCATTGGTAAAACCATCCGCTAACACGGCATCAACAGAGAAAACGGCTCACTCAGGCGCTGGCGTAGCGACAGATACAAAGCGTAGCCGCCACAACCGCAGAAAACTGGAACTGCTGTTAACCCACTGGCCTGCAGCGTTCAGCCTGGACGCGCCGCGCCCCCTGGCAATTGGCACTGCCGAGCTGATAGCCGCCGATATGTGCGCCCGGGGAATTACCGGCGCGGGCAAGATCAGGGCTGCTGTTGCGATGTACACCCGGCGCGCAACCTATCTGAAAGCATTGGCCGCTGGTGGGTCGCGTTATAACCTCGCAGGGGAACCAGAAGGAGAGGTTACGCCGGAGCAGCAGCGACTGGCGCGAGAAAACCTCTCGACCATGAACGGCAAGATTACGGCAGGGGGTGATCATGCGCCTGACGCCTGAACAGAAAGCGGAGATCATCCGCCTTAAACGTCGGGGCCTTGGGTATGGCCGCATTTCCGGTGAGCTGGGTATCAAAACCACTACGGTGCGCGCCGTCTGTAAGCGTAGCGGCCTGTTTGATGACAACCCGGCCCACGCCGCGCTGTTTACCATCCCGGAGCCGGTACACAGCTGTGAGCTGGCGACCGTGAAGCCGCTACCGCCGCGAAACGTGGTGACCGGGCATAAACAGACCGACGCTTACCTTTGGGTGCTGGAGGTGATTCAACTGAATGAACCGGCGCACCTGGCCGCCACTGAGGAAGCCCTGAAGAAGCTGACCATCAATCCGAAAGACGCAGAGAAGCGCTACCGTGACTGGCTTGTGCTCAACGGCGCTGACCTACTCAACGTGGCATTCGGCACTATGTTTATGGACGACCCGCAGCACTTCATCCGCCGAGCAAAGGAGGGGATCGCCAGTGCCCGCCAGGTAAGGGCGCATTACGGCAGCTATGATGCCGCGATGGAGCCGGTGGCCGCAGAACTGCTGATTGACCAGTCGGCGCTGCTGGTGGCTGACGACTTCGGCATGACAGAGGAGGAGGCATCCAGCGGCTCTATATCTGGCGCTGATCGTTACTTTGAAGTCGAGGATGTCCGCATGGTAGCGCAGGATGGATTTAGCGACGTTCTGCCAGACCCGCACACCCTTTCTGATGTTGTACGTGAGTTTGAATACTGGGACTGGCTCTATCGTATGCGTAACACTGCCAGCAAAGAGCTGGGGTGGACGTATGGGGCGGAGCACAGACAGGAGGTTTACGATCGGGAGGACTGGCTCGATGGTAAGTTGGCAACCTGCGCCCACGCCACCAGCGCGAGGCGGTGGATGTGTTGAAATGGCTGCTACAGAGTGAGCGGCACGATGGCAGGGACGAGTTGGACGAAATCCTGATTAACTTGGTGGGAAGGGATACAGACAATGGATAATGAAAAACAATTATGGGATATGCTGGTCAAAGAAGTGGAGGTTAACTAAAGCCGCAATAGGTACATACTATCGCATTGGATTAGCTGAGCCTGGTGGCGAGGATTTCAGGTTTAAAACGAAGTGATTACCACTTAGAGAGCGGACGTTTTTATTGCCATAGGACGGCTCATGACAATATGATTATTTTCACCAATACTAAAGGGATAAAGGTATGAACAAGTTACTCGCCGCATTAGTCTTTGCCTTTCTACCACTCTCCGTAATGGCTGCTAAAGCTGACTTCATCGCCGCTCAAAGCGAAGTAAGAAACCTGATGAAAGACCCTGACAGCACTACATTCAGAAACTTGAGAGGCATCATTAACTCTCAAGGAGTCAAATATGTATGCGGTGAAGTGAATGCTAAAAATTCATATGGCGGCTACGTGGGCTATAAGCCTTTTGCGTTCAAAGATGGTCATGTCTCAATCGATGGAGACTACAGAACATCTGAAGACCTGGAGTTTTTCTCTCTGTCCGGTTGTGGCGGCGCTGACTTAGAGAAGATGGCAATGGCTAATAAACAGGCAAAAGTTGGCTGTGAAGTTACTTGGGGCCAGATAACTGACGTGGTGCTTTTCAATATGTCACCAGAAAGCGCAGCTGATAATGCCATCGCCAAGATAAAACTTAAAAATCCAGCACTGGACGCGCAGACCCAGCGGGCTATGCGCGCTCAATCGATCGCATCCATACAGGCAACAGTCAGTAACAAAGAGTTTGTAGATAGCGTTAAGAAGAACACAACTGCGACAAAGGAAGCCTTTATGAAACAGTGTGTGAGCACCACTTCCCAGACTCTCTCCGGCATGTGACAACTCACAAATCGCGATCCTTAAGACAGAAAACCTCGTTTATACGAGGTTTTTTATTGTCAAAATTTTAGAGCAAAACAATAAATATTTATTTCATAAAATGGTATAATGATATTAATCGTTTCAATTTTTGCAACTATAGTTCTTGTGTAGATCCCAGGAGGTGATTATGTCTAAACAGTCAGTTAAGCCAGTCCTGCTAAGTGAGATACAGATTCAGGCAATCCGAAAAATCCAGGAGCAGCATCGCCAGCAGTCTGGTATCGGTGTTACGCCAACTATTCATGAAATCGCACGTGGTTTGATGGATAAAGCGATCGCTCAGATAGCTCAGGAGGCATAGTGGAGCAATTACAACGCCTTGCATGCGTTATTGCGGAAACGCATATCCGGGATCTGAAACGCAAAAATGGTAATGCCCTAATCAGCAACGCCGGTAATCAAGGAGAAGTTAATAGAGATCAGCTTGCCTCCGGTCTGGTGGATAACTGCCTTTATGCGGCCAGGAATATGGCGTGTGGGGATTTAGAGCGCGAATCTTACGCGATGCTGTGTGAAATGATCTCCCTGACCGGCCGGGAATATACAATCACAACACATGGGGAAGCTGTACTCGAAAGTATGCACCGCCATGCTCTTTCAAAGCCAGTTAAGCGAATTAATCACTAGCAGGGGGCAAGAAATGGTTGGATCTGTCAGTGCCGGACGGGTTGTTTATGAAGTGGATATAGATACCCATCGATTGCTGGATGCAAGGCGTGAAATTGATGCTGCCCTGAACGGCCTTGGTGGGAGCATGGGGCGACTGGAAGCAAGCGTTACCAGAACGGAACGCTCTATCGGCAGCATGCAAAGAACCATGTCTGGCTTATCTGGTGTAGCTAAGGGGTTATTGGCAGCTTTATCCATACAGCAGGTTGCTCAATGGGGTAACGAGTGGATTACTGTAAGTAACAAACTTTCGAACGCAGTGAGAGCAAACGAGCAGTTAGCTGATGTCACTCAGAGAGTTTTTGATATTTCTCAAAACACCATGAGTGATTTGTCGTCCACGGCAACCTTGTATTCTCGCCTTGAGAGATCTACCAGAAGCGCCGGCACGAGCACCGCCGATCTGATTAAACTGACCTCAACGATAAATAAAGGGCTCGCAGTTTCCGGAGTGACCGCTCAAGAGGCCAGCTCCACAATGGTTCAATTGTCACAGGCATTGGCATCCGGAGTATTGCGGGGAGAGGAATTTAACTCTATTTCAGAGAACGGCAGTCGGCTGGCAGTTGCTCTGGCTGATTCCTTAGGTGTGACAATAGGGCAGTTGAGAGGAATGGCTGCTCAGGGAAAATTGACCACAGATGTAGTAGTTAAAGGCTTGCTTGAGCAAAGCGATGTAATTGCTAAGGAGTTTAGCAATACTGTTATGACCATGAGTCAGGCATTCACAGTGGCCAGCAATAATATCACTAAATTTGTCAGAGAGAATTCCAGCGCAAATACGACAATAAGTGTTTTTAATCAGGGGCTTGTATTATTAAGTGATAACCTTGGGGTTGTGGCAAATATGGTTGGCGTGGCGGCTGCTATATTCGGAGGAAGATTTGCTGGTGCGCTTGCCCTGTCAGTAAAAAACAGAATTGACGATGCCCTTGCCGCGAGAGCTCAGGCTGTAGCCACTGCTGAGTCAACAGCAGCAACAGCAAATGCCGCACGCGTAACGACACTAAAGGCCGGGCTCGATAAAGAAATGGCTCTAAGCAATCTGGCCGTTGCAAAAACAGAGTACGAAGTTGCAAAGGGAACGGCTGCACAAACATTTGCATTACAAAATCTTATAGCCATGACTACGATCGCCACACAAACTTCGGCGGTTTACGCGGAAGCTAAAATCGCCGAGGCGGCAGCGACAAGAGTTGCTTCAACTGCGGCAGCTGCGGCAACCTTGACTGTGGGCGGTCTGGCCCGTAATGCTCTATCGCTCATTGGTGGGCCTGTAGGTTTCGCGGTTATAGCGGCGGCAGGAATTTATCTTCTGTATGACTCTATGCAGAAAGCGAAACAGGAAAGCATAGATTTTGCTGACAAGCTGGATGGTGTCATAGCAAAAATGAAAACTATGAGCCTCACTCAGCTTGCAGCGGAAATTGATAAGGCAAATAAATCGATTAAGGTACAGCAAGATGTTTTAAAAGAAGATGAGGCAAGCTTAGTTTCCCTAAATAAAAGACTTGAAAAAGGAAGGGAGTCTTTAAAAAACCTTACCAAGGACAATATATTTTATTCAGAAGCGGTTTCGAATGTTAGTTCTCTTGAGAGTGAGTCTATCCAGCTAACTGCTAAAGTTGACGCAGCTAGAACCAAGCTAAGTCAAACAATAAGCGGGACAAGAATTCTTCAGGCCCAGTTTAATGGTGATTTCCGCCAGGGCATTGACCTTCTAAAAAGAGATGGTCAAGAAGCCACCGTTTTAACTGGAATAATGAATCAACTTGGAAATGCTATTAACTTCAGTTCAAGAGCAAAAGATAAATTTAACTCTACCAGTCTGTTAGTGGATAGACCAAAGGATATCCAAGATTATTTGGATGGGCAGCAAGATCAAATTGAACTTCAAGGAATATTCAACGATAGACTGAGGGCGCAAAAGAAAGCGGAGAAGGAAATCCGTGCATTAGCTAAAAAAGCTCAGTCCACACCTGAAGATACTGAAAATTACGTAACGATGGCAAGGCAAAGAGCTGGTGCTGAATATGATGCTACTAAGGCTTTATCCGACAGGAAGAAAGCAGACAAAAGCGCCGCATCTGAAACCAAAAAGGCCGCTAATGCTGCCGAGTCAGATGCGCAAAAGCTTCAGCGTCTAAAAGAAGCCTCAGAGCAATCAGCAGAGTCAACGGAAGAACTTAGCCGGGCGCAAGCCATCCTGAACGCGCAAAACTCACTGAGCAAAAATGCCAGCGCCGAGATGATCCGCCAGGCTGGCGAATATGCCGCGACCAAATGGGATACAGCCAACGCACTCAAAGCACAGGCCGCTGCTGAGAAGCTTTTGCCTGAGACTAAGGAAAACGCCTCACACCGTCAGGATATGAAAGACCTGCGCACTGCGCTTGATGGGAAAAAGATAACACAGAAGGAATACGACAGGACGGCGGAAAGGCTGGAAGAGCAGCATCAGATTAACCTTGCCAAAATCCGTGCTGAGGGCGTGGTAAGCCCGACCGCGCAGGCCAAAGGGGAAATTGATCCTGTTCAGCAACTGGCTAACCAGCACGCTCAGGAACTGGCTATGATCCAGCAGTTTGAGACACAGAAAGGCCAGATCACTCAGCGCGGGCTTGAGCTGATGAATGCTGCCAACCAGCAGTATGAGCAACAGAGGATTGCCGCGCAGTGGGAAATCTGGCGGCAACAAGGAACCGGATATGAAGTAGCCGCAGCCGCCTTTGACTCGTTCGCTGGCAATGCGTCTAACGCTTTGACCGGCATTGTTACTGGCAGCATGTCAGTTAGCGAAGCAATGAGATCACTCGGTTCGACCGTTCTTAACAGCGTTATTAACTCCTTTGTGCAGATGGGAGTTGAGTGGGCTAAGTCCGTCATTATGGGACAAGTAGGTATGTCGGCAGCGTCAGCAGCTACTATCGCTCAGGGACAACTAATTGCCGCTTCAATGGCACCGGCCGCAGCTATGACATCTCTCGCAACGGCTGGGGCTAATGCCGTGCCAGCGCAGGCTGGCATAGCGTCAACCGTTGGCGTAGCTCAGGCACTATCAATCGCCGGTATGCGAAAGAATGGCGGCCCTGTTACTGCTGGTTCGATGTACCAGGTAGGTGAGGGCGGGAAGCCTGAAATTTACCGCTCTAACACTGGTAAGCAATACATGATCCCCGGCGACAATGGTTCAGTAATAAGTAATAAGGATATGCAGGGAGGTGGTAGGCTGAATGTTCAGGTTGTCATCAACAATCAGGTATCTAATGCTGAGCCTCAGTACATGGGTGCTACTCAGAATGAAGGTAATTATGTTCTTGAATTTCTGATCTCTGATGCAGAACACAATGGTCCTTACATAAGCACGCTACAATCAACTCTTGGATTGTCACGTAAAGCAAATGGAGCATTTTGATGGACTCAGATATCAAAAAGGCAGGCCCTAGGGAAACCATTTCACGAGATTTAGAATATGGAACTCCCACTACCATCCGCAATAATCGTCCAGTGAAGTTTAAGATTGAAATGACTAATGGATCTGTGTTTGAAGGAATTATACCTGCAAATACTGATTTTAAAGTCACTGTTCAACCTGGAGACATTACCAATTTTGACATTATTGTCGAAGACATACCAAAAATCCCCAAAATCGTAGAATAAATCAAACCCGCTCCGGCGGGTTTTTTATTACCTCCACCACCGCGCTTCACACGCGCAACATATCAACACAGAACCTTTCAGGATGACCCTTGAGGATACCGGTTTGGCTATCATTCGTTGGTGTCGGCGTTGTTACGGTGCCAGCAAAGAAGTGCCGGAGCTGGTGGATGCGGCCAATGCGCCAGCGGAAGTTGCTCGCCTCAATATTGCCAGAGCATGCGGAACATGCATGATGAAACTGGCCTGAGTGTTATATTGAGTTAGCTATGGAGGCGACCAATGGCTGCATTATCACCGGAGGTTAAAGCCTTTATAGTTCAGGCCTTAGCCTGCTTCGACACCCCCACGCAAATATCCGCCCAGGTGAAACAAGAGTTCGGACTTAGTGTCACCATTCAGCAGGTATCGTCATACGACCCGACGAAGGCAATTGCTAAAAACTTAGGTCAGAAGTGGGTGGATCTTTTCCACGAAACCCGTAAGCGCTTCCAGACCGAATTAAGCGACATCCCGATCGCCACCAAAGCTAAGGTTTCCAAATCGGTTACCAGCGATGGTTACCAGAGTGATGTGGTAACTGATGCGCAGATAGTTGAGAAAGCTTCCGATGAAGCCGCCGCTGTAGTCTTGGCTCACCGAGAAGGTCTGGCTGCGTGGCGCGGTATAACCAACAAACTACGTGACTTCCTCGAAGATGCCGAAATCACCGAGGACAATCACGCCTCTATATCACGTTCAATTACTGCTGGCGTGGATGCGCAAATTAAAGTGATTAACGCCGAGCGCAAGGCCTATAACCTCGACACCGAGGAAGGCAACAAAACAGTCGATGACCTGTCGAGTATGATGGATGATTTAGCGAAGGGGTAACCATGAAGCCGGAACACCTCGCCTTGCTGCGTGACAAACTCTGGCGTCTGAATCACCTTTACTGGATCACCGATAAGGAAGGTAGGCCTGTTCGCTTTTCCATGACGCCAGAACAGATGAGGGGAAGGCGCGCCAGCGTGAAGGGTATCGTCGCTGGCTGGAAGAAAAGCGCCGGGTGGATGCTGGTACGCAGGATGGCGGTACGCAGTGAGGTACGCAGTGAAAAGTGCGCAAAATTTGGAATGCTCTGGAAGGATTGAGGTACTGCCAGGGCCGTAAATCCCCACCAACTGCGGACTAAGGCATGCGGCCCAATTAACCCGTCCAAAAAAAAATGGTGCGCGGTACGCAAGCAGGTACGCATCGAAAAGGCACTATTTAATTGCGCTCTACCTCTCGTTTCCTCACGCTGGACCTGCGCAGCATGATGCCAATGCTTTTGCACAGATTGCCACAATAATGCCTGTCAGATAAGGACTGGTGGCCTGAAATCACGTTAGAGATATACCTCTTAATCTGCGCACAAAATTGCGCACTGCGCAGTCATCCGCAGACTGCGCAAATTTGCCTTACCCCGTGAAGGGGTGATAAAACCTGATATTGCGACTGCGCAGAGGGCCAACACTGGGCTTCAGATAAATTCAGGTGCGCAGCTATTCGCGAGTGAAAACCAGGGATTGAGGGCGACCCTGTTATTCACTTTTAGTACACGGAACTTAGCAAAACTTAGCATTGCGACAATATGATGGCAGGCCACCAGCCAGAACAGAGCTAACGATATTTGCTCTGTTTGCCGCAGGTTCGCAGGGCTTTACCAGTTCGGAGGCGCGAACCAAGCGGCAAATAGTGAGCGCCTAATCTGTTTGAGGTAATCATTTTATCCACACCACAAACTCCCGGATTATAAGAGTTTGGCAACATGTCGAAACTTGTTATCAGTTATGACCGGGAAAGTAAGTAAGCGGCCCGCGTCTGAATGCCTCCAGATGGAGGGTACATAGGATCACTTTTCACCAATAAGTGATCCTATGTCGAACGCACATAGGGTCACTTTTTTTAAAAGTGGCACTATGCGCCAAAATCATAGGGTCACTTTTTCCGGAAAAGTGGCACTAGATAGATGTATAACTACCGGGCAAAAACGCCTTCATGGAAAACGCATTTTTGTTAATGGGGGGCGGCAGCCAGACAGCAACGAAAATGAGGTATCCATACATGGGGTATCCATGTTGGTATCCACCAAAACGGCAAGTGTACGATGGATACATGCAGAGGGTAACCAGCACCAGTAACCACTTCTGGTAACCAGAACACCAGGTTTCCAACAGAATGGTTTCCATACTGGTTTCCGGCAAAATGCCGGTTGCCAAACGAGAGGTTGCCAAACGAGAGGTTGCCGGGCAGGTTGCCACGGAAACTTTATTGATTGTCAGCCTTTGAATCAAGTTTGCTTTGGATCCAATATTCTACCTCCTCGAGCGACCATCTGGCTGATCTGCCAATTTTAACTGGCCGTGGAAACGTACCCTTCTTAACCCATGAGTAAATTACCGTTTTTTTAAATCCCGTCATGAGCATGACTTCGCTTAAGTTGATAAGACGCATCGGTTCTCCATTGCTTTCGATAAAGCCAGATAAAAGTATGGCCCTAGGCGGCATACAAGCGCGAGATTTTCGGGCTGGAATTATTAGATCCGGGACTTATTACCAGAACGGATGTTCATAAAATGCTTGGCGGTATGTCACGCGCAACTTTCAACCGCATGCGCAAGCGTCGGAAAGTTCAGAGGATGCCATTACGGGAGCCTGTCCAGGAAATTATGCCGCCAAAGGGAGGAACCCTATTTAGAAACGTGAAGGTGATGGCATTTTTTAAAACCAAGGGATATCTGTAGTCGGGATTATGCTCACATTAAAAAAGGTTGGATTGAATAAGCTCTTGTCATGGACATAATATTGTAAAACCTCGTGGTGAGTGCATGTCAGAGAAACAAGTTATTATGCTGGTTCCAAACAAATGGGTTTCCGAAGAAGTTCTGATGTTGATTACTGGCCTGACAAAGCACGCAATAAAATCTGCGCGCGAGAAGTCATGGCTTGAAGGCCGGGAATATCGACACTATTCGGGTGACTGTCAGCCAAAGGATAACTCGCCAATCTTATATAACCGTCACGAAGTCGATAACTGGGTCGAGCGCCAGCAGCCAGCCAAGACTAGGGCAAAAAGGCGTAACCCTGCAGACTAATGAAGTATTGCTCTGGCTGGCAACAAACCAACTATGGAGAGTTTCGTGACCAGTACGCGCGCGGGGTATCCGCTATGGTATCCATCATTTATGCCGTGTGAGCTTGCTTACTGGCGAGCTTTTTTCCAAATGCTGACAGGTTCGCAGGCGAGAGGTTTGCACAAAGGTTCGCACCGAAAACGCAACCTCAGAGCGCGAACTTATCAAGGCCAACACCGAGGTGATTATGGCGCTCTTCCGTAGAAAAAATATCTGGTACTGCGATTACCTGGCTCCTGATGGGAAGAGGTTAAGGAAATCACTTAAAACGCCAGACAGGAAGTTAGCGGAGGAGCTGCACGATAAACTGAAATACGAGTCCTGGCGAGTTACAAACTTGGGGGAGATTCCTAAAATCCGCTTCGAGAGGGCCTGTATACGTTGGCTAGAAGAAAAAGCTGGTAAGAAAACATTGGCTGACGACCGGATTCGAATTGATTTTTGGTGTGAACATTTCTCAGGTAGAACTTTAGATGAAATTACTGAAGATAAAATCTCTACAGCTATAGGGAAGATGGTTAATCGACGGTATGAGCTAAACGTCAGAAATAGAGCCAAGACCGTGAAAAGCTCAAACTCACTTCCGCCTGCATACAAAGCCCGCCAGGTAGCACCTGCAACCAAAAACACCCATTTAGCCTTCCTAAAAGCTTTGCTGAGGAAGGCATGTTATGAATGGCGATGGCTGGTCAGGGTGCCATACATCCGCCTATATCCCGTTAGAAATAACCGCGTTCGATGGTTATTGCCACATGAAGCAAAGAGACTAATCGAAGTCTGTAATGAGCCGTTAAAATCAGTTGTAGAATTTGCGTTGGCAACTGGGCTCAGGCGTTCGAACATTATAAATATGGAATGGAGGCAAGTTGATCTGGCGCGAAGTTTTGCATGGATTAATGCGGAAAACTCTAAAACAGGCAAGGCGATAGGAGTAGCCCTGAATAAGACAGCCTGCCGAATCCTTGAACGGCAAAAGGGTAAACACCCATGCTGGATTTTTGTACATACCAAACCAAAGCCAAAACCAAATGGCGAAATGACTCCATCGGTGAGGAAGATGCGTGTCGATGATAACAATGCCTGGCGCCTGGCACTCACTCGGGCAGGCATAGAAGATTTCCGGTTCCATGATCTTCGGCACACTTGGGCAAGTTGGCTGGTGCAGGCTGGAGTCCCATTATTTGTACTGCAGGAGATGGGCGGCTGGGAAAGCATTGAGATGGTCAAAAGATATGCGCATCTTTCACCGACACACTTGGCAGAATATGCCTGTAGGTTGGATGGGATTTTAGTAAATGACCACCAGCAGGGAGATATACCATGACGCCACGCGAAATAGAGTTACTGACCATTGCCAAGCTCGAGCATGACGGCCACCAGCTCGAACCGGTAGAACTGCGGGAATTGAAGCGTCAGTTGGAAGATAGGGCGGTATTATCTCGGCGGTACCGTGAAATGATGACCGGCCCCGCATACCGATGGAGCAAGCCAGTACCGCGGCGGTGAGAGGTTGGGATAAACAGCCCTGTTTTGGGATAACTGGGATAACCTTGGGATAAACTTAAATGTGTAACATTTTGATAATAATGGTTTATTTTGAAGTTATCCCGTTATCCCAAGAAAAAAGGTACTTTTTTGCTTATATAGAGAGTTGTGAAAGCGGGAGGCTTATTCTGTTAACAGTTAAAGCTAAGCTGATAGGTGCTCAGAGTAGTAGCCTTAATGGAATACTTAACCAATGATGAAGTTTATCAAACGCCACTAAAGTAGCTTCGCGACTAACTAGTTGGAGGAAAAGCGCCGGGCTGATGCTGGCACGCAGAATGGCGTGCGCAGTGATGTATGCACCATCGAGCACCCTAAATATTGGATTGTTCTTGACGAATTTAAATGCCGCACTTACTTCAAACCCGTGCCAGAAGAGGCTTAAGGCTTAAAGGCCAGTTCTTCTCGTCAAAAATACGGTGCGCAGTACGCAGTCAGGTGCGCGGCAAAACTGCGCATTCGACGTGCACACCACCTGACGAATTCTAAAGGCGGCATTGTAATCAGATGCTGATTATCAGCCAAACACACCGGGTAAATTGTGCGATGGAGAGTGCGCCATCACGCAGAGTCTATAAATGGCATTTTACGATGGGCAATACCCGAGGTTATATGCGATTATTAACGATAGCAGACGTTGGTAGACTGAAATGATCGGGGGAGACATCTATGGCGAGCGTAATTGATGCCGCTAAGTATATACTTGAAAAAACTGGCGAAATCACAGCCATGAAGCTTCAAAAGCTGTTGTATTACAGCCAGGCATGGGCTTTGGTATGGGATGAGGAAGAAATCTTTCCAGAAGAGTTTGAGGCTTGGGCGAATGGTCCCGTTAACAAACGCCTCTATAATATGCATCGAGGGATGTTCAAGGTAAACTCCGCAGATTTTAGTGACGGTGATACATCCAACTTGGGTGAAGACCATAAAGAAACCATAGATATAGTGCTCGATTTTTATGGTGATAAAACTGCTCAGTGGCTTAGTAATCTCACTCACAAAGAGGCGCCTTGGTTAGAAGCTAGGGGAGATATGCCGCCTATGGCCTCCTGCTCTGAGGTTATAACCAAGGCCTCTATGGCTGAATATTATTCTTCCCTGTAACTATGTCGAAACAGCATATTCGCCTAGAACGCAAGCTAGCAAAGGCTGAAAAGAGGAAAGAGAAAGCTGTCCGCTTATCTGAGTCGTTTCAAGATTTAGCTATTAAAAATCAACCGAAAGTGGCATTTCTTCCCGATTTAGAAAAAATTCCAATCATTGGGTCCTCCTTTGGGACGCTTGACGTGCCAAAGCAGCCGGTAACAAATGAATCCGGCTCGCGCTTCGGTTGTTTAATGACGTGGTGTGCAAGGCATGCTGATGTGAATGGCGAGTGGGGGTGGGGAGAGTTCAGACAATGGTCAGACTCTGAGTGGGCAGACCCCATAATTTTAAGCATGAATAGCCTTCAAGGATTAGATTGGTATGAAATACAAAAGATGGCATCTGGTGAAAGGCATCTTATGCATCATGATCATGACATAACAGATTTATGTGATGAAGCCGTAGAAAGATGGATGGATTTGGGTTACGAGCAGTTCGACACCATTTTTAGGTTCAGATTAGGGAATACTCGACGCGCATGGGGTATAGAGCTTCACGGGCATTTTTATCTAATTTGGTACGAAAGAAGGCACAAAATCTATCCAACCTCCAATCAGTGACCATTCATCACATCAGCGGACGAAGCCAGCAGCTCCGCGCAGATAGCTAGATACTATGTCTGCAGTATGGCAGCCAGTTTATCGGCACGATGCCCCTAGCGCCTCCACGCGCTGTAAATGTCCTTATCCCATGCCCAACCCGCTTTGGTTTGATATCCAGCCTCATTGAACCGCTCAGCGATGATAGGGCCATTGTCAAAAACTGCCGGATGGTATCGACAATAATTCAGATGACCACCGTTTCATTGCATGGTTGGGGCGGAATTCTCTGTTTACTATCGGTTAAAGCTGCAGCGACTACCTCCATTCGCCAACCATCGGCAGCATACGGGACTATAGGTTATTCTCAGGATGCGCGAAGGCGGGCAGTAAGCCACGTTGTTCTGTCCTCGCCAGCGGACTGTGTAGCCTGATTAAAGTCGTCCTGTAAATGTGCTGGAACGCGGAAAGCTACCAGATTGGATTTACTCATTTCGGGGCTGCTGTATCAGTGTTTAATGCTTATACAGCAAACCACTGGATAACGTTGTTATACGAAATAGGGCGCGGCAATATTACTGCAAGGCTACGGTAAGGGCGCGGGGAGGTTGCGAGTAGGATACAGGGATGGCAACTGATGAAAAAATGCGCCCAAAAGCAGGTCACAAAAACAATTGGGGGCATTAAAGGGGGCATGTCATAAAAATTAACTGAATTTAAACTATTTAAAACAATATCTTATATTATTATATTGAATCCTGTAGGGCCATTTTTCCTGATCTTTCGTTTCAAAAAAATATCTCAGCTTGCCCGAAAGACGTAACGGAACGAGAGAGGCCGCTCCGCAACTCACAAAAGCTTATTCATATTTATCCCCGTGACGCAAAACCCATTCGCTGAGTACAGCTGTCTGGCCTGCTGATTACCCTCGGCAACGCGTAGTTTCACCTGGATGAACCCTTCCTCACGCAGTTTTTGCTCAAGTACCTTCATGGCTGCGCTTCCATAACCTTGACGTCTGAAGCGCTCAAAAATACAAAAGTCATTGATATACGCCGACTTCAGCACGCTGTCGGCCTTGTACCAGAAATAGCCAATATGCTGTGGCATACTCTCCTGCTGAAGAGTGATGCACAGGACAATCTGGTCCGGCGTCTGTTCGGCCTGCGGAAAACTCTGTTCCGCATCACGGGTGGCCTGCGCCAGCGCGTCCTGCTCCGGGAGGCGATAATTCACCGTGATTTCAGCGGCGTAATCCTGAATAAAATAGTCAATAAAAGCAGAAAACTCGTCCTTATGGATTGGCCTTAACGCGATCATGTTGTCTCCTGTGCGGGCTTAGTGACAAAGCCCGTTTTTTTATGATGATATCCTCAGTCCCGGTTATCAACGCCCACTATATTTGGCAGGCAAACCGCCGTTATCTTGCTGAATAGCTGTGGTAAGGTCACTACCCCTGAACCCACATTAATGGCTAAACCATGCTTTCAGCGCTTGATAAATTAAAATCCCGCTATCCACACGCGCACGTCTGGTCGTTTGGCGATTCTGCTGAAATGGCAGACGAACTGGTACAACTGGTGATTGCAGGTGACAAAAAAGCCAGCTGTGGTTCATTAGCCGCCTGGTCGCAGGGTGAGGAGGCGATCTCTCCGGGAGACTATCATATCGTTCTGGATGGCAGTGACCATCCGGCCTGTGTGATCAGAACCATCAGCCTGAAACTGATCCGCTTTAACGAGGTCACCGCGCAGGATGCCGCCGCAGAGGGTGAGGGTGATAAGAGCCTGCAATACTGGCGTAAAAGCCATCAGGCATTTTTTACGCGAGAAGGGACGTTCAGCGAAGAGATGGAATTAATTTTCGAAACCTTTTTGCTGGTCGAATCCGTTCAGCGCGATTAACAGGCGTTACACGTTATCGGGATATCACCGTTACCGTGATGTCCTGATAAATAGTGTTATTCGAGTTCCTGCCCCAGAGTAAATCGTTTTTCCCTTTACATCCTCATTAGTTACAACATACTTTAAAGGCATCCTCATCCAGACAGGTTGGCCTCGATCCTGAAATAATATTCTTTAATGCCGGACCAATTGTTCTTAATTCAGAACAATTGGTATTTATCTTAAAACAGAGAAACCGTTATTTTGGTATTGCTCAAGAAATTAATCATATTGTTTTTTATTATTTTTATTTCCATTCAAAACAATGCATTAGATTAAATAATCGGCGATTTAATAACTTATTTCAATCCCTGTAATGTGACCCGACTCATAAAATCATTTTATCGCGATGGACGCCTGCCGATATTTCCTCCTATTGTATATGTATTGTATACAATTCGTTTTTAATTATTTTTGCAGGTTCACACATTAAAAGTACGTGTATTTTCCTGAGTCGCCAACACCGTTTTATATTAGCCATTTATCACTCTGTAAATACATATAAAAAACATGGTCTTTATACTGATAATTAATGAGGTCAGCTGCAATGCAACTGGAAAATTCAAAACCTATTGCTGTACAAAGCGAAACCCGTACTAAAAGAACAAATGTGCGCTGGCTGGTGGTCGCCATGCTGTTTTTTATGACGCTTATCAACTACGCCGACCGTTCGTCCATCTCGCTGGCCGGTCCGCAAATGGCCAAAGATCTTGGGCTTAGCCCGGTGGATATGGGCATTATCTTCTCCGCTTTTGGCTGGGCGTACGTCATGTTCCAGCTACCCGGCGGCTGGCTGCTGGATAAATTTGGTTCCAGACTTATCTACAGCCTGAGTATTTTCTTCTGGTCGCTGTTTACCTTAATGACCGGTCTGGCAGGCTTTGTGACTGGCGCGACGGCGGTAGCGTTTATTTTCGCCATGCGTTTTATGGTCGGCACTTCTGAAGCACCATCCTTTCCGGCCAATAGCCGTATTGTCGCCTCGTGGTTCCCGGCCTCCGAGCGCGGCACGGCGGCGGCGATTTTCAACTCGGCGCAGTATGGCTCGACGGTGTTCTTTGCGCCGTTAATGGGCTGGCTGGCCCATACCTGGGGCTGGCATTCGGTCTTTACGGTGCTCGGTTTACTGGGGATCGCTTTCCTGCCGCTGTTCCGTAAAATCGTGAAAAGCCCGAAAGAACATCCCCAGGTGAACGACGCGGAAATTGAGTATATTTCTGCTGGCGGCGCGCTCATTTCGCTGGATGAAAATAAGGCCGCACAGCAAACGCCGGAGGGGCCAAAGTTACGCTATCTTAAGCAGCTTCTTAGCAGCCGCATGATGCTCGGGACCTACCTGGCGCAGTATTGTCTGAACGCCATTGGCTTCTTCTTTATTACCTGGTTCCCCATCTATCTGGTGCAGGAAAAAAACATGTCCATCATGAAAGCGGGCATGGTGGCGGCCATTCCGGCGATATGCGGGTTCCTTGGCGGGTTGCTCGGCGGTTTCTTCTCCGATTTTCTGATCAAAAAAGGCGTTTCCGTTTCAGTGGCACGTAAGATCCCCATTATTAGCGGGATGATGCTGTGCTGTGTGATGGTGCTGTGTAATTACACCGATTCAGAAACGGCGGTGATCGCGATTATGGCGATGTCCTTCCTCGGAAAAGGCATCGGCGGTATGGGCTGGACGATTAATACGGATACCGCGCCGCGTGAAATCGCTGGCTTGTCTGGCAGCATGTTAAATACCTTCAGTAACGCTTCAAGTATTACCACGCCAATCATTACCGGCTACATTCTGGATATCACCGGATCGTTTCATGCGGTGCTCTGGTTTGTCATTTCTCATGCTGTAATGGTTATTTTCTTCTATTTATTCATGGTAGGAAAAATTCAGCGTCTGGTTCTCAAATAAACCCGGTAGCATAAAGGTGGATGTCCATTATGGTAATAGCAGATACACCTGATACTAAAAGATCGTTGAGTCTGGTCGCGTATGACGAAATTAAAACGATGATCCTCAACCTGCATCTGAAGCCCGGCGCATCGATTACGGAAATGTGGCTTATTGAGCGGCTGCAAATGAGCAGGACGCCAATCCGGGAAGCACTGTATCGACTCCAGCAGGAGCATTTTGTCGAGCTGGCACCGCGTAAAGGCTGGTTTGTCAGTGAAATAAAACTTACGGATATCAAAGAACTGTATGTGATCCGTGAAGCGCTGGAGGGGATTTCCGCACGCCATGCGGCAGAGCGGATTAGCGACGACGAACTGGTCAATATGGAGCAGTACCTCGATTCATTGCAGGTTTTGCTGGAGGAAGATGAAGAGTCGGTCGACGATCCGGGTGATTCTATTCATAACCTGATATTCCGTTTTTCCGGTAATGATTTAATTAACGAGGTAATGTGTATTCACCTTGAACGCCTGCAAATGTTCCATTTAATCACCAGCAGTCTGCCGGGCCGAAAATACCAGTCGTGGATTGAACACCGGGAGATATTTTTTGCACTAAAAGCCCGCGATGGCGAACTGGCAGAAAATGTTATGCGTAAGCATATTCGTAGCAGCCTGGAAAGCCTGTTACAGAGTTTGATTGAAAACAAAATCGACTATCAAAAGGCAATAAACCAGTCACGGCCAGGTCAGTTGAAATAACAGCGACAACGACGAAGGAGTCAGGAATGAAAAAAGTTATTCTTTTCGGTGTGGACGGGTTATCAATGCCCCTTCTGCAACGTTATGCCGGGGAAGGTGCACTGCCACATATTGCGCAGATGCTGAAGCAGGGTGCGGCCACGGAATTGCTGCCGTTTATCTCCGCCTGGGGCGATATCAACTTCGTGACCTTTCTGAGCGGGCAGGCGGTGGGCACCTCATGGATCGGGCAGGGGATGCCGCAGGACAACGCGCTTACCGGAAATTTGCTGGAGCAGATGAGCAGGCGGGATCTCCGCGCGGCGCTGGTGCATTTTCCGGAAAGCATCAACGCCGATAAAGCCCATTTCAGCTATGCGCCCTACTGGGGCCGCAGTGAAGCCTGGCCGGCGGAAATCTTCAAACCTATGGGCTACACCACCCATTACGCGGCGCGGACCGGTGATAAGCAGGTAAAACAGCAAAAACTCGGTTGGCCGCCCAACTCCGCGCTGGCCTATCACGACAAAGGCGCATGGCAACCGCTGAATAAAACGGCGGAAGGCTATCAGTTTACGATGAGCGGTAATCAGGGCGAGTCGGTGACCGCCACGCTAACCGCGCAGGAGAGCAAACCGTTGCTGCAACTGGCCGGGCGCACCTTACCACTGGAACCGCAGACCTGGAGCGAGTGGATCACGCTTGATGCGGCAGGCACGGCCTGTCAGGTGCGCTTTTACATCGGCGCATTCGATCCGGCAAATGATGATGTTGAGATCCTGCAAAGTCAGGTGACGCATCCCCGGCGGCTGTCGGCACATCCGCAGGCGGACAATCTGGTAAACGTTTCCGCACCGTTTTACAGCAAATGGGTGGTCAAAGCGTCACCGCAGGAGGCGTATTTGTCCGCCACCCTCCAGGAAGCGGAAGAGCAATCGCTGTGGCTGGTCAACAGTGCGCTGGAGCTGACTCAGCGACAGAATTATTCCCTGTGGGCGACCGTTCACCGCCTCGTTGATGAATCCCATCACAATTGTCTCGGCCAGTGCGACCCGGCCTCGCCGTTCTACGATCCCGCCCAGGCGGAGAGTTACGATGACGTGATGCGTCAGTGCTATCAGGTGCTGGACCGCTCGATCGGCAAACTGATGCAGGAGATGGACAACGACACCGTGCTGATGCTGGCCTCCGATCACGGCGCGGTGCCTAACAGCTATATGTGCGACATCTATCGCTATCTGGAAAAACAGCAGCTGGTGACGCTTAACGAGGATGGTCTGCCGGACATGGCGCAAAGTCAGGTCTACCTGAAAGATGAACGCGGCGGTCTGGAGATCTTCGTTAACCTCGCCGGGCGAGAAGCCTCAGGCATCGTCAGCGAACAGGACTACGACGCGGTATGCGCCCGCACCTTACTGGCGCTGGGCAACTGGCAGGTTGACGACAATGGCGTCACGCGTAACGCCGTGAGTCTGGCGCTGCTGAAAGACGATGCGGTGGGGATCGGTTTCTGGGGCGAGTGCGCGGGCGATATCGTGTTCGCCTATAACAGCGGCTTTGTCTGGGGCGTTAGCCGGGGCAAAGAAGATATCTGTCCGGTTGAGGTGCCGGGGGCAAACCACGGGCCGCAAAAACCGACCGCCGAGACCACGCTCTCCAGCAATTACGGCGCGCTGCTGATGTATGGCGCAGGCGTCCGCCAGGGCTATTACCGCGACCGTAAAACGCTGGGGCCACACACCATGACCGCCCCGGCGGCGACCATTGCCCATCTGCTTGGCTTACCGCTGGACACCCTCGATGGGCGCGTCATGCACGATATGATTTTGTCACCGAACTCAGGCGTATGAGGACACTATGAAAATTACCGCGGTAAAGACGCATCTGCTGTCAGCAAAATTAAAGGAACCTTTTTCTTACTCACGCGCCCGCTACGACACGCGTACCGCCATGCTGGTCGAAATAGAAACCGACGAGGGAATGTGCGGCTGGGGAGAATGCTACGGCCCGGCGCGGATCACCAAAGCGGTGGTCGATGAACTCGGCAGCATGATTATCGGCAGCGATCCGCTGAACAGCGAGTTTATCTGGCAGGATCTCTATGCCCGCCTGCGCGATCACGGGCAAAAAGGATTGCTTATCGAAGGACTCAGCGGCATTGATATTGCTCTGTGGGATATTCGCGGCAAATATTTCGACGTTCCGGCGTATACCTTATTGGGCGGCCAGCTGCGAAGCGAGGTTCAGGCGTATGCAACCGGCCTTTACCGTCGCGACGGCGGTAACGCGGCGGACTACCTCGCCGAAGAGGCGGCCAGCTATGTGGAACAGGGGTTCCGCGCGATGAAGCTGAAGGTTGGCTTTGGCGTGGAGGAAGATTATCGCATTACCCGCCTGATCCGCGAGACTATCGGTGATGATGTGGCGCTGATGGTCGATGCTAATCACGCCTACGATGCGGTTGCCGCCATCGCCCTGGCGCGCAAAATCGAGCCGCTGGATATTGCGTGGTTTGAGGAGCCGGTGCCGCCGGAAGATCTGGAGGGCTATCGCAGGGTCAAAGCGGCAACCTCGATTCCCATCGCCGGAGGGGAGTGCGAGTTCACCCGCTATGGGTTTAAGAACGTCATCAGCGCGCAGGCGATGGATATTCTCCAGCCTGATATCTGCGCCGCGGGCGGACTCAGCGAATGTAAAAAGATCGCTGACATGGCGCAGGCGTTTGGCATTCGCACTAACCCGCACGTCTGGGGCAGCGGCGTCGGGATTGCCGCATCGTTACAGTGGATGGCGCTGGTGCCGACCCATACGCCGGTCTCCCTCACGCCGGCACAGCCACTGCTCGAATTCGACCAGACCGAGCACCCGATTCGTCAGGCCATTTTACAAAGCCCGATTACCCATCATCGCGGCGTAGTGCAGATTCCAACTGCGCCAGGGTTAGGTATCGACATTAACCGCGACGCGCTGGCGTTCTTTAAACCGTAAATCCGAAAGGCGTTTCGCTGCTTTTTGATGCGCGAAACGCCTTTTATCAGGAGCAGTCAGCACTCATGACAGAGAATTTTATTGCGATTGACTGGGGATCGACGCAGCTACGCGCCTGGCATTTCAGTCAGGGAAGGTGTGTTGATAGCCGTCAGCAGGAGGCGGGCATCACCCGTCTTGCCGGACGTCATCCGCGCGAGATCCTGGATGCCATTACCGATGGCTGGCAGACCTCGTCGACGCCGGTCATTATGGCGGGCATGATCGGCAGCAATCAGGGCTGGCAGAATGTACCGTACCTGCCTTGTCCATTACCGCTTAACGATCTTGCTCACCATCTTTACCAGGTTGATGGCTCGACGTGGATTGTCCCCGGCGTCAATATTCTTAACGAGCACGAATGCAATATCATGCGCGGCGAAGAAACGCAGCTCGCAGGCGCATGGCAACTGGCTCCCGCGTCACTCTATATCCAGCCCGGCACCCACTGCAAATGGGCAGAGATCGATAGCGGTTGCCTGACAGGTTTTAAAACGGTGATGA
The DNA here is from genome assembly GCF_029319185.1 of Superficieibacter sp. HKU1. Lineage (NCBI taxonomy): Bacteria > Pseudomonadati > Pseudomonadota > Gammaproteobacteria > Enterobacterales > Enterobacteriaceae > Superficieibacter > Superficieibacter sp. HKU1. The sequence goes on from NZ_CP119754.1 coordinate 1,398,219, forward strand.
CGGGAGAGATGCATCACTTGTTGATGACTCAATCCCTGATTGGCAACGCGCTACCGCCACAGATCACCGACCGTAACGCCTTTATCCACGGCCTTGAATACGGACTCAACGACAGTGAAATTTTACCGCGCCTGTTTGAAATCCGCGCGGCCTGGGTACTGGGAAAACTGGCTCAGGAAGAGGTGAGCGAGCGGCTGTCTGGCCTGTTAATCGGTGCCGAAATTGCGCAAATGCAGCGAATTTACCGCGCATTCCACGGGCAACGCATCGTCATTGTCGGCGGTGACGCGCTGGCAAAGCGTTACCAGACCGCGCTGGATCGTATTGCCATCCCGTCTGAAATCATTTCCGGCGAGGCCGCTTTCCTGCAGGGAATAAGGAGCATTATTCATGCACGATTCAACTGATATTCCTCTTATTGCTATCCTTCGCGGCGTTGATCCTGAAAGCGTACTGCTTCACGTAGAGGCGCTACTGGACGCCGGTTTTACGGCGATTGAAATACCGACCAATTCGCCGCGCTGGCAGCAGAGTGTTGCCGGTATTATCAGCGCCTTTCCCGGACGCGGTTTATTCGGCGCGGGCACGGTATTAACGGTGGAGCAGGTCGATGAACTGGCGTCGTGTGGAGGGAAAATGGTGGTCACGCCCAATGTCAATCCTGCGGTGATCCGCCGGGGCCGCGAACATGGTATGAAGATCTATGCAGGCTGCGCCACGGCCACCGAAGCGTTTAGTGCCCTTGAAAACGGCGCGCAGGCGCTGAAACTTTTCCCGGCGTCGTGCTTTGGGCCTGCGTATGTCAGCGCGCTGAAAGCGGTATTGCCTGCACACATTCCGCTGCTGGCCGTCGGCGGCGTTACGCCGGAAAATTTGCACGACTGGCTGAAAGCCGGGTGCGCGGGAGCCGGATTAGGCAGCGACCTCTATCGTGCCGGGCAATCGGTGGCGGATACCCGCGCCAGAGCGCGGGCGTTTATCACGGCCTGGCAGCGTTATCACCGTTGAGGTTGATGACAAACCGTCCGTGGAACACGGGGAAACCCCCACTTTGTCAGCAGTATGTAATACCATGGAATGATGCCTGGCGGCGCTTCGTTTGCACAGGCCTACGGTGTACGCATAACCTATTGATATTGAATATTTTCGTAGGCCGGGTAAGGCGAAGCCGCCACCCGGCAAAACGGGTTTGTCATTAACCTCATATGGCGCGACACCGTCGCGCCATTCATCGCTATTTCTCTTCCACATCCGGGTGGTTCAGTCCTTCCTCAATCACAATCTCATCAATTTCATCGGCATTACCTGGATGATCGCGACCGGAAAGCAAATTCCAGCAGGCGATAAACAGCGCGGCGATCAGTGGGCCGATCACAAAGCCGTTAATGCCGTAGACTTCCAGCCCGCCCAGGGTGGTGATCAGGATCAGGTAGTCCGGCATTTTTGTATCTTTCCCTACCAGCAGGGGACGCAGGATGTTGTCCGCCAGCCCGACGATCACCACAAAGAAACCGATCATGAAAAAGCCCTGCCACAACTGTCCGGTAGCGAACAAATAAATCGTCGCAGGCACCCAGATAATCGCCGAGCCGACGGCGGGAACCAGCGACAGGAATGCCATCAGCGCCCCCCAGAGAATGCTGCCGTCAATCCCGACGATGTAAAATGCCAGGCCGCCCAGCACCCCCTGTACGATAGCCACCACCACCGTGCCTTTGACCGTGGCCCGCGAAACCGCAGCAAACTTAGCAAACAGGTGATGCTTCATGTATTTCGACAGCGGCAGCGCTTCGAGCGTCAGGCGCACCAGATAAGGACCATCCTTCAGCAGGAAAAAGAGCAGGTACAGCATAATGCCAAAGCTGATGGTAAAGCCGAAAGTGCCCTTACCGATCAGGAACGCGCTACCCGCGACATACTGACCGCCTTTCAGCGCGACGCCGGACAGTTTTTGCTGGATCTGCGTGGCGTTATCAAGGTCATGCTCAGCAAGAAAATGACGAGCCCACGCGGGTAAATGCTCAAATAAATTGGCAATCACTACCGGGAACTGGGTGTTATGCTGCTGTAACTTGCCGTAAACCAGATTAATTTCAATGGCTAACGATGAGAGAATGACCGCCAGCGGCGTGAAGACGATCAGACAAATAATCGCCAGCGTCAGTAACGATGCCAGTACGTTTCGGTCTGCAAGTTTATCGCGGAGCTTATTTTTAAGCGGATAAAAAATAATCGCCAGAATAGCTGCCCACAAAATTGCTGAATAGTAAGGCGCCAGTACATCGAAGAAGGCCCACGTAACAATGACCAGTATCAGTATGAAAAAGCCCTTGGTCAGACCCTTGAATCTCATAAGTACATCCTGTAAGTACCATGTTTAACATGGGGTAGAGTATAGTTACAAACCTGTCATGTGTTTGAAACCTTACCGTTTTGTTCAGCGTGTGAAAAGCACAACTGAAAAACGGTCACTCTCTTGTTGTTTACATTTTGCATTATTTTTTATGCCATAAATAATGCGACAGTTATTGGTAAGAATATTATTCTGCCGCTTCGTTTATATCATTGCCGGGCTTGCATTATATTGGTCAATATAAGATTGCTCTGAGAGATAGAGAGGGGGTTTTGTCGACTTGCGAAGCTGTACGCAGCGACTAGTATTAATTCTGCTTAGCAAGGGGGCAGCCCCCAATTTATCAACCCTAAACATGTAATGAGGTAATTGTTATGACTCAACATCGTGGCGGTTCAGGTAATTTTGCAGAAGATAAAAAACGTGCAGCTGAAGCCGGGCGCAAAGGCGGCCAGCAGAGCGGTGGCAACTTCAAAAACGACCCACAGCGCGCGTCTGAAGCGGGCAAAAAAGGTGGCAAGAACAGCCATAGCGGCAATCGTTCATCCTCATAAATTTATTTTTATAACACCCTAATCAATTCAGTCCGTTACGGTTAACAGGTAGCGATACTGTTGTACTGATTAACTCGCGATAATATATCGAAAATAAGTGGTGCTCTTATATTTCAGGAGTGCCACTTAATCCTTAATTAATGACGAGGTCATGATTATGCCAGCGGTAAAAAGCTTAAACGATCTATTCATTCATGAATTATCAGATATTTACAGCGCCGAGAAACAAATTACCAAAGCATTACCAAAAATGGCCAGAGCGGCCACCTCGCCAAAATTAGTGGCTGCCTTTGAAGCGCATCTGGAAGAAACGCAGGGTCAAATCGAAAGACTCGATCGGCTGGTGGAGGTGACGGAAGGCGTGCGTATCAAGCGCATGAAATGTCATGCTCTCGAAGGACTGGCAGAAGAAGCGCAGGAGATTATTGAATCCGTTGAGGCGGGCGAGCTTCGCGACGCCGGACTGATCGGGGCCGCACAGAAAGTTGAACACTACGAAATCGCCTCTTACGGGACGCTGAGAACGCTGGCGCTCAAACTCGGCTATAACGAGGCGGCAAAGCTGCTTGAAGAAACATTAAAAGAAGAGAAAGCCACCGACAGTAAACTGACCGTTATCGCCGAAGGCGGTAAATAAAATCCTTTCCCCGGCGGCAGTTAGCTGCCGGGCGCGTATTTTTTATCTCAATTTTTCCCCCGCAATATATTTCCTGTCGTTAATCCTTGTAACATTTAGACTTGATAATACAAAGAGAATGAGTATAGTTCTCATTCTCTTTGTTATTCGCAGGCGCGATATGGACCTACCTGCACAACAGTGAACGCTTTCACAGGGAAACACTGAGGCACACGGTGGAGCGCGCGTAAGAATGACCGGAACGAAAAATCATAATCCGGGATGCCTCCACGTTTTTGCTATTTCGAAGGTGAAGGACTTCCCTGATGAAAATGAAAATCTCCGCCCTTGCGCTGCTGATGACCGTCGCGCTGAGCGGCTGCACGGCGCAACAATCCACCGCGAGCAAACCTGCTGCTGAACCTCAGAAAACCACTGCCGCTGCACTGCCAGCGAATGTACAAAAACGCGATCTGGCGGATGGCCTGTATGAAATGGCGCTCAGTCCGAAAGGGGATGCGCTGTACGTTGCCAGTTCTGAAGGTTTCAAGGATGTGCAGGGTGGGGTGGTCTACAAACTTGACCCGCGCACGCTGAAAACCATCGGGGCCAGCCATACCGATCTGAAAAACTTTGCCCTCGCACTGTCTGACGACGGACAAACCCTGTATGTCACCAATTCTCTCGACGGCGGCGTCAGCGCCATCAACACCGCCGACGGCAAAGTCAAAAACCGCATTCTGTTCCCGGAGCGTAACGACGAAGGTTTCCCTTACGGCGCGCGCCAGATCCTGCTGCACAACAACACGCTGTACATCGGCGCGGTTGCCGATCCAGCCATCATCTGGGTGGTGGATGCGAAAACGCTGAAGCTGAAAACCCGCATTAAAAACACCGGCAAATGGATGACCGGGCTGCATTACTCCGAAAAAACCGATCGCCTGTACGCGGCCAATGGCGGCGGCGAGATCCTGGTGATCAACCCGCGCACCAATCGTATTGAACACCGCTGGAAACCGCTGGGTGATAAACCGGCGCTGCTGCTGAATATTGCAGAAGGCAGCGAAACCGGTCGTCTGTTCGTTACCGACAACTCGAAAGCCAAAACCACGCTGGTGCTGGATATCCGCAGCGGTGACGTGCTTAAGCAGCTCGATATCGGCGATTCGCTGTCGGTGAAATACAACGCCAAACGCAACGAGATCTACGTCTCCCGTCGCGACGGCGGCAAAGTGGTCAGCCTGGACGGCACCTCTTACGCCGTGAAGCAAACGTGGGATCTGCCACCTAACCCGAACAGCCTGGAACTCTCTGCCGACGGCCAGACGCTGTTTGTGACCGTGAAGCAGAAGTTCAACAAAGACCACTCAACCAGCGGACCGGATAGCGTCGTCCGCATTGATTTGACTAAATAAATATCCGGCCCGGAGACGGGCCTTTTTTTCACTTTACCCTTTTTTCGAGTGAATTATGCACAACACCAACGTTTCATTCCCGCTGCGTAAAACGCTGCTTGCGCTGGCCATCGGCGCGGCAAGCCATTCCGTCTGGGCTGCTCCTGCGGACGACAGCAAAACCAAAGAAGATACCATTGTCGTCCAGGCGACGCCGGAGGCGGATTTCACGCCGGGCGGCAACGATCTGGTTCCGGCGTATCTGGACGGGCAGATTGCCCACGGCGGGCGCATGGGGATGCTCGGCGAGCAAAAGGCGATGGATGTGCCGTTTAACGTGATCGGCTACACCTCGAAGCTGGTTCAGGATCAGCAGGCGAAAACCATTGCCGATGTCGTCAGCAATGACGCGGGGGTACAGGCGGTACAGGGTTACGGTAACTATGCTGAAACCTACCGTATTCGCGGCTTCAAGCTGGACGGGGATGACATGACTTTCGGCGGTCTGCCGGGCGTGGTGCCACGTCAGGTGATGGACACGCAGATGCTGGAGCGCATCGAGATCTTTAAAGGCGCGAATGCGCTGGTCAACGGCGCGGCAAGCAGCGGCGTTGGCGGGATGATCAACCTTGAGCCAAAGCGCGCGCAGGATACGCCAAACGCCACGGTTGGCGTGGACTACACCTCTGACTCTCAGGTCGGCGGTACGGTAGACGCCGGACGCCGCTTTGGTGATAACAACCAGTTTGGCGCGCGCGTAAACCTGGTGCATCGCGAAGGCGAGACGGCGGTAGAAGACGATAAACACCGCACTACGCTGGCCGCCATTGGTCTTGATTACCGTGGCGACCGCCTGCGCTCCTCGCTGGACTTTGGCTACCAGAAAAAAACCTTCCACGGCGGTGAGACCGGCCTGAACATCAGCGGCGTTGATTTTATTCCCCGCGTGCCGGATCCGACCAAAAACTACAGCCAGAAATGGGCCTTCAGCGATATCGAAAACGAATTCGGCATGGCGAAGAGCGAATACGATCTGACCGACAACTGGACCGCCTATGCCGCGCTCGGCATGCAGCATGCGCATGAAACCGGCGTTTACAGCGGGCCAAAACTGCTTAACGCCAACGGCGATGCGACCGCCGGACGTCTGGATACCAACCGTATTACCGACGCATATAGCGGAATGGGCGGCCTGCGCGGTGATTTCGATACCGGCTTTGTCTCTCACAAGGTGAATGTCGGTTACTCGGCGCAAATCGAAAAAGATAAAACCGCGTGGACGATGTCGTCCGTAAACCCGACCACCAATATCTATGATAATCATCCGGTGCCGATCCCGGACAACACCAGCTTCGGCGGTAACTACTCCGATCCGTTGACCACCACCCGTAACCGCACCCAGGGCTGGCTGTTAAGCGATACTCTTGGCGTACTGGACGATCAACTGCTGTTCACCGTCGGCGCACGTCATCAGAAAGTGGTGGTGCGTAACTACAGTAACGCCACCGGCGCGGAAGATACCACCAGCCGCTACACCGAAAGCCGCTGGATGCCGACCTATGGCGTGGTGTACAAGCCGTGGGAAGAGCTCTCCCTGTATGCCAACCATACCGAAGCGCTGCAGCCTGGCAGCGTGGCACCGAAAACGGCCACCAACTACGGTAAGAGCACCGGTATTGCGCACTCAAAACAGAACGAAGTGGGCGTGAAAGTCGATTTCGAGCGCGTCGGCGGTTCACTGTCGCTGTTTGAAATCAAAAAACCGTCCGCGCTTCAGGACAGCGTGACCGGCGTCTACGCGCTGGATGGCGAGCAGCGTAACCGCGGCGTTGAGCTGAACGTGTTCGGCGAACCGACGCTGGGGCTGCGTCTGAACGGCAGCACCGTCTGGCTGGATCCGGAAATGACTAAAACCAAAGGCGGCGTGAATAACGGTAAAGATGCGATTGGCGTACCGCGCTTCTATATGGCGCTCGGGGCGGAATATGACATCAAGCCGGTGGACGGCCTGACGGCAACCGCGCGAGTAAACCACTCCGGCTCGCAGTATGCCAATGCCGCGAATACCAAAAAGCTGGATGATTACACCACGCTGGATCTGGGCGTACGTTATCGTATGCACCTGAATCAGGACAAGAACGATATGGTCGTGCGTGTCGGCGTGGATAACGTTACCAACGAGAAATACTGGTCGGGCGTTGAAGATAACGGCACCTACATCTTTGAAGGTGAACCGCGCACGGTCAAAGTCTCCATGAGCTACGACTTCTGATTGCAAGAGCACCTCGTAAGGCGGGCAGGGAAGCCCGTTCTCGTCGCGTAACTTGAAGTGTGACATCTATAAGTGTTAAAAGGTGCCCCTTAATATAAATAGTACAGGGGTAGGGCGTGAAAAACGCGTCACTGGCATCCAGACATTCTGCGGATGCATCTTCAGAAAATAATCCAGCGTTACACCGGGGTTTACAAAACCGACATATTCAATTGATTGCGCTGGGCGGCGCGATCGGCACCGGGTTGTTCCTCGGCATTGGCCCGGCGATCCAGATGGCAGGCCCGGCGGTAGTGCTGGGATACGCTCTCGCCGGGATCATTGCTTTTCTCATCATGCGCCAGCTTGGCGAGATGGTGGTGGAAGAACCGGTTTCCGGCTCCTTTGCCCATTTTGCTTACAAATACTGGGGACCGTTCGCGGGCTTCCTCTCCGGCTGGAACTACTGGGTTATGTTCGTGCTGGTCGGCATGGCGGAACTCACCGCGGCCGGCATCTACATGCAGTACTGGCTCCCGGATGTCCCGACCTGGATTTGGGCGGCGGCGTTCTTCATTGTGATCAATGCGATTAACCTGGTTAACGTACGTCTTTATGGCGAAACCGAGTTCTGGTTTGCGCTGATCAAAGTGCTCGCCATTGTTGGCATGATTGGTTTCGGCATCTGGATGCTGGTTTCCGGCCATGGCGGCGAGCGTGCGACGCTGAGCAACCTGTGGGTCCACGGCGGCTTTCTGGCGACCGGCTGGCACGGGCTGATCCTGTCGCTGGCGGTGATCATGTTCTCCTTCGGCGGCCTGGAACTGATCGGGATTACGGCTGCGGAAGCGCGCGATCCGGAAAAATCGATTCCCAAAGCGGTCAATCAGGTGGTTTATCGCATTCTGCTTTTCTATATCGGCTCGCTGGTGGTTCTGCTGGCGCTCTATCCGTGGATGGATATCAAATCTGACAGCAGCCCGTTTGTGATGATTTTTCACAATCTCGACAGCAACCTGGTGGCCTCCGCGCTGAACATGGTGATTCTGGTGGCATCGCTGTCGGTCTATAACAGCGGGGTATATTCCAACAGCCGGATGCTGTTTGGCTTGTCGGTACAGGGCAACGCGCCGAAATTTCTCACCCGCGTCAGCCGTCGCGGCGTGCCCGTTAATTCGCTGCTGCTCTCCGGGGTGATCACCTCGCTGGTCGTGCTGATCAATTACCTGCTGCCAAAACAAGCCTTTGGCCTGCTGATGGCGCTGGTGGTAGCGACGCTGCTGCTGAACTGGATCATGATTTGCCTGGCGCACCTTAAATTCCGTGCGGCGATGCGTCGTAAAGGACGCCTGCCGAAATTTAAAGCGCTGCTGTCGCCTGCCAGCAATTACATCTGCATTGCCTTTCTGCTGATGATCCTGGGGCTGATGTGCACCATGGACGAGATGCGCCTGTCGGCAATTTTGCTGCCGATGTGGGTCCTGTTCCTGTTTATCGCCTTCAGATGTCTGCGTCGTAAAGCATAACCTTTCATTGCACCGGGCCTGCGGGATAGCGCAGGCTCTGCCCGGAACGATCTCCCTGAACCCTGAGTTACACGCCTGAACGGTCGGCGGATCGCGGCTGATTTTTTGTTCGTGATCGTTCTCCCACTTTCATTACAAGACGCTCGATCTTTATTTGTAATCGATTACTTTCAGATTAAACGTGTTTTGTAATCGATTACTTTTAAGGGTGGAGCGAAAAATGGTATCTACAACTGAAACCACCGGCAGAGGAGGCGTCCGGCACCGCCTGCTGGTGCCGCGTCTGTCGTTAATGATGTTCTTACAGTTCTTCATCTGGGGCAGCTGGTCGGTGACGCTTGGGCTGGTGATGACGCAGCACAACATGTCGCTGCTGATTGGCGATGCGTTCTCCGCCGGGCCGATCGCCTCTATTCTCTCGCCGTTCGTGCTGGGGATGCTGGTGGATCGCTTTTTCGCCTCGCAAAAGGTGATGGCAGTCATGCATCTGCTCGGTGCGATCATCCTGTGGTTTGTGCCGCAGGCGCTGGTGGCGCAGAACGGCGCGCTGCTGATCGGCCTGCTGTTTGGCTATACGCTGTGTTATATGCCGACGCTGGCGCTGACCAATAACATCGCCTTTCACAGCCTGGCGAACATCGATAAAACCTTCCCGGTGGTGCGCGTCTTCGGCACTATCGGCTGGATTGTGGCGGGGATCTTTATTGGCGTGACCGGCATTTCCGATACTACCGGCATCTTTACTCTCGCGGCGATCTGCTCGGTGGCGCTGGCGCTCTATAGCCTGACGCTGCCACACACGCCAGCGCCCGCGAAAGGGCTGCCGATCCAGGTGCGCGATCTGTTCTGCGCCGACGCCTTCGCGCTGTTGAAAACGCGCCACTTCTTTATCTTCTCGCTGTGCGCCACGCTGATTTCGGTGCCGCTGGGCACTTACTACGCGTACACCGCGTCGTACCTGTCAGACGCAGGCGTCGGCGATGTCAGCACCGCCATGTCCTTCGGCCAGATGTCGGAAATCGTCTTCATGCTGGTTATCCCGCTGCTGTTCCGTCGCCTCGGCGTCAAATACATGCTGCTGATCGGCATGCTCGCCTGGTTCGTGCGTTACGCGCTGTTTGCGCTCGGAGTGAATGAAGAAGCGCGGGCGCTGCTGTATCTCGGCATTTTGCTGCACGGCGTTTGCTACGATTTCTTCTTTGTGGTCGGCTTTATCTATACCGACCGCGTGGCGGGGGAGAAGGTCAAGGGCCAGGCGCAAAGCATGATCGTCATGTTTACTTACGGCATCGGGATGCTGCTGGGCTCGCAGATCTCCGGCGCGCTGTATAACCGTCTGGTGGCCGGACAAACCGTGCCGCAGGCGTGGGTGACCTTCTGGTGGATCCCGGCTATTGCCGCCGCCGTGATTGCACTTATTTTCCTTTTCTCTTTCCACTATAACGAGAAAGAGCCTGCGTAATTCTGGAGGTGTTTATGAGAACCATTAAGGGACCGGGACTTTTTTTAACGCAGTTTCTCGGTGACCAGCCGCCGTTTAATACCCTCGAGGGGCTGGCAGAGTGGGCGGCAGATCTGGGCTATAAGGCGCTACAGATCCCCTGCCATAATAAGGCGGTTTTCGATCTGCAACGGGCGGCAGAAAGCCAGACTTACTGCGACGAGGTTAGCGGTAAACTGGCCGGGTACGGGCTGGTAATCAGCGAACTGTCCACCCATCTTGAAGGGCAACTGGTGGCGGTGCATCCGTCCTGTGATGCAGCCTTTGATGGCTTCGCGCCGCCGGAGGTGCGCGGCAATGCTCAGGCGCGTCAGGCCTGGGCAACCGATATTCTCAAACAGGCTGCGGCAGCATCCGCACGTCTCGGCCTCACGGCCCACGCCACGTTTTCCGGCGCGCTGGCGTGGCCTTATTTTTACCCGTGGCCGCCGCACAACGCCGCGCTGCTGGAAGAGGCTTTTGATACGCTGGCGCAGCGCTGGCGACCGATCCTCGACTGTTTTGACCAGCACGGCGTAGACCTGTGCTACGAAATCCATCCGGGTGAAGACCTGCACGATGGCGTGACCTTTGAGCGCTTTCTGGAAAAGGTCGATAACCACCCGCGCTGCAATATGCTCTACGATCCGAGCCACCTGCTGCTGCAACACATTGACTATCTGACCTGGATCGATATCTACCATTCCCGCATCAAAGCCTTTCACGTTAAGGATGCCGAGTACCGCCAGAACGGGCGCAGCGGCGTTTACGGCGGTTATCAGCCGTGGCTTGAGCGGGCAGGGCGCTTCCGCTCACCGGGCGACGGGCAGGTGGATTTCAAAACCATTTTTAGCAAGCTGGCGCAGTATGATTATCCTGGCTGGGCGGTGCTGGAGTGGGAGTGCTGCCTGAAGGACGGGGAAACGGGGGCGCGCGAAGGCAGCGAGTTTATCCGTCGCCACATCATTCCGGTTTCCGCACATGCCTTTGATGATTTTGCCGCAGGAAACGGGGTGCGCAAATGATTCAGGTCGGCATTATCGGCAGCGGATTTATCGGTCCGGCGCATCTGGAAGCGCTGCGTCGGCTGGGCGATGTCGAGGTGGTGGCGCTGTGCGACAGCACGCGTGAGGCCGCAGAAAGCAAAGCGCGGGCGCTGCACGTGCCGCACGCTTACGACAGTGTGGACGCACTGCTGGCGCATCCGGGGCTGGCGGTGGTGCATAACTGCACGCCTAACCACCTTCACGCGGCGATTAACCGGCAGATCCTGCGGGCGGGGAAACATGTTTTCTCCGAGAAACCGCTGTGCATGACCAGCGATGAAGCCCGTGAACTGGTACAGCTGGCGGAGCAGGCGGGCGTGGTTCACGGCGTGAGTTTTGTGTATCGCCAGTTCGCGATGGTTCGGCAGGCGGCCAGCATGCGCCGGGCGGGGAGTGTCGGACGGCTTTTTTCCGCCCACGGCACCTATTTGCAGGACTGGATGCTGCTGGAAACTGACTATAACTGGCGGGTGGATGCCGCCCAGGGCGGTGCATCGCGGGCGGTAGCGGATATCGGCTCGCACTGGTGCGATACGGTGCAGTTTGTTACCGGCAAGCGCATTGTCGAGGTGATGGCCGACCTGTCGATTGTCTGGCCGACGCGTAAAGCCAGCGTCTCCGGCGCGGCGACCTTCAGCCATGATGACCACGCCCGTTATGTCGATCGCCCGGTTTCCACCGAGGATATCGGCTCGGTCCTGTTCCGTTTTGAGGACGGCAGCAAAGGCTGTTTTCACGTTTCGCAGGTCAGCGCCGGACGAAAAAACCGCCTGAGTTTTGAAATCAACGGCAGTGCATGCTCGCTGGCGTGGGATCAGGAAACGCCGCAGCGACTGTGGATCGGCCAGCGCGCGCAGCCCAATCAACTGCTCAGCGACGATCCGGGCCTGATGAACGCCGACGTTGCCGCCAGCGCTCATTTTCCCGGCGGTCATATCGAAGGCTGGCCGGACGCCTTTAAAAACATGCTCGGTCAGTTTTATCAGGCGGTGCGGGAAGGGCGAAAACCGTCACGTTCTGAGTCCTTCGCCTCTTTTTATGACGGCGCAAACGTGATGTATCTCATTGAGGCGATTGTAAAAAGCCATCAGGAGCAGCGCTGGATACGCGTCGGGGAGTAAATCATTGCCCGGTTCGCCGGGCAACGCTTTTGTGATAGCCTGCAATTCTTAACGCTAACCGCAGGATTTGCCGTCACTATGTCCATTCAAAAAATTGCCCGTCTCGCTGGTGTCTCGGTGGCGACGGTATCGCGCGTGCTCAATAACAGCGATACCGTCAAAGCGAAAAATCGCGAACGGGTGCTGGCAGCCATTGCGGAAAGTAACTATCAGCCCAATCTGCTGGCCCGGCAATTGCGGACCGCGCGCAGTTATATGATCCTGGTCATGGTCTCCAATATTGCCAACCCGTTTTGCGCGGCGGTGGTGAAAGGTATCGAAGAAGAGGCAGAGAAAAACGGCTACCGCATTCTGCTTTGTAACGCCGGTTCGGACATCGAACGCTCACGTTCCGGCCTGAAGCTGCTGTCAGGCAAAATCGTTGACGGCATTATCACCATGGATGCTTTTTCTAAGCTGCCGGAACTGTCTATGATGATCGGCGATGCGCCGTGGGTGCAGTGCGCGGAATATGCCGACAGCGGCGCGGTTTCCTGCGTGGGCATTAACGATGTTGATGCCGCTCAGCATGTGGTTTCCTGGCTGGCGGATAAAGGCCGGCAGCGTATTGCGCTGATTAATCACGATCTCAGCTATAAATACGCCCGCCTGCGCGAGCGCGGTTATAAAAGCGTGATCCATACCCGCAGTCTGGCGTTTCAGTCCGTCGAATATGCCAGCGAGCTGAGCGTGGCCGCCGGAAAAGCCGCTGCCGAAAAACTGCTGGCGGCGGAGCGTCGGCCTGACGCTATTTTCGCCGTTTCCGACACCCTGGCCGCCGGGGCGATCCGCGCGATTGAACAGGCCGGGCTGAAGGTGCCGGACGATATTGCCGTGGTTGGTTTCGACGGCACCGAACTGGCGGAGATGATCTCGCCCCGGCTCACCACCGTTGAACAGCCGTCGCATGAAATGGGTCGTAAGGCCGTCGGGCTGCTGCTCAATAAAATCGACAATCCTGATTCCAGAACCGAGCGGGTGATGATGGCGTGGCATCTGACCACCCGCGCCAGCGCCTAGAAGCGTTTATCCAGCGTCAGGTAGACATTGCGCTGGGTATAATCGTAGAAGTCGATATTACTGTTAACCTTTTTGTAGACGAAATTCAGCTTTGGCATCACCGACATAAAATGCAGATCGCGATGCCAGAGCGACACCATCGCAATCTGCTCATCATCCTGACGGCGAACGCCAAAAATATCGTTGTCATCATCGTAATGACGTTTGGCGAGCGCCCCCATCAGGCCAGCCGACATCCCCCACGGCAAATCCGTTTCCAGTCCGCTGCGCAGGCTATAGCGCTGGTTCGTTTCGCTGGCGGTAGTAGTGTTCTGCCACGCCACATCGCCACCGACGAACACCGACAGCCGCGCGTTAATCACATGCGACAGGGTGGTGGAAACGTAGCGGTTATCCCCGGCCAAAAAATCATACTGCGTATTGTCATAATGCAGCTTCTGGTATTCCAGCACCTGACTGACCTGCCACGCCGGAGAGAGTAAATAGCTGTACTCCATGCGCATACCCGGCCCGGAGGAGTACGCTTCGGTGCCGTACCAGCGTTTCTCGTAAAAAGGCAGCAGCGAGATTTGCTGACGAAAATCCTGCCAGCGATATCCGGCATACAGGCGGCTGGTAATATCGTCGAAGCGATGATTATTCCAGTAGCTTTTGCCCGTTACCGTGCCGAGAAAACGAAGGGAATGGCGATCGTAAAGATGCACATCTTTTTGCAGTGCGCCGTTAAACCAGAACCCTTCACCACGCTGCGGATAAGCCTCTTTATTACGGATAAACAACTTATCGCCAATACGAATATATTTATTGGTCGAGGCGTTATTCACGTTACTGTCGTTGAGATAGCTGAGGCTGAGATTTCCCGTCAGCCGATCCTGTGACTGAATGCGCTGAAGGTAGGCGTTAATGCGCTGCGCCACCTCAGGCGGCGGACTGGCGGCTCTCACCCGTTCAAAATGATATTCTGCGGCGTCGAACTGCCGGTCTTCGTACAGCGCACGGGCGAGGTCGAGGCGCACGGCGGCAAAATCGGGATGCTCACTAAGGATCGCCCGATAGTTTTTAATCGCCTCGCCGTAGTGCCCTTCACTGCGCGCCACGCCCGCTTTCGCATAGTGAATGAGTACCCTGTCCGGTGCGGGTGAGCGTTCATAGAGGGGCAGAATGCTTTTCACCACCGGCCAGGCCTCATCGCGCACCGCCTGATCCAGTAACGCTTTTGCCAGTTCCGGCTGCGCGGCAAGCTGCTGGTCTGAGACGTGCAGCATATCGCCGGAAGCCGTTTCACCCGACGTTTTCGGCGTTAAGCGTTCGAAATGGGGGGCCGCCGGGATCAGGGTATTGTCCGTGGGGGCCGCCGTGGCGACAGCGGGTAAAAAACAGGTTAATAACAGGGAGCGCAGGCGCAGGGAGGACATACCGCAGGTTACCATCATCAGGAAAACCGGCCAGCGACGCTGGCCGGTAAAATATTATTGTTTTGTTGCGCCGAACGACGCGCTTTTGCTGGTATCGGCGAACTCCGCGATGCCGCCCAGTTCTTCTGCCGCAGGACCGTTGAAGTGACCGACAAAGGTGCCGTTATCGCCGCCGGACTGCGCGTCACCCCTGAAGCCGCCGTCAACAATAGTGCCCTGCATCGCCACCGCTGAACCAAAATCGTCGTTGCCCGTGATGTTACCGTTGATGGTTTTCGCGGCGAAATCGACGTTGAAGCTGGCGTCGGTGCGCACGCCGTCACGCATGCCGGAACCAACGTACGTCGCGCTGCCCTGCGTCGGTACGTTGGCCGCTGCGGTGCCTTCCCCGCTGTAGAACACGCCGTGCTCGCCTTTTTCCTGCGACGTCCAGCTACCGAACAGGGTGTAGCTCATTGGGCCGCAGCACCAGCTGGTGCTGGAAACCCGGGTGCCGTCGGCTTTGACCAGACCTTCCGTCCAGGTACCGCCAAACGTAATGCCATCACGGCGCATCTGATATTCAATGCCGTTCGGCGTGGTGTAGGTGACGCCGGAAACGCTGCCCAGCGTGGCCTTACTTTCAGGTGGCGACTGGGGCTGCTCTGGTGCTGGTGTGGTGCCGGTATCCGGCTGAGACGGTGTGCTGGTCTCGGGTGCTGAACCACTATCGTGATGACCGCCACCGCCGCCGCCGCCACAGGCAGTAAGGGCAAGAAGAGAAAGTAAAATCGCAGGTTTAAGGTGTGCCATAGTCAACGTCCTGTTTCAGAGGAAATATGCCAATGAGAGAAATGAAATTTCGGACATATTAAGACATATTTTTTTACATAGATTATAAGAATAGTCCTGGATGGAAAACGGCCGGCATAACGACTTAATGGAAATTACATTTTATGTATATTTAATTCATTGAATTTTATGTGTTTTTATTAATGGTGATTATTCTTCGCTATTTATGCACCCTAATTATTAGTAGGGAAAAATATTCCCGGCGGGCATTATTTTTAGCCCGCCGGGAGAGAATTTTAACCGTTTACTGCGCACACCGATTATCTACGGCGGTAAAAAGACGCTGGCGATATGCCAGGGCGACGGCACCTAATAACACCATCATCACCACTTCTACGCCGAGAAAACCGACCATCGCTCGCGGGTAACTGCCATGGCCGTGATGCGCCAGCGCCAGAAATAACGATCCCAGCACCGCAGGCCCTAATCCCAGCGTCGCCTGTTGCAGGGTGCTGAGGATCGCACTGCCCGCACCAGCATCGCAGGCGCTGATATCTTTCATGCCCACCCGATAAAAGCTGTTGACGATCAATGCCTGCCCGTAGCCAATGAGTACGGTCGAGGGAGCCAGCGCCAGCGCGGTGGTCGCGCTGTCAAAACGCCAGAACGTATACATCAGCGCCAGCAGTCCTGCCATTTGTACCGCCAGGCCGGTCAGCAGGATGCGCCCGGTGCTGTAGCGAGCGATCAGCCGCGGGGCGTAGAGTGCAGAGGCAAAATAGGCAATGCCGAGCGCAATAAAGCTGTTGCCGGACTGCCAGGGAGCCATCCCCAGCCCCTTTTGCATCGTCAGCGCCATGCAGAACATAAAGCCAGACCAGGCGCTGAAGAACAGCAGGGCGATAACCATACCAAAACGGATGCTGGCAAGTTGCAGCAGGCGCGGCGGCAGAAGAGGTTGTCCGCCCCGGGATTGTTGGCGCTGTGCACTGGCACGCATCCACAGTCCCAGCGGCACAATGGCCAGCAGCGCCGCCTGCGTCGGCCACGGCCAGTGCAGTTCCGGACCCAGCGCCAGCGGGAACAGCAGACAGCAGAGGATTGCCGCCAGCAAAAAAGTACCCTGCCAGTCAATACGCGAAGGCATTTCGCGACGCGTTTCCGGCACGTAGCGTCGGCTCAGCGCCAGTACCAGCAGGCAGATGGGAACATTGATAAAAAAGGCGTTACGCCAGCCCAGCCCGGCAATATTGGCGGAGACCAGCCAGCCGCCGCCCATCTGTCCGACGATAAAAGCAATACCGCCAATGCCGCCGTACAGGCTGATCGCCCGCGCGTGCGCCCTGCCTTTTAACGTGACGTGCAGCGTCGCCAGAATTTGCGGCACGATCAACGCCGCGCCTGCGCCCTGTAAAATGCGCGCCGCCAGCAGTTCCGTTATGGTGGTCGCCATTCCGCACAGCAGCGAGGCGACGCCGAACGCCGCCACACCCCACATAAACAGGCGGCGGCGACCGTAGTTATCACCAAGCTTACTGCCCATCGCCAGACACACCGCAAAGGCTACACCGTACAGCGCGACGATAAGTTCAAGCTGGGTGGCGCTGGCGTGCAGCGATTGGGTGATTGATTCCAGCGCCACATTGGTAATTGAGGTATCAATCAGCGGCAGCATCTGGCCGGTTAACAATAAAATCAGGGCCGCACGGCCGGGTGAAACAGCAGACGTATTCATGGTCACTCCATTGCGTCATTCAGCGAATGGACGTAGCATCGCTGATATAAAAAACGGGTACCAGTTCCTGCTTATACTGGTACTGGCACTACCCGGCTGGAGAGATTATGAGCCTGATGAGCGAACGTGAAACGTCAGCACTACCGCAGGATGACACGCGTAAACAGCTTGGCGCCTTTCTGCGTGCGCGGCGGGAAAGTCTTGATCCGCAGCGGCTCGGTCTGCCGCGCAGCGGACGGCGGCGTACGCCCGGACTGCGGCGCGAAGAAGTCGCACTGCTGGCGGATGTTGGCATCACCTGGTATACCTGGCTGGAGCAGGGGCGGGACGTTAACCCATCCCCCGTCGTGCTTAATGCGATTGCCGCTGCGCTACAGTGCTCGCCGCTGGAGACGCGCCATCTGTTTGTGCTGGCGGGGCTAACGCCGCAGGAAATTCTGCCGCTTACCCCCTGTGAAAATATTAATGCAGGCACCCGGCGGATGCTGGACAGCCTGATGCCGCAACCCGCCAGCATTCAGAAACCCAATTTCGACATCGTCGCCTGGAACGACAGTTTTTGCCGCCTGATGGGCGTCGACTTCAGTACGCTGCCAGAAGCCGATCGCAACTGTATCTATCTCTATTTAACCCATCCTGGCTGGCGCAGCCGCCTGGACAACCCGGATGCCTTACCGACCTTCGTTTCGTATTTTCGCGCCGCCATGGCGGAGCATCGCGGCAAGGCGGCATGGGAAGATAAGCTGGCGCGTTTTTTTGCCGTCTCAGCAGAATTTGAGGCGCTGTGGCACCAGCGCTATGACGTCCGCGGCGTGGAAAACCAGCTCAAGAGCTTTAATCACCCGCTGGTAGGCTGTTTCAGCCTTCAGCAGATGTACTGGTACTCCGCGCCGCGTAACGGTTCGCGGCTGCTGGTGTATTTGCCGGTAGATGAGGCCGGGGAGAAGGCGCTGGCGCGGCTGGATGCCGGGGCGTAATAGTCAATGACGTTTGTTCATGAGATATACGTGCCGGGTGGCGCTTCGCTTACCCAGCCCACGCCGCCTGAATGAATTAACGCTCTCTATCTGTAGGCTGGATAAGGCGTAGCCGCCATGCGGCATGACGGTTTGTCAGCAACCGGGCATCCGGTAAGCGAGTGCACAGCATAAAAGGCGCGCGACACCTCGCGCGCCTGAACATTAACACTCGGTCAGCGTGGTGCTGAACGGCAGGCGGGATTTCGGCAGGGCAGCGTTGAAATCTTCCACGCTATGCTGGCCGACCGGCACCACGACCAGGCTGGTATAGCCTTGTTCGCGCAGGCCGAATTCCGCATCGAGAATTGCAGCGTCAAAGCCTTCAATCGGCACGGCGTCCAGACCCATCGCCGCTACGCCCAGCAGGAAGTTGCCGACGTTCAGGTAAACCTGTTTTGCCATCCAGTGATGATCGTCCTGCAGCTCTTTACGGTGCATATCGGCGAAGAACGTGCGGCCTTTGTGGTTGGCGGCTTTGGCTTCCGGCGTTGCAAAGCGACCATCAATTTCCTCCTGATCGACCACGCGTTCCAGCCAGGCGTCATCCATCGCGGTTTTGGCGCAGAACACCACCACGTGAGAGGCATCACGCATTTTACGCTCGTTAAACACGTAGGTGCCGGCGGCGGATTTGGCCACGCGCGCTTTACCTTCTTCCGTGCTGGCGACGATAAAATGCCACGGCTGCGAGTTGGTGCTGGACGGGCTATAGCGCAGCAGCGTTTTCAGATGTTCAGCCTGCTCGGTGGTCAGTTTTTTACTCGGATCGAATGCCTTGGTGGAATAACGTTTTAAGGCAACGGAAACAATATCCATAACAACTCCTGGTGATGTTGAATGCGCACCGCGCGGGTGCGTCCGACGGGCAGCAGAGTAGCGCGGCCGGACGGAAAAAATAAAGCGGCTTACGTCGATAACTATTATCGTTTTGTGCGACAAATCTCAAAGGGGCGGGCGTGCTCAACGCCCCGCTGCCGTCAGGCTTTCTCGGTGGACAGCGCACGCCACATGGTTTCAAAACCAATGGCCTTAAATTCACTGGCGCGGGTGGGTTCGCGCGTCGCAAACTCCATGGTGGTTTCCGCCAGCGCGAGGAAGCAGGCATCGCCGAAGGCGTTGAATTCTTCTGATTTAAACACCGGCAGGATGGACTGGCGGCACAGCGTTTGCATTTCCGGAAACATATCTTCCACCTGCTGTTTTGTGTCTTTGGTGATCTTCTCGCTCACCGCCAGCTGGCGCACGGTGCGATTACCCAACGGGTTCTGCACGCCCCAGTCGATGTAGTTGTTCCAGATGTAGCGGGTATTTTCTACCGGATCGACAACCGCAGGATCGCGATTAGCCAGCATGGCCCGACAGAGCTGCTGTTTAAGATGAAGATAAAGCGCGTTAAGGAGATCGTCCTTGGTGGCGAAATAGCGGAACAGCGTTCCCTCGGCGACGCCCGCGCTGCGGGCAATCATAGCGGTGGATGCGGTGATCCCGGATTGGGCAAACGCGATAGTCGCCGCTTCCAGTAACGCCTGTTTTTTATCTTCACTCTTCGGACGAGCCACTACGCTTTACCTTTCTGTCTGTAAAAACCACGATTGAAACATGCCCTTAGCGGCACTTCAACGGCGAATGTCAAAAAATGAAAAACGTCTTGACGACATTCGGTCTCTTTCTATAATGAGTGCTTACTCACTCATAATCAAGTCACATTACACCGTCTTACGGAAAAGGCGTGTTTCAGGTCGGGATATGAAGCGTCTACTCATAAGTGTGGTTGCCGTAATGATGATCGCCTGCGCAGCAAGTTTACCGTTTGTATGCAACGCCGGATTCGGCCAGGCTCCTCAGGGGAGCGGGCTAACGGAAGTCGAAAAATCGCCGCATTACCGCGACGGACAATTTCATAATCAGCTTCCCACCCCAGGGTTTACCGGCAAGAAAAACATGCTGGCCGCGTGGTGGGAGTTTCTGACCACCCGGCGGGAAAATTCACGACCCGCGCAGCCGCTGCCGCTGGTGAAAACCGATCTGGCAGGCCTGCCGCCAGAGCAGGAGGTCGCCGTCTGGTTAGGCCACTCCTCATGGTTTTTGCAACTGGGCGGCAAACGCATTCTGATCGATCCGGTATTCAGCGCCTACGCCGCGCCGTTTTCGTTTTTGAATAAAGCGTTTGACGGCGACTATCCGTGGACCGCGCAGGCAATGCCGGAAATCGACCTGCTGATCATCTCACACGATCACTACGATCACCTCGACTACGCCACCATTCGTGCGCTCCTGCCGAAAATCCACCGGGTCATTACGCCGCTGGGCGTAGGTTCTCATCTGCGTTATTGGGGTATGAATCCGGACATTATTACTGAAGCCGACTGGAACCGGGCGATTATTGTGGATGACCAGTTAACGGTGCACGTTCTGCCTGCCCGCCATTTCTCCGGGCGCGGCCTGAAGCGCAACCAGACGTTGTGGGCCAGCTTTATGTTCGTCACGCCGGAAGAGAAGCTTTATTACAGCGGCGACTCGGGCTACGGACCGCATTTTAAAGCCATCGGCGAGCAGTTTGGCACGGTGGATCTGGCGATTATGGAAAATGGTCAGTACGACGAGGACTGGAAATACATTCACATGATGCCGGAGCAAACGGCACAGGCGGCGGTCGATCTTAACGCCAGCGCGATTTTGCCCGGCCATTCGGGGCGCTTTGTGCTGGCAAAACATACCTGGGACGACCCCTATAAAAGGCTGGCGCAGGCCAGTCTGAATAAACCGTACCGACTGTTAACGCCGCAGCTGGGCGAACCGGTAAATATTTCAGATCGCAGGCATCAATTTAGTGCCTGGTGGGAATAACCCACCATTACAGGAGAGAGGGGGAGCCATATGACCATTTCCGCTCAGGTTATCGACACCATCGTCGAATGGATAGATGACAATCTGCATCAGCCGCTGCGCATTGAAGAAATCCCCCGTCATTCCGGGTATTCAAAATGGCACTTACAGCGTCTTTTTTTGCAGTACAAAGGGGAGAGTCTGGGGCGCTATATTCGCGAGCGTAAACTGCTGCTGGCGGCGCGCGACCTGCGTGATACCGATCAGCGGGTTTACGATATCTGCCTGAAGTACGGTTACGAATCGCAGCAAACCTTTACCCGCGTCTTTACCCGCACCTTTAATCAGCCGCCGGGTGCCTATCGTAAAGAGAATCACAGCAGCACGCATTGAGGTGCGCTCAAATATTTAGCCGGGGCGGGCGCGTAATGCCGGGCGGCGGCTACGCCTTGCCCGGCCTACATCATACCGGGGACTGTCTTCTTTTGCCGGGCGACGCTTCGCTTGCCCGGCCTGTAAAAACTGGCGCTATCAACGGACTAGCCCGCACTGTCGGCCCGTGCAAGCGAAGCGCCGCCGGGCATCACCGGCGGAGCGCTGCGCTTTTCTTACCAGGAATAACCCAGCGTTGCGGTCATCGTGCGGCCAATACCGTAGAAGCAGGCGGTATCGCTGGCGCATGATGCCACGTATTTGGTGTTCGCCACGTTATTGACGTTGAACCTGACGGTTGCGCCTTTCAGGCTGCTGTTCAGCTCGCCCAGTTCGTAGCTCACCATCGCATCGTACAGATCCACCGACGGCACTTTGAAGGTGTTCTTCGCATCGCCATAGCTGGTGCCGAGGTAGCGCATACCGACGCCGGCAGTCAGACTTTTCAGCGGGCCGCCGGGGAAAGTATAGCTGGCAAACGCGGAAGCCATATGCGTTGGAATACGCGCTGGCGTTTTACCTTCCGTTCCGGCGACCGTGGTGCTGGCGACCTCAGCATCGGTCCAGGTGTAAGAGCCGATCAGGTTGACCGTCTCATTCCACAGCGCGGAATGGATCTCGGTCTCAACGCCTTTCGAGCGCACTTCACCGGCATTTTCAAACCAGCCTTCGGTGCTGTTATAGGTCGGCACGTTGTTCTGGCGCAGATCGTAGAGTGCCACGCTCATCAGCGTATTCTGTGCGGGCTGATATTTCACCCCCACTTCCGCCTGCTTGCCGGTGGTCGGGGCAAATGGCGCGGTGCCCGGTGCGCGGTTGGTTTGCAGGTTCGGCTCAAACGAGGTGCTGTAGCTCACGTAAGGCGAGAGACCAACATCGAAAGCGTAGAGCAAGCCGGTACGCCAGGTAAACTTGTCATCGTTCTGCTGGGTTTTGTCGGCGGCGGTTAAATCGGTAGTGCGTACTTCCGACCAGTCATAGCGTCCGGAAAGCAGCAGTTCCCAGTTGTTCCAGCTCATCTGATCCTGAAGATAAACCCCCATCTGATCGAGATTCTGCTGCTCGTTGGTCATGGTGGCAAAGGTACTTTCATCAACGTTGACGCCATACACCGGCTGCGTCCAGTCCAGATCGTACTGGCTACCGGCACCGCGTCCCAGATACTGCTTATCGTGGCTGGATTTATAATCAAGCCCGCCGAGCAGGGTATGGTCGAGCATCCCGGTCGCCAGATGCGCTTCAAGCTGGTTATCAAGACCGAATTCATTGGTTTCGCGCTCTTCGTGCTGCGCGCGACGGGTTAGCAGCGTGCTGTTGGCCGCGCTATTGGCATACACCAGATAGCGATACTTCTGTTTGATAGTGGCGTAACGGGCATTCTGGCGGAAGGTGAAAACATCGTTGAACTGATGCTCGAATTCATAACCTGCCATCGTCTGTTCGCGCCAGGACTGATCGTAGTTCGGATCGCTGACGTTAAAATCCCACGGAATATACTGGCCATTGGCGCTGACCACCGTGCCGTAATACGGCAGGAAGTTACGGTAACCGGCATCGGGATCTTTCTGGTAGCTGGTCAGCAGGGTAAAGCGGGTCTGATCGTTGGGAAACCAGGTGATCGCCGGGGCAATCGCCATCCGCGTTTCTTTATAATCTTCCACCTGATTATGCTGCGTGCGGGCGATACCGTTCAGGCGGTACAGCACCCGTCCGTCATCGCTCAGCGGGCCGCCGAAATCAAACGCGCCTTCCGCCAGATCGTGATTGCCGGTGCGAAACTGCACTTCATGAACCGCCTCGCTGGTGGGACGCTTGCTGGTCATGCTAATCAGGCCGCCAGGGTTAACCTGCCCGAACAGCACGGAGGCCGGGCCGCGCACCAGTTCCACCCGCTCCAGCAGCCACGGATCGACGGTGCCGGTTTGCGATGAGGCGGTGGCCCCGAAGCTCAGGCCGTCGAGGAATTTCGGCACGTAGCTAAAACCGCGCACGAACACTTCATCGTTACGGTTGGAGCTGCCGCGATATTCGGTAAACACGCCGGGCGTGTAGCGCAGCGCTTGCGACACGGACGTGACATCCAGCGCGTCCATCTGATCGCGCGTGACAACGGAGACCGACTGCGGCGTTTTGACCAGATCCGCCGGGGTTTTGGTCGCCGACAGCGTTCTGGTCGCTACCATCCCTTTCAGCGGCGCGGTGGGATCTTCACTGTTTCCCTGCGTGACGACCATGGTTTCCTCGGCAGCCAGCGCCTGATGGCTGACGGCTGCGGCGGCTATACTCATTAACCAGAGATGCATTATCTTATTATTTTTTAACATGTTTTAAATAAAACCCCGTGAACGATGCCATAAAAAAATCCCGCATTGATGACGTCAATACCGGAACATGAAAACGTAAATGGCGCTAATGATATTGCAAATTGTTATCATTTGCATTAGCGTTGTTACAAATTTCATCAGGAAGATTGCGGTAATGAAAATGGCGTGGAGTGGGGTGTTAATCGGGCTGAGCGCGACGCCTGCGCTTGCCGCGAATTGTGATTCCATGTCGGTGCAGGGTGAACAGCAGGGCAAATTTGACGCCAGCGGCGAAATTTGTTTTCTGCTCCCGGCGCTGGGTGAAAATTATGTTTCCGCGACGTTGAGCGGCGTGACCGATGCGCGTCTTCTTGACCGGAATAACCGCCGTTTGCGCACGTTGCTGGAAGGGGAGCCGGGCGACAGTGAACAAACGCTCTTATTTTCTCTGCCGCTGAATCAGCCATCCTCGCTGATGTTACATGGCGAAGAGGGGACACGCTGGCGCTTTAGCTGGCGGATCAAAGAAACCGCTTCCCTTGCCAGAACGCAGGTACTGGATCCGGTCAGCCCGCTGTTGCAGCAGCTGGCCCGTGAACTTCAGGCGGGTGGCTCTACCGAGGCATTCTGGCAGGCCCGTCGCCAGCAGGGAACGCCGCTGGTTGAGCCTGTCGATGCCACCCATAAGCGGGTGACTTTCCTGTGGCGCGGCGCACGGAATAACGTATTTATTCTCGGCTCGCCTGCGGGCGATCACGATCCGCTTTTCCGCCTCGGCGATTCCGATGTCTGGTTCCGCAGCTATGTCGTGCCTGCCGATACGCTGATGCAGTACAAACTGGCCCCGGACGTGCCGGTGGTGCAGGGAACGGCGCGCGATCAGCGCCGGGCGATCCTGGTCAGCGCCCAGGCCGATCCGCTGAATCCGTCCACCTTAACCACCGGGCGCACCGATCGCTGGAATCGCTATTCGCTGCTGGCGCTGACGCCCGCCCGCTACTGCACGCCGCAGCGGATGATGCAGCTGGTTAAGCATGGCACCCTGACGCGGCAATCCTTTTACAGTCCAGCGCTCAATAATCAGCGCGATATTATTCTCTATCGCCCGCGCGTGGCGCAGCCGGCACGCTGGACGCTAATGTTGTTTGATGGTCAGGTGTATCAGGATGATTATCGCTTCGCCAGCGTGATGGACGATCTGATCGCCCGCCACGTAGTGCCGCCGGTGAATATTGTGTTTATAGACAGTCTGGATCATGTCCGCCGGGGTAAAGAATTACCGCCGAATCCGGCATTTGCCGATTTTATGGCGCATGAACTGGTGCCGTGGCTGCGGCAAAAGGGCATCCCGGTACAGCGGCAAAAAACGGTGCTGGCGGGTTCCAGCTACGGTGGGCTGGCATCGTCCTGGGTGGCATTACGCTACCCGCGCGTCTTCGGCAACGTGCTGAGTTTGTCTGGCTCGTACTGGTGGTCGCCGAAAGAGGAAGCGCCAGGCTGGCTGACGCGACAGTATCAGCAGTCGCCGCGCTATCCGATTCGCTTCTGGCTGCAGGCCGGACGCTTTGAAAGCCAGGGGCCGGACGGCGGTATTTATCGTAATACCGAAACGTTTGCTCAGGTGCTGCGCGATAAAGGCTATCGCGCCAGCTTCCATCCGTGGTCCAGCGGTCACGATTATGCTGCCTGGTGTGAGGCGCTGGTGGCCGGAATGCGCGACTTTACCGGTTTAACCCGCCAGCGAAAACCAGCGACGCCAGATAAAACGGATGATCAGATATTCGATAATGCCGAGCATCAAAAACCACAGGCAGTACAGCAGGGTATATAGCTGGCCGAGATCCATCAGATGAAACACGGCGACCAGTTTCTGCGCCAGTACCAGTCCGAGTGACGGTGCTGGCAGCAGCAGGCAGGAGAGGAAGGCCAGCAGCAAAACGCCACCGGCGATGGTCAGGGATTCAAGCGGATGTTTCATGTGCCGTTAATCTTCTGTTAAAAATCATCTGGCGCATTGTAAAGCCTGAGAAGAGGAGCGGCTAGCCTGCCGCCCAGATTTCGGCATGCTTTCGTACCAGCCCGATGAGCGATCCGCCAGCGGCAATAAAATCGCGCATGGACTGAGCCTCGCTTTTACGCCTTTTCAGCATCAGGCCGATATCCTCCAGCGCGCTGGCGGCGCCCAGCTTATCCGCATAAGGCGTCAGCCGCTCCAGCAGCCGCGACATATCGTCGGCGATAGAGCATTGTTCGCCAGTATGTACATCGGTTAGCACACCTTCCAGCCCGTAGCGACACGCCTGGAAGCGGTTAAATTTGTACAGCAGATAGTCCCGCTCCTGGTGTTTAAAGGGGCGCTCCGTTAACAGCCAGCAGGCAATCGCCTGAATAAAGCCGGCGGTATTCACGGCATGCGTTAACGTCAGCGGCGTATCCATCACCCGGACCTCCACCGTGCCGAACTCCGGGCTGGGGCGAATATCCCAGTGCAAATCTTTAATACTGTCGATCATGCTGGTATAGCTCAGGCGGCGAAAAAGACCTTCAAATTCCTGCCAGTTGTTTACCCACGGCATCGGGCCGTTATCCGGAAAGGCAGAAAAAATATTGGGCCGGGAAGAGGCGAATTTACTGTCGGCCCCCTGAATATACGGCGAGGCGGCATTCAGGGCGATAAAGTGCGGCACAAAACGCGACAGGCCGTGCAGCAAATAAATGGCGTCATCGCCGCTCTGACAGCCAACGTGCACATGTTGACCAAACACCGTCGCCTGCTGCGTGAGATAGCCGTAATACTCCAGGGTCTGCTCATAGCGCGCGCTTTTACTCACTTCCTGGCGCTGCCATTTCTGAAACGGATGCGTACCGCCACCGCAAATGTGCAGATGGTATTTTTCCGCAGCGCGCAGGATGATCTGCTGCATCGCCGAAAACTCCGCCGCCGCCTGATGAATATCCCGGCAAACCCCCGTGGCGATCTCCAGCATACTTTCGGTAATATCATGCTTCACTTCGCCCGCGGTCACGTCGGCTTTGACGGCATCAATCAGCGTTGACGAGTCCTGGCTGAGATCGTAGCCCGGCGGGTTGACTACCTGTAACTCCAGTTCAACACCAAGAGTGAAGGGGGCAGAGGTACGGAAATCGGGTATGGGCATAATCATCCTCATATTTACAGATGTTTGTATAAGTATAGAAGGAGGAGCCGATTATGAAGCCACCCTGACGGGCATCCTGAACATGCTGCAAAACTTTCCTTTCGGTGTAACCCGATATTCAGCACGCCCGAATAAGGTAAATCGTAATAATGGTACTAATTTATTTCCTGTTATTAATTTAATTAATATATAAGGCACCGATGCAATAATTTATCGGCGGTATTATCGGTGGTTGTTATTTTCATGGTGCAATTGTGCAACTTATTTCACATCCTTAGTGCAGCGAAAACGATTGCAATAAGGAAAACTGATATATTTTTTTCAAATTTTCCTTTGACGATAATTTATTCTGATTTTATGCCCGCGATCCCGGTTAATTTTCGCAAAAAGTAAACTGGTACGCATCTTGCCTGTTATTTACGCCACTTATTTTAACAGGGACCATGCGATGACGAATTCCTTCTTTATACGTAAAGGTTATCTTGCCGCCGCCATCGGCATTATGACGCTGTCAGGCGTCCAGCTGGCGCAGGCCTCGACGCTGCGTATTGCAATGACTGCCGCCGATATTCCGCTGACGCTCGGACAACCGGATCAGGGTTATGAAGGAAACCGTTTCACCGGTATTCCCATTTACGATGCGCTGGTGGAATGGGATCTGTCGCAGGGGGAGAAACCCAGCGGTCTGGTGCCGGGACTGGCCAGCGAGTGGCACGTTGATCCGCAAAACCAGAGCCGCTGGATCTTCACCCTGCGTCCGGGGGTAAAGTTTCATGACGGCACGGAGGTCAACGCTGATGCGATTGTCTGGAACGTCGGGAAAGTGCTGGACAAGAACGCGCCGCAATACGCGCCAGGGCAAATTGGCAATACGATTTCCCGTATGCCGACCCTGACCGGGGCAGAAAAAATTGATGACCATACCGTTGTGTTGACCACCTCCGAACCCGATGCGCTGCTACCCTACAACATCACTAACCTGTTTATCGTCTCGCCAACGGCGTGGCAAAAAATGTACGACGCGGTACCCGCCTCGACAGGCGATACGGCGGCACGCAGCAAACAGGCATGGACCGATTTTGCGGCGCATGCGGTGGGCAGCGGACCGTTTAAAGTCGAAAAGCTGGTGCCGCGTCAGCAGCTTATCCTCGCGAAAAACCCGGATTACTGGAATAAAGATCGCGTTCCGCGAGTGGATAAGGTCGTGCTGATCCCGCTGCCGGAAGCCAATGCCCGCACCGCGGCGCTGCTCTCGAAACAGGTGGACTGGATCGAAGCGCCCGCGCCGGATGCCGTCGATCAGATTAAAGCTCAGGGCTATAAGATTTACGCCAACACCCAGCCGCATATCTGGCCGTGGCAGTTCTCCTTCGTTGACGGCTCGCCGTGGAAAGATATCCGCGTGCGTAAAGCCGCCAACCTGTGCCTGAACCGTTCTGAATTAAAAAGTTATCTCGGCGGCTATATGACCGAGGCGACGGGTATTTATGAAGCGGACAATCCGTGGCACGGCAAGCCCACATTCCAGATCAAATACGATGCGGATGCCGCACGCAAGCTGATGACCGAGGCCGGCTACAGCGAAAGCAAGCCGCTGCATGTCACGGTCGCCACCTCCGCCTCCGGATCCGGCCAGATGCAGCCTCTGCCGATGAATGAATACATCCAGCAAAGCCTGAAAAGCTGTTTCTTCAATGTCGATATCAAAGTCACCGAATGGAACACCCTGTTCACCAACTGGCGTCTTGGCGCGAAAGATCCGTCAGCGAAAGGGGTGGATGCCATCAATGTCAGCGCCGCCGTCAACGATCCTTACTTTGGCATGCTGCGTTTTTCCACCACCAAAGCCTTCCCGCCGGTGGCAACTAACTGGGGTTATTTCTCCACGCCGGAGACTGAAAAGCTGGCGACGGCGGTGAAACATGCCTTTACCCCTGCGGAAATGGATAAGGCTGCCAGTGAGCTGCACGCCGCGATGGTGGATCAGGTGCCGTTCCTGTACGTGGCTCATGACGTGGGACCGCGCGCCATCTCGCCCGCCGTCACCGGCGTAGTGCAGCCGCAAAGCTGGTTTATCGACCTGAGTCTGGTCAGTAAGAAAGAGTAACCGTTACGAGGAGAATCTATGATCAGCACGCTCTTTTATCGCGTTTTACTTGCTGTTCCGACCATGCTGGGGGTTGCCGTTATCTGCTTTCTGCTGGTGCAAATCGCCCCCGGCGATCCGCTGGTATCGGTCATGCCGCCGGATGCGTCGGAAGCGTTGCGCCAGACCTTGATGCAGGCTTACGGCTTCGATAAACCGCTGCCGCTGCAATTTTTCCACTGGCTGTGGCGGGCGCTACAGGGCGATTTGGGTTTATCTGTGGCAACCGGCAGGCCGGTGATTTCTGAAGTAATGAATGCGGTCAGCTACTCACTACGCCTGGCGCTGCTGGCCACGCTGATTGGCTTCGTTCTCGGCAGTCTGTTTGGCTTTGTGGCAGGGTATTTCCGCAACAGTGCGATCGATCGCGTGGCATCAATACTGTCGGTCTTTGGCGTTAGCGTGCCGCATTACTGGCTGGGAATGCTGCTGGTCATTATTTTCTGCGTGAAATTCGCCGTGTTGCCCGCCACCGGCGGCGGACCGATTGGCGAAAGCGGCTGGCAGTGGGACTGGGCGCATTTGCAGTTCATGCTGCTGCCCGCCGTCACGCTGTCGGTGATCCCGGTCGGCATTATCGCCCGTACCGTGCGCTCGCAGGTGGCGGACATCCTGAGTCAGGAGTTTATCATCGGCCTGCGCGCCCGCGGCCTCAATGAGTCACGGATCTTTCTCCACGTGGTGAAAAACGCCGCGCCCACCGCGCTGGCGGTGATGGGGCTGCAGGTCGGCTATCTGATGGGCGGCTCCATCTTAGTCGAAACCGTCTTCTCCTGGCCCGGCACCGGCATGCTGTTAAACACCGCCATCTTCCAGCGGGATTTGCCGTTGCTTCAGGGCACTATCTGGGTACTGGCGCTGTTTTTCGTACTGCTCAATCTGCTGGTCGACATTCTCCAGACCGCTCTCGACCCCCGTATTAAAAGGAGCTGAAGATGGTGGATACCGTTACTCCAAAAATCGCTACCGTCGCCGCGCCGGCGAGCGTGACGCACGGCTACTGGCGCGGCGTGATGCTGCGCCTGCTGCGCGATCCGGGCGGCCTGGTGGTTGGTGGGATTATTTTTCTGTTGCTGGTGCTGGCGCTATTTGGTCCCTGGTTAATCACCAAAGATCCCTATCAAACCTCCATGTTTATGCGCCTGAAAGCACCGGGCACGGCAGGTTTTCCGCTCGGCTCGGATGAGCTGGGCAGAGATATGCTCTCAAGGTTGATCCTGGGAACCCGCCTGTCGCTCTTTATGGGCATCGTGCCGGTGGTGCTGGCGTTTTTCATCGGCGGCGCCATCGGTATTATCGCCGGTTATGCCGGCGGAAAAACCAATACCATTATTATGCGTACCGTAGATGTGTTTTACGCCTTTCCTTCGGTGCTGCTGGCGATTGCGTTATCCGGCGCGATGGGCGCGGGCATTGGCAATGCGCTACTGTCGCTGACGCTGGTGTTTGTCCCGCAGGTGACGCGAATTGCTGAGAGCGTCACCGCGCAGGTTCGACATATGGATTATATCGAAGCCGCACGCGCCTCGGGTGCCAGCCCGTTAACCATTATACGCGTGCAGATCCTGGGCAATGTGCTGGGACCTGTTTTTGTCTTCTCAACCGGTCTTATCTCCGTGTGCATGATCCTCGCCTCCGGCCTGTCCTTTCTGGGGCTTGGCGTTCGTCCGCCTGAACCAGAGTGGGGGTTAATGTTGAATACGCTGCGCACGGCCATTTATACCCAGCCGTGGGTGGCTGCCCTGCCGGGGGTGATGATTTTTATCACCTCTATTTCTTTCAATATCCTGGCGGATCGCCTGCGCGCCGCGATGGCAATTAAGGAGTAAGCGATGCAACCATTTATTAATGTTGATATCGGCGGACCGGCGCAGCCGCTGCTGAAAGTCAATAATCTGGTAAAGCATTTTCATTCTGGCGTACGCAAAGGCCATAGGGTCGTTCAGGCGGTAGACAACGTCAGTTTTGAGGTGCTCAAAGGCGAGACGCTGGGGGTCGTGGGCGAGTCAGGCTGCGGTAAGTCCACTACCGCGCGCCTGCTGATGCAGTTGCTGAATCAGGATCGCGGCGAATTGATTTTTGACGGGCTGGACGTCGGCTCGTCGCGTCTGCCGATGAAAGCCTATCGCCGTCAGGTCCAGATGGTATTTCAGGATAGTTACGCCTCGCTTAATCCCCGCATGACCATGGAAGAAAGCATTGCTTTCGGTCAGCGGGTCCACGGCGTTAGCGCGAAAGACGCCAAAGAGTACGCCCATTATCTGCTGGCCCACGTGGGGCTGGAACCGGGACGATTTGCGCATCGCTATCCACACGCGCTTTCCGGCGGCCAGCGCCAGCGGGTCAATATCGCCCGCGCGCTGGCGATGAAACCGCGGCTGGTCATTCTTGATGAGGCGGTATCGGCGCTGGATAAATCGGTCGAAGCGCAGGTGCTCCAGCTACTTCAGGATTTAAAACGTACGCTGGATCTTACCTATGTCTTTATCAGCCACGATTTGCACGTCGTCCGCTGGCTGTCAGACCGGATCCTGGTGATGTATCTCGGCGAAGTGGTCGAGGTCGGTCCGGCGGAAAAACTGTTTACCGATTCCGCTCACCCCTATACGCGCGCGCTTTTACGTTCCATGCCGTCGATGGATCCGCAAAACCGTACTCTCGTCTCGCCCCTCTCGGGCGATCCGCCGAGTCCCGTGTCACCGCCATCCGGCTGCCGTTTTCATACGCGTTGCGCCCACGCCAAAGCGGTTTGTGCGCAAACGCAACCGCGGCTGGAGACGGTCGGTCAGGGGCATCAAAGCGCTTGTCTGATGGCGCAGCCTGCTTCGGCCTGGCATCGGGAAATTCCTGTTCAGGAGGTCAATCATGTCGCATGAGTCCTGGGTTCACATTCGCGATTTGCAGGTTAAATTTCGTCGCGATGGTCAGACGATAAATGCCGTCAACGGCGTCTCTTTCGATGTCAGGAAAGGGGAGGTGATGGCGCTGATTGGCGAATCCGGCTCAGGAAAAAGCGTGACGCTGCGGGCGCTAATGCGTTTACATCCTCCAGGCAGCGCTGTGCTTTCCGGTACGATGCGGGTCGGCGGCGAGTCGGTGCTGGAGATGAGCGCCGCGCAGCTCCGGCAGTATCGCGGGGCGCGTTGCGCGATGATCTTTCAGGAGCCGCTGCTGGCGTTTGATCCGGTTTATACCGTGGGACAGCAGATTATTGAAGGACTGCGCCGTCATGAAAAGTTGTCGCGTCGGGCGGCCAGAGCGCGGGCGCTGGAGGCGCTGCGCCAGGTGCGCATTCCGAGCCCTGAACTGCGGCTGGATGCTTGGCCGCATGAAATGTCCGGCGGGATGCGCCAGCGGGCAATGATTGCCCTGGCGCTTTCATGCAATCCCCAACTGCTGCTGGCCGATGAACCGACAACTGCCCTGGACGCTACGGTACAGATTCAGATCCTGATCCTTCTGCGCGAGCAGCAAAAGCAGCGCGATCTGTCGATTATCTTCGTTACCCATGATATCGGGGCGGCGGTGGAAATCGCTGACCGGGTCGCGGTGATGTATGCCGGTCGTATCGTGGAAGAGGCTCCGATTGAACAGATCCTGAACCATCCACGCCATCCTTATACCCGTGTTCTGCTGGGAAGCCGGCCGAAAGAGGGGCTAAAAAAGGGCGATGCGCTCCACAGTATTCCTGGTTCGCCGCCCGACCTTACGCATCTGCCCCCGGGCTGCGCGTTTGCCGATCGCTGTGCGCACGCCCGGCCGGTTTGCCGGGAGCGCCAGCCCGCCACCGAGAAGGCCGGGCAGCGCCACGTCGTGAGCTGTCACCGCTGGCGCGAACTGACGCAGCCCGCCACACACCAATTTGCGATTGCCTGAAACGAGGAGAAAACCATGCAGGATGAGAGTCGTGCTTTTATGCCTTATCCCGTTGTGCCGGTGGAGAACGCCGCCAGCGGACCTCTGGCCGGACTGAGCTTTGCGGTGAAAGATCTCTTTGACGTCGCGGGCTATCCCACCGGCGGCGGTAACCCGCATATGCTGGCGCTGTCCGGTATTAAGGCGGCGAATGCGCCAGTGGTCCAGAGACTGCTCGACAGCGGCGCGCGCTTTATCGGCAAAACCCACACCAGCGAACTGGCGTATTCCATGAGCGGGCATAATGTTCATTACGGCACGCCGCGCAACGGAGCAGCATACGATCGCATTCCCGGCGGTTCGTCATCCGGATCGGCTTCGGCGGTATCAAACCACGCCTGCGATTTTGCGCTCGGCACGGACACGGGCGGATCGGTACGCACTCCCGCCAGCTACTGCGGGCTGTTCGGCCTGCGGCCAACCCACGGCCGTATTTCGCTGGCAGGCTGCCAGCCGCTCTGCGCCACCATGGATACCTGCGGCTTCTTCGCCCGCACGCCGGACGTTTTCAGCGCCGTCGCTGATTGCCTGCTGGGCGACGATCCGCATCCGCCTGCGGCGGTGCAGCTGGCCTGTCATCACGCCTTTTTTGACCGCCTGCCTGCCCACAGCCAGCAGGCGTTGCAGCCGGTGATGCAGCGGCTCAGCACATTATTTGGCGATATGGCGATATTGACCGACGCGTTGCCGCCGCTTGATGACATCTATATGGCCTTCAGGCAAATCCAGGGCTATGAAGCGTGGCAATCGCAAGGGCAGACGATTGAGCGCTACGGGCTGCAACTGGGACCGGATGTAAACGAGCGCTTCCAGTGGGGGAAAGCGGTAACGGCGGCGCAGTTTGAGGAGGCCTGTCAGCTGCGCGAGCAGTTTACCGGGTGGTGGGAAAGCCAGTTGGGCAACGCCATTCTGGTCATGCCTACCGTGCCGGATGTCGCGCCGCTGCTGAGCGCCACGGCGGAGGAGATTGAAGCCACCCGCCGCCTTTCGCATGATTTGCTCCTGCTGTCGGTGTTGACCAAACGTCCGCAGGTGACGCTTCCTGCCGCCCATGTCAACGGCATTCCGCTCGGCATCTCATTACTTGGCCCCCGGCACAGCGATCGCCTGCTGGTTTCGCTGGCCGCCACCTTTTTTTCAGGAGAAGACGATGAGCAGTGATGTAGTAACCCTTCTGGCCGCAGAGATAAAAAATTCGCGCATTAACGGTGAACGGCTCTGGGCATCGTTAATGGAACTGGCGAAAATCGGCGCAACGCCAAAAGGCGGTTGTTGTCGGCTGACGCTCACGGATCTGGACCGCCAGGGCCGCGATCTTGTCATTGGCTGGGCGAAGGAGGCGGGGCTTTCCGTCACCGTCGATAAAATCGGCAACGTTTTTATGCGCCGCGAGGGGCGCAACCCGTCTCTGCCGCCGATCGTCTCCGGCAGCCATATTGATACCCAGCCCACTGGCGGCAAGTTCGACGGCAATTATGGCGTGCTGGCGGCGCTGGAGGTGATCCGCACCCTCAACGATCTGCATATCGAAACCGAAGCGCCGGTCGAAGTGGTGTTCTGGACCAACGAAGAGGGGTCGCGCTTTGTGCCGGTAATGATGGGCTCCGGGGTCTTTGCCGGCGTCTTTGCGCTGGAAAAAATCTACGCCGCGACGGATGTCGACGGTAAAACCGTGCGCGAGGAGCTGGAGAAGATCGGCTACATCGGCAGCCAGACGCCGGGCGATCATCCCATCGGTGCCTATTTTGAAGCGCACATTGAGCAAGGACCGATCCTTGAAGATGAAGCGAAAATCATTGGCATAGTGCAGGGCGTACTGGGGATTCGCTGGTACGATTGCATCGTTACCGGACAGGAGTCGCACGCCGGGCCGACGCCCATGCACCTGCGCCAGGACGCGATGCAGGTTGCCGCGCGCGTCATGCAGGAGGTGGTGGTCATTGCCCGTAGCACGGAACACGGGCGCGGCACGGTCGGGATGGTTCAGGTGCACCCGAACAGCCGAAATGTGGTGCCCGGCGAGGTGAAGTTCTCCATTGATATGCGCAATATCAGCGACGACGCGGTGGCAAGTATGGATGCCGCGCTGCGGGCGTACATTACCTCGGTGAGCCAGGAAACGGGAATGCGCATCGTGCTGGAAGAGGTCAGCCACTATCCTGCCGCGCCGTTCCATGCTGACTGCCAGACGGCCATCAGCCGGGCGGCGCAGCAGCTTGGCTATCCGTCCCGCCCGATCGTTTCCGGCGCAGGGCACGATGCGGTTTACATGAGTTATCTCGCCCCGACCGGAATGATCTTTATTCCTTGTAAGGACGGCATTAGCCATAACGAGATTGAGTATGCCTCGCCGGAACATGTGACCGCCGGGGCCAATGTGTTATTGAAGGTGATCCTGGATTATGCACGCGTGGTATAAGTTTAGCGCTCGCTGAGCCTGGCCTGCTCTCCCGCCGGGGAGGGCGGGCATCTGACCTGCTGTCATCCCATCTGCATCAGTTGCTCTTTCAACACGTCCACGCCCGGTGCAATCGCCTGGGGATCGATGGCGTGAAAGCCCATCCGGAAAAA
Source organism: Superficieibacter sp. HKU1 (assembly GCF_029319185.1). Lineage (NCBI taxonomy): Bacteria > Pseudomonadati > Pseudomonadota > Gammaproteobacteria > Enterobacterales > Enterobacteriaceae > Superficieibacter > Superficieibacter sp. HKU1. Next base: position 1,433,910 of record NZ_CP119754.1, read on the forward strand.
GTGATCCGGCGGTGCCTCGCCGAGAAAATGCCGCGCGCCCGGTTCAATCAGCACGCCCGCATGCGCCGCGCGCCAGGTGAGCTGCCGGGTGCTGATCGCCTCCGGCGTACTCAGCCAGAACGCATTGGCATGTTCGCTGCCGGGCATCATTTTGCACTCGGGCAGCGAGGTTTGCAGAGCTTCATGCAGACGATCCCAGCGGCGGGCGGAATCGTCGTGATAGCGGCGCAGATGGGTTTCATAGTGGCCCTGCGCCAGAAAATGCGCCATCTGATACTGAATATTGGTTGGCGGATGGCGGTACATCAGGCGGCGCAGCGCGCGGGCTTCATCAATCAGGTCCGGATCGGCAACCATAAAACCCAGCCGCAGGCCAGGCGACAGTGCTTTTGACAGGCTGCTGACGTAAATCACCCGCCCGCTGCGATCGCTGGCCTTCAGCGCAGGCTGCGGATTGAGGGTAAAATTACTCTCCGAATCATAATCGTCCTCAATAATCACCGCGTCATGACGTACGGCGTGGGCCAGTAGCTGCTGGCGGCGCGCCTGGCTCATCGTCACGCCCGTCGGTACCTGATGGCCGGGCGTAACGTAATAGTAATCGCAGGGGGCATCGTTGAGCACAATACCTTCGCTGTCGACCGGGTGCGGTACGATGGCCGTTTCGCTGAGCAGAAAAGTATTAATGGCTTCGCGAAAACCCGGATCTTCCACCGCCACCCGCGTATTGCGGCACATCAACAGGCGCGTCAACAGATAGAGCGCATTTTGTGAGCCGAGGGTAATTAATATTTCATCCGGCGAGGCGGCAATACCGCGTTTTGGCAGCACGCGGGTGCGGATCTGCTCAATCAACATCGGCACGTCCTGATCGATATGATCGACCACCCACGCCGGATCGCGTACGCCGCCGTGGAGCCAGTTAGCGGTTGAGCGCCAGGTGGCGAGGGGGAATTGCCGGGTATCCGGCTGACCATAGATAAACGGATAGCGATAGTTCATCCAGCCCGCGGGTTTCAGGATTGATTCCTGCTGGCTGGGCGTGATTTTCATCCGCCTGCTCCAGCATGGTGCAGTTTCATCATGGATGAGCAGATTTTGCGCACATCCTGACGGCGAGGCGTGGTAGTCAGGATGCAGATAATAGCCGCTGCGCGGACGGCTAATCAGATAACCTTCGCTCACCAGGCTTTCAAAGACCAGCGCGGTGGTATTGCGCGAAACGTGAAGCTGGCTGGCGAGCTGTCGGCAGGAGGGAAGCGGGGTATCCGCCGGAAACAGACCGCCCAGAATAGCGCCGATCAGCGATTCGCGGACCTGCTCCTGCAAACCGCGCTGCCGGTCAAATTCCACATGCATCAGGTGTCGGATCATCGTGTCCTCCTCAAAATCTGCCCGTTATTAATCCAGCAAATTTCGTACCAGCCTGAAAAGTACTGACACACGCGTTTAACGCAACTGGCTCTATTCAGATTGCAAAAAGGCTCCCTACAGTAAAAACGACGTTAACCGACGTGTGGGTCGCTGATAACGGCATGTAATTTGCAGCATCAGCAATGACTACCGCGTTTCAGGCAATGCAACAGAGGGCGGGGAAATGAAAAAACGATTTGGCGCATATTATCTGGCAGCGGCGGTGACGATGGCGTTTTCCTGTCACGCTATCGCCGCCGATTTACCCGAAATTGAAAAAGCGGGCACGCTGAAAGTGGCGACGGAGGACGATTACGCGCCGTTTAACTTTATGACCAACGGCCAGACCGACGGATTTAATAAAGACATGCTCGAAGAATTGCGCAAATATGCCAAATTCAACGTCGATCAAAGCATTCTGCCATGGACGGGATTATTAGCGGCGGTCTCCACCGGACAATATGATATGGCGCTCACCGGGGCGGTGATCACCGACGAACGCCTGAACGTATTTAATTTCACACCACCCTGGGCGTCGGCGCAGCACTATTTTGTTAAGCGCGCGGGTGATGATTCTCTGAATACGATTGCCGCATTAAGCGGCAAAAAAGTGGGCGTGCAGGCGGGCAGCGCGCTGCTGGCACGTCTGCCGGAACTGAAAGCAATGCTGGAAAAAACCGGCGGCAAACTGGGGCCGGTGGTGGAATATCCCTCTTACCCGGAAGCCTATGCTGATTTAGCCAATAAACGTCTGGACTACGTGATTAACGTGGTCATCTCGGTTAACGATTTAGTGAAAGCCAAACCGAAAGTATTTGCCAAAGGGCTGGCGGTATCCGGTCCGGGTTATATGGCCTGGCCGATCCCCAAAAATTCGCCGGAGCTACTGGCGTATATGACCAAATTTATGGATCACCTGCGGGAAACCGGCAGGCTGGCAGAACTGCAGAAAAAATGGTTTGGCGAAACCTATGACAATTTGCCGACGGAGCCGATTACCAGCGCCGATCAATTCCATAAATTCGCTGGTCTGTAATTCACCGCGGCGGTTTACCGCCGCCCGTTAAAACGGAGGGCCGCATGGACGTAATGGCGTGGCAGTTATTAATTGAAGGCGCATGGACCACGCTGTGGATCTCGGGTCTGGCGATTGGATTCGGCGTGGTTATCGGATTATGCATTGCGGTTGTGCGGATGATGAAACTGCCGGTTATCGATCAGGTGCTGGTGGTGTATATCAGCCTTGCGCGGGCGACGCCGCTGGTCACGCTGGTGCTGTTTTTATTTCTTTCCCTGCCGACGATGGGCATTAATCTCGATAAAACCGTTGCGGCTATCGTAGCGTTAACTCTCAATACGTCGGCGTTTAATGCAGAGATCTGGCGTAACGCATTTCGTAATTTCCCCCGCGAGCAGCGCGAGGCCGCGGAGTCGGTCGGTATGCGCCGCTGGACCTGGTTTCGTCATATTATGCTGCCGCAAATGTGGATTGAAAGCTTGCCCGCGCTGGTTAACGAGATGTCGTTTTTAATTAAAGGCAGCCCGGCCATCGCGGTTATTGGCGTCGTGGATTTAACCCGCGTCACCAACCGAATTTCGTCCGTTACCTATGAACCGTTGTCACCTATTCTGGCGGCGGCGCTGTTATACATCATTATTATCGGTTTGCTGCTGCGCCTGCAGGGCATGGCGGAGCGAAAAGCGAAACGTCTGGCGAGATAATTGCAGGAGGAGTTATGAATCAATGGGCTATTATCTGGACAGCGCGCGAAAGCTTTTTAAACGGACTGCTGGCGACGCTTGAACTGTTTATTACTGCCGCCATCGTTGGGCTGATTATCGGCGTACTATTCTGTTATTTAATGGAATATCAAAACAGTCTGCTGAACCGGCTGATTATCGCCTTCGTTAGTTTGATGCGTGCAATCCCCTTTCTGATACTGGCCTATCTGCTTTATTATGGCTTGCCCGAAGTGGGCATCAGCCTTGAGCCGTGGACGGCTGGATTACTGGCGCTGATTATTTATCATGGCGCCTATTTCTTTGAGATCCTCCGCAGCCAGCGGCGGATATTTTCCAGCGGCTATATTGAAGCGGCAACCTCGCAGGGTTTTTCCCGCTATAAAACGTTCCGGCGAATTATTTTACCCAATATCTTTTCATCGGCGCTGCCGCTGATGGGGAATCAGCTCATCATTTGCCTGAAGGACACGGCCTTTCTGTGCATTATTACGGTGCAGGAAATCACCGCCGCGGCAAACAGCGTACAGGCGACCTGGTTTATTCCGTTTAACGCCTTTATTGTTGCCATCGCACTTTACTGGGGGATTAGCATTTTACTGGAATTATTGATTAAGCGGCTAAGTTCGTATGGCACCAGAAGAGGATTAACGCATGCCTGATACTACAGCGGTGAGTGTAAAAAATGTCTCTAAGCAATTCGATAATATCGAGGTGTTGCGCGACATTAATTTGACGGTTGAAAAGGGGACGGTGGTCAGTATTCTGGGGTCGTCCGGGTCGGGAAAATCAACGCTGCTGCGCTGTATGAACTGGCTGGAGCAGCCGGATCGCGGCGAAATCCGTATTAGCGGCCAGCGCATCGGCGTGGACGAGGCCTCCGGAAAAAAGATGTCGCACCGCGAGCTGTCGCGGATCCGCGAGCGGGTGGGGATGGTGTTCCAGAGTTTTAATCTCTGGCCGCATTTAACCGTACAGCAAAACGTCAGCGAGGCGCTGCTGCACGTCAAAGGTATGAAGCGCGCCGAAGCCAGCGACATCGCCCGGCATCAGCTGGAAAAGGTAGGCATGCTGCATAAAGCGGAGGCTTATCCTGTCACGCTCTCCGGCGGACAGAAGCAGCGGGTGGCGATAGCCCGATCGCTGGCGATGTCGCCGGAAGTGATCCTCTTTGATGAACCGACGTCCGCGCTTGATCCCGAGCTGGTCAACGAAGTACTGGGAGTAATGAAAGCCCTGGCGGCGGAAGGGTATACCATGGTGGTCGTGACTCACGAGATGGAGTTTGCCCGCCAGGTCTCGGATGAAGTGGTATTTCTGGAGAAAGGATTACTGATTGAAAAGGCGCCGCCGGAGAAATTTTTCACCCAGCCGGATTCAGAGCGGGTCAGGCGTTTTTTGCAAAACAGCCGTTAGCGGGCGGCCCTCTCAGCGATGAGAGGGCAACATTCTCAGTCGCGATCGATAGCGAAAGGCTGCCAGGCCTGACGCACGGGCATCACCTCGATGCGGTTAATATTCATATGGTCCGGCAGAGTGGCAATATAAAACATCTGTTCGGCAATATCCTGCGCGCTCAGCGGCGTGGTCCCGCGGTAAAGTTTATCTGACGCGGCGCGATCGCCTTTGGTCCGCACCAGCGTAAATTCCGTTTCGGCAATCCCCGGTGCCAAATCCGTCACCCGTACGCCGGTGCCTAATAAGTCGCAACGCAGGTTATAGCTGAACTGTTTAACAAACGCTTTGCTGGCACCATAGACATGGCTGCCGGGGTAGGGCCACTGGCCGGCGATAGATCCAATATTAATTATCGTCGCTCCCGCGCCATGGTGCAGCAGCGTGGGCAGCACCGCGTGGGTGACGTTAACCAGCCCGCTAACGTTGGTATCAATCATCGTCTGCCAGTCGCTTAACTCGACGTGCTGAGCGGGCTGCGGGGCCAGCGCCAGCCCGGCATTGTTGATAAGCGTGGTGATGTTAGCGAAGTCGGCGGGAAGGCTATCAACGGCGCGCTTTACCGCCGCGCTGTCGCGGACATCCATTTCAATGATATGTACTGGCACCTGCTGCGCCAGCGTTTCTTTTAGCGTTTCAAGGCGGGATAAACGCCTGCCGCACAGGATCAGCGACCAGCCCGCCGCGGCGAATACGTGCGCCGCCGCCTCCCCGAAGCCGGACGTCGCACCGGTAATCAATACCACATTGGTTGCAGCCATTTTTTTCTCCCGTGTTGGTTGTCAGCACTCACTATAAAAATCCTGGCAACTGGCGGACAGGGACAGTCTGTGGTCCGGGATGTGACACAAGTGTCACATCCTTTTAACAAGACTGGCACTACCTCGTGATGCCCTGGCGGCAGATGATGCAGACATCAACCACCATATAAGAGGGGCAGCGAATGAAACTGGCACTTCAGGATGATTTGGCAATCACCAATAACGACGTACGTCTGCTGGATCGCGAATATGTATTTCATTCGTGGTCGATGCAGGGCAACCTCAATCCGCTGGTCATCGCCGGGGCGCAGGGATGCGAGCTATGGGATTACGAAGGCAACAGCTGGCTTGATTTCAGCAGTCAGCTGGTGAACGTAAATCTTGGCTATCAGCATCCGCGCGTATTGGCAGCGATGAAAGCGCAGATAGATGAGCTGGTCACTATCGCACCGGCGACCGCTAACCTGACGCGTGGCGAAGCGGCCCGGCGTATTGTGGAACTGGCGCCGGAAGGGTTCAGTAAGGTTTTTTTCACCAATGCCGGCGCGGACGCGAATGAAAACGCCATCCGCATGGCCCGACTCTATACCGGGCGCGATAAAGTGTTATCCGCCTATCGTTCGTACCATGGCAATACCGGCAGCGCGATTGCCGCCACCGGCGACTGGCGGCGGGTACCGAATGAATTCTCGCGCGGCCACGTTCATTTCTTTAATCCCTATCTGTATCGCAGTGAATTTAATGCGACCAGCGAACAGGAAGAGTGCGAGCGTGCGCTGGCTCATTTGCGGCGGATGATTGAGTGCGAAGGGCCAGCGGCGATTGCGGCGATCCTGCTGGAGTCCATTCCCGGTACCGCCGGCATTCTGGTGCCGCCGACGGGGTATATGCAGGGCGTCCGTGCGCTGGCCGACGAGTTTGGCATCCTGTTAATTCTGGATGAAGTTATGGCTGGCTTCGGACGCACCGGAAGCTGGTTCGCCTTTGAACAGGATGGCGTGATACCGGATTTGATCACCTTCGCCAAAGGCGTCAACGCGGGCTATGTTCCCGCAGGCGGCGTGATTATCAGCGATCCGATTGCGCACTATTTTGATGACCATTTTTTTGCCGGGGGGCTGACCTATTCCGGACATCCGCTGGCGATGGCGGCCATAGTTGCCACGCTGGATGCGATGAAAGAAGAAAAGGTGGTGGAGAATGCGGCCTTTATTGGCGACAACGTTCTGCGACCGGGTCTGGAGGCGCTGGCGGCAAAACACCCGCTGATTGGCGAAGTGCGTGGCCGCGGGGTGTTTCAGGCGATGGAGCTGGTGACGAATGCGCAGAGTAAAACGCCCGCAGGCGCGGCAGATATGGCAAGCATCAAATTCGCCCTGACCGAAGCGGGGGTGCTGAGCTTTGTGGTGGAAAATCGCATTCATGTGGTACCGCCATGCACCATTAGCGCAGAGCAGGTGCACAAGGGGCTGGCGATTTTCGACAGCGTTTTGTCGCGGTTTAGCGGGCTGGTACGGTAGGTTATAACGTGGCCGGGTGGGAAACTGCCCGGCGGCGCTGCGCTTGCGCGGGCCTACGCAGTGGGAGGACGCGACCGTGGTGGTTTTGCCTGCCCGGCGGCGCTGCGCTTGCGCGGGCCTACGCAGTGGGAGGACATGACCGTGGTGGTTTTGCCTGCCCGGCGGCGCTGCGCTTGCGCGGGCCTACGATGGGTGAGGGCGTGATAACGGTAGGTTTTTATTTTTAAATGTTTGATATTGTGGGTTTGTAGGCCGGGTAAGCGCAGCGCCACCCGGCATAACGACCACTAAACGGCGGGCGTAACGTGCTTCTGGCTGCGCGCCATTTCCACCGCCCCCTGCCATTCATGCCAGCGTTTTTGCAACCGACCATGACGTACCCTGTCGGGCTGGAAAACCGCATGTTCCGGCAAATAACGCTGCAACGCGTCAACGTCTACCTCCAGCAGCGCCTTACGCGCCAGTAGCGCCGCGCCGGTGGCGGAAAGTTCCGCGACGTCGCTGCGCATCACCGGACAGCCCAGCAGATCCGCCTGGTACTGCATCAGCCAGTCATTCCTGGTGGGGCCGCCATCCACCATCAGCGCTTTCAGCGCAAAGTCGCTGTGCTGGCGCATGGCGACCGCGACGTCGGCAATCTGATAGGTAATCGACTCCAGCGCGGCGCGGATCAGATGCGCGCGTTTGACGCCCCGGCTCAGACCGTGGATTAATCCTCGCGCCTGCTCATCCCACCATGGCGCACCGAGGCCGGTTAACGCCGGTACGAAATAGACGCCAAGCGTAGATTCGACGGAGGCGGGCAGGGTATTCAACGCCTGCGCCAGCGCCGCGGCGGGAAGCTCGCTTAAGCCGGTGCTGTCGGCCATCCATGCCACCGCATCGCCGGTATGCGGAATATTGCCTTCCAGACCGTATACCAGCCGTTCGCCATCGTGCCAGGCCACGGTGGTCGCCAGCGTATTAACGCCAAATTGCGCGGAAGAGACCGGGGCCATCACTGACGAACCAGTACCATAGGTGGCTTTCACGCGCCCCTCCGCGCCCAGACTGTGCGCGAACAGCGCCGCGTGAGAGTCGCCAATCATCGCGAGGATCGGGATACCATCCGGGATGCCCTGCAGCCCTTTCGTACGGCCAAATACGCCGCTCGACGGGCGGATCTCAGGCAGTGCGGCGCGGGGAATGCCGAACAGGGCCAGCATTTCATCGTCCCAGCCAGCGGTGTGCAAATTAAACAGCTGGGTGCGTGAGGCGTTTGAGTAATCACAGCAGAATGCGTCGCCGCCGGTAAAATGCCACAACAGCCAGCTATCCACCGTTCCCAGACAAATCTCCGCCTCGGCAGCGAGCGCCTGGCCGCCGGGTACGGCATCCAGCAGCCAGCGCATTTTAGAGGCGGAAAACAGCGGCGCGACGGGCAGCCCGGTAATGGCTTTTATCCGCTCCTCGCTGCCCTGCTGACGCAGGCTCTGGCAAAACGCCGCCGTGCGTGAACACTGCCAGGTGAGTGCCGGACCGAGCGCCCGGCCATTGCTGCGATACCAGCCGACCGCCGTCTCGCGCTGGTTGCTGATCGCCAGCGCGGCGACGCGATCGGCGCCAACCGCCGCCACCGCCTGCGATACCACATCCAGGGACGCTTCAATCAGCAGATCCGCCGACTGCTCAACCCAGCCTTCGCGCGGTGTCTGAATGGACAGCGCCCGGGAAAAGGTTGCCACCACCCGTCCCGCCGCATCGATTGCCACGGCTTTTGCGTTGGTGGTGCCCTCATCAAGCGCGATAACGATCTCTTTACTCACCGACATAGTGTGCTCCGCCGTCCTTACTGGTGAAGATAGGTGCTGACGCCGAGATAGCGCGTAAAGGCTTCGTGTAACACGTCGGCGCTGGCGGAGTGGTTCATCGCCACATGATGCTCAAAGCCGTTGCGGCAGATCCAGTTCAGCAGGTTTTCCAGGTGCGGCACTTCAATTACCGCACGGCAACCCACCGTATCCAGCGGATCGTCTACTGATTTACCCGCGCCGACGTAGGCTTTAATTTCCCCGGTCAGGTCGTCGGTGCTGAGACGGAAATAGGTCAGATCGCCGCTGCGCAGACGCCCATGGACCGCGCCGCAGGTATTTTCTTTGCCGACGGTGGTACCGATGATATCCGCCGTGCCCATATGCGGGTTATCGAGGCTGGCCGCGGCAAAGTTACCGCAGTGGAACAGCACGCATTTGTTGTGATCGTCGCCGAAATTATTGTTCCAGTCGGCGATGGAGGCCGGACTCATATTGCTGCTTGCCAGCGCGTACATCGACAGCGCGCCCATCACGTCCACTTCGCAGGCGCTGGGCATCAGTTGGCCCGACATCACGCTCATAATGGAGCACACGTTGATCCCGAGGTTCTCCTGGAGAGAGGTCCAGCACTGGATGGCGGTGGTATCGATATCGTTGGCAATCACCCATTCGCTGATCACCACAAACAGTTTCGCCATGGTTACCAGCTTGTCCGCCGGAATGCCGCTGGCGTCGGCGTTGTCGATCAGCAGGCGGCGCTTTTCATCCACGCGAATATCGTCGTCGCGCAGCAGTTTAATGCGGGTAAAGACTTCGGAGAGGTCAAGGGTTTCAACCGCGATACCGAGTCGCTCAAGCAGTTTTTCACTGTAGCGCACGGTGTTAAAGCCCGCCGGGCGAGCGCCGATGGCACCAACGCGCACGCCGCGCATGCTGCTCACCACGCGGCAAATCTGCTCAAACCGCTTCAGATCCTGCGCGAAAACCTCGCCATCCAGCGCGCAAACGTGCTGAGTGGTCAGGGTGAAAGGAATGCCGTACTGGCGCAGGTTATTACACAGTGAGATTTTACCGCAGAAGCTGTCGCGGCGGGTGGCAAGCCCCATTTTATCGAGGTTGTCTTCCTGTGCCTGGACCAGCACCGGCACGTTCAGACCGGACAGCCGCAGCGTTTCGGCGACCGCTTTTTCATCGCCAAAGTTCGGCAGCAGCACCACGACGCCGTGGATCTCATCGCGATGGGCGCGAAACAGCTCCGCGCAAACTTTCGCATCCTGACGCGTTTCCACGCCGCCGAGTTCGGTCTGCGTTTCATCCACCATGATGGTGTTAATGCCGAGGCGGGCAAAAAGCGCCACCGCCTGTTCACGCGCCTCAGCCACCAGGTAGCTGGGGAAAAATCCCCGGTTGCCAATAATGACCGCCATGGTTAATTGTTGCGGGATTCGGGACATTGCATAATCTCCAGTAAGGTTCAGCGTAATTATTGTTATTGTTGTGCCTGACAGAGCGCGGTTGCGTTTTTCACTACGCCTGCCGCGTCAATTTCATGTCGTGCGCGGGTGGAGGCGCGGTCAGCGGCAATAGCGTACTGACCATCGGGAATACCGAGTCGGCGCAGGGGAATGCCGCAGCCTGCTTCCGCCAGCACTTCCGCCACCAGGCTGCCCACGCCGCCGTTGACGTTATGTTCTTCCACGCTGACCACCGCCTTGTGCTGCTTCAGCAGCTCAAGAAGCTGGGTGGTATTACACGGACGAATAGAAGGTACACCGATCACGCTGGCCTCAATACCCGCTTGCGCCAGTTGTGTGGCGGCATCGACAATTTCATGCACCGTCGAACCCATCGCCACCAGCGCGACATCCGTACCTTTGCGCAGCACGTCAATATTGCCTGGCGCGAAGCGATAGTTGTCGTCATGCAGTTCCGGCAGGGCTTTACCGTCCAGGCGGATATAAACCGGGCCAATATGTTCCAGCGCGTAATCAATAATCTGCCGGCACTCCAGCGGGCTGGAAGGGGCATAGATTTCAATATTGCCGAAACCGCGCAGGACGGAGATATCGTCAATACTGTGATGAGTACTGGCCAGCGGGCCGTAGCTTGCGCCAGCGTTCAGGCCGAACAGCTTGACGTTAGTGTTGTTGTAGCAAATATCGACTTTGATCTGCTCGTTGGCGCGGGAAATCAAAAACGGCGCGGCGTTACAGGTGACGGCAATTTTACCGCCGATGGCCAGCCCGGCCGCAGCGCCAACCAGCGTTTGTTCTGCAATCCCCACGTTAACCAGGCGGTCGGGGAATTTTTTAATAAACGGCGAGATTTTGGCGGTGGAAGTGGAGTCTGCCACCACCGGCACCAGATCCACACCGCGATCGACCGCATCAATAAAGGCATTCACCATCACCGTGGCGAGATGTTCGCTATTACTCATCGTTCAGTTCCTCCAGCGCCAGTTCAATCTCTTCCCCTTTCGGTACCCGGTGGTGCCATTCAGGGCGTCCCTGAATAAAGGAGATCCCCGCGCCTTTGGTGGTGTTGGCAATCACCACATGCGGTTTACCGTTGGGCTGTAACCCTTCCAGGGTAGCGACCACGTCAGCCATGTCGTTGCCGCGACATTCAGTAACCTCCATGCCAAACGCGCGCCATTTTTCATCCAGCGGATCGGTGTTCATGATCTCTTTCGTCGATCCCGCCAGCTGCAGGTTGTTTTTGTCGTTAATGATGATCAGGTTATCGAGCTGGTAGTGCGCTGCCACCAGCGCCGCTTCCCAGTTGCTGCCTTCCGCCAGTTCACCGTCGCCGGTAATGGCGAAAACGCGACGCTTGCTGTTGCTGCGTTTCGCGGCAAGAGCGATACCCACTGCCACAGGCAGGCCGTGCCCCAGCGCGCCAGTATTGAGTTCAATACCCGGCGTTTTGTGTTTCACCGGATGGCCGGGCAGGTGCGAGTCTGCATGTTGATAGGTGGAAAGCCATTCGACCGGAATGAATCCGGCTTCGGCGAGCACGCAGTAATAGCCGCCGACGGCATGCCCTTTGGACTGGATATAAATATCGCGCTCGTCGCTCTCCTGCAGCGCGGGCGAGCAGTTCAGGATGCGAAAATAGAGGGCGGTCAGCAGTTCAACCTGTGACAAATCAGCCCCGGTATGGCCCCCTGCCGGACTTTCCGCATTGAGGACAATAATGCGACGACGGACGGCACGCGCTTTTTTCTCAAGCTCCTCGACGGAGAGCGAAAACGGATTCATAAAGCACCTCTTGAATGTATAATCTGCTATGAATAAATATTCCAGCAGGGTAAAAATGAACTCCGAACGCAGCGGAACCGCTCAGGCTACAGCGCTTTTTTTATTGTTCGGAATATATATTCACTACTGATTTATTATTCATGTGCTAAAGATATGCCTTGTTGAACGCTTTGTCTACGACAACAGCCGCGTTGCTTTGCAGAAAAGCGAGTACGATCACAAATGATCGCGCGTGCAGACGGCGGCTGGCTTGTTAAATATTCAACAATGCATAAAAATAACAGGCATTAAATCAAGGGGAACACTATGTCTAAGCAGGATGAGCAGCGCTTGCTGGTGAAGATCGCCACGCTGTATTACAGCGAAAATAAAAAACAGTCCGAGATAGCCTCGCTGCTTCACCTTTCCCAGTCTTTTGTCTCGCGGGCGTTAACGCGCTGTCAGAAAGAAGGGCTGGTGAAAATCACCGTCGTGCAGCCGACCAATATTTTTGTCTCGCTGGAAAAAGCCATCGAGGAGCAGTACGGCATTCGCCAGGCGATTGTAGTGGATACCGGTGATACACCCGGAAACGCGCAGATCAAACATGCCATTGGCAGCGCAGCGGCGCACTACGTCGAAACGCGCCTGCGCCCGGAAGACCTGGTGGGCATCTCCTCCTGGAGCAGCACCATCCGCTGCATGGTAGATGAGATGCATCCGCAAAATATCCGTGCGGCCGGAGTGATCCAGCTCCTGGGCGGCGTCGGCCCGAACGGTAACGTGCAGGCGACGATCCTGACCCAACAATTAGCCGCGCATCTGGGGTGCCCGGCCTGGCTGCTGCCGTCACAGAGCATCGAACACTCGGTTGAGGAGCGCACCCGGCTGGTCAGCAGCCCGGACGTCGCCGCGGTAGTGGAAAAATTTGCCCAGGTGGACGTGGCCATTGTCGGCATCGGCGAGCTGGAGCCTTCCCAGCTGTTAAAAAACTCCGGTAACTATTACAACGAACAGATGCTGACACTGCTCTCTGAACGCGGTGCGGTAGGGGATATCTGTCTGCATTACTACGATGCCGCGGGTAATCCGGTACTGAGCCCTGAGGAAGATCCGGTAATTGGTATGGAGCTCTCGCAGATCCGCGCCTGTCCGCAGGTGATTGCGCTGGCAGGCGGACCGGAAAAAAGGAATGCCATTCGTGGGGCGTTGCAGGGCAATTATATTGATGTGTTGATTACGGATTACCCGACGGCGCGCAGTCTGGTGAAAAGCTAGAAAGGGAGACCGCTCAACAGGAAGGCCGTTTTTGCTGTGCGAGACAGATCAATGATGAGCGTATCAAAGAGGGGCGTCATACAGTGATCTGTCTCAGAATGAAAACGACCGTAATAGATCACTCTGATTGTATCTTTTCACTTCTTAACGGGGATACCAATGCGCTTACAAACGCTTCTTTTACTGTCGGGGATCCTGAATTTAACCGGATGTGTAGTCGCGGATATGGACTCGTCCAATTATCGCTACGTCCCCTGGATACAGGTGTTTCAAAAGGTGGATTCGACAGGTCAGACAAACATTCGCGAACGCAAGGAGGCGCTCTACAGCTGTGGCGTTGATCGAAGCGAAAACCTTGACGATAAAAACTGGGGATTAAACATTCAGCATGGGAATGAAACTCTGAAAGAAGTTGTCGACAGGAACCAAAGGATTTTCAGATGCATGGAAAGTAAAGGCTACCAGGTTTATGGCTTTGATGAATGCGGGCCGCTTAAAAAACCCAGCGGTTTATGCCCTAACTAAATACCGTACCACCCCGTTTCTGTACACAGCATTAACATTGCTCCCTGCAATTCATAATAACGCGTTAGCGGTAAAGTCATCCCTGACAGTTTCTCCGGCCGGTACACGCTTGCGCGCGACCGATGAGGTCATCTCTCGCTGTCGTCTTCCGGCCGGAGCCGGACTACGTCCATTGGCGTTAGTTCTTTTCTTCGTTCAGGCCTGCCAGTGTATGCAGGTACGGCACATGCTGAGCAGCAATTTCCGGTGTATTCATCGTTTTCAACCAACTTCTGGCCTCATGGATTTCAACAAGTCGTTCGTCGCTGGCTTCCTCTTTGGCCATGTAGCTAAGCTCATCGATAAGAGAAAAAACGCTAATCTCTTTTTCACTGAGCGCCAGGCTAAGTGCCGCTTCGCCAATAATGACGTGGCCTATCTCGTCTTCTGGAAATAACACTATAAAACCTCCTTTGGTACGAGTGGATGACAACCTCACTACACACTGTAGACCCTTGCTACGGATTAGACGCAAAATTAAGGCCAGTGAGGCAAATAAAAGGGATATTCGGATTAATCAATAAAATGCGTCGGCGTGGAGAGCGTTAAAGCACAAAATGGTCGCCAGAAGTTTCGCTTAGCGCGCGTGAGGTGTTATGCTGTATATATATCCAACAGTCGGAGGGGCTTTGACAAAAGATCACACCGGAAAGGGATTTGATTTAAGTGAACTTATCGGACAAGTTGTCGTTGACATGCTGGCGCCTGCCAGAGTAATTACGGTCCACGACATTATCGAGTCGCTACACAACGTGATGGAGATGACGGAGAATCAGTCCAGACGTGAAAACTGCAAGCTGTTGATTGAAATGCTTGCTCGTAAAATGCATTAACGCATCTGGCACAACAGGTTTTCTACCCACAATGCGATGGTTATTTTCACTACGAGCAGACATGCTGTCAGCAATGGCAGGATCTGCTCGAATCAGTGTGTCTGCCGCGCGCTGGCTGAACGAGGAAAAAAGTAATCTTCATCTTCGGTTTTGCGACCGACAACAATCTCAAGGCAGCTGCGCAGAATATCCAGTTGTACCACGTCAGAGCATTTTTCAAGCTCGCTAATCAGACAAAGTATGATGGCCTTGTTAGTCAGCGTGACGTTATTGATCAGCAATTGCTTAACGATCCCATCAAGGACATGCTGCTCGGCGGCATACATATCTCCGTTGTCGAGAAACCACGCATGAAAGGCGGGTTGATTCGTTGTCTGGCGCATACTCTTTCCTTCAGTGATTAATTTAAGCCGACAGATTGTATTGACGTAACCTCAGATTTTCAGCAGCTGACGACTCAGCTGCCGGCCAGATTACTTTCGTCAGGAACAATCTGCTCCGCAGGGACTAACTTTGCTTTTACCTGGGTCATGGCATCATTCAGTGCATGTGAATGCCGGCTATCTTTACTTGCATCCAGTGCGGTTTCCAGCTTCTGCAGCACGATCTCCGGAGTGACGGAACGCGTTTCATCCAGCAATTCCATCACGATGTCCCCGATAACGACATGGGGCAGGTTATGGGTGTTATTCTCTTTCATCTCTACTCTTCAGGATAATGATTAACCTCCTGGCAACAATACCGCTTCCTTGCTGCCGGAAGGCGGTCTAGTTCCGGAAAAGCAATCCTAACAGGTCCTGATAATGCTGTTTCTCTTCGCTGGACGACGACTGGTCCATACGCGCCAGCAGACGCAGACAAAGGGCTTTACGGTTCAGCGTCCTGCCTGATTTTAAAACCTCCACAACGATAGCGCCGAGCGTCTGTTGCTGAGAAGGCAGCGTTGCCTGACCGAGCAAGGCAGTAAGGTGGCTTGATATTGCGTGGGATGGCATAATCTGTTGCATATTTAGCCTTATTGTATGTTTAATGTTGGTGGTGGTGTTAAATAAAGTTATACAAAAACTTTAAACTTGTACAGGTTTTTTCTTGTCAAACGCCATCATTTGACGGCTTAATTATAAAAGTCACTATAAAACAGTGGGTTGTATAAATGTAAAGTTGTACAAGATGGTGGGTGGCTGCTGCAGAACAGGCTTTATCAGGCCGGGGATGTGCGGAGGGACGTTCAGGGAGGTTGCCCGCGTTAATCGCTTATCGCGGGCTGAAACGACTTACTTAGGCAGAATACCGTAGCCTCTGAACCTGCCCGTTTGCTCTACAAAGGCGTTGTAATATTTATTCTCTTCAACCGTATTTTTCGACGCCACGTTGACATCAGCCGAGACCAGATCGCTGGTGGCCTGGAAAAGCTCTTTTTTGATGTCCTCATGAATACCCGGATCGGTAGACTCGTTGATCTGTTTCAACAGTGCGACTATTTTCTCCGCCTGCTTTTGCGTGCCCGGATCCTTAAATTTTGGCTCCGGAATACGGTAATCAAAGACCGTGTTGACCGAATCTTTGGCCTCGCCATTGTCAGCGGCTGGCGTCAGCTTTTGGTTATACTCTTTTTCGAAATAGGTCAGCAGTTCTGTTTTATCAAAGCACTTGTTAAAGATGTTGCCTTCGGTATTTTTATCAAGCGTCGTAATGTTATCAGGGAAAGGTTCCCCTAACTGATATTTACAGGCAAAAAAAGTGTGGTCAATAATAGTGGCATTGGCACTGAGTAACGGCATTTTGAGATTATGGCCGTTGATGGTGACGTTGTACTCGGCGGGTCTGAAACGCTGTTCATGTCCTTTAACGGCATAAACCTCAGACAACATGTAGTACATCTGACGATCCGGGTTAATAATCCCGCCGGTATTATTATCAAATACCATAAACTGACTTTTTTCACCCCTGGCGTTCACCATGCTGTGCATACCGGGTGACAGGCTCAGCTGTCCGGTTGCGCCGGGTTCCACTTTGTAATCCTTATCATCAACCTTAAAGGTCATGGTGTTATTAGTGGGATTACTGTAATGAAATTCCCCTTTAGTGCTGGTGGGATCCAGACTATCACACGCGGCGATGGAGAGGATAATTGCACCCGATAACCCTACTTTGACTGCCCATTTCATTAATATCATCCTTTTTTGCGATATCTTATTCAAACAACTTATCATAATCGTTGATGAGCGAAACACCATGTTTATTGCAGGGAGCAATAAAAATATATTCTCATCAAAACAATGCTTTTGTTGTCCAGACCCGGCTGCGCCAGCGACGGTACATCAGTAGCGCACGCACCCCTTCATCAATGATATAGGCCAGCCATACGCCGACCAGACCGAGCCTGAAGGAAATACCCAGCAAATAAGAGAAAGGCAGGCTGACAATCCACATCACAATAATGCCGCAGATAAAGGGAAACCGGACATCGCCCGTGGAATTAAGGCTGCTGATCACAATGATATTGGTGGCGCGGCCCATTTCAAGCAGTATCGCGAGCAGGAAAAGTTGTTTGGTCATCGCAATGATGTCGTGGTTTGGCGTAAACCATTGCATGATTGGCTGTGCGAAAAGATAAATGATGACGCTAATCAGAAAGGCAATGGCCAGACCTGTTTTCCAGCTTCGGATGCCCTGACGATAGGCGCGTTCAATTTCACCGGCTCCCGTCGCGCGTCCAATAATAATTTGCGATGCCTGGCCGATGGCGATAGCGAACATCGCTACAAACTGACTGATGCTTGAGGCGTATACTTTGGTGGTCAGCGCCTCCGTTCCCAGGTAAGCAATAATCGCCGTGACCACCAGTTGTGAGCCAGCGTAGGAGAGGTTTTCGCCCGCAGAGGGCAGGCCATAACGGAGTATCGAACCGAGCATTTTCGTCGAACAGTGCTTCAGTTTTTGCCAGCGGAAGCGGTAGCCAATGTATTTTTTTATCATCCAGACCGCGATCGCCATTCCTGCCATATTGGCAACGCTGGTGGCAATCCCGACGCCGGTGACGCCCAAATTAAGGTAGCTGAGCTGCCCGTATAAAAATAAGTAGTTAAAAATGACGTTAATAATGCCGACGGTAATCGGGACAATCATCGCCTGGCGCACATAGCCATGCGTGCGCAGGATCGGTAACAGGGAGGAATAAATCGCGATAATAACCGAGCTGCCGCCAATAATTTTAATGAACGGCGAGCCGACGGTTACCAGTTGTTCACTCAGGCCGAGCCAGCGCAGGAAGGTATCACCCAACAGAATAAAAATGCCGCTCATGGCGATACCAATAATAAATGCCACCACCAGCCCGTTAGTGATCACTTTTTTCACCAGATGTTTTTTCTTCGCGCCCAGTAACTGCGCAATGACAATTTGCACACCAACGGTGAGAAAACCATAAAAGATAACGGAGAGCGTCAGGATCTGGCTGGCAACGCCGGTTGCCGCCACGGCTTCATCTGAATAATGGCCGAGCATAAAGACGCTGACGTAGTTCATCAGCAGACGAAGCAATTGCTCAATAAAAATTGGCCACGCGAGCGTATATAAACCGAGTTGTAATTTATTCTCTGTCCCTGACATAACTATCCTTGTTACTTATTCTTTTACAAAAGTTGTCCGTACTGCCATACAAAAAGCGGTTCGTCACATGCGACGAACCGCTTTTTATTATTTAAATATGCAATAATTTCTGCTGAGGGATAATTAACATGAATGTTATTGGCGTCCTGCGTTGCATCATTGCCTCCTGCTACCCATCAGAAGCCAATAATAATCCTCTCGCTCGCGATTCTCCATCATTTAATTACGGCGGCAGGCGGGGTTGATCCGGCCTGCCGCGAAAATTACCTGGTTTCAATCACCGCCTTTTGCGCCACCACCGCGGCTTTTTGCTGCATGCGGTTCTGCATCTGGTCAATAATCACCGCGACGATAATCACGATCCCTTTAATCACCATCTGCCAGAACTCACTCACGCCCATCATGACCAGACCGTCGGCAAGGAAGCCGATAACGAACGCGCCGATCAGCGTGCCGAGAATGGTGCCGCGTCCGCCCGCCAGCGAGGTGCCGCCCAGCACCACGGCGGCGATGGCATTCATCTCAAACGCGGTGCCGTTGGCCGGATGGCTGGCGAGCAGCTGCGCGGAGACGACGATCCCGGCGATGGCCGCACACAGCCCGGAGAGCATATACACCAGCACTTTAATCTGTTTCACCCGCACGCCGGACAGTTCCGCCGCGCGTTCGTTATCGCCAATAGCATACACATGACGACCAAAGGGCAGGCGACGGGCAATGTAGGCGATGATCAGCGCCAGCACGATCATCATCCAGATGGCCCACGGAATGCCGAGCAGCGAGCCTGCGCCAATCTCGTCAAAACCGGTGTTACCTAGCTGCGGATTGCCCGACAGGCCGGGGAAGGTCTGGCCGTCGGAGGTGAGCATCGCCGCCCCGCGCAGCACGTACATCGTGCCGAGGGTACAGATAAACGGGGCCACGTTGTAGCGGGTGATGATCCAGCCGTTAACCCCGCCAATCAGCGCGCCTGTCAACAGTACAATCGGCACAATCACCCACACGCTCGGGAAAATGGCGATGCCAAACATTGGCAGCACGATACCTTTGGTGATAAGCCATCCGGCAATCATTCCACACAGGCCAAGCGTGGCCCCAATCGACAGGTCGATCCCGGCGGTGATGATGACAAAAGTGATCCCCAGCGCCAGGAAGGCGTTAATGGCGATATGCTTAATCATAATCACCATGCTGCCCGCAGAGAGAAAGCCCGGCACGGTAATGGTAAAAAAGCCGACGATCAGAAACAGCGCGATAAAGGTGCGCAGCTTCAGCAGCATAAGCAGGATATTTTCCCGCGACAGCGACGCCCCGGCGCGCGGCGCTAATGCGACAGACTGTGTTGTTTTCATCTTAGAACCCCTGAGCACTTGCCGTTACCAGTGCCGACTCTTCGGCCCGATCGCGCACGATGTCGGCGGTCAGTTTGCCGCCGGACATCACCAGAATGCGGTCCGATACCGCCATGATTTCTTTCAGATCTGACGTCGAGAAGACCACCGCAATGCCCTGTTCAGAGAGCTGGACCATCATGCGGAACACGTCCGCCTTGGCCCCGACGTCAATACCGCGCGTCGGCTCGTCAAGAAACAGGATTTTCGGATTGGTCAGCAGCGAACGTCCGATCACCACTTTTTGCTGATTACCGCCGCTGAGCGCCTGGATCTCCACCTCCGGCGAGGAGACTTTAATCGACAGGCTGCCGATGGTGCTGGCGACCACTTTTTCCTCATCTTTCTGCGCGATGGCAAAACCGCGCTGCAACCGTCGCCACAGGCTGGCGATGGTGAGGTTGGTGGCGACGGAAGAAACGGGAAAAATGCCGGTGCGCTTGCGATCTTCCGGGACCAGACTCATCCCCATTTTGATGCGATCGGCGGGCGTCAGCCGCTGCGGTACGGGTTTGCTGTCCAGCCACAGTTTGCCGAGATACGTGCGTTGCGTGCCGAGCAGGCATTCGAACAGTTCGGTGCGACCCGCGCCCATTAGCCCATAAATGCCGACGATTTCCCCGGCGTGGACGTTAAAGGAAACGTCATCGACCACCGTATTGCCGCTGGTATTGACGCAGGTGATATGTTCCGCTTCCAGCACCGGTGCGCCAAAAGTGCGGCCCGGCGTCAGGAAGTTGGTCACCGGATCGCTGCCGAGCATTTCACGCACGATCCACGGCACGTCGATATCGCTTACCTTCGCTTCGGACTGAAACTTGCCGTCGCGCAGGATAGTGATCACGTCGCCAATCGCCATCAGCTCTTCCAGGCGGTGCGAGATATAGATAATCGACACCCCCTGGCGGGTCAGCTCGCGGATCACCCGGAACAGGATCTCCACTTCGGTTTTACTCAGCGCCGAGGTGGGTTCGTCGAGGATCAGGATGTCCGCATCCTCGGCCAGCGCTTTGGCGATCTCAATCAGCTGCTGCTGGCCGACCTTCAGGTTGCCTACCAGTTCGCGGGGAGAAATCGGCTGGTCGAGGCGCTTAAGCAGTTCGGCGGCGCGTTTTTCCTGCCCGGCTTCGTTAATCGGCGTAATGCCTTTCTGTAGCTCACGGCCCAGAAAGATATTCTCCGCCACGGTAAGGTTCTCAAACAGATTGAGCTCCTGATGCACCATGCCGATGCCGTGCGCCGCGGCCGCGCGGGTGTTGGGAAAATGCACCTGCTTACCGTTGAGCCACATTTCACCGAGGCTCGGCTGCTGCACGCCGGCGAGAATTTTCATCAGCGTGGATTTCCCCGCGCCGTTCTCGCCGATAATCACGTTCACCTTGCCGCGCCAGACGTTGTAATCGACGTTGTCCAGCGCGATGGTGCCGGGAAAGAGCATCGAAATACCGCGCGTGCGCAGGATAATGTCATCCACAGGAACGTCGCTCATTATTGTGCCTCCTGTTTCAGCTCCAGCGCGGCCGCGTTTTCCGCTTTGCCGCCGTTGAGGGTCACAGCCATCAACACGGTGGCGGTTTTCCCCGTCCAGCTATCGTCGATCTTCGGCAGACTTTTTACCGCTTCCCGGTTGTAGGCGCGCGACAGCTGAGCAAACTGTACCTGGTTAGTAAAATCTTCAAATTTAAAACCGGTCGCGTCGCGAATGGCGTTGCCGCGCATTACCGGGCCGGTCTGTACTTCAAGCGGCTGACCGTTAAAGGTCACGATCAGTTTCTGTTCACGCTCGTTGCTGAGATCTACGCGCTCCACCTTACTGGTGAGGCGGACGAAGACGCTTTCAGCATCGGGTGACGGCGTTTTTAACTGCGTCGAGAGCGCGGTGGCGTCGAGCGCCTTCTTATGTGCCGCATCAATAACGCGTTCCTGCCAGGTTTGTTGCGCGATCTGCTGTGGGGTCTGATTGTCAAAGTTGGCTTTGGCATTGGGATCGGCAGGCATAATCGGCTTGCCGTTCTCATCCAGATCCACCACCGTGCAGGCCGTCAGCAACAGGGTGGCACAACCCAACAGCGCGGCACCCCATTGTTTTAACGACATAACGCCTCCGCTTACTTACTGAGGTTGAACATATTCAGCTTGCTGGCGTTGGTTTCATCAATCAGCACGCAGTCCATCAATTGTTTCTCTTCCTTCTGGGCTTTGCCGTTTTTCAGGAAGTAGTCCGCCTGTTCGACGGCCATTTGTGCCTGCTGCCAGCCGGGTTGCAGGACGGTAGCTTTGATGTTGCCTTTGTTGATGATGGAATCACGGGTGTAGTCGCTGCCGTCAAAGCCGACAACAACAACGTCTTTCTTACCGGCGGCTTTCAGCGCGGCTTCAGCGCCGAGCGCCATGGTGTCGTTGCCGGAGATGACGCCAACGATATCCGGGTTGGTTTGCAGCATCGCTTCCATACGGGTGAAGGCTTCGGTCTGGCTCCAGTTCGCGGTCTGCTGGGCGACCATCTTCATGTCGGTATAATCATCCAGCACGTCGTGATAGCCCTGCGAACGCACTTTCGCGTTGGTGTCGGACTGACGGCCCAGCAGTTCGACGTATTTGCCTTTGCCGTTCAGCAATTTGGCAAATTTCTCCGCGCCTAACTGCGCACCCTGATAGTTGTTAGAGACGATTTGCGCGACGGCGATACCGGTTTTGTTAATTTCACGATCGATAAGGAACGCCGGTACGCCCGCCGCTTTCGCTTTTTCCAGCGGACCGACGGTGGCGTCCGCGCCGGCGTTATCAAGAATAATGGCCTTCGCTTTACGGGCGATGGCGGTTTCGATGAGCTGGTTTTGTTTATTCACGTCGTCATCATGCGACGCCACCAGCGTGGTATAGCCCAGCTCTTTGGCTTTAGCGGCGGCACCGTCCGCTTCGGCTTTGAAGAACGGGTTGTCGTGTGAGGGGGTGATAATCGCGATCAAACCGCCGTCGGCCGCAAACAGCGAGCCGGAGGCAGCGAGGGTAGAAGCCAGTAATACGGATTTTGCAAAGGTCATGTTCATCTTTTTCTCCACATTGAATATTTATTCAATAATGATTTATTATTCAAGTTAACGATAAAGCGCCTGAATCAAACTGTCTACGGTTTACGCAGGTAATTTCTTAAAAGGAGAAAAGGATCACGATCCTGAGGGGATTATTGCGTCACGGTGACGATCTGCTGGGCAATTTTTGCCCAGTGAAGGGTAAAGGTTTGGCCTGCCAGACGCGGTGAAAAATGCGCCGAGGGTTGCAGATGCAGGCTGTCCGGGCCGATGGCGATGACCCTGGCGCTGTGAAAACCGGGCCGGGGCGCGGCACGAGCAGACCAGGCTTTAAAAAGGCTCTCTTTGGCGGAGAAGGCCACGGTTAACGCCAGCGGGAAGGGGAGAGGAGCGGCGCGTAGCAGCGTCTGTTCCCGGCTATCGACGATGCTGTCGGCAAGCTCATCGCTAAGCTGGTTGGTAAAAAGGGTCTCTATATCCACGCCCACCGGCTGACGAGAAACTACCGCCAGCGCCGTCGTCGCGCTGTGGCTGATGCTGCCGTAAATCCCGGCAGGCCACATTGGCTGGCGTGCTTCGCCAATGCCCGGCACGCCTTTCTCATCATATTCACCCAGGGCATGGATAGCGGCGATTCGTCCGGCGAGATGTTCAGCTTTACGTTTACGCCCGGCCTGCGCGAGCTGCGCGCAGTAGGGTAGCCAGAGAAGATCGTGCTCGCCAAAGGTCGCCGGGTCGAAATCAATCCGGTGCAGGCGATGGGGGGAGAGGGAAAGCGTGGTATGAACGGTTTTCATCATCAGCGGGTAAACCCCTCTCCCGGCAGGAGAGGGGATTGCTGTCAGAAGTGCGTATTCACACTCATATACCAGGTGCGGCCAGACTCGTTATAGGTCTCAGCGCCCGCGCCGTACATATAACCTGTTGTGCCGCCAGTGGTCTGGGCATTACCGGCACGCCAGTGACGTTTATCAAAGACGTTATCCACGCCGCCGGTCAGACTGACGTTTTTGGTCGCGTCCCAGGTCGCGCTCAGGCCAACGATGCTGTAAGGACTGACTTCGTTGGTTTCTGAACCGGTCGCCGGTTTGCCCTGGTAGTTATACTTCTTCGGCTGCTGTTTGCCGTACCAGGTCAGGGTGGACTGCACAGAGAAATCCTGCTGTACCTGCCAGCTCAGGGTTGAGTTGACGGTATATTCCGGAATGATCGACAGGCGCTCGCCGGTCTCTTTGTTCTTACTCTGCAACATGTAGGTCATGTTGTTGGTCCAGTTCACGGTATCGCTGACCGGCACGTTAACCGTCCCTTCCAGCCCTTCCACCACCGCTTTAGGGATATTTTCCCACTGGTAGATATCGGTTTTGACTTTACCGGTGCCGGTCTGGCTAATCGGCGCGTAGCCCGCTTCAATCTTGTCGCGGTAATCATTGCGGAACCAGGTCAGTCCGGCCAGCCAGCCGTCGCGTTTGAACTCCAGACCAATCTCTTTGTTGATGCTGGTTTCCGCTTTCAGATCGTCGTTACCCATCATGTAACAGCCGACACCAGTACCGCTGGCGTAGCAGCCCTGGCCTTTACTGTACAGAATGTAGTTCGGGTTGGTCTGATAAAGGCTTGGCGCTTTATAAGCGCGGGCAATCCCCATCTTCAGCGTGAAGTCATCGCCGAGACCCTGCGACAGGTTCAGGGACGGACTCCAGTTATTGCCGACGATGCTGTGATGGTCGAAACGCAGCCCCGGCGTCAACATGGTGGTGTCGGTCAGTTCAATGTTGTCTTCGGTGAACAGTGAGAAAATCTCTGCTTTCGAATACGGACTGCGGTTGGTGCTGTCGTAACCCGGAATGTCGCCGCCCATAAAGGTCTGACTGTTCGAGGTCATATCCTTCATCCGCTGCTGATTCCATTCGCTGCCCAGCGTCAGGTTCTGATTGACCAGGAACTCGAACGGCAGGTTGACCTCACTGTGTAACAGCACGTCATCCAGATCGATATCGGCAAACTTCTGCGAGGCATTCGGGTCAAAAATCCCTTCCGTGCCGCCCGCCAGACCTTCAGGCGTGCGCGAGTTGCGGGTATGCTCGTACTGCGCCCAGTTGCTGGTGGTAATGCCGTTATCCCAGCCGCCGTTCCAGGTGACGGAATACGTCTGGCGATAAAGACGGTTGGTCTCTTTGCCGTAGTTTTCCTTCACCAGCGCATTGGTATTTGTGTTCTGCGTGTCGCCCGCGTAGAGGTTATTCTGGCGGCTGTAGCCAGATTCAAACTCCAGCGACTGCATCGGTGCGAAGTCCCAGCGCAGCACGCCGTTGATATCTTTGTTCTCCACGCCTTCGCGTCCGGCAGGCAGCGTATCGGCATAGATCCCGGTACGCTCGGACTGGTGGCCCTGGTTAATATCCCAGGCGTCGGCCTGCGTTTTATCGAGGTTGCCATACAGACGGAAGCTGACGTCGCCGCCCAGCGGGCCGGTCAGGTTAAAGTTGGTGCGTTTGGTGGACCCTTCGTCTTTATGTTCCGGGGCGTCGAGGTACGTATCCCACGAACCGTGCCATTCGCCGCTGCTTTTTTTAGTGATGATGTTCACCACGCCACCCGCCGCGCCGTTACCGTAGCGCGCGGCGGCCGGACCGCGGATCACTTCGATGCGCTCAATAAGCTCCGGCGGTACCCAGCCGGTATCGCCGCGGGTGTCACGCTCGCCGCGCCAGCCCAGACGGACCGAGTTACGGCTGGTGACCGGCTTACCGTCGATGAGGATCAGGGTGTTTTCCGGTCCCATGCCGCGAATATCGATCTGGCGATTGTTACCGCGCTGGCCGCTGGTGGAGTTACCGGTCAGGTTAACGCCGGGCATGGTGCGGATAATTTCAGACACATCGCGGGCGGGAGGATTTTTGCGGATCTCGTCGGCGGTAATAGT
This sequence comes from Superficieibacter sp. HKU1, assembly GCF_029319185.1. NCBI lineage: Bacteria > Pseudomonadati > Pseudomonadota > Gammaproteobacteria > Enterobacterales > Enterobacteriaceae > Superficieibacter > Superficieibacter sp. HKU1. Next base: position 1,459,467 of record NZ_CP119754.1, read on the forward strand.
GGAAACGCCGGGAGCCTGAAGATTTTGCTGTGCGGCGGTAACGACCATCGTTTCGCCGTCGGAAGAAGTCTGCTGTGAGGCAGTCTCCTCCGCGTGCAGCGGAAGCGCTACCCCGTAAATTCCCAGATTGACCAGTAAGGCCAGGGAGTGAATTTTGTTATTCATTGTAAGTCCTGCTTTTCGTTGCCGCATCCCCGTTGCATCCTTCCCAGTGGGCGAGGTGCTGGCATTATCATTGCCTGGTTGCTGATAACCGGTTCATTTCCCTGAATCGCTCAGCCCATAGCATGTTTTTAGGATTTTGCGCTGCCACGGCGCGTCAATACGCTATTGCAAATGCAAATAGTTATCAATAATATTATCAATATATTTTAACGATTAAAAAAAACGCTCCGGTAAACATAGGGTTATTAATGTGGTGAGTTTATCTACGGGTAGCGATGCCTGGTGGGAAACCCAAACGGGTCCGCACATTACGCGCGAAGGGGACAACTATCGGGTCACATTCCGCTGGCGCGATCCCGGCGGAGCACAATCCCTGGTGCGACGGGTGTGGATTTATATCACTGGCGTCACCGATCATCACCAGAACGCTGTCCCGCAGACCCTGCAACGCATCCCTGACACCGACGTCTGGCAGTGGCAGACGCTTCTCGCACCCGACTGGCGGGGCAGCTACTGCTTTATTCCTTCTGAACACGACGGCGATTTTTCGCCTGGCGTCTTTATTGACGGCGCGCCGGATCGGATGGCGCTGCGTGAAGGGTGGCGCAAATTGTTGCCGCGCGCGGTGGCCGATCCGCTGAATAAGCAGAGCTGGAGAGGCGGTCGCGGGCATCCGGTTTCTGCGCTGGAAATGCCTGAAGCGCCAGTCCAGCCCGGCTGGAATGCCCCGGCGCAGCAATGGCCTGCTCCGCAATTGATGGAATGGCGCAGCGCACGGTTAGGTAATAGGCGCCGGGTGTGGGTATTCGCCCCCGGCGAGGACAATACCGACCGCCCGCTGGTTATCCTGCTGGACGGCCAGTTCTGGGCTGAAAGTATGCCGGTCTGGCCCGCGTTAACGGCGCTGACCGATGACGGCCAGCTTCCCGCCGCCGTTTACGTGCTGATTGACGTCATTGATACCGCGCATCGCAGCGTCGAGCTGCCGTGCAATCCTGACTTCTGGCTGGCGGTCCAGCAGGAACTGTTGCCGCAGGTTAATACCGTCGCGCCGTTCAGCGATCGTGCCGACAAAACGGTGGTCGCCGGGCAGAGTTTTGGCGGGCTGTCGTCATTATTCGCCGCGCTGCACTGGCCGGAGCGCTTTGGCTGCGCGCTGAGCCAGTCGGGATCGTACTGGTGGCCGCATCGCGGCGGTAAGCACACCGGCGAGCTTGAAGCGCAAATCGCGCGCGGCGATCTGACGCCGAACGGGCTGAGACTGGTACTGGAAGCGGGCGTGCGTGAACCGATTATTCTGCGCGCCAACCAGGCGATGCGCGAACAGCTTCAGCAGGCCGGACAGCCGGTAGAGTGGCGACAGGTGGAAGGCGGTCACGATGCGCTGTGCTGGCGCGGCGGGCTGACCTCGGGCCTGATTTATCTTTTGCAGCCGCAGTCATAACGGGAGTGGGCGATGCAATTCAGTAATCCTTTCGATAATCCGCAGGGACAATTTTATCTTCTGCAAAATGTGCATCAGCAGTTCAGCCTCTGGCCGCAGCACTGTGCATTGCCGGACGGCTGGAACGTTATCTGCGAGCCGCAATCCCGGCAGGCCTGTGATGACTGGCTCGCTGCCCACTGGACCATATTAAAACCTGCGCAATTTGCCCGTTAAGGAATTTGTTATGACCCTCCGTCTGCCGCTGGTAGCCGCTCAGCCTGGGATCTGGATGGCTGAAAAACTCTCCACGCTGCCGAACGCCTGGAGCGTGGCGCACTACGTTGAACTCCACGGCGAACTGGACGCCGCCCTGCTGCAAAAGGCGATTATTACCGGGATGATGCAGGCCGACACCCTGCGCATGCGCTTTACGGAAGACGAGGGCGACGTCTGGCAGTGGGTCGATGAGCAGGCCGAATTTTCGCTCCCCGCGTTACGCGATCTGCGCGGGCAGGCCGATCCGCACCAGGCCGCGCTGGCGCAAATGCAGGCGGATTTACACCAGAATCTGCGCGCGGATAGCGGTAATGCGCTGGTGTGTCACCAGATTATCCAGGTCGGCGATCGTTGCTGGTACTGGTATCAGCGCTATCATCACCTGCTGGTTGATGGCTTTAGTTTTCCGGCCATCACCCGCCAGATTGCGGCGATTTATCGCGCCTGGCAGCGGGGCGAACCCACGCCCGAATCGCCCTTTACCCCCTTTGCTGAAGTGGTGGAGGAGTACCAACGCTATCGCGATAGCGACGCCCGGACGCGCGATGCACAATTCTGGGCGGAACAACGCCGCCAGCTTCCTGCACCCGCTTCCCTCTCTCCGGCACCGCTGCCGGGCAGGGCGGCGAGTACTGACATTCTGCGCCTGAAGCTCAGCGCGAGCCGGATGGCGTTTAATCAGCTTGCCGCCGCCGCGCCTCACTGCCAGCGGGCGGATCTCGCTCTGGCGCTGGCCGCGCTGTGGCTGGGACGACTGTGCGGACGCAACGATTACGCCGCCGGGTTTATCTTTATGCGGCGGATGGGTTCGGCGGCGCTGTCCGCCACCGGACCGGTGCTGAACGTGCTGCCGCTGGCGGTGACTATCGATCCGGCTGAGACGCTGCCCGAACTGGCGACGCGTCTTGCCGGGCAGCTTAAAAAAATGCGTCGCCACCAGCGTTATGACGCCGAGCAAATTCTCCGCGACAGTGGACGTGCTGCGGGTGATGAGCCGCTGTTTGGCCCGGTATTTAATATCAAAGTTTTTGAGTATCAGCTGGATCTCGACGGCATCACGGCGACCACCCATACGCTGGCAACCGGTCCGGTGAACGATCTCGAACTGGCGCTGTTCCCGGATGAGGAGGGTGGGCTGTCGCTGGAAGTGCTGGCTAATCAACAGCGCTATGACGAGGCGAGCCTGACCGAGCATGTCGCCCGGCTTGATGCGCTGCTCACCCAGTTTGCCGCTTCTCCACAGTTGCGCTGCGGCGAGGCAGAACTGATTTCGGCTGAGGAACGCCAGCGGATCGCCCGGATTAACCATACCGCGCGCGATCTGCCGCTGACTACCTTAAGCGCGCTGGTGGCAGCGCAGGCGCACCAAACGCCGGACGCGCCAGCGCTGGCCGATGCGCAGTATCAGCTTAGCTACCGCGAAATGCGCCAGCAGGTAACGGCGCTGGCGCTGATGCTGCGCGAGAACGGGGTAAAACCCGGCGACAGCGTGGCGGTCGCCCTGCCGCGCTCGGTATTTTTAACGCTCGCGCTGCACGCCATCGTGGAGGCAGGCGCGGCCTGGCTACCGCTGGATACCGGCTACCCGGACGAGCGGTTGCGCATGATGCTGGAGGATGCCCGTCCGCAGCTGCTGTTAACTTCGGACGATCAGCGCCACCGCTTCAGCGATTTACCGGATCTGCAAACGATCTGCTATGACGCGCCGCTGCCGCCGTCGGACGCGCCGCCATTGCGCCTTTCACGCCCTGAGCACACCGCCTATATCATCTTTACTTCCGGCTCCACCGGACGCCCGAAAGGCGTAATGGTAGGGCAGACGGCCATCGTTAACCGCCTGCTGTGGATGCAGGATCATTATCCGCTGAGCGCCGACGATGTGGTGGCGCAGAAAACGCCGTGCAGCTTCGACGTCTCGGTGTGGGAGTTCTTCTGGCCGTTTATCGCGGGCGCAAGCCTGGTGATGGCAGAGCCTGAAGCCCATCGCGATCCGCTCGCCATGCAGCGTTTCTTTGCGCACTACGGCGTGACCACCACCCACTTTGTGCCATCGATGCTGGCGGCGTTTGTTGCCTCGCTGGATCCCACCGATGCCGCCGAACGGTGCCAGTCCCTCCGGCGTGTATTTTGTAGCGGAGAAGCGCTGCCCACCGCGCTGTGTCGCGAGTGGGAACAGCTTACCGGCGTGCCGCTGCACAACCTTTACGGCCCTACCGAGGCGGCGGTGGACGTGAGCTGGTATCCGGCGTACGGGCCGGAACTGGCGGCGGTGCAGGGGAACAGCGTGCCGATCGGCTGGCCGGTTTGGAATACCGGGCTGCGCATTCTGGATGCGATGATGCGCCCGGTGCCGCCGGGCGTGGCGGGCGATCTTTACCTCACCGGCATCCAGCTGGCGCAGGGATATCTGGGACGTCCCTATCTCACCGCCAGCCGCTTTATTGCCGATCCCTTTGCCCCCGGCGATCGGATGTACCGCACGGGCGACGTCGCCCGCTGGCTGGATAACGGCGCGGTGGAATATCTGGGGCGCAGCGACGACCAGCTGAAAATCCGCGGCCAGCGTATTGAGCTGGGCGAGATCGACCGCGTTATGCAGTCGCTGCCGGGAGTGGCACAGGCCGTGGCCCATGCCTGCGTATTTAACGAGGCGACGGCCGTGGGCGGCGATGCCCGCCAGCTTGTCGGCTATCTGGTGTTTGAGTCCGGACTGCCCGAGGAGACTGACGCGCTGTCTGAACAGCTGCGTCAACGTTTACCGCCGCATATGGTGCCCGTCGTGCTGATCCCATTGAGCGAATTACCGCTCAGCGCCAACGGCAAGCTGGACCGCAAAGCGCTGCCGCTGCCAGTGCTGTCGGCAAAAAATCCGCGCCGCGCGCCGCTTCCCGGCACGGAGATGGCTGTAGCGCACGCGTTTTCACAGCTGTTAGGCTGTGAGGTAAATGATGTGGACGCGGATTTCTTCGCCCTCGGCGGCCACTCGCTGCTGGCGATGCGGCTGGCGGCACAGTTGAGCCGCCAGTTTGCCCGCGAGGTTACGCCGGGGCAGATTATGGTCGCGTCAACCGTGGGTAAACTGAGCGCGCTGCTGGATGCAGCTTCAGGCGATGAACAGGTTTCGCGGCTGGGTTACGAGCCGCTGCTGCCGCTGCGTGAAAGCCACGGCCCGACACTGTTCTGCTTCCACCCGGCGTCCGGCTTCGCCTGGCAGTTTAGCGTGCTGTCGCGCTATCTCCCGGCGCGCTGGTCAATTACCGGCATCCAGTCGCCGCGTCCGCACGGTCCGATGGCGACGGCGGACACGCTGGATGACGTTTGCGAACATCATCTTGCCACGCTGCTGGCGCAGCAGCCGCACGGTCCGTACTACCTGTTTGGCTACTCGCTCGGCGGAACGCTGGCGCAGGGTATTGCCGCCCGGCTCCGGCAAAGGGGAGAGGAGGTGGCGTTCCTCGGCCTGCTCGATACCTGGCCGCCGGAAACGCAGAACTGGGCGGAAAAAGAGGCCAACGGGCTGGATCCTGAGGTACTGGCGGAAATCGCCCGCGAACGCGAAGCCTTTATCGCCGCTCAGCAGGGGCAGGGTTCCAGCGAGCTGTTCACGGCCATCGAAGGTAATTACGCCGACGCGGTACGCCTGCTTACCACCGCGCACAGCGCGCGCTTTGATGGCAAAGCCACGCTATTCGTCGCCGAACGCACGCTGGCAAAAGGCATGGACCCGCACCGCGCCTGGTCGCCGTGGGTCGGCGAGCTGGACGTGTACCGCCAGGACTGCGCCCACGTGGAGATAATTACGCCGCAGGCGTTTGAGTCGATAGGGCCGGTGTTGAGGGAGATTTCGGGGTAAAAAGTTGCCGGGGAGACCCGGCAATGAAAAACAGCAATATCAAAAGGTTATTCGAAATTTGTAGGCCTGTGCAAGCGCAGCGCTGCCAGGCATGGTTCCACAGTATAACGTCCGGCAACAGCCTGAGATCGCTTCTTACTCCTGCACACCCCTTCGCCCCAGCGGTACCACCAGCGGCGTTCCCGCTACCGGGTCATCGATAATCACGCACTTCATGCCGTAGATCCTCTCAATCAGCTCCGCCGTGACGATCTCCTTGGGCGCGCCCTCGGCGACAATTTTGCCTTCCAGCAGGGCAATCAAATGCGTGGCGTAGCGACAGGCCTGATTGAGATCGTGCAGCACCGCCGCCAGAGTGTAGCCTTTCTCGCGGTTCAGCTCGCTCAGCAGTTCCAGCAACTCAATCTGATGGCTGATGTCCAGCCAGGTAGTCGGCTCATCCAGCAGCATGATGGCGGTTTCCTGGGCCAGCACCATCGCAATCCATGCCCGCTGGCGCTGGCCGCCGGAGAGGGTATCGACATTCTGCCCGGCTAAATCAGTAATGCGGGTGGCCTGCATCGCACGGGTGACCGCCAGTTCATCCTCCTGACGCCAGCGGGTAAACAACGGCTGGTGCGGGTAGCGTCCCCGCGCTACCAGTTCCTGTACGGTAATATCACCGGGCGTGGTGGCATTCTGCGCCAGCAGGCCGATGCGTTTCGCCACCTCTTTACTGGCGAAGCGCTGGATCTGCTCGCCGTCGAGGTACACCTGACCGTGCGTCGGCGTCATCAGACGGCTTAAAGTGCGCAGCAGCGTGGATTTGCCGCAGCCGTTCGGGCCGATAATCGCCGTGAAATGACCGTCGGGGATCGCTACGCTCAGCGATTCGGCGATGGTTTTTTTGCCGTAGGCCAGGGTCAACGTGTCGCCGTGCAGGCGGGTTGAGGTGTCGGTCATCTTTTGCGTGACTCCTGAATAAGTAACACGATGAGGTAGATACCGCCGAGGCTGACGGTGACCACGCCCACCGGAAGCTGGTAGGGCAGGAAAACGCGCTGGGCGCAGAAATCTGCGGCCAGCAGCAGTAGCGCGCCACACAGCGCCGACTGGGTTAAGCCCCAGCGCGCGGTGCCGCTGAGGCGGCGGGCAATGTGCGGCGCGACCAGGGCAATAAAGGAGATCGGTCCGGCGAGGGCGGTGGAGGCGGCGGTCAGCAGGACCGCGACCAGCATCAGCAGCAGGCGGGAGCGCTCAACGCTGATCCCCAGCGCGCAGGCGGTATCGTCGCCCATTTCCAGCAGCCGCAGCCGCCGTACCAGCAGGGTGGCGCAGGCCAGCATAATGAAAATCAGCGGCGCGGCAGGCCAGGTTTTGGCCCAGGTCAGCCCGTTGAGCGACCCGGCGTACCATAATCCGGCGGACAGCGCCGTCTCCAGCGACGCCTTCAGCAGTAGCCAGGTATTAAAGGCCATCAGCATGGCGCGAATGCCAATGCCGATAATAATCAGACGAAAGGTTTCAATGCCGTTGCGCCACGCCAGCGCCCACACGATAAGCGCGGTCAGAATGCCGCCGATCGTCGCTGCCAGGGTAATGGCGGTCAGATGCTGGCCAAAAAGCACCATCGCCACCAGCACCCCACTCCAGGCGCCGGTGTTCAGGCCCATCACATCCGGGCTGCCGAGCGGGTTGCGCATCAGCGACTGGAAGATCGCCCCGCTTACCCCGAGCGCGGCTCCGGTCACCAGCGCCATCAGCACGCGCGGCAACCGCCATTCGTTGACCACCAGCGCAATGTTGCGCGGCGCATCGCCAGACAGCGCGGCCAGCACCTGAGCAGGTTGCAGCGTCACCGCACCGCTGCACAGGCTCCACAGGGCCAGCAGCAGGCTGGCTGCCAGCAGAATGAAAAAGCAGAAAATCAGACGGCGTGAAGGCGCGTTCATCGCAGACCTCCCGCCTGGCGGCGGCGAACCAGCCAGATCAGCACCGGCGCGCCGATAAACGCGCTGACCACCGAAACCCGCAGTTCACCCGGCACCAGCAGCCGTCCGAGAACATCAGCAAACAGCAGCAACGAGGGCGTCGCCAGCAGCGTGGCGGGTAGGGACCAGCGGTGATCGGCCCCCATCAGCCAGCGGGACAGATGCGGCATCATCAGGCCGATAAAGGCAATCGGGCCGACGACCGCCGTCGCGCTGCCGCACAGGACGGTAATGACCAGCAAACCGATGAGCTGGGTACGTGCGACTTTATTGCCCAGCGCGGTTGCCGTATCGCTGCCGAGGCTTAAGCTGTTCAGGCTACGACTGAGCAGCAGCGCCGCAGCGGCGGCAATCATGACCGGAATAACCACCACTTTCAGGGTTTGCAGGGTGCGAATATCCAGCGACCCTGCCTGCCAGAAACGCAGCCGATCGTAAACGTCCGGGTTAAGCAATGCGATGCCGCTGGAAAGGCCTTCCAGCACGGCGCTCAGCGCCACGCCCGCCAGCGTCAGGCGAACCGGGCTGAGCTGCCCTCCACCCTGACTGCCGGTAAAGGCGACCAGCAGCGTCGCCGCCAGCGCGCCGCAAAACGCCATTATGAGCAGCTCCTGTGGGGAGGCGATACCGAGCAGGGCGGCACCCAGCACGATAGCAAAACTGGCACCGGCGTTGACGCCGAGAATGCCGGGATCGGCCAGCGGATTGCGGGTAAGGGTCTGCATTAGCGCGCCCGCCAGTCCGAGGGCCGCGCCAGCCAGCAGTCCGGCAAGGGTGCGCGGCAGGCGCGCGTCAAGGACGATGGTGCAATCGGCGCTCTGGCAGGTTCCCGTCAGGGCATCCACCACCACGGTAAAGGGCAAGGGTTTCGCGCCAGTGAGCAAACTGAGGGCGGCGGCGGCCAGCAATAATATCAATAGTCCCGGTAGCGCAATGGCCCGAACCAGGGAAGGGGAGTGCGACATAACAGCTTCCATTGCATGATAATGATAGTAATTATCGTTATCGATCTTATTTGATTATGGTAGCATGTGCGGCGACAGAATGGGTATACACAAAATCAATCACAATGCATTCTGCCGGAGAATGCATTACGTACAGGCACCGTAATGAACCGACAATCCTGGCTACTGAATTTAAGCCTGCTAAAGACACATCCTGCTTTTCGCGCCGTTTTTCTCGCCCGCTTTATTTCTATTCTCTCGCTTGGTTTGCTGGGCGTGGCTGTCCCCGTGCAAATCCAGATGATGACCCATTCTACCTGGCAGGTCGGACTTTCCGTCACGTTAACCGGCAGCGCGATGTTTATTGGCCTGATGGTCGGCGGCGTGCTGGCCGACCGCTATGAGCGCAAAAAAGTGATCCTGCTGGCGCGCGGCACCTGCGGTATCGGCTTTATCGGCCTGTGCCTTAATGCGCTGTTGCCTGAGCCGTCACTGGTGGCGATCTATTTATTAGGTTTATGGGACGGCTTTTTCGCCTCGCTCGGCGTCACCGCGCTGCTGGCGGCAACGCCTGCGCTGGTCGGGCGGGAAAATCTGATGCAGGCCGGGGCGATTACCATGCTGACCGTGCGACTGGGATCGGTGATCTCGCCAATGCTGGGCGGCATCCTGCTGGCGAGCGGCGGCGTGGCGTGGAACTACGGCCTGGCGGCGGCAGGCACCTTCATTACCCTGCTGCCGTTGCTGAGCCTGCCTGCGCTGCCGCCTCCGCCGCAGCCGCGCGAACATCCGCTGAAATCGCTGGTGGCTGGTTTTCAGTTTTTACTCCGCAGTCCGCTGATTGGCGGTATTGCGCTGCTCGGCGGGTTACTGACCATGGCAAGCGCCGTGCGGGTGCTGTATCCGGCGCTGGCGATTAACTGGCACATGTCCGCCGGACAAATAGGGTTATTATATGCCGCCATCCCGCTGGGCGCGGCACTGGGCGCATTGACCAGCGGCAGACTGGCGCAGCGCGAGCGACCGGGGCTGATTATGCTCGCCACTACAGTGGGATCGTTTCTGGCGATTGGCCTGTTTGCGCTGATGCCGTTCTGGATACTGGGCGCGCTGTGCCTGGCGCTGTTCGGCTGGCTGAGCGCCATCAGTTCGCTGCTGCAATATACGCTGATCCAGACCCAGACGCCGGAAAGTATGCTGGGTCGCATCAACGGATTATGGACGGCGCAAAACGTCACCGGCGATGCCATCGGCGCGGCGCTGCTGGGGGGACTCGGTGCCATTATGACGCCCGCGACCTCTGCCAGCGTCAGCGGGTTTGCGCTGGTGGCGACAGGCGCTGTGCTGCTGCTGGTGCTGAACGAATTGCGGCGCTTTCGCCAGTCGCCTCCCTCCGTGGAAGCCACCGGCAGCTAATGCTTATTTAAATTGTGACGCCAGACGCTGCAACACCAGCATCGCGCTGTAGTAATCAAGGCGGAACGTCTCGGTGCCCAGCGCCCAGACCTGTTTATGTTGCACTGCGGGAAGATGGGAAAGCAGCGGATTGGCGTAAATCGCGTCGGCGTCCTTCTGGTCGCCGGCAAAGAGGAACAGCGACTGACCGTTAAGGCCCGCCGCCAGATTTTCGCCGCCGAGCTGGATAATGTCGTGGCGTTTACCCTGGCTCTGGCTGGTGTACAGCCCGGCAGGCAGCGTCGCCAGCGTAAAGCCGAGCTGTTGCAGGAGCTTGCCCTGCGCTGAGTCGGCGGTCCACAGATTCGCGCTATGGGCCGCGGCGGTATACACCAGCGCGCTGACCGGCTGCGGCGGCAGTTTCATCTGCTGTTTGACGGTCGCAAGCTGGCGATCGAACTCGGCAATACGGGCGGCGGCCTGTTTTTCCTGGCCGGTGATGTGGCCCAGTTCGGTTAACAGCGCCTGCCAGCTTTTATCGTCGTAATTAATGACCAGCGTCGGGGCAATCGTCGAAAGCTGGTCGTAAAGTGCCAGCGCGGAATCACCGCCGGTGGCGCTAATCAGGATCAGATCCGGCATTTGCGCTGCCACCGCTTCGGCGCTGGGTTCGCCGATGTACAGGCGCGCGAGCTGGCGTTGTTTTGCCACGTTGCCCCACTGGCGTAAAAAGCCCTGGTCGTCGGCGACGCGGTTATTCGGGGTGGTCGCCCCGCTGGCGATCACCGGCGCATCAATCGCCAGCAGGGAACCGGTGAGGGTGACGCTGGTAGAGACAATGCGCAGCGGCTTGTGATCGAGCGTCTGGCTACCGCGGCTGTCGGCGATCTGCCGCGGCCAGTCAGCCGCCAGCACTGAGGTTACTCCGAAAAGAAAAAGGCACAGCGTCAGCAGCGCGTTGCGCCGTAAAGAGAGAAAATTCACGGAACGGTATCCTGTATTATTGTGGTGAATGCTTCTCATTTTCAGCTTTGCCTCATGCGGATGCAAGCCTTACCCGCACAAGATGCTATCCCTGGCGGTTGACACAGGGCATTTTTGCTTTTAGGTTAGCGAGCCAAAATATAATGATAATTATTATCTTTATCGTTTTTGGAGAGGAATATGGAAACGTCACTGGCTGAAGAGCTTCAGCAGGCAAAGGCGACGCTAAGCGCCGATCGCTTTCTTTTTATGTCGCCGTTCCGCAGTTTCACGACGACCGGCTGTTTTACGCGGGTGAATGCGCCCGCCGAAGGGGGAGACCTTGCGCACGGCGCATTCCAGCAGGCGCTGGCGAAGGCGTTTGCCCAGGCAAAAGCGGCGGGAATCGAAAAGCCGGTGATGGTCGGCGCGATCCCGTTCGATACCACCCAGCCCAGCGAACTGTTTATTCCCGAGCGCCATGAAACGTTCTCCCGTAAAGAGAAACAGCACTCCGCGCGCTACGCTGCGCAGCAGTCGCCGCTGAATATCACCGCGCGCCGCGAGATCCCGGAGCAGGAAGAATTTATGGCGATGGTCGCCCGCGCCGCCGGACTGACCGCCACGCCTGAGGTTGATAAAGTCGTTTTATCCCGCCTGATTGAGATTGCCACCGATGCGCCGGTTAACAGCGGTGAATTACTTGAGCGTCTGATTGCCCAGAATCCGGCCAGCTACAACTTCCATCTGCCGCTCAGCGACGGCGGCGTCCTGCTGGGGGCCAGCCCGGAACTGCTGTTGCGTAAAGAAGGCACCCAGTTTAACTCGCTGCCTCTGGCCGGTTCAGCACGGCGTCAGCCGGATGACGTGCTGGATCGCGAAGCGGGCAATAAGCTGCTGGCCTCGGAAAAAGATCGCCACGAGCACGATCTGGTGACCCAGGCGATGAAAACCGTGCTGGCACCGCGCAGCCGCCATTTGACGCTACCGGAATCGCCACAGCTGATCACTACGCCAACGTTATGGCATCTGGGCACGCCGATAACCGGCGAGTGTGACGCGCAGGAAAACGCGCTGTCGCTGGCCTGCCTGCTGCACCCGACGCCAGCGCTGAGCGGCTTCCCGCATCAGGTTGCGAAGAAACTGATTGCCGAACTGGAGCCGTTTAACCGCGAGCTGTTTGGCGGCATCGTCGGCTGGTGTGACGATGAAGGTAACGGCGAGTGGGTTGTGACGATCCGCTGCGCCCGGCTGTATCAGAATCAAATCCGGTTATTTGCCGGGGCGGGGATTGTTCCCGCGTCGTCTCCCGTCGCGGAGTGGCGAGAAACCGGCACCAAGCTTTCTACGATGCTGAACGTCTTCGGCTTACAGTAAGGAACGATGATGAGTATTCCTTTTACCCGCTGGCCAGACGATTTAGCTCGCCGCTATCGTGAAAAAGGCTACTGGCAGGATCTGCCGCTGACCGACATTCTGACCCGCCATGCGCAGAGCGATAGCATTGCGGTCATTGACGGCGAGCGCCATGTCAGCTATCGCGAGCTCCATCAGGCTTCGGATAATCTGGCCGCCGCATTACAGCGTCAGGGGATTAAGCCTGGAGAGACCGCGCTGGTACAGCTTGGCAACGTGGTCGAACTCTATATTACCTTCTTCGCGCTGCTGAAGCTGGGCGTCGCGCCGGTGATGGCGTTGTTCAGCCATCAGCGCTCGGAACTGACCGCCTACGCCGCACAAATCGAACCAGCGCTGATCGTGGCCGACCGTGAGCACGCGCTGTTTGCCAGCGATGCGTTTCTGAATCAGTTTGTGGCCGACTGCCACTCCGTCCGGGTGGTGCTGCTACGTCATCATCAGGGCGAACACGATCTCGGCGCGGCCATTGCACACCCGGCAGACGATTTTATCGCCACGCCGTCACCGGCAGACGAGGTGGCGTATTTCCAGCTCTCCGGCGGCACGACCGGCACGCCGAAACTGATCCCGCGTACCCATAACGACTATTACTACAGCGTGCGGCGCAGTAATGAAATCTGTCAGTTTAGCGAGCGGACCCGTTTTTTATGCGCGCTTCCGGCGGCGCATAACTACGCCATCAGTTCCCCCGGCGCGCTCGGCGTGTTTCTGGCGCAAGGCACCGTGGTGCTGGCCGCCGATCCCAGCGCTACGCTCTGTTTCCCGCTGATTGAAAAGCATCGCATCACGGTGGTACCGCTGGTGCCGCCTGCGGTAAGCCTGTGGTTACAGGCGCTACAGGACGATGGCAGTAAGGCTCAACTCGCCTCGCTGGAGCTGCTTCAGGTCGGCGGGGCGCGTCTGCCCGCAACGCTTGCGGCGCGCATTGTGCAGGAGATTGGCTGCCAGCTTCAGCAGGTCTTCGGCATGGCGGAAGGGCTGGTCAACTATACCCGGCTGGACGATCCGCTGGATCGCATTCTCAACACCCAGGGCCGCCCGATGTGCCCGGACGATGAAGTGTGGGTGGCGGATGCCGACGGCAATCCGCTGCCGCGCGGCGAAACAGGCCGTCTGATGACCCGTGGCCCGTATACCTTTCGCGGCTATTTCAAAAGCCCGGAGCACAACGCCAGCGCCTTTGATGAAAATGGCTTTTACTGCTCCGGCGATCTGATCGCGATTGATGAGCAGGGCTACATCACTGTGCAGGGCCGGGAAAAAGATCAGATCAACCGCGGCGGCGAAAAAATCGCTGCCGAAGAGATCGAGAACCTGCTGCTGCGTCACGAGTCGGTGATCCAGGCCGCGCTGGTCAGTATGGAAGATGAGCTGATGGGCGAAAAAAGCTGCGCGTGGCTGGTGGTTAACGCGCCGCTGCGCGCGGTACAGGTCCGCCGTTTCCTGCGTGAGCAGGGCGTTGCCGAATACAAACTGCCGGATCGCGTGGAGTGCGTAGACGCGCTGCCGCTCACCCCGGTCGGTAAAGTGGATAAAAAACAGTTGCGTCAATGGCTGGCGTCCCGTTCGCCGGTCTGAAGGAGAGAAAGTCATGGCCATTCCAAAACTACAGGCGTACGCGCTGCCCACCGCCAGCGATATGCCGGATAACAAAGTCAGCTGGTCCGTTGATCCCGCACGGGCGGCGCTGCTGATCCACGATATGCAGGATTATTTCATCAGCTTCTGGGGCGATAACTGCCCGATGATGGAGCAGGTGGTCGCCAATATCGCCGCGCTGCGCCAGTACTGCAAACAGCACAATATTCCGGTGTACTACACCGCCCAGCCGAAAGAGCAGAGCGCTGAAGATCGCGCGTTGCTCAATGATATGTGGGGGCCGGGGCTGACCCGTTCGCCGGAGCAGCAAAAAATCGTCGACGCGCTGGCCCCGGATGAAAGCGACACCGTGCTGGTGAAATGGCGCTACAGCGCATTTCATCGCTCGCCGCTGGAAGCGCAGCTTAAGGCCACGGGACGCAATCAGCTGATCATCACCGGGGTTTATGCTCATATCGGCTGCATGACCACCGCCACCGACGCCTTTATGCGCGATATTCAGCCGTTTATGGTCGCCGACGCGCTGGCTGATTTCAGCCGCGAGGAGCACCTGATGGCGCTGAACTACGTTGCAGGGCGCTCGGGACGCGTAGTCATGACCGAAGAACTGTTGCCTGCGCCAGTGCCGAAGAGTAAAGACGCCCTGCGTGCGCTGATCCTGCCGCTGCTGGATGAATCCGATGAACCGCTGGATGACGAAAACCTGATCGACTACGGGCTGGATTCGGTGCGCATGATGGCGCTGGCGGCGCGCTGGCGGAAAGTCCATGGCGATATTGATTTTGTGATGCTGGCGAAAAACCCCACCCTGGATGCCTGGTGGGCGCTGCTGTCCCGCGAGGTGAAGTGATGCCCGGTTTTGACTTTCGCGGTAAAACGGTGTGGGTGACCGGAGCCGGTAAAGGCATTGGTTATGCCACGGCGCAGGCATTTGTTGAGGCGGGCGCAACGGTCACCGGCTTCGATATAACGTTTCCGCAGGGTGAGTACGCTTTCGCCACCGAAACGCTGGATGTGGCGGATGCGGCGCATGTCGCTGAGGTGTGTCAGCGTCTGCTGGCCGCCTGCGATCGGCTGGACGTGCTGGTCAACGCGGCGGGCATTTTGCGCATGGGGCCAACGGATGGCCTCAGCCTTGAGGACTGGCAGCAGACCTTTGCCGTCAACGTCGGCGGCGCGTTTAATCTGTTCCGGCAGACCATGCCGCAGTTTCGCCGTCAGCAAGGCGGGGCGATAGTCACCGTGGCGTCCGATGCGGCGCACACGCCACGTATCGGCATGAGCGCCTACGGCGCGTCTAAAGCCGCGCTGAAAAGCCTGGCCCTGACGGTGGGACTGGAGCTGGCGGCAAGCGGCGTGCGCTGTAACCTGGTGTCGCCGGGCTCCACCGATACCGACATGCAGCGTACGCTGTGGGTCAGCGACGACGCGGAACAGCAGCGCATTCGCGGTTTTGGCGAGCAGTACAAGCTCGGCATTCCGCTCGGCAAGATCGCCCGTCCGCAGGAGATTGCCAGTACCATTCTGTTTCTTGCCTCCGATCTCGCCAGCCATATCACGCTTCAGGATATCGTGGTGGACGGCGGTTCAACGCTTGGAGCCTGAAGATGATCTGGAAACGCCATTTAACCCTGGATGAACTCAACGCCACCAGCCTGAACACCATGGTGGCGCATCTCGGTATCGTCTATACCCGCATCGGCGATGATATGCTGGAGGCCGACATGCCGGTGGATACCCGCACCCATCAGCCGTTCGGCCTGCTGCACGGCGGTGCCTCGGCGGCGCTGGCGGAAACGCTGGGATCGATGGCCGGTTATCTGATGACCCGCGACGGTCAGTGCGTGGTAGGAATGGAACTTAACGCCTCGCATCACCGCGCGGTATCGCAGGGGAAAGTGCGCGGCGTCTGCCAGCCGTTGCATCTCGGCCGTCAGCATCAGAGCTGGGAGATCGTGGTCTTCGACGAGCAGGGAAGACGTTGCTGCACCTGCCGTTTGAGTACGGCGGTGCTGGGATGACGGTGGCTATTGCGAAGATAGCACCCGCACCCGTTTCACTCCTTTACCGCCCTAAAGTGATCCCGTTAACATTGTCACGTAAATAAACGGTTTTACCTCAGATCTCCAGTGTTTCACAGTTGTTAAATCCTGCCAAATGCTCTAGAAACAAAATGTAACATCTCTCTGGCTGAGGCAGCGGAACACAACTATGAACAATTCAGGGAAATACCTCATATGGGCAGTGCTCTCCATTGTGGGCGCATTTGCTCTGGGCTTTATTGCCCTCAATCGTGGTGAGCAGATTAACGCGCTGTGGATTGTGGTCGCGTCCGTGTGCATTTATCTCATCGCCTATCGCTTCTACGGACTTTTTATCGCCCGCAAAGTGCTGGCGGTAGATCCAACGCGCATGACCCCGGCCGTGCGTTATAACGACGGGCTGGATTATGTGCCCACCGACAAAAAGGTACTCTTCGGCCACCATTTCGCGGCGATTGCAGGCGCAGGTCCGCTGGTCGGTCCGGTGCTGGCGGCGCAGATGGGTTATCTGCCGGGGATGATTTGGATCCTCGCGGGCGTAGTGCTGGCGGGAGCGGTACAGGATTTTATGGTGCTGTTCGTCTCTACCCGCCGCGACGGGCGTTCACTGGGCGAGCTGGTGAAAGAGGAAATGGGCGCGACGGCGGGAATTATCGCGCTGGTGGCCTGTTTTATGATCATGGTGATCATCCTCGCGGTGCTGGCGATGATTGTGGTCAAGGCGCTGACCCACAGCCCGTGGGGAACGTATACCGTCGCCTTTACCATTCCGCTGGCGCTGTTTATGGGGATTTATATCCGCTATCTGCGCCCCGGCCGGATTGGTGAAGTCTCGGTCATCGGCCTGTTTTTCCTGATTTTCGCCATCATTTCCGGCGGCTGGGTGGCGGAAAGCGCAACCTGGGCACCGTACTTCGACTTTACCGGGATCCAGTTAACCTGGATGCTGGTGGGCTATGGATTTGTGGCGGCGGTACTGCCGGTCTGGCTGCTGCTGGCCCCGCGCGATTACCTCTCTACTTTCCTCAAAATCGGCACCATTATTGGTCTGGCGATCGGCATTCTGATCATGCGTCCGACGCTGACCATGCCTGCCATGACCAAATTCATTGACGGCACCGGGCCGGTGTGGACGGGGAATCTCTTCCCGTTCCTGTTTATTACCATTGCCTGCGGCGCGGTGTCGGGCTTTCATGCGCTGATCTCCTCCGGCACCACGCCGAAGATGCTGGCGAATGAGGGGCAGGCCTGTTTTATCGGTTACGGCGGTATGCTGATGGAGTCCTTTGTGGCCATCATGGCGCTGGTTTCCGCGTGCATTATCGATCCGGGCGTTTACTTTGCGATGAACAGCCCGATGGCGGTGCTGGCTCCGGCAGGTACGGCGGACGTGGTGGCGTCGGCCGCGCAGGTGGTGAGTAGCTGGGGCTTTAGCATTACGCCTGAGACGCTGGCGCATATTGCTAACGAGGTTGGCGAGCAGTCCATTATCTCCAGGGCAGGCGGCGCACCGACGCTGGCGGTGGGGATGGCCTATATCCTGCACGGCGCGCTCGGCGGCCTGATGGATGTCTCCTTCTGGTATCACTTTGCCATTCTGTTTGAGGCGCTGTTTATCCTGACGGCGGTGGATGCCGGGACCCGCGCGGCGCGCTTTATGCTCCAGGATCTGCTGGGCGTGATGGCCCCCGGCCTCAAGCGTACCGATTCGCTGCCTGCTAACCTGCTGGCGACGGCGCTGTGCGTGCTGGCGTGGGGGTATTTCCTCCATCAGGGGGTGGTCGATCCGCTGGGCGGCATTAATACCCTGTGGCCGCTGTTTGGTATCGCCAATCAGATGCTGGCGGGGATGGCGCTGATGCTGTGCGCGGTGGTTCTGTTCAAGATGAAGCGTCAGCGTTACGCCTGGGTCGCGCTGGTGCCTACCGCGTGGCTGCTGATTTGTACCCTCACCGCCGGTTGGCAGAAATCCTTCAGCCCGGATGCCAAAGTCGGCTTCCTTGCCATCGCCAATAAGTTCCAGGCGATGATAGACAGCGGCAATATTCCGTCGCAGTATACGGAGTCTCAGCTGGCGCAACTGGTGTTTAACAACCGTCTTGACGCGGGCCTGACCATCTTCTTTATGGTGGTGGTCGTGGTGCTGGCGCTGTTCTCCATCAAAACCGCAATGACGGCGCTGAGGCAGAATGGAGTGACGGCAAAAGAAACGCCGTACCAGCCGATGCCGGAGAATCTGGACCAGATCGTCGCGCAGTCAAAAGGCGCGCACTGATCTCTTTCTGAAGCGTCCCTCCCTCAATCGGGGGAGGGATGACGTTATGGAGTTGCTATGTTTGATACCCTTTCTAAAGCGGGAAAATATCTGGGGCAGGCGGCGAAAATGATGATCGGCGTGCCGGATTATGACAACTACGTTGAGCATATCCGCATCACGCATCCGGATCAGACGCCGATGACCTATGAGGAATTTTTCCGCGAACGCCAGGACGCGCGCTACGGCGGTAAAGGCGGCATGAAGTGCTGCTAGGGCGGATTTGCTCCCCGGCACAGCCACAGAAGTAGCAGATATCGCACAACATCAGGAATGACGTCGCCAACGCCTCCGTCAGGCGACAGAGGCGGGCAACAAACGGAGGTTAACGGCCGAAAAATTCGACTTTTTCGATGGCGGCGCGCAGGGTTTCCGGGGTTAGGGTGACCGGCAGGAAGTGAATGGATTCTACCGGGCGCAGGGTATGGGCAATCACCCGGTCCAGTTCCTCGCGATTGTTAATGTCCACTTCCAGCTCGGCCAGTCGGGTAGGCAGATGAAAACGGTGATACGCAGCATTAAGTTGCGCCAGCACATCATCCTGACCCAGCAGCGCGCTTTGCACCAGAATGCCGTAAGCCACTTTCGTGCCGTGCAGGAATTTCTCGGTTTGCGGCAATACCGTCAGGCCGTTATGCACCGAGTGCGCCGCGGCGATGCGGGTATAGCGCTCGCCCAGGCCGCCGACCATGCCGCCACCCGCGATAATCGCATCCACTACATCACGAAAATCCTGAGTCAGCTCGCCGCGCTGCCGATCGGCCAGCGCCTGCTCGCTTTGCGCTAACAGCACATCGCGGATCGCCAGCGCGCCGTTGATGCCAAGGCGCACCGTAAGCGGCAGTTCCTCCGGCCGCGGGGCCAGCACCACCGCTTCATACCACTTCGCCAGCGTGTCACCAATCCCCGCCAGCAGATATTCCGCCGGGGCGTTGAGGATAATCTGCGGCTCGACCAGTACAAGGAAGTTAGCGTCGTCGAAGAGTTCAAATTGTAGCGCCTGACCCGCATCGTTATACCAGACGGAAAGCGGCGTCCAGGCCGCGCAGGTGGCGGCGATGGTGGGGATCGCCACAAACGGCAGGCCGAGGCGACGCGCCAGCGCTTTGGCGGTATCCAGCAATGCGCCGCCGCCAACGCCGATCACCACTGCCCGATCGTCGCCTGCGGTTTGCGCCAGCCGGGCCACGTCTGCTTCGCTACAGTGGCCGGTAAACAGGCAGTGTTTTGCGCCGGGGGCGTCAAACGCCTCCGGCAGGAAAGGACGCGCGCCAGCAATGGCCCGCTCGCCATAAATCCAGAACGCGCGTGAAAGTTGCTCATCGCTATAAAAATCAGCCAGTCGCGCGAGGCAGCCGTGATGGGAAAAATAGTTGGCGGGGCCGGGAACGACGCGAATATCAGTGTTGCTCATGAGTGTTGTCCTTATGCGTAATCGCTAACCTGATGTTATGTCTGGACATCCGGATGGCTAATAATATTTTGTTTTATGTTATGCCTTTTATGTCGTTGCCAGTCAAGGTGTTCGCAGGAAATATACGCTAAATCAAAACATTAATAACGGGGAGCCGCAGCCGATGAAAGCCAATCGTCTTGAGATGCGGGGGATCGGGCTGGCCTTTGCGGGGGTTAAGGCCCTCAACCAGGTGAATTTCACCCTGACAGGCGGCTCGGTACATGCCTTAACCGGGGCAAACGGCGCAGGAAAATCAACGCTGATGGCGGTGCTGTCGGGTACCTGGGACCATTATGAGGGCGAGATTGCCATTAATAATTCGGTGGTGACTATCCGTTCGCCGATTGATGCTAAACGGCTCGGCATTCATCTGGTGCAGCAGGAAGTGGACGTGGCGCTGATCCCCGGCCTGAGTATTGCGGAAAATATTATGCTCGATGCGCTGGCTGAGCCGGGTCATCGCTACCGCTGGGGCGAGGTCCGCCGTCAGGCACGCGCTGCACTGGCGCAGCTTGATGTGACGATGGACGTGCGGCGGACCATTGAAAGCTGTTCGCTGGCGGAGAAACAGCAAATTCTGCTGGCGCGGGCACTCTCTCATCACTGCCGTTTTTTGATCCTTGATGAGCCCACCGCGCCGCTGGATCGCCATGAAAGCGAGCGCCTGTTTACGGTGGTGCGCCGCCTGCAGCAGCAGGGGATCGCGGTGGTCTTTATTTCGCACCGTATCCACGAACTGAAAGCCATCTGCGACACCCTTACCGTGCTGCGCGACGGCAGATTGATCGAGAGCGGGCCGATGGCGGCGTTAAGCGCCGATGCCATCGTGGAGAAAATGCTGGGCCATGAACTGAGCGATATTTACCCGCCGCGGCGTCCGCCGTGCGGCGATAAGATCCTGCTTGGCGTTGATGGCCTGCATGATGCAACCCTGCTGAAAGATATTTCGCTGCGCCTGCGCCAGGGGGAAATTCTCGGCATCGCCGGGCTGGCGGGCGCGGGAAAAACCGAGCTGTGTAAAGCGCTGTTCGGCGCGACGAAAAGCCGCAGCGAACGGGGGGAACTGAACGGCCAGCCGTGGCGTCCCCGTGATCCGGCGGATTCGGTCGCGCGCGGACTGGCGCTGGTGCCGGAAGAACGGCGCAAAGAGGGGATTTTTATCGATGAGTCTGTGGCCATGAATCTGGCGGTCAGCGCGGATAACAGCTTTTCGCGCTGGAGCCTGTTCGGACATCGTCAGGCGTGGCGCTGGGCGCAGGAGACGATCGCCCGCGTCGGGGTCAGAACCAGCGGACCGGGGCAGCTTCTGCGGCGCTTATCCGGTGGTAACCAGCAAAAAGTCGCCATCGGCAAATGGCTGCGCGGCAACGCCAGCGTGCTGATTTTTGACGAGCCGACCAAAGGCGTGGACGTTAAAGCCAAAACGGATCTTTTTCAGTTGATCGACGGCCTGGCGCGGGAAGGTCGGGGCGTGATTTACGCCTCGGGCGAATTTAGCGAGCTGGTCGGGCTGTGCGATCGGATTTGCGTGCTCTGGGACGGGCGCATCGTGGCGGAAATTCAGGGCGAGGACGCCCGCGAAGAGACGCTTCTCTATTACTCGACCGGAGGAACGGCGGCGTGAGCAAAGCCCTTTCAGTAAACGCGACGGCATCACCCCGTCAGCAATTTTTCGATTTTCTCTATAAGTGGGGCATGCTGCTGACCGTGGTGGCGCTGATCGCCATCTTTGGCCTGGCATCGGATAATTTTCTCGATCCTTTCAACATCATCAACATTCTGCGCTCCATTGCGATTGTCACGGTGATCGCGGTTGGCGTGTCGATCTCGCTTACCGTGGGCGGGTTCGATCTCTCGGTCGGTTCGACGGCATCGCTGGCGAACGCGCTGGTGGTTTCGCTGTTTGTCTGGCACGGCTTCGGCACCACCGGGGCGATTCTGACCACGCTGGCGCTTTGCCTGCTGGTCGGGCTGTTTAACGCCTTTCTGATTGTGGTGCTGCGCATTCCCGACATGCTCGCCACCCTCGGTAGCCTGTTTGTGATCCAGGGCGTGGCGATGACCTACAGCTACGGCGGCTCCATCACCGAAAACATGGTGCTGCCGGGCGGCGAAATGGCGGAAGGAACGATCCCAGAGGCGTTTAGCCTGCTCGGACAGGTACCGACCATTGTGATCATTATGCTGGTGGTCACGGTGCTGGCGCAGCTCGGCCTGTCACTCACCACCCATGGGCGGCGGATGTATGCCATCGGCGGCAATGCCGAGGCGGCGCGCCTGTCAGGAATTCGCACTACCCGCTATAAAGTGGCGGCGTACCTTATCGCCTCCTTACTCGCGGGTCTGGGCGGCATTCTGCTGGCCTCGCGCATCGGTTCTTCACAGGTGAATGCCGGCGGCGGCTATCTGATGGATGCCGTGGCCGCCGCGTGGATTGGTTTTTCGCTGGCCGGCTCCGGAAAGCCCAATGCGCTGGGCACGCTGGTCGGCGCGGTGATTCTGGGCGTGCTTTCCAACGGGCTGGTGATGCTCTCCGTACCGTATTACGCCATGGACATTATTAAGGGGCTGGTGCTGGCTGGCGCTCTTGCATTGACTTACTTCCAGCGACGTTAATCATTCAGGGGAAACAGAGAGATGAAAAAAATAATGCTTTCACTGCTGGCGCCCAGTGTCGTCAGCGCGATTCCGGGGTATGCCGCCGCGCCGGCACCGGTTCCTGCAGCCATCGCTGAACATCAGGGGCCGATCCGTATTGCGGTGATCCGCAATCTGGGATCGGATGACAATACCACCCAGTTTGTTTCCGGCGCGATCCTTGAAGGTAAAAAGCTGGGCTTTAAGGTCAGCACCTTCCTCAGCAACGGCGACGATGCCAAATTCCAGGACTTTGTGAATCAGGCGATTAGCCAGAAGTATGACGGCATTATTCTCTCGCAGGGGCGCGATCCTTACGCTACTGCGCTGGTCAAAAAAGCGGTGGAGGCCGGAATTAAGGTCTCCGTTTTTGATACCGCGGTGAACGGCGACATTCCGGGCGTGACGGTCACCCAGCAGGATGATGCCTCGCTGACCAATTTGTCGTTTGGTCAACTGGTCAAGGACTTCAACGGTAAAGCCAATATTATCAAGCTGTGGGTCGCGGGCTTCCCGCCGATGGAGCGTCGCCAGGCGGCCTATAAGGAACTGTTGAAACAGAATCCGGGGATTAAAGAGCTGGAGTCTATCGGCGCGGTCTCATCCGACGTACAGGGCGACACGGCGAATAAAGTCGGCGCGGTGCTGGCGAAGTATCCGAAAGGACAAATCGACGCCATCTGGGGCACCTGGGATGCCTTCAGTCAGGGGGCCTATAAAGCGCTGAAAGAGAACGGACGCACCGAAATCAAACTCTACAGCATTGATATCTCCAATCAGGACCTTCAACTGATGCGCGAAGCGGGCAGTCCGTGGAAAGTCAGCGTGGCGGTCGATCCGAAACTCATTGGCGCGACGAATATGCGCTTGATCGCCAATAAGATTGCCGGTGAGCAGACGCCTGCCACCTATGATTTTAAAGCGGCGACGATTCCGCAGGCGCTGCTGGCCAGCCAGCCGGGGGCGGTCAACGTGGCGGGCCTGGGCAAAATCATTCCGGGCTGGGGCCAGACCCAGGACTTCATTGCGCCGTGGTTCGCCACGCTGGAAGCGAAGAATAAATAACGCCTGACGCGCGGATTAGTTAGTCGGATGAATGTAGAGGCCGGATAAGGCGACGCCGCCATCCGGCAGAAGGAGGGACGATGGCGAATGATTTACCTACCCCCGATTACAGCCGCAATATGCGGCTGATCGGCCATAGCGATCAGGGCGGACGCCCCGACGGCGTGCAGCTGATGGTACACCGCGGTTATGCTTATATTGGCCATATGGTGTCGCAGGGATTTTCGATAGTCGACGTGCGCGATGCGAAAAACCCCAGGGCAGCGGGCTATGTTCCCGCGCCGCCGGGCACCTGGAACGTGCATATTCAGGCGCATGACGATCTGCTGCTGGTGATTAACGCCCGCGATCTGTTCGCCGATGCCCGCTTTGCCGATGAGAAAGTCTACTACACCCGCCAGGTGGGCGAGACGGTCAGCGATGTACAGGACCAAGGCTGGAGCGCCGGGCTGCGCGTGTTTGATATTTCGCTGCCCGAGAAGCCTCGCGAGATCGGCTTCCTGTCGCTCAGCGGGATCGGCATTCATCGTATCTGGTACGTCGGCGGACGCTGGGCCTATGTTTCGGCGCTGATCGACGGCTTTACCGATTATATTTTCCTCACCATCGATCTGGCCGATCCGCGTAAACCGGAAGTGGCGGGGCGCTGGTGGTTACCGGGCATGAATCCGGCGGCAGGCGAAAAACCGACGTGGCCCGAAGGAAAACGCTATGCCCTGCATCATGCGATTATTGCCGGAGATACCGCCTACGCAAGCTGGCGCGACGGCGGCCTGACGCTGCTGGACGTGAAAGATCGCACGCAGCCGAAGCTCATCAGCCACCGCAACTGGAGCCCGCCGTTTGGCGGCGGGACCCATACCGCATTGCCGCTGCCGGACCGCGACCTGCTGGTGGTACTGGACGAAGCGGTGCTGGATAATCAGCAGGATGGCGAAAAGCTGATCTGGCTGTTTGATATCCGTGAACCGTCGAATCCGGTGAGCATTTCCACCTTCCCGCAGCCGAAAGACGCGGATTATGTGGCGAAAGGCGCGCATTTTGGTCCACATAACCTGCACGAAAATCGCCCCGGCAGTTTCATCAGCTCGACGCTGATTTTTGCCACGTATCAAAATGCGGGCGTGCGGGCATATGATATTTCGGACCCGTATCGCCCGGTGGAAACGGGGGCGCTGGTGCCTGCCGCGCCAGCGAAGATGATGGATACGCGGCCCGGCAGACCGCGGGTGATCCAGTCCTGTGATGTGTTCGTGGACGCACAAGGGATTATCTACAGCACCGATTATAACGGCGGGCTGTCGGTGATTGAGTACCGGGGATAACTCACCCCTCCCTGAAAGGGAGGGGCTGCGCGATCAGCTATATTGTCTTACCCGCGCAATCAACGCGTCCACGTTCTCAATCCGATCGGCAATCACAATGAGCACTTTACCGAGGGTAATCGCGTGACGCAGGCAGGCGTGACGCATTTCCTCATCGGGGATCGTGTCAATGTCCGCCACGTGGGAAAGCCCCACGCTGCGACGGATTAATTCCGTACCGCAAAACCCCACCGCATCGTGCCAGACGTTTTGCAGGAACTGTGAAACATAGCCCGGATAGGCCAGCGCGTCGTCACGGGTTTTCTCCACCGCCAGCGCCTGAAAACGTTCGGCAAAGGTCGTCCATACTTCGCGGATATCGGCCAGACGCTGCTCACGAGCGGCGGCGGCATCGCGAATGCCGAGCTGCCCCGGCGCGCCACAGAAGTTAAGCAGCAAATTGCCAATGGCGGTGCCAACGTCAAAACCGATGGGACCGAAGAAACCGAACTCGGCGTCTATCGCCTTCAGGCTGCCTTCGGCGACAAAAATGGAGCCGCTGTGGATATCACCATGCAGCAGCGCCTCGGCGTGGGAGAAAAAACGGTGCTTAAGGGCGGCGACGGCGAGCTTAAGCGGCGCATCGTCGCGCAGTGCGGCCACGTCCTGCTCAAGCGCTGGCGGATAATTATTCCGCTCATGAACCTGATAAGGATCGTTAAAGAACAAATCCTCGGTGATCTCGCACATTTCAGGATTAATAAAATTCGCTACCTGCGCTTTTTTATGGTGCGGATGCAGCCAGAAATCGCTGGTATGGAACAGCGTGTGCGCCAGATAGTCACCCAGCTGGCGCGGAGCCTGCGGGTAGTTCACCCCTTTAATCAATTCCCCACGCCAGATGCGATGGTCGGAGAGATCTTCCATCACCATCACCGCAAGCTCAGGGTTGAAATGCACAATATTTACCGTGTGCTGCGGACTGTGCTGATAATGCTCGCGCAGGGTCTGCGCCTCCAGCCGGGCGCGGTCGAGGGTCAGCGGCCAGGATTCGCCCACGCAGCGCACGTAGGGCAGCGCCTGCTTCACAATAATGCGGCTCACGCCCTGCGCATCAAAAATTTTAAAGACCAGATTAAGGTTGCCGTCGCCCACTTCCTGCGCCCCGACCAGCGCTGACGGATTTTCCAGCCCGCCAAATTCCTGCGCATACGCTACGGCGTCTTCGGCGCTGAACGTTTGATATTGCGACATTGCCTTACTCCTTTATTCTTTTTGATTAAAGCCATTCAGACGTCTATACATCTGGAATTCATCCTGACACAATGTGATACATCAACGCAACAGAGATTTAACGAGATGCAGACACTACAGACGACCAGCCTGCGGGTGAGCCAGAATCAGCTTTTTATCCTCGATCAGCAGGCGCTACCGCAGGAGAAAATCTGGCTGCCTGCCGACAATGTCGACGCGCTGGTTGAGCACATCCATGCGCTTCGCGTGCGCGGCGCGCCGCTAATCGGGCTGTCAGCCAGCCTGCTGCTGGCGTTGCTGGCAGAGCGCGGGGCGGGACGAGAGGAACTGGCGGTGGCGCTGGAGAGGCTCCGCGCGTCGCGCCCGACGGCGGTTAACCTGATGAACAACCTTGACCGAATGAAACGGGCGCTGGCGCTGACTGATTTTGTTCCGGCGCTGGTTGCCGAAGCGGAACGTCTGGTGGCTGAAGACAAACAGCTCTGCGAACGTATCGCCGGGGCCGGCAGTGCGCTGGTGATGCCGGGCAGCCGGATACTGACCCACTGCAACACCGGCGGGCTGGCAACGGCGGGAGCGGGGACCGCGCTGGGGGTTATCGCCCGTGCGCACCAACAGGGGAACATCGCCACTGTCTGGGTGGATGAGACGCGTCCGCTGTTACAGGGCGGGCGGCTGACGGCGTGGGAGCTGGGCGAACTGGGTATTCCTTATCAGCTGATTACCGATTCGATGGCCGCCAGTCTGATGGCGAAAGGCCAGGTGGATGCGGTGTGGGTCGGAGCGGATCGCATTGCCGCCAATGGCGACGTGGCAAATAAAATCGGCACCTATTCACTGGCGGTGCTGGCGACGTTTCACGGCATTCCTTTTTATGTGGCTGCGCCGCATACCACGCTGGACCGGCACTGTCCGAACGGCGACGCCATTCCCATTGAGCAGCGGGCGGCCAGCGAAGTGACCGGCGCGGCAGGCCGTTTTGGTGCCGTACAGTGGGCACCGCGCGATGCGCAGGTTTATAACCCGGCTTTCGACGTTACGCCAGCCGAGCTGATTAGCGGCTGGGTGCTGGATACCGGCGTTGTCACACCGCAGGCGGTGGCAGAGGGCGTTTTTGCGCCGGACCGCGAGTATCGGCTGATATCATAATGCAGTCTGGACGTCTAAGCGTCTTGATTGCCAAATGAACTGAGCGTGTTATAGTGGTTTTAATCGTCTCAAATCAATGGATAGACACAATGAGTAGCCGCCCTTTGATCCCACAAAGTAAATTGCCCGCGCTTGGCACAACTATCTTTACGCAAATGAGCGCGCTGGCGCAGCAGCATCAGGCCATCAACCTGTCGCAGGGTTTTCCCGATTTTGACGGTCCGGGCTATTTGCAGGAGCGGCTGGCATATCACGTGGCACAGGGGGCTAACCAGTATGCCCCGATGACCGGTGCGCTGGCGCTGCGAGAAGCGATTGCCGATAAAACCGCGGAACTTTACGGGCATCGTCCGGATGTAAATAGCGATATCACCGTCACCGCAGGAGCGACCGAGGCGCTATACGCGGCGATCACCGCGCTGGTACGCGAGGGAGACGAGGTGATTTGCTTTGATCCCAGCTACGACAGCTATGCCCCCGCGGTTGAACTGTCCGGCGGCGTGCTTAAACGCGTGGCGCTCCAGCCGCCGCATTTTCGCGTCGACTGGCAGGCGTTTAGCGCGTTGCTCAGCGATCGTACCCGGTTAGTGATCCTTAATACGCCGCACAATCCCTCCGCGACCGTCTGGCGTAAAGCGGATTTTAACGCGCTGTGGCAGGCGATTGAGGATCGCGAGATCTACGTATTGAGCGACGAAGTTTACGAACATATTTGTTTTGCCGAAGAAGGGCACGCCAGCGTACTGGCGCACCCACAGCTACGGGAACGGGCGATTGCCGTGTCGTCATTTGGTAAAACCTATCATATGACCGGCTGGAAGATTGGATACTGCGTGGCCCCGGCGGCAATCAGCGCTGAACTGCGCAAAGTGCATCAGTATTTAACCTTTGCCGTTAATACCCCGGCGCAGCTGGCACTGGCGGATATGCTGCGCGCCGAGCCGCAGCATTATCGTGAGTTGCCTGCATTTTATCGCCAGCGGCGGGATGTGTTCATCAGCGCGTTGAGCGCCAGCCGGCTGGAGATCCTGCCCTGCGAAGGCACTTATTTCCTGCTCGCCGATTACAGCGCGGTTTCCGATCTGGATGATGTGAGCTTCTGCCAGTGGCTGACGAAAAATGCAGGCGTCGCGGCGATCCCGCTATCGGTATTTTGCGCTGATCCTTTCCCGCATAAGCTGATTCGCCTGTGCTTTGCGAAGCAAGAATCGACGTTGCTGGCCGCTGCCGAACGGTTGTGCCAACTGTAGTTATTTAACGGTCCAGCCTTCGGAGTACTGACGGCCGCTGAACAGTTCCAGCAGGCCGTTAACCTGCTTTAAGCGCAACACTTCGTCGGCATCCATTCCCAGTTCTTTGCCTATTTTTATGTCCTCCCAGCCCAGTTGTACCAGCTCGCGGACAATCTCAGACATGGCGTTGATTTGATGGCGGCCACGGGCGCGGTTGTGGCGAATGGTGGAGGCCATTTGTGACGAACGCCGGTCAGACGTCTCTTTCAGAGTCGCTACGGGCACATAACCTTTCAGTTTTCGCGCCAGTGAACTTTTATGTTGCGCCAGCTGCTGACGATGAAAACCATCAACGATTTCATAATTGCCCTGCTTGTTTTCTGCGACAACCACGGGTTGCGTAAAGCCATCGGCTTCAAGTGAACGGAACAGAAGTCTGTTTTCTGGCGGTGCTACATTATTCGGATTGTAATTATTCGGTGCGAGCTTCTCGTGTCTTACCCATAATACACAATCGACAGGGTTGTCGCTAAAAGGACTCAATTCGTGTAACAGTCGGCGGAAATTATTGATTGCCTCAATACGTTCAGCCTCTGGCAACTTATCAAGATAGGCTGCCAGTACTAACATTATTCGCTGTTGCATAATATTTTCCACTCCTTGCGTTTATTTTTTATCCGCTCATTGTAGCGCTGGTAATTCCCTGGTTTATTCGGGCTAAAAGACAGCATCCGGCACCAGTAATCATTATTAAGTAAAACCTTGCATATACGTCGCCAGGATGGAATATCTTTAGAACCGATATCACCGGCCTGAGTATCAGGAATATCCATAACACCCTTTTTTTGATACCAGTGTAAATAAACGGCAATTTTGTTACGGTAATGCTCGGCGGTTTTCTACGGCATGCTATCAAGTAAAAAGAGCGCATAGCTCTTCCACGTATGGTTATCGGGTTTTATGAGCTGGCGATGGCCGTAAAATTTGCTGTCCTGCCCGGCGTAGACACCGCCACTGTGAACGCCACTCACCCGTTCGCACATCAGACCCCAGCGTTCCGGCTCAAGCACATGATATAACCACAGACCCTGACGCTGCTCCGGGCCAAAAGGTTCACAAATACGCATATAGCGCGGCGGTACGCCCGCCTGAAACATGAGATTGTAGAGCGGATTATAGGGTTGACGGTTTTTGGCAAACCACGTCCAGATATCGGCTGTTTTCCAGTCGTATATCGGATAAACGTACCATGCATGCGACCCAGGCGCGAGCGTGGTCCAGGGTTTATCATCAGAAAAGCGATGCTTACGCCGGGACGCAATCGACAAAAAACGATTGTAAGATTCGTCGGCGCGAATGCCAACCATGACGGCGGCGGGGCGTTTTTGCGAGAACCATTCGGCAAATTCCTGAACGAAGTCCTCGAATGTCATCCCTGATTTATAAAACGGGAAAAAACTGTGGGCGGTGATCGCGTAATCCGGAGGCTGTCTCACCCATTTGACCCCTGGCTCCCAGCATTGCCACTCAGGCGTAAATTGCGAAAGCGAATTTTGCGTGGTCAGCGGCAGAGCAACCCAATAAAACGTGTCGATGACATCGCTGTAGTAATCATGCAGACGTTCACAATGCGCAATGGTGCAGGAAAATTGTGCTTCCCAGTCAATAAACAGGACGCTGATTTTTTTCCCTGATTCACGCGCTAGCTGGGCGGTAAGGTGAAGCATTAAGGTTGAATCTTTACCACCTGAAAAAGAAACGCATACGCGAGGGAAATTTTCCAGCGTCCACCGGATACGTTCCCGGCTGGCTTCCAGAACATTCTGGACCAGAGGAAATTTATGCAGAGACATTTTTCTACCGTTTTGGAGGTTAGAAAGGTTGAATTTGATTAACATAGCTTATAAATAAGCTGCGTTAAAGAGCAAGGGAATTATTGCGCATCTTTTCAGATTAGTAAAATATTTTATTTATATATGTAATATGAATAATATTTTTGTTAATGATGCTAGAGAGACTGTATTTTATTAATAAAGTTTGCAAAGGTTGAATTATTGAGAGAGGCGCGGTTATACATCAGGTAAATATTGAATGGGGAAAAAGTCATCGGGAGAGTGATTTTTTTCAGACCCAGCGATTGTTTGAATGTTTCATAGGACCCCTCAGTCATTAGTCCCACCAGATCGGTAGCACTGATTATATTCATAATACTGATAAATGAGTCACTGCGAAAAGCTATTTTCCGTCCTGGTAAAAATACTTCTACTTCAGACTGAAACTGACGTAAACCAAGTTCATTATTATCAAGAAACGTGAAGTCTTCGTGTAGTAATTCCTCGAGAGTACAGCTAGTGTCCAGGCGCGGATGCTCTTTTCGGCATACGGCGACGATCGGAAGTTGCTTGTAGACTGAGCAGCAAATCGAACGATTAGTGGTCGGAGACATCGAGAAAACCAGATCGGCTTTACGATACGCCAGCAAATCTTCCGCGGATTCCGAAGACATCAGCATATCGTGATGTTCGATTTCAAGCTGACTACTTTGCAACAGAAGGTCAAGCGGCTGGATCAATGCGGAAGATAATAGCAGTTGCGGGCAATAGATAACGAAGTTCTTACGCAGCGAGGAGCTATGGGTAATGTTGATTGTTTGTTCAATTTGGTTAAGATTTTGTTCAAGGTGCAAGTGCAGGTTAATCCCTACGGTGGTTGGCGTAATGCCTTTTCCGGAGCGAATGAACAGAGGATCATCAAGTTGAACGCGCAGGCGCTGTAAGGACTGGCTAACGGCTGAAGGCGTAATATAGAGGGTGGCGGCGGCTTTACTGATACTCAAATGCTGATAGATGCATTCAAAAATAACCAGCAGGTTGAGATCGAATTTTTTAAGATCGTAGAGATTAGCCATAGACCAGCCTTATGAATTACCGTTTTATCGACAGTGTTATATCAATTATAAAAATGGGATTATTTTATTTATTTATAAAACGCATGTCTTAAAATGTGCAAGCGATTTGACTTAGAATAAAGATATCATAAAAACCAATACTTAACCAGACGATTTGCGGAAGTAACATGGATAACAACGATTTCTTACATTTCTGTGATGAATTTAGTTTTAGTTGTCTGGAAAATCTTAACCCAATGGCGCTAAATTAATTATTCGTATAATTAATGAAAATAAGTATCGGTTACGTTTCAGCACTGGCAAGGTGGTGCATAAATCTGTCATCTATTAATAGATTCTGTGATTAAATGGTGCAGGCTATCAGAGCCATAGGCAGAGCCTGTTAAATCCTGATTGCCCTTTCAATTGTAGGGTGATGTAATCCCGGACTCTGGATCACCGGCCTGCATTTGCCAGTCTATTGCTCCTGGCTGCATTGAGATTGTTAACTTTTAAGTAACATTGTCAATGATGCCATGCTGCACAATTGCGGTTAACGTCCGGAGTTCACAACATCGTCATGTGATAGTTGTTAGCTAACGCTTATTGATTTGATAATGGAAACGCATTAGCCGAATCATAAAAATTTCGTTAACTTACACCTCAACGAAAACACGGAGGAAGTATAGATGTCCTTGATCAACACTAAAATCAAACCTTTTAAAAACCAGGCATTCAAAAACGGTGAATTCATCGAAGTTACCGAGAAAGATACCGAAGGCCGCTGGAGCGTATTCTTCTTCTATCCGGCTGACTTCACCTTCGTTTGCCCGACCGAACTGGGCGACGTAGCGGATCATTACGAAGAACTGCAGAAACTGGGCGTGGACGTTTACTCTGTTTCCACCGACACCCACTTCACCCATAAAGCATGGCACAGCAGCTCTGAAACCATCGCTAAAATCAAATATGCAATGATCGGCGACCCAACTGCTGCACTGGCACGTAACTTTGAAGTGCTGCGTGAAGACGAAGGTCTGGCTGACCGCGGTACGTTCATCGTTGACCCGCAGGGCATCATCCAGGCAGTTGAAGTGACTGCTGAAGGTATTGGCCGTGACGCGTCTGACCTGCTGCGTAAAATCAAAGCGGCTCAGTATGTAGCTTCCCACCCAGGCGAAGTGTGCCCGGCTAAGTGGAAAGAAGGTGAAGCGACTCTGGCTCCGTCACTGGACCTGGTCGGCAAAATCTAAAATTCACTGCGTCTTTCGCGCTACAGGTGCGTTGGCTGCGCTTAATCACCCCGGTCACTTACTTATGTAAGCTCCCGGGGATTCATAAGCTTGCCGCCTTCCTGTAACACGAAATACTTGTGAATTTCGCTCAGGAACGGGTGCATAGTGCCCGTTTCTTTTCTAACACCATGATCCAAGTTGCATTCAGATGCCGCCAATAAGGCAGCTTGCATGATGATGTTTTAAGCCCAGGAGATACCCATGCTCGACACCAATATGAAAACCCAGCTCAAAGCCTATCTTGAGAAGCTGACTAAACCTGTTGAGCTGATTGCCACGCTGGATGACAGCGCCAAATCGGCAGAAATCAAGGAATTGCTGGCTGAAAT
Organism: Superficieibacter sp. HKU1; assembly: GCF_029319185.1. Classification (NCBI taxonomy): domain Bacteria; kingdom Pseudomonadati; phylum Pseudomonadota; class Gammaproteobacteria; order Enterobacterales; family Enterobacteriaceae; genus Superficieibacter; species Superficieibacter sp. HKU1. The sequence continues at coordinate 1,492,441 of NZ_CP119754.1, forward strand.
TTCTACGCTGTCAGAAAAAGTCTCTTATAAAGAAGATAATTCGCTGGCGGTGCGTAAACCTTCATTTTTGATTACTAACCCTGGCTCCACGCATGGCCCGCGCTTTGCTGGATCGCCGCTGGGGCATGAATTTACCTCGCTGGTGCTGGCGCTGCTGTGGACCGGCGGGCATCCGTCGAAAGAAGCGCAGGCGCTGCTGGAGCAGATCCGCGATCTGGACGGCGACTTTGAATTTGAAACCTACTACTCACTCTCTTGCCATAACTGCCCGGATGTAGTGCAGGCGCTGAACCTGATGGCGGTGCTGAACCCGCGCGTTAAGCATACGGCGATTGATGGCGGCACGTTCCAGAACGAAATCACCGATCGTAACGTGATGGGCGTTCCGGCAGTGTTCGTCAACGGCAAAGAGTTCGGTCAGGGTCGTATGACGCTGGCGGAAATCGTGGCGAAAGTAGACAGCGGTGCAGAAAAACGCGCGGCGGAAGAATTGAATCAGCGTGATGCATATGATGTGCTGATTGTGGGTTCCGGTCCGGCGGGTGCGGCAGCGGCGGTCTACTCGGCGCGTAAAGGTATTCGTACCGGCCTGATGGGCGAGCGCTTTGGTGGTCAGGTACTGGATACTGTTGATATCGAAAACTATATCTCCGTGCCGAAGACCGAAGGTCAGAAGCTGGCGGGCGCGCTGAAAGCGCACGTTAACGACTATGCGGTAGATGTGATTGATTCCCAGAGTGCGTCACGACTGGTTCCTGCGGCGCAAGAGGGCGGATTGCATCAGATTGAAACCGCTTCCGGCGCGGTGTTGAAAGCGCGCAGCGTGATCATCGCTACCGGCGCCAAATGGCGCAACATGAACGTACCGGGCGAAGATCAGTACCGCACCAAAGGCGTGACCTACTGCCCGCACTGTGATGGCCCGTTGTTTAAAGGCAAGCGCGTCGCGGTGATCGGCGGCGGCAACTCCGGCGTGGAAGCGGCAATCGATCTGGCGGGTATCGTTGAGCACGTAACGCTGCTGGAATTTGCGCCAGAAATGAAGGCTGACCAGGTGTTGCAGGATAAAGTCCGCAGCCTGAAAAACGTCGATATTATTCTTAACGCGCAGACCACCGAAGTGAAAGGCGACGGCGCTAAACTGACCGGGCTGGAGTACCGTGACCGCGTGAGCGGCGATGTACACCACGTTGAACTGGCGGGCATTTTTGTGCAGATTGGTCTGCTGCCAAATACAACCTGGCTGGAAGGCGCGATTGAGCGTAACCGGATGGGCGAAATTATTATCGATGCGAAGTGTGAAACCAGCGTCAAAGGCGTTTTCGCCGCGGGCGACTGCACTACCGTCCCGTATAAGCAGATCATCATCGCCACCGGCGAAGGGGCGAAAGCGTCTCTTAGCTCGTTCGATTATTTGATTCGCACCAAAACCGCATAATCAAAAAAAGTAAGATAATACCTGCAATGTGAGTGGGCCACCTTCGGGTGGCCCTTTTTTGCGGTCCGTTGGGTGCGAAAGTGATGGCGCAGCGCCACCGGGCAGATATCCCCCCCCCGGCGCTAAACGTTAGCGCACCACCAGTACCGGAATATGCGCGTGGCGGATCACGTTTGAGGCGTTAGAGCCTAACAAATGCGTAGCGATAGACGGGTTGCGCGATCCAATCACCACCACATCGGCATTTAACTCTTCCGCCAGCGCGTTTACCGCGTCGCGCACGCTGCCCATCCGCACGTGAACCTGAATGCGCGACGGGTCAATGCTGAAATGCGCAACCATGGTTTTCAGGCGGGTTTCCGCTTCCTGTTGTAAATGCTCTTCAAAACGACGGAGATCGGCGGCAAAACGCTGCATCGTCATACTGGCGGACCCCGGAAGGACGTGTAGCAGATGAATGACCCCTTTCTGCTGCGCCAGAAATTCTGCATGGCGGACAGCTTTATCGCTGAGCTCCATTTCAAAAACATCAACCGGCATAATGATAGTGTTATACATATCTGCTCCTCCTTGTGATTGATGCTGATATCAAAGCATATTTTGTCAGAAAGAGATGTCTGCGGGCTCGCAAAATTGCCGCCCGATAACGCAGGCGCTGTAAAGTTTTGTATCCGGCCAGGGTGAGCAAAGAAGGGCGGAAAGAGGATGCAAAAACATCCTCTGAAAAGCGGCTGGCGCTTAAGGCAGAACGTTAACGCTGATAGTCACCGGCGGCTTCGGGCTGATAAAGCAGCTCAAGCACTTCGAGATGGGCAGATGCGCCGCCGGGAAGGTCCCAGTGAATGGCGCTGCCCACCTCAAGACCCAGCAACGCCGCGCCCACCGGAGCCAGCACGGAAAGCTGAGTGGCGCTATCGGTCATTTGCGCCGGAAAAACCAGGGTGCGCACGCGCTCATCTCCGCTGGTAAGGTCGCGGAACCGGACGGTGCTATTCATACTCACTACGTTACCCGGCAGCGACTCGGGAGGACACATCTGCGCGCGATCCAGCTCTGCATTCAGCGCGTCGGCAACCGGCAGCGCGGCATAAGCGGGTTTCTCCAGCAGACGGTCAATACGCTCGGCATCAAACTCATTGATGATAATCGCAGGTCTGGACATTTTTTACTCCATGTTATTGTTGGCAGCTATGTGCTGCAAAATCCAAAAGAAAACCCCCACCGTCAGAGGTGAGGGTTAGCTATCCCCATCATACTGAGAGTTGGCCTGACTTTGAAGTGACCTGGCGCACAGAAGTTAGCGCGTAATCGGCAGGTGTTTTTTGCGACAGCCGTCACTTTTCATCATTCTGGCTTATGCTTTTAAGCATCGTTGCATTTTGCAGCGCCCTGACATAACGGGAGTTCTCATGAGTGGTTTTGATAAACTTACCCTGAAAGACGGCAGCTATCTTTACTTTAAAGACTGGGGCAGCGGTCAACCCGTCGTGTTCAGCCACGGCTGGCCGTTGACGGCAGATGCTTTCGAAGATCAAATGCTGTATCTGGCTTCAAAGGGGTTTCGGGTTATCGCCCACGATCGGCGCGGCCACGGTCGCTCGGCGCAGCCCTGGGAAGGGCACAATATGGATCAATATGCCGACGATCTGGCCGAGCTTACCGCGCATCTCAATTTGCAGGACGCGGTGCATGTAGGGCACTCGACCGGCGGCGGCGAGGTAGCACGCTATATTGGCCGTCATGGCACCGACCGCGTGGCGAAAGCGGTGCTGATTGGTGCCGTGACGCCGATTATGATCAAAACAGATTCTAACCCGGACGGCGTCGATAAAACGGTGTTTGACGGCATCCGTGAGGGCGTGATCAACGATCGCGCGGCATTCTTTTATGAATTAACCAAAGCCTTCTATGGCTACAACCGCTTCGGCACCAAAGAGTCGAAAGCGGTGCGCAGGAGTTTTGTCCGCCAGGGATTGCAGGGGTCGATTAAAGCCCTTTATGACTGCGTCGCGGCATTTTCAGAAACCGATTTTCATCAGGATCTGCAAAAAATGACCATCCCGACGCTGGTGATCCACGGCGATGACGATCAGATCGTGCCGTTTGAAACCTGCGGCAAAGCGGCGGCGGCGCTGCTGCCTGATGCGCAACTGAAGGTATATAAAGGCGGCTCCCACGGCATCTGCACTACCCATAAGCAGGATATTAATGTCGATCTGCTGACTTTTATTCAGTCGTAGAAAACAGGCCTGGCGTCACAGGTTTGTCGCCAGGCCAAAAAACATTTTATTTTCAGGGTAAAATAGCGCATCTGCTCTTACCGGAATACTCTTCATGCCCGAGCTGTCGCTTCCCGCCGATCAACAATTTTTTGCCGATTTGCTCAGTGGCCTGGTGCTTAACCCACAGCATCTGGGCCGCGTCTGGTTTGCCAGCGCGCAGAAAAGGGTGAACGCCGGGGCGCTGTGCATTGATTTTCCACGCCTGGAAGTGGTGTTACGCGGTGAATATGGTAACCGACTGGAGCCTGAGCAGCATCGTATCGTACAGGGGGAAATGCTGTTCATTCCACCGCGTGCCGCCAATGCGCCGCAGTTTGATAAGCCCGGCATGGTATTAAGTCTGGTATTTGCTGCGGCCTGGCTGGGTCTGGCGTTTTATGATAATCGCAGCGGGATTACTCCGGTTCCGCTGCGTAAAATCCAGTTGCCGCATCTTCAGCGCGGTGAAGGCGAGGCGATCCTTACCGCGCTGACGCTCCTGAGTCGCTCCCCGCAGGATCAGGATATTATTCGCCCGCTAACGCTCAGCCTTCTGCACTTATGCCGCAAGGTCGTGAATGCAACCCCTGACCGGACCCAGTCGCGACCGATATTCCTTTATCAGAGCATCTGTAACTGGTTACAGGATAATTATGCCGAGCCGCTGACGCGGACCAGCGTGGCGACATTTTTTAATATCTCGCCAAATCACCTTTCCCGGCTGTTCAGCGAGCAGGGAACAATGAGCTTTGTTGATTATGTGCGCTGGGTGCGGATGGCGAAGGCGCGCATTATGTTGCAGAAGTATCAGTTTACCGTCGGGGATGTGGCACGCCGCTGTGGTTATCCGGACAGCGACTATTTTTGCCGACTATTCCGGCGTCAGTTTGGGCTGACGCCGGGGGAGTATCAGACGCGTTTCCAGTGAAGGTCAGAACGTCAGCTCTGCGTTGAGCAGATCAAGAATGCCCTGCGCATCGCGAGCCGAGAACAGCGATTCGCGAAAACCTTTGTTCACCAGCTTACGCGCCAGTTGGGAAAACACTTTAACGTGGTTGATCGCCTCGTGTTCGCCCAGCGTCAGCATAATGACCAGTTCGACCTCGCCCATTTCCGATTCCCAGTCTATCGGGGACGGGAGGCGGGCGATGCTGATACTGGAGTGGCGGATCCAGGGTGATTTGGTGTGCGGTATCGCCACGCCAAAGCCGACGCCGGTGGTCACGATCTCTTCGCGCTGCCAGATATCCTCTTCCAGCTCCACCGGGCGATCGGTACGTCCGTTGACCGCCAGATTGCCGCACAGATACTGGATCACCTGCTCCTTGCGGGTGAGGTTATCCACAAAGCAGATATTTTCCAGCGCCAGTAGCGGGCGGGCATCCTCCTGCGGGGTGAACTCCATCAGCAGCGCTTCTATTTCGTCCGCGCTGCGACATTCGCAGGCTTTATCGGCCAGTTCGCGGCAGCTCTGGCTATCAAGCTGGCGCAGCAGGCTTTTGATCGCCGGAATGCGCGGACCGCTCATGCTGAGTTCATCCAGCGCCATGCCCAGCAGCAGCGGCAGATAACGCTGTTCGCCGCCCAGTTCACCGCAGATACCGACCCACTTACCGTGGCGATGAGCCACGCTGACAATCTGGCGCAGCATGCGCAGGAAAGAGGGCGTAATGGGATTGTACAGCGGCGAGACGCGCGGGTTATTACGATCCACGGCATAAAGATACTGCGTCATATCGTTAGAGCCGATGCTGAAGAAATCCACCTCATCGCAGAAATGGTCGATGATATAGCACACCGACGGCACCTCAACCATGATCCCCAGCGGGAGGGTGGCGGCAAAGCGTAGCCCCTGTGACTGGAGTTGGGTGCGCACCCGCTCCAGCTCCTGTTTCACCCACAGGATCTGATCCAGGCTGTGTACCATCGGGATCATCAACAGCGCATTGCCAAACGCCCCGGCGCGTAAAATCGCCCGTAGCTGAGTGCGAAACAGATCGGCAAATTCCGGGTAAATACGCACCGCGCGATAGCCGAGAAAGGGATTTTCTTCCTGCGGAATATTGAGATAGGGTAGCGGCTTGTCACCGCCGATATCCATGGTGCGGAAAATAACCGGCTTGCCTTCTGCGGCCAGCAGGACTTGCTGATAGGCTTCAAACTGCTCCTGCTCATCCGGCGCGCGATCCCGATCCATGTACAGCATTTCGCTGCGGAACAGGCCGATGCCTTCCGCCCCCAGAGAAAACGCCCCCGGTGCCTCCAGCGCGCTGCCGATATTGGCAGCGACTTCCAGACTTTTGCCGTCCCGCGACAGCGCCGGTAAGGCGGCGGCCTGCGCCTGCTGGTGAGCCTGTTTATCGGCAAGCTGGCGGGCGATAGCGTAATAGCCTTTGATTGCCTCGTCTGGTGTCATCACCAGTACCCCGCACTGGCCGTCGAGTACGGCCTCGCGGTTTACCAGCGGCGCAAGCTGAGCCACGCTAATGCCGCTCAGCACCGGCACTGAGGAGGCGCGTGCGAGAATTAAGGTGTGCGAGGTGCGCCCGGTTTTCTCCAGAATCATGCCCTTAAGCTGGCTAAGATCGAGACTCAGAAACTGGCTTGGGGTGAGATCTTCGGCGATCAGTAGCGTCGGCCGGGTGAGAGTGCGGGCAACGTCTTTGCGCAGATCCGGCCAGGTAATATGCAGAAGCTGCTCGCTTATGTCGCGGATATCACTGACCCGCTCACGTAAATATTCACTGCTGGAGGCGGAGAGTTTTTCGCTGATCTGTTCCATGTTGGCGATGATCGCCGCCGCCAGCCCCAGCTTACTTTCCCGCATCAGACGGCGGATGTTGCTGGCAAACTCATCATCCTGAATTAAGGATAAATGGGCGCTGACGATGGTTTTACTCTCCCCACCGAGCACCTGAAGCTGCTGGTTAAACTGCTCGGCGAGCGCGGCAAGGCTGTGTTCAAGACGGGTATTATCTTCCGGGCTGGCGGCGATGGTGCGATAGCACTCAAGACTGTCACTGTGCCACAGCGTCAACATGCCGCTACCGATACCGGCGGCCAGCACGGTGCCCGCCAGCAGATCCGGGTTCAGGCGGGAAAGCGAGCGGGGCAGCGGCTGGTTTACCGGGACGGAATTGAGCGGCTGTTCGCTGTCGCTGTCGATAAAACGGTGCTCAAGATAATGTTCCAGCGCACGCCGCGCCTGTTCTTCGTCGCTACCGCTAATCTCCAGGCTACAGCTGTCGTTAAACAGCGTGCCGGTGCCGATCAGCGCCAGCGAGCTTTTGGCATCCGCCTGACTGTTGAGGCGGTGATTAATAAAACGGATATCGCTGTGCCACTGGCTGCACTGCTCTTTCAGCTCCCAGGCGGGGCGGGCGTGCAGCCCGTTGGGTAACGGGCAGAGAAACGGAATGGTTAACATAACGGCTCCTGTAAACGCAGAATCAGCATCTGAAATCCGTCAGATGAGCTACGGTTTCGGCGTTTGTGTGGGTTAACATCGCCACCAGAAGCTGGTGGGTAAGGGCTATATCATTTGCGTCGGCAATGGAGGCGGCGCAGTGGCCGTGGCGCGTTGGCGGTCCAATGACCACGGTCGGAATTCCGGTGCCGCTAAGATGCACCGCGCCGCCATCGGTGCCGCCGTTGCTGAACATATCGATCTGAAGCGGAATATCGTTGCTGGCTGCGAGATCTTCCACCCAGGCGGTCAGTTTTGGCGGAGCCATCATCGACTTGTCGTGGATCACCAGCATCGGCCCCGCGCCGGTCTGGCGGTGGTTATCGTGGCCGTAATCGAAGTTTTTTGCCCAGCAGGCGGTGTCGAGGACAATCGCCAGATCGGGGTTAACTTTGCGCGTGGCGGTGTGTCCGCCGCGCAGTCCCACTTCCTCGCTGGAGCTGGCGACCAGCCAGATCTCCGCGTCGAGCGGCGTCTGGTGCAGTTCGCGCAGCAGTGAGATCAGCAGATAGCAGCCGAGCCGGTCGTCAAAGGCTTTGCCCATTACCTGGTTACGCGGCAGCTCAGCAAACGCAGTGGCAAAAGTCACACGATCGCCGGGCGCAATGCCGGCCTCCTCTACCTCTTTCGCGCTGCGTGCGCCAATATCGACGCGCAGTTTGCCCACCTCGTTACCCTGGCGTTCACCCTCCAGCAGGCCGCTGATTTTGTCGCCTTTGCGGGTGGTAATCCGCACCGTTTGCAGCTCGCGCGCCGCCATCCGGACGTTGCCGATGGGCAGGACGTCAATCCCGCCCGTACTGGTAATACTGCGCACGATAAAGCCCACTTCATCCATATGCGCGCAGACCATGATTTTCGGGCCGCGGCTTTCATTAAGCCGAATAAGCACCGAACCCAGGCCGTCAAACAGCACGGGCTTGCCGAAGTTATCGGCTTCATTGAGGATAATCTGCCGGACTTCCTGCTCGGCGGCGGCAATGGCATCCGCCTCGCATAATGCCTTGAGTAATGCTACATCCATGATCCTTCTCCTGTCGCCAGCAGCGTTTTGGGCAGGGTATAAAGCACTTCCGCCCCGTCAGCCGTGACCAGTACAACATCTTCAATACGCACGCCGCCCTGGCCCTCAAGATAAATTCCCGGTTCCACCGTCAGCAGCATGCCGGGCTGTAAAATCGTCGTGTCGGTGGGGGAGAAGCGCGGGTTTTCGTGGACGTCAATGCCGATGGCATGACCGGTGTTATGGCCGAAATTCGCGCCATAGCCCGCCTCAGCAATGACATTGCGGGCGGCGGCATCAACGTCACAACAACGAACGCCGGGACGGATGGCCGCGATGGCCGCCAGTTGCGCGGTGAGCACGGTGTCATAGACACTCCACAGCGGCATTTTTTCCGGGGCAGGATCGCGCCCTGTCACCAGAAACGTTCGCGTCATGTCAGAACAATACCCCTGGTATTGGGCACCAAAATCCAGCGTCACCAGCTCACCCGCCACGATAACCTTCTCAGAGGCTTTACCGTGCGGCAGCGCGCCGCGCGGGCCGCTGGCAACGATGGTATCAAAGGAGGGTTTTTCCGCTCCCTGTTGTTTCATAAACCATTCCAGTTCCGCGGCTACTTCACGCTCGCGCATTCCCGGCTGGATAAAGCGGCGGATATGCGCCGCGCTGATATCCGCAATGCGGCAGGCTTCGCGGATAATGGCGATCTCCTGCGGCGTTTTGATTTGCCGCAGCGCATCCAGCGACACGGCCACCAGCGTGGCGTTGAGCTGCGTCTGCCAGTCGCTGCCGGTTTGCCAGCTCACCTGTTCCCCCTCAAAGCCAATTCGCCGCAGGCTTTCGCTGGCGGCGATCGCGTTGACAATCGCCGCCATCGGCTTCTGGCTTTCCAGCAGGTAAAGCTGGTAGCCGCTGGTCTGCTCTGCCACCTGGGCATAGTAGCGAAAATCCACCAGAATATGCGCCGTCTGCCGGGTGACCAGCACATAGCCTGAGCCGGTGGCAAAACCAAAATGCGGCTGCTTGTTTTGCCGTGATGAAATCAGTACCGCATCCAGTTGCTGTTGATCGAGCCAGTCGCGAAGCGTAGCCAGCAGCGTCATGATGTATCTCCTTATCTTACAGCGAGTCGATCAGCAGCTTGCCTTTGCGGTACTGCATGTTGCGCAGGAATAGCACCATCAGCGCGGTGATCACTGCCCCCAGCACAATGCCAAACATATAGACGCCAAGATTGCTCACCAGCGGCCAGGCCCAGATTGCGGATTCCGGGAACCACTGCACGGCACCGAGCCATACCGCGGTAGTGGAGCCGACGATGGCACCCACCATATAGGACGGGATCGCGGTGATCGGGCTTTCCAGCGCGAAAGGTATCGCCCCTTCACTGATCCCCATAAACGCGAGGAACATCGCGGTTTTACCCTGCGGATAAAGCTGGGCGTTGAACAGGCGTTTGCCGGTCAGACGACGGTCGAGAATGGTGGCCAGACCCAGACCAATCGGCGGGATCACAATGGCGATTGAGCGTGCGGTAACCGGCAGTACATGGTCCGTGGTAAAGCTAAAGGCAACAAACCCGGCCGCCTTGTTAATCGGGCCGCCAAGGTCGATGGCCGTCGCCGCAGAAATACCGGCAGCATACATCAGCACGCCTCGCTCACCTGCCGCGGTCAATAGCGTGCGGATGCCGCCGTTGATCCAGCCGCCAAACGGGGTGATAACGTAATACATCGCCAGCATGACAAAAATAGCGGAGAGGATCGGCAGCAGAAAGGTCGTTTTAAAGGCCAGCAGGAAGTCCGGCATCTGGATTTTCTGGTTCATCCACTTCACCAGATAGCCTGCCACGATGGAAATAATCAGCGCGCCGATGAAGGTCGACGGCACGGGCGCAGTAGTTACCCACTGTAGCGATGAGGGATCGAAATTCAGCACCTGCGTCGGCTGGGTGGACATCAGGCCGCCGATAAATCCGGCCGGGAAAGCCAGTTTGCCACCGATGGAGTTAGCGACAAACGCCGCAAACATCGGGATGGCGAAACCAAACAGCACGCCGCCAAACGACTGCGACAGCCAGGCAAACTTTAATAATGAGAGATCAAAGCCAGTAAATTTACCGGAATTGAGCGCATCCATAATGCCGGTATCGGCGGGAATATGTAGCCAGCTGTAAGCAATAAGCTGCGAAAAAGCGAGGATCACCCCACCCATAATCAGGGTGGGGACCATCCGCGAAATACCGGACATCACGTGTTGTGGCAACTCGCCCCAGAAGCTATTGCGGGTGGCCGGGGAATTTTTTACCACGGCAGCCCCGGATGTGCCGGGGACGACCGTGGCGCTGCGTTTTTTAATGGCCATAAGAGGTATCCCTGAAAACAGTTATTGTTGTTCGGCGGCAATCAACTCTTCGATTTCTTTGATGATGCCCGCTGCATTTTTGATCGCGTCCTGAAGGGTAATTTCATAAACATCACGGGTCTCAAAACGTTCGTTGTCTTCGGGAGTTACCGCCACGGAATGGATGATGATATCGGCCCCGGCGATATCCTGTGCAGTAAGGCGATTCTGAATACCGTCCGCGCCCTGGGTTTCAATTTTGATTTCGTCGTAACCCGCTTCCTGTGCGGCTTCTTCAAGCGCCTGGGCGGCCATAAAGGTATGAGCAAGGCCCATTGGACAAGCGCAAAGTGCAATAAATTTCTTAGCCATGATGAACTCCTTTTAGTAAAGACTGAGCGGATTATGGTCAGGAAAAAGGAGGGGAGTTAGCAGATAAATGATGCATTCACTGGACAATTGATGCACTGAATCCGAAATGTGACGCGCATCCGCTTATAAGTAAACGGAATGTCAAAACCCGCCGCGCAGCGCGTCAGCGGGATGAGAATTAATAGCCAACCGCGTCGAGAACGAACGATTTGCTACAGTTGCCGGGATGCGGCTGGGGCAGAAACGAGGTGGCAGCGAGCGGGGCATTAATGGCGGACGATTTAATTGAGATTTGCATTTCCGTCAGGTAAGCCGGATTACCGTTACAGGTGAGCTTAAAGGCGTTGACGTTACCGGCCCCAAACGTCCGGGCAATGGCGGCGTTAAATGCCGCACGGTCGACCATTTTGCCATAGTTTTCGGCGATAAATTGCCCCAGCGCGCTTTGCCTGACGTCCTGATTAAGGCGCACCATCGTGCCGACCCAGGCATCAGGATCGAAGCCGAAGCAGACGCCGTGTTTAGCATATTCATAGCGCTCAAGGCAGGACGTGCCCCCGGCCCCCGGCATCACGCCATTCAGTTTGTCTGCCATTTCCAGCGAGATGCCGGTTTCCGCTGCCTGACACTTACGATTGGCTCGCGCTTCCGGCATGTCAGGAACGGGCCGTGAGGCGCAGCCAAAGCGCATCCAGCGGCGGTCATCCACGCCGCGAGCGGCAATCGATTTGGGCAAACCGGGCCACAGGCCGTGGACGGTAAGAAACGTGGCTTTGTCGTCATTTTCTTTTTGCAAACGGCACTCGTCAGGCTCGTTACGCTGCCTGTCGTGCTGACTCTGGCAAAAGCCGGTTTGCCAGGAAAGCGCCAGTACGTAGCGGTCAAAATCGGCATAGCGGGTAGCGACAAGCGGTGTCGCACTAACGCTTACCGCGCACAGCAACGTGAGACAGGCGATAGGCTTCCTGAACATTTGTGATCCTGATGGTCTGACTGCATTAATTACTGAAGATTATTAAAGCATAAAATGAGGCGACGAGAGGCGAGGAAAGGCAAAAAGCCCGGCGAGAACCCTCGCCGGGCAAAAGATTACTGCCCCGGAAGGCCGGGAACGAGAATTTCTGTCGCAACGATAACCACAATCAGACCAACGATGACCGGTACCGAGGTGCGTTTTACGACTTCGAAAGGCGAAATTTTCGCCATCCCGGCTACCGCTACTACCACGCCGGACACTGGAGAGATGGTGCGGCCGAGATTGGAGGCCTGCAACATTGGAATCGAGAGATAGGCCGGGTTGATGCCCGACTGATGCGCCAGTTTCGGGATCATCTCCACAAAGGCGTAGAACGGCGCATTGCCTGAGCCAGTGGTCATCGCCGCCAGCATGGTCAACACCACCAGGACCAGCATCAGGATAATACTGGCCGAACCAAACGACGTGGCAATTGAAATCAGGCTTTGAATAAAGCCGATGGTGCTCAGCCCCTGCGCAAACACGCCCGCCGCGACCAGCAGCATCACCACGCCGGCAAAGGCGTCCGCCATCCCGCGCCAGGCGACATCCACCCCGGAGAACACGTTCTGAATATTAAAGCCGCGCAGGAATTCCAGCACCGCCGCCAGCAGCATACAGACAACCAGAATGGCGATGATGTGCAGTTCCGGCCCCCATTTACCGTCGAAAATCAGCACGCCGATAATCGGTGTAAACGGCAGAATGGCGTAAAACGACGGGGCGGTAGTAGTGATTTCACTAACGTCGAGCATCTCGTGGACGATTTTCTCTTTCTTGTCCAGATAGCGCTGCCAGAAGAAATGGGCAATCGCCATGCTGATAATCGCGGCGATGGAGATGGGAAGCGTGGTTTTAAAGGCAAAATCAATGAGCGGCATTTCAGCGGCCTTTGCCGCCAGTACCACGTCACCCGAGGTGGGGGAGAGGATAATCGCGGCAGGCGACGCGCAAATGGCTGCGGCGGCACCGCGGCTGATCCCGACGTTGACCATCACCGGGAACAGCGTCGCCATCAGCAGCACGCCCAGGCCGGTGGCGGACGAGACGGCGAGCGACATCAGGCAGGCGACAAAGTAGGCGGCAATCATCAAAATATACGGAGAGTTGATGTAACGCAGTGGTTTAGAGGCCAGCTTGACGACCATATCGTTGGCCCCGATATGGGTCATGTAGGCGGCGAAGCCACAAAGCATCATGATCATCATGCCGAGGTCGCCACCGCGGCTCATCAGCAGGATTTTGATATATTCGACGATGTCGGTGGCTGAATAACCCGTGCTGGGGTTAGCCGCAGGTAATATTTGATGCCCCAGAATCGCGCTGAGGATCAGCAGCAGCAGACCGCCGACGAACAGGACGCCGGTCGCGGAATAACCTTTGATGATGTATCGGGCAACGCCGACGATAACCACCACTCCGATAAGGAGTTCAATAAACGTTAACATTATTATCACCTGTGACGTGGTAACCCAGAGAAAATCCTGCCTGAACAGTAATATGTAAATAATCTGCGGGAAATGTGCCGAAAAAATGGACGATATGTGCTGATAAAAATCAATAAACCCGTGATTAAAAAACGCGGTGAGTATATTTCATTCGCCCGGTAAAGGGGAGGTCAAAGATTCATATGGTGAATATATTTAAGATACAAACATGATATAAAAATGATAAATAAAAGTTAATATTTAATGAAATTACGCCTGAATCAAATACAAACGTAAATATCCTAAAAAATGCTTTAAATTAAAAATGTCCGCTGCGTATACTCGCTGCACGATTCATTGATTTGCGAAATGATATGCACGCCCACTGGAGCCACCGTCTGCGCTTTCTGAAAAAGCATCTGCTGATGCTTTTGCTGGCGTCTGGCTGGCTGCTGATCCAGAGCCAGATGGCGCTTGCGTCTCATGATTGCGCTATCGCGCCGCAGGGTGAAACCGTCATGATGCAGCATCTGGATCACCAGATGACGCATCCGCAGGTGGCCAGCGCGCCGCTGTGCGATAAGCATTGCGTGCCGGACACGGTGCAAAAAATCGACCATCCCCCGCTGGTAGCGCTGCCAGTCGCCATCACGCTCGACGTTGTGCCGCTGCCGTGTCTGGCCGCGCCGCGCAGCGAATGGTCGCTAACCCCGCCCGCGGTGGGCCCGCCCGCCACCATCCGCTTCTGCCGTTTCAGAGAATAGCCTTCCCGATAATTCGCCGTTTTTTTATCTAAAATTCACGATTATCAGGAGTTGCTATGTCTGTTTTTTTCCGCGCGCTGGCTGGCGTGCTGCTCAGTGTTTCCCTGTTTGCCGCTCAGGCACACGATCATCAATCTGCTGTCGCTGCGACAGGCCCGGTGTATCACGCCCAGGGCATCCTCAAAAAAATCACGCCGCAAACGGTAACCATCGCCCATCAGGCGATTGCCGATCTGAACTGGCCGCCGATGACCATGCAGTTTGCGCTTCCGCCCGGTGCTGAGCGCGCGTCGCTGATGCCCGGTGAAAACGTCGATTTCACCTTTGTTCAGGGGGAGAGCGGTTATCAGATCGTCTCCCTGACCGCGCTGCGCTGATCCGGAGGCCGTATGAAAAACCCTGCGCTGAGCCTGTGGCTCGGCGGGGTCTTGCTCGGTCTGATTCATGTCTCTGCTCAGGCAGAGTCATGGACCCTCGCGCAAACCCTGACCGCTGCCCAGCGCTATTCTGCCGGACTTTCCGCCAGTCGTAATGAGGCCCGCGCGCTTGAGTCGATGGCGAATTCCGCCCGCGAACTGCCGGATCCAAAACTTAAATTTGGTATTGAAAACCTGCCCGTGCAGGGCAGCAACGATCGCCGCTTCACCCGTGAGGGAATGACCATGCAGCGGGTAGGTGTGATGCAGCGCTATGTCAGCAGCGAGAAGCGCGAGCGCAAGGCGCTGACCCTGGAAGCGCAGGCGCAAAGCGTCACGGCGCAATCCACGGCGCTTCAGGCAGCCCTCCAGCGCGATGCCGCCCAGGCATGGCTGGATCTGGCGCTGTCGGAAAAGGCGCTGACGACGGCGCGGCGTATCGTGGCGGAAACGACACGTCAGCAGGCGGCGCAAACGGTGAGCGTTAGCACCGGGAGCGCGATGCCCGACAGCGTGCCCGAACTGCAAATGACGCTCAGCGCCATGCGCGATGAGGTCACGCTGGCAGAACGTGACGTGCAGCTTGCCCGCGCGCAGCTGGTGCAGCTTACTGGCGAATCGGTGACGGCGATTGCCGGAGCGCTGCCGCCGTATCAGCGTTTGCCTGCCGATGAGAAAACGCTCCAGCAGGGCGTTGCCCTGCATCCGGAGGTGATCGCTGCCGCACGGGAAGCCGATACCGCCAAATCGCGCTCGGCGCAGTCGGCCATTGCGGCTATTCCGGATGTCGAGGTTGAGGTCTATTACGCCCACCGGGCGGAAGGCTACGACGATATGGCCGGGGTGATGTTTACCGTCGACCTGCCGCTGTTCCAGTCACGCCGTCAGGATAAAGACTATGCTGCCGACGTATCACTGTCGATGCAGGCGAACGATCGCCTGGCGCAGACCGCACGCGAGCATACCGCCGAGCTCAGTTCGCTGATCGCCCGGTATCAGGCGGCGCAAACCCTCTGGTCGCGCCAGCGTAACGACATTCTTCCCTTACAGCAGCGTCGGCTGGAGTTATTAACCGCTCAGTATCGCGCCGGGCAGTCATCGCTTTCTGCGCTATTAACCGCACGGCGCGATCTGCTGACCAGCGAACTGGCCGCCAATAAGGCCGAAAAAGAGGTTGCCCGCAACTGGGCGGCGATCCGCTGGCTGATCCCCGAGGAGATAACCCAATGAAAAAAGGACTACTGGCCGCGTTAATTCTGGCTGTTATAGCGGCAGGCATCGGCTACTACGCCGGGCGTCAGGCTTCCCAACCGGCTGCGCAAACACCAGCGCAGGCCGGGCGTAAAGTGCTCTACTGGTACGATCCCATGGTGCCCGACCGCCGCTTTGATAAACCCGGTAAATCGCCGTTTATGGATATGCCGCTGGTGGCCCGTTATGCCGACGACTCTCCAGCACAAGGCGGGGTGACCATCAGTGCGGAACAGCAGCAGAATCTGGGGATGAAAGTGGCAACGGTGGAAAAACGGCTGCTGGCGGCAGATTTTTCCGCGTTTGCCACTGTGAGCACCGACGAGCGCAGCCTGCGGATTATCCCTTCTCCGGCTTCCGGCGTGGTGGAAAAACTGTTTGTCCGGGCTCCGCAGCAGTGGGTGAAAGCCGGAGAGCCGCTGGCACAGTTGTGGATCCCCGACTGGACGGTGGCGCAGCAGGAGTATCTGGCTGTGCGGCAGCTGGGCGACGCCGCGCTGACCCGCGCGGCCCGTGAACGGCTGGGGCTGCAGTTTATGCCTGCCGCCACTATCCGCGAGCTGGAGCGCAGCGGCACGCCGCAAACGCGTATCACCCTGCGTGCTGAAACAGCGGGTTATGTGGCAAAACTGGAGACCCGTGAAGGGGCGCAGGTTGCCGCCACCGCGCCGCTGTTTGAGCTGGCCTCGCTCGATCCGGTATGGCTGATTGTCGATTATCCGCAGACGCAGGCCGCGCGGCTTGCGCCTGGCAGCGAGGTTATCGCGCTGTCCGATAGCTGGCCCGGCGAGCAATTCCACGGGCGGGTGAGCGAGTTGTTGCCGCAGCTTGAAACCACCACCCGGACGCTGCGGGCGCGTATCGTGCTGCAGAATCCGCAGCAAAAACTGAAGCCCGGCATGTTTCTCAGCGTCAAAAGCGCCCGGGCGCAGCAGGGCTCACCGGTGCTGGCGGTGCCGGAAGAGTCGCTGATTGCCACCGGTAATGATGCCCGCGTCCTGCTTACCGACGGGAAAGGGCATTTCAGCCCTGTCGCTGTTACCACGGGCATGACGGCGAATGGCTGGACGGAAATTAAAAGCGGTCTGCAAGAAGGAGCGCAGGTTGTTACCTCCGGCCAGTTCCTGATCGACTCGGAAGCCAGCCTGCGTAGTGCGCTACCGGAGCAGGCCACGGTTAAAACGTATGAAACCACCGGTGTTGTCCAGGCGCTGGATGGCAATACTATTACCCTTGCGCATCAGCCGGTGCCCGAACTGAACTGGGGCGCGATGACGATGGACTTTACGCTTAAGCAGCCCGCTACCGGGATTAGCCCAGGCGACAGGGTGATGTTCAGTTTCACCCTGGATGATGAACAGGGGGCAACAATCGTCCATCTGATGCCTGCCGGGGAGGTGATGAAATGATTGCCTCTGTGATCCGCGCCTCGCTGCGCAACCGCCTGCTGGTGATCCTCGCCGCCATCGGCATGGCCGTCTGGGGGCTGTGGGCAGTGCAGCGTGCGCCGCTGGATGCGCTGCCGGATCTCTCCGACGTGCAGGTGATCGTCCGCGCCAGCTATCCGGGCAAAGCGCCGCAAATTATTGAGGATCAGGTGGCCTGGCCGCTGACTACCTCGATGCTGTCGGTACCGGGGGCGAAAACCGTGCGCGGCTATTCAATGTTTGGCGACGCCTATGTCTATGTCCTGTTTGAAGATGGGGTCGATCTGTACTGGGCACGCTCCAGGGTGCTGGAGTACCTGAGCCAGATCCAGTCCCAGTTACCGGAGGGCGTGACGGTGGCGCTGGGGCCGGATGCCACCGGGGTCGGCTGGGTTTATGAATATGCGCTGGTGGATCGCAGCGGTAAGCATAGTCTGGCGGATTTACGTGCGCTTCAGGACTGGACGCTGCGCTACGAGCTTAAAACCGTGGCTGGCGTTGCTGAAGTGGCAAGCGTCGGTGGGATGGTAAAACAGTATCAGGTTATTCCCGATCCGGCGCGAATGCGGGCGCTGAATATTACCCATCAGCAACTGGTTGATGCGCTGAAGGCCGCCAATCAGGAGAGTGGCGGGGCGGTGCTGGAGATGGGCGAAGCCGAATATATGGTGCGGACTCAGGGTTACCTGCAAAACACCGACGCGTTCCGCCAGGTGGTGATCGCCAGCCGTGAAGGTGTGCCGGTCATGCTGTCGGATGTGGCCGATGTGCGTATCGGCCCGGAAATTCGCCGTGGCGTGGCGGAATTAAACGGCGAGGGCGAAGTGGCGGGCGGCATTATCGTCATGCGTTACGGGCAGAACGCACTGGAAACCATTCGGGCGGTGAAAAGCAGACTCCATGCGCTGCAACAAACTCTGCCGTCCGGGGTGGAGATCGTGCCGGTTTACGATCGCTCAACGTTGATTGAACACGCCGTTGAGACCCTCAGCCATAAACTGCTCGAAGAGTTTATCGTGGTCGCCGCCGTTTGCACGCTGTTCCTGTTTCATTTCCGCTCGGCGCTGGTGGCGATTGTTTCCCTGCCGCTGGGGATCCTCGGCGCGTTTGTGGTCATGCATTATCAGGGGGTCAATGCCAACATCATGTCGCTCGGGGGGATTGCCATAGCTATCGGGGCGATGGTGGATGCCGCCATTGTCATGATCGAAAACATGCACAAAACGCTGGAGCAGTGGCGGCACGACAATCCGGGCCGCCAGCCGGAAAATGCCGACTACTGGCGCATCTCCGAACAGGCGGCAGTGGAGGTAGGGCCAGCGCTGTTTTGTAGTCTGCTGATCATTACCCTCTCTTTTATTCCGGTTTTCTCGCTGGAGGCGCAGGAAGGCAAGATGTTTTCGCCGCTGGCCTTTACTAAAACCTGGTCGATGGCGGTCGCCGCCGGGCTCGGCATCACGCTGGTGCCGGTGCTGATGGGCTATTTTATTCGCGGTAAAATCCCCGATGAAAAAGCCAATCCGCTTAACCGCTGGCTGATCCGCGCCTATGAACCGTTGCTGGATCGTGTTCTCCAGTGGCCGAAAGCCACGCTGGGGCTGGCGTTTGTTCTGTTGATCGTCACTCTCTGGCCGCTTAGTCGGCTGGGCAGCGAATTTATGCCGCCGCTAAATGAAGGGGATTTGCTTTATATGCCTTCAACGCTGCCGGGGATTTCTGTTCGTGAGGCGACCCGGCTGTTGCAGCAGACCGACAGGCTGATTAAAAGCGTGCCGGAGGTGGAAAGCGTGTTCGGTAAAGCCGGGCGCGCGGAATCGGCGACCGATCCTGCGCCCCTCACCATGCTGGAAACCACCATTCGCTTCAGGCCCCGCGACCAGTGGCGTAGCGGCATGACGCCGGACAAACTGGTGGCCGAACTCGATCGCACGGTAGCCATACCCGGTATTGCTAACGTGTGGGTGCCGCCCATCCGCAATCGCCTTGATATGCTGGCGACAGGGATTAAAAGCCCGGTGGGGATTAAGGTGAACGGCAATAATATTGCCGATATTGAGCGCGTCGCCCGGCAAATTGAAGGCGTGGTGAAGGACGTCCCCGGCGTGACCTCGGCGCTGGCAGAACGGCTTTCCGGCGGGCGCTACGTCGATATTTCTATCAACCGCTTACAGGCGGCGCGTTATGGCGTTTCGGTACAGGAGCTGCAATCGCTGGTGGCGACGCTGGTAGGCGGCGATAACATCGGCCAGACCATCGAAGGGCGCGAACGCTACCCCATCAACGTGCGTTATCCGCGTGCGCTGCGCAATAACGTCGACAAGTTACGTAACCTGCCGGTCGTGACCGCCAGCGGTGGGCAGATTGCGCTGGGCGAGCTGGCGGACATTACGATCAGCGAAGGGCCGCCGATGCTGAAAAGTGAAAACGCCCGGCTGTCGAACTGGATTTACGTGGATCTGCGCGGTCGCGATCTGAAATCCGCCGTTGATGAAATGCAGCAGCGGGTGGCGCAGCAGGTCAAACTCCCTCAGGGTGTAACGCTCTCCTGGTCGGGGCAGTTTGAATATCTCGAACGCGCGACGGCAAAGCTGAGCGTCGTTCTCCCGGTAACATTAATGATTATTTTTGTGCTGCTGTGGCTGACCTTTCGGCGTATTTCCGACGTTCTTCTGATAATGGGCACGCTACCATTTTCGCTTATTGGCGGCGTCTGGCTACTGTGGCTGCTGGGATATAATTTGTCGGTTGCTGGCGCAGTCGGATTTATCGCCCTGGCAGGCGTGGCGGCGGAATTTGGCGTCATTATGGTGCTCTATCTTAATCACGCCATGGAGAAATATCGCCGCCTGGAGCCGGAGGGCGATAATGCCACATTATTGCGGGCGATTCATGAAGGGGCGGTATTACGCGTACGTCCTAAAGTAATGACCGTGGCGACGATTATGACCGGATTATTGCCGGTAATGTGGGGCAGCGGCACAGGGTCGGAGGTGATGAGCCGCATTGCCGCGCCGATGATTGGCGGCATGATCACCGCGCCGCTACTCTCTATGCTGGTTATTCCCGCGGTGTATAAGTTGCTGCACCGGGTGAAATAAACAGAATGCGCCCGCAAGGGCGCATTCTGATAATAAATATTTGCCATGAATATTTATTATCGTCAATCCATTTTCATAAAAAATAATTTACATCACAGGTATCTGACGTTAGATTAATATTTTTTATAAGGAGGTAAAAATGGATACGATTGAAGAGCTTAATGGGACTTACTTTTATGGCGGCTTTGTAAATCTGACGCCTGCGGAGCTATTCAAGGCTATCTTATTGGAGAAATTTGCAAGATATACAGAAATAGAATTGTCAGCAGCGTCGCTTATATTGTCCGGGATGCCTTTAATCCCTACCAGGACCAAACCTGGCGGTGCTGTATGGGGAACCAGTTTAGCTTCAGTAATTTCTCGCTCAGCACTTAATAAAATACATTTTCCTGAAGGTGTTCAGGTATATACGCCAATAGGTGTAAATCCCAGCAACATTCATTTTGCTAAAACGAATAAGTTAGGTACAGTGATTGGTCGATATATACCGTATATAGGCTGGGCTGGCGCAGCTGCTACAGTATGGCGTATTGCTTATGAAACCAGACGGCACTATAATCTAATCGCCAGACCTGAACATCGTATTCAATGGGCAGCATTTTAATGAGTATTGACGATAGAGTTAAACAACTCGTAATAAAACACGCATGGGAAATGGCAAATGATTCTTCGTTGAGTAGTGGCGATAATAAACTCTTACCGGAAGATGCTGGAGAACTGTTGAGTGAATATTTCACGGTGTTTAATGTTGATGATTCATCCTTTGATTTCAGACGATACTACCCTAATGCCGGAATTTGGTTTCTTCCCAACTGCATTCTTCCTCGTTATTTAAAAAGTGATAAGAATGCTCCTGAACCGCTAACGATTAACATGCTTGTGGCCTGCGCTAAAGCAGGGCGTTGGATATATTGAGCGGGAATTTTTTACAAGCTCTTTAATGAATTGGTAACGAAAAGCCCTGGCGAACTACAAAATCGGCAAATAAAACACACTAACTTTATACAAACTTGTTAATTTCTCGTTTAAACACTTTATACTATCATAACGCCCGAATTAACAGAGTGGTATACATGTGAAAATATTAAAATGCTTCCTTCTTATTATGTTTTTTATTATGCCTCCGACGTTTGCCTCAACCATTGGTATGATGATAGATGAAGGGGCCACGACGCTTAGCGATAACGTTGCCGAAACCTGGCAGGAGCCGCAGCATTACGATCTGTATATTCCGGCGATCACCTGGCATGCGCGCTTTGCCTACGATAAAGAGAAAACCGACCGCTATAACGAGCGGCCGTGGGGCGCGGGGTTTGGTCAGTCACGCTGGGATGAGAAGGGAAACTGGCACGGCCTCTATTTTATGGCGTTCAAAGACTCTAATAACAAGATTGAGCCGATCGGCGGCTACGGCTGGGAGAAAACCTGGCGGCCGCTGGCAGACGATAATTTTCGCCTGGGCTTAGGGTACACCGTCGGCGCGACGGCGCGGGATAACTGGTACTACATCCCGGTGCCGGTTCTGCTGCCGCTGGCATCGGTGGGCTATGGACCGGCAACCTTCCAGATGACCTATATTCCAGGGACTTATAATAACGGCAACGTCTACTTCGCCTGGCTGCGTTTTCAGTTTTAAGTTCGGCAAAAGCACGCTGTCGCCAGTGTCATCACGTCGGCTGAGTCAAAAGGGCGAATAATGTGATGCACTTAAAAAAGTTAGCGCTTTTTATCACTTTTTCGCACGGTTGGACTGGACAAATCGCACCACAATTGTTGTACTGATACCCGACACAGCATTTGTGTCCTTTTTTCATGTAAAGGTAATTTTGATGTCTAAGATTAAAGGTAACGTTAAGTGGTTTAATGAGTCCAAAGGATTCGGTTTCATTACTCCTGAAGATGGCAGCAAAGATGTGTTCGTACACTTCTCCGCTATCCAGACCAATGGTTTCAAAACTCTGGCTGAAGGTCAGCGTGTAGAGTTCGAAATCACTAACGGTGCCAAAGGCCCTTCTGCTGCAAACGTAACTGCTCTGTAAGTTCAACGACAGCATGAATTCAAAACCCGCTCAACAGCGGGTTTTTTTTCGTCCGTAAAACGCCTAGCGTGCGCCCGCCGCGGAGAATAACCAGAAGGCCATTGCCGTCATGGCGAAAGAGCCCAGCAGGTTAACCGCAACGTTTAACAGCGCCCAGCCAAACCGCCCGTCCTGTAACAGAAAAACCACCTCGGCAGAAAAGGTGGAAAATGTGGTCAGTCCGCCGCAAAAGCCGGTAGTAATAAGCAGTTTCCAGACGGGATCAACATCCGTTAAACGATTAAACCACGCCAGACCCGCGCCAATGATAAATGCGCCGAGCAGGTTTGCGGTTAAGGTTCCCAGCGGAATAGCATGATGCAGCGGATTAAATTTCATCCCCAGCCACCAGCGCAACACGCTGCCGGTTCCCCCGCCAATAAATACCGCTACCATGACTTGTAACACGGCTATTACCTGCTATCTCATAATAAAGACGATAGTGTAACGTCAGCGTTGCGTTGCTGGAACACCCGGAGTGTATATGATTATTGCTGCTGGACAATTTGCCGTCACGCCCTGC
Organism: Superficieibacter sp. HKU1; assembly: GCF_029319185.1. Taxonomy (NCBI): domain Bacteria; kingdom Pseudomonadati; phylum Pseudomonadota; class Gammaproteobacteria; order Enterobacterales; family Enterobacteriaceae; genus Superficieibacter; species Superficieibacter sp. HKU1. The sequence goes on from NZ_CP119754.1 coordinate 1,515,326, forward strand.
TGGGAAACCAATGCGCGACGGTGTGTTAATTTGATGGCTAAGGCCGCTGAGAGAGGGGCCGCACTGCTGGTTTTACCTGAAGCGCTACTGGCGCGGCAGGACGACGATCCTGATTTGTCGGTAAAATCCGCTCAGCCGCTCGACGGTGGATTTCTGACCCTGCTGCGGGAAGAGAGCCGCAACAATACCATGACCACCATTCTGACGCTGCACGTGCCCTCTGCGCCCGGAAGGGCGATCAATACGCTGGTGGCGCTGCGCGGCGGGGAAATTATCGCCCGCTACGCGAAACTGCATCTGTACGATGCCTTCAGCATTCAGGAGTCGCGGCGAGTCGATGCGGGCAAGGTTGTTCCGCCGCCGATCGAGGTCGCCGGGATGCGGGTAGGGCTGATGACCTGTTACGATCTGCGCTTTCCCGAACTGGCTATCGCTCACGCCTTGCAGGGCGCGGAAATCCTGGTACTGCCGGCAGCATGGGTCCGCGGACCGCTGAAAGAGCATCATTGGACAACGTTACTGGCCGCCAGAGCGCTGGATACCACCTGTTATATTGTGGCAGCCGGTGAGTGCGGCAATAAAAACATCGGTCAGAGCCGGATTATTAGTCCTTCAGGAATTACGCTGGCAGGGGCCGATGATACTCCACAACTGATCGTGGCGGACGCTGACGGGATGGCGCTCCAGCAGTTTCGCGCACAATTACCAGTATTAGTTAACCGAAAGTTTGCGCCGCCGCAACTATTGTGATGTTTTTTTAAACAATGCTTGATTCACTTTGTTACAGATTGCTATTGTGTCTGCGCCGCAAATGTCCGTTAATAGACTCTGGTCTTTGTGGCGTATTACGCAGCCTGTTTTTTTGAAGAAGGTATCTATGGGTGAGATAAGCATTACCAAACTGCTGGTGGTTGCAGCACTGATTGTTCTGGTGTTTGGTACGAAGAAACTACGTACGCTGGGCGGAGACCTGGGCACGGCAATCAAGGGCTTCAAGAAAGCCATGAACGATGACGACGCTGCGGCGAAGAAAAGCGCAGAAGAGGATATTCCGGCAGAACGGATCACGCATAAAGAGTAACGGCAACGCGAAGGCTTGCGAAAAAAACCGGCACTATCTGAGGCCGGTTTTTTTATGCTAAATGTAAGCGGCTGTATCTCGCTTATTTAACCTCAATCCCTTTTGCCTGCAAATCGGCGTGGTAAGACGAACGGACAAATGGACCACAGGCGGCATGGGTAAAGCCCATCGCCAGCGCTTCGGCTTTCATTTCATCAAACTCATCCGGGCTCACGTAACGTTGCACCGCCAGGTGATGACGGCTCGGTTGCAGGTACTGACCGAGAGTCAGCATCGTTACGCCATGGCGACGCAGGTCGCGCATCACGTCAATGATTTCGGCATTGGTTTCGCCAAGACCTACCATCAGGCCCGATTTGGTCGGGATTTCCGGGTGCGCTTCTTTAAAACGCTCCAGCAGCTTCAGCGACCAGTTGTAATCTGCGCCGGGGCGAACCTGGCGATAAACGCGCGGCACGTTTTCGAGGTTGTGGTTAAACACATCTGGTGGCGTGGCATTGAGGATTTCCAGCGCCCGATCCATGCGGCCACGGAAGTCCGGGACCAGCGTTTCGATGCGAATGGACGGGCTCTTCTCGCGGATCGCCGTAATACAATCGGCGAAGTGCTGAGCGCCACCGTCACGTAGATCGTCGCGATCGACAGAAGTAATCACCACGTAGCGCAGCGCCATATCGGCAATTGTCTGCGCCAGCTTTTGCGGTTCGCCCGCGTCAGGGGTGACCGGACGGCCATGCGCCACGTCGCAGAACGGGCAGCGACGGGTACAAATGGCACCGAGGATCATAAAGGTCGCGGTACCGTGGTTAAAACATTCTGCCAGGTTAGGGCAGGAGGCTTCTTCACACACGGAGTGCAGGCCGTTTTTGCGCATTGCCGCTTTGATACCCTGGATACGAGAGGAGTCAGCCGGAAGCTTGATTTTCATCCATTCCGGTTTTCTCAACATCTCGGTACGCTCGGTAGCGACGTTTTTAACCGGGATAAGGGCCATTTTATCGGCGTCGCGGTACTTAACGCCGCGTTCCATCACAATGGGTTTACTCATAGCATGCGTGTTCCAGTTGCGGATAACGGGGGAAAACGTTTCTATTCAATGAAATGTCGTATTTATCAACTATTTTTGAATAAACTCCACGCAGTATACCATTGATAGCGAGGGGAAAGCAGCCTGCCAGGACAGCTATTTGTAAAATAGTTGTTGTTTTTGTTCACATGCCCTGGCGAAAGTGAATAACGTTTTTTTACTGATAAAGGTCAGAACGCCTGACGAATTGCGTTTATGACGTTTTGTAAAATGGGATCGCGCAGGCTCAGCTTATTGTAATGCAACGAGAATTCCAGTTTTTCCTCATTCAGCGGCGGATAGTCAATCACACGCAACGGCCAGCAGGAGGCAAAAAGACCGTGGATGCGGGCAGGCATGAGCCCGATAAGATCGCTGTCCGCAATCAGCGCTGCGATGGTAAACAAGTTATAGCTGCTAAAACTGACCTGCCGGTCCGGGAAGAGCTCATAAATGCGTTTACGCAGGTCGCTGTGGCTTTGTCCGTCCACCATTAATAGCGTATGTTCATACTGACGCAGCGTATCGGCATTCATCGGCTGCTCGAGCGCCGGATGCCCCTCGCGACAGACCAGTACCAGTTGGTCGGTATAAAGAACGTGATGGGCCAGCGCACGGGCGGTGATGACGTAACTGTCGATGACTAAATCGGCCTGAAACTGGCTCAATTTGTTGATAGCGTCTGTCACCGGAATATTGCGCAACAGCAGCTGGGGAAATTCTTTTCTGACCGCTTTATGAATGGTCGGCATTACCAGCGCGCCTACGGAAGAAGAGGTGGCAATCGTGATGGTCCGCTGTTTGTCATAGCTGCCGGTTAAATCCAGCGCGCCGAGGATCGACTCCATGCCCTGACTAATATACTCATGGAGATGGCTGGCGTAGGCAGTGGGAGTGACGCCCTGGCCTTTACGAATAAAAAGAGGATCGGGAAATATAGCGCGCAGTTTCTGAATCGACTGGCTAATAGCCGACGGCGTCAGATTCAAAATTTTGGCGGCGTTAACAATTCCTTTATGCACATACACTGCCTCAAAAATAGTCAACAGGTTGAGGTCAATATTGCGGAGCGTGCGGAATATTTGCGGGTTATCATCCTCACGCAATGGTTTTATTCGTTTTTCTGGCAGATCGTTGTAATCCACGCTTAGGCTCCATTTTCATCCACAGTATGAATGATAGTTGATGCAAATCTTGTTGTTATTATCGTCTCAATTATCGCAAGGGTGAATGATCTTTATCTTAAATATTAAAAAGTTACCTGTATCTGAGAGCGGCAGATCCCCCTCGCGTCAAAAAAGCACCGCGCTCTGCTCCTTTCCAACTCATTCATAATTAAAGCAAAATGAAAATATAGAAAGTTCAGGAGGTTGTAAAGAAAAAAGGGGGTAAAGCGGGGGCGGACGCTAACTTAACGCTCCGCCATGCTTAATAAGTTAAGTAGGGATATATTCAAAGCCTGGATTGTTTAGCAGCGCTAAAAAATGCTCTACTAATACAGGGGAAATAGAATCGGGGCTGGCATCGTTTATCCATTCACTGACCTGCGCCATTTCCATTCCCGCATAGCCACAGGGATTAATGCGCAGAAAAGGAGAGAGGTCCATCGCAATATTCAGTGCCAGACCGTGAAATGAGCATCCTTTACGAATGCGCAGCCCCAGCGAGCAAATTTTCTTTTCACCGACGTAAACGCCCGGCGCATCGGCTCGCGGGTGAGCGTCGATGGCAAACTGTGCCAGCGTGTTTACCACGGTTTGTTCGAGCAGCGTGACCAGCTCACGGACGCCCAGTTTACGGCGCTTCAGATTAAGCAGGACATACATGACCTGCTGACCCGGTCCGTGATAGGTCACCTGACCACCCCGGTCGCTCTGAATAACGGGAATATCACCGGGGACCAACACGTGTTCGGCTTTGCCGGCCTGGCCCTGAGTGAAAACCGGCAGATGTTCAACCAGCCAGATCTCGTCCGGCGTATTTTCATCGCGGGTATCGGTAAAATCGTGCATCGCCTGCGAGACGGCTTCATACGGCTGAAGGCCGAGGCGGCGAATAAGGATGGTGTCCTGAAGCAAAACGGGATCTCCGGGGAAACGCAGTATCGGGATGCCGGGGATTATATCATAGCGGGATATGAGTTACCCGGCGGGGACCGGGTAACTGAATGATTTACAGTACCATCCGAACAATATCAATGTTGCCCAGCTCTTCATAGAGCGTCTCAACCTGCTCAATATGGGTCGCGTTAATCGTGATGGAGACCGAGTGGTAGTTGCCTTTGCTACTCGGCTTTATCTGCGGAGAGTAATCACCAGGCGCATGGCGCTGTACCACTTCGACCACCTGATCAACCAGCTCAGGTTTAGCCAGACCCATCACCTTATAGGTAAAAGAGGTAGGGAATTCCAGCAGTTCGTTCAGTTTGGTTTTCATGTCAGCTCCGGCAATACAAAAAAGAATAACTCCCAGGGGAATGGGAGTTATCAGGATAAATAGTATATGGGGATGTCATCCCGTTTTTCAATAGGCTAAATATTAACCAAACCAGTGGTGGAACATTAGCTTGATATAATCAATGATGTTGCCGAAGAAATTCCCTTCCGGGATCTCCTGGAGCACGACCAGCGGACGCTGTTCAATGATTTTACCGTCCAGCTGGAAGTTAATGGTGCCGACGACCTGATTCTTTTGCAGGGGAGCATGCAGCTCCGGGGTAGTCAGCACGTAGCTGGCTTTAAGATCTTTCATCCGACCGCGCGGAATGGTCAGGTAGACGTCTTTATCAACGCCAAGAGAGGCGCGATCGCTGTCGCCGAACCAGGCAGGTTCAGAGGCAAATTCTTTACCTGCTTTCAATGGATTAACCGTTTCGAAGAAGCGGAAGCCCCAGGTCAGCAGTTTTTTACTTTCCGTCTCGCGGCCTTTAAAGGTGCGACCCCCCATTACCGCAGAGATCAGGCGCATCTGGCCTTCCGTCGCCGAGGCCACGAGGTTATAGCCCGCTTTCTCGGTATGGCCGGTTTTGATGCCGTCAACGTTCAGACTGTTATCCCACAGCAGGCCGTTACGGTTGGTTTGACGAATACCGTTAAACGTAAACTCCTTTTCTTTATAGATAGAGTATTCGTTCGGTACGTCGCGGATCAGTGCCTGACCAATCAGCGCCATATCGCGGGCAGAGCTATATTGCCCTTCAGCATCCAGGCCGTGAACGGTCTGGAAGTGGGTGTTTTTTAGCCCCAGCGCCCCGACATAGCTGTTCATCAGGCCAACGAAGGCGTCCTGGCTACCCGCAGCGAAATCGGCCATCGCTACGCAGGCATCGTTACCTGACTGCAGGTTAATGCCACGGATAAGTTGCGAGACCGGCACCTGCATACCTGGTTTCAGGAACATCAGGGAAGAACCTTTAAATACCGGGTTGCCGGTGGCCCACGCGTCGTTATTGATGGTGACCAGATCGCTTTCTTTGAACTTACCGGCTTTCATTGCCTGTCCAATAACGTAGCTGGTCATCATTTTGGTCAGGCTTGCCGGATCGCGTCGTGCGTCAGCATTTTGTTCTGCCAGGACCTTACCTGAGTTGTAATCAATCAGGATGTAGGATTCAGCGTCGATCTGCGGAACGCCCGGGATCATGGTTTTAATGTTCAGATCGTCAGCATGCGCGGCAGTAGCAAGCGTGGCAATGGACAGGACTGAGGTGAGCGCAAGGCGCTGCACGGAACGAACGGAGAAAGTGGTCTTCATGGTCAGAAAAACGACATCCGTGATGGAGTTAAAAAAAGTGCCCTACTATAGCAAAAGCTATACGGACCGGCATCTGACATTGCGCATGACTTTGTTAATGTCGTTTACATAAGCTGACAAAGTCAGATGCCACTCAGTTAATTTGCGCCAGTGATGAACGACTGGAGCTGTGCTTCGTTTTGCAAACGCTGCTGTAACGCGCTGGCGTCAGCTTTTGAACTGAACGGACCCAGTTGAATACGCCATACCGCGCCGTTTTGCGTGACCCGACCCGGCACGGAAAATTGCTGTGCGAGTCGCTGCTGATACTGCTGCGCACGGGTCTGATCGCTGACCGCGCCGACCTGAACGACGTAGTTACCGCTGGCGGCAGGGGCGGCAGCGGGAGCGGTTGCCGCAGGCGCTGCCGGCGTGGCAACATTGCCCGGCGCGCTGACCGGTGCTGCCGGGGTCGCTGGTGCAGCGGCAGGTTGTGCCGCTACTGGCGGTGTTGCTGGCTCACTGCTCTCCAGTACGCCAGAGCTAAGCGTCGTTGGCGCACCGAGGAAACCGCTGCTTTTCACCGGCGCACCAGGTCCACCATCTTCAGACTGTAAGGTATCATTGCTGATTGCCCGAACATCGCTATCAGACGGCTGTATGGCTTGCGGTGCAGAAGAGGCGTTACCCATACCGCCGCTGAGATCGGGGCGATCCGGGAGAGCATAGGTCTGCTTCGCCACGGTGGTACAGGCCATCCCAGGTCCGGAAAGCGTGCCATCTTGTGCAACGATAATCGTATCAATACGCACTTTGGTATTGTTGGAGGTATTCAGACGGTCGGCCGCCGCCCGTGAAAGCGAAATCACGCGATCGTTGCCATAGGGACCACGGTCGTTAATCCGCACCACAATCATCCTGCCGTTCGCGGTATTGGTTATCCGCGCATAGCTGGGGATCGGCAGCGTTGGATGCGCGGCGGTGAGCTGCATCGGATCAAACGTCTCTCCTGAGGCAGTCAGGTTGCTACCCGGTTCGGCATCATAAATCGCCGCCAGTCCTGCCTGGCTAAAGCGTGAAGGATCCTGCACGATTTGGTATTTTTTACCATCGCGTTCATAGTCCTGATTTACCGTCGCGTTCAGAGGTTCGTAGCGTGGATCGGCCCCACTAATCTCTGTTGTCGGACCATTACAGACCGCTGGCTGCGGCGCAGCAACATTTTGCTGCTGCTGATTCCCGGTATCCGTACAGGCTGCCAGTAGTCCTGCTGCTATGCAGATCCCAAGCCATTGCTTACGCATTGCGCACCTCTTACACGCTTTTTGACAACATTTTCCTGTGAGTATGGATCGACATAACGATACCAAACCCGGCCATGAGTACAATCAGGGCAGATCCCCCGTAGCTCACCAGCGGCAACGGAACGCCTACCACCGGTAAGATACCACTCACCATACCAATATTTACAAACACATATACGAATAAAATCAACATCAGGCCACCGGCCATGACCCGGCCAAAGGTGGTTTGTGCGCGTGCAGCGATCCACAACCCGCGCATAATCAGTAATACGTACAGCGCCAGCAGGACCAGGAAGCCTACCAGTCCAAGTTCTTCTGCCAGCACCGCAAAGATAAAGTCAGTGTGGCGTTCGGGTAAAAACTCAAGCTGGGACTGCGTGCCGTGCAGCCATCCTTTACCCCTAAGTCCGCCGGAACCGATGGCAATTTTCGACTGTATAATATGATAGCCTGCGCCCAGCGGATCGGTTTCCGGATCGAGCAGCATCATCACGCGCTGGCGCTGATAATCGTGCATCAGGAAGAACCACAGGATGGGAATAAACGCGGCAATCAGCAGCGCGGCAATGCCAATCAGCTTCCAGCTTAACCCGGACAGGAACAGCACAAACAGACCGGAAAGGGCGATAAGAATGGATGTCCCGAGGTCGGGCTGCGCCGCCACCAGCAACGTGGGCATAAAGATAAGCACCAGGGCGATGGCCGTGTTCTTTAACGAGGGCGGACAGACGTCGCGGTTAATAAAGCGGGCGACCATCAGCGGCACGGCGATTTTGGCGATTTCCGACGGCTGGAAGCGCACCACGCCTAAATCCAGCCAGCGCTGCGCGCCTTTAGAAATCGCCCCAAAGGCATCGACCGCGATCAATAAAATGACGCAGAAAATATAGAGATAGGGGGCCCAGCCTTCGTAAACCCGGGGCGGGATCTGCGCCATGACGACCATCATCACCAGCCCCATCGCGATCTGGCCAATTTTGCGTTCCATCATGCCAATGTCCTGGCCGCTGGCGCTCCAGATCACCAGTGAGCTGTAGACCAGCAGCGCGAGGACGATCAGCATCATCGTGGGATCGATATGGATTTTGTCCCAGAACGACTTTTTATTTGGATTATCGGTCATGATTATTGGTCCTCCGCCGCCGTTGACGCCGGGTTTTCTGCTGGCAGAACGGTGTTGTTATCACCGAGCATAATATGGTCGAGTATCTGGCGCATAATGGTCCCGACGGCCGGACCCGCACCGCCGTTTTCCAGAATGATGGCAACCGCAACGCGTGGATTATCATAGGGCGCGAAGGCGGTCATTAACTTATGGTCGCGCAGGCGTTCGGCAATCTTATGCGCGTTATAGGTTTCATTCGCCTTCAGGCCAAAGACCTGGGCCGTACCGGATTTTGCCGCCACTTTATACGGCGCATTCATAAAGTATTTATGCCCGGTGCCGTTAGGGCGGTTCGCCACACCGTACATGCCATCTTTGGCAATTTCCCAGTAGCCCGAATGAATATCGCCCACCGGCGGCTGTTGCGGCTGCACCCAGGGAACCTGTTTGCCATTCTCCATTGTGCTCATCAGAAAGTGAGGGATCTTCACCACGCCGTCGTTAATCAGGATCATCATCGCCTTATTCATCTGGATCGGCGTCGCGGTCCAGTAGCCCTGACCGATACCGACCGGAATGGTATCGCCCTGATACCAGGGTTTTTTAAAGCGTTTCTGCTTCCATTCGCGGGTTGGCATATTGCCAGAGCGTTCTTCCGCGAGGTCGATGCCGGTATAATGGCCGTAGCCAAATTTGCCCATCCACTCGGAAAGGCGATCGATGCCCATGTCATAGGCGACCTGGTAGAAGAAGGTATCCGCGGACTCTTCCAGCGATTTGGTCACATTAAGATGACCATGGCCCCATTTTTTCCAGTCACGATAGCGTTTTTCCGAGCCGGGCAGCTGCCACCAGCCGGGATCGAACAGGCTGGTATTGCGCGTGATCACGCCTGCGCTCAGCGCGGAAACGGCAACGTAGGGTTTTACCGTCGAGGCCGGAGGGTAGACGCCCTGGGTCGCACGGTTTACCAGCGGCGTGTTGGGATCGTTCAGCAGCGAGGCGTAATCTTTGCTGGAAATACCGTCAACAAACAGATTCGGGTTGTAGCTTGGCATAGACACCAGCGCCAGAATATCGCCGTTGCGGGGATCGGTCACTACCACCGCCGCGCGGCTGCCCGCCAGCAGGGTTTCAATATAGGTTTGTAGCTTGAGGTCAATGGTCAGGTAGATATCGTGCCCGGCCTGCGGCGGCACTTCTTTAAGCTGGCGAATAACGCGGCCGCGGTTGTTAACTTCAACCTCTTCATAGCCGGTCTGGCCGTGCAGGACATCTTCATAATAACGCTCAATGCCAAGTTTGCCGATATCATGCGTCGCGGCGTAGTTTGCCAGTTTGTCTTCTTTATCCAGCCGCTCAACGTCTTTATCGTTAATTTTTGAGACGTAGCCAATGACGTGCGTCAGGGCGGAACCATACGGATAGTAGCGACGTTTATAGCCCTTTACCTCAACGCCGGGAAAACGGTATTGATTCACCGCGAAGCGGGCTACCTGAACTTCTGTCAGGTTGGTTTTCACCGGAATAGAGGTAAAGCGATGCGAGCGGCTACGCTCTTTTTTAAAGTTGGCAATGTCTTCATCGTTCAGATCGACCACCTCACGCAGGGCGTCGAGAGTCTGCTGCACGTTGTCGACCTTCTCCGGCATCATCTCAATCTGATAGATAGTCCGGTTTAGCGCCAGCGGCGTGCCGTTCCTGTCGTAGATAATGCCGCGGCTTGGGGCAATCGGCACCAGCTTAATGCGGTTTTCGTTAGAACGGGTCTGGTAATCGGTAAACCGATTGATTTGCAGATTATAGAGATTGGCAACCAGCACGCCGGAAAGCAGCAAAATCCCCGTAAAGGCGACCAGCGCCCGGCGCACAAACAGCGCGGACTCAGCCGAATAGTCGCGAAAAGAATTCTGTAATTTCATCCGCTGCTTAGTCTACCCTGATCATCATTACTCGCGGTGGTAGGGGTGGTTAGTGGTGATACTCCACGCCCGATAAAGGCTCTCAGCGACCAGTACCCGAACGAGGGGGTGGGGCAGGGTCAGCGTAGAGAGAGACCAGCTTTGTTCTGCCGCTGCTTTGCAGGCAGGAGACAGCCCTTCCGGCCCGCCGATTAACAGACTGACATCGCGGCCATCCTGTTTCCAGCGCTCCAGCTCAACGGCAAGCTGCGGCGTATCCCAGGGTTTACCGGGAATATCAAGGGTCACGATGCGATTTTTGCCAGCCGCAGCCAGCATCAGCTCACCCTCTTTATCGAGAATACGCTTGATATCCGCATTTTTGCCGCGTTTACCGGCGGGAATTTCCACCAGTTCAAACGGCATATCTTTGGGAAAGCGACGTAGATACTCTGTAAATCCGGCTTGCACCCAGTCCGGCATTTTGGTGCCGACGGCTACCAGTTGCAGCTTCACGCATTAACCCCAGAGTTTTTCCAGTTCATACAGGCGACGGCTATCTTCCTGCATCACGTGGACAATCACATCGCCTAAATCAACGACAATCCAGTCGGCGGAGTTTTCGCCTTCCACGCCCAGCGGCAGCATGCCAGCGGCGCGCGATTCCTGAACCACATGGTCGGCAATCGACATCACGTGACGGCTGGAGGTACCGGTACAAATAATCATGCAATCCGTAATACTGGATTTACCCTGAACATCCAGCGCCAGAATGTCCTGACCTTTAAGGTCATCAATTTTGTCGATAACAAAATCCTGAAGTGCTTTACCCTGCAAGAGTTCCCCCTGGGGATGAGATAGTTAACAATAATAAACAGCCTGCCAGTATACCTGAAACGCAGGCATTATCGGGACAAATGTCGCCGGACAGACGTTTAAAGTGGGCCATCATCCCACCCCTTGCACAGGAATGCATCGCCATTTTTGTAAAACAATTTTCAAACGGGCGTGAGGGCAGGAAAAGTCTGGCGCGGAGAATAGCAGTCTGCCGTAGTGTGTCAATGGGCATGACGCTGAGAGAACGGAAAATTAGCGGTAAAGGCCCTGCTGATGAATATACTCCTCGACGGCGGACGGCAGCAGGTCATGACACGACTCCTGACGCGCCAGCCGCTCGCGGATTTGCGTGGAGGAGATGTTATACCACGGCGTTTCCGCCAGATAGATTTTCCCGGCGGGCAGAATATGCAGCGCTTGTGGATCGTGGATCAGATGGCGTTCAAGCCACGCCTGGCGATCGGGATCGGGTAGCGTAGACGGGTAGCCCGGACGACGGCAGACGAGCAAATGTGCGTAGTCGAGAATGGTTTCGTAGCGGTGCCAGGTATGAAAGGTCAGGAGCGAATCCTGGCCGATAATAAACGCCAGCGGTTTGTCTGCGCCTTGCTCCTCGCGCCACTCCTGTAACGTCTGCGAGGTCCAGGAGGGCGTATCACGGCGCAGCTCCCGCTCATCCAGGGTGAACAGCGGTTTATCGGCAATCGCCAGTTCAAGCATGATCTTACGCTGCTCGCTGCTCGCCACCGGCTGCGGGCGATGCGGCGGAACGTTATTGGGCATTAAGATTGTGCGATCCAGCCCCACCAGGTTAGCCAGGGTTTCAACGGGTTTCAGATGCCCGTAGTGAACTGGATCGAACGTGCCGCCAAACAAGGCCTGTAATCTGGTCATATCACCCGTCAATGAATATCTCTGCCAGCGCTTTATGACAGAGTAGCAGAGAAAGGCTTTCAAGGCTGGTCCACACGGACTGGCTGTAATCCTGCTTAAGCGTCAGTTCGGCGCGGCTTAACAGCGTTACCGCCTGACGCAGCTGATCCTCGCTAAGACGGTTGAGCGCGTCGCCAACCATCGCGCGGCGGTTTTGCCAGACGCGATATTTATCGAACAGAGAGCGTAGCGGCGTATGGGCCATCTGCCGTTTAAGGTTTACCAGCATCAGCAGTTCACGTTGCAGGGTGCGCAGCAGGATCGCCGGTTCGCTGGCTTCCAGCTGAAGCTGATGCAGGATATGCAGCGCACGTTTGCTTTTGCCAGCCAGTAGCGCATCGACCCAGTGGAACGGGGTAAAGTGCGCGGCATCGTTGACCGCCTGCTCGACGCGCGGCAGGGTCAGTTTCCCGTCCGGCCATAACAGAGCAAGCCGCTCCAGCGCCTGCGCCAGCGCCAGTAAATTGCCTTCGTAGCAGTAGCACAGCAACTGGCTGGCCGCGTCGTCTATCTGCAAATTGTTCTGCTTAGCGCGTGCGGCGAGCCAGCGCGGCAGTTGCGCCTGCTCCGGCGTCTGGCAGGTCACCAGCACCGAACGGTTGGCGAGGGCGGCGATCCACGGCGCATTTTCCTGCGCTTTCGTCAGTTTGTTACCGCGCACGATCAGCAGCAGGTCGTCATGCAACAGGCTAACCAACGTCGATAGCGGTTCATTGAAAGGAGCGCCTGGCCCGTTTTCCGGCAGCAGAAGCGTCAGCGTCTGACGGCTGGCGAAAAGACTCATCGCCTGACAGAGTGAATAGAGGGCGTTCCAGTCGGTGCTGGCATCAAGGGTAAAGGTATGATATTCCTCAAACCCTTGCGCGACGGCAGCCTGACGCACCGCGTCCTGGCTTTCCTGTACCAGCAGAGGATCGTTTCCGAGAAGCAGATACGCCGCGCGCAGCCCTTCAGAGAGCTGCGCGCGGAGTTGTTCCGGGTACAACCGAATCATCAGTTGCTCAGCGTCGTCGTTACGCGGCCTGACGCTGGAGCAACCGGCTCAGAAGTCGTGGCGTTCTCTTCTTCATCGGCGGCTTTCACGCTTGGCAGCTTACGAATCAGCTGTTCGGCGGCTTTATCGTACATTTCATTGACAATCATGCTCTGCTCGGCGTCTTTCGCCAGCGCTCGCTGCGGGTTGTCAAAGAAAGAACGATAGACCCGGGTGTTGATAGGGTAGATATCGTGGCCCGGGATCAACACGGATGCGCTGACCTCCATTACCATCTGATACTCCGCCGTCTGACCGTTCTGGAATACCGAGGCGGTATCCTGCGAAACAGACGCCGCACCCAGACGCAGAGACGGGATATCTTTCCGCGTTGTCTCTTTTTGCTCTACAACCTCAATACCGTTCAGACGCAGTTGATTGCGCACCGCGCGGCTCAGCGGGCCATTAGGATCGCCTGAGTCGAGGATCATCGTTTTCATGGTTGTCGGCACCTGCGTCGTACTACGCAGATGCCAGCCACAACCGGCGGTGGCAAGCACCGCCAAAGATAACAACAGAGTAACCAGATGTCGCACGCTTCCTCCCGCGTTTAACCCACAACCAGATTGAGCAGTTTACCCGGCACGTAAATCACTTTACGCACGGTAACGCCGTCAAGGTATTTTGCGACCAGATGTTCCTGACCCGCACGTTCACGAACCTGTTCTTCGGTAGCATCTACCGCAACAGTAATTTTACCGCGTACTTTACCGTTCACCTGCACCACCACCAGCGTGGTGTTTTCAACCATGGCTTTTTCATCAGCCACCGGCCACGGCGCATTGTCGATATCGCCTTCACCGTTCAGTTCCTGCCACAGGGTGAAGCACATATGCGGCGTGAACGGGTTGAGCATCCGCACTACTGCCAGCAGCGCTTCCTGCATCAGGGCGCGATCCTGCTCGTCTTCCAGCGGTGCTTTTGCCAGTTTGTTCATCAGTTCCATCACCGCCGCAATCGCGGTGTTGAAGGTCTGACGACGGCCGATATCATCGGTCACTTTGGCGATAGTTTTGTGAACGTCACGACGCAGGGCCTGCTGATCTTCACTGAGTGCATCAACATTCAGCGTGGCAACTTCACCTTTTGCAGTGTGTTCGTACACCAGACGCCAGACGCGCTTCAGGAAGCGGTTTGCGCCTTCTACGCCGGATTCCTGCCATTCCAGCGTCATATCTGCCGGAGAGGCAAACATCATAAACAGACGGACGGTATCCGCGCCGTAGCGTTCGACCATTTCCTGCGGGTCGATGCCGTTGTTTTTCGACTTGGACATCTTGCTCATGCCGGTATAGACCAGTTCATGACCTGCGGCATCTTTCGCTTTAACAATACGGCCTTTTTCGTCACGCTCGGTAACGGCATCTTTCGGTGATACCCAGTTGCGCTCGCCGTTTTCACCCACGTAGTAGAACGCGTCAGCCAGGACCATCCCCTGACACAGCAGTTGTTTAGCCGGTTCGTCAGAGTTAACCATGCCCGCATCGCGCATCAGCTTATGGAAGAAGCGGAAGTAGAGCAGGTGCATAATGGCGTGTTCGATACCGCCAATGTAAATATCAACCGGCAGCCAGTAGTTCGCTGCTTCCGGGTCCAGCATGCCTTCATTGTACTGCGGGCAGGTGTAGCGCGCGTAGTACCATGAGGATTCCATAAAGGTGTCGAAGGTGTCGGTTTCACGCAGCGCAGGCTGGCCGTTAACGGTGGTTTTTGCCCACTCAGGATCGGCTTTGATCGGGCTGGTGATCCCATCCATTACCACGTCTTCCGGCAGGATCACCGGCAGTTGATCTTCCGGTGTCGGCAGCACGGTACCGTCTTCCAGCGTGACCATCGGGATCGGCGCGCCCCAGTAACGTTGACGAGATACACCCCAGTCGCGCAGACGATAGTTAATTTTGCGCACGCCTACGCCTTTGACCGCCAGCTTGTCAGCGATGGCGTTGAATGCGGCTTCAAATGCCAGGCCGTCAAATTCACCCGAGTTGAACAGTACGCCTTTTTCCGTCATCGCCTGTTCAGACAGATCCGGTGCGGAACCGTCGGCGGCGAGGATCACCGGCTTGATAGTCAAACCATATTTAGTCGCAAATTCGTAATCGCGCTGATCGTGACCCGGAACGGCCATCACCGCACCCGTACCGTACTCCATCAGCACGAAGTTCGCCGCCCATACCGGAACTTCTTCGCCGGTTAACGGGTGAACCGCTTTAAAGCCGGTATCGACGCCTTTTTTCTCCATCGTCGCCATATCGGCTTCGGCCACTTTGGTATTGCGGCATTCATCGATAAAGGCAGCCAGTTCAGGATTCGTCGCGGCGGCTTTTTGCGCCAGCGGGTGACCTGCGGCCACGGCCAGATAGGTGGCACCCATGAAGGTGTCCGGGCGCGTGGTGTAGACGGTCAGCGTATTTTCGTAACCGGTCACGTCGAAGGTGATTTCCACGCCTTCAGAACGACCGATCCAGTTGCGCTGCATGGTTTTTACGGTGTCCGGCCACTGATCCATATGATCCAGATCGTTGAGCAGCTCGTCAGCGTAGGCGGTGATTTTAATAAACCACTGCGGGATCTCTTTACGCTCAACTTTGGTGTCGCAGCGCCAGCAGCAGCCGTCAATGACCTGTTCATTAGCCAGCACGGTCTGGTCATTCGGGCACCAGTTCACCGCGGACGTTTTCTTGTACACCAGACCTTTTTTAAACAGCTCGGTGAAGAATTTCTGCTCCCAGCGATAGTACTCCGGCGTACAGGTCGCAATTTCGCGGCTCCAGTCATAGCCAAAACCCAGCGTTTTGAGCTGGTTTTTCATGTAGGCGATATTTTCGTAGGTCCACGGTGCTGGCGCGGTGTTGTTTTTCACCGCCGCGCCTTCTGCTGGCAGACCGAACGCATCCCAGCCAATCGGCTGAAGCACGTTTTTACCCAGCATACGCTGATAACGGGAGATCACATCGCCAATGGTGTAGTTACGTACGTGGCCCATATGTAGTCGGCCAGAAGGATAGGGAAGCATCGACAGGCAGTAATACTTCTCTTTACTTGCGTCTTCGGTCACTTCAAATGTGCGCTTCTCTTCCCAGTGAAGCTGTACTTTGGATTCTATCTCTTCCGGGCGATATTGCTCTTGCATGGCAGCCAGTGGTCCTGTTTTGCTCATAGCTACAACGGTAGCCGTGTGATGTGGTAATTAAGATCCGCATAGCATAGCCCAAACGCCCGCGCCAAAACAGCCTTTCGCGTACTCACCGGGCGCAAAAAGCTTGCAGGAATTTACACTCCCTGTGGCGCACTCAACAGAGCGTAGCGTAAATAACGTCTATTATTATAGGTAGTTAACGACCCAGGAGATGAAATGATGAACAAGGTTGCTCAATTTTACCGGGAACTGGTGGCGACATTAACGGAACGGCTGCGAAATGGCGACCATGATATTGATGCGCTGGTCGAGCAGGCGCGCCTGCGGGTAACGCAAACCGGGGAGTTAACGCGAACCGAAATCGACGAGCTGATTAAAGCTGTACGACGCGACCTGGAAGAGTTTGCCAGAAGCTATGAAGAGAGCCAAAGCGACGCTGAAGATAGCGTCTTCCTGCGGGTGATTAAGGAGAGCGTCTGGCAGCAGCTGGCGGATATTACCGATATAACGCAGCTGGAGTGGCGAGAAGTGTTCCAGGATCTCAACCATCACGGCGTGTATCACAGCGGGGAAGTGGTAGGGCTGGGCAATCTGGTATGCGAAAAGTGCCACTTCCATCTGGCGGTGTATACTCCGGACGTACTGCCGCTGTGTCCGAAATGCGGACACGATCAGTTCCAGAGACGACCATTTGAGCCTTGATCGCCATAACGCGTCGGCGCAGAATGCCTGTAACTACTGCCCGGCGCGCCAGCACTCATCAGGGATGATACCTCGCGTGCTGATTACCCAATCGACAGGGACCGATGATGAACACCACTTTTCTTCCTTTTAACCGTAACCTCGCGGCGGCCTTATTGTTTCTGGGCACTTTCGCCGCTCACGCTGACCTCACCCTGACCACTATCGACGAACAGCAAATTACCGCGCTGGTGGATCGCTGGAACGATGTTCTGAACCGGGTAGAAAACGCCCAGCCGCAGTCGCTTTACGCTGAGCAGGTTGAATGGTTTGGTAAGACGCTACCCGCGCAGCAGGTGATTGCCAACAGTCAGGCTTTTCTGGCGAAAAACACACAATATGGGCAGAGCATTGTCAGTACGCTGAATATTCAGCCGATTGAAGAAAGTGACGATAGCGTCATGGTGCGTTTCGTGAAATCTGCCGGGCTGGAAACGTTTAAGGAAAAAAATTATCCGGCAGAGCTACAGATGAGAAAAACGCCCGCAGGCTGGCGCATTGTCAGTGAAACGGATGCCATTACTCGCGCAAATCAGAATAAAAATGTTTATGCCGGAGTGATTAAAGGTAAATTCGACGGGAAATCTGTAAGTTACGCATGGATGAGCGATGCCAACCCGCGCACTGGCGGCGCGTGTACTGAAGAGACCGATTGCGATTGTACGCTGTGGAATAGCGACCCTGACGTCAAGCCGGTAAAAATATCGCAATGTCTGGTGGGGCTCATGGAAACGCTATCCGGGCTGGATGACAGCGGCCGCGACCGGGTGGTGGCTTTTCCTGAGTGGTGGACCAGCGCCATGCGTGTGGTGTATGTCTACGATATTCAGCAGAAGCAGTGGATCAAAACCATGCCGGGCTTCTCTATGAATATTAATTTACAGGAAACCGACACGGCAGCGGATCTGATAAAGCGCGATCCGCAGCATCCGGGCCAGGTAAAAGTGACGCAGGCGATTTTTGATGAAGTTGCTGAAGAATCGACGACAAAAGTGGTAAGTCAGACATTATTGACGTTGAAATAAATAACCGTTCGTTTCGATGTAACCCTAATGCTGCGAGAGCAAAAAGGCGGTAGAACTATTTCAACGGGTGCTGAAGTGAAATTTCACCTGGCAAATGCCGGCTGTTTTTAATGGTGTTTGGTTATAGGGTAGAAAAGCACTGAAAACGGCGCGCACTCTGCGGTGCGCGCCAGCAAGATTAATGGAGGATTTTGGCAAGGAAATCTTTTGCGCGGTCGGACTGCGGATTGGCAAAGAACTCCTCTTTCGCGGAATCTTCAACAATTTTTCCTTCATCCATGAAAATTACCCGGTTTGCCACTTTACGGGCAAAGCCCATTTCGTGCGTCACCACCATCATTGTCATCCCTTCATTCGCCAGCTCGACCATCACGTCCAGCACTTCGTTGATCATTTCCGGATCGAGAGCGGATGTCGGTTCGTCAAACAGCATTGCGACCGGGTCCATACACAGCGCGCGGGCGATCGCCACACGCTGCTGCTGACCGCCGGAAAGCTGGGCCGGGAATTTATTGGCATGCGCGGAAAGCCCGACGCGTTCAAGAAGCTTCAGCCCTTTTTCCCGCGCGGCGGCTTTATCGCGCTTGAGCACTTTTACCTGCGCCAGCGTCAGGTTCTCAATAATCGACAGATGGGGGAAAAGTTCGAAGTGCTGGAACACCATCCCCACGTGCGAGCGCAGCTCGGCGAGGTTGGTTTTCTTGTCGTTGACTTTGGTACCGTTAACGACAATCTCACCTTTCTGCACCGGTTCAAGGCCGTTTACGGTCTTGATCAGCGTCGATTTACCGGAGCCGGAAGGGCCGCAAACCACTACCACTTCGCCTTTTTTCACTTCCGTTGAGCAGTCGGTCAGCACCTGAAAGTGACCATACCATTTAGAAACATTTTTCAGGGAAATCATGATACTGTCCTTTTCTTCAAATAGCTGACTAACAGCGAAGCACTCAGGCTGATAACAAAATACACTGCACCGGCAAAGAGGATCATCTCAACCTGGGTGCCGTCACGCTCGCCGATAGTGGACGCGGTGCGGAAGAAGTCGGCGAGGCTTAATACGTACACCAGTGACGTATCCTGGAACAGGACAATCCCCTGGGTGAGCAGCAGCGGCACCATCGCGCGAAACGCCTGCGGCAGAATAATCAATTTCATCGATTGCCAGTGGGTCATCCCCAGCGCCAGCGCGGCGCTCGACTGCCCGCGAGAAATGCTCTGAATACCCGCCCGAATAATTTCCGAATAATACGCCGCCTCAAACATTGAAAAGGCGACCATCGCGGAAATAAGGCGGATATCGTTTTTCGGCGACAGTCCCAGCACGTTTTGCAGAAAACCGGGGACGATCAGGTAAAACCACAGCAGCACCATCACCAGCGGAATGGAGCGAAATACGTTGACGTATGCTTTGGCAAACCAGGCAACCGGCGTAAAGCTCGACAGCCGCATGACGGCGAGAAGCGTTCCCCAGACAATCCCAATAATTACCGCCGTGACGGTAATTTTCAGCGTAATAACCAGCCCTGCCAGCAAATACGGCAGGGAAGGAACGATTGAACTCCAGTCAAACTCGTACATTATTTGCCTCCCATATTGCCCGGCAGGCGGATTTTGTGTTCTACCAGATTCATCACCAGCATGATAACGGCGTTGATTAACACATACGCGAGGGTGATAGCGGTGAACGATTCCCAGGCGTGGGCGGAATAGTCCAGCAGCTTACCTGCCTGTGCCGCCATATCCACCAGACCAATGGTGGACGCGATGGCCGAGTTTTTCACCAGATTCATCATCTCAGAGGTCATCGGTGGGACGATCACCCGGTAGGCATTGGGCAACAGCACGTAGCGGTAGGCTTGCGGCAGAGTCAATCCCATCGCCAGCGCGGCATTTTTCTGCCCGCGCGGCAGCGACTGAATGGCGGCGCGGACCTGCTCGCAGACGCGGGCGGCGGTAAACAGCCCCAGACAAATCATGGAGGAAAGGAAAAACTGGATATTAGGATCCAGTTCGGCTTTAAACCACATGCCGAGATCTTCAGGTAATAGCTCCGGCACCACCAGGTACCAGGTAAAAAACTGTACGATCAGGGGAACATTGCGGAAAAGCTCAACGTACAGCGTGCCGAGAGCGGATAAAAAACGGTTGGGAACGGTACGCAAAATACCAAACAGCGACCCCACAAGAAACGCGATAATCCAGGCGGTAATCGACAGCGCGACGGTGACCTGGAAGCCGTTCCACAGCCAGCCCAGGTAAGTCGTGTTGCCGAACGGAGCCTGCTGTAAAAAAATACCCCAGTTCCAGTCTATGGACATACATCTACTCCAGAAAAAAAAGGGTAGCAGCGCTACCCTCGAAGATTATTGAACAGCGTACTGCGATTTTCGCGTCGGGTGGGGAACGACCTCCCGGCGTATAGTCTGTCCGTGCTGTCCAGCAATCGAGAGGGCAGGTGAGCCTGCCCCTGTTTCTTTTTAATTAGTTCAGCGCTTTATCATTCGGTTCTTTGAACAGGGCTTTCATCTCGTCAGAGAGTTCGAAGTTCATGTTCAGGTTTTTCGGCGGGATAGGGTTTTTAAACCACTTATCAAACCATTTTTCCGCCTCGCCTGAGGTTTGCGCCTGGGCGATAGTGTCATCCATCAGCTTTTTAAACTGCGCATCATCTTTACGCAGCATACAGCCGTAAGCTTCCTGAGACTGCGGCTTGCCGACGATCTCCCAGTTATCCGGCTTTTTGGCTTTTGCACGTTCGCCAGCCAGCAGGGCGTCATCCATCATAAAGGCGACGGCACGGCCACTTTCCAGCGTGCGGAAGGAATCACCATGATCTTTAGCGCTAATGATGCGCATGTTCATTTTCTGCTCATCGTTAAGCTTATGCAGCAGCACTTCTGAGGTGGTACCGGAAGTGACCACCACCGCTTTCCCTTTCAGGTCCGGGAAGTCTTTAACATTGCCGCCTTTTTTCGCCAGCAGACGGGTCCCGACCACGAAGATGGTGTCGGAGAAAGACGCCTGTTTTTGACGCTCAAGGTTGTTGGTGGTGGAGCCGCACTCAAAGTCAAAGGTGCCGTTTTGCAGCAGCGGAATACGGTTCTGGGAGGTAATAGGAATAAGCTTCACCTGCAGATCGGGTTTGTTAAGCTTTTTCTTCACCGCTTCAACGATGGCGTTAGAGTAGTCCTGGGAATAACCGACCACTTTTTGCTGATTATCGTAATAGGAGAACGGCACGGAAGATTCGCGGTGACCGACAACGATGACGCCGTTTTTAGCGATTTTATCCAGCGTGCTGCCCGCCGCCGGGGCCGCATCTTCTGCATGGACTACGCCCGCTGAGACGCCCATCACCAGCATTGCCGTGGCCAGTTTACGTAATTGCATATCCAACTCCTTTTTATCGTCAGCGTCAGGACGCTATTGATACCCATTGTGAGTGTTGTGTTGTTATGACCTGCGACTTAAGCGTGCAGTGTTATTGCTATTTGTTAACATTTAGTCTGGCTTAATGTAAAGATTTTGCTGCGTTATTGTTTATTTTTGCGAAGTGACCCGCACCATTTGAAGGCAAAAATAGGGGCTTGCACTTTTCAGGTGCTACCGATGCGCCAGTATGGTGCGACCGGGTTGCGCCTTATGCGTATTTCGCAGCCTGTTATAGATAGTAAGCAAAGGATGTGCCAGAAATGGGTAAAGATGGGGATGACATCGAATATACGGCACAGAGAAATGAGCCGTAATGCCGGGTGGCGGCTTCGCCTTACCCGGCCTACAGAACGGAGCGCGTGTAGATGCGGAGTTAACGTTGATTGTAGGCCCGGCAAGCTTGCGCCGCCGGGCATGTCCGGGCAGGAGGTAGACGCCGTAATGCCCGGTGGATGTTATTTACGGCGCTGGCGCAAACTCATCACCAGCCCACCAAAGCCAAACAGGGCGGTAATTATCCACAGCGGCCAGTTACCGGTACGCGCGTAAGGCGTCAGGCCGGTGGTTGGCGTCACGTTAGCGGTCAACACCTGGCGGGTAAACTGCGGGATCATCGCCTGAACGTCGCCATCGGCACCAATCACTGCCGTAATACCGTTGTTGGTGCTGCGCAGCAGCGGACGCGCCAGCTCCAGCGCACGCATCCGCGCCATCTGGAAATGCTGCCACGGGCCGATGGATTTACCAAACCACGCGTCGTTGGAGATCGTCAGCAGGAAATCATTCTCCGGGCGGAAGTTGTCCCGCACCTGTTCGCCAAGGATGATTTCGTAGCAGATTGCCGCCGTCAGCTTATAGCCATCTACCGACAGCGGAGGCTGAACGTACGGCCCACGGCTGAAAGAGGACATCGGCAGGTCGAAGAACGGGGCCAGCGGACGCAGGATAGCTTCCAGCGGCACGAATTCACCAAACGGCACCAGATGGTTTTTATTGTAACGATCGTCAGAGTCGTAGCTGTACGGCGATCCTTTACCCAGGGTGATAATGGTGTTGTACGTGTCGTAGCGATTGTGTTTGTTCAGCCGCGCATCGACGATGCCAGTGATAAGCGAACTGCCTTTCTCCCGCAACATACTGTCCATCTCACTGAGCAACGGCTGCTGATTGATTTCCAGATCGGTAATGGCTGATTCCGGCCAGATAATCAGTGATGATTTACCCATCAATGGTTTGGTGGCGTCGATATAAATTTTCAGCGTAGAAATCAGCTGGCCCTCATCCCACTTCAGCGACTGAGGGATATTGCCCTGCACCAGCGACACCTGCGTCGTCTTTTCCGGCTCCGGCTGGTACCACTGGATATAGCGCAGCGGGAAGGGAAGGGCAAACAGCACGACAGCGGCCACCAGCGGTCGCCAGCTGCGCGTCACCACGGCCAGTGCCAGCAGACCACTGACCATCATCAACAGGAAATTGATGGCTTCAACGCCCATCACCGGAGCCATGCCTTTCAGCGGGCCGTCGATCTGGCTATAGCCAAACTGTAGCCACGGGAACCCGGTTAGCACCCATCCGCGCAAAAACTCGCTGATTTGCCAGACCACCGGCGCCGCAATAGCCATGCGCATCCAGTTTGTTTTAGGCCACAGTCGCGCGAGAATGCCGCCGAAAAGCCCGGTATAAAGCGACATATACGCGGCGAGCAATACCACCAGGAAAACGTTAATCGGTCCCGGCATCCCGCCAAACTGGGCGATGCTGACATAGACCCAGTTAATGCCGGTGCCAAAAAGCCCAAAGCCCCAGAAGAAACCAATCGCGGCCGCCTGTAGCGGACGGCGGTTAAGCGTCAGTCCCTGGAGGCCCATCAGCGAAATCAGTGCGGCGGGCCAGACGTCATAAGGAGAAAAAGCCAGCGTTCCGCTGGCTCCCAAAAGTAGCGCCAGCAGCAGACGTACGCGCTGGCGTTCAAACAGTGAGGCAAATGCCATTTACATTACTCGTCCAGTTTAGGTTGTGCAGCATCGTCCGGGAGTTTGACGTGTACCTGAATGACCCGACGACTGTCGGCCATAGCGACTTTGAACTGATAGCCATCAATATCAATCGTTTCACCGCGGGCAGGAAGATGACCAAATGCCTGCATTACCAGGCCGCCGATGGTGTCGACTTCGTCATCGCTAAAATTCGTGCCGAAGGTTTCGTTAAAGTCCTCAATAGAGGCCAGCGCGCGCAGGGTCCAGGTATGGCGGCTTAACTGACGGAAGTCGATATCTTCTTCTTCGTCGTATTCGTCTTCAATTTCGCCGACGATCAGTTCGAGGATGTCTTCGATGGTCACCAGACCAGAGACGCCGCCGAATTCGTCGATAACAATCGCCATATGATAACGCTGAGAACGGAACTCCTTGAGCATCCGGTCAACCCGTTTGCTTTCAGGAACAACCACCGCCTGACGTAACACCTTTTCCATGCTGAAGGCTTCGGCATCGCTGCGCATAAACGGCAGCAGATCTTTGGCCATCAGAATCCCTTCAACGTGATCTTTGTCTTCACTGATGACCGGGAAACGCGAGTGGGCGGATTCGATGATGACATCGAGGCATTCGTCCAGCGTCTGATTGCGTTTCAGGGTGACCATCTGCGAGCGGGGAATCATGATATCGCGGACTCGCTGGTCGGCAATATCCATTACCCCTTCGAGCATGTCGCGCGTATCTTCATCGATAAGCTCGTTCTGCCCGGAATCACGGATCAGCGCCAGCAGTTCATCACGGTTTTTCGGTTCGCCGTGGAAAAGTTGGCTTAATAACAGGGAGAAAAATCCCTTCTTGCTATTTATTGTGTCACTACTGTGTGAATTGTCGTCGCTCATGGCGTCGTTTGGGTTCTCATGTTAATTAAAATTGTGCTCCGGCGCGCAAGCACAGCGCCGGGCAATATGCCTGTACGCCAGCGAACTGGCGCACGGGTTATTCCTTCTCGGCAATGTACGGATCCTCGTAGCCCAGAGCAAGCATTATCTCTGTTTCGAGCGACTCCATCTCTTCGGCT
Organism: Superficieibacter sp. HKU1; assembly: GCF_029319185.1. Lineage (NCBI taxonomy): Bacteria > Pseudomonadati > Pseudomonadota > Gammaproteobacteria > Enterobacterales > Enterobacteriaceae > Superficieibacter > Superficieibacter sp. HKU1. The sequence goes on from NZ_CP119754.1 coordinate 1,539,712, forward strand.
TCGTCATCTTCAATATGGTCGTAGCCCAGCAGATGCAGACTGCCGTGAATGACCATATGCGCCCAGTGCGCTTCCAGCGGTTTCTCCTGCTCTTTTGCTTCCTGTTCAACCACCTGGCGGCAGATGATCAGATCGCCCAGCAGCGGCATCTCAATGCCCGGTGGCGCTTCAAAAGGAAAGGAGAGCACGTTGGTGGACTTATCCTTGCCACGATACGTCAGGTTAAGCTCGTGGCTTTCTGCTTCATCCACCAGACGAATCGTCACTTCTGATTCTTCCTGAAACTGAGGGATAACGGCATCCAGCCATGTCTGAAACTGACGTTCTTCCGGCAGGCCCGCGGTGTTTTCGCAGGCCAGTTGAAGATCGAGGATCACAGCACTCATTTTTGCTCCTGCGCGTCGCGCTTACGTTCTTCGGCCAGTTCAGCGCGACGTTTTTGATCGGCCTCTTCCCAGGCTTCATAGGCAGTGACGATACGGGCGACGACCGGGTGGCGCACCACGTCTTCACTGTGGAAAAAGTTAAAGCTAATTTCCTCGACGTTTGCCAGCACTTCGATGGCGTGACGCAGCCCGGATTTGGTACTGCGCGGCAGGTCGACCTGGGTGATGTCGCCGGTGATCACTGCTTTGGAGTTGAAGCCGATGCGGGTCAGGAACATTTTCATCTGTTCGATGGTGGTGTTCTGGCTCTCATCGAGGATGATAAATGCATCGTTGAGGGTACGACCGCGCATATAGGCCAGCGGCGCAACTTCAATCACGTTGCGTTCCATCAGCTTCTCGACTTTCTCAAAGCCGAGCATCTCAAACAGCGCGTCATACAGCGGGCGCAGATACGGGTCGACCTTCTGGCTGAGATCGCCCGGCAGGAAACCCAGCTTCTCACCGGCTTCCACCGCCGGACGGGTCAGCAGAATACGGCGGATTTCCTGACGCTCAAGGGCATCCACTGCTGCGGCGACCGCCAGATAGGTTTTCCCCGTACCGGCAGGACCGACGCCAAAGGTGATGTCGTGGTCAAGAATATTGGCGATGTACTGCGCCTGGTTCGGCGTACGTGGTTTGATTACTCCGCGTTTGGTCTTGATATGGATCGCTTTGCCGTACTCCGGCACGCTCTCGGCGCTTTGCTCCAGCACGCGCGCTTCTTTAATGGCGAGGTGGATCTGCTCTGGTTCGATATCCTGAATCTGCCCGCGCATCGGCGCGGTATCGACGTACAGCGTACGCAGAATATCCGCCGCCGCATTGACGCAGAGGGGACGGCCGGTGAGCGTAAAGTGGTAGTCGTGGCGATTGATTTCGATACCCAACCGACGCTCCAGATGTTTGATGTTGTCATCAAATGGTCCGCACAGGCTCAGCAGTCGGGCGTTATCGGCGGGCTCAAGGGTAATTTCACGAGATTCTGTATTCAAACTGTTCCTCTTTTACCGGTATGGCCGGATCGCGTGTCTTAGGCAGGGATCGGGCGGGATGTCATCTGTGATAATGAAATTATTCACGTTGCTGGAAAAGGCGCAAGCACTGGAGTCAATATGGGGGACGGGAAGAGGGAAAACAAGGCCTGCCATGAGGCAGGCCGGGAAGACTACGGCTGGTAGATGCCAACACCGATCTCATTTTCTTTGCGGGTTCGGGCAATCACCGACGCCGGCGACTCATTAATGCGCAGACCCATTTCCTCTTCGGTACGCACCAGCTTGCCGCGCAGGGAGTTCGGGTAAACGTCGGTAATTTCAACGTCAACGAACTTGCCGATCATCTCCGGGGTGCCTTCAAAGTTCACCACGCGGTTATTTTCGGTACGGCCCGACAGCTCCATAATGCTTTTACGCGAGGTGCCTTCCACCAGAATGCGCTGGGTGGTGCCGAGCATCCGGCGGCTCCAGGCCATTGCCTGCTGGTTAATACGCTCCTGCAGAATATACAGACGCTGTTTCTTCTCTTCTTCCGGCACATCATCGACCATATCAGCCGCTGGCGTACCCGGACGGGCGGAGAAGATAAAACTGTAGCTCATATCAAAATTGACGTCGGCAATCAGTTTCATCGTCTTCTCAAAGTCCTCGGTGGTTTCACCGGGGAAGCCGACGATAAAGTCTGAGCTGACCTGGATATCCGGGCGTGCCGCGCGCAGTTTGCGGATAATTGCCTTGTATTCCAGCGCGGTGTGGGTACGGCTCATCAGGTTCAGCACGCGGTCAGAGCCGCTTTGCACCGGCAGATGGAGGAAACTCACCAGCTCCGGCGTATCGCGATAGACTTCAATGATGTCATCGGTAAATTCGATCGGGTGGCTGGTGGTGAAGCGCACGCGATCGATACCGTCAATGGCGGCAACCAGACGCAGCAGTTCGGCGAAGGAACCGGTGGTCCCGTCGTAATTCTCACCGCGCCAGGCATTCACGTTCTGGCCGAGCAGGTTAACTTCACGCACGCCCTGGGCGGCCAGCTGAGCGATTTCAAACAGAATGTCGTCGCACGGACGGCTGACTTCTTCACCACGGGTATAGGGTACCACGCAGTAAGTACAGTATTTGTTGCAGCCTTCCATAATAGAAACGAAGGCGGTCGGGCCATCTGCGCGCGGTTCCGGCAGACGGTCGAATTTCTCGATTTCCGGGAAGCTGATGTCCACCACCGGGCTGCGATCGCCGCGCACGGCGTTGATCATTTCCGGCAGGCGGTGCAGGGTCTGCGGACCAAAAATAATATCGACATAATTGGCGCGCTGACGGATGTGATCGCCTTCCTGCGAGGCCACGCAGCCGCCGACGCCGATAATCAGGTCCGGATTTTTTTCCTTTAATAGTCTCCAGCGACCTAACTGGTGGAAGACCTTCTCCTGGGCCTTCTCGCGGATTGAGCAGGTATTAAGCAGCAGCACATCTGCCTCTTCCGCTACCTCAGTGAGTTGGTAGCCATGCGTGGCATCCAGCAGATCGGCCATCTTTGATGAATCGTATTCATTCATCTGACAGCCCCAGGTTTTAATGTGGAGTTTTTTTGTCATCGACTTGCTCTTGCGAAATAGGACCAGGAATGCAGGGCGCGTATTGTAATGCTTTGGCGCGGTTGTGACCATAGTTCATCTTCCGGCCAAATAAAAGCGAAAATCCTGTAAACTTAAGGGATTCTCTCAAAAGGATGGGTGGCCATGAAAAATCAAGCGGATGAAGTCGCGGTTATCGGCGGCGGGATGGTCGGCGGTGCGCTGGCATTGGGGCTGGCGCAGCACGGTTTCACGGTAACGGTTATTGAGCGCGCCGCGCCGCCTGCCTTTGATCCTGCCTCTCCGCCGGACGTGCGTATTTCGGCGATCGGTGCTGCCTCGGTCTCGCTGCTACGCGGTCTGGGCGTCTGGGAGAAGGTGCTGGGAATGCGCGCACATCCTTACCGCCGTCTTGAGACCTGGGAGTGGCAGAGCGCGCACGTCGCTTTTGACGCCTCAGAGCTTAAACTGCCGCACCTGGGGTATATGGTTGAGAACACCGTACTCCAGCAGGCGCTGTGGCAGGCGCTGGAAGCGCATCCGCAGGTAACGTTACGCGTTCCCGCCAGCGTGCGGTCAATGCGATATGACGGCGACAGGCAGGTGCTGACGCTGGATGATGGCGATACGCTGACGGTGAAGCTGGTGGTGGGCGCCGATGGCGCGAACTCGCAGGTGCGGCAGATGGCGGGTATCGGTATTCACGCCTGGCACTATCAACAGGCCTGTATGCTGATTTCCGTCGAGTGTGAAAACGCACCGGGCGACAGCACCTGGCAGCAGTTTACGCCCGACGGGCCGCGCGCGTTTCTGCCGCTGTTTGATAATCGCGCATCGCTGGTGTGGTATGACGCTCCGGCGCGTATCCGTCAGCTTCAGGCGCTGAGTATGCCGCAGCTTGAGCGCGAGATCGCTCAGCATTTTCCGGCGCGGCTCGGCAAGGTGACGCCGGTGGCCGCGGGGGCATTTCCGTTGACCCGCCGTCATGCCCTGAAATACGCCCTGCCTGGCCTCGCGCTGGTCGGTGATGCGGCACATACCATTCACCCGCTGGCCGGGCAGGGGGTAAACCTTGGCTATCGCGACGTGGATGCGCTGCTCGACGTGCTGACCAGCGCCCGCAGCCACGGTGAGGCATGGGCCAGTCATCAGGTGCTGAAGCGCTATCAGCGGCGACGGATGGCGGATAATTTTATTATGCAGTCCGGAATGGACCTGTTCTATGCCGGGTTCAGTAACGATCTGGGGCCGCTGCGCGTGCTGCGTAATGTGGGGCTGATGGCGGCCCAGCGCGCGGGCGTGCTGAAGCGTCAGGCGCTGAAGTATGCGCTGGGATTGTAATCGGGGGGCAGGAAGCCTGGCGGCGCTGCGCTTGCACAGGCCTGGGGATCGGGCAGGGATCGTAGGCCGGGTAAGCGCAGCGCCACCCGGCAAAATGCCGATAGCAGAGCCGCTTCTTTCTTAAATGCACTTCTGATGACTAAATAACCCGTTCCTTTTCAGGATTAATAAAACAAAAAAGCCCGCCGAAGCGAGCTTTTTTGTTTTATGTGGCTGGGGTACGAGGATTCGAACCTCGGAATGCCGGAATCAGAATCCGGTGCCTTACCGCTTGGCGATACCCCAATTGTTTACAACGGCTTGTTGGATATGACTCCAACAGGTGCGCTCATCATGATGAACGTCTTTTAAAATTGGCTGGGGTACGAGGATTCGAACCTCGGAATGCTGGTATCAGAAACCAGAGCCTTACCACTTGGCGATACCCCAACAATTTGTTTCGGAGATAACGAGTTAAACTCACTATGTCCTGTAACTGGTGGCTACGACGGGATTCGAACCTGTGACCCCATCATTATGAGTGATGTGCTCTAACCAACTGAGCTACGTAGCCAGATACTATAACATTCTTTGATGGCTGGGGTACCTGGATTCGAACCAGGGAATGCCGGTATCAAAAACCGGTGCCTTACCGCTTGGCGATACCCCAATGCCTGTCGCGGCAAACCCGCATGCATCAAAGAATTTGGCTGGGGTACCTGGATTCGAACCAGGGAATGCCGGTATCAAAAACCGGTGCCTTACCGCTTGGCGATACCCCAACAAATCTGCTTCCAGATAAGCTTTCTTCGGGCGATATCGCAAGTGGCCTTAGAGGCTCACTTACCGCCTGGAGAAACCCCATCCGCGCAACGCTTATCGGAAATGGTGCGGGAGGCGAGACTTGAACTCGCACACCTTGCGGCGCCAGAACCTAAATCTGGTGCGTCTACCAATTTCGCCACTCCCGCAAAAAGATGGTGGCTACGACGGGATTCGAACCTGTGACCCCATCATTATGAGTGATGTGCTCTAACCAACTGAGCTACGTAGCCATCTTTTTTCGCGTTACCTTATCGGCGTTGCGGGGCGCATTATGCGTATTGGACCCTGAAGCGTCAACACCTTTTTCACTGAAAGTGGCCCGAAAGTGACTGTTTGGTTAGGTTGCGAACAGCGTGACGTAATATTCGTCACTTATTGAAAAAGCGTTGCGGATTGTATGCTTAAAAACAGCAGCGGACCCCGCAGGATCCGCTCTGAAGCAGGGGGCGTTATTTGTACGCCGACTGGTGCACGCCCACGGCGCGTCCTGATGGATCGTTCATCGTTTTGAACGCTTCATCCCATTCGATAGCTTTGGCGGAGGAGCAGGCGACTGACGGGCCACCCGGCACGCATTCTGCCGCGCTGGCAACCGGGAACAGCTCTTCAAAAATTTCACGGTACAGATACGCTTCTTTCGACGACGGCGTGTTGTACGGGAAGCGGAAGCTGGCGGTTTCCAGTTGTTGGTCAGAAACCTGTTTTGCCGCCACTTCTTTTAGCGTGTCGATCCAGCTGTAGCCTACGCCATCGGAGAACTGCTCTTTCTGACGCCATGCCACGCTTGCCGGCAGATAGGATTCGAAACATTCGCGCAGGATATGTTTTTCCATTTTGCCGTTGCCGCACATTTTGTCCTGCGGGTTAATGCGCATTGCCACGTCGAGGAATTTTTTATCAAGGAAGGGCACGCGAGCTTCCACGCCCCAGGCCGACATTGCCTTGTTAGCGCGGGCACAGTCGAACATATGCAGCGCCTGAAGTTTACGTACGGTCTCTTCGTGGAGTTCTTTTGCATCCGGCGCTTTGTGGAAGTACAGGTAGCCACCAAATACTTCATCGGAGCCTTCACCGGAGAGGACCATTTTTATGCCCATCGCTTTGATTTTACGCGACATCAGGTACATCGGCGTCGAGGCACGGATGGTGGTGACATCATAGGTTTCGATGTGATAAATCACGTCGCGGATGGCATCCAGACCTTCCTGCACGGTGAAGTGGATCTCATGGTGAACGGTGCCAAGATGGTTAGCCACTTCCTGCGCCGCTTTCAGATCCGGGGCACCTTCCAGCCCGACGGCAAAGGAGTGCAGCTGCGGCCACCAGGCTTCTGAGCGCTCCTGATCTTCTACGCGGCGGGCCGCGAATTTCTTGGTGATCGCGGAGATGACGGAGGAGTCGAGGCCGCCAGAGAGCAGGACGCCATAAGGCACGTCGGACATCAGGTGGCTTTTCACCGCCTCTTCCAGCGCCTGACGCAGTTCGTTTTTATCGGTGACGTTGTCTTTGACCGCCTCGTAGCTGAACCAGTCGCGATGGTAGTACGGACGGATTTCGCCATCCTGACTCCACAGGTAGCTGCCAGCCGGGAACTCTTTAATGGTGCGGCATACCGGTACCAGCGCTTTCATCTCTGAGGCAATATACAGGTTGCCGTGTTCGTCGTGCCCCATATACAGCGGAATGATACCGATATGATCGCGACCAATCAGGTATGCGTCTTTCTCACTGTCATAAAGCACGAAAGCAAACATGCCCTGTAATTCATCAAGGAATTCAGGCCCTTTTTCCTGATACAGGGCAAGGATAACTTCACAGTCGGAGCCAGTCTGGAAATGATAACGGTCGCCATATTCAGCGCGCAGCGCCTGATGGTTGTAGATTTCACCGTTAACGGCCAGGGCATGCGTTTTTTTCTCGTTATACAGCGGCTGGGCACCAGCGTTAACATCGACAATCGACAGACGTTCGTGTGCCAGGATGGCTTTATCGCTTGCGTAAACGCCGGACCAGTCCGGACCACGGTGGCGCATCAGACGTGATAACTCCAGCGCTTTTTTACGCAGCTCACCCGCGTCAGTTTTAATATCCAGTACGCCAAAAATAGAACACATAACCTTCTCCATTAACCCTGTGATGTTGCCTGATATTGAAAATGCCGCAAAGCCGGGCGGCGTGCAAGAGTTTTGACGGAAGGATCGGAAAAAATGCAATAGTGATTAGCGAATGATGAAAAAACGCTGTCACCGGAAGGGAAATATTAGCGAATATGCATTTTTATGGCGTTTTTATTGAATGGGGGCTGAGGCAAAACCCGTTCAGGGTGGGTGATGGCCCATCGTCCGTGGATACCGGGGCGACCACCGGGTTGGGCCTCCCTCCGGGAACCCAATCCCGGCGTTTCCCCTGGGAAGCTATGTTGTCAGCCGTTTAACCACATCGACGTTTTTCAGAAAATATCGATTTCGGCGACGGAAGGGTAAATCCACGATGGCCGGAACGGCATGCTATCAATATCATCCAGCGTCGACACGCCAGAGAGCACCAGAATGGTTTCCAGCCCGGCCTGAAAACCGGCCAGAATATCGGTGCGCAGGTTATCGCCGACAATCACCGTCTGCTCGGAATGCGCCTGCATGGTGTTCAGCGCGGCGCGAATAATCCACGGGCTGGGTTTACCCACGCAAAACGGTTTCCGTCCGGAGATTTTCTCAATGCCGGCGCAGAGCGCCCCGCAGGCCGGATAGAAGCCGCGGCCATGCGTGTCCGGGTTGGTGGCGATAAACCGTGCGCCGTTAGCTACAAAGAAGGCCGCTTTGTGCATCATTTCCCAATTGTAGGAGCGGGTTTCACCAACGATAACAAAGTCCGGGTTTACGTCGGTGATGGTAAAGCCGGCTTTATACAGTTCATGAATTAACGCACCTTCACCCACTACGTACGCTTTTTTACCTTCCTGTTTACGCAGAAAATCGGCTGTCGCCATGGCGGAGGTATAGAAAACGCTGTCCGGCACGTTGATACCGGCAGTGGCAAATCGGTTAGCCAGGTCCTGGCCGGTCTGTGAAGGATAGTTAGTCAGCAGCACCAGCGGCAGGCCCTTCTCCAGAATGCGGGTAATAAACTCCGCGGCACCCGGTACGGCTACGTTATCGTGCATCAGCACGCCGTCAATATCACAAATGATGTTTTGAATGGTCATGAACAACCCAGTTGTAAAAATAAGGTAACGACTATAAGCCGTCGTCAATTTTCCAGCAAACGTTGCAGCAAAATCCCGTTCAGCATGGCGCGTTTGACCAGCGCAAAAGCGCCAATCGCGGAGCGGTGATCCAGCGTTGAGCGCACCACCGGGAGGTTTTTGCGAAACGCCTGGAGCGCCTGAGTATTGATGCAGCTTTCAATGGCTGGCAGCAGGATCTTTTCTGCCTCGACGATTTCCCCGGCAATGACCACTTTCTGCGGGTTAAAGAGGTTGATGGCGATAGCGATGGTTTTACCCAGATGGCGACCCACGTGCTCTATGACGTCACTGGCGAGCGCATCGCCTTTATTAGCGGCCTTACAAATGGTTTTGATCGTACAGTCATCCGGCTTCACGCGGCTCTGATGACCTTTTTCCAGTAGCTGACGCACGCGGTGTTCAATGGCGGCATTGGCGGCAACGGTTTCCAGACAGCCAAAGTTGCCACAGTGGCAGCGTTCGCCCAGCGGATCGACCTGAATATGGCCGATCTCGCCAACGTTACCGTTACGGCCAATGAAAATACGCCCATTGGAGATGATCCCCGCGCCCGTCCCGCGATGCACGCGGACCAGGATCGAATCCGCACAATCCTGGCTGGCACCGAAATAGTGTTCCGCCAGCGCCAGGCTGCGAATGTCGTGGCCCACAAAACAGGTGACGTTGAAGCGTTTTTCCAGCGCCTCTACCAGCGACCAGTTTTCCACCTGAATATGCGGCATGTAACGAATCACGCCGCTCTCCGGGTCAACCAGTCCCGGCAGGATCACCGAGATGGCAATCAGTTCGCGTATCTTGCGCTGGCAATCATCAATAAAGCGGGCGATGGTGTTAAGCAGCGCGTGTTCCAGCGTTTCCTGGGTGCGTTCGGGCAGAGGGTAGTGCTCCTCGGCCAGCACTTTGCTGCTCAGATCGTAAAGGGTGAGGGTGGTGTCATAGCGACCAAGCCGGACGCCGATTGCATGAAAATGACGGGTTTCAGTGATAATGGAGATTGCGCGGCGGCCTCCGGTAGAGGCCTGCTGATCGACTTCTTTGATCAAACCTCGTTCGATCAGCTGCCGCGTGATTTTAGTCACGCTGGCCGGGGCGAGCTGGCTCTGTTCGGCAATCTGAATGCGCGAGATAGGCCCGTGCTGATCAATCAGGCGGTAGACAGCCGCACCGTTGAGCTGTTTAACGAGGTCAACATTACCAATCTGAGCTTGCCCGCCTGATGTCATACTTTCTCTTTACCCGTTGACGACCTCGTTACCATTAACGATAGTCTTGATGATCTTATAATCGCGCGTGAACGCGGTCAGGTTGGCCACCATGCCTGGTGCAATGCTGCCCAACTGCTTATCAACGCCAATGGCGCGTGCCGGATAGAGCGTTGCCATGCGCAGTGCTTCATCCAGCGCGATATTCACGTGCTCGACCAGATTGCGAACGCCCTCAATCATGGTCAGCGATGAACCGCTTAGCGTGCCGTTTTCATCCACGCACAGTCCATTACGGTAGTATATTGTTTTACCAGCAAAAATGAACTGGTCAATATCTGCTCCGGCAGGCGCGGTGGCGTCCGTTACCAGACAAAGTTTATCGCCTTTCAGACGTTTAGCGTTACGAATATTCACATAATCAACGTGAAGTCCGTCAGCAATAATGCCGCACCAGACGTCTGGCTCGTCAAAAATGGCGCCAATCAGCCCCGGTTCACGGCCGCTGATATACGGCATGGCGTTGTAAAGATGGGTCGCGAAGGTGATCCCGGCGCGGAAGCCTCTTTTTGCTTCTTTTACCGTCGCGTTAGAGTGACCCGCAGAAACGATAATGCCCGCGGCGGCCAGTTGAGTAATAACCTCAGGCGCAACCTGCTCCGGCGCGAGGGTGATTTTGGTGATTACATCGGCGTTCTCACACAAAAAATCGACCAGCGCGGCATCCGGCGTACGCACAAACTGCGGATTATGGGTGCCTTTTTTAACGATGTTGAGCCACGGCCCTTCCAGATGCAGACCCAGCGCCTGATGCGGATGCTTCGCCAGGTATTCGCGCATCACGCGGACGCCCTGCTTCATTAAATCGTCGCTGGTGGTGATAAGCGTCGGCAGATAGCTGGTGCAGCCCGATTTTTCATTGGCGCGCTGCATAATTTCGAGCGTTTCAATGCTGACCGCTTCGGCAGTGTCGTTAAACTGCACGCCGCCACAGCCGTTCAACTGAACATCAATAAAACCGGGGGAGACGATGGCCCCGTTCAGCGACCGCTGTTCAATCCCCGCAGGCAGTTCCGTCAGCGGACAAAGACGTTCGATCAGGCCATTGGCGATAACAATCGCATGGTCATCAAGGATTTCGTGACCGGTATAAATCCGGCCGTGGGTTAATGCATACATGTTGACCCCCGGTGGGAAAAATAACCGTCCTGCGCACGAGGGCAGGACGGTGGGATATTACAGACCTTTGATATTTTCAGCTTCCAGCTCGTTGAAATATTTCAGGGTCTTCACTTTCAATTCCATGGTAGACGGTTCGTCACAGACCACGATGGCTTTCGGATGCAGTTGCAGACAGCTAATGGTCCACATGTGATTAACGTTGCCTTCGACCGCCGCCTGCAGTGCCTGCGCTTTCACGCTGCCCAGCACCAGGATCATCACTTCTTCTGCATCCAGCAGGGTGCCGACGCCAACGGTCAGGGCATATTTTGGCACCTGATTAACGTCATTATCAAAGAAGCGGGAGTTTGCCACGCGGGTGTCATGGGTCAGCGTTTTAATACGGGTACGCGACGCCAGAGACGAGGCGGGTTCGTTAAACGCGATGTGACCATCGTTGCCCACGCCGCCCATAAACAGGTGAATTTTACCGTAGGCGCGAATTTTATCTTCATAGCGACGGCATTCTGCGTCAATATCTGGCGCGTTACCATTCAGCAGGTTAATGTTTTCAGCCGGAATATCAACGTGATCGAAGAAGTTGTGGTGCATAAAGCTGTAGTAGCTTTCCGGATGCTCTTTCGGCAGGCCAACGTATTCGTCCATGTTGAAGGTCACAACATGTTTGAAGCTGACTTCGCCCGCTTTATGCATGGCGACCAGCGCTTTGTAGGCGGTCAGCGGGGTGCCGCCGGTCGGCAGGCCGAGAATAAATGGACGATCCGCGGTCGGTTTAAAGGCATTGATGCGGTTAACGATATGGCGTGCCGCCCATTTTCCGACCTGCTCAGCAGTTGCCAGTGGAATCAGTCTCATTGTTCACCTCTAAAGTATAAGAAAAAAGTGTGCAGATTGAGCGTCTGTGTAGTGATAAGAGTAATGCACTTTGTCACCGAGCGGGGTAAATCTGCTTTGATTTTTTGAATTGTAAAATAAGTTTTGCCACATGACCAGCATTATGCCAAGTTACAAACGATATTTGGTGATTAAAATCACAAAAAACACCGATTTAATTTGCGATACGAATTAATTTTGCAGAGAATCATAAGCTCTACAAATGAAATCGATGATTACAGCAGGTGTCTCACAATAAAAAGGCTGTCTTAAATGAGCCTTATCAGGGTTTCTCAGGGGGAATAACAATGAACGTTTTAGGCTTTTTTCAGCGGCTGGGCAGAGCGTTACAGCTCCCTATCGCTGTACTACCGGTCGCGGCGCTGCTGTTGCGCTTCGGTCAACCCGATCTGCTTAATGTGCCGTTTATCGCCCAGGCGGGCGGCGCGATTTTTGACAACCTGGCGTTAATTTTTGCCATCGGTGTTGCGTCAAGCTGGTCTAAAGACAGCGCGGGAGCAGCGGCGCTGGCAGGGGCTGTGGGTTACTTCGTATTGACCAAGGCGATGGTCACGATTAATCCGGAAATTAATATGGGTGTGCTGGCCGGTATCATTACCGGTTTAGTCGGTGGTGCGGTCTATAACCGCTGGGCAGATATCAAACTTCCTGATTTCCTGAGCTTCTTTGGCGGCAAACGCTTTGTACCGATCGCCACTGGGTTCTTCTGTCTGATCCTGGCGGCGGTTTTTGGCTATGTCTGGCCGCCGATACAGCACGCTATTCATTCTGGTGGTGAATGGATTGTTTCTGCTGGCGCACTGGGTTCCGGTATTTTTGGCTTCATTAACCGTCTGCTGATCCCAACGGGTCTGCATCAGGTGCTGAATACTATTGCCTGGTTCCAGATTGGCGAATTTACCAATACCGCAGGCGTGGTCTTCCATGGTGACATCAACCGTTTCTATGCGGGTGACGGCACTGCCGGGATGTTTATGTCTGGCTTCTTCCCGATCATGATGTTCGGTCTGCCGGGTGCTGCACTGGCGATGTACTTCGCCGCGCCGAAGGCGCGTCGTCCTATGGTCGGCGGTATGCTGCTGTCGGTTGCCATTACGGCGTTCCTGACCGGCGTAACCGAGCCGCTGGAATTCCTGTTCATGTTCCTCGCCCCGCTGCTGTATCTCCTGCACGCGCTGCTGACCGGGATCAGTCTGTTCGTGGCGACCGCGCTAAATATTCATGCCGGGTTCTCGTTCTCTGCTGGTGCCATTGACTATGCGTTGATGTATAACCTGCCGGCTGCCAGCAGCAACGTCTGGATGCTGGTGGTGATGGGCCTGATTTTCTTCGCTATCTACTTTGTCGTGTTCAGCTTTGTGATCCGCATGTTCAACCTGAAAACGCCGGGACGTGAAGATGAGGAAGTCGACATCGTAAAAGAAGAGGCCAACAGCAATACCGAAGAGGGCTTAACCCAACTGGCAACTAACTATATCGCTGCGGTTGGCGGTACAGATAACCTGAAAGCCATTGACGCCTGTATTACGCGTCTGCGTCTGAGCGTGGCGGATTCTGCGCTGGTGAACGATGCCATGTGCAAACGCCTCGGCGCGTCTGGGGTGGTGAAACTGAACAAACAAACTATTCAGGTTATCGTGGGAGCGAAAGCGGAATCCATCGGTGACGTGATGAAACGTGTCGTCGCGCGTGGCCCGGTACCGGCGGCGGCGGGTTCTGTCTCACCGGTGGCGGCTGCTCCTGTCGCGGCGAAGCCACAGGCCGTACCGAATGTCAGAGTGATTGCTGAACTGGTTTCGCCAATAACCGGTGAAATTGTTGCGCTGGACGCGGTGCCTGATGAAGCTTTCGCCAGTAAAGCGGTCGGCGACGGCGTGGCCGTAAAACCGACCGACAAAACCGTCGTTGCTCCGGCAGCGGGGACGGTTGTTAAAATCTTCAATACCAACCATGCGTTCTGCCTGGAAACCGAAAACGGCGCGGAAATTGTGGTCCATATGGGTATTGATACCGTGGCGCTAGGCGGCAAGGGCTTTACGCGTCTGGTAGAAGAGGGCGCGAAAGTGGTGGCCGGACAGCCGATTCTCGAACTGGACCTGGACTTCCTCAACGCCAACGCGCGTTCGATGATTAGCCCGGTGGTATGCAGCAACAGTGATGATTATAGCGCGCTGGTGCTTCAGGCGACGGGCCATGTCGTCGCCGGGCAGACGCCGCTGTATGAGATCAAAAGCAAATAATCTGACCACATCATCGTGATCACAGAAGCGGCGGAGGCAACCTCCGCCGCTTTTTTTTGCACAGTTCATCCCCATAATGCTCATTCGTACCGTAATTTCCGCAACTAATGGTTGTCTCCGGCACTGGCTTATAAGATCATACGCCGTTATCTGTTATTTACGCGTTGAGGAATCCAGGATGAGTGAGGCAGAAGCCCGCCCGACTAACTTTATTCGTCAGATCATTGATGAAGATCTGACCAGTGGTAAGCATACTACCGTGCATACCCGTTTTCCCCCGGAGCCGAACGGCTACCTGCATATTGGCCATGCAAAATCGATTTGCCTGAATTTTGGCATCGCCCAGGATTATCAGGGGCAGTGCAACCTGCGTTTCGATGACACCAACCCGGCGAAAGAAGACATCGAATACGTTGAGTCGATTAAAAACGACGTACAGTGGTTGGGTTTTCACTGGTCGGGCGATATTCGCTACTCCTCAAACTATTTTGACCAGCTGCACCAGTATGCGATCGAGCTGATTAATAAAGGTCTGGCGTACGTTGATGAACTCTCGCCTGATGAAATCCGTGAGTACCGCGGCACGCTGAAAGCACCGGGCAAAAACAGCCCGTATCGCGATCGCAGCGTGGAAGAGAACCTGGCGCTGTTTGAAAAAATGCGCAGCGGTGGTTTTGAGGAAGGTAAAGCCTGCCTGCGTGCCAAAATCGATATGGCATCCCCCTTTATCGTGATGCGCGATCCGGTTATTTATCGCATTAAATTTGCCGATCACCACCAGACCGGCAGCAAGTGGTGCATCTACCCGATGTACGACTTCACCCACTGCATCAGCGATGCGCTGGAAGGTATTACCCACTCGTTGTGTACGCTGGAATTCCAGGACAACCGTCGCCTGTATGATTGGGTGCTGGACAACATCACCATTCCGGTTCACCCGCGGCAGTACGAATTTTCGCGCCTGAATCTGGAATATACCGTGATGTCGAAGCGTAAGCTGAACCTGCTGGTTACTGACAAGCACGTAGAGGGCTGGGACGATCCGCGTATGCCGACCATCTCTGGCCTGCGTCGCCGCGGCTACACTGCAGCGTCTATCCGTGAATTCTGCAAGCGCATCGGCGTGACCAAGCAGGACAACACCATTGAAATGGCCTCGCTGGAATCCTGCATTCGCGAAGATCTCAACGAGAACGCACCGCGCGCCATGGCCGTTATCGATCCGGTTAAACTGGTCATCGAAAACTACCCGCAGGGTGAGAGCGAAATGGTCACCATGCCAAACCATCCGAACAAGCCGGAAATGGGCAGCCGTGACGTGCCGTTCAGCGGTGAGATCTGGATCGATCGCGCAGATTTCCGCGAAGAGGCCAACAAGCAGTACAAGCGCCTGGTGCTGGGTAAAGAAGTGCGCCTGCGTAATGCGTATGTGATCAAAGCTGAGCACGTGGAAAAAGACGCGGACGGAAACATTACGACCATCTTCTGTTCTTACGATGCCGACACGCTGAGCAAAGATCCGGCTGATGGCCGTAAGGTAAAAGGGGTTATTCACTGGGTAAGCGCCACCCACGCGCTGCCGGTTGAAATTCGCCTGTATGACCGTTTATTCAGCGTACCAAACCCAGGTGCGGCGGACGATTTCCTGACGGTAATTAACCCGGAGTCACTGGTTATCAAACAGGGATTTGCCGAGCCATCACTGAAAGCGGCTGAAGCAGGAAAGGCGTATCAGTTCGAACGCGAAGGTTATTTCTGCCTTGATAGCCGCTACGCAACCGCAGACAAGCTGGTGTTTAACCGCACCGTGGGGCTGCGCGATACGTGGGCTAAGATCGGCGAGTGATCGGCGGTTAAGATGGCTGGCGACCGTGTCAGCCTCGGTGATGTCGTTTTGCCGGGTGGCGGCTTCGCCTTACCCGGCCTGGCAATATCAATGGATTATTGCAACCCGCAGGCCTGTGCAAGCGCAGCGCCGCCAGGCATCAATCCTCGGTATCACGTTTGTCAGCAGTCTGAACGCCGCGCTCTGCGGCGTTTTTTTATTTTCACTCTCAATAAAATAATCACCTCGCTAAATATATTCGCGTTGCGAATTAATGCTTACAGCCCCTTTCATCCGGTTACTCTCATCATCAATAATATCAGCGCTAATTCGCTGTTTAATCAGGATTAGCGCCGCTGTGCTGCTCTCATTTTTGCCCCTGAAATTGTTACAAAGTACGATTAATTATGTGCGCTTCGTCATACTCCTGCATTTTCCCCGCTAAAAAGGATTGATAATTCGCGTCGCGAAAAATATTCTGGCTTGCAGTAATCAGTCACTTTTATAGCTGGCTACTTTTTAATTTTATTTTTATCGCCGTATTAGTCGGCGTTTTTAAAAGTCAAAGAGGATCACCCCATGCGTACGTTCAGTGGCAAACGTAGTACGCTGGCGCTGGCTATTGCCGGCGTCACAGCAATGTCTGGTTTGATGGCTTCCCCGCAGGCCAGAGCCGAAGGATTTTTCGACGATTCAACCCTCACAGGCGGTATCTATTACTGGCAGCGTGAACGTGACCGTAAAGATGTCACTGATGATGACAAGTACAAAGTTAACCTTTCTCATGCCACCTGGAACGCAAATCTTGATTTCCAGTCCGGCTATGCCGCCGACATGTTTGGCCTTGATATTGCTGCCTTTACGGCGATTGAAATGGCTGAAAATGGCGACAGCGCGCACCCGAACGAAATTGCCTTTTCTAAAAGCAACAAAGCCTATGATGAAGACTGGTCCGGCGATAAAAGCGGCATAAGTCTGTATAAAGCAGCGGCAAAATTCAAATATGGACCCGCCTGGGCGCGTGCCGGCTATATTCAGCCAACCGGGCAAACTTTGCTGGCCCCGCACTGGAGCTTTATGCCGGGAACCTATCAGGGCGCTGAGGCCGGTGCGAATTTCGACTACGGTGATGCGGGCGCGTTGAGCTTCTCATATATGTGGACCAACGAATACAAATCGCCCTGGCACATCGAAATGGATCATTTTTACCAAAACGATCAGAAGACCCATGTCGATTACCTGCACTCCATTGGCGCTAAGTACGATTTCAAAAATAAACTGGTGCTCGAAGCCGCTTTTGGTCAGGCAGAAGGTTACATCGATCAATACTTTGCGAAAGCCAGCTATCAATTCGATGTGGCTGGTGCACCATTAACCACCAGCTATCAATTCTATGGCGCTCGCGACAAAGTTGACGATCGTGGCAGCAACGATATTTACGATGGCACTGCCTGGCTACAGGCACTGACGTTCGGCTATAAAGCGGCAGAGGTCGTCGATCTGCGTCTGGAAGGCACGTGGGTTAAAGCGGATGGCCAGCAAGGGTATTTCCTGCAACGTATGACGCCAACCTACGCTTCCTCAAACGGACGTCTTGATATCTGGTGGGATAACCGTTCTGACTTTAACGCCAATGGCGAAAAGGCCGTTTTCTTTGGCGCAATGTATGATTTGAAAAACTGGGATCTGCCAGGCTGGAACGTCGGCGCTTCGTATGTGTATGCCTGGGATGCGAAACCATCAACCTGGCAGCTCAACCCGGACGCTTATTATGACAAAGACAGAACCATTGAAGAGTCTTCATACAGTCTGGATGCGGTTTATACCCTTCAGGATGGCCGGGCGAAAGGAACGATGTTTAAACTTCACTTCACCGAGTATGACAACCACTCTGACATCCCGAGTTACGGTGGCGGATACGGCAACATCTTCCAGGATGAGCGCGATGTGAAATTTATGGTTATCGCGCCATTTACTATCTTCTGATGCAGACAGCCGTCTTCCAACCCGGCCGCGCAAGCGAGCCGGGTTTTTTAACGAATATCAGGAAGATAGTTGATTCGAATAAGCTTGCCTTTATTAATTTCAATCGCGTTTTGCTGGCGCAAAAAGGCCATTGATTTCATGACGATACTCCGCGA
The DNA here is from genome assembly GCF_029319185.1 of Superficieibacter sp. HKU1. NCBI lineage: Bacteria > Pseudomonadati > Pseudomonadota > Gammaproteobacteria > Enterobacterales > Enterobacteriaceae > Superficieibacter > Superficieibacter sp. HKU1. Next base: position 1,557,585 of record NZ_CP119754.1, read on the forward strand.
TAAGTTCGTCGACTTAACCACGAAATCGGCCACATTCGTACCGGCGCGGATCGTTGGTTCAAGCCGATCAAGAAGCAAAATTGCCCCCTGGACCGTCACCAGACTATTGTAACCAAACAGCCATTCTTCCCGCTGGTATTGCCACGTAATCTGCGTCAGCAAGAGGGTATACATCTGCTGGTGGGCCTGCTGCTGCGCAATCTGAGTAAAGAAAGCATCATGGCTGACCAGTTGATAGTCACAATCACTCTCTGCGCGAATGGTGACAAACTGTTGCGCCGTACCGGGCAGGATCAGACCGACGATGCCGGGAGCCTGTGAGCGGGTCATCAGCAGCTCATCACGGCGGCGCAACAGCGAATAATCACCGTAATAGATCAAACAAATCTTATCTGTCTGAAAGGTCAGGTGGTTGTAACGCGGTAAACGACGTTTGTTAGCGCCATCATCGAAAATAGTCAGAATATGGGCAAGCGCCTTCTGGTGGGGGGCGTATTGCGGCATGACGCGATCCTTGTCAACTTCATGGTCTACAGGCGTAACGCCTGAAAGCGGGCATACTAGCCAACCGCAGATATAAAAAGTATTGATGAAATCTGAATATACGGGCAGGGCGGGGAATAAAAAAAAGCCAGCCGGGGAGGCTGGCTTGTGATGCGGTTACTTGCTCACGCCTTCATGGGCGTTATCGTCTTCACGGCAGTCGCCTTCAGCGCAATGACCATACAGATAAAGGCTATGGTTAGTGAGACGAATACCGTGTTTAGCGGCTATCTCACGCTGACGGGACTCAATTGAGTCATCGCTGAACTCAATCACTTTGCCGCAGTCGAGGCAAATCAGGTGATCGTGGTGATGCTGCTGGGTCAGTTCGAAAACGGACTTTCCGCCCTCAAAATTGTGGCGGGTAACAATGCCAGCATCGTCAAACTGGTTCAGAACGCGGTAGACGGTGGCGAGGCCAATCTCTTCGCCCATGTCAATGAGGCGTTTGTATAAATCTTCCGCGCTGACATGATGATTGTCAGGTCCCTGAAGCACTTCCAGGATTTTCAACCGGGGAAGCGTGACTTTCAGGCCTGCTTTCTTTAATGCGGTATTATTGTCAGTCATGCGGAATCTGTCCTGTTGCTATAAGATTCACTCCCCACAGGGAAGTATTTACAGAGAGTGCATCGCTCATAATGCCTCTCATTATAGAACTGCCATGCCTGATTGAAAACTGCAAGTATCAGACAAAGTTAGCGTTTAAAGCGAGGGCGGCCCGTAAAACGGTGCTGACCTCGTTAAATCAGTGGCTATTGTACAGATGTGTACTGAAAAGTTAAAAAATTGTAGCAATTATTTTGATTGCTTATATCTATCAGTATGACGCCACCGGAAGGTCGCGTCATATCAGCATCAGGCGTTGATGATATCGCTCAGGTGCAGTTCGTCAGAGATCTGCTTCACCCACTGCTCTACGCGCTCTGCGGTCAGTTCAGGCTGACGGTCTTCGTCAATGGCCAGGCCGACAAAGTGATCGTCATCAACCAGGCCTTTTGACGCTTCAAAGTGATAACCTGCCGTTGGCCAGTGACCCACAATCGTTGCGCCGCGCGGTTCAATGATATCGCGAATGGTGCCTAACGCATCACAGAAGTACTCGGCATAATCTTCCTGATCGCCGCAGCCAAACAGTGCTACCAGCTTACCGTTGAAGTCTACCTCTTCCAGGGTCGGAAAGAAGTCGTCCCAGTCACATTGTGCTTCACCGTAGTACCAGGTAGGGATGCCCAGCAGCAGAATATCGTAGCCCGCGAGATCTTCTTTGCTGCTTTTGGCAATGTCATGCACATCGGCGACATCCTTACCTAGCTGCTTTTGAATCATCTTCGCGATATTTTCGGTGTTGCCGGTATCGCTGCCGAAAAAGATGCCTGTGATTGCCATGAGTAAAATAACCTCTTGATACTTATTGATATGGTGGTGACGTATTGCACACGGATAAGGGCAATCATAGCAGAACAGAGAAGTACGCGGAAATAGCAATCACGTCCGACTGCACTCTCTGCTACATGAAAAGGGATTTAAGGCGCTTTTTCAGACAATGTCCTGCCCGTGCAACAGCGCAAGCTGGCTCAGCAGGATCTCTTCAATAAGCTCGCTGCGGCTGATTTGCCGCGCCTCCGCCAGCTCGTTCAGGGCATCAACCGCGTCAGCGTTCAGCTTCAGTTCCACACGCTTCAGGCCGCGTACTTTATCGCGTTTCAACTGATTGCGCTTGTTGATACGTAGCTGTTCATCACGCGCAAGGGGATTGGTTTTGGGTCTTCCCGGGCGACGCTCATTCGCGAACAGATCTATTGTCGTACGGTCCGTTTGTTCTTTTGCCATGATTAAGAGTGACTTCGGGGAAACAAGCAGCCGGGCCATTGCCCGGTTGGGTAGCGCGCCATCATACATTAGTGCAGGAAGCACGCCAACGCCCGCGGGCAATCTGGCGTGCGGACGTTGGATTTTTAATCAGGCGCGGTCGCCCAGATAGCGACGGATTGCGCGCAACACCGCCTCCGGTTTTTCCGCATGCACCCAGTGGCCCGCTCCGGCAATCACATGCGCCTTCGCCTGCGGAAATTGTGCCAGCAGCGGCTCACGGTACGCCTCGCTGACATATGGAGAATTGCCGCCGGGAATAAACAGCGCCGGCTGATCCCACGCCGGGACCGTCTCCCAGCCAACAATGTGCGGATATTGCTCCCACAGCACCGGCACATTAAAACGCCATTCACCGTCGACAAAGGATTTCAGCAAAAACTGGATCACGCCTTCTTCACTCAGGTGTTCACGCATCACCGCAGCCGCCTGTTGCCGGGTGGTGCTGCCCGCATCGGTGACGGCATTAATCGCGGCAAAGATTTCATCGTGGCGACGCACGGCGTAATCGACCGGGGCAATATCAATGGCGACAAGCCCGTCAATCCGCTCTGCCGCCAGCGCGGTCAGGGCCATGACCGCCTTACCGCCCATGGAGTGACCGATAAAAGTGGCTTTCTCAATCCCGTGTTCATCCAGCGTATCCACAAGATCCTGCGCCATCGCGGAATAAGTCATCTCCGGATCGCGGGGCGAGAGACCATGGTTACGCATGTCTACCTGGAGGATGTCGTAATCGCTGACCAGATCGCGGGCAAGAATGCCCAGATTATCGAGGCTGCCGAACAGTCCGTGAACCAGTACGATCGGTGAAGCGTCAGACGATTGTTGTGCAGATTGCGTGCGGGTATTTAATTTCATAGCAAAGATCTTTTTTTCGCTCTGGCAGGTTAAGGTATTATGGTGAACATTCTGCCGCGGGGCTGCAAGCTTTCAGAAGTTTCCGGACTTTTGCGGTCATCCAGGCTTGACGCTATCCGCAGTTGAGATTTGCCCTTATAATCTCAATAACTTGTACTCAAAAATATCGTACTGGATCAAGATGAAAACGATCGAAGTTGATGATGAGCTCTATCGCTATATTGCCAGCCACACCCAGCACATTGGTGAGAGCGCGTCCGACATTTTACGGCGCATACTGAAATTTTCTGCCGCATCACAGCCTGTCACGCCGGTAAATAAAGCGGTGAGTGCACCCGCCCCGGTGGTTGAAAAAAAACCGGTTAACACCCCTAAAGATAACGTCCGCGCGATGCGTGAGCTACTGTTGTCTGATGAATATGCCGAACAGCGCAAGGCGGTAAACCGCTTCATGCTGATCCTGTCTACACTTTATTCACTGGATAACACGGCGTTTGCCGAAGCCACCGAGTCACTGCACGGGCGTACCCGCGTGTACTTTGCGGCTGACGAGCAAACGCTGTTACAAAGCGGTAATCAGACTAAACCGAAACAGGTGCCGGATACCCCCTACTGGGTGATTACTAATACCAATACCGGCCGTAAATGCGGCATGATTGAACATATCATGCAATCAATGCAGTTCCCGGCGGAACTGATTGAGAAGGTTTGCGGCACTATTTAACCCTTGCATCAAAAGGATCAGGCAATGGCAGTTCACAATCGTGCGGGGCAGCCTGCACAACAACGTGATTTGATCAACGTCGCGCAGCTGACGTCTCAGTATTATGTCCTGAAACCGGAAGCGGGCAACCCGGAACACGCCGTGAAGTTCGGCACTTCCGGCCACCGCGGTAGCGCAGCTCGTCAAAGCTTTAATGAACCTCACATTCTGGCAATTGCGCAGGCGATTGCCGAAGAGCGTGCGAAAAACGGCATTACCGGTCCTTGCTACGTTGGCAAAGATACCCACGCGCTGTCGGAACCGGCATTTATTTCCGTTGTGGAAGTGCTTGCGGCGAACGGCGTGGACATGATTGTCCAGGAAAACAACGGCTTTACGCCGACGCCTGCGGTTTCAAACGCTATTCTGGTGCACAACAAAAAAGGCGGCGCACAGGCTGACGGCATTGTCATTACGCCGTCGCACAACCCACCGGAAGATGGCGGTATCAAATATAACCCGCCAAACGGTGGCCCGGCCGATACTAACGTCACTAAAGTCGTGGAAGATCGTGCTAACGCGCTGCTGGCTGATGGTCTGAAAGGCGTCAAGCGCCTGGCACTGAATGACGCGCTGGCCTCCGGTCACGTCAAAGAGCAGGATCTGGTGCAGCCGTTCATCGAAGGGCTGGCTGAAATCGTCGATATGGCGGCAATCCAGAAAGCGGGCCTGACGTTGGGTGTCGATCCGCTGGGGGGGTCCGGCATTGAATACTGGAAACGCATCGCTGACTATTACAAGCTCAACCTGACCATCGTAAACGATCATGTCGACCAGACGTTCCGCTTTATGCATCTGGATAAAGACGAAGTGATCCGCATGGACTGCTCTTCTGAATCCGCGATGGCAGGGCTGCTGGCGCTACGGGATAAATTCGATCTGGCGTTTGCTAACGACCCGGATTATGACCGCCACGGTATTGTGACCCCGGCCGGTCTGATGAATCCGAATCACTATCTGGCGGTGGCGATCAACTACCTGTTCCAGCATCGCCCCCAGTGGGGCAAAGACGTTGCGGTGGGTAAAACCCTCGTTTCATCAGCAATGATTGACCGCGTGGTAAACGATCTGGGCCGTAAGCTGGTGGAAGTGCCGGTTGGCTTCAAATGGTTTGTTGACGGTCTGTTCGACGGCAGCTTCGGCTTCGGTGGTGAAGAGAGCGCAGGGGCTTCGTTCCTGCGTTTCGACGGCACTCCGTGGTCAACAGACAAAGACGGCATCATTATGTGCCTGCTGGCGGCAGAAATTACCGCCGTTACCGGGAAAAACCCGCAGCAGCATTATGACGAACTGGCGGCACGCTTTGGTGCGCCAAGCTACAACCGTCTGGGCGCGAGCGCCACGTCAGCACAGAAAGCCGCGCTGTCTAAACTCTCTCCGGAGATGGTCAGCGCCGACACTCTGGCAGGCGATCCTATCACCGCGCGTTTAACCGCGGCACCGGGCAATGGCGCAGCGATTGGTGGGCTGAAGGTGATGACCGACAACGGCTGGTTCGCCGCCCGTCCGTCAGGTACCGAAGACGCATACAAAATCTACTGTGAAAGCTTCCTGGGTGAAGAACACCGTAAGCGCATTGAAAAAGAAGCCGTAGAGATTGTCAGCGAAGTGCTGAAGAACGCCTGAGAGTAGTATTTACCGTAACGCCTCCTTCGGGAGGCGTTTTGCGTTATGGCAACCGTCCGTGGATATCGGGAACCATTCAGACGGCGTACAAACGTTTTACTGTAGAATAATGCCTGGCGGCGCTTCGCTTGCACAGGCCTGCGGGTTGCATATAAGTTGTTAATATTGTTGATTTTCGTAGGCCGGGTAAGGCGAAGCCGCCACCCGGCAAAACGACGCATACACTCGCAAAACCAGGTTTTTCACCAACCGTAAAGGCTCCCGCAGGAGCCTTTCCTCTTTATCCCCTTACCCGTGCTTATTCTTCAGTTCAAACCTCGGCGACACCAGCCCGTACAGCGTCCAGCCCATAAAGGTGACCATCGCGCCGTACAGCATCGCTTCCTCCCCCGAGGAGTAGAGCGCGTAAAAGCTATACACCGCGCCGATAAATGCCACCACGTTTGCCGCCTTTGCCTTGCGCGGATCGACTTTCGCGACCTTCTGAATGATCACCAGCGCCGCCATCGACAGGATATACGGGATGATATTGGTCACCACCGCCAGATTGACCAGCACATTAAACTGACTGTTCAGCGACGGGCTGATGGTCATCAGCGAAAGCCCACTCTGGAAGATGACAATTGCCAGCATCCCCTGAACCGGCGCGTCGGCCTTGCTCAGGCGCGAGAAAATTTTCGGGAAATAGCCTTCGTCAGCGGACGATTTAAACACCTGGGCGATGGTAAACTGCCAGCCGAGCAGGGAGCCGCAGCAGGACATCACCATCAGCCCCATGATGATTTTACCGACGCCAGGCGTAAACATCTGCGCAAACGCCACGCCGAACGGGGCGGTGGAGTGGGCGAGATCCATATTCGGTACAATTCCGGCAATCACGTTGGTCGAAACGATATAAATCACCGCCGCGCCAAGCGTACCGCCGAGCACGGCAATGGGCACGTTTCGCTCCGGATTTTCCACCACGTCGGTATTCGCACAGGCCGACTCCAGGCCGAGAAATGCCCACAGCGTCATGGCGATGGAAGAACCCACCGCGCTAAAGAACGGCACGTTATGCGGATTCCACGACGCCGCGTACAGTGACGGGCTGAACCAGAACCAGCCAATCAGGCACAACCCCACCACCGGGATGATCACCCCCCAGACGGTGATGCTACTGATCTGCCCGGTGATGCGCGCGCCGCCGAAATTGGCTACCGTACAAATCCACAGCACGCCGATGGTCGTGAGACCAATCTGCACCGGGCTGAGGGATAATCCCAGCAGCTCAGTACCGTAACCTACCGCCGAAATGGCAATCGCAACGTTGGCAATCAGCAGCGACACGCCGTAGGTGTAGTTAGCCATAAAGTTGCCGGACTTGCCGAAGGCATACTCGGCATAGCCGCCCATCCCGCCGGATTTACGGCTGAACATCCCGCATTTGGCGAAGGCCCACGCCAGTGCCATGGAGCCGACGGCGGTAACCAGCCAGGAGATAATCGAAATGGTGCCCACCTCGGCCAGTTTGGTTGGCAGCATAATGATCCCGGAACCCATCATGTTAACCATCGTCAAAATGGTGAGCTGGACCACGCCCATTTTATTGGACTTGCTCATAATTGCTCTCCTTTCAGCAGAGTGGCGGAGGTTTTCTCCGGCGTAATGACGTTGCACCATACCTGTTTGCGGCCATCCTGCTCCTGGATATAGACGCCCTGTAATTCCGGCGCGAAACCCGGCAGAAGATTAATGCCTTCCTCAAGCGCGCTAAAATAACGCAGCACCGCGCCGCCCCAAATTTCCCCCGGCACGACGCACAGTACGCCCGGCGGGTAAGGGAGCGCGCCTTCTGCCGCAATGCGACCTTCAGCATCCTGTAAGCGCACCAGTTCCACCTGACCGCGAAGATACGCGTAATTGGCTTCCTGCGGATTCAGGCTGACGCGCGGGAAATGCGCCTTGCGGAACATCTCTTTTTGCAGTTGCTTCACATTATGCCGGGCGTAGAGGTCATGCATTTCCTGGCAAAGCTGGCGCAGAGAATAATCCGCGTAGCGATCCTGATACTGACGATACAGCGACGGCAACACGTCGCGTAACGGCGCGTCGGTCTCCAGCAATTTTTCAAAGCGCACTAACAACGCTACCAGCTGTTGCAGCTTGGCCATGTCCTCCGCCGGGGTCAGCAGGAACAAAATGGAGTTGAGATCGCATTTTTCCGGCACAACGCCATTTTCACGCAGGAAGTTGGCGAGGATCGTCGCGGGTACGCCGAAAGCGTCATACTCTCCGCTGGCGGTATTAATGCCAGGCGTGGTCAGCAGCAGTTTGCAGGGATCGACAAAATATTGATGATCGGCGTAGCCCTCAAAGGCGTGCCAGTGTTCGCCCGGCACAAAGTGGAAGAAACGCAGGTCGCAGGCAATATCGGCGGTCGGCCAGTGTTGCCACGCTTTCCCATCCACCTGTTCAGGCACGAACGGACGAATGTGCTGACAGTTTTCGAGGATCAGCTTGCGCGCGTCGATCCCCTGAGTTACGCAGTCCATCCACATATTTCGTCCGCACTGGCCCTCGTGCATTTGCGCATTAATGTCCAGGGCGGCAAAGAGTGGATAAAACGGGCTGGTGGAGGCGTGCATCATAAAAGCGTTATTCAGGCGTTTGTGCGGAACGTAGCGCGGCTGGCCTTTAATGTGGCGGTCCTTTTTATGGATTTGTGACGTCTGCGAGAAACCGGCCTGCTGTTTATGCACCGATTGGGTCACCAGTATACCCGGATCGTTTTCATTCAGCTCCAGCAGCAGCGGCGAGCAGTCCGCCATCATCGGGATAAATTGCTCATACCCGACCCACGCGGAATCGAACAGGATGTAGTCGCAAAGATGACCAATCTTATCCACCACCTGACGGGCGTTATAAATGGTGCCGTCGTAGGTGCCCAACTGGATCACCGCCAGGCGGAACGGTCGCGCGTCGCGGGCGCGCTGCGGCGCGACGTCGGCGATCAGCTCGCGCAGATAGCGTTCTTCAAAACAGTGGGCATCAATGCCGCCGATAAAGCCATACGGATTACGGGCGGTTTCGAGATACACCGGCGTTGCGCCCGCCTGCAACAGGGCACCATGATGGTTCGATTTATGGTTATTGCGGTCGAACAGCACCAAATCCCCCGGCGTTAATAACGCATTCAGCACCACTTTGTTGGCCGATGAGGTACCGTTGAGGACGAAATAGGTTTTATCGGCGTTATAGACGCTGGCCGCGTGCTGTTGCGCCGTGCAGGGTGCGCCTTCGTGGATCAATAAATCGCCCATCGCCACATCGGCATTACAGAGATCCGCGCGGAACAGCGTTTCGCCAAAGAACTCGACAAACTGATTGCCCGCCGGATGGCGACGGAAAAATTCACCGCCCTGATGACCGGGGCAGTCAAAGGCGCTGTTACCCTGGTTAACGTAGTCTACCAGCGCACGGAAGAAGGGCGGACGCAGTTGCGTTTCATATTTTTGTGCGGCGGCTTCAAGCTGGCGACCGTAGTAATCATTGCGGGTTTCATCGTATTCAAATACGCCCTGAATGCGTGCCAGATATTCTGCCGGCACTCGTTGATCGTTATTTATGGCAATAAACACCGGCAGGTGATAACCGGTAGCGTCGATCTCATCAAGTTTGCCCGCTTCTACGTCGTCGATGGTTAAGACAACGGCGGCAACATTAATAAAATGGGTTTCAGCGGTACTGACAATATCGCGCTGAGTACAAAAACAGTCAGGGCAGGCACGGCTAACGGCAATTTTTAATTGAGACATAATAAACTCTTTATTTTAGATAATAGTGTTCCTTCAATTTCCTGAGCAGGAAATTGATCGAGCCGGAAAAAAAGCAACAGGTACTCGCTGATGAAATATCAGTTATATGCTTTTTTAAGATGACATAAACCCTGCCAGTCCGGGGGCTGGCAATGCAGGATTCAGGTAAGGCGAGCGCTGTCTGCTACAGGTAACATCCTGTATTACAGAGATTTCAGGAACGTTGCTATGCTGAAGCGCCCGAGGTCAGAAGACTATCGGGCGTTAAAGAAATGAAAGTCAAAACTATTGCGGTGGGCAAACATCATAATATGTGTTGTCCGCCTGATATGTGGCATAATTCGGCTATTGTTTTCCATATTCATCACCATTCATGAGTCAATTGAAGGTATGCTCATTTTATCCAGAAAAGCACCTTTAACTGTGAAGCTGATCACCAAAAAACGATCTATACAGAAATAATTATCCATAATTTATGCATACTGGCGGTCAGGTGCTGTTTATGTAAATGAATTGTGAATAACAAGTAATGGCCTTTATTTTAATGAGTTTTATCCCGGGCAATATAATTGTCCGGAGATAAAAGAGGTAAATAACAGGAAGGAATGAATAGTTATTCAAAACATAAAGCGATAGCCGATTCCCGTTTCCGTTAATAAATGGCGGGGGCGGGCCGGATCGACCTCTAATTTCTGGCGTAAATGTCCCATATAAATGCGTAAATAGTGACTATGTTCAACGGCGTTAGGTCCCCACACCTGGTTTAACAGTTGACGCTGGGTTAATACTTTTCCGGCATTATTGAGCAATACCGCCAGCAGGCGAAATTCAATCGGCGTCAGATGAACGTCTTCGCCGTCACGTAAAATTCGCCGTGCGGCCAGATCCACTACCATCGCGCCAAACTTTACCTGCGGTTCATTTTTTTGTCCGCTGGCGTGGCGACGCAGCGCTACCCGCAGGCGAGCCTGTAATTCACCAATCCCAAAAGGTTTACTGAGATAATCGTCGGCACCCGCATCAAGGGCGTCGATTTTGTCGGTCTCCTCAGCACGTGCCGACAGGACGATGATCGGCATCTGGCTCCACAGCCGGACTTCGCGAATAAAATCGATGCCGTCGCCGTCCGGCAGCCCAAGGTCGAGGATGGTCAGGTCCGGTTTACGGCTGGCGGCTTCGAGCAGGCCGCGCTGCAAAGTATCGGCCTCAAATACGCGCAGCCCGTCCGCTTCCAGCGCGGTGCGCAGAAAACGGCGAATCGCCTGTTCATCTTCAATAATTAAAACGTTAATCATAGCGCTCATCAAATTCCTCAAGCCGGGGTGCCGCATCCTGCGGTAGCGTAACACGAAAACAGGCTCCCCCCTGCGGACGGTTACTGGCGGTAAGCGTACCGCCGTGAACGCTGACGATGGCCTGACAAATCGCCAGCCCTAATCCCACGCCCGGAATGGCTGACTCTTTCATGCCGCGGGCAAACTTATCGAAAATACGCTTTTCCTGCCCGGCAGGAATGCCCGGCCCGCTATCCCAGATTTCCAGCACCAGTTGTCCATCCTCCATCCAGGCGTTAAGCCCGACCTGTGCCCGGTGTCCGGCATATTTAAGGGCGTTTTCCAGTAAATTGATCAGCACCCGCTCAAACAGCGGACCGTCAACATGGATAAGCGTCAACGGCTCACGAAGCCCCAGGTCGATGGGACGGCTGCCTGGCTCAAGGCTCTGTAGCGCGCTGCCGACGACTTCCTCCAGCGTCAGCCACTCTTTTTTAAGGTTAAAGCCGCCCGACTGGATACGCGCCATATCCAGCAGGTTATTGACCAGCCGCGTGGTGTTCAGTACGTGCTGGCGAATTTCACTGGCTTGCGGCGCATGCTTCGACCCCTCACTGGCCAGATCGAGGGTCAGAATTTCCGCCTGACCAAACAGTACCGTCAGCGGCGTACGTAAATCGTGCGAAAGTGCCGCAAGCAGGGCATTACGCACGCTTTCACGTTCGCTCGCCAGTCGCGCCTGTTGCTCACTGGAGGTCAACGCCAGACGTTCCAGCGCGCTGGCAATCAGCAGCGTAAAGGTTTCCAGCAGCCGCTGTTGTTCCGGGATCATCAACTGGCGCAGACTGCCCGGCTCAACGACGACCAGCCCGTGCGTCCGGCTGGCGCTTTTCAGCGGCAGAATTTGGTACGGCACGCCGGGCAGGGTATCGGTGCCCGCCCCGGCAGGCTGCCCGCGATCGTAGCTCCAGCGGGCAATCGCTTCGTCCCAGGGGGTGATGCCGGGCTGCGGCGTCAGTGGCATCAGCCGCGCCCCGGCGTCGGGAAATAACAGCTGGCTGCGGGCCTGAAACGTGGACTGTATAAACTGCTCGCCGATGTTCGCGACATCCTCCGTGCTGCGACTGACGGCGAGCCGCCGCGACATCTCATACAAATGGCGGGTACGCTGCTCGCGATAGCGGGCAATCCGCGCCTGGTAGCGCATTCCCGCCGTCAAATTACCGATCACCAGCCCGACAATCAGCATCACGATAAAGGTCAGAATGTACTGCACGTCTGAGACGGCGAGGGTGCCATGCGGGGCAATGAAAAACAGATCGAAGCTGACCACATTCACTACGGTCGCCACTACCGACGGCCAGCGTCCGTAGCGCAGGGCGACCAGCACCACCGCCAGCAGATAAATCATCACCAGGTTAGTGGGATCGAACGCCGTGAGCCACTGCATGGCCATCAGCGTGATCCCGGCGCACAGCGCGAGCGCAACAGCGCAGCCCGTAAACTGAACGCGCCAGCGCTCCCGCACAGAACGCGTATCGCTGGCGCGCGGTGGCGTGGCAGGAGGGTCATCCAGCGCAACAATCATTAAATCCAGATCCGGCGCGTGGCGGGCCAGCCGCCCGGCAAAAGAATCGCCCTGCCACCAGCGACGGCGGGTTTGCCGTCCCAGCACGATCTTGCCAAGATTGTGCTCGCGGGCATAGCGCAGGACCGCTTTCTCTTCTGACGGATCGGCGAGGGTCGCGGTCTCCGCCCCCAGCTCCTGCGCCAGCCGCAGCGCGCTGAGGATCGCCTGGCGCTGCGCGCGTGCAAGACGGTGCAGACGCGGCGTTTCGACATATACCGCATGCCAGACGCTGCCGAGTTTTGCCGCCAGACGCGCGGCGGTGCGCACCAGCTTTTCGCTGCCGGTCTGATGACCGATACACAGTAAAATGGCATCGCGGGTATGCCACACCTTTTCCTGTCCCTGATGTTCCCGCCAGACCCGCATCTGATCATCAACACGGTCGGCGGTGCGGCGCAGGGCCAGCTCGCGCAGGGCGTAAAGATTACCTTTACGAAAGAAGTTTTCGATCGCCCGTTCAGCCTGCCCGGCAAGGTAAACTTTTCCCTCGTGCAGACGCTGGCGTAAATCGTCGGGTGGGAGATCGACCAGTACGACATCATCGGCAGCATCGAACACCGGATCGGGTACGGTTTCCCGCACCTGAATGCCGGTAACGCCGCTGACCACGTCGTTAAGACTTTCCAGATGCTGCACATTGAGGGTGGTAAAGACATCAATGCCCGCTTCAAGCAGTTCCTCAACATCCTGCCAGCGGCGGGGATGGCGCGAGCCGGGCGCATTACTGTGCGCCAGTTCATCCATCAGGATCAGGGCCGGACGCCGCGCCAGCGCCGCATCCAGATCGAACTCCCGTACCTTGCGCCCACGATGGGCAAGGGTACGCGGAGCCAGCACCGCCAGCCCGTCGAGCATCGCCGCCGTCTCTTTACGTCCGTGGGTCTCCACCACGCCCGCCAGAATATCCAGCCCCTGAGCGCGCAGGCGCTGTGCTTCCGCCAGCATCGCCCAGGTTTTTCCCACCCCCGCGCAGGCACCAAAAAAAATCTTCAGCCTGCCCCGGTGGGTGGTGGCAGTTTGTTCCAGCAGGCGATCGGGATCGGGACGCTGCGGCTCGTCGGTCATTTATTATCCTTTACCTCATCGAGGGCAATATTCAGCTCAACAATATTTACCACAGGTTGACCGAGAAAGCTGAACAGCGGTTTTTGCGTGGCCTGGTCAATCAGCGGTGCGATCTGTTCAACCGATAACTGACGCGCTTTAGCCACGCGCGGCAGCTGCCAACGGACGGCCTGCGGCGTGAGGTTATTATCCAGACCGCTGGCGGAGGCGGTGACCAATTCGGTCGGTACCGCGCCAGCCGCGTCCGGGTTTTCCGCCCGCAGCGATTTAACCCGTTCAGCAATAGCGCTGTCCTGCGCCGGATTGCTTACCGCAAGATTACTGCCGCCGGACGCTCCGGCGTTATAGGGACTGTCCGCCGTTGCCGACGGGCGACCGTGAAAATAATCAGGCCGGGTAAAATTCTGGCCGATCAGAGAAGAGCCGCGCACGCCGTTTTCACCCTTAATAAGCGAGCCGTTAGCACGGTCGCTAAACCACCATTGACCCAGCGCGGTGGTCAGTAGCGGATATACGCCGCCGGTCAGCACGGTTAACAACAACATCAACGAAAACGCAGGACGTAACAGAGACATATTCACCTCACGCCAGACCCAGCAGGGTCAGCAATATATCAATAAGCTTAATGCCGACAAAAGGCACAATCAGACCGCCCAGACCGTAGATCCATAAATTACGCCGCAGCATGGCAGAGGCGGACAGCGGCTTATAACTGACGCCACGCAGCGCCAGCGGGATCAGAAAGACAATAATCAGCGCGTTAAACATCACCGCGCTGAGGATGGCGGAGGAGGGGGAGTGCAGATGCATAATATTCAGCACGCCAATCTGCGGCCAGGTGGCAACGAAGGCCGCCGGGATAATGGCAAAATACTTCGCCACATCGTTGGCCAGGCTAAACGTGGTCAACGAACCGCGGGTCATCAGCATCTGTTTACCGATATGCACCACTTCAATCAGTTTGGTGGGATTGGAATCGAGATCCACCATATTGCCTGCCTCTTTTGCCGCCTGGGTGCCGGAGTTCATCGCGACCGCGACGTCAGCCTGGGCCAGCGCCGGGGCATCGTTGGTGCCGTCCCCGGTCATGGCAACCAGACGACCTTCTGCCTGATACTGGCGGATCAAGGCCAGCTTCGCCTCCGGCGTGGCTTCCGCGAGGAAATCATCCACCCCGGCTTCGGCTGCAATAGCGGCGGCGGTCAGGCTGTTATCACCGGTGATCATCACCGTCTTGATCCCCATCTCCCGCAGGCGGGCAAAACGCGCTTTAATGCCGCCTTTAACGATGTCTTTCAACGCGATGACCCCCAGTACCCGCGAACCTTCCGCCACCACCAGCGGCGTGGCCCCCTGACGGGCGACCTCTTCAACGCTGCGCTCAACGTCTGCCGGAAACTGTCCGCCATTGCTTTCCACATGGCGGCGAATAGCATCCACTGAACCTTTGCGGATCGCACGGTCATCGACGTTAATCCCGCTCATTCTGGTCTGGGCCGTAAACGGAATAAAGGTGGCGTGCAGCGACTGGATATCGCGCTCGCGCAGGTTGAAGCGCTGCTTTGCCAGCACCACAATACTGCGGCCTTCCGGGGTTTCATCGGCCAGCGAGCTGAGCTGCGCCGCGTCAGCCAGCGTTTTCTCCTCCACGCCCTGCGCAGGAATAAACGCCGATGCCTGACGGTTGCCGAGCGTGATCGTCCCGGTTTTGTCCAGCAGCAGAACATCCACGTCGCCCGCCGCTTCTACCGCGCGTCCGCTGGTGGCGATGACATTGGCGCCCAGCATCCGGCTCATCCCGGCGATGCCGATGGCCGAAAGCAGGCCGCCGATGGTGGTCGGGATCAGACACACCAGCAGGGCAATCAGCGCGGTCACGCTCACCGGTTCGCCTGCATATGCTGAGAAAGGCCACAGTGTCGCGGTCGCCAGCAGGAACACGATGGTCAGGGCGATCAGTAAAATAGTCAGCGCAATCTCGTTGGGGGTTTTACGTCGCTGCGCGCCTTCCACCATCGCAATCATCCGATCCAGAAAGGTTTCGCCCGGATTGACGCTGCATTCGATCACCAGCCAGTCGGAGAGGATGCGCGTCCCGCCGGTGACCGATGCAAAATCGCCGCCGGATTCGCGGATCACCGGTGCGGATTCGCCAGTGATCGCGCTTTCATCCACCGACGCGCCGCCTTCAATCACTTCGCCATCGCAGGGGATGATGTCACCGGCTTCGACCCGCACGATATCGCCTTTACGCAGACTGGCGGCCGGAACGCGTTCACCGTCGGCATCATGCGTTGGGCCGTGAAGTTTCCAGGCAAATGCCGTTTTCTGTACTCCTTTCAGGCTGCTGGCCTGGGCTTTACTGCGTCCTTCAGCCATCGCTTCTGCTACGTTGGCGAACAGCACCGTAAACCACAGCCACAGGCTAATGGCGGCGGTGAAGCGCCAGTCGCCCGCTAACTGGCCCATCAGCATGGCGATAGCGAGTCCGGAGGTGAGGACGCTGCCCACCCAGACGATAAACATGACCGGGTTGCGAAGCTGAACGTGCGGACTTAATTTTTTTAGCGATGCTACAGCGGCTTGCCGCATCAGCGCAGGTTCGAATAACGCCTGTTTTTTGCGATTCATTATGTGTTCCACCGGCTCAACGTAACGAAAGAAATTCTGCCACCGGTCCGGAGACCAGCGCGGGAATAAAGGTCAGGGCTCCAACCAGTAAGATGGTGCCCATCAGCAGGCCGACAAACATCGGCCCGGTGGTAGTCAGCGTTCCGGCGCTGGCGGGCTGGATTTTTTTCGCTACCAGCGAACCGGCAATCGCCATGAGCGGAATAATCACCCCGAAGCGACCCGCCAGCATGCAAAACGCCAGCAGACCGTTCCAGAACGGCGTATTGGCGCTTAATCCGGCAAAGGCGCTGCCGTTATTGTTGGCGGCGGAAGAGACGGCATACAACACCTCGCTAAAACCGTGCGCGCCGGGATTTAACATCCCGCTACGCCCGGCTTCGGTCATCATCGCCAGCGCTGTGCCACATAGCACCAGCGCCGGGGTGACGAGGATCGCCAGCGCGGTCATTTTCATCTCGCGGACATCGATTTTTTTACCCAGATATTCCGGCGTGCGCCCGGTCATCAGCCCGGCGATAAATACCGCCAGCAATACGAACAGCAACATGCCGTATAGCCCCGAGCCGACGCCGCCAAAAACCACCTCGCCAATTTGCATCAGCCACAGCGGGACCATGCCGCCGAGCGCGGTGAAGGAGTCATGCATGGCGTTGACCGCCCCGCACGACGCCGCGGTGGTGACGACCGCGAACAGGCTGCTGGCCAGAATACCGAAGCGGCTCTCTTTACCTTCCATATTCAGGCTGCTGTCAGCCCCCAGCGGCAGCAAATGCGGATTACCCTGCGTTTCTGCCCACATCACCACCGCGGCACTCACGATAAAGATCAGCGTCATGGCCCACAGCAGCGTATGGCCCTGACGGCGATCGCCCACCGCTTCGCCAAACGCAAAACAGAGCGCGGCGGGAATAAGGAAAATGGCCAGCATCTGCACAAAATTGGTCAGAACCGTCGGGTTTTCAAACGGATGTGAGGAGTTAGCGTTAAAAAAGCCGCCGCCGTTGGTGCCGAGCATCTTGATCGCTTCCTGCGAGGCGACAGGTCCCATCGGCAGCCACTGTTGAACACCTTCGAGCGAGGTGATGGACTGATACGGCAACAGGTTCTGAATCGCGCCCTGTTGAATGAAAAACAGCGCTAACAGCAGCGACAGCGGCAGCAGGATCCACAGCGTGATGCGGGTGAGATCCACCCATGCATTGCCCAGCGTGTCCCTGCTCCGGCGAGCAAAGGCGCGCGTCAGGGCAAAGATCACCGCTATCCCGCTGGCAGCAGAAAGGAAGTTTTGCACCGTTAGTCCAGCCATCTGACTGAAATAGCTCATGGTGCTTTCGCCAGCATATGACTGCCAGTTGGTATTGGTGACAAAACTCACCGCAGTATTCAGTGCCAGATGCCAGGAAAGGCCGGGCAGATGCTGCGGATTCAGCGGCAGCACATCCTGAAAGAGGAGCATAAAAAACAGGACCAGCAGACCCAGCAGGTTAAAAAGCAGGATCGCCAGCAGGTAATGTCGCCAGTTCATCTCCTCGCCGGAAATGCCCAGCAGTTTCCACAGCGCGTTTTCCACACGCCTGACGCCGGGCAAGGTATTGCCAGCAATCATCCCCGCGAGTAGTGTCCCGGTCGGACGGGCAAGAATAAACAATACCAGCAGAAAACTGGCGATCAGGAGAAATCCTTGTGCGGCCATCAGAATGCCTCCGCGTTAAGCAGGGCATACACCAGCCACGCCAATAACAGGATCACCAGCACCACGCCAGCTATTACGCCTGTACCCACACTTCACCTCCACATCATTAGTGATATGCGCTGAAGGTAGGCGTTAGCGTGCAAAGATTTTGCAAAAATCCACGCTGGCGATGTAAAAAAAGTATAAAAATGAGGTTGCGGGTACTTCCGGCTTGCGGGGATGTGCGCCGTTTTGCCGGGTGGCGGCTTCGCCTTACCCGGCCTACAAATTTCGCATAATCAACAGGTTATACACTCGCCGTAGGCCCGGTAAGCGCAGCGCCACCGGGCATCATTCAAATCCGGCATTATCAATAAGCTATGTGGTTATCGGAGGCCCGGTAAGCGCAGCGCCACCGGGCATCCTTCTGCGACATAAACATTTGTAACCCGCCAGATAAAAATGGCAATACCCATTATTTAACTAATGGTTAGTATTAATTTAACTTTTATGTAACTTAATTACGCCGTGAATGTAAATGATGCTTAAATAACCTGAAAAAAGTGGTCGGATGAGTAGTAAAATTACACGATAAGCGGTATTATTTTAATCAGAGAACGATTTCCGGTTAACGTTACCGGCCAACTTAAGGGGGAGAACTCTATGAATATGTATAAAGATTACTCAGCGAGCACCGTGTTAATTCGTCGTATTTTCGTCCTGCTGGCGGGGATTATTGCGTTACCGGTGATGCTGTTCTGGAAAGATCGTGCACGCTTCTATAGCTATCTGCATCGTATCTGGTCAAAAACCAGCGAAAAACCGGTATGGATGGATCAGGCTGAAAAAGCAGCCTGTGATTTTTACTAAGCAAGATTACACACAGCAACAATAACGATTTCCATCCTCTTATGGCCCGTCTTAACCCGACGGGCCATTTTTTTGCCGGATGCTGACTACACTTACTCCTGAGAATAATCAGGAGCCGCTATGAGTGACAAAATTCCTGTGGGCGTCAGCGCCTGTGTTGTGGGGGAACAGGTCCGTTTTGATGGCGGACATAAACGGCTGACCTTTGCCGTCGATGACTTAGCCTCGTGGGTCCGTTTTGAACCCGTTTGCCCCGAGATGGGGATTGGCCTGCCGGTACCGCGTCCCGCGCTTCGGCTGGTCAAAAGCAGCGAAGGCGACATCGGCCTGCGCTTTAGTGATAAACGCGAAGGTGACTTAACGGCGGACATGGAAGCGTTTGCCCGCCAGCGTATCCGCCATTTCGAACATTTATGCGGCTATATCGTCTGTGCGAAATCACCCAGTTGCGGTATGGAGCGGGTGCGCGTCTACGATGCCGATGGCAAAAATAATCGCAAAGCGGGGCGCGGAATTTATACCCGTATACTGATGGAGACGTTTCCCTGGCTGCCGGTCGAAGAAGACGGGCGGCTGCACGATCCGCTGATCCGCGAAAACTTCGTCGAGCGCATTTATGCCCTGCATGAACTGAATTCACTGCGGGAGGCCGGGCTGACCCGCGGCGAACTTATTGCTTATCATAGTCGCTACAAGCTTTTATTATTGGCCCATTCACAGCCAAAATATCGCGAGCTGGGGCGGTTTGTGGCGGCGATCAACGAGTGGGCATCGCTTGAGGACTATTTTGTTGAGTATCGCCAGCGGCTAATGGATCTTATGTCCATGCCCACCTCGCGTCGCAACCATACGAATGTGTTGATGCACGTGCAGGGGTATTTCCGTAAGCAACTCAATTCACGCCAGCGTCAGGAGCTGGCGGCGCTGATTGACCGCTATCGCCAGGGGCTGCAACCGCTGCTGGCCCCGGTGACGCTGATCAAACATTACATGGCTGAATATCCGGATGCTTATCTGGCGGGACAACGTTATTTTGATCCCTGGCCTGAAGAGTTACGCTTACGTTACGGACATTAATTTATGACCACCCATTTGGTCTGGTTTCGGGCCGACTTACGTCTTCATGACAATCTGGCGCTGGCAGCGGCATGTCGGGATCGACATGCCAGAGTCCTGGCGCTGTTTATCGCTACCCCTGAACAGTGGGAAGCGCATCATATGTCGCCGCGTCAGGCGGCGCTGCTGGTCTCTCAGCTTAATGCCCTGCAAACGGCGCTGGCGGAGAAAGGCATTCCGTTGCTGTTTAAACAGGTCGCCGATTTTGCCGCCAGCATTGAGGCGGTAAAGCAGGTGTGCGGGCAGGAGCACGTCAGCGATCTTTTTTATAATTATCAATATGAACTGAATGAACGGCAGCGTGATGCGCAACTGGAAAAAACGCTGAATAACGTTGTGTGCCAGGGCTTTGATGACAGCGTTATGCTGGCACCGGGCAGCGTGATGACCGGCAATCATCAAATGTATAAAGTGTTTACCCCGTTCAAAAATGCGTATTTACGTCGCCTGATGGACGGCCTGCCGGAATGCGTTGCCGCACCGTCAGTGCGCGAGAGCGGGCCGCTGACGGGGTCGCTCACCACCATTAATATTGACTATCCGCAGGAGCCGTTTGACGAGCAGCTTTTTGCGGCGGATGAAGCCGCCGCCATCGCCCGTCTGCGCGAATTTTGTCGCCACGGCGCGGGGGAGTACGAGCAGCGACGCGATTATCCAGCGATCGACGGCACCAGCCGCCTGTCGGCCTGCCTGACCCTCGGCGTACTTTCCCCGCGCCAGTGTCTGAACCGTCTGCTGGCGGAGCAGCCGGAAGCGCTGTCCGGCGGGGCTGGTGCTGTCTGGCTGAACGAGCTGATCTGGCGGGAATTCTATCGTCATCTGATGACGTACAATCCGTCACTGTGCCGCTACCGGCCTTTCATTGGCTGGACGGATAATGTGCAGTGGCAGCAGGATGACGCGCACCTTGCGGCGTGGAAAGATGGCAAAACCGGCTACCCCATCGTCGATGCGGCCATGCGGCAAATGAACGCGACCGGCTGGATGCACAACCGGCTGCGGATGATCGCCGCCAGCTTTCTGGTAAAAGATTTGCTGATCGACTGGCGCAACGGCGAGCGTTATTTTATGTCGCGGCTGATTGACGGCGATCTGGCCGCCAACAACGGCGGCTGGCAGTGGGCTGCCTCGACCGGCACCGATGCCGCGCCGTATTTCCGCATCTTCAATCCAACCACTCAGGGCGAGAAATTTGACCGTGACGGGGAATTTATACGTGAATGGCTGCCGGAGCTGAAAGACGTGCCGGGGAAGGCGATACATTCGCCGTGGGAATGGGCGGAGAAGAGCGGCGTGACGCTCGATTATCCGCGCCCGGTCGTGGATCATAAGCAGGCGAGAAAAACCACGCTGGCGGCTTATGAAGCCGCGCGGAAAGGGGCATAAAAACGGCCTGTCTGCCCGGCAGTTTCGCTGCCGGGCAATATAATATCAGCTTTCAGCAACCGCCATCCGCTGATTCCGTACCCGTATCGCCTGGTACAGCCAGATAAGCAAAACAATACCCACGCACGCCAGGGCACCCCAGGTTATCTCGCTGAACACATTGATGTAGGCATCAATCGAATAGTTAATCGCCCCGGAGGCATCGAAAGCGCCCTGCGACGTCCGGTCGGCGATGACGCCTGCCAGGTAGTTAGCAATCGCGCCGGAAAGCAGCATATAAATGCCGGTCAGCACGCCGGTGACGCCGGGGATTTCAATGCGGGTGATTTGCGACATCGCTACCGGGTCAATAAACAACTCGGCAAAGCCCATTACCGCCAGCCCTAGGATCATTAACGGCATTGAAGAATGTCCATAGGTGGCCGACCAGCGGGCGCTCAGGGTCAAAATACAGAAACCGGCACTCATCAGGCCAAGGCCCAGCGCAAATTTACCCCAAATTCGCACCGTGCGATTGCCGCTGACGCTCTCTTTCACCAGCCACGCCAGTACCACGCCGCACAGCATGACGGCAAAGGCATTGACCGACTGGAACATGGCGGTCGGGACGTCGTAGCCGAGAATGCCGCGGTCGACGAAACGGTCGATATAGAGGCTAATCGAACTGCCGCCCTGCTGCGCAAATGCCCAGAACAACAGGCTAAACAGCGTCAGAGTAACGATGAGCCCCAGTTCTTTACGCTGCTTCTGGGTTTGCGCCTGACGATAAATTTTCACCAGAACGGCGAACCCTATCAGGGTTGCGGCGATCAGCGCATAGACCGACCACGCTTTCCAGAACAGAACGGTAATGGCCAGCGGGGCAACCACCAGCAGCACCAGCAGCCAGCTCCAGTTAGGCAGGACAAAGGTTCTGGCACGCAGCGCGGCGTGGTTCACCCCGGCGGTCTGGGTAAAATGACGGTTGCCGCACAGGAAGATAATCAGCCCGGCCAGCATACCGATAGCCGCCAGCGCGAAGCCCATTGCCCAGCTGTACTCTTCCTGCACGTAACCGCAGGCGATAGGAGCAACAATGGAGCCGACGTTGCCCGCCGCATACAGCAGAGAAAACCCGCCGTCGCGACGCGGATCCTGCGGTTCATACAGTTCTCCCAGCAGGCAGCTGATATTCGACTTAAACAATCCATAGCCGCAGACGATAATCGCCAGTGAAAGATAAAGAAACGTTGGCGCAACCTCGCTGGCACCGAGCACCAGATGCCCGACAGCCATCAGACACGCGCCGATCATCACCGCCATTCGGTTGCCCAGAATTTTATCAGCCAGAAAACCGCCGAGGATCGGCGTGACGTAGACCAGGGAACAATAGGCGCTAAACAGTTCGTAAGCGTGATTGTCGTCGTACTTAAGCTGGTTGGTGAGATACAGGATCAGCAGCGCGCGCATGCCATAAAAACTGAAGTATTCCCAAATTTGCAGTGCGACCACATAGTAAATGGCGCGTGGCTGTGAAGCTTTTCTATTCATGATATTCCCGGTCTAAATCGCAGGGCAAAAGCCCGGTGCGTAACGGCTTACAGTGATACAGATCTAATAATTTATGCAATATGCTGTTTGCTTGCATAAATATACATGAAGCGTGGCGGATAATGCTAAGCAATTTGAGTCTTTATGCACAATGATCCGCAAGATTATGCGAGGTATTATTAAGGCTTATAATTGGCTGTCGACGAGGACGCGCGGGGACGCTATGGTAGGTCTGTCAATGGCACAAGGGGTAAAGCGAATAATGATGAAAAACACCGAACTGGAACAGCTGATCAACGAGAAACTGAACAGTATCACCTTCAGTGACTATGGTCCGAACGGCCTGCAGGTAGAAGGTAAAGAGACGGTGCAGAAGATCGTCACGGGCGTCACCGCCAGTCAGGCGCTGCTTGATGAAGCCGTGCGCCAGCAGGCCGACGCGGTGATTGTGCATCATGGCTATTTCTGGAAAAACGAAGCGCCTGTTATTCGCGGCATGAAGCGAAATCGCCTGAAAACGCTGTTGCAAAACGATATCAATCTGTATGGCTGGCACCTGCCGCTGGACGCGCATCCGGAACTGGGCAACAACGTTCAGCTTGCCGCGCTGCTGGGGATCACGGTGAAGGGCGAAATCGAGCCGCTGCTGCCGTGGGGAGAACTCTCCATGCCGGTGCCGGGGCTGGAGCTGGCCTCGTGGATCGAAGCCCGTCTGGGACGTAAACCGCTATGGTGCGGCGATACCGGACCGGATCTGGTGCAACGCGTGGCATGGTGTACCGGCGGCGGCCAGGGATTTATTGATAATGCGGCGCGCTTCGGTGTGGATGCTTTTATTACCGGTGAGGTTTCTGAACAAACCATCCATTCCGCGCGTGAACAGGGGCTGCATTTTTATGCTGCCGGGCATCATGCGACCGAACGCGGTGGTATTCGCGCACTGAGCGAATGGCTGACTGAAAACACCGATCTGGATGTTACCTTTATCGATATTCCGAACCCAGCGTAAAAAAGAGGAACGAAAGTGCAGCGAGCGCGTTGTTACCTGTCAGGAGAAACCGCAGTGGTGCTGGAGCTGGAACCTCCCGTCACCCTGGCGAGCCAGAAGCGGATTTGGCGTTTAACGCAACGAGTTGCCGAAATGCCCAATGTGGTGGAAGCCATTCCCGGAATGAACAATATCACCGTCGTGCTGCGCGATCCGCAGTCGCTTGCGCTGGATGCTCTTGAGCGTTTGCAGCGCTGGTGGGAGGAGAGTGAAGCGCTGGAGCCTGATTCGCGCGCCGTTGAAATTCCGGTCGTTTACGGCGGTGTTCAGGGGCCCGATCTGGATGAGGTTGCCCGCCACAGCGGATTAACGCCGCAGCAGGTGGTGGAACTTCACGCCTCGGTGGATTACGTGGTCTGGTTCCTGGGCTTCCAGCCGGGCTTTCCCTATCTTGGTGGCCTGCCGGAGCAGCTTATAACCCCGCGCCGCGCTGAGCCTCGTTTACTGGTTCCCGCGGGCTCGGTCGGCATTGGCGGCGCGCAAACCGGAATTTATCCGCTCCCCACGCCGGGAGGCTGGCAGCTCATTGGTACGACGTCGCTGGCGCTGTTCGATCCCGCCAAAAGCGAACCTGTATTGCTGCGTCCCGGCGACACCGTGCGCTTTGTTCCACAGAAGGAGGGCGTATGCTGAATATTATTCGCGCCGGCATGATGACAACCGTGCAGGACGGCGGACGTGTCGGGCAGCGCCAGTCCGGGATCAGCCAGTGCGGCGCGCTCGATCTCCCGGCGTTACGCAGCGCCAATTTGCTGGTGGGAAATGACAAAGATGCAGCGGCGCTGGAAATTGTGCTTGGTCAGTTCTCCGTTGAGTTTGCGCAGGATTGCTGGTTTGCGCTGACCGGCGCGGGCTGCGATGCCAGGCTGGATGAAACTCAGGTGTGGACCGGCTGGCGACAGCAGGCCAGAGCCGGGCAGCGCCTGACGCTGAGAGCGCCCCGCCATGGGGTACGCAGCTACCTGGCGATTGCCGGTGGAATTGACGTGCCGAAGGTAATGGGCGCGTACAGCACCGATCTGAAGCTGGGTATCGGCGGTCTGGAAGGGCGTCTGTTACAGGATGGCGACCGGCTTGCCACCCATCCGCCGCTGCGCCATTTCAGCAAGCCGCACGGAATCAGGCAGCTTTTATGGGGCAACCGTCTGCGGGCGTTGCCGGGGCCGGAATATAACGAATTCGACACCGCATCGCAGGCGGCGTTCTGGCGTCTGCCGTGGCGTCTGAGCCCGCAGAGCGATCGCATGGGATATCGGCTTCAGGGGCAGATCCTCAAACGCACTACCGATCGCGAGTTACTCTCTCACGGTCTGTTACCCGGCGTTATACAGGTGCCGCATAACGGACAGCCTATCGTGTTGATGAACGACGCACAGACCACGGGGGGTTATCCGCGTATTGCCTCCGTGATTGAGGCGGACATGTATCATCTTGCGCAAATCCCGCTCGGGCAGCCGATCCATTTTGTGCCCTGTACGCTGGAGGACGCACTTAAAGCGCGTAGCGATCAGCATCGCTACATTGAGCAACTGGCGTGGCACTTAAACGATGACCAGTGATACCGATAAAGCCGTTGTGAACGTGAGCGCAGGAAAATCAATCGATCTTAATGCCGATATCGGCGAAGGTTGTGCTAATGACGCCGCGCTCTTTCCGCTGATCTCCTCAGCCAATATCGCCTGCGGCTTTCATGCGGGCGATGCGCTGACTATGCAATTTTGCGTGCGGGAAGCGCTGAAAAATAACGTGGCGATTGGCGCGCATCCGGGATTTGCCGACCGGGAAAATTTTGGCCGCACCGCGATGCAACTGCCGCCGGAGACCATTTTTGCCCAGACGCTGTACCAGATTGGCGCGCTGGCCGCCATCGCCCGTGCCGGGGGCGGCGTGATGCGTCACGTTAAACCGCACGGAATGCTCTATAATCAGGCGGCACGCGATCCACACCTGGCGGATGCTATTGCTCGCGCCGTCCACGCCTGCGATCCGCAGCTTGTTCTGGTTGGTCTGGCCGGAAGCGAACTGATCCGCGCCGGGCAGCGTTATGGCCTGGTGACCCGGCAGGAAGTGTTTGCCGATCGCCGTTATCAGCGTGACGGCAGTCTCGTCCCCCGTACCCAGGCACACGCGCTGATTGAAGATGAAGAACAGGCGCTGGCGCAGACGCTGGATATGATCCAGCAAGGCAGGGTAATGAGTCTGGAGGGCGTATGGGTGCCGGTTGAGGCGCAGACGGTGTGTCTCCACGGCGATGGTGAACAGGCGCTGGCGTTCGCCGCTCGCCTGCGGGCCGCGTTCGCGGCGCAGGGGATCAAGGTTAGCGCGCAATAACGCTTTGCGCAGGCAGTCGTGCTACATTCAGGGTACAAACCGCGGTGGTAACGCCGCCATTCGTGGCCGTTCGTAGGCCCGGTAAGCATAGCGCCACCGGGCATTACCCTGCCGTTGCCGGAGGATATTCCACTACACGTTGAATTGGTAGGCCCGGTAAGCGCAGCGCCACCGGGCATTACTCCCCGGTGACCGGAGACCTTCTTTACCGCTCAGGACCATTATACTCTCAGGAGAAATCATGCCAGAAGGACCGGAAATTCGCCGTGCCGCCGACAACCTGGAAAAGGCGATCAAAGGTAAACCTCTTACCGATGCCTGGTTTGCCTTTCCTCAACTCCAGCCTTTTGCCGCCGATCTGATAGGGGAGCGGGTGGAGGCTATCGAAACGCGCGGCAAAGCATTGCTCACCCACTTTTCTAATGGCCTGACGCTTTACAGCCATAATCAGCTGTACGGCGTGTGGCGCGTCGTTAAGGCAAATGAACATCCGCAATCCACCCGCGTGTTGCGGGTCAGATTACAAACGCAGGATAAGGCCATTTTACTGTACAGCGCGTCGGATATTGAGATGCTCACGGCCGATCAACTGGCGCAGCATCCTTTTTTGCTGCGCGTCGGCCCTGATGTGCTGGATATGACACTCACCGCTGACATGGTTAAAGAGCGCCTGCTGTCGACGCGTTTTCGCCGTCGCCAGTTCTCCGGGCTGCTGCTCGATCAGGCATTTCTGGCCGGTCTGGGCAACTATTTGCGCGTAGAGATCCTCTGGCATACCGGGCTCGCACCCAGTCACAAGGCGGCGGACCTGACGGAGACGCAGCTGGATGCGCTGGCTGACGCATTGCTGGCGGTGCCGCGGCTTTCGTACACGACGCGGGGCAAGGTTAACGAGAAACGTCACCACGGGGCACTGTTCAGTTTTAAGGTCTTTCATCGGGCAGGAAAAAAATGCGAACGCTGCGGCGGGATCATTGAGAAGACCACGCTGTCATCGCGGCCTTTTTACTGGTGTCCTGGCTGCCAGCGCTAAATTAAGCTTGCCGCGGCGTCGGATTACGGCTGCGCCGCCATCCGACATCCGCGTTGGTTATCCCCGGAGGGATTAGTTATAGTTTATTTTGAACAACACGACGGTTTCAAAGGGACCCGCTTCGACAGTCGCGCCGGATACTTTAGATAACTCTGCGGTATACGTATTTTCGAACTTTAGCATGTCACCGGTGAAATCCGCGTATTCATCATATTTATTAAACTCATAAGGCCGGGCGTTGGGGTTCAGGATGCGTAGCTGTAAGCCATTGCCAATGAGCAGCGCTTTATCGTTTTCAACCAGTGGCTCATCCGTATAAAAGGATGAGGTCACTTTAAAGCCGTCAGTACATTCGCCATTCTGGTTTTTGGTGGTTTTGATACCGAATGTCCGCGTCATCGTGTGCCGGGAGATATCCAGTACGTTAAACTTACCGAAGTCAATAACCTGATTTTCAGGCGAAATAGCAAAATTAACGCTACAGTCCAGTACGTTGATGTTATTCAGGCCGTTAATATGATATTTCAGGTTTTTCGCCGTTGGATCGACGTTAATGCCACCTTTGCCGTCAAATTGAACGATAACATAATCGTTCAGGGGGCTTTGGTAATCATGCGGCGGCATTTCGCGTATTTTGACGTACAGTCGCATACGGGCGATAAACGTGCGGGAAGTATGGATATTACTGGGATCGTTTGAGCAAATCTTATACTGCCAGCCCATATCAATAAGCTGCTGTGGGGTATAGATAGCAATTTTTTTCGCATCAATACACATCGTCGTATCAATGCTGCTTTTACCCTGGCTGGAATCATAATCGATGCCGTTATAGGTGACGCCGAGCTGGTAATAGCGATCCTGAACGCCGGGATAGGGGTTTACCCAGGCATACACGTTTTCTGCCATAAAGTTGGCGTCGGTATTATTATCGCAATAAACGGGGATTTTAATATCGCTGGACTCCCAAATCTTATCGCCAGGTTTGGCGTTGTTCGGTACGGAAAACGGTTCAACCGTGGCAAATTTTTCCGTTTCGCCGCCGGACGACGCAAAATAACAGTCCAGCGCCAGCGCCGCTTTGAGCGGCAGAAGTGCGATGATGATAATCAGAAAAAAACGCGACCAATGGTTCATTTTTTCTGCTCCACCGGTTTGAGCGTACAGCTTGCCTGGCAGGTGAGTGAGATCATGCGCAATGCGCCGTAGTCATCCATATATCCCAGGTAAAAGAAGTGACCGGCGTAGCCTGGCGTAACCATATTTGCGCTGCCAAAGGGATCGATCATCGTACTTTTAAAGCCGGGCAGTACGCCGTTTTTATCTTTCCCCAGATACGCGATAGTTAAATAGTACGGCGTCGGGTTTTGCACATTCAGCGTTTCACCTTGTTGAGAAACCTTCATCTGTAATTCAACGTGGTCGCCGGTTTTTTTGCGCAGGGCGGCCGGACGCCAGAAAAGTTTAATCCGGCTCTGAAGGGCAATCTGTAGAATCGCCGCATTGCTCTGTTTCTCGGTGGCGGGGGGAATTTCACGCAAATTATAGTAAAACAGCGATTCACGATCGGCGGGCAATTGGGCAACGCCCGGTTGCTTAATAATTCTGACCTGCGTTACCGCTTGCGGGTCCAGACGCTGAATGGGCGGCAGGGCGGCGAGAAAATCATCGTTTTTACGCCCCTGGCTGTCCTCAATCCAGGAATAAGCCAGATACGGCGCCTGGGGACTTTGGTTCTCTATTTTCAGACTGGTGGCTTTTTGCTTACCGTCAAAAATAATACGGGTACGATCGGGCTGTAATGCCGCCTGTCCGCACAGGCTGATGGTAAGTAATAAAAGTGGAAGTCCGCGATAAAATGTCATCTCTTTTCCTTAATTAATGACAGGGCAGCAATAAACGCTGAGTAATATTTTCCAGATTTTCCGGCAGGGCGATTTGGCAGCTTTGGCTTCCCCACCGCACAATAAACTGCTGGCCAGCATCCACGCCGCTAAGCCAGGCGTGACCTTCTTCACTGACCATACCGACTTCGGTATCGTTCTCTTTATGGCTCACCACGGCGCCAAGCGGAGGCACGTGGCCTGCGCTATCACGAATGAGAACGTTGACATCTTTACCGGCGCGGGAAGCCAGCGCTTTATAACCGATAGCCCCTTCAATCCAGGTTTCCCGGACGGTGTTTTC
The DNA here is from genome assembly GCF_029319185.1 of Superficieibacter sp. HKU1. Classification (NCBI taxonomy): domain Bacteria; kingdom Pseudomonadati; phylum Pseudomonadota; class Gammaproteobacteria; order Enterobacterales; family Enterobacteriaceae; genus Superficieibacter; species Superficieibacter sp. HKU1. The sequence goes on from NZ_CP119754.1 coordinate 1,586,820, forward strand.
ACTGACGGTGACGCCGTCCGGCAGATCGTCCATATTAATGGCGACGGTGGTTGGCTGATAGCTGGATATCATCGGCACCACCGCGTAGCCAAAGCGGTTAGTATAATCGTTATCGCCGTTGACGGGGATATCAGCAATACCATCGGTACTGATCATCAGACGAGGTTCATTGCCCGAGGCCCGGCGGTGGAAGGCGGCGCCCTGAGCCGTGGCGGTAAAGGAACCGCTCCAGCTCGTACTCAATGAACGGTAATCGTCAACGGCGTAGTTGCCTGAGATATCCCATTCACCAGCCGAAGCGATGTGGTCGTAATTCGCGCTGAACTGTTTACCGCGATCGGGCCGGCCATTATCTATCCCGGCAGCAATTCCCCAGCTATTGTGTGAATCGGCGTAATCATTCCACGAAAGACGGTGCGAGGTACTGCTGCCGTCCTGCATATCGTAGCCCAGCCGACCGCCGTCGCCGATCGGCACAGAAATGGAAACGTATATTTGATTATCGTTGTCGCTGTCTTCGTAGTGTGTGGTGCTGTAGGTGGTTGTGATTGAGATATTTTTCCAGCGACCGATATCAACGTTAAAGCCGGCGCTAATATTGGCCGTGGTGGATGAGTCATCGTCCCACCAGCTTTGACGCAGCACGCTGGCGCTCAGGTTCATATTGAGCGGTGCGATGGGCTGAACGGCAGAAAAGCTGATCGTTTGTTTCTCGTCCTGGGTATCCGCATCGTTATATTGATGATCGATAAAATTAGCGTAGCTATGAAAATGGCGGTCGGAAAAACGGTAAGCGGCCAGCGACACCGTACTGTCGGTGGCGTCAAAGCGCTTGCTGTAGTTTATGCGATAGCTAAAGCCTTTTTCTTCGTCGCCGTTGTCAAACTGGCTGGTGGAGTGGGTGACATCGAATGACACCGCGCCCAGCCACAGCATGTTTTGTCCCATCCCCAGCGCGGCAGAACGGTAGTTATCGCCCGCCGCTAACAGACCGCCATAAAGCGAGGTATTGGAAAGCATCCCCCATGAAGCTTCGCTGGCAATGAACGTTTCGTTTGCGACATGGTGAGAAAGCGTAGGACGCGCGCGCCCGGCGGCAATTTTGTAACGTACCTGCCCCTGACGGGTCAGAAACGGCGTGGAGGCCGCCGAAACCTGGAACGTATTCACCCGGCCATCTTCTTCGGCGACTTTAACGTCCAGCGTACCCTGTACTGACTGGTTCAAATCTTCAATCATAAACGGGCCGGGAGCCACTTTGGTCTGATAAATGATGCGACCCGCGTGGCTAACCGTTACGGTGGCGTGAGTTTGCGCCACGCCGCTGATTTGCGGCGCATAGCCGCGCAGTTCCCAGGGCAACATGCGATCGTCGCTGATGAGGGCAACACCGGTATAGGAGAATCCATCAAAAATATTCGAACTCAGATCGGTTTCGCCCAGCGTCAGCCTGGCGCCTGACATCGGCAGTGGGCGGAACAGATAGGTCCGGGAGAGGGCGCTATCGCTCGCGGTGCGATCGTCAGTATGCGTCTGGTTATATTGATAGTCGCTGCGCAAACGCCACGGGCCGGCATTGAATCCGGCAGTACCGTAGGCATTGATGTTCTGTGTGTCATTACCTTCGTCGGGACGATATGTACTGGCGAAGAGATTGTAATCAAGCAGAAAACCCGGTATACCCTCGCTCCATGTGGAAGGGGGCATCCAGTTAGCGGATTGCCACGCCAGCCACGCCTGCGGGACGGAAATGTTAAGTTGCTGATTCGCCTGATCGAATGTAAACGTGATTTCCGGGTGCGCTGAAAAATCTACGCAGCCGTGGTTTTCCGTTAATGCCTGGCGCAGCTCATCTTTCAGGCCAAATTTATCGGCCAGCGCGACAGGGATACATGGCTGAGTGGTGGTCTTTACCTTTCGCCAGGTAATTTTATCGCCGGCGCTGATGTGATTGGTATTAACGGTGACAGTAACAAAGTAATCGCCGGGTGCTATAGCGCCGGAGTTTTTGAGCAGCGTGAGATCGACGCTATCGCGCATGGATTTATCCAGCACATTAAGGTTGAATTCAACGGCCATAGCGGGAGAGGCTATTAATAAGCCAATCAGGAGCGATAAACGATGAAGATTCACAGCATCCATCCCTGAGAAGTATTAGCAGGCGGCCATACCAGCCGCCTGAAGCATGTATTACTTATAATTCAGTACGTAGGTGGCTTCTGACGTCACGGCGCCCGGTGTTACCTGAGTAACATAGGTGCCATCAATCTGCTGCATCCAGGCAAAGAAATTGAGGGTTTGTTCACTGGAGGCGGCTTGCAAATTAATGTCAGCGACCGGCGTGCCTAAGGTGATGGGTTGCTGATCCTTATCAAGGATCATCACGCCCACGCCTGTGGCTTCCCCTGTAGAGGTGTTGTCCAGCATCGACGTACCTGTGGTCGTTTTCGCGGTACTATCAAACGTCACATTCACTTTCGAGAGTGGCTTACCCGTACCGTCATCTGAGTTTTCCAAATCGCAGTTGATCAGACGGATGTCGACGGGTACGGCTTGAGAATGGTGGTTGGTATTAATATCTTTTACCGTTACCGTTCCTAACTGAATGGTTTTATCAATATCCTCAGGGTGAATTTCACAGGGCGCATTAATAACCTCGCCTTTGAAATGGAGTTCACCCGACCCGGCATCATTGGCGGCATACGCAGACGAACCGATGAGCAGGGCAATTGAAATCCCCATTAGAGATTTTTTCATTACAGACATACCAAATTCCTTCTTAGTTAAAACGAATTTCTCCCTCATAATAGATTATATGCTTGCCAACTAAATTTACTTTTACTTAATACGATCTTTAGTTAAGCTTAAAGGAATAATTTTCTTACTAAACAATGATTTAAGTTTATTTAAAAAATGAAAATTCATATTTTAAATAATAAATAAAGAATTATAATGCCACCTTTTTAGTTATTATCATAACGCGTGCAATATCATTTTAGGAATATATTTAGTTATGAAATATGTTATGGGGAAAGGCTTTTTTAACGAGAGGGATATTATCCTGATGAATACATCAAGGGTGAATTTTAATTTGGCATAATGAAACGACGATTAAAGTGCTTAAAAAAGAACCCAAATGGGTTCTTTTTAAGCACTTTGTCGCAGCGTGAAGAATTAACGTTTTTCCAGGTCGGATTTAAAATCGCGCTGATCGTAGCCGGTATATAGCTGACGCGGACGAGCGATCTTAATACCGTCGTCGTGCATCTCGTTCCAGTGGGCGATCCAGCCGACGGTACGCGCCATCGCGAAGATAACGGTAAACATGGAGGACGGAATGCCCATTGCTTTCAGGATGATGCCGGAGTAGAAGTCCACGTTCGGATAGAGTTTACGCTCAATGAAGTACGGATCGTTGAGAGCGATATTTTCCAGCTCCATCGCCACTTCCAGCAGGTCGTCTTTGGTGCCCAGTTCTTTGAGCACTTCATGACAGGTCTCACGCATTACGGTAGCGCGCGGATCGTAATTCTTGTACACGCGGTGGCCGAAGCCCATCAGACGGAACGAATCGTTCTTATCTTTAGCGCGGCGCAGGAATTCAGGAATGTGTTTCACCGAGCTGATCTCTTCGAGCATTTTCAGCGCGGCTTCGTTGGCACCGCCGTGCGCCGGTCCCCACAGCGAGGCGATACCCGCGGCGATACAGGCAAACGGATTCGCGCCGCTGGAGCCTGCGGTACGCACCGTAGAGGTTGAGGCGTTCTGCTCGTGATCCGCATGCAGGATCAGGATACGGTCCATTGCACGTTCCAGTACCGGATTCACCTCGTAAGGTTCGCACGGCGTGGAGAACATCATATTCAGGAAGTTACCGGCGTAGGAGAGGTCGTTACGCGGATAAACAAACGGCTGACCGATAGAATACTTGTAACACATCGCCGCCACAGTCGGCATTTTGGACAACAGGCGGAAAGCAGCGATTTCGCGGTGGCGTGAATTGTTAACGTCCAGTGAGTCATGATAGAACGCCGCCAGCGCGCCGGTTACGCCGCACAGGACTGCCATCGGGTGAGAATCGCGACGGAAACCGTGGAACAGACGGGTGATCTGTTCGTGGATCATCGTATGGCGGGTGACGATAGTCTGGAATTCTTCATACTGTTCCTGAGTCGGTTTCTCGCCGTACAGCAGGATGTAACACACTTCGAGATAGTTGGACCCGGTGGCCAGTTGGTCAATCGGGAAGCCGCGATGCAGCAGGATGCCTTCGTCACCGTCGATAAAGGTGATTTTGGATTCGCAGGATGCGGTAGAGGTGAAACCAGGATCGAAGGTGAATACGCCTTTTGATCCGAGACTACGGATATCGATTACATCCTGACCCAGCGTGCCTTTTAGCACGTCCAGTTCAACAGCAGTATCACCGTTTAGAGTGAGGTTTGCTTTCTTATCAGCCATTTACGGTCTCCTTAGCGCCTTATGCTTAAGACTGCCGCCAGCCGGATTTACCTTCAGCCTGAAGTTTAACGTGACCAGTTTGTTATGTGGCTTACGGCTCTGCGTATAGAGGAAAAACCAGGGTACAGAGCGATGGGCGCTGGCAGGTACGCGTCAAAACTACACTGAAACAACGGCAAATCAGGGTGTTGCAATCCGAATAATTCAAACCTGTATATCACTAATACCTGTACTGATTACTGCGGTCAATATCATCTCACTGTTACATAACTTATTCGCAGGTGAAAGAGTGACCCCATAACTTTTACGCATTATATGACTTTTCGTCCTGTGTTTGTAACAATAATGTTTAATATTTGTCAAATCAGATGATTAAATTTTAAAATAATGTTGTTATCGTGATGCGGATCACTGTTCGACATAAAACCCGACAAACTATATGTAGGTTAATTGTAATGATTTTGTGAACATCCTATACTGCCGCCAGGTCTCCGGAATATCCTGCAATCCCGAGCCACCCAGCGTTAGCCCGCGTCGTTTGAACTTGTGTGAAAATTTTTTTCCATGACGTGAGGTTATAGAAAGGACGCTGTCTGACCCGCACGCAGACCGGAGGAAGGGAACAATAAGAACAGCATGTGGGCGTTATTCATGATAAAAAATGTCAAAAAACAAAGACCTGTCAACCTGGATCTAACGACGATCCGGTTTCCTGTAACGGCTATAGCGTCCATCCTCCACCGTGCTTCTGGCGTGATTGCTTTCGTGGCGATCGGTCTGTTGCTGTGGCTGCTGGGCACAAGCCTCTCCTCGCCTGAAGGCTTTCTTACCGCATCGTCCATCATGGATAGCTTTTTCGCGAAATTCATTATGTGGGGCATTCTTACCGCGCTGGCATATCACGCCGTCGGTGGTATCCGCCATATGCTGATGGATGTCGGTTATCTGGAAGAAACCTTTGCCGCAGGGCAGCGTACCGCCTGGCTTTCTTTTGTTATTACTGTCGTGCTTTCAATTCTCGCAGGAGTCCTCGTATGGTAAGCAACGCCTCAGCACTTGGACGCAATGGCGTACATGACTTCATACTGGTCCGCGCTACGGCCATCATTCTGACCCTGTACATTATTTACATGGTTGGTTTTTTTGCCCTTACCAGCGACGTTACCTGGGAAGTCTGGTCTGGTTTCTTTGCTTCCGCTTTCACCAAAGTGTTCACCCTGCTGGCTCTGTTTTCTGTCTTGATCCATGCCTGGATTGGCATGTGGCAGGTGTTAACCGACTACGTTAAATCACTGGCGCTGCGTCTGACGCTGCAACTGCTTATTGTTATTGCGCTGGTGGCTTACGTTATTTATGGATTCGTTGTGGTGTGGGGTGTGTAATGAAACTGCCAGTCAGAGAATTTGATGCTGTAGTTATTGGTGCCGGCGGCGCGGGTATGCGCGCGGCGCTGCAAATTTCCCAGAGCGGCCAGACCTGTGCGCTGCTCTCTAAAGTTTTTCCCACCCGATCGCACACCGTATCGGCGCAGGGCGGCATTACCGTGGCGCTGGGCAATACCCATGAAGATAACTGGGAATGGCACATGTACGACACCGTCAAAGGGTCGGACTATATCGGTGACCAGGACGCGATTGAATATATGTGTAAAACCGGGCCGGAAGCGATTCTGGAACTCGAGCACATGGGCCTGCCGTTTTCCCGTCTTGACGACGGCAAGATTTATCAGCGTCCGTTCGGCGGCCAGTCGAAGAACTTCGGCGGCGAGCAGGCAGCGCGTACCGCGGCGGCGGCGGACCGTACCGGTCATGCGCTGCTGCACACGCTCTATCAGCAGAACCTGAAAAACAAAACCACCATTTTCTCCGAGTGGTACGCCCTGGATTTAGTAAAAAATGAAGACGGTGCCGTGGTCGGCTGTACCGCTCTGTGTATCGAAACCGGTGAAGTGGTGTATTTCAAAGCCAAAGCCACCGTGCTGGCGACCGGCGGCGCGGGCCGTATTTATCAATCCACGACCAACGCGCACATTAATACCGGCGACGGCGTGGGCATGGCCCTGCGTGCAGGCGTCCCGGTACAGGACATGGAAATGTGGCAGTTCCACCCGACCGGTATCGCGGGTGCGGGCGTACTGGTGACGGAAGGCTGCCGTGGTGAAGGTGGCTATCTGCTGAATAAACACGGCGAGCGCTTTATGGAGCGTTACGCGCCAAACGCGAAAGATCTGGCAGGCCGCGATGTGGTCGCGCGTTCGATCATGATCGAAATTCGTGAAGGCCGCGGCTGCGAAGGCCCGTGGGGGCCGCACGCTAAACTGAAACTGGATCATCTGGGCAAAGAGGTTCTTGAATCTCGTCTGCCGGGTATTCTGGAACTGTCGCGCACCTTTGCGCACGTTGACCCGGTGAAAGAGCCGATTCCGGTGATCCCGACCTGCCACTATATGATGGGCGGTATTCCGACCAAAGTGACCGGTCAGGCGCTGACCATTAACGAGCAGGGTGAAGATGTGGTGATCCCGGGCCTGTTTGCGGTCGGGGAAATCGCCTGCGTCTCGGTTCACGGCGCCAACCGTCTCGGCGGTAACTCGCTGCTGGATCTGGTGGTGTTTGGCCGTGCGGCTGGTCTGCATCTGCTGGAGTCCATCGCCGAGCAGGGTGAACTGCGCGATGCCAGCGAAGAGGATATTGAAAAATCGCTGGAGCGTCTTAACCGCTGGAACAACAACCGCGACGGTGAAGATCCGGTGGTTATCCGTAAAGCACTGCAGGAATGTATGCAGCATAACTTCTCGGTATTCCGCGAAGGGGATGCGATGGCGAAAGGGCTGGAGCAGCTCAAGCAGATCCGCGAGCGGCTGAAAAACGCCCGTCTGGACGACACCTCCAGCGAATTTAATACCCAGCGCGTAGAGTGCCTGGAACTGGATAACCTGATGGAGACGGCATATGCGACGGCTGTTTCCGCTAATTTCCGCACCGAAAGCCGTGGCGCGCATAGCCGCTTCGACTATCCGGATCGTGATGATGCCAACTGGCTGTGTCATAGCCTGTATCTGCCGCAATCGGAATCCATGACGCGTCGCAGCGTCAATATGGAGCCGAAACTGCGTCCGGCATTCCCGCCGAAGATTCGTACTTATTAATGCGGAGACAGGAAAAATGAAATTCGAATTCTCGATTTATCGCTATAACCCGGATGTTGACGACGCTCCGCGCATGCAGGATTACACCCTGGAAGGCGAGGAAGGGCGCGATATGATGCTGCTGGATGCGTTAATGCAGCTCAAAGAGCAGGATCCGAGCCTGTCATTCCGCCGCTCCTGTCGTGAAGGCGTCTGTGGTTCCGACGGTCTGAACATGAACGGCAAAAATGGTCTGGCCTGCATCACGCCGCTGTCAGCGCTGGGTAACGGCGCGAAGAAAATTGTCATTCGCCCGCTGCCGGGGCTGCCGGTGATCCGCGATTTGGTGGTGGACATGGGACAATTCTATGCACAATATGAGAAGATTAAGCCTTACTTATTGAATAATGGGCAAAATCCACCCGCTCGCGAGCATCTGCAGATGCCTGAGCAGCGGGAAAAACTCGATGGCCTGTATGAGTGTATTCTCTGTGCCTGTTGTTCTACGTCCTGCCCGTCATTCTGGTGGAACCCGGACAAGTTCATCGGCCCGGCAGGTCTTCTGGCAGCGTATCGCTTCCTGATCGACAGCCGCGACACGGAAACCGATAACCGCCTTGAAGGATTAAGCGATGCTTTCAGCGTATTCCGCTGCCATAGCATTATGAACTGCGTCAGTGTATGTCCGAAGGGGCTGAACCCGACGCGCGCTATCGGGCATATTAAGTCGATGTTGTTGCAACGCAGCGCCTGAGCCATTAATGCCGGATGGCGACGCAAGCGTCTTATCCGGCCTACAAGTGGTGGAATAGCAATCCAGGCCCGGTAAGCGAAGCGCCACCGGGCAAAGCAGGAAAAGTGCAGGAAACCTTTAAAAACTGCCGGATGGACTTTCTCCTTTCATAAAGGAAACGAGGCAGAACCAGGGGGAAACCCTCGGACAGTTTTTAAAGGTTCCTTCGCGGGCCAGTGTAGACAAGAGCTCGCAAGTGAACCCTGGGACGTGCGCCTTGCCGCGTACGTTGTAGTTATCCACGGCGAAGTAAGCATATAAATGCTTAAGGGATCACGATGCAGAACGGCGCAATGAAAGCCTGGCTGGACTCTTCTTTCCTCTCTGGGGCGAACCAGAGCTGGATAGAACAGCTCTATGAAGACTTCTTAACCGATCCTGACTCTGTCGACGTCAAATGGCGCTCGATGTTCCAGCAGTTACCTGGTACCGGAGTTAAACCGGATCAATTCCATTCCAAAACGCGTGATTATTTCCGCCGCCTGGCGAAGGATGCCTCACGTTACACCGCGTCAGTGTCCGACCCTGATACCAATGTGAAGCAGGTTAAAGTCCTGCAGCTCATCAACGCTTATCGTTTCCGCGGCCACCAGCATGCGAACCTTGATCCGCTGGGACTGTGGAAACAGGAACGCGTCGCGGACCTGGACCCTTCTTTCCACGACTTAACCGAAGCCGATTTCCAGGAAACCTTCAACGTAGGGTCTTTCGCTATCGGCAAAGACACCATGAAGCTAGGCGATCTGATCGATGCGCTGAAACAGACCTACTGCGGCCCTATTGGTGCGGAATATATGCACATCACCTCTACCGAAGAGAAACGCTGGATCCAGCAGCGTATTGAATCGGTGGCAGGCCACGCCAGCTTCAGCGTCGAAGAGAAAAAACGCTTCCTCAGCGAACTGACGGCGGCAGAAGGGCTGGAGCGTTATCTGGGCGCGAAATTCCCCGGCGCGAAACGCTTCTCGCTGGAGGGCGGCGACGCGCTGATTCCGATGCTCAAAGAGATGATCCGCCACGCCGGTAAAAGCGGCACCCGTGAAGTGGTGCTGGGCATGGCGCACCGTGGTCGCCTGAACGTGCTGATCAACGTGCTGGGCAAACAGTCGCAGGATCTGTTTGACGAATTTGCCGGTAAACACAAAGAACATCTTGGCACCGGCGACGTGAAGTACCATCAGGGCTTCTCGTCAGATATCGAAACCGAAGGCGGACTGGTTCACCTGGCGCTGGCGTTTAACCCGTCGCACCTGGAAATCGTCAGCCCGGTAGTAATGGGGTCGGTACGCGCGCGTCTGGATCGTCTGGACGAGCCGAGCAGCAATAAAGTACTGCCGATCACCATTCACGGTGACGCCGCCGTGACCGGACAGGGCGTGGTTCAGGAAACCCTGAACATGTCGAAAGCCCGGGGCTATGAAGTGGGCGGCACCGTGCGCATCGTCATTAACAACCAGGTCGGGTTTACCACCTCTAACCCGCTGGATGCGCGCTCCACCCCGTACTGTACCGATATTGGTAAAATGGTGCAGGCACCGATTTTCCACGTCAATGCTGACGACCCGGAAGCCGTGGCTTTCGTCACCCGCATTGCGCTGGAATTCCGCAACACCTTTAAACGCGATGTGTTCATCGATCTGGTGTGCTACCGCCGTCACGGCCATAACGAAGCCGATGAGCCGAGCGCTACCCAGCCGCTGATGTATCAGAAAATCAAAAAGCACCCGACGCCGCGTAAAATCTACGCTGACCGTCTGGAGCAGGATCGGGTTGCCACGCTGGAAGACGCTACCGAGCTGGTGAACCTTTACCGCGATGCGCTGGACGCCGGCGAGTGCGTGGTAAAAGAGTTCCGTCCGATGAATATGCACTCCTTTACCTGGTCGCCGTACCTTAACCACGAGTGGGATGAAAGCTACCCGAACAAAGTGGAAATGAAACGTGTACAGGAGCTGGCGAAGCGTATCAGTACCGTCCCGGATGCCATTGAAATGCAGTCGCGCGTGGCAAAAATCTATGCCGATCGTCAGGCGATGGCGGCCGGTGAAAAACTGTTCGACTGGGGCGGCGCGGAGAACCTCGCTTACGCCACGCTGGTTGATGAAGGCGTCGCGGTGCGTATCTCCGGTGAAGACTCCGGGCGCGGCACCTTCTTCCACCGTCACGCGGTGGTACATAACCAGGCCAACGGCTCGAATTACACCCCGCTGCAACATATTCACAATGCGCAGGGACAGTTTAAAGTCTGGGACTCCGTGCTTTCTGAAGAAGCGGTGCTGGCCTTTGAGTACGGTTACGCTACCGCCGAACCGCGCACGCTGACCATCTGGGAAGCGCAGTTCGGTGACTTCGCCAACGGCGCGCAGGTGGTGATTGACCAGTTCATCTCCTCCGGCGAGCAGAAATGGGGCCGGATGTGCGGTCTGGTCATGCTGCTGCCGCACGGCTACGAAGGGCAGGGTCCGGAGCACTCCTCCGCGCGTCTGGAACGTTATCTGCAACTTTGCGCCGAGCAGAACATGCAGGTTTGCGTACCGTCCACGCCGGCACAGGTTTACCATATGCTGCGTCGTCAGGCGCTGCGCGGTATGCGCCGTCCGCTGATTGTCATGTCGCCGAAATCACTGCTGCGTCATCCGCTGGCGGTTTCCACCCTTGACGAACTGGCGAACGGCACATTTATGCCTGCTATCGGCGAGGTCGATGAACTGGATCCGCAGGCGGTGAAACGCGTGGTCATGTGTTCCGGCAAGGTCTACTACGATCTGCTGGAGCAGCGCCGTAAAAACGATCAAAAAGATGTCGCCATCGTGCGCATCGAACAGCTTTATCCCTTCCCGCATCAGGCGATGCAGGAAGCGCTGAAGCCATACGCACACGTACATGACTTTGTCTGGTGCCAGGAAGAGCCGCTTAACCAGGGCGCATGGTACTGCAGCCAGCATCATTTCCGTGAAGTGGTTCCCTTTGGGGCAGCCCTGCGTTATGCAGGTCGCCCGGCCTCTGCCTCTCCGGCGGTAGGATATATGTCCGTTCACCAGAAGCAGCAGCAAGATCTGGTCAATGACGCGCTGAACGTCGATTAATTAAAGGATAAATAATGAGTAGCGTAGATATTCTTGTTCCCGACCTGCCTGAATCCGTTGCGGATGCGACCGTTGCCACCTGGCACAAAAAACCAGGCGACGCGGTAAAACGCGATGAAGTTCTGGTAGAAATCGAAACTGACAAAGTGGTACTGGAAGTACCGGCGTCGGCGGACGGCATTCTTGATGCCTTACTGGAAGATGAAGGGGCCACCGTAACCTCTCGTCAGATCCTGGGCCGCCTGCGTGAAGGCAACAGTTCTGGTAAAGAGACCAGCGAGAAATCCGAAGCGAAAGAATCGACCCCGGCCCAGCGTCAGCAGGCGTCGCTGGAAGAACAGAACAACGATGCGCTCAGCCCGGCGATCCGTCGCCTGCTGGCTGAGCATAATCTTGACGCCAGCGCCATTAAAGGCACCGGCGTCGGCGGACGCATCACCCGCGAAGATGTAGATAAACATCTGAACAACGCCCCGGCAAAAGCAGAGCAGAAAGCGCCTGAAGCCGCGCCGCAGGCTGCGCCGCAGCTGGGCAACCGCTCTGAAAAACGCGTGCCGATGACCCGCCTGCGTAAGCGCGTGGCCGAGCGTCTGCTGGAGGCGAAAAACTCCACCGCGATGCTGACCACCTTTAACGAAGTGAATATGAAGCCGATCATGGATCTGCGCAAGCAGTACGGCGACGCTTTCGAAAAACGTCACGGCATCCGTCTGGGCTTTATGTCCTTCTACGTGAAAGCGGTAGTAGAAGCGCTGAAACGCTACCCGGAAGTTAACGCCTCTATCGACGGCGACGACGTGGTGTATCACAACTATTTCGACGTCAGCATGGCGGTCTCCACGCCGCGCGGTCTGGTCACGCCAGTGCTGCGCGACGTTGACGCGCTGGGCATGGCCGATATCGAAAAACGCATTAAAGAGCTGGCGGTGAAAGGGCGCGACGGCAAACTGACGGTAGAAGATCTGACTGGCGGTAACTTTACCATTACCAACGGCGGCGTTTTCGGCTCTCTGATGTCCACGCCGATCATCAACCCGCCGCAGAGCGCGATCCTCGGCATGCATGCCATTAAAGATCGTCCGATGGCGGTTGCCGGTAAAGTGGAAATCCTGCCGATGATGTATCTGGCGCTCTCTTACGATCACCGTCTGATTGATGGCCGTGAGTCGGTAGGCTTCCTGGTGGCAATCAAAGAGCTGCTGGAAGACCCGACCCGTCTGCTGCTGGACGTGTAGTTATTAAGAATATCACCTGTCTGCAGGCCGGATGAGCGTAGCGCCATCCGGCATTCAGGCACAATGATAACGATTCTCTGAAGGATGGACAGAAGACATGAACTTACATGAATACCAGGCAAAACAACTCTTTGCCCGCTATGGTTTGCCTGCGCCAGTAGGTTATGCCTGCAACACGCCGCGTGAAGCTGAAGAAGCGGCCTCAAAAATCGGCGCTGGCCCGTGGGTGGTAAAATGCCAGGTTCACGCTGGCGGCCGCGGTAAAGCGGGCGGCGTGAAAGTGGTGAAAAGTAAGGAAGAGATCCGCGCCTTTGCCGAGCACTGGCTGGGTAAACGTCTGGTAACCTACCAGACAGATGCGAACGGCCAGCCGGTCAACCAGATCCTGGTCGAAGCGGCAACCGACATTGATAAAGAACTGTACCTCGGCGCGGTCGTTGACCGTAGCTCCCGCCGCGTGGTCTTTATGGCCTCCACCGAAGGCGGCGTGGAAATTGAAAAAGTGGCGGAAGAAACCCCGCATCTGATCCACAAAGTCGCGCTCGATCCGCTGGCGGGTCCGATGCCGTATCAGGGCCGCGAGCTGGCGTTCAAACTGGGTCTGGAAGGCAAGCAGGTTCAGCAGTTCACCAAAATCTTTATGGGACTGGCGACCATTTTCCTTGAGCGCGATCTGGCGCTGATCGAAATCAACCCGCTGGTGATCACCAAACAGGGCGACCTGATCTGCCTCGATGGCAAACTGGGCGCGGACGGCAACGCGCTGTTCCGCCAGCCGGATCTGCGCGAGATGCGCGATCACTCGCAGGAAGATGCCCGTGAGTCTCAGGCGGCGCAGTGGGAACTGAACTACGTGGCGCTGGATGGCAACATCGGCTGTATGGTCAACGGCGCAGGTCTGGCGATGGGTACCATGGACATCGTTAAGCTGCACGGCGGCGAACCGGCTAACTTCCTCGACGTAGGCGGCGGCGCAACCAAAGAGCGCGTGACCGAAGCGTTCAAAATTATCCTCTCTGACGACAACGTCAAAGCGGTACTGGTTAACATCTTCGGCGGCATCGTGCGCTGCGATCTGATCGCTGACGGCATCATTGGTGCGGTGGAAGAAGTGGGCGTGAATGTGCCGGTAGTGGTGCGTCTGGAAGGTAACAATGCTGAACTGGGCGCGAAACGTCTGGCGGACAGCGGCCTGAATATTATTGCAGCGAAGAGTCTGACGGATGCAGCCCAGCAGGTCGTTGGCGCAGTGGAGGGGAAATAATGTCAGTTTTAATCGATAAAAACACCAAAGTGATCTGCCAGGGTTTCACCGGAAGCCAGGGGACATTCCACTCCGAACAGGCGATTGCCTACGGTACGCAGATGGTCGGCGGCGTAACGCCGGGCAAAGGCGGCACTGAACACCTCGGTCTGCCGGTCTTTAACACCGTGCGTGAAGCGGTAGAAGCTACCGGCGCGACCGCCTCGGTGATCTACGTTCCGGCACCGTTCTGCAAAGACTCTATCCTTGAAGCCATCGATGCGGGCATCAAACTGATCATCACCATCACCGAAGGTATCCCGACGCTGGATATGCTGACGGTGAAAGTGAAGCTGGACGAAGCAGGCGTGCGCATGATCGGGCCGAACTGCCCGGGCGTGATCACCCCAGGCGAATGTAAAATCGGCATTATGCCGGGCCACATTCACCAGCCGGGTAAAGTGGGCATTGTTTCCCGTTCCGGTACCCTGACCTATGAAGCGGTTAAGCAGACCACCGATTACGGTTTCGGCCAGTCCACCTGCGTGGGCATCGGCGGCGACCCGATCCCGGGTTCTAACTTCATCGATATCCTGAAGCTGTTCCAGGAAGATCCGCAGACCGAAGCGATCGTCATGATCGGCGAGATCGGCGGCAGCGCGGAAGAAGAAGCGGCGGCTTACATCAAGGATCACGTGACCAAGCCGGTTGTCGGCTATATCGCTGGCGTGACCGCGCCGAAAGGCAAACGTATGGGCCATGCGGGAGCGATCATCGCGGGCGGCAAAGGTACGGCGGATGAAAAATTTGCTGTGCTGGAAGCGGCAGGCGTGAAAACCGTGCGTAGCCTGGCAGATATCGGCGAAGCGCTGAAATCCATCATTAAATAAAATCGCTGCTCCCCGCCAGAGGGAGCGTGTTTTCGACATGGTTGGCCGCTGAAAAGCGGCCTTTTTTATGGCCGGTTACCGTCCACGCTGCGCCACCAGCGTGAATTTATAATCATCGCTTCTGAAAACGTTGCGACTGTATTCAAATACTCTGCCGTCTTTCAGAAAGCCGCGTGAAATCTTCTCCAGAATTGGTTTTTGCGCGTCAATGGCCAGCGCCGCGATGGCTTCCTCAGATGGCATCGCGGGTACCAGCTCCTGCTCGCTGCGATCGATAACCATTTTTTTGATCTGCTCAATATAATGGTATTTCGAGTTTTCCATCACTTCCCACGTCAGATCCGCAAACATCGCCAGCGGCATCCAGGTTTCTTCCAGATTCACCGGTTTGTGATTAATAAACCGCACCCGCTTAATGTGCCAGACCTTTTCCTCTGCCGCGAGCTGAAGCTTTTCCGCCAGCCAGGGTTCGGCCTGAATCACTTCAAAGACTTTCACATCGCTGTGGGTGGCGACGTGGCGGTCGGCCAGTTTTTCATAAAAGCTGGTCAGACGGTAGATATCGTAATTGACCCGCTCTTCTTTCACGTAAGAGCCGCTGCCCTGAATGCTTTCAATAATTGACTCGGCGGTTAGCTGTTTCAGTGCCTGACGCACGGTTACGCGGCTGACGCTGAACTGCGCCTGTAGTTCGGACTCCGTCGGCAGCGCGTCGCCGGGTTTTAATTCGCCGCACTGAATACGCTCGCGCAGGGCATCGGCGATCTGTCGGTACATCGGTTTACTGGACATGCGGTGGCACCAAAATAATACCTTTCGGCTGATTATCCGTATCAGTGCCGGAATGTAAACAATACAAATAGAATACAAATTATCGTACAAAGTGAAAGTGATCACATAAATGTATTATTTGGTCTGGCATGCTACAGCCTGAATGCCGCCTGGCGGCACGAACATCTCTCAACAAAGTGAGGATCATGATGAACCTGACGACCCTGACGCATCCGGACGCTTTCTGCCTGCAAACGCGGTTCGCCAGTCGCGATGACGCCATACGCACGCTGGCGAAGCGACTGACGGATCTCGGCAAAATTAATAATCTTGACCATTATCTGAACGACGTTTTCGCCCGCGAAATGGCGGGCCCGACCGCGCTGGGTGAAGGGCTGGCGGTGCCGCACGGAAAAAGCGAGGCGGTGCAGGAAGCCGCGTTCGCCGTGGCTACGCTTAGCGAACCGCTGAACTGGGAAGGCGTTGACGGACCGGAAGAGGTTAATGTAGTTGTCTTGCTGGCGATCCCGCCCGCCGAGGCTGGCTCGACCCATATGCAACTATTAACCGCGCTGACCAGCCGTCTGGCGGATGACGACGTTCGCGCCGCGGTAAGCGGCGCAACCAGCCCGGCACAGCTTTTGCAGGCGCTGGGCTCGCCGCAGGAAAAGCGTGAGGAGGCACCGATTGCCGTCGACGCGCCGGTGATTGTCTGCGTTACCGCCTGTCCCGCCGGGATCGCGCATACCTACATGGCGGCAGAATATCTGGAAAAAGCCGGGAAAAAACTCGGCGTACGGGTGTATGTCGAAAAACAGGGTGCGAACGGTATTGAAGGTCGGCTACGCGCTGAACACCTGAACGCCGCGCAGGCCAGCATTATCGCGGCGGACGTCGCCATTAAAGAAGCGGAACGTTTTACCGGCATTCCCATGCTCAACGTGCCGGTGGCGGAACCCATTCGCCACGCGGAGGCGCTGATCCAGCAGGCGCTGGCGCTGAAACCTTCTGCGCAGCCGCGCGTCGCTGCGTCGCAGGTGGAAAATAAAAAGAGCGTTAAAACGGAATTGAAGCAGGCGCTGCTCAGCGGTATCTCCTTTGCCGTGCCGCTGATTGTCGCAGGGGGTACGGTGCTTGCGGTTTCCGTCCTGCTGGCACAAATGCTGGGCTTACAGCACCTGTTCGATCAGGAAAATTCGTGGCTGTGGCTGTACCGTAAACTCGGGGGCGGCATTCTCGGCACGCTGATGGTTCCGGTCCTGGCCGCGTACACCGCCTATTCTCTGGCCGACAAACCCGCGCTGGCTCCGGGCTTTGCCGCCGGGTTGGCCGCCAATATGATTGGCTCCGGTTTCCTGGGCGCGGTGGTCGGCGGGCTGATTGCCGGTTACCTGATGCGTTGGGTAAAAGAACATATCCGCCTGAGCAGCAAATTTAACGGCTTTCTGACCTTTTACCTCTATCCGGTACTCGGCACGCTGGTAACGGGCAGCCTGATGCTGTTCGTGATTGGCGAACCGGTGGCGTGGATCAATAACGGTCTGACGGCATGGTTGAACGGCCTGTCGGGCAGTAATGCGCTGTTGCTCGGGGCAATCATCGGCTTTATGTGCTCCTTCGATCTTGGCGGTCCGGTGAATAAAGCGTCCTATGCGTTTTGCCTCGGCGCGATGGCTAACGGCGTGTTCGGCCCGTATGCCATCTTTGCCTCGGTCAAAATGGTCTCGGCATTTACCGTCACCGCTTCCACAATGCTGGCACCGCATCTGTTTAAAAGCTTTGAAATCGAAACCGGAAAATCGACCTGGCTGCTGGGGCTGGCGGGGATCACAGAGGGGGCGATCCCGATGGCGATTGAAGATCCGCTGCGGGTCATTGGTTCTTTTGTCCTCGGATCGCTGGTCACCGGGGCGATAGTTGGCGCAATGCATATTGGGCTTTCGACGCCCGGCGCGGGGATTTTCTCGCTGTTCCTGCTGCACGATGCCGATATGGGCAAGGCGATAGCGGCGGCAGGCTGGTTTGGTGCTGCGCTGATCGGAACCGCCATTTCAACCTGCGTGCTCTTGCTCTGGCGTCGTCAGGCGGTGCGGACCGGTAAATATACGCCTGACAGCGTAATGCCATAATGTTGACTTAATCAGGAAACGAAGATGAAAGCTGTATCTCGTGTTCACATAACCCCGCATATGCACTGGGACCGGGAGTGGTATTTCACTACCGAAGCGTCCCGTATTTTACTGGTCAATAATATGGAGGAAATTCTTTCCCGGCTGGAGCAGGACGCGGACTATAAATATTACGTTCTGGACGGGCAAACGGCGATCCTCGAAGACTACTTTGCCGTTAAGCCGGAAAATAAACCGCGCGTTAAAGCGCTGGTGCAGGCAGGAAAATTGATAATCGGCCCCTGGTATACCCAGACCGATACCACGATTGTCGCCGGCGAATCCATTGTGCGTAACCTGCTGTATGGGATGCGGGATTGCATGGCCTTTGGCGAGCCGATGAAAATTGGCTATCTGCCGGATTCGTTCGGGATGTCAGGGCAATTGCCGCATATCTATAACGGCTTTGGCATCACACGGGCGATGTTCTGGCGCGGCTGCTCTGAGCGTCACGGCACGGATAAAACCGAGTTTCTGTGGCAGAGCGGCGAAGGCAGTGAAGTGGTAGCGCAGGTGCTGCCGCTGGGCTATGCGATTGGTAAATATTTACCCGAAGATGAAGCGGGCCTGCGTAAGCGCCTCGACAGCTACTTCGAGGTGCTGGAGAAGGCGTCGCTCACGAAAGAGATCCTGCTGCCAAACGGTCACGATCAGATGCCGCTCCAGCAAAATATTTTTGCCGTGATGGCGAAGCTGCGTGAGATCTACCCGCAGCGTGAATTTGTGATGAGTCGTTTTGAAGAGGTCTTTGCGCGTATTGAACAGCAGCGCGAAAAGCTGGCGACGCTAAAAGGTGAATTTATCGACGGCAAGTACATGCGCGTTCACCGCACTATTGGCTCCACGCGCATGGATATCAAAATTGCCCACGCGCGGATCGAAAATAAAATCGTCAATATCCTTGAGCCGCTGGCGACGCTGGCCTGGACGCTGGGATTTGCGTATCAGCACGGCCTGCTGGAAAAAATGTGGAAAGAGATCCTTAAAAACCACGCCCATGACAGTATTGGCTGCTGCTGTAGCGACAAAGTCCATCGTGAAATCATGGCCCGTTTCTGGCTGGCGGAAGATATGGCCGATAATCTGATCTGCTTTTATATGCGTAAGATTGTCGACAACATGCCGCAGCAGGCCGGGGATAAGCTGACGCTCTTTAACCTGATGCCCTGGCCGCGTGACGAAGTGATTAATACCACCATACGGCTGCGCGCCAGCCAGTTCTGCCTGCTGGATGGGGAAGGCAATGCGGTGCCGTATTATATTCGCGACCGGCGGGAAATCGATCCTGGTCTGGTGGACAGACAGATTGTCCATTACGGCAACTACGATCCCTTTATGGAATACGATATTCAGCTCAGACAGGTCCTGCCTGCGATGGGATACCTGACGTTGCATATCGTGACGGGAGAGGGGAGCCAGCCGCTGCCCGCTATCACCCATCATGAGGCGTTGCTGGAAAATGACTACTGGCGCATTTCGTTTAACGATGACGGGACGCTGCGAATGGCCGATAAAGAGAGCGGCCTTGTCTACGATCGCGTGCTGGAGTTTGAGGATGGTTCCGATGACGGTGATGAATATGATTATTCGCCGCTGCGTAAGGACTGGCTGCTGACCTCCGCCGCCGCGACGCACCGCATAGAGGTAACGCACGACGTCTGGCAGAGCAGGGCAACGGTACACAGTAAAATGGCCGTTCCGCTTAATCTGGCAGAACGATCCGCGGGCGAGTGCTCCGGATCGCTGGAATTTGCCACGACGGTAACGCTCAGTCAGCACAGCCGACGCGTCGATTTTGTCGTCCGGCTGGATAATCAGGCGGACGACCACCGTGTTCGCGTGCGTATTCCTGTTCCCTGTAAAACGGATAGCGTGCTTACGGATACGCAGTTTGGCTCGCTTTCGCGCCCGGTTGCGGACGACGCGATGACGCACTGGCAGGAGGACGGCTGGAAGGAGGCACCCGTGCCGGTGTGGAATCTGCTTAACTATGCTGCGCTCCAGCAGGGCCGGCACGGTATCGCGCTGTTTACCGAAGGGCTGCGGGAAATCGAGATCGTCGGCGAGGAGAGCAGTACCTTTGCCCTGACGTTATTGCGCGGGGTCGGCTTGCTGGGCAAAGACGATCTGCTGCTGCGTCCGGGACGTCCTTCCGGCATTAAAATGCCGGTGCCGGATTCGCAACTGCGCGGGGAGTTAAGCTGCCGCTTTAGCCTGTGGCCTTTCTGCGGCTCGCCGCTGAATGCCGGGCTGGCGCAGCAGGCGCGCAGCTGGCTGACGCCGGTGCAGTGCTACAATAAAATCCCCTGGGACGCCATGAAACTTAACCGCAGCGACGTGGTTACCCCGGAACGCTACAGTCTTTTCAGTATGCCGTCGACCGGCTGCGTGTTGAGCGTGCTGAAGAAAGCGGAAGATCGCAATGAACTGATTATCCGTCTCTTTAACCCTTCAGAAGGTGAAAATAGCGAAACGTTCCTGATGTTCAATCAGCATCAGACGCGGTGCCGCGAAACGGCGATGGATGAACAGGCGCTGACCGGGGGAGACGATATCACCGCACGCCCGGTACGTTTCCGACCTGGACAATCGCGAACGTGGAGCATTTTGCTCAAGTGATCCTGCCGATTAACATTGAAGCCGCCCGGAGCGGCTTCATTATTCACCGTAATAATCAATCTTCGGTGTTATTTTTTTGCGGTGACAGGTAACTAAAATGTAATAATTTTGATGTTTATTTTTGCTGGCAGGAAAATGATGTGATCTGAATTACATTATCCAGCCCTGAACAGCGCTGACCATCGTCCCTCTTTTGAATTAAATTCCTTTTGTGACTACTTTCTTAATAATTGATAACTATCAATGTTATTTAGCGATCATGTTTTTAACATAAAATTCACTATAATCTGCAAATTAAAACATAGTTAACAATATGCTTTAAATTGATTTATATCAAAAACTAATGTTTTGAAAAAAGCACGGAAAAGAGCTAAATTGTTGCAGATCAAACAAGCCCTATAACGGTAAAATGGGCAGATATTGATCGCTGTCGTAAATCGTAAATTTACTCGATAAAAACCTGTTTATTGTAAGGGTTTTACAGCGTAGTATATTCGCGGGATCAATTTGAATTTTTTATTAACGAATTTGTAACTTTTGGGCCGGCATGTCAGAACGCAATGAAAAATGCGCACTCTTCGGCACAAAAGCGACAAATAATTTGTATTGGGGCATGCGTGTGATCCTTTCTAACGGGGTTCACTCTCGGAGTCTTCATGCGATGAGCAAGGAGTCATAATGTTAGATATAGTCGAACTGTCGCGCTTACAGTTTGCCTTGACTGCGATGTACCACTTTCTGTTTGTGCCGCTGACGCTGGGTATGGCGTTCCTGCTGGCCATTATGGAAACGGTTTATGTCCTTTCCGGCAAACAGATTTATAAAGATATGACCAAATTCTGGGGCAAGTTGTTTGGTATCAACTTTGCGCTGGGTGTGGCTACCGGTCTGACCATGGAGTTCCAGTTCGGGACAAACTGGTCTTACTATTCCCATTACGTTGGCGATATTTTCGGTGCGCCACTGGCCATTGAAGGGCTGATGGCCTTCTTCCTTGAGTCCACCTTTGTAGGTCTGTTTTTCTTCGGCTGGGACCGCCTGAGTAAAGTTCAGCACATGGCCGTTACCTGGCTGGTGGCGCTCGGCTCTAACCTCTCTGCGCTGTGGATCCTCGTCGCTAACGGCTGGATGCAGAACCCTATCGCTTCGGATTTCAACTTTGAAACCATGCGTATGGAAATGGTCAGCTTCTCCGAGCTGGTGCTTAACCCGGTAGCTCAGGTGAAATTCGTTCACACCGTTGCCTCTGGCTACGTCTGTGGCGCAATGTTCATTCTGGGGATCAGCGCTTACTACATGCTGCGCGGCCGCGACATTGCGTTTGCTAAACGCTCCTTTGCTATCGCAGCCAGCTTCGGCATGGCGGCGGTGCTGTCTGTTATCGTTCTGGGTGATGAATCCGGCTACGAAATGGGCGACGTGCAGAAGACGAAACTGGCTGCTATCGAAGCCGAATGGGAAACTCAGCCGGCGCCCGCGTCCTTTACGCTGTTCGGTATTCCCGATCAAGATTCGCAGGAAAACCATTTCGCCATTCAAATTCCTTACGCGCTGGGTATTATTGCGACCCGTTCTGTCGACACGCCGGTTATCGGCCTGAAAGACCTGATGGTGCAGCATGAAGAGCGTATTCGTAACGGGATGCGTGCGTATCATTTGCTGGAAGAACTGCGTGCGGGCTCTACCGATCAGGGCGTGCGTGAACAGTTTAATAACGTGAAGAAAGATCTGGGTTATGGCCTGCTACTCAAGCGCTATACCGAGAATGTGACTGACGCGACCGAAGCGCAAATCCAGCAGGCAACGAAGGATTCTATTCCTCGCGTGGCACCGCTGTACTTCGCGTTCCGTATCATGGTGGCCTGCGGCGTGCTGATGCTGCTGATTATCGCCGCGTCTTTCTGGAGCGTGATCCGCAACCGTATCGGGCAAAAACGCTGGCTGCTGCGTACCGCGTTCTACGCCATTCCACTGCCGTGGATCGCTATCGAATCCGGCTGGTTTGTTGCTGAATATGGTCGTCAACCGTGGGCCATCGGTGAAGTCTTGCCGACCGCCGTGGCGAACTCGTCATTAACGCCGGGCGATCTGATCTTCTCTATGCTGTTAATTTGCGGCCTGTACACACTGTTCCTGGTGGCAGAGTTGTTCCTGATGTTCAAATTTGCACGCCTTGGCCCGAGCAGCCTGAAGACCGGTCGTTATCATTACGAACAGCCCACCGTTGCGTCGCAGCCGGCACGCTAAGACAGGAGTCGTCAAATGATCGATTATGAAGTATTGCGTTTTATCTGGTGGCTGTTGATTGGTGTTCTGCTGATCGGCTTTGCAGTCACTGACGGCTTCGACATGGGGGTGGGCATGCTCACCCGTTTCCTCGGTCGAAATGACACCGAGCGTCGAATCATGATTAACTCCATTGCGCCGCACTGGGACGGTAACCAGGTATGGCTAATCACCGCCGGTGGCGCATTATTCGCCGCGTGGCCGATGGTCTACGCGGCAGCGTTCTCCGGCTTTTATGTCGCGATGATCCTGGTGCTGGCATCGCTGTTCTTCCGCCCGGTAGGCTTTGACTACCGTTCGAAGATCGAAGTATCGCGCTGGCGCAACATGTGGGACTGGGGCATTTTCATCGGTAGCTTTGTGCCGCCGCTGGTGATTGGCGTAGCGTTCGGTAACCTGTTGCAGGGCGTACCGTTCAACGTTGATGAATATATGCGTCTGTACTACACCGGAAACTTCTTCCAGCTGCTGAATCCGTTTGGCCTGCTGGCGGGCGTGGTTAGCGTAGCGATGATCATCACCCAGGGCGCAACCTATCTTCAAATGCGTACCGTGGGTGAGCTACATCTGCGCTCCCGCGCGACCGCGCAAATTGCAGCACTGGTTACGCTGGTCGGGTTTGCCCTGGCAGGCGTTTGGGTGATGTACGGCATTGATGGATACGTGGTGACGTCCGCTATCGATCATCATGCGGCCTCTAATCCGCTGACGAAAGAAGTCACCCGCCAGGCAGGGGCATGGCTGGTCAACTTTAACAATATGCCAGCGCTGTGGCTCATTCCGGCCCTGGGCGTGGTATTGCCATTGCTGACCATCCTGCTGTCCCGTATGGGAAGAGGGGCGCTGGCGTTTGTCATCTCGTCATTAACTCTGGCCTGTATTATTCTGACGGCGGGTATTGCAATGTTCCCATTCGTGATGCCGTCCAGCACCATGATGAATGCAAGCCTGACAATGTGGGATGCGACGTCCAGCCAGATGACGCTGAACCTGATGACCTTTGTTGCGCTGGTGTTCGTGCCGATTATTCTGATTTACACCGGCTGGTGTTACTGGAAAATGTTCGGTCGTATCACCAAAGAACATATTGAAAGCAACACTCACTCTATGTACTAAGTAAGGAGCATATTATGTGGTATTTCGCATGGATCCTCGGAACGCTTCTTGCCTGTGCATTCGGCGTGATCACCGCCCTGGCGCTGGAACACGTTGAAGCGTCGAAAGCGGGTGAAGAAAGACTCTGATGGTAAAAATTATCGCGACGCTGTATGCGGTAATGGATAAGCGCCCGCTACGGGCGCTTTCTCTGATCATGGCATTAGTGCTGGCAGGCTGTATGTTCTGGGATCCGACCCGCTTTGCGGCAAAGACCAGTGAACTTGCCATCTGGCACGGCCTGGTATTAATGTGGGCTGTCTGCGCTGGTGTGATTCACGGCGTGGGATTCCGTCCGCGAGCCGTGGTCTGGCAGGGTGTTTTTTGCCCTCTGATCGCTGATTTTGTCCTTATTACCGGCTTGATTTTTTTCTTTAATTGAGCAAGCACACATCTTTACGTTTATGGGCTTGCAAAAGCCCATAAATTTTTACTCTACGTTTACGTCAACCCATTCCAAACCACCTTTCCCGCGCGTATAGTAGCGAAGTTTAAAAGCTATAACCTTTTTGCGTTACTGGGATGTAAAGTGAATACAACGCTGTTTCGATGGCCGGTGCGTGTCTACTATGAAGATACCGATGCCGGTGGTGTGGTTTACCACGCCAGCTACGTGGCTTTTTATGAAAGAGCACGCACAGAGATGCTGCGCCACCATCACTTCAGCCAGCAGGTACTGTTGGCTGAGCGAGTTGCCTTTGTGGTGCGTAAAATGACCATTGATTATTTTGCGCCCGCCAGACTCGATGACATGCTCGACGTTCAAACGGAAATAACATCGATGCGTGGTACCTCGCTGGTTTTCACGCAGCGTATCGTCAATGCAGAGAACACGATCCTGAACGCAGCTGAAGTTCTTATCGTCTGTGTTGATCCACTCATAATGAAGCCTCGTGCGCTTCCCAAGTCTATTGTCGCGGAGTTTAAGCAGTGACTGACATGAATATCCTTGATTTGTTCCTGAAGGCTGGCCTTCTGGTTAAACTAATCATGCTGATTTTGATGGGTTTTTCGATCGCATCATGGGCCATCATCATCCAGCGAACTCGTATTCTCCGCGCTGCCTCGCGTGAGGCGGAAGCATTTGAAGACAAATTCTGGTCGGGCATTGAGCTGTCTCGTCTCTACCAGGAAAGCCAGGGACGTCGTGATACCCTTGCCGGTTCCGAGCAAATTTTTTACAGCGGCTTTAAAGAGTTTGCCCGTCTGCACCGTGCCAACAACCACGCGCCCGAAGCGGTGGTGGAAGGGGCATCGCGGGCCATGCGTATTTCAATGAACCGCGAGCTGGAAACGCTGGAAACGCACATTCCTTTCCTGGGTACCGTCGGTTCCATCAGCCCGTATATCGGCCTGTTCGGTACCGTGTGGGGGATCATGCACGCCTTTATCGGTCTCGGCGCGGTGAAACAGGCTACCCTGCAAATGGTTGCGCCAGGCATCGCAGAAGCACTGATCGCCACGGCAATTGGTCTGTTTGCCGCTATTCCGGCGGTCATGGCTTACAACCGTCTGAACCAGCGCGTCAACAAGCTGGAACTTAACTACGACAACTTTATGGAAGAGTTCACCGCCATTCTGCACCGTCAGGCGTTTACCAGCAGCGAGAGCACAAAGGGGTAAATCATGGCTAAAGCACGTGGAAGAGGTCGCCGCGAACTGAAGTCCGAGATCAACATCGTACCGTTACTGGACGTGTTGCTGGTGCTGGTGCTGATTTTTATGGCCACTGCGCCGATTATTACTCAGAGCGTCGAGGTGGATCTGCCTGAAGCGACCGAAACGCAGGCTGTCAGCACAAATGACGATCCGCCGATTATCGTGCAGGTTTCTGGTGTTGGGCAGTACAGCGTCAAGGTGGGTCAGGAAGAGCTTCCGCAGTTGCCACCTGAACAGGTTATTGCCGAAGCCCAGAGTCGCATGAAGGCGAATCCGAAAGCGGTCTTCTTAATTGGTGGCGCGAAAGACGTGCCATATGATGAAATTATTAAAGCGCTGAACCTGCTACATACTGCGGGTGTGAAATCGGTTGGTTTGATGACGCAGCCTATTTGATCATCTGCATACTCCTGACGTTGATACGGCAGGTAGCGGGCAAACTGTTTTTGGGAACCGAGAGTGTCAAAGGCAACCGAACAAAACGACAAGCTTAAACGCGCGATCATCATCTCGGTCGTACTGCATATCATTTTGGTTGCGGTACTGATTTGGGGATCGTTCGACGAGCATATTGAAGCTTCTGCGGGTGGGGGAGGTGGCTCCTCTATCGACGCAGTAATGGTCGATTCCGGCGCGGTTGTTGAACAATATAACCGTACTAAAGCACAGGATGCGAGCGCCAAACGTGCTGCTGAGCAGCGGAAAAAGCAGGAGCAGCAGCAGGAAGAAGAACTGCGTCAACAGCAGGCGGCAAAACAGGAAGAACTGAAAAAGCTGGAGCAGGAACGTCTGGCCGCCCAGGAAAAAGCACGCGAGCAGGCGGAAGAGCAGAAGCAGGCTGAAGCGAAAGCGCAGCAAGCGAAAGAGCAGCAAAAGCAGGCTGAGGACGCCGCGGCGAAGGCCGAAGCTGCTGCAAAAGCGAAAGCCGATGCTCAGGCGAAAGAAGCGGCTGACGCTGCGAAGAAAGCTGCTGCTGATGCGAAGAAGCAGGCTGAAGCCGAAGCGGCCAAAGCCGCTGCCGATGCGAAGAAGCAGGCTGATGCGGCAAAAGCTGCAGCCGATGCGCAGAAAAAAGCGGAAGCTGACGCGGCTAAAAAAGCCGCTGCTGAGAAAGCGGCCGCTGAGAAGAAAGCGGCGGATAAGGCGGCTGCCGACAAAGCTGCCGCTGAGAAAAAAGCGGCTGCCGATAAAGCTGCGGCGGATAAGAAAGCCGCCGACAAGGCTGCGGCGGATAAAGCTGCGGCCGATAAAAAAGCCGCGGCTGCGAAAGCGGCTGCCGATAAGAAAGCAGCGGCAAAAGCGGCTGCCGATAAAGCGGCCGCTGAAGCAGACGATCTCTTTGGCGATCTCAGTTCCGGTAAGAATGCACCGAAATCGGGTAATCCTTCCTCGCCAGGACAGGGCAATAATAAAGCAAATGGTCCTACTCAAGGCGAAATTAATGATTACGGTTCGCAAGTTCAGGCAGCAATTAAGAATTACCTGCATGACTGGAGCAGTTATCAGGGTAAAGTCTGTACCTTGCGTATCCGGCTGGCAAGAGATGGGACGCTGCTTGATGCTAAGATAGAAGATGGAGATCCAGCGTTTTGTCAGGCTATGCTTGCAGCCACCAATCGAATGTCGAAATTCCCTAAACCTCCGAGTGACGGGATTTATGAGACTTTCAAAAATGCGCCAATGGATTTTAAACCTTAAGCCATTTCTTCCTATGCAAACAGGGAAAAATAGACCAGGTTTAGTCGCAGGGTGAAAGTAGTTTTGTCCATTTTAGTTTGTTAACATTCTGCTAAATTATCGTGGGCTTTCCGCCTGGATAAGGGAGATATGATGAAGCAGGCATTACGAGTAGCATTTGGTTTTCTGATACTGTGGGCAGCAGTGCTGCACGCAGAAGTGCGTATTGAGATCACCCAGGGGGTGGACTCAGCGCGCCCGATTGGCGTTGTGCCTTTCCAGTGGGCGGGGCCGGGTGCCGCGCCTGAAGATATTGGCGGTATCGTTGCAGCGGATTTACGTAACAGCGGTAAATTTAACCCGTTAGATCGCGCCAAGCTGCCTCAGCAGCCGGGCACGGCGCAGGAAGTTCAGCCAGCGGCATGGTCGGCGCTGGGGATCGATGCCGTTGTTGTGGGTAAGGTTTCACCTAACCCGGACGGTAGCTACAGCGTATCCTATCAGCTCGTCGATACCGGCGCGGCGGCAGGCAGCGTGCTGGCGCAGAACACCTACAAAGTAAACAAACAGTGGCTGCGCTATGCAGGCCATACCGCCAGCGATGAAGTATTTGAAAAGCTGACCGGTATCAAGGGCGCATTCCGTACCCGTATTGCTTACGTAGTGCAGACCAACGGCGGTCAGTTCCCGTATGAACTGCGCGTCTCTGACTACGATGGCTACAATCAGTTTGTGGTTCACCGCTCACCACAGCCGCTGATGTCTCCGGCCTGGTCTCCGAAAGGCGATAAACTGGCTTACGTTACCTTCGAAAGCGGTCGTTCCGCGCTGGTTATCCAGACGCTGGCTAACGGCGCTGTACGTCAGGTTGCTTCCTTCCCACGTCATAATGGTGCGCCGGCATTCTCACCGGACGGCAGCAAACTGGCTTTTGCGCTGTCGAAAACCGGTAGTCTGAACCTGTACGTGATGGATATCGGTTCTGGTCAGATCCGCCAGGTCACCGACGGTCGCAGCAATAACACCGAACCGACCTGGTTCCCGGACAGTCAGAACCTGGCCTTCACCTCTGACCAGGCGGGTCGTCCGCAGGTTTACAAAGTGAACGTTAACGGCGGCGCGGCTCAGCGTATTAGCTGGCAGGGTTCACAAAACCAGGATGCTGATGTAAGCACCGATGGTAAATTTATGGTAATGGTAAGCTCCGATGGCGGGCAGCAACACATTGCCAAACAAGATCTGGTAGCGGGTGGCGTACAGGTTCTGTCGTCAACGTTCCTGGATGAAACGCCAAGTCTGGCACCTAACGGCACTATGGTAATCTACAGCTCTTCTCAGGGGATGGGATCTGTGCTGAATCTGGTTTCAACAGATGGGCGTTTCAAAGCGCGTCTTCCGGCAACTGATGGTCAGGTGAAATTCCCTGCCTGGTCGCCGTATCTGTGATAATAATTAATTGATTACTAAAGGAATCAAAGAAATGCAACTGAACAAAGTGCTGAAGGGCCTGATGATTGCCCTGCCTGTTATGGCAATCGCAGCGTGTTCGTCCAACAAAAACGCCAGCAATGACGGTAGCGAAGGTGGCATGCTGAACGGTGCTGGCACTGGTATGGATGCTAACGGTAACGGTAATGCTTCTTCTGAAGAGCAAGCTCGTCTGCAAATGCAGCAGCTGCAGCAGAACAACATCGTTTACTTCGATCTGGACAAGTACGACATCCGTTCTGACTTCGCTGCAATGCTGGACGCGCACGCTAACTTTCTGCGTAGCAACCCGTCTTACAAAGTCACCGTAGAAGGTCACGCGGACGAACGTGGTACTCCTGAGTACAACATCTCCCTGGGTGAACGTCGTGCTAACGCCGTTAAGATGTACCTGCAGGGTAAAGGCGTTTCTGCTGATCAGATCTCCATCGTTTCTTACGGTAAAGAAAAACCTGCAGTACTGGGTCACGACGAATCGGCGTATGCCAAAAACCGTCGTGCCGTACTGGTTTACTAAGAGAATGGCATGAGCAGTAACTTCAGACATCATCTGTTGAGTCTGTCGTTACTGGTTGGAATAGCGGCCCCCTGGGCCGCTTTTGCTCAGGCACCAATCAGTAGTGTCGGCTCCGGCTCGGTCGAAGACCGCGTCACTCAACTTGAGCGTATTTCAAATGCTCACAGCCAGCTTTTAACCCAGCTTCAGCAACAGCTTACTGATAACCAGTCCGATATTGATACCCTGCGCGGTCAGATTCAGGAAAGTCAGTATCAGCTTAACCAGGTGGTTGAGCGACAAAAGCAGATCCTGTTGCAGATGGATAGCCTTAGTAGTGGCGGCGGCACAGCCGCGCAGCCGGCGACGGGCGATCAGAACGGGGCTGCGGCACCCACCGCTGGTGCAGCCACATCAGGCGCACCGGTTCAGAGCGGTGATGCGAATACCGATTATAATGCGGCTATCGCGCTGGTTCAGGACAAATCGCGCCAGGACGATGCGCTTACGGCGTTTCAAAACTTCGTCAAGAAGTACCCGGATTCAACCTACCAACCCAATGCTAACTACTGGCTGGGTCAGTTGAATTACAACAAGGGGAAAAAGGATGATGCGGCGTACTATTTTGCCAACGTGGTAAAAAATTACCCGAAATCACCGAAAGCGGCTGATGCGATGTTCAAGGTCGGCATCATCATGCAGGATAAAGGCGATACGGCCAAGGCCAAAGCGGTTTATCAGCAGGTGATCAACAAGTATCCCGGCACTGACGGTGCAAAACAGGCGCAAAAACGTCTCTCTGGTTTGTAATGATTAGCGCATGACCAGAAAGCGCTCTATTTCTGGTCTTGCCGCATGAATCGTAAGCAGTTAAGTGATCTTCCTCAAAATTTTTGTTGCGCTCAATTCTTAAATCAGTAATATATGCCGCCGTTGCCACGGGATATTAAACAAGCCTGAAGCAGCAAAAAAGCGGTGTAATGTGGGTCGTTAGCTCAGTTGGTAGAGCAGTTGACTTTTAATCAATTGGTCGCAGGTTCGAATCCTGCACGACCCACCAATCGCTAAGAAGTATCCAGCGCAGTATCGGGTGATTAGCTCAGCTGGGAGAGCACCTCCCTTACAAGGAGGGGGTCGGCGGTTCGATCCCGTCATCACCCACCACTCGGGTCGTTAGCTCAGTTGGTAGAGCAGTTGACTTTTAATCAATTGGTCGCAGGTTCGAATCCTGCACGACCCACCAATTTAACATCAAACTCAGATGTTGACTGGTCCGAGTAAAAATCTTTCAGGCAACACCCGGATGGGTCGTTAGCTCAGTTGGTAGAGCAGTTGACTTTTAATCAATTGGTCGCAGGTTCGAATCCTGCACGACCCACCATCCTGAATGATTACAGCCGTAAAATCCCGCAAGGGGTCGTTAGCTCAGTTGGTAGAGCAGTTGACTTTTAATCAATTGGTCGCAGGTTCGAATCCTGCACGACCCACCATTTCAAAGCCTCTATCCTGCCTTTATGTTATCCTAAAAGCGCTGCATATTTACCATTCAGTTTTATAAATCTTCTTTCCCTTCCCGCAAAATCATCTCCTCTATAAAAATGCCTGTTCCCGATGACATTCCCTTTGCTATCGGCTATCTTGTTTAGTATATAAAACGATAACATCCGTCCTTGCTTGCAGAAGCCAAAAAGACAGGTGTTACGTTAAGCCCATAAAACGAGAAGCCCATGAGCACGATTTTTGATCCGCAAAACGCTATTTACCCGTTTCCGCCAAAACCCGCTCCGCTCAGCGGGGAGGAAAAGCACTTTTACCGGGAGAAAATCAAGCGTCTGCTAAAAGAGCGCGATGCGGTAATGGTGGCGCACTATTATACCGATCCGGAAATTCAGCAACTGGCGGAAGAGACCGGCGGCTGTATCTCCGATTCTCTGGAGATGGCACGGTTTGGGGCCAGACATCCGGCCTCCACGCTGCTGGTAGCAGGCGTTCGTTTTATGGGCGAGACGGCGAAAATCCTCAGTCCGGAAAAGACCATTCTGATGCCGACGCTTCAGGCAGAGTGCTCGCTGGATCTCGGCTGTCCGATTGAGGAATTTAGTGCCTTTTGCGATGCCCATCCGGATCGCACGGTGGTGGTGTATGCAAACACCTCTGCGGCGGTAAAAGCCCGAGCTGACTGGGTAGTTACTTCCAGTATTGCCGTCGAATTGATTGAGCATCTTGATAGCTCAGGTGAAAAAATCATCTGGGCTCCGGATCGACATCTGGGCCATTATGTGCAAAAACAAACCGGGGCGGACGTGCTGTGCTGGCAGGGCGCGTGCATTGTTCATGACGAATTTAAAACGCAGTCCCTGATTCGTATGAAAGGGCTTTATCCTGATGCGGCCATACTGGTGCATCCTGAATCGCCTCAGGCCATTGTCGATCTGGCGGATGCGGTAGGATCCACCAGCCAGTTAATCACTGCGGCAAAAACGCTGCCTCATCCACAGCTTATCGTTGCCACCGATCGGGGGATTTTCTGGAAAATGCAACAGGCAGTACCCGATAAAGTATTACTCGAAGCGCCCACGGCAGGTGAGGGCGCGACCTGTCGCAGCTGTGCTCACTGCCCGTGGATGGCCATGAACGGACTGAAGGCGATTGCTGAAGGACTGGAGACCGGCGGCGTAAGCCATGAGATCCACGTTGACGCGCGGCTGCGAGAAGGTGCCATGATCCCGCTTAACCGTATGCTTGATTTTGCGGCTACACTACGTCCATAACAATATCAACGCGTAACTACGCTCTGGGGACAAGATGGATTTTTTGAGTACACAAAACATTCTGGTTCATATTCCGTTTGGTACCGGTGGCTACGATCTTTCATGGATTGAGGCGATTGGTACCCTTGCGGGACTGCTCTGTATCTGGCTTGCCAGTCTGGAAAAGATTATTAACTACTTTTTCGGTCTGATTAACGTCACCCTTTTTGCGATTATCTTTTTTCAAATCCAGCTTTATGCCAGCCTGCTGCTGCAGGTTTTCTTCTTTGCCGCCAACATTTACGGCTGGTACGCCTGGTCGAGACAGACCAGCCATAATGAGGCTGCGCTGCAAATACGCTGGTTGCCAATGCCGAAAGCGCTATTGTGGCTTGCCATCTGTGTGGGCGCCATAGGCTTGATGACCGTCTTTATTAACCCGGTATTTGCTTTCCTGACGCGGGTGGCAGTGAATATCATGTCGGCGCTGGGGCTGAATGTTGCCATGCCTGAGTTGCAGCCGGATGCGTTCCCCTTCTGGGATTCCTGCATGATGGTATTGTCGATTGTGGCCATGATCCTGATGACGCGTAAATACGTCGAAAACTGGATCCTGTGGGTGATTATTAACGTGATAAGCGTGGTTATCTTTGCGTTGCAGGGCGTTTATGCGATGTCGCTGGAGTATCTCATCCTGACCTTCATTGCTCTCAACGGTACGCGGATGTGGATAAACAGTGCGCGTGAGCGAGGCTCACACGCCTTTTCTCATTAATGGTGATGATGATGAGCATGGCCGGCGTGCGCCTCGTTGAGGTGGCATTCCGGCCCGCTGCAGGGCTGATACTCCATCTGCACGGTCGCATGGGCTATCTGATAATGGTGCCCAAGGAAATGGTGAATGCGCTCCAGCAGCGCGTCATGATCGTGCGGGGGGATCACCTGAACATGTAACGTCATCAGTGGCTTTTCACCGACCAGCCAGACGTGGACATGATGAACATCGCGCACTTCCGGGATCTCACGGCGTAGCTTCTTCCTTAACGCAGTAATATCCAGCGTCACCGGTGCGCCTTCAAGCAGCTCATTGACGCTTTCTTTCAACAATCGCCAGGCGCTTCGCAATACCAGACACGATACCAGCACCGAAAGAATCGGATCGATGGGCATCCAGCCCGTCATCATAATCACTATTGCCGCCCCGATCGCTCCGATTGATCCCAGCAAATCGCCGAGGACATGCAGCATAGCGGCACGCACATTGAGATTTTTATCTTCGCTACCGCGATGCAGGATACAGAAGGCGAGGACATTGGCCAGTAATCCGGCAATGGCAATAACCAGCATGGTGGTGCCCGCCACCGGCCGGGGATGATAAAAACGCTGGATAGCTTCCCAGATGATAAGCACCGTGATGACGACCAGGGCGATGGCATTAACAAATGCCGCAAGAGTCGTCAGGCGCAGCCAGCCGAAAGTATGACGGTTATTGGGTGGCCGCCGGGAAAATTGTACCGCCAGAAAGGCGAACAGCAGGGCAGCAGCGTCAGTCAACATATGCCCTGCGTCGGCAAGAAGGGCAAGGGAATCAGCAATCAGCCCACCCGTGACTTCTACAACCATAAAGCCAGCGGTAACGCCAAAGGCCAGCAGCAGACGGCGGGCGTTGCTGTCTTCAGGTAGATGGGAATGCGAGTGCGCCATAACATTATCCTGCAACATTTAGAATTATCTACGCATACATCATATCGGTATCGTGGGCAATTGTGCATAAAAAAGGAGAGCCGAAGCTCTCCGTTGTAGTACGGGTATTGCGCAGTATTAGTGGGTGGTACCATCAGTTTTGGTGTCAACGTCGTTATTCACGCCGTCGCCAGTTTCCACTTTTTTGTTGATATCCGGGCAACGACCATCTTTACACATGGTGTTTTTATGGATGTCTTCTTTGCTCATGCCATCAGCATTGGTGCTTGAGCTATCTGAATGCAGCATGGTGCCTGTGGAAGTGGTACCAGTAGAATTAGTATTCGTGTTACCCGTGTTGATTTTGCTGTTATCAACATTATTCGGCGCTACATTCTCTTTCGCGCCCGGCTCTACCTGCCCGGCATCGGCGGAGGAGTTAGCCGTACCGTTATTTGATTGGCTGCTGGCAGCAAATACTGCACCGCTGGTCATTGAGAGGGTTGCTGCCAGAAAAATTGTAGCCAGTTTAGTCGTTTTCATCATGCTGCTCCTGTTCTCATCGTGGTGTCGGATAACATCATCCAACAATACAGTTATGAAATCGTTCGCTCAGTAGTAAAAGATCCTGTGACAAATAATTCTGTCAGCATAGAATCTGGTAATTAAAAATAAACACAGTAGTTACATTTAAAAAGTGTAGATTAGATCTCGTTCTGCGCTACTTTCTGGTGTTTTTTTCGCTAATTCCAGGAATATTCTGCCCGAACTGTAAAAGTCCGTTTACAGTACCGGGCTGACGAGATAGATTGAAGGCATTGCAAACACATTTATAAGTATGGCACGGCTGGAAAGAAGATGAATTATCAGAACGACGATTTACGTATTAAAGAGATTAACGAGTTACTGCCTCCTGTTGCACTGCTGGAAAAATTCCCCGCTACTGAGAACGCAGCCAATACCGTCGCGCAGGCCCGCAAAGCGATTCACAAAATCCTTAAGAGCAATGACGACCGCCTGCTGGTGGTGATTGGTCCGTGCTCTATTCACGATCCTGCTGCTGCTAAAGAATATGCTGCGCGTCTGCTGACGCTGCGTGAGGAACTGCGCGGTGAACTGGAGATCGTGATGCGCGTTTATTTCGAAAAACCGCGCACCACCGTCGGCTGGAAAGGGCTGATTAACGATCCGCATATGGACAGCAGCTACCAGATCAACGACGGCCTGCGCATCGCGCGTAAGCTGTTGCTGGATATCAACGACAGCGGCCTGCCTGCAGCGGGCGAGTTTCTCGACATGATCACCCCGCAATACCTGGCGGATTTAATGAGCTGGGGTGCCATCGGCGCGCGTACCACAGAATCTCAGGTACACCGTGAACTGGCGTCGGGGCTTTCCTGTCCGGTAGGGTTTAAAAATGGCACTGACGGCACTATCAAGGTGGCTATTGATGCCATTAATGCGGCCGGGGCGCCGCACTGCTTCCTGTCGGTGACTAAATGGGGCCATTCCGCGATTGTAAACACCAGTGGCAATGCCGACTGCCACATCATCCTGCGCGGCGGCAAAGCGCCGAACTACAGTGCACAGAATGTGGCAGAAGTAAAAGAAGGGCTGATAAAAGCCAGTCTCGCGCCGCAGGTCATGATCGACTTTAGCCACGCCAACTCCAGCAAGCAATTCAAAAAACAAATGGACGTCGGTGCGGATGTTTGCCAGCAGATTGCCAGCGGTGAAAAAGCGATTATTGGCGTAATGATTGAAAGTCATCTGGTTGAAGGTAATCAGAACCTTGAGAGCGGTGAACCGCTCACCTACGGGAAAAGTATTACCGACGCCTGCATCGGCTGGGATGATACCGATACGCTATTGCGCCAGCTGGCGAACGCGGTGAAAGCGCGTCGCGGTTGATTATTTGGTGCAGTACAGAACCGGCCCTGGAGCCGGTTTTTTTGTTTTAAACCCTCTGTAATTATTAATGGGTAGTTAACGATTAGGGGGCTTTTATGTGATCGTGATCATATTTCTACCCGCTTCGGTGATCGTAATATATTATTTTATATAACGATATGTGTCTCATGAATAACTCCATAAAGCTCGTCACACTTCTTCCTTTCTTTACGCCTCTGGTTTCACAAACTGTCGCCGCCAGTGAAGAAAATATGATTATCACCGGTCGATCTTCTGATGCTGACAGTACGCATGCGGTCGCTGGCGCGGGATTTAAAACCAATGATATTGACCTCGGCCCGCTGGGTAACAAAGCCTGGGTCGATACGCCATATTCCTCAACCACCGTTAACAAAGAGATGATTGAAAACCAGCAGGCGCAGAGCGTCAGCGAACTGCTGAAATATTCCCCCAGTACCCAAATGCAGGCGCGGGGCGGGATGGATGTCGGCAGGCCGCAAAGCCGGGGCATGCAGGGCAGCGTTGTGGCAAACAGCCGTCTCGACGGCCTAAATATTGTCTCAACCACCGCCTTCCCGGTTGAAATGCTGGAACGTCTCGATATTTTTAATAGTCTGACTGGTGCGCTGTATGGGCCTGCAAGTCCAGCCGGACAATTCAACTTCATCGCAAAACGTCCGACAGAAGAAACGCTTAACAAAGTGACGCTGGGTTATCAAAGCCGTAGCGCATTTACCGGACATGCCGACCTCGGCGGCCATTTCGATGATGACAAGCGTTTTGGCTATCGTGTCAATGTGTTACAGCAGGAAGGCGAGGGCAACCTTGATGACAGCACTCTACGCCGCAAGCTGCTTTCCGTTGCGCTGGACTGGAATATTCAGCCCGGAACGCAACTACAACTGGACGCGAGCCACTATGAATTTATCCAGAAGGGATACCCCGGCAGCTTTAGCTATGGTCCGGGTATTAAACTGCCTTCAGCGCCCAATCCAAAAGATAAAAAACTGACCCTCAGCACCGCCGGGAACGATCTAACCACCGACACAATAAGTACACGACTTATTCATTATCTGAATGATGACTGGTTCGTAACGGCTGGCGTCGGCTGGCAGCAGGCGGATCGTGCAATGCGTAACGTCTCCAGTAAAATCATCAATAATAAAGGCGATATTAGCCGCTCACTGAGTGACCCTACGGCGGCAGGGCGCTTCCGCGTGTTGAGCAATACCGCTACCCTGAATGGCCATATAGACACCGGATCGGTAGGTCACGATCTGGCGCTTTCTACCACGGGTTATATCTGGTCGATCTACGGCGCGAAAGGTGCCAGCACCAGCTATAAGCTGGGGACCACCAATATGTACGATCCTTCAGAGATGACGGAGCCGGGCGACGGCAAGATCGTACAACACGGCGATCGCTATAAATCCAGCGTTAATACCCAGCAAAGTATTACCCTTGGCGACACGGTGACCCTGACGCCGAAGTGGTCGGCAATGCTGTACGTCAGTCAGAGCTGGATCCAGGCGCAGAACTATAACAAAAGCGGGCATGAAACCAGCCAGATTGATGAAAACGGCTTAAGCCCCACCGCCGCGCTGATGTATAAAATCACGCCTTCGGTGATGGCCTATGTGAGCTATGCGGATTCGCTGGAGCAGGGCGGTACCGCGCCAACCGATTCAGATGTAAAAAACGCCGGGCAGACGCTCGATCCTTACCGCAGTAAGCAATATGAGGCAGGGTTAAAAGCTGACGTCGCCGGAATGAATCTGGGCGCAGCCGTGTTCCGTCTCGAACGTCCTTTTGCCTATGTAGATCCTAACGACAATGTCTATAAAGAGCAGGGTAATCAGGTCAATAACGGACTGGAACTCACCGCGTCGGGGAATGTCTGGCAGGGGTTGAACCTCTACAGTGGCGTGACGTTACTCGATCCGACGCTAAAAGACACCGTGAGCGATGCGACCAGTGATAAAGACGTGGTTGGCGTGCCAAAAGTACAGGCTAATTTACTGGCGGAATACAGCCTGCCTTCATTGCCGCACTGGGTGTATAGCGCCAACGTGCATTACACCGGAAAACGGGCGGCTAATGATACCAATACCGCGTGGGCCAGCAGCTATACCACCTGGGATTTGGGTACGCGCTATACCACCAACATCAGTAACGTGCCGACAACTTTGCGGATTGCGGTTAACAACGTATTCGATAAACATTACTGGGCCTCCATTTTCCCGTCGGGCACCGACGGCGACAATGGTTCGCCCAGCGCATTTATCGGGAGTGGGCGAGAAGTTCGCGCCACTGTCACGTTTGACTTCTAAAAGGCAGCGTAATGAAACTAAGTCATCTTTTACCCGCCCTTATCTGGCTGATGGCGGGAAGTTTGTGCGCCGCCCCACCGCATAGCGATGTGCGTATCGCCTCACCGTGGCCCGCGCAAAATACCATTCTCGCCATGCTGGGCTATGGCGAGAATATTGTCGGCACTTCAATGGTGGCGAAAAAGATCCCACTTTTTCGCCAGAGCCTGCCGCGTATTGACAGCGTGCCCGTGGTAAGCGTGAACAGCGGTCACGAGCTTAACCCGGAACAGATCATCTCGCTCGGCACGCAAATATTGTTTGTGCCGTCATCCATGACCGTTCCACAACAGGCCCTGCTGCGGCAGGCCGGGGTACGCGTTCTGGCATTCGACGCCAATTCTCTTCAGGCGCTGACGTCACGCGTACAGAAAACGGCGGATGCGCTGGGACCTGATGCGCAGGATAAAGCGCAGCGGTATCAGCACTACTTTGACCGCAACGTCGCGCTGGTGAAGGAGCGGTTGAAGGGGCTGCCGCAAGACCAGCGCATCACGCTTTATCACAGTATGGGTAATCCACTGACCACCACGGGTCGGCCCTCGCTGAATCAGGACTGGATGGATTTAGCTGGCGCAAAAAATGTGGCGGAAAACTGGTTTGCCGGCAAACAAAACCGCCGCGGTGAAGTTGCGCTGGAGCAAGTAGTGGCAGCAAACCCGGCGGTGATTGTGGCGATGAATAAACGCGATGCCGATGCCATCCAGACCGCGTCACAATGGGCGCAGGTCGATGCGGTGGTTCATCATCGGGTGTATGTGAATCCCAAAGGGATGTTCTGGTGGTGTCGGGAAACCAGCGAAGAGGCATTACAGTTCCTTTGGCTGGCGAAAACGCTCTATCCTGACCGCTTTGCCGATGTGGATATGCGCCAGGAAACACGCCGTTTTTATCAGGACTTTTTTGCCATTACGCTGAGCGATGCGCAAATTAGCGATGTCCTGAATCCGCCGCAATAAATTCCCGGTAAAGAAGATGATGACGTTAACTGCTGAGACTAACACGCCGGAGTCGATTGACTATCGCTACCGTCAGATTATACGCAAACGGCTGATGCTGGTGGTGACTATTCTTCTGGCGCTGGTTGCTTCCCTGATCCTCGACGCGACCCTGGGTCCATCCGGGATAGCGTTGCACGACCTGTGGCACACCTTGCTGCACCCGAATGAGGTCGGCACAGGCATGCGGATTATTGTCTGGGATATTCGCCTTCCTTATGCGCTGATGGCGCTACTGGTCGGCATGGCGCTTGGACTGGCAGGCGCAGAGATGCAGACCATTTTGCACAACCCGCTGGCGAGTCCGTTTACACTGGGCGTCTCGTCAGCGGCAGCGTTTGGCGCAGCGCTGGCGATTGTGCTGGACATCGGCATTCCAGGCGTCCCCGCCGCCTGGTTTATTCCGGCGAATGCGTTTGTCTTCGCGCTACTGTCGGCGCTACTGCTTGATGGCATCACCCGCTGGACGCGAGTAGCGACCTCCGGCGTGGTACTTTTTGGCATCGCGCTGGTTTTTACCTTCAATGCGCTGGTATCCATGATGCAGTTTGTGGCGGATGAAGATACGCTTCAGGGGCTGGTATTCTGGACGATGGGCAGTCTGGCCCGCGCGTCGTGGGACAAAATGAGCATACTGGCGCTGGTCTTTATTCTTGTCTTGCCCTGGTCAATGCGTAGCGCCTGGCAACTGACTGCCCTGCGTTTGGGCGAGGACAGGGCAATGAGTTTTGGCATTGACGTCCGTCGCTTGCGGCTGGCGTCGTTACTGCGGATTAGCCTGCTTTCCGCCTTATCGGTCGCGTTTGTCGGGCCAATCGGCTTTATCGGCTTGGTGGCGCCGCATATTGCACGGCTGTTGTTTGGCGAAGATCATCGGTTCTATCTGCCCGGCAGCATCCTGACAGGCGGGCTGGTGCTGTCGCTGGCCTCCGTCGCCTCGAAAAACATCATTCCCGGCGTCATTATTCCGGTGGGGATTGTCACGTCGCTGGTGGGCGTTCCGTTTTTTCTGAGCATTATCATTCGCCAGCGGGGGAGTATGTCATGAGCGGATTGATCCTCCGGAGTGTGTACGCTGGTTATCCTAAGCGTGCGGTGATCGGCAATCTTAGCGTAGCTGAACTGCCGCACGGCAAAATTACCGTTTTGCTGGGACCCAACGGCTGCGGAAAATCGACGTTATTACGTTCGCTGGCCGGGCTGAATAACGCCAGCGGTGAGGTGCTGCTCGACGGCGTAGATCTGCTGTCACTGCCATTCTCAGAGCGTGCGGAGAAGGTCGTTTATTTACCACAGTCGCTGCCGCAAGGTGTGCACCTCAGGGTGCTGGAGTCGATTATTGTGGCTCAGCGGGTGTCGGGCAGAGGAAAAGAGCAGCAGAGCAAGGCGCAGGCGCTGGCTATTCTTGAACAGTTAGGGATTACGCATCTTGCGCTGCATTACCTCGATCGGCTTTCCGGCGGACAGCGGCAGATGGTGGGCCTGGCACAATCGTTGATCCGCCGTCCCGAGCTGCTGTTGCTGGATGAACCGCTAAGCGCGCTGGACTTAAATTATCAGTTTCAGGTGATGGATGTCGTGCGTCGTGAAACGCTGGCGCGCAATATGGTAACGGTAGTGGTGGTGCATGATCTCAACATCGCGCTGCGCCACAGTGAACACGTCGTGATGCTGAAAGAGGGCAGGCTGGCGGCGAGCGGCACGCCGGAAGCGGTTATTACCGCAGAGCGACTGGCCGACGTGTATAACGTGCGGGCGCGCATAGAACGTTGCTCGCAGGGAGGGGCGCAGGTGGTGCTCGATGGGGTGGTTGAGGTATAAAAACCGGATAGCCGTAGCTATCCGGTAGGCGAATTACTTCGCTTTGCCCTGATTCGCTACCGCTGCCGCTTTGGCTGCGATCTCATCAGCATTACCCAGGTAATAATGTTTGATCGGCTTGAAGTTCTCGTCGAATTCATACACCAGCGGAACGCCGGTCGGGATGTTCAGTTCAAGAATTTCGTCTTCGCCCATATTGTCGAGGTATTTGACCAGCGCACGCAGGGAGTTACCGTGAGCGGCGATGATCACGCGCTCGCCGCTTTTCAGGCGCGGCAGAATGCTTTCATTCCAGTAAGGGATCACGCGATCGATAGTCAGCGCCAGGCTTTCCGTCAGCGGCAGTTCCTGCTCGGTCAGGGAAGCGTAACGCGGATCGTGGCCCGGGAAACGTTCGTCTTCTTTGGTCAGCGCAGGCGGGGTCACGGCAAAACCACGACGCCACTGTTTAACCTGCTCGTCACCGTATTTTTCTGCGGTTTCAGCTTTGTTCAGACCCTGTAGCGCGCCATAATGACGTTCGTTCAGCTTCCAGGATTTTTCCACCGGCAGCCACGCCTGATCCAGACCATCCAGAATGTTCCACAGGGTGTGGATCGCGCGTTTGAGCACGGAGGTGTACGCGAAGTCAAAGCTATAGCCTTCCTCTTTCAGCAGCTTGCCTGCTGCTTTGGCTTCAGATACGCCTTTCTCGGACAGATCAACGTCGTACCAACCGGTAAAACGGTTTTCGTTGTTCCACTGACTTTCACCGTGACGAACCAGTACCAGCTTAGTTACAGCCATACACTTACTCCTCAAGCTTTATTGAACGATAATAATTCTCATTATATTGCCATGACGCTGTCAGCAGCAATGCTTAACCCTAACCATAGCGAAAATAGCGGGTGAGTGTAAGATGCTTGTGAATTTGCGGTTATGATTTTGTCTTTGAGTGGCGCTAATTTCAGCAAAGCGGGTAAAAAAAGCCCTCTTTTCAGAGGGCGCAGGTTCAGGCGGGAATAAACTGATATTCCGTCAGACTGACATATTCTTCACCAGGCCGTAAAATGCAGTCTGGCTGCGGCCATTCCGGATGGTTTGGCGAATCAGGTAAAAACTCGCTTTCCAGCGCCAGACCCTGCCAGGCATCATAGCTACCCGCCTCACGGGACGAGGTGCCTTCAAGGAAGTTGCCAGAATAGAATTGCAGCGCAGGCGCGGAGGTAAACACCGCCATCTGCAATCTTTCATCGTCAGACCATACATGCGCGGCTTCGCTTTTCACGTTACCTTTTGCCTGCAGCAAAAAGGCGTGATCGTAGCCGTTGACCTTTTTCTGATCGTCATCGCGCAAGAAGTCGTCGGCAATACGCTTCGGCGAGCGGAAATCGAAGCTGGTATTCGCCACCGCTTTCAGACCCTGGCGCGGAATACCGCCTTCATCCACCGGCAGGTACTCGTCGGCAAGAATTTGCAGCTTGTGGCTGCGTACGTCGGAGCGCTCACCGTTGAGGTTAAAATAGACGTGATTAGTCATGTTAACCGGGCAGGGCTGGTCTACCGTGGCGCGATACTCAATGACGATACGGTTATCGTCCGTTAAGGTATAGCGCGCGGTGGCCTTCAGGTTGCCAGGGAAACCCTGATCGCCGTCGGCGGACTCAAGGGAGAAAACAACCTCGTGATCGCTCAGGCTCTGGTAGCTCCAGCGGCGCTTGTCGAAGCCTTCCGGCCCGCCGTGCAGCTGGTTCGCGCCCTGGCTTGGTACAACATTGACGATCTTACCATCCAGTTCAAAACGGCTGTCGGCGATGCGGTTAGCATAGCGGCCGATGGAGGCACCGAAGAAAGCCTCATGCTGCGGATACTGTTCCGGACCCGCACAGCCGAGGATCGCTTCACGCACGCTGCCGTCGGAGAGCGGCACGCGCACGGAAAGTAGCGTTGCACCCCAGTCCATCAGGGTCACAACCAGCCCTGTGCCATTGCGCAGGGTAAGCAAACGAAACGGCAGCCCATCAGGGGCGCTCGCGGGCGTATTTCTTAGCACAGACCTGCTCCTTGTGATGGTTTACAAACATAGAACGTTTCTTTGATGCCGGTTTTTGCTTCGTACTGTTCGGCGACCGCTTTTTTAACTTCAGTGACCAGATCTTCCGGGATCAGCGCGACAATACAGCCGCCGAAACCACCGCCGGTCATGCGCACGCCGCCTTTATCACCAATCACGGCTTTCACAATCTCAACCAGCGTGTCGATTTGCGGAACGGTAATCTCAAAGTCATCGCGCATGGAAGCGTGAGACTCAGCCATCAGTTTACCCATCCGTTGCAGATCGCCTTTCTCCAGCGCCTCAGCGGCCTCGACGGTGCGAATGTTCTCCGTCAATACGTGGCGTACGCGTTTGGCAACGACAGGGTCCAGTTCGTTTGCCACCGCGTTAAATTCGTCCAGCTTAACATCGCGCAGCGCAGGCTGCTGGAAGAATCGCGCCCCGGTTTCGCACTGTTCACGGCGGGTATTATATTCACTGCCCACCAGCGTACGCTTGAAGTTACTGTTAATAATAACCACCGCCACGCCTTTTGGCATGGAAACCGCTTTGGTGCCGAGTGTCCGGCAGTCGAGCAGCAGGGCATGATCTTTTTTGCCCAGCGCGGAAATAAGCTGATCCATGATGCCGCAGTTACAGCCAACAAACTGGTTTTCCGCTTCCTGACCGTTCAGGGCGATTTGCGCACCGTCCAGCGGCAGATGATAAAGCTGCTGGAAGACGGTACCGACTGCGACTTCCAGCGAGGCGGAAGAGCTGAGGCCCGCGCCCTGCGGAACGTCGCCGCTGATAACTAAATCCGCGCCGCCAAAACTGGCGTTACGCTGCTGAAGATGTTTTACCACGCCGCGGACATAGTTGGACCACTGCTGCTTTTCATGCGTCACAATCGGCGCATCCAGCGAAAATTCGTCAACCTGGTTGTCGTAATCGGCGGCGATCACGCGCACGGTACGATCGGAACGCGCTGCACAGCTGATCACCGTCTGATAATCAATTGCGCAGGGCAGCACAAAACCGTCATTATAGTCAGTGTGTTCGCCAATCAGATTTACGCGGCCCGGTGCCTGAATGACATGGGTGGCAGGGTAGCCGAATTTTTCAGCAAACAGGGACTGTGTTTTTTCTTTCAGACTCATTGTTATTCTCCGGATTCGCGAAAATGGACGTCGCTGACCGCACGCAGGCGTTCGGCGGCTTGTTCTGCGGTAAGATCGCGCTGGGTTTCCGCCAGCATTTCGTAGCCAACCATGAACTTACGCACGGTGGCAGAGCGCAGCAGCGGCGGATAAAAGTGGGCGTGTAACTGCCAGTGTTGATTTTCTTCGCCGTTAAACGGCGCGCCGTGCCAGCCCATTGAGTAGGGGAAAGAGCACTGGAACAGATTGTCGTAGCGGCTGGTGAGTTTCTTCAGCGCCAGCGCCAGATCCTGACGCTGCTCGTCAGTTAACTCAGTGATCCGCAATACATGAGCCTTAGGCAGCAGTAGCGTTTCAAACGGCCATGCGGCCCAGTAGGGTACCACCGCCAGCCAGTGCTCTGTTTCCACTACGGTGCGGCTGCCGTCCGCCAGTTCGCGCTGAACATAGTCGACCAGCATCGGCGAGCGTTGTTCGGCAAAGTAACGTTTTTGCAGGCGATCTTCACGCTCGATTTCATTAGGCAGAAAACTG
This sequence comes from Superficieibacter sp. HKU1, assembly GCF_029319185.1. Taxonomy (NCBI): domain Bacteria; kingdom Pseudomonadati; phylum Pseudomonadota; class Gammaproteobacteria; order Enterobacterales; family Enterobacteriaceae; genus Superficieibacter; species Superficieibacter sp. HKU1. The sequence goes on from NZ_CP119754.1 coordinate 1,631,214, forward strand.
TTGGCCCAAACCTGACCGTGCGGGTGCGGGTTGGAGCAGCCCATCGCCGCGCCTTTATTTTCAAACACCTGTACCCAGGGATACTCTTTCCCCAGCTCCGCCGTTTGCTGCTGCCAGGTTTCAACGACTTCCGCCAGCGCGTCGACGGTTAATTCCGGCAGCGTTTTGCTGTGGTCGGGTGAGAAGCAGATCACCCGGCTGGTGCCGCGTGCGCTCTGGCAGCGCATCAGCGGATCGTCGCTTTCCGGCGCGTCAGGCGTGTCGGTCATCAGCGCGGCAAAATCGTTAGTAAAAACGTAGGTGCCTTTGTAGTCCGGGTTCTTGTCGCCGGTAACACGGGTATTGCCGGGGCAGAGAAAACAGTCCGGATCGTGCTGAGGCAGCTTTTGCTGCGAGGGCGTTTCCTGCGCCCCCTGCCAGGGACGTTTCGCACGGTGCGGTGAAACGAGGATCCATTGCCCGGTTAACGGGTTATAGCGGCGATGCGGGTGATCGACCGGGTTAAATTGTGTCATCACGGTTCCTTAGTCTGAATAACCTTGCGGATGGCGAGACTGCCAGTGCCAGGTATCCTGCGCCATTTGATCAAGGGTGCGGGAAACGCGCCAGTCCAGCTCTTTATCTGCCTTACTGGCGTCGGCCCAGTAGGCGGGAAGATCGCCATCACGGCGCGGCGCGAAATGGTAATTGACCGGTTTACCGCAGGCTTTACTGAAGGCATTGACCACATCCAGCACGCTACTCCCGATGCCAGCGCCCAGGTTGTAAATATGCACGCCGGGTTTGTCCGCCAGCTTCTGCATTGCCGCAACGTGGCCGTCGGCCAGGTCCATGACGTGAATATAATCGCGCACCCCGGTGCCGTCTTCGGTCGGGTAGTCGTTACCGAAGATGGCCAGCGAGTCGCGGCGGCCTACCGCAACCTGCGCGATGTACGGCATCAGGTTATTGGGAATACCCTGCGGATCTTCGCCCATATCGCCCGACGGATGCGCGCCGACCGGGTTAAAATAACGCAGCAGGGCGATGCTCCAGTCCGGCTGGGCTTTTTGCAGATCGGTAAGGATCTGCTCGACCATCAGCTTGCTTTTGCCGTAAGGACTTTGCGGCGTGCCGGTCGGGAAGCTTTCGACGTAAGGAATTTTAGGCTGGTCGCCGTAGACGGTTGCAGAGGAGCTAAAAATGAAGTTTTTGACATTCGCCGAACGCATGGCGGAAATCAGACGCAGCGTGCCGTTAACGTTGTTATCATAGTATTCCAGCGGCTTAGCAACGGATTCACCGACCGCTTTCAGGCCTGCAAAGTGGATCACCGCGTCGATACTGTGATCGTGCAGAATTTCCGTCATCAGCGCTTCATTACGGATATCACCTTCGACAAACGTGGGGTGCTTGCCGCCGAGACGTTCGATAACGGGCATTACGCTGCGCTTGCTGTTACACAGGTTGTCCAGAATGATGACATCGTGGCCATTTTGCAGCAGTTGCACACAGGTGTGACTCCCAATGTAACCGCTACCACCAGTAACCAAAACTCTCATTTTTCGCTCCATCATGCTTAGGATATGTGATTAAGATAGCATAACAAAGATGCGAAAAGTGTGACATGGAATAAGTTTGTGGAATCGCTTACACTAAAAACGATCACCCCGATTCAACGGGGAAAAACATTTAAAATCATGTTGTTAATTAAAGGTATGATAAATCCTAAAAATCCGTCGTACAGAGTTGATCTTTTCCTGCTTCTCGGTTCAGCTTCCTGATTGACGAAATAATCAAATTAACGCTGAATAAGGTGCTTAGTGAAAAGCGACTGGAGAAGGAGAGAAGGGGATGGACGCGTTTTATTCGAGCGTTGCAGGTTGTTGGGTTCGCTGGCAGTCCCTGCCGGGAAAAGGCGAGCCGGTGGTTTTTATCCACAGTCTGGGCTGTGCGTCATCGTATGAATATCCACTCGTGGTGGCCGATGCGCAGTTTGGTGGGCGGGCCGCTATTCTGATCGATTTGCCTGGAAGTGGTTATAGTGGAAAGCCTGTGGACTTCAGCTATACCACCAGCGATCAGGCTCGCGTCATCGTGGAGTTGATTAATCATCTGAATTTGCAACGCTTTTATTTATATGGTCACAGTATGGGCGGCAGTATTGCCATCGAAGTCGCTGCGCTTATCACCGATCGTATTCTGGCGCTGGCGGTATCCGAACCAAACTTCTCTGCTGGCGGCGGCATGTTTAGCCGCCACATTGCAGCGATGCCGGAAAAGACGTTTGTGGATAAAGGGTATATTGAATTAGTAGAGGGCGAGGCGTCGCCCTGGGCCGGGTCGCTACAAAGTAACGTGCCATGGGCCGTCTGGCGTGGAGCGACGAGCCTGGTCGGGGGTGTCACTCCTTCATGGCTGGAGCGGTTTCAACACTTACGCTGCCCACACACGCTTATTGTTGGCGAAAACTCTGCGCCCGATGCGGATGTCGAAACGGTGCGGGCGATGGGGATTCCCGTGTTCACTATCGAAAATGCCGGGCACTGCATGTCGTGGGAAAACCCCCCGGCGCTGGCAAGAACGATTGCCAGCGTATTCAGTTAAATAGCTTCCAGTACGTACCGATAGCTTTCGCCCTCCGGCACAAACGCTAACCGGTGGGTGATGCATTCTGGCGCGTCTTCCGCATGGTGCGAAACGAACAGCAGTTGTGTTTCACCTTCCCCCATCAGAATATCGACAAAACGGCGAACGAGCTGGCGGTTCAGCGGATCGAGTCCCTGAAGCGGCTCGTCGAGGATCAACAGGGTCGGGTGCTTTACCAGCGCCCGCGCAATCAGCGCCAGCCGTTGTTGTCCCCAGGAAAGACTGTGGAAAGGAGCGTCGGCGGTGCGGTTATCCATGCCAAGGATATCCAGCCACTGCTGCGCCAGTTTATGTTGTCGGTCAGAAACCGCCTGATAAATGCCAATTGAATCAAAATAGCCGGAGAGGATCACGTTACGTACAGTAGTGCTAACGCGGTAATCCAGATGCAGGCTGCTGCTGACGTAGCCAATGTGCTTTTTAATATCCCAGATGGTTTCTCCGCTGCCGCGACGGCGACCAAAGAGCGTCAAATCGTTGCTGTAACCCTGGGGATGATCGCCTGTAATCAAACTCAGTAGCGTCGATTTCCCTGCGCCGTTAGGACCGATAATTTGCCAGTGCTCACCGGGTTTTACCGTCCAGCTAAGATGATTGAGAATGGGACGATCGTCATAAGAGACGACGCCATCATTGAGAATAATTCGCGGGGCGTTGGCGGCAAGCGTCAGGCGCACCGACGGCTCGTCGGGTTCGGGCAGCGTAATGTCTTTCAAACGTTCACTGTGCGCCAGCTGCCCGATCAGCGCCTGCCGCAATAAGGTTTCTTTTTCGCCGGTGTCGATCAGCGTGCGGTCAGCCAGTACGCCAGCATGCCGCACGAAATCAGGGATCTCGTCAAAGCGATTGAGGACCAGCACAATCGTATAGCCCTGCTCATTGAGCGTCGCCAGCAGCGTTGCCAGCTGTTCACGCGAAGCCACGTCCAGGCCGTCAAACGGCTCGTCAAGGATCAGCAAATCCGGCTCGGACATTAACGCCTGGCATAGCAGCGTCTTACGCGTTTCTCCAGTAGAAAGGTATTTGAAACGGCGGGTAAGTAGCGATGTGATACCAAACCAGGCGGCAAGCTGCGCGCAGCGTTCGGGATTTATGACCTCATCCTGAATAATTTCCGCGGTGGTGCGCCCGGTATCGTCTTCGCCCGGGCTCAGCAGATCGGTATTATTGCGCTGCCATTCATCGCTGACCAGCTTTTGCAACTGCTCAAAAGAAAGGCGGACAGGGCGCGAAAAACCACTCTCCCGGGTGCCTTTACCCAGTGGCAGCTCACCAGCGAGAGCTCTGGCGAGGGCCGATTTACCGCTGCCATTCGTGCCGACAAAGGCCCAGCTTTCGCCAGCGCTTAACGTCAGGTCAGGAATGGTCAGAACGCAGGTATCACTCAAATGAAACGTGCCTTGCGAAATATGCAACAATGACATTCTGTATCCCGTTTTTTGCAGTGTTTTAAACAGGGATACGATTTCCTGGACGGATTGTCAATGATTCAGCACAGCGTGGCGATAATCACCCGATCGGCATTGAAATACGCGATCACTTCGCTACCGTCTTCAAACCCGACCGCGCGATCAACAGGAAGAGTAGCGCAAAGGATTTGCCCGTCCGGGAGCGTCATCAGCACTTCGCACTGTTCATTGCCACGTTCAATATGGCTAATGACACCGGCGAGCTGGTTATCAGATTCCGCCGCCTCGGCGCGATCCTGCGTGATGTTAACCCACGGCGCTTTCAGGAGCACCAGTACCTCTTTTCCTTCATCCAGCCCAAGACGCTCGCCGCTCTGCGCCGTGATCGCCACTTTCAACCGGGTTTCGCCATCCGCCAGTAAGATGTCCACATGCTGTTGAACCCGATCGTGATCGCGTCCGGTGACGGTGCCGAACCACTGATTACGGGCGCTGGTTTGCAGCGAGAAGCGGGAGATGGCTGCCAGCAGGCTGTTCAGCGGCAGGCCGTCATCAAGGCTCAACACATCAAACGCTTTTTGCTGGATCTGCGCCAGCAGATCGTATAGTTCAATCAGCCGTTGACCGTAACGCGTGAGCAATGCGCCACCGCCGCCTTTACCACCGGTGGCTCTGTCCACCAACGGCTGCTCGCTGAGCTGATTCATTTCATTGATCGCATCCCAGGCGCTTTTGTAGCTGATGCCCGCGTCTTTAGCGCCCTGGCTGATGGAGCCAGTTTGCGCGATGTGCTTGAGCAGCGTAATGCGGCGCGGATCGGCAAAAAGACGCTGCTGGAGTTTCAGTGTGAGAAGAATTTCAGCCTGCATAACCGTGTCCTGGCAAAAAGGGTATTGTGACGCAAATGGGTGTGGACGCCAACTTGTTCTGTAGGTGCAGGAAACATGATACTGGAGATATTATCTGATTAAGATCATTTATTAATTTATAAAAAAGAGCAAAATCAGAGTCGGTAATACGTTTTACTATTTAATTTATTGAGATTTTGTATGAATGAGATTAAAACAACGTCAGGCAGTACCACTCTTCAGGAAAATTATGTTGTTCATCAAAAAATAACACGTCCTGTGAAGATTTTTCTCCTTTTTTGGGTAGATGAAGATGATAAGGCGCGAGATATGTTTGCAGAATCAGCGCAACAAGGATGAAAAACATTAAAAACTCGCTTTGGTACGATGAAAGCGTTCATAAAGTGCATTGCCCCCCTGTTCAATCAATTGGAGAAATAGCAAATGTTATCACGTCATGGGTCAATAAATATGGTGGAAAGCAAAAAGCCAAGGTGCAAGAAATAGGAGTTTTTTCTCATGCTGCGACGGATGGTCCTATTTCTGTTTATACCGCTAATAACCCTCCGGTATCAGATTGCGACTGTCAGTTAGCTATCAAAGACGGTTGGGATAAAATTGATTTCAATTGGGCGCATGAAAAGCCTATGTGTGTTTTTTATGGATGTAATTCAGGGTGGATAGATGGTTTCTCACAAAAAATTTCTGCATTAGGTAATTTTAGAAACGTAACTGTTTGGGGACAAAGTAAATCAACTTTCCCATCATTCTTACCTAATAAGCGAGTCACTGTCCTTGAAAGGACAGCTGGCTTTGGATGGGATTTAGGACCAACTTATATGGTGGGAGGTAAGGAATCGCAGGGGCTATTAGCCATGACATCAGGTTTAGAGCCTGATGCTGAACCCCTTAACTTTTTTTATAATGGACAATATAAAGGATCCAGCCATCAGGGAGTATTTAATGATCATCAAAAAAAATAGTTTGATTTTCTCACTACTTTTTCTTACATGTTCTTGCGATGAGATTATTAGGCGTGATGAACCTTGTTTTGACGTTTACGGAGATTACTCCATACTGAAAGACATTACCATTAATTTAAAAGTGGACGTAAATAATGGGGGTAATACCTCTGAGATGAAGACATTGTTAAATAAAGGGGCAGCTTATCCAGTTTGTTTCCATTTAAAAGATGTTGTTCATTATACCGTGTATTTCTCATATAAAGATAAAATTAATTCTTTAAGTTTTGATGCTATCATTCCAAAGTTAATTATTAAAAATAGAAATGCTCAGGTTCTTTATGTATATAAAGAGGGCGAGGCAGTACATATGAAATATTATGGAGCATGGGATGATATTCGCAAAGAACACTCTATTTTTAAAGATAAAGTAGCGGTAACAAGAGAAGAGTATTTAAAAAACCATAAGGTAGATAACAACACCAGTGAACTTGATTTTATAAATAATTTCTATGGTTTCTTTGGGTGATTATTTTCTTGTAAACTAAATGCGATATGGTAAATTATTTATCAATACGATAAGAATCATTCGATTTTGATGCGTCTGCAATCATCAATCATTTATGGACATTATAGGTGAAGTGTAAGCAACTTCCTGCGTAAGATGCGAAGCGTTTTTGTACACCGCACAAATCGGCAGTGCTTTTCGCCGAAATCCGGTTAGAATAGCCTTATTCACAATGTCTGGAGTTCACCATGTTAGAGTTGTTGAAAAGCCTGGTTTTTGCCGTAATCATGGTCCCGGTGGTGATGGCTGTCATCCTGGGGTTAATCTATGGCCTCGGTGAAGTGTTTAACATTTTCTCCGGGGTAGGTCATAAAGACCGCTCCGAACAACGCCGCTGATTCCCCAAACGCCCGTGCTCAACGGGCGTTTTGCTCTTAAGTTTTCCTCTTTATTGCCGATAGACTACCCATTGCGCGGTAGCAATTAACGCTGGGAAAAATCTGAGCTTGTCGTTATATTATTGCATATATAACGACACTCACAGGAGTTAAAGATGGCACGTACATGGGTACGCTTGTTTGCAGGGGCAACATTAACGCTGACCGTCGCCGGGCATGCGCTGGCAGATGAAAGCAAAATTACCGTTTTTGCGGCCGCGTCGCTGACCAATGCGATGCAGGACATTGCTAAAGAATACAAAAAAGAGAAAAACGTCGACGTCGTTTCCTCTTTTGCCTCTTCGTCTACGCTGGCACGGCAGATTGAAGCCGGTGCGCCGGCGGATCTGTTTATTTCTGCCGATCAGAAATGGATGGATTACGCGGTAGATAAAAAAGCTATCGACACCGCCAGCCGCGAAACGCTGCTGGGTAACAGCCTGGTTGTCGTCGCACCAAAAGCCAGCAAACTGGACAAGGTCACGATTGACGCTAAAACCGACTGGACGCGCCTGCTGGACGGCGGTCGCCTGGCGGTTGGCGATCCGGACCACGTTCCGGCAGGCATTTATGCCAAAGAAGCGCTGCAAAAATTAGGCGCATGGGAGACGCTTTCTCCGAAACTGGCTCCGGCGGAAGACGTTCGCGGCGCGCTGGCGCTGGTGGAACGCAATGAGGCCCCGCTGGGCATCGTCTACGGCTCCGATGCTGTCGCCAGCAAGGGTGTGAAAGTGGTCGGTACCTTCCCGGAAGATTCCCATCAGAAAGTGGAGTACCCGATGGCCATTATCGACGGGCATAAAAATGCCACCGTCAGCGCGTTTTACGACTATCTGAAAGGACCGCAGGCGTCTGCGATTTTCAAACGTTACGGATTCACCACTCGCTAATGATACTGACCGATCCCGAATGGCAGGCCGTGCTGCTGAGCCTTAAAGTGTCTTCTCTGGCAGTCATCTTCAGTTTGCCCTTTGGGATCTTCTTCGCCTGGTTGCTGGTGAGACGCCATTTTCCAGGCAAAGCGCTGCTGGATAGCCTGCTCCATCTGCCGCTGGTATTGCCGCCGGTGGTGGTGGGGTATTTGCTGCTGGTGTCGATGGGACGCCGTGGGGCGATCGGCGCGTGGCTTTACGACTGGTTCGGCATCACGCTGGCGTTCAGCTGGCGCGGAGCGGTGCTGGCCGCGGCGGTGATGTCGTTCCCGCTGATGGTGCGCGCCATCCGGCTGGCGCTGGAAGGGGTGGACGTCAAACTGGAGCAGGCAGCCTGTACCCTTGGCGCAGGACGTTTTCGTGTTTTCTTTACTATCACGCTGCCGCTGATGCTGCCGGGGATTATCGCCGGGACGGTGCTGGCGTTTGCCCGTTCGCTGGGTGAATTTGGCGCGACCATTACCTTCGTGTCTAACATTCCCGGCGAGACGCGCACCATTCCTTCGGCGATGTATACCCTGATCCAGATGCCCGGTGGCGAAAGCGCTGCCGCCCGCCTGTGCGTGATTTCTATCGTGCTGGCGATGGTTTCGCTGCTCATTTCTGAATGGCTGGCGCGCATCAGCCGCGCGCGGACGGGGAAATAACCATGCTGGAACTTCACTTTACCCAGACGCTCGGCAGCCACTGTCTCTCCATCAACGAAACGCTGCCTGCCAGCGGCATCACGGCGATTTTCGGCGTCTCCGGCGCGGGTAAAACCTCGCTTATCAACGCCATTAGCGGCCTGACGCGTCCGGAGCAGGGGCGTATCGTATTAAACAATCGTGTGCTCAGCGACGCGGATAAGCGTCTTTTCCTGTCGCCGGATAAGCGCCGCGTAGGCTACGTTTTTCAGGATGCCCGCCTGTTTCCGCATTATAAGGTACGCGGGAACCTGCGTTACGGGATGGCAAAAAGCATGGCCGGGCAATTCGATAAGCTGGTGGCGCTGTTGGGTATTGAGCCGCTACTCGATCGCCTGCCGGGAAGCTTGTCCGGCGGTGAAAAACAGCGGGTAGCGATTGGCCGTGCGTTATTAACCGCCCCGGAGTTGCTGTTGCTCGACGAGCCGCTGGCCTCGCTGGATATTCCCCGCAAGCGCGAACTGCTGCCTTATCTGCAACGACTGGCGCGGGAGATCAACATTCCGATGCTGTACGTCAGTCATTCGCTGGATGAAATTCTGCATCTGGCGGATAACGTGCTGGTGCTGGAAGGGGGGCAGGTGAAAGCCTTTGGCCCACTGGAGGAGGTCTGGGGCAGCAGCGTGATGCATCCCTGGCTACCGCAGGATCAGCAGAGCAGCATCCTGAAGGTCAGCGTACTGGAACATCATCCGCACTATGCGATGACCGCCCTGGCGCTTGGCGATCAGCATCTGTGGGTCAACAAAATTGACCGTCCGGTGCAGTCGGCGCTGCGGATACGTATTCAGGCCTCGGACGTGTCGCTGGTACTCCAGCCGCCACAGCAGACCAGTATTCGTAATATTCTGCGCGCGAAAGTGGCGCAGTGCCTGGACGATAACGGTCAGGTTGAAGTGCAGCTGGAAATTGGCAGCCGCACGCTGTGGGCGCGGATCAGCCCGTGGGCCAGGGATGAACTTGGCATCAAACCTGGCCTGTGGCTGTACGCCCAAATCAAAAGCGTGTCGATAACCGCCTGATCACAACAGGTGCGAGTAGATAAACTGCGCGATGCTGTCCTCGGTGTTTTCGCCAATCACCACATTGGCTCGCGCTTTCACTTCTTCAACCGCATTCCCCATCGCCACGCCGGTGCCTGCGGCTTCCAGCATACTGATGTCGTTCTGGTTATCGCCAAAGGCCACCACGTCCTTCATGGACCAGCCCTGCGACTCAACCCATTGCGTCAGACGCTTGCCTTTGCTGTTACCGTGACGTGCCACGTCCACCTGATCCTGCCAGGACCATTCGCACTCAAGCGCCAGCGTCTCGCCCACGTTAAGGGCGAAATCCTGAAGCTTGCTGATGTTCTCGTCGGTCAGGGCAAACTTCCACACCGCGTTGACGTCCTGCGCCGCCTGGCTCAGTGAATCTACCTGCGTGAAGACGGGGCGTTGCGCTTCCGGTAGCGTTTGCGCCCATTTGCTCATACGGATGACGTGCCCGGTCGGACGCTCATACAGCATGGCATCGTCCACATACATCAGCCCGTGGATATTGTAGTCATTCAGCATTTCAATTAGTTGCAGCGCCTCAGGCACCGGCATTGGATCGGCGGTCAGAACTTTTTTTGCATGGTAATCATACAAATAAGTACCATTACAACAGATAGCAGGTGTATCTAACGCCAGTGCCTGATAAAAAGGATGAATGGCAACATGATGTCGCCCGGTCACAATAATCAGTTGATAGCCTGCCTCTTTGGCACGCATGAGGGCTTCAACGGATGAGGGAAGAAAGGTTTTTTGCGGGGTCAGCAGGGTGCCGTCTAAATCCAGGGCGATAACGCGCGTGGTCATTCGTTTTTCCTGTCACAGAGTGAATATAATAGCGTTGTGCGATGGTACACCGCAGTGCGGACAGGACAAATAAATTCAGCATTTACGGTCAAAAAAGACTATCCTGGTTATTTACTTCCACTCTGTTGTAAGGAAAGGAGTATTCATGAAACAAACCGTTTATACCGCCAGCCCGGAAAGCCAGCAAATCCATGTCTGGAGCCTTAATTCAGAAGGATCGCTGACACTGGTTCAGGTTGTTGACGTGCCGGGTCAGGTGCAGCCGATGGTCGTCAGCCCGGATAAACGCTACCTGTATGTTGGCGTGCGTCCCGAGTTTCGCGTGCTGGCCTATCGGATTGCGCCGGACAACGGCGCGCTCACTTTTGCGGCAGAAGCGCCGCTGCCGGGCAGCCCGACCCATATTTCTACCGATCGTAGCGGACGCTTTATTTTCAGTGCATCCTACAATGCGGGCAACGTTGGCGTGGTGCGCGTGCAGGACGGCTTGCCGGTCGAAACGGTTGACGTAGTGGAAGGGCTGGAAGGGTGCCATTCCGCGAATATCTCCCCGGACAACCGCACGTTGTGGGTGCCCGCGCTGAAGCAGGATCGTATCTGCCTGTTTACCCTTAGCGATGACGGTAAACTGGTCGCGCAAACGCCGGAAGAGGTGAAAACGGTGGAAGGCGCGGGGCCGCGACATATGGCGTTCCATCCGAACCAGCAGTACGCCTATTGTGTGAATGAGCTGAACAGTTCGGTCGACGTATGGGATCTCAGCAATGCTCACGATCAGGTAGAGTGCATTCAGACGCTGGATATGATGCCTGCCGGTTTTGCCGATACGCGCTGGGCAGCGGATATTCACATCACGCCGGATGGCCGCCATCTGTACACCTGCGACCGCACCTCAAGTACCCTCACTATCTTCAGCGTCTCCGAAGATGGCAGCGTGCTGGCGGTGGAAGGTCATCAGCCGACTGAAACGCAGCCGCGCGGCTTTAACGTCGATCATAGTAATCGCTATCTCGTTGCCGCCGGGCAGAAATCCCATCATATCGCCCTGTATGAAATTCAGGGCAAGCAGGGACTGCTGGAAGAGAAAGGCCGCTACGCGGTAGGCCAGGGGCCGATGTGGGTGGTGATTAACGCTTACTGATAGCCAAAAAAAACCTCGCGATAGCGAGGTTTGACGTTAATGATAGATCTGGTTTTTGCTATTGTGTACGCTGTTTTGCCGGGTGGCGGCTTCGCCTTACCCGGCCTACAAAACCATCAACATCAATAACTTATGCGTAACCCGTAGGCCTGTGCAAGCGAAGCGCCGCCAGGCATAATGCCACGTTATAACGTTTGTCAGCAGTCAAAGGGGGATTTATTCCCCCTTTTTGCTGTTCAGATTTTACTACTTCGCCTGCCCGACAACCTGGCTACCCACGCCGCGGTTATTAAATTCCCACATGCGGTTAAACTGGGTGTCGTTCAGGTCACGCTGGATTTGACCTTTCTCATCCTGCGCACCGGTATTGCCGCTGAACGGACGTTTGGACATGGCGGCATCGGCCCATGGTTTTTCCATGTTAAAGCCCTGGTTAATCACACTGTCACGGATCACCACCTGGCCGTTGACGTTACCGTCGACATCCAGCGAGCGTCCGAGCTGCGCCACGCCGTCACCAGCAGCGGTAAAGCGGCTGTTGGTCGCGAGGAAACCATAATAGACATTGGACAGCGTTGCCGGGGCGAATACGTAGCCTTCCTGCTGGGTGCGGGAATTCACGATGCGGAAGTCGGTGTTATCAAACACCACCGCGCCGCGGCCGGACACCAGATCGACATCGCCTTCAACATAGCTATTCGTGACCAGCGTGCGGGTCTGGCGATCGTTTTGCAGCACGTTCTGCACGCCACTGTTGGTCACAAAAAAGGTGTTCTGACGACCCAGAATGTTGACGTTGTTAATCTGTACCTGATCGCCATCGCTGCGCAGGGCAACGGCCTGATGGGTACCCGCATCAACGCTGTCGCCAAGGTTGTTTTCGATAGTCAGGTTCTGCAATTGCAGGCCATTATTTTGTGACCATACGACTGCAGAACACATTACGCCAACGGTGGCGGCGCGTTTGCTCTGGCATTTGTCAAACATATACCACGCTGGTTTACCCGGCATATATTTGCCTGATGGATTGACCAGTCGACGCCAGCTTGTCGGATCGATTTCGGAATCAATCGCGGCGCTGATTTTCACGTCGATGGCTTTATCGCCGGTGCCGTACAGGGTCAGGCTGCCGGAGGCGATGGGCACATAGACGGTGCCTTCATACTCACCCGGCATAATGGCGATGTATTGACGCTTACTGGTATGACGCGTGATGGCCGCGTCCACGGCTGCCTGAATGGTGGTATGCGTCACGCCTGCCGTTCCGGCGGGTCCAACCACGAAATCGGGCTGCGCGAGAAGGTTAATCGCCGAAGGTTTCCACGGCGCGGCGTTCGGGTTCAGTGACAGAAAATAATGATCGGCGGTGAAGTTTTTAGCTTCCCCGGCCGTCAGGATGGGACGCGCTGTAGTGCCGGGCGCAACCTGGGAGGACGGCTGTTGATCGGCGGGCGTTGAGCTACAGGCGGTCAGCGTCGCGCCCACAAGCAGTGCCAGAGTCAGGCGAGAAACCGAAAATGTGTTCAAGAGGATGCTCCAGACTTTTCATCGTTAAAGGGTCTTTAAAGCCTGCTGTTTTATACTAAGTTGAGCGAAACGGGAAGCCAAATTACGCAAAAGACACAACGAAACGTATTGATTTACAAAGGCGGGGGATCCCCGCCTAAAGGAGGTGCACCATCACGGGTGTAACGACAGCCCTTTAATCACTTTATCGACGGCCTTTTTCGGGCCGCGCAGGGCAAGACCGACCAGATTCATCGCATCGGCATCTTCTTGCAGGAACACCGCGCGATTATCCCCGTCGTTGCCCGTAGCGAACATTGCCTGCACGTAAGGCACTATTGTTAATTCGCGCTCAAGACCTTTGCGATGCGTACGCTGGAGATCGTCGAGCCCACCGGCAAAAATCAGCATCGGCTGGCCCGAAATGCGTGAATATTGCCGGCCCACGGCATCGATATAATGCTCACCAAGCACTTCAGGCGCGGCAGAAACAATACCGGTTGCCAGAAAAGCAACAACGTTCAGCCGCTGCCAGCTCTCCAGGTCGTCGCGTACCACCAGGGCAATTTTTGTGTCAAACATGCGTATTACTTCTCCATCAGCACTGAAAAGCCCATCATCAAAGAAAGCGTGTCAGCGGGATAGAACGTTTGTGCTCTGTTGTTGAAAGGCGGCGGGAGACATCCGGTACGCGCGCTGGAACCACCTTCCCAGATGGCTTTGATCGGCAAAACCGACCTGAGCGGCGACCTGCGCAGGCTCTTGTCCATGCGCCAGTAATGCTCTGGCGCTGCGTAGTCGCAGCCTGACAAGATACGCATGTGGCGTTTGACCAAAGGCTTTGGAAAACTGTCTACTCAGGCGAAAACGATCGATACCCGCGAGGCGGGATAATTCATCAAGGCCAATATCTTCCGCCATCCGCTCATGCAAAATCTCCCGGATCCGCTGCATGTGCAGTAGCGTATCGCTTTTTTGCGACGGTGAAGCGACCTTGATATGGCGGGTGAGTAAACCAAGAAGCCGATCCATGCTCTGATCGCGCGCCAGTTTGCCCTCCTGATGGTGGAAAGCAAAAAAGGTCTGCTGGATGGCACAGAAAAGCGTGACGTCGTCAGTCAGGGTATGGCGAAAGGCCGCCTCGATCAGCGAAATAGTGGCCAGCCCGCGCTGCGCGAGCTGGGTGGAGACCCAGGCTTGCGGCAGGTAAAGCATGGAGTAGGTAAAACCGTCGGTGTCCGGAGCGTGCCCGTCGTGAACCGCCCCGGGTTCAATCAAAATGGCGCGGCCGGGACTGCTGGTATGAAGCGCACGGTGGCAGCGAAAACGCTGCACACCCTGCTGGGTAAAACCCACCAGCACTTCATCGTGGTCGTGCGGATCGTAGGCGTGACCGGTGAAATGAGCGCTCACGCTTTCGATGCCGCTTTCACCCTCGCGGCGGAAATCAAGCCAGTCGCCGCTTTTTTCACCGTTCATATCAGACGATCAGATATACCACGTCGTCAGCGAGGCGCTGCCGAGGGTATGAAAATGCACGTTAAAACCCACCATCGCCCCGCTGGCACCTTCGTCAACGTCAATACGTTCAACGTTCAGCGCGTGAACGGTGAAGATATAGCGATGCGATTCGCCCTTCGGCGGTGCGGCGCCATCATAGCCCGTTTTGCCAAAGTCGGTACGGGTCTGGATCGCGCCTTCCGGCAGAGGAACCAGATCGGAGCCGGAACCCTGAGGCAGTACGCGGGTATCCGCTGGCAGGTTAGCAACCACCCAGTGCCACCAGCCGGAGCCTGTTGGAGCATCGGGATCGTAGCAGGTAACAACGAAGCTTTTGGTTCCCGCCGGGACGTCATCCCAGGCGAGGTGGGGAGAAATATTATCCCCTTCATAGCCCATGCCGTTAAAGACATAGCGATTATGTAATTTGTCACCATCCTGGAAGTCTTTACTGATTAACTTCATATACATCTCCTTCAGGTTAATCCACGGTCGATCACAGGAGTGTAGCCCGAGCGGACGAGCATCGCAGTACCTTATTCACTAAAAAGTGTTTCATCCTGCACCGCCAGATTGACCGCACGCGTCAGCTGTGACAGCTGCTCCGATTTAATCGGATAGGGCGGCATCAGGTAGATAAGTCTGCCAAAAGGCCGGATCCACACGTTTTGCGCGACGAAAAAGCGCTGTAGCGCCGCCATGTTTACCGGGCGGGTGGTTTCCACTACGCCAATCGCTCCCAGCACGCGCACATCGGCGACCAGCGCGGACTCACGGGCGGGAGCCAGTTCCTGCTTCAACTGGGCTTCAATCGCCGCCACCTGCGTCTGCCAGCGATTTTCCTCCAGCAGCGCCAGACTTTCCGCTGCCACCGCACAGGCCAGCGGATTACCCATAAAGGTCGGGCCGTGCATGAAGCATCCCGCGTCGCCGTTGCTGATGGTCTCCGCCACATCGCGTGTAGTGAGTGCGGCGGAGAGCGTCATGGTGCCGCCGGTTAATGCTTTTCCGAGGCAAAGAATATCAGCGGTGATGCCCGCATGTTCACAGGCGAACAGTTTACCGGTACGGCCAAAGCCGGTGGCGATCTCATCGGCGATCAGCAGAATACCCTCCCGGTCGCACATCTTGCGGATACGTCGCAGCCACTCAGGATGATACATCCGCATTCCTCCCGCGCCCTGCACGACAGGTTCGAGGATCACCGCCGCGATTTCATGGCGATGCGCCGCCATCAGGCGGGCAAAGGCCACCATATCGTGCTCATCCCACTCGCCATCGAAACGGCTTTGCGGGGCCGGGGCGAACAGATGCTGCGGCAGATAACCCTGCCACAGGCTGTGCATTGAGTTATCCGGATCGCAAACCGACATCGCGCCAAAGGTATCGCCGTGGTAGCCGTTACGGAAAGTCAGAAAACGCTGACGCGGTTCGCCTTTGGCCTGCCAGTATTGCAGCGCCATTTTCATCGCGACTTCCACCGCCACCGAGCCGGAATCCGCCAGAAACACGCACTCCAGCGGCTCAGGGGTCATCGCCACCAGCTTGCGGCACAGCGCCACCGCGGAAGGGTGGGTGATGCCGCCAAACATCACGTGCGATACCTGGTCGATCTGCGCCTTCATCGCCGCGTTCAGGCGCGGATGATTGTAGCCGTGGATCGCCGCCCACCATGACGACATGCCATCCACCAGTTGCTCACCGCTGGCGAGCTGGAGTTCACAGCCCTGCGCGCTCACCACCGGGTAAACCGGCAGGGGCGAGGTCATGGAAGTATAAGGGTGCCAGATATGGCGTTTATCGAAGGCGAGATCGTCCGGGGTCATAATCGACTTGTAAACCATTTTGAAAAGTTTTAGGTTTACGAGTCTACACCGAAGCAGAAATTAACTAAACCCTTTGGAGAGGCCCGATGGCTCACCACCCACGCTGGACAATGTCGCACGTCACCGAACTTTTTAATAAACCGCTGCTGGATCTGCTGTTCGACGCGCAGCAAATTCACCGCCAGCATTTTGATCCGCAGCAGGTGCAGGTAAGCACGCTGCTGTCGATCAAGACCGGGGCCTGCCCGGAAGACTGTAAGTACTGTCCGCAAAGCTCCCGCTATAAAACCGGCCTCGAAACTGAGCGGCTGATGGAAGTGGAGCAGGTCCTGGACTCTGCGCGCAAAGCAAAGCTCGCGGGCTCCACCCGTTTCTGCATGGGCGCGGCGTGGAAAAACCCGCACGAGCGCGATATGCCGTACCTGGAGCAGATGGTGCAGGGCGTTAAAGCAATGGGCCTTGAAGCCTGCATGACCCTCGGCACCCTGGATGAAACGCAGGCGCAGCGTCTGGCCTCGGCGGGGCTGGATTATTACAACCACAACCTCGATACCTCGCCGGAGTTCTACGGCAATATCATCACTACCCGCACCTATCAGGAGCGTCTCGACACGCTGGATAAGGTCCGCGAGGCCGGGATAAAAGTGTGCTCCGGCGGCATCGTCGGTCTGGGCGAAACGGTGAAAGATCGCGCCGGGCTGCTGATGCAACTGGCAAATCTGCCGACGCCGCCGGAAAGTGTGCCGATTAACATGCTGGTGAAAGTCAAAGGCACGCCGCTGGCCGATAACGAGGATGTGGATGCCTTCGACTTTATCCGCACCATCGCGGTCGCACGCATTATGATGCCGACCTCCTACGTTCGTCTCTCCGCCGGGCGCGAGCAGATGAACGAGCAAACCCAGGCGATGTGCTTTATGGCCGGGGCGAACTCGATTTTCTACGGCTGCAAACTGCTGACCACGCCAAATCCGGAAGAAGATAAGGATCTGCAGCTGTTCCGCAAGCTTGGGCTGAACCCGCAGCAGACTCTGGTTCAGGAAGGGGATAACGAGCAGCAGGAGCGGCTTGAGCAGGTACTGCGCACGCCGGATACTGACACGTACTATAACGCGGCAACGGTATGAGCTGGCAGCAACGAATTGATTCTGCCTTAGCGGCACGCCGCGCAACCCGCACCCTGCGACGCCGACAAGTGGTGGAGCAGGGCGCGGGCCGCTGGCTTACTGCGCAGGACAAACGGTATCTCAATTTTTCCAGCAATGATTATCTGGGCCTGAGCCAGCATCCGCAGGTGGTAGCCGCCTGGCAACAAGGTGCGGCGCGCTTTGGCGTTGGCAGCGGTGGATCGGGCCACGTCAGCGGCTACAGCTGTGCGCACCAGCAGCTTGAAGAGGATCTGGCGCAGTGGCTGGGCTACCCGCGCGCGTTATTATTTATCTCCGGATTTGCCGCCAATCAGGCGGTGATTACCGCGCTTGCTGCGAAAGACGATCGCATTGTCGCCGACCGTCTGAGTCACGCCTCGCTGCTGGAAGCCGCCAGCCTCAGCCCGGCGCAGCTACGCCGTTTCGCCCATAACGATCCGGCGCAGTTGCAGACGCTACTGGCAAAACCCGTTGGCGGGCAGCAACTGGTGGTTACGGAAGGTATTTTCAGCATGGACGGCGACAGCGCGCCGCTGGCTGAAATCGACCGCGTCACCCGCGCCGCCGGGGCCTGGTTGCTGGTGGACGACGCTCACGGCATCGGCGTCAGCGGTAGCGGTGGACGCGGCAGTTGCCATGCACAACAGGTACAGCCGGATCTGCTTATCATCACCTTTGGCAAAGGCTTCGGCGTGAGCGGCGCGGCGGTGCTGTGCAGTGAACCGGTGGCGGAGTATTTAGTGCAGTTTGCCCGCCATCTTATCTACAGCACCTCCATGCCGCCAGCCCAGGCGGCGGCATTGCAGGCTTCGCTGGACGTTATTCGTGGCGATGAGGGCCAGCAGCGGCGCGACAAGCTCCAGCAGCATATCGCGCTGTTTCGTCGCGGCGCGGCGGCGCTGACGATGGCGATGACGGATTCCGTCAGCGCCATTCAGCCGCTGATTGTCGGCGATAACGCCCGCGCCCTGTGGATGGCGGAGACACTGCGCGAGCACGGGTGCTGGGTCACGGCTATCCGTCCGCCTACGGTGCCTGAGGGGACGGCGCGCTTGCGCTTAACGCTGACGGCGGCGCACGAAACCGATGATATCACCCGCTTACTGGAGGTGCTGGATGCCGCCAGTTGATAAACAGGCGGTGGCTGCCGCCTTTGGTCGCGCTGCGTCGGTCTATTTGCAGCATGACGATCTTCAGCGTCAGAGCGCCGCCGCGCTGCTGGCCGGGCTTCTTACACGTGCTTTCCCGCGCGTACTGGATGCCGGATGTGGGCCGGGCGGGATGAGCCGTTACTGGCGCGAGCAGGGCAGCCACGTCACCGCACTGGATCTGTCGCCGCAGATGCTGGGCGAAGCACAACGTCAGGACGCCGCGCATCACTACCTGCTGGCGGATATTGAAGCCATTCCGCTGGCAGACGCGCAGTTCGATCTTGTCTGGAGCAACCTGGCCGTACAGTGGTGTGAAAATTTACAGGCTGCGCTCCGCCAGCTTTACCGCATAACCCAGCCTGGCGGCCAGGTAGCATTCACCACCCTGATGGCCGGATCGCTCCCCGAAGTCGCGCAGGCGTGGCAGGCGGTGGATGGGCGGGCGCACGTTAACCGCTTTTTACCTCCTGAGGCTATCCATCACGCGCTGTCCGGCTGGCGCTATCGCTCTTACGAGCAGTCAATCAGCCTGCGCTTTCCCGATGCGCTTAGCGCCATGCGCTCGCTGAAAGGAACCGGCGCCACGCATTTGCATGAAGGGCGGACGCCTCGCCCGCTGACCCGCAGCCAGTTGCGCCAGCTTCAGCTGGCATGGCCACAGCAGCAGGGACATTGCCCGCTGACCTATCATCTTTTTGCAGGAATTATTGAACGTGACTAACCGTTTTTTTGTCACCGGCACCGACACTGAAGTCGGCAAAACCGTCGCCAGCTGCGCGCTGCTCCAGGCCGCCAGCCGCCAGGGACTCATTACTGCGGGCTATAAGCCGGTTGCCTCAGGCAGCGAGTCCACCGCCGAAGGGCTGCGCAACAGCGATGCGCTGGCGCTTCAGCGCAACAGCAGCCTGCCGCTGGGCTATCATCAGGTTAACCCGTATACTTTCGCTGAGCCGACCTCGCCGCATATTGTCAGCGCCGATGATAAACGCCCCATCGACGCGGCGGTACTCTCAGCGGGCCTGAGGCAGCTTGAGGCGCTGGCGGAATGGGTGCTGGTGGAAGGCGCCGGGGGCTGGTTTACGCCGCTTTCTCCGACCCTCACTTTTGCCGACTGGGTAATCACGGAAAAACTGCCGGTGATCCTGGTGGTAGGCATCAAACTGGGCTGCATTAACCATGCCATGCTCACCGCGCAGGCCGTTCAGCAGGCCGGATTAACGCTTGCAGGCTGGGTGGCGAATGACATCACGCCGCCCGGCCGTCGTCATCAGGAATATCTCGCCACGCTCAGGCGGGTATTACCCGCGCCCATGTTAGGCGAGATCCCATGGATCGAAGACGCTGTGGAAGCGTCCGATTCCGGTCAGTATCTCGATCTTAGCCTCCTGGCATTGGGGTCATCCACTGAGAGAGTAGCTGCTGGTCAAGCTGGTTAACCTGTCCCTGCGCGACGTTGCGGCCCTGATGGAGTAGCAAGAAGCAATCTGAAACGTGATGGATAAACGACAAATGCTGCTCTGCCAGCAGGATAGTTAACCCCAGTTCGCGTTTCAGACGCAGGATAATCTCGCCCAGCTTGTGTAAAAAAGCCTGACCCGCGCCGCGCGTCGGCTCATCCAGGATCAACAGGCGAGGGCGGCTGACCAGCGCGTTCGCCAGCGCCAGCTGGTACTGATTCTCGCCTGACAGCGTTGCCGCTTTCACCTGACGCAGAGCGCTAAGCTCCGGAAACAGATCGTAAATCCCGCTGTTCACCGCGCCGTCGCCGCTGGCGGCGCGGGCGATATGCACATTCTCCTCTACCGTCAACTGCGAAAAAATTCGCCTTTCCTGCGGCACATAGCCGATCCCCAGCGCGATCCGGTTTGGCGCAGACAGCGGCAGCAAATCGCAGGGCGGGGCATCGTTGCCATGCCAGAAAATAGTGCCACTCTCGATCGGCACGATGCCGGTGATGCAGTTAATGAGTGTGGTCTTGCCCATCCCCGGTAGCCCGACGACGCTGGTACATTTTCCCGGCTGGAGTTCAAGCGTAATATTCCACAGCGTGTGCTGGCTTCCATAAAATTGATTTACAGCGCGCAGACTCAACATCGGTAGCTCCTCAATTCAGTTCGTGCGTTTCGACCATGAGATACTGCAAAAGGCTTGCCAGAGACTGTGGTCGTCCCGAAAAAGGCACTTATTTCGGATAGCGCTGAGCAAGCGGAGGAAAATAATGCGCATTTGGTCAGAGGCATGCACTTTGTCGGTGCCAGCGGCAGAGTATAGTGGTGCAATGACCGGCGGTGCGACGATCCCTTCCCAGCGTGCTTAAGCTGATTAAAGACAAAAAATAGTGGGAAATATTTTTTATGATCGCGTTTTGCCAGCGGCTTCGTTTTTTGCCAGAGAGCGGTGGCTAAGGGCTGGAGTGAGTTATCCACTATTCCTGTGGATAACCTTGTGTATTAGAGTTAGAAAAGACGTGGTAAACGAGAGAATACGCGGCCTGCGAATGAATTGACGGCAAACGCGTCTTTTATGATATATTATTTATATTCAACGAGTTAGATAAAAGCAACTGCTGCAAGAAAAGTGTCATCTGCTGCCATAAAATCGTCATGACATTGCTTGACAAAGTTAAAAAGCGAAATTTTCTGGGGATAACCTCTTTCAGCTGGCATTTTCGCTGCCGGGCGCTACGCTTTTGCTGATGTTTGTGGGGACAATAAGGCGGTATTTTACGCTTACTGTTTTTTTATCCAGTATAAACTGTTGGCAAAATCGCCACCTACGGGTAAAATTATGCCCCTGCCCGCTTATTCCTTTCAGGTAGCCATTAATGAGTAAACCGTTAAAACTGAATTCCGCATTCCGTCCATCTGGCGATCAGCCGGAGGCGATTCGTCGTCTGAAAGAAGGTCTTGAAGATGGCCTGGCCCATCAGACGCTTCTTGGCGTAACGGGGTCAGGGAAGACGTTTACCATCGCCAATGTTATCGCCGATCTCCAGCGTCCGACCATGGTGCTGGCACCGAATAAAACCCTGGCAGCACAGCTGTATGGCGAAATGAAGGAATTCTTTCCTGATAATGCCGTGGAGTATTTCGTCTCCTACTACGACTATTATCAGCCGGAAGCCTACGTTCCCAGTTCAGATACGTTTATTGAGAAAGACGCGTCGGTTAACGAACACATTGAACAGATGCGTCTGTCGGCGACTAAAGCGCTGCTGGAGCGTCGTGACGTGGTGGTGGTGGCCTCCGTATCGGCCATTTACGGCCTGGGCGATCCGGACCTGTATCTGAAAATGATGCTTCACCTGACCATCGGCATGATCATTAACCAGCGTGATATTCTGCGTCGTCTGGCGGAGTTACAGTACACCCGTAACGATCAGGCGTTCCAGCGCGGGACGTTTCGCGTGCGGGGTGAGGTCATCGATATCTTTCCGGCGGAATCGGACGACGTGGCGCTGCGTGTCGAGCTGTTTGACGAAGAAGTGGAACGTCTGTCGCTGTTCGATCCGCTTACCGGGCATATTGAATCGACAATCCAGCGTTTTACCGTCTATCCCAAAACGCACTACGTGACGCCGCGCGAGCGTATTGTGCAGGCAATGGAAGACATTAAAGGCGAACTGGCCGACCGGCGCAGGACGCTGATGGCCAACAATAAGCTATTAGAAGAGCAGCGTATCACCCAGCGCACGCAGTTCGATCTCGAAATGATGAACGAGCTGGGCTACTGCTCAGGTATCGAGAACTACTCGCGCTACCTTTCCGGTCGTGGGCCGGGTGAAGCGCCGCCGACCCTGTTTGACTATCTGCCCGCTGATGGTCTGCTGGTGGTGGACGAATCCCACGTTACCATCCCACAAATTGGGGGGATGTATCGCGGCGACCGGGCGCGTAAAGAGACCCTGGTCGAGTACGGTTTCCGCCTGCCTTCCGCGCTGGATAACCGTCCGATGAAATTTGAAGAGTTTGAGGCGCTGGCCCCACAAACCATCTACGTCTCTGCGACGCCGGGCAAATACGAGCTGGAAAAATCCGGCGATGAAATCGTAGACCAGGTCGTGCGTCCTACCGGTCTGCTGGACCCGATTATTGAAGTGCGTCCGGTAGCTACGCAGGTGGATGATTTGCTCTCTGAAATTCGCAAACGTGTAGCCATTAACGAGCGCGTGCTGGCCACCACGCTGACCAAGCGGATGGCAGAAGATCTCACCGAATATCTGGACGAGCACGGGGAGCGGGTGCGCTACCTTCACTCAGACATCGACACCGTCGAACGTATGGAGATTATCCGCGACCTGCGCCTCGGCAAATTTGATGTACTGGTCGGGATCAACCTGCTGCGAGAAGGGCTCGATATGCCTGAGGTGTCGCTGGTCGCCATCCTCGACGCAGACAAAGAGGGCTTCCTGCGTTCGGAAAGGTCGCTGATCCAGACTATCGGGCGTGCGGCGCGTAACATCAACGGTAAAGCGATCCTTTACGGCGATAAAATCACCCCGTCGATGGAAAAAGCCATCAGCGAAACCGAGCGTCGTCGCGAGAAACAGCAGCAGTACAATGAAGAACACGGCATCGTGCCGCAGGGTCTGAACAAGAAAGTGGTCGATATTCTGGCGCTGGGTGAAAACATTGCGAAGACTAAAGCCAAAGGCCGTGGTAAAGCGCGTCACCCGGTGGAGGAAGATGCAGCAATGCCGCTGACGCCGAAAGCACTGCAGCAAAAAATTCACGAGCTGGAAGCGAAGATGATGCAGCACGCCAGAGATCTGGAGTTTGAGGAAGCCGCGCAGGTTCGCGACCAGCTACACCAGTTGCGCGATCTGTTTATTGCCGCCTCGTAGGCCGGATAAGGCGAAGCCACCATCCGGCATTATGGGACACCGGGGCTAAACGTATTACCCGCGTAACGGTCTGAATGTCACCCAGGCCCGCGCGCCCGGCTGCGACTGGCGATTGTGCAAAAAGAACTGTGCGTCGTGCAGCTGGGCAATACGCGTAACAATGCTTAACCCAAGGCCAATACCGCCATACCGGCTGTCCATTCGCACAAACGCCTTGCTCAGCTCGCCGCTTTTCGACTCGTCAATCCCCGGACCTTCGTCTTCAACCACCAGCCCAGGCTCGTTGCCGGCCTCAATCTTTACGGCGATCACCGAGCCGACAGGGCTGTAACGATAGGCATTTTCCACCAGATTTCTGAGCAGCACGCGCAACAGCGTGGCGTCGCCCAACACCGCGACCGGGCTTTCTACCGGCAATGTCAGATACTGATGACGCTGCGAGAGCATCGTTTCAAGCTCACCCTGAAGCGGCAGCACCACATCGTGGTAGAGATTAACCTGCTGATAGCTCCCGGCAGAAAAGGATTGTCCCACCCGTGCAAGCTGCAGAAGCTGGGCAATACTGGTGGTCATTTGATCGAGGCGTTGCAAAAGCGGTTCAACATTGGCCGTGCCCGCCCGACCAATCAACTCAAGGTGCAGACGTAAACCTGCCAGCGGCGTACGCAGTTCGTGGGCGACGTCGGCGGTAAACAGCCGCTCGCGCTCAAGCGTCACGGTAAGCCGCGAAACCAGCTGGTTGATGGCGGAGGTCACGGCTTCCACTTCGCTGACGGAGGCATTAACAGCAATCGGCTCAAGATTATCGGGCGTGCGGGTACCCAGTTCACGCTGCAATTCCGCCAGCGGCCGGGTGATCTTTTTTACCGCGTGGTAACTGATTACCAGCGCCAGGCCAATAATCAGCAGGCTCGGTACCAGCAGACTGGCAACCGCTTCACGCACCTCGTGCTCAATATGCTTGCTGTTATTGTGATTATGGATCGCGCTCTCAACCAGCAACTGGATCTGTTCTTTACTCTCATGCCACAGCCAAAAAACGCTGAAAACCTGACACACCACAAGGATTACGCCGATGGTGAGCAGCAGCTGGCTGCGCATCGTGGTTTTTCGTCCCTTAAAAATGACCATTATTTATCGGGTCCCACCATCATATAGCCGAAGCCGCGCACCGTGCGAATACGCGTTTTGCCGATCTTTTCACGTAAATTATGAATATGTACCTCCAGCGTATTGGTCGAGGGTTCGTTTTCCCAGCTATAAATATCGTTGTAAAGAATTTCACGATGTACCGGGCTACCCGCTTTCAGCATCAGCCTTGAGAGAAGGGCATACTCTTTCGGCGTAAGCTCCAGCAATTGTCCTTCCAGCCAGACCTGACGGCGGGTGACATTGAGCGTCAGATTGTCGATCGTCAGTTCGCTGTCACCCTGGTTATGATGGCGGCGCAGCAGCGCGCGGATGCGCGCATTTAACTCATCCAGCGCAAAAGGCTTGATTAAATAATCGTCCGCCCCGGTATCCAGCCCGGCGATGCGATCGCCGACGGTATCGCGCGCGGTGAGGATCAGTACCGGCTGGGTGAACTTATCGCGTCGCAGACTGGACAACAGCTGTAAGCCGTCCTGATCGGGCAAGCCCAGATCCAGCACCACCAGGCTGTAATGAGCGTTGGCCAGGCAAATTTTTGCATCGTGGGCGGTTGCCACGCCATCGCAGACATATCCTTCGTTTTGCATGGCAAGAATCAATCCCTGTAACAGTAAAGCATCATCCTCAATAACTAATATTTTCACTTAGTTAGCTCCTTTACATGACAATAAAATATCATCTTTTCCCTGATAGACCTGCGTAGCGACGCCCACCATCCCAAGCATAGTGGAGAAAAGATTATCCTGTGAGTACGCCTGAGTGTCAGCCCTTTTTTGCAGGCACTGCTGGCTCACGTGATAGCGTTTCTGATAATCATCGGAGAGCCACATCAGCATCGGAATATGGGTTTGCATCTGTGGGGCGATTGACCAGGGCAGCCCATGTAAATAGACCCCGTCTTCCCCCAGTGATTCGCCGTGATCCGACAGATATACCAGGCTGGTGGTAAACCTGTCCTGCTTGCTTCGTAGCAGCGCAATCGCTTTATCGACGACATAATCCACATACAAAATCGTGTTATCGTACGTATTGACCAGCTGCTCCTGACTACAGGTTTGAATCTCATTCGTATCGCAGGTCGGGGTAAATTTCCGGAACTGTGGCGGATAACGGTTGTAATAGGTGGGGCCGTGGCTGCCTATCGTGTGCAGAACAATCACGCCATCCCCCTGAAGCGTATCGATATAATGGCTTAAACCCTCGAACAATACGTCATCGTAGCATTCGCCGTTAATACACTGCCCCGGCAGTTTCAGACGCGTCATATCCTGGGTTGGCACCCGCTCGCAGGCTCCTTTACACCCGCCGTCATTTTCGTTCCACAGGACCTTTATTCCGGCGCGCTGAATAACGTCCAGCAGGCCTTCCTGATGGTGTGCCAGTTGCGCGTCATAATGCTGGCGCGGCATATCAGAGAACATGCAGGGAACGGACACGGCAGTTGCGGTGCCGCAGGAGGTGGTGTGCGGGAAATAGATAACGTTATCGTTCTTCAGGCGCGGATTGGTCTCCCGCGCGTAGCCGCCGAGGGAAAAGTTTGCCGCGCGGGACGTTTCGCCGACGATGAGGATTGTCAGGTTTTTACGCGGACCCTGCGCTATTTGCGGCGCCTGACGGGCATCTTCGCCAATCCGCACCAGCGGTAAATTATCCATGCGGTTATGGATGTACCAGGACCAGCTGGCAACGATGCTGTTGGACGGATTAAGCGATTTCACCAGCTCTTTATTGTTGCGAAACAAAGAGGCGTAATCTTTATAAAACAGTAGTGCGACCAGCACGATAGCGAGGCCGGAAAGCGCTATGCTCGCCCCCTGAACCATCATGCCGCGCGTTAACGTAGCGGGATAGCGAATTCTGACCCACCAGGCAAGTCCTGCCATCAGCACGCCGGAGAACAGCAGCGACAGCACCAGCCGGGAAGAGAGCAGGGCAAAGCTTTCAGCGGGCGTAGTATCCAGGATGTTATCGATCATCGAGCGATCCATAACGATGGAAAAGTTAAGAATAAAATATTGCACCGCCGCGCCGAGCAAAACGAAAAGGCTGATAACCAGCCGGTGCAGGCGTATCAGCGACGCCAGCGTCAGCAGAATATTGATGGCGGCAAACGCCACGACGGGCATAGAGATAAACACCAGCGCTGAATGCACAGAATTCACCGGCAGCCGGTTAAACGCCTGATGCCAGAAGGCGATATTTAAAAAAAGTGCGATATAGAGCGCAAAAAGAACCAGAAACGTCAGCAGACCGAGGGTCGGTCTGCGCAGATGAAACGCCCGCATGATGTGATCTCGCCAGAAAAGGGATCGGCATCGTGGCAGAGAAGGTTTAAGCCAACCTTAAGATGAAAATAAAGGGCTGAAAATTAGCCGAGCGCCTGAACCGCCTGTTCCAGTGCCTTGCGCAGCAAGTGGCGATCGTGAAGGTACGGAATATCGCTGGCCTCCAGCGGCTGCTGTACTACGATGCGATCGTCTGTTCCACGAATATCGGTATCCGGTCCTGCCACCACCGCATCAATAACCCGTTTGCCGATAGCGCGCTCCATTATGGTCAGCTTATCGACAACCTGAAGCTCAGCCGCCGGAAGGCTGACTTCACGGCCCAGATTGCCGATGTAGATCATCGGTGCCGGAGCGCGTCGCAGGGCCTGGGCAATATCAGACAGCAGCAGGATCGGCATCAGGCTGGTGTAAAAACTGCCTGGCCCGATGAGGATAAGATCGGCTTCGGCGATGGCCTGGACGGCTTCACGGGTCGCCGGAACGTTAGGGGAGAGCAGCAGGTCCGCTGGCGGCTGTGTTAGCTGGTCGATATTCACCTCGCCATAGACTTCGTGACCTTCGCTATCCACGGCCATCAAATCCACCGGGACTTCTGACATCGGGACCAGTAACGCATCCACCTTTAGCAAGTTGCGAATTAAATTAATGGCCTCCAGAGGCCGCACGCTCAGGTGATCCAGCGCCTTTAACATCAAATTTCCGAGATTATGCCCGGCAAGTTCGCCGTTACCGCCAAAACGGTATTCAAACATCGCGGAGGCGACGCTGGGTTCCGTAATAAGCTGATTAAGACAGTTGCGCATATCGCCCCAGGCGATGCCGCCTTCTGCACGCCGGATACGTCCGGTAGAGCCGCCGTTGTCGGTAGTGGTCACAATTCCGGTCAGTCGTGAGCCCAGCGATGAGAGCGAAGACATCACTCGTCCCAGGCCGTGTCCGCCGCCCAGCGCGACAACTCTGTCCAGATCCGCAAACGTGCGATTACGCATAACTTTCCCTTATTTAATTATTCCGCGTAACAGTAGCGTAACTACCCCTAAAAGACGATGGGCTTAGGGCGCTAAAATGATGCATATCAATGCAAAAACGTGATTTTCGCGTAGTCTGTAGCGAAATTGCATGATTGTGTCGCTATATACGTAATTATATAGCGTATTGCGAGTGGCGAAAACAGGTTTGACGCGCTACTATCGGCATACTCACTCTAGCCTCTGCACCTGGGTCTTTCGATACGGTGCTTTGGCCGTGGCATAAGCCACCAGGGTACAGGAAGAAATGACTGTGCCTCCCGAACTGGAAAGGTGTACATGGCTTCACAACTTACCGATGCGTTCGCCCGCAGGTTTTACTATCTGCGTTTGTCGATCACCGACGTGTGTAATTTTCGTTGCACGTACTGTCTGCCCAACGGCTACCGGCCCAGCGGCGTCACCAATAACGGTTTTTTGTCCGTCGATGAAGTGCGGCGGGTGACTCGCGCCTTCAGCGCGCTCGGCACGGAAAAAGTGCGTCTGACCGGCGGCGAACCTACGCTTCGTCGCGACTTTACCGATATCATCGCCAGCGTGCGTGAGAATCTGGCGATCCGCCAGATTGCGGTGACCACCAACGGTTACCGGATGGCGCGCGATGTCGCTCACTGGCGCGATGCGGGGCTGACCAATATCAACGTCAGCCTCGATAGCCTCGATGCCCGCCAGTTTCACGCTATCACCGGGCAGGACAAATTTCGTCAGGTGATGGACGGCATCGATGCCGCTTTTGACGCCGGTTTCACGCGCGTTAAGGTCAACACCGTTCTGATGCGCGACGTCAATCATCACCAGCTTGATACCTTTCTCGCGTGGATCAAACCCCGCCGCATTCAGCTGCGTTTTATTGAGCTGATGGAAACGGGGGAGGGCAGCGAGCTGTTCCGCAAACATCATATCTCCGGCACGGTGCTGCGCGACGAACTGCTTAAGCGCGGCTGGATCCATCAGCTTCGCCAGCGCAGCGACGGTCCGGCGCAGGTCTTTTGTCACCCCGACTACGAAGGTGAAATCGGTCTTATCATGCCGTATGAGAAAGATTTCTGCGCCAGCTGCAATCGTCTTCGCGTTTCGTCGACTGGCAAGCTCCATTTATGCCTGTTTGGCGAGGGCGGCGTTGAGCTCCGCGATCTGTTGGCCGACGATCAACAGCAGGCGGCGCTGGAAGCGCGTATCGCCGCCGCGCTGACCCATAAAAAACAGACCCATTTCCTGCATCAGGGAAATACGGGCATTACTCAGAACCTTTCTTATATTGGCGGGTAAACCGCTCAGGAGATCACTATGAGTCAGGTAAGCGCTGAATTTATCCCGACGCAAATCGCTGTTCTTACCGTTTCCAGCCGCCGTGGCGAAGAGGACGATACCTCCGGCCATTATCTGCGCGACGCTGCGCACGAGGCGGGTCATCAGGTGGTGGAGAAAGCCATCGTTAAAGAAAATCGCTACGCTATCCGCGCCCAGGTGTCCGCCTGGATTGCGCGTGAAGACGTCCAGGTCGTGCTGATTAATGGCGGCACCGGTTTTACCGCAGGCGATCAGGCACCGGAAGCGCTGCTGCCGCTGTTTGACCGTGAAATTGAAGGCTTCGGCGAAGTGTTCCGCATGCTCTCCTTTGAGGAAATCGGCACGGCGACGCTGCAATCGCGCGCGGTGGCGGGTATTGCCAACAACACGCTGATTTTTGCCATGCCCGGCTCCACTAAAGCCTGCCGTACGGCGTGGGAGAATATCATTGCGCCGCAGCTCGATGCCCGTACCCGTCCCTGTAATTTTCATCCTCACCTGAAGAAATAATCATGTCACAACTGACCCATATCAACGCCGCCGGTGAAGCGCATATGGTGGACGTCTCCGCCAAAGCGGAGACGGTGCGCGAGGCGCGGGCGGAAGCCTTTGTTACCATGCTGCCGGAAACGCTGGCGATGATCGTCGAAGGCAGTCACCATAAAGGTGACGTATTTGCCACGGCCCGCATCGCTGGTATTCAGGCGGCGAAGCGCACCTGGGAGCTGATCCCGCTGTGCCATCCGCTGCTGCTCAGTAAAGTGGAGGTTCAGCTACACGCCGAGGTGGAAAACAACCGCGTGCGTATCGAAACGCTCTGCCGTCTGGCCGGAAAAACCGGCGTCGAGATGGAAGCGCTGACGGCTGCCTCGGTAGCGGCGCTGACGATCTACGATATGTGCAAAGCGGTGCAGAAAGATATGGTCATTGGCCCGGTGCGTCTGCTGGCGAAAAGCGGCGGCAAATCGGGGGATTTTACGGTGGATGCGCATGATTAACGTACTTTTTTTCGCGCAGGTGCGCGAGCTGGTCGGCACCGACCGCCTGTCCCTGGCGGCAACGTTCGCCACGGTAGAAGCGTTGCGTCAGCATCTCGCCGCACAGGGTGATCGCTGGGCGCTGGCGCTGGAAGAAGGCAAGCTGCTGGCTGCCGTCAATCAGACGCTGGTCGCCTTCGACCATGCCATCGTTGATGGCGATGAAGTGGCGTTCTTTCCACCCGTCACCGGAGGCTAAGATGGCTGAAACCCGTATTTGCGTTGGCCACGCGCCGTTTCGCGTTGGCGATGAGTATCCGTGGCTGGCGGAGCGCGATGAAGACGGAGCGGTTGTTACCTTTACCGGCAAAGTGCGCAATCATAACCTCGGCGACAGCGTGAAGGCGCTGACGCTTGAGCACTACCCCGGCATGACGGAAAAAGCGCTGGCGGAGATCGTGGCTGAGGCCCGCGCCCGCTGGCCGTTAGGTCGCATTACCGTAATTCACCGGATCGGCGAACTGTGGCCCGGCGAGGAGATTGTCTTCGTGGGTGTTACCAGCGCCCATCGCAGCAGTGCCTTCGACGCCGGGGAATTTATCATGGACTATCTGAAAACCCGCGCCCCGTTCTGGAAGCGCGAAGCAACGCCCGACGGTGAACGCTGGGTCGAGGCGCGCGACAGCGACAAGCAGGCGGCGCAACGCTGGTGATGCGACTTTTTCGTAAGATGTAGTAGGCTTACAAGAGTATTCATCTTATCAGGAGTTTCTCATGGATAGATATCCACGTTCAGATTCGATAGTTCAGCGGTCCCGTACCGGCCTGCAAACCTACATGGCGCAGGTCTATGGCTGGATGACCTGCGGCCTGTTACTTACGGCTTTTGTTGCCTGGTATTCCGCCAATACCCCCGCCGTACTGATGTTTGTCTTCTCCAGCCAGATTACGTTCTTTGGTCTGATTATCGCGCAGCTGGCGCTGGTTTTCGTGCTCTCCGGGCTGGTGCATAAACTCAGCGCAGGCATGGCGACCACGCTGTTTATGCTCTATTCAGCGCTAACCGGGCTGACGCTCTCGAGTATTTTTGTGGTGTACACCTATTCCTCCATCGCCAGCACCTTCGTGGTGACGGCAGGGATGTTTGGCGCGATGAGCCTGTACGGGTATACCACCAAACGCGATCTCAGCGGTTTCGGCAATATGCTCTTTATGGGCTTGATTGGTATTATTCTCGCCTCGCTGGTGAACTTCTGGCTGAAGAGCGAAGCGTTGATGTGGGCGGTAACCTATATCGGCGTGGTGATCTTCGTTGGCCTGACGGCTTATGATACCCAGAAGCTGAAAAATATCGGCGAGCAGATCGACACCCGTGACGGCAGCATGCTGCGTAAATACTCCATCCTCGGCGCACTGACGCTGTATCTGGACTTTATCAACCTGTTCCTGATGCTGCTGCGGATTTTCGGCAACCGTCGCTAAACGTCCCGCTTCCTTACTGCTAACCCGGAACTCGTTTCCGGGTTTTTTGTTTGCGCTGGCGATACTTAATAATGGAACGTCTACAATAGTGAACAGCGCGAATAAAAATCATCTCACATTAATGAGTGCAGAAAGGAAATTTGTTTATATTGCGATATTTATTTGTGATATTTTTTAACAAATATCAAACGACGCGGTTAATGTTTGTAGTGCTTCTCGCTTTTTTATTTATGCAGAGTGTAAGTAAATGAACTCTTGCTTTTTTAAATGCGATACAATATCCAGGTTTGAAAGTTTTGGCCGCGCTAAATGCGTTTCTTTCTTCCCGTCCTGTTGCAGGATTCGTAAAAGTGTGTTAGGTTCACAATAAGATGTTATGTAAAAAGGAAGCCACTCAGGGTATATATTCATTGATAGCCCTGAAGCAAGGATATTCTATTATGAGCCAGTCGGCAGAGAATCGACATAAAGATTCCAATACTAAAAGCGTCAGCAAAACGCTTGCTATACTAGCTACCTTTAATGAAACAGTTCCTATGCAACGCACATCGGATATTGCGGCAAAATTGCATATGAACATGAGTACAGTTTCTCGCCATCTTAACACAATGCTTGACTGGGGATTTTTAGAACGAGACGACGCGACCGGTTACTATTTTCCAGGGCTGGCGATTGTCGCGCTTGCGGGAGTCACTTTACAGAACAACGATGTGTTTCGCCACGCCTTCCCCGAACTGCAACAGCTTTCTTATAAATACGGCATCCATAGTCATATGAGCGTTCCGCGGGACACGGATATCGTCCATTTGATTAGCAGCTGCTGTGAAAGCACCATGGATCTACTTATCCCGATGGGCCATCGTCACCCGATGTACTGCTCTGCCATGGGGCGCGTGCTATTAGCATGGATGCCAGCGGTGCAAGCTGAAGACATTTTAAGGCGATCTGAGCGCCTGAAATATACCTCCGCTACGAAAATTGATCTGCATGACATCAATCAGGAACTGATCCTCACGCGACAAAAAGGGTATTGCCTCCTGCTTAACGAGCTTACCGAAAGTAAGGCCTCCATCGCCGCGCCCATATTCGATCGCAATCGTACGCCGGTTGCCGCCATCAGCGTCTCGGCAAGCGCCCATAGCCTCAGTCAGCCACAGCGTCAACGCGAACTGGCGCGTGCGGTAGTGACCACCGCAGGTAAGATATCGGGTAAACTGGGCTATTTCCCGAAATAATACTTCACTGAGGATATATTATTTCGCAACGCCCGCCGGTTATTATTGAGTTGCATTCTGTGCAACCCTGATTCACCTCTCGCAAACTCCTCCTGAAATTAACTTCTGAAGGCACTAGTATTACTAATAATGATTATAACACCGTTTAAAAACGAACGTGTAATTGCCAGAGGTATCCTGTGTGCAGAAAAATAATTAGCAAATAAACTCACTGATTGTATCTTTTAAGATAAGCAATGCAGTTGCACCATATGCAATGCGTTTGCACAATGTAAAATATATTTCCGTAATTTGAGATTGCCTTGTTTAAATTAAAAAGCAGTGTTGTCTATTGTTATTTTGTTTTGTGGCGATATAATGCGTTAAACAATCTCCCTGGCGTCCTTTTCGTATTGTTATGCAATATGCGGAGCGCTCCTGAGATAATCATAAGTCTATTTTTACGGCATAAGAATAAAATGAGACAGAGGATGTTGAGCAAGGTAAACCATAGTATCTATTCGCGTGCATCCGTGCCGCTCTGCCTGTCGGTATCCATTTGAAAATGGACGCGGAGAAGAGGCCATGAATACAACAAGGCGGTTATGTCATATCCTGGCGGGGCCTGCCATCATGACCCTGACAATCGTGTTGTTGTCGAATTCCCTGACTCTGCCGGGCGCGCAGGCGACAGGCATCCTGTTCTGGATGGTGTTGTGGTGGATCACGCGGCCTGTACATATTGCGGTTACCGCGTTTGTTCCTGTTATCGTCAATGCCTTTCTGAACATTGTACCTATGGGATCGATTACGTCGCAGTACGCCTCTGACAGCATCATTCTTATCTTTGGGTCAGGGCTGCTCTGCCTGCCCTGGGCGGCGATAGGCCTGGATCGCCGCATTGCGCTGAAAGTGCTCTCCATCATCGGCCCTTCCATGAAATCGCAGGTTACCGTGTGGCTTGTCGCCAGCGTCCTGACTTCCTGCATGCTGCCCAATGTCGCCGTCTGCGCGCTATTTACGCCGATGGCGGTCGCCATGCTGGCAGCTGCGGGCTATGACGATATCCGTTCATCTCCACCTGCCGTGCCGATTCTGCTGGCAATAGGGTGGGGCGTCGGCATTGGCGGATTGGGTTCGCCGCTCGGCGGGGCAATGAACCTCGCGGCTATTTCCCTCTTTGAGGAGCATATTGGGCATGAGTTTATGTATGTGGACTGGCTCACCCACATCACGCCTTTTTTTGTCATCATTACGCTTGTCACGCTGCTCTGTATGCTCATGATGCCGATGAAGGTCAAAAACCTGAACGGTACCAAATCGTACTTCGAAAACAGCTATCGTGAACTCGGCCCGATGAAGCGCGACGAAAAAATCTGTGCGGGCCTTTTTCTTCTTGCTCTGCTTGGGGCATTTACGCGACCTGTCTATGCGGCGCTTCTGCCCGCCCTCACGCCTGCCTATATATACCTCGTTCTTGGCTGTCTCGGTTTTGTCATTATTACCGCTGAAAAAAAATTTCTGCTTACGTGGGAAACGGCGGAGAAGGAGACCATGTGGGGCATGATGTTCCTCTTCGGCGGCGGCCTCGCGCTGGGTAAACTGATGAATGAATCTTGTGCCAGCGCGGGCATTGCCGATCTCGTCGCTGGAATGTCTCTGGACGGCGGTCTGCTGACGATAGTTGTTTTTGTCGTGTTTGCCCGTGCGATGTCCGAATTTACCAACTCCACCACCTCCGCCGCGATTACTATCCCGATTGTTCTTGGGTTCACGACGAAACTCGGCCTCAACCCTGTGCCGTGGTGGTTTATTACTATCATGGCCTACAACGCTGAATTTATGCTGCCCATCAGCGTGCGGGCCATTCCCGTTGCTTATGGGCTGGATGCAAAGAAAATGCTTAAGGGAGGGATCCCAATGGCGGTCATCAACATGCTCGCCGTCATTATCTTCGGGTATGGATTTATGAAGCTGTGGCCCGCCTTCAGTCAGCTTCCTTACGTCTTGAAATAGAGCGGTGTCAGGATAATGCTACGAGATGATTTGAAATGAATAAAACGCTTACAGTCGAAGGGATAGTCACACGTTCGAAAGTGGCGCAACAACAGTTTGCTTTTGCCACGCAGGAACAGGCTGATGCCGCGGCGCGCGCTATTTGTAAGGTTGTCTATGATAACGCCGAAACGTTAGGTGCTCTGGCCGTAGAGGAAACGCGGATGGGCAGCGTTTCCGACAAAATTGCTAAATGCCGCATGAAGCCCGCGCTTATCTGGCAAAGCTTAAAAAATAAAAAATCGGTCGGCGTTATCGCCAGGATCGAAGAGCGGCGGATGATCGAAATTGCCAGGCCAATGGGAGTGGTGGCAAGCATTATTCCGGCGACGAACCCGGTGGTCACGCCCATGAGCAATGCCGCCTTCGCATTGAAAACCTGTAATTCTATTATCTTCGCTCCTCATCCCCGCGCGGCAAATTGTACAAAGCGTCTGGTCACCTTGTTTCGCGCTGAACTGTCCCGACTCGGTTTTCCGCAAGATTTGGTGCTGGGGCTTGATAACGTCTCCGTTGAGGAGAGCGCTGCGCTCATGCGGGCTGTCGATATCATCGTAGCGACGGGCGGTATGAATATGGTCAAAGCGGCATATTCAAGCGGTAAGCCAGCCTGGGGAGTCGGGGCAGGAAACGTCCAGTGCATCATTGACAGCGATGCCGACCTGGCGGATGCCGCCGCAAAAATCGTTCAGGGGCGTAGCTTTGATAATGGCCTGATCTGCCTTAGCGAGCAGACGGTGTTTGTTCCTGAAGCGCAGTTTGACGCTTTTATCAGCGAAATCGAAAAGCAGGGCGGCTACTACTTTAATGAGGCGGAACAGGTACAGAAGGTACGCGACGGCATCTTTCCGCAAGGCGGGGCGATAAGCCGCGATGTGGTCGGTCTGGATGCCCGGCAAGTCGCCGGGAAAATAGGGCTGACCGTTCCGGACAACACGCGCGTCATCGTGGTACAGGCTCGCGCTGTTGGACATGGCGATGTGCTTTGTCGCGAGAAGATATGCCCGGTACTTACCGTTATGCCGTACCGTTCCTTTAAGGAAGGCGTGGCGATGATGATCGCGAATCTCGAATGCGAAGGGAAGGGACACAGTATCGCTATTCATTCCGCGACCCCCGAGCATGTGGAATACGCTGCCCTTCATTGTGCGGTGTCCAGAGTCATCGTTAATCAGCCAGCAGGCACCACCGGCGGCGGCAGTCCTTTAAATGGATTTACCCCCACCACGACGCTCGGCTGTGGTTCATGGGGCAACAACAGTTTTAGCGGTAATTTTAGCTATGAACATCTGCTGAATATTACCCGTATTGGTTATCCCCATGAGGAACCCTGGCTTGCCGATCCGGAATTAGCCTGGTTGTGAGTTTATTTTGGACCTGTCAGGCCGGGAGTCATTGCGAACAGAAGACTTTGAACTAACCAACGTCACTCGTAATACAACACCTGTTTTTACCGGAGTCATGCCACTACCGGGGCCGTATATCGCCCAAAATTTGTTTGGTTGTGCATGGATATTTGTCTGTTCTCAGGAGAAGAGTAATGAAAAATTTTTGCTTTAAAATACCCCAGAGTATTGAGTTCGGCATGGGAAGTCTAACCCGCCTTCCGCTAATGCTTGACGAAATTGATTCGCGTCACGCTTTTTTGATTTCAGATCGTGGGCTGGAAAGCGTAGGCGTGGTTAAAAAAATTCAGGATATTATCGAGAGCGCTGGTATTCAATGTACAACGTATCTGGATGTTAAACCTAACCCTACCGTCGATATAGTGAATGAAGCCGTCGCGCGTTATAAAGAGAGCGGCGCGACGAGTATTGTCGCTCTTGGCGGCGGTAGTCCTATTGATGTGGCTAAAGCGGTTGGCGTACTGGTGAATTATGGCGGCAGTATTACCGACTATGAAGGACCGGGAAAAGTACCGGGGCCTGGCGTACCGATGATCGCGATTCCTACTACGGCCGGTACGGGCAGCGAAGCCACGGCGTCAGCCGTCATCACCGATGAGTCCAGAAATTATAAGTTATCCGTCATCAGCTATGAAATTCTGCCCAAATACGCCATCCTCGACCCGCAATTAATTATGACCGTACCGGCATCCATTGCGGCTGCATGCGGCGTCGATGCGCTGATTCATGCCCTCGAAGCCTATCTGTCAATCAATTCCTCGCCGTTTACCGATGCCATGGCCGAAAAGGCAATGGCGCTTATTGGGAAACATATTCGCCGGTTTGTCGCTAACAGAAAAGATGAAGACGCTGCCTGCGCCATGATGACGGGGAGTAATTTTGCCGGAATCGCTTTTGCATGGGCAAGACTTGGCAACGTGCATGCGATGAGCCATCCGGTGAGCGCGTATTTTGGCGTGCCGCATGGTGTCGCTAACGCCATCCTTTTGCCCACTGTTGTTGAATACAATGCGCTGGCCGATTGTGGTCGGTATGAAGTTATTTACAACTATATTCGCCAGGATAACAGAGCGGACGTTGCATTTAAACCTGAGATGCTGGTGGACGAAATTAAAAAATTAAATGCCGCATTAGGCATTCCCGCGTCACTTTCTGACGTCGGCGTGACCGCTGACAAAATTCCGCAGATGGCAGCAGATGTAATGAAGAGCGGTAATGTGCTGGTGAATCCCAGACAGTCAAATATTAATGACATTATTAAACTTTATAACGACGCATTATAACGTGCGCTGTTGGAGACGGGCAGGGAGAGAGTCACGTGTCACAGCAAGGAATGATTTTCAATATCCAGCGCTTTACCCTTCACGACGGGCCGGGCCTGCGCACGGAATTATTTTTTAAAGGCTGTCCTTTAAAATGTGCATGGTGCAGTAACCCTGAAAGTCTGAAGCCTTATATTCAACCGGGGGTCTATAAAACAAAGTGCCTGTCGCATAAACAATGCGGCGCGTGCAAAGAGGTTTGCCCTGAAGCCACGGCGCTGACCTTTACGCGCGGCAAAGTTACCGCCATTGACCGCAGTAAATGCACAAATTGCCTTGCCTGCGTCGACGCCTGCCCCTCAGAAGCGATTAAACAATGGGGAAAGCCGATGTCTATAGCGGCCTGCATGCATGAGATACGTAAAGACAAAGGATATTATGACCGTTCCGGCGGCGGCGTTACGGTTTCCGGCGGCGAGCCTCTGCTACAGGCGGATTTTGTCGCCGGTCTTTTTAAATCCTGCAAAGAGGAAGGCATTCAGACGTGTTGCGAGTCCTCCCTCTATGTTAACTGGAAAGAGGTAATAAAGGTTCTGCCATATACCGATATTTTTATTTCCGATATAAAGCATATGGACCCGCAGATCCATAAACACTATACCCGTGTCGATAATAGCAGAATTTTAGATAACATCAGAAAGCTGGTAAAAGAGGAGCGTGAACTTATTCTGCGCATCCCCGTTATTCCGAACGTTAATGATGATATGGCCAATATAGAAGCCACGGCTGATTTTATTGTTAACGATTTAGGTGGCCGCATCCGCACCCTGCAACTTTTAAGTTTTATGCGGCTTGGTGAAGAAAAATATCGCTCATTAGGCATGCCTTATCAGATGGAGAACGTCAGGCTGAACCGACGCTCGTTTCAGAAGCATGTCAATGAACTGGCAAGTTATTTCAATAGTCGAGGAATTCACTGTTTGGTTGGCACGAAAGAGAAACAGTGAAATAAGATTATAAAGGAGAAATTTATATGAAAACCTATAATACACAAGCCCGGGGAACTGAGCCTTTTGACAAGACGTATAGTCTGGGATATCAGGTTCATCACGAAGACTGGTCGCCGTTTCCACGCGTAAACCGTCTACGCCAGACGTTTCTGGATCGGCCCTATGAAGTCGACGTTGAAAGGCTGAGACTGGTTACCGAATCCTATAAAAAGCATGAGGGAAGTCCGCGAAAACTTCAGTGCGCTTATGCTTTTGAGAATGTCCTGCTAAATACAACACTGTACATTTATGAAGAGGATCTCATTCTCGGCGAAATCGCTGCGCCAGCCAAGGCATCGCCGATATATCCTGAATTTTCAGTCAACTGGATTATTGATGAAATCCTGTATTCTCCTTTTGAGGAGCGGCCTAACGATCAGTTCTACATCAGAAACGATGAAGAAAGAAAAGAGATCATCGAGCTTTGTAAATACTGGCAGGGCAAAACGGTTGACGATCTGATTAATGTCCAACTAGAAGAGGATCAGCTAAAAGGCTCTGAAGTGGGAGAGCGTATTTTTCAGACCAACCTTTACCACTACGCCGGTGCCGGCCATTTGGCCATTGATTATGCCGCCTTAATGAAAGTGGGCTATGACGGCCTGATTGCCAAAGCCAAATCTGGTCTGGAAAAACTGAGCAAGCGGGACCCGGAATATGCGGATAAAAGAGATACCTTCACCGCCATGGTGATTATGCTGGAGGCCGCTAAAAAATATATTCTGCGTTATGCCGCGCTTGCCGAACAGTGCGCCGCCAGCGCCAGCGATCCTGAGAAAAAACGCGAACTCAGCGCCATTGCGAAAAACTGCCGTGCGATCGCAGGCGGCGCGCCACAAACGTTTTGGCAGGCGCTGCAATTATTTAATATCGCCACGGCGCTTATTCAGGTTGAAAGCAACGGGCATTCTATCTCCTATGGCCGGATGGATCAGTGGTTATTACCTTACTATGAGGCTGATATTAAAAATGGCCACATAACGAAGGAGTTCGCGCTTGAGTTGCTTGAAGTTGTTTACGTCAAGATGAACAACCCGACCAAACTGAAAGACAAAGGCAGCATGGCGCTACGTAATGGCCGCGGTTTTGGCGGCGAGAGCCTGACGATCGGCGGCGTAGACCGCAACGGCAATGACGCCACCAACGATCTGACAATGTTGATGCTGGAGGCCTCGGCGCATACCCGTATGATGAACCCCTGGGTTTGTGTGCGCATGCATGAGAAAACGCCTTATGAATTAAAGGTGAAAACGGTTGAATGCACCCGCGCCGGTTACGGACATCCGAAGCTTTTCAACGATGCTCCGACGATCAAGGCGATGATGAGGAAGGGCATGTCGCTTGAAGAGGCCAGAGAGTATTGTGTGGTCGGCTGCGTGGAAATCGATCTGCCGGGTAAAGAATATGGCTGGCACGACGCCGCTTACGTTAATACGCCGAAAATGATGGAAATGGTCGTCAACGGCGGGCGTAGCCTGAGCACCGGTAAACAGCTCGGTCCGGATACCGGAAGCCTGGATACCTACCAGAGCTTTGATGAAGTGCTTGCCAGCGTGGATAAGCAGTTCGAATACTGGACCGACCAAATGTGCAGCAGCCTGAATATTATCGACAATGCACATCGGGCGCTCAAGCCGGTTCCCTATGTCTCCGCCTTTTTTGAAGATTGCATGGCATCCGGTAAGGATTTGACCGAAGGCGGCGCAAAATATAATGGCATCGGACCGCAGGCCAGCGGCATGGCGACCTGTGCGGATTCGCTGGCAACCATTAAGCAGCTGGTATTTGATGAAAAGCGTTATACCGGGGCCGAACTGTTACAGGCGGTCAAAGATAACTGGGTCGGCCATGAAAAACTTTATGCGCTGGTCAACAGCTCGAAGGTTCACCACTATGGCAATGACGATCCCTATGCCGATGAACTCTTCAACTATATGTTCGAATGCTATTGCCGTCATATTAGCGGCAGAAAAACGCCACGCGGCGGCAAATTCAGCCCCGGCGTTTATTCCGTTAACGCGAACGTGGCGATGGGTTTAAACACCAATGCGTCTGTTGATGGTCGTAAGAAGGGCGAGGCTATCTCAGATAATATGGGGCCAGTGCATACTGACGCAGGCTCTCATGATATCTGCGGGCCGACGGCTATCGTGAATTCGCTGACTAAAGTCGATCACAGCCTGGCGACCAATGGTACGCTGATGAACCTTCGCTTCCCGCAGGAAGCCGTTGCGGGTACGGAGGGACGAGATAACTTAATCAGCTTTATCGATGAGTATATGGCGAAGCAGGCGATGCACGTTTAATTTAACGTCATGAGTTCTGAAACTATGCGGGCGGCACAGAAAAAGCCGGAAGATTATAAGGACATGCTGGTTCGTGTCGCGGGTTACAGTGCGTATTTCGTCGAGCTGGGTAAGCCGCTACAAAAAGATTTAATTCAACGTACTGAGCTTCATTTTTAAATGTCACTCGGGCACCGCCTCCTGATGAGGCGGTGCTGGCGTTATTGCAATGGCGTTTTTACGTCAGGGCGATGCTTTGAGTTTTTTCTGCGAAAAATTATATAGGGAAGAGTGTCATGAGCTTCGAATATATTTTTATTCTTATCGGTTTAATGCAAATTTTCGGTTTTTTTATTCAGGGATGCACTGGCTTTGGCTGTACCGTTATTGCCGCTGCGGTGGTAACCGGTCTTTTGGGAACCGCAGAAGGCGTGCCTTATGGTACGATTATTACGCTGCCTTTTCTGTTCTATCTGGGCATAAAAACCATCAAAGAGGTGTCATGGAAAGACCTTATTAAAATTGTCATTTTATGCGCTCCGGGGATCCTGCTCGGCAACTATCTATTTTATAAAATCAGCCCAACAACCGCCAAAATCTGTATTGGCGCGATGATCACCGCTATTGCATTAATGAATATCTATAAATACATCGTAGTGCCATTAATTCTGAAAAGAGTGGCGGTGGAAGATCAACCTGATACGGTGATTAAAAAAAGCTTTCGTAATGGATGCCTGCTGCTGGGCGGCGTTGTACACGGCGCGTTTAACATCGGCGGCCCGTTAATTACCGTTTACACCATTGATGCCGTCAGAGAAAAAGAAAAATTCCGTAATACGATGAACTGGGTGTGGATTGTTCTTAATACTTTCAACGCCATTAACCAATACCGCAATGGCGCGCTGACGCCGCGTTTGTGGAGCGCGTTGGCCGTTGGTGTCCCGATGGCGGCGATAGGCTTTTTCCTCGGAATGGCCTTCCTGAAAAAAATCAATCGCGAGCAGTTTCTGCGGATTGTGTATTGCGTTCTGCTGTTCATCGGCGGTGATATGCTAATCCGCAATATTCTGGCGGTGATATAATATCGCCCCGGCAGTCTGTTTTGCTGCCGGGGCGTTATCTTTTCTACTTCGCCATCGTTTTTTCGTTTTTCTCTCTGAGCTTTTTCGCCCGGCTTTCCAGCACCAGATATCCCACCAGCGCCAGCAGCAGCGGGGCGATATAGTAGAGCATCCGGTACGCCAGCAGCGCGGCGATGATCGTGCCCTGTGAGGTATGTTCGCCTGCGAGCAGGGCGATGAAAACCGCCTCCAGCACGCCAATCCCTGCCGGTATGTGCACGATTACCCCGGCTATACTACTGACCAGCAACACGCCGAGAACAAAGAAGTAGTTCACATCCTGGCCCAGCAGCAGCCAGATAATCAGCCCCATCACCATCCAGTTGATACTGGAAATCACCATTTGCGCGATGGCGAATTTCCACGATGGCAGCACCAGTTTCTGCCCCTTAATGGTGATATGACGACGCTTCGCAAAAGCGCAGCCCCACATATAGACCACCACCAGCAGCAGTAACACGATACCAACAATCCGCAGCGTGCCTTCATCGATATACCAGTGAGACGGAAGCTGGACCACGCCAAAGGTAAATATCAACCCACCCAGCAGGATATAGCCCAGCCAGTTAGTCGTAATGCTAAGCGAAAAAATGCGCGTAATGGTGCTGCTTGGCAGGCCCAGCCGCGAATAAAGCCGGTAGCGCATACCGATGCCGCCAACCCAGGTACTTAACGTCAGGTTAAAGGCATAGCAGATAAACGACACCAGCATTACCTGCCGTTTCGCCAGCTTATGTCCGCAGTAGGCCCGGCCTAACAGATCGTAAAAGCCGTACATCACATAGCTGACGATCACCAGCGCAACAGCGCTAAGCAGGGCAAGGCGGTTATAGTCACGAATAACTTTCCAGACGTCTTCCCAGTTCACCTTTTTGGCGTAAATAACCAGCAGGACCGCTACGGCAATAAAAAACAGCCAGGTGAGAATTTTTTTCGCCAGCCGCCAGCGAGGATGTGATTTAGCCATCAGGATTTCACTCCGGAATTTTCGGTCTCAACGCGATCCTGCGTTTCAAGCTCTGGTTGCACCGGCGGATCAACCTCTGCCAGCAG
Source organism: Superficieibacter sp. HKU1 (assembly GCF_029319185.1). Classification (NCBI taxonomy): domain Bacteria; kingdom Pseudomonadati; phylum Pseudomonadota; class Gammaproteobacteria; order Enterobacterales; family Enterobacteriaceae; genus Superficieibacter; species Superficieibacter sp. HKU1. The sequence goes on from NZ_CP119754.1 coordinate 1,674,242, forward strand.
TGGCGTATGGGCCGGAAGCCAGCCCACCAGCGCCGGGAAATGACGCAGGAAGTGGAACACCACGACGCTCTTGCCCAGATTCCACCAGGTTCGCTTCGGCATCATGGTTTCATCCACCAGCTTGCAATCTTTGCTGATAATGGCCTCCAGATTTTCCCGCAGCGTCTGGTTAAATTCCCGGTCGTGGATGATCAGGTTGGCTTCAAGATTCAGCGACAGACTGAGCGGGTCAAGGTTGCTGGAGCCGACGGTGGCCCAGTGATCGTCCATCAGCGCCACTTTACCGTGTAGCGGGCGGCGGCAATACTCATAGACATCGACGCCGCCTTTAATCAGGTAGTTATACAGCAGCCGCGCGCCGACTTTGACAATCGGCATATCCGGCTCGCCCTGAACGATCAGCTTAACCTTAACGCCACGACGCGCGGCATTACGCATGGCGTGCAGCAAACGGTAGCCGGGGAAGAAGTAGGCGTTGGCGATAATCACTTCCCGGCGGGCATTGGCCAGCATTTTCAAATAGTGGCGTTCAATATCGTCACGGTGCTCTTCGTTATCGCGCCAGACAAACAGCGCCTGCGCTTCGCCCGGCTTGCGGTTTTCCACCGCGCGGTGATGGCGTCGCCACCAGCGGCGCACCGAGGCGTTACCCGGCAGATTTTCCACTTCAAATTGCAGAATATCCTGTACCACCGGGCCCTCAATGCGGATGGCATAATCCTGCTTCGCCTGCGGACCATAGCTGGACATATGCTCGTCGGAATAGTTAATCCCGCCAACGAAGGCAATGTCGGTGTCGATAACCACGATTTTGCGGTGCATGCGGCGGAAAACGTTGGTGCGCATGCCCATCATTCGCGGGCGCGGATCGTAATAGCGGAACACCACGCCCGCCGCCGTCAGTTCGTTAACGAAGTTGTCGCTCAGATCCGGCGAACCATAACCGTCAAGCAGCACGTCAATTTTTACGCCGCGCTGCGCCGCACGCAACAGCACCGCGTGCAGCTGTTTACCCACGTCATCTTCAAACCAGATAAAACTTTCGAGAATAACCCGACTTTTGGCGTCATCAATGGCGGCATGTACCGCCGGATAAAACTGATCGCCGTTCTCCAGTAACTCGATGCGGTTTCCCTCTCGCCAGTCACATTTCATAAGTGGATCTCCGCACTCAGGGGGGCATGATCGGACAGGTGACGCCAGTGGCGTAAGAGCAGCGCTGAAGGACTACTGGCATGCGCGTTCTTCACATAAATACGATCAAGGCGCAATAAAGGAAAACGCACGGGGAATGTGCGTGCCGGTCGGCCTTTAGCCCGGCTAAATATCTCTTCCAGGCCGGCCCGGGATTTCAGTGGATAATTGGCCTTTTGTCGCCAGTCATTGAAATCGCCTGCCACTATCACCGGTTCGCCCTCGGGAAAGGTATTTACCCAGTCGGCGAGCATGGTAAGCTGCGCCTGACGATGGGCTTCACGCAGTCCCAGATGAACACAAATAACATGGATCGGATGACCGAGATCCGGCGGAACGATGCGGCAATAAAGCAGACCGCGCTTTTCACTGCCGTCAACGGATACGTCGCGATTCTCATAATGTTCAATAGGATAGCGTGATAGCACCGCGTTGCCGTGATGGCCTTCCGGATAGACGGCATTGCGGCCATACGCAAAATCACTCCACATGGTATCCGCCAGAAACTCGTAATGGGTGGTATCCGGCCAGTTCTCCACGTGCAGCGGATGTACTTCATGCGCGCCCATCACTTCCTGAAGGCACACGATATCGGCACCTACGGTGCGTACCGCATCACGCAACTCAGGCAAAATAAAGCGTCGGTTAAATGCGGTGAATCCTTTGTGTGTATTAATCGTCAGTATTTTTAATGAAAAATGCCGTGCGTGTTGGGTCATAATTCTCCTGCCAGCGTCACTGTCCTGTTTAAAATAGTGTAGTAGGCGTCACAAAAAGATGCGTTGTTACGGAATTTTCCGTAAAGTCCGGTAGTCTGAGATATCAGTTAAAAATTCTTCAGGAGAAATGCCATGAAGTGGCAACAACGTGTTCGTGTCGCAACGGGTCTCAGTTGCTGGCAGATTGTGTTGCATTTGCTGATTGTGGCGCTATTGGTAGCCAGCTGGATGGGCGGCATAATGGTCCGTGTCGGGCTGGGCTTATGCGTAGTTTACAGCGTGACGGTCGTGCTGATGCTGGCGTTGCAGCGCCACCACGACAGGCGCTGGCGCGACGTGGCCGACGTTCTGGAAGAGCTGACCACCACCTGGTACTTTGGCACCGCGCTGATTGTGCTGTGGCTGATCTCCCGCGTCGTGCACAATAATCTTCTGCTGGCCGTGGTCGGGCTGGCGATCCTGGCGGGGCCGGCGGTGGTTTCGCTGCTGGCGAAAGATAAAAAGTTAAGCAATCTTGCGCCGAAACATCATATACGCCACTGATCCCGTGGTGGCCGCTATCACCAGTAGCGGCCACAGGCTTCCCCAGATAATCTCCAGACTCGCATCCTTCAAATAAATCTGCTTGGTGATATCGGTAAAGTGGCGGATTGGATTGACCCACGTCAGGTTCTGCAACCATACCGGCATATTCTCAACGGGCGAAACGTAGCCGGAAAGCAGAATGGCGGGCATCATAAAGACGAAGACGCCGATAAACGCCTGCTGCTGGGTCGAACACAGCGACGAAATCAGCAGCCCAAATCCTACCAGCGACAGGCCATAGATGATCATCGTGAAGTAAAACAGCCCCAGCGACCCGGCGAAGGGAATATGGTAGGCCCAGATACCAACGGCCAGTACCACTGAAGCCTGAAACATCGCCACCACCAGCGCCGGGACCGCCTTGCCGATAAATATTTGCCAGGTTGCCAGGGGCGACACCAGGAGCTGATCCAGGGTTCCCTGTTCGCGTTCGCGCGCGACGGAAAGCGAGGTGACAATCATCACGCCAATGGTGGTGATCATTGCAATCAATGACGGCACGATAAACCATTTGTAATCCAGATTCGGGTTATACCAGTTGCGCACCACCAGTTCGCTGTTGTTAGGCTTCGGCTGATTTTCGGTTAGCTCCAGTTGGTAGTTTTTGACGATCTGCTGGAGGTAGTTGGCGGCGATTTGCGCGCTGTTAGAATTGCGCCCGTCAAGAATAAGCTGCATGGGGGCTGGCTGAAGGGCATCAAGATTACGTGAGAAATCTGCCGGGAAGCGTACCAGCAGCAGCGCCTTTTGCCTGTCCAGGGTCGGCTGGATCTCCTGCGGGCTTCTTAGCAGCAGGACATGGGTAAAGGCTTTCGCACGGGCAAAACGCTGGGTTAGCTCAACGGCATGTTTACCGTTATCTTCGTTATATATAGCGATAGTGGCGTTGCTCACCTCAAGCGTGGCGGCAAACGGAAACAAAAATACCTGGATCAGCACCGGCAGAATCAAAATGGCGCGCGTCTGCGGTTCACGCAGCAGCGACTGGAGCTCTTTGCGAATTAACGTCCATAAGCGATAAAACATAGCGTCTCCTGTTAACTATCAATCCAGCCGCCGTTTGGTTTTCATCCACGTCAGCCCGATAAACATCACCGCCGAGGCAATCAAAAACAGCACGTTTATTACCAGCACCGTGGGAATATTGCCCGCCAGAAACAGGCTTTGCAGCGTATTGACGAAATAACGCGCCGGGATGATATAGGTCACCACCCGGATTGCCGCGGGCATACTGTCTATCTGGAAAATAAACCCGGACAGCATAATCGACGGTAAAAACGCGGCGTTCAGCGCCACCTGCGCGGCGTTAAACTGGTTGCGGGTAATGGTGGATATCAGCAATCCCATACCCAGCGTGCTGAGTAAAAACAGGCTGGTGGTAATAAACAGTACCAGCAGCGAACCGCGGTACGGCACGCCGAGAATAAACACCGATACCAGCATGCACAGCAGCATCGCCAGCATGCCGAGAAAATAGTAGGGAATAAGCTTGCATAACAGCAGTTCAGTGCGCGTCACTTCGGTCGAAAGGAGCGCCTCCATCGTACCGCGCTCCCATTCTCGCGCCACCACCAGCGAGGTGAGGATCGCGCCGATCACCGTCATAATAATGGTCACCGCCCCGGGAATGATAAAGTGCTGGCTGATCGCCGCCGGATTGAACCAGTAGCGGGTCTGCACATCTATTAACGGCTCAAAATGTTCACCCCGATCCTCCGCCCGCTGCATTTGCCAGATTTGCCAGATCCCCTCGACATACCCCTGCACAAAGTTAGCGGTGTTCGGCTCGCTGCCGTCGGTAATCACCTGAATGGGGGCATCGTCGCCGTCACGCGCCATCTTGCGCGCAAAGTCTGTCGGGAGCACCACGATCCCGCGAATACGCCCGGCCTGCATCAGCCCGACAAGCTGCTGGCGACTGTCGCTGATGGTGGCATCAATATATGGCGAACCGGTCATCGCATGGGTGAAGTCCAGCGCCTCTTCGCTGTGCTGCTCCAGCAAAATACCGACCCGCAGCTTACTGGAGTCAAGATTAATGCCGTAGCCGAAGATAAACAGCAGCAGCAGGGGGATCACCACGGCAATCAGCCAGGTGCTCGGATCGCGAACGATTTGCCGCGTCTCTTTGACGCACAGGGCGCGGACGCGTCGCCAGGAAAGGGTGCTATTGCGCATCGGCATGCTCCTTATCCCAGTTATTGATAAGCGTGATGAATGCCTCTTCCATGGTGGGGTCAGTTTGTTGATCGTCAGCGGCCTGGGCTTTCAGATCGTCCGGCGTACCGTGGGCGATAAGCTTGCCGCGATACACCAGCCCGATGCGATCGCAGTATTCCGCCTCATCCATAAAGTGTGTCGTAACCATCACCGTCACCCCTTTTTCCACCATGCTATTAATGTGCAGCCAGAATTCGCGGCGGGTGAGGGGATCGACGCCGGAGGTCGGCTCATCAAGAAACAGAATGTCCGGCTCGTGCATTAGCGAGCAGGCCAGCGCCAGCCGCTGCTTGAAGCCCAGCGGCAGCGCGTCGGTGGCGTGGCCAGCGATACTTTTCAGGCCGAACGCCTCGCTCATGCGGGAGATTTTTTCATTCTGCGCGCGTCCCCGCAGCCCGTAGACCCCGGAGAAGAAACGCAGATTTTGTTCAACGGTCAGGTTGCCGTAGAGGGAAAATTTCTGCGCCATATAGCCCAGATGCTGCCGCGCCTTGCCGGAACTGACCTTGAGATCCATATCCAGTACCAGCGCTTTGCCGGAGGTCGGCACCAGCAGGCCGCACATCATTTTGAAGGTGGTGGATTTACCCGCGCCGTTCGGCCCCAGCAGGCCAAAAATCTCTCCACGTTTGACGGTAAAATCCACGTGATCGGTGGCAGCGAAATCCCCGAACTTTTTAGTAAGCTGTTTCGCCTCAATCACCGTTTCGCCCGGCGTCCCCTCGACCGTATGCAGGATCTCACCCAGCGGCGACTCAGCGGTGCCCGCGCCGCCCAGCAGATCGATAAACGCATCTTCAAAGCGCGGCGACGTTTCGCGCATCTCGACGTCCGGCATCCCTTCTGCACGGCGAACGTCTTCGGGGGCCGCGTCTTTTTTCAGGATCAGCCGCACCGATTTCCCCTGAATCATGCCGTCGCTGACCTGCGGCAATTTCAACGTCCGCTGTAACAACTGACGGTTATTTTCCTGCGGGCTGTGGAGTAAAAAACTGCGCCCGCTGATAGTCCGGGTCAGCGCTTTCGGCTCACCCTGATAGAGCAACTCTCCCTCGTTCATCAGCAGCACGTCGCGACACTGTTCTGCCTCGTCGAGATAGGAGGTGCTCCAGAGGATCAGCATGCCGTCGCCCGCCAGTTCATGCACCATCTGCCACAGTTCGCGGCGGGAAATGGGATCGACACCGACGCCCGGTTCGTCGAGGAGCAATACCTTTGGCTCACCGACCAGGGTGCAGGCCAGCCCCAGTTTTTGTTTCATTCCGCCGGACAGCTTGCCCGCTAACCGTTCGGTAAACGGCCCCAGCGAGGTAAATTGCAGCAGGCGTTCGAAGGTTTTCTGCCGGGTATCACCGGTGATACTGCGCAAATCGGCATACAGCGTCAGATTTTCCATCACCGTCAGATCTTCATACAAACCGAACTTTTGCGGCATGTAGCCGAGCACGGCATGCAGCGCGCTGTCATCAGTCATTGGATCAAAGCCGATGACGCTGGCGCTGCCGCCATCGGGTTTCAGCAGACCCGCCAGCATCCGCATCAGGGTGGTTTTGCCTGCGCCGTCGGGGCCGACCAGCCCGGTGACGTAGCCTGCGCGGATCGTGCAGTCCAGCGGGGCGACGGCGGGTTTATCCATCCCGGCAAAGCGTTTCTCCAGCCCGTTAAGGGTGATAAGCGCTTCACTCATCGGCCGCGTCCTGATCAAATCTCAGCGTGACGGGCATCCCCTGACGCAGGGCATCGTCGGCGTCCGTCACTATAATACGCATCCGGTACACCAGATCGGTACGCAGATCCGGCGTCTCTACGGTTTTTGGCGTGAACTCCGCCGTCGGCGAAATAAAGCCAATTTTTCCGTGGTAAGGCTTATCCGGACGACCATCGGTATAAAGCAGAATTTCACGGCCCGGCTGCGCCTGATGCAAATTGCGCTCATCTACATACGCGCGTACCCAGACCGGACGGGTGAGCGACAGGGTGAGTACCGTACTGCCGGCGTTTAACATGCTGCCCGGCTCCACGGCGCGGGTTAATAGCGTACCGCCGGAAGGCGCGATAAGGGTGGTATCCTGCAAATCCAGTTCAGCCTGCGCCAGCTGTGCCTGCGCCTGTTCGAGACTGGCTTTCGCCTGGGCGATTTCCTGTGGCCGGTTACCGGCGCGGAACTGGCTGAGTTTATCCTGGGCGGATTTCAGGCTGGCCTGCGCCTGATCGCGTGAGGAGCGGGCGTTTTCCAGATCGTTGGCCGAAATAGTGCGGCTTTTCCACAGCCCTTGCTGGCGCTGATAAAAGTTTTGCGCGTACTGATACGCCGCCTGCGCCTGATTAACCGCCGCGGTGGCCTGAGCAATTTCTTCCGCCCGATAACCTGCCATGGTGAGATCGTATTTCGCCTGCGCAGTTGAGACGTTGGCTTTGGCCTGTAGCAACGCATTTTGATAAGGCGCGCGATCCAGTTCGCCCAGCACTTGCCCCGCCTGAATATGATCCCCTTCGTCCACCGCCAGCGTCGCCAGCCTGCCCCCTACGCGAAAACTCATATTCACCGTGCGGATATCCACATTGCCATACAGCGTCAACGGCTGATTCTGCCTGCTGTGGTACCACATCCAGCCACCGCCGATGGCGGCCAGCGCGATTATCACGACCAGGGCGATAACGACAGGTTTTTTCATGGCTTCAGGCTCCTTTCGATAATCCGTGCAGAATAAGATCGATATGACTGGCAATGGTCTGGTAAATGAGCGCCGTTTTCTCATCGTCAAACTGCGACCAGCCGGTACGAAGCAGAATGGTTTCCCGTACCAGGCGGAAGGCAAGGATCTCGCCGAGCAGGGCATGGGTATGCAAAATCGTACGCGTGTCTGTGGCGTCAAGCCCGGTAAATGCGGCGATGAGATGTGTCATGTGCGTGTGCATCGGGGCGATCACCCGATCGTGAATAAGCCGGTAGGCGGCCGTCGGCGCGAGCTGCTCGCGAGAGATAAATTTGCTCAGGTTAACCGTTTCATCGCGGGTCAGCAGGGCGATCATATTCTCACAGGCGTTCAGGATCAGCGCGCGGATGGCCGCTTTGTCTGGCACTGGCTGCGCCAGCAGTTTTTCCGCCGCCTCGGTATGCGGTTGAAATTGCGCGTTGATAAAATCCGCAATCCACTGCGCGCAGGCGAGGTACAGATCCTCTTTCGAGCCGAAATAGTAGGGGATAGCCGCAATATTTTGCCCGGCCTGGGCGGCAATCTCGCGAGTCGTGGCATTAAGGCCATATTCGCCAAACTGCGCCAGCGCCGCAGAGATCAATTGTGCTTTTGCCTGTTCACCTTTGGTGGTGGCGGGAGTGACATTCATGGCATACCCGAAAAATTAATCAATCGATTGATTAATAATATGAGGTAATTTTGAGCTTGTCTAACCGCGATGCCTGTTTTGTCGGATCGCTCTCAATTCGTCGCGATCGACACCAGAGAAAAGTGGCAACCAGCGGCATCCTCATCTCAGGTGGGATATTTATGCGCCACGTCACAAAAACTGCTACACTCCGCCCCTTCATGACATTGTGGTTTTTGTCATCTGCCTTATTGCTATCGCCCTGAAAACTACACCGGTAACGGTGAGGGTGATATGGAGCTGTTATGTCTTTTGATACCCTTGGCCTGAGCCCTGAAATTTTGCGCGCTGTTGCAGAGCAGGGATACCGTGAGCCGACCCCCATTCAGCAGAAGGCGATCCCTGCCGTGCTGGAAGGCCGCGATATTATGGCCAGCGCCCAGACCGGGACGGGTAAAACCGCCGGATTTACGCTGCCGTTGCTTCAGCACCTTACCCAACGAGCGCCGGCAAAAGGGCAGCGCCCGGTGCGCGCGCTGATCCTGACGCCTACCCGCGAACTGGCGGCGCAGATTGGCGAAAACGTCCGTGATTACAGTAAGTACCTCAATATTCGTTCGCTGGTGGTGTTTGGCGGGGTCAGCATCAACCCGCAAATGATGAAACTGCGCGGCGGCGTAGATATTCTGGTTGCTACTCCTGGCCGTCTGCTGGATCTGGAACATCAGAACGCGGTTAAATTAGATAACATCGAAGTACTGGTGCTGGACGAAGCCGACCGCATGCTCGACATGGGCTTTATCCACGACATCCGCCGCGTGCTGGCGAAACTGCCGCCGAAGCGTCAGAACCTGCTTTTTTCCGCCACCTTCTCCGACGACATCAAAGGGCTGGCCGAAAAGCTGCTGCGTAACCCGCTGGAAATTGAAGTGGCGCGCCGTAATACCGCGTCTGAGCAGGTAACTCAGCACGTGCATTTCGTTGATAAGAAACGCAAACGTGAACTGCTGTCGCAGATGATTGGCGAAGGTAACTGGCAGCAGGTGCTGGTCTTTACCCGTACCAAACACGGCGCTAACCACCTGGCGGAACAGCTGAATAAAGACGGGATCCGCAGCGCGGCGATCCACGGTAATAAAAGCCAGGGTGCACGTACCCGGGCGCTGGCCGACTTTAAATCCGGCGATATTCGCGTACTGGTGGCTACCGACATCGCGGCGCGCGGTCTGGATATCGAAGAACTGCCGCACGTCGTGAACTACGAGCTGCCGAACGTCCCGGAAGATTACGTCCACCGTATTGGTCGTACCGGGCGTGCAGCGGCCACCGGCGAAGCGCTGTCGCTGGTTTGCGTTGATGAGCATAAACTGCTGCGCGATATCGAGCGCCTGCTGAAAAAAGAGATCCCGCGTATCGCGCTGGAAGGCTACGAGCCGGATCCTTCGATTAAAGCGGAGCCCATCCAGAATGGTCGTCAGCAGCAGCGTGGCGGCGGTCGTGGACAGGGCGGCGGTGGCCGCGGTCAACAACAGCCTCGTCGCACCGACGGCGGCGCGCCGAAAGGCAGAGGCCCGCGCAGCAATGACGGCAAACCGGCCGGTGAAAAGCCGCGTCGTCCCCGTCCGCGCAAACCTTCAGCAGTATAATTCACAGGCCGGATCGTCCGGCCTGTTTCTTTTCAGCCAGGCGCGACTTTTGTGCAGAGACGTTGTCACTTTGCGGTCGGGTAGTTAACATAATACTCTCTACAGGGAGCATCGTTAATGATTGATAAACACTCTACCGTGCCGGTCTATTTGCAACTTGAACAATACCTTACCGGGCAAATCACCGCAGGGTTGCTGCGTCCCGGCGATGCTATTCCTTCCGAAAATGAACTCTGCCAGCAGTTCACCATTTCCCGCATGACCGCGCGTAAAGCGGTGGATTATCTGGTCCGGCAGGGTAAAGTCGAACGTCGGCGCGGGCAGGGGACATTCGTGGTGCAGAGCAGCAAAAACCTGCGCATCTCACTGCCGCTCGATCGCCATCTCTCCTCCAGCGAGGCCACGCTGGGGCTGGATGAACCGGTGGTCAATCGCCTGATATGCCTTATTCGCCAGCCCGTCACGGCTGAGATTGCACACACGCTTCTCCTTGCACCGGGTGAAGAGGTCTGGTTTATGAAACGGCTACGGCTGGTGGGCGATATTCCCTTTGTTTTTGAACAGTCGTGGATGATCGCTCAGCCGTTTGCCGATTTATGCGAAGCCGATCTGAATGCCTCAAAATACGCCTATATCAGCCGCAAAGGGTTTACCGTTGAACGGTCTGAAAAGGAGATCCGCGCCGAACTCCCCTCGCAGGAGGTGCGCGATATGTTAGGCATTAACCGCGACGAGCCAGTGCTGCATGCGACTTCTGTTGCGCTATTGCGCGATAATACCCCCTTTGAAATCTCAGAAATTTACTACAATCAGCAGCATTACCGTTTCACCCTTACCGCCGCGCGTCCCTGATCGCGTCACCTGATGATTATGTGATCAATATCCTGTTTTTAAATTAGTGGGCTAGACAACTATACATCCAAATCGCCTATACTCCCCTTAACGTGTAGTCTGATACGTCACTTCTACCTTACAGGGAATGCGATATGAGTCGGGCAGGTGAGTTTTTACAAGATTTAGGTAAGGCATTAATGATGCCGATCTCGGTGATCGCTGCCGCCGGTATTTTTCTTGGCCTGGCAGCGGCCTTGCAGAATCCGGCAATCGTCGGTGAAAGCATTATTCACGCTGAAATGATGCAGCAGGCGATTGGCTTTATCCGCAAGGTTGCCGGGGCGTTATTCGCCAATCTACCGCTGCTGTTTGCCATTGCCTGTGCGATTGGCCTGGCCCGCGATGAAAAACCCACGGCGGCGCTGGCGGCGGTCATTGGTTTTATTACCTTTCACGTTGGCGTTAATTACAGTTTGCTGGCGCAGGGATTAACGCCAGAGACGACGTCGACGGCGGCTTTTATGGCAAAAGGCTATAGCCAGACCGAGGCGGTGATGTATTCCGCGGAATTTGCCAACACCCTCGGTATTTTTTCCTACCAGATGAGCGTCCTCGGCGGGGTGATCGCCGGGATGGTAACGGTCATTCTGCATAACCGCTTTTATACGATTACACTCCCGGCGGCCATCGCTTATTTTGGTGGCCGCCGCTTTGTTCCCATTATTACCGTTATTGTTTTGCCGCTGGTGGGCGTTTTAATGTCGCTGGTGTGGCCGGTGATTGCCAGTGCCATTATTCATCTGGGACGATTTATTGGTGAATCCGGCGCGTTTGGCACCTTTATTTATGCTTTCACCGAGCGAATCTTAATTCCCACCGGCCTGCATCATATTCTTAATGAAACCGTGCGCTTCACCCCGGTCGGCGGCATGGTGAATGTCAATAACGAAAGCGTCATCGGCGCGCTCTCCATATTTAATTACGCGCTGGCCCATCCCGGCGCGCTAAGTGAGGATATTACCCGCGAAGCCACGCGTTTTCTGGCGCAGGGCAAAATTCCGGTGATGATGTTTGGTCTGCCCGCCGCCGCGCTGGCGATGTACCGCTGCGCAAAGCCGGAGCACAAACAGCGGGTAAAAGCCTTAATGATGGCCGGTGCGCTGGCCTCATTCACTACCGGCATTACTGAACCGCTGGAGTTCAGCTTTATCTTTGTTTCGCCGCTGCTGTTTATTTTCCACGCGTTTATGACCGGACTGTCGTTTGCCTGTGCGCAACTGCTTGAGATGACGATCGGTAATATTCAGGGCGGATTGATTGATTTTATGGTCTTTGGCGTACTGGGCGGCGCGAAAACCCACTGGTGGTTCAGCCTGCTGCTCGGCGCTATCTGGGCACCCGTCTACTACTTCTCTTTTAGGTGGATCATTTTACGCACCAATGTCAAAACGCCAGGCCGCGAAGAAGAAAGCGCGGCGTCGGTTGCCAGTGCCAGGGAATTACCGGCGGATGAACACAGCGCGCATATTATTGCCGGTCTCGGCGGTCAGGACAATATTCAGCAGGTTGACTGCTGCTTCACCCGCCTGCGGGTAAAAATAATCGATATGCAAAAAGTCGATGAAGCCGCGCTCAGGCGCAGCGGTGCCAGCGGCTTTATTCGCGCGACGGATAACGACATTCAGGTTATTTACGGGCCGCAGGTAGAAAGTATTGCCAGCGCGGTGAAACAACATTTACTCGTTCAACAGACGCAATAAGAGAACTGATGATGAAAACACATTTTAATATCGTATTAGTCGGTGGGGGTTCCACATGGACGCCGGGATTATTAAAAGCATTATGCAAACTCAAGGCGCGTCTGCCCTTAAAAAAACTGGTGATGTTTGACGTGAATAGCGAACGCCAGGCGGTAATTGGCGACTACGCTAAAGTCTTATTCAGCGAAGAATATCCGGAACTGGAATTTACCTATACCACCGACGAAGAGGTCGCGTTTAATGATATGGATTTCATCTTCTGTCAGATGCGCACCGGCGGCTATGCGATGCGCGAGAAAGATGAAAAAATCCCGCTAAGCCTCGGCGTCATCGGGCAGGAAACCTGCGGCGCAGGTGGCTTTGCCTACGGTATGCGCTCCATTCGCGACATGATTGCGCTGGTCGAGAAAGTCCGTGCCCGTTCGCCGCAAGCCTGGATCCTTAACTACACCAATCCGGCGGCGATTGTGGCGGATGCCCTGAACAAGCGTTTTCCGCAAGATAAACGCATCCTCAATATCTGCGATCAGCCGGTTAACCTGCTGCGCTCTTATGGGCGCCTGCTGAACCGCGACCCGGCAACCTTCGATCCGGTCTATTTCGGCCTCAACCACTTCGGCTGGTTTACTCATCTGTATGATGAAAACGGCAATGACCTTGCTCCGGAACTGAAAGCCTATATTGCCGCCAACGGTTTTAAACCGGTGGACGCCGAACAGCGCGATAAATCCTGGCTGGAAACCTACGCGGCAGTGGCCGATATGCTGCGTGATTTCCCGGATTATCTGCCGAACACCTATCTGCAATATTACCTTTACCCGGAGTATAAATTCTCCAGACTGGACCCCAACTTTACCCGCGCCAATGAAGTGATTAACGGCCGGGAAAAACGGGTCTTTGAAGAGTGCCGCACCGCGGTGGCCGAAGGGACGACGCGCAACGTACACGTGGTACACAACGACGCGCACGGCGACATGATCGTCGAGCTGGCCGAAGCTATCGCCTTCAATCTGAAGAAAAAATTCATTGTGATGCTGCCCAATAATGGACTGGTCGAAAACCTTGATGACGATGTGATGGTCGAACTGACGGCAGAAATTGGCTGCAACGGACCGCGTCCGTATGGCATAGGGAAAATCCCGACCTTTTACAAAGGGTTGATTGAGCAACAGTTTGCTTATGAGCGGCTGACCGTTGAGGCGTGGTTTGAAGGCTCCTACACTAAAGCCCTACAGGCATTAACGCTTAACCGCACGATCGTCGATGCGAAAAAAGCACGTCAGGTGCTGGATGCGCTGATTGAAGCAAACAAAGACTACTGGCCAGAGCTGCGCTAACGCCTTTCCCCCTCTTCTGTCAGGAAGAGGGGAACCCGTCTAACCCTGTGAAATATTTGCGAGCCACTTTCCACAATTCCAAAAACCCATACCCCGGCAGACTGAAAAATGGCACAATAGTGGCTGTTTATACAGTATCTCAGGTTTTACGATGGCCCTTACTCCTGCGCTAAAAGCGCAAATCGCCGCCTGGTATAAGGCGCTGCAACAGCAAATTCCGGAGTTTATCCCGCGTCCGCCGCAGCGGCAGATGATTGCTGACGTGGCGAAAACCCTCGCTGGCGAGGACGGGCGGCACCTGGCAATTGAAGCGCCGACGGGCGTCGGCAAAACCTTATCGTACCTGATCCCCGGTATCGCCATCGCCAGGGAAGAGCAAAAAACGCTGGTGGTCAGTACCGCCAACGTGGCGCTTCAGGACCAGATCTACAGCAAAGATTTACCGCTGCTGAAAAAAATCATTCCTGAGCTGCGCTTCACGGCGGCATTTGGGCGCGGTCGCTACGTTTGCCCGCGTAACCTCACCGCGCTTGCCAGCACGGAAGAAACCCAGCAGGATCTGCTGGCCTTTCTTGATGATGAGCTGACGCCGAATAACAAAGAAGAGCAGCAGCATTGTGCGACGCTAAAAAAAGATCTCGACAGCTATAAATGGGATGGCCTGCGCGATCATACCGACCGCGCCATCAGTGACGATCTGTGGCGACGCCTGAGTACTGACAAAGCCAGCTGCCTGAACCGAAACTGTCACTACTACCGGGAATGCCCGTTTTTTGTTGCCCGGCGTGAAATCCAGGACGCGGAGGTGGTGGTGGCCAATCACGCGTTGGTGATGGCGGCAATGGAGAGTGAAGCGGTACTGCCGGAAGCGAAAAATATGCTGCTGGTGCTTGATGAAGGCCATCACCTGCCCGATGTCGCGCGCGACGCGCTGGAAATGAGCGCTGAAATCACCGCGCCATGGTATCGGCTCCAGCTCGATCTTTTTACCAAACTGGTCGCGACCTGCCTTGAACAGTTTCGTCCGAAAACCCTGCCGCCGCTCGCGACGCCGGAGCGCCTTAACGCCCATTGCGAAGAGCTTTATGAACTGATTGCCTCCCTGAATGCGATTCTGAATGTATACCTTCCGGCTACTCAGGAGGCGGAGCATCGCTTTGTGATGGGGGAGTTACCGGACGAGATCATGGCTATTTGTCAGCGTCTGGCAAAATTGACCGAGCTGCTGCGCGGGCTGGCCGAGGCGTTTCTCAACGATCTAGGTGAAAAAACCGGCTCGCACGATATCGTTCGCCTGCACCGGGTGATCCTGCAAATGAACCGCGCGCTGGGGATGTTTGAGGCGCAGAGTAAACTCTGGCGTCTGGCCTCGCTGGCGCATGCCTCCGGTGCGCCGGTGTCAAAATGGGCGACGCGGGACGTCCGCGAAGGGCAGAGTCATATGTTTTTTCACTGTGTTGGCATCCGCGTCAGCGACCAGCTGGAAAAATTGCTCTGGCGCAGCGTGCCGCACATTGTCGTTACCTCCGCCACGTTGCGTTCGCTTAACAGTTTTTCCCGTTTGCAGGAGATGAGCGGACTCAAAGAGAAGGCGGGCGACCGCTTTGTGGCGCTGGACTCGCCTTTTAACCACGTCGAACAGGGCAAGATTATTATCCCGCAGATGCACTATGAGCCGCTGATGGAAAACGAAGCGCAGCACGTGGCTGAAATGGCGGCGTTTTTCCGCCGGGAGCTGGAGAGTAAAAAGCATCGCGGTATGCTGGTATTGTTTGCCAGCGGTCGCGCCATGCAGCGCTTTCTGGAGCACGTTACCGATCTGCGCCTGCTGTTGCTGGTGCAGGGCGATCAACCGCGCTATCGGCTGGTGGAGCTGCACCGCAAGCGGGTGGAAGCTGGCGAGCGTAGCGTCCTGGTCGGGCTACAATCTTTTGCTGAAGGGCTGGATCTCAAAGGTGAGTTGTTAAGCCAGGTCCACATTCATAAAATCGCTTTCCCGCCTATCGACAGTCCGGTGGTGATCACCGAAGGCGAGTGGCTGAAGAGCCTGAAGCGTTATCCGTTTGAAGTACAAAGCCTGCCCAGCGCCTCGTTCAATCTCATTCAGCAGGTGGGGCGTTTGATCCGCAGCCACAGCTGCTGGGGGGAAGTGGTGATTTATGATAAACGTCTGCTGACGAAAAACTACGGTCAGCGGCTGCTGAATGCGCTGCCAGTGTTTCCGATTTCCCAACCTGAAGTGCCTGACGTTATAGTTAACAAAACCAAAACAAAACCAACCCGTCGCAAACGACGTTAATGATGTGAGCCGCAGGAGGACGTTGGATGGATTACCGCAAGATCATCAAAGAAGTGGGACGGGGGAAGAATCACGCCCGCGATTTGGATCTCGACACCGCACGAGAGCTGTATAGCCGAATGCTTAACGGCGACGTGGGCGATCTCGAAATGGGCGGCATTCTGATTGCCCTGCGTATCAAGGGCGAGGGTGAAGCCGAGATGCAGGGATTCTATCAGGCAATGCAGCAGCAGGTGATGCGCCTGACGCCACCGGTGGCGAAGCCAATGCCGGTGGTTATTCCGAGCTACAACGGGGCGCGAAAACAGGCCAACCTGACGCCGCTGCTGGCGATCCTGCTGCATAAGTTCGGCTTCCCGGTGGTGGTTCATGGGGTGAGTGAAGATCCCGGACGCGTGCTGACGGAAACAATTTTTTCCCTGCTGGGCATTAAGGCCACGCATCATGCCGGGCAGGCCCAGGCGAAACTCGACGGATCGCAGCCGGTGTATATTCCGGTCAGTGCGTTCTGCCCGCCGCTGGAAAAACAGCTGGCGTTACGCTGGCGGATGGGCGTACGTAACAGCGCGCATACCCTGGCAAAGCTGGCTACGCCGTTTGCAGAAGATGCTGCGCTGCGTCTCTCCAGCGTTTCTCATCCGGAATACGTTACGCGGGTGGCGCAATTTTTCACCGATATCGGCGGGCGCGGCCTGCTGATGCAGGGGACTGAGGGCGAAGTTTACGCCAGTCCGCAGCGTTGCCCGCCGATCAGCCTGATCGACGCAGGCGGCGTGCGGGTTATCAGCGAACGTCAGGAACTCAGCGAGGCCAGTGAACTATCGCTACCGGAGAGTAAAGATCCTGAGGTTACCGCGCGCTGGATTGAGCGCTGCGTCAGCGGCTGCGAGCCGGTGCCGCAGTCGCTGAAAATTCAGATTGCCTGCTGCCTGTTGGCAACCGGCGAAGTGGATACTCTGGCGTCCGGGCTGGCCCGCGTTGCGCAGAGTTACTAAGCGTATGCCAAAAAAAAGCCCGTCCATCATGGACGGGCAAAAAGGGTAACAAACACAGAGTCAATAATGAGGGTTAATGCGCCCCGCCGGTGGGTGGCCAGCGGGTCAGGTCAACATAGAGTGGCGATTAGTTGTAGATAACCGCAGTGCCGCTCATTTTGTTGTTACCGTTGGTAGAGGTGATGCTGTAGCCTTTTGCACCAGCGGCAGCCGCTTTCTCTGCCAGACGCGCTTCCAGGCCGTCCAGCGTAGTTGCGCCGTTAGCGGAAACCACGCCGACTTTATTCATGCTCTGTGCCTGAGCCGGGTTAACGGCTTCAGCAGCAAAAGCGCCAAAGGAAAGTGTAGAAAGGGCGATAGCGGCAACAGCATATTTGATGGTTTTCATAGTTAATCTCTCGCAGGTTATTCTGTTAATGTGACGATGTTCCGTCGATGTGATAAGTATCACGCTTTTTTTCGAGAGATAAAATCGAAGAGAATTGACGACGTTGTTCGAAAAATTTGAATGATGATAATTTATTGATTATTAATAAATTATTTTTGGCCGTGAAGCTGAAAGAAGAATGAGCACGGTCAGAAAAAGTTTAAAGGCACAGTTTGCTACTCCGGCCCCTGAAATCCGTGCTCGTAACGTTACCGTGGGATGCTGTCAGCATCGGCAAAGAACAGTCAGCGTAACTGGCTATCCTTCGAACCTCTGCGATTATATCCTGAAAATTTCGCATTATTTAAATCTTTCTTCTGCTGACAGTTCACGCACAGCCGCACGCCTGGGATCGCCTTACGACGCGCTTCCGGGATACGTTCATCGCATTCTTCACAAAATTCGACGCTTTCACCCGTTGGCAGGTCGCGACGCGCACGTGCAACCGCATCTTCAATGGTACTGTCGATCTGATCCTGCACAGCACCGTCATTTGCCCAACCTGATGCCATTTTTACCTCCTGAGGTTTACTTCATTATAGCAAAATGGGGTCAAATTTTGTGCAGGCAAGGGCGTGGCGCGGGGTTTTAGGACCATTCGCGGCACGCAATTTAAGGCACAAGGATGGGTGAGAAGGATAAAAATTATCCCTGCCGCGCATCCGGGCGGATCAGGTCAAAGCGGTGGGCTTCATCAATGCTGTAATACGCGGATGGCCCACCCGCCCGCAGCACCGGCTGCGCTTTGGCGGTCTGGTAGATGCCATCCTCCAGCAGCGACTCATCAATATGTACCGCAATTACCTCTCCCAGTACCAGCCAGGTGTCTACCGCCGTGCCGTCTGCGCCGGTAAGCTGAATGCACTGCGAAAGACGGCATTCGAAATTAACCGGGCTTTCTGCCACGCGCGGGACGCTGACAAGGCGGCTGGCCGCAGGCGTCAGTCCGGCGCGCAAAAACTCATTTTCACCGTGCGGCAGGGTGGCCGACGTTTCATTCATCTGACGCGCCAGCGGCAGGGTGGTGAGATTCCAGACAAACTCTTTGGTCTCGACAATATTGCGCACGCTGTCTTTCCAGCCGCTGCTGGCAAAACCGATAATCGGTGGCCGGTAATTAAAGCAGTTGAAAAAGCTGTACGGGGCCAGGTTGGCCTTTCCCTGCGCGTCCTGCGAAGCGATCCAGCCAATTGGACGGGGGCCAATAATCGCGTTAAGCGGATCGTGCGGCAGGCCATGACCCTGCGATGGCTGATAAAAATACATAGTTTTCCTCTGCAAAAAACGGATTTCTCCAGACTCACTTATTTACCCGCCCGGCGTCAACGGGTATCTTACGCGGCAATCGACAGGAGAAAGCTATGAATGCCCAGAAACCGGGATTACACCCGCGTAACCGCCACCGTGACCGCTACGATCTTCCCGCCCTCTGCGTGGCGTGTCCGGAGCTTGCTGAATTTATCACCACCAATCCCTCCGGCGAGGAGACCATTAACTTTGCCGAACCGCGGGCCGTTAAGGCATTGAACAAAGCGCTGCTGATGCATTTTTACGGCGTGCAGCAGTGGGATGTTCCGGAGGGTTCTCTTTGCCCGCCGGTGCCGGGCAGGGCGGATTATATTCACCATCTGGCCGACCTGCTGTCAGAAACCGGCGGTGAAATTCCCCGTCAGGCCAGCGTGCTGGATATCGGCGTCGGCGCAAACTGTATCTACCCGCTGATTGGCGCCTCTGAGTATGGCTGGCGCTTTACCGGTACCGAGGTCAATGCCGGGGCGTTTGCCAGCGCCCAGGCCATCGTGAACGGCAATCCGGGCATGAACCGCAGCATTCGCCTGCGTAAACAGAAAGATGAAACCGCTATTTTTCGCGGCATCATTCGTAAAAACGAGCAGTACGACGCCACTATTTGTAATCCGCCGTTCCACGATTCCGCCGAGGCGGCGCGAGAGGGTAACGAGCGTAAGCGGCGCAATCTGGGGCAAAAGCAGGGTGATGCGCGTAACTTTGGCGGTCAGCAGCAGGAGTTGTGGTGCCAAGGCGGGGAAGTGCGTTTTATTCAGCAGATGATTGAAGAGAGCAAAACCTTTGCCCGTCAGGTGATGTGGTTTAGTTCGCTGGTGTCCCGTGGTGAAAACCTGCCGCTGTTGTATCCGGCGCTGACGGCAGCAGGCGCGGTGAAAGTAGTGAAAAAAGAGATGGCCCAGGGTCAAAAGCAGAGTCGCTTTATCGCCTGGACCTTCCTCGACGAAGACCAGCGTCGTCGTTTCGCGGTCCGCGCCCGCTAAAGCGTTGGCTCGGCAGGCGGCTGGGGAGCCACACCCGATGTTGGCATGGCTCCCGGCGGCTGCATCGCTGCCCCTGGCGAGGGCAGGATTTGCCAGGTTTGCACCGGAGCGCGAACCCCGGCCCGGTCGAAATGTTTTTTCACCTGGCTGTCCAGCGCGAAACGAACGGTCCACTGTTTCAGCGGCTGAGTGGTAAACGAGACGCGCAGGGTAAAGGCGGTGTTAGTCAGGCCGACAATGCCCGCAAACGACGGCTCGCCAATCACCAGCGCGCGAATATCCGGCATTTCCATCAACTCGCTTACCGCCTCTTTCAGCGCCTGATTTGCTTTATCGGCATCCTCATGACGATCGACGTCATAGTTCGCCACCACCGAGCCGATACCGCGTACGAAGTTGGCGAAGGTGGTGATCGAGGACCACGGAATAATGTGGTACGCGCCGGTATCCTGACGCACGCCGACCGATCGAATTGACATCCGTTCAACCGTGCCGGTGAGCGGCCCGATGGTCACCAGATCGCCGGTATTCATCCCGTTCTCAAATTGTATGAAGACCCCGGTGATAATATCTTTTACCAGCGTTTGTGAGCCGAATGAGATAGCCAGTCCCAGCGCTCCGGCACCTGCCAGCAGCGGGGCGATATTCACGCCAATTTCCGAAAGCACGATCATGATGGTAATGGTACTGATAATCACCGCCAGCGCGTTACGGAACAGCGTCAGCAGCGTGCGGGTACGTGCGCTCGGTAGCGGGCGGCCGTGAATATCGGAGGACAGGCGGTTTTCAATCAGGCTCGCCAGTACCGTCCAGCCCACCGCCGAGAAGAACAGGATCAGCGCGATGCGGATCAGGATATCGACGGTTTTCTCCCCCGCGCCGTTGTGCAGCCAGTTCCAGAAATCGAACAGACCCCACGCGCTGAGCAGCAGCATAATCGCCACGCAAACCACCAGAATACGCGCGGCTTTCAGCGCCGTGGAAAGCCAGCCGTTGAGCCGCTTTTGCAGTTCAGGATAGTTACGCTGGGTTTGCGCAGAGAGCGTAATACGTTTGGCAATCCAGCGGGATAAAATGCCGGACGCAAAGGCCGCAAGACCGATAATCGCCAGGCTGCGCACCGTTGCACCCATCATAAATTTCAGGCTATTGCCCGGATCGAAGAGTGAAAAGAAGAACAGGACGATGAAATAGGCGGTTGCCAGCCAGTGCCACACCAGGGCAAAGGCGCGAATAAACAAACTGAAGAAGGAGAGCGAGCGATCGGCCAGGTGCAGCAAATCCTCGGTGATTTTTTGTTTATTATGGAAAATAAGATACAGCGCCCACAGCGTAATACACAGCATGATCGCCACGTTGGCCATCGCGCCGAACTGCACGTTAACCTGATTGGAAATAATCGGCACCGCCACAATCAGCCCATAGCCGATTAAGCTACTGAGCGCGCTCAGGCGCAGGTTCCAGTAATGGGCTGACTCGTCGGTGATCGAAAACGGACGCAGTTCGGGGACGCGCGGGCAGAATATCAGGCGCAGAATGGCTTTGAAAAACTCAATCAGGGCGAAAGCGCTCAGAAACAGATTTTGCTGGAACGCGATGGTCTGGTTGCCGGAGTTAAAATTTTCAATCAGGATTTGACCGACAAAAAGCGCCAGTACCAGCAGCAGTAAATCGATGATAAACGCGCCGATGATCATGCCGGGAAGCTGGAGCCAGTTGCCGTGCTCGCGATTTTTTTTGCGTCCCCAGCGGCCCATTCTGCGATAAAGCGGCAGCGCGGCGATGCGGATCACCGCGTAAAAGGCGAAGACCATGCCCGCCAGCATTATAAAATGGGTAAGCGCATTGGTAAAGGTATGAGGATTGAAAGCCTTGTGCGGGGAGCCGGTGATATTACGATACAGTTGAGCAAAGCGGGAGGAGAGTTGTTCACCGTAATACCGGCCTACGGTGGTGACATTTTCCAGCACCGTTTTATCGTTTTTCGCCTCCGGTGGCGCAATGGCAGGGACCGGTTCCGGCGGTGGAGTTGCCGCCACCTGACGAAGCTGTTCGATCAGCTCGTCGCGGGAGGTGTCGTTAGCCAGGACGTCAGCCAGCGCGGCGTAAGCCGCTTTTTTCTGCGCCAGATCCGGCTCGCTGGGCTGGGTTTTTTCGTCCTTCGCTGGCGGGGCGCTGGTGGTGACGCCTGGGATCGTCGCCGCGTGCAGCGGGGCGCTAAGCAGACCAAGAAGTAGCAACACAATCCACGGCATGGACTCCTCCAGTGAGAATCTATAACAAAATGATAAGTATAGAACCCCATAATGGCATGGCGGGAATTGAGAACATTCTGGAAAACCCGCCCCAAAAGGGGCGGGCCAGGGATCAGGAGACGTGCTGCAAAAACTCCTGCAGGCGCAGGCTGGGTGGGTTTTCAATCAGCGTTTGTGGATGACCGTCTTCGGCAATCCGTCCCTGGTCTATAAAGATCAGACGCGAGGCGACTTTCTCGGCAAAGCCGATTTCATGGGTGACGATCACCATTGTCATGCCTTCTTCTGCCAGATCCTGCATCACTTTCAGCACTTCGTGGCGCAGCTCCGGGTCGAGGGCAGAGGTCGGCTCATCAAACAGCATCATTTTCGGTTTCACCGCCAGCGCACGGGCAATCGCCACGCGCTGCTGCTGGCCGCCGGAAAGCTCTGACGGATAATGGTGCGAACGTTCGGCAAGGCCCACTTTCGCCAGCAGCGACAGCGCCAGCTTTTCAGCCTCCGCTTTTTTGGCTCCGCGCACTCGCAGCGGGCCGAACATCACGTTTTCCAGCGCCGTCAGATGCGGGAACAGGTAGAACTGCTGGAACACCATCCCGGCTTCCTGACGAATTAACCGATCGTCCACTTTCGGATCGTTTACCTTCAGGCCGTCAACAATCAGTTCGCCGCTGGTAATCTCTTCCAGCTTGTTGATGCAGCGCAGCAGCGTCGATTTTCCCGAACCCGACGGGCCGATAATGACCACTACTTCACCCTGAGCGATGTGCAAATCAATATTGTGCAGCACTTTAGTGGGACCAAAGTGCTTGGAGACGTTTTTAAATTCAATCACAGGATTTTCATCCTTTTTTCAAGACGGCGCAGAACGAAGCTCAGAACCAGAGTGATAATCAGATAGATGACGGCGACGGCGCTCCAGATCTCCAGCGCGCGGAAGTTACCGGCAATAATCTCCTGTCCCTGACGCGTCAGTTCAGCAACGCCGATGACGATAAACAGGGAAGTATCTTTGATACTGATGATCCACTGGTTCCCCAGCGGCGGAAGCATACGGCGCAGCGCCAGCGGCAGAATGACGTGGCGGATGGTTTCGTATCGTGACAGACCCAGCGCCAGCCCCGCTTCGCGAAAGCCTCTGTGAATCGACAGTACCGCACCACGGGTGATCTCCGCAATATACGCGCCGGAGTTGATCATAATGGTGATTACCGCCGCGCTAAAGGGATCGATGCGCAAATCATTGAAGGCCATCGGCAGGGCAAAGTAGATAAACATAACCTGCACGACAATCGGGGTGCCGCGAATGATTTCAATAAACACGAGGGCGATGAAATTGATGATGCGGCCGCCGAAAGAGCGGGCAAACCCCGCCAGCAGGCCGATGATCAGACCGCCTGCAAGGCCGAGGACCGAAATCCACAGCGTCATTTTGGCCCCTTTCAGCAAAATCGGAATGGCAGGCCAAATGGCACTCCAGTCAAACTCCATAATAAATTCCTGTTACCGCGTTAAATAGAGCAGGGGGCGAAGGCCGCCCCCAGAAGCGTGCATCAAAGCGTATTATTTAGGTTCAGTGCCGAACCATTTTTTGTAGATTTCGTTATAAGTGCCGTTGTCGTGCAATGTTTTCAGGGCACCGTTCACTTTCTCACGCAGGTCATCGCTGCCTTTCGGGAAGGCGATGCCGTATTGCTGTGCTTCAAGCGACTCACCCACGGCTTTAAATTTGCCGTTGCCCGCTGTTTTAATGAAGTACAGGATGTTTGGCGTATCGTGGATCACCGCGTCTGCACGGTTGGTACCCAGTTCCATATAGGCGTTATCGATGTTCGGGAACTGACGCAGGTCTTTGGTTTTGATATTAGCTTTTGCGTAATCAACGGAACCGGTACCGCTCTTCACGGCAACCACTTTACCGTCCAGATCTTTTACCGATTTAACATCGTTGTTATCCGCTTTTACCATTACCAGCAGGCCGCTTTTGTAGTAGCCATCGGAGAACTCGATCGCTTTTTTACGTTCGTCGGTAATGGTGATCCCGGCCAGCGCCAGGTCGATATTTTTCGTTTGCAGCGCGGGGATGATGCCGCTGAAATCCATCGGCTTCAGGGTGTAATCCAGCTTCAGTTCTTTGGCGATGGCGGCCCACAGGTCGACATCGAAACCAACATATTTATCGCCTTGTTTGAACTCGAAAGGAACGAACGCGGTGTCGGTGGCGACGACCAGTTTTTTATCTGCTGCGTGAGAAGAAACTGCGAAAGCCAGCGCGAGCGTAGCCAGGGAAACTTTAAATAGAGACTTCATAACATTTCCTTTTATATTCACGGGGCGATCCCCTGCAAGAACAAACGGTGGTATGAAAAAATCGTGCCACTTTTACAACTCATTGTTTTTGCAGTAACCGAGCGGCAGGCAAGCGCACAAAAATGATCGTTTTACCACTTTATGCACTCTCTCAGGGCACCATTTTGGTGCGTAACTCTGATGTTACAGCCTGTGATGATTTTTATCGCAGAATCCGGGGGAAAAACAATCTTTTATTAACGATTTTGTGAGGTGCTTGTTACGAGTAATTAACTTTGGCAGGCGCAGGGCAAAAAAAATGCACCTTTACGGTGCATCATACCCCGCCCACTGGCGGCGGGGTGACAGGATTTTCGTATGGTTACTCGATGTTAGATTCGATAAACCACAGGAATTTATCCAGATCGCGTGAAGCTGCGGTCAGGATATCCGCGGTATCTTCATCTTTCGCTTCAGTGATCCCTTTACGCACGTCGTTGGCGACAATCGCATAACGATCGGCCAGCTCTTTCAGGTGATCCTGAACGGTGTGGATATCGAGCGGGTAGCTTTTCAGCGCGGTTTTGCTGTTAACGACCTGCGTGGTACCCAGGGCAACGCCGCCCAGCTGAACGGCACGTTCAGCGATGGTATCCAGATGGTCGGTTAACGCTGTGCGAAAGCCATCCAGCATTTCATGAACACCAATGAAGTTAGCACCGCGCATGTTCCAGTGAGCCTGTTTGGTGATCAGCGACAGATCGATAAATTGAACCAGCTGACGGTTTAACAGTTCAATGGTGGCTTTCTTCTCGCTATCAGATACATCGTTGCGAGTATAAAGCAGATTAGACGCTTTTGTTTTTACTAGTTTAGCGGTACTCATAATCTCATATCCTCTTGATGTGGGTTCCTAAGTAAATTTCGAGATTAAGTATAGCACCGCTTTTTAACTCTGCTATTCAGTCTGTACCTATCAGTTTAATAGCATAAGTCTGTTACTGATTCGGTTAACTATATATATCAATGGCTTAATGTTGTAACTGGTAAATGATTCTTAATTCCATTTCAGGATTGGCTGTCTCTGACATTATTATTTACAGGGCAATGAAAAACGGTGGAATAACGCGACAAATAAGATGCGAATATTCTGCATGGCTATGCACGCCATGCAGAATAGTATTATTTTTTGATTTTAACCCGTTTAATCTCGGGCTCACGACGCTGGGTTAATGTAGAGCCCATGGAGGCAGCAATAATGGCACCCAGTGCCAGTGTCTGATTGAAGGTCAGGGTTTCGCCAAGAAAAATGATGCCTGAAATGGCAGCCAGCGCCGGCTCCATACTCATCAGCGTGCCGAAGGTGCGCGTCGGCAGACGGGTAAGGGCGATCATCTCAAGGGAGTAGGGCAGCGCCGTCGAAAGAACCGCAATCGCCAGTCCCAGCGGCAAAATAGACCAGTGCCATAAGGCATCTCCTGCCTGCAACGCGCCTAAAGGCACGAAAATAATTGCTGCAATCAGCGATCCCATCGACACCGTCGCCGGACCATGTTCTGCTCCCGCGCGCTGGCCCGAGAGAATATAAATCGCCCAGCATGCCCCTGCGCCCAGGGCCAGCAGCGTACCCGTCAGGTCAACGTGCGCCACGTCCTTGCCCAGCGGCAGCAGAAACCAAAGACCAAGAACCGCGAGGATCACCCAGACAAAATCAACTGCCCGGCGCGATGCAAAAAGCGCCACCGCCAGCGGACCGGTAAATTCCAGTGCTACCGCGATACCTAACGGAATACGCTGGATAGCCAGATAGAACAGGTAGTTCATCGCCCCAAGCGAGACGCCGTAGCACAACAGAGGCAGACGCTGATCTTTTGCAAAACGCAATCGCCACGGCTTAAAGACGACGATCAAAATGAGCGTCCCCAGCGCCAGGCGCAGGGCCGTTACCCCGGGTGCCCCGACCAGTGGAAAAAGCGTCTTTGCCAGCGAAGCGCCGCTTTGAATAGAGGCCATCGCGACCAGTAAAATAACACAAGGTAACCAGATCGGCATTTTACGCTGCAGTCCAGGCATCCTTTCTCCCGTCAAATTTTGTCAAAAGAAGTAAAGCCACCAGTGTAATGGACCAGGGGTCGACAGTTTAGTCTTCGTTGAAAAAAGATTGCTTATAATTTATCGCGTGAATCAGAATGCGCGCAAAAAAATCTCCCGGAGATTGAGAGTAATCCGATGATTGCAATCAGCCGGGCGCGTCATAATGACGTCCTCTGCGATAAAAGCGCTGTTTTTTGAAAGGGATAGTCAAGAATGGAAATGTTTCGTTACAGGAAATGACGGACGCGACAACGCAATTTGCAAAAAGTTTCTTAGCATTTTGATATATTTAAAACTTAGGACTTACTTGAAGCACATTTGAGGTGGTTATGAATAAAATTGCATGTCTTTCAGCACTGGCCGCAGTTCTGGCCCTTTCCGCAGGTACTGCCGTAGCTGCAACTTCTACCGTTACCGGTGGTTACGCTCAGAGCGATATGCAGGGCGTGGCTAACAAAGCTAACGGTTTCAACCTGAAGTATCGCTACGAAAATGATACCCCGCTGGGCGTTATTGGTTCCTTCACCTATACCGAAAAAGATGACACCTCTAACGGCCTGTACAACAAAGCGCAGTACTACGGCTTCACTGCGGGTCCGGCTTACCGTATCAACGACTGGGCAAGCGTGTATGGCGTAGTGGGCTTTGGCTACGGTAAAGTTCAGGCGAACGACATTCCTGACAACCACAGCACCAGCGATTACGGCGTAGCGTACGGCGCAGGTCTGCAGTTCAACCCGATGGAAAACGTGGCTCTTGACGTTTCCTACGAGCAGAGCCGCATCCGTAGCGTTGACGTTGGTACCTGGATCGCGGGCGTCGGCTACCGTTTCTAATAACGACGTGATTTAACGTGGTTAAAAAAATCCGCCCTCGGGCGGATTTTTGTTTTTACGGGTCAACTGGCTGGATTTCACTACCGGCTTTTTGTACTAAAAACGTCGGTGCCCAGATGGTTATAGTCCACTTTCTCCAGCCGGAAGTTAGTGATCCACGTCGGGCCGGCTTTCTGCGTTGAAATAAATTTGTAGCGATTTTTGATCTCTTCCGCGGTGATGCCTGTCCACTGCGAGAAAAAAGCAAGGAAGTCATTGGCAGAGCGGCGCGTTTTGATTATCCGATGGGTTTTGTCATCGCTGGACAGCACCATAAAGGGCACCTGAAAGTTCTGCTGGTATTTGTCATCATGGGCGAGGTACTGCACCTCCTTGCCGCGCTCTTTAAAGGCCAGCCCGTGATCGGAGAAATAGACCAGAGAAAAACTGTCGCCCGTGTTTTGCAACTGCGTATAAAGCTGACGTAATAAGTCGTCAGTTTGCGTCATGGTATAGAGATAGCACGAGGTCTCTTTGGACTGCACAAAGACGGTATATTTTCCCTTTGTACGATCGCAGGCCTGAGGATGCGACCCCATCAGATGCAGAACGATCAGCTGCGGCTGGCTGTGCTGAGTGGCAAATACCTGCGAAGTCATTTTCAGCAGCTCGGTATCCTGCGTATTTTTATCCGCTTCGAAATCACCACTCTTTAGAAACTGCGCTTCGTCAGCGCGTTTGGCGATGCTGGCGATTGCGGAGTCATACTCGCCGATTTGTCCCTGATTAGAAAACCACCATGTCTGGAAACCCGCGCGGTTTGCCAGCGTCACAAAATTATCCTGATACTGCGGTTTATTATCGACGACCCGGTTAAGCGTCAGGCCAAGCGATTTTTGCGTCGAGCCGCTGGCGGCAATATAGTCGGTAAACAGCGTGCCGTTCACTGAACTGGCAAACGGCGTATTATCCCAGTGTCCGCCAAATGCGCCCAGCGCATCACGGCGCGCGCTTTCACCAATAACCACGATGTAATAATGATATTTCGGTTTAACCGCCAGAACGTGCCAGGTATCTTTCACGCTCGCCAGCTGCGCCATTCTTGCCTGTTCTTCCAGTACTTCCTGATTGTTCACCACCACGTCTTTGACGAATCGCACGGCCGGATAGCCGGTGTCCTTTAATTTAAACACGCCGCCCCATGCCAGATTCTGCACCGGCTGAACAAAAAACGTTCCCACGCTAAACAGCAGGCACAGGGTGTCCATTTTTCCCCATGGCGGCTGAGTGACCGGTTTACGGCGCACGGCTATCACGCCGAGGGCAAAAATAAACAGCCCAATCACGTAGCTGTACCAGGGGAAAATGGTCAGGATTTCGCTGGACTCTTCCATGTTGGTCGAATGCATCGCCAGCAGGGTATTAAAGTTGGGAGAGCCATAGGCCTGGCCGAAGGGGTAATAGCTGGCCGCCAGCAGGGAATAAATGCCGACGATCGCTTTTTGCGTTTTCGGCGTTGTGCGCCATAGCAGATGCAGCACGCAGGTAAACGCCACGGCGTACAGCAGGCTAAAGGGGTAGCCGAGCGCAAGGTTAATCAATAACGATTGCAGAAAATAAAAACCAATCCACGGGCTTAACGCCTGGCGTCGGGAGGCAAGCGATTCTTTCAGGGTGTAATTCATATGCCACAGTCATAAAACGCCATGTGCTCACCCTGGCGTCAAGGGTCAAAACCTGCCGGTGAGTGCGTGAAGAGGGGAGAATGTCCGCATCTGCGAGCCGCAATAGTTGCAGGGCTGCAAGAAGATAAAGCGCCGTGAATATAAGGTCAACTAGCCATAAGAAATTGTTTTGCGAAGTGGATTGCAAATACGGAAGAAAAAAGGGGTTTTAACAACAAAACCGTCAGCGTAACGCTGAAAAATGACAAAAAGAGGAAGCGGCGTACCGCGACGCCGCGTTAGTGAGAGGATTTATCATCCTGGCGGGGTTTACCGTTGATCATGTCACACAGCATGTTCAACAGCATCAAGCGTACTTTAAAAGGAGAGTGACTAAACACACGTATACACCTCTGAAATTCATTCATATGGCCTCCTGACATTTTGACCCTTCATCCATGAAGAGTGACTGCATTACATACAGATATAGCATAGGCTATATTTTATAGCTATGGCTAAAAAGTTAATTTTTTGTACTCCCATCACAATCCTATACAATGAGCGTTCTTTACCTGATGCCCCGGGGGTATCGCATGAACGAGGAAGCACAATGAGTCGTCGCACGGGAAAACCAACAACAAAAAAAGTGACGCAATTGGTGAATGTTGAAGATCACGTAGAAGGCTTCCGCCAGGTGCGGGAGGCGCATCGTCGTGAGCTGATTGATGACTACGTTGAGTTAATTTCCGATCTTATCCGCGAAGTGGGCGAGGCGCGTCAGGTGGATATGGCCGCGCGTCTTGGCGTCTCACAACCCACCGTTGCCAAAATGCTCAAGCGACTGGCGAGCGTTGGACTGATTGAGCAAATCCCGTGGCGCGGCGTATTCCTGACGCCGGAAGGTGAAAAGCTGGCCGAAGAAAGCCGTCAGCGCCATCAGATCGTGGAAAACTTCCTGCTGGTGCTGGGGGTTAGCCCGGATACCGCGCGCCGCGACGCCGAAGGTATCGAACATCACGTCAGTGAAGAAACGCTGGAGAAATTCCGCCAGTTCAGCCAGAAATATGGAACGCCCGCTGAATGAATCTGCCGTTCCTGCACGCGCTGGCGCGCGATCGCTTCCTGCATCTGCTGATTATCATTGCCGTCATTCTCAGTCTCTTTGTGCCGTTTGCCCCTCAACGCTGGCCTGCCGCCGTTGACTGGCACACCATTATTACCCTCAGCGGACTCATGCTGCTGACCAAAGGGGTCGAACAGAGCGGCTGTTTTGACGTGCTGGGACGCAAAATGGCGCGCCGCTTTGTCACCGTGCGGCAGCTGGCGCTATTTATGGTGTGTGCGGCGGCGCTGCTTTCGACGTTTTTAACGAATGACGTGGCGTTGTTCATTGTCGTGCCGCTGACGTTGACGCTGAAAAAGTGGTGTGAAATCCCGGTAAACCGGCTGATCATCTTTGAAGCGCTGGCGGTTAATGCCGGCTCGCTGCTGACGCCCATTGGCAATCCGCAAAATATTCTGCTGTGGGGACGATCCGGCCTCTCGTTTCCGGCGTTTATCTGGCAAATGCTGCCGCTGGCGCTCAGCATGATGATCACCCTGCTGGTGCTGTGCTGGATTGTCTTTCCGTCTCAGGCCCTGCGATTTCGTAGCGGGGACAAATCACCGCAGTGGCAACGGCGTCTGGTCTGGAGCTGTCTGTTTTTTTATCTGCTGTTTCTCGCGGCGCTGGAGATAAAGCAGGAGTTATGGGGGCTGGGTATCCTGTTCATCGGTTTCCTGATCGTCGCCAGAGAGGTGGTGCTGAAGGTGGACTGGTCCCTGCTGCTGGTTTTCATCGCCATGTTTATTGATGTTCATCTCCTGACCCAGCTTCCTGTTTTGCATCATCTTCTGGAGCAGGTCGGCGGACTGTCGCCGCTTCAGCTCTGGCTGACGGCAATCGGCCTCTCGCAGGTCATCAGTAATGTCCCCTCAACGATTCTGTTGCTGAATTATGTGCCGCCTTCCACGCTGCTGGCCTGGGCGGTCAACGTCGGCGGATTTGGATTGCTCCCCGGATCGCTGGCGAATCTGATCGCGCTGCGCATGGCCGGCAACCGGCGTATCTGGTGGCGCTTTCATCTTTATTCTCTGCCGCTCCTGGTGTGGGCAGCGTTTGTGGGATACGAATTATTTCTTATCAGTTAGTGCTGATTTGTCAGTTTTTCCTGGAAAATGTATAGCAACCTCCTAACTTTAGTTATCAGGCCCCATTACGCCGTTAACTGACAGGACCGTTGCACACTTATGGCAGAACAAGACGAAAAACCTGAAAACCAGCAGGAAGACAAAAAAGCGGAAAACCAGCAGGAAGACAAAAAATCCGAAAATCAGGAAGATAATCAGAAGAAGGACCAGCGCAAGCGTCCGGGTAAAAAGCCACTCATTATTCTTGGCATTGTGGTGATCGTGATGATCATCGTGGCGCTGGTGTGGTGGTTGATGACTCGCAATCAGGAAACCACCGATGATGCGTTTACCGACGGCGACGCCGTTACTATCGCACCGAAAGTGGCAGGGTATGTAACCGAGCTGCGGGTAAAAGATAACCAGCGGGTGAAAAAGGGCGATCTGCTGGTGGTTATCGATCCGCGCGATGCGACGGCACAGCGTGACCAGGCGAAAGCGCAGCTGGGACTGGCCGAAGCGCAGCTGCATCAGGCCCAGGCGCAACTGGCGCTCTCTAAAGTTCAGTATCCGGCACAGCGCGATGAAGCGCGGGCGCAGGTGCTGAAGGCGCAGGCCGATCAGGCGAATGCCGAGGCGGCTTATCGTCGTCAGCGCGGTGTCGATCCGCGTGCGACCACCCAACAGAATATTGATTCGGCTAACGCGCAGCTGCGCAGCGCTCAGGCACAAATGGCCAGCGCCAAAGCGCAGCTTGAGGTTGCAGAGCAGGTCGAGTTGCAGATCCGCCAGCAGGAAACCAATGTTGAAGCGCGCGAGCGGCAGGTCGATCAGGCCCGCGCCCAGCTTGAAACGGCGGAGCTGAATCTCTCGTGGACCGAAGTTCGCGCGCCGTTTGACGGCTTTGTCACTAAGCGTAACGTGCAGAACGGCACGCTGGTGCAGGCGGGTACCGCCCTCTTTTCCCTGGTGTCTCCCGATATCTGGATTGTGGCAAACTTTAAAGAGTCGCAGCTGGAACGCCTGCGTCCGGGGAATAAAGTCAGCATCAAAGTGGACGCTTTCGGCGATATGGAACTCGAAGGTCACGTTGACAGTATCCAGCAGGGGAGTGGCTCAAAATTCGCTGCCTTCCCGTCGGAAAACGCCACCGGCAACTTCGTGAAAATCGTTCAGCGCGTGCCGGTCAAAATTGTTATCGACAAAGGGCTGGATGAAAATCATCCGCTGCCGCTTGGCCTCTCCGTGGAACCGAAGGTAACCCTGGAATGACCGACCAGAGCCATGAAAACTGGCGTCCGGCCAGTAATCCATGGGCGGTGGCGATGGTCGTCACGCTCGCGGTATTTATGGAGATCCTTGATACCACGATCGTGAACGTGGCGCTGCCGCACGTCGCCGGATCGCTGTCGGCCAGCTACGATGAATCCACCTGGGTGTTGACCAGTTATCTGGTGGCGAACGGCATCGTGCTCCCCATTTCCGCCTTCCTCAGCCGCGTTTTTGGCCGCAAACAGTTTTTCTTAATCTGTATTGTGATGTTTACCATCTGCTCCTTCCTGTGCGGGATCGCCACCGAGCTGTGGCAGATTATCCTGTTCCGCATTATGCAGGGCTTTTTCGGTGGCGGACTTCAGCCGACCCAGCAGTCGGTGCTGCTGGATTATTTTAAGCCGGAAGATCGCGGCAAGGCATTTGGCCTGTCGTCGATCGCGATTATTGTGGCCCCGGTGCTGGGCCCGACGCTCGGCGGCTGGATCACCGATAACTACTCCTGGCGCTGGGTGTTTTTCATTAACATTCCGGTCGGCATCGTAACCGTACTGGCGATTTATCAATTGCTGGAAGATCCGCCGTGGGAGCGTAAATCTGAAGAGAAATTAAGCATCGACTGGACCGGGATCGGCCTGATTGCCCTCGGGCTTGGCTGCCTGCAGGTGATGCTCGATCGCGGCGAGGATGAAGACTGGTTCTACTCAAACTTTATCTGCACCTTCGCGGTACTGACGCTTATCGGCATTGTCGGCGCGATATACTGGCTTCTCTACGCCCGTAAACCGGTGGTTGACCTGCGCTGTATGGCGGATAAAAACTTTGCCGTCTCCAGCCTGTTGATGGCCGGGATGGCGATGATCCTCTACGGTAGCTCGGTAGTGATCCCGCAGCTGGCGCAGCAGGATTTGGGCTATACGGCGACCTGGTCGGGGCTGGTACTTTCGCCTGGGGCAATATTAATTGTGCTGACCATTCCCCTGGTGCTTAAGCTGATGCCGGTGGTGCAAACCCGCTATATCATTGCGTTTGGTTTCTTTCTGCTGGGGGCCGCCTTCTTCTGGTCGCGAACGCTGACGCCGAATGTCGACTTTGAAACGCTGGTGCTGTTCCGTAGCGCGCAGTCGCTGGGGCTGGGCTTCCTGTTTGTGCCGCTGACCACCATCGCCTTTATCACCATTCCACGCCAGCTCAACGCCGACGCCTCGGCGCTGTTTACCATGTTCCGTAACGTGGCGGGGTCGGTTGGCATTTCGCTCTCCACCGCGGCGATCACCGAGCGGGCGCAGGCGCACAGCGCCCATCTGGCTTATCACACCAGTCCGTTCAACGAACAGTTCCAGCAGGAGATCCGCCAGTCGGCGCAGGCCATTCGTGATTTTACCGGGCTGGTGGGCGATCCAATCAGTCTCGCCACCGGACAGATGTACCAGACGATGATTGAGCAGTCGCGCATTCTGGCCTATATCGACGTCTTTACGATCCTTAGCGTGGTTGCGCTACTGTTGATCCCTTTTTGTCTACTGCTGTCACCGGTGAAGAGTGAAGGCAGCGCAGGAGCACATTAATATGCAAAGACGCAACATTTTCTCCCTGACCGTGATGGCGCTGATGGTGGCAGGGTGCAGCGTAGGACCCGACTACAAGACGGCGGTGCCGCAGACGCCAGCCCGCTGGAATGATGCGGGCAGCAGCGATGTCCCATCGCAAACCCGGCCCCAGGCGGTCGATCCGCGCTGGTGGACGACCTTTAACTCACCGCAACTGAATAGCCTGATTGAGCGGGCGATTGCGGGCAATCTGTCGCTACAACAGTCGGTACTGCGCATTGCCGGAGCGCGTGAGCAGTTGAATCAGGCCGGCGGCGCATTTATGCCTTCGGTTAACGGCAACTTACAGGCCACCCGGCAGCAGCTGGGGCTGAAAGGCGAGCTGGAATCGCATGATGTTTACGGCCAGCTCGATGATGTCGACCCGGAACTTCGTGGGGCGCTCGGTCCATTGACCCAGCCAATCAACCTTTATCAGGGCAGCTTTGACGCGCAGTGGGAGCTGGATTTATGGGGCAAAGTTCGCCGTCAGGTGGAAGCCGCAGATGCGCAACAGCAGGCGGTCATTGAGCAGCGTAACGACGCGCTGGTGTCGCTGGAGGCGGAAGTGGCCCGCGCGTGGCTGCAACTGCGCGGCGCGCAAAGCATTATCCATACCATGAACACGCAAATTGCCACCGCGCAGCAGACGCTGGAGCTAACCGAAAATCGTCAGCGCGGCGGGCTGTCGCCGCAGCTGGATGTGGAAAACGCCCGCGCCCAGTTAGGCAATCTCGAAGCGCAATTGCCGCAGTATCAGGCGCAGCAGCGTCAGGCGATGAACGCCCTTGCCGTATTACTGGGGAAAGCGCCCGGCACGCTGGATAACGAACTGCGGGGTGAACAGCCCCTGCCGCCGCTGCCGAATATCGTTAAAACCGGCATTCCGTCAACGCTGGCGCGTCGGCGTCCTGACGTGCGAGAGGCGGAGGCTAATCTGCATGCCGCCACCGCGCAAATCGGCGTTTCCGTCGCCCAGCTGTTCCCCAGCCTGACCTTAAGCGGCCAGTTTGGCATGCGAAATAGCGAGGCCGACTGGCTGACCGACTGGAGCAGCCATTTCTATAGCTTTGGCCCGCAGGTCTCCATCCCTATTTTCCAGGGCGGGCGTCTGGTCTCCAGCGTCAAACTGGCGCGCGCGCAGCAGGGAGCCAGCGTATTGCAGTATCGGCAGACGGTGCTCACCGCGCTGAACGATGTGGAAAACGCGCTGGTCAGCTATCGCAGCGATCAGCAGCAGGAGCAGGGACTGGATAAAACCATCGAAGCGCTACAGAACGCCTTTAATCTGGCCAGCGACAGCTATCGTCAGGGGCTGGCAACCTTTATTGATGTTCTGGATGCCCAGCGGCAGCTGGCGCAGGCGGAACAGCAGCGCGCGCAGGCGAAAGTGCAGAGCAGCCTTGACCTGGTCGCCCTGTATAAGGCGCTGGGCGGCGGCTGGGAACCTTACCAGACCGTGCGTCTGCCGGACTATTCCGTCTTCGGCGACGCGCCGCGCGGGTAATTTCAGAGGATTGGGCAAGAAAAGGACAGGAACGCCACATTCGCGATGGCCCCCTGACGGTTATAACTATGGGGTAGTCACGTTATCATCCTGAAAGGAGAGTCCTGTGCGATATCAAAAACTCGGCAATACCGGTCTGTTTGTTTCTGAGCTGTGCCTCGGCACCATGACCTTTGGCGGTGAAGAGGGGATGTGGGGGAAGATTGGTCAGTTACGTCAGGCTGAGGCGGAAAAACTGGTCGGCACCGCGCTGGAGGCGGGAATCAATTTTATTGATACGGCGAATGTATATTCAGAGGGCCGTTCGGAGGAGATCACCGGACAGGCGTTGAAAAACCTGAAAATCCCGCGTGAGGATGTGGTGGTGGCCACCAAAGTATTTGGCGAAACGGGGACTAAAGGCGTCAACTCGCGTGGCAGTTCGCGCTATCACATTATCAATAGCGTGAAGGACAGCCTGCGCCGCCTGCAACTCGATCATATCGATCTCTATCAACTGCACGGGTTTGACCCGGCGACGCCGATGGAAGAAACCCTGTACGCGCTGGATAACCTGGTGCAGCACGGCCACGTGCGCTATATCGGCGTATCGAACTGGGCCGCGTGGCAAATCACTAAAGCGCTGGGGATTTCCGAGCGCAAAGGGCTGGCGCGTTTCGCATCGCTTCAGGCGTATTACACCATCGCCGGGCGCGATCTGGAGCGTGAGCTGGTACCGATGATGCAAAGCGAAGGCGTCGGGCTGATGGTCTGGAGCCCGCTGGCAGGCGGCCTGTTAAGTGGTAAATACAGCCGCGACGGCGGGAGTGAAGCCGGTAGTCGCCGCCAGGAATTCGACTTCCCGCCGGTGGAGCGCGATCGCGCGTTTGATTGCGTGGATGTAATGCGTAATATCGCCGACAGTAAAGGCGTATCGGTGGCACAGATTGCTCTGGCGTGGCTGTTACATCAGCCGGTGGTCAGCAGCGTGATTATCGGGGCGAAGCGCCCTGAACAGCTGACCGATAACATTGCCGCCACGGCGATCCGCCTTAGTGACGAAGAGCTCAAACAACTCGACGCGGTCAGTGCGCTGCCGCGGGAATATCCCGGCTGGATGCTGGAGCGGCAGGGCGAATATCGCCGCAATCAGCTGAAGGGATAACGCGTTACGTTGTGGCCCGTGCCCGCGGCGCGTCGCTTGCGCGGACCTACATTTCTGGTAATACGCTGATTCCAGAGGACTCGTAGGCCGGATAAGCGCAGCGCCATCCGGCAAATCATCACCGGAGCAGGCATTATTCCTTTCACCATCACCGCCCGGCTTTCGCCGGG
Organism: Superficieibacter sp. HKU1; assembly: GCF_029319185.1. Classification (NCBI taxonomy): domain Bacteria; kingdom Pseudomonadati; phylum Pseudomonadota; class Gammaproteobacteria; order Enterobacterales; family Enterobacteriaceae; genus Superficieibacter; species Superficieibacter sp. HKU1. The sequence continues at coordinate 1,710,841 of NZ_CP119754.1, forward strand.
CTTTTTTTTTGCCGATCGCCACGATCTTTTCGAATCCGCTCACACTTTCACCTATTACTTTTTGCCAGCCTGAGCGTAATGGGTATATGACTAGTCATATAAAGTAAATGACTTTACATATGAAACGAAGGAGCCAGTAAATGACAAAAAAACTACCCGACGGATTCTTATGGGGTAACTCAGTCTCCAGTATGCAGACGGAAGGTGCCTGGAATGAAGGCGGAAAAGGGAAGTCGGTTTACGATATTCGCGAGGCCAGCGAGTTTGCCTCTGACTGGAAAGTGGCGACGGACTCTTACCACCGCTACCGGGAAGATTTTGACCATATGCAAAATCTGGGTATGAACTGCTACCGTTTCCAGATTGCATGGAGCCGGGTATGCCCGCAGGGCGACGGCGAGTTTAATGAAGAGGGCATTGCCTTTTACGATCGCTTTATCAATGACTTGATTGCTCGCGGTATAGAGCCGATGGTTTGCCTGTATCATTTTGATATGCCGCTGGCGCTGGCTGAAAAGTACAACGGTTTCACCGATCGCCGGGTGATGGAGGCCTTTGTTCGTTACGGCAAGCAGATGATCGACCGCTTCGGCGACCGGGTGAAATACTGGCTGTCGTTCAATGAGCAGAATATCTTCCATATGCCCGAAGCATTTAAGGTCGCGGGATATCTGCAGGGCGATCAAACGCTACGTGAGCTGTATCTAATTCAGCACCATACCATGATGGCCCATGTATACCTGACCCGGTACCTGCATGAAACCCGGCCCGGAAAACTGTTTGGCGGCATGCTGGCACATCAGCTGGTTTACCCGGCGACCTGCAAACCGCGGGATATCTTTTGCGCTCAACAGTACGATGAATTCCTGAATCAAAATCTGCTGCGGGTCTACGCGGGGGAAGGGTACAGCCCGGAAGTGCTGGCGGTGGTGAAACGTGAAGGGTTCGAAGATATCTATCGTGAAGACGATCTTGCCCTGCTTCCGACGGTTAAAAACGATTTTATGGCCTTCAGCTACTACGCCAGCCGAACGCTGGACAGCGATGCCATTCCGGAAAACACACCGGTGAACTATTACCTGCTGCATGGTGATAAGCCTAACCCGTGGCTGAAAGCCACCGAATGGAACTGGCAAATCGATCCGCTGGGTTTTCGCACCATCATCACCCGCTATTACAACGACTGGCGTCTGCCGGTTTTCCCTATTGAAAATGGTATCGGCGTGATTGAGTCCTGGGACGGCGTCAACATGATTGAGGATGACTACCGCATCGACTATCACCGTGAGCATATCAACGCCATGAAGGCGGCCATTTTTGAAGATGGCGCGCAGGTTATTGGCTATCTCGGCTGGGGCCTGATCGATATCCTGAGCTCGCAGGGCGATATGCGTAAACGCTACGGCGTGGTGTACGTTAACCGTGAAAACCATGACTTAAAAGATCTGAAAAGGGTACCGAAGAAAAGCTACGCATGGTTACAACAGGTGATCCACAGTAACGGCGAAAAAATGTAGTTCACCGCCAAACCGGGTTTGTACTGATGACAGGTTGCAGGCGCCTGCAACCTGTATTGTCCAGGGAATAAAAGAAAGGGTTCTGCTATGACTGGTACAAATATGCAGTCTTTTACCGATCGCTTCGTCGATATTTCCGCACGTATTGCCGGGCAGGTGCATTTACGCTCGCTACGGGATGCTTTCGCCGCCATCATGCCGATTTTTATTCTGGCCGGACTGGCGGTACTGGTGAATAACGTGGTGTTTCCGTGGGTGATGGAAGGGGAGACCTTAACTAAATTCAAACTCTGGGGTGACGCGATTATCAACGGGACGTTGAATATTGCTGCCCTGCTGATTGCCCCAATGATCGCCTGGTCGCTGGCGCGCAATAAACATATCGACAGCCCGGTTTCGGCAGTGATCATTGCGATATGCAGTTTTATTATTATGATGCCGATGCAGGTAGAACTGATTCCGCAAGGTGCGAAGACCACGGTGAGTATTACCCAGGTATTAACCTTCGCCAATATTGGCACTACCGGGATTTTTGCCGGGGTGATTATCGGCCTGCTGTCGACTGAGATTTTCATTCGTATTTCGCGCCTTGAGCGGCTAAAAATTTCGTTGGGTGAGAATGTCCCCCCGGCAGTCAGCCAGTCGTTTTCCTCGTTAATTCCCACTATTCTCACGCTGTCGCTGTTTGCTTTGTTTGCCGCGCTGCTGGCTAACCTGCTGCATACCGATCTCATTCATTTAATCACCACTCTGATCCAGCAACCGCTGCGCCTGATTAACACCAGCCTGCCGGGGACGCTTTTTATCTACAGCTTCGGTAACTTCTTATTTACGCTGGGGATTCATCAGGCGGTGGTCAACAGCGTGATCCTTGAGCCGTTCCTGCTGATCAACACCAATGAGAACATGCTGGCGTTTGCTAACGGGCAGCCTATCCCACATATCATCAACAATATTTTTGTCCCGACCTTCGGCATGATTGGCGGCACCGGCAGTACGTTCTCGTTACTGATTGCCATTTTTATTTTCTCGCGGCAGAAAGCGGCGAAGCAGGTTGCCCGTCTGGCCATCACGCCGGGGCTGTTTAATATCAACGAGCCGGTCATTTTCGGCTTGCCGATTGTGTTTAACATTCCGCTGATGATCCCCTTTGTCCTGCTGCCTGCTATCGGCATCTTTTTTGCCTGGGTGTGCACGTCGCTGGGGTTGATATCGCGCTGCGTGGTCATGATCCCGTGGACTACGCCGCCTGTGCTCAGCGCCTGGCTTGCCACCGCGGGCGACTGGCGCGCCGTGGTGGTGCAATTGATCATCATTGTCTTTGGTGTATTCTTCTACCTGCCGTTCCTCAAAATCGCCGAGAGAGTGGCGCAAAAAAATAGCGAAATAGCGTAAATAAAAAGGAAGGGTGATGGCAGCGAAGTATGTGTTGATCGCGCGGGAAATCAGGCAGCGTATTCTGAGTAAGCAGTATCCCGCCAGCGAGCCGTTGCCCGATCAGTTTGCGCTGGCGGCCGAGTTCAGTACCAGCCGGATGACCATCCAGCAGGCGATGCGCCAGTTGATCATTGAGGGGCTGGTCTATACCCGCCAGGGGCAGGGTACGTTTATCCGCAAGAATTTCCATCAGTTTTCCCAATGGGATCTGGCCGGGAGCGACTATTTCGGCGCGACGCAAACCTGGAAGGATAAAGGCACGGTCAGCAGCGAAGTTGTTCGCTTTGAACTGCGTTTTCCCGACGAGAATGAGCAAACCTCGTTGCTCATTGGCGCCGATGCGCCGGTATATGACTTTATCCGCCTGCGCCTGCTCAATGGGGAACCCATGTCGCTGGATGCCACCATTATGCCGGTGAGCCTGGTGCCGGGGCTGAATAAATCCCATCTGGAAAGTTCGGTTTTTCGCTACATTCAGCACACGCTGGGGCTGAAAATCATGGGATCGTATCGGGTGGTGCGGGCGTTAAAGCCGAATGCGCTTGATATGCAGTATCTGAACTGTCAGGAGACGGATCCGGTGATGGAAGTTGAGCAGGTGATTTATCTGGAGGATGGTACGCCGCTGGAGTACGCCCACTGCCACTATCGCTACGATCACAGCGGGATTGTGATTGTGAACAATGGTTAAAAATTTGCCCGGCGCGCGATGCGGCCGGGCATTTCGAGCTTAGTTCAGACGAACCGGCATACCGGAACGGTTCTGGATCGCCTGATCCAGTACGGTCTGATCGACATCGGCCTGGTCGGTGACTTTTTTCACTGCTTTAGTCAGCGTGACCGGGACTTCTTCGTCACCACTAAATTGCGCTTCCGTCGTGGAAAGCGGGTTATGAACCTCGACATAGCGGCTGCCATCCGGCTCGGTGGTAGATTTCACCGGCTCATCAATAAACTGTACGCGCGTCCCTACCGGCACGTTCTGGAACAGGAATTTGATGTCGTCGTTACGCAGACGCACGCAGCCGTGGCTCACGCGCAGGCCAACGCCGAAGTTAGCATTGGTGCCGTGAATGGCGTACAGACGGCCAATATACAGGGCATACAGGCCCATCGGGTTATCCGGACCTGCCGGAACAACTGCCGGAAGTGGCTGGCCCGCTGCGGCGTATTCAGCATGCATTTTTGCCGTTGGCGTCCAGGTCGGACCCGCTTTCTTACGCTCAACCTTGGTGGTCCAGGCAATCGGCGTATCTTTACCTAACTGACCGATACCGATAGGCAGCACGATCACGGTGTTGGTGCCTTTCGGGTAGTAGTACAGACGCATTTCGGCGCTGTTGATAACAATCCCTTCATGCACGGTATCCGGCAGGATCAGCTGTTGAGGGATATTCAGCACGGTGCCGCCCTTCGGCAGATAGGTATCCACGCCCGGGTTAGCCTCCAGCATATTGGACAGGCCCATTTGATACTCGGCCGCGAAGTACTCCAGCGGCTGCTTGTTATCATCCGGGATCTGAATCACCTGGTTTTCACCGATCAGACGGCTGCCATCGGTTGGCAGAGGATACGTAACGGCGGAAGCCGTTTTGCAAAAGCCCACGACAGCCAGCGCCGCCGCAAAAAGGGTCGTTAGTTTCATATTCATGTTATGCAAGATACCAGTGCCACAGGCTGTTGATGTAAAGTCCACTATCATTTGGAGCGCATTATAGGTGCATTCCGGTTTAGTGGGAAATAGATGTGTGCAAAATCACACTTTTTTCCGCTGACTACATTTTAGACGTAATTGCAGGGGACTGATTTTAATTCAGAATGTTGGCATAAACCCGGATTCTAACGTAACACTAACGGCGGGCGCATTTCAGCAGGTGAAAAACCTGCGCTAAAGTGGCATAATTAGCGGTTTGTCACACTTTTTTCAGGAAATACCCGTGTTAGTTTCCAGCAACGTCACCATGCAGTTCGGCAGTAAGCCGCTTTTTGAAAATATTTCCGTCAAATTCGGCGGCGGCAACCGTTACGGCCTGATTGGCGCGAACGGTAGCGGTAAATCCACCTTTATGAAAATCCTCGGCGGCGACTTAGAGCCGACGCTGGGTAACGTGTCTCTCGATCCGAACGAGCGCATTGGTAAGCTGCGTCAGGATCAGTTCGCCTTTGAAGAGTATTCCGTGCTTGATACGGTCATCATGGGCCACGGCGAACTGTGGGAAGTGAAGCAGGAGCGCGATCGTATCTACAGCCTCGCAGAGATGAGCGAAGAAGACGGCTATAAAGTGGCCGATCTCGAAGTGCTGTATGGCGAGATGGACGGTTATTCTGCTGAGTCGCGCGCCGGTGAGCTGCTGCTCGGCGTGGGTATTCCGGTAGAACAGCACTACGGCCCGATGAGCGAAATCGCTCCCGGCTGGAAGCTGCGCGTGCTGCTGGCGCAGGCGCTGTTCTCCAACCCCGATATCCTGCTGCTTGATGAACCGACCAACAACCTGGACATCGATACTATTCGCTGGCTGGAGCAGGTGCTTAACGAACGCAACAGCACCATGATTATCATCTCGCACGACCGTCACTTCCTTAATATGGTCTGCACCCATATGGCAGATCTGGATTACGGTGAGCTGCGCGTGTATCCGGGCAACTACGACGAATACATGACGGCGGCAACCCAGGCGCGCGAACGTCTGCTGGCGGACAACGCCAAGAAAAAAGCGCAGATTGCCGACCTGCAATCCTTCGTCAGCCGCTTTAGTGCTAACGCCTCCAAGTCTCGTCAGGCCACCTCGCGTGCCCGTCAGATTGATAAAATTAAACTTGATGAAGTAAAAGCCTCCAGCCGTCAGAACCCGTTCATTCGCTTCGAGCAGGATAAAAAGCTGTTCCGTAACGCGCTTGTGGTGGAGAAGTTGACCAAAGGCTTTGATAACGGTCCGCTGTTTAAAGACGTTAATCTGCTGCTGGAAGTGGGCGAAAAACTGGCGGTCCTCGGTACCAACGGCGTGGGTAAATCCACGCTGCTGAAAACGCTGGTGGGTGAGCTGGAAGCCAACAGCGGCACGGTAAAATGGTCTGAAAACGCCCGTATTGGCTACTATGCCCAGGATCATGCAGAGGATTTTGCCAACGATCTGACCGTATTCGAGTGGATGAGCCAGTGGAAACAGGAAGGCGATGATGAGCAGGTCGTACGTAGCTTCCTCGGTCGTCTGCTGTTCAGCCAGGACGATATCAAAAAGCCTGCTAAAGTGCTTTCTGGTGGAGAGAAGGGGCGTATGCTGTTCGGCAAGCTGATGATGCAGAAGCCGAATATCCTGGTGATGGATGAACCGACCAACCACCTGGACATGGAATCGATCGAATCGCTGAACATGGCGCTGGAAATGTACGAGGGCACCCTGATTTTCGTTTCTCATGACCGTGAGTTCGTCAGCTCGCTGGCGACCCGCGTACTGGAAATCACCCCGCAGCGCGTGGTGGACTTCAGCGGCAACTACGAAGATTACCTGCGCAGCCAGGGTATTGAGTAAGTGTCATCGCGGGCTTTCAGGCATCTGAAGGCCCGTAAAAGAGTGACAAACGTTATACCGTGGAGTGATGCCTGGCGGCGCTTCGCTTGCACAGGCCTGTGGTTTACAGCTAAACGGTTGATAGTGATGAGTTTGTAGGCCGGGTAAGGCGACGCCGCTACCCGGCCTACAACGTCAGTCGTTAAACGGCGGTGCTTTATCCAGCACGGCCTGAATAACATTCAGTGCGCCATGATGATTGTTGTCATCGGTCGCATAGCGGGAGAGCGCCTTAATATTGTCCGCGGCGTTACCCATCGCGAAGGAATATTTCGCCAGTTTCAGCATTTCTGCATCGTTGCCGCTATCGCCAATGGCGACGCACTCCTGCGGGGAGATCGCCCAGCGCTTCAACAAACGGCTAATACCGTTCGCTTTGTGCAGGCCGGGAATAATCAGGTCAATAAACCCAAAACCGCTGGTGACCGGCTTCATCACGCCTTCAAGAGAAATATGCAGCGCGTCTACCAGCTGCGGGATCTGCTCGTCCGGCAGATTAAGCGAGAACTTGAACAGTTTATCGTTGATTTCGCTGTAATCACTGATGCGCTTCAGGCGGTAATAGTGTTTCGACATCAGTTCAACAAAGTGTTCCGGCGCGTTATCGCTGACATAAGCACTTTCCAGGCCGCAGGCGACAAAGTTAAGCGTGGGATCTTTAATCAGTTCGCCGATGACGATCTGCGACTCGTGCTGCGTTAACTCGCCGTGGAAGCGTTCCTGTCCGTGCTCATACACCAGCGCGCCGTTTTCGGCGACATAGGAAATGGCGTCACGTACCTCAGGGAAAAAGGTAATAAGCTGGTAGTACTGGTTGCCGCTGGCGACCACAAATTCAATACCGCGCTGCTGAAGCTGGTCAAACTGGGCTAAAAAACGCTGGCGATCATAGGTCTTGGCGTCACTAAGAAACGATCCATCCATGTCGGTGACGATAACTTTAACGGTCATAACTACGCTCCTGGCGAAAACGGCAATGCGAGGTATTTTAATGCGTAAGCGAAGCAATGCACGCATAAATTACCCGGACCTGACGAAGGCATAAATTTCTGCACAATAGAGCAAATCATGCAGTCTCGCCAGGCGCGCCCCACAACACAAGGAGGTGCCTGGCCTTTATTCTCCGCATACCTCACATCCCGCCGCCCGCATCAGTTTCATTTCGCGGAACTGACAGGTCATGGCGTCATACATCACGATCTTTCCTGCGGCAGGCGCACCATAGTGGGCCAGTACTTTGATGGCTTCCATCGCCTGCATTGAACCGATCACGCCGACCAGCGGGGCCATCACGCCAGCCTCAACGCAGGTGAGGGCGTTCTCGCCAAACAGACGGCTCAGGCAGCGGTAGCAGGGTTCGCCGTCCTGCCAGGTAAAGACGCTGATCTGTCCCTCCATACGGATGGCAGCACCGGAAACCAGCGGGATTTTATGCGCAAAGCAGCCCGCGTTAAGCTGCTGGCGAATGGCGACGTTATCAGTGCAATCCATCACCACATCGTGCTCTGCAATCAACGCCAGGAGCGCGGCATCGTCGAGCAGGGCATTAACGGGCGTCAGGATGATATGCGGGTTAATACGCGCCAGCGCATCGCGGGCGGAATCAACTTTAGGCTGACCGATAGTGGCGTCGCTGTGCAGAGTTTGCCGCTGAAGATTGGACACCGAGACCGTGTCGAAATCCAGCAGCGTCAGGTGTCCGACGCCGGCACCTGCCAGATATTGCGCCGCCGCGCAGCCCAGACCGCCCAGACCAACGATCAGCACCCGCGCGGCTTTGAGGGCTTCCTGGCCCTCAAAATCAAACCCGCGCAGCACGATTTGCCGGTTATAGCGCATCATTTCTGCATCGCTGAGTTCCTGCGTCATGACAGACCTCCCAGCAGCGCGTTAAACGGCTCCACCTCAACCCATTCGCCAGCCTCAACGTTACCACGCTCGCGTTCCAGCACGATAAAGCAGTTGCCCTGGCTGAACGAGCTGAAAATATGCGAACCCTGATGGCCGGTGGTATGCACTTCCAGCTCGCCCTGTGCGTTCGGCTTTAACATACCGCGCTGAAAATCGAGACGTCCCGGTGATTTTTTTAGGCGGCTGGCGCTACGCACGCGCTGACGAGGCGGCAGGAGGGGGGCGTTATTGCCGCTGAGTTTTGCCAGCAGTGGCTGCACCAGTTGATAAAAGGTCAATGCCGCTGAGACCGGATTGCCCGGCAACCCACAAAACCAGCTCTCGCCCAGCTTGCCGAAGGCGAAAGGTTTACCCGGCTTAATCGCCAGCTTCCAGAAAGCAATTTCGCCCAGTTCTTCAAGAATTGTTTTGGTGTAATCCGCTTCGCCAACCGACACGCCGCCCGAACTAATCACCACGTCTGCCTGGTCGCGGGCGCGAATAAAGGTCTCGCGTAGCCGCTGCGGATCGTCGCGAATGATACCGAGGTTAATGACTTCGCAACCAAGCTGTTCCAGCATCAAATGTACCGTCAGGCGATTGGTATCATAAATCTGTCCTTCCGCCAGCGGCTGACCCGGCAGTTGGAGTTCGTCGCCGGTGGAAAACAGTGCCACCCGTACTTTGCGCACGACGTTAACTTCAGCAATACCGAGAGAAGCCAGAATCGGCAGTTCAGCGGCGGTGAGGCGGGTCCCGCGTGGCAGCACCGTGGCACCGTGGCGAATATCCTCCCCGCGACGGCGGATGTTTTGCCCTTCACGCACCGGCGCACTAAAGCGCACGCCTGCGTCAGACACCTCCGTTTCTTCCTGCATCACGACCGCATCGCAGGCCGCAGGAATCGGTGCGCCGGTCATAATGCGAATGCAGGTGCCCTCAGGCCATTGCCCCTGAAATGGCTGTCCGGCAAAACTTTTTCCCGCAACCGGCAGCGGCTGGCCAGCGTTGAGATCCGCCCGTCGAACGGCATAACCGTCCATCGCTGAATTATCAAAGCCGGGAACGTCCAGCGGCGAAACGGTATCCTGTGCCGTCACGCGACCAAAAGCCTGAACCAGCGGAACGCTTTCCGCTTCCGTCAACGGAACGATGCGGTTGAGCATCTGCGAAAGGGCGTTGTCGAGCGGTATCAGTCCGTCGGTAAAATTCATGGCAAACTCCTGCGGAAAAAATCGAATGCGCCATTATGGCAGAAAACGGCTTTTAGCTGTATGCCACCATCGGCTTAACCTTTACATCACCGCCGCATCTTTCTATATTCAAAAATTGTATATAAGAGTCGCCACGGTAATGATATCTATAGAAAAAGCCGTGACGCCGTCATGACAGGAAGGGAAAGATGGGAAAAGCGGTTATTGCTATTCACGCGGGAGCAGGCGCGATAGCCCGTGCGCACATGACGCCGGAGCGTGAACAGCAGTACATTGCCGCGCTCTCTGCGGTCGTTGAAACCGGGCAGGCAATGCTGGAGGCCGGGAAGAGCGCACTGGATGCGGTAACCGAAGCGGTTAGGCTGCTGGAGGAGTGTCCTCTCTTCAACGCGGGGATTGGCGCAGTCTACACCCGCGATGCAACCCATGAGCTTGATGCCTGCGTTATGGACGGCAGCAGCCTGAAGGCAGGCGCGGTGGCAGGCGTTAGTCATTTGCGCAATCCGGTACTGGCCGCGCGGCTGGTAATGGATCATAGCCCCCACGTGCTGCTTATTGGTGAAGGTGCCGAAAATTTTGCCTTCCGTCACGGCATGGAGCGCGTCGACAGCGCCCTTTTTTCCACGCCGGAGCGTTATGAACAGTTGCTTGCTGCGCGCGCCGACGGCGAGCTGCGGCTTGATCACCATGCTGCACCGCTGGATGAAACCAGAAAAATGGGCACCGTTGGCGCGGTGGCGCTGGATAACGCCGGAGACCTGGCGGCCGCAACATCTACCGGCGGGATGACCAATAAACTTCCTGGACGCGTGGGCGATAGCCCGATTCCGGGGGCCGGATGCTATGCCAATAACGCCAGCGTGGCGGTCTCCTGTACCGGCACGGGCGAAGTTTTTATGCGCACGCTGGCCGCTTATGATATTGCTGCATTGATGGAATATGGGGGTCTTAGCCTGCTGGAAGCCTGCGAACGTGTGGTGATGGAAAAACTGCCGGCGCTCGGTGGCAGCGGTGGGCTGATTGCTATTGATCGGGAAGGTAATGTGGTCCTGCCGTTTAATAGTGAGGGCATGTATCGTGCCTGGGGCTATGCAGGCGATACGCCAACAATTGGAATTTACCGCGAATAAGGAGACGCTGTTGCCGGAAGGTCAACCATTCGCTGCCAGCGACGTGCTGGCGGTTAACAATCTGAACATCTCCTTTGCCCAGGAGCAGGGAAGTGTCTCTGCCGTGCGCAATCTGTCGTTCACCCTGCAGCGCGGAGAGACGCTGGCGATCGTCGGCGAGTCAGGCTCGGGGAAATCGGTCACTGCGCTGGCGCTGATGCGCCTGATTGAACAGGCCGGGGCGACCGTTTCCTGCGATCGGTTTTTACTGCGCCGCCGCAACGGCCTGACGATTGAACCTGATAAGCTCTTGTCATCGCAGATGCGCCGGGTGCGCGGTGCGGATATCGCCATGATTTTTCAGGAGCCGATGACCTCGCTGAATCCGGTATTTACCGTCGGCGAGCAAATTGCCGAGTCGATTCGTTTACATCAGGGGCTCGGGCACCATCAGGCGCTGGCCGAAGCCAAAAAAATGCTTGAACAGGTACGCATTCCGGAATCGCAGTCGGTGCTGAACAGCTATCCCCATCAGCTTTCCGGCGGTATGCGTCAGCGGGTCATGATTGCGATGGCCCTGTCATGCCGTCCGGCGGTGCTGATTGCCGATGAGCCGACCACCGCGCTGGACGTCACTATTCAGGCGCAAATTTTACGCCTGATCGACGTTTTACAGCAGGATATGGCGATGGGGGTAATTTTTATCACCCACGACATGGGCGTGGTTGCCGATATCGCCGACCGTGTTCTGGTGATGTACCAGGGGGAAGCGGTGGAGACAGGCAGCGTGGAGCAGATCTTCAACGCGCCGCAACATCCTTACACCCGCGCGCTGCTGGCTGCCGTACCGCGCCTGGGCGCGATGCGCGGCAGCGATTTGCCGCGTCGCTTCTCGCTTTCTGGCGATGAGCAGGAAGACGAAGGCGGACAGGACACCGTGGTTCCCGGCAAGCCCGTTCTTGAGGTTCGCGATCTGGTTACCCGTTTTCCGCTGCGTAGCGGGATCCTGAACCGCGTCACACGCGAAGTTCACGCGGTAGAAAAGGTCAGCTTTGATTTATGGCCGGGTGAAACGCTGTCGCTGGTCGGGGAATCCGGCAGTGGTAAATCGACTACCGGACGCGCCTTATTGCGGCTGGTCGAATCGCAAAGCGGCACCATTACTTTCAACGGTGAGCGCATCGACACGTTGCCCACCAGCAGGTTACAGCCGCTACGCCGCGATATTCAGTTTATTTTTCAGGATCCGTACGCCTCGCTGGATCCCCGGCAGACGGTGGGTTATTCGATTATGGAGCCGCTGCGGGTCCATCGACTGCTGGAGGGGGAAGGTGCCCAGCGGCGGGTGGCGTGGCTGCTGGAGCGCGTCGGGCTGAAGCCGGAGCACGCCTGGCGCTACCCGCATGAGTTTTCCGGCGGTCAGCGCCAGCGCATTTGTATCGCTCGTGCGCTGGCGCTGAACCCAAAAGTGGTGATCGCCGATGAATCGGTGTCCGCGCTGGACGTATCTATCCGTGCGCAGATCATTAACCTGCTTCTCGATCTCCAGCGCGAGATGGGGATCGCCTTTTTGTTTATCTCACATGATATGGCGGTGGTGGAGCGTATCAGCCACCGTGTCGCGGTGATGTACCGGGGGCAAATAGTGGAAATTGGCCCGCGCCGGGCGCTGTTCGAAAATCCACAGCATCCGTATACCCGCAAATTGATGGCGGCCGTTCCGGTGGCCGATCCTGCGCATCGTCGCCCGCAGCGCGTGCTGCTGTCCGATGATATTCCGGGAAATATTTACAAGCGAGGAGAAGAGGTGACTATTGCACCGCTGCAGCAGGTTGCGCCGGGGCATTACGTTGCGCGTTCTGGTTCGCAATTATAAATAATAAGGCAGGGGCCTCAGGAGAATAACATGACACAACGCATGACAGATAAATGGCTTATTGCCGCCGGGATCGCTTCCGCGCTGGCGGCAGCACCGGCATTCGCAGCAAAAGACGTCGTCGTGGCGGTAGGGTCGAACTTCACTACCCTCGACCCGTATGATGCGAATGACACATTGTCGCAGGCCGTGGCAAAATCGTTTTATCAGGGATTGTTTGGCCTTGATAAAGACATGAAGCTGCAAAACGTGCTGGCGGAAAGCTATACCGTTTCCGATGATAACCTTTCGTACACCGTTAAATTACGCCAGGGCGTGAAGTTCCAGGACGGCACGCCGTTTGACGCGGCGGCGGTCAAGGCAAACCTCGATCGGGCCAGCAATCCTGAAAACCATCTCAAGCGTTTTAATCTGTATAAAAACATTGATAAAACCGAAGTGGTCGATCCTTCCACGGTAAAAATCACCCTTAAACAGCCGTTCTCCGCGTTCATTAACGTGCTCGCGCATCCGGCCACAGCGATGATCTCCCCGGCAGCGCTGCAAAAATACGGTAAAGAGATCGGCTTCCATCCGGTCGGCACCGGGCCATATGCGCTGGAGACCTGGAATCAGACCGATTTCGTGAAGGTGAAGAAAAATCCGGGCTACTGGCAAAAAGGGCTACCGAAGCTGGACACTATCACCTGGCGTCCGGTGGTTGATAACAATACCCGCGCCGCCATGTTGCAGACCGGCGAAGCGCAGTTTGCCTTCCCGATCCCTTACGAGCAGGCCCCGCTGCTGGAGAAAAACAGCAAGCTGGAACTGGTTGCCAGCCCGTCGATTATGCAGCGTTACATCAGTATGAACGTAACGCAAAAACCGTTCGATAACCCGAAAGTGCGCGAAGCCATCAACTATGCGATTAACCGTCAGGCGCTGGTGAAAGTGGCCTTCGCCGGTTATGCCACGCCAGCGACGGGCGTGGTGCCACCGGCTATCGCCAATGCCCGGAGTTATCAACCGTGGCCTTACGATCCGGCGAAAGCACGTGAGCTGCTGAAAGAGGCGGGTTATCCCAACGGTTTCAGCACGACGCTGTGGTCGTCGCACAACCACAGCACTGCGCAAAAAGTCCTGCAATTTACCCAGCAGCAGCTGGCTCAGGTTGGCATTAAGGCGCAGGTGACGGCGATGGATGCCGGCCAGCGGGCGGCGGAAGTGGAAGGAAAAGGGCAGAAAGAGAGCGGTGTGCGCATGTTCTACACCGGCTGGTCGGCCTCGACCGGCGAAGCGGACTGGGCGCTGTCGCCGCTGTTCGCGACCCAGAACTGGCCGCCAGCGCTGTTTAACACCGCGTTCTACAGCAATAAGCAGGTGGATAGCGATTTGGCCGATGCGCTGAAAACCAACTCGGCTGAAGAGAAGACCCGGCTGTATAAAGACGCGCAGGATACTATCTGGAAAGAGTCGCCGTGGGTGCCGCTGGTGGTGGAAAAACTGGTCTCTGCCCACAGCAAAACGCTGACTGGCTTTTACATCATGCCGGATACCGGCTTCAGCTTCGACAATGCGGATCTTAAGCAGTGAGGCTGGCCGCTTATTGCTCCCAGGGACGGGGGCTGACATTGGCCGGTAGGGGGGCGGCGTGAAATAATGCTTAACTATTTCATCAAACGCCTGCTGGGATTGATCCCAACGCTGCTGATTGTTGCAGTGCTGGTGTTTTTATTCGTCCATCTGCTGCCCGGCGATCCGGCGCGGCTGATTGCCGGACCGGAAGCAGACGCCCAGGTGATCGGTATGGTGCGTCAGCAACTGGGGCTGGACCAGCCGTTACATGTTCAGTTCTGGCACTACATTACCAACGCCCTTCAGGGTGACTTCGGGCAGTCGATGGTCTCCCGTCGCCCGGTCTCGCAGGAAATTGCCAGCCGCTTTATGCCAACGCTGTGGCTGACGCTGGCAAGTATGGCCTGGGCTGTGCTGTTTGGTCTCGCGGCAGGGATTGTCGCGGCCGTGTGGCGTAACCGCTGGCCGGATCGTATTGGTATGACGCTGGCCGTTACCGGCATCTCCTTTCCGGCGTTTGCGCTGGGGATGCTGCTGATGCAGGTGTTCTCGGTTGAACTCGGCTGGCTGCCCACCGTCGGCGCGGATAGCTGGCGACATTATATTCTGCCTTCGCTGACCCTGGGCGCGGCGGTGGCGGCGGTAATGGCCCGCTTTACCCGCGCCTCGTTTGTCGATGTGCTTAACGAAGACTACATGCGCACCGCCAGAGCGAAAGGGGTCAGTGAAACCTGGGTGGTGCTTAAACACGGCCTGCGTAATGCGATGATCCCGGTAGTGACGATGATGGGCCTGCAATTCGGCTTTTTGCTTGGCGGCTCTATCGTGGTGGAAAAAGTCTTCAACTGGCCGGGGCTGGGACGTCTGCTGATTGACTCCGTGGAGATGCGCGACTACCCGGTGATCCAGGCGGAAGTATTACTGTTTTCTCTGGAATTTATTCTTATCAATTTAATGGTGGATCTGCTTTATGCCGCGATTAATCCCGCTATCAGGTACAAATAAGTGCGACTGTTAAACTGGCGGCGTCAGGCCATTATAGATGCCATGCCTGGCGTCAAACCTGACCGGGTACGTACGCCGTGGCACGAATTCTGGCGGCGTTTTCGTCGCCAGCCGCTGGCGATCGCCGCCGGACTTTTCGTCCTGCTGCTGATTGTGGTTGCGGCTATCGCGCCGTGGATCGCCCCTTTTGATGCGGAAAACTACTTTGATTATGACCGGCTGAATGCCGGGCCTTCCGCATTACACTGGTTCGGCGTTGACTCGCTGGGGCGCGATATTTTCAGCCGGGTGCTGGTCGGCGCACAGATTTCGCTGGCGGCAGGGGTGTTCGCGGTTCTTATCGGCGCGCTGATTGGCACGGTGCTCGGCCTGCTGGCGGGCTATTACGAAGGGTGGTGGGACCGCGTCATCATGCGTATCTGCGACGTGCTGTTTGCCTTTCCCGGTATTTTGCTGGCGATTGCAGTCGTGGCGGTGATGGGAAGCGGCATGGCTAACGTGATTATCGCGGTTGCTATTTTCTCGGTTCCCGCTTTTGCCCGGCTGGTGCGCGGCAATACGCTGGTGCTCAAGCACCAGACGTTTATTGAATCTGCCCGCAGTATCGGGGCCAGCGATATGACGATTCTGTTCAGCCATATCCTGCCGGGAACGGTGTCGTCGATTGTGGTTTATTTCACCATGCGTATCGGCACGTCGATTATCTCCGCCGCAAGCCTCTCCTTCCTTGGCCTTGGCGCACAGCCGCCGACGCCGGAGTGGGGCGCGATGCTCAACGAGGCCCGCGCCGACATGGTAATGGCCCCGCATGTGGCGTTGTTCCCGGCAATTGCTATTTTTCTGACGGTGCTGGCGTTCAACCTGCTGGGGGATGGACTACGGGATGCGCTGGATCCGAAAATTAAAGGGTGACGGCTACAGTTTGTAGGCCGGGTAAGCGCAGCGCCACCCGGCATGCTCGCGCGCAATGGCTGAAACGCTGCGCCAGTTTTGCCCGGCGGCGCATTCGCTTGCACGGGCCTACAGTTTGATATTAACCCCCGAAAACGTTGGCCGGGTAAACGCAGCGCCACCCGGCATTTAGCCTGCTATGGCGGCATTAACTTTTTCCATCAGCGCAGCCTTTGCCTGCGCCGTTAAAGAAAGAGTGCCGTTCTGCACATCGATATCACCCCGATCGATCCGTGCTTTCAGCCAGTCTTCAATAAAAGCAGGCGCGTAGCCGCCGGTGGTGAATTGTCCACCAAACGCGATAATATCAGGATAAGCTTTCAGATAGTCTGCCTGTGTCACCTGTGGATGCGCATTAGCGTATAGCCAGAACTGGATATCGTAGAGCAGATAAGAACGCTCGTCGGCGTGGAGCGCAAAGAAGCCTTTATCTTCAATGATTTGGCGCGCAACTTCACGAATCGCCTGTTCAATGTTCGGTACGCGATCCGCGCGGGAGCAAAGGTCGGCGAGGGTGGCAGAAAAGGCGCCGTGCCGGGCCATCTCCAGATCCGCCTGTTTATCCTCGGCAGAAGTGTCATAAACCTCGTCATTTACCAGCCCGCAAATAAAATTTTCGAAATTATCGGCAAGCCAGGTAACGCGGTAATCGTCTTCCTGATCAACATGCACCACGGCAGGCTCGCCTTCAGGTCCGCACTCGCGATAATCAAGAAAAACCATATCATGACCCGCAGACGGGCAGTCGCAGATGGCGATACCAATATCCGGGTATTGCCACTCCTCTATCCAGAAACGGCTACCAAAATCGCCGCCTAATGAATTTGCCTTTTCCCGGCCAATGCCCATGATGCCGGTGATGGCGATATGATCTTCCGCCCAGCTTGTCGGTTCCCCGGTCGGAAAATTGAGATGGTGTGGAATGCCGCCATTCTGCTGTTTCATCAGCCAGATGTAAGATGCGGGCAAGCGATAACCCAGTTCCAGCTCCAGTTCGCGGATAAGCGCATCGTCAGGTGGGGCGCTGACATATTCTTTGCGCGCGTAGTCGCTGTCGTCCCAGAAGGTGGCCAGATCGAGGTTCTTAAAGAAGGGAGCAGTCATTAAAGCACTTCCTTTTCGCTAACGAGAAAAAAGCACTGTAACATTGAATTGGTTAAGAGGAAGAGCGCCGTCCGTAAACGGCGCTGTAAATTACACCCGACTTCCCCACAAATCATATTCGTCGGCGTTTTCGACTTTCACCCGCACGACGTCGCCCGGCTTGACGTTGGTTTCGCCGTTAAGATAAACCGCGCCGTCGATTTCCGGCGCATCGGCCATACTACGGCCAATGGCGCCTTCTTCATCCACTTCATCAATAATGACCAGGATTTCCCGACCGACTTTCTCCTGCAGACGGCTGGCGGAGATCTCCTGCTGAAGCTGCATAAAGCGGTTCCAGCGTTCTTCTTTTACCTCTTCCGGCACCTGGTCCGGCAGGTCGTTTGCGCCTGCGCCTTCGACCGGGCTGTATTTGAAGCAGCCCACGCGGTCCAGCCGCGCTTCTTTCAGGAAATCCAGCAGCATCTGGAAATCCTCTTCCGTTTCGCCAGGGAAGCCGACGATGAAGGTCGAGCGCAGGGTCAGTTCCGGACAGATTTCACGCCACTGCTTAATGCGCGCCAGCTGGCGGTCAACGGATCCAGGGCGTTTCATCAGCTTTAGAATTCGCGGGCTGGCGTGCTGTAGCGGAATATCCAGATACGGCAGGATTTTGCCCTCCGCCATCAGCGGGATCACGTCGTCCACGTGCGGATACGGATAGACGTAATGCAGACGCGTCCAGATACCCAGTTTCGCGAGCTGCTCGCACAGGCTGACCATGCTGGTTTTTACCGGCTCGCCGTTATGGAAACCGGTACGGTGCTTCACGTCCACGCCATAGGCCGAGGTGTCCTGAGAAATGACGAGGATCTCTTTAACCCCCGCATCCACCAGACGTTTGGCTTCGCTTAGCACATCGCCGATGGGACGGCTGACCAAATCGCCGCGCATGGACGGGATGATGCAGAAGGTGCAGCGATGGTTGCAGCCTTCAGAAATTTTCAGGTAAGCGTAGTGACGCGGCGTCAGCTTTACGCCCTGTTCCGGCACCAGGCTCAGGAACGGATTATGCTTCGGTTTCGGGACATAGTGGTGAACGTGGTTCAGGACCTGCTCATAGCTGTGGGGCCCGGTGATCTCGAGAACCTTAGGGTGCACTTCGCGGATCTGATCCTCTTTAGCGCCCAGGCAGCCGGTGACGATCACCTTGCCGTTTTCATTCAGCGCTTCGCCGATGGCTTCCAGCGACTCCTGTACGGCGCTGTCGATAAACCCACAGGTATTGACGATCACCATGTCGGCATCGTCATAACGGGGTACGACATCATAGCCTTCGGTGCGCAGCTCGGTCAGGATGCGTTCAGAATCGACGAGGTTTTTTGGGCAGCCAAGAGAGACAAAGCCGATACGCGGTTGTTGCATGCTAGTACGCTCACAAAGTAAACAGTAAAAAAACCGGGCGATTTTACACGCCTTTGCAGAGAGTCTCTACTGGAAGTTTTTACTGGTGGAGAATGAAAAGAAGGATGGATGTGGTGGTTTATTGACC
Organism: Superficieibacter sp. HKU1; assembly: GCF_029319185.1. NCBI lineage: Bacteria > Pseudomonadati > Pseudomonadota > Gammaproteobacteria > Enterobacterales > Enterobacteriaceae > Superficieibacter > Superficieibacter sp. HKU1. The sequence continues at coordinate 1,729,598 of NZ_CP119754.1, forward strand.
TTGCGCACCATTTTGTACAAAAAATAAGCATATTATATACAGTGCCGATAGCTGACACAGGAGGGAAAAAGCATGTCATTCGACAGACTTCATCACAACCTGCTGAATAAGCTCATTGATGCTCGTGTTGACATTGATGCTTATCTGCAACTCCGGAAGGCAAAAGGCTATATGACGGTGAGCGAAAGCCAGGCCTTACGCGACCATCTGTTTATGCTTTGTGCCGAACTGCGGCAAAATGCACCGCAACTGAAGAGAGATTGCGCTCCACAGGAATTTGAGGCGCTGCGTCACGCGGGAGAATCCATCGCCAAAGCCGCTGTATGCCTGATGAGCGGTCATCACGATAGCCCTCAGTACGTAACCGTTGATACTCATAAGCTGGGAAGCTGTCTGAGTACCTTAACCCACAGCATTCATTGCCTGCGCAATACCACGCCGCTTACCGAGGCGTGATCCTCCGGGGGAGGCTGCTCCCCCGTTTTCGTTAAGTTTTTGTAAAAGTGCCGCCATCATGGGCGCGGCTGGCTAACCTTATGGGACAACGCCTAAAAGGAGCCTGCCATGCGACGACTTGCGACCTTCTCCGTTTTCAGTTCACTGTTCTTTCTTTCGCCGCTGTATGCCGAACCGCTAAAGGTGGAGATTTTACAGAATAAACTGGATCACCCGTGGGCGATGGCCTTTTTGCCGGACAACGGTGGCATCCTGATCACCCAGCGGGGCGGACAGCTTCTGCACTGGCAGCCGGGTAAAGGCCTCTCCGATCCGATTACCGGCGTACCCCGCGTGTGGGCTAACGGGCAGGGCGGTCTGCTGGATGTGGCGCTGGCTCCCGATTTTGCCGATTCTCGCCGCGTCTGGCTGAGCTATGCGGAAGCAGGGCAGGACGGTAAAGCGGGAACGGTGGTGGGCTATGGGCGTCTGAACGATGACGCATCGCGGCTGGAAAACTTCCAGGTGGTTTTTCGCCAGATGCCCAAACTCTCTACCGGCAACCACTTTGGCGGCCGTCTGGTCTTTGACGGCAAAGGTTACCTCTTTATCGGACTGGGCGAAAATAACCAGCGACCTACCGCTCAGGATCTCGATAAATTACAGGGTAAAGTGGTTCGTCTGACCGATCAGGGCAAAATCCCCGAGGATAATCCTTTTGTGAATAAGGCGGGCGCGCGGCCAGAAATCTGGTCATACGGCATCCGTAACCCGCAGGGCATGGCGATGAACCCCTGGAGCAATACGCTGTGGCTGAATGAACACGGCCCGCGCGGCGGCGATGAAATCAACATTCCTGAAAAAGGCAAAAACTACGGCTGGCCGCTGGCGACATGGGGGATCAACTACAGCGGATTAGCGATTCCGGAGGCGAAAGGTGAGATTGTGGCGGGCACTGAGCAGCCAGTGTATTACTGGAAAAAATCACCGGCCATTAGCGGCATGGCGTTTTATAACGCAGATACCTTTCCACAGTGGAAAAACAAAGTGTTTATCGGCGCGCTGAAAGATCAGGATGTGATTGTGATGAGCGTCAACGGCAATAAAGTTACTGAAGACGGTCGCATTCTCGGCGATAAAAAGCAGCGTATTCGCGACGTCCGCGTCGGGCCGGACGGTTACCTGTATGTGCTGACGGACGAATCGGAAGGTGAATTACTGAAGGTCAGCCCCGCCGGTTAAGACGGGGCTGGCAGGAACTCAGGTGACCGGGATCATCACTACGTCCCGCCAGGCCTGACGTTCGGCAAGCTGCTGATACCAGCGCCGGAGGTGAGGATGCGGCTGCCATTGTTCAACGGCGTTAAACAGGTTGTAGACGAACGGCCCTACGGCAATATCGCCGAGACCAAACTGCTGGCCCGACAGCCACGGCTGCGTCGCCAGCGCATCATCCAGCAGGCTAAAGAGGGTTTCACAAGTCCTGATGCCCTCGTCAATGGCCTGCCGATCGCGCTTCTCCGGTGGCGTCCTGACCAGTCCCATCAGGATCACCCGATGCGCCGGTGACAGCGTGCCGTTAGCCCAGTCCATCCATTTGTCTCCCTGCGCCCGCTCGGCAGGCGCGTCGATCCACAAACGGTTTTGCCCGTACTGCGCGGCCAGATAGCGGACAATACTGTTCGACTCCCACAACACCAGGTCAGTTTCATCATCGCGTAACAGTGGAACGAGACCATTGGGATTCATCGCCAGATACTCGGCGTCGTGATTAAGGCCATACTCCAGCCCGGCCAGGATTTGCTGGTAGGGAAGCTCCAGCTCCTCCAGCGTCAGGCGCACTTTTTTAACGTTGGTCGAATTATTTCTGCCCCATAGCGTAATCATAGATACCTGCCTTCAAGTGGATGTGATTCGAGTATGTTATGGATGATGTTGAATTAAAGTAAACATTCAGGCAACCGGGATCAAAAAAATCGCACTCGCTTCTGTACGATCGGGCGAGATTGCGTAAGCTTCTAAAACCGCATTCCCTTGGGGATGCTTGAATAAGTTTGTAAGTTACTCCCCGGCAGGTGTAACAGCATGTTATGTTGTCGTGATTTTAAAAGGACATCTGGGTGGCATTTATGACGCGTTCCGCTTTTTCTCTTCGCGGCCTTGTGGCTGGCTCGACTCTGTTACTTCTCGTTTCACCTGTGCTTCAGGCTGCGGAACAGCTTCCCGCTGCGCCGACCCTTGACGCGCGTGCGTGGATATTAATAGATTACGCCAGCGGTAAAGTGCTCGCCGAGAGTAATGCCGATCAGCAGCTTGATCCGGCAAGCCTGACGAAAATTATGACCAGTTATGTGACCGGACAGGCGCTGAAAGCAGGCAAGATCAAACTGACCGATATGGTCACCATTGGTAAAGATGCCTGGGCGACTGGCAACCCGGCGCTGCGGGGTTCATCGCTGATGTTCCTGAAGCCTGGCGATCAGGTGTCGGTTGAAGACCTGAATAAAGGGGTCATTATCCAGTCCGGTAATGATGCCAGCATCGCGATTGCTGACCATGTGGCGGGCAGCCAGGACGCTTTTATTAGCCTGATGAACACCTATGCACAGAAACTCGGGCTGACCAATACCACCTTTAAAACGGTACACGGCCTGGATGCACCGGGGCAGTTCAGCACCGCGCGTGATATGGCGCTGCTGACCAAAGCGATGATCCACGATGTGCCGGAAGAGTACGCCGTCCACAAAGAGAAAGAATACACCTTCAATAAAATCCGCCAGCCTAACCGTAATCGGCTGCTGTGGAGCACCACTATCAATGCCGACGGGGTGAAAACCGGTACCACCGCCGGAGCGGGGTATAATCTGGTGGCTTCTGCTACCCAGGGCGATATGCGCCTGATTTCCGTGGTGCTGGGCACCAAAACGGACCGCATTCGTTTTAATGAATCAGAAAAGCTGCTGAGCTGGGGCTTCCGTTTTTATGAAACCGTCACGCCGATCAAACCAAATGCCCCTTTCGTCAATCAACGCGTCTGGTTTGGTAACGTCAGCGAAGCGAAACTGGGGGCAGGTGAGGCGGGCTCGGTGACGATCCCGCGTGGGCAGCTTAAAAACCTTAAAGCCAGCTACAACCTGAATCAGCCGCAGCTCACGGCACCTCTGGCAAAAGGGCAGGTCGTCGGCACCATCGACTTCCAGCTGAATAATAAAACCATTGAACAGCGTCCGCTGATTGTGATGGAAGCGGTGGAAGAGGGGGGATTCTTCAGCCGCATGTGGGATTACGTATTAATGAAATTCCACGAGTGGTTTGGCAGCTGGTTCTCCTGATTTACCAGAGCAAATCGATTGACTGCGCTTTCGCCAGCGCAGTCAGTTCCTCATCCGGACAGCTGTCGCTGACGATGGCGTCAAAGCAGGTCAATTCTCCCATTCGTGCCGGACGCACTTTGCCAAATTTACTGTGATCGACCACTAGCACATGATAGCGCGCGTGGCGCATCGCCCACTGTTTCACCGGCAGTTCATCGAGGTTAAAACAGGTTGCGCCGTGCTGCGGATCGACGCCTGCTGCGGAATAAAAGGCAACATCCGGGCTAAGGTGGCCCAGCGTTTCCTGAAGCGTTAGCGGCTTGAAAATAGCGTTGCTGGGGTGAAATTCACCGCCGCAGAGGATCACCCGGCACAGCGGTTTTTCCTGTAAGGCGAGAAAGGTGTTGAGCGAGTAGCAGATCCCGGTAAAGGGAAGGTCATCGCTGATGGCGTCGATAATCCACGGCGTGGTGGTACCGCAGTCAAAAAAGGCCATTTGATGTGGCTTGAGTAAGGTAGCGGCGAGGCGGGCTGCTTTACGCTTTTCCTCAACCAGCCGCGTTTTTTGATCGCTTATCAGATAGTGGCTGGCCCCGCGCGGCTCCAGCACCACATAGCCGCCGAGCAACACCACCGGTCCGTCGTGGCTGTTCAGATCGCGACGAACCGTCATTTCTGACACGTCGAGCAGAGCGGCTGCCTCTTTCAGATGCAGTTTATCGCTGCGTTTCAGCGCATGGATCAGTTTGCCAATCCGTTCGTCGCGTCGCGTTTCCATAAATCCCCGGCAGGTCTCGTTATAAGCCAGCAATATTACCTGCCCGCAGGCGACTAGTCACGCACCCACCCTTTACGGATAGGCATGGAGAAGCAGAGGCGATATAACTGCTGTAGCCGCAGATAGAGCGCGTTGCCTGCCATCAGCCAGAGCATCTGCGCGGCCAGACAGCCGGTGATAGCCGCCAGAAAACCGCCCAGCATATCCAGCGGCCAGTGTACGCCAAGGTAAACGCGTGACCAGGCGATTGCGCAGGCCATCACCAGCAGGACCGCCGCCGACCACAGGCGGTGCCAGAAAAGAAACGCCAGCGCGAAGGTAAAGGCAATCGTGCCATGGTTGCTGGGGAAAGCATTATTCGCTTTGTGCATGAGGAAGTTGTAACCGACACCCGCCGCAAAAGGGCGCTCATGGGGGAACAGCGTCCCGATAAGCCAGGAAACCGTCAGGCTCACCACCATCGCCAGCGTTACTTTGATCACCAGTTGGCGCTGAGCACAGACCTGCTCGCGCGGCCCCCATAGCCAGAGCGCAACCGCCATCAGCGGCACGACTTTGATCAGGTCGTCGGCAATCATCCGGGCGAGGGTGAGGCTCCATTGCGCAGAATCAGGGGTGGCATTGATGACGTAAAACAGGGCGTAGTTAATATTTTCCAGCATACATTCCATACTCATGCGTAAGAGAGAGGCTCCGGTACGGCGCTAACCTTAAAAGTCCATCGCGAAGCGGTAAAGCGGTTTTGTCTTAATAGTCTGTCCGTTAGCGGATCGCCGCCAGGCATTATGTCAGTAATGTGACAGCGTTCTCTGACTATAATCCGGCAAGATTAAGCGAACCTTAAACCGTCGGGATTTCATATTTGCTTTTCCCGGCTATAATCTCTTCCTTGCTTTTCCATACTCCGCTCATTGAGCGCGTTTTTCGTCATTAAGAGATTTCATGCAAAACCGTTTATCTTCCGGCAAACGTCTGGGCCGTCAGGCATTGCTGTTCCCGCTGTGTCTGGTGCTTTACGAATTTTCCACCTATATCGGCAACGACATGATCCAGCCGGGAATGCTGGCGGTGGTGGAGGAGTATCAGGCCGGTGTCGAATGGGTGCCGACGTCGATGACGGCATATATGGCAGGCGGGATGTTTATTCAGTGGCTGCTGGGGCCGCTATCCGACCGTCTGGGCCGTCGTCCGGTGATGCTCACCGGCGTGGTGTGGTTCATCGTGACCTGTCTGGCGACGCTGCTGGCGCAAAATATTGAGCAATTTACCGTACTGCGCTTTCTACAGGGCATCAGCCTGTGCTTTATCGGCGCGGTAGGCTATGCAGCGATTCAGGAATCCTACGAAGAAGCGGTGTGTATTAAGATCACTGCCCTGATGGCAAACGTCGCGTTGATTGCGCCGCTTTTCGGCCCGCTGGCCGGAGCGGCGTGGGTGCATATCGCGCCGTGGGAAACGATGTTTGTTCTGTTCGCGCTGTTATCGGCCATCGCCTTTTTTGGCTTGCAGCGAGCGATGCCGGAGACCGCCACGCGCCTCGGTGAAAAGCTGTCGCTGCGTGAGCTGGGCTACGATTATAAGCAGGTGCTGAAAAACCCGTTATTTGTGGCGGGGGCGCTGGCGACCGGGTTTGTCAGTCTGCCTTTGCTGGCGTGGATTGCCCAGTCGCCGGTCATTATCATCAGCGGCGAGCATGCCAGCAGTTATGAATACGGCCTGCTGCAAATTCCCATTTTTAGCGCACTGATCATGGGGAACCTGGTGCTGGCGCGGCTGACGTCACGGCGCACCGTGCGTTCGCTCATTATTACGGGCAGTTGGCCGATCGTGGCCGGGCTGCTGCTGTCGGCGGTGGCCACGGTGGTTTCCTCCCATGCTTATCTGTGGATGACCCTTGGGTTAAGCCTTTATGCGTTCGGGATCGGGCTGGCAAACGCCGGGCTGGTGCGTCTGACGCTGTTTGCCAGCGACGTCAGTAAAGGGACCGTCTCTGCGGCGATGGGGATGCTGCAAATGCTGATTTTCACCGTGGGCATTGAGCTAAGCAAGCATGCGTATCTGCTGGGTGGAAACGGCCTGTTTAGCCTGTTCAACCTGGCGAGCGGCGTTCTGTACGGTGGGCTGATCATTGCCTTTCTGAAGAACAACGCGGTGGGGAATACTCAGTAGCTGACATGACGCACACTGCCGGGTGAGGGGAGTCTCACCCGGCAAGGCATTACTGAAACGGCGCCTCGCGATCCAGCACGTTATCAATAATCCCCAGTACGCCTTCATCATTATTCAGCGGGGCCTCGAAGCGAGCCACGGCTTTGACCGCTGGCGACGCGTTGGACATGGCAAAACTGAATCCTGCCTGACGCAGCATTTCAATATCGTTGCCGCTGTCACCAAACGCGACCACTTCGCTATCGTCAATACCCCAGCGCTTCTGCAAAATCCGCAGGCCGTTCGCCTTATGCACGCCGGGGATAATCAGGTCGATACTGCCGTGGCCGGTCGTCACGGCGGTCATCATATCGCCCAGCGCCGTATGCAGTAGTTGCTGCATTTCCGGCACCAGCGTATCCGGAATATTCAGCCCGAATTTGAGGAAGGTATCGTCAATATTATCGAAGCTATCCACCTCTTCCAGACGGTGATAATAGCGGGCAGCAATCGCTTTAAACGCCTCGTCGTAATGTCTGAGCGTATAGGCGCTATTCTTCCCGCAGGCGATAATTTCAATATTGGTCAGCGTTTGCAGATGCTCAACCACCGCATCGAAATGGGCTTTCGGCAGATTGCAGTTAAAGATATCGTGCTGCGCATCAACCACCCAGCCGCCGTTTTCGGCGACAAAGGCGATTTCATGCGCAATCTCCGGGAAAAAGGAGATCAGCTGGTAGTACTGATTGCCGCTTGCCACCACAAAACGGATGCCCTGCTGCTTCATGCGCTGGTACTGGGCCAGAAAACGCTCGCGATTATAAATTTTAGCATCGCTGAGAAAGGTGCCATCCATGTCGACGGCGATAAGTTTAATGCTCATCAATGACTCTCCATAGCAGGGGCCGGCGTGGGTTTAGCGACCGCTTTAGCCACCACGGCGGCGATCAGGACCAGGCCCAGAACCACCATCATAGCGCTACGCAGGCCATAATGCTCGCCGAGGAAGCCAAGCAGCGGCGGGCCGACCAGGAACGCCAGATAACCGGTAATGGCGACGACGCTCACCCGGGTTGCAGCATCCGGTCCGGTATCGCTGGCGGCAGAGATCGTCAGCGGGAAGCCCAGCGACGCGCCCAGTCCCCACAGGATTACCGACATGCCCGCGACCCAGGCGCTGTCAACGAAGATAATCAGCGCAATCCCCAGCGCGCCCATTACCGCGCTGGCACGGACTACCGCCACCCGGCTGTAGCGATCGATAAACCAGCCGCCGGTAAAACGTCCCACCGTCATGCCGAGGGTGAATCCGGTGTAGACCAGCGAGCCGGAGGTTGGACTGAATCCGTGGCCGTCTACCATTAACAGCGGCAGCCAGTCATTCGCGGAGCCTTCGGCAAACGCCATCGCCAGCACGATCACGCCAATCAGCAGCAATTGAATATCGCGATAAAACGGCAGTCCTTTCTCCGCCGTGGCGGCCGTTTCCGCGCTGTTTTTGCCGGTGCCGTCCGGAATGGCTTTGATGGCAATGGCAATGGGGAGGATAGCGAACAGCGCGGCGAGCAGAATATGGATATTGGCCGAAACCCCTAACGCGGTCAGCATCATACCTACGCCCGCACCGGCCAGCGTGCCAAAACTATAAAAACCGTGCATCATCGGCAGCACCGTTTTATTGATTTCCCGCTCGACCGTCGCACCTTCAACGTTAATAGCGACTTCCGCCGCGCCAAAGCTGCCGCCAAAAATGGCCAGTCCAAAGGCAAAGCACAGCGCCGATGAAAGCCACAGCGCCCCGCTCAGCACCATCATGCCCAGCACCGCGCAGGACATGGTGGCGCGGATCACTTTGCGGGTGCCATAACGTTTGACCAGCCAGGCGGAAGATAAAATACCGCTCATTGAGCCTACCGAAAGGCCAAACAGCACCACGCCCATCTCTGCGGTCGAAACCGATAAAATATCGCGAATTGCCGGGGTACGTGTCGCCCAGGAGGTCATCAGCAGACCAGGTATAAAAAAGAAGGCAAAAAGAGCCCAGGTACGTAACTGCAGGGCCTTACGAGGCGTCATGGCTATGTTTCCCTATGCGCAAAAAATATCACCGCAGACAACACTAGCAACTCCGTGTACATTTGTACATAAACTGGATATGAGGAATTCTAATGGCTCGTCCGCCCAATGATCCGCTGCGCCGGGAGAAAATTCTTCAGGCGACGCTTGAAACCATCGCGACTCACGGCATTAACGCGGTGACGCACCGAAAAATTGCGCAGTGCGCCGGTGTGCCGCTGGGATCGTTGACCTACTATTTCGCCGGTATAGATGCGTTGCTGGAAGAGGCGTTCAGCGGCTTCACCGAACAGATGTCCGTTCAGTATCTGGCTTTTTTTCAGGATGTACAGAACCGGGCGCAGGCAGCGGAGGCGGTAGCCGAACTGATTTTCAGTGCCCAGATGACCACCGTCAGAAATATGGAGCTGATGTATCAGCTTTATGCCTATATGAGCAAGAAACCGGCGTTAAAGGGCATCATGCAAAACTGGATGCGCCGCAGTCAACAAACGCTGGAGTACTGGTTCGAGCCGGTCACCGCCCGCGCGCTGGACGCGTTTATTGAAGGCATGACGCTCCATTTTGTCATTGACCGCCAGCCGCTGACGCGGGACGAAATACGCTGCATGGTGGCAAGGATTGCGGGTGGGGGATGAATTTCAGGCAACAAAAAACCCATCAACCTTGAACCAAAACGGCGGGGTTGATGGGCTCCACAAATTGGGGACATCAAAGAAAAGCAGTGGCACTAATTATGACTAGCGGCCAAAGGAAAAGTTCTCAGCGGTTGCAAAAAATTTTCGTTATCCTGCAAACTTCAGTTTTATCCTATGCCGGGCCAGATGACGATAATCAGTGTTCCCGCCAGGGTAAGCAGGACGTTGGCGATAGCGTAGGTGCCTGCATAGCCCAGCGCCGGTATATTACTGCGCGCCGTATCGCTGATAATTTCCATAGCCGGTGCGCAGGTTCGCGCCCCCATCATGGCACCAAACAACATCGCACGGTTCATCCGCAGAACGTAAGCGCCAAATAAAAAGCAGATCACCACGGGGACCAGGCTGACAATCAGCCCGGCAATCAGCATCTGGCCGCCGACCGCGCCGAGACCGTGGCCGATGCCGCTACCGGCACTTAATCCCACGCCGGCCATAAAGACCATCAGGCCAAACTCTTTGACCATCGTCAGTGCGCCCTGCGGGATGTAGCCGAAGGTGGGGTGGTTGGCACGCAGGAAACCGAGCATGATGCCAGCAAACAGTAATCCAGCGGCGTTACCCACGCCAAAGCTGAACGAGCTGAACTGGAAAGTGATCATGCCGATCATCAGGCCGACAATGAAAAACGCGCAGAAGGCCAGCAGGTCGGTAACCTGGCTGTGAATAGAAATAAAGCCGATACGATCCGCGATGGTTTTGACACGCCTTGCGTCACCGCTCACCTGTAAGACGTCGCCTTTGTTGAGCACGACGTTATCGTCAATCGGCATTTCGATCTGGCTGCGGATCACCCGGTTCAAAAAGCAGCCGTGATCGGTAAGCTTAAGCTGTGCCAGACGGCGGCCTACGGCGTTGTGGTTTTTCACCACAATTTCTTCCGTTACGATGCGCATATCCAGCAAATCGCGGTCGAAGACCTCTTTACCGTTACGAAAACTGGGGTCGAGACGGGCGTGGGCATCGGGGTAGCCCACCAGCGCAATCTCATCGCCCATTTGCAGCACCGCGTCGCCGTCCGGGCTTGCCAGAATGCCGTTACGACGAATGCGTTCTATATAGCAGCCTGTCTGGCGATAAATCCCCAGCTCGCGCAGGTTTTTACCGTCGGCCCATTCGACCAGCTCGGAACCAACACGATAAGCGCGGATCACCGGCAGATATACCTTACGGTTCACGTCGGTATCCAGACCACGCTCACGGGCGATCTGCTGGGCGCTGGTCTGCAAATCCTGATGCTGCAACTTAGGCAGATAGCGCGCGCCGAAAATCAGACTGACCAGACCAATTAAATAGGTCAGGGCGTATCCCAGGCTCAGGTTATCGAGTGCCTGCGATAGCTGGCTGCCCTGCATACCTGAATGGCGAAGCGTATCCCCGGCACCTACCAGCACTGGCGTTGAGGTCATTGAACCGGCCAGCATACCCGCCGTCAGGCCGATATCCCAGCCGAATAGCCGACCTAACCCCAGGGCGATCAGCAGAGCGCTACCGACCATTACCAGAGCCAGCATTAAGTAATTTTTTCCGTCGCGAAAAAAAATGGAGAAAAAATTGGGTCCGGCTTCCACGCCGACACAAAAAATAAACAACATAAAACCCAGATTTAAGGCATCTGTGTTAATGCTGAAATGCTGCTGTCCCAGTAATAGTGAGACAACTAAAACGCCAATGGAATTACCGAGTTGTACTGAACCAAGGCGTAATTTACCCAGGCAAAGACCCAGTGCCAGAACAACAAATAATAACAGGATGTAATTCCCGTTTAACAATTCTGCGACGTTTATATTCACGGAAGCTAACTTCTTGTTTACGAGTAACTTGTTGAAAGAGAAAGTATTTTGGGCTACTGTTTTGACGCGGATTCATAAGAACAGTAAAAGTAATCCACGTTGTTTATTACCTTGAAACAAGCCGTTAGTTTAATCGTTCCTGAATGCCACGGCTAGTAAGAATCGTATGTGCTCATCGGGGCGCTTTTTTGGCAGGGGATGCCGTAATGCTTTATCTGACTGGGTGCCAGTAAAGGCTAAAAGTAGGTTCGATAGAGAAAGAGTCAGGAGGATCCTTTGAAGTCAGAACGGGGTTGGGCCGGCGTTATCTGCTGCTTTTTACTTTTTATTGTTGTGTGTCTTGCTCTGGCAATGAAAATGCACGGTGCGTTTCGTGAGGCAGGTAATCCGGAACTGGGGCTGCTGTTTTTTATCCTGCCCGGCGCGGTTGCCAGTTTTATGTCAACCCGTCAGCGTGTATTACGTCCGCTGTTGGGCGCGGTTTTAGCGGCTCCACTGTGTCTGGTAGTGATGCATCTGTTTTTTGCCAGCCACCGTTCATTCTGGCAGGAGCTGGCATGGCTTTTGAGCGCCGTGTTCTGGTGCGCGTTGGGGGCATTGTGTTTTCTGTTTATCAGTACGCTGCTGGAAGGTAAAGACAAGTAACCCTCTTTCTCTGGTTAACTACCGACGGGAAGTTATACCCTATACTGGTATCGCTCCCCGCCTGTAGCAGCGCGCGGGAGCGATAATCTCTTTTTGCCAGACAGGAAAATGTAATGACGCCGACTATCGATCTTTTGCGCAGCCATCGCTCAATTCGCCATTTCACCGATCGCCCCATCACTGACGAGCAGCGTCACGCTATCATCGCCAGCGCCCAGTCGGCTTCCAGCTCCAGCTTTTTGCAGTGTAGTTCTATTGTGCGTATTACCGACCGCCAGATGCGCGAATCGCTGGTGACGTTGACCGGCGGACAACAACATGTCGCCGAAGCAGCGGAGTTCTGGGTTTTTTGCGCCGACTTTAACCGTAATCTACAAATTTGCCCCGATGCGCAGCTTGGGCTTGCCGAACAGCTTTTGTTAGGCGCGGTGGATACCGCGATGCTCGGGCAAAATGCCATGACGGCGGCAGAGTCGCTGGGCTTAGGTGGGGTATATATTGGTGGCATCCGTAACAGTATTGACGCCGTGACCGACCTGCTGCAACTGCCGAAATACGTGCTGCCGCTGTTCGGGTTATGCCTCGGCTGGCCTGCGGACGATCCGGATGTCAAACCGCGCATGCCGCAGGCGATGCTGGTGCATGAAAACCACTATCAGCCGCTGGATGAACAGGTGCTGGCGCAGTACGATGACGACCTGGCGAATTACTATTTACATCGCGACAGCAATACCCGCCGCGATACGTGGAGCGATCATATTCGCCGCACCATCATTAAAGAAAGCCGCCCCTTTATCCTGGATTATTTGCATAAGCAGGGATGGGCAACGCGCTAAGAATCGGTATTATACGCCGGATCTTCAGGTTCTCTCAGAGAGGTAAAGGGTGAAAATTGCCATTTTGTCCCGGGATGGAACGCTCTATTCCTGCAAACGTCTGCGCGAGGCCGCGCTGCACCGCGGCCATATCGTTGATATTCTCGATCCGCTTTCCTGCTATATGAATATCAATCCCTCGGTCTCCTCCATTCACTATAAAGGCCGCCAGTTACCGCATTATGACGCGGTGATCCCGCGTATCGGGTCAGCCATCACCTTCTACGGTACGGCGGCCCTTCGGCAGTTTGAACTGCTCGGCAGCTACCCGCTGAATGAATCTGTCGCCATCTCCCGTGCGCGGGACAAGCTCCGTTCCATGCAGCTTCTGGCACGTAAAGGCATTGATCTGCCGCTGACCGGGATGGCCCATTCGCCGGATGACACCAGCGATCTTATTGAGATGGTAGGGGGCGCGCCGCTGGTCGTGAAGCTGGTGGAAGGCACTCAGGGCATCGGTGTCGTGCTGGCAGAGACGCGCCAGGCGGCGGAAAGCGTCATTGATGCATTTCGTGGGCTGAACGCGCACATTCTGGTTCAGGAATATATCGCGGAAGCGAAAGGGCGCGATATTCGTTGTCTTGTCGTGGGCGATAAAGTGGTGGCGGCGATTGAGCGCTGTGCCAAAGAGGGCGATTTTCGCTCGAATTTGCACCGGGGCGGCGTCGCCAGAATCGCCACCATTACCGAGCGCGAAAGGGAGATTGCCGTTACTGCCGCGCAAACGCTGGGTCTTGACGTGGCTGGCGTCGATATCCTGCGGGCTAACCGTGGGCCGCTGGTGATGGAGGTCAACGCCTCACCCGGTCTGGAAGGCATTGAAAAAACCAGCGGTATCGACATTGCGGCCCGCATGATCCAGTGGATAGAATGCCAGGCAACGCCAGCGTTCTGTCTTAAAATCGGCGGATAACGCATTTTCACAGCGCATCATGGAATGCGCGGCGCTTTTTGCGTAAGCTATGGCGCTGATTATTTATCTCATGAGGTCGTACGCACTATGGATTCACTCGTTGTTCCGGGTCTGGACACGCTACGTCAATGGCTCGATGAACTGGGAATTAACTTTTTCGAGTGTGATACCTGTCAGGCGTTGCACCTCCCGCACATGCAGAATTTCGACGGTATCTTTGATGCCAAGGTTGATATTATCGACAATATCGTCCTGTTCTCAGCGCTGGCGGAGGTAAAGCCTTCCGCGCTGCTGCCGCTGGCCTGTGACCTGTCGGCCATCAACGCCAGTTCGCTGACCGTAAAAGCGTTCCTTGATATTCAGGATGATAATCTGCCCAAACTGGTCGTTTGCTACTCGCTTCCTGCTGCTGTCGGCATCACTAAAGCGCAGTTCGCCTGGTTCCTGAGCCACAGTGAAGAACAGATTTCCATGGTGATCCTTGAGGCGGGCGCAAATCAGCTTCTCTTTACGGGCGAAGAAAAAGAAGAGACGCCGCCGGAAGATATCCAGTACCATTTTCTTCACTGATCCTTTCTCTGAATAGCGCAGTCGCCACCAGCGCGGCTGCGTATTACCTGTTTTTGTTCTGCTTTTAACCTCCTTTTAAAGAATTATTCACCTCTCTTTACGATGTTTTGCCTTATCCCATAGACAAAAACTGCATAAAAAATTGATAAACGGCGTTTTTTAATCTGGGCTATAGCCTCACACACTGGCTAAAGTTATTCTTGCCAGGCTTAACGTAGCGAGTAATGCTTCCAGCAAGAGGGTCTTCTCTTCTGGTCAGCGCGTCCGAGAAAATATGCACGAATCTTGCATATCCTTAAATGCATACATTTTTGTTCGTTTGTTAACGAACGCTGAGAAGGAAAAGAAATATGACCGCCTTAAGTAAAAAATGGTTAACAGGTCTGGTTACGGGTGCGCTAATTGCCGTCTCTGCTGGCACGCTCGCGGCTGAACAAAAAACGTTACATGTCTATAACTGGTCTGACTATATTGCTCCGGACACGGTGGCTAATTTCGAAAAAGAGACCGGTATCAAGGTCGTGTACGACGTGTTTGATTCCAACGAAGTGCTGGAAGGTAAACTGATGGCGGGCAGCACCGGCTTTGATCTGGTAGTGCCATCGGCCAGTTTCCTTGAGCGCCAGCTTTCCGCCGGCGTATTTCAGCCGCTGGATAAAAGCAAACTGCCAAACTGGAAGAATCTCGATCCAGACCTGCTGAAGCTGATTGCGAAGCACGATCCGGAAAATAAATTCGCTATGCCTTATATGTGGGCTACCACGGGCATTGGCTATAACGTTGATAAAGTGAAAGCCGCGCTCGGCGCTGATGCGCCGGTTAACAGCTGGGATCTGGTGATGAAGCCGGAAAACCTGGCGAAGCTGAAAAGCTGCGGCGTTTCATTCCTCGACGCCCCGGAGGAAATTTTCGCCACCGTGCTGAACTACCTGGGCAAAGATCCTAACAGTACTAAAGCGGATGATTACACGGGTCCGGCAACCGATCTGCTGCTGAAGCTGCGGCCGAATATTCGCTACTTCCACTCTTCGCAGTACATCAACGATCTGGCAAATGGCGATACCTGCGTGGCCATCGGCTGGGCGGGGGATGTGTTGCAGGCTGCGAATCGCGCTAAAGAAGCGAAGAATGGCGTAAACATTGCTTATTCCATTCCAAAAGAGGGCGCACTGGCATTCTTTGATGTCTTCGCAATGCCTGCGGATGCGAAAAATAAAGACGAGGCTTATCAGTTCCTCAACTATCTGCTGCGCCCGGATGTGATTGCCCACGTCTCGGATCACATTTATTACGCCAGCGCCAACAAAGCGGCGACGCCGCTGGTCAGCGCTGAAGTCCGCAACAATCCGGGGATTTATCCGCCGGACGACGTGCGCGCGAAAATGTTTACCCTTAACGTTCAGGAGCCCAAAATCGATCGCGTGAGAACGCGTGCCTGGACGAAGGTGAAAAGCGGTAAATAACGGCGGATATGTTGCCCGTGCCGTTAACGCAGGCGGGCAACATCTTCCTCTGGCCGGGCACATTTTGCTGCCCGGCACTACGCACCATCCTGATGCATTTGCACCATTTTGTTTTATGCCGGAGAGCAACTGAGTGAATGACGCGATCCTCCGCCCGCAGGCGAAACCCCGTAAAGCGCTGACACCGCTGCTGGAAATCCGCAACCTGACGAAATCTTTCGACGGTCAGCATGCTGTGGACGATGTCAGCCTGACCATCTATAAAGGCGAAATTTTCGCTCTGCTCGGCGCGTCCGGCTGTGGGAAATCCACCCTGTTGCGCATGCTGGCAGGCTTTGAACAACCTACCGCCGGGCAAATTGTTCTGGATGGCGTGGATATGGCCCATGTGCCGCCGTATCAACGTCCCATCAATATGATGTTCCAGTCCTACGCGCTTTTCCCGCACATGACCGTTGAGCAAAACATCGCCTTTGGTCTGAAGCAGGATAAGCTGCCGAAAAGCGAAATCAGTGCCCGGGTGGCGGAAATGCTGGCGCTGGTGCACATGCAGGAGTTTGCCAAACGCAAACCGCACCAGCTTTCCGGCGGTCAGCGGCAACGCGTCGCTCTGGCCCGCAGTCTGGCAAAGCGTCCTAAGCTGCTGCTGCTGGATGAACCGATGGGCGCGCTGGATAAAAAACTGCGCGACCGGATGCAGCTTGAAGTGGTGGATATTCTGGAGCGCGTCGGCGCAACCTGCGTGATGGTCACCCACGATCAGGAAGAGGCGATGACCATGGCCGGGCGCATCGCCATTATGAACCGGGGTAAATTCGCCCAAATCGGCGAGCCGGAAGAAATTTATGAGCATCCCACCACCCGCTACAGCGCGGAATTTATCGGTTCGGTAAACGTGTTTGAAGGATTGCTGAAATCGCGGGAAGACGATGGCCTGGTCATCGAATCGCCGGGGCTGGTCCATCCGCTGAAAGTCGACCCGGACGCCTCCGTGGTTGATAACGTCCCGGTTTACATCGCCCTGCGCCCGGAAAAAATCATGCTTTGCGATGAAGTTCCGGCGGACGGTTTCAACTTCGCGGTGGGCGAGGTGGTGCATATTGCCTATCTCGGCGATTTGTCGATTTACCACGTGCGGCTGAAAAGCGGGCAGATGCTGAGCGCTCAGTTACAGAACGATCATCGCTATCGCAAAGGGACGCCGACCTGGGGCGATGAAGTGCGTCTGTGCTGGGACGCGGATAGCTGTGTGGTGCTGACGGTTTAAGGAGCGGCAATGAGTACATTAGAACCCCCGGCTCGCGCCAGTCAACCAGGCGGTGTGGCACGCTGGCTGGCAAAGATGCAGATGAAGCACGGGCGTAAGCTGGTGATCGCCCTGCCTTATCTCTGGCTGACCCTGCTGTTTCTGCTGCCGTTTTTGATTGTTTTTAAAATTAGCCTCGCGGAGATGGCGCGTGCCATTCCACCCTATACCGATCTGATGGAATGGGCGGACGGGCAACTGTCGATTACCCTCAATCTCGGTAATTTTCTGCAACTGACCGAGGATCCGCTCTATTTTGAAGCCTATCTTCAGTCGCTGCAGGTGGCGGCGATTTCCACCTTGTGCTGCCTGGCATTGGGCTACCCGATGGCCTGGGCCGTCGCGCACAGCAAGCCTTCAACGCGCAATATTTTGCTGCTGCTGGTACTTCTGCCGTCGTGGACGTCGTTTTTGATTCGCGTGTATGCATGGATGGGCATACTGAAAAATAACGGCGTGCTGAATAACGTTTTGCTGTGGCTCGGGGTTATCGATCAGCCGCTCACCATCTTACATACCAATCTGGCGGTGTATATCGGCATTGTGTATGCCTATCTGCCGTTTATGGTGCTGCCGATTTATACCGCGCTGACGCGTATTGATTATTCGCTGGTGGAAGCGGCGCTGGATCTCGGCGCACGTCCGATGAAGACCTTCTTTAGCGTGATCGTGCCGTTAACCAAAGGCGGAATTATCGCCGGGTCGATGCTGGTGTTTATTCCGGCAGTAGGCGAGTTTGTGATCCCCGAACTGCTCGGCGGCCCGGACAGCATCATGATCGGTCGTGTGCTGTGGCAGGAGTTCTTTAATAACCGCGACTGGCCGGTCGCGTCTGCGGTGGCGATCGTGATGCTTTTGCTGCTGATCGTGCCGATCATGTGGTTCCACAAGCATCAACAAAAAGCGGTGGGAGAAAATGGATGAATAATCTGCCGGTAGTGCGCTCGCCGTGGCGAATTCTTATTCTGATCGTCGGGTTTACGTTTCTCTATGCTCCGATGCTGATGCTGGTCGTTTACTCCTTCAACAGCTCAAAACTGGTGACGGTATGGGCTGGCTGGTCAACGCGCTGGTACGGCGAGCTGTTTCGCGACGACGCGATGATGAGCGCGGTGGGATTGAGCTTAACCATCGCCGCCTGCGCGGCGACGATGGCGGCGATCCTCGGGACGATTGCCGCGGTAGTAATGGTGCGCTTCGGTCGTTTTCGCGGCTCAAACGGTTTCGCCTTTATGATCACCGCGCCACTGGTGATGCCGGACGTGATCACCGGTCTTTCGCTGCTGCTGCTGTTTGTTGCGCTGGCGCATGCCATTGGCTGGCCTGCCGATCGCGGCATGCTCACTATCTGGCTGGCGCACGTGACCTTCTGCACGGCCTATGTGGCGGTGGTGATTTCGTCACGTTTGCGCGAACTGGATCGTTCGATTGAAGAAGCGGCGATGGATCTGGGGGCCGCGCCGCTGAAGGTTTTCTTCGTCATTACCCTGCCGATGATTATGCCGGCGGTAGTCTCTGGCTGGCTGCTGGCGTTTACCCTGTCGCTGGACGATCTGGTGATTGCCAGCTTCGTGTCGGGTCCGGGCGCGACGACCTTACCCATGCTGGTCTTCTCCAGCGTACGGATGGGGGTTAATCCGGAGATTAATGCGCTGGCGACGCTGATCCTCGGCGTGGTCGGAATTGTCGGATTTATCGCCTGGTGTTTGATGGCACGCGCAGAAAAGCAACGGACGAGAGATATCCAGCGTGCAAGACGCGGATGATGCGCCTAAAATCTTTGCAGAAATGTGCAATCGGTACGATTGATGACAAACCGTCCGTGGAACGCGGGGCGACCATCGGGAGGGGTCTCCTTCCGGGAACCCAATCCCGACGTTTTCCCTGACTACCCCCTTTGTCAGCAGTCTGTCGGTGCCGCCTTTTAGCGGCACCGTTTTTTCATGGAAGGCGACCACATTGGGATTTTTTACTAAAACTCGTCGTTCTGGTGCTCGTCTGAACGTCCCTGCTCTGGTGCAGGTGGCGGCGATTGCGATCATCCTGATTCGCTGTGTTGACCTGCTGATGCTGTTTAATCTGCTGGGCTGGAAAGGACTTCAGGAACTGATTTTCCGTAGCGCTCAGACCTGGAGCCTGACGCTGGTGTTTATGGCGAGCCTGTTGCTGCTGTTTGTCGATTTCCTTTGCGCGTTTTCAGTGGTTAAGGGGCGAAGCTGGGCGCGCTGGCTTTATTTGCTCGCCCAGGTGTCGGCGGGTGCTTACTTATGGGCCGCTTCCATCGGCTATGGTTATCCGGAACTTTTCAGTATTGCCGGAGAGAGCCGCAGTGAGATTTTTCACGCGTTAGTGATGCAGAAACTGCCGGATATTATGGTCCTGATGCTGCTTTTTCTCCCGTCGCCCAGCCGCCGCTTTTTCCGTCTGCAATAACAGTGGTACAATCGCCGCCCCTGAAATTCGGAAGGTTTTATTATGCAGTGCGCACTTTATGACGCCGGTCGCTGTCGTTCCTGTCAGTGGATTGAGCAGCCGGTTGCCGGGCAACTCTCCGCCAAAATGGCCGATCTTCGCGCATTGCTCGGCACGCTGCTGGTGGGAGAGTGGTGCGCGCCGGTAAGCGGACCGGAGCAGGCATTTCGTAATAAGGCCAAAATGGTGGTGAGCGGCAGCGTGGAAAAGCCGCTGCTCGGCATGCTGCATCGCGATGGCACGCCGGAAGATCTCACCTCCTGTCCGCTCTATCCCGCTTCCTTTTCGCCGGTTTTCTCCGCGCTTAAACCTTTTATTGCTCGTGCCGGGCTGACGCCCTATAACGTAGCGCGTAAACGCGGAGAGCTGAAATATCTGCTGCTTACCGAAAGCCAGCTGGATGGCGGGATGATGTTACGCTTCGTCCTGCGGTCCGAAGTCAAACTGGCACAGCTGAGCGCGGCGCTACCTGAATTACAGGCGCAGCTCCCGCAGCTAAACGTGATTTCAGTCAATATTCAGCCAGTGCATATGGCGATTATGGAAGGGGAGAAAGAGATTTTCCTCACCGATCGGCAGGCGCTGGCTGAACAATTCAATAACGTGCCGCTGTGGATCCGCCCGCAGAGTTTTTTCCAGACTAACCCGAGCGTCGCCAGCCAGCTTTACGCCACCGCCCGCGCCTGGGTACGGGAATTGCCGGTAGCGCATATGTGGGATTTGTTCTGCGGCGTCGGTGGCTTCGGCCTCCATTGTGCCACGCCTGAGATGAAACTGACGGGAATTGAAATCGCCCCGGAAGCGATTGCCTGTGCCAGGCAGTCCGCTGAGCAACTTGGGCTGCGTAATCTGCATTTTCAGGCGCTGGATTCCACGGCGTTTGCGACCGGGCAGGGCGCTATTCCCGATCTGGTGCTGGTCAACCCGCCGCGCCGGGGGATTGGTCAGGCATTATGTGATTATCTCAGCGAGATGGCCCCGTCATTTATTATCTACTCCAGCTGTAACGCACAGACGATGGCGAAAGATGTGCAGCACCTTTCGGGCTATCGGATTGCACGCGTTCAGCTTTTTGACATGTTCCCGCATACTGCCCATTATGAAGTGCTGACCCTACTCATGCGCGATTAACCTTAACAGAGGGAAAGGTATGCGAACGCCTTCACGTTTTCTGTTTTCTGCGCCGCAGGCACGGTTAAATGCAACCGGCTGGCTGGTGATTGCTGTGCTCTGCGCCGGGCTTCTGTACGGGTTTTATCGCATGGTTGCGGCTTTTATCACCGACGGTAACCCGCTGATCTTAATCATTTCAGCATTTGTGGCCTGGCTGGTGATAGAGGGGATCCGCGATAACCGCCAGTGGAATGCCCATTTCCGTCTGCGTGCCCGGCAGCGCAAGGATCACAGTATCTGTGACTTTGCCCGCAGCTTTGATACGCGTGAGGTTGATACGTGGGTCATTCGCGCTGCCTGGAACGTATTGAGTGAATCGGTAAACCGGGACGGCCCGGAGGGGTTTGAAGTGCCGATTTTCGCTGACGACCGCCTGGCAGATGAGTTTATGCTGGAAGATGATGAGGATTTGCTGGATACGCTGGAGGAGATGGCGATCAGAGCCGGGCGCAGCACTGAATTGCTGGGCACGGAAGGATTTTCCGGTCCGGTAATCACCGTGCGGGATGCCGTGCTGTTGCTAAACGCGCTGCCGATGACCGAGGCGCGCAAGCAGCGGAGGTGGATCGCGGTGTGATCGCCAGCCTGGACGATTTCCGGCTGCGGTGCTTTTTATGCCGGGTGGCGGCTACGCCTTACCCGGCCTACGAAAATTCAGCCCTTTGAATCAGTTAACCCCGCCACCAGAAATGTTCATCGATGTTCACCGTTCATTTGTAGGCCCGCGCAAGCGAAGCGCCGCCGGGCAACCGTTCACCGGTGTTCAATGTCCGTTTGTAGGCCAGTGCAAGTGCAACGCCGCCGGGCAATCGTTCACCGGAGTTCACCGTTCATTTGCAGGCCCGTGCAAGCGCAGCGCCGCCGGGCACGTCCGGCTTACCGGGCCTGAAAATTTACTGTGGGAACCACTGGTCGCTGATTTTCTGATACGTACCGTTATCTTTAATCGCTTTCAGCGCGGCGTTCAGTTTTTCCAGCAGCGCTTTATTATCCGGACGAACGGCGATACCCAGGCCGGTGCCGAAGTACTGCGGATCCGTCACTTTCTCGGTTGCGGTGCCCAGCTGCGGATTGGTTTTCAGCCACTCGTTGACCACGGCGGTATCGCCGAATACGCCATCAATACGGCCATTTTTCAGGTCGATAATCGCATTCTGATAGCTGTCATAGGCCACGGTTTTAACTTCCGGATGCTTATCCTGAATATATTTCTGATGCGTAGTGCCGTTTTCCATCCCGATACGTTTGCCCTTCAGATCGGCAAAGGTTTTGTAAGTATCTTTTTTAGCAATCACCACCGCGGAGTTAGCGTAGTACGGCTGGGTAAAGGCAACCTGTTTGCTACGTTCAGGTGTAATGTCCATTCCGGAAATCACCGCATCATATTTTTTGAATTTCAACGACGGGATCAGGCTGTCAAACGCATGATTAGTAAAGGTGCACTCGGCCTGCATTTGGCTACACAGGGCTTTTGCCAGGTCAATATCAAAACCCACGATCTGGTTGCTGGCATCCAGCGATTCAAAAGGAGGATAGGTCGCTGAGACGCCAAAATTGATTTTGTCTGCGGCGCTTGCGCCCGCGGCGAAAGTGGCAAGTAATGCGGCCAGAACTAACTTTTTCATGATAAAGCTCCCGTCGGTCAATCTTATGTGGTGTGCCGGTAAACGGCGTAAAAACACAATGCCATCGTTTGAATTTATATGCAATATAAATGAGTAATTATTATATTAAGGGAAGAAAAAAGCGGATAAGTGAAAAGCTTATCCGCCTGGGGGTTTCATGCTTATTCATCCTGTACCCTGTCCGGTAGAGCGGTGACAGGTATCTTATGTCATCACGACGGCTTGCGCTCAGTTACGGCGCTCGAACACCAGCGCGCGGCGCTCAATCAGACGCATCAGCAGCGTTAGCAGGCCGTTGACCACCAGATAGATCAACCCCGCTGCGCCAAATACCATCACGTCATAGGTGCGTCCGTACATCAGCTGACCATGCCCCATGACTTCCATCAGCGTAATGGTGTAGGCCAGAGAGGTACTTTTGAACACCAGCACCACCTCGTTGGAATACGAGGAGAGGGCGCGTTTAAACGCATAGGGCAGCAAAATGGCAAGGGTGTCTTTCTTACTCATGCCCAGTGCGCCACAGGACTGCCACTGGCCGTCCGGAATCGCCCGGATGGCACCGTAGAACAGCTGCGTGGTATACGCGGCGCTGTTCAGCGACAGGGCGATCAGTGCACACAGCCACGGTTCGGAAATGAGGTGCCAGATCAGCGGATAATCCTGCAGCGTCGGAAACTGGCCCGGACCGTAGTAAATCAGGAAGATCTGCACCAGCAGCGGCGTGCCGGTAAAGAGAGTGATATAGGCGCGTACGATCCACACCAGTACCGGCGTCTTAAGCGTCAGGATAATGGTGAAAATCAGCGCCAGGATCAGGGCAACCACGATTGAAGCGACCGTCAGCGTCAGGCTGGTATGCAGCCCTTTCAGAAGCTCAGGTAAATACTCAAACATCAGCCCGGCCTCCGTTCAAAACGCGTCGCGCGCAGGTCAATACGCTTAAGGACGTACTGGCTCAACAACGTAATCACCAGATAAATCGCCGCCGCCACGATATACCAGGTAAAGGGTTCCTGAGTTCGCGTGGCGATGCTTTTCGTTTGTAGCATCAAGTCGTTTACGCTGATAAGCGACACCAGCGCGGTATCTTTCAGCAGCACCAGCCACTGATTGCCGAGACCCGGCAGCGCGTGCCGCCACATTTGCGGCATCACCAGGCGGAAAAAGATCGCGCTTTTAGACAGACCCAGCGCCTGACCCGATTCCCACTGTCCCATCGGCACCGCTTTCAGCGCGCCGCGCAGGGTTTGCGAAGCATAGGCAGCGTAGAGTAAGGAAAGCGCAATAACGCCGCACAGGAACGGGCTGACGTCAAAGTTTTCGATCTCCACCTGCACCGGGATCTGCGTGAAGCCGAGGTTGACAGAGAAACCGTCAGACAGCGTCAGCAACAGCTGGGAGGAGCCAAAATAGATAAACAGGACCACCAGGATTTCCGGTAGCCCGCGCATAATCGTTACCAGCGCCGTGCCCAGCCACGCGACGGGACGCCATTTTACTGACTCCCAGACCGCGAACAGCATGGCCAGCACCAGGCCAATGATCAGCGCACAAACGGCAAGGCCGACGGTCATCCCGGCGGCGCTTGCAAGAGGAAAGAATTCGTTCATCAAAGATTACTTCTGGAACCATTTGTTGTAGATGGTTTCGTACGTTCCATCTTTCTTCACTTTTTCCAGCGCAGTATTAAATTTCTGCTGCAGGTCGGTGTTGCCCTGGCGGACGGCGATGCCAAGGCCGGTACCGAAATACGCTTTGTCAGTGACTTTATCGCCGACGGCAGCCAGTTTCGGGTTAGCTTTCAGCCACTCGGTAACCACGGCGGTATCACCAAATACGCCATCAATACGGCCATTCTGCAGATCCAGCTTCGCGTTCTGGTAGCTGTCGTAAGGCACGGTAGTGATTTCCGGGTGTTTATCCATGATAAATTTCTGGTGAGTGGTGCCGTTCTGCACGCCCACTTTTTTGCCTTTCAGCTGATCAATGCTGGTGAATTTACCCTGCTGACCGATAAACAGCGCCGAGTTGTCATAGTATGGGGTTGAAAACAGCACCTGCTTTTCACGTTCCGCCGTAATATCCATCCCGGCCATGACCGCGTCAAAACGACGGAATTTCAGGCCCGGGATCAGGCTGTCGAACGCCTGGTTAGTGAAGGTACAGGTGGCATCGATTTCTTTGCACAGCGCGTTCGCCAGATCGACATCGAAACCAACAATTTTATTGTTGGCATCCACGGATTCAAACGGAGGATACGATGCTTCGGTGGCGAAACGAATGGTCTGGGCTGCCGTGGCGGAAAGACTGGCACTGGCGATTAGCGCGGCGATCAAAACTTTTTTCATTGTCATTTTCCCGATCTTCAGTGTGATAAGTAGTGTTTAAAGGCGTCGGTTTGCGGATGCGTAAAGCAGCTGGCATCCCCTTGCTCAACAATATAACCATTTTCCATATACACCACGCGGCTGGCGGTTTTACGCGCCACTTCTACCTCGTGGGTGACAATCACCTGGGTGATATTCGTTTCCGCCAGCTCGCGAATAATGCTGACGATCTGCGCGGTGATTTCTGGATCGAGTGCCGCGGTCGGCTCGTCAAACAGCAATATCTGAGGCTCCATCATCAGGGCGCGGGCAATCGCCACACGCTGCTGCTGACCGCCGGAAAGGTGCAGCGGATAGCGATCGCTGTAGGGTTTCAGGCGCAGACGTTCGAGCAGCTTGTCCGCACGTTCCATCGCCTGCGCTTTACTCAGACCCAGCACCCGGCAGGGCGCTTCAATCAGGTTTTGCACTACCGTGAGGTGCGGCCACAGATTGTACTGCTGAAACACCATGCCAACGTTCTGGCGCAGTTCGCGAATCGCTTTATCCGACGGTGTTTTTGCGAAATCAAATTGATTGCCAGCGATGCTGAGCGTGCCGGAACGCGGCATCTCAAGCAGGTTGAGCACGCGCAACAGCGAGCTTTTACCCGCACCGCTTGGGCCAAGCAACACCAGCGTTTCACCCTGCGGGCAAGTCAGCGTGATGTCGAACAGCGCCTGATGTGCGCCGTAGAAGCAATTTATGCCGTTTAATTGAATACTCATCGGGGCAGTCTTGTAGCAATTGAGGCCGCAAATAGTACCTTTCACAGAATAGTTATGCAATATTTCTGCGTTAAAAGTTAACTATAAGCCGCAGGATACCTTAAACTTAGCACAAAATAGCGCCGGGGAAAGGCGCGAGGGGGAAATGTCGGTCCGCTTTCGGTAAGACCGACATTTAAATTTAACAGGATAAAATAGTTAGCGTTTTTCCAGCGACTGACGCAGTGTGCCGGCCGGAGCATGGCTTGCTCCAAGGTAGCGTACATCGTCAACCGCCCAGCACTGACCTTCACGGATCATTAATACTTCATCCTGCCAGGCATCGCTGCCTTGTTTCAGGTCGACACGCAGAGGAATGTTTCGCGCATCCGTATTAGGGATAGTCGACGCGCTGGCAACGCGGGCGCTGTCCGGCGGCGTCGTGCGGCTGGAGAAAAGATCGGATTTCAGTAGCGCACTGTGGCTACTGTCACGGCTGGCATCGCTGAGCATTTTCGCCAGATCGTCACTCAAGTAAGGGCGCAGCGCGGTAATATCGTTATTCCGGTTCTGGATACGCGCGTCATAAAATTTCTGGGCCACCGTATCCGGACCGCCTTCCACACAAGGGCCGCTGCGGGTGCCGATGTCATTAAATGCCGGCGTGACGGTAGTGCAGGCACTCAACAGCAACGCGCACGGAATAAAAAGAGCGAGAGCAGAGTAGCGCATTCTGATTTCCTTATAAGCAATCTACGATAATAATGGTTATGCTTTTCAAGCATAGCGTATCAGTTCGATAATGCGTTTGGCATCCAGAGCTAAGGCATTGAACGTTAAACAAGGAGACAGACGATGCAATTTTCAACGACACCGACTCTCGAAGGCCAGACGATCGCTGAATACCGTGGCGTAGTGACCGGAGAAGCTATTCTCGGCGCCAATATCTTCCGTGATTTTTTCGCCGGGATCCGCGATATCGTTGGTGGCCGCTCCGGTGCCTATGAAAAAGAGCTGCGCCGGGCCCGTGAAATTGCCTTTCAGGAACTCGGCGAACAGGCCAAAGCGCTGGGTGCCGATGCGGTGGTGGGTATTGATATCGATTATGAAACGGTAGGGAAAGACGGCAGTATGCTGATGGTCAGCGTTTCCGGAACGGCGGTGAAATTACGCTGATGAGACGTTTTGCATGGAGTCTTGCGCTGGCGCTGCTGTTAACCGGCTGCGCGGCTGAAAAAGGAATTATTGATAAAGACGGGTATCAGCTGGATGTCAGCCATCCGGCGCAGGCGGCGTATCCGCGAGTAAAAGTGCTGGTGATCCACTATACCGCCGATGATTTTGACACCTCGCTGGCAACCTTAACCGACAAGCACGTCAGCGCGCATTACCTGATACCCGACGTGCCTCCACGGCATAACGGCAAGCCGCGCATCTGGCAACTGGTGCCGGAGCAGGATCTGGCCTGGCATGCCGGGGCGAGTTTCTGGCGGGGAGCCACACGTCTTAATGATACCTCCATCGGCATTGAACTGGAGAACCGCGGCTGGCAGAAACGCGACGGGGTAAAATATTTCGCGCCGTTCACGCCCGCGCAGATAGCCGCGCTGGTGCCGCTGGCAAAAGATATTATTGCGCGTTACCACATTGCGCCGCAGAACGTCGTGGCGCATGCGGATATCGCCGCCCAGCGCAAGGACGATCCCGGCCCGTTATTTCCCTGGCAGGCGCTGGCGGTGCAGGGGATTGGCGCGTGGCCTGATGCGCAGCGCGTCGCGTTTTACCTGAACGGGCGGGCCCCGTATGAACCAGTGGACACGGCGTCGTTGCTGGATCTGCTGGCCCGCTATGGTTATGAGGTCAAGCCAGAAATGACGGAGGCGCAACAGAAACGGGTGATTATGGCGTTTCAGATGCATTTCCGTCCGGCGCGCTGGGATGGTGTCGCGGATGCACAAACCCAGGCTATTGCTGAGGCGTTGCTGGAAAAGTACGGCCAGGGGTAATACTTTACTGTCTCTCCCCCGGCAGGGGGAGCCGCGACCTAGCGGTGCAATTTCCCATGATCCCGTAACCAGGCTGCCGTGCGCGTAATACCTTCATCCAGCGTTACCACCGGCTGATACCCTAACTCCTGCTGCGCCCGGCGAATATCCAGCGTGAAATCAAAATTCAGCTTCGACACGCCATAATGCGTAAACGTGGGTTCTTTGGCGGTTTTACTGCCGAAGCGCTCCATGCTGCGGGCGACAATATCCAGCATCGGATAGGGAACCGATCGGATGCGGCAGTGAATATTAAGTTCGTCGATAAGCTTCTGTACAATATCATGCAGCTTCTGCGGTTCGCCGTTGGTGATGTTAAATGCGCGGCCTGAAGGCAGAGCGTCGCACGAAGGCTGGCTGGCCAGCCACATGGCATGGATAGCGTTCTCAAAATAGGTCATATCGACCACTGCATCGCCGCCGCGCGGCAGGAGAACGCTGCCGTAGTGGTGCATCATCTGCGCCAGACGCGGAATGAATACCTTATCATGGGGGCCAAATAAACTTTGCGGGCGCAGGATAGTAAAACGCGTCTGCGGATTGGCGCGTGCCAGCAGCTGAATCACCTCTTCGCCAGCCGCTTTGCTGCGGGCAAATTCATTGGCAAATCGCTGCGGGCGAAAGTCTTCCTTCACATCGTGATGATGATGGTAATCGAAGTACAGTGAAGGGGATGAAATATGCACAAAATTGCGCACGCCCCAGGCGACGGACCATTCCCCCAGACGGCGTGTGGCGCGCACATTGGCGAGATCAAACGCCTCCTGCGTTCCCCACGGTGAGGTAAAGCTGGAACAGTGCCACAGAGTATCGATACCGGCGAGCATGACCTTAGCCTGCGAAGAGACCAGCTCAGTGAGATCGGCCTGCACGAATTCTGCGCCCATTTTTTGCAGCAGCTTGCCCATCGCTTCATTACGTCCGGTTGCTCTGACGCTGATGCCTTTACGACGCAAAAATTCGACCGCGTTTCGGCCTAAACCGCTGGTGGCGCCCGTTACCAGAACCTTCATATCGATCCGCTGTGTTTTAAAGAATTTCGTGCGCATTCTTCCGGTATTTGCGGCGCTATGCAATGGGAAAAATGAAAGAATCTGAGGTTAATGGTAAACCGCGTGCGGTTTTTAGCGCTCAGGCCATATCCCGGGAACATCGCCCCGACGTTTCTCCTGTTAGCCTTTCTCTGCCAGACGGGCGATACGTTTTGCCATGCCGCGAAAGATGAACAAATGCGCCGGGATCATCAACAGCCAGTAAAACAGCCCCGGCATTCCGTGCGGGTGCCACCAGGCGCGGACGTCAAGCTGCCGGTAATCACCCTTATCTTCCATGGTAAAGCAAAGACGGCCCAGCCCCGGCGCTTTCATGCCAAACAGCAGCGCCAGCTCTTTTTCCGGCTCGGCGATAATCACCTTCCAGCTATCGACGGCATCGCCTGGCTGCAAAAACGGCCGTGCCGGGCGGCCTTTTGCCAGCGGATGACCGATAATCTTGTCGATCAACGCGCGGGTTTGCCACAGTGGGTTGCCGAAAAAGTAGCGCTCCTTGCCGCCAAGCTGGTTTACTACCCGCCACAGCGCGCTAAGGCTGGCGGAGGTTTTCAGCGTATAGCCTGCCTGTTTGGCGAAATAGCCGTAGTCTGGCCGCCAGCGGGCAAACGCCTGCGCGTCGTAACCCCAGTCGCTGGAGTTAACCAGCTTCTTTTCTTCTTCCAGCGTGCTGCGCACCGCCTCATCAAACGGGATCAGCGTCTGCGGAATTAACGTCCGGAGCGGGCCGTCATCGGCGAGAAGATCGTGTTTGAGCCCCTGAATCAGCGCTTTTGCCGTGGTGGGGGGCACCGAAGTAATGACAGTCAGAAACCAGACCGAAATCCAGCGGGTAGGGAAGGGGACGGGAATTAGCGGGCGATGCCGACCGCTGACCAGCATAAAATGCTCAAATTGTTGCTGATAGCTCAGTACCTGCGGACCGGCAGCTTCAAAAATGCGGTGTTCCTGAGCGGGATGATCCAACAGCGCCACCAGATAATGCAGCAGGTTGTTCAGCGCAATGGGCGTAGTCCGTGAACGCACCCAGCGCGGCGGGGTGAGGACGGGCAGGTTATAGACCATATCGCGCATCACCTCAAAGGCGGCAGAACCCGCGCCGACAATAATCCCGGCGCGCAGTTCAGTCACGGGCACACCGGACCCGCGCAGGGTCTCTGCCGTGAGCTGCCGGGCACGCAGATGGTCGGACTGCTGGTGTTCCGGTGCCTGCAGAGAGCTGAGGAAAATCAGCTGGTGCACTGGCGTTTCGCGCAATGCATCGCGAACGTTCATGGCAACCTGACGCTCATGAGCGACAAAATCACCGCCTTCGCCCATGCCGTGAACCAGATAGTAAACGGTCTCAACGTTTTTCAGCAGTTCTGGTAACGCCCTGGGCCAGCAGAGATCCAGGGTATGACAGCTGACGCCGGGCAGCGCCATCTTCTCCAGCCGCTCAATTTTCCGTGCCGCCGCCAGCACCTGATGTCCCTGCTGGCTCAGCGCTCTGATCAGGTGTTGACCAATATAGCCACTAGCTCCCAGCACCAGAATACGTTGCGGCACGGTGTGCTCCTTAGCGGTTGAGAAACGCTTTCCAGTGAGCAACAAGTTCTTCGAGCTGCTCACGGCTGACATCAAGGTGGGTCACCAGCCGCACTACCGGAGAGGCGTTGATCAGGATATCCTGCGCACGCA
This sequence comes from Superficieibacter sp. HKU1, assembly GCF_029319185.1. Taxonomy (NCBI): domain Bacteria; kingdom Pseudomonadati; phylum Pseudomonadota; class Gammaproteobacteria; order Enterobacterales; family Enterobacteriaceae; genus Superficieibacter; species Superficieibacter sp. HKU1. Next base: position 1,759,732 of record NZ_CP119754.1, read on the forward strand.
GATGTTCACCCAGCGCGGCGGCGTTCTCTTCACCGACGCGGACAAACAGCATGTTCGTGTCGTGACGCATCACATCGGCACCCATTTCTTTCAACTGGGCAGCAAGCCAGGCGGCGTTGTCATGATCTTCATGCAAGCGGGCAACATTATGCTTTAACGCGTACAAACCGGCCGCCGCCAGGATCCCGGCCTGGCGCATACCGCCGCCGGTCATTTTCCGCCAGCGGATAGCACGTTTAATATAGTCATGACTCCCGACCAGCAGCGAGCCTACCGGCGCGCCCAGTCCTTTCGATAAACAGATAGTGAACGAGTCACAGTACTGCGTAATCTCTTTTAATTCACAACCATACGTTACTACGGCGTTGAAGATGCGTGCGCCGTCGACGTGCAAACCCAGCCCCCGGCTACGGGTAAACTCCCACGCCGCCTGGAGATATTCTCGCGGCAGGACTTTACCGTTATGGGTATTTTCCAGGCTGAGCAGTTTAGTGCGGGCGAAGTGGATATCGTCGGCTTTGATTTTGGCGGCGACTTTATCCAGCGGCAGGGTGCCATCATGGGCGGCATCAATAGGCTGTGGCTGGATGCTGCCGAGCACGGCGGCACCGCCTGCTTCATAGAGATAGTTATGCGCGCCCTGGCCGACGATATATTCTTCGCCACGTTCACAGTGGCTAAGAAGGGCAACCAGGTTGGCCTGGGTGCCCGTCGGCAGAAACAGCGCGGCCTCTTTGCCAGCCAGATCGGCGGCATAACGCTGGAGTTCATTAACGGTAGGATCGTCACCGTAAACATCGTCGCCGACCGGAGCGGCCATCATGGCATCAAGCATGGCGCGCCCCGGACGGGTTACGGTATCACTGCGTAGATCAATCACGGCATTTCCTTTCTGATTCAGGATGATGCCCTATTTTTACCTGAGCCAGTTGGTTTTTGCCAGTTCCAGCACCTCGTCACCGCGCCCGTTAATGATCGCGCGCAACATATAGAGGCTAAAGCCTTTGGCCTGTTCGAGTTTAATTTGCGGCGGCATGGCCAGTTCTTCTTTCGCCACTACCACGTCCACCAGTACCGGACCGTCGGTGGCAAAGGCGCGTTGCAGCGCGTCGTCAATATCAACCGCTTTCTCGACGCGAATACCGGTAATGCCGCAGGCATCGGCGATACGGGCAAAGTTCGTGTCGTGGAGATCGGTGCCGTCAGTCAAATAACCCCCGGCTTTCATTTCCATCGCCACAAAGCCCAGCACGCTGTTATTAAAGACGATAATTTTTACCGGCAGCTTCATCTGCACCACCGACAGGAAGTCGCCCATCAGCATACTGAAGCCCCCGTCGCCACACAGGGCGACAACCTGACGGTTCGGCGCGGTAGCCTGTGCGCCCAGTGCCTGCGGCATGGCGTTGGCCATCGAGCCGTGGTTAAAGGAGCCTAACAACCGACGCTGGCCGTTCATTTTCAGATAGCGGGCGGCCCAGACCGTAGGCGTGCCGACGTCGCAGGTAAAAATGGCGTCGTCATCGGCATAATGGCTAATCTGCTGCGCCAGATACTGCGGGTGGATCGCTTTCTCACTGGGTTTCGCCAGCGCGTCGAGGTCTTTACGCGCTTCGCGGTAGTGCTTCAGCGCGGTGTCCAGGAAACGGGTGTCGGTGTTTTCTTCCAGCAGCGGCAGCAGGGCGCTCAACGTGGCTTTGATATCGCCAATCAGCGCCATATCAACCTTGCTGTGTGCGCCGATACTTCCCGGATTGATATCGATCTGGATAATTTTGGCGTCGGTCGGGTAGAAAGCGCGATAGGGAAATTGGGTACCCAGAAGCACCAGCGTATCGGCGTTCATCATGGTGTGAAAACCGGAGGAGAAACCGATCAGTCCGGTCATTCCTACATCGTAAGGGTTGTCATATTCGACATGCTCTTTGCCGCGCATCGCATGGACCACGGGCGCTTTTAATTTCCCGGCGAATTCCACCAGCTCGGCATGCGCTCCGGCACAGCCACTACCGCACAGCAGGGCGATTTTACTGGAATAGCGCAGTAGCTGCGCCAGCTTTTTCAGCTCTTCTTGTGCCGGAGTGACGACGGGTTGCGGGGCGGGATACCAGTGGCTGCTGGCACTCTCCGGCGCCGCCTGAAGGGCCACATCGCCCGGTAATACAATGACCGACACGCCGCGATTCAGCACGGCTTTACGCAGGGCAATGGCCAGCACCTGAGGGATCTGCTCTGGCGATGAGACCAGTTCACAATAGTGGCTGCATTCGCGAAACAACTCCTGTGGGTGCGTCTCCTGGAAATAACCGCTGCCGATTTCACTGGACGGAATATGCGCGGCGATGGCCAGTACCGGAACGTGGTTACGATGACAGTCAAACAGGCCATTAATTAAATGCAGGTTACCAGGCCCGCAGGAGCCGGCACAGACTGCCAGTTCGCCCGTCAACTGCGCTTCTGCACCAGCGGCAAACGCGGCCACTTCTTCGTGGCGGGTAGGCATCCAGTCAATCGTGCCCATTTTGTTCAGGCTGTCGCTCAGGCCATTCAGTGAATCACCTGTGACACCCCAGATACGTTTGACACCCGCCTGCTCCAGCGTTTTAGCAAGATAAGCGGCAACGGTTTGTTTCATGGGTTTCCATCTCCTTTATGTGATACCGCTTACAAGCTTAGGTCAGATCTTTGGGTTCGCGCAGAAAACCTCCCGGAATGAAGGCGCTATCTTTCGCGTTAAGGAAGGCGTAATGTGAAGCAGTCGCATTTAAAACAAGAGGCATTTCAAATGGTTAAGAAATTGTTAATTGCCGTCAATAGAACCCTTTCACATGAAGATTTTGGCAAATTGCTGTTACGCATTGCCGTGGGCGGGTTAATGCTTTTCCACGGGTTACACAAGCTGTTTGATGGCATCGACGGGATCCGTGCCATGGTGGTTGCGCAGGGATTACCGGGATTTGTCGCCTATGGGGTGCTGATTGGCGAGGTGGTAGTACCGTGCTTGATTATCCTGGGTATTTTGACGCGTCCGGCGGCGCTGGTGCTGTCTTTTACCATGCTGGTGGCGTGGTTGATGGTGGGCATTAATAATACCTGGATGCTCGATAAAACCGGCGCATGGGCGATTGAAAATATTGCCTACTTCTTTATCGGCGGGCTGGCGATTGCTTTTATGGGCGCGGGGCGTTATTCAGTCGTGCGCGATCCGGCGTGGCGGTAAAACGGTAGCGACGTGCCATTTTGCCCGGTGGCGCTGCGCTTACCGGGCCTACAGACAAGATGACAACAGCGATTCACAGGCCGGGTAAGCGCAGCGCCACCCGGCATGTTTTGTCCTCAGGCCAGCACCAAATCCCCCTGCGGATGACATGAACAGGCCAGTACATACCCGTCAGCAATTTCCGCATCGCTCAGCGTCATGGTACTGCTGACGGTATACTCGCCGGAAACCACTTTGGTTTTGCAGCAGCCACATACGCCTGCACGGCAGGCAACGGCGATCGGCACCTTGTTGCTTTCCAGGGCCTCCAGCAGCGTGGTGCCCACCGGCGCGTAAAATTCCTGCACCGGGGCAAGCTTCGTGAACTTCAGACCCTCACTCGCCGCCTGCGTAACCGGCGTAAAGAACTTCTCTTTGAAGAATTTCGTCACGCCCAGCGCTTTCACTTGCTGTTCGGCCATTTCCATATACGGCGCGGGTCCGCAGGTCATCACGGTACGTGAAGCCAGGTCGGGCACCTGCTGTAGCAGCTCAGGCGTCAGGCGACCAGCGACAAAACCGTCGGTTGCTTCATTTTCTGCGACCAGCGTAACCGGATACTGCTGCCATTCCCCGGCAAAAATCACATCCTGCGGTGAACGAACGTTAAAGATCACCTGTACATCGGCCTGAGGACGATACGTCGCCAGCCAGCGGCGCATCGACATTACCGGCGTGACGCCGCAACCTGCCGCCAGCATCAGGAATTTGTCTTCGGCTTTATCTTCGCAGGTAAAGTCGCCCATCGCGTCGGACAACCAGAGATAGTCGCCGCGTTTCACCTCGCGGGTTAACCACTGTGAACCTGCACCCTCATCAATCCGGCGGACGGTCAGGGTAATATACTCGCTCACCCCCGGCGTGGACGAAATCGTATAGGCGCGCAGGGTTTCTGCCGAATTGCGCACGCTAACCAGCGCATACTGGCCCGCGCGGTACGGGTAATAATCGTGACACAGCAGTGAAAGGGTCCACACATCCGGCGTTTCCTGATGAATGTGGTGTACCTGCATCCGCCATGGACACTGCGTGGTGGGCATCGTCATCATCACACTCCTTACGCGCTCAGCAACTGCTTCATATCTTCTTCAACCGTGGTCACGGAACGCAGACCGAATTTTTCGTTGAGCACCGCCAGCAGATCCGGCGTGAAGAAGCCGGGGGCGGTTGGCCCGGTGACAATGTTTTTCACGCCGAGAGAGAGCAGGGTCAGCAGAATGACGATGGCTTTCTGTTCAAACCAGGAGAGCACCAGCGACAGCGGCAAATCGTTCACGCCACAGCCCAGTTTTTCAGCCAGGGTGACCGCCAGAATAATCGCGGAATAGGCATCGTTACACTGACCGGCATCCACCAGACGCGGCAAACCTTCGATATCGCCAAAGTCCAGTTTATTGAAGCGGTATTTACCGCAGGCCAGCGTCAGGATCAGGCAGTCGTCCGGCACGCTGGTGGCGAAGTCGGTGAAATAATTACGCTCGCCGCGCGCGCCATCACAGCCGCCGACCAGGAAGATGTGACGCAGTTTTTCACGGCTCACCAGATCAATCAGGGTATCGGCGGCACCGAGCAGAGTCTGACGGCCAAAGCCGACGGTGATCAGATGCGGAATTTCGCTGTACGGGAAGCCCGCCATCTGCTGCGCCTGAGCGATGACCGGCGCGAAGTCATCACCTTCGAGGTGGCTGACGCCCGGCCAGCCAACGATGCTGCGGGTCCAGATACGGTCGTCGTAGGCACCGACGGTCGGATCGATAATGCAGTTAGAGGTCATCACAATCGGGCCAGGGAAGCGGGCGAATTCAACCTGCTGATTCTGCCAGCCGCTGCCGTAGTTACCGATCAGGTGTTTGAATTTACGCAGTTCCGGATAACCGTGCGCGGGGAGCATTTCGCCGTGGGTATAGACGTTAACGCCGGTACCGTCGGTCTGCTCCAGCAGGTTATACAGGTCTTTTAGATCGTGACCGGAAATCAGGATGCATTTACCTTCGGTCGCTTTAACGTTGACCTGAGTCGGCGTCGGATGACCATATTTGCTGGTTTCGCCGGCATCCAGAATGCTCATAACTTTGAAGTTCATCTGGCCGATTTCCATCGAGCACTCCAGCAGAGCGTTCATATCGGAAGGCCACGTCCCCAGCCACGCCATGATTTTATGATACTGCGCGTAGATGTCGTTATCGTACTGACCGAGTACGTGTGCATGCTCCATATAAGCCGCCGCGCCTTTCAGGCCGTACAGACACAGCAGACGCAGGCCGAGAACGTTCTCGCCAATATCGACTTTATCTTTATTCGGGGTGAAATCCGCCGCCTGACGCTGTAAGTCGCCTGAATCGTCACTGACCAGTTCCAGGTCGGCCATGGGATTAGTCACAGCGGCGCTGGCATCCACGCTCAGGCACTGCGCTTTCAGCGCCTCGCGCAGGGCAATGGCTTCGCGTGCATAGCCCACGATACGCGGCGAATCGAAGTTAACGTTGGTTAAGGTTGAGAAGAACGCGCGCGGCGCAAAGTTATCGATATGGTGGTCGATAATGCCGTATTCGCGCGCCTTGATGGCCCAGGCGGAAAGCCCCTGCAACGAGGCGATCAGCAGATCCTGCAGGTCAGAGGTTTCAGCTGTTTTCCCGCACATACCCTGCGCGTAAGAGCAGCCGTTCCCTGCCGGGGTACGGATGGTTTGTTCACATTGCACACAAAACATGGTCACACCTTTTTTAAAGTTATATTTAATATACATGTTTAAGATTATGCTGGTCATCGGGGGCTGAAAAGGGTTTTGTGAAGCAAACGACAGGGAGATTGATTTAGCGCAATTTTAGCGGTAGAGGACTACCGCCAAAGGAGTATCAGGCGGTAAAAAATGCCATCAGCAATGGCACCAGCAGACTCAGCAGAAAGCCGTGAACAATGGCAGCCGGGACGATTTCCAGCCCGCCAGAACGCTGTAAAACCGGCAGGGTAAAATCCATCGAGGTGGCTCCGCACAGCCCCAGCGCTGTCGAGCGGCTGCGGCGCACCATGCCAGGAATCAGCATGATCGCGATAAGCTCGCGCGCCAGATCGTTAAAGAAGGCGGCGCTGCCAATGACCGGGCCAAAGGATTCGGTGAGCAGAATACCGGAGAGCGAATACCAGCCGAAGCCGGAGGCCATCGCCAGACTGGTCCGCAGCGGCAGATCGAGTAACAACGCGTTGAGTGCGCCACCCGCCAGCGAACTGACCACCACCACCACGCCTACCATCATCCCCCGGCGATTGAGCACAATCTGTTTTAGCGTCATGCCGCTGTTACGCAGCTGAATGCCAATCAGAAACAGCAAGAATATTAGTGTGTATTCGCTGGCCTCGGTGGCGTGCTGTAAGACTGAAAAGTGGGTCAGGCCAAGGGCGAAGCCCAGGATCACCACGCCGCACAGTTTCAGCGATTCCAGCGCCATCGCAATACGCGACGGTAATTTCTCCTGCTGGTGGCTATGTCGCCAGGGAATGACGCGATCAAGCCAGACCAGCGCCGCAATATTACATAGCAAAATGACGGTAATACTGACCGAGGAATAGTGAAAAATCGCCAGCAGGTTGCTGGTCAGATTCTCCAGAAACGCGAGGCTGATCCCCATAAAAAAGAGGATGACGTAAACAATCCAGCTTAACAGACGGTTGATAACTTTAAGGGCGGCAGCATGGCGCAAAGGGATCAGATAACCAATAATCAACGGCAGAAGAATAATTAACAAACCCGAAAACATGAAACCCCAGTCCCTTCGTTTTATGAATAATGCTTGCTGACACTACCCAAAACAGCGAAGTGAGTAAAGGTGCATTAAAAAAGAAAAGTTATGCATCTCTGAGTCAAAAATAGCCGGTTTATCGCGCCATTGGGAAACCATAACCCGGTGCCAGAACAGAAAATTGGTGATATACAGTCAGAAACAGGGATATAACGAAAGTAAAGGAGACGCTATGCTTCTTGAACGAGTGGATATCGTGGGTTTTCGCGGCATCAACCGTCTGTCATTGATGCTGGAAGAGAATAACGTCCTGATTGGCGAGAACGCCTGGGGGAAATCCAGCCTGCTGGATGCGCTTACGTTGATCCTGGCGCCGGGCAACGAGTTATACCATTTTGTGCATGACGATTTCTGGTTCCCGGCCGGAGACGTCCAGGGCCGTGAACATCATCTGCATATTATTCTGACGTTTCGTGAAGCGTTCCCAGGCCGCCACCACGCCCAACGCTTTCGCCCGCTATCGCCTTGCTGGGTGGCCGGCGAGGACGGTTATCATCGCCTTTTTTACCGTCTGGAAGGTGAGCTGGCTGACGATAATTCCGTTATGACGCTGCGTGGATTTCTGGACGCCGCTGGAAACCCTTTTCCCATTGCTGAAATTGACGAAATAGCCCGCCATCTGATCCGGCTGGTGCCGGTCCTGCGCTTACGCGACGCCCGCTTTATGCGGCGTATCCGCAACGGCACGGTACCGAATTTTCCCGATGTGGAAGTGACCGCCCGCCAGCTGGATTTCCTGGCGCGTGAGCTGGTGGATCGTCCGCAAAATCTTTCCGACGGGCAGCTCAGACAGGGGCTGTCGGCGATGGCGCAATTGCTGGAGCACTATTTTGCCGAGCACAGTTCAGGTGAAACCCGCCATCGTTTGATCCGCCGCCGCTCGCGCAACGAGCAGCAGAGCTGGCGTTATCTGGACGTGATTAACCGGATGATTGACCGTCCCGGCGGACGCAGCCACCGGGTGATCCTGCTGGGGCTGTTTTCCACGTTATTGCAGGCCAAAGGAACGGTAAAACTGGATAAAGATGCCCGGCCGTTATTGCTGATCGAAGATCCCGAAACCCGCTTGCATCCCATCATGCTCTCTGTCGCCTGGCATCTGCTGAACCTGTTGCCGCTGCAGCAGATCACCACCACCAATTCAGGGGAACTGTTGTCACTGACCCCGGTCGAACATGTTTGCCGTCTGGTGCGGGAATCCTCGCGCGTGGCCGCATGGCGTCTGGGGCCGGGAGGGCTGAGTGCAGAAGATGGACGACGGATCGCCTTTCATATCCGCTTTAATCGACCGTCATCGCTGTTCGCCCGCTGCTGGTTGCTGGTCGAGGGCGAGACTGAAACCTGGGTGATTAACGAACTGGCACGGCAGTGCGGACACCATTTTGATGCCGAAGGCGTCAAAGTGATTGAGTTTGCTCAGTCCGGATTAAAGCCGCTGATAAAATTTGCCCGACGGATGGGGATTGAATGGCATGTGCTGGTGGACGGCGACGAAGCCGGGAAAAAATATGCCGCCACCGTGCGCAGTTTACTTAACAACGATCGCGAGCAGGAGCGCGACCACTTAACCGCGTTGCCCGCGCTGGATATGGAGCACTTTATGTATCGTCAGGGATTTGCTGACGTTTACTACCGGGTAGCGCAGATCCCGGAAAACGCGCCGGTCAATCCGCGCCGGGTGATCGTTAAGGCGATCCATCGCTCGTCAAAACCGGATCTGGCGATTGAAGTGGCGATGGAAGCAGGGCGACGAGGGACGGAATCTATTCCGCTGTTGCTGCGGAAAATGTTCTCCAGGGTGCTGTGGCTGGCGCGTGGCCGCGCTGATTAACAGTGATTGCGTATCATTAACCTTTCGTTGACAGCGTATTGCGATAGAATTAGCACCTCGCATCAAAAGCTCAGGTATCTGGAATTTTTATGAATTTGAAGGGAAGAGGCAAAAAGCGCTGGCTGCTGCTGTTAGTGGTCATTGTGGTGGCAGCATTCTGGCTGTGGCAGAAGCTTAATGCCCCGCAGCCGCAGTACCAGACGCTGATCGTGCGTAAAGGCGATCTGGAGCAGGCGGTACTGGCTACCGGTAAGCTGGATGCGCTGCGTAAAGTGGACGTTGGCGCACAGGTCAGCGGGCAGCTCAAAACCCTGTCGGTAAATATCGGCGATAAGGTGAAGAAAGATCAGCTGCTGGGGGTTATCGATCCTGAGCAGGCGGAAAACCAAATCAAAGAGGTGGAAGCCACGTTGATGGAACTGCGCGCGCAGCGCCGTCAGGCGGTCGCTGAAATGCAGCTGGCGAAGGTGACGCTCTCCCGTCAGCAGCAGCTGGCGCGCACCCAGGCGATTTCTCGTCAGGATCTGGATACTGCCGCGACCGAACTTGAAGTGAAACAGGCGCAAATTGGCACCCTCGATGCCCAGATCCAGCGCAATCAGGCCACCCTGAGTACGGCCAAAACCAATCTCGACTATACCCGCATTATCGCGCCGATGGCGGGTGAAGTGACGGAAATCACCACCCTTCAGGGGCAAACGGTGATCGCCGCCCAGCAGGCTCCCAACATTCTGACCCTGGCGGACCTGAGCACCATGCTGGTCAAAGCGCAGGTCTCCGAAGCTGACGTTATCCATCTGAAACCGGGGCTGAAAGCCTGGTTTACGGTGCTCGGCGATCCGCTGACCCGCTATGAAGGGACGTTAAAAGATGTGCTCCCGACGCCGGAAAAAGTGAACGACGCCATTTTTTACTATGCCCGTTTTGAAGTGCCAAACCCGAAAAGCATCCTGCGCCTGGAGATGACCGCGCAGGTGCATATCCAACTGTCCGGCGTGCGCAATATTCTGACCATTCCGCTTTCCGCGCTCGGTGACGCCACCGGCGATAATCGTTATAACGTCCGGCTGTTGCGTAACGGCGAAGTTCACGATCGCGAAGTGACTATCGGCGCGCGTAATGACACCAGCGTAGAAGTGGTCAAAGGGCTGGATGAAGGCGATGAAGTGATCGTCGGTGAAAAGCAGCCCGGAGATAAATCGTGACGGCACTGCTTGAGCTGACGGATATCCGCCGCAGCTATCCTTCCGGCGAGGGCAGCGTTGAGGTGCTGAAAGGGATTTCCTTGCGCATTGAGGCCGGAGAGATGGTGGCGATCGTCGGCGCGTCCGGCTCCGGTAAATCCACCCTGATGAATATCATTGGCTGTCTGGATAAGCCGACCGGCGGAACCTACCGGCTTGCCGGGACGGACATTGCTACCCTGGACAGCGATGCGCTGGCACGCCTGCGACGCGAGCACTTTGGCTTTATCTTTCAGCGCTATCATTTGTTGTCTCACCTTACCGCCACGCAGAACGTGGAAGTCCCGGCCGTGTATGCGGGGACGGAACGCGCGGCGCGACTGAAACGCGCCCGCGAACTGCTTGATCGGCTGGGACTGACTGAGCGGGCTGATTATCAGCCCTCGCAGCTCTCAGGCGGGCAGCAGCAGCGCGTCAGTATCGCCCGCGCCCTGATGAACGGCGGTCAGGTGATCCTCGCGGATGAGCCTACCGGCGCGCTGGACAGTCGTTCTGGTGAAGAGGTGATGGCGATCCTGCACCAGCTGCGCGATCGCGGGCATACGGTGATTATCGTTACCCACGATCCGGAGGTTGCTGCGCAGGCCGAACGCATTATTGAAATCCGCGATGGCGAAATCATCAGTAATCCGCCGGCGAAAACAACGCGCTCTGGCCCGTTAACGCAGACAAATCAGGCGACGGTGCCGGGCTGGCGGCAGTTTAGCAGCAGCTTTCGCGAGGCGTTGACAATGGCGTGGCTGGCAATGGCGGCAAATAAAATGCGCACGTTGCTGACGATGCTGGGGATCATCATCGGTATCGCTTCCGTGGTCTCGATTGTGGTAGTGGGGGATGCTGCCAAGGAACTGGTGCTGGCGGATATCCGCGCAATCGGCACCAATACCATTGATGTCTATCCTGGCAAAGATTACGGCGATGACGACCCGCAGTATCAGCAGGCACTGAAATATGACGACCTGACCGCGATCCAGAAACAGCCGTGGGTAAAATCAGCGACGCCTGCCGTGTCGCAGAACCTGCGGCTGCGCTATAACAATCTGGATATGGCCGCCAGCGCCAACGGCGTCAGTGGACAGTATTTCAACGTCTACGGGATGACCTTCAGCGAGGGCGCGACTTTTAACGACGAGCAACTGAAAGGGCGGGCGCAGGTTGCCGTGCTCGACAGCAATACCCGGCGTCAGCTTTTCCCCAACAAAACCAATGTGGTCGGAGAAATTATTCTGGTGGGCAATATGCCCGCGACGGTGATCGGCGTGGCGGAAGAGAAGCAGTCGATGTTTGGCAGCAGTAAAATTCTCCGCGTCTGGCTTCCCTATACCACGATGGCGGGAAGGGTGATGGGGCAGTCGTGGCTGAATTCCATTACGGTACGCATCAACGATGGCTATGAGAGCGCCCAGGCTGAGCAGCAGCTTACTCGCCTGCTGACCCTGCGTCACGGTAGAAAGGATTTCTTCACCTGGAACATGGACAGCGTCTTGAAAACGGCAGAAAAGACCACACGTACTCTTCAGCTGTTCCTGACGCTGGTGGCGGTGATCTCGCTACTGGTTGGCGGGATTGGCGTGATGAACATCATGCTGGTCTCGGTCACCGAGCGCACGCGTGAAATCGGTATTCGTATGGCGGTTGGCGCGCGGGCCAGCGATGTGCTGCAACAGTTTTTAATCGAAGCAGTGCTGGTCTGTCTGGTGGGCGGGGCGCTGGGCGTCAGTTTATCGATGCTCATTGCCTTTACGCTACAGCTGTTTTTGCCGGGCTGGGAAATTGGATTTTCTCCCCTCGCGCTGCTGACTGCTTTTCTTTGTTCAACCCTTACCGGCGTATTGTTTGGCTGGCTTCCGGCACGTAACGCCGCCCGGCTCGATCCGGTGGACGCGCTGGCGCGTGAATAATTAAGATAAAAAAATGCCAGTCATAAGGGCTGGCATTTTGACGGCGGGATGTACACAATGGAGCTGGAGCTATGCAACCGCTTCGGCTTCGAAAGGGACGATCAAGCTGGCATGATTGCCTTTTGGCCCCTGGTGTACATCAAACCGGACGGCCTGCCCGGCTTTTAGCGTTCTGTAACCATCCATCTGAATGGTTGAATAGTGGGCGAAAATATCCTCGCCACCGCCTTCGGGGCAAATGAAGCCAAACCCTTTGGCGTTGTTAAACCACTTAACTGTACCCGTTTCCATGCTTCGACATCCTTCAGAGATCTTTTGCAAGTAAGATGGAATGAACCGGTGTTAGATGGGAGTTGCTCAAAACCTCGTCAACTCCAGTTTGTACAATTTAGAGAATTCGGGCATCGCGTCAAGTGATTCACCAGAGGTGGCGGGGTAAAATGCGCTAAAATTTGAAGCAGTTAACGCTATTGACCAGGAATGTGACAGAAGTCGCGGATGATAACGATAGATGATAGTTATCTAAGATCTATTGTAGATTCATAGTATGCATAGACTCACGTCAGCGGTAATAAAAGCGAGCCGGTAACCGTAACTGAAGATGACGACTGACAATGAGTAAAGCGAAAGATTGGCTGGATTTCGACCAAATTACACAAGATGAGCTGCGCGACGCGCTAAAACCGCCATCTATGTATAAAGTTATGTTAATGAACGATGATTACACGCCGATGGAATTTGTTATTGACGTGCTGCAAAAGTTCTTTTCTTATGATGTAGAACGTGCAACGCAACTGATGCTTACGGTTCACTATCAGGGTAAGGCCATTTGTGGGGTGTTTACCGCCGAGGTCGCGGAGTCGAAAGTGGTGATGGTGAACAAATACGCAAGGGAGAACGAGCATCCGTTGCTGTGTACGCTGGAAAAAGCCTGATTAAGGCAAACTATTGAGGGGGTGCCCAATGCTCAACCAGGAACTGGAACTCAGTTTAAATATGGCTTTCGCCAGAGCGCGCGAGCACCGACACGAGTTTATGACCGTAGAGCACTTGCTGCTGGCTTTGCTCAGTAACCCATCTGCCCGCGAAGCGCTTGAAGCGTGCTCCGTGGATCTGGTGGCGCTGCGTCAGGAACTCGAAGCCTTCATCGAACAAACCACACCGGTGCTGCCCGCCAGTGAAGAAGAGCGCGACACGCAACCGACGCTCAGCTTCCAGCGTGTTTTGCAGCGCGCGGTCTTCCATGTTCAGTCTTCCGGCCGTAGTGAAGTGACCGGCGCGAACGTCCTCGTGGCCATCTTTAGCGAGCAGGAATCGCAGGCCGCCTACCTGTTACGTAAACATGAAGTCAGCCGCCTTGATGTGGTGAATTTCATCTCTCACGGCACCCGTAAAGACGAGCCGAGCCAGTCTTCCGATCAGGGAGGCCAGCCCGGTACTGAAGAGCAGGCAGGCGGGGAGGAACGGATGGAAAACTTCACGACCAATCTTAACCAGCTTGCTCGCGTAGGCGGTATCGACCCGCTGATTGGCCGCGATAAAGAACTGGAACGTGCTATTCAGGTACTGTGCCGCCGTCGCAAAAATAACCCGCTGCTGGTGGGCGAGTCTGGCGTAGGTAAAACCGCCATTGCGGAAGGTCTGGCGTGGCGCATTGTGCAGGGTGACGTGCCGGAAATTGTGGCTGACTGCACGGTCTACTCGCTGGATATCGGTTCATTGCTGGCCGGTACCAAATACCGCGGCGACTTTGAAAAACGTTTTAAAGCGTTGCTCAAACAGCTCGAGCAGGACGAAAACAGCATCCTGTTCATTGACGAAATCCACACTATCATCGGCGCCGGTGCGGCCTCAGGTGGTCAGGTGGATGCGGCTAATCTGATCAAACCCCTGCTTTCCAGCGGCAAAATCCGCGTGATGGGATCAACCACCTATCAGGAATTCAGCAACATCTTTGAGAAAGATCGCGCGCTGGCGCGTCGTTTCCAGAAAATCGATGTCACTGAGCCTTCTGTAGAAGAAACGGTGCAGATCATCAACGGCCTGAAGCCGAAGTATGAAGCGCATCATGACGTACGCTATACCGCTAAAGCGGTGCGTGCGGCGGTTGAGCTGGCGGTAAAATACATCAACGATCGTCATCTGCCGGATAAAGCCATTGACGTGATTGATGAAGCGGGCGCAAGGGCGCGTCTGTTGCCGGTCAGCAAGCGCAAGAAAACTATTAACGTGGCCGATATTGAGTCCGTTGTGGCACGCATTGCGCGTATTCCGGAGAAAAGCGTCTCGCAGAGCGATCGTGATACGCTGAAAAATCTCAGCGACCGCCTGAAAATGCTGGTCTTTGGTCAGGATAAAGCCATTGAGGCCTTAACCGAAGCCATCAAGATGGCGCGTGCCGGGCTGGGTCACGATCACAAACCGGTCGGCTCCTTCCTGTTTGCCGGGCCAACGGGCGTGGGTAAAACCGAAGTGACGGTACAGCTGTCAAAAGCGCTGGGTATTGAACTGCTGCGTTTTGATATGTCCGAGTATATGGAACGTCATACCGTCAGCCGTCTGATCGGTGCGCCTCCGGGCTATGTCGGTTTTGACCAGGGCGGTTTGCTGACCGATGCAGTGATCAAACATCCGCACGCGGTTCTGCTGCTTGATGAAATCGAAAAAGCGCACCCGGACGTCTTTAACCTGCTGTTGCAGGTAATGGACAACGGTACGCTGACCGACAACAACGGGCGTAAAGCAGACTTCCGCAACGTGGTGCTGGTCATGACCACCAACGCCGGTGTCCGCGAAACCGAGCGTAAATCGATTGGTCTTATCCATCAGGACAACAGTACCGATGCGATGGAAGAGATCAAAAAGATCTTCACGCCGGAATTCCGTAACCGTCTGGACAACATTATCTGGTTTGATCACCTCTCAACCGAGGTTATCCATCAGGTTGTCGACAAGTTTATTGTCGAGTTGCAGGTCCAGCTTGATCAGAAAGGCGTCTCCCTGGAAGTCAGTCAGGAAGCGCGCAACTGGCTGGCGGAGAAAGGTTACGACCGGGCAATGGGCGCACGTCCGATGACGCGTATTGTCCAGGATAACCTGAAAAAACCGCTGGCAAACGAGCTGCTGTTTGGTTCGCTGGTCGATGGCGGTCAGGTAACGGTTACGCTGGATAAAGAGAAAAATACGCTGACCTATGGTTTCCAGAGTGCGCAGAAGCATAAGGCGGAAACGGCGCATTAAGGCTTTTTGAAGTTAACGGGAAGCGGGCTGGTGACAGCCCGCTTTTTTTGTGCACAGAAAACCCCCTGCCAGGCTGGGATTCAGTAAAGCTTTCAGCCAGTTATTAAAACCCCTTTTGACTTGTTAAAACACCTTGCGGTCTGGCAACTTCAAGAGTCAAACAAGAAATCAAAAGGGGTTCCAATTGGGGGCGAAAAGAGCTTAGCGCACACCCAATGGAACTGTAAATATCTCATAGTTTTGCACCTAATACCGAAGACAGGCGTTCTATCGAGAGAAACGTAGAGCAATAGACGGGATCCTGAGAAAGCTGTGTGAATGGAAAAACGTACGTATTCTGGAAGTGGAATGCTGTCTCCACTCAGGGGGCGGTATTTTGCGTTAGCCGTGGATCAAAAGTGAAAGGGTATTCTTTTACCGATGCTTTTATCTGGCTAAAGTCAGGATGAAGAGGGTTAAGAATGGCATTGTTTTCGTAGGGAACAATACAGGACGGCAGGATGAGGGCAAGGGCGCTTTGCGCTTCCAGCCAGCCAGTGCCGAGGTCCATTGTCGAAACGGGGGCCGGGTTTTCCTGCCAGTCTTCAGGCAGCCATTTTTGATCAAGGTACTCGACTTTATCATCATCAATTTCAATTGAATAAAGCCGATATTGATTAAGAATTCTATCTTTCTGCACGTGCACCAGCAATTCCAGAGAAGCAAGCGCGATAGAGGCAGAAACGTAAACGGCCGGATGCCCCTTATGGTTCCACCGGCCGCCATACTGACTTGCTCCGTTACCTGTCCAGGCTTCGCTGGCATAACGTTGGGTTACCAGACGATATAAAATCACGCAAACACTCCGTGTTCTAGTCTGCCGATAAGATCGGTGACTTCCAGCGCGCCGCTTTCCGTAGAAACAAGGGAAACAGGCGTTACGTTACCCAGCCCCCTGACCGGAGTTTGTAACCAATGCCAGGCATCCTCTTTGTTGCCAAAATATTGTACGGCGGTATCCATTACTCTGACCAGTCGCGCAATACGCTCGCTTTCATCTGGCGTCAACGCCCGCCCTGCGCTTTTACGCCGGGAGACGTTTCGTTCATTTATGCCGGCTACGCGCAGAATGTCCGATTTCGACATTTCAGTCCATTTATGGATATCGTCCAGGATGCTAACCGGCAGCCCCTGACTAAGCAACTGTACCAGCTTTAAGCCCCGATTAGCGGGCAAACCAGCGTAACGCCAGAGCGCATTACCGGCAGGTTTCTGATCCGGGATCCAGGTTTTCATCACTCCTCCTGATTGGTCATTTGTCTTTTATTAGTATAGACATTTGTCTGGTTGTACAAAAGCTAAAAATGTAATCAGGTGATTTGATTCCAGGATTGTTGCCTTAAAGTGGTAACCTAAAAATGACCCTTTTATTTTTGTTTCGCTTAACTTTTTGAATTTTAAAAGAGTTAAGAGGGAGGGATAAGAAGGATCTGAGGGAGGAGTTCTGGTTTTATGATAAAGAACAAAGGGATAGAGTAGTGTTGTTCTGGTTCACTGCCATGCATTCCCGGGGGAAACCTATTCATTTAAATCCAGGTTAAAAAACGCCCGCCCCAAAGTCTCTCATGATGTTCACGGATCACTTCGGCGGAAAGTAATTCAGCATCAACGGTCGTATGCAGTCCTTTCTTCATAAAAACGCGGTAACCAAGTCCGTGCGCCATTCGAATTGTTGTATCCACGCAATACTCCGTTTGTGCGCCACAAAATTCAATTTCATCAACCTTAAGCTTTTGCAAAAGAGCGGCTAAGGCTGTCTTATAAAAGGAATTCGCATGTGTTTTAGCAACAAAATGATCGCCGTCCCGCGTATCCAGCTCGTCCATTAACGACCATTGCAAGGAGTGTCGGGGCAAGTCTTCATCCTGATGCTGAATAAAGATAATCGGCTCGCCTGCTTTTCGGTATAACGCGATCCGTGTGTTAATGTCCGCTAAAATATTCTGAAGGCTGAAAAGGGGCTTTTCACGAGTATGAAGTCCCTTCTGCAGGTCAATGACAATTAAAGCACGCTTCATCTTTTCCATTTTCCTTTTCTAAAAGCATTAAAGGGCTCTTTCACCCCGCTTTTAGCGGCCTTTTTTGCTTCGTCTGAAACTGTTTGTTATTCTGACAAAACGCTCGCCGCACAATTTTTTAATGTCAGAAACCTGCTCATCGCCGATTTCCAGCAACTGATAGTAGACGAAATTATATCCCCATCAATAGTTTCATTAATCGGCACAGGCAACAAAAAAGGCCGGGAAAATTCCCGGCCTTTCGGTATCTGTTCGCCTCTACAGGGCGTGAAAACAATCAGCGACTACGGAAGACAATGCGGCCTTTGCTCAGGTCGTACGGGGTCAGTTCAACAGTCACTTTGTCGCCCGTCAGGATGCGGATATAGTTTTTACGCATTTTACCGGAGATGTGCGCAGTGACCACGTGACCGTTTTCCAGTTCTACGCGGAACATAGTATTAGGCAGCGTTTCAAGAACGGTACCCTGCATTTCGATATTGTCTTCTTTGGCCATCTAGTCCTCTGGGGTATCACTACCATTTTTTTGAATCGGCAAGATAATGCCGAAGTTCATCAATTAAGTAAAGTTTTGTGCGCATAAAACGCAAAAAGTAGTCTTGGCGCATTGCCCTGCTTCACACGGCTTCGCCGTACGACAAGCGCAAACGTAAAGGGGAGACGAGGGTGAAACCTGAGTCGAACTGTTCCCAAACGGTGGCGGGGCAACGGGCAAAAGCTACTTTGCGCGACAATTATAACACCCTGACAAAGATTGTGCCGAAAACATTTACCTTCCCGGCGTAAATAACGTTCGCGGTTGCCAGAAATCGTCGGCCAGTGGTAGAGATAATAGTTTTTCCAGGTATTCCAGATAGTTGCGACGCGGGATTTCCACCGCCCCCAGAGACGCGGTATGGTTATTTAGCACCTGACAGTCGATTAATTGACCGCCCTGACGCTGGAATGCCTCACAAAAGAGGTATAAGGCGGTTTTAGAGGCATTTTCAGCGCGGCTAAACATTGATTCTCCGCAAAATAAAGCTCCCTGACACACGCCATACATCCCTCCGACCAGGTCTTCACCCTGCCAGACTTCGATGGAATGCGCGTGGCCCAGCTCATGTAATCGCTGATAGGCCCGAATAATTTCACGGGTGATCCAGGTGCCTTCATCACGCTCGTGGGCGCAGCTTTCAATCACCTGGTCAAAAGCATGATTGAGCGTGACGCGGTAGGGCGAGTTTTTATGAAACCGCTTCATGCTGCGGCTCAGATGAAACTGCTGCGGCCACAGAACGGCCCGCGGATCGGGCGACCACCATAAGATAGGATCCCCCGGTGAAAACCACGGAAATATGCCATGCTGATAGGCCATTAATAGCCGCGCCGGGCTGAGATCGCCCCCTAAGGCCAGTAAACCATTAGGTTCACGTAGCGCGCCTTCAGGGGAGGGGAACGCAATTGAATGACGGGACAGCTGGACCAGGCGCATGCTATGACAACTCCACTGCAAGACAAACCGCTCAATAATAGCCTACAGGCGCTGCTTAAACTGGTAATAACGCCCCTTGTTCGCCAGCAGTTCTGCGTGATTACCATGCTCAATAATTTGTCCGTTGTCCATCACTATTATATGGTCGAAGTGCGCCAGCCCGCGCAGGCGATGGGTGACCATCAGCAGCGTTTTATCTCGCGCCACGTCTGCCAGTAAATCCAGGATCTGGCTTTCAGTGGTGGCGTCCAGCCCTTCGGTGGGTTCGTCAAGCAGCAGCAGTGGCGCATCGTGCAGGAGTGCGCGAGCGATAGCCAGACGGCGCAGTTCACCGCCGGAAAGCTGGCGTCCGCCTTCGCCCAGCCAGCTATTTAAGCCACCATCTTCCAGCAGTTTTTGCAGGCCAGTGCGCGTTAGCACGGCGGCAAGCTGCTCATCGGTGGCCAACGGCGCGGCGAGAAGCAGGTTGTCACGCAGCGTGGCGCTGAAAAGATGAACGCGCTGCGGCACCAGGGTCATGGTGCGGCGAAGCGTCGGTTCGTCCAGTTCAGCGATGGGCGAACCGTTAATTAACAGCTCGCCATGCTGAGGATCCCAGGCGCGGGTCAGCAGTTGCAGCAGCGTGGATTTGCCGCAGCCGGTGCGACCGAGGATAGCGATATGTTCTCCTGCCGCCACGTCCAGATTGATGTTATTCAGCGCGGGTTGCGCCTGCTGCGGATAACGGAAAGTAATATCGCGAAGCTGCACAGTTACGTCGACAGGCGGCGTGACTGACTCTGACGGGAATATCACCTCCGGCGGCTGCTCGATAATTTGCGTGATGCGCAGGGCCGAGGCCATCACCTGACCGAGATGCTGAAACGCACCGGTCACGGGTGCCAGGGCTTCAAAGGCGGCGAGCGCGCAGAACACAAACAGGGCAATTAACGCGCCGGGCTGAGCGTTATCGCCTACGCCACCGGCGGCCATCCACAGCATCACCACCACGGCGATGCCGCCGATAAACAGCATTAACGCCTGCGACAGCGCCGTTAGCTCAGACTGTCTGCGCTGGGCATCGTGCCAGCTCAGTTCGGTATTCTCCATCTGCTGACGGTAGCGATCGCTGGCATTGAAGAGCGAAAGCTCTGCCTGCCCCTGAAGCCAGGCGGTTAACTGCTGGCGATACTGGCCGCGCAAATGTGTCAGGTTTTCACCCACCGGTTTTCCCGCGCGATAGAACAATGGCGGGAGCAACAACAGCGTGAGCAGCATAATCCCGCCCAACGTCAGGGCCAGCGTCACATCCAGCAGGCTGAGACCGAAGGTCACCACCACGATCACCATCAGCGCGCCAACCAGCGGAGAAATGACCCGCAGGTAAAGATGATCGAGGGTATCAACGTCCGCTACCAGACGATTGAGCAATTCGCCCTGCCGAAAACGGGCCAGCCCGGCAGGGGAGAGGGGCAGCACTTTACTGAAGGTAAACACGCGCAGATGCTGAAGTACCCGGAAGGTGGCGTCGTGGCTGACCAGCCGTTCGAAATAACGCCCGGCGGTACGGATAATCGCCGCGCCGCGCACGCCAGCAGCAGGAAGCATATAGTTAAAACTGTAAGCGCCGGCAAAACCAACCACCGCAGAAGCGGATAAAAACCATCCGGAAAGGGTCAATAACCCAATGCTCGCCAGCAGGGTGACGATGGCCAGGATCACACCCAGCGCCAGCAGCCCTTTATGACGTTTATAAAGTGCAAGATAAGGCAGCAGTACGCGCATTCAGATATCCTCCTGGCGATGTGCAAGCAGGCTGGCAAATACGCCGTTGCCATGGGTTAACGTTGCGAAATCACCCTGCTCAGTAATATGCCCGTCCTGCATAACCCAGATGACGTCCCACGCGGCCAGATCTTCAAGCTGATGGGTTACCATCAGCGTGGTTTGTTGCCGGGAGGCGTCATTCAGTGCTTGCATGACGCGCTGTTCACTGTGGGCATCCAGACTGGCTGAAGGTTCATCGAGCAGCAGTAGCTGGCACGGGGTGAGCAGTGCGCGAGCCACAGCAACACGCTGCGCCTGGCCGACGGAAAGCCCTCCGGCCTGGTCGCCCAAAGGGGTATCAATTCCTTGTGGCAGCTGCGAGGCAAATTCGTTTACCCATGCACGTTCCAGAGCTGAGCACAATTCTGCTTCAGTAGCGTCTGGCTTAGCCAGTAACACGTTATCGCGAAGCGTCGCCGCAGGAAGCTGCGGGTTTTGCCCCACCCAGCTCAACTGCTGTCGCCAGAGCTCAGGATCGAGTTCGCGCAGTTCCACATCATTAATAAGTAGTGAACCTTCGTAAGGCAAAAAACCGGAAAGCGTATTCAGCAGCGAGCTTTTCCCCGATCCACTCTGCCCGACCAGCACCACACGCTGTCCGGCGGCAAGATCAAAATTAAGCGGCCCGGCAAGCACTTTACCTTCCGGAGACTTAATAAAAAGATCGCGTGCCGTCACGGAAACCGCCTGCGTGGCGTTAAGCTGCGTCTCCCCACGCTGCGGCGACGCCAGCGGCGCTTCCAGGAAGGTTTTCAGACTGTCTGCCGCGCCGACCGCTTGCGCTTTCGCGTGATAAAACGTACCGAGATCGCGGAGTGGTTGAAAAAATTCGGGAGCGAGGATCAGCGCCAGGAAGCCTGCCGCCAGGGTGACGCCCGCACCGTAATGACCAAAATTCAGCTCGCCCAGATAGGAGAAACCAAAGTAAACCGCCACCAGCGCAATCGAGAGCGAGGCGAAAAATTCCAGCACGCCGGAGGAGAGGAATGCCAGGCGCAGGACTTCCATCGTTCGCTGGCGAAAATCCTGTGATGCCAGGCGGATATTCTCGATTTCAGCTTCGCCGCGTCCAAAGGTTCGCAACGTTTCCATTCCGCGCAGGCGGTCAAGGAAATGACCGCTCAGCCGCGCCAGCGCCTGAAAATTACGTCGATTGGCATCGGCCGCTCCCATGCCTACCAGCGCCATAAACAGCGGGATCAGCGGGGCGGTACCCAGCAAGATCAGCGCGGCGGCCCAGTTAGACGGAAAAATAGCAATCACGATCAACAGCGGCACAAACGTCGCCAGCGCCATCTGCGGCAGATAGCGCGCATAGTAATCATGCATATCGTCAATTTGTTCAAGAACAAGCGTCGCCCAGCTTCCGGCGGGTTTACCCTGAATCCAGGCCGGGCCCGCCTGCTGCAGGCGATCCAGCACCTGACGGCGGATGGCAAACCGGATGTGTTGACCGGCATAAAAGCCGACTTTCTCGCGTAGCCAGACAACCCAGGCGCGGACGATAAATACCAGAATTAGCTGTACGAACGGCAATAACAGCGCTTCACGCGGGATGTTATCCATGATCATATGCTGGAGGATCTGCGCCAGCATCCAGGCCTGGGCAACAATTAAAATGCCACTCACCAGACCCAGCAGACGAGACATCATCAGCCAGCGGCGGGAAATCACACTTTGCTGTTTTAACCAGCGGGTTAGCTCTTGTTGACGGGTTTTATTCATTACGTGCTTAGCAGGTGAGTTATCAGAATATCAGGCACGGCAATGTTACAACGACACAAAAATAAAGGCGACCTATAGTCGCCTTATTTACCTTTGTTACTGATTTGTAAAAATTATTTTCTGTTTTCAGCCAGACCATCAAGATAACGCTCGGCATCCAGAGCGGCCATACATCCAGTACCGGCGGAGGTGATCGCCTGACGATAGATATGATCCATCACATCGCCAGCGGCAAACACGCCAGGAACGCTGGTCTGAGTTGC
Source organism: Superficieibacter sp. HKU1 (assembly GCF_029319185.1). Taxonomy (NCBI): domain Bacteria; kingdom Pseudomonadati; phylum Pseudomonadota; class Gammaproteobacteria; order Enterobacterales; family Enterobacteriaceae; genus Superficieibacter; species Superficieibacter sp. HKU1. Next base: position 1,782,329 of record NZ_CP119754.1, read on the forward strand.
ATTCCCGTGAATACCGGACTGCACTTTGATATAGCCATTTTCCAGCGCCAGCTGCCCCTCAAAAATGGCGGTATTCGGGCTGTGACCGATGGCGACAAACAGACCTGCAACATCCAGCGTTTCAATGTTGTCGCTCTGGGTATCGCGCAGACGCAGGCCGCTGACACCCATTTGATCGCCCGTCACTTCTTCCAGCGTACGGTGGGTATGCAGCACGATATTACCGCTTTCGACTTTATCCATCAGACGTTTGATGAGGATTTTTTCCGCGCGGAAGCTGTCGCGGCGGTGGATCAGATGCACTTCGGAGGCAATATTTGCCAGATAGAGCGCTTCCTCAACCGCCGTATTGCCGCCGCCGATCACCGCCACTTTCTGGTTACGGTAGAAAAAACCGTCACAGGTGGCGCAGGCCGAAACGCCGCGGCCTTTAAACGCATCTTCAGACGGCAGCCCCAGGTAGCGTGCTGACGCGCCAGTGGCAATGATCAGCGCATCGCAAGTGTATTCCGCACTATCGCCAGTCAGGCGGAAAGGGCGGTTTTGCAGATCGACCGTATGGATGTGATCGAAAAGAATTTCGGTCTCAAATTTGCTTGCATGCTCATGCATACGTTCCATCAGCAGTGGGCCGGTCAGATCGTTTGGATCGCCCGGCCAGTTTTCCACTTCCGTGGTGGTGGTCAACTGACCGCCTTTTTCCATCCCGGTAATTAATACGGGTTGTAGATTCGCGCGTGCAGCATAGACAGCAGCGGTGTATCCCGCAGGTCCGGAGCCAAGAATTAATAGCTTACTGTGTTTCGCCGTGCCCATGAGATCCCCATAATTGTTGGCAGACATTGGACGAGATTGTAGGGAATTTGTAGCGTTAAAAAAAGAGCACGCAATTTTTGTTAACGATGTGTGCAATAGGGGATAACAATGGATTGCCGCTTTTCCGGACAACCTGCATAACTATTTCTACTGAAAATGAGGTGATTATAAGGTGATAACATGAGGAACATGCCTCATGAATGATGAATATCTGGCATGTCGTGCTAAAAAGCGATGTTTTGCTTTGACAATCCCCTGTGCATTTGCGAAAACATTCAAGGAAGAAAAAAAACCGTATTTCGTGTGGAGTCATATTTCAGCACGTAATGGTCATTTTTTACCGGGCTAACGAAATCTACGCATGGTGTGGACAGATGCCATACGTGATGTCGGTAGCTGCCTGCGGGCAACGGTCTTCTCACCGCATACCCTGGAATACGATTTGCAGCACTCACAGAGCGTGCGGCACGTAAACAACGGGCGAAGACCCTGAACAGTGACGTGCACAGGGTCAAGACAGGAGTAGGGAAGGAATACAGAGAGACAATAATAATGGTAGATAGCAAGAAGCGCCCAGGCAAAGATCTCGACCGTATCGATCGCAATATTCTGAACGAATTGCAAAAGGATGGGCGTATTTCCAACGTCGAGCTCTCTAAACGAGTGGGACTTTCACCGACGCCGTGCCTTGAGCGCGTTCGTCGACTGGAAAGACAGGGTTTTATTCAGGGCTATACTGCACTGCTTAACCCGCATTATCTGGATGCATCACTTCTGGTTTTTGTTGAGATTACTCTGAATCGTGGCGCACCGGATGTGTTTGAGCAATTTAACACTGCAGTGCAAAAACTTGAAGAAATTCAGGAATGTCATTTGGTTTCCGGTGATTTCGACTACTTGTTGAAAACCCGCGTACCGGATATGTCAGCGTATCGCAAATTATTGGGCGAAACCCTGCTGCGCCTGCCAGGTGTCAACGACACCCGCACCTATGTGGTGATGGAAGAGGTTAAACAGAGCAATCGTCTGGTAATTAAGACTCGCTAACACGGAACAGGTGCAAAATCAGCGTAATTTGATTACACTCCTGTTAATCCATACAGCAACCGTGCCGGGGAAACCTGGCACGGTTGTCCGTTTAGCATCAAGGACCTGGAGAGCCTTTCTTGAGCCAGGAATATACAGAAGACAAAGACGTCAAAATTACCCGGTTAAGCAGCAGCCGCCGACTTCTGGAGGCCATGCTTATCCTTTGCTCACTTTTCGCCATCTGGTTGATGGCGGCACTACTGAGCTTCAATCCGTCCGATCCCAGCTGGTCGCAAACCGCGTGGCATGAGCCTATTCATAATCTAGGCGGCGTGCCCGGCGCATGGCTTGCCGACACGCTCTTTTTTATTTTCGGCATCATGGCTTACACCATTCCGGTGATTATCATCGGCGGATGCTGGTTTGCATACCGGCACCGGGCCAATGAAGAATACATCGACTATTTCGCCGTTTCGCTTCGTCTTATAGGCGTACTGGCGCTTATCCTGACCTCGTGTGGGCTGGCCGCCATCAATGCCGATGACATCTGGTACTTCGCCTCTGGCGGGGTGATTGGTAGCCTGTTAAGCACCACCTTACAGCCTCTGCTACACAGCAGCGGCGGAACCATTGCGCTTCTGTGCATCTGGGCCGCCGGACTGACGTTGTTTACCGGCTGGTCCTGGGTCAGCATTGCTGAGAAAATTGGCAGCGTCATCCTTAATATTCTTACCTTCGCCAGCAATCGCACCCGCCGCGACGATACCTGGGTCGAGGAAGAGGAATACGAAGAATATGAAGAGGACGAAGACGAACTGCAGGACGCGCCGCGTGAATCGCGCCGCGCCCGTATCCTGCGTGGCGCGCTGGCGCGACGGAAACGCGTAGCTGAAAAATTTGCCAATCCGCTGGGGAGAAAAACCGATGCGGCGCTATTTTCAGGCAAACGGATGGACGATCCGGACGAGATTACCTACAGCGCTCGCGGTGTAGCTGCCGATCCTGATGACGTTCTGTTTTCGGGGCATCGTGCGACTCAGGCAGAGGAGTATGACGAGTACGATCCGCTATTAAACGGACATTCCGTTGCTGAACCCGTCGCTGCTGCAGCGGCGGCAACGATGGCGACGCAGGCATGGGCGGCGCCTGTCGATCCGGTTATCCCGCAGCCGCAAATTCAGGGCGCAGAGCCGGTTATTTCCCGGCCTGATGCTGCCTGGCAGGCAGCACAACCGCCGCATATCGCCTCAGAAAACTGGACGCCGCCTCAGCCTGCGTCTCCGGCTGAAGCGCCGATCAGTCAGACAGCGCCTTCTTACGAAAGCTATGCACAGCCTGCTGCGCAACCACCGTATGAGCCTTACGCTGAGCCACTGGCTGCTCAGCCACCCTATCAGCCGTATGCCGAGCCGCCCGTTGCTCAGCCGCAGTACCAGCCGTATGCGGAGCCTCCCGTTGCTCAGCCGCAGTACCAGCCGTATGCCGAGCCGCCCGTTGCTCAGCCGCAGTACCAGCCGTATGCAGAACCGCCGGTTGCTCAGCCACAGTACCAGCCGTATGCCGAGCCGCAGGTTGCTCAGCCGCCGTACCAGCCTTATGAGGAGCCGGTAGCGCAGCCGCACTATGAGCCGTATGCCGAACCACCGCCGGCAGCGCATGAAGCTCCACAGCCGCATGAGATTGTACAGGAAGAGGTAAAATCAAGCCGTCCTCCGCTTTACTACTTCGAAGAGGTAGAGGAGAAACGTGCCCGTGAACGTGAACAGCTGGCGGCCTGGTATCAGCCGATCCCTGAGCCGGCACAACAGTCTGTTACGCCGCCACCGGTGGTTGAACCCGATCCCGCCCCGGTTATTGCGCCCGTTGCCGCCAGCGTGCATCAGGCAACAGCGGCCGCTGCCGTCGCTGCTCCTGTCTTTAACCTGGCTGCCGGAGGCGCTCGCACTCAGGTTAAAGAAGGCATTGGTCCGCAACTGCCGCGTCCTAACCGCGTTCGTGTTCCGACGCGCCGTGAACTGGCGTCTTACGGTATCAAATTACCTTCTCAACGGATGGCGGAGGAGCGTGCGCGTCAGGCAGAGCAGCATTCTGATGATGAAGCTGACGAATTTGAGCAGCAAGAACTGGCTCGCCAGTTCGCTGATTCCCAGGAGCAACGTTATGGTGTTACTCCTGAGCCGGATGACGAAGACAATGCCGCCGAAGAGGAGCTGGCACGTCAGTTTGCTGCCTCTCAGCAGCAGCGCTACGCCAGCGAACAGCCGGAGGGAGCCAATCCCTTCTCACTGAGTGATTTTGCATTTTCGCCGACTAAAACGCTGGTCGACGATGGTCCAGGTGAGCCGCTGTTCACACCTGGTCCGATGGATGAGCCTCAGCCAGCCGCGCCGCAGTATCAGCAGCCGCAGCCGGTACATCAGCCAGCCGCGCCGCAGTATCAGCAGCCGCAGCCGGTACATCAGCCAGCCGCGCCGCAGTATCAGCAGCCGCAGCCGGTACATCAGCCAGCCGCGCCGCAGTATCAGCAGCCGCAGCCGGTACATCAGCCAGCCGCACCGCAGTACCAGCAGCCGAAGCCGGTGCACCAGCCAGCCGCGCCGCAGTATCAGCAGCCGCAGCCGGTGCATCAGCCAGCCGCGCCGCAGCCGAAGGACAGTTTGATCCATCCATTGCTGATGCGTAATGGCGACAGCCGGCCGCTGCAGAAGCCGACCACGTTATTACCGTCGCTGGATCTGCTCACACCTCCGCCGACTGAAGTTGAACCTGTCGATACCTTTGCGCTGGAGCAAATGGCACGTCTGGTCGAAGCGCGTCTGGCCGATTTCCGCATTAAAGCCGATGTCGTGAACTACTCTCCTGGCCCGGTAATTACGCGTTTTGAGCTTAACCTGGCACCGGGCGTTAAAGCCGCGCGTATTTCTAACCTGTCAAGGGATCTGGCTCGTTCGTTATCCAGTGCTGCCGTGCGCGTGGTAGAAGTTATTCCGGGCAAACCTTACGTTGGGCTGGAACTGCCGAATAAAAAACGCCAGACCGTATACCTGCGCGAGGTCCTGGACTGTGCAAAATTCCGCGATAACCCCTCACCGCTGACGGTGGTACTGGGTAAAGACATCGCTGGCGATCCGGTTACAGCAGACCTGGCGAAAATGCCGCACCTGCTGGTCGCGGGCACCACCGGCTCGGGTAAATCGGTGGGCGTGAACGCCATGATCCTCAGCATGCTGTATAAAGCGCAGCCGGAAGACGTGAAATTCATCATGATCGACCCGAAAATGCTCGAACTATCGGTTTATGAGGGGATCCCACATCTGTTGACGGAAGTCGTAACAGACATGAAAGACGCGGCCAATGCCTTGCGCTGGAGCGTTAATGAGATGGAACGTCGCTACAAGCTGATGTCAGCCCTGGGCGTGCGTAACCTTGCGGGTTATAACGAGAAAATTGCTGAAGCCGCACAGATGGGACGTCCGATTCCGGATCCCTACTGGAAGCCTGGCGATAGCATGGATGCCACGCATCCGGTACTGAAAAAAGAGCCGTATATCGTCGTACTGGTCGATGAATTTGCGGATCTGATGATGACCGTCGGTAAGAAAGTGGAAGAGTTGATCGCGCGTCTGGCGCAGAAAGCGCGCGCCGCAGGCATCCACCTGGTGCTGGCGACGCAGCGACCTTCCGTTGACGTCATTACGGGCCTTATCAAAGCGAATATACCGACGCGTATAGCCTTCACGGTGTCGAGCAAAATTGACTCCCGTACTATCCTTGACCAGGGCGGTGCGGAATCTCTGTTAGGCATGGGGGATATGCTCTATTCCGGCCCTAACTCGACGATACCCGTGCGTGTTCACGGTGCCTTTGTGCGCGACGAAGAAGTTCATGCCGTCGTGCAGGACTGGAAAGCGCGCGGGCGTCCACAGTATGTTGAAGGCATCACCTCCGACAGCGAAAGCGAAGGTGGCGGTGGCGGTCTGGAGAGCGGTGAAGAGCTGGATCCGTTGTTCGACCAGGCAGTTAACTTTGTGACCGAGAAACGCAAGGCTTCTATCTCCGGGGTTCAGCGCCAGTTCCGCATTGGTTATAACCGCGCGGCGCGTATCATTGAGCAGATGGAAGCGCAGGGGATCGTCAGCGAGCAGGGGCATAACGGCAACCGTGAGGTGCTGGCACCGCCGCCTTTCGATTGATTGCAAAGTTAGGTAAGCAAGTCAAAATTCAGTATTTTCTTCTGTCGCCTGGCTGGGATGAAGCCTAGAGTAGATGACAAAGAGGACTCCCGTAGTGGGAAGACGTATTTGAGGAATAACAATGAAAAAAATCGCTATCACCTGTGCATTACTTTCAGGCTTCGTGGTAAGCAGCGTCTGGGCTGATGCCGCTGGCGATCTTAAATCCCGCCTGGACAAAGTCAGCAGCTTCCACGCCAGCTTTACGCAAAAAGTAACGGACGGCAGCGGTGCGGCGGTACAGGAAGGTCAGGGCGATTTATGGGTTAAGCGTCCTAACCTGTTTAACTGGCACATGACGCAGCCGGATGAAAGCACGCTGGTATCCGACGGTAAAAACCTGTGGTTCTACAACCCGTTTGTGGAGCAGGTGAGCGTTAACCTGCTGAAAGACGCCACCGGCAATACGCCGTTTATGCTGATTGCCCGTAACCAGGCCAGCGACTGGCAGCAGTACAACATCAAGCAAAACGGCGATGACTTTGTGCTGACGCCAAAAGGCAGCAGCGGCAATCTGAAACAGTTCACCATTAACGTGGGCCGCGACGGCACTATTCATCAGTTCAGCGCGATAGAGCAGGACGACCAGCGCAGCAGCTATCAGCTTAAGTCCCAGCAAAATGGCGCGGTGGACCCGGCAAAATTCACCTTCACTCCGCCGCAGGGAGTCACTGTAGACGACCAGCGTAGTAAGTAGAGGCCTGCGTGAGCAATATGTCGCTCGACTTTTCCGATAACGAGTTTCAACCTCTGGCCGCGCGTATGCGGCCAGAAAATTTAGCGCAGTATATCGGCCAGCAGCACCTGCTGGCAGCGGGTAAACCGCTGCCACGGGCGATAGAAGCGGGCCAGTTGCACTCGATGATCCTCTGGGGGCCTCCGGGCACCGGAAAAACGACGCTGGCTGAAGTGATTGCCCGCTACGCCAGCGCCGACGTCGAGCGGATCTCCGCGGTGACGTCGGGGATCAAAGAGATCCGCGAGGCAATTGAACGCGCGCGGCAAAACCGCAACGCCGGGCGGCGGACGATCCTGTTTGTGGACGAAGTCCATCGCTTTAACAAAAGCCAGCAGGACGCTTTTCTGCCGCACATTGAAGACGGCACCATCACGTTTATCGGCGCGACCACCGAAAATCCCTCATTTGAACTTAACTCGGCGCTGCTCTCGCGCGCCCGCGTTTATCTGCTGAAATCGCTGACCACCGATGATATTGAACAGGTGCTCGATCAGGCAATGAACGACAGCGCGCGCGGCTACGGCGGCAAAGATATCGTGCTGCCGGAAGAGACCCGGCGGGCAATTGCTGAACTGGTCAACGGCGACGCGCGTCGGGCGCTGAACACGCTGGAAATGATGGCCGACATGGCAGAGCTGGACGCTACGGGCAAACGCGTGCTCCAGCCTGCGCTGTTGACCGAAATCGCCGGCGAGCGCAGCGCGCGCTTTGATAATAAAGGCGACCGTTTTTACGATCTTATCTCGGCGCTGCATAAATCGGTGCGCGGTAGCGCCCCGGATGCGGCCCTGTACTGGTATGCGCGCATTATCACTGCCGGCGGCGATCCGCTGTACGTGGCGCGACGCTGCCTGGCTATTGCCTCTGAAGATGTCGGCAACGCCGATCCGCGTGCCATGCAGGTTGCCATTTCTGCCTGGGACTGCTTTACCCGTGTCGGTCCGGCAGAGGGCGAACGCGCCATTGCCCAGGCGATTGTCTATCTGGCCTGCGCCCCCAAAAGTAACGCCGTCTATACCGCTTTCAAGGCGGCGATGGCCGATGCCCGCGAGCGCCCGGATTATGACGTCCCGGACCATCTGCGCAATGCTCCGACCAAACTGATGAAAGAGATGGGCTACGGTCAGCAGTATCGCTACGCCCACGATGAGCCGAACGCCTATGCCGCTGGCGAGCAGTACTTTCCGCAGGAAATGGCGCAAACGCGCTATTATCAGCCGTCAAATCGCGGCCTTGAAGGTAAGATTGGCGAAAAGCTCGCCTGGCTTGCTGAACAGGATCAAAATAGCCCCACAAAACGCTACCGCTAATGCAGGCGTTGCGGTAAGGTTACCGATGAATCTTTGCGATCGCAGGCTGCGGTCGCATTCTCCTTTTACTCATTCGATAAGCACAGGATAAGCATGCTCGATCCCAATCTGCTGCGTAACGAGCCAGACGCAGTCGCAGAAAAACTGGCACGCCGGGGCTTTAAGCTGGACGTAGATAAGCTGCGCGCTCTTGAAGAGCGCCGTAAAGTGTTGCAGGTAAAAACTGAAAATCTGCAGGCTGAGCGTAATTCACGATCGAAATCCATCGGCCAGGCGAAAGCGCGCGGGGAAGATATCGAGCCATTACGCCTGGAAGTGAATAAACTGGGTGAAGAGCTTGATGCTGCGAAGGTAGAACTGGACGTGCTGCAAAGCGAAATCCGGACTATCTCGCTGACCATTCCTAACGTTCCCGACGACTGCGTGCCGCAGGGCAGAGATGAAAACGACAATGTCGAAATCAGCCGTTGGGGTACCCCGCGCCAGTTCGATTTTGAAGTGCGCGATCACGTCACTCTTGGTGAAATGCACAGCGGCCTGGATTTCGCTGCCGCCGTGAAACTCACCGGCTCACGTTTTGTGGTCATGAAAGGGCAGATTGCCCGCATGCACCGCGCGCTGGCGCAATTTATGCTGGATCTGCACACTGAACAGCACGGTTACAGTGAAAACTATGTGCCGTATCTGGTGAACCACGACACGCTTTACGGCACCGGGCAACTGCCGAAGTTCGCCGGCGACCTGTTCCATACGCGTCCGCTGGAAGAAGAAGCGGACAGCAGTAACTATGCGCTGATCCCTACCGCAGAAGTTCCGCTGACCAACCTGGTGCGTGATGAAATCATCGACGAAGATGACCTGCCGATCAAAATGACCGCACACACGCCATGCTTCCGCTCCGAAGCCGGTTCTTACGGTCGTGATACCCGTGGTCTGATCCGTATGCACCAGTTCGACAAAGTTGAAATGGTGCAGATCGTGCGTCCGGAAGATTCTATGGATGCGCTGGAAGAGATGACCGGTCACGCGGAGAAAGTGCTTCAGCTGCTCGGCCTGCCGTACCGCAAAATTTTGCTTTGCACCGGCGACATGGGCTTTGGTGCCTGCAAAACCTACGATTTGGAAGTCTGGGTACCGGCGCAGAATACCTACCGTGAAATTTCCTCCTGCTCTAACGTATGGGATTTCCAGGCACGTCGTATGCAGGCTCGCTGCCGCAGCAAATCCGACAAGAAAACCCGTCTGGTCCATACCCTGAACGGTTCTGGTCTGGCCGTAGGCCGTACGCTGGTTGCCGTGCTGGAAAACTACCAGCAGGCAGATGGCCGTATCGAAGTACCGGACGTGCTGCGCCCGTATATGAATGGTCTTGAGTATATCGGTTAAGCTTCACACTTTTGTCATCCAAAGCGCCTGCGGGCGCTTTTTTTATATCCATTTTGATAACGGACAATAACCACTTATTTACAAGGGTTAATATGCTTTCGTTCGAAAGTAGCATTAACTGCTGCCATTTTGAATAATCGATATATAAAAATCTATATAACGAATTTGCTTTGATTCTTCCGGGCAAACAAAGTGAGCAATTATGAAAACAACGAATTCTGAGGTTGTACTGTCGGCGGAAGTCAGTCGTCGTGACTTAATGAAAACGACAGCTATCGGCGGCCTGGCCCTTGCCAGCAGCGCTTTTACTCTGCCATTTACCCGTATTGCCAGCGCCGCAGAAGCCCTAAGTCCTTCTGAAAAGGCCGAGAAAATTATCTGGAGTGCCTGCACGGTAAACTGCGGTAGCCGCTGCCCGCTACGAATGCATGTCGTTGATGGCGAAATTAACTATGTCGAAACGGATAATACCAGCGACGATAATTTCGACGGTTTGCATCAGGTGCGCGCCTGCCTGCGTGGGCGCTCGATGCGCCGCCGGGTTTATAACCCGGACCGGCTGAAATATCCAATGAAGCGCGTTGGTAAACGCGGGGAAGGAAAGTTCGAGCGTATTAGCTGGGATGAAGCATATGACATCATCGCCAAAAATATGCAGCGTCTGATTAAAGACTATGGCAATGAATCAATTTATCTCAACTATGGCACCGGCACGCTCGGCGGAACCTTAACCCGTTCATGGCCGCCCGGAAAAACGCTGATCGCTCGCCTGATGAACTGCTGTGGCGGCTACCTGAACCACTATGGTGACTATTCCTCAGCGCAAATTGCCGCCGGACTGAATTACACCTACGGCGGCTGGGCAGATGGTAACAGCCCGTCCGATATTGAAAACAGCAAGCTGGTTGTCCTGTTTGGCAATAATCCCGGTGAAACGCGCATGAGCGGCGGCGGAGTAACGTATTACCTCGAGCAGGCCCGGCAGAAATCTAACGCGCGGATGATCATTATCGATCCTCGTTATACTGATACGGGCGCAGGACGCGAAGATGAATGGATCCCGATCCGCCCCGGTACTGATGCTGCCCTGGTAAGTGGACTGGCGTGGGTGCTGATTAGTGAAAACCTCGTCGATCAGCCGTTTCTGGACAAATACTGCGTTGGCTACGACGAGAAAACCCTGCCTGCCGACGCTCCGAAAAATGGGCATTACAAAGCGTACATCCTTGGACAGGGAAACGATGGTATTGCGAAAACGCCGGAATGGGCGGCGCGTATCACCGGTATTCCAGCCGATCGGATTATTAAACTGGCACGGGAAATCGGCAGTGCTAAGCCCGCGTATATCTCTCAGGGATGGGGACCGCAGCGTCATGCCAATGGTGAAATCGCCACCCGCGCCATTTCCATGCTGGCGATCCTGACCGGCAATGTCGGCATTAACGGCGGCAACAGCGGCGCGCGTGAAGGTTCGTATGCCTTGCCGTTCGAGCGTATGCCGACGCTGGAAAATCCAGTTCAGACCAGCATCTCTATGTTTATGTGGACCGACGCGATTGAACGCGGTCCGGAAATGACCGCGTTACGCGATGGCGTGCGCGGCAAAGATAAACTTGACGTGCCGATCAAGATGATCTGGAACTATGCCGGTAACTGCCTGATCAACCAGCATTCAGAGATCAACCGCACGCATGATATTTTGCAGGATGACAAGAAGTGCGAAATGATCGTTGTCATTGATTGCCACATGACATCGTCTGCGAAATATGCCGATATTCTGCTGCCAGACTGTACTGCATCTGAACAAATGGATTTTGCGCTGGACGCATCATGCGGAAATATGTCTTATGTGATTTTCGCCGACCAGGTGATTAAACCGCGTTTCGAGTGCAAAACGATTTATCAGATGACCAGCGAACTGGCGAAACGGCTGGGCGTTGAGCAACAGTTTACCGAGGGACGCACTCAGGAAGAATGGATGCGTCATCTGTATGAGCAATCGCGCCAGGCGGTGCCAGAACTGCCACCCTTTGAAGACTTCCGCCAGCAGGGAATATTTAAAAAGCGCGATCCCGAGGGGCATCATGTCGCTTATAAAGCGTTTCGCGACGATCCGCAGGCCAACCCGCTTACCACGCCATCGGGCAAAATCGAAATCTATTCGCAGGCGCTGGCAGAAATTGCCGCAAGCTGGGAGCTACCCGCCGGGGATGTCATCGATCCACTGCCCATCTATACGCCGGGGTTTGAGAGCCACAACGATCCGTTAATCAAAAAATTCCCGCTGCAGTTAACAGGTTTCCATTATAAAGCCCGCGTTCACTCCACCTACGGCAATGTGGATGTGCTGAAAGCGTCCTGCCGCCAGGAAATGTGGATCAATCCGCTGGATGCGCAGACACGCGGGATCGCTAACGGTGACAGAATACGTATTTTTAACGATCGCGGTGAAGTCCATATTGAGGCCAAAGTGACCCCGCGGATGATGCCGGGCGTCGTCGCGTTAGGTGAGGGGGCCTGGTATAACCCGGATGAGAAACGCGTGGATCAGAGTGGCTGTATTAACGTACTGACTACTCAGCGACCTTCGCCGCTTGCCAAAGGGAACCCTTCCCACACGAACCTTGTTCAGGTTGAAAAAGCGTAAGGAGTAGCTGATGACAACCCAGTATGGATTTTTTATTGATTCCAGCCGTTGCACCGGCTGCAAAACCTGCGAGCTGGCCTGCAAGGATTATAAAGACTTAACCCCGGACGTGAGCTTTCGGCGCATTTATGAATATGCTGGCGGCGACTGGCAGGAGGATAACGGCGTCTGGCAGCAAAATGTCTTCGCTTACTATCTCTCCATTGCCTGCAACCATTGCGAAGATCCGGCCTGTACGAAAGTGTGCCCCAGCGGTGCCATGCATAAGCGCGAAGATGGCTTTGTGGTGGTGGATGAAGAGGTGTGTATTGGCTGTCGCTATTGCCATATGGCCTGCCCTTATGGCGCACCGCAGTATAATGCGACGAAAGGGCATATGACCAAATGCGATGGCTGCCATGACCGCGTGATAAACGAGGGGAAAAAACCAATTTGCGTTGAGTCCTGTCCGCTGCGTGCGCTGGATTTCGCCCCGATTGATGAACTGCGTAAAACGCATGGCACTCTGGCGGCGGTCGCCCCCTTACCGGGAGCACATTTCACCCAGCCGAATATCGTCATCAAGCCTGGCGCGAACAGCCGTCCCTGTGGCGATACCACCGGTTATCTGGCAAATCCAAAGGAGGTATACAATGGGAAACGGATGGCATGAATGGCCGTTAATGATCTTTACGGTCTTTGGGCAATGTGTGGCGGGCGGTTTTATCGTACTGGCGCTGGCGCTGATGAAAGGCGGCCTGCGTGCAGACGCGCAACAACGCATTATGACCAGTATGTTTGGGCTATGGGTGCTGATGGGCCTGGCCTTTATTGCCTCAACGATGCATCTCGGCTCTCCGCTACGGGCATTCAACTCGCTAAACCGCATCGGTGCGTCGGCACTGAGCAATGAAATTGCCAGCGGCTCGCTGTTTTTTGCCGTGGGTGGCCTCGGCTGGCTGTTAGCGATAATGAAAAAAATGCCTTCGGCGCTGCGGATGCTGTGGTTGATGGTAACCATGATCCTGGGCGTGATTTTTGTCTGGATGATGGTCCGCGTCTACAACAGTATTGATACCGTGCCGACCTGGTATACGGTCTGGACGCCGCTGAGTTTCTTCCTGACGATGTTTATTGGCGGACCCTTATTGGGTTATCTGCTGCTGAGCATGGCGGGCGTAAGTGGGCGACCGTTACGTTTATTGCCAGTGGTATCGCTGATGGCGCTGATTGTCAGCCTGGTAACAGGGTTACTGCAGGGCATGGAACTGGCGACGATCCACAGTTCAGTGCAGCAGGCGTCCGCGCTGGTTCCGGAATATGGTTCGCTGATGGCCTGGCGCGCGGTGGCGATTGTCGTCGCACTGCTGTGCTGGATCCTGCCGCAACTGCAAGGAAGGAAATCGGCTATATTGTTGCTGACCGTCGCTTTTGTGCTGGTGCTGGCGGGGGAATTGATTGGCCGGGGTGTATTCTACGGTTTACATATGACTACGGGGATGGCCATTGCAGGCTAATGGTTTATAAAAGGCGTAAAGTCAGGGGCTTGCTCTGGCTTTGCGCCTTTATTCGATCATGAAATTTTTCAACTGACTGGCGGCGCGCTTTTATAATTTAACACAGTAAAATCAATGAGGTAATTTTAGATGCTCTCTTTCTTATCCTGTTCTGGATAAGCAATTTCAATCGTCGAAAAACAAAGCGTGCTGTGGCAGAAAAACGGCAATTGACTTTGTTTCTGGCGGTGGCATGATGCGCTCGAATTCTGATCTTCCTCACGGTTTATTATCCATGTCCACCTATACCCGCCCGGTGCAATTGCTGCTCTGTGGCCTGCTGTTGTTGACCCTGGCGATCGCGGTATTAAACACGCTCGTCCCGCTCTGGCTCGCCCATGAAAACCTTCCAACGTGGCAGGTCGGGATGGTGGGATCGTCTTATTTCACCGGTAACTTAGTCGGTACGCTGTTAACCGGGTATGTGATCAAACGCCTTGGCTTCAACCGTAGTTATTATCTTGCAACGTTGATTTTCGCCGTAGGCTGTATCGGTCTGGGGATGATGGTCGGTTTCTGGAGTTGGTTAAGCTGGCGTTTTATTGCCGGCGTTGGCTGCGCGATGATTTGGGTGGTCGTTGAAAGTGCGCTGATGTGTAGCGGCACGTCAAACAACCGCGGGCGTCTGCTGGCAGCCTATATGATGGTTTACTATGTGGGCACCGTGCTGGCTCAACTGCTGGTCAGCAAGCTGCCGACCGACCTGATGAGCGTGCTGCCGTGGGTGACTGCGGTAACGCTGGCAGGCATCTTACCGCTGCTGTTCACGCGCATCGTTAACCAGCATAGCGAACATCAGGATACCACCCGCATATGGCCGATGTTACGGCTGCGCCAGGCACGTCTTGGGGTGAATGGGTGTATTATTTCAGGCATCGTTCTTGGCTCATTGTATGGCCTGATGCCGCTGTACCTTAACCATCGCGGCGTCAGCGATTCCGGGATCGGCTTCTGGATGGCGGTGCTGGTGAGCGCGGGCATTTTTGGCCAGTGGCCGATTGGTCGTCTGGCAGATCGGTATGGTCGTTTGCTGGTGTTGCGGGTGCAGGTCTTTGTCGTGATCCTCGGCTGTCTGGCGATGCTCAGCCATGCTGCAATGGCGCCGGCGCTGTTTGTGCTCGGCGCGGCAGGTTTTACGCTCTATCCGGTGGCAATGGCATGGGCCTGTGAAAAGGTAGAACATCATCAGCTGGTAGCGATGAACCAGGCGCTGCTCCTGAGCTATACGATTGGCAGCCTGCTTGGCCCGTCGTTAACTGCGATGCTGATGCAAAATTATACCGATAACCTGCTATTTATTATGATTGCCAGCGTATCGTTCATCTATCTGCTGATGTTGCTGCGCAAAGCGGGCCAGCATCCGACACCGGTGGCTCACATCTAGCCTTCCTCCTGCCGGTTAACCCCGGCAGGATACGTCGATTAATACATCACCTTATGACCGTATTGCTCAAGAATACCCTTGACGCGTTCCATGGTCTCTTTTTTCGGGGGATGTACGCCGTCAAGTTTATACTCCTCGCCCATCGCCACCCATTTGTGTTTACCCAGCTCGTGATACGGCAGCATTTCGATTTTCTCGACGTTGCCCATATCGCGGGTAAATTCGCCCAGACGGTGCGCAGAGTCATCGTCATCTGACCAGCCAGGCACCACGACGTAACGGATCCACACCTTAATGCCTTTATTGGCGATGTATTTGGCGAACTCCAGCGTACGATGGTTGGATACGCCGACCAGATTCTGATGGATCTCATCGTTCATCTGTTTCAGATCCAGCATCACCAAATCGGTCACCTCCAGCAATTCATCAATCACCGGATCGTAACGACGGACAAAGCCGTTAGTATCAAGACAGGTATGAATGCCTTCTTTCTTACAGGCACGGAACCAGTCACGGACAAACTCCGCCTGCAAAATGGCTTCGCCGCCGGACGCCGTTACGCCGCCGCCGGATGCATTCATAAAGTGGCGGTAGGTCACCACTTCTTTCATCAGTTCTTCCACGGTGATTTCTTTGCCGCCGTGGGTATCCCACGTATCGCGGTTATGGCAATACAGGCAGCGCATCAGGCAGCCCTGGAAGAACGTAATAAAGCGGATACCCGGGCCATCAACGGTGCCACAGGATTCAAAGGAGTGAATGCGACCAATTACTGACATTGCGGTGGTTTCTCCAGCTTTGGCCTTCCTGGCCTGTGAGTGCACAACTCGCTAAGGTTGTGTCGGGTCTGTTTTGACGGTTACCCACTAAGTATAGATAACTGGCAAACCAGACTGCGGGTGTTAAAAAGGCCCCACTACTGTGGAGCCTTTATTTTACGCTTTTTTAATCGTGATTTCAGTCAAAACCAATTACATGGTCTGCGTGAAGGTACGAGTAATAACGTCCTGCTGCTGTTCTTTCGTCAGGGAGTTAAAGCGTACTGCGTAGCCAGATACACGGATGGTCAGTTGCGGATATTTTTCCGGGTTTTCCATCGCATCAAGCAGCATTTCACGGTTCATCACGTTCACGTTCAGGTGCTGACCACCTTCGATGGACGCTTCATGATGGAAGTAACCATCCATCAGGCCCGCCAGGTTAGTTTTACGAACTTCGTCGTCTTTACCCAGTGCGTTAGGAACGATAGAGAAGGTGTAAGAAATACCATCTTTAGCGTAAGCAAACGGCAGTTTAGCAACGGAGGTCAGAGAAGCTACAGCACCTTTCTGGTCACGGCCGTGCATCGGGTTAGCACCTGGTCCGAACGGCGCGCCAGCACGACGACCGTCTGGGGTGTTACCAGTTTTCTTACCATACACAACGTTAGAGGTGATGGTCAGAACAGACTGGGTCGGGATAGCGTTACGGTAGGTAGTCAGTTTCTGAATTTTCTTCATGAAACGTTCAACCAGGTCAACCGCCAGGTCATCTACGCGAGCATCGTTGTTACCAAACTGCGGGTATTCACCGTCGATTTTGAAGTCGATAGCCAGACCGTCTTCATCACGAACCGGGGTCACTTTCGCATATTTGATTGCAGACAGGGAGTCAGCCGCAACAGACAGACCTGCGATACCACACGCCATGGTGCGGATAACGTCACGGTCGTGCAGCGCCATCAGAGAGGCTTCGTAGCTGTACTTGTCATGCATGTAGTGAATCACGTTCAGCGCGGTGACATACTGTTTAGCCAGCCAGTCCATGAAGTGATCCATACGATCCATCACTTCGTCGAATTTCAGAACGTCGCCTTTGATCGGTTCAGATTTCGGACCAACCTGCATTTTCAGTTTTTCATCAACGCCGCCGTTGATAGCGTACAGCATGGTTTTCGCCAGGTTTGCACGCGCACCGAAGAACTGCATTTGTTTACCAACGATCATCGGGCTTACGCAGCAAGCGATAGCATAGTCATCGTTGTTAAAGTCAGGACGCATCAGATCGTCGTTCTCATATTGCAGAGAAGAGGTATCGATGGAGACTTTAGCCGCATATTTTTTGAAGTTCAGCGGCAGTTTTTCAGACCACAGAATCGTGATGTTCGGCTCCGGAGACGGCCCCATGGTGTACAGGGTGTTCAGGAAACGGAAGCTGTTTTTGGTTACCAGCGTACGGCCATCAACGCCCATACCGGCGATGGATTCTGTTGCCCAGATCGGGTCACCAGAGAACAGCTCATCATATTCCGGGGTACGCAGGAAGCGAACCATACGCAGTTTCATGACCAGGTGGTCAACCATTTCCTGCGCTTCTTGCTCGGTGATTTTGCCTGCTTTCAGGTCGCGTTCAATGAACACGTCCAGGAAAGTCGCGGTACGACCGAAGGACATTGCTGCGCCGTTCTGAGACTTAACAGCGGCCAGGTAGCCGAAGTAGGTCCACTGAATAGCTTCCTGAGCGGAGGTCGCCGGACCAGAGATATCGCAGCCGTATTTTGCTGCCATTTCTTTGATCTGACCCAGAGCGCGATGCTGGTCAGCGATTTCTTCACGCAGACGGATGGTAGCTTCCAGGTTTACGCCGTTTTCCATGTCAGACTGCAGAGACAGGAACTGTGCGTATTTGTCTTTCATCAGGAAGTCGATACCGTACAGCGCAACGCGACGGTAGTCACCGATGATACGGCCACGGCCATAGGCATCCGGCAGACCAGTCAGAACACCGGATTTACGGCAGTTCAGAATGTCTTTGGTGTAAACATCGAAAACGCCCTGGTTGTGGGTTTTACGATATTCAGTGAAGATTTTTTTCAGTGATGGGTCCAGTTCGCGGTTGTACGCTTTGCAGGAACCTTCAACCATTTTGATACCACCGAACGGGATAATGGCACGTTTCAGCGGAGCTTCGGTCTGCAGACCAACGATTTTCTCAAGCTGCTTGTTGATGTAACCGGCATCGTGAGAGGTGATAGTGGAGGCAACAGAAGTGTCGAAATCAACAGGCGCGTGAGTGCGGTTTTCCTGTTTTACGCCTTCCATTACGCTGTCCCACAGCCTGGTGGTAGCTTCAGTTGCGCCAGCCAGGAAAGACTCGTCACCCTCGTAAGGGGTGTAGTTTTTCTGGATGAAGTCACGGACGTTTACTTCATTCTGCCAGTCACCTTTCGCAAAACCTTCCCAGGCTGTGGCTAACTTTTCATTAAGCTCGGACATTGTAATACCTACCTTCTTAAGTGGACTTTTTATTTACGCCTGGAACTATCATTAATGATGATTGTTACCACGCAGATAAATGACCCAGTATGTCAACCCAACTAACAAACCGCCGCCGATAATGTTCCCGATGGTGACAGGGATGAGGTTATCAGTGATAAAGTTCATAATAGTCAGGTGAGAAAAATTGTCCGGAGAGGAACCGACCGCGGTCCAGAATTCCGGGCTGGCGAAATGACGTATTACGATACCCATTGGGATCATAAACATATTCGCGATGCTGTGCTCAAAGCCGCTGGCAACGAACATAGCGACCGGCAAAATCATGATGAGCGTTTTATCCGTTAAGCTACGGCCTGAGTAGCTCATCCAGACGGCAAGACAGACCATCAGGTTTGCCAGAATGCCGAGGCAAACAGCCTCAATAAAGGTGTGATGCATTTTGTGGTCGGCGGTTTGCAGGACGTTAAGCCCCCAGCCACCGTTGGCGGTCATATACTCGCCAGAAAGCCACATTAAAAGCACAAACAGCAGTGCGCCGATCAGGTTGCCAAAATAAACGTTCAGCCAGTTGCGACCCAGTTGCCCCCAGGTAATACGACCGCTGGCTTTCGCCACGACAATCAGTACCGTTGAGGTAAACAGGTCAGCCCCGCAGATAACGCAAAGAATCAGGCCCAGTGAAAAGCAGATGCCGCCTACCAGTTTCGCCATACCAAACGGCATGGAAGCAGTACCTGTAGTGGCGGTGATGTAGAAAACAAAAGCAATGGAGATGAACATGCCTGCGGTAATCGCCAGGAAAAACGTGGTCATCGGTTGTTTCGTTGCTTTGTAGACACCCGCTTCTTCAGCCACTTTGGCCATTGCTGCAGGAAGTATTAGATCAAAAGGGTTGTCAGCTTTCACACTAACTCTCTCTTTATTAAGTCGGCGACGAGATACTAACAAAGCATTATAGAAGAGAAATTGATATAGATCATATCTCGCCTGGCTTATAGGCCTTCATAGTGTATGGTTTTACAGCTATTTAGGGATAAAGTATTGATTATAGAACTAAAAATAAATTTTAAAAATTATAAATTGTGTTGAATTTTTTTATGGCCTCATCAGTCGGCGGTTAATTAAAATGGAGTATTTACAATATAAAGTAACATTAAAGAAAAGATAAAAGTAATAACATTTACTCATATTTAACTTTAACATTACATTTCACGGCCGATACTCTAAATATAAAAAACGGAGCGGTAAAATCGCTCCGTAATATAACGCAGACTCAGAGATAAGCCTATGGTTTGCGCGGTTATTTAGCCCTGACGTGACCAGAAAGCTACTTTAGCGCGCTGAAGTTTCTCGTAAGCTTTTAACAGCGACTGATGAGCCGGGAAGGCAGCCAGATCGCTATCAACCGCTTGCAGCCCGTAGAATGCAGATTCACCGCTTAATGCCGCGCTGGCGGCTTCAACCGCGTCGGCACCGTACATTCGTACAAAAGCGTTCAGGTACTGCAACGGCTCGCGTTCGTCTTCCTGGGTCAGCAGCAGTAAGGTTTGCAGGCAACGGTAGTAGTTGGCTCGCCCGGTGCTGAAAACAGAGGCGTTAAATTCCATAGTCCATTCGGTCCAGATTAGCGCCTGCTCGGTGTCACCACCCGCCAGCGCCAGCATTGCTTTCAGTTCGCCAATACGCAGCGTATACCAGCCGTTATTGCTGCCCGTTGCCAGACCCAACAATTCGCGTACGCGGGTAAAATCGTCATGACCTTCTTCATCAAGCTGGGCGATCAGGTTCAGATAGTCTTCTTTGTCCCAGTTGCTGCCCGGCAGCGCCAGAATAGTATCGCGCAGATGGCTACCCATACTGTTGTTCGCCATCCATAAATCTTCTACCGGATAGATATCGGACATACCCGGTACGATAATGCGGCAGGCGTAAACGCTGAGGTGCTCGTAGTCGGCGATGTAAACCTCTTTGTCTTCTTTCCTGAAGATGGCCATCAGGGTCGCAAACTCTTCTTCAGTGGTGCCAGCAAAGCTCCAGTCAACGAAGGGATAATCGGCATCCTGTTTGAACAGATCCCAGGAGATCAGACCGCTGGAGTCAATGAAGTGGGTTTCGAGATTGGTATGTTCGGCCACTTCTTCGTCATCAAAGGTAGGCGGCGTAAAGACATCAAGATCTTTCAGACCACGACCCTGCAACAGTTCGGTGACGGTACGCTCCAGCGCCACGCCAAAATCAGGATGCGCGCCGAAAGAGGCAAAGCAGGTACCATTTGCCGGATTAAACAGCACAACGCAAATTACCGGATACTGGCCACCCAGCGAGCCGTCATAGGCGAAAATCGGGAAACCTTCCGCTTCCAGCGTTGCAATGGCCTCGACTACCCCCGGGTAGCGCGCCAGCACCTCGGACGGGATTTCCGGCAGGCTGATCGATTCGGCGATAATGCGATTTTTGATATGACGCTCAAACACTTCCGACAGTCCCTGGACGCGCGCTTCATTGGCCGTATTACCCGCCGACATGCCGTTAGAAACGTACAGGTTACCGATGATGTTCATCGGGATATACACGGTCTGGTTGTCAGATTGACGAGTGAAAGGCAGGGCGCAGATCCCGCGATCTTCATTACCGGATTGCAGGTCAATCAGCATCCCGGCGCTCAGATCGTTTTCCGGATCGTAAAACGCGCGCAGACGGGCGTCGAGGATCCCTTCCGGCAGTTCATCGTTTTCCGGCAGCGGGAACCATTTCTCATTCGGATAATGCACGAACGGGCCATTGGCAATGGTATCGCCCAGCCAGAAATCGGCAAAAAAGTAGTTCGTTGACAGACGTTCGAAATACTCACCCAGCGCAGAGGCCAGCGCCGCTTTTTTGGTGGCTCCTTTTCCGTTAGTGAAGCACAGGGCGCATTCTTTATCGCGAATATGCACAGACCAGACGTTAGGGACAGGATTCAGCCAGGAAGCCTCTTCAATATCGAAGCCGAGATCCTGCAGTTTTTGCTGGAAGCGAGCGATGGAATCTTCCAGAGCGGCGTCTTTGCCGGGGATGAAGGTTTGAGTCATGACATTCACTTTTATCGTACGGAAAGCGCGCAATGATACGGGTTTTAGCTCACCGGCGCTATCTCCCGGACCGACGGCACGGAAATAAAAGTATTGGCTATGCTTATGGATAGTAACGTGCTGTTTGAGAATAAAAAATGAAAGCATTCGATCTTCAACGTATGGCGCTGGATAAAGTGCCGTTTGAGTTTCTTGGGGAAGTGGCGCTGCGCAGCGCGTACACCTTTGTACTGGTTTTCCTGTTTCTTAAGATAACCGGGCGACGCGGCGTGCGTCAGATGTCGCTGTTTGAAGTGTTGATCATCCTGACGTTAGGTTCAGCCGCAGGTGACGTGGCGTTTTATGATGACGTTCCCATGCTGCCGGTGCTGACGGTATTTATTACGCTGGCGGTTTTGTACCGGCTAGTGATGTGGCTGATGTCACACAGCGAAAAACTGGAGGATCTCCTGGAGGGTAAGCCCATCATCTTTATAGAGGAGGGGCAGCTGGCGTGGGACAAGGTAAATGGCGCTAACCTGACTGAATTTGAATTTTTCATGGAGCTCAGGATCAATAGCGTTGAGCAACTTGGGCAAATTAAGCTGGCAATAATGGAAACTAATGGCCAGATAAGCGTCTATTACTATCCAGATGATGAAGTAAAACCGGGGCTGTCAATTCTGCCGGCGGGGATTGAACGCTATACCACCGTGCCGGACGATGGTGAATATGCCTGTAATAAATGTAGTGCGGTATACGTGATGAAAGCGGGGGAGCATCAGCTTTGTCCCCGCTGCGCGCATCCGGAGTGGTCAAAGGCCAGCCGGGCAAAGCGGATCACCTGATAGCGGTTTTATCGGCCTTTATTCGTCAATACGATAGATTATATTGTGTGACAAAGGACACATTTTTACTCCGCGATTGATTACCCGTTGCGACACGTGTCACTGAATGGTAAAACCGATATCCACAGGAATAACGTATACCCATTGTGGTGGGTAGATCTAAGCAGCGTGGTGAGGGGAAATGACTCAGGTCTTCAATTTTAGTTCAGGTCCGGCGATGATACCGGAAGCAGTGCTTAAACTGGCGCAACAGGAACTGTGCGACTGGCATGGTCTGGGAACGTCGGTCATGGAAATTAGCCACCGTGGTAAGGAATTTATCCAGGTCGCTGAAGAAGCAGAAAAGGACTTCCGCGAGCTGCTGAACATCCCTTCAAACTACAAAGTGCTTTTCTGCCACGGTGGTGGGCGCGGTCAGTTTGCTGGCGTGCCGCTGAACCTGCTGGGTGCCAAAACCACCGCAGATTATGTTGATGCGGGCTACTGGGCGGCCAGCGCGATTAAAGAAGCGAACAAATACTGTACGCCAAACGTAATTGACGCCAAAGTGACGGTTGACGGACTGCGTGCAGTAAAACCGATGCGCGACTGGCAGCTTTCCGACAATGCAGCGTATGTGCACTACTGTCCTAACGAGACCATTGACGGTATCGCCATCGAAGAAACTCCCGATTTTGGTAACGACGTGGTGGTCGCTGCCGACTTCTCCTCGACGATCCTTTCCCGTCCGCTGGATGTCAGCCGCTTCGGCGTAATCTACGCTGGCGCGCAGAAAAATATCGGCCCGGCAGGGCTGACGCTGGTGATCGTACGTGAAGATCTGCTGGGCAAGGCGCATCAGGCCTGCCCGTCAATTCTTGACTACACCATCCTCAATGACAACGACTCCATGTTTAACACTCCGCCGACGTTCGCATGGTATTTGTCCGGCCTGGTCTTCAAATGGTTGAAAGAGCAGGGCGGCGTGGCGGCGATGGATAAGATCAACCAGCAAAAGGCCGATCTGCTGTATGGCACCATTGATCGCAGTGATTTCTACCGTAACGACGTGGCCAAAGCCAACCGTTCCCGTATGAACGTGCCGTTCCAGCTGGCAGACAGCGCGCTGGACAAACTCTTCCTGGAAGAGTCTCTGGCGGCTGGTCTGCATGCGCTGAAAGGACACCGCGTCGTTGGCGGCATGCGCGCCTCAATCTATAACGCGATGCCGTTGGCCGGTGTCAACGCATTGACCGAGTTTATGACCGACTTCGAACGTCGTCACGGTTAATCGCCCGTTTCATTCTTCCCCGTAGCCTGTCTGCGGGGCTTTATTTTGCTTCTGAGAGTTAAGCTTCATGGATTCCCTGACGTTACAACCCATCGCGCGCGTAGACGGTGTTATCAATCTGCCTGGATCAAAAAGTGTCTCTAACCGGGCGCTACTGCTGGCTGCATTAGCCCAGGGCACCACGGTGCTGACTAATTTGCTGGACAGCGATGACGTCCGTCATATGCTGAACGCCCTGAGTGCGTTAGGCATTCATTACACCCTTTCCGCCGATCGCACCCGCTGTGAAGTGACCGGCAATGCCGGCCCGCTGCAGGCTGAAGGCGAGCCCGAACTGTTCCTTGGTAACGCAGGCACCGCGATGCGGCCGCTGGCGGCGGCACTGTGCCTTGGCAATAACAATGTTGTCCTTACCGGCGAACCGCGCATGAAAGAGCGACCGATTGGTCATCTGGTCGATGCGCTTCGCCAGGGCGGGGCAGACATTACTTATCTTGAGCAAGAGAATTATCCGCCGCTGCGTCTGCGCGGAGGTTTTACCGGTGGCGATGTACACGTGGACGGTAGCGTCTCCAGCCAGTTCTTGACCGCGCTGCTAATGACCGCACCACTCGCCGCACAGGACACCATCATCACCATCAAAGGCGATCTGGTGTCAAAACCTTACATTGATATCACCCTGAAGTTGATGGAAACCTTTGGCGTTCAGATTGAAAACCAACGCTATCAGCGCTTCGTTGTGCGTGGTGGTCAAACGTATCGTTCTCCGGGTGAATTCCTCGTGGAAGGTGATGCTTCTTCAGCTTCATATTTCCTCGCCGCAGCGGCGATTAAAGGCGGTACCATCAAAGTGACCGGCATTGGTCGCCACAGCGTCCAGGGCGATATCCGTTTTGCCGACGTGCTGGAAAAAATGGGGGCGGTAATCGACTGGGGCGATGACTTTATCAGCTGTACCCATCGTGAATTGCACGCCATTGATATGGATATGAACCATATTCCCGATGCGGCGATGACCATTGCTACAGCCGCGCTCTTTGCTCACGGCACCACGACGCTGCGTAACATTTATAACTGGCGGGTGAAAGAGACCGATCGCCTGTTCGCGATGGCGACCGAACTGCGTAAAGTCGGTGCAGAAGTGGAAGAGGGTGAGGATTACATTCGCATCACTCCGCCCGCGCATTTGCAGTTTGCCGAAATCGGCACCTATAACGATCACCGAATGGCAATGTGTTTCTCGCTGGTGGCGCTGTCAGATACGCCGGTCACTATTCTCGATCCGAAATGCACCGCCAAGACCTTCCCTGACTACTTCGAACAACTGGCTCGCGTCAGCACTCCGCAATAAATATCCTCCCGAGCGCCGACGCCCCGTCGGCGCCATTGTGTCCGGTTACAAACTTTTTTGCTTTTACAGGTAATGCTATTTTCGTTGACGAATTTCATGTCGTTTTATGGCGATTGTTATAAATATCAACGGAAGATTACTATGAAAAATAAAAAAATATTGCTGGCGCTTACGCTATCAACGCTTATGCTGGCAGGCTGTAAAAACGGTGTCGATGGCAACATGCTTGCCAGCTCCGGCATGTCAGCTTACAAAGCGGCGACGCTTAGCGACGCGGATGCAAAATCCATTGCCAATCAGGGCTGTAAAGAGATGGACAGCGAGAATAAGCTGGCTGGCTCCTCCAGCAAATACAGCAAGCGTCTGGCCAAAATCGCCAAAGCGCTGGGTAACAATATCAACGGCACGCCGGTCAACTACAAAGTCTACATGACCAGTGACGTAAACGCCTGGGCCATGGCTAACGGCTGCGTCCGTGTTTACAGCGGCCTGATGGACATGATGACCGATAACGAAGTGGAAGCTGTGCTGGGTCATGAATTGGGTCACGTGGCGCTGGGGCACTCCCTCCAGGAAATGAAAGCAGCCTATGCCGTCGTGGCGGCGCGTGACGCTATTTCTGCCACCAGCGGCGTCGCGGCTCAGCTTTCAAAATCCCAGCTTGGTGATATTGCCGAGGGTGCCATCAACGCTAAATTCTCCCGCGAAAAAGAGTCTGAAGCCGATGACTTCTCCTACGATCTGCTGAAAAAACGCGGTATCAAGACGCAGGGGCTGGTCGGCAGCTTTGATAAACTGGCTAGTCTTGACGCTGGTCATACCAAGTCGCTCTTCGACTCTCACCCGCCTTCAGCGGAACGTGCGCAGCATATCCGCGACCGTATCGCACAGGATAAAAAGTAAAGCTGTATCATTTCCGGGCTGGCACCACGCCAGCCCGCTATACTTCGCCAGACGCCTCTCATTTTACGTTCAATATTCTGCAATTTGCATGCAAAGGTAACTCTCAGGCGCAGACACGCGTATAATGCGCGGCGTTTATATTGACGGTATGCCTGTTTAAGGAGAAAAAGATGACGGCAATTGCCCCGGTTATTACCATTGATGGCCCAAGCGGCGCGGGTAAAGGCACCTTATGCAAGGCGATGGCGGAAGCGTTGCAGTGGCATCTTCTGGATTCAGGCGCAATCTATCGCGTGCTGGCACTGGCGGCATTGCACCATCACGTTGATGTTGCTTGTGAAGATGCGCTGGTGCCACTGGCCACGCATCTGGATGTGCGTTTTGTTTCGACCGACGGCACGCTGGAAGTGATCCTGGAAGGGGAAGACGTGAGCGGTGAAATTCGCACGCAGGACGTGGCCAGTGCGGCATCACAAGTCGCTGCCTTCCCGCGGGT
Organism: Superficieibacter sp. HKU1; assembly: GCF_029319185.1. NCBI lineage: Bacteria > Pseudomonadati > Pseudomonadota > Gammaproteobacteria > Enterobacterales > Enterobacteriaceae > Superficieibacter > Superficieibacter sp. HKU1. The sequence goes on from NZ_CP119754.1 coordinate 1,808,582, forward strand.
ACGTGAAGCGCTTTTACGCCGTCAGCGTGCCTTCCGTGAGTTTCCCGGACTGATTGCCGATGGCCGCGATATGGGGACCGTAGTCTTCCCCGAAGCGCCGGTGAAAATTTTCCTCGACGCGTCTTCGGAAGAACGCGCGCATCGCCGTATGCTACAGTTGCAGGAAAGTGGCTTTAGTGTTAACTTTGAACGCCTTTTGGCCGAGATTAAAGAACGCGACGATCGCGATCGTAATCGCGCTGTAGCGCCGCTGGTTCCCGCTGCCGATGCTTTAGTTCTGGATTCCACCAGTTTAAGCATTGAGCAAGTGATTGAAAAAGCGTTACAATACGCGCGCCAAAAGTTGGCCCTCGCTTAAATGCGTCCGAATTAGTAGTACCCCCGCAGCAACGGAGTGTTAGCGGGTATGTGAAACAACCCCATCCGGCACGGAGCCAGGTGGACGTTAAATATGAAACCTGAAGATTAAACATGACTGAATCTTTTGCTCAACTGTTTGAAGAATCCCTGAAAGAAATCGAAACCCGCCCGGGTTCCATCGTTCGTGGTGTTGTTGTTGCTATCGACAAAGACGTTGTACTGGTTGACGCCGGTCTGAAATCTGAGTCCGCCATTCCGGCAGAGCAGTTCAAAAACGCCCAGGGCGAGCTGGAAATCCAGGTTGGTGACGAAGTTGACGTTGCTCTGGATGCAGTAGAAGACGGCTTCGGTGAAACCCTGCTGTCCCGTGAGAAAGCTAAACGTCACGAAGCCTGGATCACGCTGGAAAAAGCTTACGAAGAAGCTGAAACTGTAGTCGGTGTTATCAACGGCAAAGTCAAAGGTGGCTTCACTGTTGAGCTGAACGGTATTCGTGCGTTCCTGCCGGGTTCACTGGTAGACGTTCGTCCAGTTCGTGACACTCTGCACCTCGAAGGCAAAGAGCTTGAATTCAAAGTAATCAAGCTGGACCAGAAACGTAACAACGTGGTCGTATCACGTCGTGCCGTTATCGAATCCGAAAACAGCGCAGAGCGCGATCAGCTGCTGGAAAACCTGCAGGAAGGCATGGAAGTTAAAGGTATCGTTAAGAACCTCACTGACTACGGTGCATTCGTTGATCTGGGCGGCGTTGACGGCCTGCTGCACATCACTGATATGGCCTGGAAACGCGTTAAGCATCCGAGCGAAATCGTAAACGTTGGTGACGAAATCAACGTTAAAGTCCTGAAGTTCGACCGTGAGCGTACTCGTGTATCTCTGGGTCTGAAACAGCTGGGCGAAGATCCGTGGGTTGCTATCGCTAAACGTTATCCGGAAGGTACCAAACTGACCGGTCGCGTAACCAACCTGACCGACTACGGCTGCTTCGTTGAAATCGAAGAAGGCGTTGAAGGCCTGGTTCACGTTTCCGAAATGGACTGGACCAACAAAAACATCCACCCGTCCAAAGTTGTTAACGTTGGCGACGTAGTGGAAGTTATGGTTCTGGATATCGACGAAGAACGTCGTCGTATCTCCCTGGGTCTGAAACAGTGCAAATCTAACCCGTGGCAGCTGTTTGCTGAAACCCACAACAAGGGCGATCGCGTTGAAGGTAAAATCAAGTCAATCACTGACTTCGGTATCTTCATCGGCCTGGACGGTGGCATCGACGGTCTGGTTCACCTGTCTGACATCTCCTGGAACGTTGCAGGCGAAGAAGCTGTTCGTGAATACAAAAAAGGCGACGAAATCGCTGCCGTTGTCCTGCAGGTTGACGCAGAACGTGAACGTATCTCCCTGGGCGTTAAACAGCTCGCAGAAGATCCGTTCAACAACTACGTTGCTGTGAACAAGAAAGGCGCAATCGTAAACGGTAAAGTCACTGCAGTTGACGCTAAAGGCGCAACCGTAGAACTGGCTGACGGCGTTGAAGGTTACCTGCGTGCTTCTGAAGCATCCCGTGACCGTATCGAAGATGCAACTCTGGTTCTGAGCGTAGGCGACGACGTTGAAGCTAAATTCACCGGCGTTGATCGCAAAAACCGCGTTGTAAGCCTGTCTGTTCGTGCGAAAGACGAAGCTGACGAGAAAGATGCAATTGCTACTGTTAACAACAAACAGGAAGAAGGCAACTTCTCTAACGCAATGGCTGAAGCATTCAAAGCAGCTAAAGGCGAGTAATACTCTCAATCCTTGAAGAAGGATGATGAGTAACTTGACAGATTACAGTTTTCGTTCTGTAATCAAGCACAAAGGGCGGCTACGGCCGCCCTTGTTCAAGCTGTTAGCGAATATGGCCATTAAGGAAACCGGAGGAATCATGACCAAGTCAGAGTTAATCGAAAGACTTGCAAGCCAGCAATCGCATATCCCGGCAAAAGCGGTTGAAGATGCCGTGAAAGAGATGCTGGAACATATGGCCTCTACCCTTGCCGTTGGGGAGCGTATTGAAATCCGCGGTTTCGGCAGCTTTTCATTGCATTACCGAGCTCCTCGCACCGGGCGTAACCCAAAAACAGGTGATAAAGTGGATTTGGAAGGTAAATACGTTCCACACTTTAAGCCGGGTAAAGAATTACGCGACCGCGCCAATATTTATGAAGGTGATTGAGTTATCGCCGTATAGTTAACGACGAAACTTGAACACGTAAAAAGCACCTGCGGGTGCTTTTTTCATCTCTGTCTCCTGACGAAAAATGGAATACTCCTCGCAATGCTGCCTGTGCATTGCAGCAATCCTGCCGATTCCCTACATAGCCTGCCGCAAACCAGGCAAATCCCTGCGGACAACCTTATAACATAGCGCGACACTCTCCCTGACAGGGAGGTCTCTATGCGTTTACCACAACTGGCGATCTGTGTGATTGCAGGTCTCGCCCCATTAATCTGGCTGCCAACGCTGCCGGGTGTAGGCTGTACGAAACTCATCGCCATTATTGCGATTATGCTGGCATGTCGCCGTCCACGATCCCTTCGGTTTATTGGATTGACGGGTCTGTTCTTCTGCTGGGGTATCCTGACCGCGCATCAAATCTTATGGCCTGCGCAGCATCTCACCGGTAAAAATCAGCGTGTCGAAATGACCCTTACTGCAACCGATGGGGCAACGACGCATCAGGGCACGATCACGCACTATGATGGAAAACGCCTGTTCCCGGCACCGGGCATTACCCTTTACGGCAATTATCTACCCGAGGCAGGCTGTGCCGGGCAGCGTTGGGCGATGACCATTCGTGCAAGGGCCGTTCATGGCGAGCTAAATGAGGGGGGATTTGATACCCAGCGCAACGCCTTTGCACGACATAATCCTCTGACCGGCCGCTTTATCGAGGCAAAAGCGCTGGATGCCAGCTGCAGTTTACGGGCGACCTATCTTGCTTCGCTCTCTGCGACGCTGGCCGATTATCCCTGGCAGGGGGTGATCTTAGGTCTGGGCTTAGGAGAGCGTCTGGCCGTTTCCACCGAGGCCAAAAAATTGATGCAGCAGACCGGCACCCTGCATCTGATGGCGATCTCCGGTCTGCATATCGCCCTCGGGGCGTCGCTCGGCTGGCTGCTGATCCGCGGCCTGCAATTTTTCCTGCCATGCCGTCTGATTAGCTGGCGGACGCCGTTAATTTTTGGCTTCCTTTGTGCAACAGGTTACGCATGGATCACGGGCTTACAGCCGCCTGCGCTACGGACCATTGTGGCGCTGGGAATATGGTATGGCCTGCGCTTAAGCGGGCGTCAATGGTCGTCATGGGACATCTGGCTATGCTGTATCGCCGCCATCCTGTTTTGCGATCCACTGGCCGTGCTGTCACAAAGCCTGTGGCTCTCGGCGTTTGCTGTGGCAGCGCTGATTTTCTGGTATCAGTGGGTGCCGTTGCCAGCGTGGAGAATGCGGGCACCGCTGCGCCATTTTGTTGGGTTGATACATCTTCAACTGGGTTTGATGATATTGCTGTTACCGCTCCAGGTGCTGCTGTTTCACGGTATCAGCATGACGTCCCTGCTGGCGAACCTGTTTGCGGTCCCGCTGGTTACTTTCGTGATTGTGCCGCTGATCCTGGCAGGAATGCTGCTGCATCTCACCGGGCCTCAGGTAGTGGAACAGGGGCTCTGGTACCTGACGGATCGGCTTTTGGCGCTGCTCTTTTACCTGTTACGCCAATTGCCCGATGGCTGGCTGGATGTAGATGCGCGCTGGCAGGGCATTACAGTAATGCCGTGGATAGCGTTGGTACTCTGGCGTTTTCGGGCCTGGCGCGCCATGAACGCCGTTGCACTGACCCTGCTGGTGATACTGGCCTTTCCGCTATGGCGGCAGGAGCGAAAAGACGTGTGGGCGATACATATGCTGGATGTCGGGCAGGGGCTGGGCATGGTCATTGAACGTCACGGTAGGGCCATTTTGTATGATACCGGGCTGGCGTGGCCCGGCGGTGATTCCGGCCAACAGCTGATTATCCCCTGGCTGCGCTGGCACCATCTGCGACCCGAAGGCATCATCATTAGCCATGAGCATCTCGATCATCGCGGTGGGCTAAACGCCATTCATGACGCGTGGCCTGATGCATGGATCCGCAGCCCGTTAAGCTGGAAAGGGCACCAGCCTTGTTTTCGTGGAGAACGCTGGCAGTGGGAGGGGCTAACCTTTAGCGCTCACTGGCCGCTAAAAGATAATCAAACGCAGGGTAACAACCGCTCCTGCGTGGTGAAGGTTGAGGATGGCCGGCACAGTATTTTATTAACCGGCGATATCGAAACGCCAGCGGAACTCGCTCTGCTCAGTCATTACTGGCAGCATCTGGCGTCTACCATTATTCAGGTGCCCCACCACGGCAGCAATACCTCATCAGGGATCGCGCTGATACAGCGGGTGAATGGAAAAGCGGCGCTGGCGTCCGCCTCGCGTTACAACGCATGGCATTTTCCATCGCCGAAAGTAGTAAAACGCTACCGGCAACAGGGATATCAATGGCTTGATACGCCTCATCATGGGCAAATTACGGTCACTTTTTCCGATGAAGGATGGCAAATCAGCAGCCTGCGAGAGCAAATTTTGCCCCGCTGGTATCATCAGTGGTTTGGCGCGCCCGCAGATAACGGGTAGAATATGCGGCTATTTCAACAAATGCTGGTTTTTTGAATGCATAACGATAAAGATCTCTCTACGTGGCAGACCTTCCGCCGACTTTGGCCGATTATTGCCCCTTTCAAGCCGGGTCTGATCGTGGCGGCAATTGCGTTAATCCTTAACGCAGCCAGCGATACCTTCATGTTATCGCTCCTTAAACCATTACTGGATGATGGTTTTGGTAAAACAGATCGCTCGGTGCTGCTATGGATGCCGCTGGTAGTGATTGGGCTGATGATTGTGCGGGGTATTACCAGCTACATCTCCAGCTATTGCATCTCATGGGTTTCAGGCAAAGTGGTGATGACCATGCGTCGCCGCCTGTTCAGTCATATGATGGGGATGCCGGTTTCCTTTTTTGACAAGCAGTCCACCGGGACGCTGCTGTCGCGCATTACCTATGACTCGGAGCAGGTTGCTTCTTCCTCTTCCAGTGCGCTCATTACCGTGGTGCGTGAAGGGGCGTCGATTATCGGCCTGTTCATTATGATGTTCTACTACAGCTGGCAATTGTCGCTGATCCTGATCGTCCTTGCGCCCATTGTCTCATTTGCGATTCGACTGGTCTCCAAACGTTTTCGTAGCATCAGTAAGAATATGCAGAATACCATGGGGCAGGTCACTACCAGCGCAGAACAGATGCTGAAAGGGCACAAAGAGGTGCTAATTTTTGGCGGACAGGACGTCGAAACAAAGCGTTTCGATAAAGTCAGCAACAAAATGCGTTTACAGGGAATGAAGATGGTTTCTGCCTCTTCCATTTCTGACCCGATTATTCAGCTAATTGCCTCCCTGGCGCTGGCTTTTGTGCTGTATGCGGCAAGCTTCCCCAGCGTAATGGAGACCCTGACTGCCGGTACGATCACCGTGGTGTTCTCATCAATGATCGCGCTGATGCGTCCGTTAAAATCACTGACTAACGTCAACGCTCAGTTCCAGCGCGGGATGGCCGCCTGCCAGACGCTGTTTACCATTCTCGACTCCGAGCAGGAAAAAGACCAGGGCACTTTTGTCGTTGAACGTGCGAAAGGCGATCTGGAATTTCGTAACGTCACGTTCACCTATACAGGGCGTGAAGTCCCGGCGCTGCGCAATATCGATCTGACCATCCCTGAAGGTAAAACGGTCGCGCTCGTAGGCCGTTCTGGTTCGGGCAAGTCCACCATTGCCAGTTTGATCACGCGCTTTTATGACGTTGATGAAGGGCAAATCCTGCTTGATGGCCATGACCTGCGTGAATACACGCTGTCATCACTGCGTAATCAGGTTGCACTGGTTTCGCAGAACGTGCACCTATTTAACGATACGGTTGCCAACAACATTGCCTATGCGCGCACTGACGTTTACAGTCGCGAGCAGATCGAACAAGCCGCACGTATGGCGTATGCCATGGACTTTATCAACAAAATGGATAATGGCCTCGACACCATTATTGGCGAAAACGGCGTAATGCTCTCCGGCGGACAGCGTCAGCGTATTGCGATTGCGCGTGCACTGCTGCGCGACAGCCCCATTCTGATCCTTGATGAAGCCACCTCCGCGCTGGATACCGAATCTGAACGGGCGATCCAGTCGGCTCTGGATGAGCTGCAGAAGAACCGCACCTCGCTGGTGATTGCGCATCGTCTGTCAACCATTGAACAGGCCGATGAAATTGTGGTGGTTGAAGATGGCCGCATCGTTGAACGCGGAAACCATCATGACCTGCTGGAAATGCGCGGGGTTTACTCGCAGCTCCATAAGATGCAGTTCGGTCAATGATCGCCCGTATCTGGTCCGGTGATTCCCCGCTCTGGCGGCTGTTGCTGCCGCTTTCCTGGCTTTATGGGCTGGTGAGCGGCCTTATTCGTCTGAGCTACCGCCTCGGCCTGAAAAAGTCGTGGCGGGCACCGGTACCGGTGGTGGTGGTGGGCAATCTGACCGCCGGAGGTAACGGCAAAACGCCTGTGGTCATCTGGCTGGTTGAGCAACTCCAGCAGCGCGGTATCCGCGTTGGCGTGGTGTCTCGCGGCTACGGTGGCAAGGCGGACCGCTATCCTCTGCTTCTCGACGCCGACACCGCGCCTGCCAGCGCAGGTGATGAACCCGTGCTTATCTGGCAGCGCACCGGTGCGCCTGTCGCCGTTTCGCCAGTGCGGGCCGACGCCGTTCGCGCGCTGCTGGCAGAGCACGAATTACAGCTCATTATTACCGATGACGGCCTGCAACATTATCGTCTGGCGCGTGACCTGGAAATTGTGGTGGTGGATGGCGTACGCCGCTTTGGTAACGGCTGGTGGCTGCCTGCCGGCCCCATGCGCGAGCGTGCGTCGCGATTGCAAACGGTCGATGCGGTGATTACCAACGGCGGCGAACCTGCGCCGGGTGAAATCCCCATGATTTTGCGTCCGGGACAGGCGATAAATTTGCTGACCGGTGAACGCCGCGAGATGTCGACGCTTACCGACGTGGTGGCAATGGCCGGTATTGGTCATCCGCCGCGTTTTTTCACAACCCTGGAAAAGGGCGGCGTGCGGCCAGTAAGAACCGTCGCGCTGGCCGATCATCAGGCACTGATTCAGGCTGACGTACAGGCGATGACCCAGCCAGGGCAAAACCTGCTCATGACCGAGAAGGACGCGGTCAAGTGCCGGGCGTTTGCGCAGGATAACTGGTGGTATTTACCGGTCAATGCCGAACTCCAGGGCGATGACGTGCAACAACTGCTGGCGAAACTTACTCTCCTGGCGCAGCGTTAGCCTCCTGCTGCGAGCGCCGGGATCATGACGGGGAAATACATGCTCTCTCTACATGCCGCGCGTTGTCTTCATCTTGCTGCGCAGGGACTGCTTAAAAAGCCCCGACGCCGCGCTCAGCCTGACGATATCCTGCGCACTGTCCGCCAGATGTCGCTCCTGCAAATTGACACCATCAACATTGTCGCCCGTAGTCCTTACCTGGTGCTGTTCAGCCGTCTGGGGAATTATCCGCAGGCCTGGCTGGATGAAGCGTTAAGCCGTGGTGAGCTAATGGAATACTGGGCGCATGAAGCCTGTTTCCTTCCCCGCAGTGATTTTTCGCTGGTACGCCACCGGATGCTGGCCCCGGAAAATATGGGATGGAAATATCGTCAGACGTGGATGGAAGAGAACGTCGGGGAAATTGAGCAGTTAATGGCGCATATCCGCGAGCAGGGTCCGGTACGCTCAGCAGATTTTGCCCATTCAGGAAAAGGCTCAAGCGGCTGGTGGGAGTGGAAGCCGCACAAGCGTCATCTGGAAGGATTATTTACCGCCGGAAAAGTGATGGTGGTAGAGCGGCGCAACTTTCAACGGGTTTATGACCTGACCAGCCGGGTATTACCGGAGTGGGATGACGCTCGCGACGCGCTCAGCCAGGACGCGGCGGAAGAGGTAATGCTGTTAAACAGCGCCCGTAGTCTGGGGATTTTTCGCCCTCAATGGCTGGCGGACTATTACCGGCTACGCCAGCCCAAAAGCGCTGCATTACTGGCACGCTGGCAGGACCAAAAACAGATCGTCCCCGTTGAGGTTGAAACGCTGGGACAGCTATGGCTGCATACGGATCTTCTGCCTCTGCTGCCTGCGGCGCAGGAAGGCAAACTTAACGCCACGCACAGCGTGGTGCTCTCGCCGTTTGATCCCGTTGTCTGGGATCGTAAACGCGCGGAACAGCTGTTTAACTTTAGCTACCGGCTGGAGTGTTATACGCCTGCCGCGAAACGTAAATACGGTTACTTTGTACTGCCGCTGCTGCACCGGGGAAGGCTGGTAGGGCGCATGGACTGTAAAATGCATCGTAAAGAGGGCGTACTGGAAATCATCTCGCTATGGCTGGAAGCGGGAGAAAGTATCAGCCGCATGCTTGAGCAAGGCCTGCAATCCGCCATTAACGATTTTGCCCGCTGGCAGGGCGCAACGCGTATTCAGGTCGGTTTTTTGCCCGAAAAGCTCTTTACGCAACAGCGCAGCGGCTGGGAAATTGACGTAGCCTGATATGCCATTATGATAGGTTGCAACGGACCTTTTCGGTCCCTCTGGAGGAATTATGGATCATCGTTTGCTTGAAATCATTGCCTGCCCGGTCTGTAACGGCAAGTTATATTATAGCCAGGATAAACAGGAGCTTATCTGTAAACCCGATCACCTGGCGTTTCCGCTGCGTGACGGTATTCCGGTGCTGCTGGAAACCGAAGCCCGTCAGCTAAATGCAGAAGAGAGCCGTCCATGAGTTTCGTGGTTATTATTCCGGCGCGCTACGCCTCAACCCGCCTGCCGGGCAAACCTCTCCAGGATATCAACGGCAAACCGATGATCCTGCACGTGCTGGATCGCGCCCGCGAATCCGGCGCGGCGCGCATCATCGTGGCAACCGATCATCCGGACGTGGCCAGCGCCGTGGAAGCGGCGGGGGGCGAAGTCTGCATGACGCGTGCCGATCACCAGTCCGGCACCGAAAGGCTGGCGGAAGTGGTGGAGAAATGCGCTTTCAGCGATGACACTATCATCGTCAATATTCAGGGTGACGAGCCGATGATCCCGCCGGCGATTGTGCGTCAGGTGGCAGAAAATATTGCCGCGAGTGAGGCGGGCATGGCGACGCTGGCGGTGCCGATCCACGATGCTGAAGAGGCTTTTAACCCGAATGCGGTTAAAGTGGTGATGAATGAACAGGGCTATGCCCTCTATTTTTCTCGCGCAACAATCCCGTGGGATCGCGATCGTTTTGCCCGGTCGCGCGAGACTATTGGCGATACGCTGCTGCGTCACATCGGCATTTACGCCTATCGCGCCGGTTTTATCCGCCGCTATGTCAGCTGGGCGCCCAGCCCACTTGAGCAAATCGAAATGCTGGAGCAGCTTCGGGTGCTGTGGTACGGCGAAAAAATCCATGTTGCCGTTGCCCAACAAGTCCCGGGTACCGGTGTAGATACGCCAGAAGATCTCGAACGGGTGCGCGCAGATATGCGCTGATCCCCGTCTCCCTTCCAGCCGGAGGGGAGACAAATTTTCATTATTTTTTCAACTTTTCTGTTGCACCTTTGATCTTACCCGGTGACATCCTCCCTTCAGGCGCTCATTATGAAATCAGTCACATTCATAAGGGTTATCCGTGATGGAACAATTGCGTGCCGAATTAAGCCACCTGCTAGGTGAAAAACTCAGTCGGCTGGAATGCGTCAATGAGAAAGCCGATTCTTCGCTGTGGTCGTTATACGATTCGCAGGGCAACCCTATGCCGTTGATGGCGAAAAGTTTTACCACGCCGGGCCTTGCCAGACAGCTTGCCTGGAAAGTATCCATGCTGGCGCGTAGCGGTACGGTAAGAATGCCCGTGGTCTATGGCGTTCTCACCCATGAAGAGCATCCGGGGCCGGATGTCCTGCTGATTGAACGGCTACGTGGCGTGCCGGTAGAAGCACCTGCGCGTACCCCCCAGCGCTGGGAGCAGCTTAAGGATCAAATCGTCGAAGGCCTGCTGGCATGGCATCGTCAGGATAGCCGTGGCTGCGTAGGGATGGTGGATAATACTCAGGAAAACCTGTGGCCGCAGTGGTATCGCCAGCGGATCGAAATGCTCTGGAGCACGCTCAATCTTTATCACAATACCGGGTTAACCATGCAGGATAAGCGGCTGCTGTTTCGCGCCCGTGAATGCCTGCCAGCGCTGTTTGAGGGCTTTAACGACAATTGTGTGCTGGTGCACGGTAATCTGACGCTGATGAGCATGCTCAAAGACGCACGTACCGATCAACTGCTGGCGATGGTCGGGCCGGGCATCATGCTATGGGCTCCGCGAGAGTATGAACTGTTTCGCCTGGCGGATAACCGGCTGGCAGAAGATCTGCTGTGGCATTACCTGCAACGTGCGCCGGTAGCGGAAGCCTTTCTCTGGCGTCGCTGGCTTTATTTGTTGTGGGATGAAGTGGCGCAACTGGTGAATACCGGACGCTTTGACCGCGCCCGGTTCGATCTGGCGGCAAAATCACTCGTGCCCTGGCTCACCTGACGCGCCTTTCAGCCACTGCCAGACGCGGCCCAGCGTTTCATACGCGACGCGATCGCTGTGGCCCAGCCATGCCGGGGAAGGGATCGCCCGCTCCCACGGATTTAGCGGTGAGTCAATCGCCAGCTGATTCGCGGGAGCCGGAAGCGGATGCAAACCCACGTGGCGGAAGAAAATCATTGCACGCGGCAGATGCGAAGCGGAGGTCACCAGCAGGAAAGGCGCATCACCAATTGCCTTTTTAACCGCAGCGGCTTCTTCTTCCGTATCTTTTGGATGGTCGAGGGTAATAATGTCGCTGCGCGGCACGCCAAGGCTTTCGGCGACCCTGGCCCCAACTTCAGCGGTACTGACGTTATTACTCACCGCCACGCCACCGGTAAAAATCAGCTTCGATCCCGGGTTCGCACGCCATAACCGTATTCCCTCATTCAGCCGCGGCAAACTGTTATTAATCAGGTTTGAACTCGGTGCCCACTGCGGGTTCCACGTATACCCACCACCCAGCACCACTACGTACTGAACCTGCTCATGGCCGTTCCAGGTAGCGTATTTATTTTCAATGGGACGGAGTAAACTATCGGCCACAGGCTGCAGGCTCAGCAACAGCAGCGCCAGCCAGCCGAAGGTGATAAAACCTTTACCGGTTTTCTGAAAGCGGCTGAACCAGAGCAGCACTACGCCGCAGCCAATCAATAAAAGTAACAGAGGCAGGGGTAATATCATCCCGCCGACGAATTTTTTTAGCGTAAAAAGCATCCTTCGTGGTTCCTTTTTTAACCATACAACCTTGCTTTGTCCGGGATATTACACCAGATTGCTTCATTCTCTGCCCGGCTGTGACAAAATAGCGCCTTTAACAGGATCGCGGAGTGAAGTTATGCAGGATCGCAATTTCGATGACATCGCGGAAAAGTTTGCCCGCAATATTTATGGCACCACTAAGGGCCAGCTGCGTCAGGCGATCCTGTGGCAGGATCTCGATAGTCTGCTCGCGTCATATGGCAACCGTCCACTGCGCATTCTTGATGCGGGCGGCGGAGAAGGTCAGACGGCGATTAAAATGGCGGAACGTGGACATCACGTAACGTTGTGCGATCTTTCCGCTGAAATGATCGCGCGTGCGCGACTGGCAGCGGCAGATAAAGGTGTGAGCGACAACATGCATTTTGTACAATGCCCGGCTCAGGAGATCGCTCAGCATTTGGAATCGCCGGTTGATCTGATATTGTTTCACGCGGTGCTTGAGTGGATTGCCGAACCGCAGCGCATGTTGCAAACGTTATGGTCGGTATTATCTCCCGGCGGCGCGCTGTCGCTGATGTTCTACAACGCCAACGGTTTTTTAATGCACAATATGGTGGCCGGCAATTTTGACTACGTGCAGGCGGGAATGCCGAAAAAGAAAAAGCGAACCCTCTCGCCGGACTATCCACGCGATCCGCAGCAGGTCTATAGCTGGCTGCAAGACGCAGGATGGCAGATAACCGGGAAAACCGGCGTGCGGGTATTTCATGATTATTTGCGCGAAAAACATCAGCAGCATGATTGCTATGCCGCGCTGCTGGCATTAGAAACGCGCTATTGCCGTCAGGAACCCTATATTAGCCTGGGCCGTTACATTCACGTCACTGCGCGTAAACCGCAGGAAGATGCAAGGATAACCGATGAGTGAATTTTCCCAGACAGTCCCCGAACTGGTTGCCTGGGCCAGAAAAAATGATTTCTCCATTCAGTTGCCGGTCGACAGGCTCTCATTTTTACTGGCTGTCGCCACGTTAAACAGCGAACGGCTGGAAGGTGAAATGACGGAAGGCGTCCTTATTGACGCTTTCCGTCACGTCAGCGATGCGTTTGAGCAAACCAGCGAAACCATTGGCGTGCGTGCGAATAACGCCATCAACGATATGGTACGTCAACGTCTGCTGAACCGCTTTACCAGCGAACAGGCGGAAGGTAATGCCATTTACCGCCTGACGCCGCTGGGAATTGGCATCACCGACTACTATATTCGCCAGCGCGAATTCTCCACCCTTCGGCTTTCTATGCAGTTGTCGATCGTCGCAAGCGAACTGAAACGCGCCGCTGACGCTGCCGTTGAAGGGGGAGATGAATTCCACTGGCACCGCAACGTTTATGCTCCCCTGAAATATTCGGTGGCGGAAATTTTTGACAGTATCGATCTTACCCAGCGTTTGATGGATGAGCAGCAACAGTCGGTCAAAGACGATATCGCCCAACTGCTGAACAAAGACTGGCGGGCGGCGATCTCCAGCTGCGAACTGTTGCTCTCTGAAACCTCCGGCACGCTGCGTGAATTGCAGGATACGCTCGATGCGGCAGGCGATAAGCTCCAGGCTAACCTGTTGCTCATTCAGGATGCCATTCTGCTGCGTGACGATCTGAATTTTGTCGATCGACTGGTGTTCGATCTGCAAAGTAAGCTGGACCGCATCGTCAGCTGGGGGCAACAGGCCATTGACCTGTGGATCGGATACGATCGTCACGTACATAAATTTATCCGTACCGCGATTGATATGGATAAAAACCGCGTCTTTGCCCAGCGGCTGCGCCAGTCGGTACAAACGTATCTGGATGCTCCCTGGGCGTTGACCTACGCCAGCGCCGATCGTTTGCTCGATATGCGCGATGAAGAGATGGCGCTGCGCGATGAAGAGGTTACCGGTGAGCTTCCGGCAGACCTTGAGTTTGAAGAGTTTAACGAGATCCGCGAGCAGCTTGCTGCGATGATTGAACAGCAGCTGGAAGTCTACAAAACCAGAAGTCTGCCGTTGGATCTCGGACTCGTTGTGCGCGAGTATCTGACGCAGTATCCGCGCGCGCGCCATTTTGACGTGGCGCGTATTGTCGTGGACCAGGCCGTGCGCCTGGGCGTTGCACAAGCTGATTTCAGTGGGCTGCAGGCACAATGGCAGCCAATTAATGATTACGGAGCCAAGGTACAGGCGCATGTCATTGACAAATATTGAACAAATGATGCCAGTTAAAATGGCACAGGCTCTGGCCAACCCGCTTTTTCCGGCGCTGGATAGCGCGCTACGTTCGGGTCGCCATATTGGTCTTGACGAGCTGGATAACCATGCCTTCCTGATGGATTTCCAGGAGTATCTGGAAGAGTTTTACGCTCGCTATAACGTAGAATTGATCCGCGCGCCGGAAGGGTTCTTCTACCTGCGTCCGCGTTCGACCACGCTTATCCCACGTTCGGTCCTCTCTGAGCTGGATATGTTGGTGGGTAAAATCCTCTGCTACCTCTATCTCAGCCCGGAACGTCTGGCTAACGAAGGCATTTTCACGCAGCAGGAACTGTACGACGAACTGCTTACCCTGGCGGATGAAAGTAAGCTGCTGAAGCTGGTCAACAACCGTTCTACCGGTTCTGACGTTGACCGACAGAAACTGCAGGAAAAAGTGCGTTCGTCGCTTAACCGCCTGCGCCGTCTGGGAATGGTGTGGTTTATGGGGCATGACAGCAGCAAGTTTCGCATTACGGAATCCGTTTTCCGCTTTGGTGCCGATGTGCGCAGCGGCGACGATCCGCGCGAAGCACAATTGCGGATGATCCGCGACGGTGAAGCGATGCCGATTGAAAATCATCTGCAGCTGAATGATGAAGCCGAAGAAAGCCAGCCTGATAGCGGAGAGGAAGAATAATGTTAGAACGCGGTAAGTTTCGTTCGCTAACGCTGATTAACTGGAACGGCTTTTTTGCCCGTACCTTTGACCTTGATGAACTGGTCACCACCTTGTCCGGGGGGAACGGGGCCGGTAAATCCACCACCATGGCGGCTTTCGTCACGGCGCTGATCCCGGATCTGACGCTGCTGCATTTCCGTAACACCACCGAAGCCGGGGCCACCAGCGGTTCCCGCGATAAGGGCCTGCACGGTAAGCTAAAGGCCGGGGTATGTTACTCGGTGCTGGACGTGATCAACTCCCGTCATCAGCGGGTGCTGGTGGGGGTCCGATTACAGCAGGTTGCCGGACGCGATCGCAAAGTCGATATCAAACCGTTTGCCATCCAGGGCCTGCCGATGTCAGTCGGGCCGACCGAACTGTTGACCGAAGCATTAAACGAGCGCCAGGCGCGGGTGTTAACGCTTCCGGAACTGAAAGAGAAACTCGAAGCGACGGAAGGCGTACAGTTCAGGCAGTTTAACTCGATTACCGACTACCACTCGCTGATGTTCGATCTGGGCGTCGTGGCGCGTCGTCTGCGCTCGGCCTCAGACCGCAGTAAGTACTATCGCCTGATTGAAGCCTCGCTGTACGGCGGTATTTCCAGCGCCATCACCCGTTCCCTGCGCGACTATCTGCTGCCGGAAAATAGCGGCGTGCGTAAAGCCTTCCAGGATATGGAAGCCGCGCTGCGCGAAAACCGGATGACGCTGGAAGCCATCCGCGTGACGCAGTCGGATCGCGATCTGTTCAAGCATTTGATTTCCGAAGCCACAGATTATGTGGCGGCAGATTATATGCGTCACGCCAACGAACGCCGGGTCCATCTCGACAAGGCGCTGGAGTTCCGGCGTGAACTGTTTACCTCGCGTAAGAAACTGGCGGCGGAGCAGTACAAACATGTCGAGATGGCGCGTGAATTGCAGGAGCACAACGGTGCAGAAGGGGATCTGGAGGCCGATTACCAGGCGGCCAGCGATCACCTGAACCTGGTGCAAACCGCGCTGCGTCAGCAGGAAAAAATCGAACGTTACGAGTCGGATCTGGAAGAGTTGCAAATCCGTCTCGAAGAGCAGAATGAGGTGGTCGCCGAAGCCGTTGACCGCCAGGAAGATAACGAAGCGCGGGCGGAAGCCGCTGAGCTGGAAGTGGATGAGCTGAAAAACCAGCTTGCCGACTACCAGCAGGCGCTGGACGTGCAGCAAACCCGCGCCATTCAGTACAACCAGGCGTTACAGGCCCTCCAGCGCGCGCGCGAACTGTGCCATCTGCCGGACCTGACGGCGGACAGCGCGGACGAGTGGCTGGAAACCTTCCAGGCGAAAGAGCAGGAAGCCACCGAGCGCCTGCTGTCGCTGGAACAGAAGATGAACGTGGCGCAAAGCGCGCACAAGCAATTTGAGCAGGCGTTTCAGCTGGTGGAAGCCATCAACGGCCCGCTGGCCCGCGATGAAGCCTGGGACATTGCGCGTGAATTACTGCGTGACGGCGTCAACCAGCGCCATCTTGCTGAGCAGGCGCAGCCGCTGCGCAGCCGCCTGAGCGAGCTGGAACAGCGTCTGCGCGAACAGCAGGACGCTGAGCGCCTGTTAGCCGAATTCAACAAGCGCCAGGGTAAACGTTACGCTATCGAGGAACTTGAGGAGCTGCATCAGGAACTGGAAGCGCGTATTGCCAGCCTGTCCGACAGCGTCTCAAACGCCCACGAAAAACGCATGAATCTGCGGCAGGAGCTTGAACAAACGCAGGCACGCATTCAGGCGCTGCAAAAGCGTGCGCCGGTCTGGCTGGCCGCGCAAAGCAGCCTGAACCAGCTTGCCGATCAGTGTGGCGAAACCTTCGAAACCAGCCAGGACGTAACGGAGTACCTGCAACAGCTGCTGGAGCGTGAGCGAGAATCTATCGTTTTACGCGATGAAGTTGGCGCACGTAAAAACGCCGTTGATGAAGAGATTGAGCGTCTTAGTCAGCCGGGCGGATCGGAAGATCAGCGGCTTAACGCGCTGGCCGAACGTTTTGGCGGCGTGCTTCTTTCTGAAATTTACGATGACGTTAGCCTGGAAGATGCGCCGTACTTCTCCGCGCTGTATGGGCCGTCGCGTCATGCGATCGTGGTGCCGGACCTGTCGCTTCTGACCGAACAGCTCGAAGGGCTGGAAGATTGCCCGGAAGATCTGTATCTGATCGAGGGCGATTCGCAGTCGTTTGACGATAGCGTATTCGCCGTTGATGAACTGGAAAAAGCGGTGGTGGTGAAAATCGCCGACCGCCAGTGGCGTTACTCCCGCTTCCCTGAACTACCGCTGTTTGGCCGCGCCGCGCGTGAAAGCCGTATTGAAAGCCTGCACGCCGAGCGTGAAACGCTTTCCGAACGCTTTGCCACGCTGTCGTTTGACGTGCAGAAGACCCAGCGTCTGCACCAGGCTTTCAGCCGCTTTATCGGCAGCCATCTGGCGGTGGCGTTTAAAGACGATCCGGAAGTGGAAATTCGTCAGTTAACCACCCGCCGTGGTGAACTGGAACGTGGGCTTACCAGCCACGAAAGTGACAACGAACAGCAGCGCGCGCAGTTTGAACTGGCGAAAGAGGGCGTTTCACAGCTCAACCGTCTTCTGCCGCGCCTGAACCTGCTGGCGGATGAAACGCTTGCTGACCGGGTCGATGAAATTCAGGAGCGTCTGGACGAGGCGCAGGAAGCCGTGCGCTTTATTCAGCAACACGGTAATCAACTGGCAAAACTTGAGCCGCTGGTGTCCGTGCTGCAAAGCGATCCGGAACAGTTTGAACAGCTCAAGGAAGATTACGCCTGGTCGCAGCAGACCCAGCGTGACGCTCGCCAGCAGGCGTTTGCGCTGACGGAAGTGGTCCAGCGCCGGGCGCACTTTGGCTATTCCGACTCGGCAGAAATGCTCAGCGGCAACAGCGATCTGAATGAAAAACTGCGCCAGCGTCTTGAGCAGGCGGAAGCTGAACGTAGCCGCACCCGCGATGCCCTGCGTACGCATGCGGCCCAGCTCAGTCAGTACAATCAGGTGCTGGCGTCGCTGAAAAGCTCATACGACACCAAAAAAGAGCTGCTGGGCGACCTGCATAAAGAGTTGCAGGATATTGGCGTGCGTGCCGACAACGGTGCGGAAGAGCGTGCGCGTAGTCGTCGCGATGAACTGCACAGCCAGTTAAGCAATAACCGTGCGCGGCGCAATCAGCTGGAAAAAGCGTTGACCTTCTGCGAGGCGGAAATGGACAACCTGACCCGTAAACTGCGCGCGCTGGAACGTGATTATCTCGCCATGCGTGAGCAGGTGGTGAGCGCCAAAGCGGGCTGGTGTGCGGTTATGCGGCTGGTGAAAGACAACGGCGTGGAACGTCGCCTGCACCGGCGTGAGCTGGCCTATCTCTCCGCTGATGAGCTGCGATCTATGTCGGATAAGGCGCTGGGTGCGCTGCGTCTGGCGGTGGCCGATAACGAGCACCTGCGCGACGTGCTGCGCATGTCGGAAGATCCGAAACGTCCTGAGCGTAAGATTCAGTTCTTCGTGGCGGTCTATCAGCACCTGCGCGAGCGTATCCGCCAGGATATCATTCGCACCGACGATCCGGTTGAAGCCATCGAGCAGATGGAAATTGAGCTGAGTCGCCTGACGGAGGAGCTGACCACCCGCGAGCAGAAACTGGCGATTAGCTCAAAAAGTGCAGCGAACATTATCCGTAAGACCATTCAGCGTGAGCAGAACCGTATCCGGATGCTTAACCAGGGACTGCAAAGCGTCTCCTTTGGCCAGGTCAACAGCGTGCGTCTCAACGTCAACGTCCGTGAAGCCCACGCGACCCTGCTGGATGTGCTTTCTGAGCAGCATGAACAGCATCAGGATCTGTTTAACAGCAATCGTCTGACCTTTTCGGAAGCGCTGGCGAAGCTGTACCAGCGTCTGAATCCGCAGATCGACATGGGACAGCGCACGCCGCAAACCATCGGTGAAGAACTGCTCGACTACCGCAACTATCTGGAGATGGAAGTGGAAGTTAACCGTGGTTCTGACGGCTGGTTACGCGCGGAATCCGGTGCCCTGTCAACCGGTGAAGCGATCGGTACCGGGATGTCTATCCTGGTGATGGTGGTGCAGAGCTGGGAAGATGAATCGCGTCGCCTGCGCGGCAAAGACATTTCGCCGTGCCGTCTGCTGTTCCTCGACGAAGCGGCGCGTCTGGATGCGCGCTCCATCGCCACACTCTTTGAACTGTGTGACCGGCTTGAAATGCAGCTTATCATCGCTGCGCCGGAAAACATCAGTCCGGAAAAAGGCACCACCTATAAACTGGTTCGTAAAGTCTTCCAGAATACGGAACATGTACACGTGGTCGGGCTGCGAGGTTTTGCCCCGCAGTTGCCGGATCCGCTGCCGGGCACCGCAGACGTTTCGTAGTAGTCCGAAAAAGGACCCAAAAGGCGGCAGCGATGCCGCCTTTTTTGTATTCAGTATTACCTTAGAAGGGTGCTAATATCTTTAATCTTCTTTACATTAGGTAAGGCAAAACCGGTTTTGTCTTTATATACTGAGAGAAAGCGGACATTACATCGTCAAAACAGGGGGCAAAGGATGTTGCTAAAGGGTAATTATGGTCGTCGATTGTCAGCATTAAGTTTATGTCTGGCGTTCGCATTTGCTCCACTGTTCAACGCCCAGGCCGATGAGCCTGAAGTGGTTCCTGGGGATAACGTCGCCGCAATGAGCGAAGGCTCACAGCCGCTGGCCCAGTCCAGTGCCGTCGAAATGATGACCGGTGTACGGGCGTTTCCGGAGAACCAGTCTCCGCAGGCGGGACGCACCGAAATTGAATCGCTGCTTCCGGCCGGATACTCTCCCGTCTATCTCAACGCGCTGGCATCGCTGTATGCGGCGCGAGAAATGAAGCCGATGTGGGAAAACCGCGAGGCGGTAAAGGCGTTTCAGCAGCAGCTGGCAGAAGTGGCCATCGCCGGTTTTCAGCCGCAGTTTACGACCTGGGTGCAGTTATTGACCGATCCTGCGGTTACCGGAATGGCGCGTGACGTTGTGCTTTCCGATGCCATGATGGGCTACCTGCACTTTGTCAGCGGTATTCCGGTCAAGGGCAATCGCTGGCTTTACAGCAGTAAACCTTACGCGCTGGCAACGCCGCCGCTGTCGGTGATCAACCAATGGCAGATGGCGCTGGATGACGGTTCGCTGCCGCAGTTTATCGCCACGCTTGCGCCGCAGCATTCGCAGTATGAGGCGATGCATCAGGCGTTGCTTGCGCTGACAGAAGATCGTCGCCCGTGGCCACAACTGACCGGTAAAGTCTCGCTGCGTCCAGGACAGTGGAGTAACGATATTCCGGCGCTGCGCGAGATCCTTGAGCGTAACGGTATGCTGGATGGTGGTCCTGACATTGCCCTTCCCGGTGATGCTGCCGTGAGTCCTTCAGCGGTTTCTACGGAAACTAACGCAACGGCGAAAAAACCGGCCCAGCCAGTGCGCGCGGCCTACGATAAAACCCTGGTGGATGCGGTGAAGCGTTTCCAGGCGTGGCAGGGGCTGGGTGCCGACGGCATTATTGGCGGGGCGACCCGCGACTGGCTGAATGTTTCACCTGCGCAACGTGCGGGCGTAATGGCGCTTAACATTCAGCGATTGCGTCTGCTGCCGGGCAAGCTTTCTACCGGCATTATGGTCAATATTCCCGCCTATTCGCTGGTGTATTATCAGAATGGCGATCCGGTGCTGGATTCGCGTGTCATTGTCGGTCGTCCCGATCGCAAGACGCCGATGATGAGCAGCGCATTAAATAACGTGGTGGTTAACCCACCGTGGAACGTACCGCCGACGCTGGCGCGGAAAGACATTCTGCCGAAGGTGTGGAACGATCCGGGTTATCTGGAGCGTCATGGTTATACGGTTAAGCGTGGCTGGAACAGCAATGAGACAATCGATCCGTGGAATGTAGACTGGGCAACCATTACGCCGTCTAATCTACCTTTCCGATTCCAGCAGGCTCCGGGGGCGCACAACTCGCTTGGCCGTTATAAATTTAACATGCCGAGTTCAGATGCCATCTATCTGCATGATACGCCGAACCATACCCTGTTCCAGCGCGACGCGCGTGCGCTGAGCTCCGGCTGTGTCCGCGTTAATAAAGCCGCTGAACTGGCAAATATGTTATTAACGGATGCCGGCTGGAATGACACGCGCATTTCGGGCGCGTTAAAACAGGGTGATACCCGCTACGTTAATATTCCGCAAACTATTCCGGTCAATCTCTATTATTTGACCGCGTTTATTGGCGCTGATGGTAAAGCGCAGTATCGAACAGATATTTACAATTACGATCTCACTGCGCGATCTGGCGCACAAATTATGGAAAAAGCGGAACAATTAATCAGGTAAATGAAGTAGTTCAGAAAAAGTAAGTGCCGAAAGGATCAGCAAAAAAACGGGCCTGCATCGCTGCATGGCCCGTTTTTGCTGGGTTTGGTAGCCTTGACGCCAGAGATAATGCCCGGTAAGGTGCATTCGTGCGCCAGAAGTGCATAAATTACCAACACTAATACTTTTACTGTAGACCTGATTATCATGGACAAATTTGACGCTAATCGCCGCAAGTTGCTGGCGTTAGGTGGCGTTGCGCTGGGCGCAGCTGCCATCTTACCGACGCCTGCATTTGCCACCCTCTCGACCCCACGGCCGCGTATTTTGACGTTAAACAACCTGCATACAGGTGAGTCAATTAAAGCGGAGTTTTTCGATGGCAGAGGCTATATTCAGGATGAATTAGCAAAACTTAACCATTTTTTTCGCGATTACCGCGCGAATAAAATAAAGTCCATCGACCCTAAATTATTCGATCAGCTTTACCGTTTACAGGGATTGTTGGGCACGCGCAAACCGGTGCAGCTTATCTCCGGCTATCGTTCGCTAAACACTAACGATGACCTGCGCAGGCACAGTAGCGGTGTGGCAAAAAACAGTTACCACACCAAAGGCCAGGCAATGGATTTCCATATCGAAGGCATTTCATTAAGCAATGTTCGCAAAGCAGCGTTATCTATGCGCTCAGGTGGTGTAGGATATTACCCGAGTAGCAACTTTGTGCATATTGATACCGGGCCAGCGCGCCACTGGTAATCAAACGCTTAATGAAACAGGAGCAGCATGAACTATCGTATTATTCCGGTAACCGCCTTCTCGCAAAACTGTTCACTGATCTGGTGTGAGCAAACAACACAGGCGGCGCTGGTCGATCCCGGCGGCGATGCCGAACGCATTAAACAGGAAGTTGCCGCGTCCGGCGTGACGCTAACGCAGATCTTGCTTACCCATGGACATCTCGATCACGTTGGAGCCGCTGCGGAGCTGGCAGCATTCTACAGCGTACCGATAGTGGGACCGGAAAAAGAGGATGAGTTCTGGCTTCAGGGTTTACCCGCCCAGAGCCGGATGTTTGGGCTGGAAGATTGTCAGCCGCTGACGCCGGATCGCTGGCTTAACGAGGGCGACAAGGTGAGCGTTGGTAACGTGAACCTTGAAGTGCTGCATTGTCCCGGACATACGCCAGGGCATATCGTGTTTTTCGATCCACTTTCCCGTTTGCTGGTCTCAGGGGACGTGATTTTTAAAGGCGGAGTAGGGCGCAGTGATTTCCCGCGTGGCGATCACGGGCAACTTATTGATGCCATCAAGCGCAAATTGTTGCCATTAGGTGATGACGTCACCTTCATTCCCGGCCACGGTCCGATGTCGACGCTTGGCCATGAAAGGCTGCATAATCCTTTCCTGCAGGATGAAATGCCGGTCTGGTAACAACGTCTTCGTTAAAAAATGCCGCATCACGATGCGGCATTTTTAATGGTCTCTGTCTTATAACACCGCAACAATTGCTTCGCACAGCGGAGCCATATTATCCGGCGTCATCCCGGCAACGTTGACGCGTCCGGACGCTACCGCATACACCCCGAACTCTTCACGCAGACGCAGCACCTGATCTTTGGTCAGGCCGCTGAACGAAAACATGCCGTTCTGTTTGGTAATAAAGCTAAAGTCACGGTTAGCTCCTTTTTCCTGAAGGGTGTTCACAAACAGTAAACGCATACGCTGGATGCGCTGGCGCATGTCGGTCAGCTCCTGCTCCCAGATGGCGCGCAGCGCGTCGTTGCTGAGGATCGTCGCCACTACCGCAGCACCGTGCGCCGGTGGGTTGGAGTAGTTAGCGCGGATGGTCGACTTCATCTGGCTAAAAGCGCGATCGGCGGTTGCGGTATCGCCCGCTACCAGCGTGCAGGCACCGACACGCTCGTTGTACAGGCCGAAATTCTTGGAGAATGAGCTGGCGACAATCAGCTCCTGATGCAGTGCCGCAAACGCACGCAGACCTTCGGCATCCTCTTCCAGCCCGCGGGCAAAGCCCTGATAGGCGAAATCAAATAACGGCAACCAGCCTTTTTCGACCGACAGCTGTGCCAGCTGCTGCCACTGTTCCAGCGTCGGATCGATGCCGGTAGGGTTATGGCAGCAACCGTGGAAAAGCACGACGTCACCCGCTTGTGCTTCGTTAAGGCTCGCCAGCAGGCCGTCAAAATCGAGAGCATGGTTAGCCGCGTCATAGTAATTGTATTCGCGTACCTCCAGCCCCGCCGCGTTAAATACGCCTTTGTGGTTCGGCCAGCTCGGATTGCTGACCCAGATGCGTTTAGCGTTGGTATTTTTAGCGATAAAATCAGCCGCCACACGCAGGGCACCCGTCCCGCCTGGGGTCTGAGCAGTACGCGCACGCTTATCGCTGACAATGCTGCTGCCTTTGCCGAATAATAATTCCTGAGTGCAACGGCCAAATTCCGGAATACCGTCAATACCAAGGTAATTTTTGGTGGTTTCGTTTTCCAGCAGGTATTGTTCTGCTTTCTTCACGCTGGTCAGTACCGGCGTCTTGCCGGTTTCATCTTTATAGACGCCAATACCGAGGTTGATTTTTCCCGGACGGTCATCGGCACGAAACAGATCGGCAAGGCCCAGAATAGGGTCGGCAGGGGCTGCGGTAATGTTCTCAAACATGGCGAAGTTCCATTGTGATTACAGAAGGGAGATCCGCTATCAGGTTAACGGTAGATGGCGCAAATGCCAACCGTTTGCGACAAAAAGCGCGGGTCTTTTTAAAAGAGAAAACATTTGCCTGACAGACATAAAAAAACAGGACCGAAGTCCTGTTTTTCAAGCATATAACAGTGGTGTTATTAGAACTGGTAAACGATACCCACTGCAACAGTGTCATCAGAACCAATACCCAGCTCGTTGTCGCTGTCGATCTGGTTGATGATGTAGTCTACGTAGGTAGACATGTTTTTGTTGAAGTAGTAGGTAGCGCCCACTTCGAAGTAGTTCACTACGTCAACGTCGCCGATGCCTTCAACATCTTTTGCTTTAGATTTGGTATAGCCCAGGGACGGACGCAGACCGAAGTCGAACTGATACTGTGCAACCAGCAGCACGTCTTCAGTTTTGTTCGCGTAACCACCAGGGATACGGCTTGCGTTACGGGTTTCGCTATAGGTACCGGCGAGGTAGATGTTGTTCGCATCATACTTAACAGAGGTCGCCCACTGCTCAGCTTTCGCGCCCTGACCCAGAGCCAGCGCTTCCTGATCGTTGGTACGGTCAGCTGCACCGTAAGCACCGACAACGCCGAAGCCGTCAACTTCATAGCTCAGAGAGCCAGCCCAGCCGTCGCCGTTAGAACGGTTAACGGTAGAACGTTCGTTTTTGCCCAGGTACTGTGCAGCAAAGTTCAGGCCGTCAACCAGACCGAAGAAGTTGGAGTTACGGTACGTTGCCAGACCGCCGGTACGGCCAGCGAAGAACTGGTCAGAACCTGCGGTGTCGCCGCCGAACTCAGGCAGCATATCGGTGTAACCCAGTGCGTCGTATACCAGGCCGTAGTTACGACCGTAGTCGAATGAACCAGCGTCGCCAAATTTCAGACCTGCGAATGCCAGACGGGTTTTGTTGCCGTCCTGTGCGTCAGCGCCTTCAGAGTTGTTACCGTTGAACTGATATTCCCACTGGCCGTAACCGGTCAGCTGGTCATTAATCTGAGTTTCCCCTTTGAAACCAAGACGGGCGTAGGTCTGGTCGCCGTTACCGCCGTAGCTGTTATCGCCATTATCTTTAGAGAAGTAGTGCAGACCTACTGCTTTACCGTAAATATCAACTTTGTTGCCATCTTTGTTGTAAACTTCAGCAGCGTTAGCCGCACCCGCTACCAGCAGGGCAGGGATAACCACTGCCAGGATATTGCGCTTCATCATTATTTATTACCCTCATTGGTTTTTTTTGAACACCTGCCACTGCCGCCAATAAATTCTGTCAATATAAATTTACGGAACCATTGATGAGAGTTTGGTGTCTTTCTGTGTCTGAGAGGCATCTTTCCATTCATAACAACGTTTCGCTAGCCTGAAAGTGCTACAAATGTCTAAAATGAGTAACAAAAAGAAATAATGTGTAAAAAAGTATTAATTTTAAGGAACTTTGTGAGACACCTCTAACTTCCGGAGCGATCGCTTATTAAAACAGCGTCTTATGCGCTATATATATGAAAAGCTTATATTTAATTTAGATAAAAGCCTTTCTTATCGTCAGACCAGTGCAATGACGTTTTTTCCTCTGACATGATTTAGCCATCTGGATAGCCGGTTATAGCAGTCAAATTATGCTATGTGATAAGAAATAACTTAGGCGCAATAAGAATGTGGGATTATTTTTGTACACTTTTGTTACATCGAAACGGAGTGTTACAGTCCGGGCTGAAAAAGGCGGTTGAAAGTAGAATTTGCTGAAGGTTATTGACAAAACGGGCAGGAATAGAAAAAAGCCAGCCGAAGCTGGCTTCTTACACCATCAGAATGTGGCGTTGCGCGGAGTACGTGGGAACGGGATCACGTCGCGGACGTTTTGTACGCCAGTGACATACGCAATCAGGCGTTCAAAGCCAAGGCCGAAACCTGAGTGCGGTACGGTGCCATAGCGACGCAGATCGCGATACCACCAGTAATCCTCTTTGTTGAGGCCCATTTCCGCCATGCGTGCGTCCAGCACGTCCAGACGCTCCTCACGCTGCGAACCACCGATGATCTCACCAATACCCGGTGCGAGAACGTCCATGGCAGCCACGGTTTTACCGTCATCGTTAAGGCGCATATAGAACGCCTTAATATCTTTCGGATAGTTTTTGACAACCACCGGCGCTTTAAAGTGCTGCTCAGCGAGATAGCGCTCATGCTCGGAAGAGAGGTCTACACCCCAGTAAACCGGGTTCTCAAATTTCTGGTCGCAGTTTTCGAGGATGGTTACTGCGTCAGTGTAATCTACCTGCGCGAAATCGGCGGAAATAAAGCGTTCCAGACGTTGAATAGCGTCTTTATCCACGCGTTCTGCGAAGAATTTCAGGTCGTCCATACGCTCGTCGAGTACCGCTTTAAAGACGTATTTCAGCATGGCTTCCGCCAGACGGGCGTTGTCTTCGAGATCGGCAAAGGCGATTTCCGGCTCCAGCATCCAGAACTCTGCCAGATGGCGGCTGGTGTTGGAGTTTTCGGCACGGAAGGTTGGCCCAAAGGTATACACTTTTGACAACGCACAGGCATACGTTTCGGCGTTAAGCTGCCCGGACACGGTCAGGAAGGCTTCTTTGCCGAAGAAATCCTGATCGAAGTCGATTTTCCCCTGATCGTTGCGCGGCAGATTTTCCAGGTCCAGCGTAGAGACGCGGAACATTTCGCCCGCGCCTTCGGTATCGGAGGCGGTGATAAGCGGCGTTGATACCCAGAAAAAGCCCTGCTCGTGGAAGAAACGATGCAGCGCCTGCGCCAGGGTATGACGTACGCGGGCGACCGCGCCAATCAGGTTGGTACGCGGGCGCATGTGGGCGACTTCACGCAGGTACTCGATGCTATGGCGTTTTGCCGCCATCGGGTAGGTATCCGGATCGTCCACCCAGCCGGCAACGTCTACAGAGGTCGCCTGAAGTTCAAACGCCTGGCCCTGTCCCGGCGAGGCGGTAACCACGCCGGTGACGATAACTGAGCAACCGGTGGTCAGGTGCAGTACATCATCATTGTAATTGGGCAGAGAATTATTTATGACGGCCTGGACAGGATCAAAGCAGGAACCGTCGTAAACGGCGAGGAAGGAGATGCCAGCTTTTGAATCTCGACGGGTACGTACCCATCCGCGCACGGTGACTTCACTGTCAACGGCAACGCGGCCCTGGAGTACGTCGGCTACAGGCACAACGCTCATAAATAGTCTCTCTGTTAACTGTTAATAGTCCAATGAACATATAAATCCACCCCTGGCGGGGGGGTTACCTATGTTACCTGTCATCCGCCATCAGACAAGCAGAATTCGCAGCGTGAAGGGAATAAATCGGAAAATAACAATGACAAAGGGAGCCGTTACGGCTCCCTTTTCAGACCTGACGTGATTCAGACTGATACTAGCTGGCTTTTTTCACTTTAGGCAGATCGAACGCTTTACGCAGCGCGCGCACGAAGGCTTTATCATGGCAAATAGTTTTGCCCGGACTGTCGGACAGCTTGGCAACCGGCTTACCGTTACATTCCACCAGCTTAATGACAATATTCAGCGGTTTCACCTGATGGATATCGCAGGTCAGGCGGGTGCCGATGCCAAAGCCCAGATTGATGCGATCGGCAAAGTGCCGATACAGATCAAAGGCTTTGTTGAGATCGAGATTATCGGAGAACACCAGCGTCTTGCTTAACGGGTCGATACCCAGCTTCTGATAATGCGCGATGGCCTTTTCACCCCATTCAACCGGATCGCCGGAATCGTGGCGCAGTCCCTGATAGCGAGTAGCAAACTCGGGGCCAAAGTCGCGCAGGAAGGCATCCATGGTAATACAGTCGGTAAGTGCAATACCCAGCTGATCCGGGTATTCCGTTAACCAGGCGGCAAGCGCGGCGCGCTGGCTGGTGGCGAGGTCCGGGCTGATTTGCTGATGCGCCTGGAACCATTCATGCGCCTGCGTCCCCATCGGCGTAAGCGACAGACGCCGGGCGAGATCGTAATTGCTGGTGCCGACGAACCACGGTTCCTGCTGTAAACGGTGGACGATGGCCTGCTGCACGTCACGGGAAAAGCGGCGGCGGGTGCCAAAATCCATCAGCCGGAACGCTGACATGTCGGTGTCTGCCGTCAGCGCCGAAAACGCCGCAAGCTTTTGCTCCAGCGCATCCAGCGCCAGTTGCGTGGTTGCTTCAGGTGAGCGGTAACGATGAACCAGTTCACTCACCACCGCCAGCAGCGGAACTTCCCACATAATCACTTCCCGCCACGGCCCGGCAAGACGAATGCTTAACTTGCCATCTTCATTACTGACCGTCACCTGCGACGGGTCGTAACGGAAATCGCGAAGCCAGTCGAGGTAGTCTTTTTTAAAGAAGGGCAGGCCGGACAGCCACTGATACTCGTCATCCTGCAAGCGGAGGGATTGCATCGCCTCAACCTGTTCACGAATAGCATCGGCATAAATACCCAGCAGATCGTCTCCACGGCAGCGGAACTCAGCCGCGACCTGTACGTCGTAGTAATGGTGGAAAACTGCCTGCTGCATATGCAGCTTGTAGGCGTCAGTATCAAGCAGCGAATACAGTATAGGAGAAGCGAATTGTCTCATGGTGCGCTGTAGCGTCCTCTTACAGGAGCGTTTCCATCTCAAACCGGGTAGATAAAAGACGCACGAGTATACCCTGATTATCTGTTTATTAAACCCCAATCACAACACAAGCTGACTATTGGATCGAGAGCAATTCGTGCCACATGTTACCTGAATGTAGAAAAAGATCGCTTAACCCTAAGAAAATTAAGCTTTTTAAGAGCCAGCCCGTTTCAGGCAGGTTTAAATGTGTAAAACCATTTTCTATGGCTTTTGTTTAGTATAGCGAACCATTTGTCAGGACGGGGAGATCAGGGGGTCTTATCCTGTTCGTCCGCGCCGTAATACAGTTTCCCCAGTTTAATAAGATCGCGACCCTGAGATTTGCGGTGCAGATTGCTGTCACGAAGGGAATAAATACAGCCGCAATACTCCTGCTGATAAAACCGCTCGCGCTTGCTGATGTCGATCATTCGCGCAGAGCCGCCCTGTTTGCGCCAGTTATAATCCCAGTAAGTCAGCGCATAAGCAGCGGCAGCGCGATGACCGCAATCGTTAATCTGCTGCATGTTTTTCCAACGGGAAATACCCAGTGAACTGCTGATAACATTAAATCCATTTTCCGCCGCGTATAAGGCAGTACGCTCAAAACGCATATCAAAGCACATGGTGCAGCGCGCGCCGCGCTCAGGTTCCCACTCCATGCCTTTCGCCCGTTCGAACCAGTTATCGGTATCATAATCCGCATCAACAAAAGGCACACCGTGCTTGCTGGCAAAACGGATATTTTCATCCTTGCGCAGAAGATATTCCTTTTGCGGATGGATATTGGGGTTATAGAAGAAAATGGTGTAGTCAATACCAGACGCCTGTATGGCTTCCATCACTTCGCCTGAGCAAGGGGCGCAGCAGGAGTGCAACAGCAGTCGGGTTTCATTATCAGGTAGCGTCAATTTTGGGCGGGTAAATTCTTGCATCTTTTTTGGCCTTTAGCCCGAGAATCATTGCTGTGAACAATAACAAAAATTGAACACTATTTTAACCTTTGCGGCGATAATCTGGATTTCCGGCGCTGACCTGACATAGAGTGTCACGCATTCATCTTGTCAAAACGAACCATGACTGGCCCCGTTGATGCCAGAGCGTAAGAAATGGTGCAATTTGCGCCCTTGACGGTGAAAGATGTTTATTCTGCATAGCGCGATCCAGGCAACAGGAATAGACTGGAATCGATACCTAACTGAAGATGCTAAAGGTTTTTTATGACACAACAGCCACAAGCCAAATACCGCCACGACTATCGTGCGCCTGACTACCTGATTAGTGATATTGACCTGACCTTTGACCTGGATGCCACAAAAACCGTGGTGACGGCGGTAAGCCAGGTTTCTCGCCAGGGGGCGTCTGAGGTTCCACTGAAACTGGACGGCGAAGATTTGACGCTGGTTTCCCTGCATGTCAACGACCAGCCGTGGACTGAGTATCAGCTGGAAGAGCGTCATCTGGTGATTTCCGGGTTGCCGGAGCGCTTTACGCTGCGTATTGTGAATGAAATCAGCCCGTCAGCGAATACCGCCCTTGAAGGGCTTTATCAGTCGGGGGATGCACTCTGTACCCAGTGCGAGGCTGAAGGCTTCCGTCACATCACCTGGTATCTTGACCGTCCGGACGTGCTGGCGCGGTTTACGACTAAATTAATTGCTGACAAGACTAAATACCCGTTCCTGCTCTCTAATGGCAATCGTATCGACCAGGGCGAGCTGGAAAATGGCCGCCACTGGGTGCAGTGGCAGGATCCGTTCCCGAAACCGTGCTATCTGTTTGCGCTGGTGGCCGGTGATTTCGACGTGCTGCGCGACACCTTTACCACCCGTTCAGGCCGTGAGGTTGCGCTGGAGCTGTTTGTCGATCGCGGCAATCTTGACCGCGCGCCGTGGGCGATGACCTCGCTGAAAAATTCGATGAAATGGGACGAAACGCGTTTCTCTCTCGAATACGACCTTGATATCTACATGATTGTGGCGGTGGATTTCTTTAACATGGGCGCGATGGAGAATAAAGGACTGAACGTCTTTAACTCTAAATATGTGCTGGCCCGTACCGATACCGCGACGGATAAAGATTACCTTGATATTGAGCGCGTCATCGGCCACGAATATTTCCATAACTGGACCGGCAACCGCGTAACCTGTCGCGACTGGTTCCAGCTCAGTCTGAAAGAGGGGCTGACCGTCTTCCGCGATCAGGAGTTCAGTTCCGATCTCGGCTCGCGCGCCGTCAACCGCATTAATAACGTACGCACCATGCGCGGCCTGCAATTTGCCGAAGACGCCAGCCCAATGGCGCACCCGATCCGCCCGGATCAGGTTATCGAAATGAACAACTTCTACACCCTGACGGTGTATGAGAAAGGGGCGGAAGTGATCCGCATGCTGCACACGCTGCTGGGCGAAGAAAATTTCCAGAAAGGCATGCAGCTTTATTTCGAACGCCATGACGGTAGCGCCGCAACCTGCGATGACTTTGTACAGGCGATGGAAGATGCCTCGAACGTCGATCTCTCCCATTTCCGCCGCTGGTACAGCCAGTCCGGGACACCGGTCGTGACCGTTCGTGATGATTTCGACGCTGAGAACAGTCAGTATACCCTGACAATCAGTCAGCATACGCCGCCGACCGCCGAGCAGCCGGAAAAAGCACCGCTGCATATCCCGTTTGATATCGAACTGTATGACGGCGAAGGGCAGGTTATTGCGCTGCAAAAAGGCGGGCATCCGGTGCACCATGTGCTGAATGTGACCGAAGCTGAACAGAGCTTCATCTTTGATAATATCACTACGCCGCCGATCCCCTCATTGCTGCGTGAATTCTCCGCGCCGGTGAAACTCGAGTATAAATGGAGCGATCAGCAGCTTACTTTCCTGATGCGCCATGCGCGAAACGATTTCTCCCGCTGGGATGCGGCGCAAAGCCTGCTGGCTATCTGGATCAAACTGAACGTGGCTCGCTATCAGCAGGGACAGCCGCTCTCCTTACCAATCCATGTCGCCGACGCTTTCCGCGGCATTCTGCTGGATGAGCATATCGATCCGGCGCTGGCCGCGGAGATCCTGACCCTGCCGTCGGCAACGGAAATCGCTGAGCTGTTCGAGATTATCGATCCTATCGCGATTGTCGCGGTGCGCGAAGCGCTGACGCGTACGCTGGCGACCGAACTGGCCGACGAATTCCTTGCGGTCTACAACGCCAACAAACTCGATACTTATCGTGTGGATCACGCCGATATTGGCAAGCGCACGCTGCGCAATGCCTGCCTGCGCTATCTGGCGTTTGGTGACGAGGCGCTGGCGGTGAAACTGGTCAGCCAACAATATCATCATGCTGATAACATGACCGATGCGCTGGCGGCGCTTTCTGCTGCCGTGGCGGCTCAGCTACCGTGTCGTGATGCGCTGATGCAGGAATACGATGATAAATGGCATCAGGATGGTCTGGTGATGGACAAATGGTTTGTCCTGCAATCGACCAGCCCGGCCGAAAACGTGCTGGAAACCGTGCGTGGCCTGCTCAAACACCGTTCGTTCACCCTCAGCAACCCGAACCGCATCCGCTCGCTGATCGGCGCATTCGCCAGCAGCAACCCGGCGGCGTTCCATGCCGAAGATGGCAGCGGCTATGCATTTATGGTTGAAATGCTGACCGAGCTTAACAGCCGTAACCCGCAGGTGGCGTCACGGCTGATCGAGCCGCTGATCCGTCTGAAACGCTATGACGAAAAACGTCAGGCACTGATGCGTTCTGCGCTGGAACAGCTGAAAAACCTGCCAAATCTGTCCGGTGATTTGTACGAGAAAATCGTCAAAGCGCTGGCCTGATCCTCTTCGTTATCCATCCAGCCGGGCAAACATGGCGTTGCCCGGCTTTTTTTCATCCTGAAAACAGTACCGCGCAATAAATAATCGCTTGATTCACGTAACGAGAAAACGATCACAAAATCGCCAGGCAAGATCTGGCACATTCAATTAGTCCTAATTAAGGACTAATTGGCGAGAACATCCGCATACCTTTACCAGCAGGGGAAAAGCCCCTTTATGGAGTTCGGGATGAATGCTCTTGATTACGGTGTAATGGCGCTTTATGCGCTGATGATTGTGGTAATAACGCTGTGGGCGATGCGGCGGGTCGACAGCACGCGAGACTTTTTTGCCGCCGGTGGCAAAATGCCGTGGTGGCTATCAGGCGTGTCCCATCATATGTCGGGCTACAGTGCGGCGGTGTTTGTCGCCTATGCAGCGGTGGCCTACAACGCCGGGATTACGATCTATTTCTGGTGGGCGCTGCCTATTGCGATAGCCGTGCTTATCGGCGCATGGATTTTCGCCCCGCGCTGGGCACGCCTGCGTATTCATATGAATATCGAATCGCCGATGGAATATCTCGCCACGCGTTATAACCTGCCCACGCAGCAGGCTCTGGCGTGGAGCGGCGTGCTGCTCAAGACCTTTGACGTCGGCGCGAAGTGGGCGGCCATCGCTATTATTATCAACGTTTTTACCGGGCTTGATCCCATTATTGGCATGTGTATTTCCGGTGCGCTGAGTATGTTTTATACCGTGATGGGCGGGTTATGGGCCGATGCCTGTAACGATTTTGGCCAGTTCATCGTCCAGTTTATCGCGGCCATCGTGATGGTGGTGGCCGTAGCGATGCACCTCGGCGGAGCTGGCGAGCTGTTGAGCATCTTTGACCGGTTGCCTGCGCACCATACGCAGATCATTCAGGAACCCTATACGGCTGGATTTATTCTTGCTTATCTGATCATCTACACCTTGAGCTATAACGGGGGAACCTGGAATCTGGCGCAGCGCTTTATTGCCTCACCCGGCGGGCGCGACGCGCGTAAAGCAGCGCTATTATCATCCGCGCTGTATCTTATCTGGCCGCTGGTGTTGTTTTTGCCGATGTGGGCGGCCCCGCTTATTTATCCCGGTATTAGCGATCCTTCGCGCTCTTACTCCGTCATGGCAATGGATTTACTGCCTAACGGGCTGATTGGGCTGGTGCTTATCG
Source organism: Superficieibacter sp. HKU1 (assembly GCF_029319185.1). Classification (NCBI taxonomy): domain Bacteria; kingdom Pseudomonadati; phylum Pseudomonadota; class Gammaproteobacteria; order Enterobacterales; family Enterobacteriaceae; genus Superficieibacter; species Superficieibacter sp. HKU1. The sequence continues at coordinate 1,842,132 of NZ_CP119754.1, forward strand.
CCATGTTTACCCATACGCTCTCCATGACTTCCTCGGATGCAAATGCGATTACGGCCGTGGTGACGCGAGACATTCTGCCCGTTATGCTGCCTGGAAAATTCAAACGCGGTCAAACTTCACTTTTGGTTGCGCGCACAACGGCCTTTTTGTTCATTATCACCACGTTGATCATCGCTGTTAACGCTTCCCGCTTTGGCGGCGTGCTGTCCCTGCTAGTGATCTGGTTTGGCGGGCTGGTAGGGCCGATTTCCATTCCAATGCTGTTAGGCTTATTGCCATGGTGTAAACGCAGCGGTAGTGCCGCCGCCATTGTGAGCTGGGCAATTGGGATTAGCACATTTTTCATCGTTAAATTTGTCCTGACCGATGCCAGCACCGCCATGACAGTCGCTGCGCCCGTGCTTTCATCGCTGGTGGTGTACGTGGGCTTTGGCTGGTTACGGCCTTCAGCCGTGCGGCCTGAGGTAGAACAAATGCTCGCGGCACTCAATAAAGAAGTCGACCGGTCTTCAGCTGGCCGAACAGCGACATCACAGGAGGTGTAAAATGACAAAACGTCTACAGAAAGCAAAAATTGAAAATCTTGAGGTCCTGCGTTTTGCCAGCCGTCAGGCGATGGGAGAAGCGGCAGGAGAGGCGGTTGCAGGCTGGATGCGCACTCGCCTGGCCTCACAATCCCGGGTGCGAATGATCTTTGCCGCTGCGCCATCGCAATCTGAATTCCTTGCCACATTGTCGCAGGCTGAAGGTATCGACTGGTCGCGGGTCACCGTTTTTCATATGGATGAATATCTCGGGCTGGGGGCAGAGGCTCCTCAGCGCTTCAGTCGTTTTTTATGCGACGCTCTGTTTGATCGGGTGAAGCCTGGGCAGGTTCATTTAATCGACGGGCAGGGGGACACCCGGCAGACCTGCCGACGCTATACGCAGTTACTGGCGCAAGCGCCGATTGACGCAGTATGCCTGGGCATTGGTGAGAATGGTCATCTGGCATTTAACGATCCGCCGGTAGCCGATTTTGACGATCCGGCCATCATTAAGCCCGTCGAACTTGACGAGGTTTGCCGCCAGCAGCAGGTTAACGATGGCTGCTTTACGCGTCTGGAAGAGGTGCCCACCCACGCCCTGACATTGACTATTCCGGCACTGATGCAGGCCGCGCGTCTTTTTTGCATCGTGCCGGGGGCCACAAAACGTCAGGCGGTTGCCAGCACATTGTACGATCCGATCTCTGTCGCGTGCCCGGCGACGATCCTGCGCCGGCATCCCGACTGCACGCTATATACCGATGCCGATGCCTGTGCGGAGGTGACCGTTGACTAACGATGTATTGCATGCGCGTGATTACCGGACCTTACAACCGGTCGCCGTGAAAATCGCGCAGGGAAGAATCTGCGCTATCGAAGGTCTGGATACAGATGAGACCCTGCCCATTATTGCGCCCGGTCTGGTCGATCTTCAGGTCAACGGATTTCAGGGAATCGATTTTAATCATTACCCTTTTAGCGGCGAGCAGGTAGAGGAGGCTGTGCGTCTGCTGTGGCGTGAAGGGGTGACCAGCTGGCTACCGACGGTGATCACCACCGATGCACAAACCATTGGCAACGCCATGTGTGTGCTGGCCCAGGCCTGTGAGCAGCGGTCCGTGGTAGAAGAGGCGATAGCGGGTATTCATCTTGAAGGCCCGTTTTTGTCGCCGCAGGACGGGCCGCGGGGAGCTCACCCGTCCGGTGCCATTTGCGCGCCGGAATGCTCGCTATTTGACGAGTGGCAGCGCCGCGCGAACGGGCGAATTCGTCTGTTGACCCTTTCCCCGGAATGGCCGCAGGCCGCGGCGTTTATTCGCAACTATCAGCACAGCGGCGTTCGGTTTTCCATCGGCCATACCGCCGCCTCCCCGGCGCAAATTGATGAGGCGGTTGAGGCCGGAGCGCGTCTGTCTACGCACCTTGGCAACGGCGCGCATTTACAACTTCCGCGTCATCCGAATTATATCTGGCAGCAACTGGCAGACGATCGGCTGGCCTGTACCGTTATTGCCGATGGCGAACATCTGCCGGTGTCGGTATTGAAAGTATTTATGCGCGCTAAGGGAGAGCACATCATGCTGGTCAGCGATGTGACGCATTTTGCCGGGCTTGCGCCGGGAGAATATCAGGCCAATATTGGCGGACATGTCATTCTTCATCCTCACGGACGGCTGGCAATGCGCGATAACCCGCAGTTACTGGCTGGCTCGGCCCGTAGTCTGCTGGAAGGGGTTAATTTCCTGTTGACCTCAGCGCTTACCGATTTACCAACCGCGATAGAGATGGCTTCCGTTCGCCCGGCGCGGCAGCTTGGCTTACCGCAGCAGGCAGGGCTCAGCGTGGGCGCACCTGCCGATCTGATCACGCTTTTCAGGCGTTCCGACGGTGGCGTGACGCTGGCGGGGTGCTGGAAAAAAGGACAGAAAGTATGGGGTGACTAACTCAGCGCTGCTGATAGACTGGAAACATTACCGTACTAACTGAGTCCAGTCATGAAAGAAACAGGGAAAGGGCCGGCTATCCTGCGCATCAACAATGAAAAGCGAGTGATAGCCGCCCTGCGTCATCAGCAACTGACCTCCAGACAGGATCTTTCCCGCCAGCTCAGGCTGAGCAAAAACACCGTCTCGCTGATCGTTGACGATCTTATCGCGGCTGGCCTCGTTGAAGAGCGTGAACCCTTCTCCTCTTCCGTGGCCGGAAGGCGCAAAATCGGCATTGCGCTACGCCCGGAGCGGCGGTTAAGTGCGGGGATCATGGTTGAGCGGCAGCGCGTTCATCTGCGGGTATGCGATGCCTTTTCTCAGGTGCTTGAAGAACGGACCTGGCAAACGGAGACCGCCGATCCGGCGCGGTTGCTTGCTGAACTCGTCAGGCACTGTCAGCAGCTGACCCGCGACTACCCGGCTCTGATTGGTATTGCGCTTGGCTTCCCCGGGATTATCGATCCGCAGCGTGGCTGGATGCACCACTCTTCCCATCTTGGCTGGCAGGACGCCGATCTCTTCTCATCGTTGCAGCCCCAGGTTTCGGTACCGTTATTAATAATGAATAACGTCAAGGCGGCGGCGCTGCTGTCCGCCCGGCAGTTAAAATGCGATCCGACCGACAGCAATTTTTATTTGCGTATCGGCGAAGGTGTTGGTGGTGCGTTGGTTAAAGACGGAGAAATTTATACCGGCAGTAGCTGGACCGCCGGAGAGGTAGGGCATCTGGTTATCGATCCGCATGGCATCCGCTGCTCGTGTGGCCGTAGAGGATGCCTGGAAACGTTAATAAGTCAGCCAGCCATCCAGCAGCAGCTGGCAGTAAAAGCGCCCGGTCTTAGCTGGGAAAATCGTGCCAGCGCGCCTGATATTGTGAACGCGCTCATGGCGACCGCTGGCACCCATCTGGGACACGCGCTGGGGCAAATCATGCTGCTACTGAATCCCGGCGATATTGTGATCGACGGCCCCTGGAATCACCATGAAGGGTTTGTCGCCGCCGTGCGTCATAGCGCAAAGCAAAGCGCGCTGGACTTCACCCTGCAACGCACCCGCCTGCATTTTATTGAACAGCACGTTGACCCGGCCAATGGACTGGCGCTGGCGGTGCTGGAACAGCATGAGCGCGTTGATCCGCTTTAATATAGCGGGTGATCGCCCTAATACGCTTTCGAAAGGGGGGCGTGCGGCGTGAAAAGAAATCGTTTGCGTCTAAACGGTCCTTTTTTGCCGCAGGTCAATTCCCTTTCTCCTGAATATCACCCATAATACGCCCCCGGTTTGCACACCGGGAATCCAGGAGAGTTCATGTACTACCCCTTCGTTCGTAAAGCCCTTTTCCAGCTCGATCCAGAGCGCGCTCATGAATTTACCTTCCAGCAATTACGCCGCCTTTCAGGAACGCCCTTGGAAGCGCTGGTACGCCAGAAGGTACCGCAAAAGCCAGTGACCTGCATGGGATTGACGTTCAAAAATCCTCTCGGCCTGGCCGCCGGACTGGATAAGAACGGTGAATGCATTGATGCGCTGGGCGCAATGGGATTCGGCTCCGTTGAAATCGGTACGGTCACGCCGCTGCCTCAGCCAGGCAATGATAAGCCGCGGATCTTCCGGCTGGTGGAGGCCGAAGGTTTGATCAACCGTATGGGCTTTAATAATCTTGGTGTTGATAACCTGGTTGAGAACGTCAAAAGAGCGCATTTTGATGGTGTGCTGGGGATTAATATTGGCAAAAATAAAGATACGCCAGTCGAGCATGGTAAAGATGACTACCTGATTTGTATGGAAAAAGTCTATGCCTATGCCGGTTATATTGCGATTAATATTTCCTCGCCAAATACTCCCGGTCTGCGCACGCTACAATACGGTGAAGCGCTGGATGATTTATTAAGCGCGATAAAAAATAAACAAAATGAACTTCAGGGACGGCATCACAAATATGTTCCGATCGCGGTAAAGATCGCCCCGGATCTTTCTGTAGAGGAACTGATTCAGGTCGCCGATAGTTTATTACGCCATAATATTGATGGTGTTATTGCGACCAATACAACATTAGATCGTTCTCTGGTTCAGGGATTGAAACATTGTGATGAAAGCGGTGGTTTAAGCGGACGTCCATTACAGTTAAAAAGTACTGAAATTATCCATATGCTGTCGGCGGAATTAAAAGGACAATTGCCCATTATTGGCGTCGGCGGCATTGACTCGGTGATAGCGGCTCGGGAGAAGATGGCGGCGGGAGCATCGCTGGTGCAAATCTACTCCGGATTTATTTTTAAAGGTCCGCCGTTGATTAAAGACATCATTTCTCACATCTAATCCTGAATTTTGTGACCTGCCAGGGCTTTATTTTCAGCCCTGGTTGTTTTATATTCCCCTCTTGTTGCTTATTTATACGTTCTGGTCTTTTTTTATTGGAGCAACAATCGAAGCGGCAAAGGACGATGCCGAAATCAACATCTGAAGGGGACAGGAACATAATGCGTATTAAACCCGACGATAACTGGCGCTGGTATTTTGACGATGAGCACGATCGTATGATGCTCGATTTAGCGAACGGCATGCTTTTTCGCTCTCGCTTTGCCCGACGAATGCTGACGCCCGATGCCTTTGAATCCTCTGGCTTTTGTGTTGACGATGCCGCGCTTTATTTTTCCTTTGACGAGAAATGTCGCGACCTCGACCTCAAAAAAGAACATCGTGCCGAGCTGGTGCTTAACGCGCTGGTCGCCATCCGTTTCCTGAAACCTCAAATGCCGAAAAGCTGGCATTTCACCTCGCATTCCTCCCACTGGATGCCCACGATGGGCGATGCTGCCTGCGTATGGCTTAGCGATTCACTGGAGCAGGTTAATTTGCTGGTAGTTGAACCTGGCGATAATGCGACGTTGTGCCTGGTGGCGCAGCCCGGCGTGATGATTGCCGGACGTACGATGCAGTTAGGGGATGCAATAAAAGTGATGAATGACCGACTTCGTCAGGTCGACTGCGTCAGTCACTATCTGGAGCATGCCGTTTAATTTTGCAGGCGTAATGACGTTTTTGGCACACAGCTACAGCACAGGATGGTTCCGTCCTGAGCGATAGCCCCTTTCCTTAATTCGCTCACCTCGCCCTCGACCAGACGAATACGGCAGCTGCCACACAGTCCGGCACGGCAAGAGTAGGGCACGCGGATCCCCTGTTGTTCCAGTTGCTCAAGTAAAATCTGCTGATTATTACCGCTGAATTTTTGCCCCTGCCAGTCGATATCTACCACCGCATTGTCCTGCTGTTCAACGGCAATATTTTCAACGACGTCACCTGCGCCATACGATCTGGCCGGGCCGGTAGCCAGGACGGTTATCTCATCGCCCACCCGCACGACGCCGCTGTTGCGGGCAATCAGATTTTGGCCAAAGTCGACATCACCGTTGTCCGCCATACGGAACGTTTGCAGAGTCGCCAGCGGTTCACCGGAAGGATGTTTCTGGCCTCGTTCGGGGCTGACGGTAGTTAATACGCAACGGCTACAGGGTTTAACAATGTCAAAAATTACCTCGCCAATGCGAATCGTTTTCCACGTATCTTCTTCCCACGGTTGCGTGCCCGCCACCACCAGATTAGGGCGAAATTGTTCCATCTTCACCCCGGCAGAGCAGCGATTTTGCACATCGCGCAATGAGGCTTCACTGGTCAGCAGAAACGGAAAGCCATCGGCAAATGACAGCGGTACCGCGTCGAAGCGCTTAACGCGTCGCGTCGGCTCAGATCCCACCCAGCGCAACTGGACCTCACGGGCGAAAAAGCCCGAAAGCCAGCGGTTAATTTCCCCGGGGGCCACGAGTGCGGTAAAATGATTTCCCCATACTTCGGTGGGCTCGCCCTGGGCGGCAAAATCGGTAAAACGAACCAGCGCGCTGCTGCCATCCGGTGCGGTAAGATGAAGCCCGTTATGCAGAGGGGCAGGCGTAAAGCGAACCATCTGTGGATATTGACGGGCAGTAATGAACGTGCCATCAGGTTCAGTGATCATAAAGATCCGGTCAAATGCCAGGCCGCTGATATCCGCAAGGGCATGCGTCAGGCCAATGCCGCGCATGGATTTTACCGGATGAATGAAAAGTCTGGATAACGTGGCCACAACCTGCCCCTTATACGTGAAAATAAGCCCTCAACTTTATGACATAGCGTTGAGATTGGCTATAATGCGCAACAATTTTATTAGAGTAAAAGTGACGATATGAATTCTCTGTTTGCCAGTACGGCCCGTGGGCTGGAAGAGCTGTTAAAAACTGAACTGGAAGGACTTGGTGCGGTGAATTGCCAGGTGGTCCAGGGTGGTGTCCATTTTGAAGGGGACGCGCGGCTCTTATATCAAAGCCTGATGTGGAGTCGTCTGGCGTCGCGCATCATGATGCCGCTCGGAGAATGCAGCGTGTACAGCGATCTCGACCTTTACCTCGGCGTACAGGCGATCCCGTGGACTGAGATGTTCAACCCTGAGGCAACCTTCGCGGTTCATTTCAGCGGCCTCAACGACAGTATCCGCAATAGCCAGTACGGCGCGTTAAAAGTTAAAGATGCCATTGTTGACGCCTTTACCCGCAAAAATCTGCCGCGGCCAAATGTTGATCGTGAGTCTCCGGATCTGCGCATTAACGTCTGGCTGAACAAAGAAACGGCGCACATTTCCCTCGATCTGAGCGGTGAAGGCCTGCATCTGCGCGGCTATCGCGATCGTACCGGCATGGCTCCCATCAAAGAAAACCTTGCCGCCGCTATCGTGATGCGCTCCGGCTGGCAGCCAGGAACGCCGCTGCTGGATCCCATGTGTGGCTCGGGAACCCTGCTGATTGAAGCCGCTATGCTGGCGACCGATCGTGCGCCGGGTCTGCATCGCGGGCACTGGGGTTTTGGCGGCTGGGCGCAGCATGATGAGGCGCTGTGGAAAGAGGTGAAAGCCGAAGCGCAGACCCGCGCCCGTCAGGGGCTGGCCGACTATGGCTCACGTTTTTATGGCTCAGACGTTGATGGCAGAGTGATTGAACGTGCGCGCAGCAACGCCCGCCGCGCCGGCATTGGCGAGCTGATTACCTTCGAGGTGAAAGACGTCGCTCAGCTAACCAATCCGCTGCCAAAAGGGCCTTACGGCACGGTCATCAGCAACCCGCCTTACGGTGAGCGTCTGGAAAGCGAACCGGCGCTGATTGCCCTGCACAGCCTGCTGGGTCGGATCATGAAAAACCAGTTCGGCGGCTGGAATCTGTCGATGTTCAGCGCCTCGCCGGATCTGCTTAACTGCCTGCAACTGCGCGCCGATGGTCAGTTCAAAGCCAAAAACGGTCCGCTGGACTGCGTGCAGAAAAACTATCATCTCGCCGAAACCACCGCCGACAGTAAACCGGCTACGGTAGCGGAAGATTACGCTAACCGCTTGCGTAAAAACCTGAAGAAACTGGAAAAATGGGCGCGGCAGGAGGGGATTGAATGCTATCGCCTGTACGACGCCGACCTGCCGGAATATAACGTCGCGGTCGATCGCTACGGTGACTGGATCGTCATTCAGGAATATGCGCCGCCGAAAACCATCGATGAGCAAAAAGCGCGTCAGCGTCTGTTTGATATTATCGCGGCAACGATCGCCGTTCTTAATATGGCACCGAACAAACTGATCCTGAAAACCCGTGAACGGCAGAAAGGCAAAAATCAGTATCAAAAACTGAGCGAGAAGGGTGACTTCCTTGAAGTGAGCGAATATAACGCGAAGCTGTGGGTGAACCTGACCGACTATCTGGATACCGGACTGTTCCTCGATCACCGCATCGCCCGCCGGATGCTGGGGCAGATGAGCAAAGGGAAAGATTTCCTCAACCTCTTCTCCTATACCGGCAGCGCCAGCGTTCACGCCGGGCTGGGCGGCGCACGTTCAACCACCACCGTTGATATGTCACGTACCTATCTGGAGTGGGCCGAACGTAACCTGCGCCTGAACGGTCTTACCGGGCGTCAGCATCGCCTGATGCAGGCCGATGTCCTGGGCTGGCTGGCCGAAACCGATGAGCAATTCGATCTGATCTTTATCGATCCGCCGACGTTCTCTAACTCTAAACGGATGGAAGAAACCTTTGACGTACAGCGCGATCACCTGCGCCTGATGCGCGATCTCAAGCGCCTGCTGCGCAAAGGCGGCACCATCATGTTCTCTAACAACAAACGCAGTTTCCGCATGGATAACGACGGGCTGGCTGAACTGGGACTGAAAGCACAAGAAATCACCCAAAAAACGCTGTCGCAGGACTTTGCCCGCAATCGTCAGATCCACAACTGCTGGCTGATTACCGCCGCCTGAAAGGAAAAGTAAATGTCATTAATCAGTATGCACGGTGCCTGGCTGTCGTTTAGCGACTCGCCGCTGCTGGATAACGCAGAACTGCATATCGAGGATAACGAGCGTGTTTGTCTGGTTGGCCGTAATGGCGCAGGCAAATCCACCCTCATGAAAATTCTCAATCGCGAACAGGGGCTGGATGACGGCCGCATTATCTATGAGCAGGATCTGGTCGTAGCGCGTCTGCAACAGGATCCGCCGCGCAACGTGCAGGGCAGCGTCTATGATTTCGTTGCGGAAGGGATTGCAGAGCAGGCGGTGTATCTCAAGCGTTACCACGATATCTCGCATCTGGTCATGACCGATCCGAGCGATAAAAATTTGCACGAGCTGGCGAAAGTGCAGGAGCAGCTGGATCACCACGGCCTGTGGCAGCTTGAAAACCGCATTAATGAAGTGCTCGCGCAATTAGGCCTGGAGCCGGATACCGAACTGGCGGCGCTCTCCGGCGGCTGGCTGCGTAAAGCGGCGCTGGGACGGGCGCTGGTCAGCGCCCCGCGCGTTCTGCTGCTCGACGAGCCGACTAACCACCTGGATATTGAAACTATCGACTGGCTGGAAGGGTTTTTAAAATCCTTCAACGGCACGATTATCTTTATCTCGCACGACCGTTCCTTTATTCGCAATATGGCAACGCGCATTGTCGATCTCGATCGCGGCAAGCTGGTGACGTATCCGGGCAATTACGATCGGTACCTGCTGGATAAAGAAGAAGCGCTGCGCGTAGAAGAGTTACAGAATGCGGAGTTTGATCGCAAACTGGCGCAGGAAGAAGTGTGGATCCGTCAGGGTATCAAAGCGCGTCGTACCCGTAATGAAGGGCGCGTACGCGCGCTGAAAGCGATGCGTAACGAGCGCAGCGAACGCCGGGAAGTAATGGGCAGCGCGAAGATGCAGGTTGAAGAGGCCACCCGTTCCGGAAAAATTGTCTTTGAAATTGAGCATGCCAATTATCAGGTCGATGGCAAAGTGCTGGTAAACGATTTCTCGGCTCAGGTGCAGCGCAGCGACAAAATCGCCCTGATTGGGCCTAACGGCTGCGGTAAAACCACGCTGCTAAAACTGATGCTCGGTCAGCTTAAGGCGGGCAGTGGACGCATCCACGTCGGTACTAAACTTGAAGTGGCGTACTTTGACCAGCACCGGGCGGAACTCGATCCGGATAAAACGGTGATGGATAACCTCGCCGAAGGCAAACAGGAAGTGATGGTCAACGGTAAGCCGCGGCACGTACTGGGCTATCTTCAGGACTTCCTGTTCCATCCAAAACGGGCGATGACGCCGGTGCGGGCACTCTCCGGCGGGGAGCGTAACCGTCTGCTGCTGGCACGGTTATTCCTCAAACCCAGTAACTTATTGATCCTCGATGAACCGACCAACGACCTTGATGTCGAAACGCTGGAACTGCTGGAAGAGTTGATCGACGGCTATCAGGGCACGGTGCTGCTGGTAAGCCACGATCGCCAGTTTGTTGATAATACCGTGACGGAGTGCTGGATCTTCGAAGGTAACGGGAAGATTGGCTGCTACGTTGGCGGCTATCACGATGCGCGCGGTCAACAATCTCAGTCGCAGACCCAGGCACAAAAACCTGCTGCCAGTAGCAAAGCGCCGGAGCCCGCGGCGACAAAAGCGGAAAATGTTAAGCGCGGTGGTGCAAAGTTAAGCTATAACCTACAACGTGAACTGGAACAGCTGCCGCAGAAGCTGGAGAGTCTGGAGGCGGATCTGGAGTCGCTTCAGGCTCAGGTCGCTGACGCTACGTTCTTTAACCAGCCACACGATCATACGCAAAAAGTGCTGGCGGAGTTGGCCGCCGCTGAGCAGGCGCTGGAAGAGGCGTTTGAGCGCTGGGAATACCTGGAAGCGCTTAAAAACGGCGCATAACCCGAGGAACGAGTATGTGTGATAGCCATCATGCTGCGCGGCATATTTTGTGCCCGCAGTGTGATTTGCTGGTGGCCTTGCCGCCGCTGGAACACGGTCATAAAGCCACGTGCCCACGTTGCGAAACGACCCTGACGACCGAATGGTTTGCGCCACGGCAGCGTCCGACCGCCTACGCGTTGGTGGCGCTGTTCATGCTTCTGCTGTCAAACCTGTTCCCGTTCGTCAATATGAACGTGGCGGGCGTTAAAAGCGAAGTGACGCTGCTGGAGATCCCGCGCGTCATGTTCTCCGAAGATTATGCCAGCCTGGGGACATTTTTTATCGTCTTCGTTCAGTTAGTCCCCGCATTTTGTCTGATCACCATTTTACTGCTGGTGAATCGCCTTGAGATGCCGGAGCCCTTAAAGCGGCTGCTGGCACGGGTACTCTTTCAGCTTAAAAGCTGGGGGATGGCGGAGATTTTCCTCGCGGGCGTGCTGGTGAGCTTTGTTAAGCTGATGGCGTACGGCGATATTGGCATCGGCAGCAGTTTTATTCCGTGGTGCCTGTTTTGTATCGTCCAGCTGCGCGCGTTTCAGTGCGTGGATCGTCGCTGGCTGTGGGATGACATCGAACCGATGCCTGCCATTTCGCAACCGCTGACGCCAGGCGTCACCGGGATCCGTCAGGGGCTGCGTTCGTGCGCCTGCTGCACGGCTATTCTCCCTGCCGATCAAAAAACCTGCCCGCGTTGCCACACGCAGGGGCATGTGCGGCGCAAAAACAGTCTGCAATGGACGATGGCACTGCTGGTGACGTCCATCCTTCTCTATCTTCCGGCCAATATCCAGCCGATCATGATCACCGATTTGCTGGGTGACAAAATGCCATCCACTATTCTGGCCGGCGTCATCCTGCTGTGGAGTGAAGGATCTTATCCGGTCGCAGGGGTCATTTTCATCGCCAGTATTATGGTGCCAACCCTGAAAATGATCGCTATTGCATGGCTGTGCTGGGACGCCAAAGGGCATGGTCAGCGCGACCGGGAGAGAATGCACCTGATTTATGAAGTGGTGGAGTTCGTTGGCCGCTGGTCGATGATTGATGTATTTGTAATCGCAGTCCTCTCGGCGCTGGTGCGCATGGGCGGATTAATGAATATTTATCCTGCTATGGGCGCGCTCATGTTTGCGCTGGTGGTGATAATGACCATGTTCTCGGCAATGATCTTCGATCCCCGTTTGTCCTGGGATCGGGAGCCGGAAAGCAGCCATGAGGAATCATTATAAGATGGAAACAAAAAAGGGTGAGGCCCAGGTGAAGAAGGTGAAAAACTGGTCCCCGGTCTGGATATTTCCCATCGTTACTGCGCTGATTGGCGCATGGATCCTGTTTTATCACTACAGCCATCAGGGGCCAATGGTAACGCTTATCACCACCAATGCGGAAGGCATTGAAGGCGGTAAAACCACCATTAAAAGCCGCAGTGTTAACGTTGGCGTGGTAGAAAGCGCCACGCTGACCGACGATCTGACGCATGTTGAAATCAAAGCACGGCTTAACGCCGGTATGGAAAAACTGCTGCATAAAGACTCGGTCTTTTGGGTGGTGAAGCCGCAGGTCGATCGTGAAGGCATTAGCGGCCTCGGGACGCTTCTCTCCGGGGCTTACATCGAGCTTCAGCCGGGTAACAAGGGCAGCGAGCCGGAGAGCTATCAATTGCTGGACTCACCGCCGCTGGCACCGCCGGATGCGAAGGGGATCCGCGTCATTCTTGACAGTAAAAAAGCCGGACAACTCAGCCCCGGCGATCCGGTATTGTTCCGTGGCTACCGCGTCGGCTCGGTCGAGACCAGCACGTTCGATCCGCAGAAGCGCTCGATCAGCTATCAGCTGTTTATTAACGCGCCTAACGATCGTCTGGTGACCAGCAACGTTCGCTTCTGGAAAGACAGCGGGATCGCCGTCGATCTTAACTCCGCAGGTATGCGCGTCGAAATGGGCTCGCTGACCACGCTGTTTAGCGGCGGCGTAAGCTTTGACGTGCCGGAAGGACTGGAACTGGGACAGCCGGTGGCGGAGAAAAGCGAATTTAATCTCTACGACAGCCAGAAAAATATTCAGGAGTCGCTGTATACCGATCACATCGATTATCTGATGTTCTTTAAAGATTCGATTCGTGGCCTTCAGCCGGGCGCGCCGGTTGAATTCCGCGGTATCCGCCTGGGTACGGTGGGTGAAGTGCCGTTCTTTGTGCCGGGGTTACGCCAGGCGCTGAATAACGATTACCGCATCCCGGTACTGATCCGCATCGAACCCGAACGTCTGGCCAGCCAGCTTGGCGAAAATCCGGATGTGGCGGGACATCTGACGGATCTGCTTAAACGCGGTCTGCGCGGCTCGCTGAAAACCGGTAACCTGGTCACGGGCGCGCTGTATGTCGATATGGATTTCTATCCTAAAGCCACACCCGTTACCGGGATGCGTGAGTTTGGCGGTTATAAAGTCATTCCGACGGAAAGCGGTGGGCTGGCGCAAATCCAGCAGCGCCTGATGGATACGCTGGATAAGATCAACAGTCTGCCGCTTAATCCAATGCTTCAGCAGGCGACCAACACGCTTACCGAAAGTCAGGCAACGCTGCGCCGCCTGCAAACGACGCTGGATAACCTGAATAAGCTGACTGCCAGTCAATCCGCGCAGGAACTGCCGGCGGATATGCAGAAAACGCTGCGTGAACTCAATCGTAGTATGCAGGGCTTCCAGCCAGGCTCCGCCGCCTATAACAAAATGGTTTCGGATATGCAGCGTCTGGATCAGGTATTGCGTGAGCTACAGCCGGTACTGAAAACGCTGAACGATAAGAGCAACGCGCTGGTCTTTGAAGCGAAAAGTAAAAAAGATCCTGAGCCGAAGAGGGCAAAACAATGAAAAAGTGGCTGATGGTCATAATGGCACTGGCGTTAACCGCCTGCAGCAGCAGTGAGGAGAGCAAAACCTGGTATCAACTGCCTTCTTCACAGTTATTAACCCAGAGTGTTGCCAGTCAGGGAAATCGCCTGCTGTGGGTTGAGCAGGTCGCGGTGCCGGATTACCTCGCCGGAAACGGCGTGGTTTATCAGACCACCGATGTTCAATATGTTATCGCCACCAGTAATCTGTGGGCCAGCCCGCTGGATCAGCAACTGCGCACCACGCTGGTGGCGAATTTGAGTAATCAGCTTCCGGGATGGGTGGTTGCCTCACAACCGCTGGGCAGCGATCAGGACACGTTGAACGTGACGGTAACGGGCTTTCACGGCCGCTATGACGGGCATGTCATTGTCAGCGGCGAGTGGCTGTTAAACCACCAGGGGCAGATCATCAAGCGGCCATTCCACGTTGAACTGGCGCAACAAAAAGATGGTTATGACGAAATGGTGAAAATGCTGGCGCAGGCATGGGGACAGGAAGCGTCGGCTATTGCGAATGAGATCAAGCGTCTGCCATAAGTAAAATTAATACTCCTGAAACCGTACCGCGCGTTATGCCGGTGCGGTTTTTTTTTGCATTTATCTTCAATCCGTTACTGATCCTGAATCACCGATTTGTCTCAAAACCGCATTTGCATACCTTATAAATATGACATCGGTATGAAATTTGCGCATTGACGCTCAGCATTTTTCGCGGTATTCGTTAGACGTGATTGCGCGTTTAGTAATCACTGTTTTCTTTTCCACCAGACCAAAACGATGAGGGAAACGAGGCATGAAGAGACAAAAACGAGATCGCCTGGAACGGGCACACCAAAGAGGGTATCAGGCGGGTATTGCCGGACGCTCAAAAGAACTTTGCCCCTATCAGGCGCTGAATCAGAGGTCATACTGGCTTGGAGGCTGGCGAGAAGCCATGGAGGACAGGGCAGTTATCGCCTGATTCTGTCTCTTTAATAAAGAAACCTCCGCCGGGCGGAGGTTTCGCCTGCTAACCCATCAGAATGCTGATGTGTCCTGGAACAGACCCACTTTCAATTCTTTAGCAGTATAAATCAGGTGACCGTCAACCAGCACTTCGCCATCGGCAATGCCCATGACCAGGCGACGGTTTACGACGCGCTTGAAGTGAATACGGTAGGTCACTTTTTTCGCCGTCGGCAGGATCTGACCGGCAAATTTTACTTCACCAACGCCCAGCGCGCGGCCTTTGCCTTCACCGCCGAGCCAGCCAAGATAGAATCCTACCAGCTGCCACATCGCATCGAGGCCCAGACAGCCTGGCATCACCGGATCGCCAATAAAATGGCAGTCGAAGAACCACAGGTCCGGAGTAATGTCCAGCTCTGCTTCAACATACCCTTTGTCATAGTTGCCGCCCGTTTCCGTCATTTTCACGACGCGGTCCATCATCAGCATGTTTGGCGCCGGTAACTGCGGGCCTTTAGCACCAAACAGTTCTCCGCGACCAGAGGCAAGAAGGTCTTCTTTTGTATAGGATTCGCGTTTATCTACCATGTTCTCAGTAAGCCTTATTTTAGTGAAGCACGCAGGATAGCTAACACGTGTACGCTGAACAAGTCCGATCAGTTAGAACCAAAGCGGCTGAACCAGCGTAACGGCCAGGGATAGCGATGACGAGCATCCGGCTGATTGGCCTGTGCTATCCGCTCCTGAATTGTTTGCAACAGCGTGGTCTGCCCTTCACCATCCCACACCAGGCGGGTGAGCAGAGGCAGCGCATCGGTAACATCATCGACAGCCCAAATGAAAAATTGTTCCGCTTCCACGGCCTGTAATAACGTCTGCGTGAGGCTGAGGTGACGCACGTTGGCCGCCGGAATAATAACGCCCTGGCTACCCGTCAGGCCGCGCTGCTGGCAAATGGTGAAGAAGCCTTCAATTTTTTCATTCAGACCGCCAACCGGCTGGACGCGACCAAACTGGTCTACCGAACCGGTAATGGCGATACTTTGATTAATGGGCGCGCAGGACAGGGCGCTAATCAGCGCGCACAGTTCGGCCAGAGAGGCGCTGTCGCCATCGACCTCGCTGTATGATTGCTCGAATGTGAGCGATGCCGAGAAAGGAATTTGCTGGTCGAGCTCAAGCTCGGTCATCAAAAACGCCTGCATAATCATCATGCCTTTCGCATGAATGTTGCCGCCCAGTTCTGCCTTGCGCTCGATATCAGTGAATTCGCCATCGCCGACATGGACTACACAGCTAATACGCGAAGGTTCACCAAAGGCGCGCGGATGCCCCGGAAATTCAACCACCGACAGGGCGTTGATTTGACCGATCTGTTCACCTTCCGTTTCAATAAGGATTTGCTCAAGCAGGATTTCATCCTGAATGCGCTCGGCCAGGAAGCCTTCCCGCCATTCACGCTGGGCCAGCATTGCCTGAAGCTGTTCAGCCGTGAACGTCGGCTCTTCGGTAAAGGCAGCGGCTTCCCGCAGCTGGCGGGCAATCCACAGCGGACACAGTGGCAGCGTTTCCTGATCGCCGGTATACCTCACGGCTTCACGAATGAATATGGGCCAGGCATCAGCCGCCGGTTTCGGCAGCTGATAATAATCCGCCACCTGATAAATCCAGCGGCACCACCGCTGCATATCATCGGCATCCGCAATCTGGAAATTGTCTTCAAATTCGCTGTAGATGGCGTTGGCCGTCAGTTCCGGCTCCATCTCCTGAAAATCCGCCAGCGAGTCTCGCTCGCCGACCAGAATTACTTTTAAGCAGAGCGGCATAGGCGGTACGCTGACCGGCAGGGGACGTGACTCATCAAAGGCAACCCAGTCAAAGCGCTGGAGGGCGACAATCATTTTCAGACGCATCCACAGCAGAGGCTGGGCTAACAGCGTGCGCAGGGACACCATCAGTACACCGCCGTTTGCCTGATGAACCAGACCCGGATGCAGACTAACGTCGCCGTTAAACTGGCGCACGCAGCCAAAAAGCTGTTCAGCTTCAACCCAGTCGGCGCACACGATTTTTCCCGTCCCGGCAAAGTTGTCGTCCGGGGACTGCGCAGGATGTAGCGTAATATGGTGTCGATCAATCTGATAGCGAACACCGGTAAGTTGTTCTTCCGGCGGGCAGAGTTCACGGGCCGTCGCCG
Organism: Superficieibacter sp. HKU1; assembly: GCF_029319185.1. Taxonomy (NCBI): domain Bacteria; kingdom Pseudomonadati; phylum Pseudomonadota; class Gammaproteobacteria; order Enterobacterales; family Enterobacteriaceae; genus Superficieibacter; species Superficieibacter sp. HKU1. The sequence goes on from NZ_CP119754.1 coordinate 1,858,985, forward strand.
CCAGCAGATGCAGGTACTCGGTTTCTTCTGGCGCTTTCACCAGCATAAAAGGGGATACCGACAGCGGACGAAGTAACTGCTCAAGCGCATAGAGCAGACGGTCCTGGGTGCCGTTCAACAGCGTGTCGTCAACAGATGCGAAATCAGGCTGTGCAAACACATTCTGATAGCTTTCGGTATCAGGCGTAAGATCGCGCCAGGCAAGTTTATTTATGGTCAAAGTCGATTTTTTTAGTCAGATTCAAAGCGCGCGATTATACCGCATGCCGCAGGTGAGCACACGGATAATAGATAATCAACGTGCGGTTAAACTCATTTCGAATTTAGGGGGGCGATTTCTGCTCAGCACAACGCAAAAAAACTGTTATCCTGAATGAGTTACACGGTCACATTGAGATCGCAATGAAATATCAACAACTGGAAAATCTTGAGAGCGGCTGGAAGTGGAAATACCTGGTGAAAAAACACCGGGAGGGTGAGTTGATCACGCGTTATATTGAATCCAGCGCCGCCAGAGAAGCCGTCGATGTCTTGCTGAAGCTCGAAAATGAACCGGTTCAGGTAAACGACTGGATTGAGCAGCATATCAATCCGGATTTGTTGAACCGTATGAAGCAAACGATCCGCGCGCGGCGCAAGCGGCACTTTAATGCCGAGCATCAGCACACGCGTAAGAAATCTATCGATCTGGAGTTTGCCGTCTGGCAGCGTCTGGCGGGGCTGGCTCAGCGTCGGGGAAAAACGCTCTCCGAAACGATTGTGCAGCTGATTGAAGACGCGGAAAATAAAGAGAAGTATGCCACGCAAATGAGCAGCCTGAAGAGCGATCTTAAAGCGCTATTGGGTAAAGAATGAATGTTCACCCGGCGAAAGACATAAAAAAACCCCGCAGCGCGGGGTTTTTTATTGGACGATAACTTAAGCCTGCGGCTGAGTTACAACGTCTTTGATACCTTTAACTTCGATCTCAACGCGACGATCCGGTGCCAGGCAGTCGATCAGCGCAGCACGAGCTTTCACGTTGTCACAGGTGTTGCCGGTAACCGGGTTAGATTCGCCCATACCACGTGCGGAGATCTTGTTGGACGGGATACCTTTAGAGATCAGGTAGTCAACAACAGACTGAGCACGTTTCTCGGACAGACCCTGGTTGTAAGCGTCAGAACCGATACGGTCGGTGAAGCCCAGAACCACAACGGAACCGTCTTTCGGATCCAGGTTGCTCAGCTGGGTGTACATCTGATCCAGCGCCTGCTGACCTTCCGGTTTCAGGGTAGCTTTGTTGAAGTTGAACAGAACGTCAGACTTCAGAGTGAAGTGTTTGGTCTGTACTTCAGGAGCCGGAGCCGGAGCCGGTGCAACTACCGGTGCAGCATCTTCCTGCTGGCCAAAGCGGTAGGAAACACCTACGCTCAGCAGGCCGTTGTCCGGACGAGTACCAACGGTGTTAGCGTCGCCGATGTTGTTGGTCCACTGGTATTCCAGACGGGTAGCAACATCACGAGTAACAGCCCACTCCAGACCACCAGCAAATACCGGAGAAACGCCAGTATCGTGATCTTTGAAGGTGTCGCCGCTTACGCGAGACTGAGCTTTAGCATCTGCACGCCAAACCATACCACCCAGACGAGTATAGATGTCCAGGTCGTCAGCTACCGGGTAGCTCAGTTTGGTGGTCAGCTGGATGCCCTGTGCTTTGAAAGCACCGTTTACGTTGTCGCCTTTATAAGGCATACGGCCTAACCAGTCATAACCCAGTTCGAAACCAACGTACGGGTTAACCTGGTAACCACCGAAAGCGCCAGCGCCAAGCTGGTTTTCGTGGGTCGGACCATCGTTCGGGATAAAACCGGTATCATGGTACTGAGACCAGCCCAGTTTAGCACCAGTATACCAGGTTTCGTCTTTCGGAGCGGCTTGCGCTACGGTAGCGAAGCCAGCCAGTGCCACTGCAATCGCGATAGCTGTCTTTTTCATTTTTTGCGCCTCGTTATCATCCAAAAATCGCCATGAATATTCAATGAAACTCACGGTTAAATCCTTCACCGGGGGCGCGACTCATTAATTACATTGCCGTTATTAACGGCTTAAGACGAGCACCCCTGGCGATGTAAAGTCTACAACGTAGTTGGAAACTTACAAGTGTGAACTCTGTCAGGCATATGAAAAAAAAAGGTTGCTGAACATAATATGAAACATTTGTGTGTCATTTTTGGACTGGAGACAATGCGGGAAACCGCACCAGACAAGCATTGTCGCGAAATTTGCTTGTACAATAAAAAGGTTGCCAACAAATTAAAATATTTGCCAGGAAAAATCTTAATTGCGATTAATGATACAAATTTGAGTGAATTTTTAACCCACTTGACTGTCTGCCGCTACGATGACCCCCTCGAATGGGACGCATAACGAACCCCATCGCATGACCTTCTTCTGCTGCCTGCGCCAAAAGTGAATATTCATCAGGCGTTAACTCTTCTGAAAGCCAACCAATCACTACGCTGTAGTTTCCGGTTCGTAGCGCACGGATCATAGACGCCAGCGTATTACACGGGGACATCTGGTTGATCTGCATAACTTTGGTCAGCGGGAGACCCGCAGCCTGTACCCACTCACGCCTCAGCTTTTGCTGAGGCGTAAGCCAAAGCTGCCAGCGGGATTGTTGGCCCAGCTGTTGCAGCAGGGGCAACAGCAAAAGTTGCGTCAACATGGGCTGGTCTTCGTGGTAGACAATTTCGCTGATAAGACCCGTTGAGGATGGCTCAGTCGCAGAGTAAGCCCCGGCGGTAGACGTTGTCGAAAATGAAGAGGTACGATTTGCATGACCTGAAGTGTACATAATCAATCCAGCCCTGTGAGTTACTGTATGCATATACAGTACCCCTGCTACGTACAAAGATCAACCTCATTTTCTGAAAGCGACTCGCAAATTTGAACTTCAGTTCTGCTGAACGCGAAATTCATCTTGCCGCAGGGCGTGAAGTTGCCTATGTTCCTGATTAGCGGATCCGTTAGTAAGGTTTATAGTTTATCTACATGATTTTTAAGGAATAATCATGAGAAATATCTCATACAAACGGATTTATCAGTCGCAAGAATATCTTTCGCCGCTGGGAACGGTTCGCTACCGGGCGCTGTTTGGTGGATATAGTCTGTCGATAGATAACACGGTCTTTGCGATGGTAGCTGAAGGGGATTTGTACCTGCGAGTTTGCGAGCAAAGTGCACCTTATCGGGTCAATCATCCTACCTCGTTATTGACGCTGCAGAAAAGGGGGAGGCCAGTGTTGCTAAATTATTACCGGGTCGATGATGCGCTCTGGGGTGACCGCAAAACGCTTCTGCACCTCAGTTCATTTTCACTTCAGGCCGCACAGCAGGAAAAAGTTCGTCGTGGCGGCGTCAAGAGACTGAAGGATCTGCCGAATATTACGTTTCATCTCGAAATGCTGCTGATGGAAGTGGGTATCCGTACCGAGGAAGAGCTGCGTACCCTTGGAGCTGAGCTGGCGTGGTTAAAGATAAGGGAAAAGAAACGGTATCTGTCGGTCAGACTGCTTTATGCGCTGGAGGGTGCCATTGCCGGCATGCACGAGGCCAGGCTTGGGGTGCAACGACGCCAACAGTTGACTGACTGGTTTAATAAGTTGCCAGAGCTTAGCAATGATTAACCCGACGCCTGGACTGGGTTGAAGCAATGACCGGCAACCCTTACGGGCGGCATGCCTTAAAGGTGCCGTCCGTAAAGTTACCAGCACGTTTATTAATACGGTGAATTAACAGGGTTATGTATGTGTTCAGGTTTAGCGGCTGGTTATATTAAGCGCGGTCACGCGCCTGACCGATAAACATCAGGCGCGGATCGACGACTATCTGGAAGGTGCCGTAACCCGTTGCTGCAAGCGATTAATCTCAGGCAGTAACGCTATCAGCAACCCAATCTGTTGCAGAACCAGCGGCTCGGTGCTGCGGGTATGAGGCTCCAGATGGTGAATACGCCGGGTGAGCTCGTCCAGCGCCTCACGCACGCGAGGTTCATCGTCCGGCGCATGGTGAAAGGCGTCGTCAACGTAACACACTGCATCATCCAGTAGCGCCAGCACTTCGTCGCTGCTTAACTTCTCGCGGTGCGCGCCCAGCGCCGAAATATAGCTGGTAAAGGTATGATTCAGGCACAGCAGCCGAAAGGCATTTTCCCGCATCTGAGCGGAGGCGTCGGGCTCGGTAGACATATTCGACACCACCGACGCCAGTTCTGCGTTACGGTTGTAAGCGTCACGGCGCGCAATGCGGTACGCCAGACGGTTATCACGGCCCTGATGATACTGCTCAAGAATGGCGTCAAGATAGCGACAGTTAGCGTTAATCGACTGCTCCAGCACGCGCGGCAGATTACGAAACCGCCAGTCCGGCCAGATAAAGCTCACCGCCGCCCAGGCGATAGCACAGCCAATAAGGGTGTCAAAAATGCGCGGCAGGGCGACCTCAAATCCTTCACCGAGCAGGTTAAAGCACAGCAGGACCAGCAGAGTAATAAACATTGTCGCATGCGCATACTGTACATTTCGAAAGGCGAAAAACAGGACGCCGGTCAGCACGATCAGAATCAGTTGTCCCTCAATCGACGGCACGAAAAACAGCACCGGCAGGCCAATCGCCACGCCAATGATGGTGCCGATGACCCGCAGTGCCAGCCGGTGACGCGTGGCATTATAGTTTGGCTGGCAGACGAACAGGCTGGTCAATAAGATCCAGTAGCCATGATGCAGTCCGGTAAACTGAATAAATGCATACCCGACACACAGCACCAGCGACATGCGTACGGCATGGCGGAATAGCGCGGATTCTGGCGTGAAGTTGCGGGCTAGTCGCGTGCGAATATCGCTAAAACCATGTAGCCGATCGTCGGCCAGCAGATTTTCGGTTTCATTGTGGGATTGTTGCTGCGACTGTCCGGATTCAATGGTCGCCAGCTGGGCATCAATGGCCCGCAGGTTATTAAGCAGAAAGCCCAGCGCCTTAACCCGATCGTCCGGGACGCCCGAGGCGCGTACCCGATCCAGGGCGGCATCAAGATGGACAAACGCTTTTTCGAAGCGCGGATCGTGCTGCCACGGCGTGCGAAGGCGAATAGCCTGGGCAAGATGCTGGCAAGCCTGCGCCTGCATCGACAGCAGCCGCTGAAAACGAAACATCACATCGCTGTAGCGAAAACTGTCGCGCAGCGTCTGGTACTGAATGTGTGAGGAACTGGCGCGCTCGTGAATGTCCTGAGCGACGAAATAATAGTGCAGCGTCTGCCGCGTGCCGCGCTGTCCCCGGTCGCCACGCAGGCGCGTCAGCAGTGAGGCTTTGGTTTGATTTAAGGTCGCGACCAGTTGCCCGTTTGCCAGCGCCAGATCGTACATCGGGGCCTGGCTTTCTTCTTCAATATCCGGATCGAACAGCCGGGATTTCAGCTCCAGATAGTGGGCTAACTGCTCGTAACTGCGGGCGAGATTATCCTGTAGCGGCCTGATGGGGAAAATCAGGTGGCCGCTGAGCGTTAACAGGTTATACCAGACGGCTCCCGCCAGCAGCAGCAGCGGTTGCTGATACCAGTGGTCATACAGCGACACGCCAAGCATGGTATAGATGGCAATCAATAGCGCGCCAAAGGCAATAGTGGCGTAGCGCTGCCCCAATCCGCCCAACAGAATAAAACTGCTGGTGGAGATGGTCAGGCCAATCGCAAACAGCCACGGCCAGTCGAATAACAGTTCCACTGAGGCTGAGGCAATAAAAAAGCTCACCAAAGTAATCGCCAGATTGCGCAGTCGTCCGGTAAGCCGATCGTCAAGGTCAGCCAGCGCCGCGGCCACCACGCCCAGCGTCAGGGGAATGGTCAGTTTTACTTCTCCCAACCACCAGGGCAGAGCGGCGGTGCCGCACAGGGCGATGAAGATCCTGACGTTATAAAGCCAGACGCTGTTGCCGGTAAAACGGCGGATCAGAGGGCTGAGCATAGCGTTAGCGATCCTGTGCTGAAAGCGAGCTTGCAGGCCAAAGGAGGGCAACTAAAGACTCTCCCGGAACAAAATTGAGGATATTCAGGACGGTGCACATACAGCCTCAGTAAAACTATGGGAATAATCGTTCCCGATGATTGTAACGTTTTTTTGGCTGGAGCACCCGGTATCTGACGGTTAAACTGGGTGACAACAGGTATTGTCAGGGTCGAACGTCACATGGAACTGAAAGCCACATCGCTGGGCAAACGCATGGCGCAGCATCCTTATGATCGGGTGGAAATTCTGCACGCCGGGGTGAAAGTCTCAGGCGAGCGTCACGAATATCTTATTCCTTTCAATCAGTTAATCTCAGTTCACTGTAAACGCGGTCTGGTCTGGGGTGAGCTGGAATTTGTGCTGCCGGAAGATAAAGTAGTGCGCCTGCACGGCACCGAGTGGAGCGAAACACAACGCTTCCACAGCCATCTGCTTTCCCTGTGGGACGCGTGGAGCGCGCAGATGAGCGAGATTGCTGCTCAGGTGCTTAACGCGCAATTAGATGAAATTGCCCGCCGCAGCGGTGAAAGCAAATGGCTGACGCGTCAGCAGACGCAGGGGCTTCAGCAGCAGATCCGTAACGCGCTTGATGCCCTTCCGGTGCCCACCAGCCGCCTCGATAGCTTTGATAACTGCCGTGAGCCGTGGCGGCAATGTCAGGCGTGGCTGAAAGACAGTGAAAACTGCCGTCTGGCGCATAACCAGACCTTCACCGATACCATGCTCAGCCAGTATGCAGAATTCTTTGAGCAGGTTGAAAGCTCTCCGCTGAATCCGGCGCAGGCGCGGGCGGTGGTGAATGGTGAAAACTCATTACTGGTACTGGCCGGAGCGGGGAGCGGTAAAACCTCGGTGCTGGTAGCGCGGGCGGGCTGGCTGCTGGCGCGCGGTGACGCCGCGGCGGAGCAAATTCTGCTGCTGGCGTTTGGTCGTAAGGCCGCTGAAGAGATGGATGAGCGCATCCGCGAACGGCTGCATACCGAAGACATTTCCGCGCGCACGTTTCATTCCCTGGCGCTGCACATTATCCGCCAGGGAAGCAAAAAGGCGCCGGAAGTCAGCAAACTTGAGAACGATGCTACTGCACGGCAGAAATTGCTTACCGATGCCTGGCAGCAGCAGTGTCAGGAGAAAAAAGCGCAGGCTAAGGGCTGGCGGCAGTGGCTGGAAGAGGAGATGGACTGGAAACTTCCGGAAGGCAGCTTCTGGAATGACAAAAGCGTACTGCGTCGCATGGGCAGCCGCCTCGATCGCTGGGTAAGCCTGATGCGCATGCACGGCGGCGCACAGGCAGACATGATCGCTTCCGCGCCGGAAGAGGTGCGCGAGCTGTTTGGCCGCCGCATTAAGCTGATGGCCCCGTTGCTGAAAGCGTGGAAGACAGCGCTGAAAGCAGAGAACGCAGTGGATTTCTCGGGGCTGATCCACCAGGCCATCAACATCCTGGAAAAAGGGCGTTTCGTTAGCCCGTGGAAGCACATCCTGGTCGATGAGTTTCAGGATATCTCGCCGCAGCGCGCTGCATTGCTGGCGGCATTGCGCAAGCAAAACTCGCAAACGACGCTGTTTGCAGTCGGTGACGACTGGCAGGCTATCTATCGTTTCAGCGGTGCGCAAATGACCTTAACTACCGCCTTTAATCACCACTTCGGTGAAGGGGATCGCTGCGCGCTGGATACCACTTATCGCTTTAACGGACGTATCGGTGAGGTTGCCAACCGTTTTATCCAGCAAAACCCGCACCAGCTAAAAAAACCGCTTAACAGCCTGAAGACGGGCGATAAAAAAGCCGTCACGTTAATGGCGGAGGAGCAGCTTGATGCGCTGCTGGACAAGCTCAGCGGCTATGCCACACCGCAAGAGCGGATCCTGCTGCTGGCACGCTATCATCATCTGAAACCAGCGGTTCTTGAAAAGGCAGCTACCCGCTGGCCGAACCTGAATCTGGCATTTATGACTATTCATGCCAGCAAAGGCCAACAGGCAGATTACGTGATTATTCTCGGGCTTGAAGAGGGGCAGGAGGGGTTTCCGGCACCCGCTCGCGAGTCGGTGATGGAGCAGGCGCTGCTTCCTCAGCCAGAGGATTACCCTGATGCAGAAGAGCGTCGTCTGCTGTACGTGGCGATTACCCGGGCACGGCAGCGCGTCTGGTTACTTTTCAATAAAGACCGGCCGTCCAGCTTTGTTGAGACATTAAAGCAGCTTGACGTACCGGTCGCGCGAAAACCCTGAGGGCTTACTGCAGGCGTTCGGCAAGATAGCGTTGATAATCGGGGATCAGAATATCAATGCTGTCGTTAAACTGCGGCGACTGAATAATAAAGTCGGCGGTCGAAACATTGGTCGCCACCGGAATATTCCAGACCGTTGCCAGGCGCAGCAGCGCCTTTACGTCCGGATCGTGCGGTACGGCGTTTAGCGGGTCCCAGAGAAAAATCAGCACGTCAATTTTGCCTTCAGCAATCATCGCCCCGACCTGCTGATCGCCGCCCATCGGGCCGCTGAGCATGGCATTAACGTCAAGCCCGGTTGCCCGCTGGATCAGATTGCCCGTCGTCCCGGTGGCATATAAAACGTGCTGTGCCAGCAGAGGCTGGTGGCGCTGCACCCATTTCATCAGTGTGGTTTTGCAATGATCGTGGGCCACCAGCGCAATATGCTTACGCGGCGGGAGAGAGCGTGTTGTGAGTTCCATGGTAAATATCCGTAGTGTAATTTGCTTACAGAGTACTGAAAGTGATTGCGGCTGCAAGCCACACCGTTAAAAAATGTGAATTATTCGAGAGAGCGATTTTCAGACGTCTCCCTGGGGGTTTTGTAGTGGGTCTGCCAGGATTATCGTACACTGGCTGAAACTGCCCGGAGGATAAGATGAAAGAGCACGATATTGCAGGCATTCTGACGTCGACACGCACCATTGCGCTGGTGGGCGCGAGCGATAAACCTGACCGACCCAGCTATCGGGTCATGAAGTATTTACTGGATCAGGGTTATCACGTGATCCCGGTATCGCCGAAAGTGGCGGGAAATACGCTTCTGGGACAGAAAGGCTATGCGACACTGGCCGACGTGCCGGAAAAAATCGATATGGTCGATGTTTTCCGTAATTCAGAAGCCGCATGGGGCGTGGCCCAGGACGCGATAGCCGTTGGCGCTAAAACCCTGTGGCTACAGTTAGGGGTGATTAACGAGCAGGCGGCGGTGCTGGCGCGCGATGCCGGTCTGAACGTGGTGATGGATCGCTGCCCGGCGATTGAGATCCCCCGTCTGGGCCTGGCGAAATAAGTAAAAAGCCCGCAGCGGTGACAACCGCGCGGGCTTTTTCATATCCGGAGTTTAGTGGCAAAGTCGGGGCGACTGAAGCTGGCGACGGATGGTACGGGACAATTCGTCCATCGAAGGCTGTTCCGGGTGCTCTTCCAGCATCTCACTGCTAAGCTGCGCTTCGGCAAGATAGGTATGCACGGGCTGGCCGCTGTCGTCTTCCATTACCACATGGTACCAGGGCGCGGCGCGAAGCTCGTCATTAACCGCAAGTTCTTCGGGGGCTGGCTCTTCAAGAGAATACTCAGCGTCGACATCCACAATAACGCCCAGATAGCCCAGCAGGGTGTGGCGCACCTGCTGACCAATGCCATATTTGCTGGCAATCATTGTCACCTCCAGGGGAAAATTGCTCTACAGGTTATGTGGGGCAAAATTTCCCTTTTTCAAGTTACATGACGCGACAGGCAAACCCTTTCAGATAGAGTCCTTCCGGATAGGTAGCAATCACCGGGTGATCGGCGGCCTGACGGAACTGCTCTATAAATTGTATATCACGTCCGGCATCTATAGCGGCATCAGCGACAATTTTCTGGAATAAATCGGTGGTCATCAGACCGGAGCAGGAGAAAGTCATCAGCACGCCGCCCGGATTCAGCAGCTGGATTGCCAGCATGTTGATATCTTTATAGCCGCGGCAGGCACCCTGTAGCTGGCTTTTGTTCTCAACAAACTTCGGCGGATCCATTACGATCACGTCAAATTTCTCGCCGCTGTCGCGGTATTTACGCAGCAGTTTGAAAACGTCATCGCGCACAAATTCAGCTTTACTGAGATCGAGCTGGTTTAGCTCAACGTTCTGCTTCGCTACGTCCAGCGCTTCCTGTGAGGTATCGACGCTGATGACCTGACGGCAGCCGCCCATTAACGCAGAAACCGCAAAGCCGCCGGTGTAGGAAAAGCAGTTCAGCACGCGCGCATTTTCGACATAGCGACGGGTCGCCAGACGGCTGTCGCGCTGATCGAGATAATAGCCGGTTTTATGCCCGGCTTTGATATCCACCAGCAGCTTCATGCCGTGTTCCTGAATCGGCAGCAGGGCGGGCGGCTGCTCGCCGGTGACCGGCCCCTGCGTCAGATCCAGACCTTCTTTCTTACGCACCGCCACGTCGCTGCGATCGTAAATCGCGCATTCCGGCCACAGCGACTGGAGCGCCGAGATCAGCGCCGCACGCTGATATTCTGCTCCGGCGCTCAGCAGTTGCAGCACCAGAAAATTGCCGAAACGGTCGATGGTTACACCCGGCAGACCGTCAGATTCTCCGGCGATTAACCGCCAGGCGTCCAGCCCGTCGCGCTTCGCCAGCCAGTCACGCCAGGTCTGGGCACGCTGAAGGCGACGAATGAAAAAGTCGATATCCACTGATTCCTGCGGGTCGAATGTCCAGACGCGGGCGCGGATTTGTGAATCAGGAGAATACGCGGCGCGTGCCAGCCATTTGCCCTGATGATCGACAATATCAATGGTCTCACCCTGGCTGGCTTTGCCTTCCATCCGGGCTACGGCACCGGAGAAAATCCACGGATGGCGGCGCAACAGCGATTTCTCGCGCCCTTTTGCTAACACTAAACGTACGCTCATAGTTTACTTTTCTGTCGAATTAAGAAATTTGGCGCATTTTCCCGACTTCGCCCGGAAATTGCAACGCGTTAAGCGAAACCCCTCTTCAGTATCCTGCAATCCGGCATGTGCTGTTAAACTTAGCCTGAGGTTTTTAAACAGTGAGGTGATTATGTCTGATGAGAAATCGACCCGCTGCGTAAAATGTTGGGTTCACGGTATGGTGCAGGGCGTCGGGTTTCGCTATACCACTCAGCATGAAGCGCAAAAGCTGGGGCTCACCGGCTATGCACGTAACCTGGATGACGGCAGCGTGGAAGTGGTGGCCTGCGGCGACGGTGAGCGGGTAGAACAATTACTGGCATGGCTGAAAGCGGGAGGCCCGCGCAGCGCCAGGGTGGAGAAGGTTCTGACTGAACCTTCTCAGGGCGATCCGTCATGGACCAAATTCAGTATTCGCTATTAAATGCATTTCACCGGTTTAGGCAGGCCGGCAATTTTTGTCGCCTGCTTCGCGGGACCTTTAGGAAACAGGCGATAAAGATAGCGGCTGTTGCCTTTCTCTTCGCCAAAGGTATTCGCCATTGCTTTGACCAGCATCCGAATCGCCGGTGAGGTATTAAATTCAAGGTAAAAGGCGCGAACAAAACGGACCACTTCCCAGTGTTCCGCTGAGAGCGTTATTCCTTCCTGCCCGGCAATCACTTCAGCGAGAGGCTCGCTCCACTGGCGGGTATCCTTCAGATAGCCTTCGCTATCGGTTTCAATGTCATGGCCTGCAAAGTTAAGCATCATTTTTCACAACGTCGTTCGGTAAACTGGCGGCAGTGTAGCAAAAAACAAAGCCCCGCATAAGCGGGGCCTGGTGACAGCACGTTACCTGTTAATCCCGGCTGGCGAAGCCCAGGATGCTCAGCAGGCTGATGAAGATGTTGTACAGCGAAACATACAGGCTGACGGTCGCACGAATATAGTTGGTTTCACCGCCGCGAATAATATTGCTGGTCTCAAACAGAATTGCGCCGGATGAGATCAGAATAAACACCGCGCTAATCGCCAGGTGCAGCGCCGGAAGCTGCAGGAAAATATTGGCGACCATGCCCACCAGTACCACCACGATGCCCGCCATCAGCATACCGCCGAGGAAGGACATGTCTTTGCGCGTGGTCAGCACATAAGCGGAACAGCAGAAGAACACCAGCGCCGTACCACCCAGAGCCATCCCAATCACGTCCCCCATACCCGCGGAGAGGTAGGCGTTAAGAATTGGCCCCAGGATATAGCCGAGGAAACCGGTAAAGGCAAAAGCCGCGAGGATCCCGGAAGGCTGATTAGCCAGTTTATAGGTCAGGAACATCAGGCCATACATGCCGACCAGCGTCAGGATCAGGCCCGGCGATGGCAGCGCCAGCAGCGTACTTGCCGTAGCGGTAATCGCTGAAAACGCCAGCGTCAGGCTCAGCAGGAAATAGGTATTACGTAGCACTTTATGCGTGCTAAGCAGCGATGAACTGTCGCGGGAAACGGTAATAAAACGATCCATGAGTCACTCTCTTATGACAGATGTAATTAGCAAGAATAATAGAAAATCAAAGCCTAACGGCATATCGGTTTTACCCATCTTTACTCATTTTACGGTTTTCTGCACAGAATAAAATAATACTAAGGGCAGTAATAACAGGATGAATAAGCAAACTCAGGAGAAGACGAGATCAATATCTTATAGGTCGTTAAAAAGGTTTGCTTTGCCCGCTAACTGTCGTTAAGAGTGGAGCGAGCGCCACGAAAAGTATCCCATTGATGAGGCAAAGGAAATGAAGCGAGTTACCCATAAAATAAATAATTACACGCTGTTAGCGGCAAGTTTATTATGCATCACGACTTCGACCCTGGCGGCAACCGTCCCTCCCGGAACAGAGCTTGCTGCGCAGCAGGACGTGGTCAGAAATAATGGTAGCGAGCCAGCATCGCTGGATCCGCATAAAGTAGAAAGTGACGTTGAGTTTAATCTTATCAGCGATATGTTCGATGGCCTGGTCGGCGTTAATCCAGACGGCACCGTTGTGCCCCATCTCGCGGCGAGCTGGGAGAATAAGGATAATACCGTCTGGACGTTTCATTTGCGTCCTGGCATAACCTGGTCTGACGGCACGGCTATTACCGCGCAGGATTTTGTTTTTAGCTGGCAGCGGCTGGTGGATCCTAAAACCACCTCTCCGTACGCCAGTTATCCGGGCAATATGCATATTGTTAATGCGGCTGATATTGCGCAGGGTAAAAAAGCGCCGGATACCCTGGGCGTTAAAGCCATTAACGATAACACGCTTGAAGTCACGCTGACCCAGCCTACCGCTGCATTCCTTGCGATGCTTGCCCACCCGTCGCTGGTGCCGGTGGATAAAGTACTGATTACCCGTTTTGGCGATAAATGGTCGAGACCTGAACATTTCGTCAGCAGCGGGGCATATAAACTTTCAGAATGGGTAGTCAACGAGCGCATTGTGGCGCAGCGCAACCCGCGCTACTGGGACGACAAAAACACGGTTATTAATAAAGTGACCTATCTTCCGCTCTCTTCCGAGACCGCCGACGTCAACCGCTATCGCGCGGGGGAAATTGATATTACTTACACCGTGCCGGTCAATCAGTTTGCCCAGCTGAAAAAAACGCTGGGCGATCAGGTTAGCGTCTCGCCGCAACTCGCCACTTACTACTATCAGTTCAACACCACAAAAGCACCGTTTAACGATCCGCGCGTGCGCCGGGCGCTCAATATGGCGCTGGATAAGGACATTATTGCTCAGAAAGTCATGGGGCAGGGGCAGCGCGCGGCGTGGGTCATTAGCCAGCCGAACATCGGCGGCGTCGATCTGCAAGGGCCTGACTATGCCAGCTGGCCGCGCGAAAAACGTCTCGCCGAGGCCAAGAAATTGCTGGCCGACGCGGGCTTCGGTCCGGATCACCCGCTCTCCTTTAGTTTGCTTTATAACACTATGGAGACCCATCAGCGTATCGCCATCGCCGCCAGCTCCATGTGGAAGAAAAATCTCGGCGTGGAGGTCAAACTTCAGAACCAGGAATGGAAAACCATGCTGGACGCCATGCACACCGGCAGCTTTGACGTGGTGCGCTACGCCTGGATCGCTGACTATGACGATGCGGCAACCTTCCTCAATAACTTCCGCACCAACGACAGCGAAAATACCAGCAAGTACAGTAATGCGGCGTACGATGAGGCGCTGGCCAACGCCGCCCGGGCGGCGAATGTGAAAGCGCGCGGTCAATATTATCAGCAGGCAGAGGATATTCTGGGGCAGGACGTGCCAGCGATCCCGGTTTACCACTATGTGCGCACCCATCTTGTGAAGCCGTGGATTGGTGGGTTTACGCCTGACAGCCTGGGGTATTACTACACAAAAGACCTCTACATCAAAAAACATTAAGCGCACGGGTATCGTTTGTGTTGATTAACTGCTCAATGTGCTGTTATTTCAGCCGAATAATCACATTTTGACGTTTTTTCAGGCAAACGAACGGATTAGTGCTTTACACGGCGCATCGAGATGTTTATATTGCGCCTCAACCCGGAAGCGTGGCCGAGCGGTTGAAGGCACCGGTCTTGAAAACCGGCGACCCGAAAGGGTTCTAGAGTTCGAATCTCTACGCTTCCGCCAAATTTAACAAGGGGTTACCGAAAGGTAACCCCTTTGTTTTTTGGTCTGTTGGTATCGTTTTCGTGATTATCCTTCCTGTAAATCGATCACTACATTATCCGAATGGCTACGTGAGCAGCATAATGCGATGTACTGCCTGGCGGCGCTCTTTTCTTCTTCCGATTGCACCGTATCCCGATGGTCAACGACGCCATCAATAACCGGGGTAAGGCAGGCACCGCAGATCCCCATTTCACAGGACAACGGCACATCGACGCCATTTTCCATTAACACCTGAGCGATCGTTTTATCGCCGGGCACCGGCCATTTCTCTCCGCTGGAGCTCAGAGTGACGGTAAAGGTCTGCGTATCGACTTCACTCACCGGCGAAGGCGCAGGCTGGAACGCTTCGCTGTGGAGCCAGGCTTGCGGCCAGCCTTTGGCCGTCGCGATCTCTGTGGCGGCGGACATAAACCCCGCAGGCCCGCAGGTGTACAACCGCTCCCGCCCTTCAGGTGCGGAAATCGCGTCATTAAGGCTATGGCGCGCGCTTTCGCCTTCATCTGAACAGTGGATCAGGCAAACGCCGTTTTTTAGCGGCCGGGAGAGTTCGCGCAGAAAAGCGGCGCTGGCGCGGGTTTTAACATAATAGTGCAGCGTAAAGGGCGTGCCGACAGCCTCAAGGTGAAGCGCCATGGCATACAGCGGGGTAAGGCCGACGCCAGCCGCCAGCAGCAGGACGTGGTCGGCATCATGCAGCGGGAACAGGTTACGCGGCGGGGAAATCAGCAACGTCTGACCAGGGCGCAGGGTATCATGGACATACTGCGATCCGCCGCGTGAGGCGCTTTCTTTCGCCACACAGATAAGATAACTCTCCCGGGCGGCGCTGGCCCCGGTCAGCGAATATTGACGAATAATGCCGCAGGGCAGGTGGACATCAATATGCGCGCCCGGCTGCCAGGCGGGCAGTGGTTCGCCGTTTTCCGCCATCAGCCTGACGGCAAGGCTTTTATCCCCCTGCCGCCAGAGTCCATCAACCACTACCTTCAGCACAGCACTCATCTCTGTTCTCCGTCAAACGAGGAAAAATTCGCCAAAACCCATCTTTTTCAATCCCCGGCGATAGGCGATAGAACTCCCGTCGGCAGGAATATGCGCCTCCAGCGTGAGATCCAGCGGCAGTTTTTCCGGGCGCTGCGTCTCCACCATCAGGCGATCTTCTTCGAACACGCGTAAATTGAACGCATGGACGTCCTCAACCGGCACATGGAGGTCGAAATTACGCGCGATAGGCGCAAACATGCGGGTAATGCGCGACGACACCGGCGAGGCAGCGTTCATGATCACCAGGCGAGCCTCGCCGGGAAAATGGATGGTCAGCGTGGCGGTGAAGGGCAGATGCATTTCAAAATGGCGTAGCCACTGAAATCCTTCCGGGGCGCGAAAGTCTGAACTGGCGGGGTAATTACCCACCGAACTCCAGTAATCCGCACTAAAACCCGTCGCCGTTTCCTGTGGATGATACGCTGGCACAACCTGATTATCCGGGTCGGCGAAGGTGTCGGTGTGGATCCAGGCAAAATGAGCGACATCAAGAAAACCTTCCACCTGGCGACCGGCAAAACCATTCACCTCAAAGGCCGGGCAGTTGATCTGCTGAAAACCGTCGTCGTGCCAGTGCGGCATGGTGGGCAGCGGCACCGGGTTCTGCGGATCGAAGGCCAGACAGGCCCAGATCAGACCGTACCGTTCTTCCACCGCATAGCTTATCAGGTTGAGCTTCGCCGGAACCGGCTGATCCGGGCTGGAGGGGATACGGTTGCAGCGGCCATCCTCGCCAAAACGCAGCCCGTGATACGGGCAGATAATGCCTTCGTCATCGTGAAATCCAAGGGTCAGCGGTACGCCGCGATGCGGGCAGACATCGCGGGCGACCACGACCTGATTTTTTATCCGGTAGATCACCAGTTGTTCGTCCAGCAGCGTAGCCTTCACCGGCGCCGCGCCAATATCGCAGGCGCGGGCTACCGGATGCCAGCATTTTGCCAGGCGCAGCCAGTCTTCCGGCTCGAAGGTGCAATGGGCGGGTGGCGTGGGATGTTGTGTTTTCATGGCTGTCCTTCCTGCTCACGGAAAAGCATTTGTTTAATTGTTGTGACTTTATTGTTGCCATATTAAGGTGTTCACATCCATCACCATTAATTCACTAAGCCGTTGCAAAAAAGCGTACAGGTGGCATATGAGTCCCTTTTCCCGTTTTGCCCTCTATTTTTCCGCCGTGGCCCGCAGCGGCAGCCTGCGCCGGGCTGCGGAAAAATTGCATATTTCTCCTTCGGCGATTAATCGCCAGATCCTGCAGGCTGAGGAGGCTTTCGGCACGCCGCTGTTCGAACGGCTGCCGGAAGGGCTGCGTATGACCACCGCGGGAGAGTTGCTGTATGACAATCTGCTGCGCTGGCAAAAAGAGTTTCAGCTCACCCGGCAAAAATTTGATGAGCTACAGGGATTAAAACGCGGAACGGTCAGCGTCGGAATGGTGCAGGCGCTGGCGGAAGGCAGTTTTGCCGGGGCGCTGGCCGACATTATTGCCGACTGGGACTGGCTTGAACTGGCGCTACAGGTGGCGGACAGCTACACGGTCAGCCAGAAGGTGCGTCAGGCCGATCTTGATTTCGGCCTGATCCTCGATCCCGAAGGGCAGGCAGGGCTTAGCGTGCTGGCGTTTGCCGAGCTGGAGATGGGGGTGGTTATGCGTCCGGAACATCCGCAGGCCCGCTCCGCTGCGCTCTCTCTCGGCGCGCTCAGCCAGGAACGGCATATTGTTCCCGGCGCGCCGCTTATCGTCCACGATCGCGTGGAAATGCTCTACCGGCATTACGACTTTTACCCGGCGAATAGCATCCGTTGTAACGATATCAGGCTGATTAAATCGCTGGTGCTCAGGGGGAGCGGCGTGACGGTGCTCAGCCTGCTGGACGTTCTGGACGAGGTAAAAGGCGGTCAGCTGGTCTTTGTGCCGCTGCGCAACAAACTGCTGCGGCCTTTGACGCTGGCATTGTGTACCGCGCCATCGCGCCAGCTTTCCCGCCCGGCGCAAATGGCGATTCAGAAGCTGACGACCGTCATTGAGGAGATGCAGACCGTCGGGGGAAGGTCATCCTAACGGCCCGCCCTGAATGGTATCGCACAGGCCGTTGATGATCCGCTCGCCGGCCTCTTCTTTCAGTTCCTGATACCAGGCCTGTGTCAGCGCCATATCCTTGCCGTGCGTTATGTCGCAGCGCTTACGGGCCTTAAGCACCAGGTCGCGTACCCGATCGCAGCGCAGCGCTTCATACTGGCGCAGGGCGGCGGTGATATCACGGGTGCCGTGGAAAATATCGCCCAGCACCACCGCATCTTCCATTGCCGCGCAGCCGCCCTGACCAATGTCCGGGGTGGTGCTGTGCCCGGCATCGCCCAGCAGCGCCACTTTACCGCGTACCAGCCGGTCAAAAGGCTCAATATCGTGGATCTCGATCCGATTGGTGGTCTGCGGATTAAGCGCGGCGATCAGTTTTTGCACCTGCGGTGCCCAGCCGCTGAAGTAGCGGGTAAGATCCGCGCGCAGCGTGTCGCGGTTTTCGGCAAGGCCCGCCGGCAGGGGAACGTCGAAGAAAAAGTAAAAGCGCCCGTCGGAAACGGGCATCAGGGAGACCCGCTTGCCTTCGCCGACGAAGGTCGTCCACTGATCGGCAGGCGCAATGCTTTCATCGATCTCCACCAGGCCATTCCAGTTTACATATCCCGCGTAGCGGCGCTCCGGCGTGTAACCCAGCACAAAGGGACGCAGTGCCGAGTGGCTGCCGTCGGCGGCAATCAGGAAATCGCCCTGGGCCGTTGTACCGTCGGTAAACCACACGGTCACGCCATCGGCGTCTTCCTGCGCCCGGGTAACACGTTTGCCGAACTGCACCTTTTCGCGTCCCCAGTATTCCAGCATCTCACGCTGCAATTCGGCGCGGGAGACGGGGCAGGGGCGCCCGCCGGTGCGCTCCACTAGCGGCGCAAGGCTAAAGCGAGTCAAGGTGTCACCCCGCTGATAATCCTGATAGGCCATAAAGCGCATCGGACCGCCATAGGTTTCCATGATCTCGCCCATGCCGAGATGATTCATACACTTCACGCCGTTGGGCCAGATGGAGATCGCAGCACCGACGGGCTTAATCTCTTTTACCGCTTCAAACACCTCGCAGGCGATGCCCGCCTTTTTTAGCGCGACGGCCGCGCTCAGACCGCCGATACCCGCGCCGATGACCAATGCTTTCATTCCATTCTCCTTAAATAAACCCGGTAAGAGTCAGGAGCAATTTGCGTACCAGAATGATCGCTGCCCTGATAGCAGGGCAGAAATGCACACAATAGCGCTGATGTGCACTGTACTGGTGCGACAGAACCTGTGGATTGCCTTTTTATGAATCAAAAGTTTCTTTATTTGCTAGCAGGAATCTAATGTTTCAAAGGTGGTGATGCGTAATGAAGGATCACAGCGGACTCTGGCCTGCTTTGTGCATAGGACAAGGCACACTTGTTCATAACGGGATGGAATCACCATGTCAGAAGAAAAGAACGACACGTTATTGTACGGCCTAGAGCAGAAGATCCCGCCGCTGCCTGCGTTCTTTAGCGCACTACAGCATGTACTGGCCGGGCTGGTGGGAATCATCACTCCGCCGCTAATCATTGGTGCCGCGCTGGGGCTGGGAGAGTGGATGCCGTACCTGATTAGCATGTCGCTGCTGGCGTCGGGCATCGGCACTTTTTTACAGGCTAACCGCGTGTGGGGCATCGGGGCCGGGATGATCTGTATGCAGGGCACCAGCTTCGCCTTCCTCGGGGTGGCTATCGCTGGCGGCATGTGGGTGAAAGGTCAGGGCGGCACGCCGCAGGACATTATGGCGATGCTGTTTGGCGTGAACGCGGTGGCGGCGCTGGTGCCAATCATTGTCAGCCGCTTCATTGAGCCGCTGAAGAAAATCTTTACCTCCATCATTACCGGAAGCGTAATTGCGCTGATCGGCATCAGCCTGATTAAAGTGAGCGTGATCAACTGGTGCGGCGGCGAGCAGGCGAAGGATTTCGCCAGCATGAGCAATATCGCGCTGGGCGCGGGCACGCTGGGGGTGATTGTCCTGCTGAGCTGCGCCCATAACCGCTGGCTGCGCCTTTCTTCCGTCGTGGTGGGGATTGCCGTCGGCTGCCTTGCCGCCGCGTTTACCGGCAGGTTTCATTTCAGCGGCGCAGGCGACGTCTGGTTCCGCCTGCCCGCGCTGTTTCCGTTTGGTTTCCAGTTTAACAGCGCCATCTTTTTGCCCATCGCCCTGGTCTCGCTGGTCTGCATTCTGGAAGCGGTAGGCGATCTTACGGCGAATTGCCTGATCTCCCGGCAGTCAATTGACGACAGCGCGTTTCGCTCGCGGCTGAAGGGCGGTATTCTGGCCGACGGGATTAGCTGCCTGGTTGCCGCCATGCTGTGCGCCTTTCCGAATACTACCTTTGCGCAAAATAACGGCGTGATCCAGATGACCGGCGTCGCCAGCCGGTTTGTCGGCCGCTATATCGGCGCGATCCTGATCCTGCTGGGGCTGTTCCCGCCGTTTGGCGAGGTGCTACGGCAGATCCCAACGCCGGTGCTGGGTGGAGCGACAATGGTGATGTTCGGCTGCGTGGTCGCTGCGGGCATTCGTATCATTACGCAGAAACCGTTAACCCGCCGCGATATGCTGATTGTCGGCCTGGCGTTTGGCTTTGGAATGGGCGTGGAAGCCGTTCCGGCATTTCTCACTCATTTTCCGCCGATTATCGGCAACCTGTTTGGCTCGGCGGCCACCTGCGGCGGCGTGGTGGCTATTGTGCTGAATCTGGTCATTCCTGAAGAAAAAAGCGCGGCGACAGCGGTGGTAAGGAGCAATGATGATCGCGCTGAATCACTTTAACCAGTTATCGGCGGGTGAAGCCCTCGCCGTGTTGCAGCCCTGCGTGGCGATCCCGTCGTGGTCGGCGGCGCTGGTGGCGGCGCGGCCCTATGCCAGCCTGGCCGGGCTGCGAGAAGAGGCTTACCAACGAACGCTGGGCTGGGGGGCGGCTGAGCTTGAGGCGGCTCTCAGTGCGCATCCGCGAATTGGCGAAAAACCCGCAGGTCCGCAGACGCACGCAGCATTTTCGCGCCAGGAACAGTCCGCGGTGGATGACCGTGATGCCCGGCTAGCGCAGGCGCTGAAAGAGGGCAATGCCCGCTACGAGGCGCGCTTTGGCCGGGTGTTTTTGATCCGCGCCAAAGGACGCAGCGGCGAGGCGATCCTTGAGGCGCTGGCGCAGCGCCTGACCCACAGCGACGATGAAGAACTTCGGGTTACCCTTGAGCAGCTTCGCGAGATTACGTTATTACGCCTGGAAGGAGTGATTGGCCAATGAGCAGTCTTAGCACCCATATTCTGGATATTTCCGCCGGCAAACCCGCTGAAGGGGTAACGGTTCGCCTGGAACGCGACAATCGGATCGTTGCCGCTGGCACGACTAATGCCAACGGGCGCATCAGCGAACTCGGCGCGGATCTGCCGCCGGGCAGCTACCGGCTGGTGGCGGACATCGGCGAGTGGTTTGCTAACCACGGGCGCGTAACCCTCTTTTGCCGGGCGCAAATCGACTTTGTCATCGGTGATGCGGCAGACGAACACTTTCATCTGCCGTTTTTAATTGCGCCCGGCGGCTGGTCAACCTATCGCGGAAGCTGAAGCCTGCCATACGCGCTGGCCGTTAACCCAGGTTTCATGGATATTCCGTTCATCGCCCAGGGTCATAAGGACAAAAAGCCGTTCATAAATATCCTTACAGCGCCCGATTCGCAGGCGCTGTAACGGCGTGACCGCCGGATCGATGACCACAAAATCGGCCTCTTTACCGGGCGCAAAATTACCAATCCGATCGTCAAGACGCAGCGCACGAGCGCCGCCCAGCGTGGCATGATAAAACGCTTCGCTGGCGCGTAGCCGGTAGCTTTGCAGCTGGCATACTTTATAGGCCTCGCCCAGCGTGCGCAGCATGCTGAAGGTGGTGCCCGCCCCCACGTCGCTACCCATGCCTATTCGCACCTTGTGCTGCCAGCTTGCCGGCAGGCGAAACAGTCCGCTGCCGAGAAAGAGATTCGACGTCGGGCAGAAGGCGACGGCGGACCCGGTGTCGTGCAGGCACTGCCACTCCCGATCGTCGAGATGAATGCCGTGGGCAAAGACGCTGCGCTCGCCGGTTAACTGATAATGATGATAAACATCCAGATAACGCTCGTGCTCCGGCCAGAGATCTTTAACCCACGCCACTTCATTCGGGTTTTCGCTCAGGTGCGTCTGTAGCCAGGTTTGCGGAAATTCCTCCCTGAGTTGACGCACCGCCTCCAGTAACGCGGGGGTGGAGGTAGGCGCAAAGCGCGGGGTGATGGCGTAGCCAAGCCGTCCCTGATGCTGCCAGCGCTGAATGAGTTCCCGCGTCTGCCGGTAGCTCTCTTCGGCCGTCTCGCTCAGGTAGTCAGGCGCGTGCCGGTCCATCATTACTTTTCCGGCGATAAGGCGCATATTCAGTCGCAGCGCCTCGCTAAACAGGGCATTGACCGATTCAGGATGCAGCGTACAAAACACCAGCGCGGTGGTGGTGCCGTGGCTTAAAAGCTGTTCCACGAAAAATTGGGCTATCTCTGCCGCGTAGGCTTCGTCGGCAAACTGGCTTTCCACCGGAAAAGTATAGGTTGTCAGCCATTCCAGCAGCTGTTCGCCAAAAGCACCGATCATCTCCGTTTGCGGATAGTGAACGTGCGTATCGACAAAACCAGGAAGCAGCAGTTTACCGCGCAGATCGGTATAGCCCGTTTGCGGATGCAGATACTGCTCGCCCTCCTGCCAGGGCATCAGCGCCTGAATATGGCCATCCCGAATGAACAACAGCCCGTCATCGACATGCCGCGCGAAGCGGGCGATATCATCGGCAGTGTCGGCGGGGCGGGCGATATCAAAAAACGTACCGCGAATCGCGGCATGATAGTCAATCATGGTTTCTGCCTTAGTGGGTGTCATGCCGGGTAAACTTTAAAAGCAAAATAAATGCCAGCATTGAGATAGCCGCGACGGTACGTCGCGGCAAAGGGGAAGGGTTACTCTTTTTGCGCGGCGACGCTGGTGTTAAAACCTGCCGATGCGACGACAATACGGTCTTCACGCGCCAGCCAGCGATAGGTTCCCGCTCCCAGCAGCACCCCGATAAACCAGCTAAAATTGGCGACTTCATGCAGTGATGGGATAAAGCTGATAATCAGACCCACCGCAACGGACGGCACCAGTGCGGCGATGGCTTTCGGGTTAAAGCCGTTGCGATACCAGTACTTGCCGTTCGGCGTATCGTCAAACAGATCGTCAACGAACACTTTCCCGCGTTTAATCAGATAAAAATCGGCAACCAGGATGCCGAACAGCGGGCCGATAAACGCGCCCAGCACGTCGAGGGTGTAGTGGATAAGTTCCGGCGAGTTGAACAGATTCCACGGCGTCAGCAGAATCGAGCCGACCGCGGCGATCATGCCCCCGGTGCGGAAACTGATTTTCTGCGGCGAACAGTTTGAAAAATCAAACGCCGGGGAGACAAAGTTCGCCACGATATTGATGCCGATAGTGGCAGTAATCATCGTCAGCAGGCCAATCGCCACCGCCAGGTCGTTACCCACGCGGCTGACAGTTTCGATCGGGTCGGTGATCATCCGGCCAAACAGCGACTGCGTGCCGGAGACGATCACTACGGTCACCACCGAGAACAGCAGGAAGTTAAACGGTAAACCCCAGCGGTTGCCGCGACGAATTTCTCCCATACTCTTGCCGTAGCGCGAAAAGTCGCCGAAGTTCAGTAGCGGCCCGGAGAAGTACGACACCACCAGCGCGGTGGCGGTGATCATCTGCCAGGTCTGTTCGCCTGCGCTTAGCGATTTGCTGGCCAGGGTAAAGGAGATACCGTCAAAACCTGTCTTGTATACAATCCATCCGGCCAGCGCCAGCATAACGACATAAACCGCCGGTCCGGCAATATCAATAAAGCGTTTGATGGCGCTCATCCCATGCCAGAACACCATCGCCTGCAACAGCCACATGGTGGCAAAACACAGCCAGCCGAGATATGACAGGCCGAGGTACGCACTCTGGGTCAGCGGCGTCAGCGAAGGCCAGAATTTCAGAATGACCAGCATCAGCGCATTTGCCGCAAGATAGGTTTGAATGCCGTACCATGCAAAAGCAATCAGCCCGCGGATCACTGCCGGGATATTGGCACCGAAGACGCCGAACGCCTGACGGCAGATTACCGCGTAAGGCACGCCGGCCATCTGGCTGGGTTTTGCCACCAGGTTCGCACACAGCTGCACAATACAAATTCCCACCAGCAGGCAGAGTAAAACCTGCCAGCTTGCCAGACCGAGCGTAAAAAAGCTGGCCGCCACCACGTAGCCGCCCATGCTGTGCACGTCCGACATCCAGAAAGAGAAAATGTTGTACCAGCTCCAGTTCTGATGGCGCGTGGGGGCCAGATCGTCATTGCAAAGCCGTGGGCTGTAGCCTGCACCGGAACCCGTGGTTTTTATCTGATGCGCATTTTGTCTGTTTGGCATGAAACCTGCTCCTGTGAATGTAAACCCGCTAGAAGGGGAGTACTGATGACGTTGCAGGATCCGGGCCAGAATAATCATTTTTGTATGCAATATTTTATTTTTATGTATACGATTCGATATCAAAAAGTAAAAGGTGGAGCGGTTGATGAACGATGAAAAAAGCCTGCAGGCCGCGCCAGCGGTGCAGGACAAGGATGAATCCATTTACCAGGCGCTGATGACGGCCATTGTTGAACATCAGCTGCTACCGGGCAGTAAATTGCCGGAAGAGGCGCTGGCCGACGTGTTCGGCGTCAGCCGCACAGGGATCCGCAAAGTGCTGCAACGACTCGCCACTGTGCAAATGGTCACCCTGACGCCCAAACGTGGTGCACACGTCGCCAGCCCTTCTGTTGAAGAGGCCAGGGAGATCTTCCGCACCCGCACCTTGCTGGAAGTTGCCAACCTTCCCGACGTACTGGCTCACTGCCAGCCGCCGCACCTGGCGGCGCTGAGCGCCATCATCGGCCAGGAGCAGCAGGCACATGAAATCTATGACGGCCCCGCCGCCATACGCGCTTCCGCCGAATTTCATATTCAGCTTCAGGCCATTTCCGGGAATCAGGTGCTGACGGAGATGGTGACCAGCCTGAGCCAGCGTTCGTCGCTGGTCATCGCCGCGTGGGGCGCGCCGTGGCGACAAGGGTGTCGCTGCCACGATCATGAGCATCTGGTGACGTTGCTCCGTCAAAAAGCGCTGCAACCGTTAAGCGCGGCCCTGACACACCATTTTGAACACATCGTCGCCAGCCTGCGTTTTGAGCGCGCTGGCGTTTGTCTGCCGGATTTTGTCCGCCTGTTCGGCGATCGCAAGGAGTCATAATGTCTGCCGTTCGTATACAAGTGATTAACCCCAACACCAGTCTCGACATGACGGAAACCATCGGCGCGGCGGCGCGAGCGGCAGCCGCGCCGGGTACCGAAATCCTCGCGGTCTGTCCTGGCGACGGCGTGCCGTCCATTGAAGGCCATTTTGACGAGGCGATAGCGACCATTGGCGTGCTTGAACAGATTCATGCCGGGCGTCAGCAGGGAGTGGATGGCCATGTCATCGCCTGCTTCGGCGATCCGGGACTGCTGGCAGCGCGCGAGCTGGCGCAGGGGCCGGTCGTTGGTATTGCTGAAGCCGCCATGCATATGGCCACGCTGGTTTCGACCCGCTTTTCCGTGGTGACCACGCTGCCGCGCACGCTGATCATCGCCCGCCATCTTTTGCACCAGTATGGTTTCCACGATCGCTGTGCCGGGCTGCACGCCATCGATTTGCCGGTGCTCGCGCTGGAAGATGGCAGCGGTCTGGCACAGGAGAAAGTGCGCGCGCGCTGCCTTCAGGCGCTCCGGGAGGATGGCTGCGGCGCAATTGTGCTGGGCTGCGGCGGCATGGCCGATCTGGCGCAGGCGCTGACCCGCGAACTGCAGGTTCCGGTGATTGACGGCGTCAGCGCGGCGGTGAAGATGGTCGAGTCGCTGGTGGGGCTGGGATTGTCCACCAGTAAACACGGCGATTTAGCCTTTCCGGAAACCAAAGCCGTCAGCGGTAAGTTTGAGATGTTCAATTCATTTTAATGAGAAGGGAGAGGGGAATGACCTATTTTGAACCGCACTATCCGCGCGACCTGCGAGGCTATGCCGGACAACCGCCGCATGCCCAATGGCCCGGCCAGGCCCGGATTGCCGTCCAGTTTGTGCTGAACTATGAAGAGGGATCGGAAAATCACATTCTGCATGGCGACGCTGGCTCTGAACAATTTCTCTCCGATATCATCGGTGCCGCCAGCTATCCCGACCGCCACATGTCAATGGATTCGCTGTATGAGTACGGTAGCCGCGCCGGGTTCTGGCGCATCCACAATGCGTTCAGCGCGCGCGGCCTGCCGCTGACCGTTTTTGGCGTGGCGATGGCGCTGGCGCGACATCCTGACATCGTTGAGGCCATTAAAAGCGCAAACTACGACGTGGTAAGCCACGGCTGGCGCTGGATCCATTATCAGAATCACGATATTGAGACGGAGCGTGAGCATCTGCACAAGGCGGTGCAGGTATTAACCGATCTTTTCGGCAAAGCGCCTACCGGCTGGTATACCGGGCGCGACAGCCCGAACACCCGGCAACTGGTGGTTGAGCACGGCGGATTTGATTACGATAGCGACTACTATGGCGACG
This sequence comes from Superficieibacter sp. HKU1, assembly GCF_029319185.1. NCBI lineage: Bacteria > Pseudomonadati > Pseudomonadota > Gammaproteobacteria > Enterobacterales > Enterobacteriaceae > Superficieibacter > Superficieibacter sp. HKU1. Next base: position 1,885,454 of record NZ_CP119754.1, read on the forward strand.
ATCTGCCCTTCTGGACCGAAGTGGAGTGCGGTAACGGTTCACGCAAACCCCACTTGATCGTCCCTTATACCCTCGACGCCAACGATATGCGCTTCGCCACCGCGCAGGGCTTCAACACCGCCGAGCAGTTTTATACCTATCTGAAGGACAGTTTTGATGTGCTTTATGAGGAGGGGGAAAGCGCGCCAAAAATGATGTCCATCGGGATGCACTGCCGCCTGTTAGGCCGCCCCGGCCGTTTTCGCGCGCTCCAGCGCTTCCTTGATTATATTCAGCAGCACGATCGCGTCTGGATCTGCACCCGCCAGCAGATTGCCGATCACTGGCGTCAGGTTCATCCCTTTCAAAAATGAAGATCGTGCCCGGACGCTGCGCCGGGCAGATCGGATCACCGCATCAGACTGACCTGCGCCGCCACGATGCGCCAGCCGTCAGGAAAGCGCACCCAGGTTTGCTGCTGGCGGCCAGGAGCATCGCTGCCTTCACGGGTAAATTCGGTGCTGCATACCGCATAGTCTTCGCCAAAGGTGGTGATTTGCGTATGGCGTAACGTGCGTTGCAATCCGGCGGCGGGGCGTGCCGCGCGAAATGCGCGTATGTCGTCAATGCCGTAGAGATTTTCCCCGGCACCCAGGCGCACCGTGCGGGCGTCGTGCCAGAAGAGCTCATCGAGCACGTCGATATGGTTGTTCACCAGCGCGTCTTCATAGCGATAAAACGCCGCGGTAACCTCAGCGACAACCTGTGGACGATTAATGTCATCCCGAATCATCATACTTTCTCCAGTGCAGGACGGGCATCGGTAATGCCGCAGGCTTCCAGCACGCGGGCGGCGCGCAGGCAGGCTTGTTCATTAAACGGCGCGGCAATCAGTTGCAGGCCAATCGGCAATCCGCCAGCCGTGCGCAGCGGCACCGAGGCGACCGGCAGGCCGAGAAACGATATCGGCTGCGTCAGCATCCCCATGCTGGCGCGTACCGGAAGCATCTGGCCGTTAATCTCCATCGTTTGCTCGCCAATCCGCGTGGCGCAACGCGGTGTCGCGGGCGCGATCAGCACATCCGCGTGGGCGAACAGCGTCTTAAACGCCTCCCGCGCATGACGGCGAAAACGCTGGGCCTGGATATACCACGCCGACGGGATCATCGCTCCCGCCAGCAGGCGCTCGCGGGAGTGCGGCTCGATGCGATGCGGTTCCCGGCGCAGCGCAGGAAGGTACTGGTTGCCGCCCTCAGCAGCGCTGATAATAAACGCCGCCGAACGGGAAAGTTCCGCCTGCGAAAATACCAGTTCCTCAGTGGCATCAAGCGCGCGCGCGGCGCGGCTGACGGCTTCCCTGGCATCGTTATCGCACCAGGCGGTAAAATAGCCGCCCAGCACCGCACAGCGCAGCCCTTCCAGCCCCTGTGTCAGCAGGGTGGAGACGGGAGCATGAGGCGTATCGGCCTGAAAGGCGTCGCGGGGATCGCGCCCTTGCAGGGCGTCATACACTGCCGCAAGATCCTCAACCCGGCGGGCGAAAGGACCGATATGATCAAGGCTTGGCACAAACGGATGGCTTCCGGCGCGGGAGAGGCGACCAAAGGTCGGCTTTAGTCCGAAGATCCCGCACAGCGAGGCCGGGACGCGTATGGAACCGTTGGTGTCGCTGCCGAGCGCAAAGTGCACCAGCCCGGCGGCGACGGCGGCGGCGGAACCACCCGACGATCCACCCGCAATGCGCGTTACATCATGCGGATTACGCGTCGCGCCGTAATGGCTGTTTTCAGTGGTAAAGCCGTAGGCATAGGCGTCCATGTTCACCATGCCCGTCAGCATCCCGCCTGCGCTGTGCAACTGGCGCACCGCCCAGCTATCTGCGGTTGCCGCCGGGCGATCGCTAAACAGTTCTGCACCCGCAAGGGTCGTCTGTCCGGCCACGTCAAACAGGTTTTTCACGGCGTAAGGAATGCCGGCCAGCGGCGGTAGCGGCTGCCTGGCCCGGCGCAGGGTATCAATCGCGTCCGCCTCCGCCAGCAGGCGTGATTCGGTGACGGCGGTCCACGCGTTGATCTGCGGATTAACGCGCGCGATGGACGCCAGCGTCTGTCGGGCAATCTCGCGGGCGCTGAGATCCCCCGTTACCAGCGCCTGACGGATGTCGCTAATATGCATGTCTTGCAGCTTCATGCTTTATAGACTCCTGCAATCTCCAGACGGTCATCAACAGGGAAAGCCATCAGCGGTTCGGCCATGGCGGCAATCCGGCTGAACTGCAACCGCAGCTCCGCGCGGCGCTCATCATCCAGTTCCACGTTCAGGATCTGCGTCATCTGCGCCAGATAGGCGTCCCATTCACAGGGTTGGTTATTCATATTTTCTCCTCAAAAACCGGCGGCGGAGCCGTTGCTGCGGGGATCGAAGGCCCCTTCAATCAGGCCGTTGGGATGACGGACTATCGCGCCAGCGTGGCCCATGGCTTCGCTGAAATGCGCCAGCATATCTATCTCATGACCCGCTTCCCGCAGGCGGGTGACCGTCTGCGGCGAAAAACGGCCTTCCAGTTTTAACGTGTCCGAGCTTTGCCCCCAGGTGCGCCCCAGTAGCCAGCGCGGACGGCTAATGCTCTCCTGCAACGGCGCGCCCTGTATCACGTAGCGGGTAAAAAGGGCCGCCTGAGTTTGCGGCTGGCCGTCGCCGCCCATCGAACCGTAAACCATCACCCGTCCATCGCTCAGGCGCGCCGCGGCGGGGTTGAGCGTATGAAACGGCTGTTTTCCTGGCGACAGCGCCAGCAGATGGGCTGGGTCGAGGCTGAACGACGCGCCGCGGTTTTGCCAGACGATGCCGGTATCCGGGAGAACCACGCCGCTGCCGAATTCGTGATAAATGCTCTGAATAAAAGAAACCGCCAGCCCGCTTTCATCCACCACGCCCATCCAGACCGTATCGCCCGGTCCTTTTCCGCGACCCCACGGCGCAGCCTGGCGATCGTCAATGTGCCGGGACAGGGCGCTCAGCGCGTCGGGCTCCAGCAGGCGTTGAATATCGGTATTCAGATGACGCGGATCGGTGATATGGGCATCGCGCAGGCCAAAGGCCAGCTTAGTGGCTTCGACGATACGGTGTAGCGTGGTGGCCTCATCGGCATCGGCCATATCAGGACGGTCGGTGATGCCGAGGATAGCCAGAGAGACCAGTCCCTGAGTGGGCGGTGCCAGATTCCACACGTCGCCGTGGGTATGTCGCAACCGGAGCGGCGTTGTGCGACGGGCGCGATGCTGGTGTAAATCCGCCAGGGTGATGGGCAGGCCGTACTGCGCCATGCCGTTTGCCAGGCATTCCGCCAGCGGACCGCGGTAAAAACTGTCCAGCCCCTCGTCGGCCAGCCGCTTCAGGGTGGAGGCCAGCGCGGGCTGGCGAAAGCGGCTTCCGGCCAGCGGGGCCGCGCCTTCCACCAGCCAGGTTTCAGTAAAACCCGGCACATCGCGCAGTTCCGCCAGTTTGTCGACGGTGGCGTTGGCCTGAGACGCGGTAACCGGCATTCCGTTTTCGGCATAGCCAATGGCATCGGCAAGCAGACGGCGCAGCGGCAGCGCCCGACCGGTGAGCGACTGCGATAAGCTGAGCGCATCGTCCCAGCCGCTCACGGTGCCCGCGACGGTCAGGGCGGCGCGCGGGCCGCGATGGGGGATCTGCGACACATCGCGGTAGGCTTCCGGCGTCGCCAGCGATCCCGCCGCGCCGCTGGCGTCAATAGCAACAGGCTCGCCCTCCGGCGGCACGATAAGCCAGAAGCCGTCGCCGCCCAGCCCGTTCATATGCGGGTAGACCACCGCGATGGTTGCGGCAGCGGCGACCATCGCCTCTATAGCGCTGCCGCCTTCGCGCAGGATCGCCAGCGCGCTTTGGCTGGCAAGATGATGGGGGGCTACCACCATCCCGCTTGTCGATACGTTACTCTGCATAAGGCATCCTCATGAGCGAAAGAGCTCCTGACGTTGCAAAAGCTGTTCCACATCTGAATAAAAAGTTTCAGCCAGTGGGCTAACAGGATTTTTTGCACGACGGGTCTGCATTGTGAAAGCGTTTAGCGATATAGTGCGGTGAAACGAAAGTTACAGAGGTGATATGCAACAGCTTGATGAACGACTAAAAGAGCAGTATGCCGCTCTGACGCCGCAGGAACAGCGCGTGGCCGATTTTATTTTCGATCACTTCGACGATCTCATTAGCTATAACAGTGCCGAACTGGCAACGCTGAGCGGGGTATCGAAAGCAACGGTGAGCCGTCTGTTCAGGCGGCTGGGCTACGAAAAATATAAGGATATGCGCGATGAGCTGCGTACCCTGCGCCAGAGCGGCATGCCGCTGACCGATAACCGCGATGCGGTGCAGGGCAATACGCTGCTGGCGCGCCATTATAAACAGGAGATGGCGAACCTGACCCAGTGGGTCAACGCCCTGGATGCACAGCACTTTGCTGACGCGATAGCCAGCATGGTTGCCTCGCGGCGCATTATCATTATCGGCATGCGTAACGCCTATCCCGCCGCGTTACACCTGCGTCAGCAGTTGCTGCAGGCGCGCGGACAGGTACTGGTACTGCCGCAGCCGGGACAAAGCCTGAGTGAAGAACTGGTGGATCTCACGGCTGACGATCTGGTGGTCGTGATGGCCTTTCGTCGTCGCCCGCGCATTATTCGCCCGTTATTACAGCAGCTTCAGACTAACCGTATTCCGGTATTGCTGATGTGCGAACCGCAGGCGCACAGCCTGTTTCCGCTCACGCGCTGGCAGCTCTGCGCGCCGCTGGACAGCGTATCGGCGTTTGATAGTTACGCCGCGGTTAACAGCCTGATTAACCTGCTGGCTAACGCGCTGCTGCATGGCATTCTCGATAAAGGCCGTCCGCGCATTCATGATATCGCCACGCTCTATCAGCAACTCGACGAACTGGAGCAACGATAATGGGGCGTCAGGCTGGTGCTTTGCCTTATTCTGGTGCATTAACAGAACCGCACATTAGCGCCTTATCGCCTGCCTGCTCCCCGAAATACGTTCATTTCCCGCTATCGTGGCGTTTTCACCGTGGCGCAGCGGGTGAGTCTTATCTGGCACATTAGTTGCAAATGTCTATTTATAGAATCTTTTGTTTCACGCTAACGTAACGGGACACTCGCCGACCAACATCAGGGCTGCGCCTGACCGCCAGGAACATCATGAGGCGGCTCACCCGGGCGCGGCCTTATTAAACTAAAGGAACGTCATATGGATATCGCTCAATTTCCGCAAATTAATCCACCGCAGCGCCTGCTGATGGGACCCGGACCGATTAATGCCGATCCGCGCGTGCTGCGCGCGATGTCGAGCCAGCTTATTGGTCAGTACGATCCGGCGATGACCCACTATATGAATGAGGTCATGGCGCTGTACCGCGGCGTATTTCGCACTGAAAATCGCTGGACGATGCTGATTGACGGCACCTCGCGCGCCGGTATTGAGGCGATCCTTATTTCCGCCATTCGTCCGGGCGATAAAGTGCTGGTGCCGGTGTTTGGCCGCTTTGGACATCTGCTGTGCGAAATCGCCCGCCGCTGCCGGGCGGAGGTGCATACCATCGATGCGCCGTGGGGCGAGGTATTCACCCCGGATCAGATAGAGGACGCCATCAAACGGGTGCGTCCGCGCCTGCTGCTGACGGTGCAGGGCGATACGTCGACCACTATGCTGCAACCGCTGGCGGATCTGGGCGAGATTTGCCGTCGTCATGACGTGTTGTTCTACACCGATGCGACCGCTTCGCTGGGCGGCAACGTGCTTGAAACCGACGCCTGGCAGCTGGACGCCGTCTCGGCAGGAATGCAGAAATGTCTCGGCGGCCCGTCCGGCACCTCGCCCATCACCCTGAGCGCACGGATGGAGGAAGCCATTCGCCGCCGCAAATGCGTGGAAGAGGGTATCCGCACCGATGCACATCGTGATGGCGTTGATGAAATGGTCTACTCCAACTATTTCGATCTCGGCATGGTGATGGATTACTGGGGACCGGAGCGTCTCAATCACCATACGGAAGCCACCTCGGCGCTTTTCGGCGCACGTGAATGCGCACGCCTTATCCTTCAGGAAGGGCTGGATAACGGCATTGCGCGTCACAAGCTGCACGGCGATGCTCTCCTGAAAGGTATTCAGGCGATGGGGCTGGAAACGTTCGGCGATCTGAAGCACAAGATGAACAATGTGCTGGGCGTGGTTATCCCCTCCGGCGTCAACGGCGACCAGGTGCGTAAGCTGATGCTGGAGGATTTCGGCATTGAAATCGGCACCTCGTTTGGCCCGCTGCACGGCAAAGTGTGGCGCATCGGCACGATGGGCTATAACGCGCGCAAAGATTGCGTGATGACCACCCTCAGCGCGCTGGAGTCGGTATTAAACTACCTGAAGTTTCCCACCCTGCAGGGCGCAGCAATGCAGGCGGCATGGGATCATTATCGCAGCGAGGCGTCACAATGAGTGTGTCAGCTTCCCTGAAGATGGCTATTCAGCCAGCGGCGCGGGTCATGGCGCGCGCCGACGAGCTGGCGGCAATTAGCGAAGCGCCGGACGCGCTGACCCGGGTCTATCTTTCCTCCCAGCATCTGCAGGCTAATCAGCGGGTGGGCGAGTGGATGCGCCAGGCGGGAATGACCGTCTGGCAGGACAGCGTTGGCAATATCTGTGGACGCTACGAGGGCGAGCAGGAAGGCGCGCAGGCAATTTTATTAGGTTCGCATCTGGATACCGTGCGTAACGCCGGGCGCTACGACGGCATGCTGGGCGTACTGACCGCCATTGAAGTGGTGCACAGCCTGCATCAGCAGGGTAAACGGCTGGCGAAAGCCATTGAAGTTGTCGGTTTTTGTGATGAAGAAGGCACGCGCTTCGGCATCACGCTATTAGGCAGCCGCGGCCTGACCGGCACCTGGCCCGACGGCTGGCTGGCGCAAACGGATGCGAACGGTATCAGCGTGGCACAGGCGATGGTGGATGCGGGGCTTGACCCGGCGCGAATCCACCTTGCCGCCCGCCGGACGGAAGAGTTTGCCGCCTACCTTGAGCTTCACATTGAACAAGGCCCCTGTCTTGAACAGGAAGGACTGGCGCTGGGCGTGGTCAGGGCAATTAACGGCGCGCGCCGTCTGAACTGCCGCTTTACCGGAGAGGCGGGGCACGCGGGAACGGTGCCTATGCACCACCGCAAAGACGCGCTGACCGCCGCTGCCGAGTGGGTGATGGCGGTGGAAAGCACCACCTGCCAGCGAGGCGGCAATTTGGTTGCTACGGTAGGAACCCTGAACTGTGCGCCCGGCGCGGTGAACGTGATCCCCGGCGAGGTCACGCTGACGCTGGACATCCGCGGACCTGAAGATGCGCCGCTGGATGCGCTGTTAGAGGATCTGCTGGCGCAGGCGCAGGAAATAGCTGCCCGCCGGCACATGCACTTTAGCGCGCAGGCGTTTTACCGCATCGCCGCCACGCCGTGCGATGCGCGCCTGCAGGCGCTGCTTGCCGACGCGGTCACCAGGGTGCAGGGGCGGGCGTTGCACCTGCCGAGCGGCGCGGGACACGACGCCATCGCTATCGCTGAACGCTGGCCGACAGGCATGCTGTTTGTGCGCTGTCGGGGCGGGATCAGCCACCATCCGGCTGAATCCGTTAACGTCGACGATGTCGCGCTGGCAATAAACGCGTTCACCGGGACGGTTGAGACGCTGGCGGAACGTTAACCAGCCCTATTAATCCGGCGCAGAGAGTTTGCTCTATAAGCGTTTTCGACCACACTGTATTTGACAGGGAGTGTTTTTCAGCCCTTCTGCAAACGGTACGCGCCTGCCAGCGCGCCGACTTCCTGCAAACAGATGATCGTAAACTTCGGACAAACACTCATGAAAAAGATCGCGATAGTCGGCGCAGGCCCCACCGGTATTTATACTTTTTTCTCGCTTCTAAAAAAGAACGTGCCGCTTTCCATCACGGTTTACGAACAGGCGGATGAAGCCGGTGTGGGAATGCCGTACAGCAATGAAGACAATTCAAAAATGATGCTGGCGAATATCGCCAGCATTGAAATACCGCCCGTTTTTTCGACCTATATTGACTGGCTGCGCCAACAGGATGATGCGCATCTGGCGCGCTATCGTGTCGATCGCGCTTCCCTCCACGTCCGCCAGTTTTTGCCACGTATTCTGCTGGGGGAATATTTTCGCGACCAGTTCGTGCAACTGGTCGCCGCGGCCAGAGCGCAGGGTTTTGAGGTAAACGTACACGAGTCTTGCCAGGTTACCGATCTGGAAGCCACTGAAACGGGCGTCAAGCTGTGGGTAGAAAATGACCCTGTCGCTGAGCGCTTTGACCTGGCGGTGATTGCAACCGGCCATGTCTGGCCTGATGAGAGCACCTCGACCCGCACCTTTTTCCCCAGCCCCTGGTCAGGGTTGATGGAGGCGAATATCCGTGCCTGCAACGTCGGCGTCATGGGCACATCGCTGAGCGGCATCGATGCTGCGATGGCGGTGGTGGTCCAGCACGGCGAATTTGTGGAGTCCGACGACGGCCAGCTTCAGTTTAATCTCGACCCGCAGAGCCAGGCGCTCAATATTACGCTGATGTCGCGTTCTGGCGTGCTGCCGGAGGCGGATTTCTACTGCCCGATCCCTTACGACCCGCTGAAGGTGGTGACGGAAAACGCGATCCAGCGCGAAATAGACGCCGGTGCCGACGGGCTGCTTGACCGCGTATTCCGCCTGATAGTGCAGGAGCTTGAGCAGGCGGACCCGCAGTGGAGCGCGCGTATTGCCCTCCAGACGCTGAATGCCGATACGATTAACGAGGCATGGTTCGCCGACCGCAAAAAACACGATCCTTTTCACTGGGCGCAAGCCAATCTTGATGAAGTTGAACGCAACAAGCGTGACAAGCGCACGGTGGCGTGGCGCTATACCATCCTGCGGCTGCATGAAAAGGTGGAGGAGATTGTCCCGTACCTCAGTGAGCAGGATGTGCAGCGTTTTACATCGGGGCTGGCGCGCATTTTTATCGATAATTATGCCGCGATCCCTTCACAGTCAATTCGTCGCCTGCTGGCGCTACGCGAGGCCGGGATCATTAATATTCTCGCGCTTGGGCAGGACTACGAGATGAAAGTGGAAGAAAATCAGACGCGGATTTTTAACCAGCAACAGAGCTGGTCCTTTGACGTGTTTATTGATGCGCGCGGACAACAGGCGCTGAAGACGAAAGATCTTCCGTTCCCGACGCTGCGCCAACAGCTGCTTGCCACGGGGGAAGAGATCCCGGATGTCGGTGATGATTACACGTTACAGGAACCCGCGCTGGCTCGCGGCCATATTGCCTTTGGCGCGCTGCCTTACCTGATGCACGACAGACCGTTCGTTCAGGGGATCACCGCCTGCGCCGAAATTGGTGCGGCGATGGCAAGGGCGATAACACAACCAGCTTCGTGGTCGCGCCGCCGTCTGCCCTTTATGGAAGTTTAGCGACAACGCGGGGCGCAAAACTTACTTTTGCCTCCCGCTCTCCTGAATCGGCATCAACGTTAACACGCCGCTGAATACCGCCCCGGTATCAATATAATACTGGTTGGCGAAACGCTGCGGGACCGCGACAGGCGTGTGGCCGAAGATAAAGGTATCCGCACCGCTGATTGTTTTCCGCTGACCGCGCTGTGAGGCCGCGATCCGCTCCCGGCTCCAGACCACGCGCTCTTCATCAATCCGCTTATCCCGCTGGTAATGCTCAGCGGGGTAATCGGCATGGCAAATCACATAGCGGCCCAGCGGCGTTTCGACCTCGATAATTAACGGCAGGGCGGCGACCTGCGGCAGCAAGGTGCGTACGCGGATTTTCTCGGCATCATCAAGCGTAAAAAACCACTCTCCACCATTCATTCTCCACAAACCCGCATCGCGATGGTTTACCAGCGCATCCAGCATCATTTCTTCATGATTGCCGCGAATGGCGCGAAACCAGGGTTCGCCGATAAGCGAAAGACAGTCGACATTCTCTTTTCCCCGATCGGTGAGATCGCCGACGGAAATAAGCAAATCCGCTTCTTTATCAAAACCTATTGCCGCCAGTTTGCTGTTCAGCAACGAATAGCAGCCGTGTAAATCACCCACGACCCAGATATTGCGCCAGTCTGCGCCGCTGAGGAACTGGTAAACCGTCATCATCGCCTCCGGATTATCTGTTTGATGGCAGGTGATATCAGTATGGATGGTCATAGCCAGAGGTTTGTCACCCTGAGATTAATCTTATTTTAGAGGTGTTGGCTGTGAAGTGGTGAATAAATAAACGCTGATCAGAGGACCGCTTAGTAGAATAATTTGCATTTAACTTTATGTTTTGCAAATAAAATTTCCTTAATGGCCCGATATCTATCGCGCATGTCGCCAGGCGTCGCCCGGCGGGCTACCCATAAATAATGGTGATTGTTGCACAAGGCGGTACGTGGATAATGCGCGTAAATTTTACAGAAATTAACATTAATCACTATTTCCTTACATCACAGGGAACGTCTGATGGGCTGCTATCGAACCGCATTACGTTACGCCTTTTTCACCACGACCGGCCTGCTTCTGACGCCAGTCGTGAGCGCCGCCGACGGCATCGCCGGGGCCGATGAACAAATCATTATTCAGCAGCAGCGCCAGAAAGCGCTGGAGCAGCAGCTCACGCCGCCAAAACCCGATGTGCGCCTGTCTCCACCGTCCTCCGGCTTCGGCCGCATCAACTACCCTGCTGAAACGCCCTGTTTTCCCATTAAACACGTAGTATTGAGCGGCGAAGAAAAACTGCCGCGCTGGCTACCGATCCAGCATCTCGGTAAAGAAGCAGAAGGACAGTGCCTCGGCGCGCAGGGCATCAATTTGCTGATGAGCACCTTGCAAAACCGGCTGGTGGATCACGGCTATATCACCACCCGCGTGCTGGCCCCGTCGCAGGATCTGAACAGCGGTGTGTTAACCCTGGTGCTGGTCCCGGGCTATGTCCGCCACGTGAAACTGACGGCGGACAGCGATCGTTACATTCAGCTCTACAGCGCCTTCCCGCCGCGCGAAGGCGCACTGCTCGATCTGCGCGATATTGAACAGGGGCTGGAAAACCTGCAGCGTCTGCCCACCGTGAAGGCGGATATGGAAATCGTCCCCGGCGAGCAGCCTGGCGAAAGCGATATTGCGGTGAGCTGGAAGCAGGAAAAAATGTGGCGTATCGGCGCGTCGCTGGACGATGCCGGGACCAAAAGCACCGGGCGTTATCAGGGCGGGTTAACGCTCTCGCTGGATAACCCGTTCTCACTCAGCGATCTGCTCTATTTTTCCGCGTCCCATGATTTACAGGGCGAGGGCGGCAAGGGCAGCAAAAACTACACCGGTCACTATTCGGTGCCGTTCGGTTACTGGATGTTCTCGGTCACCGGCAACGATTATGACTATCATCAGACGGTCGCCGGGGCCAGTGAAGACTATCGCTACAGCGGCAAAAGTAAAAACCTCGACGTCCAGCTAAGCCGCGTGCTGCATCGCAGCGGCACGCAAAAAACTACCATGAGCTATGACGTGCTGGTGCGTAAAACCCGCAGCTACATTGACGACACCGAGGTAGACGTGCAGCGCCGTCAGACCTCCGCCTGGCGCATTGGCTTACAGCACCGGCACTATATCGGCCAGACCACGCTTGACGCCGGTATCAGCTATCAACGTGGCACCCGCTGGTTCGGCGCGACGCCTGCGCCGGAAGAGTACTTCGACGAAGCCACCGCGCTGAGCAAAATCCTGCAATTCAACGCGCAGCTAAACGTGCCCTTCGAGATTGGTACGCAAAACTTCCGCTACAACGTGCAGTACCAGCGCCAGATGAGCAGCACCCCGCTGACGCCGCAGGATCAGTTTGCCATCGGCAACCGCTGGACGGTGCGCGGCTTTGACGGCGAGCGCACGCTGAACGCCAGCCACGGCTGGTATGTGCGCAACGACATCGCCTGGAGCACGCCGCTGCCGTCGCAGGAATTTTACCTCGGGGCGGACTACGGCGAAGTGGGCGGTGCCGGATCGGAATATCTGGTCGGCAGGCATATGGCGGGCGGCGTCGCGGGCCTGCGCGGCTACGCGCTGAACACCGGCTACGACATGTTTGCCGGCACCCCGTTCTCGAAGCCGGACGGCTTCGACACCAGCGATTTAACCCTCGGGTTTAACCTCAACTGGGACTGGTAAGGAGCGGCAGATGCGCGTTGGTGAGTACGACATTAAAGCCCCGCTGATGCTGGGCGGGCAGGAGAGCGAAGCCGAAGTGCTCGGCGCAACGGTATGGCTGTGGATGCACTCGCCGATGCACCGCGATGCGCCGCTGCATGCGCTGCCGACGCTGCTGCTGCCGATCATCAAACGCGGCCAGTACGTGCTGGTCACCCGGCACGCGCGGCCGATCTTCTTTCTGAGCTGGGCTTGGCTTAATCCTGAATCAGAAGCCCGCTTTCTCACCCGCGCATCGATTCATATGCGGGAAGAAGACTGGGACAGCGGCGACCGGATGTGGTTCTGCGACTGGATCGCGCCGTTTGGTCATACCCGTGACATGTATCGTCTGCTGCAAAAAGAGGTCTTCCTCGATGGCTGCGCACGATCGCTGTGGCACCGGGGCCACGAGCGCGGGAAACGAGTAATGAATTTTCATGGCACGCGGGTCAGCCGTGAAGCCGCACGACAATGGCGACGCGAGCACCCGCTGGCGGTAGATCTGCCGGAAGCTTAACAAGGAAATACCCATGAACAAGAACCTGTATCGTATCGTCTTCAACAAAGCGCGCGGTATGTTAATGGTGGTGGCGGAGATCGCCCGCTCAGGCCGGGCGTCGTCAGCGCGATCTTCCGGCGTCGGACATACGCACAGCCGCCTTATCGGTAAAGTGGGGGCGTTAAGCTTCAGTCTGTGGCTGGCGATGGGCGTGATACAGCCGGTCCACGCTAACGTGGTGGCCGACGGCAGCGCACCGGCAAATCAGCAGCCCACCATCATCAACAGCGCCAACGGTACGCCGCAGGTTAATATTCAGACGCCGTCCGCCGCAGGCGTCTCGCATAATAAATACGGCCAGTTTGACGTTAATCAGCAGGGCGTGATCCTTAATAACTCGCATAAAAACGTCCAGACGCAGCTGGGCGGCATGGTGGCGGGCAACCCGTGGCTGGGCAAAGGCGAAGCCAGGGTCATTCTTAACGAAGTAAACTCCCGAGACCCGAGCCGCCTCAATGGTTACGTGGAAGTGGCCGGGAAAAAAGCCCAGGTGGTGATTGCCAACCCGGCAGGCATTACCTGTGACGGCTGCGGCTTTATTAACGCCAACCGCGGCACGCTGACCACCGGCCAGCCGCAGATGAACAACGGCCAGCTGACCGGCTATAGCGTTGAGCGCGGCGAAATCCGCATTGACGGCAAGGGGCTGGATAGCTCCCGCGCCGATTACACCGACATTATTGCCCGCTCGGTTAAGGTCAACGCCGGAGTGTGGGCGAACGAGCTGAATGTGACCACCGGGCGTAACCAGGTGGATGCGGAACATCAGCAGATCACTAAAACCAGCGACGACCCGGCGACCCGCCCGCAGATGGCGCTGGATGTTGCCAGCCTCGGCGGCATGTACGCGGGTAAAATCCGCATGGTCGGCACCGAAAGCGGCGTCGGGGTGCGCAACGCCGGGAATATCGGCGCGCAGGCGGGCAGCGTCACGCTGACCGCCGACGGGCAGATCGAGAACAGCGGCAACATCAGCGCCAGCGGCGACACGCAAATTGCCGCGACAGGCGGTATCGACAACCGCGGCGCGATTTACGCGGGTAACAACGCCAGCGTGCAGAGCGGCGGCGAGCTGAACAACCGAGGCTCGGTGGTGGCGCGCAATAATACCCGCGTCCAGGCGGCCAGCCTGACCGGAACAAAACAGGGCGTACTGGCGGCCGGGGTGCAGGATGACGGCAAACTGGCTGCGCAGGGCGATCTGGATCTCAGCACCAGTGGGCAACTGGGCGCGCACGGGCAGACGCTGGCCGGTGGCACTCTCAGCGCACGCGGGCAGGGCGTCGATCTCAGCGGCAGCCAGACGCAGGCGGATAACATCACGCTTGACGCCGGAGACGGCGATCTGAACACCTCTGATGCACTGGTCAGCTCCCGCCAGCTGACCGCCCGCAGCGGCAAATTACTGAACAACGACGGCGGCACGATTAACGCTGATGCCCTGTCCGTGCAGGCCAGTGCCCTGTCGAACCAGAAGGGTAGCCTCGTGCAGACCGGCAGCGGCGATCTGTCGCTGGATCTGCCGGGGGAGCTGAATAACCGCGAGGGGCAGATTGCCGCCAACGGCAATGTGGCCCTGCGCGCGCAGTCGCTCAATAACCGGAGCGGGCAGGTGGTAGCCGCGCAGAACGGCAGCCTGAACACAGAAATTCGTGACGGGCTGGATAACAACAGCGGTTCGCTGGCAGCCAGCGGCGACGTACGTGTGAACGCGGGCGCCCTGAACAACGACGACGGGCTGATTTCCGCGTCGGCGGGCAAGTCTGACCTCACCAGCCGCGGCGCGGCCAGTAACCGTAAGGGACGTCTGGAAAGCGCAGGCGCGCTGAGGCTGAATGCCGCCAGCCTCGATAATACGTCAGGAGAGGTGGTTGCCAGCGGCACTACCCTCCAGTTGAATGGCGGCACCCTGACGAATACCTCCGGCACGCTGTTCTCGCAGGGCGATCTGCGCCTCGACAGCGGCGCGCTGGATAACACCGCGGGCCTGATCCAGGCGGCAGGCAACAGCTGGCTGGACACCCACGGCGCGGCGCTGACCAACCGCGACAGCGGCACCACCGGCGGCATCAGCAGCGGCGGCACGCTGAACCTTGCGGCGGGCAACATTGATAACCAGCAGGGCGTGCTGGTCAGCGGCGGCGCGCTGGATCTCAGCGCCGAGACCCTGGATAACCGCCAGGGCCAGCTGGGTTCGGAGCAGGCGCTGACGGCCCGCACGGATACGCTTCTCAACATGGACGGCTCGCTGAAATCCGGCGGCGATATGGTTCTTGATACCGCCGCCAGCCTGGATAATACCGGCGGGGTGATCGGCGCAGGTAAGGCGCTGGATCTGGATGCCGCCACCCTGGCTAACCAGAGCGGCGTGCTGGTCAGTGGCAACGGCGCAGATATCCAGGTGCAGACCCTGAACAACCGCGCAGGCCAGATTGCCGCGCAGCAGGCGCTGACGCTGGGCGGCGAGACGATTAACAATGACGACGGCGGGCTGATCCAGAGCGGCGACGCGCTCAGCCTGACTGCCGGCACCCTCAGCAACCGTGACAGCGGCGATAAGGGCGGTATCACCAGCCTCGGCGACATGACCCTGACCGCCGACAGCGTGGCGAACAACGACGGCGTCCTGCTCTCGGCGAAAAACATCACGCTGAACAGCGGCACCCTGGATAACACCTCCGGCGAACTGGTCGCCACGGACGCGCTGAATCTGGCGCTGGATGGCACGCTTACCAACACCTCCGGCCTGATGCAGGGCGGCAGCGTAACGCTGGACACCGCCGGGCACGCCTTTACCAACAATGACGGCACGCTGAACAGCCTCGGCGCGCTGACCCTCAGCAGTGGGGCACTGAACAATCAGAACGGCACCCTGGCGGCAAAAGGCGCGTTCGATCTCAGCACCGCCAGCCTCGATAACCGCAGCGGCGGGCGCATCATCGGTGAGCAGGACACCACCCTGACCAGCGGCAGCCTGCAAAACGGCGGCGGACAAATTCAGTCGGTGGGCGATCTGCTGCTCGACACGGCGAAAGGGGCGATTGATAACGTCTCGGGACTTATCCGCAGCGGTGCGGACCTGACGGTCATCGCCGCAAGCTTTGCCAACCAGAACACCCAGGGCAGCAATCAGGGCGTGGAGGCGAACTCGGCGACCTTCACCACCGGCACGCTCAATAACCAGCGCGGCACTATTCTGGCGAATGATAAACTGGCCATCACTAACGGCGGTCTGCTGGACAACACCGGCGGCGCGCTGGCCTCCTCCGGCACGCTCACGCTTAACGGTGCCGGGCTGGATCTGGTGAACACCGGCGGCGTGGCAAAAGCCGGCGAGTTGCTGGATATCACCGCGCAGCGCGTCAGCGGCGACGGCGATCTGCTCTCGCTCGGCGACATGATCCTGCGCAGCAACAGCGCGCTGGACAACAGCGGATCGATTATTGCCAATGACAGCCTGCAACTGACCACGCCGGGCAGCATCAGCAACAGCGGCAAACTGCTGGCCGGGAAAAAACTGGACCTGCACGGCGGCAGCCTGAGCAACGCGGAAAGCGGCGAAATCAACGCCGGGGAAAATCACCTGACTGTCAGCGGGACGCTCACTAACTACGGACTTATCGACGGCGGCTACACGCGCATTGACGCGAATACCCTGAACAACGTTGGCACCGGGCGGATCTACGGCGACGCCATTGGCATTAACACCGTCACCTTCAACAACCTCGCCGCAGGCGGCAAAGCCGCGACGCTGGCCGGGCGCGAGCGGGTGGATATCGGCACCGGCACGCTGAATAATTATGATCACGCGCTGGTCTACAGCGGCGGCGATATGGCGATCGGCGGCCAGCTTGATGACAAAGGCAACGTGGCGGGTCGCGCCGGGGTTATCAATAACCACAGCTCGACTATTGAGTCGGCCAATAACATGTGGATCGCCGCCGGGCAGATCAACAATATCAATGACCATTTTTCCACCGAGCTGGTGACGGTGTCTCAGGAGCAGATCCGGGAATACCAGCACAGCGGTTCACCGACCCGCTGGGACGCCACTACCGAAGGCGTATTCGTCGACGGCAATTCCGCCGACCGTCTGCGCAACCTGAATACCCCGGATGACACGGGTGCGAACAACGACAACTTCAACCAGTATGACTACAACCGTACCGTTGAAGAGACGCGCATCAAGGAAACCGATCCGGCGAAGATCATTGCCGGTGGCGATATGACTATTGTGGCCGATGAACTGTTTAACGATAAGAGCCAGGTCATCGCCGGGGGCACGCTGTTCACCGATGGCATTAAAGTGACCCGTAACGAGGCGGTGGACGGAGAGCGGCACACCACGGACGTTGGTACCGTCACCCACTATTACCGTATCCGTCACAAAGGTTCAGATGAGCAGGGGCGCGATCGCACCGCTTACCAGCCGCCAACGGTGATCCAGTCGATTTCGCTCAAGCCGGGCCAGATTATCAGCCAGGGTGAAGTACAAGGCAGCAACGTGACGATTGCGCCGCTGACCACCCAGGGCACCGACGTGGCCATTGCTAAATCCGGCGCGGTAACCGGCAAAGTGGACGCCAGTACCCCTGCGCCGTGGCAGCAGACCGTCTCTGACGGCGAGCCGGTAACGCCGCCGCCGGGCCAGCAGTTTGCGGTGACGCCGGGTGAGGAGACCATCCGCATCGTCGGTCCGAACACGCAGCTGCCGGATAACAGCCTGTTTAAAATTAACCCGTCAGCAAACGAGTCGTACCTCGTAGAGACCGATCCGCGCTTCACCAATGAAAAAGAGTGGCTCGGCAGCGACTATATGCAGGACGCGCTCGGCCAGGATCAGGACAATAAACTCAAACGTCTGGGCGACGGCTACTACGAGCAGCGGCTGATCCGAGAGCAGGTGGTCGAGCTTACCGGGCAGCGCTATCTCGAAGGCTATACCAGCGATGAAGAGCAATTTAAAGCGCTGATGGACGCCGGGGTGGCTTTCGGTAAGCAGTACGCGCTCAAACTTGGCGTGGCGCTGACGCCGCAGCAGATGTCCTTGCTGACGGGCGACATTGTCTGGCTGGTCAACACCCAGGTAAAAATGCCGGACGGCTCGATGCAGTCGGTGCTGATGCCGCAGGTATACGCCAAAGTGAAACCGGGCGATATCAGCGGATCCGGGGCATTAATTGCCGGCAACAACGTGGTGATGAAACTCGACGGCGACCTGTTTAACCGCGGTACTATCGCCGGACGCCGGGTGCTGCAACTGGATGCCGACAATATCACTAACCAGGCGGGCACGATCCAGGGTGCCAGCGCCAGTCTGAACGCCCGTACCGATGTGAACAATATCGGCGGTGTGTTGCAGGGCACCGACAGCCTGCTGGTCAATGCCGGGCGGGATATCAATGCCACCACTACCACCCGCAGCGCCGAAAGCGCCGTGGGCCAGAACCGCTTCTCGCGCACTACCATTGACAGCGTATCCGGCATCTACGTGCAGGGGGATGATGGCAAACTGTCACTCAAAGCGGGCCGGGACGTCAATCTGACCGGGGCGCAGGTGATCAACAGCGGTGAGAACGGACAGACGCAAATCGGTGCCGCGCGGGATATTAACCTCGGCACGGTAACGACCTCCGCCCGCGATAGTCTGGTCTGGGATAAAGACAATACCCTTAATCAGGGCCGGGTCGATCGCGTCGGTACGCAGATCAAAACCCGGAATGAGACCGCGCTTGCCGCGGGACAAAATATTAACGTTGATGGCTCGTCGATAACTTCTGACAACGCGCTGAACCTCAATGCCGGAAACGATGTGAACATTCGCGGTGTGCTGAACAGCACCGATCTGGATGAGCGCCACAAAGTCACCGGCAGCAGTGGCTGGCTGTCGAAGAAAACGACCACCACCCGCGATACGGTCGATCGCCAGACCGTGCAGGGCAGTGAACTCAGTGCCGACCGCGTAAAAGTGATCGCCGGGAATAATATTGGCGTGGTCGGCAGCAGCATCGCGGGCACCGGCGACGTGGCGATGAAAGCCGGCAATGATTTAACCATCAGCAGTATGGCGGGTCGTAACGATGAGACTCACCTCAAACAGGAGAAGAAATCCGGTCTGATGGGCTCTGGCGGCATCGGCTTTACTATCGGCTCACGTAAAGAAACTACCGATCAGGCCAGTCAGGCGCAGAGCGGCGAAAGCTCGCTGGTCGGCAGTCTGCAGGGCGACACGGTGCTGGTGGCGGGCAACAACTACCGCCAGACCGGCAGTACGGTCTCCTCGCCGAACGGCAACGTGGTGATTGAAGGGAAAAACGTCACCATCGAAGCGGCACAGGATACCTACGCTTCGCAGTATAAACATTCTGTTGAGCAGAAAGGCTTTACCCTTGCCGTCAACGTGCCGGTAATTCAGGCCCTGGAAGCGGCGGCCGCCTCGGTTAAACGCGTGGGTGAAAGCAACGACGACCGCATTAATATGCTGGCGGCGGCGAATGCCGGATGGGACAGCGCGCGGGCGGCCAATGCGATGATGGACAGCGCCCAGGGCGTGATGCAAAACGGCGCGCAGGGCGCGGCGCAGAACGTCAGCGTTTCCCTGACCTACGGGCAAAGCAAACAGAGCAGCACTCAGGACAGCACCAGCACCAGCGCGCTGGCCAGCAAGGTTAATGCCGGGAAAAACGCCGTCGTAGTGGCGCATGGCGGTGAACGTTCGGATATCAATATCATTGGTTCGGACGTCAGCGGCAAACAGGGCACGCTGTTGCAGGCGGATAACGACGTCAATATTCGTGCCGCACAGCAGGAGCGTCACGAGCGTTCGGATAACAAATCCAGCGGCTGGAATGCGGGTGTGGCGGTGAGCTACGGCCAGGGCGGCGCGTCCTTCGGCATTACCGCCGGGGCCAATAAAGGGAAAGGCTACGGTAACGGCGATGAAGTCTCCTGGCGCAACAGCCACGTCGGCGATATGGACAGCCAGACGCAAATCGTCAGCGGCGGTGATACCACCCTGCGCGGCGGACAGGTTCTTGGCAAAGGTGTGGATATCGTCGCTGATAACCTGACTATCGAAAGTCTCCAGGACACTATGAAGTACCAGGGCAAGCAAACCGATATGGGCGGCCAGGTCACGGTGGGCTACGGCTTCGCGGCCTCGGGTAACTTCAGTAAATCGAAAGTCGATGCCGACTACGCGTCGGTCGCGGAACAGTCGGGAATTTTCGCCGGGGACGACGGCTATCAGATTGATATTAACGATCTGACCAACCTGAAAGGCGGTCTGATCACGTCTAACGAGAGCGCCGAGCAGGCGGGTAAAAACCGCTTCAGCACCGGCACGCTGACCTGGAGCGACATTGATAACCATTCTGAGTATGAAGGAACGGGCATCGGGCTGGGCGGCTCAATGAGCATGAACACCGATCTGGGGCTGGGTGACAATGCCGCGCCGCAGAGCAGCAGAACGGTGACCGATAAAAACGGCAATACGCAACTGGCGACGGGCAGAGCTTCGTCGCAAAAAGATCTCTCCTTTGGGATCGGCCACGACAGTGACAGCCAAAGCTCGGTTACCCGCAGCGGCATCAATACGTCCAATATCACTATTACCGATGCCGACGCACAGCAGCGCCTGACGGGTAAAACGGTGAACGAGACGCTGGCAGATATCAAAACCGATATCACCACCGAAAATGCGGCGGCAAACGCGGGGTATATCGAAAATAATTTCGATAAAGATAAGGTCTTTAAAGAGCTGAACCTTCAGGTCAAGGTGACGAAAGACTTTAAGAAGAATGCAAATGAACAGATAAGTTCGTATGTTGATAATAAGCAGGCAGCAGCGCGTGCAGCATTGCAAGCTGCGCTTCACGATGGCGACAAAGTGAAACAGGATGAGGCGTTAGCGGAAATCTACAAACTTCAGTATCAGCGCCGCTTCCTGCAAACGCTGGTTGGCGTAGTTGCAGGCTCGCCGGATACCGCTGTCACGCAGGGAACGCTGGCTATCGCCGCGACCAAAATGCGTGAAGAAACGATCAAGAACTCCATGCTGTTCCCGGGCGTGCTTGATGAAAACGGCAATGTCATCAACAACGTAACAGGTCCCAGCGATGGACTTTATGATGGTATTAAAGCTGGCGGCGTGCGTGTGGGCCTGGATGCGATTTGCGGCGATAACAACTTACGCTGCCTGAGGGACGAAAATAATGCGTTAATTTACGATCCTGATGGTCGCGTTCAGTATGTTGGCGATAAAGATCACCCGACGTTTAAGTCGCTTGTGGAAAGTGACGACGGGGCAGATCTCTTCGGACCGACAGGTGGTTTCCAGGCAGGTAGCGGTACTATGTTTGGTATTGATTATGGGCCGGGAAGCTTCTTTGACGATCTGGTCGAGAGTTATGCGGGAACGCACGATCTCGTTGGTGGTCAGTTGCCTGGATTCTATGACGAACTGGGTAATACTTCACGCGATCGTGGCACGTTAACTAACATTGCCGCTGAAACATGGACAATTGGTGCATTGCCCATTGCTACGCCATTTGCAATGAGCGAACTGGTATCGCCTGAGTTGCTACAATTCATATTTACTTCCACGGGTAATTAAGATGATGTCGTTAAAAAGCGTTTTTCTGCTGGCTGGTATGTTTCTCCTGACCGGTTGCCTGGTGACAAATATGGACTCCAGCAATTATAAGTTTGTTGATTATGTGCAGACGTTCCAGAAATCGACCACTATAGGGCATACCGATAGGGCACAGCGTAAAACGGATCTTTATAGCTGTGGTGTTGATAAGAACACTAACCTTGATGATGGTTCCTGGAGCGCAGCTAACGCTAAACCAGGAGACACGTTGCAGACAGTTGTCGCCCGACGTAAGAAAATTGAGCGCTGTATGGAAGGTAAGGGCTACGTTGTTTTCGGTTATGAGGCGTGCGGACCAGTCAAAGCGCCCACCGGTAAATGTAACTAGGCCCGTCTATGAATAGTCTATACTTAGCTTTTCCAGTTTCATTCAAAGGAGAAATTATGCTGACTATCGAAAAAGACGATCCGCGCGAAGCCCCGGAATCCGGTGATAAAAAAC
Source organism: Superficieibacter sp. HKU1 (assembly GCF_029319185.1). Lineage (NCBI taxonomy): Bacteria > Pseudomonadati > Pseudomonadota > Gammaproteobacteria > Enterobacterales > Enterobacteriaceae > Superficieibacter > Superficieibacter sp. HKU1. The sequence goes on from NZ_CP119754.1 coordinate 1,907,383, forward strand.
CCACCCCTGAAAAGAAATAATCGAAACAGGTCGCTATGGCGGCCTTTTTTTTGCCCTGAATACGCGCAACGTCACAGAATCGACAAGCCGGGTGCCACGGAAAGATGGCGTGTGTCATAAATCTGTCACAATTAACGAACGATTAACCTCTGAGGGGCAAGGAATGAAAAAAACACTACTTGCAGCGACCATTATGGGCTCGCTGGTCATGACCTGCGGCGCGCAGGCACAAACCGCGCCGGACGGGTACAAGCTCCAGCAGGTGCTGATCATGAGCCGTCACAACCTGCGTGCTCCGCTCGCCAATAACGGCAGCGTACTGGAACAGTCGACGCCGCAAAAATGGCCGGAATGGGATGTGCCGGGCGGTCAGTTAACGACCAAGGGCGGCGTGCTTGAAGTGTATATGGGCCACTATATGCGCGAATGGCTGGCGCAGCAGGGGATGGTGACCTCCGGCGAATGCCCGACGTCCGATGCGGTGTATGCCTATGCGAACAGCCTGCAACGCACGGTGGCAACGGCACAATTCTTCATTACCGGCGCGTTCCCCGGCTGTGATGTCCCGGTCCATCACCAGGAAAAAATGGGGACCATGGACCCGACGTTCAACCCGGTGATCACCGATAATTCGGAAGCCTTCAGCAAAACCGCCACCACCGCGATGGATAAAGAGCGCCAGCAGATGAAGCTGGCGGAAAGCTATCAGTTGCTGGAGAAGATCGTCGATTATAAAGACTCTCCCTCCTGTAAAGAGAAGCAGACCTGCTCTCTGATGGAACCGAAAGACAGCTTCAGCGCGAAATATCAGGAGGAGCCGGGCGTCTCCGGGCCGCTGAAAGTCGGCAACTCGCTGGTGGACGCGTTTACGCTGCAATACTACGAAGGTTTCCCGATGGACCAGGTGGCGTGGGGGGGAATTAAAACCGACGAGCAGTGGCGCGTGCTTTCGCGTCTGAAAAACGGCTACCAGGACAGTCTGTTTACCTCGCCGGAAGTGGCCCGTAACGTCGCCGCGCCGCTGGTGAAATATATCGATAACGCGCTGGTCAAAGACGCGAATAAAACGCCGAAGATCACACTGCTGGTCGGTCACGATTCCAACATCGGTTCGCTGTTAACCGCCCTGGATTTCAAACCTTACGAACTTCACGATCAGAACGAACGCACGCCGATTGGCGGGAAACTGGTGTTCCAGCGCTGGCATGACGAGAAGGGGAACCGTGATTTGATGAAGATTGAGTATGTGTATCAGAGCACGAAACAGATCAGGAATACCGATAAGTTAAGCCTGGAAGCGCCGCCGCAGCGCGTTACCCTGGCACTGAACGGCTGCCCGGTTGATGCCGAAGGCTTCTGCCCGATGGAGAAATTTAGTGAAGTGATGAACGAGGCGGTGAAATAAGTTGCCTGCGGTAAAGTCAATGAGGACAGGTTAACCGCGTTCACAATGAAACTGCTATAAATACCGCCTGGCGGGGAGAGGCTTTCGATGCCTCTCCCCGCTTTTTTTGTGCACAACCTTCCGGAAGGAGCTGTTTTTTGCATAAAGGAATTACGCGCCTGGCTGACGTAAAAACAGGAATCGATCAGAGCCTTCGATACTATTTATTGTTATTTATATGTTGCCGATATGATATTTAAATTTAAGGAATCAGCTTATATCAAGGGTTAGCTGTAATTGTGCTTTTTTAATTGTGCTATTTATCGTTAAATTTACGCCGTGCAGATAAATGATTCTATCAGGGCGGGGCGGTAGCGTAGGAAGTTTCTGGTATACGCGTGCAAGTATTAATAAAGTGTGGGATAATATTCATGGTGTTTATTGTTCTTTAGAAAAGCAATCTCGGTGTTTATAGTTAGCTGTTTCTGAAAGTATATCAGGTCACAAATAACCAAGGACAATATTTACGAGTATCCGTGAGCAATTTTAATGAGAATTTTTAATTTTATTGATGATAGCATTGCATGAGTCGTAAATGATATTGACAATCCAGCCTTTGAGAAGATGTTTATTGAGTAGATGCAGGTATGCCATGAAATTACTGATGGTGGTATTATAGCAATAGATGGAAAGACTATAAGAGGCTCCTACGATAAAGGAAAAAGAAAAGGAGCAATTCATATGGTGAGTGCATTCTCGACCAAAAATGGCGTTGTACTGGGGCAGGTGAAAACGGATTCCAAAAGTAATGAGATTACAGCTTTTATAGAGCTGCTTAACTTTCTGGATTTAAAGAAATGTTTGATAACCATTGACGCTATGGGATGTCAGAAAAACATCGCGTCGAAGATCAAAGATAAAAAGGCAGATTATCTTCTGGCAGTTAAAGGTAATCAGGGTAATTTACATCAGACATTTGAAGGTTATTTTTTGTTAGTCCTTTTTTCGAATTATGAAGGTGATTCATTCAGCACAAAATAAATAAGCCATGGAAGAAAAGAAACACGTTTATAAATTGTCAGCGATATAATACCTGCATTTTATGATTTGAGCTTGAATGGAAAGGTCTTAAGAAATTATGTGTGGCATTATCATTCAGGCAAAAGAAAGAGGAAAAATCAGCGGAAGGTGTAAGCATTCGATATTATATTTTTTCAAAGGATATGGGTGCTAAAGAGTTGCACATGCCATCAGATCGCACTGGCGGACGAAAACAGCCTTCATTGGGTTCTTGATGTAAAAATGAATGAAGACGCCAGTCGAATAAGAAGTGGCAACGCAGCAGAAATAGAATCCTGGATAAAGAAGATGGCTCTGAATTTATTAAGAGATTACAAAGGATTGAAGGCTGGGATGAAGAGGAAAAGAAAGAAGGCTGCGTTAAGCACATGTTACATAGAGGAAGTGCTCGCAGCCTGCGCAGAACTTGGATTTCAGTGTGAGAAAATGAAGGATTCAACATAAATTTAATTCATGCTTTGCCCTGTTTAAAGCCCTTTATGACAATGTTAAATGCAATACTTTAAAGTAGCATAGTAAAAAAATAATTGACGCTCTCATATCCGGTGGAGCAACAAAACAAGAAGCGGCAATATACATGTAAAGCTGATTAATTTTACACCAATCGAAAAATTTACTACTTTGTCTATTATTTAACCTGGAGGTTGTTATGGGTTTTAATACAAATTCAATTGATTCCATAATAGATAGATTTGCTGATGAATATCCTGTTGAATTATTACTTGTGTTATTACAGATTGTGGCTTTACCAGAGCAAGGGGGGCGCGGTTATCATATTGAAATGAATAATCCATATATCGATATGGATGGTTGGGAAGTTGATCACGAAAGCAAGACCATTTATATTGATCAGACTGGGCTAATGACTAATTATGATGTATCAGACTATGCTGAGTTATTGAAAGAAGCCATTGAAACGGAATTTTTTAGAAACAAGGATGAGTATTCTTCCCCGGATACTATGGGGAAGCGGGAAAGTTATACTGGCAGTAGTGGAAGGAGCTGTTGGTGTTATCGGCATCCTTATACCTGAACCTGGCACAACAGCCGCTGGTATTACTTGTGTTGTGCTGGCCGTTAATAATCTAGTGGATGGATTTACTCAGTTAGCAGGAACAAACCAAGGAAATGGAATAAATTTATTAGGTGAAGCATCAGGTTGGTCTGGCGCAAAAATAGTCGGTTTTTTTAATGTCGATCCTGCAACAGGTTATAGTGCCGGAAAAATGATATTTGCCGCTAGTTCACTGGCTGTAGGATCTGTTGCGTCAATTAAGATTCTTATGATCCCTGGAAGAGCTGCTATAGGAGCGGGAGTTGGTGGACAGCCTGGTGGATATTATCTGGGGAGATTGAGTGGTCTCTATAAAAGTGCTCGTGCTGGTGATGGGATGACCATCCTTAATATAGAGAACAATTCTGGACAATGGATTCTACGTTTTGTAACTCATGGAGGGAAATTAGTTGTTAATGGACGTATTGTAGGAGTGGAAAGGGTACTACAACACTCCGGTGATGCAAAAGTAGTTTTAAAAGGGCTGATTAAATTATTGGCACATGGCTCAAAATTTTGAATTCCATTCATTTTATTATTCTTTCTATTTATTTTAATAAAAATAAACTGAAATCATTATTAAGTTATAGTTTTAAAATAGCATATACAGTAACTAACTAAGTGTGCTATATTTATTATATTATCCATCAGATATAAGCTTGAGTTATTTGCCATGTATATTCCTATTTTCTCAGAATCATCCTCACCTCAGAAAAGAACAGAGGAAATTCAGTCTATTTTTTCATTGCTGAATAAACAGTTGAAACAAAAATATCCGCATGTTACTTTGCCTTTTTCCGAATGGTATTATGTCTTACTACCAGGCAGAATAGGCATGGATAATTGGATGTCGGTAGTATCTGGAGGATATCATTGCCTTTACCGTCAATCCAAAGTTCCTTTTGCAATAATCCTCCATCCAGAAGATAACTTCCAGCCAATAATTACAGATGTTTTATCATTTCAAAATGATTTTATTTATTTCATTGCATTTGCAATATCCTCACCACAGGAAGACAATCAATTATTAACATGGATTAATATATTAATGGAAAACAAATGTGTAGACAGATTGCCCCCTCATGCTTTACTGACATTTGAGTCAGGGTACTTATTATTATAAATATACACGTCATACTCCAGGTTGCAGGTGCGTTGTCTTTCCTGCAACTTGAAGTATTTAGAGTATACAGATATAAAATGTCAATGTAACCCATTAATATATTAATTAAATTTCAAATTAATACTCCACTTTATCTGACATCTTGTAGCGAGCAGACGAAAGTGGGGCAGTGTAGAAATCCAGTAACTGGGTTCTTTCCGGCCAGATTGAGAGAATGACTAAAAAAGCTCAGAATCCATAAGTGGAGCACTATTTTGAACTGCTATTTATTAATCACTACATTCTTAACATGAAACATCACCCAATTGAAGTAGTTTATAAATCCCTAACCAGTATTGTTAAACCACATACACCCGAGCCAGAAAATGTACAGGAAAAATGTTCATGCTGTGAAAGTTCTGCGAGAGAATTTAATTATCTTGTCTACAGACTGCTCAATAACTATTAACAACCCGTCATGCATTGCCCGCAATGCCAGACTTTTTTATCTCTGCACCTGATATTTTAGGACTTGAAGTTCCTAAAAAAATATCAAGTTAGCGGTTTAGTATTTGGCCTGGCGTGGGCACTCTGATTAACATACAGGGGGGCAATTCAGTGTGCTCGCTCTGGCGGAACAAATCTATACTAACTTCATTCCCGATACCGTTTCTAAAACTGATTTTTTATTTACTGCTTAATGAGCATTATGCCATGCAAAAAAATGATCTGAGATCTGAATTCATAGAGAATATGAGATGAGCGATAACGAATTAATTCTTATAATGCAAAAAACGGTTTTTCTAAAAAAAGATGGAGATATTAAAAAACTCTCAATAAGGTATTCAACATCTTTACATGAAAACGGTAACTGAACTGGCCAGACGTTTTCCATGCTCGGTATTTATGCATCTTTATGTGTTGTCAATTGTGTTATTCACGTGAAGTTACTCTAAAGAGGTTTATTTAAATCTTGGGGTTTTCGTTTTCTGTCTTATCGTCATTGATTTCTTTGCACCCTTGTCCCAGGGATACAAGGCCAGGAAAACCATAAAGGAAATACAAAAAAGCAATAAATCACAATAACGGTTTTAACGGGTTAATGATGCTACCCAAAGCAAGATGTATCGCCGGAAAAAAAGATCTCCTCCGTCTGCACGGAGGAGAGGGTGTCACACGTTCTTCCGTTCAATCGTCTGTTCACCCCAGAACAGCGAATCTTTATCGGTTTTCTCAAAGGCCCGAATCAGCACTTCGTCGTTGCCTTCCTCCCAGATTTTCTCGACCAGCGTTTCGTCGTAATCGGCCAGCTCAAAGATGGCTTCAGCGATCTCTGGTGACGTATTGCGTAAACTGGCCCATTCTCCAACGCGATGAGCTTTAGCTTCTTGAGTAGGCATAGTTATTCTCCTGTAAAAGATTAGCCGTTGAGTTTTACTACCAGTCCTGCAACGTACTCGCCCTGATAGCGAGCGATGGCCAGCTCTTCCTCACTGGGCTGGCGGGAACCGTCGCCTCCTGCGATAGTGGTCGCGCCGTAAGGCGTGCCGCCGCGTACCTGCGAGATGTCAAAAAGTTCTGCTGCCCCGTAGCCAATCGGCACAATGATCATTCCGTGATGAGCAAGTGTCGTCCATGTCGAGGTAATGGTTTGTTCCTGACCGCCGCCGGTGCCGGTAGAGCTAAACACGCTGGCGATTTTGCCGCGCAGGCTGCCGTTGGCCCATAAGCCGCCGGTCTGATCAAGAAAGGTACGCATCTGTCCGGCCATATTGCCGAAGCGGGTAGGGGTACCAAAGATGATGGCGTCATAATCCGCCAGCTCCTGTGGCGTGGCGACAGGCGCGCTCTGCTGCTTACCGCCGGATTTTTCAAACAGCTCAGCAGGCATGGTCTCCGGAACCCGTTTGAGCACGACGTCGGTTCCAGAAACGTTCTTTGCCCCTTCCACGATAGCGTTCGCCATCGTTTCGATATGTCCATACATGGAATAATAGAGCACTAAAATTTTAGCCATTGTTTTCGCTCCTCAATCTGGCCGTTATGTTTAAACGCACTCCCTTAACTCTATGTCGAGATGCTAAAAGTGCAAATTTACCGCCTTATGGATTGATTTTCGTACAGAAAAACCGCTTTCACGCAAAGAGACGCCAGGCGTAGCAAAATGAAACATTTTTCGGGGCGTTATTTTTTCAAAACATAATAGATGCTTATGTTTATGGGCGGGAAAAACGGTCGTTTTTATCTGCGATCCTGTTGCAGGATATTACTATCCGCTGGCCAACAAACCTCGTTCCACTATGCTTAATATCACGCGGCGCAGTTAAAGATTCATGTAGTTTGCCGTGGAGTGAAAGAAAACTCTTTTACTAAATGCAGTATGATGTCTAATCAATAATGGAGGTCAGTAATGACAACCCATCGTGGTGGTTCCGGTAACTTTGCAGAAGACCGAAACAGAGCATCAGAAGCAGGCCGTAAAGGTGGTCAGCAGAGCGGCGGGAATTTCAAAAACGATCCCCAGCGCGCCTCTGAAGCTGGCAAAAAAGGGGGTAAGAGCAGTCATGGCGGCGGACGTAGTAGTAGCTAGCTGACTGTTACAGAAGTGGTAGTAAGTGACTGAAGTAAGTAGTTGAAGTACTGAAGTAAGTAGTTGAAATACATAACTGAAGTGGAAGTACTGAAGTATGCAGTTCAGGTAAGTAACCTTAGTCACTCCCCCAGCCGCCGGGTTTGCGCCCGGCGGCATTTTACTTTCTGCGCTTCAGAAAAGGGTAAATCAGTTTGCAGGCGGTAGCGGGCAGCTTAAATCGCCTTCTTCACACTGCAACATCGAGCCCAGCCAGGCGTTACGCTCTTCCGTTTTTTCCGTCAGACACTGATTATGGATCAGCGGCTGCACGCTGCCGCCTTCGGTCCCGGAGGCAATCAGTTCACAGTCGGCGTCGCGCAAGGCAATCCATTTTTGCTGCGCTTTTTTCAGCAGTTCTTTTTGCGGCGCCTGAGCGCGGCTCAGCGCGCTATTCCACGTCTCGTTCAGCTTTTTATCTGCCGCCTGGTACTGTTCGGCGCTGCACTGGTTCATTTCCAGCTGCGTCGAGGCGTTGTCGCAGTTGTCGGCAAAAGCTGGAATGCTGACCAGCAGGCTGGCCATCAGTAACGTCATTCGCTTCATTATGGACCTCGAATATCTGTACCGTTTGGCCGGGGACGGCTTCGCCATTCCCGACCAGAGAATTGTTGGCAGTCCCGTTTTTCCAGGCCCGTGCAAGCGAAGCGCCGCCGGGCATCATTCCACGGTATACCGTTTTTCAACAGTTTGAGGCTCCTGTATCAGGAGCCTTGACAGAGTAACGAGTGTTTAACCGATTGTCATCAGGCTGGCGTTGCCGCCCGCGGCAGCGGTGTTAATACTCAGCGATCGCTCAAGGTAGAGACGCTCCAGCGGCAGGTCGGTCTCGCCGCGGGCAAAGCCGAGCACCGGAACGATCGCGCCTTCGCGTTCAGCGATATCGCCGCACAGCTCGCGGAGTTTATCGGAATCACCATGGAAAATAACCGCATCAAATGCCTCCGCGGTTAGCGCCCGGGCGTTAATAAATCCGATACGCGCCTGTACCCCGGCGGGTAGTTGCTGATGGAGGTTGCGATGCAGCGCTTCCTCCGGCCACAGAACGCGGCCGCCGGTTGCCAGAACGGCCGCCAGCTGGGTCAGCGCATCGTCTTCAGTATCTGCCAGACAAACCACCGTTTCGCGCGGCATCAGCGTCCAGCTGTTGCGCTCCCCGGTCGGACCGGGCAGCAGACGCTGCGTGCCGGTCTGCGCCTGCTCGCCAAAACGCTGGCACAACGCCTGTAGCGCAGGGCGGTCCGCGGCCCACGACATTAACGCCGTCAGCGGCTGCGTCAGCAAATTCCTCAGCTGGGCATCTGCCGGGCGTTCACCATCCTGACGGGCAAGGGTGATGGCTGGCGCGTTCTGCGGGCGGCTTGCCAGCAGACGATAGAGATAAAGCGGGCCACCAGCTTTCGGTCCGGTACCGGATAACCCTTCACCGCCGAACGGTTGTACCCCCACCACTGCGCCCACCATATTGCGGTTGACGTACAGATTGCCGACTTTCGCGCTGCCGGTCACCTGAGCAATGGTCTCATCAATACGCGTATGGACACCCAGCGTCAGGCCATAGCCTGCGGCGTTGATCTGCTCAAGCAGCTGCGGGAGTTCACGACGAGAGTAGCGCACCACATGCAGGACCGGGCCAAAGATCTCTTTTTTAATCTCATCCACGCTGTCGAGTTCGATCAGCGTCGGCGGAATAAAGGTGCCGCTTCGCCACTCGCGGCTGTCATCACCCACCTCGCGTGCGGCCTGGAATACGCTACGTCCTTTCGCACGCATTTCCTGAATATGACGTTCAATATTCGCCTTCGCGTCGGCATCAATAACCGGGCCGATATCGGTGCTGAGACGTCCCGGATTCCCCATCCGGCACTCGGCCATCGCGCCGCGCAGCATGGTTAACGTATGATCGGCGGCGTCTTCCTGGATACACAGCACGCGCAGCGCGGAGCAACGCTGACCGGCGCTGTCAAACGCCGAGGCCAGTACGTCGACAACCACCTGTTCCGTCAGCGCCGAGGAATCAACAATCATCGCATTAAGCCCACCCGTTTCCGCGATGAGCGGGGTCGGACGGCCCTGCGCGTCCAGGCGTGTGGCAACGCTACGCTGCAACAGGCTGGCAACGTCAGTGGATCCGGTAAACATCACCCCGCGTACGCGTTCATCAGCGGTGAGTCTTGCACCCACGGTCTCTCCACGTCCCGGCAGCAACTGAATGACGCCGGGGGGGACGCCCGCTTCCAGCAGGATTGCCACGCCCTGCGCGGCGATGAGCGGCGTTTGCTCGGCCGGTTTTGCCAGTACGCTGTTACCCGCCGCCAGTGCCGCAGCGATTTGCCCGGTGAAGATCGCCAGCGGGAAGTTCCACGGGCTGATACAGACTACCGGACCCAGCGGGCGATGCGTTTCGTTATCAAAATCATCGCGCACCTGAGCGGCATAGTAGTGCAGGAAATCTACGGCTTCGCGCACTTCCGCAATCGCATTACTGAAGGTTTTCCCGGCTTCGCGCACCAGAATGCCGATCAGCGTTTGCATCCGGTCTTCCATCAGCACGGCGGCCCGTTGCAGGATCGCCGCGCGCTCCTGCGGTGGGGTGGCGAACCAGATCGGCCCCTGATTAACCGCACTGACCAGCGCCCGATCGACTTCCGCCTCGCTGGCTTCACGGACAAAGCCGACAATATCTCCCGGTTCGGCAGGGTTGACCAGCGGGGTCATTTCACCTTCTTCTGCGGCCTCAGCCAGCACCGGCAGCGCCAGCCATTTTTGCGCCGCACTATTCAGTAACGCCGAGGAGAGCGACGCCAGGCGGTGCTCGTTCGATAAATCCAGCCCGGCGGAGTTAAGACGTCCCGCGCCGTACAGATCGCGCGGCAGCGGGATTTTCGGATGCGGCAGGCCGATTTCACCCTCTTTAACCGCCAGTTGCTCGACCGCGGTAACCGGGTTCGCCACCAGTTCGTCGAGCGGCAGGGTGCCGTCGGCGATGCGGTTAACGAAAGAGGTATTGGCACCGTTTTCAAGAAGGCGGCGCACCAGGTAGGCCAGCAGCGTTTCATGCGTGCCGACTGGCGCATAGATGCGGCACGGACGGTTCAGTTTGCCGTCGGCGATTTTCCCGACCACCTGATCGTACAGCGGTTCGCCCATCCCGTGCAGGCACTGAAATTCATATTGCCCCGGATAGTAGTTTTGCCCGGCAAGATGATAAATCGCCGCCAGCGTATGCGCGTTGTGTGTCGCGAACTGCGGGTAAATCAGATTGGGCACCGCCAGCAGTTTTTTGGCGCAGGCAAGGTAGGAGACATCGGTATAAACCTTGCGGGTATAAACGGGATACCCCTCCAGCCCCTCCATCTGCGCGCGTTTGATTTCGCTGTCCCAGTAGGCGCCTTTCACCAGGCGGATCATCAGCCGGCGGCGGCTGCGGGTTGCCAGGTCGATCAGGTAATCAATGACGAACGGGCAGCGCTTCATATACGCCTGAATCACAAATCCAATGCCGTGCCAGCCTTCCAGCTCTGGCTCGAAGCAGAGTTTTTCCAGCAGATCGAGGGAGATTTCCAGACGATCTGCCTCTTCGGCATCAATGTTGATACCGATATCATACTGGCGGGCCAGCAGCGTCAGCGACTTCAGCCGTGGATAAAGTTCTTCCAGCACGCGGTCATACTGCGCGCGGCTGTAGCGGGGATGCAGCGCGGAGAGCTTGATGGAGATCCCCGGACCTTCATAGATGCCGCGGCCGTTGGAGGCTTTGCCGATGGCGTGGATTGCCTGCTGGTAAGAGATCATATAAGCGTCAGCATCCGCCGCGGTAAGCGCCGCTTCGCCCAGCATATCGTAAGAGTAGCGGAAGCCTTTTTCTTCCAGCTTACGGGCGTTGGCCAGCGCAGCGGAAATAGTTTCCCCTGTTACAAACTGCTCGCCCATCAGACGCATCGCCATATCCACGCCCTTACGGATCAGCGGCTCGCCGCTTTTACCGATGATGCGGTTAAGCGAGTGCGAAAGATGAGATTCGTTATGGGTTGAGACCAGCCGTCCGGTAAATAACAGCCCCCAGGTGGCGGCGTTAACAAACAGCGACGGGCTGCGGCCAATGTGCGACTGCCAGTTGCCGTTGCTGATTTTATCGCGGATCAGCGCATCGCGCGTGGCTTTATCCGGAATACGCAGCAGCGCCTCGGCGAGACACATCAGCGCCACGCCTTCCTGCGAAGAGAGGGAAAACTCCTGTAACAATCCCTGAACCATGCCCGCACGGCCGCTGGCGTTTTTTTGCTGACGCAACGATTGCGCCAGCCGGTAGGCCAGCTTGTGAGACTGCTCATCAATCGCCTGCGGCAGACGCGCCTGTTCCAGCAGCATCGGGACCGCATCGGTCTCGGGTCGGCGATAGGCGGCGGTAATGGCGGCGCGGTTTACCGACTGCGGCAGGATCTGCTCGGCAAAGTCGAGAAAAGGCTGGTGGATCTCTTCAACCGGGGCGACGTTCTCCTCGTGTTCAGCGGTATTGCCCGGCAGGGCAGGGATCTCTGCAATGGGCGCATTGCTTTCCAGCTGCTCCAGATAATTAAAAATCGCCTGCTTGATAAGCCAGTGCGGCGTGCGATCAATACGATTTGCCGCCGCTTTAATCCGCTCGCGCGTGGCGTCGTCAAGTTTGACCCCCATGGTGGTCGTCCCCATGCATTACTCCTGATGTTCTGTGTGTTATGGCAAAAGACTATCGGGCATGTTGCAACTTTGTGCAACCATGTTAAATGTGACGGCGCTAACAAGGCTGAAATTCGCTTAAATGTTAATTAAAAGTTATCCGTTTTTGCCGGGCAGAGGGGATCATGAGCGCTGATACCTTGCGTTGGTTAACACTTTCTCAGGGTGCAACCCGTAAAAACGTGAGCGAGTGCAACCTAAACGAAAATCATATTTGTACTTAACGAAAAATGATGTGAATGCTGTGTTAAACCATTTGTGAATAGCAAAAGGTTACGGCAGGATACGGTCGCCTGATGATGACAGCATATTGCCACCCCGTTCCGGTGGCGCAATAACAGATAAAACACTCTGGAGATGGTTAATGGCTATGAGCACCCCAATGCTGGTGACATTCCTTATTTATATTTTTGGCATGATATTGATTGGCTTTTTTGCCTGGCGCTCGACAAAAAACTTTGGCGATTACATTCTCGGCGGGCGACGAATGGGCGCGCTGGTCACGGCGCTCTCCGCTGGCGCATCTGATATGAGCGGCTGGCTGTTAATGGGATTGCCAGGCGCAATTTTCATTTCCGGGATCTCTGAAAGCTGGATCGCTATCGGCCTGACGCTCGGCGCGTGGATCAACTGGAAGCTGGTAGCCGGACGCCTGCGGGTGCATACCGAGGTGAATAATAACGCGCTGACCTTACCGGATTATTTCACCGGGCGTTTTGAAGACGGCAGCCGTCTTCTGCGGATTATCTCGGCGCTGGTGATCCTGCTTTTCTTCACCATCTACTGCGCATCGGGCATCGTGGCCGGTGCCCGTTTGTTTGAAAGCACCTTTGGCATGAGCTACGAAACCGCCCTCTGGGCAGGCGCGGCGGCGACGATTATTTATACCTTCATCGGCGGCTTCCTGGCGGTCAGCTGGACCGATACCGTGCAGGCCAGCCTGATGATTTTCGCCCTGATCCTGACGCCAGTGATGGTCGTCATGTCCGTCGGCGGTTTTGACGAGTCACTGGCGGTTATCCGGCAAAAAAGCGTGGAAAACGTGGATATGCTGAAGGGACTGGACGTGGTCGCTATCATTTCTCTGATGGGCTGGGGTCTGGGCTATTTTGGCCAGCCGCATATTCTGGCGCGTTTTATGGCGGCGGATTCTCATCACACCATCGTTCACGCCCGCCGTATCAGCATGACCTGGATGATCCTCTGCCTGGCCGGGGCGGTGGCGGTTGGTTTCTACGGCATCGCCTACTTTACCAACAACCCGTCGCTGGCAGGCGCGGTGAATCAGAACGCCGAACGTGTGTTTATCGAACTGGCGCAGATCCTGTTTAATCCGTGGATTGCCGGGGTGCTGCTGTCGGCGATCCTGGCCGCGGTAATGTCCACATTAAGCTGTCAGCTGCTGGTGTGCTCCAGCGCGATTACCGAAGATCTCTATAAGGCGTTTCTGCGCAAAGGCGCCAGCCAGAAAGAGCTGGTGTGGGTCGGACGGATGATGGTGCTGGTGGTGGCGCTGGTTGCCGTCGCGCTGGCGGCTAACCCGGAAAACCGCGTGCTGGGCCTGGTGAGCTACGCCTGGGCAGGCTTCGGTGCCGCGTTCGGGCCCGTGATCCTGTTCTCCGTGCTGTGGTCGCGTATGACCCGCAACGGCGCGCTGGCCGGGATGATTATCGGTGCCGTGACGGTGATCGTCTGGAAACAGTTCGCCTGGTTCGGCCTGTATGAAATCATCCCCGGTTTCATTTTCGGCAGTATCGGCATTGTGGTATTTAGCCTGCTGGGCAAAGCGCCGTCGGCCGCGATGCAACAACGCTTCGCCGAAGCGGATGCGCACTATAACAGCGCACCGCCTGCACGCGTAGCGGAGTAATTTCCCTCAGAATGTACTGATGAGGCGGGGTCATACCCGCCTTTTTTATCGCTAATATTTATTTCGTAACCCGCGTTACTATTAACTCACACATCAATTTTTCCCGCCGCTTAACAAGATTTCGCTTGTTTTTCTTCCATCCGTAATGATAATCACTATCAATGTTATTTACGTTTCTTTTCAGCTATTGACCTTAATTGATATAGGGCACGCCGATGTTTGTTCCATTTCTCATCATGTTACGCGAAGGGCTGGAAGCGGCGCTGATTGTTAGCCTGATTGCCAGCTACCTGAAGCGAACCCAGCGGGGACGCTGGATTGGCGTTATGTGGGTTGGGGTGGTGCTGGCAGCGGGGCTGTGCCTCGGGCTTGGCATTTTCATCAACGAAACCACCGGCGAATTTCCGCAAAAAGAGCAGGAGCTGTTTGAAGGTCTGGTGGCCGTAGTGGCGGTGGTCATCCTTACCTGGATGGTGTTCTGGATGCGCAAAGTGTCGCGCAACGTTAAGCAGCAGCTGGAGCAGGCGGTCGACAGGGCGCTACATAATGGCAACCACCACGGCTGGGCGCTGATCCTGATGGTTTTCTTCGCCGTGGCGCGGGAAGGGCTGGAATCGGTGTTCTTCCTGCTGGCAGCCTTTCAGCAGGATCTGGGGATCTGGCCGCCGCTGGGCGCGGTGCTGGGGTTAACCACCGCCGTTGTGCTGGGTTTTCTGCTGTACTGGGGCGGCATTCGCCTCAACCTCGGCGCGTTCTTTAAGTGGACCAGTTTGTTTATTTTGCTGGTCGCGGCAGGCCTGGCGGCGGGCGCTATCCGCGCCTTCCACGAGGCCGGGCTGTGGAATCAGTTTCAGGACGTGGCGTTTGATTTAAGTAACGTACTGTCGACGCATTCGCTGTTTGGCACCCTGCTGGAAGGCATTTTTGGCTACCAGGAGGCACCGAGCGTCAGCGAAGTGGCGGTCTACTTTATCTATCTTGTTCCGGCGCTGGCGCTGTTTCTCTGGCCGCCGCGCGCTGCCGTGGCGTCCAGTACGCCTGCGCCCTGATTCGTACAATGATTATATTAGTTACAACATACTTATCAAAGGATGTGCTATGACCCTCGACGTTAGCCGTAGTGCCCTGCAACTCAGCCTCGCAGCCCTGTTTACTTCCGTCTTTGCCGTACAGGCTGCCGATGTGCCGCAGGTAAAAGTGACCGTCACCGATAAACAGTGCGAGCCGATGAACCTGACGGTGAAAGCGGGAAAAACGCAGTTTATTATTCAGAACCACAGTCAGAAAGCGCTGGAGTGGGAGATCCTCAAAGGAGTGATGGTGGTTGAGGAAAGGGAGAATATTGCGCCGGGCTTTACCCAGAAAATGACCGCCAACCTCCAGCCGGGCGAATATGACATGACCTGCGGTCTGTTGACCAACCCGAAAGGTAAGCTCACGGTGACCGGTGCGGCCACGGCAGATGCTGACAAAGGCAACGCGTTACTTTCCCTGAGCGGCGCTATCACTGAGTATAAAGCTTATGTGACGGCGGAGACGTCGGCGCTGGTGAAAGGCACTAAAGCCTTTACCGATGCGGTTAAAGCCGGTGATATTGAGAAAGCGAAAGCGCTATATGCGCCGACCCGCCAGCATTACGAGCGCATCGAGCCCATTGCCGAGCTGTTCTCCGATCTTGATGGCGCGATTGACGCCCGCGAAGACGACTATGAACAAAAAGCCGCCGATCCTAAATTCACCGGTTTTCACCGGCTGGAAAAGGCGCTGTTTGGCGATAACAGCACCAAAAATATGGATGGCTACGCCGACGGACTTTATGCCGATGTGGTTGATCTCCAGAAACGCATCGAAGAACTGGCTTTCCCGCCGTCAAAAGTGGTGGGCGGTGCGGCTGGGCTGATTGAAGAAGTGGCTTCAAGCAAAATCAGCGGTGAAGAAGATCGCTACAGCCACACCGACCTGTGGGATTTCCAGGCCAATATCGACGGTGCGCAGAAAATTGTCGATCTGCTGCGACCGCAGCTGCAGAAGGAGAATGCGGCCCTGCTGGCGAAGGTAGATGCCAACTTCAAAAAAGTGGATGGCATCCTTGCCAAATACCGTACCAAAGATGGGTTTGAAACCTATGACAAACTGACTGATGCCGATCGCAATGCGCTGAAAGGGCCGATCACCACGCTGGCGGAAGATTTGGCACAACTGCGCGGTATCCTGGGGCTGGACTAAGCGCGATGTCTGATTACGATCCCTCCGGCGTCGATGAACCGTCGCTCCGTCGTTTACTGAAGCATATCGGCGCGCTGGGTGGCGCGCTGGCCATTGGTGGGGGCTGTCCGGTTGCTCACGCGGCGAAACCGCAAAGCGCGCCGGGCACGCTATCCCCGGAAGCGCGAATGGAGACGCAGCCGTTTTATGGCCCTCATCAGGCAGGCATCCTCACCGCGCAACAGGCGGCGATGATGCTGGTGGCGTTTGATGTACTGGCGAGCGATAAAGCCGAACTGGAACGTCTGTTGCGCCTGCTTACCCGGCGGTTTGCTTTTCTGACCGCGGGAGGACCTGCGCCACAGACGCCTAACCCCCGGCTACCGCCGACCGACTCCGGCATCCTCGGTAAATTCATCGCGCCGGATAACCTGACGATGACGCTGTCGCTGGGCCAGTCGCTATTTGACGACCGCTTCGGTCTGGCGCCACAGGCACCGAAAAAGCTGCAAAAGATGACCCGCTTTCCCAATGATTCGCTGGATGCTGCGTTATGCCATGGCGATCTGCTGCTGCAAATCTGCGCCAATACTCAGGACACGGTGATCCATGCGCTGCGCGATATCATCAAACACACGCCGGATTTATTAAGCGTGCGCTGGAAACGGGAGGGCTTTATTTCCGATCACGCCGCGCGCAGCAAGGGTAAAGAGACGCCGATTAATCTGCTGGGGTTTAAAGACGGCACCGCTAACCCGGACAGTCAGGATAACGCGTTAATGGATGAGGTGGTCTGGGTGACGGCGGAGCAGGGCGAACCAGCGTGGACCACAGGCGGTAGCTACCAGGCGGTACGGATCATTCAGTTTCACGTTGAATTCTGGGACCGCACGCCGTTGAAAGAGCAGCAGACTATATTTGGCCGTGACAAAGCCACCGGCGCACCGCTGGGCATGCAGAAGGAGCATGATACGCCTGATTATGCGCAGGACCCGGACGGCGAAGTGATTGCGCTGGATAGCCATATCCGGCTGGCAAACCCGCGCACGCCACAAACCCAGTCCAGCCTGATGATGCGACGCGGCTACAGTTACTCGCTCGGCGTCACTCATTCTGGTCAGCTGGATATGGGCCTGCTTTTCGTCTGTTATCAGCACGATCTGGAAAAGGGTTTTCTGACAGTGCAGAAGCGGCTCAACGGGGAAGCGCTGGAAGAGTACATCAAGCCGGTCGGCGGCGGCTTTTTCTTCGTTCTGCCAGGCGTACAAAATGCGGAAAGTTATCTCGGCCAGGCGTTACTGGAAGCTTAAATTCTACGATCTGACGGGCGTTATGCTCGTCAGATCATAATTTTTTCCTCTTTCCCGGTCATTGTTATATTTCTGTAATATAAATATAAGAGGCTTGTGCAAACAAAAAGTTAACCGTTTTTGTTATTTTTAAGTAAAGATAATGTTGCAATTTTGGAAAGATTTGTTTTACTTCTTATAGGAACGGGAAACCACGACAGGATGTCGCTGCAACGGGAGATCGTGAATGGTAGCGTCCGGCACTGGACATTCAGCATCGATAATCTATCCCTGCATCAGTGGAGGCAGCGCCTTCGTCACCCCCTTCTTTACCACCTTATTTTCCCCATCAAGGGCAGCTAACGAGTTTACCGACGGAGCGTATGACGCAGTTGGCCGTATGTTCACGTCCGTTAAAACGCAAGTCATGGCTTACAAGGAAGCCAAACCTCAGATGTTTTTGTACATAATCGCGCCGATCGTAGCGTGTGGATGTTAATTAACAACTCAAGGTGCTATCCATGGGAAGACAAAAAGCAGTGATCAAAGCTCGTCGTGAAGCGAAACGTGTGCTGAGACGGGATTCGCGTAGTCATAAACAGCGTGAAGAAGAATCGGTCACCTCGCTTGTCCAGATGAGCGGCGTAGAATCAATCGGTATGGCGCGGGATTGCCGGGATAACTCACCGATTGAGGCGCGTAATGAAGCTCAGGCGCACTACCTGAATGCTATCGAGACCAAACAGCTTATTTTTGCTACCGGTGAGGCAGGTTGCGGTAAAACCTGGATCAGCGCGGCTAAAGCGGCTGAGGCTCTGATTCATAAGGATGTGGAGCGGATCATTGTCACACGTCCGGTCCTGCAAGCCGACGAAGATCTCGGCTTCTTACCCGGAGATATTTCCGAGAAGTTCGCACCTTATTTTCGTCCGGTCTACGACGTGCTGGTCAAACGACTGGGGGCTTCTTTTATGCAGTACTGCCTGCGCCCGGAGATCGGCAAGGTAGAAATCGCGCCGTTCGCCTATATGCGCGGACGTACATTTGAAAATGCGGTCGTTATTCTTGACGAGGCTCAGAACGTGACCGCTGCGCAAATGAAGATGTTTTTAACGCGCCTCGGGGAGAACGTGACGGTCATCGTTAACGGCGATATCACCCAGTGCGACCTGCCGTCGCATGTAAAATCAGGGTTGAGCGATGCGCTGGCACGTTTTGAAGAAGATGAAATGATTGGCGTGGTGCGTTTTACGACGGACGACTGCGTGCGCTCTGTGCTCTGTCAGCGCACGCTGCAAGCCTACTATTGATATTTATTCTGTGTGCAAAGCCCGGGAAACCGGGCTTTGTTGTTTATAACGTTAATATTGGTTATGTTCGCACATCAGTGTATTAACTGTGTCGCTGGAAGATAGATTATGTTTTTTTGGGATAATTTTATTGCAATGTTTTCTTATATAAAAAGCTGACATGAAAAGGTGGAAAACAGCATTGTCAAAAAAGAGGAAAACAAAACACTCATATTCAGAAGCTGATTAACACCCTTCAATCAGCTTATCCAGAAAAGCGCGTACTGTAGGGTTAGTCCGACGACTTTCGGGCCAGATGACAGTGATGTTATGACGTTCTACGGCGAAATCCAGCAGTACCGGGATCAGGGCCTTGCGCGCGATCAACGGGGCTGCCATAAAACTTGCTGCCATTCCAATGCCCGCACCCGCCGCCACCATCGCTATCACGGCTTCACTGGTATCAACGACGATAGAGGATGGCGGGAGTATGTCGATTTCTTTTTCGCCGACGCTGAATGGCCAGCGAAACAGCTGACCTGTACTTTGGTAGCGTAAGTTAACCGTGTCGTGATTTATCAGATCATCCGGCTGATGGGGAATGCCTTTTCGGGCCAGATAGTCTGGCGACGCATAACAACAGAGCTGCCAGGGTGCCAGACGGCGCGACAGAAGTGCTGAGTCCGGGAGATCGCCGATTCTGACGGCAAGGTCGAGACCGTCCTCTGCCAGGCTGACTATATGGTCGCTCAGCCGCAGGTCGATTGTGACGTCAGGGTAGTGTTGGCGAAACTGGGTTATTACTGGCGTTAATAGATAAAGTCCGATTGGTAGCGACGCTGCAATCTTTAACGCACCAGCCGGTTCAGCACGAGCAGATTTTGCTATCTGGCCGATTTCCTCAGCGTCACGCAGCAATTTAAGGGCACGCTCATGCAGATCGCGGCCTTCAGTCGTAAAGGTCAGGGATCGCGTTGTACGCGTAAAGAGCGAAACGCCAAGCTGCCGTTCAAGCCGCTGGATACTTTTGCTGATGGCCGAAGGGGAGACCGAGAGTGAACGCGCCGCAGCGGTATAGCTGCCCAGCGAGCCAGCGCGAGCAAAAGCGATCAATCCGGTCAGTCTTTCAAAGCCGATTTGTTCCTTCATGGCATTAGTAAAGCGAAAGTGAGCGCTATTATCAACCCGATCTCTTCGTCTTATCATTACTACACGTAATGAATGTTAAACGAGATGGCGATGACTGAGATGATGAAAGCGATACAGCTGGTTGAGTTTGGTGGCCCGGAAGTTCTGCGTTATGCCGATGCGCCCCGGCCAAAAATAAACGCCGGTGAGGTTCTTGTTCATGTTAAAGCCGCAGGTGTCAATCCACCGGACCTGTACCTGCGGGACGGCTACCGGGCTCTACCGCCACAGTGGCGGCCCGATGCCAATTTTCTACTGATTCCGGGCACGGATATGTCAGGGGTTGTTGTGGCGACAGGTGATAATGTAGATAACGTCAGGCCAGGGGATGAAGTCTATGCTATGGTGCGCTTCCCGGGGGATCTGATGAAGGGCAGCGGCACGTACGCCGAATATGTCAGCGTTCCGGCTTCAGAGTTGGCGTTGAAACCGCAGAATATCGACCATGTTCAGGCAGCAGGTGCGCCGATGTCACTACTGACGGTCTGGCAGTTTCTGATTGCAACCGGTCATCAGGAGCCAAATCCTTTTCAGTCGTTCCAGCACGTGCCAGTACCGCTTAGTGGCAGAACGGTACTGGTCAACGGTGCGGCAGGCGGTGTGGGGCACCTGGCGGTTCAGGTTGCCAAATGGCAAGGTGCGCAGGTTATTGCCGTGGCTTCCGGCAAGCATGAAACATTTTTGAAAGCGTCAGGCGCAGATGAATTTATTGACTATACCCGCGTAGCTGCCGAGTCGATCGTGCAGGACATCGATCTGGTTATTGATGCGGTCGGTGGTCCCGGGATGGATCGCTTTCTACGCACCATCAGGCCAGGCGGAGCGCTTTTTCTGGTCAATCCGTTGGGTTTCGTGGGGGAAGATGAAGCACGCAAGCGTGGCATCACAGTATCCTCAACGCAGGTACGTTCAAACGGTAAGCAGTTGAAAGAGATAGGTCATTTGCTCGACGACGGTACTTTTCGCATAGCAATAGACAGCACATGGCCTTTAGCTGAGGCAGCGGCTGCGCATGCACGAGCGGCGCAAGGAAGTATTCAGGGTAAAATTGTGTTGGTAAATGGCTGATGGTTTGCCTTCAGGGATATGACAGAGTATTCGGATCGACAAGGCTTACTTTCATACTGGCTATTCATCCGGGCTGGGTGGGAAGAACGCTGCAATGCGGTCTTCCTGACCCGGATGATATAAATGACTCCTTAAATCGCCTGCACACAGGTAAAATAACTATTCCAAACTTTACAGCATGCTTAATTAAAAACGGTTATCTTAGTTATGCATAATTCGGCAATTATTTTCAGAAAATTTGGCGAGCCTGAAAACGTACTGAATCTTGAGCGTAGTCCGTTAACGTCGCGCGCTGAAAATCATATTCGTGTCAACATGCTATTTTCGCCAGTAAATGCTTCCGATCTGATTCCTGTTACTGGCGCTTATCGTCATCGTATCCTCTTACCTGCGGTCGCAGGATATGAAGGGGTTGGAGTAGTAATTGAGGCTCCTGGGGAGGCTAAGCACCTGCTTAACAAAAGAGTATTACCACTGAGAGGAGAGGGGACATGGCAACGCTATGTTGATTGTCCTGCGGAAATGGCAATCCCGGTTCCGGATGATATCAACAGCGAACTGGCATCCAGATCCTATATTAATCCCCTTGCAGCGCAGCTTATCCTCAGAAATTTCTCTCCGATGGGAAAAACACTGCTCATCACTGCGGCAGGTTCAGATTGTGCAATGTTATTAGGGCAGTGGGCGCTGATGTGCGGTGTGGAAAAAGTATATGGTATATACCGTTCAGGCATCCACGCGCAGACAATAGCCCATTGTGGGATAATTCCGATCCAGCAAGATAATATTGCATCTGTCATCAGATGCGCATCTGAGAGTAATATTGTTTATGATGCTGTCGGAGGGCCGCTGGCTGAACTGATACTCAATTCGATGCAAAAACAGGGACAGTTTATTTCCTATGGCCTTATGTCAGGTCAACCCTATAAAATTCATAACGCGTTTCCAGCGGTGAAATGGTTCCATATTCGTAATTATCTCTCTGGAATGAATGTCGATGACTGGAAGCGTGAATTTGAGATGCTATGGCCGTTATTAAAGCATAGCTATCTTGCGCCAGCGCAGTTTTATCAACTGAAGGACTGGAAGCAAGCCATTGTTGGCTACAGAACGATGGGAAGGCGTTTTAAACCTGTTATATCGATGCAAGATTAATGGTGGGGCTTACGATGTCTGATCAATTATGTTAACGGTTTATACCACATCAAGTTTATTAAAATATTCTGTTTACGGTAGTTAAAATTAAAATACTACTGTTGTGGTTGATGCCAGCCGATCTTACAGACTGGCAACAGTGCTTTTAACAACATGAGCAGGCTTCACGACAACAGGCACGTTATCCCATTGTCAGACAGAACGCGTTGATAAGGTAATAAATCCTCTGAGTGAAGCGCTTTAACATTTGCATAAGGATAAATACGCTTTAATGCACTATATTTATTTTTACCAAGTTGATGAAACGGTAATAATTCAACTTCCTTGATTCCCATCTCATTAAAAAGTATTGAAAATTTCTTGGCATCGTCCATGCTATCATTAAAATTAGGGATCACCGGGATTCTGACTAACATAGTTTTCTCTGTAGTTAGTGCAGATTCAATATTTCTCTTGATTTTTCTGAAATCCACTCCTGTTAATGACTTATGAAGAGTGTTATCATAATGTTTTACATCAATAAGTAACAAATCGATATGTGATATAAATTCTTTGAATATATTATTCGGCGCGTAACCAGAAGTTTCAGAAGCAGTATGAATATTATTCATTTTGCATTCATCCAGTAATTGAATTGCTGAACGGTACTGACCTAAAACCTCTCCTCCAGAGAGCGTAACGCCACCATTGGATTCGTCATAATATTTCTTATCTTTTAAGATCTCCGTCATAATCTCATGTATTGAAAAGTAGTTACCAGCCATATTTTGTTGAACGCTGGAACCTTTCCACATAGGCTCAGGTTTGAATTTCTGTGACTCAGGATTTGCGCACCAGGCACATCGTAATGGGCACCCTTTAAAAAAAACAGTAGTTCTAATCCCTGGACCGTCGTGGAGGCTAAATCTTTGTATATCAAAGATACAACTTTTTCTGTCTCGTTGCATTATTCAATTCCTGCTTCTTGAATCAATGATAAATCATTTCTTAACTATTGTAATAATGAATGGCTTATAATAACCACCCTACGAGTATTTAGATGTCGCCTTGCTATAAAACTATACAAGGAAAATAGATAAAATACTTTTCGCATTACCAGGTAGGGTGGAATAAAATAAACTGGTTCGATAACCCCTACCTGTTGTTACAAATGATGAAATCACATATTAATGATTATGCTCCATACGTTACGCGGCTAATTAATTCATCCTGTACATCTTTATCTAAATGAACGAATACTGCGCTAAATCCACAAACCCTGACAATCAGATTAGGGTATTTTTCTGGATGTTTTTGCGCATCGACTAAAACGCCCTTATCAACAACGGTCACCATTAAGTGACAACCACCATTATTAAAGTATGTATTAAATAATGCCTTGATTTTATCTCTACTTTTGTTGAATAAATTTGGCGTGAATTTGATGTTCTGAACCGATCCGCCATGATATTTTGCATCGAACCTTGCTAATGAATTTAGGAGCGCTGTGGGTCCCGATTTATCAGCACCACCCTGAGGATTATTCGCCGGGTTCATGAAAACTCCTGCATGTCTACCATCAAGTGATGCCGTCGTTGTTCTTCCCCATTCAGTATTAACCTGATTATTACTGATGACGATGAGAAAATAATCCATTCCTTTTTTAATTCCACGATCTCTGTTACCTTTGGCAACGAATTCATAAAGATCATTGGCCAGGTCGTCTACGTCTTCGATGTTGTTACCATACTTATCACAATTCAACAGATCGTTCCTGATGTCCTCGAAACCTTCGAAATTATGAATTGCTGCGTTATTTAACTGTTCAAGCGTGTATTTTTTTTGCTCGAATACTAATGTTCTGATAGCGTATAGAGCATCGCTGGCGTTTATATTTCCGTAAGTTTCGTTTGTTCCGCCAAGATAACGAATGCCACCATCCAAAATCGCCTTTCCTCGCGCAATGCAATCGTTCATTAATATACTGGCGAACAGGAAGGAAACTTCTTTATTCATAACTTCATAACTGTGATATTGTGCATCAACCGACAGGTCCAGATAGTAGTTCAATAATTCTTTATACTGATGATAAAAATCTTCGAATGAAGTAAATTCTGATACATTTTTGACATTTACTGGGCCGCTTTTATTAATGTTATCGTATGGGTCAACGCCGCCATTGAGCGTCATATTTAAAATTTTTAAAAGATTTATTAATATGTTAGGTGTGCCGACGCTTTGTCCCTGAATAACAAACTCGCCGCAACCAAATGGAACATATTGCTCTGCTGTTTCTTTGCTGACGCGCATACTGTACATAACTGCGGGCACATTAACTTCATCATTATAAAGCGTTGGATACGTTGCACCTTCACCAAGGCAGTCGTAAGCTAAGTCAATAATTTCTTGAGAGGTGTGTTTAGTAATGCGCAGTGTAAATTGTGGCTCAACGTATTTACATTTTTTAGTCACTTGCAACGCTATACGTGCAAAAATATCCGCCGCTTCGGGATTTTTACGCCCATAACCCCCCACTATAATTCTGCCGTTAACAGTAGTGCGTCGGTTCTCAATTAATGTCCATAGTGAAGTTAAGTAGTCAAAAGCGTCCTGTTCAGAAATAAGGCCTGCATCAAGATCATTTTTTAAATAAGGCCCCAGTACATCATCTAAGCGCCCGTAGTTGATGCAACCAGCAAGCAGAGCATAAATCCAGAACAGTTGTATTGCCTGGTGGAAGGATTCAGGCTTTCCACTTCTGATTGTTAATAGACTCTTTTGTATGAGTTGTAATTGTTCTTTGCGATTTTCAGTGGCGCTATATTTCTGATCTGAAATTATCTCTAACTGATAGTCAATAACTTTTTGAAACAGATTTAAGCAATCAATCGACGCATGCAAGAATTTATTATGCAGATCGTTAATAATGTTTTTATTAATGATGTTCTTAAGGCCATCGATACCATTATTGAGTAAAAGATCATAATCGAGCATCATTCCACTTAATCGTGCGGTAGCCATTAACGGATAGTCACAATCAATAAATCTGCCTATCGTATCGCTGGTTAACGTATCTTTACAGAACAACGCCTTTACATCATGATCTTCCCAATATTCATATAAACGATCAACTCTATCCTTGTCTTCCTGATGATTCAGTTGTTCTTTGAATGCTGACAGTTTATTAAAAACGCAGTAATGCCCAACGCCTCCAACGGAAGTTACACATCCGAAACCAATAGGCAGAAAATCTAATCGACCTGCAATTAAATCTGTTGGCTCTATTTTCCTGAATAAAGTAGGGTATATAATATTAAGGCAATTAATCTCACGCTGCTCAATTGAGTATTCAGAAGACTCCTTATGGACTCGCGTATATTCTTCCATTATGAATAATTGCTCCTGGAGCGATTTCTCACAAGGAAGCTTAACACTGACCTCCACATTTTGAGCACCAGCTATATTTCGTTTTTTCATCAAAATTTCACCTTTCTGAATGTAGACGATAATAAACCAGCCATATAAATCATGAAAACATCATTAAAAAGCGCATTTAGCAAAAATGTTGACATTGTTTAACATGGGGCGTTTGAATTTGTAATTACAAGTTTAGGGCCACAGTAGCCCTGTTTTGGGCTAATTTTATTGATTATGATCAATAAATAGTTTTTTTAGGGATGGATTCGAATGATTTGTAGTTACAAGTGTGGGCGGTGAGGTGGCATCTGTCTGATGTCAATCGAGCGGTATACTCCCTGTACCATACTATCTTAGCCACTTCAGGGAGCAAAATGGCTTTAAAACTCATACGAGTCTGGCTATTTAAATTATCGCATTGATACCGTTGTTACATTATTTGTTGCTAACGTATCAATTGTAAGTTGTACGAGTATACCACTTTGTAAATAGACCTTATGTGTGATGCTGAGTACAACATCTCCTTGCTTTAAGTTAAGGAGCCAGGCTTCATCCGTATTAAGTGCTTTGCCCGCCCAAGTTTTAACATCGTGACTGATGAGCATTTTGCGGTTTTTTTCGATGTAATGCAGGACGGAATGATGGCAGTCTTCTTGTGAAAAATCAGGAAACAGCTCCAGAGGCATCCAGGTTTCTTCTATAGTGGTTGGATTTTTGTCAATAATCCGCATTCGTCGATAATGAATTAACTTTGCTTCATTCGTCAGTCCAAACAGCGTAGCCATTTCGTTAGATGCCCGTTGAATATCATAACTTAAAACAACATTATCCAGAGTTTGATCGTGACGAATGCGTTCAGAAATAGTGATAACGTTGTTGTCCTGGTAAAACTCAGGAGGGTTAATAAATACCCCGGAACCCTGGCGGGTATGGACAAACGATTCGCGTTTCAAACGCGCGATAGCTTTCTGAATGGTGGGGCGGCTAACGGCGTAGCGTTCTGCAAGCGCATGCTCTCCTTCAAGAGGAGAACCAGCAGAGTAAACGCCTTGTAAAATTTTATCTTTCAGTATTTGGTAGATATCAAGATATTTCATAATTTTCTTTATTGTATGCCGTGTGCCGTATGAGGTATTGAAAGGTCAAAACAGGCGATAGTTGATTCAATTTTCACCAGCTCAGGATCTGTATGTACAACAGTTTGATTCCTGTTGAATCACTTTAAGAGTGACCATCGCGACGCCCGTTATCATCGTGTTCCCTGTGGGTTGCCTTAGCATAGTCATAGCCATTGTAAGGTAAGTTTTTGATGTAGAGAAGACTATCCCATTCTCTGCGCCAGCAGAACACATTATTGATCCAGGCATTATGTCAGACAGGTTAGCCCAGAGGTATGCTCGCGTCACCTGGACTCACAATTCTGACAGAGAACACATTGTCGTATTGCCTCATTGTCAATTAAACCATTTTGCAAGAGTAATAATACTGTGATACTGCATACTTTTCATGTAATTACAAATTATTGCTTTAACCATGTTTATGAATTTCGTGTATTTTGATTTAAGTCAATTTTACTAAAAATCAATTTCGTATGAATAATAAGTGGTGATGATTGTCACAAAAACAGTCTGATATTGGCAATAATTTATATGCTAACTTTCTTTTGTGAACAAGATCACAGACATGAACATGTAATTACAAGTTAATAGTAGGCATGAAAAGGGTATGGGCTTAAAGTGAGGAGTACAAATTTTATCAATCTATCATTATTGAATTGTATCTAAAGACATTACACCTGAGGCTGGGGAATAATAGATCTAATAAGTAGTATGAGCCATTTATGTATGAATAATGTTGGAGTTGTTAAAATTAATTGTGAATATAACAATTTGATTTGTACTTCCTGAAAAGCCAGCTCAGTCTATGGGGAGAGTTATAGCCCGGATAGACCACTTTTGATATGCCTGGTTAACTATAGATGAAGGTAACGAAAAAGTTAATATTAATCTCAATTAACGTAGTCATTAGAATAAAGGAGATCGAGTATGATGGTTTATGTAAATAAAAATCGCGTAATGAGCCCTGGCAAATACCATGCGCTCAGAAGCGTAACCAGTGAACACGGTTTTTTCGAAGTTGCCGCAATGGATCACATGATTGAATTTGAAGCTGTATACGGAACTCAACCAGCTTCATTTGCACAAATAATTGATGCTAAAGCGAGATTAGCGTCAGCGTTGGGGCCACATGTTTCTGCACTTCTTCTGGACGCCCAATACGGTTTTCAGGCTCTCGCAATGGGATCCATTCCACGTAATACCGGGATCATAGCGGCGCTTGAACGCGAAGGATATGAGCCGCTGGAAGCTCCACGAAGTACTGTGATGCGTGATGGATGGAGTCCTGCAAAGGCCAGACTTGCAGGGGCGGGTACCGGTAAAGTTTGTTGGTTTTATCGTCCTGATTTGGATGCATCAATAGGAGCATCTCAACGTCAGTTAATAAGAGAAATTCAGGCAGAATGTAATGATGCGGATTTACCGTTAGTCGTTGAACCCATTTGGTTTCCTGTTCCAGGAGAGGCAACCAGCAGTAAAGAATGGCGCAAAAAACGTATTGAAGGAATTATTTCATCTGCATGTGAAGCCGAGAAAATGGGTGTTGACTTACTCAAACTTGAGTTCCCTGGCTATGTAACGACTGACGAGGAGATTGAAGAGTCTATTAAAGCCCTAAAAGAGCTCAGTAATACCCTTACTATTCCATGGGTACTGTTGTCTGCTGGTGTGAACTATGAACAATTTGCATTACAAGTTGAACTGGCAAGTAAAGCGGGGGCATCAGGTTTTATGGCAGGCCGTTCTATATGGGCTGAAGCAATGACCCTGGATCCTCAGAAACAGGAAGACGGTATTAAAATAGCTATTAATCGTCTTAATAAACTAACTGCCATTACGAGAGCCTACGGTAGGCCTTTTCTTCCTCAGCTTAGCCTTGATGAAACGATACAGGCATTACCAATCGACTGGTATAAACGGTAATAGATTAATTTTGTGATTGAATTATTGTAATGCGGTCATTTTTTTAAGAGTTTTATAATCATTTATGGAGAGCTAACAGGGATGTTTTAAAAATATTTATATTTAAGATGGTGATTCGCGCATGCTGCGTAAATACTAAAAAGTAATCACTCTATATGTGTGGAAAATATTCTGATAAATAGTCTAGTTTTGCAATCTAAGTTAATTGATTTTTATCTTTCGATAATTATTCTTACAAGTGTAAGTACAATAAAATATCCTGTATGCGTCCAATCTCAAAGATAATTTTGGTATATATTAACATTTAATTAAAAGGTGTAATCAGCATGCGTAGATGCGATGTAACCCATTTAGTGAGTCAGTCACATTATAATCACACGGTTTCCTTGTCTTCTGGTTTTGATAAGGGCAATGAACCAAAACGCGTTGTCGCCGTTACCGCTTGTCCTACTGGCGTAGCACACACTTTCATGGCAGCTGAAGCTTTAGAAACAGAAGCAAAAAAACGCGGTTGGTGGATTAAAGTTGAAACGCGTGGTTCAGTTGGCTCAGGTAATATCATTACACCTGAAGAACTCGCAAGCGCTGAACTGGTCATTGTCGCCGCAGATATTGAAGTTGATCTGACAAAATTTGCGGGTAAACCAATGTATCGTACTACAACAGGTCTTGCTCTGAAAAAGCCCGCACAGGAGTTGGATAAAGCCCTGTCCGAAGCACGCCCGTTCCAGTTAACGAGCGACGATCAGGTATCTACACCTAAAACCGATAATCCAGGCGCTTATCGCCATCTACTGACGGGAGTTTCTTATATGCTTCCGATGGTGGTCGCGGGTGGTTTATGTATTGCGCTTTCTTTTGCTTTTGGCATTAACGCCTTTAAGGAGCAGGGAACGCTTGCTGCTGCGCTGATGGAGATAGGAGGGGGCACCGCTTTTGCCTTAATGGTTCCAGTGCTTGCCGGATTTATCGCATTTTCAATTGCCGATCGTCCAGGCTTAATTCCTGGGCTTATCGGCGGCATGATCGCTAATAGCACTAATGCTGGTTTTCTTGGGGGCATAGTTGCCGGTTTCATTGCTGGCTATCTGGCAAAATATATAGCTCAAAAGCTCAAACTGCCACAAAATATACAGTCATTAAAGCCGGTACTGATCATCCCACTTTTCGCCAGTTTACTCACTGGACTGTTAATGATTTATATCGTTGGTACCCCAATAGCAAAAGTAATGGAACTTCTAACCCACTGGCTGGCGAATATGGGAACGACGAATGCAGTTCTGATGGGGGCGATTCTTGGTGCAATGATATGTACGGATATGGGAGGGCCAATAGGTAAGGTGGCCTACGCATTTGGTGTCGGTCTTTTAAGTTCTCAAACGTATACGCCTATGGCTGCCATCATGGCTGCGGGAATGGTTCCTCCTTTAGCGATGGGGCTGGCAACACTTCTTACTCGCAAGAAATTCAATAACGATCAAAGGGAAAGCGGCAAGGCTGCCCTGGTGCTGGGCTTATGCTTTATTACTGAAGGTGCGATCCCATTTGCTGTTCGCGATCCAATGCGTGTGCTGCCTTGCTGTATTGCTGGGGGGGCCGTCACCGGGGGGATTTGTATGGCGATCAATGCCAAATTGATGGCCCCGCATGGTGGCATATTTGTGTTCTTAATCCCCGGCGCAATTACCCCGGTAATGGGTTATTTGTGTGCTATTTTCGCTGGTACCATCGTTTCAGGTCTAACATATTCTATTATCAAACGCCCCGAAAATGCACTTCAGACTATTTAATAGTGCCATATAATAATTCACGTATAGAGACATAACGTGTCAGGTTATTTATCCAGAGTGTTTTACCAGGGATTTACTTACCGGTAAAAATTCATATGCCTGTCATTATGTTATTTTTGTATGAAAGAACAGGTCAGTGGCCATAACGCACTGGCCTGTTTTTGTCAGATAACAATCATGCTCATGTTTAGGTAAACTTTTATTATTCATAAGACACAATATGAACTCTTTACGACTAAAGGTTCGATGAATTACTGGTTCGGGAAATAGATATAAGCAAAAAGCCCGTACTTTCGCACAGGCTCTCAGCTTGAATATGGCGGTGAGGGGGGGATTGACTCGCTGCGCTCGCCCTGCGGGCAGCCTCCTCGCAGGCTCGTCGTCTGTCCAACGGGGTGACGCCCGTTGTTGAACCCCGGTCGGGGATTCTCATCCCCCCTGGTCTGGGGATATCTATAAGCAAAAATCCCGTACTTTCGTACAGGCTCTCAGCTTGAATATGGCGGTGAGGGGGGGATTCGAACCCCCGATACGTTGCCGTATACACACTTTCCAGGCGTGCTCCTTCAGCCACTCGGACACCTCACCATATTGTTTGTCACCGTCCTCAAGGGGGGTAACGGGGCGCTACTATAGGGAGTTGCGGGGAAACGGTCAAGCATAATTTCTGCTTTATGTTTCTTTCGGTTAAGCAATAAGCATCCCCCACGCTGTTGGCAGCGTGGGGGATAGGGTATTAGCGCTGAGAGTCCAGTTTTTCGCTGTTTTGCGCCACTTCCTGCGCTTTGGTGTAGCTTTCCATCAACAGCTGATAGGCCGGGAATATGTTGGTGTAGACTTCCGCCCACTCGCCCGCATCTTCGCGGTTCCACGTTGCCTGAAGCTCCGATGCCACGGCACCGGTATCTATCGGCACTACGCCCGCCTGCACGATGCGCGCCAGAGTAATTTCCTGCGCCATCTTGCTGTAGGTCCCGGACGCGTCGATCACGGCGAACACTTTATAGCCTTCAGCCACGGCGCTGATTGACGGGAACGCCATGCAAACGCTGGTGATGGTGCCAGCAATTATCAGCGTTTTCCGCCCGGTGGCTTTTACTGCGGCGACAAATTCCGGATTATCCCAGGCGTTAATCTCGCCTTTACGGGCCACATACTGAGCGTGCGGCGCGTTGGCGTGAATTTCCGGGATCAGCGGGCCGTTTGGTCCTTGTGGTACTGAGGCCGTAGTGATCACCGGCAGTTTCGCCAGCGTCGCGATTTTCGCCAGCGCGGCGGCGCGCGCCCGCAGCTCCGGCATTGGCATATCGCCCACGGTTTGAAACAGGCCGCTTTGATGATCGATCAGCAGCATGACTGCATCATTGGCATCAATGACCGGATGTGCACCATTAAAGTTCGCTGGGGTAGACATGGTATTCTCCTGTATCGTTTACATCTGGCCGAAGCGGCCGGTATTGAAATCACGGATGGCGTCCGCAATTTCAGCATTAGTGTTCATAACGAAGGGGCCGTAGCCGACAATAGGTTCGTTTAACGGCTCTCCCGCCAGCGCCAGCACTTTAGCGTCGCTGCTGGCACGAAGATGGATTTTGCTGCCTTCCTGACTCAGTACGATCAACTGCGATTCATGAGCGGTGGTAGCCCCGTTGACCTCAACACTGCCTTCCATAACAACCAGCGCGCTGCTCCAGCCGACCGGTTGTTCAATAGTGACTTCACGATTCTGATGTAAGGCAATATCCCACACGTTTACTGGCGAGAAGGTACGCGCCGGGCCTGACGTCCCGGCGTAATTCCCTGCAATAACGCGTAGCCGGCCGCTGTCGTCGGGAAGCCTGATAACAGGGATGACGGCGTCAGTGAGGCTCTGATACCCCGGAGAAGTCATCTTGTCTTTCGCTGGCAGGTTGACCCACAGTTGCGCCATTTTCAGTTCGCCGCCCTGGCGCGAAAATGCCTCCGAGTGAAACTCCTGATGCAGAATGCCTGAGCCTGCCGTCATCCACTGCACATCGCCGGGCCCGATCACGCCGCCGTTGCCGATTGAGTCGCGGTGTTCAACTTCACCGGCATAAACGATAGTCACGGTTTCAAACCCGCGGTGCGGATGCTCGCCAACGCCGCGCTTCATACCATCCCCGGGGAAGGTGTGCGGCCCGGCATAGTCCAGTAACAGAAAAGGACTCAGGTTTTTGCCGTGCGACTGATAAGAAAACAATGAACGAACCGGGAAGCCATCACCCACCCAGTGCGGACGTGGCGCGGTATATACACCCGTAATCTGTTTCATTTATGTCTCCTTTGTAGTGAGCTTTGATGTCAATTAGCTTATATTTGGATTTAATATTTCGGTAGATAGCTAAAATAGTTCACACTGTTGCAGAAAATGGAACGATGGGGTGGCGATGCAGAATCTGAATGATTTCGTCTGGTTTGTTCACGTGGTTGAGCATGGAGGGTTTGCGGCGGCCGGACGAGCCCTGGATATGCCGAAATCAAAACTTAGCCGTCGCATTGCGCAACTGGAGGAGAATCTCGGCGTCCGGCTGATACACCGCACGACGCGGAAATTTACGGTCACAGAAGTAGGCCACACCTTTTACCAGCACTGTAAAGCGATGCTGGTCGAGGCGGAGGCGGCTCAGGACGCGATTGCTATGGTGCGGGCCGAGCCGAGAGGAAGGGTGAAACTCACCTGTCCGGTGACGCTGCTGCATGTCCACATCGGCCCGATGCTGGCACGATTTATGATGCGCTATCCTGGGATCCATCTGCAACTGGAAGCGACGAACCGGCAGGTAGATTTAGTGGGTGAAGGTGTTGATGTCGCTATACGCGTTCGTCCCCGGCCTTTCGATGACAGTGATTTGGTGATGAAGATATTGGCCGATCGCGGACATTGCCTGGTTGCCAGTCCTGCGCTGGTACAGAAAATGGGAAAACCGCAATCGCCTGCGGATCTGAGTCAGTGGCCGGGATTGAGCATGTCGGCTGGCAAACATATTCATAAATGGGCGCTTGGCCGCACGGACGGCGCGCGAGCGGAGGTTCACTTTACACCGCGATTTATCACCTCCGATATGCTGGCGCTGCGGGAAGCGGCGATTGCCGGGGTCGGGATCGTGCAGTTACCAATCCTGATGGTTCGCGATCAGTTAGCCTCCGGCGAATTAGTTCGGGTGCTAGTTGAATGGGAGCCGCAGCGCGAAGTTATTCATGTGGTTTTCCCTTCCCGGCGCGGGCTTTTGCCGGCGGTCAGAACGTTAGTTGATTTCTTGACCGCGGAGTATGAGCGAATGGTGGAGGAATAAAAGGGGAAGTGGGATTGACTCGTTGCGGGCGTCCTCCCCGCAAACTCTGTTCCAGCGCGAATTGTACATTCCTCAGGGGCGGCAACTGTGGAAAAAGCTCAACGCTGCGCAGGGGATCAAGGAAGGTAATCCAGAGGAGAAACGGAAAATGGTGGTATTCGCCGATCCGATCTGCCCGTACTGTAAACAATTCCGGGCAGCCGCCCGACCGTGGATCAGTTCCGGTAAAGTGGAACTGAACACGCTGTTAGTGGCGGTGATTAACCCCAAAAGCGGGCAATATGCGTCTGCAATCCTTAACGCTGATGATCCTGCGAAAGCCTGGAACGACGATGAAATGTCTGACGGAAAAAAGCGTCCTGAACCGCCAGCCAGTACACCGAAAGAGACCTTCAACCTGCTGCAATGCCATAAGCAGCTTATGGACGAAACCGGTGCAGTAGCAACTCCGGCAATAGCGTCAGTTTTCTGCCACTCCATTTTTTTACCAGCCACACCCGCGCTCTCACGTCTGAACACCGTTAATTAACCCTTCTATTCATACGTTGTGTGAATCAGATCGCAAAAAGCGGCCAGCGCGCTTACTAATAGAAATACTAGTATGGTAGACGAATGTTTTTACGTTAAAGGTGGTAACAGGTATGCAAATGACAATGCGCTGGTTTGGACCAGTGGAAGATAAGATTTCGCTGGAATATATTCGACAGGTTCCCGGAGTTGAGGGGGTTGTCGGGGCGCTGTATGACGTTCCGGTTGGCGATGTGTGGTCAATGGAAAAAGTCCGCGCCCTTGCCGATCAGGTTCAACAGGCCGGGCTAAAAATGGACGTGATTGAAAGCGTGAACATTCACGATGATATCAAAATTGGTCTCCCCAGCCGTGACCAACTGATTGCTAACTACCAGCAGACGATCCGTAACCTGGCGGAAATCGGTGTTAAAGTCATCTGCTATAACTTTATGCCAGTCTTTGACTGGATGAAAACAGACATGAATTACGTCCTGCCGGATGGTTCATTGACCATGGCGTTTGAAAAAAAAGGTATCGATAAAACTCTTGATGAAGTGGTGAAAGAAGTGCTGGACAATTCCAACGGTTTTGCCCTGCCGGGCTGGGAGCCGGAACGTCTGGCGAAAGTTCAGGAGTTATTCGCCAAATATAAAGATGTTGATGATGCAAAACTGCGGGAAAACCTGGTCTATTTTCTTGAACGTGTTATTCCGGTATGTGAAGAAGTTGGTATTAAAATGGCCATTCACCCGGACGATCCGCCCTACTCCATTTTTGGATTGCCTCGTATTGTTAAAAACAGAGACGATCTCGACTGGATTTGTAATGCAGTAGATTCTGAAGCCAATGGAATTACATTATGTACTGGCTCCATTGCTGAAGATCCTGATAACGATGTTTATCAAATTCTTGCCGAATTTACCCGTCGCAAGCGTATCCATTTCGCACATGTGCGCAATATCAAATTGATTAAAGATAAAGATTTCTACGAATCCGCGCATTTATCACGCTACGGTTCTCTTGATATGTACGAGGTGATGAAAGCCCTGCATGATAACGGTTTTGACGGGTATGTCCGACCGGATCACGGACGTTTTATCTGGGGAGAAACCGGGCGTCCAGGTTATGGACTTTACGATCGCGCCCTCGGCGTCACTTACCTGCACGGCTTGTGGGAAGCACTCGAAAAACAACATCAATAATGTATGGGCCGGGGGCTTCTCCGGCTTCTTTTGACGCACCATCTGTAAGGAATGCTCTATGTCTCCGCTGTTAGCATTATTTTGGGTGCTGGTAGGTATTGCGCTCCTGGTTCTCATGAACCTCCGCTATAAATTCCACAATATTTTCGCCTTGTTGATTGCCGGTATTTTTGTCGCTGTCATGGAAGGTATTCCCCTGGATAAAATCGTCACGGTAATCCAGGACGGGTTGGGCAGTATTCTCGGTCACCTGGCGTTGATTATTATTTTCGGTGCCGTCATCGGAAAATTTATGACCGAGTCAGGTGCCAGCCAGCAGATCGCTGACACAGTTATCAAACACTGCGGTACACGATTTCTATCTGTTGGATTAATGTTTATCGGCGTTATTTTTGGCATTGCCATGTTTTATGAAGTGGCATTCCTGATTGCAATGCCGCTGGTATTGAACATCGCTAAAAAAGCAAATATCCCGTATATGAAATTAGTGGTCCCGACAGTGGTAGGGGCAACAATGGGGCATAGCCTGTTCCCGCCGCAGCCGGGGCCGGTTGCGCTTATTAGCGCCTTTAATGCCGATATTGTACAGGTCTATCTGTATGGCATTTTAGTGATTCTTCCGGCACTGTTTTGCGCGGGCATTCTGCTGCCAAAATACCTGCCCGGTATCAAAACAATTCCGCTTAATTCGCTGCTTAAACCGGTCGAGGAAAAAACCTCACGGGATTTGCCCTCCTTTGGTATCAGTATATTAATCCCGCTGATCCCGGCGGTGCTAATGATTGTGGCTTCCATCATTAAAGGGTTTATGCCCACCGGCTCAGAACTGGTGAAAGTGTGCACCTTTTTAGGCAGCGCGGAAATCAGTATGCTGCTGGCAACACTTGCCGCCGTCTGGTTTCTCGGCGTGAAACGTGGCATGACGGCGGAGGGTGTGACTCACTGCGTGAGCGACGCTATTGCAAAAATAGCTAACGTTTTGTTTGTGATAAGCGCTGGCGGCATCCTGAAACAGGTGATTGTGGTTTCCGGTGTCGGCGATCATATCGTCACGATTATGGGTGACTTACCTTTGTCGCCGTTTATTGTCGCGTGGATAATTACCGCGATTATTCGCATTCTCACCGGACAGGGCGCGGTAGCGGCTATTACGTCTGCCGGGATTGTTGCACCAATGGTCAGTGCGTTTCATCTCAATCCGGCTCTGATGTGCCTCGCCGTTGCCTGCGGCAGTAACACCATCACGCTAATGTACGATGGTGGCTTTCTGTTGTTCAAAGAAACATTTGGCATTTCAATGAAAGACACCTTCAAAACCTGGGGTCTGCTGGAGCTGATAAACTCTGTGGTCGGCCTGGGAATGGTGCTGGTGCTGAGCCTGTTTATCTCTTAATCCTTAATAATGGGTACCTGCTGGCGGTCCCATGAGCCTGTCGCTCAGGAGGTGACTTTATTCTTCATGAATAAAGACTTCTTTTAGCCGTTATCTGAACGTGACTTTTAAAGATGGCGGTGAGGGGGGGATTGACGCGCCACGCTCGCCCGTTGTCGAACCCCGGTCGGGGGTTCTCATCCCCCCTGGTCCTGAGGTATATGCAAAAAAAAGCCCGCACGTGAGTGCGAGCTCTTCTTTAAATATGGCGGTGAGGGGGGGATTCGAACCCCCGATACGTTGCCGTATACACACTTTCCAGGCGTGCTCCTTCAGCCACTCGGACACCTCACCATATTGTTGTTCCGGCATCACCGGAACGGGCGCTAATGTAGGGAAATCCGTTACATCCGTCAACGTTCTTTTTAGCCGAAGCGGTGCGTTTAGTTAAACTTGCGCCAGGTTGCTTGCAGAATAAACAAAAAGTGTCTTTTTTGTCGTCGAACGGCTTTTTACAAAACTCAACGCAGAAATTTGATATCCTCAAAACCGATACAGATCAAACAGAAACCATCGCGTCCGCTACAGGACAACCGTTGTGCAATGTCAGGAGTCTATATGGATATCATCTTTTACCATCCCACCTTTGATTTTCACTACTGGAAAGCGCAGCTGGAAAAGACACTGCCGGGCGCCACGGTACGCCAGTGGGAAGAAGGCGATCGTCACCCTGCGGATTATGCACTGGTCTGGGAGCCGCCGGTGGAGATGCTGAAAGGCCGCCCGCTAAAAGCGGTTTTTGCGCTGGGCGCGGGCGTCGATTCGATTCTGAAAAAGTTACAGGCGCATCCGGAGATGCTGGCGGAGTCGACCTCGCTTTTTCGCCTGGAGGATACTGGCATGGGCGAGCAGATGCAGGAATATGCGGTAAGCCAGGTGCTGCACTGGTTCCGGCGCTTCGACGATTATCATGCGCAAAAGCTTCAGGCGCGCTGGGAGCCGCTGGACGCCTATAACAAAGAGGATTTTACTATCGGCATTCTCGGTGCGGGCGTGCTTGGCAGTAAAGTCGCGCAGACATTACAGGCATGGGGATTCCCGATACGCTGCTGGAGCCGGAGCCGGAAATCGTGGCCCGGCGTGAAAAGCTTTGCCGGGCAGACCGAACTGGCCGGGTTTTTAAGCGGTACGCGCGTGCTAATTAATCTCCTGCCGCATACGCCGGAAACCGTTGGCCTTATTAATGCCGAACGTTTAGGCCACTTGCCGGAGGGAAGCTATTTAATAAATCTGGCGCGCGGCGTCCACGTAGTTGAGGACGATTTATTGCAGGCGCTGGAAAGCGGCAAGCTCAAAGGTGCGATGCTGGATGTCTTCAGCCGCGAACCGCTGGACCCGCAAAGCCCGCTGTGGGCGCATCCGCGCGTGGCGATGACGCCGCATGTTGCCGCCGTAACGCGCCCGCCGGAAGCCATTGCCTTTATCGCCCGTACCATTGCCGGGCTTGAGAATGGCGAAGAGGTTACCGGGCGCGTCGATCGCGAGCGCGGTTACTGAGTCGAATCCAGGCGCTGCCGGGTTTTACTTAATATCGCAGGACAATACCTGCTATCCTTGCGCAAAACATCAGAGGAGAGAACGATGTATCCTGTCGATCTGCATATGCACACTGTCGCCAGCACTCATGCGTACAGCACGCTTAGCGACTACATTGCGCAAGCAAAGAGTAAGGGAATTAAGCTCTTTGCGATCACCGATCACGGCCCGGACATGGTCGATGCACCGCATCACTGGCACTTTATTAATATGCGCATCTGGCCGCGAGTTGTGGATGGCGTCGGCATTTTACGCGGCATTGAAGCCAATATTAAAACCACCCCCGGCGAGATTGACTGTACTGGTCCAATGCTGACCTCGCTCGATCTGATTATCGCCGGTTTTCATGAGCCGGTATTTCCGCCGCAGGATGAAGCTACCCATACCGAAGCGATGATCGCGACCATGGCCAGCGGGTCGGTGCATATCATTAGCCATCCCGGAAACCCGAAATACCCTGTCGATATCCCGGCTATTGCTGCTGCGGCTGCGAAATATCATGTGGCGCTGGAGATCAATAACTCGTCATTTGTGCATTCTCGTAAAGGCAGTGACGCGAACTGTCGGGCGGTAGCGGCTGCGGTTCGCGATGCGGGCGGCTGGGTCGCTCTGGGTTCGGATTCGCATACCGCGTTTACGCTGGGCGATTTTAGCGAATGCCGTAAAATCCTCGATGAGGTTCACTTCCCTGAAGATCGTATCCTCAACGTTTCGCCCCGGCGTTTACTTGATTTTCTGGAGTCGCGCGGCATGGCTCCCATCCCTGAATTTGCCGACTTTTAATC
Organism: Superficieibacter sp. HKU1; assembly: GCF_029319185.1. Taxonomy (NCBI): domain Bacteria; kingdom Pseudomonadati; phylum Pseudomonadota; class Gammaproteobacteria; order Enterobacterales; family Enterobacteriaceae; genus Superficieibacter; species Superficieibacter sp. HKU1. The sequence continues at coordinate 1,946,421 of NZ_CP119754.1, forward strand.
ATCATACTGGAATTAATGCATGAACGAGTTTTCAATCCTGTGCCGCGTCCTCGGTTCGCTCTATTATCGTCAGCCGCAGGATCCGCTGCTGGTGCCGCTGTTCACCCTGATTAAAGAAGGCAAACTGGCCGCCAGCTGGCCGCTGGAACAGGATGAACTGCTGGCCCGCCTGCAAAAAAGCGTCGATATGGACGCGCTGACCGCCGACTACAACGCCCTGTTTGTCGGTGACGACTGCCGCGTTGCGCCGTTCCGCAGCGCGTGGGTGGAAGGGGCGACGGAAGGCGACGTGCGCGCGTTCCTCAGCGCTCGCGGTATGCCGCTGGGGGAAAGCCCGGCAGATCATTTCGGTACGCTGCTGCTGGCGGCTTCCTGGCTGGAAGATCAATCTGCTGAAGACGAGAGTGAAGCCCAGGATACCCTGTTTGGCGAATTCTTACTGCCGTGGTGCGATACTTTCCTGGGCAAGGTCGAAGCGCATGCGCAAACGCCATTCTGGCGCACGCTGGCGCAACTGACGCGCGAGGCGATCGCGGCCATGTGGGAAGAGTTGCAGGAAGAAGATGCTGAGTAAGTGTGATTTAAATCACAAATAAAATGTAATGAAGTGAGAAAAGTTGCATAAATTGTGCAGCAGATCTCTTTTGTTTGGTGCGCATCTGTTATGATGCGCGCCATGAGCACACTTCTCGCTATCGCAATCACCACAGGCATCCTCTCAGGGTTATGGGGCTGGGTAGCCGTCTCCTTAGGTTTGTTGAGCTGGGCCGGGTTTCTTGGCTGCACGGCGTACTTCGCTTGTCCGCAAGGTGGCCTGAAAGGGCTGGCTATTTCAGCCTGCACCCTGATAAGCGGCATAATCTGGGCGCTGGTGATTATTCACGGCAGCGCGCTGGCACCGCATCTGGAAAGTGTGGGCTATGTAATGACCGGTATGGTGGCGTTTTTGATGTGTATCCAGGCGAAGCAGCTTTTATTGTCCTTCGTACCCGGCACGTTTATGGGGGCCTGCGCAACCTTTGCCGGGCAGGGCGACTATAAGCTGGTGGTCCCTTCCGTCATGCTGGGTCTCGTTTTTGGCTATGCCATGAAAAACAGCGGCCTATGGCTGGCGTCCCGCGCGGCTAAAAAGCGCTTTCCGCTGAACGTACCTGAATAACAGCGCTAGGTTTACGATTAAAATAGTACTGTTTCTTTTGCAACAAATTCCTGACGATGTTGCCCGTCTCCCTCTCTATTCTTATTTATCACCAGTGCGCTATAAGTTTGCATTAATATATTCATTTGCTGAATATAATTGTATTAAAAATTACCTGCTTGTGAAAATAAATAGTAATTTAGTTAATACGTATTTCTTTCATTGTTAATATAGAGTAATAAAGATAATTAAATGTTCAGCTGTATTTCCGGTTTCAGACGCGTTTTCTGACAGAGGGGAGTGACCATGAAATTATCTTTTTACGTTCTTTTGGGCGTAATGGCCGCGGGGATATCGGCTGACGCAGTCGCTGGCGATCGTACCACGGGCGGGGTGATCCATTTTCAGGGACAGATTGTCGAACCTCCCTGTGAAGTCACCAATACCTCTCGTGATATTGCGGTGACATGTCAGCGTGAAGGGAAAACCTGGACATTGCATCGCGCTTTAGGCAATGCGCCGCAGCAGGAAATTGTTCACGACTTATTTGACGCCACATCGCTGGAATACCTTAATCCGCAACGAACGCTTGCGGTCTATACCCTTCAGTATCGTTAACATAGCGGCGCGTTCCTGCCTTTTCACGGAACGCGCATTTCTCCTGGCACCGAAGTAAGATAAAGTAAATGCCAACGGTGCCAGCAGGAGAAAATTATGCAATCACGCATTCACGTTGTTCGGGGAGACATCACGACCATGCAGGTGGATGTCATCGTTAATGCGGCCAACTCTTCTCTGATGGGCGGCGGCGGTGTGGATGGCGCCATCCATCGCGCGGCCGGGCCCGCGTTGCTGGACGCGTGCAAGGTGGTACGCCAGCAGCAGGGAGAGTGTGCGCCGGGCCATGCGGTGATCACCCTCGCCGGCAACCTTCCGGCAAAAGCGGTCATTCATACCGTGGGGCCAGTCTGGCGCGGGGGGGAGCACAATGAAGCCCGGTTGCTGGAAGATGCATACCGCAACAGTCTGCAGCTCGCCCGCGATAACGATTTTCACTCCATCGCTTTCCCGGCAATCAGTACGGGTATTTACGGTTATCCGAAAGCCGCTGCCGCAGAAATCGCAATTAGTGCCGTTTCGGATTACATTACCCGGCGTCCTCAGCCAGAGCAGATATACTTTGTCTGTTATGATGAGGAAAATGCAGGACTTTATGAGCGATTACTCACCCGGCAGGGAGACGAGCCAGTCGCATAATACGCGACTGGGGCGAGCAATCGCCCCGGCCCGTGCGGCGCATCCTGACCTTTGTGGCCTTTTACCCCTTGATGATAGCCTTGATGCCTTTGCTGCACGTTACCGGCTGGCGCAGATGGCGGAACGCACTCTGGATGTGCAGTACTATATCTGGGAGGACGATATGTCCGGTCGCCTGCTATTTCGCGTGCTGGTTGAAGCGGCGGAGCGTGGCGTTAAGGTGCGGCTTTTACTGGATGACAACAATACGGTCGGGCTTGACGATACGCTGCGCCTTCTCGACGCCCACCACAATATTGAAGTACGTCTGTTTAACTCCTTTTCCTTTCGCACGCTGCGTATCCTCGGCTATCTGACGGACTTCGCACGCCTTAACCGCCGGATGCACAATAAAAGTTTCACCGTCGATGGCGAAGTCACCATTATTGGCGGCCGAAACGTAGGCGACGCCTATTTTGGCGCGGGCAAGGAGCCGTTATTTACCGATCTGGACGTTATGGCGCTGGGCGAGGTGGTTCAGGATGTGGCGGAGGATTTCCAGCGTTACTGGGAATGCAAGTCGGTCTCGACGCTCCAGCAGGTGCTGGATATTTCGGAAGAGGATATTACCCGACGGGTAGAGATCCCCGATGAATGGCTCAATGACAAATATGCCCAACAGTACCTGCATAAACTCAAAACTACCTCCTTCGTTTCGCGTCTGGAGTCTGGCACACTGCCTCTGCTCTGGGCGCATACCCGCCTGCTGAGCGACGATCCGCGCAAAGGGCAGGGGAAGGCCCGCAAGCGCACGCTGCTGCCGCAGCGCCTGATGAACGTCATGGGCGCCCCGGAAACGCAAATTGATATTATCTCTTCATACTTTGTCCCGGGTCGCGCAGGAGTGGCGATGATCCTGCAAATGGTGCGACGCGGCGTTAAAGTGGCGATACTGACCAACTCGCTGGCGGCAAACGATGTGGCTGTGGTGCACGCGGGCTATGCTCGCTGGCGTAAAAAGCTGCTGCGTCATGGCGTGGAGCTTTTCGAATTAAAGCCCACTTCTAAACCCGCGCCGGGTCTGCACGATAGCGGGCTTACCGGGAACTCGGGCTCCAGTTTGCACGCTAAAACCTTCAGCGTGGATAACAGCAAGGTCTTTATCGGCTCGTTTAACTTCGATCCGCGTTCGGCGATGCTGAATACCGAAATGGGCTTTGTCATCGACAGCGAGCCGCTGGCGCAGAAGATCCACCATAATTTCCTGAAAAGCCAGCGACATGCCGCCTGGCAACTCAAGCTGGATCGCTGGGGAAGAGTAAACTGGATTGAAGAACAGGATGGAAAAACTATCGTGCTAAAGAAGGAGCCGAATTCACGCTTCTGGAAACGTCTTCTGGTGCGTCTGGTCTACCGGTTACCGGTCGAATGGTTGTTATAAGTTGCCCCCTTAATGACAGGGGGCAGTTTATTAACGGGCCGCCACCTGAGATTTATCCTGCTTCGTCTGCGGTTTGCCTGAGAACAGGAAACGCAGCAGCGGAATACGCAGGTGAATTTCGTAAAGCACCAGCGCGCAACCCACCACAAACACCAGTCCGGTAAAAAAGCCCAGCGTATTAGAGCTGATTTGCGGCGTAATATACGCGCCGAAAAACAGCGTTAACGGGTGGTGCACCAGATAAATAAACAGGGATGCGTTAACGAAATAGGTCACCCGCGCCGACTGGAAATTGAGCAGCCGGTGTCCGAAGGAAAAGACCACGTTTACCATCCACAGGCCAAATACCATCGTAATGACCGACTCGGTTTCATACATCCAGGCGTCACCGCTGCCGTAGCGCTGATTAAGTAAATAGGCGGCAAATCCTGCAATCGCACCGAGCATGCACCACGGCGAAGGCGTTATGAAAAGATCCTTCAGGCGGGGGTTAATAAAGGCCAGCGCGCCGAGCACAAAGAAAGGAATATAAAACAGGGTCTGCATGACCACGAAGTTAAACAGGCCGTCGCTAAGGATTGGTGAGTAAACTATCAGCAGCGTGCGGCGCAGGGTGGCGTAAGCGATACCGAGCAGCAAAAATACCAGCGTCAGTTTGCCGAGCGTCAGGCTGGCGAACAGGACGCCTTCCTGCTGCTCCTGGCGTCGACGAAGCACGCTAAACAGCCACAGACCCGCAGTGGTCATGATGGTCAGAACCAGTAAAAACCACAGGTGCGAAGTCAGTTCCCAGACCAGGGTATTGTACTTTTCATACAACGAGAGCGTGTGCCAGGTTTCGGTTTTACCTTTGACATATTGCAGCATCATAAACTGCGGCAGCGTTAATAAAGGTATGGCGGTGAGCATTGGAATACCGACGCGCTCGACGCGGACTTTCCACCATTTCTTTAATGGATAGCGTAGAAATAGCATGTATGAAAAATAACCGGAAATAACAAAGAAAACCTGCATCCGGAAGGAATGAATAAAATCGTTAAACAGGGTAAGCCACCACGACGCCTCTGCACTATTAACGTGCCAGGTATGGCTGGAATAGATTAACGAGATATGAAAGGGGATCCCCAAAAGCATCAACCATGCGCGAATGGAATCGAGGAAATATTCACGTTGTGCGGGTACTTTACTCATATAATTGTTTGCATTCTCAGACTTTTCGTCTTATCACCAGACGCGATAATGTTAACATCCGCTGCAACCCTACACTAAGTCCGAAAACCTGTCTCCAGGATAAGCACGTAAAGTGCAAAAGGTCGTTTGCGGTTGCTCAAACCCTAAGCCGCTGGCTGAACAAAATGGGGATTATGTTGTCGGATTGCCAGAGTTTCCATTAAAATGGATCGGATCGATTTAAGCACACAAAGGGGGAAGTGCTTACTTATTATGAAAAATAAATCACAGATGATGAAAATGCGCTGGTTAGGCGTAGCCATAACGTTGTCCCTGTGCACCTCATCTGCATGGGCATTCTCCATTGATGATGTGGCAAAGCAGGCACAGTCACTGGCAGGTAAAGGCTATGAGGCTCCTAAAAGCAATCTGCCCTCCGTCTTCCGCGACATGAAATATGCGGATTATCAGCAGATTCAGTTCAACCACGACAAGGCTTACTGGGGCAAAATCAAGACTCCATTCAAGCTCGAATTTTATCATCAGGGGATGTACTTTGATACGCCGGTGGCCATCAACGAAGTGACCTCCAACGCCGTGCGTAAGATTAAATACAGCCCGGATTACTTCAATTTCGGCAATGTTCAGCACGATAAAGACACCGTAAAAGATCTGGGCTTTGCAGGTTTTAAAGTGCTTTACCCGGTTAACAGCAAAGACAAGAACGACGAAATCGTTAGCATGCTTGGGGCAAGCTACTTCCGCGTGCTGGGGCAGGGACAGGTTTACGGCCTTTCCGCGCGTGGTCTGGCCATTGATACCGCGCTGCCGTCAGGCGAGGAATTCCCGCGTTTTCGTGAGTTCTGGATCGAACGTCCAAAACCGACGGACAAGCGTCTGAATATCTATGCACTGCTGGATTCTCCGCGTGCCACCGGCGCGTACCGCTTCACCATTATGCCAGGCCGCGATACCGTCGTTGACGTACAGTCGAAAGTCTATCTGCGTGACAAAGTCGGCAAGCTCGGCGTCGCGCCGCTGACCAGCATGTTCCTCTTTGGGCCGAACCAGCCCTCTCCAACCACTAACTTCCGCCCTGAACTGCATGACTCCAACGGTCTGTCGATTCATGCCGGTAATGGCGAGTGGATCTGGCGTCCGCTTAATAATCCGAAACATCTGGGTGTAAGCAGCTACGCAATGGAAAACCCTCAGGGCTTCGGATTGTTACAGCGTGGTCGCCAGTTTAGCCGCTATGAAGATCTCGACGACCGTTACGATCTGCGTCCAAGCGCCTGGATCACGCCGAAAGGTGAGTGGGGCAAAGGCAAGGTTGAGCTGGTCGAAATTCCGACCAACGATGAAACCAATGATAACATCGTGGCTTACTGGACGCCGGATCAGCTGCCTGCTGCCGGGAAAGAGATGAACTTCAGTTACACCATCACCTTCAGCCGTGATGAAGACAAGCTGCACGCGCCGGATAACGCGTACGTGACGCAGACTCGCCGCTCGGCAGGTGATGTTAAACAATCTAATCTGATCCGTCAGGCGGACGGAACGCTGGCCTTCGTGATTGACTTCGCCGGTCCGGAAATGAAAAAACTGCCTGCGGACACCCCGGTCACTGCGCAAACCAGCATCGGTGACAACGGTGAAATCGTTGAGAACAGCGTGCGCTATAATCCTGTCACCAAAGGATGGCGTCTGACGCTGCGCACCAAAATCAAAGATCCTAAGCAGACCACTGAGATGCGCGCCGCGCTGGTTAACGCTGACCAGACGCTGAGTGAAACCTGGAGCTATCAGCTACCTGCCAATGAATAATACAACGAAGTATATCGACGCTCTGCCGCTTACGGATGCTGAAAAAGCGGCACTTCCTGCCGATATGGATATCCGCGCAGTCCACGAAGCGCTTGATCCTGAGCATCAGCGATTCGAGCCTGAAGATGACGCTCCGCTGGGGTCAGTCAAGTCACGTCTGGAACATAGCTGGCCTGAGTCGTTGCACAACGATCAGCTGATCAAAGACGATCTGGGCCGCACACAGTTGCACGCGATGCCAAAGGCAAAGCGTTCCTCAATGTTTCCCGACCCGTGGCGTACCAACCCGGTTGGCCGTTTCTGGGACCGCCTGCGCGGTCGTGAACAGCAGCCGCGTTATCTTTCACGTCTGACCAAAGAGCAGCAGGTCAGCGAACAACAGTGGCGTTTGATGGGGACGATTCGTCGCTATATTCTGCTGGTGTTAACGCTGGCGCAAACCGTGGTGGCAACCTGGTATATGAAAACCATTCTGCCATACCAGGGCTGGGCGCTGATCAACCCGGGCGACATGATGGGCCAGGATTTGCTGGTCTCCTTCATGCAGCTTCTGCCTTACATCCTGCAAACCGGGATCCTGATCCTGTTTGCGGTGCTGTTCTGCTGGGTTTCTGCCGGCTTCTGGACCGCGCTGATGGGTTTTCTCCAGCTGCTTATCGGGAAGGATAAATACAGTATATCCGCCTCGACGACCGGCAATGAGCCGCTCAACCCCGGGCACCGTACGGCGCTGATCATGCCTATCTGTAACGAAGATGTGGATCGGGTTTTCGCCGGACTCCGGGCGACCTGGGAGTCTGTGAAAGCCACGGGCCAGCAGCAGCACTTTGACGTTTACATCCTCAGCGACAGCTACAATCCGGATATATGCGTTTCCGAGCAGAAAGCCTGGATGGAGCTTATCGCGGAAGTGCATGGCGAAGGGCAGATCTTCTATCGCCGCCGCCGCCGTCGCGTGAAGCGCAAAAGCGGTAACATTGACGACTTCTGCCGCCGCTGGGGCAGTCAGTACAGCTATATGGTGGTGCTGGATGCGGACTCGGTAATGACGGGTGACTGCCTGACCGGTCTCGTGCGCCTGATGGAAGCGAATCCCAACGCGGGTATCATCCAGTCGTCGCCGAAAGCCTCCGGCATGGACACGCTGTACGCGCGCTGTCAGCAATTTGCTACCCGCGTTTATGGTCCGCTGTTTACCGCTGGTCTGCACTTCTGGCAGCTGGGTGAATCGCACTACTGGGGACATAACGCGATTATTCGCGTGAAGCCGTTCATTGAGCACTGCGCGCTGGCACCGCTGCCAGGCGAAGGCTCCTTTGCCGGGTCGATTCTGTCGCACGACTTCGTGGAAGCGGCGCTGATGCGTCGTGCAGGCTGGGGCGTGTGGATTGCCTACGATCTGCCGGGTTCTTATGAAGAGTTGCCGCCAAACCTGCTGGACGAGCTGAAACGCGACCGCCGCTGGTGTCACGGCAACCTGATGAACTTCCGTCTGTTCCTGGTAAAAGGGATGCACCCGGTTCACCGTGCGGTGTTCTTAACCGGCGTTATGTCCTATCTCTCCGCGCCGCTGTGGTTTATGTTCCTTGCGCTTTCTACCGCGCTTCAGGTGGTACACGCCCTGACGGAGCCGCAATATTTCCTTCAGCCGCGTCAGCTGTTCCCGGTATGGCCGCAGTGGCGTCCGGAGCTGGCGATTGCGCTGTTTGCGTCGACGATGGTGCTGCTGTTCCTGCCAAAACTGCTCAGTATCATTCTGGTGTGGTGTAAAGGGCCGAAAGAGTACGGCGGTTTTATTCGCGTCACGCTTTCTCTGCTACTGGAAGTGCTGTTCTCGGTGCTGCTGGCACCGGTGCGTATGCTGTTCCATACCGTGTTCGTGGTCAGCGCGTTCCTCGGCTGGGAAGTGGTCTGGAATTCACCGCAGCGTGATGATGACTCAACTTCATGGGTAGAGGCGTTCAAGCGTCACGGCTCGCAGATGTTGCTGGGTCTAGTGTGGGCGGTAGGCATGGCATGGCTGGATCTGCGTTTTCTGTTCTGGCTGGCACCGATTGTCTTCTCGCTAATCCTCTCGCCGTTTGTGTCGGTCATTTCCAGCCGTTCGACGGTAGGGCTACGCACTAAGCGCTGGAAACTGTTCCTGATCCCGGAAGAGTATTCGCCGCCGCAGGTATTGATCGACACCGACCGTTTCCTGGAACTGAATATCCAGCGCTCGCTGAAAGACGGCTTTATGCATGCGGTATTCAACCCGTCCTTCAACGCATTGGCCACGGCGATGGCGACGGGACGTCACGGTAAAGGCAACATCCTTGAAATTGCCCGCGACCGCCATGTTGAGCAGGCGCTGAATGAAACGCCGGAAAAACTCAGCCGCGACCGTCGTCTGGTATTGCTGAGCGATCCGGTCACCATGTCACGGCTGCATTACCGCGTGTGGAGTTCGCCAGAGCGCTACTCTTCATGGGTGAATTCGTATCAGCAACTGGCGTTAAATCCGCTGGCGCTGAAGACAACATCATCTACTTAAGGTAGGGTAAACACAGCACTATGGTGCGCAGGAGGGGTAAGCGAAGCGTCACCCGGCATTACAAGGCACCCAACCATAGATACTGTTATCCGTTCAATACCGGCCTCAGGGCCGGTATTTTTTTAGAGCAGGGGAAAATCATGAGAATGGTACTGGTCGTTCTGATGTCGATAATGCTGTGCGGCTGCGGCAGTGTTATTAGCCGTACCATTCCCGGACAGGGGCATGGTAATCAGTATTATCCTGGCGTGCAGTGGGACGTGCGTGATTCTAGCTGGCGCTGGCTGACCGTTCTGGACCTGCCCTTTTCACTGATTTTTGATACGCTGTTATTACCGCTGGATGCCAGTCACGGGCCTTATGAATAACAGGCCCGTGATGAACGACAGGGTTAGACGTTAATCACGAATATCCCATTCGTCAGCCGCTGCCTGGCCTTCTTCGGTATCCAGCGGCGGCGCAAGCTGAAACTCGCCGTCATCCCATTCATGCAGCGTATTTTCTTCCAGCCACTCCTGACGAAGTTCGATTTCGTCGTAGTCGTCGTCAAATACGCTTTGCGCTGCTTCACCGCTTAAGACAGGCAGACAGTCGCCAGCTTCACCTTCCTCAGCAAAGAACTCGGCTTGCCACATGATGTCGCCATCCTGTAACACATACTTCTGGATGCTTAACTGCTGGATATTGGCCTCTTCCTCTTCAACACCGGGGGCATTGGCAAGAAACTCTTCGCGCGCCGCATCAATGGCTTCTTCGAGTGTGGCATACATAGTCATTGGTATCTCCCTGTGATTCGACGTGGTGTTCAGGGAAAAGAATAGCTGAATATTGGCCGGTGCAAGGTTGAACAGCAAAAAATCATTCACATCACGTATAACATGGTGAAAAACCCGCCTAATCAACCGGTTGTTTGGGGGCCCTGGCGGGGCGTCGGCGACGCAGACTGAAGGTCGAGTAGATAACGTTAAATAGCACTACGCCAGCGGTGACCAGGAAGACAGCACGGAAGCCATAGCTGGCGGAGACGGCTGCACCGATCAGCGGGCCGGTAACGTTGCCGATATCGCGGAATGACTGGTTGTAGCTAAAAATACGCCCGGCAATTTGGTTGGTGGAATTATACACCAGCAGCGTCTGTACGGCGGGTAGCAGCGCACCATCGGCAGCACCGAGCAGGAAACGTAAAATAGCGAGCTGAAGCGGCGTTTGCACCAATGACATCGGGATCAACAGCAGTACCGATATGACAAGTGCCGCAATCAGAATTTTCTCCGGACCGATGCGGTCACCCAGCTTGCCCAGCCGGGGAGCGCTTAACAGCGCCGCGACGCCGGGCACAGAGGCGATCATTCCGCTGATAAAGGCGATGTTGCTGACGTTGCCTGCCAGTTCGCGCACGTAAAGCGTCAGAATCGGCGCAATCGAACCGGTGGCGACCTGAATAATCAGGGTGGTGATAAACAGGCTCAGCACCAGCCGCGGACTTTTCAGGGAGGCAATGACCTGGCGGGCATTGAGCATCTCTTTTCTGGTAACCGGGACAAATTGTTCACGAATATAAAACAGCGTCAGCAGGAAACACAAAAACAGCACGCCAGCGGTCATAAAAAATACCGGACGCAGGCCGTAGCTGTCTGCAAGCAGGCCGCCTGCCAGAGGGCCTAACAGCGCGCCGCTGACCGCCCCCGTTGAAAGCGTGCCCAGTGCCCAGCCGCTTTTGTTACGTGGAATTTGTGTGGCTATCAGCGCATTAGCATTTGGAATAAAGCCGCCGAGTAGCCCCAGCAGCGCACGCAGGATCAGAAACTGCCAGATGTTTTGCGCCATTCCCATCAGCATCATCACTATCGCCATACCGAGAGCAGAGCGCAGCAGCATAATTTTGCGCCCTTTACGGTCGGCCAGACCGCCCCATAGCGGTGAGGCAATGGCAGAGAAAAGAAAGGTGATGCTGAATACCAGTCCCGACCACATATTCAGCGCGCTGTGATCGGTGATACCGAGTTGTTCGACGTAGAGTGGCAGAAAGGGCATGACCAGACTAAACGCGGCACCCGTCAAAAAACAGCCAAACCAGGTGACCGTAAGATTACGTTTCCAGTTGATCGGAATATCTGAAGAGGGCATAGGCTCCCACAACGCAGCACAGAATAGACTAAGTTTAGCTAAAAATATGATAAGCCCGCTAATTATGCGCCCGGCCACGAAGGGCTGCAAACGGGATAGCTTTTAAAGCTTAGGATGCGGGATGGGGGGATTGAGCACAGGCCCGGCAAGCTTGCGCCGCCGGGCAGGTCGGGGTAAAAGCGCTGGCGCGCGGCATCAATAGCGGGAAGGAACACCCTCAGGACGCGTTTTAAAACGACGGTGCAGCCACATATATTGCTCGGGGGCCATCATGATGCACTTCTCGACGATCCTGTTCATCCACGCGGCGGTGGTTTCGGCGTTGTCCAGAGGAGGATTGCATTCCGGTTCAAGGGCGATAAGCTCATACCCTTTGCCATCGGGTTTACGCCGCGGGACAAACGGCGCAACGCAGGCTTTTGACGTACGGGCCAGCATCCAGGTGCCAGACGTGGACGCCGCCTGTTCAACCGCAAAAAAAGGCACAAACACGCTGGTGCGCGGGCCGTAGTCGTGGTCAGGAGCGTACCAAATCACTTCACAATTTTTCAGCGCGCGGATCATGCCTTTAACGTCTTTACGGTCAATCATATCTTTGTTGGAGCGCATCCGTCCCCAGGTCTGCAACCAGTCCAGCACCGGATTATCATTAGGGCGATAAACGCCAATGCCCGGAAGATGCATACCAAAAATACGCGCCCCCATTTCCAGGGTCAGAAAATGGACGCCGATCAGTAAGATCCCGCGACCCTGGGCGATTTGCTCTTTAATCGCATCCATGCCGCGCTCCTCGGTCCAGCGCGCCATCCGGCGATCCGACCAGAACCAGGCCATGCCGGTCTCAAGTAATCCCATGCCGACAGATTCAAAATTTTTATGCACCATCTCGTCGCGCTGCGCCTGGCTCATCTCAGGGAAGCAGAGCTCCAGATTACGCTCGGCAATTTTAACCCGGCGTTTCATAACGCGCTGTGCCAGATGACCAAGACTGTGTCCAAGGCGATAAAGAACCGGGTAGGGTAGCTGAACCACCAGCCATAACATGCCAATGCCCAGCCAGGTTAACCAGTATCGCGGATGAAGCAGCGCCACGGTGAATTTTGGTAAATGCGTCATGTCATTCCTGTGATTTAATTTGCAACCGGCTCTATTGTCGCATTTTTTTAACTGATGCCAACATGTTACACGACGAAGTGAGTAGTAAAACAGCAGTTGTGGATTAGAAGTTTTGTAGATGATGCAAATGTAGCTAAAAATGTAGGGATGTAAATTGGCAGTTATTGCTATATGATGCCGCCCGTTTATCTTATTCACTCACGATTGCAGGAACGTACACCATGCCAGTGTTACACAACCGCATTTCGAATGAGGAACTGAAGGCGCGGATGCTGGCCGAGACCGAACCGCGCACGACGATCTCATTCTATAAATATTTCACCATAGCCGATCCCAAAGCGACGCGCGACGCGCTGTATACCGCCCTGACTGAACTCAACGTCTTTGGCCGTATTTATCTGGCGCACGAAGGGATTAACGCCCAAATCAGTATTCCGCAAAGTAAAACTGACGCGCTGCGGGCGCTGCTGGAAACCGTCGATCCGGCGCTTCAGGGGTTGCGCCTGAACATTGCCCTCGACGATGACGGTAAATCATTCTGGGTGCTGCGCCTGAAAGTGCGCGAGCGTATTGTTGCTGACGGAATCGAAGACGCCAGTTTTGATGCCAGCGATGTCGGTGACTATCTCAAAGCCGCCGACGTTAACGCCCTGCTCGACGATCCGGACGCCCTGTTTATCGATATGCGCAACCACTATGAATATGAAGTGGGGCATTTTGAAAACGCGCTGGAAATCCCTGCCGACACGTTCCGTGAACAGTTGCCGAAAGCCGTCGAAATGATGCAGGAGCATAAAGATAAAAAAATAGTCATGTATTGCACCGGCGGGATCCGCTGCGAAAAAGCCAGCGCCTGGATGAAACATAACGGCTTTAACAAAGTCTCGCATATTGAAGGCGGCATTATTGAGTACGCGCGCCGGGCGCGTGAACAGGGATTACCGGTACGGTTTATCGGTAAAAACTTCGTGTTTGACGAGCGAATGGGCGAGCGTATTTCTGATGATGTCATTGCCCATTGTCACCAGTGCGGTACGCCCTGTGACAGCCATACCAACTGCCTGAACGACGGGTGCCATCTGCTGTTTATTCAGTGCCCGAGCTGCGCCGAAAAATATTCCGGATGTTGCAGTGAAGCGTGCCAGACGGAAAGGGCGTTACCCGAGGAACAACAGCGCCAGCTCCGCGCGGGGCGTGAAAACGGTAACAAGATCTTTAATAAATCCAGGGGACGTCTGAATACTAAATTGGGTATTCCTGACCCGGAATAACAGGTCAGCCCGGCAGCCTGCGCTGCCGGGCTAATCATTACTTCTGCTGTACGCCTTCCACCGAAATAATCAGCTCTACATCCTGCGATGCCGGGCCAAGATCGGTTTTGATGTTAAACTCTTTCAGGCTGATTTTACCTGCCGCCTCAAAACCGGCGCGTTTGCCGCCCCACGGATCGTCACCCTGACCGATCATCTTCGCCTTCAGCGTCACCGGTTTGGTTACCCCGTTTAGCGTCAAATCGCCAGTCACATCCAGCGCATCGCCGTCTGCTTTAACCGCGGTCGATTTGAACGTCGCCTGCGGGAATTTTGCCACGTTCAGGAAGTCGGCGCTGCGCAGATGCTTATCGCGCTCTGCATGGTTGGTATCCACGCTATTGGTATTCAGCGTCACGTTGACTTTATCGGCAGACGGGTTCTTTTCGTCAAAGGTAAACGTACCGTCGAAATCGCGGAAAGTACCGTACAACCAGCTATAACCGAGGTGCTGAATGCGGAAATTGACGAAGGCGTGCTGACCTTCTTTATCAATTTTATAATCTGCGGCGATGGCTGAACCGGCAGTCAGCAGCAGACTTCCCAGTAACAATCCTTGCAGGCTTTTTTTCATATTACGCTCCAGAGTCAGGGGACGATTTTCCCAGCATGCGGCGCAGGGTATCGTCTTTATCGATGAAATGGTGTTTGAGGGCGGCAAGCGCGTGCAGGACCGACAGTACCACTACGCTCCATGCCAGCCATAAGTGCAGATTGCCCGCCAGATCGGCCTGTACCCCCGCGTCGGTCAGCGTGGCGGGCACCTCGAAAAGGCCAAAGACGCTGATCGGTTGACCGTCAGCCGTGGAGATCAGATAACCGCTAATCACAATGGCAAACAGCAGCAGGTACAGCGCGATATGGGCCAGCACTGCGCTGATGCGGGTGAGTTTTGAGTAATGGCTTAATGCGGCCGGAGCCGGAGAAACGGTGCGCCAGATCAGGCGAACCACCAGCGTAAGCATCAATATAATACCGATGCTTTTATGTAACTCCGGTGCTTTGTGATACCAGCCGTCGTAATAGCTGAGCGTGACCATCCAGAGGCCCAGGGCAAACATTCCATAGACCGCAATAGCCACCAGCCAGTGCAACGCAATTGAAACAAATCCATAGCGATATGAAGAATTACGCAGGTTCATGCCCGGCATCTCGTAACGGTATTAAGAGTGCTTACAATGCTGGGCGATAAACTATATTGCAACATCAAATTAGCATAAATTTATAACTATTTTAACTTGTTCAGTAATGTTGAATAAAGTTGAGGTTTTAATTCAGGATGTTCGCGTTTTTAGCGGGCTACTATCGAATTGGCAGGGTTATTTAATCAACACTTTCGTTCAAAATTTTATGACTAATTTTATATTTTTATCAACCTGTGTCAGTTTTTGTCAGTTAACCGCGCTGCTGAAAATACATTACCACGCAAAGTAAGCCTGCTAAGTAAATAATGTCCTTTACCACAATACAAACTCAGGAAATAAGCTGCGGCCAGAAAGACCGCAACCAGATTAATGTTGAAAGCGGGCCAGGGAGAAAGGCGATAAATCGAATTCGCTGGATTCGCCTTTAGCAAATTGTACGGCAATCTCGCCCAGCGCCGGGGCGAACTTGAAGCCGTGTCCGCTAAGTCCGGTGATTAACAGCGTATTTGGATGATCGGGGAGGGTATCGATAATGAAATCCTCGTCCGGCGAATTATCATAGGTACAGGCTTCACCGTGCAGGCATCCGCCGATGCCCGGCAGGATCTGACGCAGGAACGAAAATGACTCAGCGCCGTCGCTTGCGATGGTGCCAAAAGGTTTACGTTCTTGTGGAGAATGAATGACCTGCCCACCGTTGTGTTTGCCTATTTTGAGGGCGTTATCGTCGGCCGGAAAACCATAAAATTGATCGCCATCAGGCAGCTCGCCGGTAAACGCCGGGAAATTATTTTTGCTGCTGTAGCGCCCGTCGGCCTGGTGCCAGGCGAAAATCTTGCGTACCGGTTGCAGCGGCAGCGACGGCACCAGTTTTGTCACCCAGGTTCCGGCGCTAATGAGCGCTCTGCGGGCATGGTATTCGCCATCGGCAGTGGCAATGGTGAGGCCAGCGTCATGATGATGAATGGCCGTCACCGGGCAGTTAAATAACTGCGCGCATCCCGCTTCGCGCGCCCGCTGCACCCAGGTTTTGATCGCCAGTTCGCTGCGCAGCACGCCTGAATTAGCTTCAAAAATGCCGATATAATTTTCCGGCACGCGAATCTCCGGCCAGCGCGTCGTAATGGCGGCAGCATCAAGCTGCTCCGTCGCCAGGTGCCAGCGCTGAGCGCTGCTGGCGACGTTTGCCAGAAAGGGGGAGTCTGCCGGACCCAGGTTAATTACCCCGGTGCGTTCGAATACCGGCTCGCCGCTTTCCGCGGCAAATGCCTCCCACAGCGCCTGCGCGCGCAGTACCAGCGGTACGTATTTTTCACCTTCGCCATAGGCGTGGCGCATCAGCCGCGTATCGCCGTGGTGACTTCCTTCCTTGTGCGGGGGCAAATGGGCATCGGTCATTAGCACGTTCAACCCGGCGCGCGAAGCATAATAGCCCGCTGCCGCCCCGACGGAACCACTGCCAATAATTACCAGATCGTATTGCATAGCGCTCCCGTAGAATGATATTAAATAACAACGGGTAGCATACGTTTTTTATGGTTTAGCGCAAATAAGAAAGGCACCCTGCGGGTGCCTTTTGAGTGAATGTACAGCATTACATCGGTGTGATATTAATGCCTGCGATACTCATTTTCCTGGTAGTCGCCGGATTCAATTTTAGCGATACCTGCTTCTAAAATAGAAATAAACTGACGTGCAACATCAGTTGTCAGCCATAGTGTCTGACCGATCTCTGCATCCTCGGTCTCGGGCTGATTGGGGGTCTGGTAATGTAAACGCAGCATCAGCGCATCGTAGCTGTCCACGGTGCTGATGTCCCATCCAACAAGGGGATGGGTCTGGATGACTTCATTATTTTTTTCCATCATGACCCCTTAGTAAGCGTGAAAAAACAATAGCTGCTGGGTTCAATGCGTGTTTTTTTGAAGCAACTTAAGTATATCAATAAAAAGATAAAATGTTCCAATAAATATATTTTCGCTGGAATATTTTTTCATAGCGTGTCTTTTTTGAACAATTAAGCGCGGGATTGTTCTTTAATTTTTATTAAGTATTACGATCAATAAGAAAGTGACTAAAAAATCAGCAGGAAAAAGATGAAAAAAAGCCGGGGCGACCCGGCAAACATGCACAATGAGGGAGCAAAAATTAGTCGGTAATGAACCAGTCGTCAGCGCTTTCCCAGGTCTCCTGGAGAATTTCACTGATGCGATCTTTGTCTTCTTTAAGCCCACCAAACACGGAAAGGTTATTGGCAGCAGCATAACGCACGCTGACGTTACCGTCACAATCAGGGAAATGAGTGAGAACCCGCCGGGACAGTTCGCCAGCAAGGGCGTCCAGCGCACCGGGCGGTAAGGATGTTGTTCTGGCGATAGTGACTTCAATACGCATAATTGCCCCCCTGTGTAATGCACTGTATATTTATACAGTTTAGCGTACTAACTTACAACAGGGGGAGTAAATTATTTTACCACCGTCCAGCGCACGGTTTCGCCTGCAAGGAAGGGAATAAGCGTATCGTCAGGCAGGGCGATAGAATCGACGACCTGGCTTTCCTGGCGAACCAGCTCAACAAACGTGTCGTTCACCGGCAATTGATAGAAGCGCGGACCGTTAAGGGAACTAAATGCTTCCAGGTGCGCCAGCGCGTTCATCTCTTCAAACACGGTTGCATAGCTGGCAAGCGCGGTCGGGGCGCTAAAACAGCCTGCGCAGCCGCAGCTGGCTTCTTTACGATGACGCGCATGTGGCGCAGAGTCGGTGCCGAGAAAAACGCGGTCAAAACCGCTGGCTACCAGCTCTCGCAGCGCCTGCTGGTGGATGTTGCGCTTGAGGATCGGCAGACAGTAAAGATGAGGCCGCACGCCGCCCACCAGCATATGATTACGGTTAAACATTAAATGCTGGGGAGTGATGGTCGCCGCCAGCCGTTCATTGCCTTCACGCACGTAATCCGCCGCATCTTTGGTGGTGATGTGCTCAAATACCACTTTCAGCCCCGGTAAGCGCTGGCGCAGTGGTTCCATAACGGTTTCAATAAACCGTGCTTCACGATCAAAAATATCAATATCCACATGGGTGACTTCGCCATGCACCAGCAGCGGCATACCCAGCGTTTCCATCCGCTCCAGCACCGGCATAATGGCATCAATGCTGGTGACGCCGTGGCTTGAGTTGGTGGTGGCATTGGCAGGATATAGTTTGGCGGCGGTAAATACGCCTTCGTTAAAACCACGCTCCAGCTCTGCCGGATCGAGAGAATCGGTCAGGTAACAGGTCATCAGGGGGGTAAAAGTATGCCCGGCAGGAACGGCATCCAGAATGCGCTGACGGTAGGCTATCGCGGCGTCAACCGTTACCACAGGCGGTGCCAGATTGGGCATGACAATCGCACGACCATAAATTTCGCTGGTATAAGGTACGACGGTTTTCAGCATTTCTCCGTCGCGCAGATGGAGGTGCCAGTCGTCAGGGCGGCGGATCTTAAGTACTTGCGGTTGGTCAGTCATTAGAGCGCTCCGGCGGGTATCAGGGCTGTTTTTTGCCGGGCACTAAGGATAAGCGGAAACGTTTTCGTTTGCACTCTTTTATTGTATGACGCAAGCCTGAAAGCGCACTTTGCAGACTTGCGTGAGAGGAGGATAAAGCGATTAATGGGTGAAAGGAATAACGATTTCCCCCGGCTTCACTTCAATACCTTTTGCATATTTTTTGGCCAGCGCTTCCCCTTTGCCGCCATCATCTTTGAGCATATAAGCGGGCTGATGATTGAAGTAGTTGCGCAGTGACTGGTTCAAATAGGGGAGCAGGGTTTGCACCACCGGCTGCATTTTGTCTGGCTTGACGTCAGCATTCACCACTTCCATTTCCTGCAGGTAAATCGCGCCCTGCTCTTTATTAAAGGCGGGAAGCGCTTTCAGCTTCAGGGTGATGGTGGCTTTCTGACTGCCGAAAAGGGAGTTCATATCCAGAAACGCATCGCCGCTCAGCGTGACTTTATCTGCCTCTTCACGGCCAATGGCGCTGGTAAGGTTGTTCAGGACAATATGTGCATCGGCCACGCCCGGCAGACCAATATCTTTGGAAAAATTATTTCGTTTTTGTAGCGCCTGATTAATTTCCGACTCGCTGACGGTGTACTGAGTCAGCTGGTTACATCCGACAATCAGGCCGCTGACGATCAGGGCGGCGGCAATAACGATCTTCTTCATGGGTTTCCTCTGCATCATGCCTGTCATCTATCCTGACACAAGCAGCATGTACTGTCAGCACAGAAATTAACAGAGGAAAAAGCTTAAAAGGAGTGGCGGACGGATTTCCGTCCGCCAGACGGTCACGATGCGATAGAGGAAAGGAGATTGATTTGTGTCTGTTTCGCCATGTTATCGCGGTAATCAGCCACCCTGGTCGGCCAGTTGATCCCGGCGACGATGGTCAGATTTCGTAATAGCGGAAACAGATGGATGTCATCTTCAGAAAGCTCACCATTCACCGCGTTGGGTTTGACAATGTGCTTATCCAGAATGCGCAAATCGTCGCTGATATTCTTAATAAGCCCGGCGGAATGGGCAAGATGATCGGCAAAGCTGCCCAACTGGGCCTCTTTTTTCTCCGTGAAATATCGACGCGCTTCCGGGGTGGAAAATTCATCAAACGGTGATTTCGCAAAACGCGGGATCAGCAAACGGTTAACGTAGCCGTTCACCTTGCGCAGCCACTCTTCAATGGCTGGATTGCGATTTCCGGTCAGCAGGGGTTTTCGGTCAACGTTATCGACGTAATGTACGATATCAAGGCTTTCGGGCAGATAACGGCTGTCATCTTTTTGCAGGATGGGGGCCATCTTCTGGCCGATCATTCTCGTCGGCGTTGCCTCGTCGTCGCTGAGCAACGTGTTTAGCTCAACGGGGATGTTTTTGAGGCCGAAGATCATTCTGGCTTTCACACAGTAAGGGCAGTGGTCGTAAATATAAAGCTTCACGTTTCTCCTCCAGGTATTACCGTCCAGACTTTCAGTATGGAAGAGAAACAGAGGCTAATCAAATCAGGTCCGCGGCTCCAGCATGCCGGGTGCCGTATGCTTCGGGCTAAATTGCCACCACAGGGCCAGCAGGGTGATCAGGCCAATCATCCCGAGCATAAACCAGGGAAGCTCGGCCTGACCGGAGGCTTTACCGGCGTCAAACAGCCAGCCGCCGCCAGCGTAGCCCAGCGCGCCGCCAAAGGCTAATCCCAGACGGCTGAAGCCCATATAGCTGCCGCGTGCACGGGCATCCGCCAGTTCGGCACTCAGCGTTTCGCGCGCCGGTTCGGCGATAATCGAGCCGATATAGAAGGTGCAGATCAGCGAGAAAAGCTGTTGCAGGCTGCTCACCAGCCCGATGGGCAGCATACTGAGCGTCATGATCAGCAGGCCCGCCATTAAGCGGTGTTCGAGACGAAACCGTTTTTCGCTCCAGCGCGCCAGAGGGTAAAGCAGGCTAAGCGACAGCGTGGCTTCAATCGCATACATCCATTTCACCGCTGAGGGAGTCCCGGCAATATCGTTGACCATAATCGGTAGCATCAGCATCACCTGGACGGCCAGCATATAGTAACCGGTGAGGGTCAGAACATAGGTGACAAAACGCTTGTCGCGCAGCACGCGAGCCAGCCCTTCACGCACCGGTACTTTTACCGTTGACAGCTTCCAGGCAGGAAGATACCAGGCATTAAACGCAGCGCAGGCAACAAACAGCACCGCACCGACGCTGCACACCAGACTAAAATTATATTGTAAAAGCCAGCTGCCCAGCAGGGCGCCAGTCACCGCGCCTGCGCTATCCTGCATCATGAGGATGGAAAAAAAGCGACCGCGCTGATGCGGGCGGACTAACTTCACTACCAGCGCCGAGCGCGGCGGGTCGAACAACGTGCCGCCCAGACCCGAAAGCAGACAGGAGAGCCACAGCATCCACGGCTCCTGCGCGATTGCCATGGTGGCAAACCCGGCGGCGCGCATCAGCATTCCGGTGACAATCATGGGTTTTGCCCCAAAGCGGTCGGCAATGGCTCCGCCAAAAATACCCAAACCCTGCTGGATAAGCTGGCGTAAACCGAGCGCAATACCGACCATCAATGCGGCCCAGCCCATTTGATCGACAAAGCGAATCGAAATCAGCGGAAAGACCACAAAAAAGCCGAGCACGACCAGCATGTTATCTATTAGCAGGAAATATTTACCCAGGCTCCGTGCCTGCGAGATACGGGACATTTCCCCTCCGGGAAATAAAAAGGCGAGTACCCGCCTATTTTGCGGCCCGGCCGCTCTTTTTCCCACCTTTTGCGCGACGATATTTTTTCATCAAACGGCCGCTTTGATTGATACCTTTCATCGAAAAACGGACCTGGCGCAGAAAATGGTATGTTGTTGTTTTCACACCGGCCCTGTGGGCAGGTATAGTGAAGTGACCAGGGCAAGAAGTAAGTGAAGGAGTCTACATGTTTGGCTATCGCAGTAACGTGCCGAAAGTACGCCTGACCACGGACCGGCTGGTCGTGCGTCTGGTCCACGACCGTGATGCCTGGCGGCTGGCGGATTATTACGCGCAGAATCGCCAGTTTTTAAAACCCTGGGAGCCGGTGCGCGATGACAGCCACTGTTACCCCTCAGGCTGGCAGGCGCGGCTTGGCATGATTAACGAATTCCACAAACAGGGCACAGCGTTTTATTTCGCGCTGCTCGATCCGGAAGAAAAAGAAATTATCGGCGTGGCTAACTTTTCCAACGTGGTCCGCGGATCGTTCCACGCCTGTTATCTCGGCTACTCGATCGGGCAGAAATGGCAGGGGCAGGGGCTGATGTTCGAGGCGCTTACCGCCGCTATCCGCTATATGCAGCGGACCCAGCATATACATCGCATCATGGCCAATTACATGCCGCATAATCAGCGCAGCGGCGGCCTGCTGGCGCGGCTGGGTTTTGAGAAAGAAGGTTACGCTAAAGACTATTTGTTAATTAACGGCGAGTGGCGCGATCACGTGCTGACGGCACTGACCACCCCGCAATGGACCGCAGGTCGCTAAGGAGACAAAGATGAAATATGAACTCAACGCAGCGGAAGCGCGCGTTATTGGTTGCCTGCTGGAAAAACAGGTGACGACCCCTGAGCAGTACCCCTTGTCCGTTAACGCGGTCGTTACCGCCTGCAATCAGAAAACCAACCGCGAACCGGTGATGTCGCTTAGCGAACAGGAGGTTCAGGCGGTGCTGGATGCGCTGGTGAAACGCCATTATCTGCGCACCGTCAGCGGCTTTGGCAACCGGGTGACTAAATACGAGCAGCGTTTTTGTAATTCCGAATTCGGCGATCTGAAATTGTCTTCGGCAGAGGTTGCTCTCATCGCCACGCTGCTGTTACGCGGCGCGCAGACGCCGGGAGAATTACGCAGCCGCGCCCAGCGAATGCACGAATTCAGCGATATGAACGACGTAGAAAATGCGCTGGAAAAACTGGCCAGCCGGGAAGATGGTCCTTTTGTTGTGCGGCTGGCCCGCGAGCCGGGACGGCGCGAAAGCCGTTTTATGCATCTGTTTAGCGGGGAGGTCGACATCGCCACGGCAGCGCCTGACGCCGCCCCTGCGGCTTCTGACGATCTCTACGCCCGTGTTGACGCGCTGGAGGGTGAAGTTGCCGAACTTAAACAGCGGCTTGAATCGCTGCTGGCGCATTTGGGAGAGTAAACGTGACCACTACATTACGCATTGGCGTGGTCGGGCTGGGCGGGATCGCCCGGAAAGCCTGGCTACCGGTATTAAGCGCGGCGACGGACTGGACGCTTCAGGCGGCGTGGTCGCCAACGAAAGAAAAGGCGCTACGGATCTGTGAGAGCTACCGTCTGCCCTGTGCGGATTCGCTCCCACAGCTGGCAGCGCAATGTGACGCCGTGTTTGTCCATACCTCCACCGCCTCGCATTATGCGGTGGTCAGCGAACTGCTCAACGCGGGCGTTCACGTCTGCGTGGATAAACCGCTGGCAGAAAACCTGCAGGATGCTGAGCGGCTGATCGCCCTGGCTGAGCATAAGCATCTGACATTAATGGTCGGTTTCAACCGTCGTTTCTCTCCGCTCTATCGTGAGCTGAAAGAAAGCATGGGCGCGGCGTTCTCGTTGCGGATGGACAAACACCGCAGCAACAGCGTCGGCCCGCACGATTTACGCTTTACCCTGCTGGACGATTATCTGCACGTGGTGGATACCGCGCTGTGGCTGGCGGGCGGTGACGGAGCGCTTAAAAGCGGAACGCTGCAAACGACACCGCAGGGCGAAATGCTGTACGCCGAGCACCATTTCAGCCACCGTCATTTGCAGGTGACCACCAGTATGCATCGCCGCGCGGGGAGCCAGCGCGAAGCGGTACAGGCGGTGACCGACGGCGCGCTGATCGATATCACCGATATGCGCGAATGGCGGGAGGAGCGGGGCGCTGGCATCATTACCCGGCCTGTTCCCGGCTGGCAGACGACCCTGGAACAGCGCGGCTTCGTCGGTTGCGCGCGTCATTTTATTGAGTGCGTGCAAAATCAGACCGTTCCGCAAACGGCAGGCGAGCAGGCCATTCTCGCTCAGTCCATCGTCGAAAAATTATGGCGCGAGCAGATGCAGGGATAATCCGCTGTAACATCTGGCAGTAGTAATTCACGGCAATCCAGGTAGACTAATCGCCTTTTCCAGCGCCTGCACTGCAGGCGTTCTGCTCTGTGTTGTGGAAAACACATTCATGAACCTATTAAAATCGCTGGCCGCTGTCAGCTCTATGACCATGTTCTCTCGCGTGCTGGGATTTGCCCGCGATGCAATCGTGGCGCGCGTTTTTGGCGCGGGTATGGCAACGGACGCCTTTTTTGTCGCCTTTAAATTACCCAACCTGCTGCGGCGCATTTTTGCCGAAGGGGCATTTTCGCAGGCGTTTGTCCCCATTCTCGCAGAATATAAAAGCAAGCAGGGTGAAGAGGCGACGAGAGTCTTCGTGGCCTATGTTTCGGGATTGCTGACGCTGGCGCTGGCGATTGTCACCGTGGTCGGGATGCTGGCTGCGCCATGGGTGATTACTCTTACCGCACCCGGCTTCGCGGATACCGCCGATAAATTTCTGCTCACCACCCAACTGCTAAAAATTACCTTTCCCTATATTTTACTGATTTCACTGGCCTCACTGGCAGGCGCGATCCTCAATACCTGGAACCGTTTCTCGGTACCGGCGTTTGCGCCGACGTTCCTGAACGTCAGCATGATCGGTTTTGCGCTGTTTGCCGCGCCGTACTTTCATCCGCCAATCCTGGCGCTGGCTTGGGCGGTGACGGTCGGCGGCGTATTGCAGCTGTTTTATCAACTGCCGCACCTGAAGAAAATCGGTATGCTGGTGTTGCCGCGTCTCAATTTCAAAGATGCTGGTTCAATGCGGGTGTTAAAACAGATGGGACCGGCGATCCTCGGCGTATCGGTCAGCCAGATTTCCCTGATCATCAATACTATTTTCGCTTCTTTTCTGGTCTCCGGCTCGGTCTCCTGGATGTACTACGCCGATCGCCTGATGGAATTTCCCTCCGGCGTGCTCGGCGTGGCGCTGGGGACGATTCTGCTGCCGTCGCTGTCTAAAAGCTTCGCCAGCGGCAATCACGATGAGTACAACCGACTGATGGACTGGGGGCTGCGCCTGTGCTTCCTGCTGGCGCTGCCAAGCGCGGTGGCGCTGGGTATTCTGGCCAAACCGCTGACCGTTTCCCTGTTCCAGTACGGTAAGTTCACCGCCTTTGATGCCGCGATGACCCAGCGTGCGCTGGTCGCCTATTCGGTTGGCCTGATGGGATTAATTGTGGTGAAGGTGCTGGCGCCGGGATTTTATTCGCGCCAGGACATCAAAACGCCGGTCAAAATTGCCATTGTGACGCTGGTCATGACCCAGTTAATGAACCTGGCGTTTATTGGCCCGCTGAAACATGCCGGCCTGTCGCTCTCAATTGGTCTTGCCGCCTGCCTTAACGCCAGCCTGTTGTACTGGCAGCTGCGCAAGAAAAAAATCTTTACCCCGCAACCGGGCTGGGGCAGCTTCCTGCTGCGCCTGATTGTTGCGGTTGTGATTATGGCGGCGGTGCTGCTGGGCGTGATGCATATCATGCCAGAGTGGTCGCAGGGCGGCATGCCGGTGCGCATATTGCGTCTGATGGGCGTGGTGGTAGCGGGCGTCGTCGCTTACTTTGCGACGCTTGCGCTGCTGGGCTTTAAAGTAAAAGAGTTTGCTCGCCGGACGGCGTAAGTGGCATTCAGGGAGTGGCCCGGCTGGCCGCTCCCGATACCATTAAATAGAGAACTTTTTGCCGCCGCGACTGGCGGAGGAAGCCTGTCCATCCGCGCCATACAGGCCTGGCTCCTGGTGCGGTTTAAGCACCTCAAGCGCCTGCTGATTACGCACGATCTGCCCTTCGAGCAGCCAGCCGTTATGCTGGTTTAATTCGCGCAATTGCAGCGTTTTTTCGGTAATACTCTGCCAGCGATCGGCCACATCATCATTGGCACTACGCTGCGTGTCCTGCTCATGCCGACGCTGGCTTTCAAGATAATCGAGCGTCGCCAGCAGCGAGCTTTTTTGCTCAGTAATACGCTGTAATGCGCTGCCGTTGACGCTGCCAACGGAAAGCTGCTGCTGCTCGGCATCCATAACGCCTTTAAGGGCATTAAGGGTGACGGTCATTTGGTCCAGTATTTCTGGCAGACGACTCATACGGTTATTTACTCTGCCAGTCACTCTGTGCTTCACGGATCAACGCGTCGGCAATTTTGCCGGTATCCATCTTCAGTTCGCCGTTACGAATAGCCGTTTTCAGCGCTTCGACGCGTTCAACGTTGATGTCATCTTTGCCTGCCTGCGTCAGTCTGGTCTGCGCATCACTCAGCGTGACGCTGGTGCTGTTAGCGGCGGTGGATTTCTCCGCGCGTGCTTTCGGCGTGGCCATATCGCTGGTTTCGCGAGGCTGAACGGTATTTACTGGCTTCAGGGGCGATGTACGATCAATGCTCATTCTGTTGTCCTCATCGAGGTTATGGTGCAGCTGCCATCTATATCAATTGTTAGCTAATTATCGGCAACGGTCGTTATTTCTTTAAAAAGATTATAGGTTAATCAGAACATTCCCGTCCGCGTTCACCGTGCCGCTCACCACCTGGCCTGAGGACATCCGCACCCTGGCATTCTGGGCAATAGCGGCATTGTTGAGCGCCTGACCTTCACTATTAATGCTGAAACCGTCCCCGCTGGCGATGACCTGTACCCGCTGCCCGGCTTTGACCCGCCAGGACTGGCGCAGCATAAATTGCTGCACGGGCTGGCCGACCGCCAGATCGCGTAATACCACCGCATCCTGCACCTGATTCATCTCCAGCAGGGTGCGCGGCGGTAATTGATCGAGGCGTCCGCGTTTTAGCGTCACGCTGGCGGGAGATAGTGTACTTCCCCGGGCCAGCGGCGCGGCGGCAACCACATAATTACCGGTCGCCTGAACCAGGACCTGGATATAACGCTTCTCACCGCCGCACTGGGCCAGCACGTTCACGTTGCCCCACAATTTGCTGTTGCCCTGAACGCTTAGCGCGGGCTGCTCGCAGGGTGGCAACAGGTTGCTCGCCGTTTTGACCTTCACCACCACCTCATCGCTGAATCCGGTCAGGCGCTGGGCAAAAAATGCCGACAGTTGGGCATTAAGATCCTGCGCCTGTGCCAGTGGACACAGCACGAGCAGTGCAGCAGTAAGAGTGCCTTTCAGGGTGGGCATCGCGAACTCCAGCCGGTTAAGGAATGCAGGGATTTTACCCGTTGTCGCTTTCTATCAACGCAACAAATAGCGACGCATTATGCGTTTATTCCGTCGATAACGCGCGCGTAAGGAGAATTAAGCTACTGGCTGAAATTTTGCCATCAGCGGAGGAGATATGCTCGATAGACTCGACGCCGCGTTACGCTTCCAGCAGGAAGCGCTGAACTTACGGGCGCAGCGTCAGGAAGTCCTGGCGGCCAACATTGCCAATGCGGATACCCCAGGGTATCAGGCGCGCGACCTGGATTTTGCCAGTGAACTGAATAAAGTCATGGAGCGTGGACGCCCTGAAGCTTCCGGGATGCAGCTGGCGGTGACGTCGGCGCGTCATATCCCTGCCCAGACGCTCTCTGCCCCTTCTGTTGACCTGATGTACCGAATTCCCGATCAGCCTTCGCTGGATGGCAACACTGTCGATATGGATCGCGAGCGGACGCAGTTTGCTGATAACAGCCTGCAATATCAGACCGGGCTGACGGTATTAAGCGGACAAATTAAAAGCATGATGAGCGTGCTTCAGGGGAACTAATTTATGGCGTTACTGAATATTTTCGACGTCGCTGGCTCCGCGCTTACCGCGCAGTCGCAGCGGCTTAACGTGGCGGCCAGTAACCTGGCAAACGCCGACAGCGTGACGGGTCCGGACGGCGAACCTTACCGTGCGAAACAGGTGGTTTTTCAGGTAGATGCAGCGGCGGGGGCGGCGACAGGCGGCGTCAAAGTTGCCAGTGTGATTGAAAGTGATGCCGCCGACAAACTGGTGTATGAGCCGGGGAATCCGCTGGCTAACGCGCAAGGCTACGTGCGTATGCCTAACGTGGATGTGGTGGGCGAGATGGTCAACACCATGTCCGCTTCCCGCAGCTACCAGGCCAACGTAGAAGTGCTGAACACCGTTAAAAGCATGATGCTGAAAACCCTGACGCTCGGACAATAAAGGAAACGCCCATGTCTATCGCTGTAAATGTAAACGATCCAACCAATACTGGCGTCAGTACGACCAGTACGGCAACCAGCACCAGTACGGTGACGGGTAACAGCTCCGCCGACCTGCAAAGCAGCTTTTTGACGCTGCTGGTGGCGCAGTTAAAAAATCAGGATCCGACCAACCCGATGGAAAACAACGAGCTGACCACCCAACTGGCGCAAATCAGTACCGTTAGCGGCATTGAAAAGCTCAATACCACCCTCGGCTCGATTTCCGGACAGATTGATAGTAATCAGTCTTTACAGGCCACAACGCTTATCGATCACGGCGTGATGATCCCCGGCACCACCGTACTTTCCGGTAATAGCACTACCACTCCCTTTGGCGTGGAGCTTCAGCAGGCGGCAGATAACGTTACCGCCACCATTACCGATAAGAGCGGCAAAGTGGTGCGGACCATTGATATCGGCGCGTTAACCGCTGGGGTGCATACCTTTAGCTGGGACGGCACCGCAACCGACGGGACTGCGGCACCGGAAGGCTCTTATAACGTTAGCATCGCCGCCAGCAACGGCGCGACGCAGCTGGTGGCTCAACCGCTGCAATTTGCACTGGTGCAGGGCGTGACCCGCGGCGATAACGGTAGCCTGCTGGATCTGGGTACCTACGGCACCACCACACTCGACGAAGTTCGGCAGATTATCTAAGCCTCTTTACTTATCAGGAGTAAGTTATGGCCTTTTCTCAAGCGGTTAGCGGCCTGAATGCTGCGGCCTCCAACCTCGATGTCATTGGTAACAACATCGCCAACTCCGCCACTTATGGCTTTAAGTCGAGCACGGCGTCGTTTGCCGATATGTTCGCCGGCTCTAAAGTCGGTCTGGGCGTAAAAGTGGCGGGTATCACTCAGGATTTTAACGACGGCACCACCACCAATACCGGGCGTGGTCTGGACGTGGCCATCAGCCAGAACGGTTTTTTCCGTATGGTCGATACCAACGGTTCGGTTTACTACAGCCGTAACGGCCAGTTCAAACTGGATGAAAACCGTAACCTGGTGAACATGCAGGGACTTCAGTTGACCGGCTATCCGGCAACCGGCACGCCGCCTACCGTCCAGCAGGGGGCAAACCCGACCGGTATTTCTATTCCTAATACGCTAATGTCGGCCAAAACCACCACCAGCGCCGCGATTCAGATCAACCTGAACTCCTCGGATGCGGTACCGGCGAAGACCACGTTCAGCGCCAGCGATGCCGACACCTACAACAAAAAAGCGGCGATCACCGTCTTTGATACCCAGGGTAACGCCCACGACGTCAACGTGTATTACGTTAAGACAGCGGAAAACAAATGGGATGTCTGGACTCAGGATTCCAGCGTGGCTGATGCGGCGGTCGTGAAAGCCGCGCAGATGAACTTTGACAGCAATGGTCAACTGGAAGGCGTGTACAACTACGCTGCCAACGGCACGCTGAACGAGGACGCCAATCAACAGCCGCAGATTGAAGTCACTACCGGCGCGATGAACGGGGCAACCCCGGCGGCCTTCGCCCTCAGCTTCTTTAATTCCATGCAGCAGAACACCGGCGCGAACAACGTTGTTGCCAGCTCGCAGAACGGCTACAAGCCAGGCGATCTGGTGAGCTATCAGATTAACGACGACGGCACCGTGGTGGGTAACTACTCCAACGAGCAGTCGCAGGTACTGGGACAGATCGTACTGGCTAACTTTGCCAATAACGAAGGTCTGGCGTCTCAGGGCGATAACATCTGGGCCGCGACCCAGGCCTCCGGCGTGGCGCTGCTGGGCACCGCCAACAGCGGTAACTTTGGTTCGCTGACCAATGGCGCACTGGAAGCCTCCAACGTCGATCTGAGTAAAGAACTGGTGAACATGATTGTCGCCCAGCGTAACTATCAGTCCAACGCGCAGACCATCAAAACCCAGGATCAGATCCTCAACACGCTGGTTAACCTGCGCTAAGCGCCTGACGGGATAGCTTAATGGATCACGCAATATATACCGCGATGGGCGCGGCCAGCCAGACCATGAATCAGCAGGCGGTCACGGCCAGCAACCTCGCTAACGCGTCAACGCCGGGCTTTCGCGCCCAGCTTAACGCCCTGCGCGCGGTGCCGGTTACCGGGTTGTCTCTGGATACCCGTACGCTGGTGACCGAATCCACGCCCGGCGCGGATATGACGCCCGGCCAGATGGACTACACCTCGCGTCCGCTGGACGTGGCGGTGCAGGAAGAGGGCTGGCTGACGGTGCAAACCGCCGATGGCGGCGAAGGGTATACCCGCAACGGTAACATCCAGGTCAGCCCGACCGGCCAGTTAACCATTCAGGGTCACCCGGTGATTGGTGAAGCGGGTCCGATTGTGGTGCCGGAAGGGGCAGAAATTACCATTGCCGCCGACGGTACGCTTTCCGCTCTCAATCCTGGCGATCCGGCCAACACCATTGCGCCAGTAGGAAAGTTAAAGCTGGTGAAAGCCGACGGCAACGAAGTCCAGCGCGGCGATGATGGCATGTTCCGTCTGACGCAGCAGGCCCAGGAAACGCGCGGTGCCACGCTTCAGGCCGATGCCGGTATCCGCGTCATGTCCGGCGTGCTGGAAGGCAGCAACGTGAAACCGGTGGCGGCGATGACAGATATGATCGCCAGCGCGCGACGTTTTGAAATGCAGATGAAGGTTATCAGCAGCGTGGATGAGAACGCGCAGCGGGCTAACCAGTTGCTGTCAATGACCTAATAGCAGGATACCTATGAACAGTTCTTTATGGATCGCCAAAACCGGCCTCGACGCGCAGCAAACCAATATGGATGTCATCGCCAACAACCTGGCGAACGTCAGCACCAATGGTTTTAAGCGCCAGCGTGCGGTTTTCGAAGATTTGCTGTACCAGACTATTCGCCAGCCGGGCGCGCAGTCCTCTGAGCAGACTACGCTGCCGTCCGGTTTACAAATCGGTACCGGCGTGCGTCCGGTCGCCACCGAACGTCTGCATAGCCAGGGCAACCTGTCACAGACCGACAACAGTAAAGATGTCGCCATTAAAGGCCAGGGTTTCTTCCAGGTGATGTTGCCGGACGGGACTTCTGCTTATACCCGCGACGGATCGTTTCAGGTCGATCAGAATGGTCAGCTGGTGACGGCAGGTGGATTTCAGGTTCAGCCTGCGATCACCATTCCGGCCAATACCCTGAGCATTACCATCGGGCGTGACGGCGTGGTGAGCGTCACCCAGCAGGGGCAGGCAACGCCGGTACAGGTGGGGCAGCTTAACCTGACCACCTTTATGAATGACAGCGGTCTGGAAAGCCTCGGCGAGAATCTGTATGCCGAAACGCAATCCTCCGGCACGCCGAATGAAAGTACGCCGGGCCTGAACGGTGCGGGACTGCTTTACCAGGGCTATGTTGAGACTTCGAACGTCAACGTGGCGGAAGAACTGGTCAGCATGATCCAGGTCCAGCGCGCCTATGAAATCAACAGTAAGGCCGTGTCGACGACCGACCAGATGCTGCAAAAACTGACGCAACTCTAAGAGGCGGCCAATGTGACATTGTCACATTGGCGCTCTGATTTTAAAGATGAAAGCAATGCAAAAATACGCGGCGTACCGTTATTCACTCCTGGCTGTACTGGCCATGTCCGTCACTGGCTGTGCTCTGATCCCTTCGACACCGCTGGTGCAGGGCGCGACGTCGGCACAGCCCGTCCCCGGACCGTTGCCGGTAGCCAACGGCTCCATTTTCCAGTCGGCACAGCCGGTGAACTATGGCTATCAGCCGCTTTTTGAAGATCGTCGCCCGCGTAACGTCGGCGATACGCTGACTATCGTGCTCCAGGAAAACGTCAGCGCCAGCAAAAGCTCGTCGGCGAACGCCAGCCGTGATGGTAAAACCAATTTTGGCTTTGATACCACGCCGCGTTACCTGCAGGGGCTGTTTGGCAATGCCCGTGCGGATGTGGATACCTCCGGCGGCAATACCTTTAACGGTAAAGGCGGGGCCAATGCCAGCAATACCTTTAGCGGTACGCTGACGGTGACGGTAGATCAGGTGCTGGTCAATGGCAACTTACACGTAGTGGGTGAAAAACAGATCGCCATTAACCAGGGCACTGAGTTCATCCGCTTCTCCGGGGTGGTCAACCCGCGCACCATCAGCGGCAGCAATACGGTTGCTTCAACGCAGGTGGCGGATGCGCGTATTGAATATGTCGGCAACGGTTATATCAACGAAGCGCAGAATATGGGCTGGCTCCAGCGTTTCTTCCTTAATTTATCGCCGATGTAAGCGAGGTGGTTATGTTTAAATCCCTGATGGGTATTGCCCTGATCCTGGTGGCGGGCGTGACGCAGGCCGAACGTATCCGCGATCTGACCAGCGTGCAGGGCGTGCGCGACAACTCCCTGATCGGCTACGGGCTGGTGGTAGGGCTCGACGGAACCGGCGATCAGACAACGCAAACGCCATTTACCACCCAAAGCCTGAATAACATGCTCTCGCAGATGGGCATCACCGTGCCTGCGGGGACCAACATGCAGCTTAAAAACGTGGCGGCAGTCATGGTGACGGCGAAATATCCGCCGTTCGGTCGTCAGGGGCAGGCAATTGATATTGTCGTTTCCTCAATGGGCAACGCCAAAAGCCTGCGCGGCGGTACGCTGCTGATGACCCCGATGAAAGGGGTCGATAATCAGGTTTACGCGCTGGCGCAGGGTAATGTTCTGGTCGGCGGTGCAGGCGCGGCGGCTGGTGGCAGCAGCGTGCAGGTTAACCAGCTCAACGGCGGACGCATCACCGGCGGCGCGGTGATTGAGCGAGAGATCCCGACGCAGTTTGGCTCCGGTAATACCATCAATCTCCAGCTTAACGACGATGATTTCTCATTGGCTCAGCAAATCGCCGATACCATCAACCGTAACGGTGGTTATGGCGCGACCGCGCTGGATGCCCGTACCGTGCAGGTCAGGGTACCGGCAAGCAACAGCTCTCAGGTGCGGGCGCTGGCGGACATCCAGAATATGAGCGTCAACGTCATGGCGCAGGATGCCAAAGTGATCATCAATTCCCGTACCGGATCGGTGGTCATGAACCGTGAAGTGACGCTGGATAGCTGCGCCGTTGCGCAGGGCAATCTGTCGGTCACGGTTAACCGGCAGGCTAATGTCAGCCAGCCGGATACGCCGTTTGGCGGCGGTCAGACGGTGGTCACGCCGCAAACGCAAATCGATCTGCGCCAGAGCGGTGGATCGCTGCAAAGCGTCAACGCCAGCGCTAACCTGAACAGCGTGGTGCGCGGACTCAATGCGCTGGGCGCAACGCCGATGGAACTGATGTCAATTTTGCAGTCAATGCAAAGCGCTGGCTGCCTGCGGGCCAAAGTGGAAATCATCTGATGCTGAGCGATAGCAAACTTCTCTCCAGCGCCGCCTGGGATGCGCAGTCGCTGAACGAACTGAAAAACAAAACCGGTCAGGATCCGCAGGCGAATCTGAAGCCGGTGGCGCGTCAGGTCGAAGGGATGTTTGTCCAGATGATGCTGAAAAGTATGCGTGAGGCATTGCCGAAGGACGGGCTGTTCGGCAGCGATCAAACGCGGCTTTACACCAGTATGTACGACCAGCAAATTGCCCAGCAGATGACCGCAGGCAAAGGGCTGGGACTGGCTGAAATGATGGTTAAGCAAATGGCGGCGGGGCAATCCCAGCCGTCAGAGCAACCCACGCAGACGCCGATGCGCTTCGACCTTGAAACGGTGACCAGTTATCAGAATCAGACGCTGACGCAGATGGTGCGTAAAGCGTTGCCGAAAGTACCGGAATCTTCAGATACGGCTCTTTCCGGCGACAGTAAAGATTTTCTGGCACAGCTTTCGCTCCCGGCGCGGCTGGCGAGCGAGCAGAGCGGGATCCCGCATCACCTGATTCTGGCGCAGGCGGCGCTGGAATCGGGCTGGGGGCAGCGGCAGATCAAACGTGAAAACGGCGAACCCAGTTTCAACCTGTTCGGTGTGAAGGCGACCTCCAGCTGGAAAGGGCCGGTAACCGAAATTACCACCACCGAATTTGAGAATGGCGAAGCCAAAAAGGTCAAAGCTAAATTCCGCGTTTATAGTTCGTATCTGGAAGCGCTTTCTGATTATGTCGGGCTCCTGACCCGCAACCCACGCTATGCAGCGGTGACGACCGCGTCCAGCGCAGAGCAGGGCGCGCAGGCGTTGCAAAATGCCGGTTATGCCACCGACCCGGCCTATGCCCGCAAGTTGACCAGCATGATCCAGCAGATGAAAGCGATGAGCGACAAGGTCAGTAAAGCCTACGGTAACGATATCGAAAATCTGTTCTGAAACGACTCAAGTTCAGTGACGTCCTGCCGATAACTGTTAACGGGACTCATGTCTGAAAGTGTAAAAGGAACCTCCATGTCCAGTTTGATTAACAGCGCCATGAGCGGGCTTAGCGCAGCGCAGGCCGCGCTTAATACCGTCAGTAACAACATCTCCAGCTATAACGTTGCGGGCTATACCCGTCAAACGACGGTATTTGCCCAGGCGAACAGCACTCTGGGTGCGGGCGGCTGGATCGGCAACGGGGCCAATGTCTCCGGCGTGCAGCGTGAATACGATGCCTTCATTACCAATCAGCTGCGCTCTGCGCAAAATCAGAGCGCCGGGCTGACCACGCGTTATGAGCAGATGTCGAAAATCGACGACATGCTTTCCAGCAGCACCAATACACTTTCAACGACGCTGCAAGATTTCTTTTCCTCGATGCAGACCCTGGTGAGCAACGCGGAAGATCCTTCTGCGCGTCAGGCCGTGATCGGCAAAGCCGACGGGCTGGTTAACCAGTTTAAAGTCACCGACCAGTATCTGCGTGACCAGGATAAACAGGTCAATATCGCGGTCGGCTCCAGCGTTGAGCAGATCAACAACTACAGCAAGCAGATCGCCAATCTTAACGATCAGATTTCGCGTCTGACCGGGGTGGGCGCGGGCGCATCGCCTAACGATTTGCTGGATCAGCGCGATCAGCTGGTGTCCGAGCTGAATAAAGTGGTCGGCGTCGAAGTGAGCGTGCAGGATAGCGGCATCTATAACGTGACGATGGCGAACGGCTATACGCTGGTGCAGGGTTCCACGGCGCGTCAGCTGGCAGCCGTACCGTCCAGCGCCGATCCATCACGCACCACGGTGGCATATGTTGACCCAACCGCCGGAAAAATCGAAATTCCTGAGAAACTGCTGACCAGCGGTTCGCTCGGCGGCATGCTGACCTTCCGCTCGCAGGATCTGGATCAGACGCGTAATACGCTTAACCAGATGGCGCTGACCTTTGCTGATGCTTTTAATCAGCAGCATGCGAAGGGTATTGATGCCAATGGCGATGAGGGCGGCAATTTCTTTAATATCGGTAAACCAGCGGTGATCGGTAACACCCGCAATACCGGTAGTGCAGCGCTTAGTGCGGCGGTCAGCGACAGCACCAGCGTGCAGGCAACCGACTACAAAGTGACCTATGACGGCAGCAACTGGCAGGTGACGCGTCTTGCTGATAATACTTCTTTCACCCCAACGCTGGATAAAAGCGATAACTCGCTCAGCTTTGATGGCCTGAAAGTCACCGTCAGCGGCAATGCCGCAAAAGATGACAGCTTTACGGTGAAACCGGTGAGCGACGCCATCGTTAATATGAGCACCGCGATTAAAGATCCGGCCAAAATCGCCATGGGCCTCGACGATAGCGAAAGCGGCGAGAGCGATAACCGTAACGGCCAGGCGCTGCTGGATTTACAGAGTGCGAAAAAGGTCGGCGGCAGCAAAACCTTTAACGATGCCTATGCCACGCTGGTGAGCGATATCGGTAATAAAACCTCAACGCTTAAAACCAGCAGCACCACCCAGACCAACGTGGTGACTCAGCTGAGCAATCAGCAGCAGTCCATTTCCGGGGTTAACCTCGATGAAGAGTATGGCAACCTGCAACGTTACCAGCAGTATTATCTGGCGAACGCGCAGGTGATGCAGACCGCCTCGACGTTATTCGACGCGCTTCTCAACATGCGCTAAAGGAACCTGAACAATGCGTGTTAGCACTCAAATGATGTACGAGCAAAATATGCGCGGCATCTCCAGCTCGCAGACCGAATGGCTGAAGTATGGTGAGCAGATCTCCACCGGCAAACGGGTGACCAAACCGTCTGACGACCCGATTGCCGCCTCGCAGGCGGTAGTGGTTTCACAGGCGCAGGCGCAGAATAGCCAGTATGGTCTGGCGCGTACCTTTGCGACTCAGCGTGTATCTCTGGAAGAAAGCACGCTCGATCAGGTGACGAAAGCCATCCAGAGCGCGCAGGA
This sequence comes from Superficieibacter sp. HKU1, assembly GCF_029319185.1. Classification (NCBI taxonomy): domain Bacteria; kingdom Pseudomonadati; phylum Pseudomonadota; class Gammaproteobacteria; order Enterobacterales; family Enterobacteriaceae; genus Superficieibacter; species Superficieibacter sp. HKU1. Next base: position 1,982,626 of record NZ_CP119754.1, read on the forward strand.
AAAAATCGTCAATGCCGGAAACGGCACGTTGAGCGATGACGACCGCGCCTCGCTGGCGACGGATTTGCAGGGGATCCGCGACCAGATCATGAACCTGGCCAACTCCACTGACGGTAACGGACGTTACATTTTTGCCGGCTATAACACCGACAAAGCGCCGTTCTCGCAGGAGGATGGCACCTATACGGGGGGCAATACCAGCGTTACGCAGCAGGTCGATGCCGCGCGTTCAATGGTCATCGGCCATACCGGCACGCAGGTTTTTGCCAGCCTCACCAGTAATGCCGTTGCCGAGCCGGACGGATCTGCCTCCGAGAAAAACATTTTCTCTATGCTGGATAGCGCCATTGCTGCTCTGAAAACACCGGTAGCGGATGATGAAGAGGCGCAGGCCCAGTCACAGGCCGCGGTTGATAAGACCAACCGCGGTCTGAAAAACTCGCTTAACAACGTCCTCAGCGTGCGTGCGGAACTCGGTACTCAGCTTAATGAACTGGACGCGCTGGATGCGCTGGGCGACGATCGTACCGTGTCCCAGGCGCAGCAGATGAGCGATCTGGTTGACGTGGACTGGAACTCGGCCATCTCGTCTTACATGATGCAGCAGGCCGCACTTCAGGCATCGTACAAAACCTTCAGTGATATGCAGGGGATGTCCCTGTTCCAGCTAAATAAATAATCGCCACTTCGCTCCGGTTCGCCGGAGCGTTTTTTTTGGGTGCGCTACGCGTGGCAATGATCATGTGGCGCGTAGCCATAAATCGCATCGCCAGCGCAATAATCCCCATCACCGTTGCCACCACTCTCCCCAGCCCGTCTGTTACAAACGTTGTTATGCCTGGCGGCGGCTTCGCCTTACCCGGCCTGTGTTATTTTATTATCAACGGATTACGTGCTAATTGTAGGCCCGGTAAGCGAATGCGCCACCGGGCAAAGGCGTACGGGGCAGGCGCTTTCTGGATGTGGTTAGCGGCCGTAAAAAAGCCGACCCTGAGGTCGGCTTTTTGGTTTACTCCGCTGACTGCGGTCGCGTTGGTGCGGCCGTAGCGTGGTGGGTGGCGCTGTGACCACCCGCTGAGCCTTTACCATCAAAGTCGAACGATGGGCGAACCCAGTCGCTCTGACGTGGTGCTTCCGGCGTATAGTCCGGCGCAGGAGCGCGGGTCATCGGCGCGGTGGCGTGGCTGCGAGCTTTCTTCAGCTCAGCGCTGGATGTAACGGTGGCCGGTTTAGCCGCCGGTACTGGCTCAACGACGGGTTGCGGCTCGGCAATCTCAACAGGCGGCTTAGCGACAGGTGCTGGCTCGACAGCCTCCACCGGCGCTTGAGCCACTTCCGCTGGTTCTGCCACAACGTCTGACCCAACCTCAGGTTTGGCAACCGGAGCATCAACTGCAGGCGGTTGTTCAGCCACTGGCGCAGCGGGTTTTTCCACGGCAGGCGTTGCTTCAACAGGTGCCTCTTCCGCTACGGTCGCTTCCACCACCGGTTCAGCAGGCGTTGCCGCCGCCGCAGTTTCTTCCGCAGTGGCTTCATCGGCATCGGCAATCAGCTGTGGCTGTTCGTTGACCGGTGCAGCAATCACTTCCGGATGCGTCGTTTCAACGGCTGGCGTCTGCGGTTCAGCAACCGGAGCCTGTGGCTCTGCAACCTCTACCGCTGCTTCAGCCTGGGCTTCTTCGATAACGGCCACGATAGCCTGTTCAACTTCAGCGACAATCGGTGCGGATGCATCCTGCTGCTCCGTCTCACTTTCCTGCGCGCGGGCAACCGGATAACGGATCCACACTTTACCTGATGCCATTTCTGGCGAGGCACAGGCAACGGTCAACGGCATCGGCGACTGGGTCGGATAACGCTCATCACGATAGCGACGACGACGCTGACCACTCACGCGCAGGTGGCGCGGTGAACGGCGTGAACGACGTGGCATACCGTTATTATCGCGGTTGTCTCCATTTTCATCCTGCTGCTCTGAAGCGGTTTCAACCACCGCTGGCAGGTCAATTTTCGCCAGTTCGGTACCCTGAGCCGGTGTGTTCTGCACGTGCTCAGCAGCGGCAGAAGGCTGTGCGGTAGCAGCGGCTGGCTGTTCAGCCGTTTCAACCGCGTCCGGAGCGACGTCAAAACGCACTTTCTGATTCAGCTGGCGCTGTTTACGGCGCGGCATCGTCTGAACGCGTTCTTCCTGCTCGGCTGCCTGAACCGGCTGTTGTTCGCGGTTAAGCTCGTTAACATCCTGCTGATTCTGACGCTTATCGTCATTACGGCGGCGGTTACGCTCACGACGAGGCTGTTGCTCGTCACGCGCTTTTGGCTTCTCAGCTTCATTGCTTGCCGCTGGCTGACGTGCATCGCGTGTCTCGGCATTCTGCGGTTTTTCACGACGGTTGCGACGGTTATCTTCGCGCGTTTCACGGGCTTCACTGCCGTCGTTACGTTCATTACGGTTGTCGCGACGATCGTTGCGGTCATTACGATCGCGACGGTTGTTCTGACGCGGCTTACGGCGTTCCTGAGGACGCTCCTTTTTTTCTTCCACCTTCACTGGCGGTTGCTCAACAGGTTTGCTCTCTTCTTCACCGGCAAACATTTTTTTCAATGCGCTGATAATGCGTGAGAACAGTCCCGGGCCTTCAGCGCTCTGACGGGCGGCTGGCGCAGGTTGCGTTGCCGGGGCCGCTTTGACCGTTTCTTCAGGTACCGGTGGCGCAGGAGGAATATCCGGCATGGCAAACGTTGCCAGCGCAGGTTGTTCCGGACGTTTACGCTCCGGCGTGTCTTCTTCAGACGGCAGCGCCATCGCTTCTTCGTGCAGCTTCGGCAGCAGGTAGCTGAGCATCGGCGTTTCTTCGCCTTTACGCACGCGCAGAACCGAGTAATGCGGCGTTTCCATCTGATCGTTCGGCACGATCACGCAGCGCACGCCGTCCTGGCGGGTTTCAATGGCATTAACCGCGCTGCGTTTTTCATTCAGCAGGTAGGAGGCAATGGGCACCGGGACAATGGCGTGCACTTCCTGAGTGTTTTCTTTCAGCGCTTCTTCTTCAATCAGACGCAGAATCGACAGCGACAGGGATTCGTTATCACGCACGGTGCCGGTACCGCTACAGCGCGGGCAAACGTGGTGGCTGGATTCACCCAGAGACGGGCTCAGACGCTGACGCGACATTTCCAGCAGCCCGAAGCGAGAAATATGGCTAATCTGAATGCGCGCACGGTCCTGACGCACCGCTTCACGCAGACGGTTTTCAACCGCGCGCTGGTGGCGAACCGGGGTCATATCGATAAAGTCGATGACAATCAAACCGCCGAGGTCGCGCAGACGCAGCTGGCGGGCAATTTCATCAGCCGCTTCAAGGTTAGTATTAAATGCGGTCTCTTCGATATCACCGCCGCGGGTCGCGCGGGCAGAGTTGATATCAATAGCCGTCAGCGCTTCCGTGGAGTCGATAACAATTGACCCACCGGACGGCAGACGCACTTCGCGCTGGAAAGCAGATTCGATCTGCGATTCAATCTGGTAGTGGCTGAACAGCGGGATTTCACCGGTGTACAGTTTGATTTTGCTGCTGAAATCCGGACGGCCCAGCGCAGAGATATGCTGACGCGCCATCTCCATCACTTTCGGGTTATCAATAAGGATTTCGCCAATGTCCTGACGCAGATAGTCGCGGAACGCGCGAACAATAACGTTGCTTTCCTGGTGGATCAGGAACGGGGCAGGGCGGCTGTCGGCGGCCTTTTTAATGGCTTCCCAGTGCTTCAGACGGAAGCTCAGATCCCACTGCAACGCTTCGGCAGATTTACCAACGCCCGCAGTGCGCACGATGAGGCCCATGCCATCCGGCAGTTCAAGACTGGCCAGCGCTTCTTTCAATTCGGTACGGTCGTCACCTTCGATGCGGCGTGAAATACCCCCTGCACGCGGGTTATTCGGCATCAGCACCAGATAGCTACCCGCCAGACTGATAAAGGTGGTTAACGCTGCGCCTTTATTACCGCGCTCTTCTTTATCGATCTGAACGATAACTTCCTGGCCTTCGCGCAACACATCTTTAATATTGGGGCGGCCATGAGAGCTGTAGCTGGCTGGGAAATACTCGCGAGCGATCTCTTTGAGGGGAAGGAAACCATGTCTTTCAGCGCCATAATCAACAAACGCGGCTTCAAGGCTGGGTTCAATGCGGGTGATTTTACCTTTATAGATGTTCGCTTTTTTCTGTTCGTGGCCCGGGCTTTCGATATCCAGGTCGTACAGGCGCTGCCCATCTACAAGGGCAACACGCAACTCTTCCTGCTGAGTTGCGTTGATTAACATTCTTTTCATCGTAACTTACTCATTATTCTTACATTGACGACTAAGCTACGGGCAGAGTGTTGCCTTTCCGGGGATGACCGATGGCCTCGTGACTGTTCACGTCGCCAACCTCACGGTTGTCGCTCGCTTAAGAGGCGCAGAGTGTCGGTTGCCTGTCTTTCATACGGAAACACAGCGCAATTAACTGGGAAACAGCCTGGGGAAACTCTCCAGGGACGAATCCATTTACCGGTAAGGACTACAACCCGTAGCCCGCTAACTGTCTGAAAGGCCAATACGTCTTACGCCATTGCTGCGTTGATGACCGGACAGACAAAACTGGTAATTCCGCAAAATTCCTTGGCTTAACAAGATTCAACACGGAAAACGGCATCATTATTCCATTGCTAACCTTATTATAGCAAGCTGGCTTTTACCTTTTATCACCCGGTTACTCACAGTTTTTACACGTCAGGGTCAGATTGTTCTAATAACAACCACACCAACATCATGTAAACCCGATGAGATCGGATGATGTTAAATATAAGCACAGAAAAATGAGTGGCGCTAATGAGGATGGCTATTTAAAATCGCCGACTATGAAAAATGAGAATCCATCCGTAAAAATGGTTGCCATTACCGCTGACGAAGCCGGGCAACGAATCGACAACTTTTTGCGCACCCAGTTAAAAGGGGTGCCAAAAAGCATGATTTACCGCATTCTGCGTAAAGGCGAAGTGCGGGTGAATAAGAAGCGCATTAAGCCTGAGTACAAACTGGAAGCGGGGGACGAAATTCGTATCCCTCCGGTGCGCGTTGCTGAACGTGAAGAAGCGGCCGTCTCGCCGCGCCTGCAAAAAGTAGCCGCGCTGACGGATGTCATCCTTTATGAGGATGAGCATATTCTGGTGCTCAATAAACCCTCGGGAATGGCGGTACACGGCGGTAGCGGTCTGAGTTTTGGCGTGATTGAAGGTCTGCGAGCCCTGCGCCCGGAAGCGCGCTTCCTTGAGCTGGTACACCGTCTGGACCGCGACACCTCCGGCGTGCTGCTGGTTGCCAAAAAGCGCTCGGCGCTGCGTTCACTGCATGAGCAACTGCGCGAAAAAGGCATGCAGAAGGATTATCTGGCGCTGGTACGCGGTCAGTGGCAGTCGCATATGAAAGTCGTTCAGGCTCCGCTGCTGAAAAATATTTTGCAAAGCGGTGAGCGTATTGTGCGGGTGAATCAGGAAGGCAAGCCGTCCGAAACGCGATTCAAGGTGGAAGAACGTTACGAACATGCCACGCTGGTGCGCTGTAGCCCGGTGACCGGGCGTACACACCAGATCCGCGTGCATACGTTACATGCGGGCCATCCGATTGCCTTTGACGATCGCTATGGCGACCGTGAGTTTGATAAGCAACTGGCGGGAACCGGCCTTAACCGTCTGTTCCTGCACGCGGCAGCGCTGAAGTTTACCCATCCTGCCACGGGAGAGGTGTTGCGTATTGAAGCGCCGCTGGATGATGAGCTAAAGCGGTGTTTGCAGGTATTGCGTAACGCGAAGTAAGCCCGGTGTCGCCATGCCCGGAGGCGCTGCGCTTACCGGGCCTACGATCAAGTCTCAGCCGCACGGTACAAAGCCGAACAATACCGCCATTTGTAGGCCGGATAAGGCGAAGCCGCCATCCGGCAGATAGTGCACCGCAGCCGGATATCACCACCATAGCCGCAGTTCTTTTATCTCAACAGCGGGTTCATCTCTTCCCGGCGCAGCATCTGACACAGTGCAATCAGCGGCAACCCGACCAGCGTATTAGGATCGCGTCCCTCCAGCCTTTCAAACAGCGCAATCCCTAACCCTTCGCTTTTAAAACTGCCCGCGCACTGAAGGGGATTTTCTTTGCGTAAATAGTCACCAATTTCCTGCTCACTCAGATGACGAAAATGAACATCAAACGGCTCACATTCAGTTTGTAAATGTCCGGTCGCCGAATTATAAAGTGCCAGCCCGGTATAAAAGGTGACGATATTGCCACTGGCCTGCATTAATTGTCGTCGTGCACGTTCTTCGGTTAACGGTTTACCGGCTATTTCACCGTCCAGTACGCATACCTGATCCGAACCAATGATCAGATGCTGAGGAAAACGTTCGGCCAGCGACTGTGCTTTAGCCTGCGCCAGACGCAGCACCAGATGGCGCGGCGTTTCGCCAGGCAGCGGCGTTTCATCGGTGTCCGGCGCGGCACATTCAAAGGTCAGGCCAAGCTTTTCAAGGAGCATACGCCGCCAGGGCGACGTAGAAGCAAGAATAAGACGGGTCATATATTTTTTCATTCAGATATAGCGTATCGGATGGCCTCATTTTAAACTAAAGGCCGCAATGTGTGCGAATTATTGGCAAAAGGCATCCTGAGGTTGCCTTTTTCTTTGACTCTATGACGTTACAAAGTTAATATGCGCGCCCTATGCAAAAGGTAAAATTACCCCTGACTCTTGACCCGGTTCGTACGGCTCAAAAACGCCTCGATTACCAGGGCATTTATGCTCCCGATCAGGCAGAGCGTGTCGCCGCGTCTGTAGTCAGTGTGGATAGTGATGTAGAATGCACGATGTCGTTCGCTATCGACAACCAGCGCCTCGCGGTGATTACCGGCGATGCAAAGGTCACGGTAACGCTCGAATGTCAGCGTTGCGGGAAACCGTTTATTCATCACGTTCACACAACGTATTGTTTCAGTCCGGTCCGTTCCGACGAACAGGCTGAAGCACTCCCGGAAGCGTATGAACCGATTGAGGTTAACGATTTCGGTGAAATCGATCTGCTGGCGATGGTTGAAGATGAAATCATCCTCTCCTTGCCGGTAGTTCCGGTGCATGATTCTGAACACTGTGAAGTGTCCGACGCGGACATGGTCTTTGGCGAACTGCCTGAAGAGGCACAAAAACCAAATCCATTTGCCGTATTAGCCAGCTTAAAGCGTAAGTAATAGGTGTTTCCCGCGAGCGCGGGGAGAAGCCGTAATTAAGGAGTAAGGTCCATGGCCGTACAACAAAATAAACCAACCCGTTCCAAACGTGGCATGCGTCGCTCTCATGACGCTCTGACCGCAGTTACCAGCCTGTCTGTAGACAAAGCGTCTGGTGAATCCCACCTGCGTCACCACATGACTGCCGACGGTTTCTACCGTGGCCGCAAGGTCATCGCTAAGTAATCACGCGATACTCAACGACTTTCGCGTTGCCGTTGCGGTAGCGTGAAAGACGAAGAGTAGAAGCGTGGTGAAGCTTAGTGAGGAATTCCCCGTGCAGACGGGGATAACCAAACCGGGCAGCGACGATACCTTGACTCATCTGACCCTGGCGTTAGATGTCATGGGGGGCGATTTTGGCCCTTCCGTGACAGTGCCTGCAGCTTTGCAGGCACTGAACTTTAATTCGCAACTCTCACTCCTCCTGGTCGGCGATCCCGACGCTATCACGCCATTACTTGCCAGAGCTGACTTTGAACAACGTTCGCGTCTGCAGGTTATTCCTGCGCAGTCAGTTATTGCCAGTGATGCTCGTCCCTCTCAGGCTGTGCGTAACAGCCGGGGCAGTTCCATGCGCATTGCGCTGGAGCTGGTGAAAGAAGGTCGTGCCGAAGCCTGCGTCAGCGCGGGCAATACCGGTGCGCTGATGGGGCTGGCGAAATTACTGCTCAAGCCGATCGACGGTATTGAGCGCCCGGCGCTGGTGACTATCCTCCCTCACCAGCAGAAGGGAAAAACGGTGGTGCTCGATCTGGGAGCTAACGTAGACTGCGACAGTAAAATGCTGGCGCAGTTTGCCGTGATGGGTGCCGTGCTGGCAGAAGAGGTCATCGGTATCACTCAGCCTCGCGTGGCGTTGCTGAATATTGGTGAAGAAGAAGTCAAAGGACTTGATAATATTCGCCAGGCGTCCGAACTGCTGAAAAAAGTGCCCTCGATCAACTATATTGGCTATCTTGAAGCCAATGAACTGTTGACCGGGAAGACCGATGTTATGGTCTGCGACGGATTCACAGGCAATGTCACATTAAAGACCATGGAAGGTGTTGTAAGAATGTTTCTTTCGCTGCTGAAGTCTCAGGGTGAAGGTAAAAAAAGGTCGTGGTGGCTGTGGTTATTAAAACACTGGTTACAAAAAAGCCTGACAAGGCGATTCAGTCACCTCAACCCCGACCAGTATAATGGTGCCTGTCTGTTAGGATTACGCGGCACGGTGATTAAGAGTCATGGTGCTGCCAATCAGCGAGCCTTTAGCGTGGCGATTGAACAGGCAGTGCAGGCGGTGCAGCGACAAGTCCCCCAGCGGATTGCCGCTCGCCTGGAATCTGTATTAGCAAAAAGTGACTGAGCGTACATGCATACGAAGATTATGGGTACCGGCAGCTATCTGCCCGAACAAGTGCGAACTAACGCCGATCTGGAAAAAATGGTCGACACGTCTGACGAGTGGATTGTCACCCGTACAGGTATTCGTGAACGCCGTATCGCCGGGCCGAATGAGACCGTTGCCACAATGGGCTTTGAAGCTGCAAAACGTGCGCTTGAGATGGCGGGCGTTGACGCCGAACAGATCGAACTGATTATTGTTGCCACCACCTCGGCAAGCCATGCGTTTCCAAGCGCGGCCTGTCAGATCCAGAACATGCTGGAGATCAAAGGCTGCCCGGCTTTTGATATTGGCGCCGCCTGCGCAGGTTTTACCTATGCACTGAGCGTGGCCGATCAGTATGTAAAATCCGGCGCGGTGAAACACGCGCTGGTGATTGGTTCTGACGTGCTGGCACGTACCTGCGATCCCACCGATCGCGGTACCATCATTATCTTTGGTGACGGTGCGGGTGCTGTAGTGCTGAGCGCGTCTGAAGAACAGGGGATTATTTCTACCCATCTTCATGCTGATGGCCGCTACGGTGAGCTGTTGAGGCTGCCAAACCTCGATCGTGTGCATCCGGAAAATTCCACTTACCTGACGATGACCGGAAATGAAGTCTTTAAGGTCGCGGTCACGGAACTGGCGCACATCGTTGATGAAACACTGGAAGCCAATAATCTGGACCGCTCGCAGCTGGACTGGCTGGTGCCGCATCAGGCTAACCTGCGCATCATTAGCGCGACCGCGAAAAAGCTCGGTATGTCGATGGACAACGTGGTAGTGACCCTTGATCGCCATGGCAACACGTCGGCCGCCTCCGTGCCTTGTGCGCTTGATGAAGCCGTGCGCGATGGGCGCATCAAGGCGGGACAACTGGTGCTACTGGAAGCCTTCGGCGGTGGTTTCACCTGGGGTTCGGCGCTGGTTCGTTTCTAAATAAGGATAATAACATGACGCAATTTGCATTCGTTTTTCCGGGACAGGGCTCGCAGACCGTTGGGATGCTGGCTGATATGGCCGCTGCTCATCCGGTTATTGAAGAGACATTTCACGAAGCCTCTGCGGCGCTGGGTTACGATCTCTGGGCACTGACCCAGCAAGGGCCCGCAGAAGAACTGAACAAAACGTGGCAGACGCAGCCTGCGCTACTGGCAGCCTCGGTTGCACTGTATCGCGCATGGCAGCAGCAGGGCGGCAAAACGCCGGCGCTGATGGCAGGTCATAGCCTGGGTGAATATTCGGCGCTGGTCTGTGCGGGCGTGATTGATTTCGCTGACGCGGTACGTCTGGTTGAACTGCGCGGTAAGTTTATGCAGGAAGCCGTACCGGCGGGTACCGGCGCGATGTCTGCCATCATTGGCCTTGACGATGCGGCGATTGCTAAAGCCTGTGAAGAATCAGCGCAGGGTGAAGTTGTCTCTCCGGTAAACTATAACTCGCCGGGCCAGGTGGTTATTGCCGGGCATAAAGACGCCGTTGAGCGCGCTGGCGCAGCCTGTAAAGCTGCCGGAGCAAAGCGTGCGCTGCCGCTGCCTGTCAGCGTTCCGTCTCACTGTGCGCTGATGAAACCCGCCGCAGAAAAACTGGCGGCCGAACTGAAGAACATCACTTTTAACGCGCCGTCCGTGCCCGTCGTCAACAACGTTGACGTTAAGTGCGAAACCGCGCCGAATGCCATCCGCGATGCGCTGGTTCGCCAGCTCTACAGCCCGGTACAGTGGACGAAAAGCGTAGAATTTATGGCTTCACAGGGCGTTGAACACCTCTATGAAGTCGGTCCAGGCAAGGTGTTGACCGGCCTGACCAAACGTATTGTTGACACCCTGACCGCATCGGCGCTTAACGAGCCGGAAGCGCTGTCAGCGGCGATTGCACAATAAAAAGAGGAATATCATGAGTTTTGAAGGAAAAGTCGCACTCGTAACGGGCGCAAGCCGTGGCATTGGCCGCGCAATTGCTGAAACTCTCGTTGCACGCGGTGCAAAAGTGATCGGTACCGCGACCAGTGAGAATGGTGCACAGGCGATCAGCGACTATCTGGGCAGCAACGGTAAAGGTTTGATGCTGAATGTGACCGATCCTGCATCTATCGAATCTGTGCTGGGAAATATTCGCGCAGAGTTTGGTGAAGTCGATATTCTGGTGAATAATGCCGGCATCACGCGTGATAACCTGTTAATGCGCATGAAAGATGACGAATGGAATGAGATCCTGGAAACCAATCTTTCATCGGTTTTCCGTCTGTCAAAAGCAGTATTGCGCGCTATGATGAAAAAGCGTCATGGGCGTATCATCACCATCGGTTCTGTCGTTGGAACCATGGGAAATGCAGGTCAGGCCAACTATGCTGCGGCAAAAGCGGGTCTGATTGGCTTCAGTAAATCGCTGGCGCGTGAAGTCGCGTCCCGCGGGATTACTGTAAACGTTGTTGCTCCGGGCTTTATTGAAACGGACATGACGCGTGCGCTCTCTGATGAGCAGCGTGCGGGTATTCTGGCGCAAGTTCCGGCGGGTCGTCTTGGTGATGCAAAAGAGATTGCCAGCGCGGTTGCATTCTTAGCGTCTGATGAAGCAGGTTACATCTCTGGTGAAACTCTGCACGTCAACGGCGGAATGTATATGGTTTAACCACGATACGCCTGAAATGCTCAGGAACCGCGCAAACCGCACGTTTTAGAGCATAATCAGGTGCAAAATAGTTTGCGTTATTGAGGGGTTCACCCGCAAAATAGCGTAAAATCGTGGTAAGAACTGCCGGGATTTAGTTGCAAATTTTTCAACATTTTATACACTACGAAAACCATCGCGAAAGCGAGTTTTGATAGGAAATTTAAGAGTATGAGCACTATCGAAGAACGCGTTAAGAAAATTATCGGCGAACAGTTGGGCGTTAAGCAGGAAGAAGTGACCAACAATGCTTCCTTCGTTGAAGACCTGGGCGCAGATTCTCTTGACACCGTTGAGCTGGTAATGGCTCTGGAAGAAGAGTTTGATACTGAGATTCCGGACGAAGAAGCTGAGAAAATCACTACCGTTCAGGCTGCCATTGATTATATCAACGGCCACCAGGCGTAAGTGAACATCTCCAGGCGGTCGTTCGACCGCCTGAGTTTTATCTGGCACTTTTTTTTTCCCTCCCTGGAGGACAACCGTGTCTAAGCGTCGTGTAGTTGTGACCGGACTGGGCATGTTGTCTCCTGTCGGCAATACCGTAGAGTCTACCTGGAAAGCTCTCCTTGCCGGTCAGAGTGGCATCAGCCTGATCGACCATTTCGATACTAGCGCCTATGCAACGAAATTTGCTGGCTTAGTAAAGGATTTTAACTGTGACGACATTATCTCGCGCAAAGAACAGCGCAAGATGGATGCCTTCATTCAATATGGAATTGTTGCAGGCTGGCAGGCCATGCAGGATTCTGGCCTTGTTGTAACGGAAGAGAACGCAACACGTATCGGTGCCGCTATCGGTTCTGGTATTGGTGGTCTCGGTCTTATCGAAGATAACCACACCTCGTTGGTGAACGGCGGTCCGCGTAAGATCAGCCCGTTCTTCGTGCCGTCTACAATTGTTAACATGGTGGCGGGTCATTTGACCATCATGTTCGGCCTTCGTGGTCCAAGCATTTCTATTGCTACCGCCTGTACTTCCGGCGTGCATAACATCGGCCAGGCCGCGCGGATGATCGCTTATGGCGACGCTGACGCCATGCTGGCAGGTGGGGCTGAAAAAGCCAGTACGCCGCTGGGCGTGGGTGGTTTTGGCGCAGCGCGCGCGTTGTCTACTCGCAACGATGACCCGCAGGCGGCAAGCCGTCCGTGGGACAAAGACCGTGACGGTTTTGTACTTGGTGACGGTGCTGGCCTTATCGTTCTTGAAGAGTATGAGCACGCGAAAAAACGCGGCGCGAAGATTTATGCGGAAATCGTTGGTTTCGGTATGAGCAGCGATGCGTATCACATGACGTCACCGCCGGAAAATGGCGAAGGTGCCGCACTGGCGATGGCGAACGCTATTCGCGATGCGGGCATTGACGCAAGCCAGATCGGCTACGTGAACGCGCACGGTACGTCTACACCCGCTGGCGACAAAGCTGAAACTCAGGCAGTGAAAACGGTCTTCGGTGATGCAGCACGTCGCGTCATGGTGAGCTCGACCAAATCCATGACCGGCCACCTGTTAGGTGCCGCAGGTGCAGTAGAATCTATCTACTCCATCCTTGCGCTGCGCGATCAGGCGATCCCGCCAACCATCAACCTGGATAACCCGGATGAAGGTTGCGACCTGGATTTCGTTCCACACGAAGCCCGTCAGGTCAGCGGACTGGAGTACGCGCTGTGTAACTCCTTCGGCTTTGGCGGGACTAACGGTTCGTTAATCTTCAAAAAGATTTAATGGAACGCTAGCGCTTCCTCTTAAAGGCCCGCTTCGGTGGGCCTTTTCAATTCAGTTTTCTCCGCTTGTTCTTCGTCAATCATCCTGCCAAACTGTCCGGCCAAAAAGGAGCCTTTATGTTCTTGATTAATGGCTGTGAACAGAACACCTTAGCGGCGGCAGACCGGGCAACGCAGTATGGCGATGGCTGCTTTACCACCGCGAGGATCGCCGCGGGCTGCATTGCGCACTTTGATGCTCACGTGCAGCGATTGCGCGTCGCCTGCGAACGGCTGTGGATCCCGTTTCAGCAATGGGACTTGCTGGTTCAGGAAATGCAGCAGCTTGCCGCGGTAAAGGGCGATGGCGTACTTAAAGTGATTATCAGTCGGGGAACGGGTGGACGTGGTTACAGCGCCGCTGCATGCCACAGCCCGACGCGCCTTCTCTCTGTTTCCGATTATCCTGCCCACTTTGCCCGCTGGCGCGAAGAAGGTATTACGCTAACCCTCAGTCCGATACGGCTGGGGCGCAATCCGCATCTGGCCGGGTTAAAACATCTTAATCGCCTTGAGCAGGTGCTTATTCGCACGCATCTTGAGCAGACAGCGGCTGACGAGGCGCTGGTGCTTGACAGCGAGGGGTGGTTAACGGAATGCTGTGCCGCCAATGTGTTCTGGCGTAAAGGACAGCAGGTCTTTACCCCGCGTCTCGACAATGCCGGCGTGGCAGGGATCATGCGTCAACGCTGTCTCGATCATCTGGTTGCATCGGCCTATCACGTCGTCGAATCAGAGGCACCGGTTACGGCGCTGCACGAAGCCGATGAAGTCATTATTTGCAACGCGCTGATGCCGCTGGTGCCGGTTCGTCGCTGGGAAGATACCGTCTGGTCGTCGCGCGAGCTTTATCAATTTTTAGCCCCACGTTGTGAGCCATCGATTACATCATGAAGAAAATGTTGCGTTTTATTCTCCTGTTACTGGTTGTGTTGGGTATTGCGGCGGGAGTGGGTATGTGGAAAGTTCGCCATCTGGCGGACAGTAAATTGCTTATCAAAGAAGAAACTATCTTCACTCTCAAAGCAGGCACGGGCCGACTGGCGCTGGGCGAACAGCTTTATAAAGAGAAAATCATTAACCGTCCGCGCGTCTTCCAGTGGCTGCTGCGCCTTGAGCCGGAGCTTTCGCACTTTAAAGCGGGGACCTACCGTTTGACGCCGGGGATGAACGTTCGCGAGATGCTGAAACTGCTGGAAAGCGGTAAAGAGGCCCAGTTTCCGCTACGTCTGGTGGAGGGGATGCGCGTCAGCGATTACCTGCGCCAGCTTCGCGACGCGCCCTATATTAAACATACGCTGAAAGACGACAGCTACGCCACCGTCGCCGCGGCATTAAATATGGAGCATGCGGACTGGGTCGAGGGCTGGTTCTGGCCGGATACCTGGATGTATACCGCCAATACCACGGACGTGGCACTCCTTAAGCGCGCACATACTAAAATGGTGGCCGCCATTGATAAAGCCTGGGAAGGGCGAATTGACGATCTACCCTACGCGGATAAAAACCAGATGGTGACCATGGCTTCGATCATTGAAAAAGAGACTGCCGTTGCCAGTGAGCGCACCAGGGTCGCCTCGGTATTTATCAACCGTTTACGTATCGGAATGCGGCTGCAAACCGATCCGACCGTCATCTATGGCATGGGGGAAAGTTATCGTGGCAATCTGACGCGTAAAGATCTGGAGATGCCAACCGCGTATAATACTTATGTCATCGCGGGATTGCCGCCGGGACCTATTGCCGTGCCGGGCGAAGCGTCGCTTAATGCCGCGGCGCATCCGGAAAAAACGCCGTATCTTTATTTTGTTGCCGACGGGAAAGGCGGGCATACGTTTAATACCAACCTTGCCAGCCACAACCGCTCAGTGCAGGACTACCTGAAAGCACTTAAGGAAAAAAATGCGCAGTAAATATATCGTCATTGAAGGGCTGGAAGGCGCGGGGAAAACCACCGCGCGTGACGTCGTGGTGCAAACGTTGCAACAGCAGGGTATCAGCGACCTGCTGTTTACCCGTGAGCCCGGCGGTACGATTCTGGCTGAGAAACTGCGCAGTCTGGTGCTGGACATTCAGTCTACGGGCGATGAAAAAATTGATGTTAAAGCCGAAGTGCTGATGTTCTACGCGGCCCGCGTTCAGCTGGTTGAGACGGTAATAAAACCGGCACTAGCGAACGGGCAGTGGGTTATCGGCGACCGTCACGATCTCTCCACCCAGGCTTATCAGGGAGGAGGACGAGGCGTTGACCGTACGATGCTGGCCACTCTGCGCGATGCGGTGCTGGGCGATTTTCGCCCGGACCTCACTCTGTATCTTGATGTCACGCCTGAAGTGGGACTTAAACGCGCCCGTGCCCGCGGTGAACTGGATCGCATTGAGCAGGAGTCGCTGAACTTTTTCAACCGTACCCGCGCGCGCTATCTGGAACTGGCGGCGCAGGATGCCAGTATTCGCACTATCGATGCGACACAACCGCTGGAGAAGGTGATGAGCGATATCCGTGACACCATTATTGCCTGGGTCAGGGAGCAGGTGGCATGAAATGGTATCCATGGTTGCGCCCGCATTTAGAATCGCTGGTCGCCAGCTATCAGGCCGGGCGCGGCCATCATGCATTACTGATCCACGCCTTGCCGGGGATGGGCGCGGAGTCGCTGATGTATGCCATCAGTCGCTATTTGATGTGCCAGCGCCCGGAGGGACATAAAAGCTGCGGCCAGTGCCACAGCTGCCAGTTAATGCAGGCGGGAACGCATCCGGATTATTACGCGCTGGCTCCGGAAAAAGGCAAAAGCTCGCTCGGTATTGATGCGGTTCGCGAACTGAGTGAAAAGCTGTATGAACACGCGCGGTTGGGCGGGGCAAAAGTGGTCTGGTTAAGCGACGCGACGCTACTGACCGATGCGGCCGCCAATGCGCTGCTGAAAACGCTGGAAGAGCCGCCAGCGAATACCTGGTTCTTGCTGGCCTGTCGTGAACCTGTGCATCTGCTGGCCACCTTGCGCAGCCGCTGCCGGATGCATCACCTTGCACCGCCCACGGAGCCATACGCGCTGGCCTGGCTGGCGCGGGAAGTGGCGGCGTCACAAGAAATGCTGCTGACGGCGCTGCGCCTGAGCGGTAACGCGCCAGCCGCGGCGCTTCAGCTTTTGCAGACCGACGCCTCGGCAGCTCGCCAGCAGCTCTGTCAGGGGCTGGAAAATGCGTTAACCCGCCGTGACTGGCTATCGCTTCTGCCGGTACTGAATCACGAAGATGTCGCCTCGCGCCTGCACTGGCTGGCGACGCTGATGCTTGATGCGCTGAAAGTGAACCAACATATCACCCGCCTGACCAATGCGGACGTTGTGCCGTTGGTCAGTCTTCTGGCGCGGGACCTTACCGGAGCCAGATTGCGAACCCTGGCGCAGGAAATCTGCGCATGCCGTCAACAGTTATTAAACGTGACGGGCCTTAATCGCGAATTGACGCTCACCGATTGCTTGCTGCGCTGGGAACACTACCTGCAACCCGGCGTAACGCTTCCTGTTTCACACCTCTGAGAGAGACATTATGTTTTTAGTCGACTCACACTGCCATCTTGATGGCCTTGATTATCAATCCCTGCATAAAGACGTCGATGACGTGCTGGCGAAAGCCGCCGCCCGCGATGTGAAATTCTGCCTCGCCGTCTCGACCACGCTGCCGGGCTATCGTGGTATGCGCACGCTGGTGGGCGATCGCCCGAACGTGGTGTTCTCCTGCGGCGTTCACCCGCTTAATCAGGACGAGGCGTATGACGTTGAAGAACTGCGTGCGCTGGCGGCGGAAGAAGGCGTGGTAGCGATGGGGGAAACCGGCCTTGATTACTTTTACACTCCAGAAACCAAAGCGCAGCAGCAACGCTCTTTTCGCGATCATATCCGCATCGGACGCGAGCTGAATAAGCCAGTGATTGTCCATACCCGCGATGCGCGCGCCGACACGCTGCAAATCCTCAGTGAGGAAAAAGTGACGGATTGCGGCGGAGTACTACACTGTTTTACAGAAGATCGTGAAACGGCTGGCAAGCTGCTGGACATGGGGTTCTATATCTCGTTTTCCGGCATCGTGACCTTCCGTAATGCAGAACAGCTGCGCGACGCCGCGCGCTACATTCCTGTCGATCGTTTGCTGGTGGAGACGGACTCACCTTACCTGGCCCCCGTTCCGCATCGGGGCAAAGAAAACCAGCCCGCGATGACCCGCGATGTAGCCGAATATATGGCCGTGCTAAAGGGGGTGACGGTTGAACAACTGGCGCGGCAGACTACGCAAAACTTCGCCAGCCTGTTTCACATCGATCCGCTTCGCCTGCAGTAAGTCTGATTCTCTATTTTTTTAGTGCTCGTAATTAATGCCAGAAGCGAGTAAAGTCCACCGCCTGAAAACGGGCGGCGGAGCCGATCAATCCGCTTTTTTGCCATCAAAATTGTAAATATATGAAAAGTTACTAATCATTGATGGTGGAAACGTGATTGCCGTCAAACAAAAATCGTATGAATTATTTTACTCTGTGTAATAAATAAAGGCCCTAAGAGGCCTGGTTAACGATGAGGCTCTCCCCCCTCATCCAGGCGCGAAAGCGTAAAAAAAGCACAAATACTCAGGAGCACTCCAATTATGTTTAAGAATGCATTTGCTAACCTGCAAAAGGTCGGTAAATCGCTGATGCTGCCAGTATCCGTACTGCCTATTGCAGGTATCCTGCTGGGCGTCGGGTCGGCAAACTTCAGCTGGCTGCCAGAAGTGGTTTCGCACGTTATGGCGGAAGCAGGCGGATCTGTTTTTGCTAATATGCCTCTGATCTTCGCCATCGGCGTGGCGTTGGGTTTCACTAATAATGACGGTGTTTCTGCTCTGGCTTCCGTTGTCGCTTACGGCATCATGGTTAAAACCATGGCTGTGGTTGCACCGCTGGTGTTGCATTTGCCCCCAGAAGAAATCGCGGCTAAACATCTGGCGGATACCGGCGTATTAGGCGGTATTATTGCGGGTGCGATTGCGGCATATATGTTCAACCGCTTCTACCGTATTAAGCTGCCTGAGTACCTGGGCTTCTTTGCCGGTAAACGTTTTGTGCCGATCATTTCTGGCCTGACGGCGATCTTCCTGGGTATCGTGCTTTCCTTCATTTGGCCACCTATCGGCACGGCTATTCAGACCTTCTCGCAGTGGGCTGCTTACCAGAACCCGGTAGTGGCTTTCGGTATCTACGGCTTCATTGAGCGTTGCCTGGTGCCGTTTGGTCTGCATCATATCTGGAACGTTCCTTTCCAGATGCAGATTGGTGAATACACCAACGCAGCAGGTCAGGTATTCCACGGTGATATTCCGCGCTACATGGCCGGTGACCCGACCGCGGGCAAACTGTCCGGTGGCTTCCTGTTTAAAATGTACGGTCTGCCTGCTGCTGCTATTGCTATCTGGCATTCTGCGAAGCCTGAAAACCGCGCGAAAGTCGGCGGTATCATGATCTCCGCGGCGCTGACCTCATTCCTGACCGGCATCACCGAACCGATTGAATTCTCCTTCATGTTCGTTGCGCCGATCCTGTATGTGATCCACGCGATTCTGGCCGGTCTGGCTTTCCCAATCTGTATCCTGCTGGGAATGCGTGACGGTACTTCGTTCTCACATGGTCTGATCGACTTTGTGGTTCTGTCTGGTAACAGCAGCAACTTGTGGCTGTTCCCGGTTATCGGTATCTGCTATGCGATTGTGTACTACACGATTTTCCGCGTACTGATCAAAGCGCTGAACCTGAAAACGCCGGGTCGTGAAGACTCAAGTGAAGACGCTAAAGCGGGCGCGACCAGCGAGATGGCGCCGGCGCTGGTAGCCGCGTTTGGTGGTAAAGACAACATCACCAACCTCGATGCCTGTATTACCCGTCTGCGTGTCAGCGTGGCGGACGTGGCTAAAGTCGATCAGGCTGGCCTGAAACGTCTCGGGGCGGCAGGTGTTGTGGTAGCAGGCTCTGGCGTGCAGGCTATTTTCGGCACCAAGTCTGACAACCTGAAAACTGAGATGGACGACTATATCCGTCACAGCTAAGCCGTCAGTTGGGGAGATAAAAGGCAGCGGAAACGCTGCCTTTTTTACGTCAGGATCGGGAGGTTATTTACCTTCCTGCTCCAGATAATCCGTCAGGAAATGCTCGGCATTGCCTTCCTGTGATAGCGATTGACTATAAGCTACCCAGGTTGATGAAGACTCGCCGGGAAGATAAAGCTCGCCCGAGCCATCTTTAACCCGCAAAAGCTCCCACGATTTGCCGTCGATTTGCGTTTTATAACTGGTGGCGCCGCCGCTTGCCGGTTCTACTTTGCAGCGAATGATTTTCTTATCCAGCGCGTTATCAACATTGGCAATTTGCACTAACGATTCGTTGGCCTCTTTAGGTCCAATACGCAGCGTCCAAACCTGAACGCCTTCCTGACCTTCATAGCCTTTGACGTATTTAGCGATTTCAGGACGGGTCGCATCGGCGAAGGCAGATTGCATAATCATTAACGAGCCGAGAATAGCCATAATAAAGCGAAACATGTTTTCTCCTGTTGAAGTTGATCCCTGCACAACGATGAGTCAGAGCAGGGAAGTATCCCCTGAAAATATAAATCGGAACAATGTCAAAAATTGGTGGGCAGTCAGGGCTTGAAAAGCAGGGAGCCGGGCGGCCCCCTGTGAAGGATGGAAATCAGAAGCTGTAATTGGCGGTAACGGAGAAGTTACGCGGTTCGCCGTAAACGATGCCGCGGCTGTTTACATTGGTATCGTATTTCTTGTCGAACAGGTTATCGAGGTTAGCCTGCACCGAGAACGCTTTGGTGACGTTGTAACGGGCAAACAAATCGACCAGCGCGAAGCTGCCTTGCTCTGAACGATAGGTGCCGCCAGGAACCGCTACGTCAGACCAGACGTGGTTTTGCCAGTTGACGCCGCCGCCCACGGTAAGTGCCTGCAGCTCAGGAATACGATAGCTGGTAAATAGTTTGGCGCTGGTGCGCGGCAGATCCGGGTTAACGGCGTCGCCTTCACCATCTTCAGCCACGTAGCGGGTGATGCCAAAGGTCATCTGCCAGTTGTCGGTCAGCGCACCGTTCACTTCAAACTCCACGCCTTTACTGACCGTTCCGTCGACTTCTTTATAGGCTGTTTCACCGCTGGTACCAGGGATAAGGGCCCCGGTAGACTGCGCCAGATGGTCCTGTTCAATCCGGAAGACGGCCAGAGAGGTGGTCAGACGGCTGTTCATCCAGTCGCCTTTCAGACCCGCTTCATAGTTGTTGCCGGTGATCGGCGACAGGTATTTCTTCTCAATATTACGCTGGGTCTGCGGTTTGAAGACCGACGTATAGCTGGCATAGGTAGACCAGGTATCGTTAATATCGAAAATAAGACCGGCATACGGAGAGGTATTGTTTTTCTCCAGCTGCTGATTCAGCGTATCCAGATTGTATTTAGTGTAACGCGCCCCGAGGATCATGTGCAGCGGATCGGCCAGGGAAATACGGGTCGCCATATAGGCCGATTTCTGATGGATGGTATCGTTTTGCGCAAGGCTTAACGGGTTCCATGCCGTTTCAGGGAAGTTTTGGTCATAGGCATAATAGCTGCCCAGTTCGGTATCGCCGATATTGGCCCACGAACTGTAATAGGTGTTGTTTTGTCGACTGTAGCTGGTGCCAATCATCAGTTCATGCTGACGGCCAAAGAGTTCATACGAGCCATTGGCGTAGGTATCAAGCGCATCAACTTTACGCTTACCGGTGTTATAGCCAGTGCCGCCAACATACGGGTAGGATGCGCCATACGGGCTTACCATGATCCCGGTGGTTTTATCTACCAGCCCGTCAAGATAGAGCTGCTGGCTGTCGAGGTTCATCTCGGTGTGCGTACCGTTAACGGTCAGCTGCCAGTCGCCGCCCAGTTTCTGATTCAGCGTGGCGAAGGTCCTTTTCGACTCTTTATCGTTATAGGCCCAGTCAGGCGCGGCGCTGTAGCGGCGATCTGGATTCACTTTGCTGCCGTCAGTATACCAGCGCGGCGCACCGCCCCAGGTCGGGCTATCAACGTTGGTTTCCTGGTAGTCGTAACCGACGGAGAAACGGGTAGCCTCAGTCAGATCAACATCCACGACGCCATAGAAGAATTTTTTCTTCTGGTTGTAGTTATCAAGCCAGCTGTCGTTATTCTGATAACCGGCGACCATACGACCACGAATTCGACCATCTTCTGTCAGAGGGGTAGAGAGATCCGCCACATAACGCTGCTTATTCCAGCTACCGTACTCTGCGGAAACATTGGTTTTGAACTCACGGCTGTCGGCGTGTTTACGCACCATGTTAATGGCGGCGGAGGGGTTACCTGAACCGGTCGTCAGGCCGTTCGCGCCGCGCACGACCTCGATACGCTCATAGATGGCGGTATCGGAAAGGGCATCACCCAGATTCCAGCGGGATTCAAACAGGGTCGGAATACCATCAACCATATAGTTGTCGATCGCAAAGCCACGGGCGTAATAACTTGCGCGATCCGAGTCGGCAAAGCTCTCGCTAATACCGGTGGTATTTCTCAAAACATCCCCCAGGGATTGCAGCTGCTGATCTTCCATGCGCTGCTCGCTAATAATGCTCACCGACTGCGGAATATCACGCTGTACCAGCATCATTTTCGTTCCGGCGGTACTGGCTTTAACGCTGTAATCCTGATCCTGCGTGTCTGCTGCGGCCTGAGCGGCAGCATCAACCACAATGGTATCTTCTTTTTTGGTATCAGCAGCGAAAACGGCGGAAGGCATCAGCGCAAAGGCGATGCAGGCGGCCAGACGAGTTGGGCTGGTGGCAGGCGTATGCTGGTCATCCCTGGTTGAATGAGTGAAAGACATGTTAAACCCTTTGTTATGTTTACTTTTTGCCCTAATGCCGATGCGGTGCCAGCATTAAGTACAATGTAATAATTCTGAATTGCATTTGCGCATGTAAATGCAAATGCGAAATATACGCATTTATGTTCAAGCTGTAAACAGATGTTACGCCGCTTTCAGAACGTTGTTTTGATCGCACGGGGCATGTTTCGACGAGATTTCTGCCTGAACCAGCAGCGCCTGAACGAGAAGGGGGAAAGAAAACGTCGGATAAAGTTGAAAGAGCTGAAGTAAGTCGCTCATACTCTTATGGATGTTGTATTCTGTATGTCAGGTTTGCGCACTCATAATGAATTAAGGAAATGTCATGGCCGAAGAGACCATTTTTAGTAAGATTATCCGCCGCGAAATCCCGTCGGATATCGTGTATCAGGATGAACTTGTCACCGCGTTTCGTGACATCTCTCCGCAGGCTCCTACCCATATTCTGATTATCCCCAACATTCTGATCCCGACGGTGAATGACGTGACGGAAGCGCACGAGCAGGCTCTGGGCCGGATGATCACCGTCGCCGGCAAAATTGCTCGCGATGAAGGGATTGCTGAGGATGGCTATCGACTGATCCTGAACTGTAACCGTCATGGCGGGCAGGAGGTATATCACATCCATATGCACCTGCTGGGTGGCCGCGCGTTGGGGCCTATGCTGGCGCATAGAGGCTAACTATCATGAGAAGAGGACGTTATGCTGCGTTGCTGACGATAGCGCTGCTGGCTGGCTGCAGCTCACCGCGTCCGGAGATTCCGGTCGGTGATAACCAAACGCTGGTTATGGAAGCAACGGTGCTGGCCGCCGGGATCAGCGCTCAGCCGCCTGAACTTAAAAATTCTGATATCCAGGCGATGGCGTCCTCTGCTCTGTTTAATGAACGGCGCGAACCGGTTACCGTACACTATCGTTTTTACTGGTATGACGGTCGGGGTCTGGAAATGCACCCGCTGGAGGCACCGCGCAGTGTGACCATTCCCGGTAATTCCGGCGTCACGCTGTTTGGAACGGCGACGGGACTGGGTGCTGAGAAAGTCAGACTTTATCTCTATTTATAACAATATAACGGGGTAACCTTGATGATAACAATGCGACGTTTCGCGCTGATTAGCGCCCTCGCGATTTTTCTGGCAGGGTGTGTGACCAAAGAGCAACAACCTGCCCCGGTGGACACCGCCCAGCCGGGCGCGCAGCCGCAACCGACCCAGCCGCAGCAGCCGGTGCCGGTTGTGCCGACGGTGCCGACCATCCCTGAACAGCCAGGACCGATTGAGCATCAGGATGATACGGCCGCACCGGCACCGCGTGAGCGCCACTACGACTGGAACAGCGCGATTCAGCCGCTGGCCGGGAAAATGCTCCAGGCGGACGGCGTTAACAGCGGTAGCGTCCTGCTGGTAGACAGCGTCAACAACCGCACGAATGGTTCCCTTAACGCGAGTGAAGCGACCGACGCGCTGCGCAATGCGCTGGCTAACAACGGTAAATTCACGCTCGTTTCCGCTCAGCAGTTATCGGTGGCAAAACAGCAGCTTGGCTTATCACCGCAGGACAGCCTCGGAAGCCGCAGTAAAGCGATTG
This sequence comes from Superficieibacter sp. HKU1, assembly GCF_029319185.1. Lineage (NCBI taxonomy): Bacteria > Pseudomonadati > Pseudomonadota > Gammaproteobacteria > Enterobacterales > Enterobacteriaceae > Superficieibacter > Superficieibacter sp. HKU1. Next base: position 2,006,264 of record NZ_CP119754.1, read on the forward strand.
GCATTGCCCGTAACGTTGGCGCGCATTATGTGCTGTATTCAAACGCGTCGGGTAACGTGAACGCGCCGACGCTGCAGATGCAGCTGATGCTGGTGCAGACCGGCGAGATTATCTGGTCGGGCAAAGGTGCGGTTCAGCAGCAGTAAGCTGTCGCGTGACCAGCTACTGTCACGCTTTTTTCCGCAGTATCATCCCGTCGCGCCGGAGTCCCCCTCCGGGTTAGGCGGCGGGAGTTGCATCATTGAGAAGGGCATACAGCGACGGGTGCTGCGTCAGCACCACGATCCGCTGGCGCCTGAATTTCACTTTCTGCGCCAGTACCATGCGCTTCGCCGCCTGCCAGCCACCCTCGCGCCGTCGGCGTGTTTTTACACGCGCGGATGGATGGTTGTTGATTATCTGCCCGGTGAGGTAAAAAGCACATTGCCCGCAACTGCCGAACTGGTGCAGGTGCTGTATCATCTGCACCAGCAGCCGCGTTTTGGCTGGCGCATAACTTTATTGCCGCTGCTGGAGTATTACTGGCAGAACAGCGCCAGCGAGCGGCGCACGCCGTTCTGGCTCAGGCAGTTACAACGGTTAAAGCGCAGCGGCGAACCGCAGCCATTGCGGCTGTCGCCGCTGCATATGGACGTCCACCCTGGTAATATCGTGCATACTCCTGGCGGCCTGCGGCTGATTGACTGGGAATATGCCGGCGATGGCGATATTGCACTGGAGCTGGCGGCAGTGTGGATGACAGGACAGGCGGCAAGACGCCAGCTTGTCAATGAATATGCAGCCGCGGCGCGCATCGCGCCGTCGTTGCTCTGGCGACAGGTCAGACGCTGGCACCCGTGGGTGCTGATGCTGATGGCGGGCTGGTATGAGCGCCGCTGGCAGCAAACCGGTGACGGGCAGTTTATCGTCCTCGCCGATGAAACATGGAAACAGCTACATAAAATACAGGAGAGATAAGCGTGGGACCGGTAATGTTGGATGTCGAAGGTTTTGAACTGGATGCGGAAGAGCGTGAGATTCTGGCGCATCCGTCGGTAGGCGGATTAATTCTTTTTACCCGCAACTACCACGATCCCGCGCAGTTGCGCGAGCTGGTGCGCCAGATCCGTGCCGCCTCGCATCATCGGCTGGTGGTTGCCGTCGATCAGGAAGGTGGACGCGTTCAGCGTTTTCGCGAGGGCTTTACCCGCCTGCCTGCCGCCCAGTCTTTTGCCGAATTGCACGGTCTGGAAGAGGGCGGCGTGCTGGCAGAAGAGGCGGGCTGGCTGATGGCGAGCGAAATGATCGCCATGGACATCGATATCAGTTTCGCCCCGGTGCTGGACGTCGGCCATATTAGCGCCGCTATCGGCGAGCGCTCTTATCATGACGATCCGCTGAAGGCGCTGGCGATGGCCCGCCGGTTTATAGACGGTATGCACGCGGCGGGAATGAAAACCACCGGCAAACACTTCCCCGGGCACGGCGCGGTGACCGCGGACTCGCATAAAGAGACGCCGCAGGATCCGCGCACTGAAGCGGAAATTCGCGCCCGGGATATGACCATCTTCCGTACCCTGATCGACGAAAAGCGTCTCGACGCCATTATGCCCGCGCATGTGATCTACACGCAGGTCGATCCCCGTCCGGCCAGTGGGTCGGCGCACTGGCTGAAAACTGTCCTGCGCGGTGAACTTCATTTTGACGGCGTGATTTTTTCTGACGACCTTTCGATGGAAGGTGCCGCGATCATGGGAAGCTACGCCGAGCGCGGTCAGGCATCGCTGGATGCAGGTTGCGATATGATCCTGGTCTGCAATAATCGTAAAGGAGCGGTCAGCGTTCTGGATAATCTGTCGCCGATCAATGCACAGCGTGTTACGCAATTGTATCATAAAGGGACGTTTACTCGTCAGGAACTGATGGATTCTGCCCGCTGGAAGACGATAAGTGCGCAGCTGAATCAGCTGCACGAGCGCTGGCAGGAACACAAAGCAATCCATTAATCCCTGCGAAATAAAGAGTATGGTGAGGATGCGATGATTATTTATTTACACGGTTTTGACTCAAACAGCCCGGGCAACCATGAAAAGGTATTGCAGCTGCAGTTTATCGACCCGGATGTGCGACTGATTAGCTACAGTACGCGTCACCCGAAGCATGATATGCAGCATCTGCTGAAAGAAGTCGACAAGATGCTCCAGTTGAATGCGGACGATCGCCCGCTGATCTGCGGCGTCGGGCTTGGCGGTTTCTGGGCCGAACGCATTGGCTTCCTCTGCGATATTCGCCAGGTGGTATTTAACCCGAACCTGTTTCCGGCGGAAAATATGGAAGGCAAAATCGATCGCCCGGAAGAATATACCGATATTGCCACCAAGTGCGTCAGTAACTTCCGCGAGAAGAACCGCGACCGTTGCATGGCGATCCTGTCGCGTCGGGATGAGGCGCTTAACAGCCAGCGTAGCGCAGAGATTTTGTGCCCGTGGTATGAAATCGTCTGGGATGAAGAGCAGACCCACAAGTTCAAAAATATCTCGCCGCATTTACAGCGTATCAAGGCGTTTAAAACGCTCGGATAATCGTTTTACCAGTTAAAGGGTCAGCCAACGGGCTGGCCCTTTTTTTTGCCTGTGTCTACAGTTGTTCATCTTTTCAGCGGCAAAACTTGATGTACATCAATTTTGGTATGACCAATGACCCTGACGTGTTATTCTCATGGAGGTGGTACGATTTCATAGCGGTAACTTGTTGTTAACTAAAAGTTATTTTCATAACCTTTAGTTAACAATTGGTTAATAATTTTAGGGGGTCACGTTGACTACACCATTGAAGAAGATTGTGATTGTAGGCGGTGGTGCTGGCGGTCTTGAGCTGGCAACGCAACTGGGCAAAAAGTTAGGGCGAGGTAAGAAAGCCAAAATCACTCTCGTCGACCGCAACCACAGCCACCTGTGGAAGCCGCTGCTGCATGAAGTGGCGACGGGCTCACTGGATGAAGGTGTGGATGCCCTGAGCTATCTGGCGCATGCGCGAAATCACCACTTCCAGTTCCAGCTTGGGTCGGTTATCGATCTTAATCGCGAAAGCAAAACGTTGACCCTGGCTGAACTGCGCGATGAAAAAGGCGAATTACTGGTGCCTGAGCGCAAGCTGGCTTACGACACGCTGATCATGGCGCTGGGCAGTACCTCTAACGACTTCAACACGCCAGGCGTTAAAGAGCACTGTATTTTCCTCGACAATCCGCATCAGGCGCGTCGTTTCCATCAGGAGATGCTTAACCTGTTCCTCAAGTTCTCGGCGAATCTGGGGGCTAACGGCAAGGTCAATATCGCGATTGTCGGCGGTGGGGCCACCGGGGTTGAGCTGTCTGCAGAGCTGCACAATGCGGTGAAACAGCTCCACAGCTACGGCTACAAAGGGCTGACCAATGAAGCGATCAATGTCACCCTGGTGGAAGCGGGCGAGCGTATTCTGCCTGCGCTGCCGCCGCGTATTTCGGGTGCGGCGCATAACGAACTGACCAAACTCGGCGTGCGTGTGCTTACCCAGACGATGGTGACCAGCGCCGACGAAGGTGGATTGCATACTAAAGAAGGCGAGTATATTAAAGCTGATTTGATGGTCTGGGCCGCAGGCATTAAAGCGCCGGACTTTATGAAAGAGTTGGGTGGACTGGAAACAAACCGCATCAACCAGCTGGTGGTCGAGCCGACGCTGCAAACGACGCGCGATGCTGATATTTACGCCATCGGCGACTGCGCCTCCTGCGCTCGTCCGGAAGGCGGATTTGTCCCGCCACGCGCCCAGGCCGCGCACCAGATGGCAACCTGCGCGCTGCATAACATCCTGGCGCAGGTGAAGGGGAAACCGCTAAAAGCGTATCAGTACAAAGATCATGGTTCGCTGGTATCGCTGTCTAACTTTTCGACCGTCGGTAGCCTGATGGGGAACCTGACCCGCGGCTCCATGATGATCGAAGGACGCATCGCACGCTTTGTATATATTTCGCTATACCGTATGCATCAGATTGCCCTGCACGGCTATTTTAAAACCGGTCTGATGATGCTGGTGGGCAGCATTAACCGGGTGATCCGTCCGCGTCTTAAACTGCACTAAGGCATACCCCAGGCCGAGCGCCGCAAGCTCGCCCGGCCTGTGAATTATTACAACCTAAGCCTGAATACCCGTAGACCCGATACGCGCAGCGCCATCAGGCAATTTCCCTCTCTGGCAAAATATAATCCTGTCAAACAGGCGTATGGCCCTAAGACTCCTCTGAATCATTCTGCTTTACCCTCAGATCCCGCGTTTTTAGGCGCAGTTCTGATTGGCGAAATATCCTCTTGATTGCAAAATTATGACCAATAGCAACGAAGGAGGAGCTCCCGTGAATAAATCAATGTTGGCGGGTATAGGGATTGGCGTAGCCGCTGCGCTGGGTGTGGCAGCCGTGGCCAGTCTGGACGTCTTTGAACGTGGCCCGCAGTATGCGCAGGTGGTTTCGGCAACGCCGATTAAAGAAACGGTTAAAACACCGCGTAAAGAGTGTCGTAACGTCAGTGTCACGCACCGACGTCCGGTTCAGGACGAAAACCGTATAACCGGTTCCGTGCTTGGTGCGGTCGCAGGCGGCGTTGTAGGCCACCAGTTCGGCGGCGGACGTGGTAAAGACATTGCCACCATCGCGGGCGCGCTGGGCGGCGGCTATGCCGGTAACCAGATCCAGGGCTCAATGCAGGAATCGGACACGTACACCACCACGCAGCAGCGTTGCAAAACGGTGTACGACAAATCGGAAAATATGCTTGGTTATGATGTGACCTATAAAATCGGCGATCAGCAGGGGAAAATCCGCATGAAAGACGATCCGGGAACACAAATCCCGCTCGACAATAATGGTCAGCTGATCCTGAATAACAAAGCGTAAAAAAAGCGTTATCTACTGTTTGCCCCTCATCGCTCAGGCTGAGGGGCTTTTTTGTGGCTTATAGGGTAAGCATCTTTGGCCACAGGCAGAAGGTAGTACGAATGATCTGCTGCAAATCCTCAAGGCTGGCGCCTTCACGAGCGCTAATCGACATGCCCTGTAAAATACAGTTCAGAAACTGCGCCAGCGCCTGAACATCTTTTTGCTCAGGAAGTTCACCGCGCTGCTGTCGGGAAAGCAGAAACGTGCAAAGCGTCTGCTCCTGCTGCGCATGACGGGTTTTCAGCGTGCGGGCAATCTCTTTTGACGAGGCGGCAAGCGTCGCCGAGGTGTTAATCATAAAGCAGCCCGCCGGGGTTTCTTTGCTGGTAAAGCAGGTAGCGACCGCCATGAAATAGGCTTCCAGCGCCTGCTCTACGGATTGTTCCTCGTTGAACAACGCTGCCTCATGGCGGGCAGCGAAGCGCGAGATATAGCGATCGAGTACCGCCCGAAACAGGCCCTCTTTGTTAATAAATTCTGCGTAGAGCGTCGGGGCTTTAGCACCCGTCGCTTCTACCAGATCGGCAAGCGAGGTCGCTTCATACCCGTGCTCCCAGAAGAGTGTCATGGCCTTATCCAGCGCCGCGTCCCTGTCGAACACTTTTGGTCGGCCACGGCTTTTTTTTGTGCAACTTTGAACGTCAGCTGTCATGGTGCCGTTGTACCTGAGTCAGTTAAGTGAATAACCATTATAAAAATAAATGTATCGCGGTGCTACCTTGAAAACAATAAAAAATTAATAAGCTTATGTTAATGAAAGATAAGGGTTTTCATTTATTAATAACGATCGTTATAAAATAAACTTGACTGTGACATTGATCACACTTATGATTTACCTATCGATCGTTAATTAAATGTGATCCACCGTTCATCTGCATAAGGTCATTATTATGAAAAACATTAAAACCCTCATCGCCGCCGCTGTACTGAGTTCACTTTCTTTTGCAAGCTTCGCTGCCGTTCAGGTGCAGTCCACCCCAGCCAATCAGCAAAAAGCGGGCGTGATTTCCGCTGATGCCGGAACAAACCTTGGCTCGCTGGAAAATCAGCTGGCGCAAAAAGCGGATGCTATGGGCGCGAAATCTTTCCGCATCACTTCTGTAAGTGGTCCTAACACCCTGCACGGCACCGCTGTGATTTATAAATAAGATAACCCTCTGCCTGGTATTTACAGGAAGCCCCACGGTGATTACCGTGGGGCTTTTTTTATGAGCCTGCTCAGGCTATCGCATTTTCCTCAAGCTGGCGCATAAAGTTGCGCACCCAGTCCATACGGGTTTTTCGCTCGTTGAGATCCTGGAAAAACTTCAGCCGCGTCGGGCCATCAAGCCGGAAATGCTGCGGCTCCTTCTGCAGCAGGCCAATCAGCCAGGCAGGGTTAACGTGGTTATTTTCCGCGAATTCGATCTGCCCGCCTTTATCATTGCCTTCCAGCTTGCGGATCCCCAGCCGCTGCGCCTGCTGGCGCAGGCCCGCAATATCCAGCAAATTACGCGCCGCATCAGGCAGCAGACCAAAGCGATCGATCAACTCGACTTTAATCTCTTCAAGCGCATTCTCATTTTTGGCGCTGGCAATACGCTTATAGAAGGAGAGACGGGTGTTAACGTCCGGGATAAAGTCATCCGGCAGCAGCGACGGCATTCGCAGTTCGACCTCCGTTTGCTGGCTGGTGAGATCCTCAAGCGACGGCTCGCGTCCCGCTTTCAGGGCGTCTACCGCGTTTTCCAGCAGATCCATATACAGCGAGAAGCCGATGGTCTCCATTTGTCCGCTCTGATCTTCCCCCAGCAGTTCACCCGCGCCGCGAATTTCCAGATCGTGGGTGGCCAGCGCAAAGCCCGCGCCTAAATCCTCCAGCGAGGCAATGGCTTCCAGCCGTTTCTGGGCGTCGGTGGTCATGGCTTTCGGGTGCGGCGTCAGCAGCCACGCATAGGCCTGATGATGCGAACGGCCGACGCGCCCGCGTAGCTGATGCAGCTGTGCCAGACCAAAATGATCGGCGCGTTCAATGATGATGGTATTGGCGGTCGGAATATCAATCCCGGTCTCAATGATGGTGGTACACACCAGCACGTTAAAACGCTGGTGGTGGAAGTCGTTCATCACCCGTTCCAGCTCGCGCTCGCGCATCTGGCCGTGACCGATGGCAATGCGCGCCTCCGGCACCAGCTCGGCGAGGCGCGCGGCCGCTTTCTGGATATTTTCAACGTCGTTATAGAGATAATAGACCTGCCCGCCGCGCAATACTTCACGCAGGATCGCCTCGCGGACCACCAGATTATCGTACTCGCGCACGAAGGTTTTCACCGCCAGACGGCGTGCGGGTGGGGTGGCGATAATCGACAGATCGCGCATTCCGCTCATCGCCATATTCAGCGTACGCGGGATCGGCGTGGCGGTGAGGGTCAGAATGTCCACGTCAGAACGCATCGCTTTAATGCGCTCTTTATGCCGCACGCCAAAGCGGTGCTCTTCATCGACAATCAGCAGCCCCAGATCGCGCCATTTGACATCCGCCTGCAGCAATTTGTGGGTGCCGATTAAAATATCGATTTTTCCTTCGGCCGCCTGTTCAAGGATGAGCGCCTGTTCTTTGGCGCTGCGAAAGCGTGACAGCATTTCGATGCGCACCGGCCAGTTGGCGAAACGGTCGCGGAAATTGTCAAAATGCTGCTGGGCGAGCAGGGTGGTGGGCACCAGTACCGCCACCTGCTTATTATTTTCAATCGCGAGGAAAGCGGCGCGCATGGCGACTTCCGTTTTGCCAAAACCCACATCGCCACAGACCAGGCGATCCATCGCCAGCGGCTGACACATATCACTCAGCACGGCGTTGATCGCCAGCGCCTGATCGGGCGTGGTCTCAAAAGGGAAGCTGTCGCAAAACAGCTGATACTGTTCACGGTTATGCTTAAAGGCAAAACCTTTTTTCGCCGCGCGCTGGGCATAAATGTCCAGCAGTTCGGCCGCCACGTCGCGTACGCGCTCGGCGGCTTTCTGCCGCGCGCGGGTCCAGGCGTCGCTGCCCAGTTTATGCAGCGGGGCATTCTCTTCTGCACCGCCCGCATAGCGGCTGATCAAATGCAGGGAGGAAACCGGAACGTACAGTTTGGCGTCGTTGGCGTAGGTCAGCATCAGGTATTCCGCGGTGATGCCGCCCGCTTCCAGCGTGGTCATGCCCGCGTAGCGGCCCACGCCGTGTTCCAGATGCACCACCGGCTGACCGGTATGCAGCTCGGCGAGGTTACGGATCAGCGTGTCCGGATTAATGGTGCGGCGGCTATCCTGACGACGGCGCGCCACCCGCTCGCCCAGCAGATCGCTTTCACAGATCAGGGCGCGGTTGCGCAGGGTATCAATATACCCATGCTCAGAGGCGCCAATCATCACGTAGCGCCCTTTGTCAGCCGCTTCATCCAGCCGCAGGATGCGTTTTGGCGACAGCTTGATCCGCGCCACCAGTTCGCTGAGGGCTTCACGGCGTCCTTCACTTTCCACCGAAAAAATTACCGGACCGTCAAACGATTCCAGAAATTTACGCAGATTGTCGAGCGGCGACTTTTGCTGCGCCTGTACTGACAGGTCCGGCAAGGTACGGTAGCCCAGATTAGTAAACGCGGCTTTATCGGCCAGACTCTTGGTTTTTAACTGTACGCGCGGCCAGCGTTTTAACTCGCCGAGCAGTTCATCGGTGCGCATCCACAGTTGTTCTGGCGGCAGCAGGGGGCGCATCGGATCAACGCCCCGGTTCTCATAGCGGGCATGGGCATCAGCCTGAAAACGGATGGCGCTCCCTTCAACGTCACCCGTATTGATAATCAGCGTACTGGCCGGGAAATAGCTGAACAGCGGCGACAGCGGCTCGCTAAAAAACAGCGGCTGCCAGTATTCGATCCCGGCAGGCAGCGTCCCTTTACTCACCTGCTGGTAAATATGTTCGGCATCGCGTTTCACATCGAATTTGTCGCGCCACTGGCTGCGGAAAAGTTCAATCGCCGCTTTATCCGTCGGAAATTCGTGCGCGGGCAACAGGTTGATAGCGTCGACTTCTTCCAGCGTGCGTTGGGTATCGGCATCAAAAAGGCGCAGGCTGTCGATTTCGTCATCAAAAAAATCCAGACGATAGGGTTGAGCACTACCCATTGGGTAGAGATCCAGCAGTGCGCCACGCGTGGCATATTCACCGTGCTCCATGACCTGATCGACATGGCGATAGCCCGCGGATTCAAGCTGCGCGCGCAGCGCATCGCGCGACAGCCGCTGCCCTTTTTTCATCACCAGCGCATGACCGTGCAGATAACTGTGCGGGCAGACGCGCTGCATCAGCGTATTCACCGGCAGGATCAACACGCCGCGCTGCATGGTGGGAAGCTGATAGAGCACCGACAGACGCGAGGAGATGATCTCCTGGTGCGGCGAAAAGCTATCGTAAGGCAGCGTTTCCCAGTCGGCGAGATTGATGACCAGGTTATCTGTAAACTGGGTGATTTCGTCATGCAGGCGCAGGGCATTTTGCATGTCGGGCGCAACCAGCACCACCGGGCCTGGATGGCGCTCGACAATCGCAGCGATCTCTGTCGCACAGGCCGCGCCGGTTAACTCACCCAGTTGGCGTTGGTCGCCTGCTTTGACAGGCAAAGAATAACGGTGTTGTTCAGGCATAGGTCGTGTCGGGGTCTCTGATAGGTTTGCCCAGAAGATATGGGGACAACGTGCTGATTCTCAATGCAGATTATTATCCGCGTTCATTTTACATAAGCAAATGGTAGATCAATCTGCGTCTGCGCGCGTGAATCAATAATAGCAAATTGATTTATCAGATCTTTTTGACGGTCCGATGACGAACTCTTACGGTTTCCCTCATTTACGCTGTGCGCTTTCGCTTATATACTTCCTCTTCTGCCACAGCAACCAGACGGATTACATGTACCAACCTGTCGCACTATTTATCGGCCTGCGCTACATGCGTGGGCGCGCAGCGGACCGCTTCGGTCGCTTTGTCTCATGGCTTTCCACTATCGGTATTACGCTTGGCGTGATGGCGCTGGTAACGGTGCTTTCCGTCATGAACGGCTTTGAACGCGAGCTGCAAAACAATATTCTGGGGCTGATGCCGCAGGCCATTCTTTCTTCCACGCAAGGGTCGCTGGACCCGCAAAAAATTCCTGAAAAGGCGGTGACGCTTCAGGGCGTAAATCGTGTTGCGCCCATCACCACCGGTGACGTGGTATTACAGAGCGCGCGCAGCGTGGCGGTGGGCGTGATGCTGGGCGTCGATCCGGCGCAAAAAGATCCGCTCTTGCCGTATTTAGTTAATGTAAAGCAGACCGATTTGCAGCCTGGACGCTACAACGTCATTCTCGGCGAGCAGCTGGCCGGGCAACTGGGACTTAATCGTGGCGATTCATTGCGTATTATGGTGCCGTCGGCCAGCCAGTTTACGCCGATGGGGCGCATTCCCAGCCAGCGCCTGTTTACGGTGATTGGCACCTTTGCCGCCAACAGCGAAGTCGACGGCTATCAGATGCTGGTCAATATTCAGGACGCGTCACGCCTGATGCGCTACCCGTCGGGGAATATTACCGGCTGGCGTCTGTGGCTTAACGAACCTTTACAGGTGGATACCCTCAGTCAACAACCATTGCCGCCGGACACCAAATGGCAGGACTGGCGCGAGCGTAAAGGCGAGCTATTCCAGGCCGTGCGGATGGAAAAAAACATGATGGGCCTGCTGCTCAGTCTGATTGTCGCCGTCGCCGCTTTTAACATCATCACTTCGCTGGGACTGATGGTAATGGAGAAGCAGGGCGAAGTTGCCATTCTGCAAACCCAGGGCCTGACGCCACGGCAGATCATGGCGGTGTTTATGGTACAGGGAGCCAGCGCCGGGATTATCGGCGCGCTGCTGGGTGCCGCGCTGGGCGCGCTGCTCGCCAGCCAGCTCAACAATTTAATGCCGATTATCGGCGCATTTCTGGACGGCGCGGCGCTGCCGGTGGCGATTGAACCGCTGCAGGTGATTGCTATTGCACTGGTGGCGATGGCGATTGCGCTGCTGTCCACGCTTTATCCTTCATGGCGCGCTGCCGCCACTCAACCCGCTGAGGCTTTACGTTATGAATAAGATCCTGTTGCAATGCGACAACCTGTGCAAACGCTATCAGGAAGGCAGTGTGCAAACCGACGTGTTGCATAATGTCAGTTTCAGCGTGGGCGAAGGGGAGATGATGGCAATTGTCGGCAGCTCCGGCTCCGGGAAAAGTACGCTGCTGCACCTGCTCGGCGGGCTGGATACGCCCACCTCCGGCGACGTGATTTTTAGCGGTCAGCCGATGAGCAAACTGTCGTCGGCGGCAAAAGCGGAACTTCGTAATCAGAACCTCGGCTTTATCTATCAGTTTCACCACCTGCTGCCTGATTTTACCGCGCTGGAAAACGTCGCGATGCCGCTACTGATCGGCAAAAAGCGTCCGGCGGAGATCAACCAGCGCGCGCGGGATATGCTGAAAGCGGTGGGACTCGATCATCGCGCCAGCCACCGTCCGTCTGAATTATCCGGCGGCGAACGTCAGCGCGTGGCGATTGCCCGTGCGCTGGTGAATAACCCGCGTCTGGTGCTGGCCGATGAGCCAACCGGGAACCTGGATGCGCGTAACGCCGACAGTATTTTCCAGCTGCTTGGCGAGCTGAACGCCTCGCAGGGCACCGCATTTTTGGTGGTGACCCACGACCTGCAACTGGCACGGCGGATGTCCCGCCAGCTGGAGATGCGGGATGGTCACCTGAATACCGAACTGAGCCTGATGGGAGCTGATTAATGGCCTCGCCTTTATCCCTTCTTATCGGGTTGCGTTTTAGCCGTGGCCGCCGCCGTAGCGGCATGGTATCGCTGATTTCGATTATTTCTACCATCGGCATTGCGCTGGGTGTCGCAGTGCTGATTATCGGCCTGAGCGCGATGAACGGTTTTGAGCGTGAGCTGAACAACCGTATTTTAGCGGTGGTGCCGCACGGCCAGATCGAGCCGGTAAATCAGCCGTGGAACGGCTGGAACGACAAGCTGAGCAAAATTGAAAAAGTGCCCGGTATTGTCGCTGCCGCGCCTTACGTCGATTTCACCGGGCTGGTCGAGAGCGGCGCGAATATCCGCGCGATTCAGGTGAAGGGCGTCGATCCGCAGCAGGAAAGCCGTCTTAGCGCGCTGCCCCAGTACGTGCAGGGCAATGCCTGGGCTAATTTTAAGGCGGGCGAACAGCAGATTATTATTGGCAAAGGCGTTGCCGACGCGCTGCATGTGAAGCAGGGCGATTCAGTCTCGATTATGATCCCCAACGCCAGCGCCGATCATAAGCTGCTCCAGCCAAAACGTATCCGCCTCCACGTCACCGGCATTCTGCAACTTAGCGGTCAGCTCGATCACAGCTTCGCAATGATCCCAATGCAGGATGCGCAGCAGTATCTGGAGATGGGCAGCAGCGTGACCGGCATTGCGCTGAAGGTCAACGACGTCTTTAACGCGCCGGCGCTGGTGCGCTCGGCGGGTGAAGTAACCAATGATTACGTCTATATCAAAAGCTGGGTAGGGACCTACGGCTATATGTATCGCGATATTCAGATGATCCGCGCCATTATGTACCTGGCGATGATTCTGGTGATCGGCGTGGCCTGTTTTAATATCGTCTCCACCCTGGTAATGGCGGTAAAAGACAAAAGCAGCGACATCGCGGTTCTGCGCACCCTCGGCGCGAAAGACGGCCTGATCCGCGCGATTTTCGTCTGGTACGGACTGCTCGCCGGGCTCTTTGGCAGCCTTATCGGGGTAGTTATCGGCGTGATTGGCGCGTTACAGCTGACAGCGATTATTGAGTACATCGAAAAGCTGATCGGCCATCAGTTCCTGTCCGGCGATATTTACTTTATTGACTTCCTGCCGTCAGAATTACACTGGCTGGACGTGCTATATGTTCTGGTGACGGCGCTGCTGTTGAGCCTGCTGGCAAGCTGGTATCCGGCGCGACGCGCGAGTAACATTGATCCTGCAAGGGTATTAAGCGGGCAATAATTTCAAAAGGAGTGGCGATGTATTACGGATTTGATATTGGTGGCAGTAAGATTGCGCTGGGCGTTTTCGATAATAAGCGACATCTGCAATGGGAAAAGCGCATCGCCACCCCACGAGACAGTTATGAATCCTTTTTACAGGCGGTCACCGGGCTGGTCGCTGAAGCAGATGCCCGTTTCGCCTGTAAAGGTACGGTCGGCATTGGCATTCCCGGTATGCCGGAAACCGATGGCGGCACGCTTTATGCCGCCAACGTGCCCGCCGCCAGCGGCAAACCGCTGCGCGCCGATCTCAGTCGGTTGCTGGACCGCGATGTGCGTCTGGACAACGACGCTAACTGCTTTGCGCTTTCCGAAGCCTGGGATGACGAATTTATTCAGTATCCGCTGGTAATGGGTCTGATCCTCGGGACCGGCGTCGGCGGTGGCCTGGTCATCAACGGCAAGCCCATCACCGGGCGCAGTTACATCACCGGTGAGTTTGGTCATATTCGCCTGCCGGTCGATGCATTTACCCTGATGGGCTTAGATTTCCCGCTACGTCGCTGCGGCTGCGGCCAGATTGGCTGCATTGAAAATTATCTCTCCGGCCGTGGTTTTGCCTGGCTATATCAGCATTATTATCATCAGCCGCTTGATGGCGAGGAGATTGTACGCCTCTGGCAACAGGGCGACGAGAACGCGCGTCAGCACGTGGAGCGTTACCTTGACCTGCTGGCGGTATGCCTCGGTAATATCCTGACAATTATCGATCCTGATTTAGTGGTGATCGGCGGTGGATTGTCTAACTTTAGTGCTATAGCTGAAGGACTCGCGGCGCGTTTACCGCGCCATTTGTTACCGGTAGCCAGCGTGCCGCGTATTGAGCGCGCACGGCACGGTGATGCAGGAGGAATGCGCGGCGCGGCGTTCCTCCATCTTACTGACACACCCCAGAGGTAATTATGCAGTCGCGCCGCCTACATCGATTAAGCCGTTTTCGCCGTAACAAACGCCGACTGCGCGAGCGTCTGCGTCAACGCATTTTCTTCAGAGACAGGGTGCCAGAAGAGATGGATAAACCAAGAGTCGTGGTTCTGACCGGTGCCGGAATATCAGCCGAGTCAGGGATCCGCACCTTTCGTGCGGCGGATGGCTTATGGGAAGAGCATCGGGTCGAAGACGTGGCGACGCCGGAAGGTTTCGCCCGCGATCCCGCGCTGGTTCAGGCATTTTACAACGCCCGTCGTCGGCAGCTTCAGCAGGCTGAAATTATGCCAAACGCGGCTCATCTGGCGCTGGCTAAGCTTGAAGAGGCGCTCGGCGATCGCTTTCTGCTGGTGACGCAGAATATTGATAATCTGCATGAGCGCGCGGGTAATAAACATATCGTGCATATGCACGGCGAACTGCTGAAAGTCCGCTGCTCGTGGAGCGGGCAGGTGCTGGAGTGGACCGGTGACGTCACGCCGGACGATAAATGCCACTGCTGCCAGTTTCCCGCGCCGCTGCGCCCGCACGTAGTATGGTTCGGTGAAATGCCGCTCGGCATGGACGAAATTTACAGCGCGCTGGCAATGGCGGATGTTTTTATCGCCATCGGCACTTCCGGGCACGTTTACCCGGCGGCGGGCTTTGTCCACGAAGCCCGCTTACACGGCGCGCATACGGTAGAGCTGAATCTCGAACCCAGCCAGGTCGGTAGCGAGTTTGAAGAGAAGCATTACGGGCTGGCGAGCGAAGTGGTGCCGGCGTTTGTGGAGAAAATGCTGAAAGGTTTATAAAGCACTTTTCAGGCGGAGCGGGTTGCTCCGCCTGACGGTTATTAACGTCCCGCTTTCAGCTTCTGATAATACTGCTCGTAAATCGCGCTGGCGTCGCCGACGTCGTTCTGCCACTCACCCTTGCTGATGGTCTCAGCATCCGGATAAAGCGTTTTATCGTTCGCGACGTCCGGGCTCAGCAGCTTGCGCGCGGCGAGGTTAGGCGTCGGATAACCGATGGTTTCCGCCACTTCTTTCGCCACGTCCGGGCGCAGCAGGAAGTTGATCAGCTTCAGCGCGCCTTCTTTGTTTTTCGCGTTAGCCGGAATGGCAAGACTGTCCATCCAGAAAATACCGCCTTCTTTCGGCCAGACTACCTGCAGCGGCGTCCCCGCCTGACGGGCGACGTAGGCTGAGCCGTTCCATACCATCCCCAGGTTCACTTCGCCTTCCATATACGGGTTGGCCGGGTTGTCGGAGTTGAACGCGGCGACGTTTGGCATCAGCTTTTGCAGCTCTTTATAGGCGGCTTCGATCTCTTTAGGATCGGTGGTATTGCCGGAATAACCGAGTTTGCGCAGAGCGATCTGGAAGACTTCGCGTGCGTCATCAGTCAGCAGCAGACTGCCTTTATACTCCGGTTTCCACAGGTCGGCCCAGCTGGTCACGCTTTTCGGATCGACTTCGTCGCTGTTAATACCAATCGCGGTCGCGCCCCAGATGTAAGGAATGGAGTAGTCATTATTCGGATCGAATGGTTTATTCAGCACTTCCGGATCGAGATTTTTGAAGTTGGAAAGCTGGGATTTGTCGATCTTCTGGATCATCCCTTCTTTGCGCATTTTATCGACGAAATAGGTGGACGGGACCACCAGATCGTACGCGCCGTCTTTATAGGTCTTCAGTTTGGCATACATGGTTTCATTCGACTCATAGGTCGAATAGATAACCTTAATCCCGGTCTCTTTGGTGAACTGCTCCAGCAGGCCCGGCGGTACATACTCGGTCCAGTTGTAGAAATACAGCGTTTTGGCGTCGTCGGCGTGGGCGGCGCTCATGCCGAAGGCCAGTGCGCCCGCAGCCAGCAGGTGGCGTGACCATTTAATCATCTTAACGTCCCCTTGTTTTATCACGTGCAATAAGCTGGCTGGCAATCACCATAACCAGCGACAAAACCAGTAAAATCGTCGCCAGCGCATTCACTTCAGGTGATACGCCAACTTTGACCATCGAATAAATTTTCAGCGGCAGAATTTCATAGGCCGGACCGGTCACAAACGACGATACCACAACGTCATCCATCGACAGGGTAAAGCTGAGCAACCAGCCAGCGGCTACCGCGGGCATTGCCAGCGGCAGAATGATTTTACGCAGGATCGTCATCTCGCTGGCCCCCAGGTCTTTCGCCGCTTCCAGCATCCGCACATCAAACCCTTTCAGGCGTGAATAGACCGTCACCACCACGAAGGGCAGGCAGAAAGTGATATGCGAAAAGAGCAGCGACCAGAATCCCAGCTCGATCCCCAGCATCATAAACAGCACCAGCAGGGAAATCGCCATTACAATATCCGGCGACATCATCACGACAAACAGCATCCCGCTAACGAAAGGCTTGCCGCGAAAACGGTAGCGATACAGCGCCACGGCAGTCAATGAGCCAATCAGCGTCGCCAGGGTTGCCGAAAACACCGCCATGGTCAGCGAATGCTGTGCCGCCTGTAACAGGCTGTCATTATTTACCAGCAGGCTATACCATTTGGTGGTAAAACCCTGCCAGTTGATACCGAAGCGCGAACTGTTAAAGGAGTTCACGATCAGAATAATGATCGGAATATATAAATAAGCATAGATGGCGGACATAAAACCGCCGCGCAGCAGTCGACCGATCATTCCAGTTCCACCTTCTTATTCAGCAGGCGCGAGGCACGCCAGTAAACCAGCAGCATCAGTCCCATCACTACCGTCAGGGTAATGCTGGTGGCAGACCCGAACGGCCAGTCGCGAATATTGAGGAACTGGCTCTTAATGACGTTACCGATCAGCAGGTTTTTCGCGCCGCCCATCAGATCTGAAACGTAAAACAGCCCCATCGCTGGCAGCATCACCAGCAGACAACCGGCAATAATACCCGGCATGGTCAGCGGCAGAATGATGCGTACGAACGTTTGCATTTTATTAGCGCCCAGATCTTTCGCTGCTTCCAGCAACGGTTTATCCAGCTTCTCAATACTGGAGTACAGCGGCATCACCATAAACGGCAGCAGGATATACACCAGGCCGATAATCACCGCGCTGGGGGTAAACATAATTCGGATGGGGGTTTCAATAACGCCCAGCCACAGCAAAAACTCGTTCAGATAGCCTTTGGTGCTGAGAAAAATCTTCAGGCCATAGATGCGGATCAGCGAATTGGTCCAGAAAGGAACAATCAGCAAAAAGAGCAGCAGCGGACGCACCTTTTGCGGCAGCCTCGCCAGGAACCAGGCAAACGGATAGCCCAGTGCGAGGCAAGCGACGGTGGCGATCAGCGCCATATTCAAGGAGTGCAGCAGCACCTGAAAATAGAGCGGGTCGACCAGTCGGGCATAGTTGTCCAGCGTAAAGACCAGCTTAACGAAGTTCGCGTCGTCGCGAGTCAGGAAGCTGGTGGCGATGATCATCAGGTTGGGCAGAAAAACAAACAACACAAGCCAACCAACGATAGTGGCAATCACCACATTCTGGAATTTACTTGTGTTCTTCATCAGCCAGTACAACCTCCCAGCTCTCTACCCAGTTAATCGCCATTTTCTGATCCAGTGAGTGATCGAAATCCGGATCGTCTTCGTTGAAGAACTCACTGACCAGCACCATCTTGCCATTTTCCAGCTCGACCACGGACTCCAGGGTCATGCCTTTGTAGTTACGCTCGCGTACGTAACCTACCAGCCCTTCGACCTCGCTGCCGTCGTTAATCTCTTCAACGCGCAGATCTTCCGGGCGCAGCAGGACGTTCAGATTCTGGCCTTTGTCGACGGCAAAGTTGACGTCGATATTACATTCCCGGCCTTCAACGCTGGCACGCACGCGGCGTTCGTCGAGACGCTCGATGACCGTGGCATTAAATATATTGATTTCGCCAATGAAACTGGCGACGAACAGGTTCTTCGGCTCTTCGTAAATTTCACGCGGCGTGCCGTCCTGCTCAATGCGCCCGTCGCGCATCACTACGATGCGGTCTGACATGGTCAGGGCTTCTTCCTGATCGTGGGTGACAAAGACAAAGGTGATCCCGAGCTTGCGCTGAAGGGCTTTAAGTTCATTCTGCATCTGCTTGCGCAGCTTGTAATCCAGCGCGGAAAGCGATTCATCCAGCAGCAGCAGGCGAGGCTTGTTGACCACCGCGCGGGCGATAGCCACGCGCTGCTGTTGTCCGCCGGAGAGCTGGTGTGGTTTGCGCTGGGCAAACTCTTCGAGTTGCACCATATGCAGCGCTTCGGTGACGCGGGGCGTGATTTCAGCGGCAGGCGTTTTTTGCATCCGCAGACCAAATGCCACGTTTTCAAAAACGGTCATATGCGGGAAAAGCGCATAGCTTTGAAAGACGGTATTGACGTGGCGATTTTCAGCCGGAACATCGGTAATATCCAGATCTTCCAGACGAATGCGGCCGGTATCGACATTTTCCAGCCCGGCAATCAGGCGCAGAACGGTTGTTTTACCGCAGCCAGAGGGGCCAAGGAGGGTAAGGAATTCGCCGTTGTTGATGGTCAGGTTAAAATCTGCGATAACCTTCTTACCATCAAAGCTTTTATTAATTCCCGCCAGTTGCACCAGTGGTGAAAGCGAACGCGGTTGTGTATTCAATTTATGACTCTGTCCCATGTAGACGTACCGGGAAGCTGACCGATACGGGGTTTGTGATTAACCACCTTTGGGTTCTGCACACGATTAAGGGCTGGCATTCTACGGCAAACCATTGAAATCGCCAATCCTTGATACGTAATGGTACGCTACCTTTATGACGGTGGTGGACGTAACGAAAAATATTCTCGTTTGCCCGCCTAAAAGTGACCTGACGCAATATTTGTGTTTTCGTGCTTATTGATAATGTTGTCACAAAAAGTGAGGGTGACCGCATGGAAAAATTACTTGAGCGTTTTTTACAGTACGTTTCTCTGGATACGCAATCGAAGCCTGGCGTGCGTCAGGTGCCGAGTACCGAAGGACAATGGAAGCTGTTGCATTTGCTCAAAGCCCAGCTTGAGGAGATGGGGCTGGTTAACGTTACCCTTAGTGATAAAGGCACCGTGATGGGCACGCTGCCTGCTAATATTGATGGCAATATCCCGGCAATCGGGTTTATCTCCCACGTCGACACATCGCCGGATTTTAGCGGAAAAAACGTCAATCCGCAGATCATCGAAGGTTATCGGGGTGGAGATATCGCGTTGGGCATTGGTGATGAAGTATTGTCTCCAGTGATGTTTCCAGTGCTGCATCAGATGCTGGGCCAGACGCTGATCACGACCGACGGTAAAACGCTGCTCGGTGCGGATGACAAAGCGGGTGTGGCTGAGATCATGACCGCACTGGCGGTGCTGAAGGGCAAAAATATCCCTCACGGCGATATCCGCGTAGCCTTTACGCCGGATGAAGAGGTCGGCAAAGGTGCGAAGCATTTTGACGTCGACCAGTTCGGCGCGCAGTGGGCCTATACCGTTGACGGCGGCGGCGTGGGCGAACTGGAATTCGAAAACTTCAATGCGGCCTCGGTGACGATCAAAATCGTCGGCAATAACGTGCATCCGGGGACGGCGAAAGGGGTGATGGTCAACGCCCTCTCGCTGGCGTCACGCATTCACGCAGAAGTGCCTGCTGAAGAAAGTCCTGAACATACCGAAGGCTATGAAGGTTTTTATCATCTTACCAGCATAAAAGGCAGCGTTGATCGTGCTGAAATGCACTACATCGTGCGCGATTTTGACCGTAAGCAGTTTGAAGCCCGCAAGCGCAAGATGATGGAAATCGCCAAAAAAGTCGGCAAGGGGCTGCATCCGGATTGCTACATTGAGCTGATCATTGAAGACAGTTATTACAATATGCATGAAAAAGTGGCTGAACATCCGCATATTATTGATATCGCAAAACAGGCGATGCTTGACTGCCATATCGAACCGGACATGAAGCCCATTCGCGGCGGCACCGACGGCTCCCAGCTCTCCTTTATGGGACTACCGTGCCCGAACCTGTTTACCGGCGGCTATAACTACCACGGGAAACATGAATTTGTATCGCTCGAAGGAATGGAGAAAGCGGTACAGGTGATTGTGCGAATCGCGGAATTAACAACCAGGCACAGCGCTAACGTGGCCTGACAGTACGTCAGGGCTGGTGGCTTGAATGCCTGATGGCGCTGCGCTTATCAGGCCTACATTGAGGCTGGTGTGTGGACTTTGTAGGCCGGGCAAGCTTGCGCCGCCCGGCAAGTTTGAGGAAAGAGGTTAAGCTTTAATCCTCGAAGAACCAGTATCCGCTATTGACCAGCGCGGCCAGCATTGCGAGGAAAGAAGGGTCTTCCAGCGCGTCGCCAAAATGTTCACCGCTCAGCACAATACGGCTGGAAAGCGCTTCGAGCGCCGGACGGTGAGGGGAGTCGATTTTTTCACCGTTGGCAAACACTTCGTCACCAATCCGCAGCACGCGCAGGCCGCCAAGGCGTACCAGCTTGTCGCCCTGCTTCAGTGCGTCGTAAATTTCGTCCGGCTGGTAAGGCGGCTCCGGCGGAGCAATATCTAGCTCGTGACGCGCCTGGGTGATAAACTCACCAAACCACTGGCTGAAATGCTCCGGCTGGTTAATCAGATCCAGCATCATACCGCGCAGCTTATCCAGCTCTTGCGGCAGAATATCTGCCGGATGATCGCGCGAAGGTATCTCCGGATCGCTGTAGCGGAAACTGCCCAGTTCACGTTGCAGAACATAATCGGCAAACCCGCTGATCAGCTCGCGGGCATTGGGCGCATGGAACCCCACCGAATAATTCATCGAGTTTTCCAGCGAATAACCCTCATGCGGGAATCCTGGCGGAATATACAGAATATCGCCGGGCTCCAGTTCCTCGTCGATAATCGCTTCGAATGGATCGACCTGCAGCAGGTCAGGATGCGGACAGTGCTGCTTCATTGGCACTTTCTCGCCGACGCGCCAGCGGCGGCGGCCGGTACCCTGGATAATAAACACATCATACTGATCGAGATGCGGACCCACACCGCCACCCGGTACGGAAAAGGAGATCATCAGATCGTCCACGCGCCAGTCGGGGAGAGCACGGAAAGGACGCATCAGCGCCGCAGTCGGCTCATGCCACTGATTGACGGCCTGCACCAGCAGCGACCAGTCATTTTCACCCAGGTGATCGTAGCTTTCAAAAGGGCCGTGGCTGAGCTGCCATTTACCATCCTGGTGACTGACCAGACGGCTGTCGACTTCGTTTTCCATCGCCAGACCGGCCAGCTCGTCGGGAGAGATAGGATCCACAAAATTGGCGAAACCCCGTTTCAGCACTACCGGGCGTTTTTGCCAGTAGCGTTCAATAAAATCGGGCCAGTTTAATGCTAATTGATAGTCCATAATAGTTTCCCGCAGGCTCGTAACTGAAGCGATTATAACGGATGGCGGGCAGTTACGATGCAGGAGAAAAAAAGAAAAACGCGGGCGTTAACCGTTTTGATTACCCGGATGCTGTCGACCAAAGATGATTTCCATCCGCGCGCCGCCGAGCAAACTTTCTTCGGTGACAATTTTACCATCGTATTGTTCGACGATTTCCCGCGCAACAGAAAGCCCCACGCCCTGGCCAGGACGTAACGTATCAATGCGCTGCCCGCGATCGAACACCAGTTCGCGTTTGCTTTGCGGAATGCCGGGACCATCATCTTCAATAATAATATGCAGGTGTTCCTCCGTCTGGCGAGCGGAGATTTCAACAAACTCGAGGCAGTATTTGCAGGCGTTATCCAGTACATTGCCACACACTTCCATAAAATCGTTTTTTTCACCGACGAAACTGATTTCCGGTGAAATATCCAGCGAAATACTGACCCCTTTGCGTTGATAAACTTTGTTCATCGCAGACGTCAGGTTATCCAGCAGCGACGCCACCGGATGCAGTTCGCGGCTCAGCATAATATTGCCACCGCGCATACTGGCGCGATGCAGAAAATAGCCAATTTGCTGTGAAATGCGGCTGATTTGATCGAGCATCACCGGCTCAGCCTCGGCAACGCTGATTTTTTCGCTACGCAAAGATCGCAGCGTACTTTGCAGCACGGCGAGCGGCGTTTTTAAACTGTGCGTCAGATCGGTAAGAGTGGTACGGTACTTTTCGTTACGCTCGCGCTCCGTCTTCAGCAAGCGGTTAAGGTTGCGCACCAGATGAGTAAGTTCACGCGTGGTTTCAGGATTCAGCGCCTCGCGGTGATGTTCCTCCAGTTCGCGAACCTCTTTCGCCAGCGCCTCCAGCGGGCGTAAACTCCACCATGCCGCGACCCAGAGCAGCGGGATCACCAGCAGTAAGTTGGCAATCAGCACATAGAAGAACCAGTTCCAGACCATATAAGAGCTTTTTAGCTCAATCGGAATGGTGTCGACGATGACAATGGTTAATCGTGGCATTCTGGCGGTGGCCGGATAAATATTGACCGCCACCGAGTGCGTCATTTCATCGTCCGGATCGGCTTCGCGACGTATTTCCTCAAGCTTATCTCCCACCTCCCGATCGTCACGCAGCAGACTGCTACTGAAATCCACATTCGCTTCGATTTCCTGAAATCCGTTGGTTTTGAGCCACTCCGGGCGGATGCGCTGGATGAGCCAGGGAAGGTTATGCTGCGCCCAGAGCAATGTGCCTTTATCGTCATAAATCAGCGCGACAGATGGACTTTGCTGCGCCAGATTTTCCGGCAGGTCAATGCTTAGCGTGCCGTTCTCCCACCTTGCGAGGGTATAAAATAAATTGCTCTCCCCACGCAGCAGGCGATAGGTGGTTTTATCAAAGCTGACGCTATAGCCGACCAGCGCCACCATGCCGTAGGCCAGAGAGAGAATTAATACGATAGCCGCCGTTGCCAGCAAAAAGCGGATACGCAGGGAAAGCGGCAAAAAATGCCGTAGCAGACGGTTCATTCCGGAAGTTCGAAACGGTAGCCCTGGCCGCGCACGGTGGTAATGACGTCGTGCGGGTAGCGGGTCTGAATTTTTTTGCGCAGCCGGCCCATCAGCACATCAATCGTATGGCTTTCACGCAGTTCCGCATCCGGATAAAGCTGGAGCATTAGCGCATCTTTGCTGACCACTTTACCGTGATTGCGGATCAGCGTTTCCATAATCGTATATTCAAAGGCGGTAAGTTTGATGGTTTCATCACTGACGGAGAGCTCACGGCGGGAAAGATCGACCTGGAACGGCGGCAGAGAAATCACCTGCGAGGCCAGCCCGCTATTTCGCCGTAACAGCGCCTGCATTCTGGCGGCCACTTCCTCGATATGAAACGGTTTGGTGACGTAATCATCCGCGCCTGCGCTTAACACTTCGACTTTATCCTGCCAGCCTTCACGGGCGGTCAGCACCAGCAGCGGGAGGGAAACGCCATGGCTGCGCCAGCGTCGGATTAACGACAGGCCATCTTCATCCGGCAATCCCAAATCGACAATGGCAATGTCAGGAACATGCTCACCAAGATAATAATCCGCCTCGCGGGCATCTTCGGCAGCATCGACCTGATGGCCCATCTCCTGAAGCTGGACTTTAAGATGATGACGCAGCAGCGGATTATCTTCTACAACGAGTACGCGCATAACTCTTTCCTCACATGACGATCGGCAACAGTGTAACGCAAAGAGATAAATAGTGGTTCAACCAGCGGATAATAACCCCTCTCTCCGGGCAGAAAGAGGGGACAGGACATTATTTTAGCTCATCAACCATGGTGGCGGCACGACCAAGATAATTGGCCGGGGTCATAGCTTTCAGGCGGGTTTTCTCTTCTTCCGGTAAGGCCAGACCGTCGATAAACTGTTTCATACCTTCCGCATCGACGCGTTTGCCGCGCGTCAGCTCTTTCAGTTTCTCATACGGTTTTTCAATGCCGTAACGGCGCATCACCGTCTGGATTGGCTCAGCCAGCACTTCCCAGTTGTGATCCAGTTCGTCCAGCAGACGCTCGCGGTTCACTTCCAGTTTGCTGACGCCTTTCAGGGTAGATTGATACGCAATCAGCGCGTAGCCCACGCCAACGCCAAGGTTACGCAGAACGGTGGAGTCGGTCAGGTCGCGCTGCCAGCGGGAGACTGGCAGTTTGCTGGCCAGGTGCTGCAGGACAGCATTGGACAGGCCCAGATTGCCTTCGGAGTTCTCAAAATCAATCGGGTTTACTTTGTGCGGCATGGTGGAAGAGCCGATTTCACCGGCGATAGTTTTCTGCTTGAAGTGATTGAGCGCCACATAACCCCATACGTCGCGATCGAAATCGATCAGGATAGTATTGAAACGTGCGATGCAGTCAAACAGTTCGGCAATATAGTCATGCGGTTCGATCTGAGTCGTGTACGGGTTCCACTGAATGCCCAGCGACGTGACGAACTCCTCGCTGAACTGGTGCCAGTCCACTTCCGGATAGGCCGCAATATGCGCGTTATAGTTACCCACCGCACCGTTAATTTTGCCAAGGATCTCGACCTGGCTAAGCTGGCGGTATTGACGCTCCATCCGGTACGCAACGTTCGCCATCTCTTTACCCAGCGTGGACGGCGTAGCCGGCTGACCGTGGGTGCGGGAGAGCAGGGGAATATCGCGATACTGGACGGCAAGATCTTTAACCGCATCAATCAGCTTGCGCCAGTAGGGCAGGATCACCTCGTCGCGCGCGGTTTTCAGCATCAGCGCGTGGGAGAGGTTATTGATATCTTCAGACGTACAGGCGAAGTGAATGAACTCGGAAACCGCATGCAGCTCCGGCACGCTGGCGACTTTTTCTTTGAGGAAATATTCAACCGCTTTTACATCATGATTCGTGGTGCGTTCGATGGTTTTGATGCGCGCTGCGTCTTCTTCAGTAAAGTCAGCAACGATTTTATCAAGGTAACCGTTTGCGTCGGCAGCAAATGAAGGAACTTCCTTAATCGCTGCGTGCGCGGCCAGTTTTTGCAGCCAGCGTACCTCGACCTGGACGCGGAATTTCAGCAAACCGTATTCGCTGAAAATGCCGCGCAGCGCGCTGACTTTATCGCCATAGCGTCCATCGACGGGGGAAACGGCGGTCAGTGAGGATAATTCCATAGATCACAACTCCGGAGTTAAATGAGCGAGAATGTGTTTGGCCTGAGTTAGCAGGCGCTGACGAGAAAACATGAGTTGCAGGCGGCTACCGCCAACCTGGTGCCAGAGTACCGCTGCGCGGATACCGGCAAGCAGCGAGGCGCGAACCCTGGCCTGCACCTGCGCGCTTTGCAGCACGGCAGGGGAGCCTGTGACCTGAATGCGCGGCCCCAGCGGGCTGATGACGTCGACATAAATGCCCGCCATGGCGCTCAGTAAAGTCTCAGACTGAAGATCGAAATGGTCGAGCTGGCGCTGTAAACCAGCAATGCTGGTGCCAAGCGTATCCATTGCGCCTTTTGCTTTAGCGAGCTTACGCTCGAGCACCATCAGGCTAAGGGTATAACGAGTGAGTTCAGCGTTCAGGCCCTGACGGCTGCTGGCGTTCAGCACACCGAGCAGCGTTTCAAGACCGAGGCGGAGATTGGCTTCGCTACCACCGAAAACCCCCAGCGTTGAATCCGGGTTGAGATCGATGATGCTGTTCAGCGAAACGTGCAGGGCGTCGCTATCGCAGTGGCCCTGGTGGGCCAGTTGTTGCACCAGACGTGCAGACTGGCAGATGCCTGCCAGCGCCAGGGTGATGTCATAATAGTTCTTCGCCACACTCACTCCTTGTTAATCCTGCGTTTCCACGACCCGCAGGATATACGTAATCAAATGCTTTATTACAGCGGCAGGCGCTGCTCGATAATACCGCCGCCGAGGCACACTTCGCCGCTGTAGAAGACGGCGGACTGACCCGGCGTAACGGCCGCAACCGGTTCATCAAAGTGAACCTCAATGCGATCGTTATCCAGCGCGGTAATGGTGCAGGGAATATCGGTCTGACGATAGCGGGTTTTCACCGTGCAGCGCAGCGTACCGGTTAAAGGCTGACGATCGACCCAGTGCAGCTGCTGGGCAATCAGCCCGACGGACATCAGACGCGGATGATCATGCCCCTGGGCCACGATAAGAATATTGTTCTCAACGTCTTTATCCACCACGTACCACGGATCGTCGCTACCCTCTTTGGTCCCGCCGATGCCCAGCCCTTTACGCTGGCCGAGGGTGTGGTACATCAGCCCCTGATGCTGGCCAATGTCTTCGCCGTCAACGGTCAGGATTTTACCCGGCTGAGCGGGCAGATAGCGACCAAGAAACTCGCGGAATTTACGCTCGCCGATAAAGCAGATACCGGTGGAGTCTTTTTTCTTCGCGGTGATCAGATCCAGCTCTTCCGCAATCTTACGCACCTGAGGTTTTTCCAGCTCGCCTACCGGGAACAGGCTCTGGGCGATTTGCTCATGACCGAGGGTATACAGGAAGTAGCTTTGATCTTTATTGCCGTCCAGACCGCGCAGCAGGCGGCTTTTGCCGTCAACGTCCGCACGACGCACGTAGTGACCGGTTGCGATATAATCCGCACCCAGATCTTCGGCGGCAAATTCAAGGAAGGCTTTAAATTTGATTTCTTTATTGCACAGAATATCCGGGTTCGGCGTGCGGCCTGCTTTATATTCTTCGAGGAAATGCTCAAAGACGTTATCCCAGTATTCTGCGGCAAAGTTTACGGTGTGCAGCTCAATGCCGAGCTTATCGCAGACCGCCTGCGCGTCGGCTAAATCGGCCGCAGCGGTGCAGTATTCCTCGCCATCGTCTTCTTCCCAGTTCTTCATGAACAGGCCCTCTACCTTATAGCCCTGTTGCAGGAGCAAATAAGCAGAAACGGAAGAGTCGACACCGCCGGACATACCGACGATCACTTTTTTTGGGCTATCAGACATAGGAATACTCACGACATTGAACTTCAAGGCGGCGTATTTTAGCACGCCCCCCCTGACTTGACACCCTCTGTAAACGGCCAGTTAAATTCGCCGATCAGTGCCAGCGGGTATTTCTGCCCGTTTTGCCAGCTGCGAATACTCTCCGCTACCAGCGGCGAACGCAGGTTCGCCGCGTTGAGGATCTCATCGGCACTGACCCACAGGCAACGGTCAATATCGCTGTCGTGCGGCTCTCCAGGGCACATTTCGTTAAGTTCAATGGCAAAGAGGAAGCGCAGAAACGGCGTCTTGTCCGGGGCAATCCATTGATGCAGGCGGATAAAATGCTGCGGCTCGGCTACGATCCCCGTTTCCTCCCACAGCTCGCGCTTTGCCGCCTGCACCAGCGTTTCATCTGCTTCCAGGTGGCCTGCGGGCTGGTTCCACAATACTTTGCCGTTTATGGTCTCTTCAACGACGAGAAATTTGTCCTCTGCATGCACGATGCAGGCGACGGTGACGTGCGGTTTAAACATGTTCTCTCCTTATTATCTGGCGTCTCGCCATTCACCGTTGGCAAGGTTATCCAGCGTATAGTCACCCATCGCATAGCGGATCAGGCGCAGTGTGGGATAGCCAACATGGGCCGTCATCCGGCGAACCTGGCGGTTACGGCCCTCATAAAGCGTCACTTTTAGCCAGCGTGTCGGAATCGACTTCCGTTCGCGGATCGGCGGGTTACGCGGCCACAGCCAGTCTGGCTCTGGCACGACCTCGATGCCCGCGGGCAGGGTGGGGCCATCATTGAGCGTAACACCATCACGCAATGCTGCCAGCGCTTCCTCTGAAGGTTCACCCTCAACCTGAACATAATAGATTTTACCGGTGCGCTTACCCGGCTGGGTTAGCCGTGCCTGTAACGCGCCATCGTTGGTCAGGACCAGCAGACCTTCGCTATCCCGATCCAGACGCCCGGCGGCATAAACCCCGGCAACAGGGATAAAATCTTTCAACGTGCTGCGTCCCGCTTCGTCGGTAAACTGCGGCAGCACATCATAGGGTTTATTGAACAGAATAACCCGCTGCGGCTGGTCTTTGCGTTCTTTCCTGGTGGCTCGTTGTGAGCTGAATTTGTTAATGCGCTGATACGTCGATTTTTTGTGCATATGTTTCCCGGTCGGTGCCGTAGCTGCATAAAGCGATACCAGGCGTGGCAGAGAGCGTATTCTTTCAGAAATCTTCTTTCTTCGAAAGGCGCGTTTAACTTGTAGGATCCTGTGGCCTTCACAATGAATTTCAGGCCTCATAATGCTGAACAGATGCAGGTAAACTTTCAACATAAAGAGAGTGAGATGAATCGCTGGAGGACACTGTCAGCCTTTGCGGGGAAACAGTTGCTTACGTTTTAGTCCGGGGGTAAAATAAATTCTTAAGAAAGTTTTATATGTTATCTTTTTGCGGTTTATGGATGATTTGTTAAAAAGGATGCCTTAATATGACAATAAAAAGTTTTTCTTTTTCCCAACTGGCTGATATGAGAATTGAAGGGGTGGGCATACATGCCAGCTACTCTATTGATATCGTTATCAAAGATGAAAATTCATCAAGCGGTAAAAATGTTTACATATCTGCTACTGGTAAAAGCAATGCAGCAAGAGCGGCAGGTACTGGAAGCCTTTTATTTTGGTGTAAAGTGAGAGATCTACTCAGTAATAAAATATATTCTCTTGAGAGAAAAAAAGGGGAAGGTTTTGCTGTGGGTTTCGATGATTTTGTCATTGGATCAATAATGTTTCACATACCCTATAACTCTTCATCAGCACCCAAAATAGAGTTAGAGGCAGGTTATTTATATGATGCAGGTTATGCAGGGACAGTTATACCATTTCCCAGGAGCCTAAAGAGAGTCATAGCTTTAACGCAATTCAACAGGAGATGAGTTAGTGACTATACAAAAAATTATCGGCGCTGCATTGCTCTTCATGGGAATGGCAAATGCCTGTGCGGAAGAGGTATATGCTGATATCCCGACAAAACAGGCTTCGGAGTTGGTCACGAAGTACACACTTGCTGACACGAAAGAGAAGAAAGTTGTACAGGATAAATTAAATTGTCTTTCAAAACACAATCCCAACAATAATAACGTAATACGAGCATATTCAAGTATTTTAATTTCTGAGGGGGATTATAGTGAAGCTGTCAGTTTACTTAATAGATACAATGCCAAAAATAATGATTCATCCTTAAAATTACAAGAGTGCATGCTGAAAGAACGTACAGGAGAGCATGATACATTATGTTATAAACACGTTATTTCACTTGCAGAAGGTAAAGGTATTAAAGATACTGACTATTTAATGGCTTTATTTTTCACAGATGATAAGCGATTCACTAAAGAAAAAGAAGGTTATATCGCCCGGACTGGTTTTGAACGGGATCTCGATATATTTAATAAAAGTAAAAGTGAAGTTCTACAAATATTTTATCCAAATTAGAAATAACGGTTTCTCAATAGTTTTGCAACACCCCTTGCTTTTTATCACGTAATATTATCCAGATTTATATGGATAGGAGCTTTTTTTAGCCACATGTGAATACCATTCAGATTACGCAAATTGCGCAGCTTATCTCTCCGTTAGCAGGTCATCTCGCTACAGCACGGCCTGATGCGTAACCACCCTTCCTGGCTTTACTTCAGGCTTTAGCAATCAGAGCTTGAAAGGCTGAAACGATACACCTGATATGAAAATGCAAAAAGTCTGTCAGGTGACAGTGCAGTAAGTTTGCAATGTCATCATAATCTATTGATTTTTTAAGTGTGTTTATCACATTGTAGACAAATGTTAAGCATTATCTAAAGAAGTTTTACGCATAGTATTTTCAGAAGTTATCAATTGCCGCATTATAGCGTAATGATCAATGCCTTTCATGGAACCAAACTATCAGGTAGTATTGATGGGCTTATTACAAATCATTAACAAAAATCAGTAACAACCAGAAGCGCTCGAAGGAGAGGTGAATGGAAAGCAAAGTAGTTGTTCCGGCGGAAGGTAGTAAAATCACCCTGCAAAACGGCAAGCTGAACGTTCCGAATAACCCGATTATCCCCTTCATTGAAGGTGATGGTATCGGTGTTGACGTCACGCCAGCAATGCTGAAAGTGGTCGATGCCGCCGTGGAAAAAGCCTATAAAGGCGAGCGTAAGATCTCCTGGATGGAGATTTATACCGGTGAAAAATCGACCCACGTTTATGGCCAGGATGTCTGGCTGCCCCCTGAAACACTTGATCTGATCCGTGAATACCGTGTGGCTATCAAAGGGCCACTGACGACCCCGGTTGGCGGTGGTATTCGCTCTCTGAACGTGGCGCTGCGTCAGGAGCTGGACCTTTATGTCTGCCTGCGTCCGGTACGTTATTACCAGGGCACGCCAAGCCCGGTTAAACACCCTGAACTGACTGATATGGTTATCTTCCGTGAAAACTCCGAAGATATCTACGCCGGGATCGAATGGAAAGCCGACTCTGCCGACGCGGAAAAAGTGATTAAATTCCTGCGTGAAGAGATGGGCGTGAAAAAAATTCGCTTCCCGGAACATTGCGGCATTGGTATCAAGCCGTGCTCAGAGGAAGGGACCAAACGTCTGGTACGTGCAGCGATTGAATACGCTATCACTAACGACCGCGATTCCCTGACTCTGGTTCACAAAGGCAACATCATGAAGTTCACTGAAGGCGCGTTCAAAGACTGGGGCTACCAGCTTGCACGTGAAGAATTCGGCGGTGAACTGATTGACGGTGGCCCGTGGCTGAAAATCAAAAACCCGAAAACCGGTAAAGATATCGTCGTTAAAGACGTGATTGCCGATGCCTTCCTCCAGCAGATCCTGCTGCGTCCGGCCGAATACGACGTTATCGCCTGTATGAACCTCAACGGCGACTACATCTCTGACGCCCTGGCGGCACAGGTAGGCGGGATCGGTATCGCGCCAGGCGCGAACATCGGTGATGAATGCGCGCTGTTTGAAGCCACGCACGGTACGGCACCGAAATATGCCGGTCAGGACAAAGTGAACCCGGGTTCAATCATTCTGTCCGCTGAGATGATGCTGCGTCATATGGAATGGTTCGAAGCGGCTGACCTGATCGTTAAAGGCACCGAAGGCGCTATCGCGGCTAAAACCGTGACCTATGACTTTGAACGTCTGATGGAAGGCGCTAAGCTGCTGAAATGCTCAGAGTTTGGCGACGCGATCATCGAGAATATGTAATTTCTGATGGTGTAAACAAAAACGGGAGCTGAAGGCTCCCATGAGGTTGATGACAAACCGTCCGTGGAACACGGGGCGACCACCGGGTTGGGCCTCCCTCCGGGAACCCAATCCCGGTGTTTCCCCTCACTACCCACTTTGTCAGCAGTCTGACGGGAGCCTGAATGCTCCCGTTTTTATTTTAAAGAGTTATCAAAATCGCTTACGGCTCATTGTTTATGACACAAAATGAGCGTCACAGCACTTAAGAGTGCCTGCGTCTCCTGAGGTAATCATTTATACAAAAAGCCCTTCATTACGTCCCTGTATCACAGTAAATGACAATTCGGAGATCCATTTATGCAGATTGACGCTCCGGCATCTGACGCGACGCTTTATTGCTTGCCAGTTGCACCGGTGATCTCACGACCAGGCTTGGCAGCGCCAGTTCAACGTCTTTCTCCAGCAACTGCTCGATAATACGAATATTAATTTCCTGCTGAATATCCATGTATTTGTTGTAATCGGCAGTATTGACGATATGCACCACTTCAAAGGTCAGCCGGTCCTGGTTAAACGCCAAAAGATGCGCGCGGTCGAATTTGGTTTCGCCGACGTCTGTAATGATATTTTTCACCATATCACCAATGGTGCGTAGCTTTTCCGGCGGGGTAGAAGTGGCAACGCCGAAGGTAAAAACAATACGCCGTGTCTGCATTCGTTTGTAATTATGAATCGTTTGCTGGAGCAGCTGCGCATTTGCACAGACAATCTGCTCACCGCTGAGGCTGCGAATACGTGTGGTTTTCAGCCCAATATGTTCTATCGTACCTGCAACGTCATTAAAGACCACGAAATCGCCGATTTCAAAGGGCTTATCAAATCCAATCGACAGCGAGGCGAAGACATCGCTTAATACGGTCTGAACCGCCAGCGCGATGGCAATCCCGCCCACTCCCAGACTTGCTACCAGCGCGGTAATATCAACACCTGCATTCGCCAGAATTGAGAGCAGCATCATTGACCATACCAGCACCCGCATGATCATTCCCAGGATCACCAGCGTTACCGGATTTTTATTGGTCCCTGGCGCATAAAGCAAATGCCGCATCCAGGACTGCACGCTTTGATCGAGCCAAATCGCCATTTGTATTGCCACAACCAAAAACCAGGCGTGAGAGATGGTCGAAAACAAGCGATCCGGTAAGGCGATAAAACGTAAGCTGAAGAGAAAAGCAGCGAAAAGGATAAGGGCTTTATTGGTTTTTTTCAGCATGTCAAAAACAATAAATCGAAGACGTTCGTCGTGACCTTCGTGCTTATTGGAATTTTGAAAGGTTTTATAGACAAAGCCGAGTAATCGATTGATAACCCAGTAGGTTATTGCGGTTATAAAAAATACTAACGCGAGATTTATCCAGAAAGCAGTCGACATCAGCACCGTAACGATATTCAGTCTTGCCAGATACTCCATTTTACCTCCGAAAAAACGCAAATGAATCCACAGTATAGACCCCATGCGTTAGCACATGCCGGTGATTACTTTCCAATGCAGCATCCGGAGGTGTGTATCTGGTTGATAATGACGTTTAGCGTGAGGTCGTGGTTGGCGTTATTGAGAACCATTTTTGCAAGGCGGCCTCTCCCTTCGCCGTCACCGTCAGCTCCCGGTAACCTGGCGTCCGGCGTAACCATTCTTTATCAACTAACAACCGTAGCAGCGCTGCCCCAGCCTCGCCACCAAGATGAAAACGCCTTTCGCTCCAGTCCAGGCAAGGGCAGCAGGGTTTACGTCTGGAGCCAGGCGTGAACGTCACCCCTAAATCATGAAAACGCGTCAACCCTATGGGGGTCAGCGCATTGCCATCCTCCTCAAGCCAGTTTCCCTGTTGCATGAATTCATAGAGACTGACTGCAATTTCACCGGCCAGATGATCGTAACAGGTTCTGGCATATCGCAAATGGACAGGTGTACTGCAAGCCGGGGATGACCGTGAGATCGCAGAAATATCCATTAAATTTTCCAGCAATCCGGCGATTTCATGTCCGGTAAGGCGATAGTAACGGTGCCGTCCCTGCGAGAGACAGACGATTAATCCATTGCTGAGCAGTTTTGCCAGATGACCGCTGGCTGTCGGAGGGGCAACATCTGCAATAACGCTAAGTTCAGTTGCGGTCCAGGCACGTCCGTCCATCAGCGCACAAAGGATACTGATCCTCGACGGGTCAGCAATGGCGGAGGCGACGGCAGACATGGCGGCTTCCAGCGGCGGGGATGCGGAAATCTGGCATGCGGTGCGAGTGGATGTCATGGCGGCGTAATCTCCCACGCTGTTGTTAATTGTGCTGCCCGGTCGTTATCATCCGTCAAAAGAATAAGGCGGTTACTGTGATCGCTATATTGCACCATAATATTCACTCCCCCTTGCGCAATAATATCCGCTATTTCCCCTAATTCACCAGGCCGCTCCTGGCGTAGCTTTCTAATCAACGGCGTAGACACGGCTCTGACATCAAACCCGGCGGTCAGCAGAACCTCACGGGCTTTTTCACCGTCGGCCACCAGAAAATGAGCATGGCTTTCCGTTGCCACTGTAAAAACGCCTCCGCCCTCCAGACCTGTACCGTTCTGACCTAAGGTTTTTCCTAAAGCAGCCAGCGAGCCTGGCGTATTGCTGAGCACAACATGAATATCATACATCGTTACGTTTACCTGTATCAGAGGAGTAATCCCGCAGTACATCAGCGATGCGTATACGGTAAAAAGAGAAAATGGCGATTTTTCCTTCCGCCTGAGCGGCCTGGTGGTGGCTATTTTGTTTCCAGCACAACACTGATTCTTCATTCTCCCACCATGACAGAGACAATATTTTGTCAGGTGTGGACAGGCTTTGAAAACGCTCAAGTGAGATAAATCCCGGCATGGTTGCCAGCAGCGGCTTCAGCTCTGCGGCAAGCTCCAGATATCGCTGTTGTGCATCGGGTAACGCAGTGGCTTCAAACAGGACCGCTATCATGCAATGACTCCCTCGTTAATGTTCCGGCGCATCTTAAATCAGTGAAAAAAGGATGCTTCGGTCATCAACGAAATAAGGCATCCTGACGACAGGTTCCGTCGGCTAATCGTCTTGCGGCGCTTGCTATATCCCTTTCTTTGTCCAGACTTATCACATCTATGATGAAAAAAATGAGGTGAGGTATGCATCAGGATGCCCTGAAATGTATAGAGTTATGCTACAAGTGTGCGGCGATGTGTGATTTTTGCGCCGCGTCTTGCCTGAAGGAAGAAAATCCTGGAATGATGACCGATTGCATTCGGCTGGCCGTACAGTGTGCCGGTATTTGTCGGCTGTCAGCCCAGTTCATGAGTCTCGACAGCGACTATTTCAAGCAGACATGCCGTATCTGCGTGGATATTTGTAAAGCCTGTGCAGAAGAGTGTGCCAAGCATCAGAGCGATCACTGCCAGCGCTGCGCCAAAATATGCCGAAACTGCGCCAATGCCTGTTTGCGGATGGTGGCCTGATTTTTAAGTTTTTTTATGGTCAAGCGGGGTTGCTGGAATAAATTGAACGGTCATGACCAGTTGCCCCGGAAAAAAAAGTCGGCGTTTTTTTAAAAATAGACTAGCGAAGCAGGAATTTGGGGTTGCTGATTAATAACGTAAATAAGCCTTGTGTTAATGTTCGAATCATGCGTAAATAGAGTGTAGGTTTGATACACAGACAACCTTTTGAGTAGTTTACTAAAGCAGTTCTCATCAAAGATATCCTCTCTTGAGTCTCCATCTGAAGCTTCGATTCGCATCTGTATTCAAACCATGAATGCCATAAGGCGCTTATGTAAGGAAATAATTTTGAAAATACAATTCAGATGCCCGGCTTGTCACGGGTCGCAGTACAGAACGTCACCCTATGATGTGACGGAAAAAAATCGCTTCGGTGCAAAATGCATTTTTTGTAAATCCGCGATGGTAGCAGGCGATGACGTTAGTCACCTGGCAATCAGCAGCGCACCGAAACTGGCGGAATACCGCCGTTAACCGTTGAACCGGACTTGCGCGTCCGGTTAATACCTGAACCTGCTTAATCGGATTTTGCGCCATACGGGCACAACGTAAAAACACACTCTTTATAACGATGGCAAACAGTTAGTGTTGGATCGTCATTGCCCGGGCATGAAATTCTATTTTTAAAGGTATTCCATAGCGCACCTGAGTAATGGAAGGTATGAATAATCGCTATTGATGTTCTCCTTCCATTTACTATTACGCCAAAAGGACTATGGGTAAGAATATTACCTTTACGTAAAAAGTAGTTTCCTTTATACCAAAGTATTAGCTTCATGTTTTTTACAGCAGAGGCGATGGCAAATCCGGTCCCGGTAACGGGGCAAACGAGGGTGTGTTCAATTTCCCAATCCATTAACAAAAAACTCCTTGTCGACGCTTTTTAATAAAACTCTATAATGTGTCCTTAACTTAAATATATCGGCATAATCAGATTTGTCTAATATGATTAATTAACTATGACAAAAAGAAGTTATTATGTCTTTTCTTTTCGATTATTTACATTAGCGTTTAATTAATAGACAGAGTGACAGGCTCTAATTAATATGATGAGCGAGCCTGCGTTTATCCCTCATTCTGATAACGTATTTCTCATTACCACCAGCCAAGCTGGGTGCCTGCGACGGCGACAATTGCCACAATCAGCATAATAATCGTTGTTTTTTTCATCACATTAGTCCTGTTATTTCACGGTGCAGAGAAACATGGCGTTTGAAAAGGCATTTTCTTGTTACAGCCATAGTAAAGCACGGTTGGATAAAATTTGATATATTTGGCTTATCAGGCGGGCGCCAGACAAAAAAAAGCCCCGTAGCGAGCAGCGGGGCGAAAGTATCAATTACGGAATGATTTGCTCTCTGGTCATGAAGAGAGCATCTCTACACTAAACGAAGAGTGCCCGTGGAAAATGAAGAAATCGTGAAGATCGACTTCAGGTCTTCGGGAATGAGACAAGGAGAGACGATGAAACTAATTAGCCTGTTGTTACCGCTGGCGCTGGTGGGATGTACCAGCGAGCAAAGCTCGCCACCGGAGGCAGGGCTGGCAAACCCGGCGGCGGTATGGTGTCTGAAACAAGGCGGGACGCGTGAGCCGGTGCAGAGTCCTCAGGGCGTGCGCACAGAATGCCGACTCAGCGATGGCCAGACCGTCGATGAGTGGGAACTGTGGCGTCGCGATCATCCTTCAACGCATTAAGCCAGTCCGCCAGAATGAGCGCATGATTCTGGCGGGTGTTTTTCGCGGCGTAGAGCAGGGTGAGATTTTGCTCACCGGCCTGGCAAAGAAGGCGTAATCCTTCTTCATGGCATGCGGCCAGTTCGTCGCGGTAATGCTGGCTGAAAGTGGCAAAGTCAATCACCTCGCTGTGCAGTGCTTTGCGTAGTTCACCTGAAGGGGCGAGTTCTTTACACCACTCATCGCACGGCAGCGCCTCTTTTTTAACCCCGCGCGGCCAGAGCCTGTCGACCAGTACGCGATAACCGTCATTCGAACCGGGATCATCGTATACGCGTTGACACTGGATCATACTCCGCCTCCGTTTTCTCCATCCATGCAATGAGCGCCGGGATCTGCCGTTCGGAAAAAACCGCGATCCCATGTTCAAGCAGCAGCGCAGCAGCGACGCCCATACCTGCTTTACGGATACCACTGAAGCTACCGTCATAAATAAACTGGCTGCCGCAGGTTGGGCTGCCATCGGTCAGCAGCGCTGCGCCGCAGCATTGTTCAATTGCCGTTTGCAGCGCCAGCCAGGCGGCCAGCTGATAATGGGCGGTAACATCATGACCATCACTTTCAATAATGCGCGCCTGATGAGCCATCACATCCATACCGTCGGCAGAGGCGATTTCTGCCGGCAGGCGGGGCGTGGGCAGCCCGGCCGCCAGTTCCGGGCAGTGAATGACGACCCGTCCCTGATGCTGCCAGCGGGCGAATTGTGCCGTCAGGTTGGCTTTTTCGCTGCCATTGTAGCGAACGTCAAATCCCATCAAACAGGCGCTGACCAGTAATTTATTTTTCATTCCGCGTCCGGCAATGTCATACATGACCTCAAGAGTAGTACATCCCGTACGCACAATACAGCGCCACGGCCCGGCGCCGACCGCCTGAATTAAGGTATTGTCTTTAAGTGAAAAGATCGCTAATGTGAGGTTCCTTGTGTTGTCCGTTTTCCGTTCAGACATAAGGTACTCCTCATGAATTCCTCTCTGCGTATTGCACTTGTCGGCGATTATAATGCCGATGTCATTGCTCATCAGGCGATCCCGCTGGCTATTGATGATGCCGCTGCCGTGCTGGATATGGCTGCGCAATATCACTGGTTAGCCACCCGGGATATTAAAAGCGAAGACGATCTGGCGGAATATGATGCTATCTGGCTGGTGCCAGCCAGCCCCTATGAAAATATCGACGGCGCGCTGCTCGCTGTGCGCTATGCCCGGCAAAATGCGATCCCCTTCCTCGGAACCTGCGGCGGTTTTCAGCATGCCATTCTGGAATACGCGCGCAACGTGATGGGCTGGGAGGACGCCGCTCATGCCGAAGTGGATAACGAAGGACGTATGGTCATTGCGCCTTTGGCCTGTTCGCTGGTCGAAAAAAACGATGTTATTGAGCTGCGTGCCAATACTCATATCGCGCGGGCTTATGGCAAAGAGAGCATTGAAGAGGGATATCACTGCAACTACGGCATCGCGGCAGATTTCGCGCTGGCGCTGGAAAATGAGCCTTTGCATGTGACCGGCTGGGATGAAGAGGGGGAAATCCGGGCGGTTGAACTCGTCACCCACCCGTTTTTTGTTGCCACGCTCTTTCAGCATGAGCGCAATGCGCTGGCAGGGCGTCCAGCTCCGTTGGTTCAGGCGCTGCTATATGCCGCCAGCCATTAATTCACGCTAATTTCCCGCTCGCGCCCGGCGCAGGCGCCGAAAACGGCCATCGCGATGGAGAGCACCGCACAGGCCAGCAGCGGTACATGCCAGTTGCCGCTGGCATCGTGAATTTTCCCCATCAGCGGTGGGCCGCAGGCCGCAAGCAGATAACCCACCGCCTGCGCCATGCCGGAAAGTGCTGCCGCCTGGTGTGCCGAGCGGGTGCGAAGGCCAATAAAGGTTAAGCCAAGGATCATCGTGGCACCGGACCCAAAGCCAAAAAGCAGGGTCCACAGCACGGCGCTTTGCGGAAAGAACCAGTAACCCGCGGCGCTGATCGCGCACAGCAAAGCCACCAGCGCCGCGATCCCACGATGGTCGCGAAGTTTATGTAAAATCAGCGGAATAGCCAGACCCGGCATCGCCGTTGCCAGTTGCAGCAAGCCGTGCAGCGATCCCGCCTGCGCTTCGCTATAACCCTGGCCAATCAGGATGGCGGGTAGCCAGCCGATGATGACATAATAAATCAGCGAGTTAATGCCTAAAAATAGCGTTACCTGCCAGGCGAGTGCCGAACGCCAGATCCCCCGGCTGTGCTGCATCCGTGAGGACGTTAAGGAGACAGGCTGCTGTTGACGCCATTGGGGGAGCCAGAGCAAAAACGCCAGCAGAGGAAACACCATCAGCATCAGCAGCGCACCGCGCCAGCCAAAACCGCTTAACGCCAGCGGCACCACCAGCGCCGAGCCTAATGCGGCGGCACCGCCCATGGTCAGGGAATAAGCGCCGGTCATTTTTGCCACGTGCTGCGAGAAATCACGCTTGATAAGCCCCGGCAGCAGGACGTTACCCAGTGCAATCCCGCAGCCAATAATCGCCGTTCCGGCGAACAAAAACAGAGGCGACGGCAGGGAGCGGATGGCGATCCCGGCGCAAATCAGCAGCATCGCGGCAAACAGGCTACGCTCCATGCCGAATCGACGCGCCACGCCTGCGGCCAGCGGGGAAATGAGGCCAAAGGCCAGCAGCGGAAGCGTGGTGAGGAGGCCAGTCTGCGCGGTCGTGAGGCCATATTCCGCGTGGATAGCGTCAAGCAGCGGTGCCGCGCCGGTAAAAGTGACGCGCAGTGTGGTCGCAATCATCAGAATACCGACAATCAGCAGGATCCCGCGTTGGCCTGAAGTATGAAGATCAGAAGACATAAATTTCTCAACAGATAAAACCAGGGCGTAATCCAACCTGACTACGCCAGAGATGAAAAGGGACTACTGCTTTCCAATGACCAGCGAGACCAGTCCGGCGGCGATCAGCGGCCCCACCGGCACGCCGCGAAACAGCGCCACGCCCAGTACCGTTCCCACCAGCAGGCCGGCGACCAGTTGCGGTTGGCTCCCCATCAGCGTTACGCCGCGCCCGCCCAGCCAGGAAACAAACACTCCTACGGCGATGGCAATCAGCGATTTCCAGTTCACAAACGAGTGAAGCAGCGTGGACGGCGGCAGAGTGCCGCTGGCAATAGGGGCCATAACGCCAATGGTCAGGATGATAATTCCGATGGTCAGTCCCTGTTTTTCAATCCACGGGAAAAAAGTGCTCAGCGGCGTTACCCGGACAATAATCAGCACCAGAATAGAAACGGCGACGGTAGTGTTATGGCTGACAAACCCCAGAGCTGCCAGTCCCAACAGGACGAGCAGTGTGACATCAAACATCGTAGTTTTCCTTGCCGAAAAATAATAAGCATGCTCATTTTACGCACATACCCGTGAGTAAACAGGCTTTTTTTACCCGCTGACATTTCTGGTGGAATAATCAATCGACGGTCATTCCAGCAAAATAAAAATCATTCTCATTTTATCGCTACGCTGTTAATGTTGTATTTATTATGCATCTTATGGTGGAGAGGGATGAATGAGCACTCATGAAAAAGCAGGGCATACTTTTCTGGCCAGCCTCGGCAAAACGCGTTTGCGTCCCGGCGGTACAGAGGCGACCGAATGGCTATTCAGCCAGGCGCAATTAACACCGGAAAGCCGCGTTCTTGAAGTGGCCTGTAATATGGCGACGACGGCGATTGAGCTGGTGCAACGCTATGGCTGTCACGTCACGGCCGTGGATATGGATAAAGACGCGCTGGCAACGGCGAAGGATAACGTCGCGGCGCAGGGGCTTGAGGATAATATTCAGGTGATGCCCGCCAACGCGAATAGTCTGCCCTTCGCCGATAACAGCTTTGACGTGGTAATTAACGAAGCTATGCTGACGATGTACGCTGACAAAGCCAAAGCGAAATTGCTCGCCGAATATTATCGGGTGTTAAAGCCCGGCGGGCGTTTGCTCACCCACGATATTATGTTTACCGCCGGGCGGCTGGCTGAGGCGCAGCAAAATCAGCTTCAGCAGGTGGTGAAATCCAATGTTAGTCCAATGACGAAAGAAGGCTGGCGGGAGATTCTACTGGCAACGGGTTTTGCCGGGGTGACGCAGCATCAGGGGGAAATGTCGCTGATGTCACCGCAAGGGTTAATTCGCGATGAAGGGCTGAAAGGAGCAATCAGAATTGTTTTTAACGGATTGCGCTGCCGCGAGAACCGCAGCCGCTTTCTGGGAATGTTTCGCTTTTTCCGATCGCAGCGCAGACACCTCAATTATATCGCCTGCTGTTCTGTAAAAGGGCGGTAATGCACCCCGCGCATCGGCGCGGGGCGTAATGCTAATCGCTTGAGGTGACGCTTTGCTTATGGAACAGCTCGCGAAACACCGGATAAATATCTTCCTGCTCGCGAATGTGCTGAATAGCGAAATTATCAAACGATGCCTGAAGATGTTCATACTCCCGCCACAGCGTTTGATGCGCTCGCCGGGTGATCTCGATATAGCTGTAGTAACGCACCACCGGCAGAATTTTCTTCGCCAGGATCTCGTGACATAGCGGTGAGTCATCCGCCCAGTTATCGCCGTCAGATGCCTGCGCGGCATAGATGTTCCACTGCGCCGGATCGTAACGCTCTTTCACCACTTCATCCATCAGCTTCAGGGCGCTGGAAACGATGGTTCCCCCGGTCTCCTGCGAGTAGAAAAACTCATGCTCATCCACTTCTTTTGCCTGAGTATGATGGCGAATATACACCACATCAACGTTCTTATACGTTCGGCTCAGGAACAAATAGAGCAGAATATAAAAGCGTTTCGCCATGTCCTTGGTGGCCTGGTCCATCGAGCCAGAAACGTCCATCAGACAGAACATCACCGCCTGACTTGAAGGTTCAGGACGTTTTTCATAGTTCTTGTAGCGCAGATCGAAGGTGTCGATAAACGGCACGCGTTCAATTTTTGCCCGCAGTTCGGCGATCTCTTTGCGCAGCCGTTCTTCTTCGAGCAATTGTGCCGGTTCGCTTTTGCTCACCGTATCCAGACTGGCTTCCAGCTCCCGCAACTCACGGCGTTTACCTGCCGTCATTGCCGTGCGGCGGGCCAGTGAATTTTGCAGCGAACGCACTACGCTAATGTTGGCAGGCACGCCGTTAGAGGTATACCCGGCACGATGCGTTTTATATTCATTCATCTGCCGGTGCTGATTTTTCTTCAGATTGGGCAGCGCTAAATCTTCGAAAAGCAGATCCAGGTACTCATCTTTGGAAATCTGAAAAACAAACTCGTCCTGGCCTTCGCCATCCTGACTCGCCTGGCCTTGCCCGCTACCGCCACCACCGCCGCCGCCCTGAGGACGTTCAATGCGATCGTTCTGAACGAAATGGTCATTTCCGGGATGCACACGGCTCCGCTCGCCGCCACGCCCCTGATGGAACATGGGTTCGTTAATATCGCCTGCCGGAATGGAGACGGATTCGCCGCTGTCGACGTCGGTCACCGAACGCTTGTTTATCGCTTCGGAAATAGATTGCTTAATCTGTGCTTTATAACGGCGTAAAAAGCGCTGACGGTTTACCGCGCTCTTATTTTTACCGTTCAGTCGTCGGTCAATGAACCAGGTCATATGCCCCCCGTACTGCTTTTGCCAACTTCACGCTGCGTCTCAGGAACCGGCAGGTTGTCCGGTCCTGAGATCGCATCTTTATTCAGGCCCGGCGAGCATCACGCTGCCGGGCATTAGTATTATGATGATTTACGCACCCGCAGATACCATTCGCACAGCAGGCGAACCTGTTTGCGGGTATAGCCTTTCTCCATCATCCGGTCGACAAAGTCGTCATGCTTTTTCTGCTCGTCGGTTGAGGTCTTGGCATTGAACGAGATCACCGGCAGCAGCTCCTCGGTATTAGAGAACATTTTCTTCTCAATAACCGTGCGCAGTTTCTCGTAGCTGGTCCAGTTCGGATTACGTCCGCTGTTATTCGCTCTGGCGCGCAGTACGAAGTTAACGATTTCATTACGGAAATCTTTCGGATTACTGATCCCGGCAGGTTTCTCGATTTTTTCCAGCTCGGCGTTAAGCGATTCACGGTCAAAAAGCTGGCCGGTATCGGGATCGCGATACTCCTGATCCTGGATCCAGAAATCCGCATAGGTGACATAACGATCGAAAATGTTCTGCCCATATTCAGAGTAGGATTCCAGATAAGCGGTCTGGATCTCTTTGCCGATAAATTCGGCATATTTCGGGATCAGATACCCTTTGAGGAATTCAAGGTAGCGCTCTGCCAGCTCCTGCGGGAACTGCTCACGTTCGATCTGCTGCTCCAGGACATAGAAAAGGTGTACCGGGTTCGCCGCCACTTCCGCGTGATCAAAGTTGAAGACGCGAGAGAGGATTTTGAAGGCGAAACGGGTCGAGAGACCGTTCATGCCTTCGTCCACTCCGGCGTAATCGCGATATTCCTGATAAGACTTCGCTTTCGGATCGGTATCCTTCAGACTTTCACCATCATAGACGCGCATTTTTGAATAAGTGCTGGAGTTTTCCGGCTCTTTCAAACGCGACAAAA
Organism: Superficieibacter sp. HKU1; assembly: GCF_029319185.1. Classification (NCBI taxonomy): domain Bacteria; kingdom Pseudomonadati; phylum Pseudomonadota; class Gammaproteobacteria; order Enterobacterales; family Enterobacteriaceae; genus Superficieibacter; species Superficieibacter sp. HKU1. Next base: position 2,049,265 of record NZ_CP119754.1, read on the forward strand.
TAGTAAAGCGGGCCAGCGTTTCCAGCGTACCCGGTGCGCACGGCGCATGGGTCAGCTCACTGTGATTAAGCAGTTTCTCGTAGATTTTGATCTCTTCAGAGATCCGCAGGCAATAAGGCACCTTAACGATGTATACACGGTCAAGAAACGCCTCATTATTCTTGTTGTTACGGAACGTCACCCATTCAGATTCGTTCGAGTGGGCGAGGATAATCCCGTTAAACGGCAGGGCGGAGATCCCCTCGGTACCGTTGTAGTTACCTTCCTGCGTTGCCGTCAGCAATGGATGCAGCACCTTAATTGGCGCTTTAAACATTTCGACGAATTCCATAATCCCCTGGTTGGCCCGGCACAGCGCTCCGGAATAGCCGTAGGCATCAGGATCGTTCTGGGCGTGGTTCTCCAGTTTACGAATGTCCACTTTCCCGACCAGCGCCGAAATATCCTGATTGTTCTCGTCGCCAGGTTCAGTTTTGGCAATCGCAATCTGTTCCAGAATGGAAGGCCAGACTTTGACTACGCGGAACTTCGTGATATCGCCGCCAAATTCATGCAGGCGTTTCGCGGCCCACGGCGACATAATGGTGCCGAGATAGCGACGCGGGATGCCATACTCTTTATCGAGAATTTGCGCGTCTTCCTGTGGGTTAAACAGGCACAGCGGATGATCGTTAACCGGGCTGCGTTCACCGTCAGCGCTGAGCACGTAGATCGGCACGCGCTGCATAAGCGCTTTCAGCCGTTCTGCCAGCGACGATTTACCGCCGCCAACCGGCCCCAGCAGATACAGGATCTGCTTTTTCTCTTCCAGGCCCTGAGCGGCATGTTTCAGGTACGAAACGATCTGCTCAATAGCCTCTTCCATTCCGTAAAACTCCTCAAAGGCCGGATAGCGAGCGATAACCCGGTTCGAAAAGAGACGAGATAGCCGTGGCTCCTGAGCAGTATCAACCATCACTGGCTCACCGATTGCCGTCAATAGCCGCTCCGCCGCATTGGCGTAGGCGCTACGATCCTGGCGGCAAATAGTAAGAAATTCCTGCAGTGTGAACTCTTCGTCCTTGGCAGCTTCATAACGCTGGCGGTAGTGATCGAATATATTCATGGCATGCCGTCCTTTCGTTTTAGCACAGGTAAAAGAGCCGTTCATATGAATAGTAGAGGCTCCCGGAAGAGGTAGGCTGAGCCACGCTCATTCACACTCCAGCAACCATTATGCCAGGTTAGAGGAGGCCAAAAGACGATGTGCCCGGCGATACACCTTCTCAATAAAGCGTAGATGGCATTTGCAAAACTTGCCTGCGAGCCGGGCCCAATTTCAATGACATATCAATAACTCATCCTTAAAAAATTTACGCGAGGCGGAATAACGCTGGTCTTGCGTCATCGGGGTGTCACGACTATGCAAACCTGCTGTCATATGTGGCTATCATGCTAAAACATTTGTCTGAGTAAGGTTCTTGTAAATAATTTGGGTTGTGAGTCAAGGACGGTTACACTCCTTCAGCGGATAATTTGATACAGGAAAGAGCGAATTGTGACTAAATTCAAACTTGTGGCACTGGGTGTGCTAATTGCTTCTTCGGCTTCCGTTGCGCAGGCAGCAGCAGGCCCCTGGACAGTGGGCGCGGGTGTCGGCGTCGTTCAAAACCCCTACAAACAATATGATGACGATGTTTATCCTGTACCGGTAGTCGCTTATGAGGGCGATGATTTCTGGTTCCGTGGCCTTGGCGGCGGTTACTATCTGTGGAATGACAAAACCGACAAACTCTCCATTACAGCGTACTATTCGCCGCTGCATTTCAAACCTCACGACAGTGACAACAACCAGCTGCGCCAGCTCGATCGCCGTCGTTCGACGGTAATGGCGGGACTGACCTACATCCATGAAACGTCATACGGCTTCCTGCGTACGACATTTGCGGGTGATACCTTGGATAACAGCAACGGCTTCACCGGTGATGTGGCATGGCTTTACCGCTACACCAACGATCGCCTGCATATCACTCCAGGTATCGGGGTGGAATGGAGCAGTGAAAACCAGAACGACTACTACTATGGTGTTTCCGGTAAGGAATCTCGTCGTAGCGGGCTTAAGAGCTACAATCCTGACGATAGCTGGAATCCGTACGTCGAACTGGCGGTTAGCTACAGCCTGACGGATAACTGGAATATCTACGGCTCCGGACGCTATACGCGCCTGTCAGACGAAGTGACCGACAGCCCGATGGTTGATAAATCCTGGTCCGGGCTTTTCTCTACCGGGGTGACGTACAATTTCTGATAGTGCAAACTAACAGGGCATATTGTGCAACACGACAGGGCGATTACGCCCTGTTTTGCATTATGGTGGTGCAGTAAAAATCTCAGGAGGAGTTATGACAAAATCAATTCACTTTCGTCATCAGGCCACGTTGCCGGCAATCGGTCAGGGCACGTGGTATATGGGAGAGAGCCGAAGCCAGCGTGCGGCTGAAGTCGCCGCTTTACGGGCTGGGGTGGAGCAGGGACTTACGCTGATTGATACCGCGGAAATGTATGCTGACGGCGGTGCTGAAGAAGTGGTGGGCGAAGCGCTGAAGGGCATTCGCGATAAGGTCTTTCTGGTTTCAAAAGTCTATCCATGGAATGCGGGGGGCAAAAAAGCCATCGCCGCCTGCGAAGCCAGCCTGCGTCGTCTGGGCACCGACCATCTCGATTTGTATCTGCTGCACTGGCGGGGAAATTATTCGCTGGCGGAAACGGTGGAGGTGATGGAAACGCTCATCGCGCAGGGAAAAATCGCCCGCTGGGGCGTGTCAAATCTGGACAGCGATGACATGCAGGAGCTGTGGCAGGTTGACGGCGGCCAACAGTGCGCTACCAATCAGGTGCTCTATCATCTGGCCTCGCGCGGTATCGAATATGATTTACTGCCCTGGTGCCAGCAACAGTCGCTGCCGGTAATGGCTTATTGTCCACTGGCGCAGGCTGGCCGTCTGCGCAACGGATTGCTGAATAACAACGCGGTGCTGGAGATTGCCCGTACGCATAATGCCAGCGCGGCACAAATTCTGCTGACGTGGGTGATCAGTCATCAGGGTGTGATGGCGATCCCGAAAGCGTCGAGCGTGGCGCACGTTAAAGAGAATGCCGCCGCGCTGAATATTTCGCTGAGTGCGGACGATCTGGCAAAGCTGGATCGCGCCTTCCCGGCCCCGCAGCGCAAAATGCCGCTGGACGTGGTTTGATCCGCCGGGGTAATAGTGCGTCGCCGTCGGATTGTCGATGAGTGTGATACCGTGGAATTATGCCTGGCGGCGCTTCGCTTGCACAGGCCTACGGGAGGCGAATAACGTGGTGTTTTATAGGCCGGGTAAGGCGAAAGCCGTCACCCGGCAATTAACGCAGACTCAGCGTTTAGCCACACGAATAGTCTGGGCCAGACGAGAAGGCTTCTCTTCGCTGGCTTTCTGCTTCGTCGTCGCGCACGCCGTTTCAACGCAAACAAAGGTTTTATAGCCGTCATCCGGCATATCGCCCATGCTGACGGAAAGCGCCGGACCCGGATTCCAGCCCACTACATCGCAGTAATGGTGGTGGATCACGTCGATTTTACGGTTAAGCGCCGCATCGTGGATCACGCTACAGGCTTCCGGATTGATGTAGACGCGGTCGGTACGGTCGGGGAAAGTTTGCACCCCATCCGCCAGCACGCCTTCCTGTGCGTCATTCACTTTATCAATGTAGCGATCGCCAAGGCCGCTAACGCTGACCGCGCTGATATCGCCAACGTTAAAGTACGTATGCAGGGCGGAGGTTGTTTCAAACTCGCCGTGGGCTTCCAGCTCGATTTCACAGGTTTTACCCAGTTTGTAGCGGGCGTAAAGTGTGAAATCATGCGGCCAGTACTGACGCGTCGCATCGCTGCTTTGCAGTTCAAAGGTCAACACAACGCCATTGTCGTCTTCATTGTGTGCCTTCAGCGTCCACGGCAGATTGCGGGCAAAACCGTGAGAGGGCAGACCTTTCTGTTCAGCCGGACCAAACCATGGCCAGCAAACAGGGACGCCGCCGCGCAGCGCCACACCGTTTTTAAACGGGGTATTGCCGCTTAACCACAAAACCTCTTCTTCGCCCGCAGGTTTCCAGGAAAGCAGGTGCGCGCCCTGAAGGGCGAAGGAAGCCTTAACCTGCGGGTGGTCAACAACGATGATTTCCAGCTCGTCAAGCTGGCGTTGGGAAAGAACCGGGGTTATCTGTTCGACTACAGGTAGAGCAAAAATTTTAGCAATCATTTAACGCAATCCTCTGTCTTCAAAACAAAAAAAGAGCGACCGAAGTCGCTCTTTTGGAATCATGTCTCATCTCAACTTATTTGGAGATGTGAGCAATCAGGTCCAGAACTTTGTTGGAGTAACCAGTTTCGTTGTCGTACCAGGAAACCAGTTTCACGAAGTTGTCGTTCAGTGCGATACCGGCTTTAGCATCGAACACGGAAGTGCAGATTTCGCCGTTGAAATCGGTGGAAACCACGTCATCTTCGGTGTAACCCAGAACGCCTTTCATTTCGCCTTCGGAAGCTGCTTTGATGGCTTTCTTAATTTCTTCGTAAGAAGCCGCTTTTTCCAGACGAACGGTCAGGTCAACAACGGATACGTTCGGAGTCGGAACGCGGAACGCCATACCAGTCAGTTTGCCATTCAGTTCAGGCAGTACTTTACCTACAGCTTTAGCAGCACCGGTAGAGGACGGGATGATGTTCTGGGATGCGCCACGGCCGCCGCGCCAGTCTTTGTGAGACGGGCCGTCAACGGTTTTCTGAGTAGCGGTGGTCGCGTGAACAGTGGTCATCAGACCTTCGATGATGCCGAAGTTGTCGTTGATAACTTTTGCCAGCGGAGCCAGGCAGTTGGTGGTGCAGGAAGCGTTGGAAACGATGTCCTGGCCTTCGTATTTGTCAAAGTTAGCGCCTTTAACAAACATCGGAGTGTTGTCTTTGGACGGGCCAGTCAGAACCACTTTTTTCGCGCCAGCAGTGATGTGCTTACGAGCGGTTTCGTCGGTCAGGAAGATACCGGTAGCTTCAGCAACAACGTCAACGCCGATTTCGTTCCATTTCAGGTTAGCCGGGTCTTTTTCTGCGGTAACACGGATGGTTTTGCCGTTAACAACCAGATGGCCGTCTTTCACTTCTACGGTACCGTTGAAACGACCGTGAGTGGAGTCATATTTCAGCATGTACGCCATGTAGTCAGCGTCCAGGAGATCGTTGATGCCAACGATTTCGATGTCAGAACGTTCCTGAGCAGCACGGAAAACAATGCGACCGATACGGCCAAAACCGTTGATACCTACTTTGATAGTCATATATTCCACCAGCTATTTGTTAGTGAATAAAAGGTTGCCTGTAAAATTACAAAAACCTTACGCAGCGTCAAGCGGAATCGTGTCAATCATTGCGACAAATCAATCCTCTGCCTAACCTTTGGACGACTGACTCGCTCCACTTTTCCTTTGGGCTGAAAACCACATGGGGGCTGCGCCCGGAATTTTAAAGGGCTAGCCGGATAAAAATGTGAACGCCATCACAATAATCAGGGTAACCCCGCACACCGGATAAGTTTAGAACAAATAGCCGGACCTTGATGTTAATGTTTTGTTAGAATAGGCTTATAAATGTAAGTGCGACTACCGCGAGATGTGAGAAAATGGCCAATAAACCCTCCCCGGAAACGCTAAAAAATTCGCTGAGCGAAATGCAATTTTACGTGACGCAACACCATGGTACCGAACCGCCTTTTACCGGTCGTTTATTGCATAATAAACGCGAAGGGGTTTATCACTGTCTGGTCTGCGACGCGCCGCTGTTTAATTCGCAATCAAAATACGAGTCCGGCTGCGGCTGGCCCAGTTTTTATGAACCGGTTAGCGAAAGCGCGGTGCGTTCGCTAAATGACTACTCGCACGGCATGCAGCGTATCGAAATTCGTTGTGGGAACTGCGACGCGCACCTTGGACACGTCTTCCCGGACGGCCCTCAGCCCACCGGCGAGCGTTTCTGCGTTAATTCAGCCTCCCTGAGCTTTACCGATGATGACGGTGGCGAGCAAATTAAGGGCTAAAAAATCGATTCAGCAAATTATTCCACCAGCAGGAGCGACAGCATGGATCTCAACAGCGTTATTGAGAGCATGACCCCGGAAGTGTATCAACGTCTGGTAACCGCCGTAGAGTTAGGCAAATGGCCTGATGGCGTGGCGCTGACGCCCGAGCAAAAAGAGAACAGCCTGCAACTGGTGATGCTCTGGCAGGCGCGTTACAACACTGACGCGCAGCATATGACTATCGACACGCGCGGTCAGATGGTGATGAAAACCAAACAGCAGCTAAAAGAAGAGTTTGGTATCGCGCCGCAACCGATCGCAACGTTCAAATCCTGACCCTGAGCAGGGCAGGTTTTTGCCCGGTAAGCCTGTGCTACCGGGCGGATACGACGCTTACTTCTTATTCATCATCGACTTAAGATCGGCGAACGGGTTATATTTCGCTGCGCCCACGCTATCCTGCGCGTCTTCACCTGCCACCACCGTGGAACCATACTGGTCAGCCTCAGTATATTTTGAGTGCTCATGGTCGTGACAGTACAGGCACAGCATCTCCCAGTTACTGCCATCTTCAGGGTTATTCGAGTGATCGTGATCGATATGGTGCACGGTCAGTTCACGAAGATTTGAATACACAAACTCGCGCGAACACCGTCCACAAACCCACGGGAAAAGCTTTAGCGCTTTCTCGCGATAACCGACTTCAAGCCGGGCGTAGTTTTTGGGGATAAATGCCATCGTTCAGAGCCTTTCGCAGTAATAATGATGCAATGGGGTAGCAAGCATCCTGTCAGGATGGGAAATCGCGCTACCCTTGCGTTTCTGTCCAGTCTGCCAGAGTATACAGCGTGGCACCCGCAACCGACATCTCCATAAATGCGTGCGCGCCGTCCTGGGCATTCAAATCAACCGCGCGACAGCCGTCGGTAATCACATTCACCTGATAACCCAGCTGCAGCGCATCCAGTACGGTGAATTTGACGCAATAATCCGTTGCCAGACCCATCACGATCACCTCGCCAATCTCGTGTTCCCGTAGCCAGCTATCCAGCCCGGTTTGCTGGCGGTGTTCGTTATCGAAGAAAGCACTGTAGCTGTCGATCAGCGGATGTTGCCCTTTGCGAAAAACCGCTTCGATTGCATCATGCTTCAGTAGCGGGTGCAGCTCTGCGCCTTCGCTCCCCTGAACGCAGTGATCGGGCCAGAAGGTCTGTGGAATGCCATCCAGCACGCCCTCGCTAAAAGGCTCGACGCCATGCTGGCTGGCAAAACTACCGTGATCCGCCGGGTGCCAGTCCTGGCAGGCAACGATCCTGATACGGCGGCTGCGGCACCAGTCAATCAGCGCGTTGGCGATATCAACGGTACTGTCGCCTTCCGGTACGGCCAGCGCGCCGCCAGCACAAAAATCATTCTGCATATCAACCAGTAACAGTGCGCGTTTAGTCATGATTATTTCCTCATTCATCCGGCGTCAGTTCGCCACGCAAGTTTTGCATCATGGCGGTACGAATCGCATCGGTGCTCAGCCCCTGGCTTAGCAGGTAGTGAAGCTTGGTCAGCGTGGCTTCTACCGTCATATCAAACCCGCTGATCACGCCCGCGTGCGCCAGCGCATTGCCGGTGGCATAACCGCCCATATTCACTTTGCCTGACATGCACTGGGTAAGGTTGATCACCACAATCCCACGCTGGCTGGCGTCGGCCAGCTCCTGAAGAAACTCGGCGTTTTGCGGTGCGTTCCCCACGCCGTAAGAGCGCAGGATCAACGCCTTGACCGGTTGACGCAGAAAGTTACGCACCACATCCGCCGAAATCCCCGGATAAATCGTTACCACACCGATGGGCTGCGGCGTAATGGGATGAACAACCAGTTCCCCGGTTCCGCGCGGAGAGGGCGGGGTGCCCAGGCGGCGAATGTGGATGCCTGCTTCAAGCAGAGGTGCCAGATTCGGCGAAGCAAACGCATCAAACCCATCAGCGTGCGCTTTGGTGGTGCGATTACCGCGATAAAGACGATTATTAAAAAACAGCGCCACTTCACAGATGGGATAGTTCGCCGCGACGTACAACGCATTCAGCAAATTAATCTGTCCGTCAGAGCGCAGTTCCGCCAGCGGAATTTGTGACCCTGTCACAATTACCGGTTTACCGAGATTCTCCAGCATAAAGGAGAGAGCCGAGGCGGTGAACGCCATGGTATCGGTGCCATGCAGGATCACGAAGCCGTCATAATCGTCGTAATTCGCCCGGATATCGTCTGCGATGTGCTGCCAGTCCTGTGGCGTCATATCTGAAGAGTCCATCAGCGGCTGATATTCATGAATGGCAAAATCCGGCATTTCCGGACGATGAAACTCAGGCATCTGTGATAGCTGCTGCTGGAGATGACCGGATACAGGGATATAACCCTGCTCGGAGCGCTGCATACCAATGGTTCCGCCGGTGTAGGCGACGTAAATGGATTTCTTTTGCATGATGTCTTTGAATCAGGAACGCTCCCCTCCGCCAGGCGGAGGGGAGACAGGGGTTAACGAATATTCGCGCAGGTTAAACAAAACGCGTAGCGGTTTTGCGGATCGTTAAAGGCCGCGAGTTTATCGCTTTCTTCTTTCACTACGCTTGCCGCCCCCGCCAGCGGAGCCGGAAGATACGCCTGCATTGCCTGCGGCAGCATAGCGCGAACCGAACCGGTCAGGCTATCAACCATCATGTTGAAGACGCCTGGCTCTTCCACCAGATAATCCAGCTGCCACTGCTTGAGCTTCGCCAGCTCGGCCGCTTTGGCAACCGCATCGTCAAAGTCGCCGAGGCTGTCGACCAGACCGTTATTTTTTGCATCCTGACCGGTCCAGACGTGGCCCTGAGCAATCTTATCGATTTGCTCCGGCGTGCTCTTACGGGCCGCGGCAACCAGCGAAATAAAGCGCTGATAACCATTCTCGATGCTCATCTGCATGATCTGCTGAACTTCCGGCGGCAGATTTTTCGTAATAGAAACGTCTGCCAGCGGCGAGGTCGCCACGCCATCGGTGTGGACGCCAATCGAATCAAGGCTGTTTTCGACGGTGTTGATCACCCCGAAGATACCGATAGATCCTGTTAGCGTACTTGGGTTAGCCACGATATAGTCCGCCGGCGTTGAAATCCAGTAACCGCCGGACGCAGCCATACCGCCCATGGAGACAACCACCGGCTTGCCTGCCGCTTTGGCCGCCGCCAGTTCTGAGCGAATCACCTCTGAGGCGCTGACGCTGCCGCCAGGGCTGTTAACGCGCAGTACGATAGCTTTCACATCGGCATCGAGACGCGCTTCGCGGATCTGGGAAGCGGTGGTGTCACCGCCTACGTTACCCTGAGTTGCTTCACCATCCATGATCGCGCCGTTCGCGAAGATCACCGCAATTTTACCACCGTCCTGTGCCGGTTTTTTCAGCGCATAGTCATACATGCTGATGGCGCTGAAATCTTTCTCTTTATCGCTCCAGCCAAACTGTTTGGTCAGCGCTTTTTCCATATCGGCGCTGGAGCCCAGTTCATCAACCAGTTTGTTATCCAGCGCGTATTTCGCCGTATCGCCACCGGCCTTACGCAGTCCGTCAAGCACACCCTGCGCGCCGGGGAAGACCTGTTGCGCGGTGATGTTTCGATTGGAGGCGATGGTAGAAAGATAGTTCTGCCACAGCTCGCCGATCCAGCGGCTGTCCGCTTCACGCGCGGCAGGGGACATATCATCACGAATAAACGGCTCGACCGCGGATTTGTACGTGCCGACGCGGAACACGTGGGTCGACACTTTCAGCTTATCCAGCAGCGATTTGTAATACAGGCCGTTAGTGGCAAACCCGTGCAGATCGACCGTGCCCTGCGGCGAGAGCCAGATTTTATTCGCGAAGCTGGCGAGGTAATACTGACCCTGCGTGTAGCTGTCGCCAACGGCATACACCGGTTTGCCACTGTCGCGGAACTCGCGCAGGGCTTTACCGATGTACTGCATCGACGGCTGATCGGCCCCGGCGAAGTTTTTCAAATCCAGCACGATGCCCGTGATATTACGGTCTTCTTTTGCCTGACGAATCGAATGCACGATATCAAATAGCGAGTTTTCCTGCAGGCGATCGGAGTTGGCACCAAACAACTGGCGGGTCACCGCGCTCAGTTTACTGGTGGGAGACGGGTTATCGACAACGACACCGGTGATATCCAGCAGCAGCGCGCCGCGCTGGGTGTTCTCTTCCGGACCGCTGGTAAGCTGCATCCAGATCCCGACGCACACCAGCAGCAGGAAAATAAACACCACGTTGAGAACGAGCTGGCGTACAAAATTCAGTAAACGCCATGTCCACTTAAAAAATCCGGCAATATATCGCCAAAGGGTTCGCATGCAATCTCCCTGACCAAACAGAATGAAAAATTTGCCGTGTCGGCAAAATCGTGTGGCTATCCTAAATACACCGCCGCCACTTGTCAGCAGGAATCGCCGCCGGTGCTGTAACAAAACGCCCGTACATGTTAATTTTGTGAAGAATTAACATAACAGGAGTTAATTAATGGACGCACTTGAACTGCTCGTCAACCGCCGCAGTGCTTCACGGCTGATCGACCCGGCTCCGGCAGGCGATCAACTGGAGAATATCTTACGCGCCGGGATCCGCGCACCGGACCACGGTACGCTGCAACCGTGGCGATTTTTTATTGTAGAAGGTGAGGCGCGTCAGCGCTTCGGTGAGCTGCTGGAAAAAGGCGCAATCGAGGCCGGATCGGACGAAAAAGCCATCGACAAAGCGCGTAACGCGCCGCTTCGTGCCCCAATGATTATCGCGGTAGTGGCAAAATGCGAGGAGCACCATAAGGTGCCACGCTGGGAACAGGAAACGTCTGCCGGCTGCGCGGTAATGGCCATGCAAATGGCGGCGCTGGCGCAAGGGTTTAACGGTATCTGGCGCAGTGGTCCGTTAACCGACAACCCGGTGGTGCGCGAAGGGCTGGAATGCCGTGCGCAGGATAAAATCGTCGGTTTCCTCTATCTGGGTACGCCGCAATTAAAAGCCTCAACCACCATTGAAATGGCCGATACGGCGCCGTTTGTGCGCTATTTTTGATTGCAGGGTAAAAACTGTCTGGATTATGAGCGAAAGCAGCGTGATTCAGACAGTAGTACTTATCACTGGCCGCTTCTGGCGCTACCATAGCGGCAGTGCAATGACAGGAGAGGTCCATGAGCGCGCAAGCTATTCGTTTAACGCAATACAGCCACGGAGCGGGTTGCGGTTGTAAAATTTCCCCTAAAGTGCTGGAGACGATCCTGCACAGCGAACAGGCAAAGTTTATCGACCCCAACTTGCTTGTCGGCAATGAAACCCGCGACGATGCGGCGGTCTATGATTTGGGTAACGGCACGTCCGTTATCAGCACCACCGATTTCTTTATGCCAATCGTTGATAACCCCTTCGATTTTGGCCGCATTGCCGCAACGAACGCCATCAGCGATATTTTTGCCATGGGCGGAAAGCCGATTATGGCCATCGCTATTCTTGGCTGGCCGATTGAGAAACTGGCTCCGGAAATCGCCCGCGAGGTGATCGAAGGCGGGCGTCATGCGTGTAAACAGGCGGGTATTGCTCTTGCAGGCGGCCACTCTATTGATGCCCCGGAGCCTATTTTCGGGCTGGCGGTGACGGGCATCGTGCCGACCAAGCGCGTGAAGAAAAACAGTACTGCGCAGGCGGGATGCAAACTGTATCTGACCAAGCCGCTGGGGATTGGCGTGTTAACGACCGCCGAGAAAAAATCCCTGCTTAAGCCGGAACATCAGGGTCTGGCGACGGACGTCATGTGCCAGATGAACCTTGCCGGCGCGGCGTTTGCCAACCTTGACAGCGTAAAAGCCATGACCGACGTCACCGGTTTCGGTTTGCTGGGGCACCTGAGCGAAATGTGTCAGGGCGCAGGCGTACAGGCACAAATCCGCTTTGAAGCGGTGCCGAAATTACCGGGTGTGGAAGAGTATATCCTGCTGGGCGCTGTGCCGGGCGGAACCGGGCGCAACTATGCCAGCTATGGTCATCTGATGGGTGATATGCCGGAAGCATGGCGTAATTTGCTGTGCGATCCGCAAACCTCCGGCGGGCTGCTGCTGGCGGTGACCGAAGAAGGCGAAGCGGAAGTACAGGCCGCGGCTGCGGAATTTGGCATCCACCTGAGCGCCATTGGCGAACTGGTGTCGGCACGCGCGGGACGACCGATGATCGAGATCCGTTAAGTCGATGCGGCTGTTTATTGCGGAAAAACCAAGCCTTGGTCGGGCGATTGCCGATGTGTTGCCTAAACCACATCGCAAGGGCGATGGCTTTATTGAGTGCGGAAATGGCCAGGTAGTGACCTGGTGTATCGGCCATCTTCTCGAGCAGGCGCAGCCTGACGCCTACGATGGCCGCTACGCGCGATGGAATCTGAACGATCTGCCCATCGTGCCAGAAAAATGGCAGCTCCAGCCGCGACCGTCGGTGACCAAGCAGCTCAACGTGATTAAGCGTTTTTTGCACGAGGCCGAAGAGGTGATCCACGCGGGGGACCCGGATCGCGAAGGGCAACTGCTGGTGGATGAGGTGCTGGATTACCTGCAGCTCGCCCCGGCAAAGCGCCAGCAGGTGCAGCGCTGCCTGATTAACGACCTCAACCCGCAGGCCGTCGAGCGTGCCATTTCGCGCCTTCGTGCCAACAGCGAGTTTATTCCGCTGTGCGTCTCCGCGCTGGCGCGGGCTCGAGCCGACTGGCTGTACGGTATCAATATGACCCGCGCTTACACCATCCTCGGGCGCAACGCGGGCTATCAGGGCGTGCTGTCCGTGGGGCGAGTGCAGACGCCGGTGCTCGGGCTGGTGGTCAGACGCGATGAAGAAATCGAAAACTTTGTCGCCAAAGATTTTTTCGATGTCAAAGCGCATATCGTTACGCCAAAGGACGAGCGTTTTACCGCTCTGTGGCAGCCGAGCGAAGCCTGCGAACCGTATCAGGATGAAGAAGGGCGTCTGCTCCACCGTCCGCTGGCCGATCATGTGGTGAGCCGGATTGCCGGGCAGCCCGCCATCGTCACCTCGTATAACGATAAACGGGAATCAGAACCCGCGCCGCTGCCGTTTTCCCTCTCGTCACTGCAAATTGAGGCCGCCAGGCGTTTCAACCTCAGCGCGCAGAACGTGCTGGATATCTGTCAGAAGCTCTATGAAACCCACAAGCTGATCACCTACCCGCGTTCAGACTGTCGCTATCTGCCGGAAGAGCATTTCGCCGGGCGTCAGGCGGTCATGAACGCGATCGGCGTTCATGCGCCTGACCTGCTGCCACAGCCGGTGGTTGATCCGAACAAACGCAACCGCTGCTGGGATGATAAAAAGGTGGATGCCCACCATGCGATCATCCCGACAGCGCGCAGCGCCTCCGTCAATCTTAACGACAATGAAGCAAAGGTCTACGGTCTGATTTCCCGCCAGTATCTGATGCAATTTTGCCCGGATGCCGTGTTCCGCAAATGCGTCATTGAACTTGAGATCGCCAACGGTAAGTTTGTCGCCAAAGCGCGCTTTCTGGCCGACGCGGGCTGGCGCACGCTGCTGGGTTCGAAAGAGCGCGATGAAGAGAATGACGGCACGCCGCTGCCGGTGGTGGCCAAAGGCGATGAGCTGTTGTGCGAAAAAGGTGAGGTCGTTGAGCGGCAAACCCAGCCGCCGCGCCACTTTACCGACGCCACGCTGCTCTCTGCCATGACCGGCATCGCCCGTTTTGTGCAGGATAAAGATCTGAAGAAGATCCTGCGCGCCACCGATGGCCTTGGCACCGAAGCCACTCGCGCCGGGATCATCGAACTGCTGTTTAAACGCAGCTTTCTGCATAAGCAGGGGCGCTATATTCACTCATCGGAGGCGGGGCGCGCGCTGATCCACTCTCTGCCCGAAATGGCAGCACGGCCAGATATGACCGCGCACTGGGAGTCGGTGCTGACGCAAATCAGTGAGAAACAGTGCCGCTATCAGGATTTTATGCAGCCGCTGGTTTGCACGCTTCATGATCTGATTCACCAGGCCCGCAGCACGCCGGTACGTCAGTTCCGTGGCATTGTTGCGCCGGGTACGGATAAGAAAAAAGCCTTCCGTAAACGCAGTAGCAAAAAAGCGGCGTCGTCCGATAAAGGCGCGGATACCGCAACGTCTTAATATATTCTGAAAAATGCCGTTGACAGCATATGGCTTAACGGCATTTTTTTTAACCCTGATATTATTCCCGCCGACATTGGGGAAATATCCCAAAAAATAAGGGATAGATATATATCGGGTTAACAATATGGATAAAAAAACCGTTTTTGCGGCACTATTTTTCTTTTCTGCCTTATCAAATGCGACTACTGACGGCGGCGTAAATCAGCATCCGTTTCGTCGGGCGACGCTGGAGGAAACGACGTGGCTGAATCAACAGCCGAATTTGCATTCCGTTCACTGCGCAGATATATACGTTGCCAGCGAGATCCAGTCGGTAACGGAATATGCCCTTGCACCCGTGATTATGACCTTTTCATCCCGCCCGTTATTTCCGCAGGGAAGAATAACCTGCCAGATCACCGGCAGTCGTAATGTACCTGCCACCCTCGATCTCTTTGCTAAAGAGGAGGGCAGCCTCGGCAATACCCACTATACCCTGACGCATACCGGGGTGAATGCCGATGGCTTTATCGGTAACGATAATGATGGCTGGCATTTCGCCTGTGAAACCCGGGAAAGCATTGATGATAACGACGCCGATTTTCACGGCTGTTTTATCAATGAAGAAAATTTTTATATTCAGAAAGTCCCGGAGTTAACCGCGCTGGAGGTGCCTGAAGGGTATTTAATTACCGTTGGAAAAATGCGCTTTAATCCTATTTCGCAGCTGCGCATTGGTAAATCTGAGTTTATTACCGCCGCTGACTTCCCTTTCATTTACGGTGACAACGCCGCGCAAGCGATCGCTAAACTGGACAGCAACGTGCGCGTAAGCTGGTCATGGGGCGAATTACGCTCCAGTCGGGTCAGGACCAGCACCCTGCCACCCCACAGCGTGGCGATTGCCCAACCGGCGGTTGAAGTGTTAGATCGCGCCTGGGCAGGTTATCAGTAATGAAACAGAGCGCCTCGCTTTACACGAGGCGCATAACGCTTAAATTACACCCTGCGCCAGCATGGCATCCGCAACTTTGACGAAGCCAGCGATATTTGCGCCACGTACGTAATGCGTCTGCTTGCCTTCCCCGCCGTATTCGACGCAGGCATGGTGGATATCAAGCATAATATGGTGCAGGCGGGCATCCACTTTCTCGGCTTTCCAGCCCATGCGCGCCGCGTTCTGCGCCATTTCCAGACCCGATGTCGCCACGCCACCTGCGTTGGCCGCTTTACCCGGCGCAAACAGGACGCCAGCGTCCAGGAACAGATCGGTCGCTTCGATGGTGGTCGGCATGTTGGCACCTTCCGCCACCGCTTTTACGCCGTTGGCGATAAGCTGGCGAGCCGCATCAACATCCAGTTCGTTCTGGGTGGCGCACGGCAGGGCGATGTCTACCGGTACGTTCCATGGCTGCTGGCCTTCAAGGTAGGTTAAGCCAAACTCTTTCGCGTAGGCGGCTACGCGGCCATCGCGGCTGGCTTTAATTTCCACCAGACGCGCCAGTTTTTCAGCGGTAAAGCCCGCTTCATCGACGACCGTGCCGCTGGAGTCGGAGGCGGTAATCACCCGGGCGCCCAGCGACATGGCTTTTTCAATAGCATACTGCGCAACGTTGCCGGAACCGGATACCGCGACGCGCATGCCTTCGAAACCAAGGCCATGACGCTTCAGCATCGCATCGGTGAAGTACACCAGCCCGTAGCCGGTCGCTTCCGGGCGGATCAGGCTGCCGCCAAACGAGAGACCCTTGCCGGTAAAGACGCAGGCGGTGTTGTTGGAGAGCTTCTTCATCATGCCCGCCATAAAGCCGACTTCGCGTCCTCCCACGCCGATATCACCTGCCGGAACGTCAGTATCCGGGCCAAGGTGGCGATACAATTCGGTCATCAACGCCTGGCAGAAGCGCATGACTTCCCCATCGCTTTTACCTTTCGGATCGAAATCGCTACCGCCTTTCCCCCCGCCCATCGGCAGAGTGGTTAGCGCATTTTTGAACGTCTGTTCAAAGCCGAGGAATTTCAGAATGGACAGGTTTACGGTCGGATGGAAACGCATACCGCCTTTGAAAGGGCCGATGGCAGAGCTGAACTGCACGCGCCAGGCGCGGTTGACCTGAACCTGATTGCGGTCATCAACCCACACGACACGAAACTGAATCACGCGTTCGGGTTCAACCAGTCTTTCCAGCAGCGACATGTCGCGATAGCGGGGATTCTGTTCCAGGAACGGCCATAACGTTGTCATAACTTCACGCACGGCCTGAGCGAATTCTTTTTGCTCTGGATCGCGCTGCTGTACGCGGGCAAGAAAAGTTTCCAGAGAGCGTGTCTGATCCATAGATATAAGATCCTCTTATGATGTGGTGGGTTGTATTTATTATGGTTGCGCTTAAAAAGTGACTGCTTTTCGACTATAACATTCGCGCCCGTGCGGGTTGCAAGAAAAAAATCTATCAGAGGGCAAATTTATAATGGCAAGGACATCATAATAAAAAGTGATGACAGCATATTTATCTGCCTTTGGTTATAGTAAGTAATAAATACATTTGGGAATTAAATAATATGAAGACTATTATCGCTGTCGCGCTTTTTGCCCTGAGCAGTACTATAACGCTGGCAGACCAGCGAATTCGCCCTGATGTCGAGGTGAATGTACCTCCTGAAGTCTTCAGCTCCAGCGGTCAACGTGCGCAGCCCTGCAACCAGTGCTGCATCTATCAGGATCAAAATTATTCTGAGGGCGCGGTGATTAAAACCGAAGGGGTATTGCTCCAGTGCCAGCGCGATGAAAAGACCCTCAGCACGCATCCGCTGGTCTGGCGGCGCGTAAAAGCATAAACGCCTCTAATAATGGAATGTCGGCAGGTGCCAGCGGGTAGTCCCGCGCCTGCTCAGGCGTGCACCAGATCAGCGTCTGGTGTTCGTAAGCGGTTAAGGTGCCGCTAAACTGCGGGACGTGCCAGCCATGAAGGTGGATCATCCGGCCTGCGACGTCGCGCTGATGACTGGCGACATACCTTCCCACCGTTGCATCAATCCCCAGTTCTTCCCGCAGTTCACGAATCAGGGCCTGCGGCTGCGTTTCGCCCGGCTCAACTTTTCCGCCTGCAAATTCCCACAACCCCGCTTGATCGGCGTTTTCAGCGCGCTGCGCGAGCAAAATTTTGCCATCACGTTCAATAATGGCAGCAACCACGTCGAGAATTTTCATCGTCTTCGTCAATGTTTAACAGCAGAAAAAAGCATAGTATCGTTATCTTTGCTTGACCTGAAGTCTCTGGAGTACGCGTTGAACGATCCACACCCGTGGGTAAGCCCACTGAACCACATTCCCGCCAGTCTTAAGCCTCTGACAATGACCCAGAAAAAGCATTACGGCGACGTGTTGCATCCGACACGCTGGTGGGGAAGAATGCCGTTCCTGTTCTGGCTGGTGGCGCTATTCGTTGGATTTCTGGAACGCAGGCGCGCCCGCCTGACGCCGGTCATGCGAGCGTTGCTGATGACGCGGGTATCTCAGGTATGCCGCTGCGCATTTTGCATTGATGCCAACAGTCTGCGACTGGCACAACGGTGCGGCGCGACCGAGAAAGTGTTCGACGTGGCGAGGTGGCAGGGATCTTCCCTGTTTAGTGACGATGAGCGCGTGGCGCTGGCCTACGCCGATGCCATGACCGCCACGCCACCCTGCGTGAATGAGACGTTAAAAGCGAGAATGAAACAGTACTTTTCAGATGATGCGATTGCGGAAATGACCGCGCTTATCGCTTTTCAGAATCTCTCCGCCCGCTTTAATGCCGCGCTGGATATTCCTTCGCAGGGGTTATGCGACAGCATAACAGGAGCGCCGGATGCTTGACCGTCATCTTCATCCGCGCGTCAAACCGTTTTTGCACCGTTGCGCGACGTTAATCGATAAACCCGGGATCACCCCGGATGGAATAACGCTGACCGGCTTTGCGATTAGCGTACTGACGCTGCCATTCCTGGCATTGGGCTGGTATCCGGCAGCGCTGGTCACCATTATCCTGAATCGTCTGCTGGATGGACTGGACGGTGCGCTGGCGCGGCGCAGAGGGTTAACCGACGCGGGCGGGTTTCTGGATATTACCCTCGATTTTCTCTTCTACGCGCTGGTGCCGTTTGGCTTTATTCTGGCGGATCCCCTGCACAATGCGCTGGCGGGAAGCTGGTTACTGTTTGCCTTTATCGGTACCGGCAGCAGTTTTCTGGCGTTTGCCGCGCTGGCGGCTAAGCATCAGATTGATAACCCCGGCTACGCGCACAAATCGTTTTACTACCTTGGTGGACTGACCGAAGGCACGGAGACCCTGTTGTTGTTTATCCTCAGCTGTCTCTTTCCTCACTATTTTGCGGTGCTGGCGTGGATTTTTGGCGCGCTGTGCTGGCTCACGACATGTAATCGGCTATGGGCAGGGTATGTAACGCTGAGAGCATATTAAGCCGCGCTCGCCGGGAGTTTGCCTCCCGGCTGACGCCGTTAACTAGTCCGGTTGACGTGCGCCGGTGACGACCGGATTTTTCGGATCGCTGCTCCATTCATACCAGCCGCCGTCATACACCGAAATGTGTTTCCAGCCCATTGCACGGGCATACATAAAGGTTTCAGAGGCGCGCCAGCCGGTGCCACAGTAAAAGGCCACCTGTTGATCCGGCGTAATATTCCATTGTTTCCACATCGCTGCAACATCCTCCGCGCTGCGCATGGTGCCGTCAGGATTATGGAAATCTTCCATATGGGTGGAGTCGCTTCCCGCATGGCCCCAGCGCGCCCCGGCAATCTCACCTTTGGGCTTGATGTAGCTGTAGCCGCTGGTGGTGCCGATAAATTCAGGCCACGAGCGAATACTGACCAGCGAGGCATCCTGGCGATGGAGCAGGCCGCGCGCCTGTTCCATGTTCAGCATCAGCTGCGGCGCGCCCGGAATGGTGATGCCAAAATCAGGCTCGGGTTTGACCCGGGCCGGGGTACCGCGTTTTACCGGCAGCCCGGCATCGGACCAGGCTTGCCAGCCGCCGTCGAGCAGACGGACATCTTTTACGCCGGCATAAAGCATAATTTGCGCTACGCGCGCGGCGGCATAGACATCGCGACCATAGAGGATCACCGTCGTGTCATGCCGAATACCGTGTTTAGCCAGCACCGTCTTCAACTGGTCATCGGAGACTTTATTCCACAGTGGTTCGCTTTCGACTTCGTTAGTATCGATATATCCGGCACCCGGGATGTGGCTCAACAGATAATATTTCGGCGCTCCCCAACCCGCTTCGATGACTTTCCAGTCTCCGGCAGGTTTGGCTACCACGCTCTTGCCCTGCTCCAGGTCGTATAGCCACTGCGGATAGACCAGCTGTTCAAAGTGCGGCAGTTTTTGCAGCCGGGCGGGGTTCTGTAAGGCGTCGCTTAACGTCACGATGTGGTTCAGACCGGCTTTTTGCAGCCGCGCCTTCACCGCCTGAATATCATTATCACTGCCATACAGCGCGACAGGGGCGGTGGCTGTTAATTGATGCTGCTGCACCCAGGCGCTGAGCTGCTGGTCGCTCATATTATCGAGCCAACTGGCGGACAGATTAAGCGCTGTGGGTTCATGCCCGGAAGGGCCGTTCAGCGATTGTGGCCAGCCGTTATAAAAGGCGCTGGGGCGAGTATCGATAACCGTCCCGTGCTGTTGCCCGAGTTGGTTAACATTGAGCGTCTGCGTCATTTCAGTAGCCCAGGAAGACGCGCAGGCAAGACCTGAAGCGAAGGTCAGCGCGGTCAGTTGAGAAACACGTTTCATCGAAAAGCCTGACAGTAAAAAACCAGGGCGTTATTCTGTGCCTGCTTTCCACCCAAAACATTGCGTTAACGCAGTTTGTCAGCATATTCATGCCCCGCTCATCCTGTGGATCACCTGGCCGCCAGCGGGAATGTCTTGTTGGTCATGGGTAACCTGCAACACCGGAATACGCAGCCGGCGCACCTCGTCAAAAACCCACTGCCGAAAATCTGCGCGCAGTGCGCTGTCGAGACGGCTGAAAGGCTCATCGAGCAGCAGCGCCCGGGGCTGAGCCAGCAGGGCGCGTAGCAGGGCAATCCGCGCCCGCTGCCCGCCGGAGAGTGAAGCCGGATCGCGCGCGTAAAACCCGGCCATTCCGGCGCGCTCCAGAGTCTGTTGAACGCTGTCGCGCCGTGCGGCCCCCTTCACGCTGGCAGGCAGCGCCAGCAGCAGATTTTGCCCAACGCTGAAATGATCAAACAACAGCGCATCCTGAAATAAAATGCCAATCTGCCGTTGCGCGGTCGGCAGAGGGTCAATGCGTTGGTGATTAAGCCACAGCTCGCCGCTGGCCTGAAACTGCGGCGGAAGCGCACCCACCATCCAGGCCAGTAGCGTGGATTTGCCGCTGCCGGACGGTGCCATCAGGGTCGCAATATCACCGTTTTCAACCGTGAAGCTCAGGTTGGTAAGCAGCGGCGCAGGACCAAGGTGCAAGGAGAAATCGTGAAGGCGGAGCATTTAGCGGAGTCCCTGTCGTTTTGAGCCAATCCAGGTTGAGAATAACGCCACCAGCGCGAACACCAGCAGCGGTAATAACAACTGTGCCAGGGCCTGCGTTGCCAGTAGGGTATTGCTGCCACCGCTAGTAAGCGCCACCGCCTCGGTGGTGAGCGTGGGAAAATGTCCTGCCCCGAGCCATAAAGTGGGCATATATTGCGCGATGCTGACCGAGAAGCCCACGGCGAAGGCCAGCAGCGCCGGGCGCACCAGCAGCGGGCATTTCACGCAGCAGAAGATCCTGCTGCGCGACCAGCCGAGGGTTTGCGCCACCAGGATCAGGCGCGGATCCATCCGTTGCCAGGCCGGTTTAAGTGCAAAGAGCATCCACGGCAGCACCCACAGCAGATGCCCCCAGATAACGGTCAGAAACAGGCCGTCGCGATTGAACCACAGCGCCAGATGGTATTGCCCGGCCACCAGCGGCAGGGCGGGAAGAATGACGGGCAGCCAGACCCAGCGGTGGCCGCGCTGCGGTCCCCATTCCAGCCAGAGCAAAATCACCAGCAGACCAGCCATACTGGAGGCGAGCCCTGCTTGCAGGCTATTCACAAACGCGTCGGGATTGATCGACGAAACCTGAGCCATGAATGCCAACAGCGCAATGCACAGCACGCCAGCCAGCGGCAGCAGCAGCGAGAGCGCTGTTCCCGGTAGCGGCGATGAACTACGGTGGCGCACGCCGCGGGGTGTCGCAGCGATCCGCCGCCAGCCGCGCCACAGCAGATAGCCGACCAGCATGAGCGCACCGAGTAAGAAGATCAGCAACAGACTGCCCAGCGTGCCTTTGACCTGCTGCCCGGCATCGCCCTGGTTCAACCATTGCCAGCACAATACGGCAAGCGTCGGCGGATTACCCGGCCCAAGAATAATTCCCACATCCACCGCAGACAGTGACCAGGCAGCGATCGCCAGCATGACGGCACCCAGCGCTGGCGCAACCGACGGTAACAGCAATACATTAAGACCTTGCCAGCGACTATAGCCCAGGGAATCCAGTACGATTACCTGCTGCAAAAGCCGTTTCTCACTGAGCAGTGCGGCGAGGATCCACATCACAAAGGCGCTCTCTTTCACCGCCAGCGTCAGGCCCAGTCCAACACCATAGCGATCTTCAGGCGCGGTGAAAAAGGGGAGGATGCGATACCATGCTCCACCTTCCGCAAACAGCAGCAGTGCGCTGGTGGCAAACGCCACGTGGGGAACCGCCATGAGCCACGGCAGGCGGGTATGCAGCCGCTGCCAGCGTGCGCCGGGCCAGAGCGCGACAACCACCACCAGCGCGATAAGCAGGGCACCCGCCGCGGCAATAATTGTCGAGACGAGCGTAGCCAGCAGCGCCTGCGGCAGTTGCGGATCGCTAAATAGCGCCTGCCAGTGTGCCATCGACAGCGCGGGAACCATAAGGGAAGAAATCGCCGGCAGCAGCGGCGAGTAAATTACCGCCATGATGCCCCACAGCAGCAAAATTAACGGGAACCGTAGCGCCGCAGCCATTCTTGCTCCAGCGCATCGACCCAGCCAGCGTGGGGCTCAGGCAGTACAGCGGTTGATTGGGCAGGCATAAACGCGCGTAACGCTTTCCGCTGCGCGTCCGGTAATGTTTGCGCGTCAAGAACCGACGGATCGCCCCAGTATGCCGGATCGGCTTTGCGCAGCTGCGCATCGGGCGACAGCAGAAAATTAGCGACTACTTTTGCCCCGGCGCTGGCACTGGCGTTGGCCGGAATGGTGACGAAATGAACATTGCCCATCATTCCGCTGGAAAAACCAAAACTGTAGCTGGTGTCGGGCAGCTCGCCGGACGTTATTTTTTGCCGCGCATGGGCTGGATTAAAGGTCATCGACACACGCAGCGTACCGGCGTTAAGCAGAGCATCCATTCGTGCCGGAGAAGATGGAAAGTCCTTGCCCTTACGCCACAGATGAGGATGCAGCGCGTCGAGATAAGCCCACAGTGGCGCGGTAACCGTCGCGAAGCTGGCCTCGTCTGGCGCGCGGGTTAACGCGTCCGGCTCCGTGGTTAATGACAGCAGCAACTGCTCAAGAAACGCCGTGCCGGTAAAATCTGGCGGACGGGGATAGGTGACGGTGCCCGGATGGTCTTCAGCAAAAGCCAGCAACGCCTGTGGCGTCTGCGGCGGTTCAGGCAGGGTAGCCCGATCAGCGATAAACGTTAGTTGCGCGCCGCCCCATGGCGATTCCGCCCCGTCTGTCGGAATGGCAAAATCGGTGCTGACCGGTTGCTTTTTATCGACATACCGCCAGTTTGGCAGCGTCTGCGCCCAGCCGGTTTTAAGTAACCCGGCCTGTTTCAGGGTGCGAAAGTTTTCCCCATTGATCCAGAGTAAATCGACCGAACCGTGAGTCTTCCGTCCGGCGCTGGATTCTGTCTGAATACGTTTTACCGCATCGGCAGCATCGGAGAGATGGACAACTTTAAGGGTAATGGCGTAATGCGTTTTCATTTCGCCACTGACCCAGTCCAGATACTGATTAACGGCATTGTCGCCGCCCCAGGCGTTGAACCATACCGTCTGGCCCTTAGCCTCATCTTTTACGGCCTGCCAGCTTTCAGCGGCATGAAGATGGCCTGTCAACAGCAAACTCATCAGCAACACGTTACAACGCATGATTTCTCCCGGAAAAACGCGCAACCATCCAGCGTGACGCCAGCGGTA
This sequence comes from Superficieibacter sp. HKU1, assembly GCF_029319185.1. NCBI lineage: Bacteria > Pseudomonadati > Pseudomonadota > Gammaproteobacteria > Enterobacterales > Enterobacteriaceae > Superficieibacter > Superficieibacter sp. HKU1. The sequence goes on from NZ_CP119754.1 coordinate 2,072,793, forward strand.
ACAGCCCCAGCAGGGCAAAGGCCGCCAGCATAGCGGGAGAAATAATACTGTGCATTGATGTCAACTGGCTTAACTGACATCCGGCGTTGAGATAAATCAGCGTTGCCGGCAACATCCCTGCCTGACTGACCCACCAGAAGCGGCGCACGCTGACGCAGGTCAACCCGGACAGCATATTGACCAGGAAAAACGGAAACAGCGGCGTTAAGCGCAGAGCGAAAAGGTAAAAAATGCCGTCGCGTGCCATTCCCCGGTCGACCATTGCTATCCGATCCGGGAAGCGTTGGGCAACCCAATGGCGCAGCAAATAGCGGCTGATCAGCATTGCCAGCGTGGCGCCAAGGGTGGAGGCAAAAGACACCAGTAGCGCGCCTTCCCACAAGCCAAACAGTGCGCCAGCAAGCAGCGTAAGCAGCGTCGCGCCAGGAATCGACAGGGCAGTCATCAGGGTATATATCAGGAAAAAGATCCCGGCACTCAATAGCGGCGTCTGGTGCTGCCAGTGTGCCAGCGCCAGATGCGCGTGTTTAAGGTTATCCAGGGTCAGCGAACCCGGGGGCAGAGTGCACACCGCCCCGGCAATAACGATGACCAGCAAACCTGAGAGCAGGCGTTTTTTCACAATTATTCTGGTTCGTTAGACCTTAAACGTTGCCCATACCGGCGCATGATCTGAGGGTTTTTCCATGCTGCGGATCTCATAATCAATGCCCGTCTCCACGCAGCGCTCGGCCAGCGGGGTGCTTGCCAGCAGCAAATCAATGCGCAGGCCGCGATTATCATCAAAGCCTTTTGAGCGATAATCAAACCAGGAGTATTGATCGGTCGTTTCCGGGTTCGCCTGACGGAAAGTATCGACCAGACCCCAGCCCAGCAGGCGCTGCATCCACTCGCGCTCTTCCGGCAGGAACGAGCATTTGCCGGTGCGTAGCCAGCGTTTGCGGCTGTCTTCGCCAATGCCGATATCCAGATCGGTGGGGCTGATATTCATATCCCCCATAATCAGCACCGGTTCCTCCTTCTTCAGTTCGTTCTCCAGCAGATGTTGCAGGTTCTGATAGAACTGCGCTTTGGCGGGGAATTTAAGCGGATGATCGCGACTTTCTCCCTGGGGAAAATAGCCGTTAATCACCGTCACGTTGCCCAGCGGTGAAGGGACTTCAGCAATGATGATCCGGCGCTGGGCCTCTTCATCGTCATTCGGGAAGCCGCGACGTACCGAGACCGGTGTCTCTTTGGTCAGTAACGCGACGCCGTAATGTCCTTTCTGCCCGTGATAAAACACGTTGTAGCCCAGCTTCGCCACCTCTTCGAGGGGAAACATATCATCATGGACCTTGGTTTCCTGCAGGCCAATCACATCAGGCTGATGCTTTTCGATAATCGCGGCAAGCTGGTGAGGGCGGGCGCGCAGGCCGTTGATATTAAAAGAGACAAATTTCATAGTCGCTGCCACTGTACTGGATGAGTAGAGCTGCGATGGTAGCAGAAATTACGCCTGATGGCGCGGCATTGCGTTGTCTCATCCGGCCGCGTGCAATTAGTGCCCGATCCCGGTGCGTGACGCCCCGTTTTGAGGCACAAATCTACGAGAAATTTCGCAGACGATCACATTTCCAGAATTATATTTTACGTATGAATAATATTTCTGATTATCACGCTGGAAAACCCTCTTTTAGACTATATATGCACTTTATATGCAAAAGTAGTGCATAGCGTCAGGTTGTAACTCCTTGATATTTCGTTTCTCCAATCATTTTATGCATTTTTTTCGCTGGCTGGCACGATGCCTGCAATCTACATTTACAGCGCAAATGCTCATGAAATTTAACATTTCATAAACTTTTCATTTACCGGATGAGGTCGCTATGTCGCAGTCAATAACGCGTAATAATTTTGATGAATGGATGATGCCTGTCTACGCACCGGCGTCTTTTATTCCGGTACGCGGCGAAGGCTCCCGCCTGTGGGATCAGCAGGGTAAGGACTATATCGATTTTGCGGGCGGCATCGCGGTCAACGCGCTGGGACATGCGCATCCGGCACTGAATCAGGCGCTGAAAGCGCAGGCGGATAAGTTCTGGCATACCGGTAACGGCTATACCAACGAACCCGTCCTCCGGCTGGCGAAACGCCTGATTGACGCCACTTTTGCCGATCGTGTTTTCTTCTGTAACTCCGGGGCGGAAGCGAATGAGGCGGCGCTCAAGCTGGCGCGTAAATACGCTCACGATCGTGTTGGGCCGCACAAAAGCGGCATAGTAGCGTTTAATAATGCGTTTCACGGTCGCACCCTGTTCACGGTCTCCGCCGGCGGACAGCCTGCCTATTCACGGGATTTTGCGCCATTACCTCCGGACATCCGCCATGCGGTATTTAACGATCTGGCGTCGGCCCTTGAGCTTATCAACGACGATACCTGCGCGGTGATCGTCGAGCCGATTCAGGGCGAGGGCGGCGTAGTGCCTGCCGAACCGGCTTTTCTGCGCGGCCTGCGGGAATTGTGCGATCGCCATCATGCGCTGCTGATTTTTGATGAAGTCCAGTCTGGCGTAGGACGTACCGGGGAACTGTATGCCTACATGCATTATGGCGTTACGCCTGATTTACTGACCACCGCCAAGGCGCTGGGCGGCGGCTTTCCGATTGGTGCGCTGCTGACGACCGAGGCCTGCGCCAGCGTCATGACCGTCGGCACTCATGGCACCACCTACGGCGGTAATCCGCTGGCCAGCGCGGTTGCCGGAGAAGTCCTGTCCCAGATTAACCGTGAAGAGGTGCTGAACGGCGTGAAGCAGCGTCACCAGTGGTTCAGCGAACGGCTACAGGCCATCAGTCAAAAATCGGGACTCTTTAAACAGATCCGCGGCCTTGGCCTGCTGATCGGCTGCGTACTTGATGAACGTTACGCCGGACGAGCCAAAGAATTGAGCAACCTGGCGGCTGACGAAGGGGTGATGGTGCTGATTGCCGGGGGCAACGTGGTGCGCTTCGCGCCGGCGCTGATCATCAATGAAGAAGAGATTGCCACCGGTCTGGACCGCTTTGCCCGCGCCTGTGAACGTTTTGTGTCTGGAGGTTCATCATGATGATCATTCGTCCGGTTACCCATGACGACCTGCCCGCGCTGGTGGCGCTGGCCGGTAAAACAGGCGGCGGCCTAACCTCGCTTCCTGTCGATGAAGCGACGCTTTCAGCGCGTATTGAACGCTCACTACACACCTGGCAAGGCACCATTGAGCGTGGCGAGCAGGGGTACGTTTTTGTGCTGGAAGACACTGACAGCGGCGACGTTGCCGGAATTTGTGCCATTGAAGTCGCGGTTGGCTTAAACGATCCCTGGTATAACTATCGTGTAGGTACTCTCGTTCATGCTTCCAAAGAGCTGAACGTATATAACGCACTTCCGGCGCTCTTTTTAAGTAATGATCACACCGGCAGCAGCGAATTATGCACCCTGTTTCTCGACCCCGACTGGCGTAAAGACGGTAACGGCTACCTGCTGTCAAAATCCCGCTTTCTGTTTATGGCGGCGTTTCGCGACCATTTCAATGAAAAAGTGGTCGCTGAAATGCGCGGCGTGATCGACGACAACGGCTATTCCCCGTTCTGGGAAGGCCTCGGCAAGCGTTTTTTCTCAATGGAGTTTGCGAGGGCGGACTACCTGTGCGGCACCGGGCAAAAAGCCTTTATTGCTGAATTGATGCCCAGGCATCCTATCTATACCGATTTTCTGCCAGCGGAAGCGCGGGCCGTGATTGGCGAAGTGCATCCACAAACTGCCCCGGCCCGCGCGGTACTGGAAAAAGAGGGCTTTCGCTACCGGGAGTACATCGACATCTTTGACGGTGGCCCGACGCTGGAATGCGATATCGACCGCGTGCGCGCCATTCGCAAAAGTCGACTGGTAGAGGTGGCAGAAGGTCAGCCCGCCGCGGACGAGCAGCCGGTGTGCCTGGTCGCGAACGAACAATATCATCACTTTCGTGCCATGTTGATCAAGGCCGACCCGCAGAGCGATCGGCTGATCCTGACGGCGGCACAGATGGACGCCCTGAAATGTCATGCGGGTGATCGTGTCCGGGTAGTGCGTCTGTGCGCTGAGGAGAAAAAACAATGAGCCAGTGGATCAACGGTGACTGGGTAACGGGTCGCGGCGAGCGCCGCGTTAAATCCAATCCGGTATCAGGCGAGGTAGTGTGGCAGGGTTATGATGCCGATGCAGAACAGGTCCGCGAGGCGGGGGACGCGGCGCGCGCGGCGTTTGCTGGCTGGGCCAGGCAATCATTCAGCGCCCGCCAGGCGATCGTTGAACAATTTGCCTCGCTGCTGGAAAGTCATAAACAGGCTATGACCGAAACCATCGCCAGAGAAACCGGAAAGCCGCGCTGGGAGGCGGCGACCGAGGTGGCGGCGATGATCAATAAGATTGCGATCTCGGTAAAATCCTATCATGTCCGCACCGGCGAACAGCGTACCGATCTGCCAGACGGCGAGGCCACGTTACGCCACCGTCCGCACGGCGTGCTGGCGGTTTTTGGTCCCTATAACTTTCCGGGGCATCTGCCGAACGGCCATATCGTGCCCGCGCTGCTGGCTGGCAATACGGTGATTTTTAAACCCAGCGAGTTGACGCCCGCCAGCGGCGAGGCGGTAGTTAAGTTGTGGGAAGCGGCCGGTTTACCTCCCGGCGTGCTGAATCTGCTACAGGGGGGCAGGGAAACCGGCGCCGCGTTAAGTCAGCTTCCTGCCATCGACGGCCTGTTATTCACCGGCAGTTCCACCACCGGCGCGCAGTTGCATCAGCAGCTGGCCGGGCAGCCGCAGAAAATTCTTGCCCTCGAAATGGGCGGTAATAACCCGCTCATCGTTGATGAGCCTGCGGATATTGACGCCGCAGTGCATCTTACCATTCAGTCTGCGTTTATTACCGCCGGGCAGCGCTGCACCTGCGCACGACGGCTACTGGTGAAGCGGGGGGAGCAGGGCGATCGTTTTCTGACCCGGCTGGTGGACGTTGCCCGTCGACTGACACCCGGCGCATGGAATGCTGAGCCGCCGCCGTTCATGGGCGGGTTGATTTCAGAGCAGGCCGCGCAGCACGTTGTTCAGGCGTGGAAGCAGCACATAGGCAACGGCGGCGTGGCGTTGCTGGAACCGCGCTTGCTTCAGCCGGGCACCTCGCTACTGACGCCGGGGATTGTTGATGTTACCGACGTGGCCGGGACGCCGGATGAAGAGGTCTTTGGCCCGTTACTGTGCGTCTGGCGTTATGACGAATTTGATGACGCCATCCGCCTGGCGAATGCCACACGCTACGGGCTGGCAAGCGGGTTGATCTCCGGCGATCGGGAGAAGTTTGAGCAGCTGCTGCTGGAAGCGCGAGCGGGGATCGTCAACTGGAATAAACCGTTGACCGGCGCAGCCAGCACCGCACCCTTCGGCGGCGTCGGCGCGTCCGGCAACCACCGGCCCGGGGCGTGGTACGCCGCCGATTACTGCGCGTGGCCAATGGCAAGTCTGGAATCTTCTGCGTTAACCCTGCCAGCCACCCTCAGTCCGGGACTGAATTTTGACCGCGAGGAACAGTCATGAACGCCAGGGAAGTGAATTTTGACGGGCTGGTGGGCCCCACTCACCACTATGCGGGCCTTTCGTTTGGGAATCAGGCGTCGACAAAACATCGTCTGCAACTGTCGAATCCTAAGCTGGCGGCAAAGCAGGGCTTATTAAAGATGAAGGCGCTGGCCGACGCCGGGTTTATGCAGGCGGTGATCCCGCCGCAGGAAAGGCCGAATATTGCGCTGTTGCGGCAGCTGGGGTTTAGCGGTGGTGATGAAAAAATTATGCAAACCGTCGCCGCGCAGGCCCCTTGGATGCTGTCGTCGGTGAGTTCTGCCTCGTCAATGTGGGTGGCGAATGCCGCCACGGTGTGTCCTTCTGCGGATGCGCTGGACGGCAAAGTTCACCTGACGGTAGCTAACCTCAATAACAAATTCCACCGCGCCAGCGAAGCGCCCACCACCGAAGCGTTACTGCGCGCCATTTTTCCCGATACTTCCCGGTTCGCGATCCATTCAGCCCTGCCGCAGGTGGCACTGTTTGGCGATGAAGGCGCGGCAAACCACAACCGTCTCGGCGGGGAGTATGGAAAGCCCGGCATCCAGCTTTTCGTCTACGGGCGTGAAGAGGGCGGCGCGGCGCGACCGGAACGTTACCCGGCGCGCCAGACGCTGGAGGCCAGTCAGGCGGTGGCGCGGCTGAATCAGGTCAACCCGGAGCAGCTTATTTTCGCCCGGCAAAACCCGGCGGTCATCGACCAGGGCGTGTTTCATAATGACGTGATCGCCGTGAGCAACCGCCAGGTGCTGTTCTGTCATGAGGAGGCGTTTGCCGATCAGCCTGCGCTAATGGCCACGCTGCGCCAGCGCATTCCCGGTTTTATGCCGCTTCAGGTGCCGTCCAGTGAAGTCAGCGTCGATGAAGCTGTCGCCACCTATCTTTTTAACAGCCAGCTTTTGAGCAAAGACGATGGCTCAATGCTGCTGGTGCTGCCGCAGGAGTCGCAGCAGCATCCGCGCGTCTGGCGTTATCTGACCCGGCTGCTGGAAGAAGACAATCCTATCAGCGAGCTGAAGGTCTTTGATTTGCGTGAAAGCATGGCGAACGGCGGCGGCCCGGCCTGTCTGCGTCTGCGGGTGGTTCTGACGCATGAAGAACGTCAAAAAGTAAATCCGGCCGTTATGATGAATGATGAACTGTTCAACTGCTTAAACGGCTGGGTAGATCGCTATTACCGCGACCGGCTGGTGCAGACCGATCTGGCCGATCCGCAATTGCTGCGCGAGGGGCGTGAGGCGCTGGACAATCTGACGCAAATTCTCCATCTCGGATCTGTCTATCCCTTCCAGCGCTAACGGGGGCGAAATGAAGCATTTTTTAGCATCAACGCTGTCGGCTACGGCGCCACTGGCGACGCGGGGAGAAACACCCTGGTTCCGCTGGCGCTGGTTGGGTGAGGGCATACTGGAGCTGTCGCCGCATCAGCCGGTAGCACGGGCGCTGGTTCTCTCAGCCGGAATTCACGGAAACGAAACCGCGCCGGTCGAAATGGTCGATCACCTCCTTACAGCATTAATGGCAGGAGAGATCCCGCTGCGCTGGCGGCTACTGGTGATCTTCGGCAATCCTGCCGCGCTACGGACTGGTAAACGCTACCTGCAGGCCGATCTCAACCGGATGTTTGGCGGACGCTGGCGGCAATTTCCGCAGTGCGATGAAACTGCGCGTGCCGCGCTGCTGGAAGAGACGGTCAGCCGCTTCTTCCTGGAGGATGAACGAGCGCAGTGCTGGCATCTGGATATGCATACCGCTATCCGCGGTTCGCACCACCTGCGTTTTGGCGTGTTGCCCGCCAGATCCGCACCCTGGGATGCGTCATTTCTACAGTGGCTGGGCGCGGCCGGACTGGAGGCGCTGGTTTTTCATCAGCATCCGGGGGGGACTTTCAGCCATTTCAGCGGCGAACGCTTTTCGGCACTGGCCTGTACGCTGGAACTGGGTAAAGCGTTGCCCTTTGGTGACAATAATCTGTCGCTTTTCGCCACCACGGCGCGGGCACTCGCCAGTTTGCTCGCCGGAGAGCCGACGGCCACCTGCTACACAGCGCCGCTACGCTATCAGGTGATACAGCAGCTGACCCGGCACGACAGCCGTTTTACCTTATACATGTCAGCCGAAACGCGTAATTTCACTTCTTTTGCCCCCGGCACGCTGCTGGCGGAAGAGGGGGATCGCTGTTGGCGGACAGGCGATGAGACCGAATACGTTCTTTTCCCGAACCCTGATGTCGCGCCGGGCCTGCGCGCGGGTTTAATGTTAAAGCGTCTGCCCTGAGGTAAATAGTATTCCGCCCGGTATCAGTATATTACTGATGCCGGTATTATCATTTCAGGGGCAATGCAGACTTATCTGAGTAAAATGCTTTATTAATAATCAGTGCTGATTTATACTTCTGCATAATCTCTTCGTAATCAATGAATTATTTATTTTTGTTATCACTCTCCATCTTTTTTCCATATTTTCTTCATAATTGGCGATAAAACGTTTTTTACACTTTCAATGCTTTACTCATGCACTCACTTATTGACGATAAAGCGCGTAGAGTTAATATCGTCAACACGGCAAACACGCCGAAAGAATAACTGAAAGAAGGATAAAACCATGCGTAAATTAACTGCTCTGTTTGTTGCCTCCACCCTGGCATTTGGCGCGGCTAACCTGGCTCATGCCGCTGACACGACGGCTGCTGCGACTACCGCGAAAACAGCGCCGCAGCATAAAGGTCCGATGGGCCCGCATCATGACATGATGTTTAAAGATCTGAATCTGACCGACGCGCAGAAACAACAGGTTCGCGACATCATGAAAGCCCAGCGTAGCGAAATGAAGCGCCCGTCAGTTGAAGAGATGCGTGCAAACCACGATCTGATTGCCAGCGATACCTTTGATAAAGCGAAAGCTGAAGCGCAGATCGACAAAATGGCGGCGCAGCACAAATCGCAGATGCTGGCCCGAATGGAAGCACAGAACAAGATTTACAACATTCTGACCCCGGAACAGAAAAAACAGTTTAATGCCAATTTTGAGAAGCGTCTGACAGAACATCATGCGCGAGACGGTAAAATGGCCCCGCCAGCTGAATAATTCAGCCGACAAAATTCAAGACCGCCGGTCTTGCCCATAGCCGATAACAGGCCGTGGGCAGGCCCGGCGGTTTTTCATTTTATCCCTTGCCTGCGGCCACTAACGCGGTATTCTGCAGAAGCGGGTGCATTATCATGATCTTAGGTTGCATCACCGTCTTTTTTTAATTTTATTATAACGTTGCGCTAAGGCCCGTCATTCTGCTGCCGATAAATAACGAATAATCGAAAGCCGCTGATAGCCACAGGCGGCCTGGTGATACGCACCGTGCCTTTCTGGAGTGATGATGGATTATTTTGATATGCGCAAAATGGCGGTCAATTTATGGCGTAACGGGGCAGGCGAGACGCGGGAACTGTGCTCTTTCCCTCCGGCCACCCGCGACTTCAACTGGCGGGCCAGTATCGCCTCTATTGCGGCGAATGGCGAATTTGCGGTTATTCCAGGAACGGATCGGGTGATTACGTTGCTTGAGGGTGGGGAAATGACGCTTGACGGCGGAAAGGCGTTCCGCCATACGCTGCGACAATTTCAGCCCTTCCGGTTTTCCGGCGAGCACAAGGTACGGGCGCAGCTTACCGAAGGGCATATGTCGATGGACTTCAACGTCATTACCCGTCGCGATCGTTGTCAGGCAAAAGTACGGGTAGCCGACCGCACCTTTACCACCTTTAATTCGCGTGGCGGGGTCGTTTTTGTCTTAAACGGTGCATGGCAGCTCGGTGATAAATTGCTCACCGCCGAACAGGGCGCGTACTGGCAGGACGGGTGTCATACCCTGCGCTTACTCAAAAGCGAAGGTCAGCTTCTGTTCAGCGAGATCACCTGGTTACCAGGACATTAATTCGCTGATTTCGAAATTTCCCGCGATCAACGGCTTGCAGAGGATCTTATAGCCGTCCTGATCGAACCCGGCAGGTGTGCGTACTAATGACGACGCCTCGTCCGGACTGTTTACCGATCCCAGCCACAGCCAGTTATCGATAATATGATACTGGGTCATATCCGGGCCGCTTTCTTTCATTGCTACCGGGCCCTGCCACGGCCAGCAAACGATCTGCAGCCGCGCCAGAGCGTCATACAGCCGCTGATTATGTTCTTCGATGCTTTCTTTCCCACAGCAGGCTCCCGCGCAGCGGTGCAGGGCAGACCGGAAGCAGCCCCGCCCGCGGGTCACGGATTCCAGCCCGAGCAGCCCGTAACATAACTTGTGTTCATCGGCGATGCTTTGCAGCGCGCCAAGCGCCGTACGTCGATTGGCAAACAAACCAAACAGCCCCGGCTGGTGGGAAAAATCGACTTCACGGGCATAAACGATTTGCGGTTTTCCGTCCACCATCAGTAATGAACAGAGCTGGCGATTGCGCCGCAGACGTTTATTAAACAGCGGTTGCTGCTCTTTAATCAGCTGTGCCTCCAGCAATAACGCGCCGACTTCACCTGCGGTACGCACCCAGGTGATCCTGCGGGACTGGCGCAGCATCGCGGCTTCAGCAGGCGTGCGTAAATGCGAGAGCACGCGGCTGCGAATGTTGATGCTTTTACCGATGTAAAGCGGCATTGCATCGCTTTCGCCATGAAAAAAATAAACGCCGGGCAATTTGGGCAGAGCCTCAAGCCAGGGACGTAAATGCTCGGGATATTCATAAATTGCCGCCGCTTCGAAATCGAGGCGGGGGGCTGAGGGACGCCTGGCCACATTCGCTCCTGATACTGTGTACACATACAGTATAGCAAGTTAAATCTGGCGAAAAAAGAGGCGAAAAGAACGGACCGGAAAATTTGCCCGGTCCGCAGGTGATTATTTCTTCCAGAAATCGTCGAATACGGTGATTGGCGGGCGACGTTTGTGTTCGGTTTTCAGATACCAGCCCTCAATAATGCGGGCGGTGCCTTCATCAACCGGTTTGCCTTCGAGATAATTATCAATATCTTCATAGGTCACGCCGAGCGCCGCTTCGTCAGGCAGCGAAGGACGGTCATCTTCCAGATCTGCCGTAGGCAGTTTCTTATACAGATGTTCCGGGCAGCCAAGCTGCGCCAGTAGCTGTTTACCCTGACGTTTATTTAAACGGAACAGCGGATTGATATCCGTACCACCATCGCCATATTTGGTGAAGAACCCGGTCAGCGCCTCAGCGGCATGGTCGGTACCTACAACCACACCTTTGGTCATGCCAGCAATACTGTACTGGGCTTTCATCCGCTCGCGGGCTTTTTCGTTGCCGCGGACAAAATCGCTCAATTCGATGCCTGCGTCGCGCAGTGCCTGCTCGCTGGCTAATACTGCACCTTTGATATTAACCGTCAGCACGCGATCGGGCTGGATAAACGCTATAGCGTCCTGGCAGTCCTGTTCGTCTGCCTGCACGCCGTAGGGCAGGCGTACCGCGATAAATTGCAGATCCTCGTTGCCCCCTTCGGCTCGCAATTCATTAATTGCTGTCTGACACAGCTTCCCGGCAAGGGTGGAATCCTGCCCGCCGCTGATCCCCAGGACCAGGGATTTGATAAACGGATAGGTGGTCAGGTAGGATTTGAGAAAGTCCACGCTGCGGCGAATCTCTTCTTCCGCATCGATCTGTGGTTTAGCGCCAAGCGCACGAATAATTTCTTGTTGCAGAGCCATGTCACCCCCGTAGTAAAGTCTGCTGAGTTATCAACATTGCTGGACGATACCTTTAACCTACCTCTTCGGGGCTTAAACGACAACAATTGACCGGGCAGAACAGAATGATTGACGCTTTTTCGCTCTCCGTAGCTGTTTTTTAAGGATATTTCCGAAAGAAAGAGGATTTTCTCAAGCAAGTTGAAAAATTCGGATTTGTATTCCAGGCTTATAACACGCTGATAAACAAGAGGACGGAATATGAACAAGAATGTAGCAGGAATTTTAAGTGCAGCGGCAGTACTGACTATGTTGGCTGGTTGTACGGCCTACGATCGTACTAAAGACCAATTTACACAGCCAGTCGTGAAAGATATTAAGAAAGGGATGACGCGTCAGCAGGTACAGCAGATCGCCGGACGTCCTTCTTCTGAAGTGTCAATGGTCCATGCTCGCGGTACGTGCCAGACCTATATTCTGGGTCAACGCGACGGTAAAACAGAAACCTATTTCGTAGCGCTGGATGATACCGGTCGCGTACTCAACTCTGGTTACCAGACCTGTGCCGAGTACGACACCGATCCGCAGGCTCCGAAGCAGTAATTTCCTTTCTATGCCTGAGCAAAAAAAGAAACCGGCCCTTGTGTCGGTTTCTTTTTGTCCACATCATTCTTTTTTAGCATCGCGAATTATTTGATCGAAATGTGAGGATGGTCAAAGCATGATGTCAATGAAGGACAATTCATGCACTTTACGCATTATCACACCCCTACGTAAAATCGTATACTCCCCCCTAAGGCAAAACAATATCTTCCACAATTGCCTGCAAAGGCAGGATGAGATTAATAATTCGCCGTATAAAATTTGTTCGTAAAATTATGGAGGGTTTTATGAAGAAGAAAAAAATCTATTTGTTTTGTTCCGCAGGGATGTCCACTTCTCTGTTAGTATCAAAAATGCGCGCCCAGGCAGAAAAATATGAAGTACCAGTTATCATCGACGCATTCCCCGAATCGCTGGTTGCAGAAAAAGGCCCTGAAGCGGATGTTATTCTCATTGGTCCGCAAATTTCTTATCTGCTGCCAGATATTAAAACTGCCGTTCCCAACAAGCCTGTTGAAGTGATTGATTCCATTTTGTACGGAAAAGTCGATGGATTAGGTGTATTAAAATCCGCCGTCACAGCCATTAAAAAAGCAGCAGTACATTAAATTTATTTATTTACCCGTCAAAGAGTTATTTCATATTTCGTCGCCGCAATTTCAGGTTGTGGCATTACAGGGTGCTATTTATGAGCAAAGCAATTGATTCACTTGAAAGGGTTCTACTGCCCTTTGCTGTGAGATTAGGCAAACAGGTGCATGTTAATGCAATTAAAAATGGCTTTATCCGGTTGATGCCATTAACGCTTGCAGGCGCAATGTTTGTTCTGATTAATAACGTATTCTTGAGCTTTGGTGAAGGATCATTCTTTTTCTCATTGGGGGTAAGACTTGATGCTTCAACAATTCAAACATTAGAAGGTTTCAAGATTATTGGCGGCAGCGTATATAACGGTACGCTGGGTATTATGTCGCTGATGACGCCGTTCTTTATCGGTATGGCGCTGGCGGAAGAACGTAAAGTCGATCCGCTGGCCGCTGGTTTACTGTCGGTAGCATCTTTTATGACGGTCACGCCGTTTAACGTAGATAAAGCTTATGCGGTTGGCGCAAACTGGCTTGGCGGGCAGAATATTATTTCCGGTATTATTATCGGGCTGGTGGTGGCGGAAATCTTCACTTTTATTGTTCGTCGCGACTGGGTGATTAAACTGCCGGATAGCGTGCCTGTTTCAGTTTCCCGCTCATTCTCTGCGCTGATCCCGGGTTTCATTATTCTGTTGATTATGGGGTTCGTCGCATGGGGCCTGTCGCTTATCGGCAGTAACTTCCATCAAATCATTATGGACAGCGTTTCTAAACCGCTGGCATCAATGGGGAGCGTCGTAGGCTGGGCTTATGTGGTGTTCAACGCGCTGCTGTGGTTCTTTGGTGTTCATGGCGGACTGGCGCTGACCGCGCTGAACAGCGGTATTCTCGGTCCCTGGGGGATGGAAAACATGGCGACCTACACCCAGTATGGGTCGGTGGACGCGGCCATCGCTGCCGGTAAAACCTTCCATTTCTGGACAGGACCGATGCTGGAATCGTATATTTTCCTCGGCGGTACCGGTGCCACATTAGGTCTGATCCTCGCGATTTTCATTGCTTCACGCCGCGCGGATCACCGCCAGGTAGCGAAGCTGGCGCTGCCGTCAGGGCTGTTCAATATCAACGAACCGATCCTGTTTGGTATGCCGATTATCATGAACCCGCTGATGATGATCCCCTTCGTAATGATTCAGCCGATTCTGGCGGGTATCACGTTGGCGGCTTACGCTATGGGTATTATTCCGCCGTCAACCAACTTTGCGCCATGGACCATGCCGCCTGGACTCGGTGCCTTCTTCAACTCTAACGGCAGCATAGGTGCGCTGGTCCTTGCTCTGTTCAACCTGGCGGTGGCAACGCTGTTCTACCTGCCGTTCGTGATCATCTCCAACAAAGCACAAACCGTGATTGAAGAAGAAGAAAGCGAAGAAGACATCCGGAACGCTCTGTCGTTTTAACCCACAGCAGACTCAGCTGAATGAGAACGTGCAAAAGGAGAGTGCGATGGAAATCCAGACGGTACGCGCAAGTCAATTTTTGAACAGTGAAGATTTTCATATATTCATTCTGGATAAGGTTGAAAGCGTCAGCGGATTACATCAGCACGACTATTACGAGTTTACCATTGTTCTGACGGGCAGCTGTTATCAGGAGATCAATGGTAAACGGGTACTGCTGGAGCGAGGGGATTTTGTCTTCGTTCCCATCGGTTCGCACCATCAGACCTTTTATGAATTCGGCATGACGCGTATTTTAAATATGGGGATCAGCCGTTCTTTTTTTGATGAGCATTATCTCTACCTGTTACCTTTTTGCTTTGTCGCCTCGCAAAAGTATCATATTAAGAAAGAGTTTCTCATCTACATTGAGTCAACCATTGCCTCGCTGAATTTTCGCGATGATGAATTCGATGAGTTCAATAAGCTGTTGACGTTTTATATTGTTAACCGTTTACAGCATTATAAAGAGCAGGTGGAGGATGATGATATTCCCGTCTGGCTGCGGCGGACCGTGAAGGAGATGCATGATAAAACCATGTTTGGTGAGAACGCGCTGGAGAAGATGATTGCAATTTCCGGGAAGAGTCAGGCATACCTCACGCGCTCCACGCAAAAGTACTACAATAAAACCCCGGTGCAAATTATTAACGAGATCCGGATTAATTTTTGCAAGAAGCAGCTTGAAACCACCAATTTCTCGGTAACCGATATTGGTTATGACGCCGGATTTAGCAGCCCCTGTATTTTTATTAAGACCTTTAAAAAACTAACGGCGTTTACGCCGGGCTCTTACCGCAAAAAGCATTGCGGCGGCTAATTCCATATTATTCACAGCCTGCGTCAGTGGAGGGTGGCAAAGGCGGGCGTGCCGCTGAACGGCTTTAAAACGCTGGATCGTCAACTTCACTAACCCGGCCGGGATGGTGACCGGGGGGGTGTATCTCACACCAACTTTATGTGAAGCCGGCGAAGCTGGAGCTCCGGCTGGTCAATTTCAGCGATCTGTAAAAGAACACCGCAGCCCTGGGCGAGTGGCGCGCCGCCAGGCAAATTCCGTGGTATAGCGTTTGTCAGCAGTTTGAAGCCCGACGCCCCCATCGGGCTTTTTGGTGGTCGCCTGTGCTTATTTAATTGCGCGAAATATTTTGAGCAAAGTGTGAAGAAAATCATAACGCGAGGTCAATGAGAGACGATTTCTTGCCAGGATGGATTTTTCTGAGCCAAAGAGATGCCGTATACTCGACTCATAAACAGAAGGTCATCATAACGAGTGAGAGGCAATGAAACATCGTTCAGTGATGACATAATTCATAAGTTGAGGAAGCGAGAATGGAAAAGAAATATATTTATCTTTTTTGCTCTGCAGGGATGTCTACATCTTTGTTGGTATCCAAAATGCGCGCGCAGGCTGAGAAATATGATGTGCCTGTGGTAATCGAAGCGTTTTCTGAAGCCTTCGCTGCGGAAAAAGGTCCGCAAGCCGATGTTATCCTCCTTGGTCCGCAAATTGGCTACATGTTGCAGGATATTCAAAAAATTCTACCGAACAAACCTGTCGAAGTTATTGATTCAACGCTTTATGGCAAGGTCGATGGTTTAGGCGTACTTAAAGCAGCCGTTGCTGCTATTAAAAAAAGCTGCTGCGCAGTAATTTTTTATTATTTTTCCCGTCAAAGAGTTATTTCATTATTAAACGCCGCAAATTGATTGCGGCCTTTAAGGGTAACCATTATGAGTAAAGTGATCGATTCGCTTGAAAAGGTGCTGCTTCCTTTTGCTGTAAAAATAGGCAAGCAACCGCACATCAATGCCATTAAAAATGGCTTTATTAAATTAATGCCGTTGACCCTTGCAGGGGCCATGTTCGTTCTTATCAATAACGTATTTTTGAGCTTTGGCGAAGGCTCTTTCTTTTATTCAATGGGAATACGGCTGGATGCATCAACTATTGAAACCTTAAATAGCTTTAAAGGCATTGGCGGCAACGTCTACAACGGCACCCTCGGCATTATGTCGTTGATGGCTCCCTTCTTTATTGGCTCCGCGCTTGCTGAAGAACGCAAAGTCGATCCCATGGCGGCAGGGTTACTGGCGGTGGCGGCGTTTATGACCGTGACGCCTTTCAGCGTCGGAGAAGCCTATGCTGTTGGGGCGAACTGGCTGGGTGGTCAGAATATTATTTCAGGCATGATCATTGGTCTGGTCGTGGCTGAAATGTTCACCTTCGTCATTCGTCGTAACTGGGTAATCACACTGCCAGATAGTGTGCCTTCCTCCGTATCCCGTTCTTTTTCCGCGCTGATCCCAGGCTTTATTATTCTCTGTATTTTCGGGGTTATCTCCTGGCTGCTGGCTTCTTACGGCAGCAACTTCCATCAGATCATCATGGATTCCATCTCGAAGCCGTTGGCAGCGATGGGCGGCGTCGTTGGTTGGGCATATGTCATATTCAACACGTTACTGTGGTTCTTTGGTGTGCATGGTTCCCTGGCGCTGACCGCGCTGGATAACGGTATTATGACGCCGTGGGCACTGGAAAACATTGCGCTGTATAACCAGTACGGTTCGGTTGACGCGGCGATAGCGGCAGGACACCAGTTCCACTTCTGGGCTAAACCTATGCTGGACTCTTATGTTCTGCTGGGCGGTTCTGGTGCCACATTGGGTCTGATCATTGCCATCTTCATCGCCTCTCGTCGCGCGGATCACCGCCAGGTCGCAAAACTGGCGTTGCCGTCGGGTATCTTCCAGATCAACGAACCGATTCTTTTTGGCCTGCCGATTATTATGAACCCGGTTATGTTCATACCGTTCGTGCTGGTTCAGCCAATACTGGCTGCGGTTACCCTTGCCGCCTATTCGATGGGTATTATTCCTCCGGTGACTAACCTTGCGCCGTGGACAATGCCCACTGGTTTGGGAGCGGTCTTCAACAGTAACGGCAGTGTCGCAGCACTGTTAGTCGCCCTGGTCAACTTAGCTATCGCAACGCTCATTTACCTGCCGTTTGTCATGGTTTCGAATAAGGCGCAGGCAGTTATTGAGGAAGAAGAGAGCGAAGAAGATATCGCGAATGCACTGAAATTCTGATGACACGCGGTATGGGGAAGCCCATACCGCCATCGTAAAAAGGAAAATGTATGTTTGATCTGGACAATATCACCGCAGAACCAGTACAGGAAAATGACCTCGAAGAAGTCGTGATGGGGCTAATTATTAATTCAGGTCAGGCGCGTAGTCTGGCTTATACGGCGTTAAAGCAAGCCAAGCAGGGCGATTTTACGGCAGCGAAACAAACGATGGAGCAATCGCGCATTGCCCTGAATGACGCGCACCGGGTACAGACCCAGCTCATCGAGAGTGATGAAGGCGAGGGGAAAATGAAGGTGAGCCTGGTGCTGGTTCATGCGCAGGATCATCTTATGACGTCGATGCTGGCCCGCGAGCTGATTGCTGAATTGATCGAACTTCATGAGAAGGTACAATAGGTTATCGACACACTAAGGCAGCCGAAGATGATGACCATGGAAATTAACACCGCACGGGAACAGCAACTGTTTAACGGCCGCAATTTTCATGTCTTCATCTACAACAAAACGGAAAGCGTGAGTGGTCTGCACCAGCACGACTACTATGAGTTCACGCTGGTGCTTACGGGGCGCTACTACCAGGAAATCAACGGTAAGCGGGTTCTGCTTGAACGAGGTGATTTTGTGTTCATCCCGTTAGGTTCGCATCACCAGAGCTTTTACGAGTTTGGGGCGACGCGCATTCTGAATGTGGGGATAAGCAAAGATTTTTTTGCCACTCACTATCAGCCGTTGATGCCATACTGCCTGGTAGCTTCGCAGGTTTACTCTGTTAAAAATTCGTTTCTCAACTATATCGAATCAGTAATTGCCTCGCTGCATTTTCGCGAAACTGAATTTGATGAGTTCATAGAAGTTGTGTCTTTTTATATTATTAACCGCTTGCGGCATTATCGTGAAGATCAATCGCAGGATGTGATTCCACAGTGGCTTAAAACAACCGTAGAAGCCATGCACGATAAAATGAAGTTTGGCGAAGGTGCGCTTGAAAATATGGTTGCGCTTTCCGGGAAGTCTCAGGAGTATTTAACGCGCGCAACGCAGCGTTACTATAGTAAAACGCCAATGCAGATCATTAATGATATCCGCATTAACTTTGCCATGAAACAACTGGAAATTACGAATTACTCCGTCACCGATATTGCCTATGAGTCGGGATACAGTAGCCCAAGTTTGTTTATTAAAACATTCAAAAAGCTGACGTCCTTTACCCCAAGCAATTACCGCAAGCGACTGACGGTTATCAAGTAAAACAATTCACGCGCTACGGTATTTTCCGTAGTTATGCGACAGTAAATTACTATCCGCGCTGAATGTGGAGGCGTTATTGCATTCATCGGAATGGAACATGAGGAAGAAAGAATGAGCGAGAAATTAAAAGTTGTCACCATTGGCGGTGGCAGTAGCTATACGCCGGAATTACTGGAAGGTTTTATTAAGCGCTATCACGAACTGCCGGTAAGCGAACTGTGGCTGGTGGATGTGGAAGAAGGCCAGGAGAAACTCGATATTATTCACAGCCTGTGTCAGCGGATGGTGGAAAAGGCGGGCGTGCCGCTGAAAGTCTTTAAAACGCTGGATCGCCGCGAGGCGCTGCAGGGCGCAGATTTCGTCACCACCCAGCTACGCGTCGGCCAGCTGAAAGCGCGTGAAAAGGACGAGCGTATTCCGTTAAGCCACGGCTATCTGGGCCAGGAAACTAACGGCGCGGGTGGCCTGTTCAAGGGCCTGCGTACCATTCCGGTTATCTTTGACATCATTAAGGATGTTGAAGAAATCTGCCCGAACGCGTGGATCGTCAACTTCACCAACCCGGCCGGGATGGTGACCGAGGCGGTGTATCGTCACACCAGCTTTAAACGCTTTATCGGCGTGTGCAACGTGCCTGTCGGCATGAAAATGTTTATTCACGACGTGCTGAAGCTGGAAGACAACGACGATCTGTCGCTCGATCTGTTCGGTCTGAACCATATGGTGTTTATAAAGGATGTGCTGGTCAACGGTCAGTCGCGTTTTGCCGAGCTGATCGACGGCGTGGCCTCCGGGACGCTGACCGCGAGAACCGTCAAAAATATCTTTGGTCTGCCGTTCAGTGAAGGGCTGATCCGGTCGCTTAACCTGCTGCCGTGCTCCTATCTGCTGTATTACTTCAAGCACAAGGAGATGCTGGCGATTGAGATGGGCGAATTCTATAAAGGCGGCGCGCGGGCGCAGGTCGTGCAGCAGCTGGAAAAACAGCTTTTCGAACTGTATAAAGATCCGCATCTGAATGTGAAGCCGGCGGAGCTGGAGCAGCGCGGCGGCGCGTATTACTCCGATGCCGCCTGTGAAGTCATTAACGCGATTTACAATGACAAGCAGACGGAGCATTACATTAATATTCCGCACCGGGGAAGCGTGCAGAATATCCCGCAGGACTGGACGGTGGAGATGACCTGCCTGCTGGGCCGCAACGGCGCGACGCCGCACCCGCGCATCACCCAGTTTGATGAAAAGGTGCTGGGGCTGATCCACTCCATCAAATGTTTTGAAGTTGCAGCCAGCAGGGCGGCGCTGAGCGGCGAATTTAACGATGCGTTACTGGCGCTGAACCTGAACCCGCTGATGCGTTCCGACAACGATGCTGAAGTGCTGGTCCGCGAACTGCTGCTGGCGCATGAGGCGCATCTGCCGCAGTTTGCGAAAGCAATTGCCGCCATCAAATCATCGCAGCAATGACAGGAGGTACCAGGTGCAACGTTTATTGATCGTCAACGCGGATGACTTTGGATTAAGCAAAGGCGTGAATGCCGGCATTATTGAGGCCGCGCGGAATGGCGTGGTGACGTCCACCACGGCAATGATGAATGCGCCGGCGGTGGAACACGCCGCAGAACTCAGCGCGCAGACGCCGCACCTTGGCGTCGGGCTGCATTTTGTGCTCAGCTTTGGTTGTCCTCTGACCGACATGCCGTCGCTGGCGCGGGACGGCAGGCTGGGGAAATGGGTCTGGGACGTGGCAGAGCAGGGCGCGTTAAATCCGCAGGAGGTTGAGCGCGAACTGGCCTGCCAGTATCAGCGTTTTCTGGATGTTTTTGGCCGTGCGCCCACGCATATAGACAGCCATCATCATGTCCATCTGATCCCCCAGGTGTATGCCATTGTCGCTAAATTTGCCGGTGAGAAAGGGCTGCCGGTGCGTATCGACCGGGAGGTGGCGGTGCAAAACGCAATCAGGCTTACCGACGAGCGCAGCAGTGACAGCTTCGCCAGCACCTTTTATGCGGAAAACGTCAGCGAGGCATTTTTCCTCACCCTGCTGGACGAGGCGGCGGCGCGCAATGACCGGTCGACTGAAATCATGTGTCATCCCGGCTTTGTCGACAAGCTGCTGCAGGAGAGCAAATATTGTTATCCGCGTCTGGAAGAGCTTGAGGTATTGACGGCACCGTCGTTAAAAGCGGCGGTGACCGCGCGGGGCTTCCGGCTGGGCAATTTCAGCGATCTGTGAAAATAAAACCGCAGCGCCAACACGCTGCGGTTCAAATAGCTGACAAACCTGTTTGCCAATGTATGCGCCGTTTTGCCGGGTGGCGGCTTCGCCTTACCCGGCCTACGAAAACCATCAATATCAACGCATTATTCATAACCCGTAGGCCTGTGCAAGCGAAGCGCCGCCAGGCATAATTCTACGGTATAACTAAAACCGCAGCGCCAGTGCGCTGCGGTTTTTCCTTACGCCGGGATACTGGCGATTTTGCTGCTGCGTGACCACACACGGTGCGCGGCCAGCAGGGTAATGAGTTCTTTTACCGTCGCCGCAGAAATCGTGTCGGCTTCGATAATTCCCTCTTCCCCCTGATCATCAACGTTCAGCGTCGCTTTAAACTCACGCGCATCCCCTGCCAGCACGATAGGCTTGAGGTGCTTATAGGCTTCCAGCAGATAGTAATTCGCTTCGCCGCTGGCCTTCAGACTGGTCAGATCGCCCCCGGGCACAATCACCGCATCAACGGTCAGCGACGGCGCACCAGCAAAGGTTGCCATCACGTTCAGCGCGCTGCCATCGTCAGCTTTAATCTCGCCCATACGCGAATAAAGCAGTTTAGCGTGTACGCCTTCCGCCTTCAGGCCCTTCAGCAGTGCCAGCAAATCAGCCGACTTCACCTTATCGTTCAGCAATACGCCTACCACGCGTCCTTTAACGCTGCCGCCAGGAATGGCGTACAGGCTCAGCGACGGGTCCTTTTTCAGTCCGTTGACATCGGCTGGCGGCGTCACTGCCAGCTGTTCATCGGTCAGGGTCAGGCCCAGATTTTCGGCCACGGCCTGTGCCAGTTTGAGATCGATACGGACCAGCTGATCCACCACGCGCTCGCGGATATAAGGACGGCTCACTTTGCCAAGTTCAAAGCTAAAGGCGTCAATAATATGCTGCTGCTCAACCGGCGTCTGGCTGTTCCAGAACAGACGGGGGTGGGAGTAGTACTCGCCGAACGACGGGCTACGCTCGCGGACTTTATTACCGTCAACACGCTCCTGATAGCTCTCAAAACCGCCACGCTTCGCCGCCGGAGGCGTTTCACGCGGCCAGTTATCGTTGATGGAGTTGGGCTCGTAGTTCGCCGGATTGGTATCAATATCCATGCGGTGCATGCCGTCACGCTGGAAATTGTGGTACGGGCAGGTCGGACGATTGATCGGGATCTCGTGGAAGTTTGGCCCACCCAGACGACTGATTTGCGTATCGGTATAGGAGAACAGACGGCCCTGCAACAGAGGATCGTTTGTGAAATCGAGTCCGGGGACAATATGCCCTGGGTGGAACGCTGCCTGCTCGTTTTCAGCAAAGAAGTTATCCGGGTTACGGTTAAGGACCATTTTACCGACCAGTTGTACCGGCACTAACTCTTCCGGGATCAGCTTGGTCGGGTCGAGCAGGTCGAAATCAAATTTAAACTCATCTTCTTCCGGGATCAGCTGGAATCCCAGTTCAAATTCCGGATAATCGCCCGCTTCAATCGATTCCCACAGTTCGCGACGGTGGAAGTCAGGATCGCGACCAATCAGCTTTTGCGACTCGTCCCACACCATTGAGGCTTTACCGGCCACCGGTTTCCAGTGGAAACGGACAAACGTCGCTTTCCCCTCAGCGTTGATCAGACGGAAGGTATGAATGCCGAAGCCTTCCATCGTGCGCAAACTGCGTGGCAGGCCGCGGTCGGACATTGCCCAGATAACGTTATGCAGGGTTTCAGGTTGCAGAGAAATATAGTCCCAGAAGGTATCGTGCGCGGTCGCACCCTGAGGGATCGCCCAGTGTGGTTCAGGTTTAACCGCATGAACAAAGTCCGGGAATTTATGCGCATCCTGAATAAAAAACACCGGCGTGTTATTCCCTACCAGGTCAAAAATACCCTCTTCGGTATAGAACTTGGTGGCAAAACCGCGAATGTCACGCACGGTATCTGCCGATCCTGCTCCCCCCTGAACGGTCGAAAAGCGCACGAACACCGGCGTTTTCTTTTGCGGATCGCTAAGGAAGTCTGCTTTAGTGATATCGCTTAAATCTTTATAGGGCTGGAAGTAGCCGTGTGCTGCGGAACCGCGTGCATGGACGATGCGCTCGGGGATCCGCTCATGGTCAAAATGGGTGATCTTTTCGCGCAGGATAAAATCTTCCAGCAGCGTTGGGCCGCGGTTTCCGGCACGCAGCGAGTTCTGGTCGTCGGCAATTTTGACGCCCTGGTTAGTGGTTAGCGCCTGGTTTTCGCTGCCTTTACGGAAGCTCTCCAGCGCCGTCAACTTCTCGCTTTCGATATCAGGCGCTTTCAGGCTGCCGGAAGCGGTGGGTTGTTCACCGGGAGCGGTAGGTTTGGGATCCGGCTGATGGGAGCCATCTTTCGGCGCCAGAGAATCCAGACCCGGCTGCGCTTGTTTTTCATCATGGACGGGAGAAGGGTGATTTTTGCTATTTTTATCATCTTTCGACATTGCGTAGGCCTCTTGTTTTCATCTCTGAAAGAGTGGGTGCTTAAAGAAAAACCTCTCTAACTATAGAACAATCTCACCGATGGGCAGGGTGAGAGGCTATAAAGAAGGGAAGACCGCACTCGCCTGACGCGACGTCGGGGGGCCATTTCGGCTATCATAGTTTTTTTGCTGTGATCTTTAGTGAATTAACTGCTTATGAAAACGCTTCGACAACAAAATCGTCCTGTCATCAGCTACGTGCCTCGCATCGAGCCCGCGCCGCCTGAACATGCGGTGAAGATGGAGGGTTTTCAGGACGTCTGGCTTCTGCGCAACAAGTACGTCGCTTTTGTGCTTGTAGGCGAAAAATTTGAGCGTTCGCCGTCCTTCGGCGTACCGGAAGCGGCCCAGCGCTGGGCGACGCAGATGCGTCAGGAAGGGGAAATTATCGGGTAAGGCCAACCGGGCGGTAAGCGTAGCCGGGCAGGGCGCCCGGCTCAGGGTTTAGCGATGTGCCAGTTCTACTTCATCTTCGCTGTTCAGGACGGTTTTATCCGTCTGTTTCAGCCACTGGCTTGTCAGTGTCCCGGCGGTCATGGAACCGCTGACGTTCAGTGCCGTACGCCCCATATCAATGAGCGGCTCAACCGAAATCAACAGGGCAACCAGAGTAACCGGCAGCCCCATCGCAGGCAGAACAATCAGTGCGGCAAAGGTAGCTCCGCCGCCCACGCCTGCAACACCTGCAGAGCTTACCGTGACAATCCCGACAAGCGTTGCAATCCACATCGGATCCAGTGGATTGATCCCCACAGTAGGTGCGACCATCACCGCCAGCATTGCCGGATACAAACCAGCACAGCCGTTCTGGCCGATAGTGGCACCAAACGACGCCGAGAAGCTGGCGATGGATTCCGGCACGCCCAGACGACGCGTTTGCGCTTCAACGTTCAGCGGAATGCTGGCGGCGCTGGACCGGCTGGTAAAAGCGAAGGTCAGCACCGGCCATACTTTGCGGAAGTAGCGCAGCGGGCTGACGCCATTGACGCCAAGCAGAATGGCATGTACGGCGAACATGATTGCCAGGCCCAGATAAGAGGCAATAACGAAACTGCCCAGCTTGATAATGTCCTGAAGGTTTGAACCCGCCACCACTTTGGTCATCAGCGCCAGCACGCCGTATGGCGTGACCTGCATCACCAGGCGTACCAGTTTCATTACCCAGCTTTGCAGGGTATCAATGGCCGTCAGAACGCGCTGGCCTTTCTCCACGTCGTCTTTTAGTAACTTCAGCGCGGCCACGCCGAGGAAGGCGGCGAAGATGACCACGCTGATAATTGACGTTGGGTTAGCCCCGGTCAGATCGGCAAACGGATTTTTCGGCACAAAAGAGAGAATAAGCTGCGGTACGGTGAGGTCAGCAACTTTACCTGCATAGTTACTTTCGATGGCGTTAAGACGCGCCGTCTCGGCCGCACCCTGCACCAGCCCTTCGGCGGAAAGGCCAAACAGATTGGTGACCAGGACGCCGACTAACGCCGCAATCAGGGTGGTAAATAATAATGTACCAATCGTCAGTACGCTGATTTTGCCGAGCTGTGCGGCATTGTGCAGACGGGCCACCGCGCTCAGTATTGAGGCAAAGACCAGCGGCATAACAATCATTTGCAGCAGCTGAACGTAACCGTTGCCGACGACGTTAAACCACTGGATCGAACTTTTAAGTACCGGGCTGTCATCGCCATAAATAAACTGCAATGCCAGACCAAAAATGACGCCCAGCACCAGACCAGCCAGCACTTTTTTTGCCAGACTCCACTGTTTGTGGCGGGTTTGCCCCAGCACAAACAGCAACGCGACGAACACGATAATGTTCGCGATCAATGGAAAGTTCATCCCCGTTCTCCTGTTTATTATGGTCGGCTTAGGAACGCCGACTCAGATGGCGCAAGAGTAGCAGAAGTGTGATGGGGGTCTTATATCCAAATGGAATGGCTTATATCAAAATGTCTGATGCAGACGATAATTAATACTAGTAGTGGTGGATTAAACGATAAAAACTGGTTTGCAGCGCGGTAATCATCCCCGAAGACCAGCGTACCGCACTGTTATCAGGAAGATTTTGCGGCATCCAGACGGCCCACACAAAGAGCGCCATGCACAGTACGCGTTCAAGCTGATTACCTTTACGCGGTGCAAGGATCGGCAGGCGGAAGCGCCAGCGGCAGGGCCACAGTAATGGAACTCCCGCCGGGGTAAGCATATCGGCAAGAATATGGCTTAAATAGCCCAGCACCAGCCCCTGCACAGCGTCTGCCGGGATCACCCAACTCTCCGGTATTTTTAGATAGCAGAGCGTCAGACCGCAAAACACGACCAGCAGGCTGTGGGTAAAACCCCGATGTCCAAAGGCTCTGGCGATGGGTTTAGAGATCCATCGCAGGCGCTGACCGAGAAAGGACTGGGGATGATCGATATCCGGCAGCAGACAGGTCAGGATCGCTGAAGGGATGATATGCCACCAGTCCCCTTGCGCGAGCACAGGCGTAAGCTCGGCATTTTTGGCAAAAACCGCGCAGGCAATTGAAAAAAGAAGATGGCCTTCCGCCGTCATGATAATCATTGGACTCGCTAAACTGTCGATTCATCCAGTATAGGGTTTTTATACAGTATGCGAAAGAGGTGACGTTGTAACTCAATGTCACAATTTGCATATTCGAGGGGGAAATTGAAAGGGCGCTCAATCTGAGCGCCCAACGGGCTCAGCCGCGCAAATGCTGGACGGTCAGATTGTGCAGAGAGGATAATTTAACGTTTGCCATAACATAACGCGGATCGTGCTGAACTTCCAGCGCCGGGACAACAATCGAGCGCATCCGCGCGGCTTTGGTGGCGATCATGCCGTTGACGGAGTCTTCAAGCGTAACGCACGTTAATGGATCAACCCCGAGTTTTGCCGCACAGTCGAGGTACACCTGCGGGTGCGGTTTGCTGTAAGGCAATTTTTCCGCCGAGGCCAGCGCGTCAAAATCATCTCGCAGGCCAAACATGGTGAGCACATTTTCCAGCATAGCGAGCGGAGAGGCAGACGCCAGCCCGATTTTCAGCCCTTCGGCTTTACACAGCGCCACGGCTTCACGCACGCCGGGCAATAGCGGACGCGCATCCTCCACCAGATTCATTGTACGGCTGATAATACGTGCGGTGACCTCATCGCGACCGGGGCCGTTCCACGGCTGCTGTGCGTACCACAAATCCACCACCATATCGATACGCAGTCCGAGCAGGTCGGGCAGCTCATCACGTCGGGAAACATCCACCCCAAGGCTTTCCATCACCTCCAGTTCAGCCCGATCCCACAGGGGTTCAGAATCAATTAATAACCCATCCATATCAAAAATTGCGGCGAGAATTTGTCGCTGAACCGTCATTGCATCCCTCCTCAGGAGTTCACTCTTAAAATGTTTACCACATGAAAGCTATGCGTTGTTATAGCATATTGCTTTTAAAAATCGGGCGAAAAGTGGCAGTAGCGGGTAGAATTAGCAGCGATAACAAAGCGTCTCTAAAAGGGGAATCCATGACGTATCAACAGGCTGGACGCATCGCAATTATTAAACGGATTGCGGGTTGGGTAATATTTATTCCAGCAGTCGTTTCTACCCTAATTTCGGTTCTGAAATTCATGTACGCGCACAGTGAAAAACAAGCAGGGATCAATGCGGTCATGCTGGATTTTGCGCACGTGATGATTGAAATGATGCGTTTCAATACGCCGTTTCTCAATTTTTTCTGGTACAACTCACCGCAGCCGGAGTTTAGTCACGGCCTCAACCTGATGTTCTGGATTATCTTCGCCTTGATCTTTGTCGGGCTGGCGCTGCAATCTTCCGGGGCGCGAATGAGCCGCCAGGCGCGTTTTCTGCGTGAGGGGGTGGAAGATCAGATGATCCTCGAAAAAGCCAAAGGGCCGGATGGGATGACGCGCGAGCAGATTGAGTCACGTATCGTGGTACCCCGGCATACGATTTTCCTGCAAATTGTGCCGCTGTACATCATGCCGGTGATTGTCTTAATTATTGGCTACTTTTTCTTTTCGCTACTGGGCTTTATTTGACCGCGTTCGCCCGGTATTACGCCGGGCGAAACCTTATGCTGCAGGCAGTGGCCGCGGTTTGCCGTCGTTGTCTACCGCCACATAAATAAACAGCGCTTCGGTGGCCTTATAGCGCTGGCCAATCGGCTCGGACGATACTTTTTTAACCCACACCTCAACGTTAATATTCACCGACGTCGTGCCGCGCTTAACGCAGCGGGCGTAGCAGCACACCACATCGCCGACCGCCACCGGGCGCAGGAAAGTCATCCCATCCACCCGAACCGTCACTACGCGGCCCTGAGCAATTTCTTTTGCCTGGATCGCACCGCCCATATCCATCTGCGACATCAACCAGCCGCCGAAAATATCGCCGTTGGCATTGGTGTCGGCTGGCATTGCCAGCGTGCGTAAAACCAGTTCGCCCTGCGGCGCATCGTTGGTGGTTGTCATGATCGTTCCAGTAAGTGAATAAAAAACCCGGTCGGAACCGGGTAAAAAATCAGGGTTTATCATCCTGCGGCATGTGCCGGTAGATATACACGCCGCTCAGCAGGGTAAAGACCAGCGTCAACGCGGTCAGGCCGAACACTTTAAAATTGACCCAGATATTTTGCGGCAGCCAGAAGGCAATATAGATATTTGCCAGCCCGCAAAGAAGAAAGAACAGCGCCCAGGCGATGTTAAGCTTTGACCAGACCGCGGCCGGTAACGTCAGTTCTTTACCCAGCATGCGCTGGATCAGCGGCTTTTTCATGACCCATTGACTGAACAACAGCGCTCCGGCAAACAGGGCATAAATCACGGTGACCTTCCACTTAATAAATTCATCGTTATGGAAGAAAAGCGTTAATCCGCCAAACACGGCAACCAGTACAAAGGTAATCAGCGCCATTTTTTCAACCCGCCGATAGCGCAGCCAGCTGTAAATCAGCACCACCGCCGTCGCGATAATCAGCGCGGTGGTCGCCATGTAAATATCGTACAGCTTGTAAAAGGCAAAGAAGACAATCAGCGGTAAAAAATCAAGAAACTGCTTCATACAACGATTCCGTAGTAATGTCGCTCGCCAGGCGAGCGACAGGGTTAAGGGCGAATGAGCATGTACAGACGAAACAGATAAATGAGCAGCATCGCGGAAATCAGATTGCTCAGCGTGTTCGCCACCACGGCCCCCAGCAGCGGCGTTAATGCGGCAAAATGCGAAGCCAGCATCAGAAGCAGCGTTTTTGCCAGCAGCCAGCAAATGATGGCTGGTGCGACAACGCGCATGTTGGCCCACGCCAGACGCGTGCTGCTGCGCATTGAGGCAAATATCCCCATTTTATCCTGAATCAAAATAACCGGAGCAAAGGCCAGCACGATAGCCAGAATGACGCCCGGCACCACGATCAGCATTATGCCTATCTGTACCAGAAAAGTGGTCAGGAGAATCAGTAAAAACAGTCTGGGCAACACGGGAGCGCTGGCACCAATCGCACGCAGCGCGCTGACGCGTTGTCCGGCAGAGATCATCTGGATCATCAGCAGCACGCCACCCGCTAACAGCGCGTTGCCTACCAGTCCGGTAAAGGTGGATAAGGCTGAAGCGCGAAGTAAAACCTGCTGCTGTTCTGGCGTCATGCTCTGCACCAGTTCAAACAATCCGCCGCTTCCGGCCAGATTGTCACCCTCACTGAGGATCGAAAGCTGCTCTTCACTGGGTGAAAAAGCATGGCCAAGCACCACCGTGATAAATGCACACAATAAAGCAATCAGCAAAATGGTAATGAACTGATTACGAAAAAAATTACCCGTGTCACGGTAAACGGACTTCGCCGTGATAGACATGCACTCTCCTTGCGTTTTGCAGGCGTTATTAAGCGGACGATTGTACCCTGGATAATGCATCAGTGGCAGCATCCGTAAAGGTCAGTCTTTGTAAAAAAGGTATTGACCATGCTTATCTTTCATCGCGCTTAAAACGCCTGCACCGCCGCATATCGCCGGTCATCATCGCCCTCTTTATCAACACAGACACGTTTTTCATCAGCTTTGTGAATGGTAGCGGTCTGAGAACCGGCGTTTTATGCGTAAATTTTACGAAAATTGATGTGGTTATGAAAATAAGGTTAGCGTGTAGTACGTAAAAATTAATCCAGATCAATAAAGGTTAAATCTCAGGATTAAATGTGATCTAAGTTGGATCACTTTTACTGCTTTGTAGGTATATTTGCCGCGCCTGATAAAACCATAACGAAGGAGTGGATATGAAAAAAATTGCGCTGGCGGCATTAATCTTAAGCAGTCTCTCTGGTGGAGCATGGGCGCACGAGGCGGGTGAGTTCTTTATTCGCGCCGGTTCAGCAACGGTTCGACCGACGGAAGGGTCGGATAACGTACTGAACAGTCTCGGCGGGTTTAATGTTGATAACAATACCCAGCTGGGCCTGACGTTTACCTATATGGCGACGGATAATGTCGGGGTAGAATTGCTGGCGGCGACGCCATTTCGGCATAAAGTGGGCACCGGGCCGACCGGCAATATTGCCACCGTCCATCAACTGCCACCGACGTTAATGGCCCAGTGGTACTTCGGCGATGCCAGCAGTAAAGTGCGGCCCTACATTGGCGCAGGCGTCAACTATACGACGTTCTTTGATGAAAGCTTTAACGATAACGGTAAGGCCGCGGGGCTGTCCGATCTCAGCCTGAAAAACTCCTGGGGCGCAGCGGGACAGGTCGGGCTGGATTACCTTATCAACCGCGACTGGCTGATCAATATGTCCGTCTGGTACATGGATATCGATACCGAAGTGAAGTTTAAAGCGGGTGGGGTACAGCAGAACGTGGATACCCGCCTCGATCCGTGGGTGTTTATGTTCTCAGCGGGCTATCGCTTTTAATTCTTTGTTACAAACTGGCCGACTGCGGCCAGTTCCTTGCGTTGTCGCCCTTCAAAGTTAACTATAAAAGCTTTTTATGCGATGCATCGCATCGCAGGCACACTTAGATAATGCGCATTTATCCAAAAGGGTTATTATCGCTGCCTGAGAGTTTCCTTAATTTGTCCTTAAGTAGCGACGGCATATGACACTGAAAACGCAATTTTCCGCAGCAGCATTTTTTTTGCTCCTGCTGGCGGTCCTGTTTCCCTTCACGGCAGATTTGCATTTGCCATTACTTCACGGCGAAGTTGTGGAATGGATAGAAAATGGCCAGGCACTGTGGCTATTGTTTGGCGCGGTCTTTACTGCACTTTATATCAAGCCGCTATCGCTTGAAACGGGTTCCAGGCAATTCTGGTTGTGGGCTGTCGTGTGGTGGCTGGTATTGCTGGGAAGAAGCACAAGCTGGGGACGAGACTATTTTCCCCATGAGCCCAAAATGCTGTTCAGGACGATTTCGGTGATCCTGATTGCAGCGCTGGCGCTGCCGCTGATCCTGTCCTCCACGTTGCGCAAAGAAATTGCGTTGAAATTCCGCACGGCGGAGGTGCCACTGTGGATGGTGCTTATCGTGGTCATTACGTTCCTGATCTCTGATTCCGTAGAGCATCATCGGCTCATCGCACCGCTCTTTTTGCACGTCAGACAGTATCAGGATTTGATTGAAGAACTGTATGAAATCCCCTTTATGGTGGGTCTGTTCTTAATCACCTGGGATCTGATGAAGAGCGAAAAACGGGAGACCGCGCTTTCCGTCGCCCACGCCAGCCGCTAAAAAAAAGCCCGCCGTAAAGGCGGGCAAGTCATACTGGAAGCAATGTGAGCAATGTCGTACCGAATACCTGAGTATTTCGCTCAACTATTCGGTAGTGAGAAAGATAATCTTTATCATCTTCAGAATCAACCCCTTCTTTTGTACGGACGTTAAGACAGCGTAAACACCGTGCGTTTTTTACTGTCGTTAAGGGCAGGGATCTCAGTCACGGTACGTAGCGGATATGTCGATAGCGTAATGGAAGCGAAACCGTCCAGCCCGCAAGCCGGACGGTCCTGAGATCAGGCGTGCGGCGTGGCGGCCTTCATTTTTTGTACAAACGCTTTTAGCTCGCTCAGCATTTGCTCAGGCGCATCCAGGTTGTTTTCAATGATTTTGACGATGGCCGAGCCGGAAATGGCCCCCGCCGCGCCAGCGCCTATTGCGGCCGTAACCTGCTCCGGTGCGGAGATGCCAAAGCCCTGAAGCGGCGGCGCGGCATGATACTCGCTCAGCTTCTCGACCAGATGGTGCAGCGGCAGGGCGGCCTGATTTTCCGCGCCGGTGACCCCCGCGCGGGAGAGCAGATAGGTATAGCCACGGCCATGGGAGGCGATCAGGCGCAGAAGCTCATCGTCCGCATTCGGCGGACAGATAAAAATGGGCGCAATATTATGCCGCATCGCGGCCTGGCGGAAGGGCGCAGACTCTTCGACCGGCACATCCGCGACCAGCACCGAATCCACACCAACGCGTTCGCAGGTCGCGTAAAACTCATCAATACCGCCGCTAAACACCAGATTGGCGTACATCAGCAGACCAATGGGGATATCCGGATACTTCTGGCGAATGGTGCCCAGCATTTCAAAGCACTGGCCCGGCGTTACGCCAGAAGCGAAAGCGCGCAGGGTGGCATTCTGAATGGTCGGGCCATCGGCCAACGGATCGGAGAAAGGGATCCCCAACTCAAGCGCGTCGGCGCCCGCTTCGATCAGCGTATCAATAATTTTTAGCGACTGTTCCGGCGAAGGATCGCCGAGGGTAACGAAGGGAACAAACGCCCCTTCCTGACGGTCTTTCAGTCTGGCAAATAACTGCTCATAGCGTTCCATCAGATTTCCCCTCGCGCTTTCAAAATATCGTGTACGGTAAAAATGTCTTTATCGCCGCGGCCGGACAGGTTAACCACCAGCAGCTGCTCTTTTTGTGGATTTTCGCGCATCATTTTTAGCGCGTGGGCCAGGGCATGAGACGACTCCAGCGCCGGGATAATCCCTTCTTCACGGCACAGTGCCTTGAAGGCTTCCAGCGCTTCGTCATCGGTGATCGAGACATAATCGGCGCGTCCGGTGCTGTTCAGGTAAGCATGCTGCGGGCCGACGGACGGGAAATCCAGACCGGCAGAGATCGAGTACGACTCTTCGATCTGCCCATCGTCGGTCTGCATCATCGGCGATTTCATGCCGAAGTAAATACCCACGCGGCCATGTTTCAGCGGCGCACCGTGCTCGCCGGTTTCAATACCGTGGCCCGCAGGTTCAACGCCAATCAGGCCGACGCTGGCTTCTTCGATAAAGTCGGCAAACATACCGATGGCGTTTGAGCCGCCGCCCACGCAGGCGATGACCGCATCCGGTAGACGGCCCTCTTTTTCGCGGATCTGCGCTTTGGTCTCTTCACCGATCATCCGCTGGAATTCACGCACGATAGTCGGGAACGGATGCGGACCTGCGGCAGTGCCCAGCATGTAGTGCGCGGTGTCATAGCTGCCGGACCAGTCGCGCAGCGCCTCGTTACAGGCATCTTTCAGGGTTGCGGAGCCGCTATACACCGGGATCACTTCCGCGCCCATCAGCCGCATACGGAAGACGTTCGGCGACTGACGTTCTACGTCTTTGGCACCCATATAGATACGGCACTTCAGCCCCAGCAGTGCGCTGGCCAGTGCCGAGGCCACGCCATGCTGGCCCGCGCCGGTCTCGGCGATGATTTCGGTTTTGCCCATCCGTTTTGCCAGCAGCGCCTGACCCAGCACCTGGTTGGTTTTATGCGCGCCGCCGTGGAGCAGATCTTCACGCTTGAGATACAGGGTGGTCTTTGTGCCAGCGGTGAGATTCTGGCATTTGGTCAGCGCAGTAGGGCGACCGGCATAGTTTTTCAGCAGGTCAGTAAACTGAGCCTGAAACTCAGGATCTTTTTGCGCGCTGACAAAGGCTTCTTCCAGCTGGCGCAGGGCAGGCATCAGGATCTGCGGAACGTACATTCCACCAAATTCACCGAAGTACGGGTTTAATAATGTTGTCATCATCTCTTCCTTAATAGGCGCGTAGCGTCTGAAAAACCGAGGCCAGTTTGCTGGCATCTTTACGACCCGGTGCAGACTCTACGCCGGAATTGAAATCAAGCCCGGCACAGCCGGTACCGGCGGCGGTGACGCAGTTGTCGGGACCAAGCCCGCCCGCCAGCAGAACATTGCTCAGATCCTGGCCCGCCAGCAGCGTCCAGTCGAAGGACTGACCGCTCCCGCCCTGACCGTTATCCAGCACGTATTTATCGACATGGTTGAGGTTGCGCGCGGGCAAACTGTGGCTGACGCTCAGCGCTTTCCAGATTTCCACGCCTGACGGTAACTGAGCACGCAGGGTGGTGATGTACTCCTGATTTTCATCGCCGTGCAGTTGAACGGCGGCGAGGTTAAGGTTTTGCGCTGTGGCAACAACGTCGGCGATTTCCGCATTGCGGAACACGCCGACGTAACGCAGCGGGGCGCTGGCTATTACTTCACGCGCCTGGCTTTCATCTATCGCACGGGGTGACGAAGGAACAAAAATCAGCCCGCCGTAAATGGCACCCGCCTGGTAAGCGGCCTGCGCATCGTCGGCGCGTGCAAGACCACACACTTTGTTTTCACCCAGCAGGACTCGCAGCACCGCGGCGTTAAGATCGTCATGCGACATCAGCGCCGAGCCAATCAGAAAACCATTGGCAAAACGGCTCAGTTCGCGGATCTGGGCGTGGGTCGTAATGCCCGATTCGCTGATCACCGTTACGCCGTGCCCGAGGCGCGGAGCCAGCTCACGGGTGCGGTTAAGATCGATAGATAAATCACGCAGGTCACGGTTATTGATGCCGACGACCTTCGCTTCCAGCGCAATCGCCCGCTCCAGCTCTTCCTCATTACTGACTTCGGTCAGCACGCCCATCTTCAGGCTATGGGCTACGGCGGCAAGCTGACGATACTGTTCGTCATCCAGTACCGAGAGCATCAGCAGGCAGGCATCGGCCTGGTAAAAACGTGCCAGGTATATCTGGTAAGGATCGACAATAAAATCCTTACATAAAATCGGCTGCGGCGCGATGCCGCTGACAACGGGCAGAAAATCAAAACTGCCCTGGAAATATTTTTCGTCGGTTAATACCGAAATGGCGGAGGCGTGATGTTTGTATACGCCAGCGATACGCGCGGGATCGAAATCGTCGCGGATCACGCCTTTTGACGGCGACGCCTTTTTGCATTCCAGAATAAACGCGGTGCGTGTGCCCTGTAAGGCCGCGTAAAAATCACGCTGGCTGGCAACCACGTCGTTCTGAAAGCTTTCCAGCGGCTGTTGCTGTTTACGGTTTTCTACCCATATCGTCTTGTCGGCGACGATTTTCGCTAAAACGGTTTGCATCATTTACCCTCTTGCTGCCAGTGCGGTCACGCGATCGTAGGCCGCGCCGCTGCGCAATACACCCAATACTTTTTGTACGTTAGCCTGTAAATCTTCTTCACCGTGCAGGCGCATCAGCATCGCGACGTTCGCCGCCACGGCGGCCTGGTGCGCGGTGTCACCTTTACCTTGTAGTAAGCGTGTTAAAATGTCACGGTTTTCTTCCGGCGTCCCGCCCGCCAGTTCTTCCTGATGATACGGCGTCAGGCCAAAGTCAGCGGCGGTAAGCTGATAATTTTTGATTTCCCCATTGTGCAGCTCCGCGACTACCGTCGGGGCATGAAGGGACACTTCATCCATCCCGCCGCTGTGAACCACGGCGGCCCGCTGGTAGCCCAGTACGCGTAGCGTTTCGGCAATCGGCAGCACCAGTTCCGGACTGTAAACGCCAATCAGCGCCAGCGGCGGATGCGCCGGATTGATCAGCGGCCCCAGCACGTTAAATAAGGTGCGGGTCTTTAACTGCTGACGGACCGGCATCGCATGGCGAAAACCGGTGTGGTATTTCGGCGCGAACAGGAAGCAGACGCCTAAATCATCCAGCGCTTCACGCGACTTATCCGCATTCATATCCAGATTAATGCCGAAGGCGGCCAGCAAATCCGACGAGCCGGATTTGCTGGAAACGCTGCGGTTACCGTGCTTCGCCACTTTCAGGCCGCAGGCCGCGGCAACAAAGGCGCTGGCGGTGGAGATATTAATGCTGTTGCTGCCATCGCCTCCGGTGCCCACAATGTCGGCAAACGGATAATCGGGACGCGGGAAGGGCGCGGCGTTTTCCAGCAGCGCGGTGGCCGCACCGGCGATTTCATTCGGATGCTCGCCGCGAATTTTCATGCTCACCAGCGCGGCAGCCAGTTGCTCTGGCTTCAGCTCGCCGCGCACCACGGCGGAGAAAAGCTGGTGGCTTTCCTGCTGGCTCAGGGTCTGCGCCTGGTAAAGTTTTTCCAGCACCGGTTGCAGAGTATGGGTCTGCTCCAGTTTTTGCATCGCCCATGCCAGGGTTTGTTCCAGCAGACGAGCGCCCTGGGTGGTGAGGATCGACTCCGGATGGAACTGGAAGCCGCAGACCCGGTCAGCATCGTGACGGACGGCCATGACCATGCCGTCAAAGTGAGCATTGATGGTCAGCCCCGCCGGAATATTGCTGCCAACCAGCGAGTGATAGCGTGCGACCGGCAGCGGGTTGGACAGCCCGGCGAACATCGCCTGACCGTCATGTTCAATACTGGACGCTTTACCGTGCAGAATTTCACCCGCCTGACCGACATAACCACCATAGGCTTCAACAATCGCCTGATGGCCAAGGCAGATACCAATAATCGGCAGCTTGCCGCGCATGCGGATCAGCAGTTCAGGCATGCAGCCCGCTTCGCTCGGCGCACCGGGACCGGGGGAGAGCATCAGTACCGGGTTATCCATGGTCGCCAGACGATCGATTAAGGTCTGCGCCGGGACGTGATTACGGTAAATCACCACGTTATGCCCGCTGGAGCGTAGCTGATCTGCCAGGTTATACGTAAACGAATCAATGTTATCGAGCAGCAGAATATCAGCCATCAGAAAATCTCCTGTGCGTGGTGAGCGGTAGCGATGGCGCGCAGTACCGCGCGGGCTTTATTGCGGGTTTCATCGGCTTCAGACTGCGGGACGGAATCCAGGACCACGCCAGCCCCGGCCTGAACGGTAGCAATGCCGTTCTCAACGAAGGCGGAGCGAATGACGATGCAGGTATCCAGCGAGCCGTGGGCGGTGAAGTAGCCGACCGCGCCCCCGTAGCTGCCACGACGTTTACCCTCGGCCCCGGCAATTAACTGCATCGCCCGCACTTTCGGCGCGCCGCTCAGGGTGCCCATATTCATACAGGCGCGGTAGGCGTGCAGGGCGTCAAGATCGTGACGCAGTTCGCCGACTACCCGTGACACCAGATGCATCACAAACGAGTAGCGGTCAACTTTCGTTAAGTCAGCGACGTAACGGCTGCCCGGCGTGCAGATGCGTGCCAAATCGTTACGAGCCAGATCCACCAGCATCAAATGCTCTGACAGCTCTTTATGGTCGGTACGCATTTCCAGTTCGATACGGCTGTCGAGATCGCGGTCGAGGCTGCCATCCGCGCGACGGCCGCGAGGACGCGTCCCGGCAATCGGGTAAATTTCAATCTGCCGTGAATCGGCGTCGTACTTCAGCGAGCTTTCCGGTGATGCGCCGAACAGGGTAAAGTCGTCATCCTGCATAAAAAACATATACGGGCTGGGATTGCTTTTCTTCAGCACGTCGTAGGCGGCCAGCGGCGACGGGCAGGGCAGCGAAAACTGGCGGGAAGGCACCACCTGGAAGATTTCGCCGGCGCGGATCGCTTTCTGCATCTGACGCACCACCGCGCCATACTCTTCATCGCTCTGATTACAGGTGCTGCGCATCTGCTCCATTTTCTCTACCGGGAGTGGCTGCGGCGGGGTATTCAGCAACTGACGCAGTTCGTCGATGCGCCGGGTCAGGCGCATCTTCTCTTCGCTCAGTGGCGTAAACAGGCTGCACTGAATACGCGTTTTTTTACTCTGATGATCGATAACCAGC
Source organism: Superficieibacter sp. HKU1 (assembly GCF_029319185.1). Classification (NCBI taxonomy): domain Bacteria; kingdom Pseudomonadati; phylum Pseudomonadota; class Gammaproteobacteria; order Enterobacterales; family Enterobacteriaceae; genus Superficieibacter; species Superficieibacter sp. HKU1. Next base: position 2,109,910 of record NZ_CP119754.1, read on the forward strand.
AGCGTCTCGGCAAGGTAGAAGCAGTAATCCGGGCAGGCGGTATCGCTCTTAAGCTGCGGTAAATCTTCAAAACCGGCTACCAGATCATAGGCGAACAGGCCGCCGAAAAACATCGCTTCGCGCTCGTCCGCTGGCACAATTACCAGCTCCTGCAACAGGCGGAACGCGTCGAAGACCGACAGCGAACACAGCCGGGCGTCTTCATCTAATAAGGTGCTTACCGCCGGGAAGCGCAGCGTGCGGCCGTTTGCCCGCGGGGTGTTTTCAATGCCGGCTGGCAGCGCCGTATCAAGCAGCGCCAGCAATGCCGCGCCATTGTCGCTCAGCGCGGTGATAGTGACAGTGTCACCCAACGCGGAAATGCGCAGCGCGCTGTCCACCAGCAGCAGGCTTTTCAGATCGTCTTTGCTGTCGATATCCGCGGATTCCAGCAGCAGCGTGGCCGGACGCGCGTCACAGAGCTGGTGGAAAAGCGCAGTAGGATCTTCGCGGTATACCCCGTCGCTGGTCAGAAGTTCGAGAGTGTGTTTTTGCGTTTGCATTGTTATTCTCATTTATTCTGGTCAAAAAAAAGCCCGCTTATGTGGCGGGCCTGGTATCTGTTTGCAAAGTGCAGACGTGATAGTACAGCCCGTTAACAGGGAGTACGCCACCAACCGTGCAGAGTAAAAATGTCTTTCATCTCAGATACCTTTTCTTCGTGAACTTTCGTACTAGTTAACTAGTTCATGAAAATAATGTCAAGCGCTGATTTCAGAAAATCCTCGCCAGCCGTTATGATGGGCCGTGAAACACTTTTTATCTCTGACGGAGCCGTTTTTTGAGCGAGACCAATTACGCGATTATTTATGATCTGCACAGCCATACTACCGCCTCTGACGGCATGCTGTCGCCTGAAGCCCTCGTTCACCGCGCCGTCGACATGCGTATTGGCACGCTGGCTATTACCGATCACGACAGTATTGACGCAATCCCTGCCGCGCAGGCGGAAATTGCCCGCGCCGGGCTGGCGCTGCGGCTGATTACCGGCGTGGAAATTTCTACCGTCTGGGAAAATCATGAAATCCATATTGTCGGCCTGAATATTGATATTCACCATCCGCGGATGATCGCCTTTCTGGCGGAGCAAAAAGAGCGCCGCCAGCAGCGCGCGAAACTGATCGCCGAGCGGCTGGAAAAAGCGAACATCCCCGGCGCGTGGGAAGGGGCGTCAGCACTGGCGGCGGGCGGCGCGGTCACCCGCGGTCATTTTGCCCGTTTTCTGGTGGAGGCGGGCAAAGCCAGTAATATGGCCGACGTCTTTAAAAAGTACCTGGCGCGCGGGAAAACCGGATACGTTCCTCCTCAGTGGTGTACAATAGATCAAGCTATTGATGTGATTCATCATTCTGGCGGCAAAGCCGTTGTTGCCCATCCGGGGCGCTACGATCTTTCCGCTAAGTGGCTGAAAAGACTGCTGGCGTACTTTGCCGAACGCGGTGGGGATGCGATGGAGGTCGCCCAGTGCCAGCAGGGTCCCAATGAGCGCACGCAGCTTGCGGCGTACGCGCAGCAGTTTGGTCTGCTGGCCTCACAGGGCTCGGATTTTCACCAGCCCTGCTCGTGGATCGAGCTTGGACGCAAACTCTGGCTACCCGCGGGCGTGGAAGGCGTGTGGCATCAGTGGGAACAGCCGCAGAACACCGATTGAGAGGGAAGTATGAGTCAGTTTTTTTATATCCATCCGGATAACCCGCAGCCACGTCTGATCGCCCAGGCGGTAGAGATTGTTCGTAAAGGCGGCGTCATTGTCTATCCGACCGATTCCGGCTACGCGCTGGGCTGTAAGATCGAAGATAAAGGCGCGATGGAGCGTATATGTCGTATTCGTCACCTGCCCAACGGCCACAACTTTACCCTGATGTGCCGCGATTTGTCGGAGCTGTCGACCTATTCGTTCGTCGATAACGTGGCGTTTCGCCTGATCAAAAACAATACCCCGGGCAACTACACGTTTATCCTCAAAGGTACCAAAGAGGTGCCGCGTCGCCTGTTGCAGGAGAAGCGTAAAACTATCGGCCTGCGCGTTCCTTCAAATCCCATCGCGCTGGCGCTGCTTGAGACGCTGGGTGAACCGATGCTCTCCACGTCATTAATGCTGCCGGGCAGTGATTTTACCGAGTCCGATCCGGAAGAAATTAAAGATCGTCTGGAGAAGGTGGTGGATCTGATTATTCACGGTGGCTATCTCGGCCAGCAACCGACGACGGTGATTGATTTGACCGATGATTCACCGGTGGTCCTGCGCGAAGGCGTGGGCGATGTTAAACCTTTCTTATAGTAGCGCGAGTCGCTATACTACGCGGCCTTAAAATGGCGCTTTATTGCGCCATCATCATCCAGTCGACGCCTGGGAAGGCGACACCTAAAGGAAAGCTCTATGAGCGAAAAGCTACAAAAAGTGCTGGCGCGTGCTGGCCACGGCTCCCGTCGTGAAATCGAATCCATCATTGAAGCCGGACGCGTTAGCGTGGACGGTAAAATTGCCACCCTTGGCGACCGCGTTGAGGTGACTCCCGCGTTAAAAATTCGCATTGATGGTCATCTTATTTCGGTAAAAGAATCTGCCGAACAAATTTGTCGCGTGCTGGCGTATTACAAGCCGGAAGGCGAGCTTTGCACCCGTAACGATCCGGAAGGCCGTCCGACCGTATTTGACCGCCTGCCGAAACTGCGCGGCGCGCGCTGGATTGCCGTAGGTCGTCTGGATGTCAATACCTGCGGTTTGATGTTATTCACTACCGACGGTGAGCTGGCGAATCGCCTGATGCACCCGAGCCGTGAAGTGGAACGTGAATATGCCGTGCGTGTATTCGGCCAGGTCGATGACGCGAAAGTGCGCGATCTCGGTCGCGGCGTGCAGCTGGAAGACGGTCCTGCAGCGTTTAAGACCATTAAATTTAGCGGCGGCGAAGGCATCAACCAGTGGTATAACGTCACGCTGACCGAAGGTCGTAACCGTGAAGTGCGTCGCCTGTGGGAAGCTGTGGGCGTGCAGGTTAGCCGCCTGATCCGCGTGCGCTACGGTGATATTCCGCTGCCGAAAGGCCTGCCGCGCGGTGGCTATACCGAGCTGGATTTGCCGCAGACCAACTATCTGCGTGAGCTGGTAGGTCTGAAGCCGGAAACCGAGTCCAAAGTGGCGGTGGAGAAAGATCGTCGCCGGATGAAAGCGAACCAGATCCGCCGGGCGGTGAAACGCCACAGCCAGGTGGGCGGCGGGCGTCGCTCTGGCGGCACGCGCAGCAACGGTTAAATCCTGTGGCCCGTGGCATCACGCTGCGGGCCAGCTTACTCAGTAGTCAATCCCCATCTGCGCTTTGATCCCCGCGTCAAAAGCATGTTTCACCGGACGCAGTTCGCTGACGGTATCCGCCATCTCCAGAATATCCCGATGACACCCGCGACCGGTGACAATCGCCGTTTGATGTAACGGGCGAGCACGTAGCGCGTTAAGCACCTCCTCCAGCGGCAGATAATCATAGGCCACCATGTAAGTCAGCTCATCCAGCAGCACCATATCCAGCGAGGCGTCGGCGAGCATGCGCCGGGCGTGTTGCCAGACCTCAAGACAGGCGGCGGTATCGGCAGCGCGATCCTGCGTATCCCAGGTAAAACCGGTCGCCATCACCTGAAACTCCACGCCGTGCGGCTCCAGCAAATTACGCTCGCCGTTGGGCCAGGTACCTTTAATAAACTGCACCACGCCAACTTTTTTGCCGTGACCGACGGCGCGGGTAGCCGTACCGAAAGCGGCGGTAGTTTTGCCCTTACCATTGCCGGTGAAGACCATAATAATGCCGCGTTCATCCTGCGCCGCGGCCACCCGGGCATCAACCTGCTCTTTCACGCGTTGCTGACGTTGCTGATAGCGTTCTTCACTCATTGTGAGATCCCCGGTTTGCGCCCCGGCTGGGCATCGAAAGTCATCCCGGTTTTACGGCGGCTGTCATCGCCCATTAACCACAGGTATAACGGCGTGATATCGGCAGGGGTTTTCAGTTTGAGCGGATCTTCGTCCGGGAAGGCGCTGGCGCGCATACCGGTCCGCGTCCCGCCTGGATTGATGCAATTCACACGCAGAGGAACGTTTTGATACTCCTCAGCCAGCACCTGCATCATGCCTTCGGTGGCAAATTTTGAGGCGGCATATGCGCCCCAGTGCGCACGACCCTGACGGCCAACGCTTGAGGAAGTAAATACCAGCGAACCGGCCTCGGATTTGAGTAATAAAGGAAGCAATGCCTGAGTCAGCATAAACGTGCCGTTGACGTTTACCTGCATGACCTGCTGCCAGACGTCCGGTTTTTGTTCGCTCATCGGCACCACGTCGCCCAGCAGACCGGCATTGTGCAGTACGCCATCGAGACGGGGGTAGTTCACCGCGATTTTTTCCGCCAGTTGCTGACACGCCTGCGGTGTACAGGTCAACAGATCAAGGGTAAACCACGCGGCCGGAATGCCGCCTTCCCCGGTGATGCGCGCGGCAACGGCACGCAGCTTCTCCTCACTGCGCCCGAGAAGGATCACTCTGGCTCCATAGCGGGAGTAGGTCAGCGCCGCTTCACGACCAATGCCGTCGCTGGCCCCGGTGACGAGGATAATATGATTTTGTAGTAAGTCGCGTTGCGGTTGATAGTGCACGACGTTTCTCCTGCTTACGGCGGGTCATAAAAGGGGTTTATGCCTTAAAAGGCGCGTGAATTCAATCAGCCAGAGGGAGAGCCTGCCATCCCATTTACACTTTGCAACCATTTCATTCGCGGGAAAATTTTTCTGAAGCCGCCTCGCAACGAGCACTGACGATCCGCGACGAGGCGGAAAGGGTGTTGTACACTGGGGCCAGACGTTAAATGATTTTAACCAAGGTGGAAGCGTGGAATTACTCTCTCAATATGGCCTGTTTTTGGCAAAAATCGTCACGGTCGTGGTGGCGATAGCCGTTATAGCGGTACTGATTGTCAATTTGACGCAGCGCAAACGTCAGCGTGGGGAATTACGCGTGACGAACCTCAGCGAGCAGTATAAGGAGATGCAGGAAAATATGTCAGCGTCGTTGCTGGATGAACATCAGCAAAAACAGTGGCATAAAGAGCAAAAGAAAAAGCGTAAGCAGGAAGCGAAAGCTGCCAAAACGAAGGCGAAGCTGGGCCAGACGCCCGCTTCCGGCAAACCGCGCGTGTGGGTGCTGGATTTTAAAGGCAGTATGGATGCCCACGAAGTGAACTCGCTGCGTGAAGAAGTTACTGCCGTGCTGGCCGTCGTTAAGCCGGAAGACCAGGTCGTTTTACGTCTCGAAAGTCCGGGGGGCGTGGTACACGGCTACGGGCTGGCGGCTTCTCAGCTGCAGCGTATTCGCGATCGGCAGATCCCGCTGACGGTGGCAGTGGATAAAGTCGCGGCCAGCGGCGGCTACATGATGGCCTGCGTCGCCGATAAAATTGTCAGCGCGCCCTTTGCGATTATTGGTTCTATCGGCGTGGTGGCGCAGGTGCCTAACTTCAACCGCTTCCTGAAAAGCAAAGACATTGATATCGAACTGCATACCGCAGGCCAGTACAAGCGCACCCTGACGTTGCTCGGTGAAAATACCGAAGAAGGACGACAGAAATTCCGTGAAGATCTGAACGAAACGCATGTGCTGTTTAAAGATTTCGTTAAGCGGATGCGTCCGACGCTGGACATCGAGCAGGTCGCAACTGGCGAACACTGGTACGGCACGCAGGCGCAGGGCAATGGTCTGGTTGACGCCGTGAGTACCAGCGATGAACTGCTGCTGGGGCTGATGGAAGGGCGAGAAGTATTGAACGTCCGCTTCCTGCAACGTAAAAAATTGATGGACCGCTTTACCGGCAGCGCGGCAGAGAGTGCCGATCGCCTGCTGCTGCGCTGGTGGCAGCGTGGGCAACAGCCGCTGAACTGATCGTCAGGCCGGGCGGCGTAAACCGCCCGGCACTCAGACCGCACTAATCAACCAGGTGATATTTCTCTGACAGCTCGTGCGCCAGGTATTTAAACATGTTAAATACCGCGGTACTTTTGCCGGTTGGCAGGCCCTGCTCATCAAGGTAATACTCGCCGCTAAACACCAGCACGCCGTTACGTTGGGTGACCCCTGTGGCTTCGATGCCTGCCATCGTATCATCGTGTTCACGGATCAGCTGATTTGCTTTTGCGAGCAGCGTCTGGCGATCGATAGGTTGTGTTTCACTTTTCATTTTTTACTCCTTAGCAAACTGGCGATAGTCTACGTCCTGCGCGGCTCGCGGGCAAATATTCCCCCAGAAAAACAGGGGGATCTGCAGTGCTATCAGCTGGCGAGATTTGTTTTTGCATGCTAATAAAGTTGCGTAACGTATTTTATCAGGTACAGTGAGACCCTTTCGATAATCTGGCAACAGATTTGCTTGACATTCGACCGAAAGTTCGTCGTGCTATATCACCGTAGCGTAGAAAAACGATGTAACTCAGCCACCTGTGACAGCGTACGTTTCAGGCTGTAGGGCTGAGGGGTTGATCTCTGCTGGACGAGCCGCAATATCAACGGCTCATTGTCTTCAGTACGTGAATCAACGTGCGATGTATTCCTGGAAGAATCAAATTAGGTAAAGGTGAATATGGGTAAAGCTCTCGTTATCGTTGAGTCCCCGGCAAAAGCCAAAACGATCAATAAGTATCTGGGTAATGACTACGTGGTGAAATCCAGCGTCGGTCATATCCGCGATTTGCCGACCAGTGGCTCAGCCGCCAAAAAGAGCGCTGACTCTGCCTCCACCAAAACGGCCAAAAAGCCCAAAAAGGATGAACGCGGCGCGCTCGTCAACCGCATGGGCATTGACCCGTGGCATAACTGGGAGGCGCAATATGAAGTGCTCCCGGGGAAAGAAAAGGTTGTCGCTGAACTGAAACAGCTGGCTGAAAAAGCCGACCACATCTATCTCGCAACCGACCTTGACCGCGAAGGGGAGGCCATCGCCTGGCACCTGCGGGAAGTGATCGGTGGAGATGACAAACGCTACAGCCGGGTAGTGTTTAACGAAATTACTAAAAACGCGATCCGCCAGGCGTTTGATAAGCCGGGCGAACTCAATATCGATCGTGTTAATGCTCAGCAGGCGCGTCGTTTTATGGACCGCGTAGTGGGCTATATGGTCTCTCCGCTGCTGTGGAAAAAAATCGCCCGTGGCCTGTCGGCTGGACGCGTACAGTCCGTCGCCGTGCGTCTGGTGGTTGAGCGCGAGCGTGAGATCAAAGCGTTTGTCCCGGAAGAGTTCTGGGAAGTCGATGCCAATGTTGCTACCCCAGGCGGTGATTCCCTGCCGCTTCAGGTGACGCATCAGAATGACAAATCGTTCCGTCCGGTAAACCGCGAAACCACCATGGCGGCGGTCAGCGTGCTGGAAAAAGCGCGCTATAGCGTGCTGGAGCGCGAAGATAAACCGACCAGCAGCAAGCCCGGCGCGCCGTTTATCACCTCCACGCTACAACAGGCGGCCAGTACCCGTCTGGGCTACGGGGTGAAAAAAACCATGATGCTGGCACAGCGCCTGTATGAAGCGGGCTATATCACCTATATGCGTACCGATTCTACCAACCTGAGTAAGGATGCGGTGGACATGGTTCGTGGTTATATTGATGATAAGTTTGGCAAAAAATATTTGCCCGCCGATGCTAATCAGTACGCCAGCAAAGACAACTCGCAGGAAGCACACGAAGCGATTCGTCCTTCCGATGTGGCGGTTGAAGCTGACGCCCTGAAAGACATGGAAACTGACGCGCAAAAGCTGTATCAGCTGATCTGGCGTCAGTTCGTTGCCTGTCAGATGACGCCTGCACAGTACGATTCCACCACGATAACCGTAAAAGCCGGTGATTTCCGCCTGAAAGCGCGGGGCCGTATTCTGCGTTTTGACGGCTGGACCAAAGTCATGCCAGCGCTGCGTAAAGGCGATGAAGATCGTATTCTGCCTGCGGTCAATCAGGGCGATGAACTGTCGTTGATCGACATCGTTCCTGCACAGCACTTTACCAAGCCGCCGGCACGCTTTAGCGAAGCGTCGCTGGTTAAAGAACTGGAAAAACGCGGTATCGGTCGTCCGTCCACGTATGCCTCTATTATTTCCACCATCCAGGATCGTGGCTATGTGCGGGTTGAAAGCCGCCGTTTCTACGCCGAGAAAATGGGTGAGATTGTTACCGACCGTCTGAAAGATAATTTCCGCGAGCTGATGAATTTCGATTTCACCGCGCAAATGGAAGACCGGCTCGATCAGGTCGCCCGCCACGAAGCCGAATGGCAGAAGGTGCTGGATATCTTTTTTGCCGAGTTCAGCGAACAGCTTCAGACTGCCGAGAAAGATCCGGCTGAAGGCGGAATGCAGCCTAATCAGATGGTGCTGACCAGCATCGACTGTCCGACCTGCGGTCGCAAAATGGGTATTCGTACCGCCAGCACCGGCGTTTTCCTTGGCTGCTCCGGTTATGCGCTATCGCCAAAAGAGCGCTGCAAAACCACTATTAACCTGGTGCCGGAAAACGAAGTTCTCAACGTGCTGGAAGGTGACGACGCGGAAACCAACGCGCTGCGTGCTAAACATCGTTGCCAGAAATGCGGCACCGCGATGGACAGCTACCTGATCGATCCGAAACGCAAACTTCACGTATGCGGTAACAACCCGACCTGCGACGGTTATGAAATCGAAGAGGGCGAGTTCCGCATCAAGGGGTATGACGGTCCGATTGTTGAGTGTGAAAAATGTGGATCTGAAATGCACCTGAAAATGGGGCGTTTCGGCAAATACATGGCCTGCACCAACGAAGAGTGTAAGAACACGCGTAAGATCCTGCGTAACGGTGAAGTGGCTCCGCCGAAGGAAGATCCGGTACCGCTGCCGGAGCTGCCGTGCGAAAAATCGGACGCGTATTTTGTTCTGCGTGACGGTGCGGCTGGCGTCTTCCTCGCGGCTAACACCTTCCCGAAATCACGCGAAACGCGTGCGCCGCTGGTGGAAGAGCTGTACCGCTTCCGCGATCGTATGCCGGAGAAGCTGCGTTATCTGGCCGATGCGCCGCAGCAGGATCCTGAAGGCAACAAAACGGTCGTCCGTTTCAGCCGTAAGACTAAACAACAGTATGTTGCAGCAGAAAAAGAGGGTAAAGCGACCGGCTGGTCGGCCTTTTTCATCGACGGTAAGTGGGTAGAAGGTAAGAAGTAAATCTCATTACTCCGCTGTAACACCTCTCAAAAGGGCCGCTTGTCGGCCCTTTTATATTTCTCGTTATTATTTTTTAATCATATCTATACAGTGTGGCTATAAATGATATAGTGGTTATAGTTAGCTCCTTTTTTAGTCTTAAATCGTCTTAAGCGATTGACCCTGCGTTTACCGGGATGGCGCGTCATGAAACTACAACAGCTTCGCTATATCGTTGAGGTGGTCAACCACAATCTCAACGTCTCTTCCACGGCGGAAGGGCTTTATACCTCGCAGCCAGGCATCAGTAAGCAAGTACGGATGCTGGAAGATGAGTTAGGGATCCAGATTTTTGCCCGTAGCGGTAAACATCTGACTCAGGTGACGCCCGCCGGTCAGGAGATTATCCGCATTGCCCGTGAAGTGCTGTCGAAGGTGGATGCCATCAAATCCGTTGCCGGAGAGCACACCTGGCCGGATAAAGGTTCGCTGTATGTGGCGACCACGCACACTCAGGCACGCTACGCGCTGCCAGGGGTCATCAAAGGTTTTATCGAACGTTACCCCCGCGTGTCGTTGCATATGCATCAGGGATCGCCGACGCAAATCGCTGAGGCGGTATCGAAAGGCAATGCCGATTTTGCGATTGCCACCGAGGCGCTACATCTTTATGACGATCTGGTTATGTTGCCGTGCTATCACTGGAACCGCTCGATTGTTGTAACCCCGGAGCACCCGCTGGCCTCCAAATCTTCAGTCACTATTGAAGAACTGGCCCAGTACCCGCTGGTAACCTATACCTTTGGCTTTACCGGCCGCTCGGAACTGGATACGGCCTTTAACCGCGCCGGATTAACCCCGCGTATCGTATTTACCGCAACCGATGCGGATGTCATCAAAACGTACGTCAGGCTGGACCTGGGCGTTGGGGTGATTGCCAGCATGGCGGTGGATCCGGTGTCCGATCCCGACCTGGTTCGCCTGGATGCGCACGGTGTCTTTAGTCACAGCACGACCAAGATTGGTTTTCGCCGCAGCACGTTTCTGCGTAGTTATATGTATGATTTTATTCAGCGCTTTGCTCCACATCTGACGCGCGACGTCGTCGATACCGCCGTCGCGCTGCGCTCGAATGAAGATATTGAAGAGATGTTTAAAGACATTAAATTGCCAGAAAAATGATCTACGCCTGACGATGGTCTCTTCATTGAGGAGACCATTTTGCAGGCAAAGCATTATTGCCTTAATGTTATTATGGTCTTTTCCACCTGAACTTAACAAAGTAGTAACAATTTTGCCATCCCGCCAGTTTGTCCTTTCGATTATTTATTTCATGTCAAAGATTAAATAATTCCATTGATCCCACAGGTAATTTCGCTGGATTTTTCGGCCAATATTGATTAGGATTTATCTCAATTAAGATTGCTTACGCCGATTGCTGGTGCTGAAAATGATAAGTAGTACCGATTTTACGAGGTTAGTAATGTCATCTGGAAGTGAGCAGCCGAAAAGAGATCCGCAGCTTAAGCGCAAAGCCTGGCGTGCCGTCTTCGTAGGCTCGGCCTTGTTTTGGGTGGCGCTGGCACTGCTGATCTGGAAATTTTGGGGCTAGTCATAGCTCCGGATGCGCGTCTTTTAATAACATTATAAAAAAATACACCACAGCAATATAAGCCTGCCCGTAAGGGCAGGGGCAATAAATCACTTTTATGGTGTAAAAAATGAATCACGATAGCGATACAAAATACTGGTCATGGCTGGGAGTGCTTTCGTTCTCTCTGCTCTTCTGGGCGCAGTTGGCCTGGATGTTGACCTACTGATCTTTTGAGACCCGGCTTCTGCCGGGTTTTTCTCTTTTATTCCCCCCATTTTGCCTGTTTATCAATTTGAGTTGTTATCAAAACGTTACGACATGTTTGTGTTATCTTTAATGCAACCCTGGAAAAAATCAGGGAATCGCAATCCCTGTCATTAAGGAGGAGCTATGTCGTTAACCCTACGCGAAGCCAGTAAGGATACATTAACGTTACAAGATAAAACGTGGCATTTTTACAGTCTGCCGCTGGCTGCGAAAGAGGTCGGGGACATTTCCCGACTTCCCAAGTCTCTGAAAGTCTTACTCGAAAACCTCCTGCGCTGGCAGGATGATGATTCTGTTACCGCTGACGATATTCATGCCCTGGCCGGATGGCTCAAAACTGGCCATGCCGACCGTGAAATTGCCTGGCGTCCTGCCAGGGTATTAATGCAGGATTTCACCGGCGTTCCGGCGGTGGTGGATCTGGCCGCAATGCGCGAAGCCGTAAAGCGTCTCGGTGGCGACACCGCTAAAGTAAACCCGCTTTCTCCTGTCGATCTGGTTATAGACCACTCGGTGACCGTCGATCATTTTGGTGACGACGATGCCTTTGGCGAGAACGTGCGCCTGGAAATGGAACGTAACCATGAACGTTACATTTTTCTGCGCTGGGGCCAGCAGGCTTTCAGCCGTTTTAGCGTCGTTCCGCCGGGTACGGGCATTTGCCATCAGGTCAACCTTGAGTATCTCGGAAAAGCCGTCTGGAGCGAGCTTCAGGATAAAGAATGGGTGGCCTATCCCGACTCGCTGGTTGGCACCGATTCCCATACCACGATGATCAACGGCCTTGGCGTGCTGGGCTGGGGCGTTGGCGGCATCGAGGCAGAGGCTGCGATGCTGGGTCAGCCTGTGTCAATGCTGATTCCGGACGTGGTGGGTTTTAAACTGACCGGAAAGCTGAATGAAGGCATCACCGCCACCGATCTGGTATTAACCGTCACTCAGATGCTGCGTAAGCATGGCGTGGTCGGTAAGTTTGTTGAATTTTACGGCGACGGACTGGACTCTCTGCCGCTCGCCGACCGCGCTACAATCGCTAATATGGCGCCGGAATATGGCGCGACCTGCGGCTTTTTCCCAATCGATGGCGTGACGCTTGAATATATGCGTCTCAGCGGACGCAGCGATGAGCAGGTTGAACTGGTTGAAGCCTACGCCAAAGCGCAGGGGATGTGGCGAAATACCGGTGACGCACCTGTATTTACCAGTACCCTCGAACTGGATATGGGGGAGGTGGAAGCCAGCCTGGCCGGGCCGAAACGTCCTCAGGATCGCGTCGCGCTTGGCGACGTTCCTAATGCGTTCGCCGCCAGCGCCGAGCTCGAGGTTAATACCTCGCATAAAGATCGCCAGTCCGTCGACTATACGCTGAACGGGCATCAGTATCAGTTGCCCGACGGCGCGGTGGCCATTGCGGCCATTACGTCCTGCACCAATACCTCAAACCCCAGCGTGCTAATGGCCGCAGGGCTACTGGCGAAAAAAGCCGTTAAGCTCGGACTGAAACGTCAGCCCTGGGTGAAGGCCTCGCTGGCTCCCGGATCAAAAGTCGTCTCTGACTATTTGGCCCACGCGCGTTTGACGCCGTATCTTGATGCCTTAGGTTTTAATCTGGTTGGCTATGGCTGTACCACCTGTATTGGCAACTCCGGTCCGCTGCCTGAACCGATTGAAGTGGCAATTAAAAAAGGCGACCTGACGGTCGGTGCGGTCCTCTCCGGCAACCGTAACTTTGAAGGGCGTATTCATCCGCTGATTAAAACCAACTGGCTGGCCTCGCCGCCGCTGGTGGTGGCCTACGCGCTGGCCGGGAACATGAACATCAATCTGACCACCGATCCGCTGGGCCACGATCGCAAAGGCGATCCGGTCTATCTTAAGGACATCTGGCCGACCGGGCGTGAAATTGCCCGCGCGGTAGAAGAAGTGTCAACGGAGATGTTCCGCAAAGAGTACGCGGAAGTGTTCGAGGGTACGCCGGAGTGGAAATCCATACAGGTGGAAAGCTCGGATACCTACGACTGGCAGAGTGATTCAACGTATATTCGCCTGTCTCCGTTTTTTGAAGATATGCTGGCCGAACCAAAGCCGGTTGAGGATATTCACGGTGCGCGGATCCTGGCGATGCTCGGCGATTCGGTCACTACCGACCATATTTCTCCGGCCGGCAGCATTAAACCGGACAGCCCGGCAGGACGCTATCTGTTAAGCCATGGCGTAGAGCGCCGCGAGTTTAACTCGTACGGCTCGCGCCGTGGTAATCATGAAGTCATGATGCGCGGTACGTTTGCCAATATCCGTATTCGCAACGAAATGGTGCCCGGCGTTGAAGGGGGGATGACGCGTCATTTGCCAGGGACCGAGGTGATTTCCATCTACGATGCGGCGATGCGCTATCAGCAGGAAGGTACACCGCTGGCGGTGATCGCCGGGAAAGAGTATGGTTCCGGCTCCAGCCGTGACTGGGCGGCAAAAGGGCCGCGACTGCTTGGTATCCGCGTGGTCATCGCGGAGTCTTTCGAGCGTATCCACCGTTCTAACCTGATTGGGATGGGGATCTTACCGCTGGAGTTCCCGCAGGGCACGACGCGCAAAACGCTGGGCCTGACCGGAGAAGAACGCATTGATGTGGCCGGGTTGCAGAACCTTAAACCCGGCGCGGATATTGCGGTAAATCTGACGCGTGGGGATGGCTCGTCTGAGGTCATACATTGTCGTTGCCGTATTGATACGGCAACGGAGCTGACCTATTACCAGAACGATGGGATCCTGCACTACGTGATCCGTAATATGCTTAATTAACCCGCTGTAAAACTGCCCGGTGGCGCTGCGCTTACCGGGCCTACGATAATTGTGTAACCCGCTGATATTGTGAGGGTTGTAGGCCGGGTAAGGCGAAGCCGCCACCCGGCACAATCACTCACCGGGGCCATTATTGACTCTCCGTAGGCATCCAGGCTCCCGCAACACGCTCAACCATCGCGTCACATCCTACTTACCCAACAAATGCCCCATCTTGGCCGCTTTAGTATCCAGATAATGTTCGTTATTTGGATTACGTCCGACAATCAGCGGAACGCGCTCAACAATATTTATTCCCGCCTCGGTTAAAATCTCCACTTTCAGGGGATTATTGGTCAGCAGGCGAACTTCATCAACGGCGAGGAGTTTGAACATATCGGCACATAAGGTAAAGTCCCGCTCATCGGCAGCAAACCCTAACTGATGGTTGGCTTCTACCGTATCGTAACCCTGATCCTGCAACGCATAGGCGCGAATTTTATTCAGCAGCCCAATATTACGTCCTTCCTGCCGATGGTAGAGCAGCACGCCACGGCCTTCTTCGGCAATATGCGTTAACGCCGCTTCCAGCTGAAAGCCACAGTCGCAGCGCAAACTAAAGAGGGCGTCCCCGGTCAGGCATTCTGAATGGACCCGCGCCAGCACGGGTGTCTGCCCGGAAATATCGCCATAGACCAGGGCAACATGATCCTGTCCGGTTGCCAGTTCTTCAAATCCCACCATCAGGAAATCGCCCCAGGGGGTTGGCAGTTTGGCTTCTGCCACTCGTTTAAGCTGCATGTGATTCTCCAGATTATGCGGACACCTTTCGTGTCTTCTGTATGTCGCTATTTTGCCACAATGTTTTCTACTTCACCTAATTACCCATTTTTGAACGCACATTAAGCGAACAAACACGCGATTCGCGCCGCATCGCTGAATTTCAGTTATGATTTGTGCAGCCATTTTAAAAGGAGTGACTATGTTTTCCATCGCCAGACGCACGTCAGCAGGCGCCGCCTTATTACTCATCATGCCTGTGGCGGTATGGCTCTCAGGATGGCGGTGGGAGCCGGGGCTGAACACATGGTGGTTAAAAACCCTCTACTGGGTTACGGAGACGGTCACTCAGCCCTGGGGAATCATTACGCATGTGGTACTTTGCGGATGGTTTTTCTGGTGCCTGCGTTTTCGGTTACGTCCGGCCATTATGCTGTTCGCTATTCTCGGCGGCGCAATCCTAATCGGTCAGGGAGCGAAATCGTGGGTAAAGCAGCAGGTGCAGGAGCCACGCCCCTTTGTGCTGTGGCTGGAAAAAACCCATCATATTCCGGTGGATGAGTTCTACACTTTAAAACGTAAAGCGCGCGGCGCGATGGTGAAAGAATTGCTGACGGAACAGGACAATATTCCTCCTTTTTTGCGTAAACACTGGCAAAAAGAGACCGGTTTTGCCTTTCCCTCCGGGCATACTCTTTTTGCCGCTAGCTGGGCATTGCTGGGCGTAGGGCTGTTATGGCCGCGCCGTCGCAGGATCACCATCGCCGTATTGTTGCTCTGGGCAACGGCAGTGATGGGAAGTCGTATGCTGCTGGGGATGCACTGGCCGCGTGATTTGGTCGTCGCTACCCTGATTTCCTGGTTGCTGGTGACCTTCGCCGTTTGGCTGGCGCAGCGTATCTGTGGCCCGCTGACGCCGCCAGGTGAAGAAGCCCGGGAAATCAAAGAACGAGAGCAGAAAAGCTAAGCAGGGTTGAAAATCTGTTCGTTCGCCCTTAAATCCAGCACTGGTGTGACGCTTTTCCATTTCGTCTATAGCATGAAAATGGTACTTTATAAGGCTGGAAGCGCCAGGCTGCATACTATTTAAACGCTCACGCCACATAACGGGAAGTAATGTGAAATATTTACTCATTTTCTTATTGGTATTAGCGATTTTCGTCATCTCGGTCACGTTAGGTGCACAAAACGATCAGGTGGTGACTTTCAACTATTTGCTGGCCCAGGGAGAGTTCAGAATCTCCACGTTGCTGGCAGCGCTCTTTGCTGCGGGCTTTGCCATCGGCTGGTTAATCTGCGGCCTTTTCTGGCTGCGCCTTCGCGTCTCGCTGCTGTATGCTGAACGAAAACTCAAACGTCTGGAAAATCAAACCCTGACCACGCCAGTGCCGACAGAGCCGGGCGTACCGGTAGCGAAGGAATAACCATTTATGCTGGAGTTGTTGTTTCTGCTTTTACCCGTTGCGGCTGCCTATGGGTGGTACATGGGGCGCAGAAGTGCACAACAGTCCAAACAGGACGACGCGAATCGCCTGTCACGTGACTACGTGACTGGGGTTAACTTCCTGTTAAGCAACCAACAGGACAAGGCGGTGGATCTGTTCCTCGACATGCTGAAAGAGGATACCGGCACCGTCGAGGCCCATCTTACCCTCGGGAACCTGTTTCGCTCCCGCGGTGAAGTCGATCGCGCCATTCGTATTCACCAGACCTTAATGGAAAGCGCGTCGCTGACTTACGATCAGCGCCTGCTGGCGGTACAGCAACTTGGTCGCGATTACATGGCGGCAGGGATGTACGATCGCGCCGAGGATATGTTCAGCCAGCTGGTTGATGAAACCGATTTTCGCATCAGTGCACTACAACAACTGCTGCAAATCGCGCAGGCGACGAGCGACTGGCAAAAAGCCATCGACGTTGCCGAGCGTCTGGTGAAGCTGGGAAAAGAAAAACATCGTGGCGAAATTGCCCATTTTTACTGCGAGCTTGCGCTACAGCAGATGGGCAATGACGACATGGACAAAGCGATGACGCTGCTGAAAAAAGGCGCGTCGGCCGATCGTAATAGCGCCCGCATTTCCATCATGATGGGACGCGTATTCATGGCTAAAGGCGACTATGCAAAGGCGGTTGAAAGTCTGCTGCGGGTCATTGATCAGGATAAAGAACTGGTTAGCGAAACGCTGGAGATGCTGCAAACCTGCTATCAGCAGCTGGGCAAGCATGAGGAATGGGCTGCGTTCTTACATCGCTGTGTAGAAGAGAACGTCGGTGCGACGGCAGAACTGATGCTGGCCGATATCGTTGAGCAACGCGAGGGGCAGGAGAATGCGCAGGTTTATGTTACGCGTCATCTACAGCAACACCCGACGATGCGTGTTTTTCATAAGCTGATGGACTATCACCTCAATGAAGCGGAAGAAGGCCGGGCTAAAGAGAGCCTGATGGTGCTGCGTGATATGGTCGGCGAGCAGATACGCAGCAAGCCGCGGTTCCGCTGTCAGAAATGCGGTTTTACGGCCTACACGCTTTACTGGCATTGTCCGTCCTGCCGGGCCTGGTCGACGGTTAAACCTATTCGCGGGCTTGACGGGCAATAAAAAAAACACCACTTTAGTTACAACATACTATCGTTGTTTTATCTGCGTAATTTCCAACTCCGTGCTCATGTCGCCTGGCAGCCAAAATGCAGCCTGTTCATTTTGCGCTGTCGCAGGTAGAATGCTCGCCGTTTACCTTTTTTGCGCCTCTCACGCGCCATCATCAGGAAGGTTCGGTCATGACGTCTACAGCTTCATCCTCTTCACGCTCCTCCACACGTTCACCCGTCGTGGTGGCACTCGATTATGATAACCGTGACAACGCGCTGGCATTTGTTGACCGTATCGACCCGCAGGATTGTCGCCTTAAAGTGGGCAAGGAGATGTTTACCCGCTTTGGCCCGCAGCTGGTCCGCGATCTCCAGCAGCGCGGCTTTGATGTGTTTCTCGATCTGAAGTTTCATGATATCCCCAACACCACCGCCAGGGCCGTTGCGGCGGCGGCCGATCTTGGCGTCTGGATGGTCAACGTCCATGCAACGGGCGGGGCGCGGATGATGAATGCCGCACGCGAAGCGCTGCTGCCGTTTGGTAATGATGCGCCGCTGCTTATTGCCGTTACGGTACTGACCAGTATGGAAAGCAGCGATTTGGCCGATCTGGGCGTGACGTTGTCACCAACCGACTATGCCGCGAAGCTTGCTCATCTGACGCAGCAGTGTGGCCTGGATGGCGTCGTCTGTTCCGCACAGGAAGCGGTGCGCTTTAAGCAGGAGTTAGGCCGCGCGTTTAAATTGATTACGCCGGGGATCCGCCCGCAGGGTAGCGATGCCGGCGATCAGCGCCGAATTATGACGCCGGAGCAGGCACAGGCTGCGGGCGTGGATTATATGGTGATTGGTCGCCCGGTGACCCAGTCCGCCGATCCTTTACATACTTTACGCACTATCAATGCATCGTTACGTACGGAGGCATAATGAACGATTCTGCTAACTCCCGGCTGGTATATTCTACAGAAACGGGCCGTATTAATGAGCCTGCTGCCGCACCCGAGCGGCCCAAAGGGGATGGTATTGTGCGCATTCAGCGCCAGACCAGCGGACGCAAAGGCAAAGGCGTATGCGTAATTACCGGCATTGATGCCGATGACGCAACGCTGAATAAACTCGCCGCTGAGTTAAAGAAAAAATGCGGTTGTGGCGGCGCGCTGAAAGAGGGCGTCATTGAAATCCAGGGTGATAAGCGGGATCTGCTTAAATCGCTTCTTGAAGCGAAAGGAATGAAAGTCAAACTGGCAGGCGGGTAATGAAACGACCGAACCACGGTATAAAACCGTGGTTCGTATATAGGATGCGTTATTTGCGATAAAATAACGCAGAATATATCAGCACTATTATTTGCTGACCTGATGACCGATAACACCACCCACTGCTGCGCCGCCCAGCGTACCCAGTGCGCTGCCGTCAGAGAGTACCGCACCACCGATAGCACCCGCACCGGCCCCCAGAGCCGTATTACGGTCGCGTTTAGACCAGTTCGAACATGCGCTCAGAGATATTGCTACGGTCACAGCCAGAACCACAGCGGCCATTTTTTTACTCGTTAAGTTCATCATACCTTCTCCTGAATAATTGATTCATGGAAGAATTTCCCTTTTATTATAGCTGCTAGCCATAATATTGGGGCCGTCCATGAGTATTGTTGTGCAGGTGTAAAAAAATCACGCAGGTGATCGTTCTGGCCTGTCGTTTCGTTAAGCTAATTCTAGGTGTTTCCCCTTGATCAGACAGGTAAAAACTCTTAATTAGCGTCCAGGATAAATCTTAGAGAAGGGCAGCAGCCCGCCTTCAGGCAGGCTGCAGGCAATCAGGCATGATTAACGATATCGACGTGCAGACCAGACTGAACTAACTGAAGGCGCATTTCTTCGCTCAGACCGGCGTCTGTCACCAGCCGGTGAAGATGTGTGGACGGACCTAATGGATAGGGATGGATGGCACCAAACTTTGAACTATCAGAAAGAACGATCGTTTCACCGCCTTTTTCCAGCACCGCGTTCACAACATCTGCCCGCATCATATCGCGTCCGGTGAAGCCCGTATCGGGATGCCAGCCGTCAATACCAATAAACGCTTTATGAAAGTGGACGTTCTGCGCATAGAAACGCGTGAGAGGGCCAACCATACTTTCACTGGTCTTCTGATAAATGCCGCCAAGAAGGATGACTTCGCCGGGGCTGTCTTTCAGCAAGTGTGCAATATAGCTACTCACCGTTACAATAGTGGTTGCTTTAGTCTCAGCCAGAATACGTGCCAGTAACGCGTTGCAGCTTCCGTTTTCAATAAACACTGTCTCGCCGGGCGCCACCAGTGAAGACGCAAACTCGGCTATGTCGTGTTTCTGGGAGAAATTACTGAGCATGCGCGTTTCGACATTATCATTATCAAGCGGTACAGCGGCACCGTGCTGTCGGCGCAAATAACTCTGCTTTTCCAGTAATGTCAGATCATGGCGAATAGTGACTTCCGAGACGTTAAGCGTTTTTGCGAGTTCAGAAACGCTCATTCGTCCCTTATCGGTGACCATTTGAATAATATTGTGTTGTCGGGCATTCATAGTCGTAACGTCACGTCCCTTGTTATGTATTCAGCATGAGTAGCCTGATGTTAAATTTCCCAGGGTGATTTTGGCGAGCCTTGTTCACCAGACTGTTCGCGATTCGACTGTACCAGCAGCTCAGCTTTAAGAATTTCTAAGTTATGGATAGCCGAGTGGTAATCACCAGCAACCAGGATATCAAGCACGGTATCAATACGCTGTGCCACATTCTGCAGATTAAGATCGGCCATGATGTAACCTTTATCAAAAAGTGAGTAAATTTAATGATGCAAAAATTGAGGATAAAAGAAAAGTAAAAAAATCTTCTATTAATGGATAACTCTTGTTTGATACTCCTGATACCATTTTTCAAATGCATCCGCTGGCATGGGTCTGGCAAATAAGAACCCCTGTCTTTCGTTGACACCATTTCGGGTGAGGAAAATATCCTCCTTTTTGGTTTCCACCCCTTCAGCAATAACCCGCAGCTGAAGCGCCTGGGCGAAGGCGATAATGGCTCTGACCAACGATTGCGACACCGCCTGTTTATGCACATTGCGAACAAAACTTTGATCCAGTTTGATGGCATTAATAGGAAAATGCGCAAGTTTAGAAAGGGATGAATACCCTGTACCAAAATCATCAAGATGGATTTGCGCCCCTAACTGGCTGAATTGCTCAATGACCGAGTGGGCCTGCTCGGCGTTTTCAATCAGGCAGCTTTCGGTAAGCTCGACATCAATCGGGCAGTCGTCAAAATGAAATTCTTTTAACGCCTGAATAAGGTCGCTAAAAATCGACTGATCCGCTAACTGGCGAGCCGAAACGTTGACCGCGACGCGCAGATGAATGCCCTTATCACGCCAGGCCGCGACCTGGCGTACGACCTCCAGCATAACCCAGCGCCCCAGAGGCACAATAAGACCAGACTCTTCGGCATAGGTAATAAACTCCTGCGGCGGGATCGGTCCACGCTCAGGCGACTGCCAGCGGACCAGCGCCTCCAGACTATGCACCTCACCATCCCAGTCAATTTTGGGTTGATAATGAATATGCAACTGCATACTATCCAGCGCCTTACGCAGGTTAGTATCCAGCCATAAATATTCAAATACCCGCTGATTCATTTCCGGGGCGAACACGCAGAATTTACCCCGGCCATTCTCTTTCGCGGTATACATGGCGGTATCGGCATTGCGGATCACGTTTTCGCGATCTTCTCCGTGCTGCGGTGCAATCGCAATGCCCAGTGAACAACTGGTATAAACCTCTATCAGGCCGATGCGGAAGGGCTGCTGAAGCTGCTGCAGAATACGCGATGACATGGCTTCCAGTGCGCCCTGTGACGTATTGGTCGCCAGAACAATAAATTCATCGCCGCCCAGTCGCGCCAGTAGCTGATCTTTCTCCAGACAGCTTAAAATAGCCAGCGATACGGCCTGAAGCAGCCGGTCACCAAACATATGGCCGTACGCATCGTTTATTTTTTTGAAGTTATCGAGATCCAGATAAACAATACCCACTTGCGTACTACCACGCAGTTCGATGGCTTCGGCAATCAACGCCTGAATAGCGTTGCGATTCGGCAATCCGGTCACGCTGTCGGTATTAGCCAGTACCCGCAAATGCTCCTGAGCACGCCGCTCTTCAGTAATATCGGTGCCGGAACAGATAAGAAAAATTTCATTTTTACCGCTACCGCTGTGGACGAATTTATTACGAAACAGAAACAGTCGTTGCCCTTTACGGGTGTTGATCCAGCGCTCTACCTCATAAGAACTGCCGTTATTAAAAAAATCGTTAATATACTCTCTGGAGGCATTCGCTTCGCCCGGCGTCATAAAAAGATTAAAAACGCTCTGTCCTATAACTTCATGTTCTTTCTTACCAGCATATTCTTCACTGAGACGATTAAAACGCTGAATATTACCGTGGCGGTCAAGGATAACAATAACCGAGTTAGCTTCAGACACCACCTGCTCCGCAAAGGAAAGACTCTGCGCCAGATCGCGTGCGACGGAGGACGTGTCATTCCACGCTGAACATGTGCCAGCCCATTCATCAGCGCTGACTTTCCGGCCAACCAGATGAATAGGGGTCTCACAGTTATAGAGAGTAAGCGTGACCTTCAGGCTGGACGTGATTACGCTGAGTTCACGTATCCGTGCCGCCTGCTCGGTGGAAAGGGTAATTACCTGAGTGAGCGCGGCGCTTTCATGGGCCGTCAGATGAAGCGTGTTACTGTGCGCTTTAAAGCGCCAGTGCGGGCTGGAACTCCCTGTTAAACGGGACAGAAGATTATGCTCAGGCTCGTTTTTCATATCCTCTCCGCACAATAAATATGTCTCAATTAAGCGTATTTATGCCCGGCACGGTACGTGTCGACTCTTTCAGTGTGAACGCATTTACTTTTTTTTGGCGGAAAATTTTAGAGAAATGGCAGGAACATCGCATTTGGTGGATGAATAAAAAAACGGCTTCCCGTTTTCACGGTAAGCCGTTTTATGACGCTTTCAGTAATCAGACGGCTGGACGCGCGATAACGCTGCGGGTTTCCAGACGGACTTCAGCGATGGTCACGTCAATGACCTCGGTGACTTTAAAGACCACTTCACCTTTGATTTGCACGGTGCCGTTTTCCTGGCTGCAAACCAGTTCGTCACGCACGGCATGCAGGAACGGTGCCGGAATAAACGCGACCGCGCCGTTATCCACCAGACGCACGCGCATACCGCCACGGCTGATATCGATGATCTCTGCGGCAAAGCGAGTATTCGTCCCGGCGCTATCCTTCAGGAAGCGGGCATACAGCCAGTCGCCGACATCGCGTTCTGCCATGCGGTTCAGACGACGGCGTTCCGCCATCTGTACGGTAACATCCGCTTGCGGGCGGTCAACGGATGCGCCTTTGATTACCGCTTTCAGCAGGCGATGGTTGATCATATCGCCATACTTACGAATCGGTGAGGTCCAGGTGGCATAGGCATCGAGGCCGAGACCAAAATGAGGGCCCGGTTCGACGCTGATTTCCGCGTAAGACTGGAAGCGACGAATACGGCTGTCGAGGAAGCCGGTTGGCTGGGCGTCCAGCTCGCGACGCAGCTTGCAGAAGCCTTCCAGGGTCAGCACTTCCTCGGTATCTACATGCATACCGTGCGTTTTCAGCAGGGCAGCAAGCTGCTCGCCGTTCGCCGGATCGAAACCGGTATGAACGTTGTAGATACCAAAGCCGAGCTTATCACGCAGCACGCGGGCGGCGCAGATGTTGGCGGCAATCATCGACTCTTCAACAATGCGGTTGGCAATACGGCGAGGCTCGGCCACGATATCCAGCACTTCACCTTTCTCGCCCAGCACAAAGCGATAATCCGGACGATCTTTAAACACCAGCGCATGGTTGTGACGCCATTCGCCGCGTTTCAGGCAAATCTGGTTTAACAGGGTAATTTGCCCGGCAATACCTTCACCCGGCGGCTGCCAGCTGCCTTTACTTTCCAGCCAGTCGGAGACATTGTCATAGGCCAGCTTTGCTTTGGATTCGATGGTTGCCGCGAAGAATTCAATGTCATCTTCAATGGCGCCCTCTGCATTAACGATCATCCGGCAGGCCAGCACCGGACGAACTTCGTGTGGGCGCAGGGAGCAGAGATTATCCGACAGTTCACGGGGCAGCATCGGAATATTAAAGCCCGGCAGGTAGTTGGTAAATGCGCGCACTTTAGCGGCTTCATCCAGTTTACTGCCTTCGGCGATCCAGGCCGTCGGATCGGCTATCGCCACGGTTAATTGCAGCTTGCCGTCAGCCAGCGCTTCCGCATATAACGCATCGTCCATATCTTCGGTGCTGGCACTGTCGATGGTCACGAAGTCCAGCGCGGTTAAATCATGGCGCTCAAGACCTTCGTCCATTATTTCAGTGGCGCTGCCTTGCGGCGCGTCTTTTTCCAGATTATGGCGCGCCAGGGTGACCCACCACGGAACGAAATGATCGTCACCAAAGGTAATAAACTGCGTCAGTTCGGCATAGAAACTGCGGTCGCCCTTAAGCGGATGGCGGCGCATCTCGGCCACAGCCCAGTCGCCATTCTGAAAATCGTGCGCCACGCCGCGTTCGGCGCGACACGGAATCGCATCTTTCAGCAGGGGATGATCGGGAATAATAGAAAGACGGTCATCTTTCTTCTGAACTTTGCCGACGAAGCGGGTCAGAAAAGGCTCAACAAGCTCTTCCGGCTCCGCGTTTTCACGATCTTTTTCACTATGAATAACGGCAATAACACGGTCGCCGTGCATGACTTTTTTCATCTGCGGCGGCGGAATAAAGTAGCTTTTTTGCGCGTCGACTTCGAGGAAGCCAAAGCCCTTTTCCGTGGCTTTAACGACCCCTTCAGCACGCGGGGTCTGGGAATGTAGTTGCTGTTTAAGCTGCGCGAGCAGCGGGTTATCCTGAAGCATAATGGTGTATTTTCGTGGCCTAAGAGCGGTTGACAGTTTTACGCGAATCTGACCCTTCCAGCAAGCGCTGTTTGCCCCTTTCCCCTGAACAATGTCGGGTTAAGCCGTTTCGCCCAGCGCAATCCTTAGCCGATTCAGCCAGCCGCATAAACCGCTCCATGCAAGCAGGTTAACCGCTTGCTCAACGGAGAAGCCCTGTTCGGTAAGCGGGTTAAACTGAGCCGCGCTAAAGCGGTCTGGCGCGCGGGTCAATAACTGAACGGCCTGAATGATAGCCTGCTCGGTAGGGCGGTGTTGACTCCAGAAGGCTAACGCTTTTTCATCCCCGAAAGGGTGCTCTGTTGCGCCATCCACGTTGCCGCGCCAGGCGTTGAAACAGCTTACGCTGCCATTGATACGGGCCGTAATTAGCGCGGCCAGTCCGCTAAACGAATCCGATGGCAGGGCGCTAATGATCCTGGCCGTCGCATCAAGCGTGCGGCAATCATACACCAGTAGAGGAACCAGCCCCTCCAGCGGCGGTAGCGCCTGCCATTTCTTCAGCGTCGCAGTCTGTTCTGCGCTGGCGTGATGAGGTTCAATACCACTTATGGTGGGGCGCCACTGCGCATCCCGATCGGCAAAACGCGTCGCCAGGGCATCTTCCTGCACCGGCATGCCGGGAAGCCAGCGTACCGGGTGACCGAGCAGCGCCTGGAAGACAGACAGTACCCGTGCCTGAAAACCGATAAAGCCGGTGATTTGATTAATCAGCACGATATCGTGAGTCGTTAGTCCCACATCTTCGAGCTGCGTCCTGGCCTGCGGGGTAATGACCGACGGCGAGCTGGCAAGTTGACGAGCATACTGGGTAGTCTGCGCCAGGCGATGATTACTTTCACGGGAAGAGTCAGGGCCAGGTAACGGGGCCAGTCGTGCGGCATAGTGATTGCATAACCGCTGTACGCCGTAGACCTGGGCAACGGTTAAGGCGGTACTCAGACGATCGTAGGCGCTGAACGTTTGCAGGCGGGTGACCGCCACGCTATCGGGGAAAAGCAACCTTGTCAGTTCTCTGGCCGGGGCGATCCAGCTTTCACAGGCGGCAAGAAGCGACGCGGGAAGCGTAAGCTCAAGCAGGAAGCGGTCCTCAACGTGAGCGGCTTCAGGGACTAACGGCAGAACGTCTGCCGGACAGGTACTGGACTGAGTCTCATGGTACCAGTGGCTTTTGCCGGAAACGCGGCGTTGCTCCATGGGCTTTCCTTGATCTGAAGGTGGCGACCCGCGCGAATGCAGACGCTGTGCAACGGATCGTTTTAACCTGGATATCCTGGCGTAAGCGCGTGAGGGGATAAAAGAATGAAGGGTGATATTTAATAGCAGATCGGAATATAGAAGGGAAAACCCTCTCCGCGCGGGGCGAAGAGGGCAGAGAACTTATTTAAGTTCCAGTTCGTTCATTGCGGCGATGCTGAAACCGCCGTCAACGTGAACCACTTCACCGGAGATACCCGCGGAGAGGTTAGAGCACAGGAACGCAGCGGAGTTACCCACGTCTTCAATGGTCACCGTACGGCGAATCGGGGTAACCGCTTCACAGTGTGCCAGCATCTTACGGAAATCTTTGATGCCTGATGCCGCCAGAGTACGGATTGGACCAGCAGAGATAGCGTTAACACGTACGCCTTCCGGGCCCATCGCGTTTGCCATATAGCGCACGTTGGCTTCCAGGGACGCTTTAGCCAGACCCATTACGTTATAGTTAGGGATCGCACGTTCTGCGCCCAGATAAGACAGGGTCAGCAAGGCAGAATCCGGGTTCAGCATGTCACGGCAGGCTTTCGCCAGCGCCACAAAGCTGTAGGCGCTGATATCGTGGGCAATCTTAAAGCCTTCACGAGTCACGGCGTTCACATAGTCGCCGTCCAGCTGGTCGCCAGGGGCGAAACCGATGGAGTGAACAAAACCGTCAAATTTCGGCCAGCTTTTCGCCAGTTCGCTGAACAGCGCGTTAATGCTCTCATCTTCAGCTACGTCACACGGCAGCACAATGCTGGAGCCCAGCTCAGCGGCAAAACCTTCCACGCGGCCTTTCAGTTTATCGTTCTGGTAGGTGAACGCCAGTTCAGCCCCTTCACGATGCATAGCCTGTGCGATACCGTAGGCAATGGAAAGTTTACTGGCGACGCCAGTGATCAGAATGCGCTTACCGGTAAGAAAACCCATAGCTTAAGTCCTTATTTGATTGGTGCTTATTTTGCCTGACGTCAGGCGATGTGTTGCTTAAATAAGCGGTACGAAACCACAAACGGCCATTATAAGCTACTCCATCAGAGGAGGCTATAGGGGAGGCAGTGGATAGAGCAGTGACAGTGTCACTTAATGATTGCCCTGCCGGCTTATCCTCATACGGGAATGGCGCGTAAGCTCACTGATTCGGACATTTATGGGTGGTGTAATGTGATCTCTCTCTGATTTTCGTCCCTGCCTACTCAGTACTATTGCACGCCTGAAATGGACCACACAACGAGACAGGGATTATGCCATTACCATCAGATTATTATCAGCGCGTCTACGCTGGCGTATTGGGGAAATTGATCGGCGTTTATCTGGGCCGACCCTTTGAGGGCTGGACCTGTCAGCGGATTATGCGGGAGCTGGGGCCGATAAATTATTATGTCCATGACCAGTTTAACCGCCCGCTGGTGGTGACTGACGACGACGTGGCCGGAACGTTTACCTTTATTCGCGCCCTGGAAGACTACGCTTTACCGCCAGACCTCACCGCAGAGCAACTGGGTCAGTGCTGGCTGAACTACATCATTGATAAACGCACTATTCTCTGGTGGGGCGGCCATGGTAATTCCACCGAGCATACCGCCTGGCTGAACCTCAAAAAGGGGATCGTTGCGCCGCTAAGTGGCGCGATCGCCACCAACGGTAAAACCATCGCTGAGCAAATCGGCGCACAAATTTTTATCGACGGCTGGGCGCTGGTCGCGCCAGGCCAACCGTTGCTGGCCGCCTCGCTGGCGCAAAAGGCCGCCAGCGTCAGCCACGACGGGGAGTCTGTGTATGCCGCGATGCTATGGGCAGCCATGGAGGCGCAGGCGTTTATTTGTCAGGATATTGAAACGCTTATCGCCACCGGACTGTCGGTTATTCCTGCGGAGTGTGAGATTGCCCGGGTTATTGCCGACGTGTGCCGCTGGCGCAAAGCGGACAACGACTGGCTCTGTACTCGCCAGCGCATTGAAGAGCAGTACGGCTATCAAAAATACCCCAGCAACTGCCATGTGATCCCTAATCACGCCATTATGATTATGGCGATCCTCTACGCGCCGGATGATTTTCAGCAGGCGCAAATGATTATCAACACGTCCGGCTGGGACACGGATTGCAACGCGGGTAACGTCGGCTGTCTGTCGGGCATTATGCTGGGGTTGCAGGGCATCGATGCCGGGCCGGACTGGCGCGGACCGCTGGCGGACCGGATGCTAATCTCCTCCGCCGACGGCGGGTTCTCCATCAATAACGCCGTGCGGGTGACGGATTATCTTGTCGCGCTTGGTCATAAAATTGCCGGGCAGGAGCCGCCCGCTGCGCCAAAACAGGGAGCACAGTATCATTTCTCGCTTCCCGGCAGCGTGCAGGGTTTCCGCTTGCTGGCAGAAGAGAGCAATACCTCCGTTGACATCAGTAACGAGCAACGGGGTGGAACGCACTACTTAAGCCTGCGCTACGCGAATCTTACGGAACGGCCACGCTGCGTGACGACGCCAACGTTCGCACCGCCGGAAATCGTTGAAATGCACTCTTACGAACTGATGGCTACGCCGCTTATTTATGCGGGACAGCATTTGCAGGCCCACGTATTGATGCCGGAAGAGATAACCGGGCCTGTTTCCGTGCGCCTGTGCTACCGGGTTTATGACGAGAACAGTCAGCTACGGATCTGCTACGGTGAAGCGCAGACGTTACAACCCGGCAGTGACGTTACGCTAAGTATGATTATTCCTGATAATCACGGTCAGCCGATCGGTGACGTGGGGGTTTCCCTTGCCGCCGTTGACGGGAGCGTAAACGGTCGGGTTCTGGTTGACTTCCTGCGCTGGGACGGTGCACCCACACTAACGCTGACAAAACCCGGGGGCGAGAGTGATTTCTGGTGGCGGTCGTGGGTGAACGGTGTGGATCTGATCTCCCGTCATTATCCGTCCCGTTTCCGCATTTCAAAAGAGTATGGTGAAGGCATCGTCAGCCATGGAACCCGGCAGTGGGATGATTACCGGGTACAAAGTCAGATCACGCTGCACCTTGGCGATTATGGCGGGCTGGCGTTCCGCATTCAGGGGATGCGGCGCTATTATGCGCTGCGGGTAACGCGGGAAGAAAAAATCCAGCTTATTCGCGTCCGTGACGACAGCGTGACGGTACTGGCTGAGCAGGGGTTGAAAGACGTCTATGAACGCGAGATCGCCTTCGACGTGGTCATTGAGGGATCTACCATTACCGCCACGGTGGACGGTATAACCCTGCATGCCGAGGATGCCTCGACGCAACGCCTTGCCGACGGTGCCGTGGGTCTGCTGATCTGTGCCGGCGCGCTGTCTACCGCCGCAATAAAAATTGCTCCGGTGGCGTGAGCGAACGCCAGAAAGTGCTGAGCTTATCGCCTCACGTTAATCTGCCCGGTGGCGCTGCGCTTACCGGGCCTACGATGTGCTGTGTAGCCAGAGCCGATTTTATTGTAGGCCGGGCAAGGCGAAGCCGCCTCCCGGCATCACGCGCGCTTTAGCCAGGGCCGTTCTTAACGCCCCCTCTGGCCACGCGTCACCATTACTTATCTTTGCGCCAGGCATCGGCGGTCAACGCTTCACCAAAATGGCCGGCGATGAGCCGTTTGGTTAAATCATGCAGCGGAGCGGCGAGAACATCGGCGGTGCTGCCGCGCTCCACCACTTCCCCCTGATGCATCACCAGCACCTGATCGCTGATATGCTTCATCATCCCCAGATGCTGGGTAACGTAGATATAAGCAATCCCCTGTTTTTCCTGCAATTCCAGCATCAGATTAATCAACTGCGAGCGCATTGACATATCCAGCGAGGCCAGCGCTTCATCGGCGATGATCACCTGTGGGCGCAGGATCAGCGCCCGCGCCAGTCCCAGACGCTGTTTTTGCCCCGGTGCCAGCATATGCGGGTAGTAGCTAACGTGATCGGGAAGCAAACCCACCATGCGCATAGTTTCGATGATGCGCTTGCGCCGTTCTTCCGGTTGCAAATCGGTGTTCAGGCGCAGCGGAAAATCAAGAATCTGCGAGATACGCTGGCGCGGGTTGAGCGAGGTCGACGGATCCTGAAAAATCATGCGAATACGCTGGCTGCGAAAAGAGTAATCGCCATAGTGCAGCGGATAATCATCAATTAGCAGTTCGCCGGTGGTCGGCTCCACCATCCCCGCCAGCATTTTCGCCAGCGTCGATTTACCGGAACCGTTTTCGCCAATGATCGCCAGCGTCTGCTTCTCACGCAGGGTGAAACTGAGCGGTTTTACTGCCTCTACCGTCTGACGGTGAAACCAGCCGGTGCGGTAGCGGAAGGTTTTGCTCAGGTTGCGAACTTCCAGCAGGGTTTCAACCATCTTACTCTTTCTCCATATTCAGCGGGAAATGACAGGCATACAGATGGTTTTTAGCCCCTGTCAGACGAGGCGTTTCAATACACTTACGCTGTGCATACGGGCAGCGAGGCCCCAGACGACAGCCGATAGGCAAATGCTCCAGCAGTGGGATCGCACCGGGCATGGTATTCAGGCGGCTTTTATGCGGCATCGCGCTACCAAAATCCGGGATCGCGCGGATCAGCGCCTGGGTATAGGGATGATGCGGCGTGGCGATCAGCTCCTCGCTGGGCGCGGTCTCTACCGTCTGCCCGCAGTACATTACGTTAATCCTGTCAGCCCATTTGCTCAGCATTTGCAGGTCGTGGCTGATTAACAAAATGGTGGTGTTATTATTTTGATTCAACCGGCTCAACAGGCGGAAAATTTGCGCCTGAGTGGTAGGCTCCATCGCATTGGTGGGCTCATCGGCAATCAGCAGCCGCGGCTGATTCGCCAGCGCAATGGCAATCATTACCTTCTGGCATTCGCCGTCGGTCAGCTGATACGGAAAACTGCGCAGCACGTCTTTATGATCTTTAATCCCCACCCGATGAAGCAGTTCAATGGCGCGTTGCTTGCGCCAGCCAAAACGCCACCACCAGCGGCCTTTGAAGGTCCAGCGGGGAATATTCTGCATGAGCTGAGTGCCAATGCGCTCGGACGGATCGAGACAGGACTGCGGCTCCTGAAAAATCATCGACACGTTATGGCCCACCAGCTTGCGCCGTTCGCGCACGGAAAGCCGTAGCAGGTCGATATCATCAAAACGCATACGGTCGGCGGTGATCCGCCAGTTATCTTTGGCGACGCCGCAAATGGCTTTGGCAATCAGACTTTTGCCGGAGCCGGATTCGCCTACCAGCCCGCGGATTTCCCCCTCGGCAAGGGTCATGCTGACGCGATCGACCGCCTTAACCCAGCCCTCGCTGGTTTTGAACTCAATGGTCAGATTGCGGATATCTAATAGCGGCATTATTCCACCCCCGCGTTGATCGCCCGGCGCAGGCCGTCACCCAGCAGGTTGATCAGCAGCACGCTGACCATAATCGCTGCCCCCGGCAGCATCACCGTCCACGGCGCCACGTAAATCAACTCCAGCGCGTCGCCCAGCATGGCGCCCCATTCCGGAGAGGGAAGCTGCGCGCCGAGGTCGAGAAAGCCCAGCGCGGCAATATCCAGAATCGCCATTGACAGGGCGCGGGTGATCTCGGTGACCATCCCGGCGGTGATGTTAGGCAGTACCGCAAACCACAAAATATTCAGCGTCGTCGCCCCGTCCAGACGGGCGGCCACGACGTACTCTTTTTCCAGCTCATCGTGCACCATGCTGTAGACCGAACGCACCATCCGCGGCAGCAGGGCCAGCCAGACGGCAAACATTGCATGGGACAAATGCGGGCCAGCGAACGCCACCACGATAATGGCCAGCAGCAGTGACGGAATAGACAGCAGCGTATCCAGGATATGATTTAACGTTGCAGAACGCAGGCCGTGGGTGGAACCGGCGACCACGCCGAGCACCAGCCCGCACAGCGTCGCCGCCAGCGTCACCAGAAACGCGCCGCCGACGGTGGGCGTTGCGCCGCTGAGCAGACGGCTCAGTACATCGCGCCCCAGGTCATCGGTGCCGAGAAAGAATGACACTTCACCATAGCGCGACCAGGACGGCGGCAGCAGTTGATAGCCTAAAAACTGCTGATTAATCCCGTAGGGCGCGAACCAGCCACCGAATAAACACAGCAACAGCAGCGCGCCGCAGCCGTAAAGACCGATCATGGCGGTGGTGTCGCCGTAGAATTTGCGCCACGCGTTGCGCAGCGTGCCCGGCGAGCGTTTTTCGCTGTAGACGCTATCGTAAGGCATACCATTCCTTATGTTTCAGAGGGTTAGCCATAGCACCCAAAATATCAGAAATCATGTTAACAATAATGACCAGGGCGCCAATCACCATCACGCCCGCCGAGATCGCCGCATAATCCTGCTGGCGAATAGCATTAATCAGCCAGCGGCCCAGTCCCGGCCAGCTAAACACCACTTCTGTTATCATCGCCAGCGTCAGCATGGTGGAGAATTGCAGCCCGAGGCGGGGGATCACCGGCGGCAGCGCGTTGTGTAGTACATGACGCCAGAGGATCGTTCGCCGCGATACCCCACGCGTGGCCGCCGCTTTAATGTAATTTTGATCAAAAACCTCAATGGTGCTGATGCGCATCAAGCGAATGACTTCGGTGGTAGGCGCGACCGCCAGCGTCAGCACCGGCAACACCATATGCCTGAGCGCGCTGATCACCATTTCATGCCGCCACGGTGAATCGGAAAGCCAGGCGTCAATAATGGCGAAACCGGTAACGTTTTTAACTTCATACAGCAGGTCAAAGCGCCCCGAGACCGGCAGCCAGCCGAGGGTCAGCGAAAAAAACAGCGTAAGCAGCAGCGCCAGCCAGAATACCGGAATGGAAAAACCAAGCAGCGCCAGCGCGCTGATGACGTTGTCCTGCCATTTATTGCGGGTGATCCCGGCCAGCATGCCCACCGGAATGCCGATCAGCAGGGCAAAGGTGAAGGCGAGGATACAAAGCTCCATGGTGGCCGGAAACACCTCTTTTAACTGCTCGGAGATTAACTGGCCGTTGATACTGGAGACGCCGAAATCCCAGTGCAAAATACCGTTAAACCAGAACACCCAGGCGTTCCACAGCGATGCGCCCTGCAGCGGTGCGTGAGGGGTAAAGTAGCTCAGACTAAAACCGATAAACGTCAACAAAAACAGCGTAACCAGTAACAGCAGCAGGCGGCGCAATGTAAAAATAATCATGGTTTTTGCACCTCTTCTTTTTCGCGCGAGACGCCCGCAAAAGAGGCGTTACCGAACGGACTGAGCACTAATCCTTTCATGTCATAGCGATACGCCTGCAGGCGTAGCGATGAGGCCAGCGGCAGCACCGGGAGTTCGCTGGCGAGGATACGCTGCGCTTCATCGTAGGCATCAATGCGTGACGCCAGCTGCTGCGACGACAGCGCTTTTAGCAGCACGTTGTCAAACTGGCGATTGCACCAGTGGGCATAGTTGGTTTGCGAGCTGATGGCGGCGCAGCTCAGCAGCGGGCGGAAAAAACTGTCCGGATCGTTACTGTCAGTCGCCCAGCCCGCCAGTGTCAGGTCGTGATTCATGTCCATCAGCCGCGCCTCCTGGAAACGCCCCTCGACCGGCATAATAGTGACCTTTACGCCGATGTGCGCCATGTCTGCCTGAATGAGTTCTGCCATTTTCAGCGGGCTGGGGTTCCAGGCCTGCGACGAGGTGGGAACCCAAAGCTGAAGCGACAGTTTTTCTATTCCCAGCGCTTTAAGCTGCGCGCGGGCTTTGCCCGGATCGTATTCGGTAATTTTCGCTTCGTTGTCATAAGCCCACGAGGCGCGCGGCAGAATCGAGGCCGCGGTTTCCGCCGTACCGTAATAAATCGACTGCATTAATCGTTCATTATTAATGGCCAGCGCCAGCGCATGACGCACCGCCGGATTATTCAGCGGTGCTTTATTGGTATTAAAGGCCAGGTAGGCAATGTTCATTCCCGGGCGCAGCGTCAGCCGCAGGCGCGGATCGTCGCGCAAAATGGACAGTTGGCTGGCGGCAGGCCAGGCCAGCACATCACATTCACCGGTTAACAGGCGCGAGAGGCGGCCCGTACCGCCGGAACCCAGATCCACCACCACCTGCGGCATTAGCGGCTGGCCGCGCCAGAAATGGGGATGGCGCTGCAGGCGGATATATTGACCAGAGCGGTATTCGCTAAGCTGATAAGGCCCGGTGCCAACCGGCTGGCGATCCAGCTGTTCCTGACGATCGGTTTTGGTTAACGCGGCGGCATATTCTGCCGACATGATGGAGGCGTAATGGGTTGCCAGATGCCAGAGAAATGAGGCGTCCGGCCGGGTCAGGCGAAACTCAACGGTGCGATTATCCAGCTTGCGCACGCTCTGCACCGTATCGGCAAACTGCAGGCTGTCGAAGTAGGGGAAGCCACTACCGTTAACGTTGTGCCACGGATGATGGCGGTTAAAGATGCGCTGGAAGGTAAATACCACATCGTCGGCATTCAACGTGCGGCCAGGTTTAAACCACGCGGTATGTTGAAAAGCGACGCCGCTGCGCAGATAAAAGCGGTAGGTTGCGCCGTTATCGAGGACTTCCCAGCGTTCAGCCAGTTCAGGCACCAGGCGATAGGTATAGGGATCGACCTCCAGCAGGCGATCGTAAAGCTGGTCGGCCAGCGTATCCACAATCAGACCGCTTCCCGCTTTTTGCGGGTTAAAGGTGCTCACCTGTCCGTTAACGCAATAGACAAAGCCGCTATCACGGATATCGGAAACAGGCGAAGCCGGTGGCACAGGCGCGGCATGAGCCAGGCCGTAAAACAGGCCGGCTGCGGCGACCAAAGATGACAAAACCAGGCGCATAATTTTCAGGGTTTTCAGATTCGATCTGCAAAGTGTATCGCACTTATGTCTGCTGCGTAAAAATGTCTGCGGACAAACGCTGTAAATCTCGCCAGTTTTGCCATTCCGGGGGCTAAATTTGATGTTTTTTGAGCAATGCCCGCAGCTGATGATAGGTCAGCCCCAGCAGTTCAGCCGCGCGTTTTTGATTAAACCGGCCCTGTTGCAGGCTTTTTTCCAGTAGCGCCCGCTCTTGTTGCTGTTGATACTGACGCAAATCAAGCGGCAGGTCGGGAAGGGCATCTGGCTGGCGTTGCGAAGGCGATGGCGGCAGGGTGCGGGCAAAGGGATCGATAATAATCTCATCTAATGGCTCGTCGCTGGTGCCGTGACGGTACACAGAGCGCTCCACGACGTTTTTCAGCTCACGAATATTGCCCGGCCAGCGATAGCCCTGTAACGTCTGACTAGCGCGTTCGGTAAAGCCCGGAAACAGCGGCAGACCGATTTCGCGGCACATCTGGATCGCGAAATGATCGGCCATCAGCATGATATCGCTATGCCGCTCGCGCAGCGGTGGAAGCTGTACCACGTCAAAAGCCAGCCGGTCGAGCAGGTCAGCGCGAAACGTACCTTCCTCAACCATGGCGGGCAAATCCGCATTCGTTGCGCAAACCAGCCGCACATTCACCTGCAAGGGTTGACTGCCGCCCACGCGCTCCAGCTCACCATACTCGATGACGCGCAGCAGCTTCTCCTGCACCAGCATTGGCGCGGTTGCCAGCTCATCAAGAAACAGGGTGCCGCCGTCGGCGCGTTCAAAACGCCCCGGATGACGTTTTTGCGCCCCGGTAAACGCGCCGGCTTCATGACCAAAAAGCTCAGAGTCGAGAAGGTTTTCATTCAGCGCCGCGCAATTGAGCGAGACAAAAGATCCCTGCCAGCGGGGGGAAAGAAAGTGCAGGCGACTGGCGATCAGCTCTTTCCCCGTACCGCGTTCACCGATAATCAGCACGGGCTTGGTCAGCGTAGCGAGCCGTGAGACTTGTTCCAGCACGTCAACGAAGCTGTTCGCTTCACCCAGCAGGTTATCTTTGTATTCAGCCATGATGAAATTCACCATATGTTAGTGTGATTCACCAGTAAACTGTATATGCGTATCGGTGGTAAATCAATCAACTCCCGATAAAACAATAACATAAAAATGTGGCACGCTGATTGCACATAGCTATTCAGCAGGGCACTGCTCGATATAATGAACATTATTGTGAGGATCGAATTATGGGTATTTTTTCTCGTTTCGCCGACATCGTGAACGCCAACATCAACTCGCTGCTGGAAAAAGCGGAAGATCCGCAGAAGCTGGTGCGCCTGATGATTCAGGAAATGGAAGATACGCTGGTCGAAGTTCGCTCCACCTCCGCCCGCTCTCTGGCAGAGAAAAAGCAGCTCACCCGCCGTATTGAACAGGCGACCGCCCAACAGGCAGAATGGCAGGAAAAAGCTGAACTGGCGCTGCGTAAAGATAAAGACGATCTGGCTCGCGCCGCGCTGATTGAAAAGCAAAAGCTGACCGATCTAATTGCGACGCTGGAAGATGAGAGCACGCTGGTCGATGAAACCCTGACCCGCATGAAAAAAGAGATTGGCGAGCTGGAAAATAAACTGAGCGAGACCCGTGCGCGCCAGCAGGCATTAGCGCTGCGTCACCAGGCCGCAAGTTCTTCCCGCGATGTGCGCCGTCAGCTGGACAGCGGTAAAATTGATGAAGCCATGGCGCGTTTTGAATCTTTCGAGCGCCGTATCGATCACATGGAAGCCGAAGCGGAAAGTCATGGCTTTGGCAAACAAAGAACGCTGGATCAGCAATTTGCCGATTTGCAGGCCGACGATGAAATCAGCGAGCAGCTTGCGGCGCTGAAAGCCAGAATGAAGCAGGATAATCAATAATTATTTGGCGGTGCCCGAACGCACCGCCGCTCAATATCTGTAAGGAGTACACATGAGCACGCTTTTCCTTGCTATACCGCTAACCCTGTTCATTTTGTTTGTTCTGCCGGTCTGGCTGTGGCTGCATTACAACAACCGTTCCAGAAACGGCACGCTCTCTGCTAATGAACAGCAGCATTTGGTTCAGTTGAGCGATGAAGCGAAAAGAATGCGGGAACGTATTCAGGCACTGGAAGCCATTCTTGATGCGGAACATCCAAACTGGAGAGATCGCTAATGGCAACGATTGATTTGAATAAAAAATTATGGCGACTTCCCCAGCAGGGCATGGTGAAGGGCGTCTGCGCCGGGATCGCCCATTACTTTGATGTGCCGGTGAAGCTGGTCCGTCTCATCACCGTATTAGCGATGGTTTTTGGGCTATTCTTCTTTGTGGTGGTGGCCTACATCATCATGACCTTCATGCTGGATCCAATGCCAGAAGGGGAGATTGACGGTGAGCGAACCCCGTCAAACAGCGAATTACTGGCTGTGGTGGACGGTGAACTGGCGGATGGCGAAAAGCGCCTGCGCGACATGGAGCGTTATGTCACCTCGGATACCTTCTCGCTTCGCAGTCGATTTCGTCAGCTTTAATGAACAGGAGCCTGACATGAACAGTAAGTGGCAAAAAGCGAGCACCCGCGTGAAACCCGGCCTTAAGATCGCCGGCAAGCTGGTGCTGCTGACCGCGCTGCGCTACGGTCCGGCAGGCGTGGCGGGGTGGGCGATTAAGTCGGTTGCCCGCCGTCCGTTAAAAATGCTGCTGGCACTGGCGCTCGAGCCGTTACTAAACCACGCCGCCAAAAAAGTGTCTCGCCGCTACGCAAAGCGTCAGACCCCACGGTGACCCTTCCGGTCACCGTAACAACCCTTTCACATATTCTCCCCTGAATTTGCGGCAGCTCACAAATTACAAAATTACCCCGCTAAAATTCCTGGTTTCGCCTCGTATGACTCATGCGCTGGATTGACAGCTAATTTTCACAGGAGTAGTCTCCTTTTTCGTGGGACCGCTACCATGGAAAAGTGAAATGAAGGAAAAAATTAATCAGTTGCTCACCGATGTTTACGCCGACGCATTTTCAGAGGCACATCGTGAGGCATTATTTACTGCCATCGACCACAGTAAATTATTAATTGCGCAACAGCGTAAGCAGGGGTGGGATGAAAGTGATGTGGTGTTAATCACCTATGCAGATCAGTTTCACCACGCTGACCAAAAACCGCTGGCAGTATTTAATCAATTTTACCAGAAATGGTTTAAGTCCGTTTTCTCGCACGTTCATCTATTACCTTTTTGCCCGTGGTCATCAGACGACGGTTTCTCCGTGGTGGATTATCATCGGGTTGACCCGGAAAGCGGAGACTGGAATGATATCGCTGAATTAAAAACCCAGACGAAATTAATGTTTGATTTTGTCTGCAATCATATGTCGGCCAAAAGTGAATGGTTTAATAACTATTTACAGCAGAAACCGGGTTTCGAGAATTTCTTTATTGAGATGGATCCCGGGACGGATTTATCCGCGGTAACGCGTCCTCGTGCATTGCCACTGCTGACGCCTTTTACCCTGAGCGATGGCTCAGTACGTCATCTGTGGACCACCTTCAGTGAAGATCAGGTTGACCTCAACTATGCCTGCCCGCAAGTGCTGTTGGCGATGGTGGATGTGCTGCTGCATTATCTGTTGCAGGGCGCGGACTATATCCGTCTTGATGCGGTCGGATTTATGTGGAAAACGCCGGGCACCAGCTGCATTCACCTTGAAAAAACGCACCAGCTCATCAAACTGTTCCGCGCTATCGCTGATGCAGTAGCGCCGGGAACGGTGATCATTACTGAAACCAACGTGCCGCACAAAGACAATATCGCTTATCTTGGCAATGGCAGTGATGAAGCGCATATGGTTTATCAATTCTCTTTGCCACCGCTGGTATTACACTCGGTACTCAGTCAGGATGCTACCGCGCTATGTCGCTGGGCGCAGAGCCTCACGCTGCCTTCGGATAAAACGACCTGGTTCAACTTTCTGGCCTCGCACGACGGGGTTGGCTTGAATCCGCTGCGCGGGATTTTGCCGGAAGACGACATTCTGCGGCTGGTCGATAAACTTCAGCAGCAGGGTGCCCTGGTTAACTGGAAAAATAACCCGGATGGCAGCCGTAGCCCTTACGAAATCAACGTGACCTATATGGACGCGCTGAGTCGCCGGGATGACAGCGACGATGAGCGTCTGGCCCGCTTTACGCTGGCGCACGCGATTTTACTGACGTTTCCTGGCGTTCCGGCGGTATATATCCAGAGCATTATGGGATCGCGTAACGATTATGCGGGCGTAGAAAAACTGGGATATAACCGCGCTATTAATCGCCAGAAATATGACGCCGCTGAAATAGAGCAGCAGCTGTTTGCATCTGACTCGCTGCGCAGCAGAGCATACCATATCCTTTCTCAACTGATCGTGCTACGTCGCCAGCATAAAGCATTTCATCCAGATAGCCAGTTTACTATTCAGACGCTTAATCCCAGCGTACTGTTAATTACCCGTACGGCTAATAATGGCGAGGAAATTACGGCGCTGTTTAATATTAGCGATAAAGAACAGCACGTCGATGCACACGTACAGGGTGGTTTTGATTTAATGAATAAACATACCGTTATGGAAAAATCGGTAACATTGCGTCCGTGGCAGGTTACCTGGATCAAAAAACAATAAAGGAACGTCTTATGAATAAATCAAAAATAGCGCTGTTAGCAGCGCTGGTTTCCTGTACGCTCATTTCCGGCTGTGATGATAATAATAAGCATAAAGTAGCTATCGAATTCATGCACTCATCTGTTGAGCAGGAACGTCAGGCCGTTATTATCAAACTGATTGAACGCTTCGAGAAAGAAAATCCGGATATTACGGTTAAACAAGTTCCGGTAGAAGAAGATGCTTATAACACCAAAATTATCACCCTGGCTCGTTCCGGATCGCTGCCGGAGGTGATCGAAACCAGCCATGACTATGCCAAAGTGATGGATAAAGAGCAGTTGATCGACCGCAAAGCCATTGCTGAGGCCATTAACGCGGTGGGTGAAGATCAATTCTATGACGGCGTTCTGCGTATTGTCCGCACTGAAGACGGTACCGCCTGGACCGGCGTGCCGATTAGCGCCTGGCTACAGGGGATCTGGTATAAGAAAAATGCGCTGGCGAAAGCGGATATTGCTGAGCCACACAACTGGCAAGACCTGCTGGCCGCAGCGCAAAAATTTAACGATCCGGCGCAGAAAAAATACGGTATCGCGCTGCCCACCGCCGAAAGTGTCATGACAGAACAGGCATTCTCCCAGTTTGCCTTGTCTAATCAGGCCAACGTGTTTGACGCCAGCGGCCATATCACGCTCAATACACTCGAAATGGCGCAGTCACTGGCGTTTTATCGTGACCTGGCTGCAACCACTATGCCGGGCTCGAATGACGTCATGGAGATCAAAGACGCCTTCATGAACGGCTCCGCGCCGATGGCAATGTACTCCACCTACATCATCCCGGCGATTTTCAAAGAGGGCGAACCTGCAAACCTCGGTTTCATGGTGCCGACTGAAAAATCCGCCGCCGTGTACGGCACGATCACCTCTCTGACCATCAGTAACGGCCAGACCGAAGATGAAACCGCCGCCGCCGAGAAATTTGTCGCCTTTATGGAGAAAGCGGACAACGCCGCCGACTGGGTCATGATGTCTCCGGGTGCTGCGCTGCCGGCCACCAAAAATATTGTGAATACCCCACAGTGGAAAGATAACGAGGTCATCAAAGCCTTTGGCACGCTGCCAACTGAACTGATTGCGCAATATCCACATATGCAGGTCTTTGGCGCCGTCGCTGACAAAAACTTTACCCGCATGGGCGATGTTACCGGCTCTGGCGTCGTCAGCTCCCTGGTGCATAACGTGACCGTCGGTCAGAAAGATTTACAGCAGACCCTGACGGACAGCCAGGCGAAGCTCGATGACCTGGTTAAACAACGTTAATGGCGAAAATGGACAGTAGTATGAAAAGGTTGTTTTCGGGCCGTTCGGATATGCCTTTTGCCATGCTGCTGCTGGCCCCCAGCTTATTATTGCTGGGCGGCCTGGTAGCCTGGCCGATGATATCCAATATAGAAATCAGTTTCTTACGTTTGCCGCTGAACCCGCGTATCAGTTCGACCTTCGTCGGGCTGGACAACTACATCCGCATTCTCGGCGACCCGGGATTCTGGCATTCGCTGTGGATGACCGTCTGGTATACCGCCCTGGTCGTTATTGGCAGTACGGCGCTGGGGCTGGGCGTGGCGATTTTCTTTAACCGCGAATTTCGTCTGCGTAAGACCGCACGCTCGCTGGTGATTTTATCCTACGTCACGCCGTCAATTTCGCTGGTTTTCGCCTGGAAATATATGTTCAACAACGGCTACGGCATTGTGAACTACCTCGGTGTCGATCTGCTGCATCTCTACGATCGGGCACCGCTGTGGTTTGACAATCCCGGCAGCAGCTTTGTGCTGGTGGTGTTGTTTGCCATCTGGCGTTATTTCCCGTACGCCTTTATCTCTTTCCTGGCGATTTTACAGACCATCGATAAATCGCTGTATGAAGCGGCGGAGATGGACGGCGCGAACGCCTGGCAGCGGTTCATGATCGTCACCCTTCCGGCCATCATGCCGGTGCTGGCAACGGTCGTGACGTTGCGGACCATCTGGATGTTCTACATGTTTGCCGATGTGTATCTGCTCACCACCAAAGTCGACATCCTCGGTGTGTATCTCTACAAAACGGCATTTGCCTTTAACGACCTTGGCAAGGCAGCGGCGATCTCCGTCGTGCTGTTCGTCATCATCTTTGCGGTCATATTGCTTACCAGGAAGCGGGTGAATCTCAATGGCAACAAATAAACGCACGCTAAGCCGTATCGGCTTTTATATCGGGCTGGCGGTCTTTCTTATCATCACGCTGTTTCCGTTTTTCGTGATGCTGATGACCTCGTTTAAAGGTGCAAAAGAGGCGATCTCCCTGAACCCGACGCTGTTACCGCAGCACTGGACGCTGGAGCACTATGTCGACATTTTTAACCCGCTGATTTTCCCGTTTGTGGATTATTTCCGTAACAGCATGGTGGTGTCGGTCGCCTCCTCGGTCATTGCCGTTTTCCTGGGCACGCTGGGCGCCTATGCGTTATCCCGTCTGCGTTTCAAAGGGCGGATGACCATCAACGCCAGCTTTTACACGGTGTACATGTTCTCCGGGATCCTGCTGGTGGTGCCGCTGTTCAAAATCATCACCGCGCTCGGGATTTATGACACTGAACTGGCGCTGATCATCACCATGGTGACCCAGACGCTGCCAACGGCGGTCTTTATGCTGAAAAGCTACTTCGACACCATCCCGGATGAGATCGAAGAGGCGGCAATGATGGACGGCCTTAACCGCTTGCAGATTATCTTCCGCATTACCGTCCCGCTGGCGATTTCTGGTCTGGTATCGGTGTTTGTGTACTGCTTTATGGTGGCATGGAACGACTATCTCTTTGCGTCCATTTTCCTCTCCAGCGCCAGCAACTTTACGTTGCCGGTCGGCCTGAACACGCTGTTCAGCACGCCGGACTATATCTGGGGACGCATGATGGCGGCATCGCTGGTCACCGCGCTGCCGGTCGTCGTCATGTATGCACTTTCCGAACGTTTTATTAAGAGTGGGTTGACCGCTGGTGGCGTTAAAGGCTAAGGCGGCCTGTTTAATAAGGATATTGTAATGAAGAAGTTAGTAGCGACTGAACCGCGCGTAGCGGCCCTTGTTGAGTATGAAGACCGCGCTGTGGCGGCCAGTGAAGTGAAAATCCGCGTGATGTTCGGCGCGCCGAAACACGGTACTGAAGTGGTGGATTTCCGCGCGGCCAGCCCGTTTATTGATGAAGACTTTAATGCGGAATGGCAGATGTTTATGCCGCGTCCGGAAGGGGCGGCACGTGGTATTGAGTTCGGTAAATTCCAGCTGGGCAACATGGTGGTGGGTGAGATCGTCGAAAAGGGTGACAGTGTCACCGATTATGCGATTGGCGATTGCGTCTGCACCTATGGGCCGCTGTCTGAGACGGTGATCGTTAACGCGGTCAACAACTATAAGCTGCGCAAAATGCCGGCAGGTGCCTCGTGGAAAAACGCGGTGTGCTACGACCCGGCGCAGTTTGCGATGAGCGGCGTACGCGATGGCAACGTCCGCGTAGGTGATTTTGTGGTGATCATCGGCCTCGGCGCGATTGGTCAAATTGCCGTCCAGCTGGCGAAAAAAGCGGGCGCGTCCGTTGTCATTGGCGTCGATCCGATTGAACATCGCTGCGAGATCGCCCGCCGCCACGGCGCGGACTACTGCATGAGCCCCATCGGCACCGATGTCGGTATGGAAATCAAAAAAATCACCGGCAAGCAGGGCGCTGACGTCATCATCGAAACCAGCGGCTATCCCGATGCGCTGCAATCCGCGCTGCGCGGCCTGGCCTACGGCGGCACTATCTCTTACGTGGCCTTCGCCAAACCCTTTAGCGCAGGCTTCAACCTCGGGCGTGAAGCGCACTTCAACAACGCGAAAATCGTCTTCGCCCGCGCCTGCAGCGAACCGAACCCGGATTATCCGCGCTGGAACCGTAAGCGTATCGAAGAGACCTGCTGGGAACTGCTGATGAACGGTTATCTGGACTGTGACGATCTGATCGAACCGGTCGTAACTTTTGCGACCAGCGCTGAAAGCTACATGAAGTATGTCGATCAGCATCCGGATCTGAGCATCAAAATGGGCGTGACATTTTAAGGTTAAGGACAACAGCAAATGAAAATCGGAACACAGAATCAGGCGTTCTTCCCGGAAAATATCCTGGAAAAATTCCGCTATATCAAAGCAATGGGTTTTGACGGCTTTGAAATCGACGGCAAACTGCTGGTCAACAATATCGAAGAAGTCAAAGCAGCGATCAAAGAAACCGGCCTGCCGGTGACCACCGCCTGCGGCGGCTATGACGGCTGGATCGGCGATTTTATTGAAGAGCGTCGTCTGAACGGCTTACAGCAGATTGAACGCATTCTGGAAGCGCTGAGCGACGTCGGTGGTAAAGGCATTATTGTGCCAGCCGCCTGGGGGATGTTTACCTTCCGTCTGCCGCCCATGGTGTCACCGCGCAGCCTTGAAGGCGACCGCAAAATGGTCAGCGATTCGCTGCGCGTACTGGATAAGGTGGCGGCCCGTACCGGCACTACCGTTTATCTGGAGCCGCTGAACCGCTACCAGGATCATATGATCAATACCCTGGCCGACGCGCGTCGCTACATTGTGGAAAACGATCTCAAACACACGCAGATCATCGGCGATTTTTACCATATGAACATCGAAGAAGATGATATGGCAAAAGCGCTGCACGACAACCGCGATTTGCTGGGGCACGTGCATATTGCCGATAACCATCGCTACCAGCCGGGTACCGGTACGCTGAATTTCAAACAGCTGTTCGATCAGCTGCGCAGCGACAATTATCAGGGCTACGTGGTCTATGAAGGGCGCGTGCGGGCGGAAGATCCGGCCGAAGCATATCGTCAGTCTCTCGCCTGGCTGCGTCACTGCTAAGAGGTCACACGTGAAGAGTACAACGAAAACTTCTCCGCTGCGCGTCGCCATTATTGGGGCCGGGCAGGTAGCGGATAAAGTTCACGCCTCGTACTACTGCACCCGTGACGATCTGGAACTGGTGGCTGTCGCAGACAGCCGCCTTTCCCAGGCGCAGGCGCTGGCAGAGAAATACGGTAATGCCCAGGCCTGGGACGATCCCGAGGCTATGCTGCGTGACGTTCGCCCGGATATCGTCAGTATCTGCTCGCCCAATCGCTTTCATCATGAACATGTGATGCTGGCGCTGGCGGCAGGCTGTCATGTGATGTGTGAAAAACCGCCGGCCATGACGCCAGAACAGGCGGAAGAGATGTGCCAGGCCGCGCGCCGGGCGGGCAAAGTGCTGGCCTATGATTTC
Organism: Superficieibacter sp. HKU1; assembly: GCF_029319185.1. NCBI lineage: Bacteria > Pseudomonadati > Pseudomonadota > Gammaproteobacteria > Enterobacterales > Enterobacteriaceae > Superficieibacter > Superficieibacter sp. HKU1. Next base: position 2,154,272 of record NZ_CP119754.1, read on the forward strand.
CATCACCGTTTTGCTGAGGATGCGCAGCTTCTGCGCCAGCAGGTGATGGACGGTACGCTGGGCGAAATTTATGTCACCAATGCCAGAGCCTTGCGCCGCTGCGGCGTGCCGGGCTGGGGCGTCTTCACCAATAAAGCACTTCAGGGCGGCGGACCGCTGATCGATCTTGGCGTGCATATGCTGGATGCGGCAATGTACGTGCTGGGGTTCCCGGCGGTAAAACACGTGACGGCCCACAGCTATCAGAAAATAGGCACCCGCAAAAACAACGGTCAGTTTGGTGAATGGGATCCTTCGGCGTATACCGTGGAAGACGCGCTGTTCGGCACCCTTGAATTTCACAACGGCGGCATCTTACGCCTTGAGACTTCTTTTGCGCTCAATATTCCGGAACAGTCGATCATGAACGTCTCTTTTTGCGGCGATCGGGCTGGTGCGACGCTGTTCCCGATGCATATTTACGACGATTGCAACGGCGAGTTACGTACGCTGTCCAGGCGCGAGCAGGCCGACGATCGCCGTCACTTCCGCAGTATGGACGCCTTCGTCCGCCACGTGCAGGGCGAGCCGATCACCATCGCAGATGCTGAGCAGGGACGCATCATTCAGCAACTGGTGGCCGCATTGTATCAGGCCGCCGAAACAGGGAAATGTGTAGAGTTATGATGTACGCCACAACGCTTAACGAACCGGGTTTCAGCCCGCACAGCCTGAATAAATACGCCTCTCTGATGGCGTCAGGCAATGGCTACATGGGCGTCCGGGCAACGCATGAAGAAGATTACACGGTGCAGACCCGCGGGATGTATCTTGCGGGGCTGTATCACCGGGCAGGAAAGGGGGAAACCAACGAGCTGGTTAATCTGCCGGACGTGGTCGGGGTGCAAATTGAACTGAACGGCGCGCCTTTCTCTCTGCTCAGCGGACACCTTGAACAGTGGCACCGCGAACTGAACTTTGCTACCGGTGAGCTTCATCGTTCCGTGGTGTGGCAGGCACCGTGCGGTGCGCATTTCGCTATCGAAAGCCGGCGTTTTGCGTCTGCCGCCCAGCCGGAACTGTTCGCGCTGCGCTTAACCATTACGCCGCTGGATACAGCAGCCCGTATCTCGCTCAGCACCGGCATTGACGCCACGCAAACCAACACCGGACGCCAGCACCTGGATGAAACCCAGGTCCGGGTTTTCGGCCAGCACTATCTGCAGGGCGTATACACCACCCAGGACGGCGCGGCGGAGGTGGTTATCTCTTCGTTTTGCCATATCAGCGGTGAAGCGCAAAGCAACGTTACGGCGAAGAACCGCCGTCTGCTGCAAAACAGCGCACTGGAGGTGGCAGCTGGTGAACGCGTGACCCTTGAGAAAATAACCTGGATAACCTGGTCTGACGATAGCCGTCGCGAATCAGCAACCCTGAGTGGACAAAGCCTGCAAGCGCTTCGCGAATGCGCCTCGCGGGGTTATGACAGCCTCTTTAGCGCATCGAAAAGCGCCTGGCGTCGTTTCTGGCAGCGTAGCCGCGTTGAAATCGAGGGCAGCGATCCGCGCGATCAGCAGGCGCTTGATTACGCGCTCTATCATCTGCACATCATGACGCCGGAACATGACGAGCGCAGCAGCATTGCAGCGAAAGCGCTGACCGGAGAAGGTTACAAAGGGCATGTTTTCTGGGATACCGAAGTGTTCCTTCTGCCTTTTCATCTGTTTACCGCCCCTGACGTTGCCCGCCAGTTGCTGCGCTACCGCTGGCATAATCTGCCCGGCGCACGTGAAAAAGCGCGGCGTAACGGCTGGCAGGGCGCGCTGTTCCCGTGGGAAAGCGCCCGCCGTGGTGAGGAAGAAACGCCGGAATTTGCCGCGATCAATATCCGCACCGGCGTGCGTCAAAAAGTGGCCTCTGCGCTGGCAGAACATCATCTGGTGGCAGACATCGCCTGGGCGGTGATCGCTTACTGGCACGCTACCGGTGACGAACGTTTTATGGCGCACGAAGGGGTGGATTTGCTGATTGAGACGGCGACGTTCTGGATCAGCCGGGCCACAGAGTGCAACGGGCGTCTGGAAATCCACGACGTTATTGGCCCGGACGAATATACCGAGCACGTCAACAATAACGCCTACACCAACTACATGGCGCATGATAACGTCGCGCAGGCGGTACATGTTGCCCGCCATTTTGCGCGGGGAGACGAGGCGTTCTATGCCAGCGCCGCGGCGTTTTTACAGCATCTGTGGTTACCTGAATGCGATGAAAATGGCGTCCTGCCTCAGGATGACACCTTCCTCGCAAAACCAGCTATTGATCTCACCCGGTACAAGGTGAAAGCCGGCAAGCAGACGATTTTACTGGATTACTCCCGCGCCGAAGTCAACGAGATGCAGATCCTCAAGCAGGCGGACGTGGTCATGCTGAATTATATGCTGCCCGATCGCTTCACCCGCCGCGAGTGTCTGGCAAACCTGGCGTTCTACGAACCCCGCACCATTCATGACTCCTCATTAAGTAAAGCGATTCACGGAATTGTGGCGGCGCGTTGTGGGGATGTGCCGCAGGCGTATCAGTTCTGGCGCGACGGTATTGATATTGACCTGGGCGAGGAGCCGCACAGCAGCGACGACGGGATCCATGCTGCGGCAACCGGCGCCATCTGGCTGGGGGCGATTCAGGGCTTTGCCGGGCTGAGTCTGCATCAGGGAGGCGTAAAACTCGCGCCGCGCCTGCCGGCCCACTGGCAAAAAATGACTTTCCCGCTGCACTGCCAGGGCGTCGCCATGCGCTGCACGTTGACGCATCAGCATATCAATATTGAAGCGGCGGCTTCCGTCAGTTTCTGGCTGTACGACCAGTACGTCACCGTGGAAGGTGAGGCGAGCTTTGCGTTAAGCGATTTTATTTTATCTGCGGCTGGGACCGCGACCACGGAGGGGCTATGCAGCCGGAAGCCGTAATTTTTGATTTGGACGGCGTCATTACCGACACCGCACATCTGCATTTTCATGCCTGGCGGCAGGTCGCCAGTGAGATTGGTATTGAGATTGACGAGGCGTTTAACAATGCCCTGAAGGGCATCAGCCGTGGCGAGTCACTGCGGCGCATTTTGCACTTCGGCGGGCGCGAAGCGGACTTTTCTCAGGCGCAGCGTGACGAACTGGCCACCCGTAAAAACAGGATTTATGTCGGGTCGCTTAACCAGCTTACGGCGCAATCCATTCTGCCGGGCATCCATGACCTGCTGCTGGAACTTAAGCAGCGCGGGATCCCCACCGGCCTGGCTTCGGTTTCGCTGAACGCTCCCACCATCCTGAACATGCTGGGCATTACCGAACTGTTTACGTTCTGTGCCGACGCCGGAAAGATCGCCCGCTCAAAACCGGACCCGGAGATTTTCCTCGCGGCCTGTCGCGGGCTGGGCGTCTGCGCCTCACACTGCATTGGTATCGAAGACGCCCAGGCGGGAATTGACGCTATTAATGCCAGCGGCATGCGCTCCATCGGTATTGGTACGGATCTCCAGCATGCCGGGCTTCGACTTCTCTCAACCGAACAACTTACGTGGCCGTGCTTATCGGCATTCTGGCAACGCGCAAAATAAGGAAATTACGATGGCACAACTTTCGTTACGGCATATCCAGAAGATTTACGACAACCAGGTGCATGTCGTTAAAGACTTTACTCTGGAAATTGAAGATAAGGAATTTATCGTTTTCGTCGGGCCGTCAGGCTGTGGTAAATCAACCACTCTGCGTATGATTGCCGGTCTGGAAGAGATTAGCGCGGGCGATCTGATGATCGACGGCGTGCGGATGAACGATGTCCCGGCCAAAGCGCGTAATATCGCGATGGTCTTTCAAAACTACGCCCTGTATCCGCACATGACCGTGTACGACAACATGGCGTTCGGTCTGAAGATGCAGAAAATCGATGCCAAAGTCATTGATGAACGCGTGAACTGGGCTGCCAACGTGCTGGGTCTGCGTGACTATCTGAAGCGTAAACCGGGCGCACTCTCCGGCGGACAGCGTCAACGCGTGGCGCTGGGCCGCGCGATTGTCCGCGAAGCGGGCGTGTTTTTGATGGATGAACCGCTGTCGAACCTGGATGCCAAACTGCGCGTTCAGATGCGGGCGGAGATCAGCAAACTGCATCAAAAACTGAATACCACCATGATCTACGTCACCCACGATCAAACCGAAGCCATGACCATGGCAACGAGAATTGTGATCCTGAAAGACGGTATCGTACAGCAGGTTGGGGCACCCAAAACGGTATATAACCAGCCAGCCAATATGTTTGTCGCCGGATTCATTGGTTCACCGGCGATGAATTTTATTCGCGGTGCAATTGACGGCAATATGTTTGTGACGGAAACGCTGAAATTAACCATTCCGGAAAATAAGTTGGCCGTGTTACAAAAGCAGGGATATGAACATAAAGCGGTGGTAATGGGGATTCGCCCGGAAGATATTCATCCTGACGAAACCCGGCAGGCCAATTGTATTGCGGCAAAAATCAGCGTCGCCGAATTAACCGGCGCTGAATTTATGCTCTATACCACCGTGGGGGGGCATGAGTTAGTGGTCCGTGCCGGAGCGATGAATGATTATCATGCCGGAGAAAAAATTAATATTCATTTTGATATGTCCAAGTGCCATTTTTTTGATACTGAAAGCGAAATAGCAATTCAGTAATTTAGCTGCGCCGGGAATAGTGCCCCGGCATTATCTCGATTGTACAAGGAATCTGGATTATGAGTACTCTACTTAAGGGCATCGCGCTGGCGATGTGCGCGGGTATAACCTGCGGGCAGGCGGCTGAAAATAATGACTGGCATTTTAATATTGGTGCCATGTACGAAAGTGAAAACGTCGAAGGTCAGGCTGATGATATGGACGGACTGGCGGAACCGTCTATTTATTTTAATGCGGCGAACGGACCGTGGCGAATTGCCGTGGCATATTATCAGGAAGGTCCGGTAGATTATAGCGCGGGGAAACGAGGAACCTGGTTTGACCGTCCTGAACTGGAAGTACACTATCAATTTCTGGAAAGCGATGATTTCAGTTTTGGTTTAACCGGGGGATTCCGTAATTACGGCTACCATTATGTAAATGAAGACGCGGATACTGCCAATATGCAGCGCTGGAAAGTCGCGCCGGACTGGGATGTGAAACTGTCGGACGATTTGCGCTTCAGCGGCTGGTTTGCGATGTATCAGTTCGTCAACGATCTGAGCACGACCGGCTATTCCGACAGCCGTGTGGAAACGGAAACGGGTCTGAATTATACCTTCAATGAAACCGTTGGCCTGACGGTAAACTATTATCTTGAACGTGGGTTTAATCTCGCCGGGAACCGCAATAACGGGGAGTTTTCCACGCAGGAGATCCGCGCCTACGTGCCGATTTCTCTCGGCAATACAACGCTGACGCCGTATACCCGGATTGGCCTGGATCGCTGGTCTAACTGGGACTGGAGAGACGATCCGGATCGCGAGGGGCATGACTTCAACCGTCTCGGCCTGCTTTATGCTTATGATTTCCAGAACGGCCTTTCAATGACCGTGGAATACGCTTACGAATGGGAAAATCATGATGAAGGGGAACGCGATCGCTTCCACTATGCAGGTGTTGGTGTGAACTATTCTTTCTGATAATTCCCGGCCCGGTAGCCAGCATCTGCCGGGCTGGTATTCAGGCCAGCGAGGCGGTAAGGGATATTTGCGTTTTCACCGTGATCGCCTGCGGACTGGCTTTGCCGGCGATCCGCTTAAACAGCACGTCGCAGCTTTGCTCCCCTAGTTCGCGGCTGGGGACATCAATCCCTCCTGGCGATGGTGTCAGTATGAATGAGAGCATTTCATTACTATAGCCCACTACCGCAAGCTGCTGGGGAATGCTTATATTCTTCTCCGCGGCGACGCGATATAAACTCATTATTTTAAAACTGTCGGTAGCAAATACAGCGTCAGGCAACTGCGGCTGGTTTAATAACGTTCGCGCCGCGTCAAGTGCACTCTCGTGGGTATATCCTGCATCGATGATCCATTGCGACCGCAGCGGGAAATGATGCTTTTCCAGACTGGTTTTATAGCCATTAAGACGGTCGATTGAAACGTGGTAATCAAGAGGCGCATGCAGGCAGGCAATATTTTTATGACCGCGCTGGATCAACGCATCGGTCAGGGCAATGCTATCGCGGAAATTATCGGTGTCGACAGAGCAAATGTGTTGATATTGCCCCTCAACTTTTCCAATCACGACCACCGGAACATGATAACTGTCCAGCCGGGCAAAAAAGGACTCATCAGCCGGGGAACTGAGCATAATAATGCCTTTGATCATTTTCTGCTTAATTTTACTTTCGCATTTCTGTAAATCGTCTTCAGAACTGTGCGAGGTCTGTAAAATAACGTCAAATCCTTCGTCTTCAGCCTTTGCCGTGATAGCGTGGAGCACCTCTGAAAAGAAAGGGTTGCCTGCCGTGGTTTTCGCTGAGCGGGTAGAAATAACCATTATCGCATCGAAACCCGAGGAGGTTAGCGCTCGTGCCAGTTTATTTGGCTGGTAGTTTAATTGTTCAATGGCTTGCAGAACTTTTTCCCGCGCTTCGGGTGAAATGTTGGTCTGCTTATTCAATACGCGGGAAACCGTCGATTTCGACACGCCGGATACGCGGGCAATATCATAAATAGTGGGTGACATACTTCCAGACTGCTCCGTCATAGCGTCTAAATTGTGACTATCTTACTGGAGATGGGTCTGATTACAATAACAGTGGTTGGATTAACAACAACCTGACCCCATTTTGTATACTCAGGCTACACCGCCTGGCAGCAGCGACAGACAGAAAGGGAAGGGAATGAAGCGACTTAAAAACGAATTAAACGCGCTAATGAATCGTGGTGTGGACCGGCACCTGCGTCTGGCGGTAACCGGCCTGAGCCGCAGCGGTAAAACGGCGTTCATTACCTCGATGGTCAATCAGCTTCTGAACCTCCATGCAGGGGCGCGGTTGCCGCTGCTGAGCGCCGCGCGTGAAGAGCGGCTGTTAGGCGTAAAGCGGGTACCGCAGCGCGACTTCGGCGTTCCCCGTTTTACCTATGATGAAGGACTGGCCCAGCTCTACGCCTTGCCGCCGACCTGGCCGACGGCGACCCGTGGGGTTAGCGAGATCAACCTGGCCCTGCGCTTTCGCTCAAACGATTCGCTGCTGCGTCACTTCAGAGAAACCTCAACGCTGTATCTGGAAATCGTTGATTATCCTGGAGAATGGCTGCTCGATCTGCCGATGCTGGCGCAGGATTATCTGAGCTGGTCCCGGCAGATGACCGGCTTACTACAGGGACAGCGTGCGGAGTGGTCGCTGAAATGGCGCGAGCTTTGTCAGGGTCTTGATCCGCTGGCCCCCGCCGATGAAAACCGGCTAGCGGAGATTGCCGCCGCCTGGACCGCGTATTTGCACCAGTGCAAAACCGAAGGGCTGCATTTTATCCAGCCCGGACGATTCGTGCTGCCCGGCGATATGGCAGGCGCCCCCGCGCTCCAGTTTTTCCCGTGGCCAAACGTTGATGAGACTGGCGAATCCGCTCTGGCGCAGGCAGGGCGACAGACTAACGCGGGCATGCTGCGCGAGCGGTTTAATTATTACTGTGAGAAGGTGGTTAAAGGCTTTTACAAAGAGTACTTCCTGCGCTTTGATCGGCAGATTGTGCTGGTGGATTGTCTGCAACCGCTCAATAGCGGCCCGCAGGCGTTTAACGATATGCGCCTGGCGCTGACGCAATTAATGCAGAGCTTTCATTACGGTCAGCGCACGCTGTTCCGCCGCCTTTTTTCGCCGGTGATTGATAAACTGCTGTTCGCCGCCACCAAAGCCGATCATGTGACTCTCGATCAGCACGCCAATATGGTGTCGCTGCTACAACAGCTGATTCAGGACGCCTGGCAGAACGCGGCCTTTGAAGGTATTGCGATGGACTGCCTTGGTCTCGCCTCGGTGCAGGCGACGCAAAGCGGGGTGATCGACGTAGAGGGTGAAAAAGTGCCTGCGCTACGGGGACATCGTCTTGATGACGGTACGCCGCTGACGGTCTATCCGGGTGAGGTTCCCGCCCGGCTGCCGGGCCAGGCGTTCTGGCAGCAGCAGGGGTTTCAATTTGGAGCGTTTCGCCCGCCGGTGCTGGACGTCGATAAGCCGTTACCGCACATCCGCATCGACGCGGCACTGGAATTTTTAATTGGGGATAAATTGCGATGACTGAACCACTCAAGCCGCGTATTGACTTTGCCGGCCCGCTGGAAGCCGAACGGGAAGAGTCGTTCAGGGCGTCCCGCCACTTTAACGATGTCGACTCACAAACGTTTGCTCCGGCAGTCGCGGACGATCCGCTCCTTGATGAAGGGCCAGCAGAAGCCGCCGTGACGGCGGTACTGCGTCCAAAACGCAGCCTGTGGCGTAAGATGGTGATGGCGGGTCTGGCGCTGTTTGGCGTCAGCGTGGTCGGGCAGGGCGTCCAGTGGGCGATGAACGCCTGGCACACCCAGGACTGGGTGGCGCTTGGGGGGTGTGCCGCCGGAGCGCTGATCGTCGGCGCGGGCGTTGGCTCAGTTGCAAGCGAATGGCGACGTTTGTGGCGGCTGCGCCAGCGGGCGCACGAGCGTGACGAAGCGCGTGAGTTACTTACCAGTCATGGAACCGGTAAAGGGCGCGCGTTTTGTGAAGCGCTGGCGCGCCAGGCGGGTATTGACCAGTCACATCCTGCCTTACAGCGCTGGTATGCTGCGATCCACGAAACGCAAAACGACCGGGAGATTGTCAGCTTATATGCCCATCTGGTGCAGCCGGTACTGGATGTGCAGGCGCGGCGTGAAATCAGCCGTTCGGCGGCTGAGTCTACTTTGATGATTGCCGTTAGCCCACTGGCGCTGGTGGATATGGCGTTTATTGCCTGGCGTAACCTGCGCCTTATCAATCGTATTGCTGCTCTGTACGGTATTGAACTGGGGTATTACAGTCGCCTGCGCCTGTTTCGCCTGGTGCTGCTGAACATGGCCTTTGCCGGTGCCAGTGAGCTGGTGCGGGAAGTGGGAATGGACTGGATGTCTCAGGATCTTGCCGCCCGGCTGTCAACCCGGGCCGCGCAGGGTATCGGCGCGGGATTACTCACCGCCCGGCTGGGTATTAAGGCCATGGAACTGTGCCGTCCATTACCGTGGATTGACGATGATAAGCCGCGTCTGGGCGATTTTCGCCGTCAACTTGTCGGTCAGCTGAAAGACACCCTCCAGCGCAACAAAACGCCGGGCGACCGCTCACAATAAGCACATAATTACGCTCCCACACGTCACTTTTCCACTAAGCTGTCAATATTTGTTGACAGCTATCTTCCCGATTGCCTGCGGGTAGCTTATTATTCTTATCATCGTTGACTGTTCAGGGAAAAATCCCATGCGTCTTGAAGTCTTTTGTGAAGATCGTCTCGGTCTGGCTCGCGAATTGCTCGATCTGCTGGTGTTGCGCGGTATCGATTTGCGCGGCATTGAGATCGACCCCGTTGGGCGTATTTATCTTAACTTTTCCGAACTGGAGTTCGACTCTTTCAGCCGTCTGATGGCGGAGATCCGCCGCATCGCCGGGGTGACCGATGTCCGCACCGTGCCGTGGATGCCCTCTGAGCGAGAACATCTGGCGCTTAGCGCGCTGCTCGAAGCCATGCCTGACCCGATGATGTCGCTGGATACCAAAAGCAAAATTGAGCTGGCTAACCCGGCCTGTTGTCAGCTGCTGGGGCAGAGTCAGGAGCGTTTGCGCAATCACAATATTGGTCAACTGATTGGCGATTTTAACTTCCTGCGCTGGCTGGAAAATAAGCCCACCGACTCTCATACCGAACATGTGGTGGTAAACGGGCAAAATTTCCTGCTGGAGATCACCCCGGTCTTCCTTGAAGGGGAAGATGCTCAGCCGCTGCTGACCGGCGCGGTGGTGATGCTACGCTCTACCGTGCGGATGGGCCGTCAGTTGCAAAATGTCAGCGCCCAGGATGTCAGCGCCTTCAGCCAGATTGTCGCTGTCAGCCCGAAAATGCGCCATGTGGTTGAGCAGGCGCGCAAACTGGCGATGCTGACGGCGCCTCTGCTGATTGTTGGCGACACCGGGACCGGGAAAGATCTGATTGCCCATGCCTGTCACCAGGCCAGCCCGCGCGCCGCGAAGCCTTATCTGGCGCTCAACTGCGCCTCAATCCCTGAAGATGCGGTGGAAAGCGAGTTGTTCGGCCACGCGCCGGAAGGCAAGAAAGGCTTTTTCGAGCAGGCTAACGGCGGCTCGGTCCTGCTGGATGAGATTGGCGAGATGTCGCCGCGAATGCAGGTAAAACTGCTGCGGTTTCTCAATGACGGCACCTTCCGCCGCGTCGGAGAGGATCATGAAATTCACGTCGATGTGCGGGTGATTTGCGCCACGCAAAAAAATCTTCAGGAACTGGTGCAGAAGGGGCTATTCCGCGAGGATTTGTACTACCGTCTGAATGTCCTGACCCTGAACCTGCCGCCGCTGCGTGAGAGAACGCAGGATATCATGCCGCTGACCGAGCTATTTGTCGCCCGCTTTGCCGATGAGCAGGGGCTTGCCCGGCCAAAACTTGCCGCCGATGTCAGCGCGGTTTTGACCCGCTATGCCTGGCCCGGTAACGTGCGCCAGTTAAAGAATGCTATTTATCGCGCGCTGACCCAGCTCGAAGGCTATGAACTGCGCTCGCAGGATATTCTGTTACCGACGACCGATGTCCAGCTTGAGTTGCCGGGGGAAGAGGCGATGGAAGGCACGCTTGACGATATTACCAGCCGCTTTGAGCGTTCTATTCTCATCCGGCTCTACCAGAGTTACCCGAGCACCCGCAAGCTGGCGAAACGCCTGGGCGTGTCGCATACCGCGATTGCCAATAAACTGCGTGAATATGGGCTGAGCCAGAAAAAAGGCGAAGAGTAAAAATTAAAGGCCCATAGTCGTTATGGGCCTTTTTTCATGAAACGCGACGCTTAGGCTTTCAGCGTTTCCAGCGCCGCCGCGTAGTCAGGCTCAGTGGTGATTTCATTTACCAGCTGGCTGAAGACGACTTTATCGCTTTCATCAATGACGACCACGGCACGGGCAGCAAGCCCTTTCAGCGCGCCTTCCTCAATGCCAACACCATAATCCTGCAAAAACTCAGGGTTACGCAGGGTGGAGAGGGTGACTACATTGCTGAGACCTTCGGCACCGCAGAAACGCGAATGAGCGAAGGGCAGATCCGCAGAAATACACAGCACTACGGTATTATTCACTTCGGTCGCAAGTTGGTTAAACTTACGCACAGAAGCGGCACACACGCCGGTATCAATACTTGGAAAAATGTTCAACACTTTGCGTTTACCCGCGTACTGAGCGAGCGTGACATCGGAGAGATCTTTTGCGACCAGTGTGAAAGGCTGAGCCGGAGTGCCAGCCGCAGGAATAGTACCGGAAACCGCGACCGGATTGCCCTGGAAATGCACGAGTTGTGACATGATTTTCTTCCTGTTTACATATAATTAACGCCGACGCTAGTGTATGACATCAGCCGTTAACACAGCAAACGCTTTTAGCGAGGATCAGTAATGAGAAGCCTGAGAGTTTATGAGGAAGCCTGGCCGCTACATACGCCGTTTGTTATCGCCCGAGGCAGCCGCAGTGAAGCGAAAGTGGTGGTGGTTGAAATTGAAGACGACGGTGTGAAAGGCGTCGGCGAATGTACACCGTATCCTCGCTACGGTGAAAGTATTGCCTCAGTCATGGCGCAGATCATGACGGTTCATGAACAGCTGGAAGCAGGCGCGACGACGCAGCAAATCCAGCACATGCTGCCCGCAGGCGCGGCGCGTAACGCCGTTGACTGTGCCTTATGGGATCTGGCCGCGCGCAAAGCGGGGCAAACCCTGGCCGGTTATCTCAACGTCGCACTGCCGCATCAGATTCTGACGGCGCAAACGGTGGTCATCGGTGCGCCGGAACAGATGGCCGCCAGCGCCTCAACGCTGTGGCAAAAGGGGGCGCGTCTGCTGAAAGTTAAAATGGACGATCACCTGATCAGCGAACGTATCGTGGCTATCCGCGCCGCCGTTCCTGAGGCGACGCTGATTGTCGATGCCAACGAATCCTGGAGTAGCGAAGGGTTAGCCTCACGCTGTCAACTGCTGGCGGATCTGGGCGTCGCGATGCTGGAACAGCCGCTTCCCGCCGGAGAGGATGAGTCGCTGGCAAACTTTATTCATCCGCTGCCGATTTGCGCCGATGAAAGTTGCCACACCCGCGACAGCCTGGACGGGCTGCGTGGTCGCTATGAGATGGTCAATATCAAACTGGATAAAACCGGCGGCCTGACTGAGGCGCTGGCGCTGGCACAGGACGCGCGCGAACAAGGATTTGGCCTGATGCTGGGCTGTATGTTGTGCACCTCGCGGGCAATAACGGCCGCGCTACCGTTGGTTAATCAGGTACGCTTTGCCGATCTGGACGGCCCCACCTGGCTTGCTGCCGACGTGGAGCCGTCATTGCATTTTACTACCGGTGAACTTCACCTCTGAGATTGCCAGCGAAGCAGATCGGTCATAGCTGATAAATATTTCTCGCTGGCTTCATCGCTGGAGATCGGCGGGAATTCAGCGGTAATACAGGGCAGGTTAATGTCTGCACACCAGCTACCAAACGATCCAGGGGTGTCGTAGCCCACGCTGCCCACCAGCGGAAGGGCAAACGCCTCCGCCAGCCATTCTCCGAGTGCCGAATGGCCCGGATCCTCAATGCAGGCCAGCGGATCGTGAAAGGAAACTACCCACGCAGGGTGGATCTGCTTGATCAGCTGGCAAAGCGCCCGGGTTTCCGGTTCTGAACCCGGCGCGTCGCCGGTCAACAACACCACATCGCGCTGCTGCGCTGCGCTGTTCCAGCGATAGACCGTTTCGCCTGCCTTCCAGTTTGCCGCCGGGAAATTGCGGTTGAGATCGACCCCGTTAGCGTTTGCCCGTAACCCGAGCTGGCAGCCATCCGGATTAACCGTCAATACCACATGATGACGCCGCAGTTCAGGGGCCAGAGTACGCAACGCGCAGGAGAGGGTGACAATAGATGCGTTTTCATCGCCATGGGTTCCGGCAATAATTAATCCGCTGTCGCGCTCGGCCAGCGGCGCAGGAAACCACAGTAGCGGTGCGCCAAGTAATGAGCGTCCATAGTGCAGGGTACCGGGCGGAAACGCACCGCGTTCGGTACGGGGGCGAGTTATTGTCATCGTTCACCTCAAACAATCCATTTGCTCTCACAGTATAGTAATTTGTGGCAACGTCAATTTCCTGACATAAGTCGTTTGCATTTCTATTAAGCAAAACAAATAATTAATTCAATCTGTTTTCAATTGCCGGGGAAGCTCATGAAGTATCCTGTTTCATTAACCTGCTGTGCGCTGTGTTTTAGTTCGCTTTCATTTTTTTCATTTGCTGCGGAGATCCCGCCTGGCACGGTGCTGGCTGAGAAACAGGAACTGGTGCGCCATATTAAAGATGAACCCGCGACGCTGGACCCGGCAAAAGCCGTTGGACTGCCGGAAATACAGGTTATCCGCGATCTGTTTGAAGGTCTGGTTAATCAAAATGAAAAAGGAGAGATTGTCCCTGGCGTCGCAAGTAAATGGCAGTCCAGTGATAATCGGGTCTGGACATTTACATTACGTGATAATGCCCGCTGGTCGGACGGGACGCCGGTAACGGCGCAGGATTTTGTTTACAGCTGGCAGCGGCTGGCCGATCCTAAAACGCTGTCTCCCTTTGCCTGGTTTGCCGCGCTGGCAGGAATTAATAACGCGCAGGCGATTATCGACGGCAAAATGACGCCAGATAAACTGGGCGTGAGCGCTGTCGATGCCCATACGTTCCGCGTTCAGCTGGATAAACCGCTTCCCTGGTTTGCAAGCCTTACCGCCAGCTTTGCGTTTTATCCGGTGCAAAAAGCCAATGCCGAAAGCGGCAAAGAGTGGACCCGCCCCGGTAAACTCATCGGTAACGGCGCGTATGTGTTAAAAGAGCGGGTGGTTAATGAGAAACTGGTGGTTGAGCCGAACAGCCACTACTGGGATAACGCCAATACCGTTCTCAGAAAAGTCACTTTTATGCCGATTAACCAGGAATCAGCGGCCACCAAACGCTATCTGGCTGGCGGCATTGATATTACCGAATCCTTCCCGAAAAACCTGTATCAGAAGTTGCTTAAGGATATTCCAGGTCAGGTTTATACGCCGCCGCAGCTTGGAACCTATTACTACGCTTTTAATACCGAGAAAGGACCGACTGCCGATGCGCGGGTTCGTCTGGCCCTGAGCATGACTATTGACCGTAGTCTGATCGCGGAGAAAGTGCTGGGTACCGGCGAAAAACCGGCATGGCATTTTACCCCAGACGTCACGGCAGGCTTCACGCCGCAAAAAACGCAGTTTGAACAGATGAGTCAGGCGGAACGTAATGCGCAGGCGAAAACGTTGCTTCAGGCGGCAGGTTACGGCCCGGATCGTCCGCTTAAGCTGACGCTGCTTTATAACACCTCTGAGAACCACCAGAAAATTGCGATTGCCGTGGCATCGATGTGGAAGAAAAACCTCGGCGTGGACGTTAAGCTGCAAAATCAGGAATGGAAAACCTATATTGATTCGCGTAATACCGGTAATTTTGACGTGATCCGCGCATCGTGGGTAGGGGATTACAACGAACCTTCCACCTTTTTGTCGCTGCTGACGTCAACGCACAGCGGAAATATCGCCCGCTTCAAAAAACCGGCGTACGATAAAATTATCAAGCAGGCGACGCTGGAAACGACGGCGGCGGCGAGAAATGCCGATTACAACGCCGCTGAGCATATTATCGCGGAGCAGGCCCCGATTGCACCTGTCTATCAGTACACCAATGGACGATTGATTAAACCGTGGCTGAAAGGCTATCCGATCAATAATCCGGAAGACGTCGCCTATAGCCGGACGATGTATATTATTAAGCACTGATCGGTACTGGTTTCTTGTTAACGCAGGGTAATCACGGATAAACCCGGAGCTGGCGCGGCTTATTGCGCCAGGTTTTCCTTCTGGCCAGCACGACCCGAAGCGTTGCCCCTACGGAAGCCGGTGAGAGAATTATTGCCTGCCTTGAACCGCGTATTGCCGATCTTGAGCAGGAGCTGGAATCGCTTGTTCAACTGAACGGCACCGCCTCCGGCAATATTCGTTTATCTGCCGGGGAGCATGCCGCGCGAAGTCTTGTATGGCCGAAGTTAAAACCCTTCCTCAGGGAATACCCGGAAATCAATCTCGAACTGGTGGTGGATAACGGCTTTGTCGATATTGTTGAGGGGCGTTTTGATGCCGGGATCCGGCTGGGTGAAAGCGTGGATAAGGACATGATTGCGGTAAGAATTGGCCCGGACATGAGAATGGCCGTAGTGGGGGCACCATCTTATTTCGCTGCAAACCCTGCGCCTGAAACGCCGCATGAGTTACAAAATCATCGGTGTATTAATATGCGCCTGCCGACTGTCGGTGGGCTTTACCACTGGGAATTTGAGAAGGAAGGGAAACCGTTAAGGGTCAGAGTGGAAGGGCAGGTCACGTTTAATCTGCAGGCGGAAAGGATTGATGCGGCGTTAGCCGGTTTTGGTATCGCCTGTATACCTGAGGACAGGGTGGAGGATTCTATAAAGTCAGGAGAGCTTATTCAGGTTCTGCAGGACTGGTGCCCCTCTTTTCCCGGATATTATCTTTACTACCCGAGCCGCAAGCAGCATCCGCCCGCGTTTGCATTGATGATCGATGCACTTCGCTACCAGGAATAGCGGGTCCGTAGACCCGTCCGGGTATTAACGGCCCACGCGAGCCTGATGTTCAGGAGAGTAACGTTCGCCGACGATTTCAATGGTTTCAAGCGCCTGGGTTATCTGGCGTAAACCATCCTGCGACAGAATGATGTCGGCGGCCCCCAGGTTTTCCTCCAGCCGGTGCAGTTTCGTGGTTCCAGGGATAGGCACAATCCACGGCTTTTGTGCCAGCAGCCATGCCAGCGCGATTTGTGCAGACGTCACGCCTTTTTCTGCCGCCAGTTCACCCAGCAATGAGACCAGCTTTGCATTGGCTTCAATCGCCTGCCCGGCGAAACGCGGCACGGTACTGCGGTAATCATCCTTGCCAAAAGTGGTTCCTGGCTTGATCGATCCCGTCAGGAAGCCTTTGCCTAATGGGCTGAAGGGCACAAAACCAATACCCAGTTCCTCCAGCAACGGCAGGATCTCTCGCTCAGGCTCGCGCCACCACATGGAGTATTCGCTTTGCAGGGCCGTGACAGGTTGTACGGCATGCGCACGACGAATGGTTTGCGCACCCGCTTCGGACAGCCCAAAATGTTTAACTTTGCCTTCAGCGATCAGGTCTTTTACCGTACCCGCAACATCTTCAATGGGTACATCCGGATCGACACGGTGTTGGTATAGCAGGTCAATGACATCAGTGTTAAGACGGCGTAATGATCCTTCCACCGCTTCACGGATATGCTCCGGACGGCTGTTTAAAATCTGCTGCTTGTTGTCGTCGCCAAAAGTAAAACCAAACTTGGTGGCGATGACCACGCGGTCACGAAATGGTTTTAAGGCTTCACCGACAACCTCTTCATTAAGGAAGGGACCATACACTTCAGCGGTATCGAAGAAGGTGACGCCACGTTCAACCGCTGCGCGAATGAGCTCGATAGCCTGTCGGGTATCGGTCGCCGGGCCGTAGCCGTGGCTTAAGCCCATGCAGCCGAGCCCAGGCGCGGAGACTTCGAGTCGGGATTGACCCAGATAACGTTTTTGCATTGAATGAATACCTCTTTTATCGCGACTTAAACATCCAGTTTGCGGCCGGCCAACCATTCAACTCTGGCAGGATCGCGGTGGGAGAAGAAAGCGCTGGTGGCGGTATCGATAGCGGCAATCTGCAGCATATCTTCAGCGCTGAGTTCAAAATCGAGAATATTGATGTTCTCTTTCATACGTTCTTTGCGCACCGATTTCGCCAGTGAAACGATGCCTCGCTGGAAGATCCAACGCAGCACAACCTGACCCACGCTTTTGCCGTACTGCTGACCAATCGCCGTTAACACGGGATGCTGGAACACGCCATTTTTACCCTCAGCAAACGGAGCCCAGGCTTCCGGCTGAATGCCACGGCTTTGATTCCATGGAACCGCATGCAGCTGCTGGTTGAAGGAATTCACTTCAATCTGGTTCACCGCAGGGGCGATTTTGTTGAAAGCGATAAGGTCGGCCAGTCGGTCAGGATGGAAGTTGCTGACGCCAATGGCGCGAATTTTGCCTGCCTGGTGCAGTTCTTCCATAGCACGCCATGCCCCATGGACATCGCCATAAGGCTGATGAATCAGGTACAGGTCAACGTAATCAAGCTGCAGCCGGTTCAGAGAACGTTCGAACTGGGCTTTAGCACCTTCATAGTTCGTATCCTGAAGCCAAAGTTTGGTTGTGACAAAAAGTTCGTTACGGGCGATACCGGTCTGTTTCAGTGCGTCCCCGACCTGGGTTTCATTCTGGTAAGACGCGGCGGTATCGATCAGGCGGTATCCCGTATCGATGGCATCAATAACCGCTCTTTCGCATTCGGCGGCATCCGTCATCTGGAAGACACCAAAGCCCAGCAGGGGCATTTCAATCCCGTTATTCAGTTTTACAGTTTGCATGACGTTATCCTTCAGCTGTTGTGTTGGAAAAGCATAACGCAAACTGATTTATTCGATTAGATGGGGTAATTAGCTAGGGTTTATTAGATGTGTTCATTAATTTAGAGGGGGAAGGAAGGTCGGCTTTGTGCCAGAAGCGGACCTCACTGACATCAAACTTTGTTAAGCTACGATGAGGAGTTCAGTATGTATAATGTTTTTACTCTCCCCATATGGAACCCTAACATGAATCGTTTGACCAAGATTGGTTTTATCAAGGTAGGATTCTGGCAGATTATAGACGGCAGCCTGAAGTACCATCTCGATGACAGATTCACAGATGTTAAGAACAACTTCTATGCATTTGTTTGTGATGGTGAGGTAAAGTACGTTGGTAAAACTACTCGTCTACTACGTAACAGGATGTACCATTATTCACTTCCAGGCCCTTCCCAATCTACGAATATAAAAAATAACGCTAACATCATTGAGATGCTATCTAATAATGTTGCCGTTGATATCTTAGTGCTTCCAGACTCAGGACTAATGCACTACGGGCAATTTCACTTGAACCTTGCTGCTGGTCTTGAGGATTCGATCATTAGTACCATTAGTCCTGAATGGAATGGAATTCAGAGGCCAGAACTGAAGAGTGAGGAAGTAATATCAACTGAATCTGAAATCATCACACATAGTAGTATTAAACAATTCATTTTCAACATGACAGATACATACTGGCGTCGAGGATTCTTCAATGTGCCGGTAATAAGTTCTCAAAAATTTGGTAAAGACGGTGAGAATATCAAGATTGTTCTTCGTGATGGTATGTCTTCTATCACTGCAATGATTAACCGAACTGCCAATCAGTCGGGTTCACCCCGCATTATTGGTGGCGTCGAGCTTAGACAGTATTTTCAACTCAATTACACAATTGGTGATGTTGCACCTTTTGAGGTAATCACACCAAACATGATGAAGCTAAAATAAAAGAGCATTTCTTTCTTCTTACGGTCATATCAACCTAAAAAGTTAGTTGAGTGTGACCTGTTCGCCGTCAATTAAATGCGCAGATATTACCAAAGCACATCCGGTAGTAGTAAACAGCGAAGGTCCGCTTCTCGCTCATAGCTGACCGTCATTTATCAGGAAAGATTAACTCTGATGCTTCTCGCGTGTTGAATAGCGAAGTTCATCAACTAGAAGGCTAAATGCTGGAGTGGGTTGTCGGTGGCCTGGATAGTAAAGATGATATCCAGAGTAAGGTTCACACCAATCCTCAAGTACGCGAACAAGAGCCCCGGATGCTATATAGGGTTCAAGCTGCCCTTCTGGTAGATAGGCTAGCCCTCGACCCTCAAGCGCCGCTTTCAGTATCATACTTCCCGTATTAAAAACCAGTTGACCATCAACTCGCACATTCAGCTCTCGCCCGTCCTTTTCAAACTCCCATGCATAGAGTCCTCCATGCCCGGAAAGGCGCAGGTTTATACAACAGTGTTCTGTCAATTCCTGTGGAGTAATGGGCACATGCCTGTTACTGAAATAATCTGGAGATCCCGCCACTGTCATCCGCATATCTGGCGCAATACGAACGGCAATCATGTCTTTGGCAATAGTTTCTCCGGGACGTACACCGGCATCAAAACGATCTCTTACGATGTCAGTCAGCCCATAATCTGTAAGAATTTCGACTTTAATATCGGGGTATTTTTTTACGAGACGCGACACTGCTGGCCAGAGTATTGACTCTGCTGCATATTCTGTTGCGGTAAGTCGTATTGTACCGGCTGGCTTATCACGTAATTCACTCAGCACCATTAACTGCCGCTGAATATCCTCTATCTGAGGTCCGACTGAAGCGATTAAACGTTCCCCTGCTTCAGTTGGGACAACTCTTCTGGTCGTTCGGTTAAGCAACCGGATCCCGAGTTGTGCTTCCAGAACACGAACAGTCTGACTGAGCGCTGACTGTGAAACACCCAGACGTTTTGCCGCTCGCGTGAAATTCTGTTCCTTAGCCACCACCATAAATGCAGCAAGGGCATTCAGATTATCATCAGCCATTTAGAGGTTCTCCTTATAATTTCAATCTCATTTTACCATCTAATCACTTAATGCGTCCTCAGATATACTTTCTTCGTTCACTAAATAACCATTCCTCCCGGCAAAAGGCGTTTTCATTTGCAGGGAATTTATGTAATCCGCTACGCCATTTAGCCGAAAGTAACCAGCGAGGTGAAATATGAAAGCGATTATTGCTGCTGCAGCCATATCCGTACTGGGGGCCGCCCAGGTTTCTGCCGAAGGCATTGAAATTCGCCGTAACGGGCAGACACCTTCTGTTGTCGGCAAGGCCGATAACTTCTCGGGTCATGCTGTTGTCAGCCCGTTATTCCCACCAAACGAGTCCACGCGTGCCAATCTGGGCCAGGTGGATTTCGCCCCGGGTGCGCGTACGGCCTGGCATACTCATCCTGCCGGACAGTTGCTGATCGTTACGGCCGGTAAAGGCTGGGTTCAGGAAGAAGGTAAGGCTCGTCAGGATATCGCCCCGGGTGACGTTGTCTGGATCCCTGCCACCGTACGCCACTGGCATGGCGCCACGGCGACGTCCCCCATGAGCCATCTGGCCATGACGTATATGGTGGACGGTAAAAACGTGGACTGGCAGGAGCTCGTCTCTGACAAACAGTATCAGTAATCCGGAGGTCAGATGAAAACTTCAACGGCAGTGGCACTGGCGCTTTCTCTGGGTTCGGGGGGCGCCATCGCCGAAACAGGAGCACAGAGGGGCCCGTTATCGGATAGCGATATACAGGTGGTCTCTCCTGCTCTCGGGCGTTATGCCAGCACCAGGCTGGCAGGAGAACTGTGGAAACGAAACGATCTGTCGCCACGCGATCGCAGCCTCGTTACCGTTGCCGCGGTCATTGCCCGGAACCAGACCGTACTTTTACCGGAGCAACTGGAGCTGGCGCTGAAAAACGGTGTCAAGCCGGCGGAGCTTTCTGAGACCATCACGCAGCTGGCGTTCTATGCTGGCTGGGGCAATGCCATTACGGCCGCAGCAGTTACGAAAGAGATATTCCTGCAAAAAGGAATTAACGCTGAACAGCTTCCTCGCGCGGAGGAGACGCTTCTGCCGATCGATGAAAAAGCAGAAGCAGAGCGCGCTGCCCGTGTGGAACAGAGTATCGGTAGCGCGGCGCCGGGGCTTGTCAGTGATACCACCGATGTGCTTTTCCAGGAATTGTGGCTTCGCCCTGGGCTTGCACCACGGGACAGAAGTCTGGTGACCGTGTCTGCCCTTATTGCAAACGGGCAGATACAGCAAATACCGCCGCACCTTAACCGGGCAATGGATAACGGCCTGACCCGGCAGCAGGCTTCAGGCGCACTGAGTCAGCTTGCGTATTATGCCGGGTGGCCTAATGCTTTCTCAGCAGCGCCGGTTTTCAAAACGGTGTTTGAGCAGCGTGAATCGAAATAACCATTCCTTACAGGAGGACAGTATGTCTCAGGGTATCGAAAACAAAATCATCGTCATCACCGGTGCCAGCAGCGGCCTGGGAGCAGAAACAGCCCGACACCTGTCGAAACTGGGCGCAAAGGTGGTCCTGGGCGCGCGCCGTATGGAGAAGCTTGAGCAACTTGCCGGCGAACTGGGGCTGGATGCCAGAGCCATACTCCGCACCGACGTGACGGACCGTACACAAGTCCAGTCCCTTGTTGACCGGGCGGTAGAGCTGCACGGCCGTATTGACGTCATCATCAATAACGCCGGCTTAATGCCGAGTTCCATGCTCGACAAGCTGAAGGTGGATGAATGGGACCGGATGATCGACGTGAATATTAAGGGCGTACTTTACGGTATTGCCGCCGCTCTGCCGTATATGAAAGCCCAGAAGTCCGGACAATTTATCAACGTGTCATCAGTAGCCGGACACAAAGTTGGGCCCGGCGGAGCTGTCTATGCCGGTACCAAATGGGCCGTACGGGCTATTTCAGAAGGCCTGCGTCAGGAAGTGAAGCCCTGGAATATCCGCACAACTATTGTTTCTCCCGGCGCGGTAGATACCGAACTGACTAAAACCATCACCGACGAAGATATAGCGAAAGGTATGTCGAAAACCTACGAGAATGCGATCCCGGCAGAGGCTTTTGCGCGGGTCGTTGCATTTGCCATCAGCCAGCCTGACGACGTGGATGTTAACGAAATACTTTTCCGGCCGACCGTACAGGTTTATTGAAACACAACCAGGCGGGTAGCTGACATCTGCCTTATTTCCGGATGGTTTATATCATCCGGATATAAAAAAAGCATTACCAGATAACGCATCTTTCAACACAGGAAATTCAAACCTGAATTTTTTGCGGGCTACTTCGCGCCCAAAAATCACATACGCGTATACGACATTCTGTTCATTAAAAGGTAAGGGGCTGCATTATATGCCTGTAAAACATTCGCAAAATAATTCCGGTGCCCGGGTTGTCGCAGCGCTGATGCCGGTAATGGCCGCGGTTCTGGTCGGTTTTATCATTATCGGCGTCGCGCTGCCCGTCCTGCCGTTGCATGTCAAAAATGACCTGGGCTTCGGGACGTTTATCGTGGGCCTGGTTGCCGGGGCACAGTTTGCGGCATCGCTGATTTCCCGGGTGTGGTCCGGAAGTTATTCAGACAAGCGCGGCGCCAAAAAGGGCGTGGTGGCCGGGCTCATCGCCGCGGCCGTTTCAGGGCTACTGTACCAGGTGTCGCTCTGGCTGGTCGGCATGCCGGTACTGTCAGTGGGTGTACTGCTTGCCGGGCGCGCGATCCTTGGTGGGGCAGAAAGCTTCATCATTACCGGCGCCGTGGCATGGGGTCTGGCCCTCGTGGATAAAGAGCACGCAGGTAAGGTTATCGCCTGGGTGGGCACCGCAATGTTTGCTGCTATGGCACTCGGCGGGCCGGTGGGCACTATGTTGTTTGAAGCCTTCGGCTTTGAGGCGATCGCACTGCTGACGTTTCTGCTTCCTTTACTGGTACTGGCGTATCTTGCTCGCATGCCCGCAGTTGCGCCCCATCCACATGCCGCGCAGGCAACCTTTGGCTCGGTCATGCACGCGGTCTGGTTACCCGGACTGGGCGCCGCGCTTGCCAGCACGGGCTACTGTACCATCCTGGCCTTCAGCTCACTGTATTACAGCGCCATGAACTGGCAGCCCGTCTGGATGGCATTCACTGCCTTTGGCGTTGCGCTGATTGCTGCCCGGACCGTTGCTGGCCATCTGCCAGATCGCTTTGGTGGCGCGCGTATTGCGCTGATTTTTGTGCTCGTACAGGCCGCCGGGCTGTTCCTGATATGGCTTGCCGGTACGTCCCTGATTGCGACGACAGGTGCTGCCTTAGCCGGTTTTGGCTACTCACTGGTTTACCCGGGCCTCGGTATTGAAGCCATCAGTGGTTCAACACCCCAGAACCGCGGCATGGTGATGGGCATCTACACAGCATTTCTTGACGTGGCGATGGCGATCGGCAGTCCTGCGCTCGGCTGGATAGGAAGCCACCTGGGACTGAACGCGATATTCCTGGCCGGCGCGCTGGCAGTGCTGTCCACCGCTGTGGTGGCGTTCCTGCTGTTAAAACGCCCGGGCCAGAGAAAACAAAATTCGGCCTGAATAGGTCCTGCTGTCCGGAGATTTATTGTTCTCCGGATTTTTCACTCCGTTTGTCTTAACACCTTTATTTAATTCAGGAGGTAATATGAAATTGCATTCAAAAGGGAAATTAAAAACCCTGGCCGCGCTGGCGATACTTAGCGTCGCTCTGGGTATGGGGGCAAACACAGCTGTCGCGGCGGATATGTCCCACGGTGCGGATAATTTCTATAAAAGCGATAAGGTGAAGACTGAAACCGTTAAATTCAAAAATATTTACGGTATGGAAGTTACCGGCACGTTATTTACTCCACGCAATATGGAAGCCGGTAAAAAATATGACGCCCTTATTGTCGGCCATCCTTTTGCTGCAGTAAGACAGCAGGCTGCTAACCTCTACGCAACCAAAATGGCGGAAGCCGGTTTTGTTGCGCTGTCCTTCGACCAGTCTTTCTGGGGTGAGAGTGCGGGTACGCCGCGTGGGGCCGTGCTGCCTGATGTCTATGCAGAAAACTTCAGCGCTGCCGTTGATTTCCTCGGAACCCGTACGTTTGTAGACCGTGAAAAAATTGGTGTAATCGGCATCTGTGGTAGTGGCGGCTTTGCCATCGCCGCGACAAAAATGGATCCCCGCATCAAGGCGCTCGCCACCGTCAGCATGTACGACATGGGTGAATATTTCCGTACCGGTCTGAACCATGAGCGGACCGTGGAGATGAGAAACAAGGACCTGGCGATTGCCGCAGAACAACGCTACAAAACCGCTGAAACCGGCCAACCCGTTTATGGTCCGGGCCAAAACGATCCGGTGTTCATCGAAGGTAAAGAGTCTAATGACTTTTATCAGACGGAGCGCGGTAAGGTGGCATCCAACGATCGCCGGTCAACGCCGTCGACCTATGCGAAGTTCATGAACTTCCATCCGTTTATCGATATCGAGTCCATTTCACCGCGACCAATACTCTTTGTCGTGGGTGATGCTGCACCATCCCGCACCTATACCGATACAGCTTACAAAATGGCCGCAGAGCCGAAAGAGCTCGTGGAGATTAAGGGGGCTAACCGTATCGACCTGTATGACCGCACTGAACTCATCCCGTGGGACAAGCTGGTCTCATTCTTTAACACCAATTTGAAATCAGATAAATAATGTTTCTGAACGGCACTATTGCAGTGCCGTTATTCCTGAAAATATAAAAACAACGGAGAGTTTTATGTTCAAACCAGTCATGCTTGCTCTAGCCTCCCTGACGGCGGTGTCATTTTCATCTTTGGGGGCTGAGGCCGAAGGTATCCGGGTCAAGATCACCGCAGGTGACCAGGTGATGACGGCAACGTTTTATGACAATGCCACCACCCGGGCGCTGGTCTCTCGCTTTCCGCTGACGCTGCCCATGGAAGATCTTTACGGACGCGAAATGTGCTACCGGTTCCCGGATGCCCTGCCTGCAAACGAAGCGCAGACCAGCGGTTATGAAGTGGGCGATGTTGTTTACTGGGCTCCCCGCCACAGTTTCGTGATCATGTACGAACAGAACAATGAACGGATAGGTAACCTTCAGAAAGTGGGTCGTATCCACTCTGGAGTTGGGATTTTCAGGCATACGGGTAATATTGATGTGACATTTGAGATGGCACATTGATTGCAATTCAATTTCGATAATTTGATGCAGTAACATTATTTGTCTTCATTGAGCATAACTTAGGTGTCCGGGTCAGCGTCCGCTTTTCGCTCAAAGCAGACCTTGGAATTGAAAGCAGAGGGACTACCTGACACAATTTTGTACAGTGAAGAGTCGGTCGTTGTTAACGTTCAGATTTTCAATGTATCAATGACCATCCGCAGGGCGGGGGAGACGTTGCGATGAGGGTAATAGAGAAACAATCCTTTCATTCGCAGGCTGTAACGCTGTAATACCCTGATAAGCTTACCGTGTTCTAAATCATCGTCGACCAGTTCAACAGGGACATAGGCTAACCCGAGGCCCAGCCGGGCGGCTTCTGCTTCCATATAGCTGTCGGATAGAGCCCATTGCCCTTCAGGCCGGTGGGTAATTTTTTTATCATCCTGATTGAGTTCCCACTGGTATACGCTGCCGTCGGCAAACTGATAGGCGATACAGGGATGTGCCTTTAAATCAGTCGGGGTTTGCGGAAAACCATAGCGACGAAAATGTTCCGGAGTCCCCACCATCGCCATCTCCATATCCGGCGTAATGCGTACTGCGACCATGCCCTGGCCGACTTCAGGCCCCAGACGGACGCCGGCATCGAATCTTTCCTCGATGATATCGACGAACCGGCTCTCATTCATCAGTTCAAGCCTGATATCAGGATAGCGCTGTTTAAATACCGCCAGCTTTGGCAGCAGGCATTTATCAATCGCGTGCTGGCTGGCATTGATACGTACCGTACCGGAGGGCGTCTCTCGATAGTGCGCCAGCGTGGCAAGCCCAAGATCTAACGTATCAAATCCAGATGCCGTCTTCTGGTAGAGCTGCTCGCCTGCTTGCGTCAGCGATAGTTTACGCGTGGTGCGCACCAGCAGCTGGACGCCCAGCCTTTCTTCAAGCTCGCGAACAGAACGGCTGACTCCTGACTGAGCAAGCCCCAGCCGCTGAGCCGCTGCGGTAAAGCTGCCTTCCCGCACCACCTGCATAAACAGGTACAGCTCGTTGTAGTTCTCCCTTTTCGCCATTGAAAAATCCCCCCGGAATGACAGCAAATTCAGTATTAATTTATAACAATATGATATCAATCTTAGCAGTAATCGCCCCCTAATCAGCACTAATTCTGCTTACTATAATGACCCCATCAAAGCAAAGCACCGCAGCGTTGTCCGTCGGAAACCTGTATCTCTCTGTTGTTTTTTATGGGGATTTTTATGAAAGCCTTCACCCGAACGCTAAAAACCGCGATGCCGGCCATGCTGTTATTCGCATCATTAAGTGGAGTCACGACAATGAGTTATGCTGATTCAACCAATCCTAATGCCCCTGTGTCCATGACAGATAAATGGGATAAAACGTTCGCCGAGAGCCAGAAAGTCGAACATCGTAAAGTCTCGTTCCCGAACCGATATGGCATCACCTTAGTGGGCGATCTTTACCTGCCTAAAGACCGTGGCGATCGCAAGCTGGCGGCGATTGCGGTCAGTGGGCCATTTGGCGCGGTGAAAGAGCAATCCAGCGGCCTGTATGCGCAGACGCTGGCGGAACAAGGGTTTGTTACCCTGGCGTTCGATCCTTCTTACACCGGGGAAAGCGGCGGCTATCCGCGAAACGTCGCCTCACCGGATATCAACACTGAAGATTTCAGCGCGGCGGTAGATTTCTTAGGGCTGCAAAAAGAGGTGGATCGCAACCGTATCGGGCTGCTCGGTATTTGTGGCTGGGGCGGCATGGCGCTGAACGATGCCGCGATGGATACCCGCGTTAAAGCGGTGGCTACCAGCGTGATGTACGACATGAGCCGGGCGATGGGCCATGGTGTGGGGGATGGCAAAGACCGTTATTCCACCGCCGACCGTCGTGCTGTTCTGCAATATCTGAATGAACAGCGCTGGAAGGATGCGCAGAGCGGCACGTTCGCACACGGTGCTCATGATATTAGCGTCGACAGCAACGGCAAGGTCAGCGCGGGCGAGCGCGTTCTGCCAGAAACGCTGCCGGCAAATCCACATCCGGTACTGAAAGAGTTCTTTGACTACTATCGCATGCCGCGCGGCTTCCACGAACGTTCCGTTAACTCGACCGGGGCGTGGACGGCAACGATGCCGCTATCATTTATGAATATGCCGCTGCTGAGCTACGCCAGTGAAATCACCATCCCGACGCTGATTGTGACTGGTGAAAAAGCGCATTCACGCTATTTTGCTGAAGATGCTTACAAGGCGGTCGGTAGTAAAGACAAAGAGCTGGTGGTGGTGCCTGGGGCAAATCACGTGGATCTGTACGATAACGTGGCCGGAAAAATACCTTTCGCGAAATTCGAACAATTTTTCCAGACCAAACTGAAATAAACCCTCTCCTGAATTGATGCAAAGCCACCGGCCTCTGGCTGGTGGCTTTTATCCTGGCCTTCGTGAAATTTCACTATGTCGACGCTAAACCAAACACCATCACCTCATCATCAGCGCGCATACTGGGGCGGTATTTTTGCCATGACCCTGTGCGTGTTTGTGCTGATTGCTTCTGAATTTATGCCCGTCAGCCTGCTCACGCCGATTGCCCGCGATTTAGGCGTGACGGAGGGATTGGCTGGGCAGGGGATTGCTATCTCCGGCGCACTGGCGGTTCTGACCAGCCTGACGCTTTCAACGCTAGCAGGAAAGATGAATCGTAAATTCCTGCTGCTGGGAATGACGGTTCTGATGGCCGTATCGGGGCTTATTATTGCGCTGGCTTCCAGTTATCTGATGTATATGATCGGTCGCGCGATGATCGGTATGGCGATTGGCGGATTCTGGTCGATGTCTGCGGCAACGGCGATTTGTCTGGTGCCACAGCAACAGGTCACGCGTGCGCTGGCGATTTTTAATGCCGGTAATGCGCTGGCGACGGTCGTGGCCGCGCCGCTGGGAAGCTATCTGGGTGCCACGGTCGGATGGCGAGGCGCTTACTTGTGCCTGGTGCCCATCGCGGTGGTCGCCTTTATCTGGCAGTGCATCAGCCTGCCCAGTATGGATGCGAATAAAAGCCGCACGTCACCTGGCGATGTATTCCGCATACTTAGCCGCCGCGTGGTTGCGGTTGGCATGCTGGCCTGCGGCCTGTTTTTCATGGGCCAGTTTACGCTATTTACCTATGTGCGCCCGTTCCTGGAGACCGTGACGCGGGTTGATTCCTCAGGCTTGTCGTTGATTTTGCTGATTATCGGCGTAGCCGGTTTTATCGGCACGCTGGTTGTTTCGACATTCCTCAACAGAAAATTCTACCCTACGCTGATGGCCATACCTGGGTTGATGGCCGTCATTGCCATCGGCCTGATGCTGACCGGGCATCTGGTCTGGACGGTTTCGTTGCTGTTAGGGCTCTGGGGCATGCTGGCCACCGCTGCGCCAACCGGATGGTGGACATGGATTGCGCGTACGTTGCCTTATAACGCAGAAGCCGGAGGCGGGCTCATGGTCGCGGTGATTCAGCTCTCCATCGCCCTTGGATCAACGGCAGGAGGCATCGTGTTTGACCTCCTCGGTTGGCAGAGCACGTTTGCCATGAGTAGCGTGCTGCTCCTTTGCGCGGGCGTACTGACCTTTTTTACAGCACGCCAGAAGGCCGGTGCGCGTTAATCCGGCGAGGGCCCGCGCTCCAGAAAAGTGGAAAGCGCAATATAGCTGCGTACGGAACGTACGCCTTCAAGGCTCTGAATCTCCATCAGGAAATTCTCCAGCGATTCAGTATCGTTAGCACGTACTTTGATAAATACGCAGCCATCCCCGGCAACGGTGTGCAACTCTTCCACTTCCTTGCGGCTGGTGAACTGCAAAAGGGCGCGCGTTGCCTGATAGCTACTGGTGTCGATAACCAGGAACGTTAACAGCGTCCGTCCCAGCTTGCAGCCATCCAGGACCGCCACGGTACCCTTGATCA
This sequence comes from Superficieibacter sp. HKU1, assembly GCF_029319185.1. NCBI lineage: Bacteria > Pseudomonadati > Pseudomonadota > Gammaproteobacteria > Enterobacterales > Enterobacteriaceae > Superficieibacter > Superficieibacter sp. HKU1. The sequence goes on from NZ_CP119754.1 coordinate 2,183,256, forward strand.
CCCCATCGCGCTTCAGTCGTTTTACGCGATCGTGAACCGCCGGGGCTGATAAGTTCACAATCTCACTCAATTCCGTGTAGCTGCGACCTGCGTCCTCCGCCAGAGCACCTAATATTTTTCGGTCAATAGCATCCAGTTCCGCCGGTTTATGTCTTGTCTGCCGAATACCATCTTTTTCTTTATCAAATGCGCTCACAGGGCTTCTCAATCTGAATGAAAGTATGAATATACTTAATTCTACCTAATATTATTAAGCCACAAAACAAATAATGGAGTTGCAATGCCTATCGCACTTTTCGCCCTCGCCGTGGGCGCATTTGGTATCGGCCTGACGGAATTTGTCATCGCCGGGATCCTCCCACAAATTGCCGCAGAATTTAGCGTCAGTATCCCGAAAGCGGGAATGATGGCAACGTCATACGCGCTGGGCGTATTTATTGGTGCACCGCTGTTAACGATTGTCGGCGTTAGGATCCCCCGCAAGGCCATGCTGATTGCGCTGGCGGGTATCTTTACGATCGGTAATATCATTACGGCCATCGCGCCGACAATGGAGATAGCGATTGTCGGCCGTATTATCACCTCATTTAATCACGGGGCCTTTTTTGGTATCGGCTCGATTATTGCCGCATCGCTGGTGGCGCCAGGACGTCAGGCAAGCGCGATTGCCTTTATGTTTTCGGGGCTGACATTAGCCAACCTGCTTGGCGTTCCGGCGGGTACCTGGCTTGCGCAAACCTTTAGCTGGCGGCTGGTATTCCGGATCATTGCCGGTATCGGGGTGCTGACGATGGCAAGCATAGCCGTGCTGGTTCCGCATATTGCGAAAGGCAAAGCGATTGCTTTACGTAACGAACTGAGAGCCTTTGTTGACCCGCAGGTGCTGTTGGTCATGGGGATCACGATTTTCGGCCCGGCCGCCTTTTTCACCTCGATTACCTACATTGCGCCAATGATGGTACAGGAGGCCGGTTTCTCCGCAGGCGGCGTGGCTGGGTTAATGGTGCTGTTTGGTCTGGGGCTTGCCGTCGGTAACTGGATTGGTGGGCGCTTCGCTGACCGCTCTCTGTTTGGCACGCTGTTCGTTACCCTCGCGGCTCAGGGGTTGGTGCTGCTGGTCTTCTGGGCGGGTGTTGAAAGCCAGTGGGTTGCCAGCATCTCAGTATTTCTGATGGCGGCCTTCGGCTTCGCGACGGTCTCACCGATTCAGAAACTGGTGATGGAGCGCGCCAGCCATGCGGGAGCCCCGACAATGGCGGCTTCGGTCAATATCGGCATGTTTAATCTGGGAAATGCGCTGGGGGCATGGGCCGGTGGGGTAACCATTGCTGCGGGTTTTGGACTGGCTTCTCCCAACTGGGCGGGCGCGATTCTGTCCTTTATTGCGTTGGGCCTCGCTGTTCTTGCGTGGCAAAGTGCGCGTAAAGGTTATATTTTTCCGGTACTTGAATAAGTTACACAAGGTGATGAGCGCCCACTATGGGTGGGCGCTCTTTTAAACGATTCAGGTGATTTTCTAAAACGGCTACTGCAGATTTTTCTCTTTCAAAAACTGACTCACCAAATCAGCAATCTGCACATTATTGAGATCAGAGAACGGGAAGTGAGTATTCCCTTTGATTCCCACTTCAGGCAAATGCGTCACCGTCACATCCCCGCCATGCTTGTTCACCACGTCGCGCCACTCCCGAGCCATCGCAAGGCGTACGCGCCAGCTGTCCTGCGCGGGCATGGCGACAGGTTTATCCGGTATGTTATCGCCGTAAATAATCAGAATCGGGATTTTGGTCAGCGCCATAAACTGCTCCATCGGAACAGGCTCACCCTTCAGCGTGTCGAACGCGCCTGGCATAGGGGCTGAGAGTTCTTTTTCCGGGAAGACAAAGCTGCTGCCAGGCTCGAAGGCGACAATGGCTTTGACCTTGTTGTTTTTCATCGCCGTGTACCAGCCTGGTCCGCCGCCCTGAGAGTGGGTGAAGAGGATAGCGGGGCCGGATTTATCAACTACTGCGGACATCGCATCAGAGATGACATTGAAATCAAACGGCCCGGTATTTGGGGTCATCTGACGGAAATACTGATTCAGTGCTTCTTTGTCGTGAGAGAACTGAACGCCCTTAAAATATTCTGGCCACACGCCAACGCGGAACTGGTTGAACCACACCTGTTCATCCGGTTCAGGCGTGACAGTACCTTCTACGGTAGTGCGCCCGGCGCTGCCCCGTCGTGGCTGATCGACAAGATAGGTTGAGAACCCGCGACGCAGGAATATATTCTGGAACCCTTCACGACCATCCGGCGTGCTTTCCCAGGTGCGGGAGAACTGACCTGCTCCGTGCAGCATGACGATAGGGTATTTATGCGGACTTTCCGGAATTTGGTAGAACACTGAGGTATGATCGCCATGATAAGTTTGGCCAGCAGAATCCAGCGGCTTTTTCGCGTCAAATGTTCCTGGGGCGGTGATGATAGTACCACCTGCAGAGAATCTTCCCTGTTCCTGAATGACCAGCGGCTCGGCGTATACCGACTGAGTCACCAGGCCACCCGCCATTACGCAGATGGCCAGCGTTTTTAAAATTGTCTTCAAGGGTATCTCCTCTTATTAATAAATCAGCTGCGTACCGTTGCTAACCAACGAGTGACCGTTTCAGTCGTTCTTCGCTCCTGGTCGCATTCAATAACCAGCGGTTTTTCCCGGCGTGCAGTGGGGGCGAGACGGGTAAGGATGTCGTCGCAGTCTCCTTTACCGTAGCCACCGTGAGTAATGAAGGGGATAAGTAATTTGACCGCAAGGTTGTGGCTGCTGAGAAATGCTTGCACGACAGGCGGCACGCTGGTCCCCCAGATCGGAAAGCCTAAATACACGGTCTCGTAGCGTGAGATATCTGCAACGCTATTTTTTAATGCCGGTTTTACGCCTCGCTCACGCTCATTTTTCGCCTGTTCAACAGTCTGAAAATAGTCTTCCGGATAAGGCGTAGCCGGTTCGATTTCAAACAGATCGGTATTCAGGCTGCGGTGAATGACGCCCGCAATGACGCGTGTATTTCCGCTGCGAGAAAAGTACGCCACCAGAACAAGGCTTTTACCCTGCACGTTTGCGGTTCCGGTCGCAGCTGATGCCAGAGATACGTTTGCCAGCGTGAGACCGGCAAGTGCGGTGATTAACATTCTGCGGTTCGGATCATGCTCCATAACTCACCCCTGATGGTTTGCGAGCGCCTGCTGCAGCGCCTTTTCAGCTCGCGTTGCTGCATCATTTTCGCCATATTCACGCAGAACCTGTGCCAGCTGGCGCAGCTGCGCTGCCGTCAGGCCGACCCGCATGCTGGCTCGCGTATGCGACAGCAGTTGTGATTCGACGCCCGGCGTGGTCGCTAATGCGCCAACCGTTGCCAGCTCGCGGCTTTGCCAGTCGAGGTTATCGCGGGCGAAAATGTCACCGAAAAGATGCGTTTGCAGGAACTGGTTAATCACCGGGGCAAAATCAAACAGCGGGCCCTGGACGGGAGCGCCTGAGATTTTTGTCTGGTTTGCGGTACCGATGCGGCGAAGCTCATCCCCAACAGGGATCGGGGCAACCGGTTCTTTACCCTCAACGTCTTTGATACCACGTTGTTTACGTGCTTCGACGACCTTCATCAATTCACTAAGCGCATTCAGGCTACGGGGGAAGCCCGTACAGGCATAAAGCTGGACAAGAATCTCTTTGGTTTCGTTTATCGTGAGTCCGGCGTCAAGACCCTGATTCAGGGCTGCATTCAGCTTATCCATCTGACTGCTGGCCATCGATGCCGCAATCAACGGGATGGCCTGTTGGCGGGCTGACAGCGTATCTGAAACCCTTTGTTCGTGGTTCATTTCTGAGGCTCCTTTATTGACGGGAGCAGCATGTGCCGTAAGACCAAAACCAAAGGTCAGCAGTACCGCTGCCGCTAATGCTTTAATGGGCGTGGTATTGTTCATCTGTCACTAACTCCTTCCAGTTAACGCTTTTGCCATCCACAATCCCGGTGATCGCCAGATGCGTATGCCGGGCGGAACGAGCGCCGGGTTCAAAGGTGACATAAGCCCCGGAAACAGGGATGTCGTTATCCGGTTTGAAGAGAGGATCAACCCTAACGCGACCGGTAAAGTTCTCGGCTGACCCGAACACCGCATTCTGACTTCCTGCGGCGGCGATATGGACAGCAGGATTTTGCTCCGCTGCCCTGGATGAAAATGTAATAGGCAGTAACAGCCCGAGGTAACGTAAATGTCCGATCATGCAAAGCGTCCTTATCAATGAAGAGGGGATTGCCTGCGATGATTTTATCGAGGGGGTGATGACGTCAGGCTGACGCCCCCCTGACAATTCTGTCAGTTAACCCTGGCCCCGGCTCAGTGCCGGAGTGAGCGTTGCCCGCCGCTTTATCCGCTTGCATCGCAAAGGTGAGGCCAAATGTATTGATGCCAGCTTCACTACGGGCAAATACACCTCCCCGGTGCATAATGGCGACGGCACGCACGATCGACAGGCCCAGCCCGTTATGGGTATCACTCCTGGCCCGGGAGGTATCAACGCGATAGAACCGCTCGAAAAGCCGGTGTAAGTGCTCTGGTGCTATCGGATCGCCCGGGTTTGAAACTTCAACACAGGCCTGATGACCGGTTTCGCTTAACCGCACCGTGATCGTGCTGTTGCAGGGCGAGTGTCTTGCGCTATTTTCCAGAAATTAGCCAGTGATCGGTGGAACAGTCGGCGGTCGATGTGCGCTGTGACGTCGCCCTGGACATCCAGAGAGAGCTGTTTTTCAGCAAAAGAGGGTTCCACATACTCCGCTGTTTTCAGGGTTTCTTCCCGCAGGGAGACCTGCGTAAGCTGGGACGCATGTTCACCTGCATGGGACAGGAACAGCATGTCGTTAACGATAGACGTCATGCGTTCAAGTTCTTCCAGATTGGAACCCAGTAACTCTTCCAGTTCATCCTGTGAACGTCGGCGCGCGAGGCCCAGCTGCGTCTGGCCAATCAGGTTAGTCAGCGGAGTCCGGAGTTCATGCGCAACATCGGCATTAAAGCTTTCGAGCTGCCTCCAGGCGACCTCTTGCCGTACCAGCACGCCATTAAAAGATGATGCTAACTGCTGTAATTAGTCAGGTAATGCTTGGGTATTCAGGCGCTGACCATGGTCCCCGGGAGCGAGTTGCCGGGCCTGTTTACTGAGCGCCCCAACGGGACGAAGACCGATCCTCGAAACGACGTATCCCAGTAAGGCGACAACCACGACGCCCAGTGCGGTAATGATCAGCAATGTACGCGTGAACGCATCGAGTGTGCCCATGTACGGCGTAGAGTCGATGGCAACCACATAGCGAAGCTCAGGCCTTTCACCGTTGGCGGGGATCGTTTTCACTAACAGAAACAGCGAGCAGGCACCTTCTGATGCGCCTGGCACTTTATTAAAACCTTCCTGTAAAGAAGACCACTGGACACCCACCGGGGGTGTTCCCCCCATGCTGAAGCGTGGGTCATCGCTTACTATCCAGTAGCGAACGCGTTCACCTTCAGAATTGGTTAATACGGTGAATTTATTGGCAAGCGTCGACCAGCCGTCAGCCGAAGTTCGCGCGGTGATCCACGGACTCATTAATGATTCCCGGAATAGCAGCTCATTGTGCATCTGCTTTTGCAAAGAGTCATGCAAAGAGCCTTTGAGCAGGATGCCGATAACGGACACAATCAGCAGCGCGGATAAGGCAAACATCAGCGCCAGGTGAACGAAGATGGAACGCTCAGGCATGCTATCCCCTTCATTTATGCGGACCGGACTTCAAGGACATACCCCATGCCTCGAACGGTATGTAACAGCTTGATATCGAACGGGGCATCCACTTTGGCCCGCAGGCGTTTAATGGCCACTTCAACCACATTGGCATCGCTGTCAAAATTCATGTCCCATATCTGCTCCGCAATCATCATCTTTGACAGGATCTCCCCCTGATGCCGGGCCAGAAGGCTCAGCAGGGAAAACTCTTTCGCAGTTAGCTCCAGTCGCGTTCCGGCGCGAAATACCCGGCGAGCCAGCAGGGTTGTTTATCACGCTGTTCACTTCAATCTTCAGGACAGCAACGACCAGTTGCGGGCAGGATATATGGATGCGTTCCAGGGATTAGCGCAGTTTACTGACAGCCAGAAAACGCTCACCCAGGTAATCGGCCAGACGGTACCGCTGATTGATGCGCAGACCAGCGACCAACGTAAGATTGATGAGGCTTCATTGGCCCTGGGGGCTTATCTGAAGATGGTCACGGATATCGTCAGCCAGGCCAGTGGAGCCCGTAGCCTGCGAGTCACCCATCAGGATGCAAACTGCACTCTTGCGACAGAAACCTGGCGCTTTTGCATCGCTGAAAAAAGCGTAACGGTGAATATCAATTCGCAGAACAGAACCGTGTGGGTAGTGACGTTAACTTCCGCCGATGGCGAGCCAACCGGGCTGAGTGATTATCCTGCTGTGCAGATTGCGGGCTATCAGCCACTCTTTATTCCCGAATTGAGCGACTCCACCGCAGGACGTTACGCCTGGTACTATCAGAACGAACATGGGGAGCCCCTGACGGCTGACATTGCGCAAAGTCTGGCAGCGCGTACCGTGGAGTTGCCCGGGATGCAGATTCTGGAGCGGCAGGATGCGGTCTCAACGGTGTATAATTACCCGTAATGAAGATATCGGCGGCAGGATCAACGAGCCCTTTGTCTTCACCACGCCGGATGTCTCGTTTGGCAACCCGTTACATCCGACTCTGCGGTCCGCACAGCGTGTGAATATCGCGACGCTGGGAAGGCAGGATGGACAACCGGTGCAACGCTTGCTGGAGCAGCACCTTTCCGTGCTGTTTAACGCGCTGTTCGAAACCGATTTCAGTATAAGCAGTACACTGCAGGTGAACGTAACCTACGTTTATACCCTGGCATCCACGTTGACGGAGATGTCCATTTCGTTACCGCTGGCGGTGATGCCGCCGCTTGAGGTCAGCACCAACCAGCACAACGACCGTACGCTTTCGCTGAAGACGATGGTTGGAACCTTAAGCGAAGCAATAACGACCTGGGCGCGGAAGTACCGTCCTTCTGAACTGGGAGCCTATCTGGCCTTCGAAGTGACCATTATGTCGAACCTGACGGTAAACCCGATGCCTTTGCTTGAACTTTCAAATCTGGTATTGCCGGTGCAATATATCGTTCCGGCGCTTAAGTCGTAGGTGGCGTGAAGAGTCATAAATCACGATCCTCGTGTACGGGGATCGTGACGCGACCAACTATTCTCACTTATGGTAATAATATCTGCGAGGATATTGCACAAAAACACGAAATTACGTGAAGAGGTTTACGATGAAAATTGCCCATATCGCCATATGGACCCAAGACCTGGAGCAACAGGCGCGTTTCTGGGTCGAATTTTTCGGCGGTAACATCAACGACAAATATTGCAGTAAAACGAATCATGGATTTGAATCTTATTTCGTCACTATCAACGACACGATTGCCATTGAATTAATGACCAAACCTGGACTCACTCGGGTGAAACCTGAGAATAATATGACCGGATGGGTTCATCTGGCGATTTCACCTGGCAGTAAGCAGGCGGTAGATGACATGGCGAGGCGGGCAGAAGAGCAGGGCATTCTGGTGTCGCCGCCGCGGACGACAGGGGATGGCTATTACGAGGCGGTGATTAGCGATCCGGATGGCAATTTAATTGAGATAGTTGAATAAACGTTCAGCCCCCGGCAGGCGGGGGCTGAAGTTAGACCTGAAAGGCCAGCTTAGAATTTCTTATCGTCATCAAAACGATCTTTATCTAACAGGCGGTCTTTATCGGAAGCGGATTTATCGACTTCGACTTCCTGACGACGCACGGTATCACGTACAGTTTCGGTGCGCTCAGTTCGCTCGGTATCAATACCGACTTCTTCACGAATATGCGCCGTTTTATTTACTACCGGCACTTCATGAGACTCTTCAACTTCAATCGTTTTATCTGACCAGTCAACATCGTGCAGATAGGCTGGTTCGTCCACCGCCGAACGGAAAACATTGGCGTGATGCTCGGTCAGCGAAATATCTTCAGACACATCTTCTTCGGTCGTATAACGGCGCAGACGAATTTTACCGTCGCTAACCCGGCGTTTACTGATATCGACTTCTTCTTCAGCCAGTTTCAGCGTCTCACGATTAACATCATCTGACAGGGCGCGGTCACGGGTAAGATCGCGGTTATCAGAGAGGTCGTCGGTATCGGTAATATCATCAGACGAACTCCAGTCGCGAGTCCGTTCTGAGGCACTGAGGGTGTCAGGATCAACGGCACGGACGCCACCCACGTTTGGCGGGATGTTACCCGTTGGGGCTACGCCGCTTACTCCACCTGTACCGACACCGGAAACGGGATTATCGACCGGGCGTACGCCGCCGATGTCCGCTGCGGTAGTGCTGTCAACTTCACCAAGATAATCGCGCTCGGTGGTCGGATCGTATGACCCGCGCAGGGAAGAGTAGTCGCTGGAATAGCTATCAAGCAGTGCTTCAACGCGATCCGCATCGTCTTTATCTACACGGGCAGTAAGAAGCACGCCGCCAAGCTGGATGGCTTTGTTATATTCGGTGGCGTAGTCGTCATCGACATCGTCCCCGAAAAGGCGCTGCCAGAAGCTCGGATGGCGAATTTCTTTATCTTCAACGCGTAATCTTTCGCCCGATATGATATCAATATGACTTTCCGGGATACCTTCAGCGATCAATTTTTCTTTCGCTGCTGCTGCCTGCTGGGGTTGCTCGAAGGCGGTAACGATTTTTTCATGAGCCATCAGAGATTCTCCTCGTGCTTAGGTTACGGGGTATGTTATTAATCTTCCTTATCCGTGGAAATATCTAATTCCTGACGTCTTAATTCGACGCTTTCCTGAAAATGTTCGCTGGTAAGAATTTTTTTTACGTGAATCTCCTCTACCAGAACCTGACGGCGTATTATTTCCACCTCTTCCCGAATCACCGGAATGATATAAATATCACCCTCCTGTCGGGCCGTGGGGATCTTATCAGGTTGTATAATCTCATTTTTACTAACGCGATGAATTATTGCCTCTTCACGGCTAAGTTCGGTTTCGATGAGCTGCTCATCAGTAACCGTCTTACGAGAAATCTGAATGCGACGATCGACGATTTTTTCTTTCGATACAGTAATTCTTTCTTCCGCTAGCGGCATCGTTTTATCTGGCGTTGACGTAGTATTATTTATAGCATCTTTATTTCGCATATAACGTTTAAGCCTGTGATTTTAAGAATGTTCTTTGTTTAGCTAAATAATCGTCTGTCGTTGCTGTCAATGTATTTAAGCATAGACCAAACGGTATTTTTCGCCGCGTTGTAATTATGTAAAAATGTTAACAGATAATTTTTAGGCACTTAAGCGTTTGCACGTTGCTGTGCAAGGGAGAGGGGAAAGTAAGCAATGATTTCAGTGAAGGGCAACGTAAAAAAACTCTCAGGAACATGAAATCCAGATGTTCCTGAGAGAATGCAATGTGCATTATCATTACAAGAAAGGCTAATTTAAGGGATAAACAGGCAAAAAGATAGGCTATTAATAACTTTATCATTTTTGCTGTTTATGAGTTTGTTTCTAATGAAGGTTTAAGCCAGGATGGCAGGAGTGGAAACGCGGTAGCTACAGCCCCTTGCGGGGCTGCTCATCTCAATGCGGGACTTCAGAGACGTTCTTAACTTCAGATTTGTTAATCTGTTGCTTCACGCCGTTAGCGTCTTTATAGCCCAACAGCCCGGTTTCAGATTCCTGCGGTTTACCATCGCTAATAATGGTCCGACCATCATTGGTATGAATGGCATAGCTTGTACGCGTGCAACCAGAAAGCGCTGCGGCAGCCAGCAGAACACTAAGGGGTATAATTAACGCTTTTTTCATGTTTATCCTCGCTACTCTGTTGTTTTGTCAGAACTAAAGTATAGCAGCGAGATAATAGTTTGCAGGGCAACTACAAAAATTAGCAGGATCTCAGACTACTGACAGAGTGGGGCGCCCCCTTGTTTCACGCACGGTTTGCCATCAAGCTCAGGATCTGCGTTTACATTTGGTTTTTTATCCCGGGCAACAGGGGATCGATAAGCGCGGGCTGATGGGTCACCACGGCAGTCGGTACCTGACGCTGAAGCAATTCTGCTATGTCACTGGCTGGTACAGGGCGCGCCAGTAAAAATCCCTGTAAATAGTCACAGCCAAGGCTGGATAATAAATGCTTTTGCTCCACCGTTTCGATGCCCTGTGCCACCACGCTCATATGCATGGAGTGTGCAACCTCGATAATGTTAGACACAATGGCCATATTTTTGCCGTTATAGCGGATATCTTTGATTAGACTCCGGTTAATTTTCAAGTGCTGGACGGGTAAATCTTTTAACAGCATGACATTGGCATAACCCGTTCCAAAATTATCAATCGCCAGCGTTAGTCCTGAACGCATAAATGCCATCAACGTCCTCAGACTGCGCTCGGGATTAGTCAGCGCAATGGACTCAACAATTTTGAGCGTCAGCCGGGCGGGAGCGACCGAATATTTTTCTAACATCGAGCAGACCAGCGTATGAATCTCTTCCTGCTCAAACTGGCTGGCAGAAAGCGTAATGGACAACGTCAGTTCGTCATGGCCTTCCTCGCTCCATGCATTAAGTTGACGGCAGGCTTCTTCAATTACCCATTGTCCAACGGGCAGGATCTGGCCGTTTTTTTCCAGCGCGGGAAGAAATGCATCCGGCATCACAATGCCATTGACCGGATGACGCCAGCGCAATAGCGCTTCGAAGCCATACAGTGCTTCAGTTCCGTTGCTGTAGATCGGCTGGTACCATAATTCGAACTGCTGTAACGCCAGCGCCTGGGTGATGTCCTGCTCAAGCGTAAGCGCGGTATTACCTTGCTGCATGGTGCGCGCATTATACATTGCCCAGTTATTGTGGCCCTCACGCCTGGCGCTATTTATCGCCGTGGCAGCATTCATTTTAAGTTGATGCGAATTCTCACCGTCGCGCGGGAACATCGCCACGCCGGCGCTAAGCGAGAGATTGAGTAACTGCCCGGCTTCATAAACCGGGCGGCGTACTGCATCAAGGATCCCCGCGATAAGATCGGTCGCTTCACCTTCGCTGGTATCAGGCACCAGCAGCATAAACTCGTCATCTCCCAGCCGCGCCAGCAGCATTTTTGGTCTTAAGCGAGCGCTGATACGGTTGGCGACCGCCATTAATAGCCGGTCACCCGCAGCATGGCCCAGCGTATCGTTAATACGTTTAAAACCATCAAGATCCATTACCATTACGGCGAACGTGGCGCGAACGTCCCGGGCGCTGAGCAGGCATTCTTCAAGACGCACATCCATCTGGATACGGTTTGCCAGCCCGGTGAGCGCATCGTAGCGTGATTGCCGTTCCAGTTGCAGGTTCAACTGTTCAAGATCTTCCGTCAGACGGGTAGTGCGCACCTGAGAATCGATAATGGAAAATATGAGCATACATCCTAACAGCAGCAGCGTTGTGGCCGTTACCCACAGGGAAAGACCGTGCTCACTTAATCCGTCCGCAAGACCAGCACCATGGCCGCCAAAGGTTGCCGCACCCATGCCGATATAATGGACGGCGGCGACGGCGAGGCCCATCACTATTGCCGCGAGAATACGATGCGAAAGCCTGTTTTTATGCCGTTGCCGCAGGCTAAATGTCAGCCACAGGGCAATACCGCAGGCAGCAAACGCGACGAGCACTGACAGGGCAATCAGCGGCTTACTCCACACAATTGACCCGTGAAATCGTAGCGCAGACATCCCGGTATAATGCATGGTGACCACGCCGCCGCTGAGAATGCCCGTCGCCAAAATCCATCGTTTGGGCGCGAGCGCGCTGGAGGAAACCGCAATAGTAATCGCGGCGATAGCACTGCCAATAGCCACCAGCAGCGAAATTAAGGTGAGCGAGAAGTCGTAGCGCATCGGCATCGTCATCCTCATGGATAACATGCCGATAAAATGCATTGACCAGATCCCAAGGCCCAGCGTCGCACCGGCGGAAAATCGCCAGAAGAAATCCGTTTTACGTTGTGAAACGGTAATTTTCGCGGCGCAATCAAGCGCCACAAAGGAAGCCATGAAAGCAACAATAAAAGAGACCCCGATCAACATCGGATCCCATGAGACGAGGACCATCATACCGTCCAGAATAAAATAAGATAAGTCTAATTTAGCAGTTAAATCGCGTTTTGCGTTACTCATTTGCCCGTCAGGAAAAAATATATTTTCCTTTACACAGGGCGGTCTTAGCCCATCCTGGACGCCAGTTTAAGGCGAAGATGATTTTAGTGGAGTTTGCCAGTTCGTTAGCAGGTTAATTAATTCATCACACAACATACCTTTTAAAATTATTTCGCTGGCTGCCGTAGCGCTTATTTATAAAAGCCGCTCTATTCAGTTATTTGCCAGACGTCACTTAAGTAAAACCAATTATCCTTTCGCTTACAGTTGCTTAACGTCGGCATATGGCTAGACTAACCACAAGAATGATGAATAACGGAGGCGCTGTGGACGTCTTAAAGGGATCGGATGTTAATGTGCCTGATGCGGTATTCGCCTGGCAACTGGATGGTAAAGGTGGGGTAACGCCCCTGCAAAATGGCGATCGTATTGATGGACATCATCCGTGCTGGCTCCATTTGAACTACACCCACCCTGATAGCGCGCAATGGCTTTCAACCACGCCACTGTTGCCCAATAACGTGCGTGATGCGCTGGCAGGGGAAAGCCTGCGCCCACGCGTCAGCCGTCTGGGGGAGGGAACGCTTATTACGCTGCGCTGCATTAATGGCAGTACCGACGAGCGCCCCGATCAACTGGTGGCGATGCGGGTCTATATGGATGAGCGGCTGATTGTCTCAACGCGTCAGCGTAAAGTGCTGGCGCTGGATGATGTGGTGAGCGACCTCCAGGAAGGCACCGGCCCCACCGATTGTGGCGGGTGGCTGGTTGATGTCTGTGATGCCCTGACCGATCATGCCAGTGAGTTTATTGAAGAGCTGCATGACCGGATTATCGATCTTGAAGACAATTTGCTCGATCAGGAGATCCCCCCGCGAGGGTTTCTGGCGCTGCTGCGTAAACAGCTTATTGTGATGCGCCGTTATATGGCACCTCAGCGCGATGTTTTTGCCCGTCTGTCCAGTGAGCGTCTGCCGTGGATGAATGACGATCAGCGGCAACGAATGAAGGATATTGCGGACCGCCTGGGACGCGGGCTGGATGAAATTGACGCCTGCATTTCACGCACGGCGGTGATGACCGATGAAATCACCCAGATCACCCAGGAATCACTGTCGCGGCGAACCTATACCATGTCGCTGATGGCAATGGTGTTTTTGCCAAGCACCTTCCTGACCGGCCTGTTTGGCGTCAACTTGGGAGGCATTCCTGGCGGCAACTGGCATTATGGTTTTGCGGCCTTTTGTATCATGTTAGTTATCTTAATTGGTGGCGTTACATGGTGGTTACATCGTAGTAAATGGCTGTAAAAATTAACTTTTTTAACATAAATTGAACATAAAAACGGCTGTTTTATTGCGCGAAGTCAAAAAAGCATCTACCCATTAGGTGCAATATAACTCCCGCAGGTGAATGCAACGTCAAGCGATGGGCGTTGCGCTCCATATTGTCTTACTTCCTTTTTTGAATTACTGCATAGCACAATTGATTCGTACGACGCCGGCTTAGATTAGTCGGCTTTTTTTTTGCCTCCTGCACCACAGCATCTACCTTTAAAGAGGTGTTCCGTAACTGAGGAGTTAAAAATGTCGAGTCTCTCGCTACTTTTTCTTATCCCGTCTGCGCAATCCGATCCAGTGCCCGTCGATCCGGTCCCCGTTCCCGATCCCATTCCGCGTCCACAACCTATGCCGGACCCGCCGCCGGATGAAGTACCGATTAAATTGTCGCATCACAGCCGCAGATCTGCGAGGATACGCGCCTGCTGATTGCTCCCTTTTTAATGAGATGAGATTGTGACCGCTTTTTCAACGCTGAATGTTTTGCCTGCCGCCCAGCTCGGGAACCTTGACGAGCTGGGGTATCTTTCGATGACGCCTGTCCAGGCCGCGGCATTGCCCGCTATTCTGGCAGGCAAGGATGTCCGGGTGCAGGCAAAAACTGGCAGCGGTAAAACGGCTGCGTTTGGCCTCGGCCTGCTACAGCACATCGACGCCACACGTTTTGAAACACAGTCGCTGGTGCTGTGCCCGACGCGTGAACTGGCGGATCAGGTCGCCAGTGAACTGCGGCGTCTGGCGCGCTTTCTGCCCAATATCAAAATCCTGACGCTGTGCGGTGGTCAACCCTTCGGTGCGCAACGGGATTCCCTGCAACATGCGCCGCATATTATCGTCGCCACGCCGGGCCGCTTGTTGGATCACCTGCAAAAAAACACCGTTTCACTGGACGCACTGCAGACGCTGGTGCTGGATGAAGCGGACAGAATGCTGGATATGGGGTTTAGCGAGGCGATTGATGAAGTCATTCGTTTTGCCCCGGCATCCCGGCAGACGCTATTATTTTCCGCTACCTGGCCTGCGGCCATTGCCGCCATCAGCGGCCGGGTACAACGCGATCCGCTGGCGATAGAAATTGACAGCGTCGATGCGCTGCCTGCCGTAGAGCAGCAGTTTTATGAAGTTTCACGCGGCGCTAAAATTCCGCTGCTGCAAAAATTGCTGAGTCAACATCGTCCCGCTTCCTGCGTTGTGTTTTGTAATACCAAAAAAGATTGTCAGGCGGTCTGCGACACGCTGAACGACGCCGGACAGAGCACGCTGGCGCTGCATGGTGACCTCGAACAGCGCGACCGCGATCAGACGCTGGTTCGCTTTGCCAACGGCAGCGCTCGCGTCCTGGTGGCAACCGACGTTGCCGCGCGCGGGCTGGATATTAAATCGCTGGAACTGGTCATCAACTACGAACTGGCATGGGATCCGGAAGTGCATGTGCATCGTATAGGCCGTACCGCACGCGCCGGCAACAGCGGTCTGGCCATCAGCCTCTGTGCCCCTGAAGAAGCACAGCGAGCCAATATTCTTGCAGAGATGTTGCAACTTAAACTTAACTGGCTGAGCGCCCCGACGGGCATCAGTATCGCTCCGTTAGAAGCCGACATGGTCACGCTGTGCATTGACGGCGGCAAAAAAGCCAAAATGCGGGCAGGGGACGTACTGGGCGCGCTGACTGGCGACATGGGACTGACGGGGGCGGACATCGGCAAAATTGATGTGCATCCGGCGCATGTCTATGTCGCCGTTCGCCAGAACGTGTCGCGTCAGGCGTGGAAGCAATTACAGAATGGGAAAATCAAAGGGAAATCGGTCCGCGTTCGTTTATTGAAATAAACCGTTTTCTGCGGCTCAGGCATTTTCATGCCTGAGCACGCCTTAATCACTTCACTTCGACCACGTTTAAGCGCAACTCATCACGCAATGCGTCTTCTTCTTCCGGCTGCCATCCCGCCGGTTGCAGTGGAATATCCTCGCGATCAAACGCCAGATCGCCGCCGTCAACCACTTCAGCACCGTGCTGAATACCTTTGAAATCAAACAGACTGGTATCGCTCAGGTGCGAAGGTACAACGTTCTGCATGGCGCTGAACATGGTTTCAATCCGCCCCGGATAGCGCTTATCCCAGTCACGCAGCATATCGCCAATGATCTGCCGTTGCAGGTTAGGCTGCGAACCGCACAGGTTACACGGAATAATAGGGAAGTCTTTAGCCTCAGAGAAACGGATAATATCTTTCTCGCGGCAGTAAGCCAGCGGGCGGATCACAATATGCTTGCCATCATCGCTCATCAGCTTCGGCGGCATGCCTTTCATCTTGCCGCCATAAAACATGTTGAGAAACAGCGTCTGTAAAATGTCATCGCGATGATGACCCAGCGCGATTTTAGTCGCCCCAAGCTCGGTCGCCGTGCGGTACAGAATGCCGCGACGCAGACGCGAGCACAGTGAGCAAGTGGTTTTGCCCTCAGGGATTTTCTCTTTCACAATCCCGTAAGTATTTTCCTCAACAATTTTATACTCGACGCCCAGTTGCTCCAGGTACGCCGGCAGAATATGTTCCGGAAAGCCCGGCTGCTTCTGGTCGAGGTTAACCGCAACCAGCGAAAAGTTGATCGGCGCGCTTTGCTGAAGATTGCGTAAGATCTCAAGCATGGTATAGCTGTCTTTACCCCCGGACAGGCAGACCATAATCCGGTCGCCTTCTTCAATCATATTGAAATCAGCGATGGCTTCGCCCACGTTGCGGCGCAGACGTTTCTGGAGCTTGTTGAGGTTGTACTGTTCTTTCTTACTTACGTCTTGATTCTGACTCATTGACTCGCTACTCAAGTATGGAAGGCGCAACCGGCTGGTAGCACGGCTATCTATGGCGTGTATGGTACGGATTACGGCGGCGAATGCCAGCACGTTTTACCGTAGCGTTCTACCGGTACCCAATACTGTTACGGAGAAGAGTTGCGTAAGGGCTTGGTCTGGTTTGAGCGAAATATAGACTTTCATACCCTGAAAGTTACGCTATTAGGCGATTCAGGGTATGCACTTGCTGGTTACGAATATTGAGCGAGAATCATGCGATGATCACCGCTTTTCTTTCGAGCCAGTAAGTGCTCCACGTTCGTTAACGAATACTCAGGGCATGCAGACAAACTGCTGACTATATTTCTTTCTAAGAACGTGGAATGCATACCAATCCCCGATAAAAAGGAGTTGGTGATGACTGCGATAAATCAATTTGCTGCTCATGTTGGCCTCGACTGGGCGGATAAAAAGCACGATGTCTGTGTTCAGTTTAACAATGGTGAACGAGTCTTCCACGTCATTGAACATACGCCAGAAGCACTTGATACTTGGCTGAAAGCGTTGCACAAAAAAGTGAAAGGCAGGATCGCCGTCGCCATTGAACTTAAAAAAGGCCCAGTGGTTTTCGCGCTACAAAAATACCCGTTTATCACTGTTTTTCCTGTTCACGCGTTATCACTTGCTCGCTACAGGCAGACCTTTTGGCCCAGTGGGGCAAAAGACGATCTGCAGGATGCAGAACTGGCGCTGGAACTGATGCTACGTTATCCCAAAAAGATCAAAGCCATTGAACCCCACAATGCGGATATTCGATTACTTCAACAGCTGGTTGAACAGCGTCGACAACTCATTGAAGACAAACGTCATTTTGTGAACAGGTTAATCAACACTCAAACAATATTATCCTCAACTTCTGGCATGGTTCTCACATCGGGGTAGCTTACTACTGGGTGAACTGATTATAAGATGGCCCAGTCTGCAACAACTGAAACGCGCCAGACGCGACACGATCCGCAACTTTCTTAATGCCAAAGGTGGCCGTGCAACAGCCCTTACCGAGCAACGTGTTGCGAGTATCGATAATGCTATCCCGCTGACGACTGACCCGAGTGTTATAGAGGCTAATGCCTTGATGGCAACAGCACTGGCGACACAAATCAAAGTCGTGAGTGAAATCATCAAAACCTATGACGAACGAATCGAAACGTTGTTTGACACATTGCCAGATGCAGGTCTGTTCATATCGCTTCCAGGCATGGGCCCGTGTATGGGCCCGCGGATGCTTGCAGCACTGGGTGATAACCGTGACCGGTTTAACAGCGCAGAAGAAATTCAAAACTACGCAGGTATAGCACCGGTAACAGAGCGAAGTGGCCAGAAATCCTGGGTTCACTGGCGATGGCAATGTGCCAAATTTGTTAGACAGACCTTTGTTGAATGGGCTGCCAAGACGGTCAACTCATCATACTGGGCCAGGCTGTATTATCACGGACAGCGAGAAAAAGGAAAATCTCATCAGTCAGCAATCCGGGCTCTGGCATTCAAATGGATAAGGATCATTTACCGCTGCTGGAAGACCAGAACCCGGTACGACGAAGCGAAATACTTGCTGGCACTGGAAGCGCGAAAGTCGCCCTTACTGAAGCCATAAAAAGCTTGTCGAATGTCTCAGGGCGTGAAGCGGACATTTACTGATAACGACTGAACTTTCATCACATTAAACATAACATCCCGGTTACGAATCAAAACCTTGAGTACAATAACGCCGATCAGCAAGCACACGTTAAAGCAACCGCCTGGTCTGCCGATATTTATTTTTTCACTGGAAAACAAGGAAGAAAAATGAGTTGGTTAGATTTGAAATGGTTTTTAGAGGATACTTACGGTTCTGTATCAGATGCCGTTAGTGATGGTATAGGTGCCGTAACTGACTTCATTGGTGAGAACCCCAAAACCTCGATAGCAATTGGTGTCATTGCAGGTATAGCCACCGCAGGTGTAGCTGCGCCAGCGATAGGGGCAACAGGCGCACTCGGTGCTACTGCAGGAGGCACTGTAATAGCCGGACTTGAAGGCGCAGCTTTATCAAGTGCATCTCTTGCTGCGTTAGGCGGAGGCTCTCTCGCAGCTGGAGGAGCTGGCATGGCTGGCGGGACTTGTGTAGTGGCAGCTGGAGGCGGTGTACTTGCGGGTAGAGTATCTGCAGGCTGCGTTGTAACTACAAAGAAACTTAAAAGCTAATCTGTAATCTGACGGCAACTCAAAACACCTTATATTTTGGGCTGCTACTAAAACAGCTCTATTTACTATAGCATCTCACACATGCCATCCATAAGCAGTTCTGCTCTATAGTATTACCTACAGAATTTCACTAATTAAATAGGACTCAGAAATGACAACAGTGCATCTTTTCGCCGCCACATGTTTTCTTGCAGTTATTCCACTTGTTTTCAATCTTATAGATGCGTTTCGCGTAAAAGAAACCGGCTTATTCAGAATTGCATCGATAGTCTGCAATGGTTTGATTGGTTTATTCTCCATCTATCTTTTTGTTGTTGGCCTAAATTAGAAGCCTATTTAACATAACAGTACTTGCCCGCACCGCGAAAACGGTTTCAGGGCGATCCTGACGCAAGCGGGTCGTTTTCGGCACCTTTTCCTGTCCATATCGTGAAATACGCGCCTGAGGATTTCGGCGCGTCTGCATGGCTATGCAGTGAAATCTGTCCTCCAAGGATTAGTGTATGCAGAGGTTAGAAACATCCGCTTCTGGCACAAACCGTGTATACAGGCAATGTGATGTACCAGACCGGGTTGCTCACGCTATATTTATCGCAGCATCGTCACACAAACCAGTCTTCCAGTATGCCCGCCGCCAGGACGCTCAAAAACGGTTAAGGCATAATGGAAACGCTGGCGGATAATCCTGCCACCAGTTCAATTCCTTCCGGTATCTTATCTAACTGGATACGTACAGGTACGCGCTGCGCAAGACGCACCCAACTGAAGGTGGGATTGACATTCGGCAGCCCAAGTCCGCCCGTCTCGTCATTGCTGTCATCGATTCCCCGGCCAATACTCTCCACATGCCCCGTAATAAGCGGGTCGAACCCTGTCAGGGAAATTTGTGCGGTGCTCCCGATACGAATATGACGCAGTTTGGTCTCTTCAAAATAGCCCACCACCCAGAAACTGTGTGCATCGACAATGGCGACCTTTGTTTCACCCATTGTGGCGTAGTCGCCCGGGCGAAGCCGAAGATGCGTGACGTAACCGGTAACCGGTGCGCGCACGGTAGCATGAGATAAATTAAGCTGCGCCAGTTCCAGTGCAGCCAGCGCCCCCTGATAATTGGCCGCCGCGACGAGTGCTGCGCTGCCTGTTTGCTGGATGTCTTCGCCGGAAATGACTCCTTTTATGAGCGCACGCCGCCTGGCCGCATCCTGGCGCATCACCATCTCATGACGCTTTGCCTCAACGTCGGCCTGCGCGCTGAGCACGGCCAGCTTCAGCCAGCGCGGGTCTATAGCATAAAGCTCATCGCCACGGTTAACCCACTGATTATCCCGGACGGCCACGCTGCTTACCGGGCCGGAAACATCCGGCGCAATCTGCACGACATCTGCGCGAACCCGTCCATCGCGCGTCCAGGGCGTCTGCGCATACTGTTTCCAGAAAATAAACGCCACGAAAGCAGCTACCGCCACTGCGATTAACGTCAGCGCATAACGACCAGCTAAAGAGAGCAAAGATTTCATGCGAATAACCCCAGTATGGTCAGGCCCTGCAAGAGCAGGAAATAGGTCACGATATAAGTTGAGACATCAATCAACGGGCGTAAGGGCAAACGGCGGTAAAGCCTGCTGACAGAGAAAAGCGGCACGAGTAAAAGCGTACAGACCAGGGCAATGAGCGCGGTCACTAGCAGGCCGGGGATAAAAACTCCCCCGATATTGATGTCATTGATCATGAGTTGGCTCCTTGTTCTGCGCCCGTAACGCGCAATGCAGATCAACCAACCTGTCGACAAACTGGCATGATTGTTCATCCGTCGCAGGCAGGCAGAGATCCACCATGGTGACAATGCGCTCTCGTAAGGCTTCGGTCTCCGTTGTGCGGGTAAGACCATAAAGTACCTCGTCGATACCGTTGCCGGGGAGCGTTCCGCAACGGCGCAGGCGCATCACACAGAGGCCAATGCGCAAAAAGTGCAGCAGATGTTCAAGCGCCCGCGCGGATGACCGTCCGCTGCGCGGCAAGCGTGGCAGCAGCAGAGCGGCCCGGTCGATCATCAGATTGGTCCAGTGCGTTTCATCGCCTTTGAACACGCCGTTCTCGCTGCGGCGGATATCTCGCTGGCAAAGTTTCAGCAGTCGGTTTATCGCCGCGTCAGCCTGTACGGTTTGCAGGAGACTCATGCCGATAACCGCAAAGCCGGTCGCAAAAAACAGAGCGATGGCGGTGTTGGCCGCCGCGGCGAAGTCGCCGCTGTAGTGCGCGCCCAGCTCGCAGAGAACGGGCAGCGTCAGGGTGATCCCCATCGCCATAAAGGTGGTGGGGGGCCGCGCCTGCAACGATCCGGCAAGCAGATAAACCGGGGCAAGCACCGCCACCAGTACGGGGAAATCGCTGAGCGGAGGAAGCAGGGCGAAGCTATAGATAAGGCTTATCAATACGCCCCAGACAGAGCCGATAATGTATTTCACAATGTGCGGTGCCGGCGTGTCAAAACTGCCAAACAACGTACAGCAAACCCCAAGAATCGACACCGCCGTACCCCCATCGGGCCAGGCAGAGTAAATCCAGAGCAGGCAACCGCTCAGAATGATGACAAAAGCGCCCAGCGCGATCCGGGCTGCACTAAGGGGATCGCGATGGAAAACATATCCTTTCGCCGCATGATGTTCCGCCTGCACTGGCGCGGATTTTGCGCGATGGATGACATCCGAGAGGCGTTCACACTGTTGCAGGAGAGTCATCGCCTCAGCAATGTAGCGTAAGAAATTTACCCGCAGCGCATCATCAAACGTCAGCGCCTGCGCAGAGAGCCGCTGCGCTAACTTCTCGCTGCGTTGTTGTAACGTATCTGCTGTGGTTTTGCGTTTCCCGGTATCGTCGCAGGTTAGCCAGGCCTGAACGTCATCCTGTAACGCCTGCATCCCGGCGGGCATCCCGGCGATTGTCTGCAAACGATCGCGTAATTCGCCGTTAACAATGACCAACCGCGCCAGCCTGTCGTGGAGCGCTTTCCTGGCCTGGCGGACCGGAACCGAAAGGGCAAAATCATACGGGATATGGTGGCTGATACCCTGCAGAAACTGGAGCGCCAGCGCCAGATGCAGAGGATCTGACTGCGCATCGGACTTTCCTGCCAGGGTGTCGGCAATCCGCTGACGCACGGCGTGCAGCGTCTGGGCTAATTTGCTGTTGAACAGCACGGATATCCGGACAGGTAAAATGTAGCGGTGAATTAACGCGGCGCAGACGATACCGATCGCGATCTCCTGTACCCGAATGATGGCGATGTTAAACACCGTGCCGGGATCGGCGACGGCGGGAAAACCAATCAGGCTTGCGGTATAACCAGCCAGCACAAAGGCATAGGCGCGGGGCGTGCGTTCAAGCAGGGATAACCAGAGGCAAAAAGTGATCCAGCCTGCCAGAATCACGCTGCATAAAATCGGCGTATTCACAAACGTGGGCACAATCAACACCGTGGCCGCCGCGCCAGCCACGGTACCCGCCAGGCGATATAGGCTTCTGCTCAAGGATGCGCCTGACGAGGTTTGCGAAACGATGTAGACGGTGATAATGGCCCATGAGGGCCGTTCAAGGCCAATCGCCAGGGCAATATAATATGCGAGCATCGCGGCGGCAAAACTCCTGGCGGAATAGAGCAGGGCATGGGCGTCGCTCAGCAGCGCGGGAGAGCCTGTGCAGCCTGACCACCGGCTTATCGCGTGCATAATACGGCTGTGATGGAACGTGAACTTATTCATGCCGGGAATTATTCCCGCTTTGCACATGTCCTTAAATACTTTATTCTGCCAAAAAATACCTGAATGTTGCCAATAAGATGCCGTCCAGACTCGCTCATACGCTGTTTGATCCCGATAGCGTGCCGTGTCCTGCCGTCGCGCGAAATATTGATTTCGTTGATTATGCGGCAGAAGTCCCGGTTCATACTCACTGCAAAGGGCAACTGATCGTTGCGCTGTATGGGGCAGTGATTTGCCGCGCGGAAAACGATATCTGGATAGTGCCGCCAGACTGCGCGGTGTGGATCCCCGGCGGCATCCCCCATAGCGCCAAAGCGACCTGGAATGCGCATCTCAACTATTTGTTTATTGAACCCGGCGCCGCCGCGCTGCCTGAGAAATGCTGTACGCTGGCGATTTCGCCGCTGCTTAAAGCGTTAGTTGATCGCTTAGCGGGCGAGGGCGTTGATTATGCAGCGGAGAGCCATGTCGGCAGGCTGATCAGGGTGACGCTCGATGAACTGGCCATTATGCCTCAGCAGAAATTGAGTCTGCCGGTTTCGGCACACCCTAAGATCCGCGCCATGGCAGATGCGCTGGTCAGCCACCCGGAAGATCGCAGCACGTTTAAAGTCTGGGCGAAACGGCTGGCGCTCAGCGAGCGTTCATTAGCACGCCTGATGCTGCGGGAAACCGGGCTGACCTTCGGGCGATGGCGTCAGCAGCTGTATTTGATCATTGCGCTCCGGGAGCTGGCAAGCGGCATATCGGTGCAAAACGTCGCGGCTAATCTGGGATATGAGTCGGTAAACGCGTTTATCACCATGTTCAGAAAAACGATGGGGAGCACGCCCGCGCACTATTTTGCCGATCGAAGACCGGCAGATCCCTGAGCGGCACACAAGCTGGATACCGTACCAACCGGATCAATGACGTGTATGGTGCGGATTACGGCAGCGAATGCCTGCGTCAGGCGGATGAGAAAATCAGGCGCGGAAGGGAGCCACGCAGGAAGGAAATATCGCCAGAAACTTATCCGCGAAGGTGAGCGTTCCGGACAAGGGAGCGGGCAGCGTTCAGACATTCCTGGTATCCCTGACGGAAATAATGCAGATACTCGTCAGAGCCAAATTCAGTGAAAAATTCCATCATTGTATTTTTATCAAGCTGATACTGACGGGTCAACAAGCCCGCCTGCCATGCGGCCAGCACTTTTTCTCCGCACTGTTCCCGAAGCTGGTGGCAATATCCCAGAATGTAGCCGCGCTTATAATCATCATTAAACGCGCTGAAATCGGCCACCTTACGCGGATGCTGCCCTTTAAGGCCCTCGACGATCCCTGTTCCAAAATAGTTAGTCACTGGAAACCTCATCATTCGTTATATAAATCATTATATAACGATAGGGAAAAATGTCTCTACCTAAAAATAAGTAAATCAGGGGGCAGGCGGCCCGCAGCAGGCGCGCGGGCCGGGAAGTTTACCGGACAACCAGTACCGAACATGTTGCGTGACGTACCACCGCAGCCGCGTTCGAGCCGAGCAGGTATGTTGAAATATCAGGACGATGTGAGGCGAGGATGATCAAATCAGCATGGAGCGTTTTCGCCAGCTCAAGAATTTTGTCTTTTGGCGAGCCTTCCGCAATATGCGTCTGTTTGCGGTCATCAGGGATTTGAAACCGGGCGGCAATTTCCTCAAGCTTACGGATGGCTTCACGCTGTAAATCATCCATTGAGGGAAGCTGTCCCGATTGCGCAAGCCCCAGCGAAGCATAGTAGGGAAAGGAGGGAACGACGGTTAAAAAATGCACCTGCGCATCATCAATACGCGCCTGAGATTCGACGTGGGAGACGATACGCTGGGTTAAATCGCTGTCAGATACATCAATGGGGACAAGAATTGTTCTGTTCATAACAATCTCCTCGTTAAGTACCTGCTTAAAGTTTAGTCAATCCTCTGCCTCTGCAACGGTAAAGTTATGTCTTTAGTGACGTCCGTTACGTTTTTTTTCCGGATATTTGCCCTTAATCACACCGTCATAAAAACGACCCTTTGACACCACGACAAGAAAATTACGGAAAATGCGTTCAGGTACACCCTGATATTGAATAACATCGTTATTACGGAAAGCGATTTCCAGCGTGGAGGACGTTTCGTCCCAGGCAATAGAAGTGATTCTGGATGATTTGACGGGATGATGTTCCATGATGCGCACCTCTACAACCGAATATTGATGATTGATATCATCCATCACCCGGAGACGATCGCGCAACTGATTACTTATGGTAATAGAAATATTGCTGACAGAGAGAAGCCGCCCGCTGAAAACAGCGGGCGATAAAGATTAGAACTGGTAAACCATGCCCAGTGCCACTACGTCATCGGTATTGATGTCGTTTTTAGCATAGAAATTGTCATCGTTGTCCAGCAGGTTGATTTTGTAATCAACGTAGGTAGAGAAGTTTTTGTTGAAGTAATAGGTAGCGCCAACGTCCGCGTATTTCACCAGGTCTTTGCTGGTGTCTGCGTTGCCGTTAAGATCCTGGCCTTTAGACATCAGGAAAGAAACGGCCGGACGCAGACCGAAGTCGAACTGATACTGGGCAGTGACTTCAAAGTTGTGCGTTTCGTTTGCAACGCCCGCATTACCGTAAGGCGTCATGTTACGGGTTTCAGAGTACATGCTTGCCAGGTAGATATTGTTGGCATCATATTTCAGACCCACGGTCCAGGCATCAGCCTCGTCACCGCCTGCAACTTTACCGCCAGCATTAACCTGATCGTTGGTGCGATCGGAGGTGGTGTATGCCGCACCAAAGCTTGCGCCCATGCCTAAATCATAGGTGGTGGAGATACCGAAGCCGTCACCGTTTTCGTTACGCATGTCGCGGCCGTTATTGGTGCCTTCCTGATTGTTGCTGCTGGATTCGTTATTCCCCTGGTATTGCAGGGCAAAGTTCAGACCGTCTACCAGACCGAAGAAATCGTTGTTACGGTAGGTGGCAACGCCATTCGCGCGGCCGGTCATGAAGTTGTCAGCCTGGGTGTAAGAGTCGCCGCCGAACTCTGGCAGCATGTCGGTCCAGCCTTCAATATCGTACAGCACGCCATAGTTACGACCGTAATCGAAAGAGCCGTACTGGCCGAATTTCAGGCCGGCAAAGCCCAGACGGGTCCAGGCGTTAGAGCCGTCGCTTTCGGTGGTGTTAGCCTGAACGTTATATTCCCATTGACCGTAACCGGTCAGCTGGTCGTTAATCTGCGTTTCGCCTTTGAAGCCAAAACGAACATAAGTCTGATCGCCATCAGCGTTATGGTTATCAGAAAAATAATGCAGACCGTCTACCTTGCCGTAAACGTCTACTTTATTGCCGTCTTTATTATAAACTTCTGCGGCATTAGCTGCGCCTGCAATTAATAACGCAGGGATCATGAGGGCCAGTACTTTTCTTTTCATTAAAGTAATCCTTTAGTTGTTTTTTTTTGCGCTTACTTCCTTTGAAGGAAGCGAAGACATGCTAAAGGAGACTATTCTTATATGGTAAATATCATTTGTTACCTGATAAGTAAAATCTTAAGGATATATATCGAGAATTACAGTGATAATTTTGGTGAATGATTAGTTGCGAAGTATACAAAATAAAAATTATACACCGCCATTGCAGTTCCGTATTATAGCGGCGTTATATGCCTTTATTGTCACTGCTTTATTAACCAGTTCACCTGTTCGTCAGGTAAACGGTACTTATGACAAGCCCGAATGTGAATTCGGGCTTTTTTTTATGTTAGTGGCGAGGGAATACTGACATTATTCGCTGGAGGTTTTTTCCGCTTTTCCTGCCAGTTGTGCGAGAAAATCATAGCGCTTCTGCAAATCGGCTGCGGCGTCTTTCCAGAGCTGTTCTGCCACCTCAGGCTGCTGAGCATTAAGGCGACGGAAGCGTTGCTCATTAAGCAGCGTTTCTGCCAGCGCGTCTGACGGCGGACGTGAGTCCAGCGCCAGCGGGATCTTACCTTCCTCTGCACGACGTGGATCGAAGCGGAAAAGCGGCCAGAACCCGGTGGTAGTGAGCTGGCGCATCTGATCGTGGCTGAGCGCCAGATCGTAACCGTGTTCTTCACACGGGCTGTAGGCGATGATCAACGAAGGCCCCGGATACGCTTCTGCTTCCTGAATCGCTTTCACCGTCTGGTTAAGCTGTGCGCCAAGCGAAATTTGCGCCACGTAAACATGACCGTACATCATCATGCTGACGCCGAGATCTTTACGTGCCTTACGCTTACCGTGCTCGCCAAATTTGGTGACGGCGCCAAGCGGGGTGGCTTTCGAAGCCTGGCCACCGGTGTTGGAATAACACTGGGTATCCAGCACCAGAATATTGACGTTTTCCGTCAGGCTCATCACGTGGTCAAGCCCGCCAAAGCCAATATCATAAGCCCAGCCGTCACCGCCAATCAGCCAGATGGATTTCTCCACCAGCGCGTCGGCATCGGTTAACAGTTGTTCTGCGCCGTCGACACCGGTCAGATGTTGACGCAGTTCAGCGATCTGCTCACGGCGAACCTCCGGCGTGGCATCCGCGTGTAACGCCGCATTCAGTTCAGACGGCAGTTGCCCGGCAAAGGTATCCAGCAAGCGCATCACGCGCTGACGATGCTGATCGACGGACAATCTGAAGCCCAGGCCAAACTCGGCGTTATCTTCAAACAGCGAGTTCGCCCATGCAGGACCGCGACCGTTGGCATCGGTGGTATACGGCGTTGAGGGCAGGTTACCGCCATAAATAGACGAGCAGCCGGTAGCGTTGGCGATCATCATCCGATCGCCGTAAAGCTGGGTCAGCAGCTTGATATAGGGCGTTTCACCACAGCCGGAACAGGCTCCGGAGTATTCAAACAGCGGGGTAATCAGCTGCGAAGTACGAATGTCGATACGTTCCAGTTTGCTGCGGTCAATTTCCGGCAGTGCAAGGAAATAGTCATAATTCACTTTTTCCTCTTCCACGTGCTCAAGGCGCGACATCATGTTGATGGCCTTGATCTCAGGATCCTGGCGATCTTTAGCCGGGCACACTTCCACGCACAGGTTACAGCCGGTGCAATCTTCCGGCGCGACCTGAAGAACATATTTCTGTCCGCGCATATCGCGGGATTTTACATCCAGCGACTGCAGGGCATCAGGCGCGTGTTCCATCGCCTCGGGTGAAACCACTTTCGCACGAATCGCCGAGTGCGGGCAGGCGGCGACGCAGTGGTTACACTGGGTGCAGATTTCAGGTTTCCAGATGGGGATCTCTTCGGCAATATTGCGCTTTTCCCACCGGGTGGTGCCCACCGGCCAGGTGCCGTCTGGCGGCAGGGCGGAGACGGGGAGCGCATCGCCCAGGCCCGCCAGCATCGCGGCGGTGACCGTTTTGACGAAATCCGGCGCGGCGTCCGACACAATAGGCGGACGGCTGGCGCTATTGACGTCAACCTCCTGCACCGTGACTTCAGCGAGCGACTCGCGGGACATCGCCAGCGCCTGCCAGTTGCGTTCCACCAGCTCCTGACCTTTGCTGCTGTAGCTTTTGGCAATCGCGCCCTGTAGCGCGTTCAGCGCAGTATCGCCCGGCAGAATATTGGTCAGATGGAAGAAGGCCATTTGCATCACGGTGTTGATACGCGCGCCGAGACCACATTCACGGGCAATCTTCGCCGCGTTCACCACCCAAAAGCGGGCATTCTTCTGTTTTAATACCGCCTGTACTTCCTGCGGCAGCCGCGACCAGACCTCGTCCGCTGCATAAGGCGTGTTCAGCAGGAAAATGCCGCCGGGTTTTAAGCGCTCAGCCATCTGATATTTGTCAATAAACTGCAACTGGTGGCAGCCGACAAAATCGGCATGTGAAATCAGATAGGCCGAGCGAATAGGGTGCTCACTGACGCGCAGATGGGAAACGGTCAGACCCCCGGCTTTTTTCGAGTCATAGACGAAATAGCCCTGCGCGTACCACGGCGTCGCGTTACCGATGATCTTGATGTTGTTTTTTGTGGCGGAAACGCTACCGTCACTGCCCAGCCCGTAAAACAGAGCTTCGAGTTTGGCTTCTGCGGGGAGCGTATTCTCCGGCAGCGCTAAAGACAGGTTGGTCACATCATCATAAATGCCGACCGTGAAGCGCGGCTTCGGTTTTGCCGCGCTAAGTTCGTTAAACACTGCCAGCACGCAGTCCGGGCCAAATTCTTTTGACGAAAGACCGTAGCGGCCACCGATAACGCGCGGTAACGTCTCACGCTCGCCGCCGTTAAACGCTTCGGCCAGCGCGGTCATCACATCCAGATACAGCGGTTCGGCATGCGCACCGGGTTCTTTGGTGCGATCCAGAACGGCGATGCTGCGCGCGCTTTCTGGCAGGGCGCGCAGCAGATGCGCGGCGGAGAAGGGACGGTAGAGGCGCACTTTCAGCACGCCTACTTTTTCGCCGCGCGTCAGCAACGCATCGACCACTTCCTCGCAGGTGCCGATAGCCGAGCCCATCAGCACCACCACGCGTTCTGCCTGCGGATGACCGTAGTATTCGAACGGCTGGTACTGTCGCCCGGTGGCGCTGGCGAAATCATTCATCGCCTCTTCGACGCGATCGTACACCGCGTTATACCAGGGGTTGGTCGCCTCGCGCGACTGGAAATAAGTATCCGGATTGGCGGATGTCCCGCGGATCACCGGATGCTCCGGATTCAGCGCCCGCGCGCGATGGGCATCAATTTCCGCCTGCGGTAAAAGCTGGCGGATGGTCTCATCGGCCAGCGGCACGATTTTATTAATTTCGTGCGAGGTGCGGAAACCATCGAAAAAATGAATAAACGGCACGCGGGATTTTAGCGTGGCGATGTGGGAAATGAGCGCAAAGTCCTGCGCCTCCTGTACATTTGCCGCGCAGAGCATCGCACAGCCGGTCTGGCGTACCGCCATCACGTCAGAGTGATCGCCGAAAATAGACAGTGCGTGTGTCGCCACCGTGCGCGCTGCCACGTGCAGAACAAACGGTGTCAGCTGACCCGCGAGTTTATACAGCGTCGGGATCATTAACAGCAAGCCCTGCGATGAGGTAAAGGAGGTAGACAGCGCCCCGGTTTGCAGCGCGCCGTGAACCGCGGCAATCGCTCCCGCTTCAGATTGCATCTCCACCACGCGCGGTACATCGCCCCACACGTTTTTTAAGCCGTTTCCCGCCCATGCATCGGCCTGCTCAGCCATTGTTGAACTGGGGGTAATCGGATAAATGGCGATAACTTCACTGGTGCGGAACGCCACCGAGGCGGCTGCACCATTACCGTCAATTGTGATCATATGACCTCATACATTGCTCAAAAGGGGGAACGCGTAAAACGCCGACGAATCCCGAAATTATTTCCTTAGTTTAGCAAAGGCTAAAGGGCACCATTTTCGCTTTTGTGTCCATGGCATCGCTTTCATCCGGGATGACATGGCTTTCAGCAGGAAAAATTGGCAGAAAATGTTTCATCGTCCGGAAATGCGCGTTTCATCTCTCGACGAACCGCGTCAGGGTGCCTATGATGCTGGGGCGACGTTTGCGATGAATGCAGGGCGGCGCTTTGTTTTGGCCTAACGACAGGGGAGAAAAGATGCGAGCAGCTTTTTTAATCGGATTTGCCGCGATGGTACTTACGGCGTGCAGTAGCAATGAGCCTGTTCAGCAGGCAACGGCGGCGCACGTTGCACCAGGCATGAAAGCGGCGATGTCCAGTTCAGGCCAGGCAAATTGCGCCATGATTGGCGGTTCGCTTTCCGTTGCTCGCCAGCTTGACGGCTCCAGTTCAGGGATGTGCGCTTTGCCCAATGGCAAACGCTGCACCGAGCAGTCGCTTGCCAGCGGCACCTGCGGCAGCTATTAACTTGCTGAGCTGACGCGTTTAAAGGTCAGCGTTTGATCGGCTGTCGCCAGCGTTAACTGGTCACCGGTTAAATCCACTTGTGCTCCGGCGCTAAGCATCGCACTTAGCGTGTGATCCAGCGTGTTCAGCTGCGGATCGCTGCACATCATGCGCGTCATCGCCAGTTCTTTTACCGTCAGCTCACCGGCGGACATTTTGCCTGCGCCGGTGAATCGGTTACACATTGAGCCTGAAATCTGCACTCTTTCCAGGGCTGTGGTTTTTTCACCGAATGCCAGTTCCAGCGGTTTGTCGCTGGCGTTAACTGGCTCACCGTTTGCGGTTTCCAGCACAAAACGCTGCTGTTGTAATTTTTCTGCTGTCACCGAGGTGTCTTTATCGGTAACGCAGCCTGCCAGCATTAGCGCGCAAAGCAGCGCAATACTCTTCTTCATGGTTCTGTACCTGCATCTTTCTGTAACGTATATCACTGCTATTGTAGGGAGATTACGCGCGAGGTCTTCGGGGTTATTCTGAAAGTGCCCGCCCGCAGGGGAGCACTGCGGTTGATGAAAAACCAGTTTAGCTATTTAAGCGCCGTTTTGCCGGGTGGCGGCTTCGCCTTACCCGGCCTACGCATGTGAGCCTGTGCAAGCGCAGCGCCGCCAGGCATCATTCCGCGGTTACACGAGGGCGTTAGCGCAGGTGTCGTTTTTCTCCAGCTGGCGAAGATTTTCCAGCGTGGTTTCAGAAATACTGATCAGCGCCTCGGCGGTGAGGAATGCCTGATGCCCGGTAAACAGTACGTTATGACAGGCGGAAAGACGGCGGAACACGTCATCCTGGATCACGTCGTTGGACTTATCCTCAAAGAACAGATCGCGCTCGTTCTCATAGACGTCCATACCCAGCGCACCAATTTTCTGTGTTTTCAGCGCGTCAATGGCGGCCTGGGAATCAATCAGTCCGCCACGGCTGGTGTTGATGATCATTACGCCATTTTTCATTCTGTCGAAAGCGCTTTGATTAAGCAGATGATAATTTTCAGGCGTCATCGGACAGTGGAGCGAAATCACGTCCGATTGAGAAAGCAGGGTATCCAGATCAACATACTCGGCCCCGATATCCAGCACGGCAGCATTCGGATAGGGATCCACCGCCAGTAAACGCATGCCGAACCCTTTAAGGATACGCAGCGTTGCCAGGCCGATTTTGCCGGTACCAATAACCCCGGCGGTTTTACCGTGCATGGTAAAACCGGTCAGCCCTTCAAGAGAAAAGTTGGCGTCACGGGTGCGCTGATAGGCGCGGTGAATGCGGCGATTGAGGGTCATCATCATGCCGACAGCATGTTCTGCCACCGCTTCCGGAGAATAGGCGGGAACGCGGACCACGCGCAATCCCAGCTCTTTCGCCGCATCAAGATCGACGTTATTGAAACCCGCACAGCGCAGCGCGATAAATTTCACCCCGTGCTTTTTGAGTTCTTCCAGCACCGGACGGCTGGCATCATCGTTAACGAAAATACACACGCCCTCACAGCCATTGGCCGTTTTTGCGGTTTTTTCCGTCAGCAGGAAATCAAAAAATTCCAGTTCGAAGCCATAAGCGTCATTAACCTGTTGCAGATACTTTTTATCGTACTGTTTGGTACTGTAGACGGCGAGTTTCATAAGACTTTCTCCAATGATTTTCTGCGATCAGATTAACATTTTTAAAATAATCTGACAAATTATAAAAAATAATTGAATCGACGGTTTTATCCTTCAATTTTAGTCGAGTCAGCAGAAAAATGGCCGTATACAGGTGGTAACAACTGCCATTAAGGGCGCAATTTGTCCGGCGTTGGGTTCGCCGCAATCCACGCCGGAATATCCTCCGGCGGCATCGGCATTGCAAAGTAATAACCCTGCGCTTCATCACAGCCAAATGCTTTTAACAGCAGGGCCGTTTCACGATCTTCCACCCCTTCCGCCAGCACCGTGTAATTCAGCTCTTTAAGCATCACCACCACGTTACGGGCGATAATTCGGCTACCCGGATCGGAAGTTACCTGGCTTATGAGGGATCGGTCGAGCTTGATAGTATCGACAGGAATACGGCGCAGATAATTAATATTGCTGTTACCGGCACCAAAATCATCGAGCAGAATTATGAAGCCGATAGATTTCAAAATATCCAGTTCATTCAGCGCCGCCGGGCTTTCCAGCATTTTCTCAGTTTCCAGGCACTCAAGGCGGATATCCGCAGGCGTGAGGCCAGCGGCAATAATTTGCCGGGTTAACCTGAGCGAAAAACCGGCGCTGGAGAGATCGCTGACCGTCACGTTAATCGACACCGGGATCTTCACGCCGTTTGCCCGCCACACGGCGATCTGGGCCAGCGTTCGCCGGATCACCCACTGCGTAATCTCTGCCATCAGGCTGGTACGCTCTGCGAGGGCAACAATAATCGCCGGAGAGATATTGCCAAGCGTCGGGTGCTGCCAGCGCAGCAGCGCTTCAACCCCCTGGATCTCGCCATCGATCAGTGAAATTTTAGGTTGGTACGCCAGATAAAGCTGTCCTTCGCTTTTTAACGCCTCGCCCAAATCGTAAAGCAGTCTGAACTCCTGATTTCTTTTTTCATCCATCCCCGGATCAAATGCTCTGACCGGGGCATTCTGACGAATAGCCTCATGCAGGGCGCTGACCGTTTTGCGCAGCACTTCCTGGGCATCCATCACGGCGGGATCGAAAGTGAAATAACCCACGTGCATATTCAGCGATATCTCGATATCACCAGTGATTTTGGCTTGCGTTGCCGGAAAGCCCACCGCTTGCTGAATTAATTCGTCGGCCAGATCTTCTTTCATTAACAGGGCATAACGCGCGGTTGCAAAGGCATAAAGAATAACGGAGGGATCAAGGTCGAGTCTGATGCGCAATAAGGGAGCAAAATTGCGCAGCATATTCTCGACGGCAGCAATGCCCAGATAGCGGGAAAGCTCATAGGTTCGGTTAATATCAATACAGTCGAAAATAATAAGCGTGTAATTACCGACGTTTTTCATTCGCGTCAGGCTATTCACTTCTTCAAGCAGGCTTTGCCGGTTGGGCAGGGCGGTCAGGGCATCCATGCGGCCCACTGAATACCACGATTCCAGATAAGCGCTTGCCAGCGCGGCTAACTGTAAAAATTGCTCGATCTGTTCTGGCGTCGGTACCGCAGGATTGGCATCACAAACGCACAGGGTGCCCAGCACAAAATTGTCTTTGGTTTTCAATGGGGCAGCAGCATAGAAAGCAATCGCGCCTTCGACCACCAGCGGGTGACGAACAAAGCGTGGGTCGAGACGGGCGTCAGGACAAATAACCGGCTGGCAGGTGCCAACGGAATATTTGCACATCGTCTCATCGGCTGGCAGCGTTTCCGGAACCGACGAGAGATTAAAGGCATATTTGATGTATTGGTACTTATCATCGAAGATGGTGACGAAACAGCCCGAAACGCCGATAAGCTGCCTCGCCAGTTGGGCGAAACCGCCGAGTGTCTGATCCCGCGGCGCACTTTTTTTGCGCAGCAGTTCGAATGCAGCAAGCTTTTTGGTTTCGTTTTCATTTAACCCAGAGAACATGCATTGCTCCTGCGCGAAGGATAAACCCTCTTTTTGCCGTCACCCGTCAGGCTTTATTAACAAAATAATGACATAAAAACCACATTTACGCTGATGTAATGGTCTTTATTTCTATAAAGCCGGGCCGAACACAAATTAAGCCAGACGCCAAAAGCCGCATATACTCAATATTCAGCAGCAGGGTAACCGCCGTGCTTACGGGTTCATCTCATTGGCTATACGTGTCACAATGCGCCAATACTGGACGACAAAACGCGAATAATCAGGATATTAATTGCCCATGAAGGGTAGGTATAAAGCAGCACTTGCGCTCCTCTTACTCATTATACTTCTGCCCCTCGCGCTGGTAATGACGCTTGGCTGGTGGGTTCCGAAGCTGGCAGGCATCTGGCTACCGGCCGGGACGCGCATTGCGCTTGAAGGCCCGCCTGAGCTCTCCTTACACGCGCTGCGCATCCCCGATCTGCGCTATATCGTCGCGGATTGCGAACTGGCGCACCTCCGTCAGGGTGAGTTAACCCATCCCAGTCGCTGGCGTCTTAACATCGGTGAACTGGCAATCAACTCCGCCTGCCTGAGCAAACTCCCGCAGGCGGAACAGTCCGCAGCGGCACCCCGAACGCTGGCGCAATGGCAGTCGTTGCTGCCTTATAGCTGGGTAACGATCGATCGCCTGACGCTGTCACCCTGGCAGCAGTGGCAGGGTAAACTCGCCCTTGATATCACGCCGCGAAAACAGACTGTGCGTTATCAGGGAGAGAACATTACCCTCTCAGCGCAATTGCAGGGCCAGGCGCTGGTGGTTGATGAATTTGCGCTGCAGCTTCTCGCCGATCGACCACCGATCGCGCTTAGCGGGCAGTTTGTGATGCCGCTGGTGCCGGATGGCCTGCCGGTAGAAGGGCAGACGCGTACGACCTTACACATCCCTGGCATCGCCTCTCCGGTTGACGTCGAATTAGCGTGGCGTGAAGGAGAAGGGCAGCTTATCGCCCTTGACCGTGAAACAGGCGAGCCGCTTCTCGACCTTCCGTGGCAGCTAACGCCCCGGCGCTTCACTATCAGCGACGGTCGCTGGAGCTGGCCGTATCAGGGCTTTCCGCTCAGCGGGCGACTGGGCGTCAACGTTGACGGCTGGAAACAGGGACTGGATAACGCGCTCATTAGTGGACGGATAAACGTGATCACCACGGGTAAAGCCGGGAAAGGTAACGCGGTACTGAATTTTGGACCGGGGAAACTGGATCCCGCTGCCAGCGATATGCCGATGCAGCTCACCGGCGAGGCAAAGCATGACGATCTGATTTTCTACGCCGTGCTTCCGGCACACCTCCGCGGGTGGCTGGACGATCCGCAGCTGGCCTTTATGCCGGGTGCGCTGTTGCGCTCGCATGGGCGGGTAATTGAATCGCTTAATCTGGATGAAATTCGCTGGCCGCTGGCGGGCGTTACGCTTTCCCGGCGTGGCGTCGATGGCCGACTTCAGGCGATCCTGAGGGCCCATGAGCAACAAATGGGGGGCTTCCTGCTGCACCTGGATGGCAAAGCGCAGAATTTTCTGCCGGATAACGGCCTCTGGCAGTGGCGCTACTGGGGTGAGGGCGACTTTACGCCAATGCAGGCGCGCTGGGATGTTGCCGGAACCGGCGAGTGGCGGGATCAGCGCATTACCCTGAATACGCTTTCCACGGGGTTTAATCAGTTACGCTACGGCACCATGCAGATGCGTCAACCGCGTCTCACGCTGGATAAACCTGTCGTCTGGCGGCGTGATCCACAGCATCCACAGTTCAGCGGGGCGCTGACCCTGGAAGCGGGACAAACCACCTTCAGCGGCGGCAGCGTTTTGCCATCCTCCGTTCTCAACTTTAGCGTGGAAGGCAGCGACCCGACGTTATTCCAGTTTAAAGGCGATCTGCATGCGCAGGCCATTGGCCCGGTGCGGGTTAACGGGCGCTGGGACGGGGAACGGCTGCGTGGACAGGCGTGGTGGCCGAAGCAGTCGTTGACCGTTTTTCAGCCGCTGCTGCCGCCGGACTGGAAACTGGATCTCCGCGAGGGAGAGCTATATGCACAAATTGCGTTTTCTGCCGCGGCCGATCAGGGATTCACCGCAGGCGGACACGGCGTAGTCAAAGGCGGTAGCGCGTGGCTGCCGGATAATAAAATCAACGGCGTCGATTTTATTTTGCCGTTCCGCTATGGCAACGGTAACTGGCAACTCGGCACGCATGGACCGGTATCGCTGCATATCGCGGAGATCGAAAACCAGGTCACGGCGACAAACTTCACCGCCAGTTTACAGGGGCGCTGGCCGTGGAGTGAAACCGATCCGCTGATCTTAAGCGATGTCAGCGTCGATGTGCTGGGAGGCAAAATTACCCTGCTGCAATTGCGAATGCCGCAGCACGATCCGGCGCTACTGCGGGTGCAGAATATCTCTTCCAGCGAACTGATTAGCGCCATTAATCCAAAACAATTTACGATGTCCGGCCCGGTGAGCGGCGCGCTGCCGTTGTGGCTGAATAATGAAAAATGGATCATTAAAGACGGCTGGTTAACCAATCCCGGCCCGCTAACGTTGCGTATTGATAAAGACACGGCGGATGCGATTGTCAACGATAACATGGCGGCTGGCGCGGCGATTAACTGGCTGCGCTATATCGAAATATCCCGTTCGTGGACCAAAATTAACGTCGATAATCTGGGATTACTCACGCTTCAGGCAGCAATTAGCGGTCTGAGCCGCGTTGAAGGAAAAAGTAATGCTATCACTCTACACTATAGCCACCAGGAGAATATTTTTACCCTGTGGCGTAGTCTGCGCTTCGGCGATAATTTACAGTCATGGCTTGAAAAGAATGCGACGCTGTCAGATAAAAAAGGAAAATGAGGAACATGATGAAAACTGCGATCGCGTTATTACCGCTACTGGCCGTCACCCTGTTAACCGGCTGCACCCCACGCATTGAAGTGGCAGCACCTGAAGCGCCGATAACGATCAACATGAATGTCAAAATTGAACATGAAATTCATATAAAGGTAGATAAAGACGTCGAAACGCTTCTGAAGTCACGCAGCGATCTGTTCTGAGGTAATAATGAAAAAATCGTTAATATTGCCGCTTCTGGCGCTGAGTCTGATAAGCCCCCGCGTTTTTGCGCTCAGTCTCAACGACGCGCGCAGCGAGGGGCGGGTCGGTGAGACCTTGAGCGGTTATATTGCGCCGCTGCGTCAGGACACCGATACTCTGGCGCTGGTGAAGCAGATCAATCAGGCGCGCAGCGAGAGTTATCAACGTCTGGCAGAGGCCAACAATTTGCCGGTCGATGAGGTGGCAAAAATGGCCGGGCAAAAACTGGTTGAGCGCGCGTCGCCTGGCGAGTATGTTCAGGGCATCAACGGGAAGTGGTTACAAAAATAGTGTGCTCTTATTCTGTAGTTAATCATGTTCAGGGAGAAGGTCATGATAACGCTTTACGATATAAAACCCCGCTTTCAGGCGCTACTCCGGCCATTGTTACATCGCTTACATACCATGGGGATCAGCGCTAATCAAATCACGCTCTTCGCGCTGGCGCTGTCTGTTATAACGGGCCTGTTTCTGGCAATCGTGCGCGAGCCGTTCTGGTTTATCGTATTACCGGTCGTGTTGTTTATTCGTATGGCGCTTAATGCGCTTGATGGAATGATGGCGCGGGAATACCACCAGCAAACGAGGCTGGGCGCTATCCTCAACGAAACGGGCGATGTGCTGTCGGATATTGCGCTTTATCTGCCGTTTATTTTCCTGCCGCACAGCAATGTGCCGCTGATCCTGACGATGCTGTTTTTCACGGTAATGAGCGAATTTTGCGGCGTCCTCGCGCAAACCATTAACGCGGTGCGCAGCTATGCCGGGCCATTTGGCAAAAGCGACAGAGCCCTGGTATTTGGTGGCTGGGGACTGGTAATCGCGCTGTGGCCACAGTTCAGTGCCTGGAATAATGTCGTGTGGGGCGCAGCGACGCTGTTACTTCTCTGGACGGCGATCAACCGCTGCCGTTCGGTATTGCGGGAGCCAAACTGATGCCGCTACTGTTTACCGCGCTGGCGGTGATTTTCTCGCTGCTTATCGTTGCCTCGCTCATTAATTGGCTACTGGTCTGGCGTCGGCCGGAAAAAGACTGGCGTGAGCTCACCCTGC
The DNA here is from genome assembly GCF_029319185.1 of Superficieibacter sp. HKU1. Classification (NCBI taxonomy): domain Bacteria; kingdom Pseudomonadati; phylum Pseudomonadota; class Gammaproteobacteria; order Enterobacterales; family Enterobacteriaceae; genus Superficieibacter; species Superficieibacter sp. HKU1. The sequence continues at coordinate 2,221,353 of NZ_CP119754.1, forward strand.
GTATTCGCACCTGGTGGGTGATTATTCTCTTTTTCTCACTGGCGATGATAAGTCCTCGCTGGCTGGCCCTGACGCTGTTCGCGCTGGTCAGCTTTCTGGCCTTAAAAGAATTTTTAACCCTCATTCCTTCCCGGCGCTCCGACCGGATGCCGCTGCTGTGGATGTTTTTGTCTATTCCGCTGAACTACTGGCTGATTGGCTGCAACTGGTACGGGATGTTTATCATTTTCATCCCGGTGTACGCCTTCCTGTTCCTGCCCGCGCGAATGGTTCTGACCGGCAATACCGAGGGCTTTTTGCGCACCGCTTCCCAGCATCACTGGGCGTTAATGACCACCGTATTTGCGTTCGGTCATGTGAGTTATCTGCTGGTATTGCCCAACGATAGCGCGCACACCGGGGCCTTACTGGTGCTGTTTCTGGTCGGCTTAACCGAATTTAACGACATTGCCCAATATCTGTGGGGTAAATCCCTGGGGCGCATTAAAGTCACGCCTCGCGTAAGCCCGAATAAAACCCTTGCCGGACTGATTGGCGGCGTTGCCAGCACCGCAGTCATTGCCCTGTTCCTCGGCCCGCTGATGACGCCGATGAGCTGGTGGATGGCACTGGCGGCCGGCCTTATCATTGGTATCACCGGTTTTTGCGGCGACATTGTGATGTCGGCAGTAAAACGTGATATTGGCGTCAAAGACAGCGGCACGCTGCTGCCAGGGCACGGCGGCATTCTGGATCGGCTGGATTCGTTGATCTTTACCGCGCCGGTATTCTTCCATTTCATCCGTTATTTTTATTATTAAGCCTATGGGTAAAAAAGCGCTACGCCTGTTATTTACGATGACGATTGTCTGGCCGGTGATCTGGCTGTGGCTTGGCCTGCGGGTTAAGCATCGGCATCTTATTCCCACCACGGGACCGGCGATTGTGGTGGCTAACCACAACAGTCATATGGACGTTTTTGCGCTGCTGTCGCTCTTTTCATTGCGCACTCAGCAGCAGGTGCATCCGGTTGCCGCGGCCGACTATTTTTTGCGTAACCGGTGGCTGGCATGGTTCACCTTAAATATTCTGAATATTATCCCGGTGGTACGCACCGGTGGAGATACCGATCCGCTGGCAGGCTGTGAGCAGGCGCTGCGACAGAATAAAATTCTGATCCTGTTCCCGGAAGGATCGCGGGGCGAGCCGGGAAAACTCTCGCCGCTGAAGTCCGGCATCTGGCATCTGCTCCAGCGCGTACCTGAAACCACGGTGATCCCGGTATGGCTGTCGGGCACGGAAAAGGTACTGGCGAAGGGGAATCGTATTCCGCTGCCGCTGTTTATTGATGTCTGCGTGGGGGAAGCACTCGGTACCCACCTGGATAAACCTGGTTTTATGGATTCGCTGTTGCAGGCATTACTGCATTTGCAACCACATTTACAGGGACCTGAAAAACATGACTAACCTCCGCACGCCTGAAGAAAATACTTTTCTGACCAGCGATCGCCAGGCGCTGTTTTATCGCCACTGGCCTGCGCAAAGCGATACACCTGTGCGTAAGGTCATTGTCCTGTTTCATCGCGGACATGAGCATTCCGGGCGGTTGCAGCATATCGTTGATGAACTGATGATGCCAGATACCGCCTTTTACGCCTGGGATGCCCGCGGTCACGGGCGAACGGAAGGTGCGCGCGGCTACAGTCCGTCGCTGGCCCGCTCGGTGCAGGACGTTGACGAATTCGTTCGCTTTGCCGCGGCGGACAGCCAGCTTACGCTGGACGAGGTGGTTGTGGTGGCGCAAAGCGTCGGGGCCGTACTGGCCGCAACGTGGGTGCATGATTACGCGCCGCAGCTGCGCGGCTTAATCCTGGCCTCACCAGCGTTTAAGGTGAAATTGTACGTCCCGTTCGCCCGTCCCGGTCTGGGACTGATGCAGCGTTTTCGCGGTCTTTTCTACGTTAACTCTTACGTCAAAGGCAAATATCTGACTCACGATCCGGCACGCGTCGAGAGCTTCAACCACGACCCGCTAATTACCCGCGCCATCGCGGTCAATATTTTGCTGGAGCTGTACAAAACCTCAGAGCGTATCGTCAGCGACGCGGCTGCCATCGTCGTCCCGACGCAGATGCTGGTATCGGGTGAAGATTTTGTGGTGCATCGCAAACCACAGCTGGACTTTTACCAGCGCCTGCGCAGTCCGCTGAAAGAGCTGCATATCCTGCCGGGGTTTTATCATGACACCCTCGGCGAGCAGGACCGCCATCTGGTGTTTGATAAAATGCGCGCCTTTATTGACCGTCTTTATGCCAGCCCGCTGGCGCAATTTGATTATCGTGAAGAAGACAGCCACAGTCCCGGCGCAGACGCCTGGCGCATTCTCAGCGGCGGGCCGGAGCCGTATTCCATTGAAGACCTGTCATTTCGGACATTGCGTTATGGCATGAAAGCGCTTGGCTCCCAGTCCACCGGCGTGAAACTGGGGTTTGATACTGGTTTCGACTCCGGTAGCACGCTGGATTATGTTTATCGCAACCAGCCGCAGGGCAGCAGCGTGCTGGGGCGGATGATCGACAAAAACTACCTCAACAGCGTCGGCTGGCAGGGGATTCGCCAGCGTAAAATTCATCTCGATACGCTTATTAAGCAGGCGGTGGATCGTCTGGTCGGGGAAAATAAACCGGTGCGAATCGTGGATGTCGCCGCCGGGCATGGTCGCTACGTGCTGGATGCTCTCCAGGGAAATACTGCCGTAGACGCCATTCTGCTGCGCGACTACAGCGAACTGAACGTGAGCAAAGGTCAGGAGATGATTGCCCGGCGGGGTATGGCGGGTGTCGCACGATTTGAACGCGGTGATGCTTTCAACCGCGATGAGCTGGCGGCGCTTGATCCCACTCCCACGCTGGGTATTGTTTCGGGATTGTATGAACTGTTTCCGGAAAACGCGCCGGTACGCGCGTCGCTTGCCGGGTTAGCGGCCGCTATTCCGCCCGGCGGCGTGCTGATCTATACCGGGCAGCCCTGGCACCCGCAGCTGAAGACGATTGCCTGGTCACTTACCAGCCACAAGGACGGAAAAGCGTGGGTGATGCGCGTACGTTCGCAGGGCGAGATGGATGCGCTGGTGCGTGAAGCCGGATTCGATAAATGCGCCCAGCTTATCGACCAGTGGGGCATTTTTACCGTCTCCATGGCGGTACGTCGCGCATGATAACCGTGGATCGTCGCATTCTGCTTCAGGGGCTTGGCTGGATAGCCCTGCTGGGGCCGGTTTTCTTTTTGACCTACGGGCAGGTGAATATCTATACCGCCAGCCGGAGTGATGTAGGCAGTATGGTCTTCTCCTGGGAGCACCATATTCCTTTTATTCCGCTGAGTATTATCCCGTACTGGAGTCTGGATCTTCTCTACGGGCTGTCGTTGTTGTGCTGCCGTACCCTGAGTGAACAGCGTCGGCTGGCGTGCCGGTTATTACTCGCCTCGCTGCTGGCCTGCCTGGGGTTTCTGCTCTTTCCGCTGCGTTTTACCTTCACGCGTCCGCACGTAGACGGCGCTGCAGGGTGGTTGTTTGGCCAGCTTGAGCAGTTCGATTTACCGTTTAATCAGTCGCCGTCGCTGCATATCATTCTCTGCTGGATCATCTGGTGGCATTTTCACCAGCGGCTTTCCGGCGGCTGGCAGAAACTGTGCGACGGCTGGTTTCTGCTGATCGCCGTATCGGTAGTTACCACCTGGCAGCATCATGTGATTGATGCGATCACCGGTCTGGCGGTCGGAATGCTGATTAGCTGGCTGATACCGGATCGGGGAAAGTGGCGCTTACGCCGTCCTGATGCCGGGCGCAGAAAACTGGCTCTGCGTTATTTTGCCGGGGCGCTGTTGTGTCTGGCAACGCCGTGGCTGAGCTGGGCCGCGATTTCGCTGCTCATGGTGACGCTGGGCTATATGGCGTTTGGCGCGTCGGCGATGCAGAAAGATGCTGAAGGGCGCATTGCCCCCGCTGCATACTGGCTGTTGCTTCCCTGGCGCCTGGGCACGCATCTCTCTGCCCTCTGGTTTACCCGCAACGTGCCTACCGTCGCTCCCGTCACCGAAGGCATTTTTCTCGGCAGCTATCCCCGTCAGCCAACGGAACCGCGCGCCGTTCTCGATCTTACCTGCGAATTCCCCCGCGCGGCGGCAACCGCACACCAGGTTTATTACAGCGTGCCGATGCTTGATCTGGTGGTGCCGGAAGAGGAGCAGCTGACGCTGGCCGTTAATCAGCTTGAACAGCTGCGCGCTGAGTATGGAACGGTGCTGGTTCACTGTGCGCTGGGGCTGTCGCGCAGTGCGCTGGTGGTTGCGGCCTGGCTTTTACGTACCGGCAAGGCGCGGACGGCTGAAGAGGCGGTGGCAACGATCCGCGCCTGTCGCCAGCAGATTGTGATTAAACCCGGCCAACTGGAGGCACTGCACCAATGGCAGAAGACCGTGACGACCTGACAAGCGCGGCGCTGCTGACGCATTCGCTGGCAAGCTGGAAATTCTTTTTGCCGCTGGGGGCGCTGCCGTTGCTGTGGGCTATAACAGCGTTACCCGCTGGTTGGCTGCAAATCATACTGGTCGTCAACGCAGGTTATATTGCGTTTGGCTGCTGGCGACTGTGGCTGGACGAAGGCTATTTCAGAATGCTTAATCATGACTGCCATGCAGCGGCGGGAGAAACGCTGGCCTTTATCTGGCGGCGTGAACGCCTCAATACCTTAACCCCGACAGAGCGGAAGCAGGGTGCCCGGCGGCAGCTGCATCTGACGATGAAAGCAACGATGCTGGCGTGGGCACTGTGGGTATTTGCGCTGATTATTACGCTCTGAGAACGTCGATACTCAATTCTCGGTCAGGAAAACAACCATGAAACTATACGCCTCTCTGATCGGCATACTGCTTTTAAACGCAGCCCAGCCAGACGCTTTTGCCGCCGGCACAACGAAAAGCCTGTGGGAGATCATGACGCTTCTTCGCAGCGAATCGGCCATGACGCGCGAGAGTATTGCCCGGGATTTGTCTGCCGAACTGACCTTAAAAAACCAGAATCAATACACGTTGTTTTATGCAGGCGCTGGTCCTCAGCTCAACGATAATCTGCGTATTGCTAATATCGATTTTAGAGTGCCCACACCCGGCGCTTCGCCGCGTGGCAGCTTTCTGGTGCTCAGTCTGGAAGGGAAAGGGTGTATCACTCTGGATGATGTTAAGCAGCATTATGCTGGCTTAACCCTCGGTCAGGTGCCGCACGGACATTCGCTGGAAGAGGAAACCGGATACCGCACCACGTTTAACCACTGGAAGCTGGCGTTTGGCTTTAAAGAAAAACGCCCGGCGTGCCTGGCGAGCGTGGTATTTGATTCTGCAGAAGAGCATCAGTAACGACGTAGGTTGCTCAGGGTTGATAAGCCCTCCCGCGAAGAGGCGGGAAGGCTGAGAACTTACGCTGCTACCAGACCATCAATCGCCGCTTTCGCGTCATTCTGCGCCTGCGCGGCTACGTCCGGACCGTAAGCGATACCTTCGGCAAAGACGAAATTCACATCGGTGATACCGATAAAGCCGAGGAACAGCGTCAGGTAAGGCGCAACCAGATCCGTTGGGGTATCTTTATGGATGCCGCCGCGGCTGGAGAGGATCACGGCGCGTTTGCCAGTGACCAGACCTTCCGGCCCTTTTTCGGTGTAGCGGAAGGTCACGCCAGCACGGGCGACCAGATCAAAATAGTTTTTCAGCTGGGTCGGAATATTGAAGTTATACATCGGCGCGTTGATAACAATCACATCGTGAGCCTGCAGCTCTGCAATCAGCTCGTCGGAAAGCGCCAGCGCTTCCTGCTGACGTGGGGTCAGCGGTGCATCGCTCGGACGCAGCGCGCCAACCAGTTCGCCATCCAGCACCGGAACGGGATTTGCCGCCAGATCGCGGACGGTCACTTCATCACCCGGATGTTTTTCACTCCACTGCGCAACAAAGTAGTCAGATAGCTGACCAGACTGTGAATACCCTGCCAGGATGCTCGATTTAAGAACCAATACTTTGCTCATGGGTGTTTCCTTTTATGTGTTTGAAGGGGGATAGCCCGCTACTTGTTGACACTCTATTCACAATTGCCGCCCAGTGATAGCGCAATATATCGAATTCTATATTCGATTTTTTTGAATAAGGCGGTTAAACCAGCAGTGTGTTACCCTATACCTATCATAAAAGTACCTTTATCTCAGGCATATCATTGCCACATAACATGATGACAGAACAACAGAAATTGACGCCAGCGCACCTGCATCAGCAGCTTGACGAGCTGATGCTGCGCGACAAGCAGCGCTTCGCGAAACGGCTTCACGGCGCGAAGAAGGTTAAAAATCCTGAAGCTCAACACGGTATCCTTACCACGCTCGCGGGTGAAATCCAGCAGGCGGCGGGGAGAGTTGCGCTCCGGGTGGCGGCCCGCCCGCAGATAACGTACCCGGAAAATTTGCCGGTCAGCCAGAAAAAACAGGCCATCCTTGAGGCCGTGCGCGATCACCAGGTCGTCATTGTCGCGGGGGAGACCGGCTCCGGTAAAACGACGCAGCTTCCCAAAATCTGCATGGAACTGGGGCGCGGTATTAAAGGCCTGATTGGTCACACTCAGCCACGTCGTCTGGCGGCGCGAACCGTTGCCAACCGTATTGCCGAAGAGTTGCAAACCGAGCCGGGTGGCTGCGTCGGCTATAAAGTCCGCTTCAGCGATCGCGTCAGTGATAACACGATGGTTAAGCTGATGACCGACGGCATTTTGCTGGCCGAGATCCAGCAGGACCGGCTGCTGATGCAGTACGACACCATCATTATTGACGAAGCGCATGAACGCAGCCTGAACATTGATTTTCTGCTCGGCTACCTGCGCGAGCTGTTACCGCGCCGTCCGGATCTGAAGATCATCATCACCTCGGCGACCATCGATCCGGAACGTTTCTCGCGCCACTTTAATAATGCGCCGATCATTGAGGTCTCCGGACGCACCTATCCGGTGGAAGTGCGCTATCGCCCGATTGTAGAAGAAGCGGATGATACCGAACGCGACCAGCTCCAGGCTATCTTCGACGCGGTGGACGAGCTGGGACGGGAAAGCGCGGGCGACATCCTGATCTTTATGAGCGGTGAGCGCGAAATCCGTGATACCGCCGATGCACTGAACAAACTCAACCTGCGCCACACCGAGGTGCTGCCGCTGTATGCCCGCCTGTCGAATAGCGAGCAGAACCGCGTTTTTCAGCCGCACGGCGGGCGGCGTATTGTGCTGGCAACCAACGTGGCGGAAACCTCGCTAACGGTGCCGGGTATCAAATACGTTATCGATCCCGGTACGGCGCGTATCAGTCGTTACAGTTTCCGCACCAAAGTCCAGCGCCTGCCGATTGAGCCAGTGTCGCAGGCGTCTGCCAACCAGCGTAAAGGGCGCTGCGGCCGCGTGTCGGAGGGGATCTGCATCCGTCTTTATTCGGAAGACGATTTCCTGTCACGCCCGGAATTTACCGATCCGGAAATTCTGCGTACTAACCTGGCGTCCGTTATTCTGCAAATGACCGCGCTGGGGCTGGGAGATATCGCCGCGTTCCCGTTTGTTGAAGCGCCGGAAAAACGCAACATTCAGGATGGCGTGCGTCTGCTGGAAGAGTTGGGGGCCATCACCACCGACGAGCAGCAAACGGCCTATAAGCTGACGGCTCAGGGCCGCCAGCTATCGCAACTGCCAGTCGATCCGCGTCTGGCACGGATGGTGCTGGAAGCGCAAAAACATGGCTGCGTGCGCGAAGCGATGATCATCACCTCCGCGCTGTCCATTCAGGATCCGCGCGAGCGTCCGATGGACAAACAGCAGGCGTCCGACGAGAAGCATCGCCGCTTCCACGATAAAGAATCCGATTTCCTCGCGTTTGTGAACCTGTGGAACTACCTCGGCGAGCAGCAGAAGGCGCTCTCCTCGAACGCTTTCCGTCGCCTGTGCCGCACCGATTACCTTAACTATCTGCGCGTGCGTGAGTGGCAGGATATTTATACCCAGCTGCGCCAGGTGGTGAAAGAACTGGGCATTCCGGTAAACAGCGAGCCTGCGGAGTACCGCGAAATTCATATTGCGCTGCTGACCGGGTTACTCTCGCATATCGGCATGAAAGACGCCGACAAGCAGGAATATACCGGCGCACGCAACGCGCGTTTTTCGATCTTCCCCGGTTCCGGCTTATTCAAAAAGCCGCCTAAATGGACGATGGTCGCTGAGCTGGTGGAGACCAGCCGCCTGTGGGGACGCATCGCTGCGCGGATCGATCCAGAATGGGTTGAACCGGTGGCACAGCATCTGTTGAAACGCTCGTACAGCGAACCCCACTGGGAGCGGGCGCAGGGCGCGGTAATGGCGACGGAAAAAGTCACCGTCTACGGCTTGCCCATTGTTGCCGCGCGAAAAGTGAACTACAGCCAGATTGACCCGGCGCTGTGCCGCGAGTTGTTTATTCGTCATGCGCTGGTCGAAGGTGACTGGCAAACGCGTCACGCCTTCTTTCGCGAGAATCTGAAGCTGCGTGCCGAAGTGGAAGAGCTGGAGCACAAATCCCGTCGCCGCGACATTCTGGTCGATGACGAAACGCTGTTTGAATTTTACGACCAGCGCATTAGCGTGGATGTTATTTCTGCCCGCCATTTCGACAGCTGGTGGAAAAAGGTCAGCCGCGAGACGCCGGACCTGCTCAACTTTGAAAAAAGTATGCTGATTAAAGAGGGCGCGGAGTCGATTAGCAAGCTCGATTATCCGAACTTCTGGCACCAGGGCAATCTCAAACTGCGCCTGAGCTACCAGTTTGAGCCGGGGGCGGATGCGGACGGTGTCACCGTGCATATTCCGCTGCCGTTGCTGAACCAGGTCGAAGAAGCCGGTTTCGAATGGCAGATCCCCGGCCTGCGCCGTGAGCTGGTGATTGCGCTGATCAAATCGTTACCGAAACCCGTTCGCCGCAATTTCGTGCCTGCGCCCAACTATGCCGAGGCATTTCTGGGCCGCGTGACGGCGCTGGAATTGCCGCTGCTGGAGGCGCTGGAGCGCGAACTACGGCGGATGACCGGCAACACCATCGACCGTGACGACTGGCACTGGGATCAGGTACCCGATCATCTTAAAATCACTTACCGTGTGGTGGATGATAAAAACAAAAAACTGCTCGAAGGCCGCGATTTAACGGCGCTGAAAGAGAGTCTGAAAGGCAAAGTCCAGGAGACGCTTTCGGCAGTAGCGGACGATGGTATCGAACAAAGCGGCCTGCATATCTGGAGCTTTGGTACTCTCGCGGAAAGCTACGAGCAGAAGCGCGGCAACTATAAAGTGAAAGCGTGGCCTGCGCTGGTCGACGAGCGCGATAGCGTGGCGATTAAACTGTTCGATAACCCGCTGGAGCAGCAGCAGGCAATGTGGCGCGGGCTGCGGCGTTTACTGCTTCTCAACATCCCGTCGCCGATCAAATATCTGCATGAGAAGCTGCCGAATAAAGCCAAACTGGGACTCTATTTTAACCCGTATGGCAAGGTGCTGGATCTGATCGACGACTGCATCTCCTGCGGCGTCGATAAACTGATTCATGAAGCGGGAGGCCCGGTGTGGACCGAAGAGGGCTTCGCCGTCCTGCATGAAAAAGTGCGCGCTGAACTGAACGACACCGTCGTGGAGATCGCTAAACAGGTCGAACAAATCCTCACCGCCGTGTTCACCATCAACAAACGGCTTAAAGGCCGGGTGGATATGACCATGGCGCTGGGGCTGTCGGATATCAAAGCGCAGATGAACGGGCTGGTGTATCGCGGTTTTGTTACCGGCAACGGCTTTAAACGCCTTGCCGACACGCTGCGTTATTTACAGGCGATTGAAAAACGGCTGGAGAAACTGGCGGTCGATCCGCATCGCGACCGGGCACAAATGCTGAAAGTGGAGCAGGTCCAGCAGGCGTGGCAACAGTGGCTGAATAAACTGCCGCCCGCGCGTCGTGAAGATGAGGACGTGAAAGAGATCCGCTGGATGATCGAGGAGTTACGGGTCAGCTACTTCGCTCAGCAGCTGGGCACGCCGTACCCGATATCCGATAAGCGTATTTTACAGGCGATGGAGCAGATTAGCAGTTAACATTCCCCGTTAATGTACTGTGCTTATAAACCCGGTTTGCGTAAAAACAGCCGGGTTTTACTTTCACCCCTCTTTCCATCCCCCACCCAGCGCCCGGTACAAATCAATTTGCGCCTGTAATACGTTGTTTTTCACCTGCACCACATTCAGCTGGGTTGAAAACAGCGTGCGCTGGGCATCCAGCTCATCCAGATACGACGAATAACCGTTGCGATAGCGGTTTTGCGCAATGCGTAACGTCTCCTGCGCCACGGCTTCCTGACCTTCCAGCTCCTGTAACTGTTCCTGCAAACGGCGGATAGCATCGAGACTGTCATTCACCTCTTTGAAAGCGTTACGCACCGTACTCTCGTAGCTGTAAAGCGCCTGATTGCGCTGTGACATGGAAATATCAACCTGTGCATTCAGCGCCTGACGGTTCAGCAGCGGCGCGAGAATACTGCCACCAAGACTCCAGAGCTGGAGCGGATTATCAAGCAGGCCGGGCAGGGTACGGTCCTGCACCGAGCCGGTGGCGGTCAGATTGATGGACGGTAGCAATTGCGCGCGCGACACGGCCAGCGTGGCATCGGCGGCGACAAGCTGGCGCTCGGCCTGGGCAATATCCGGACGCCTGTTCAGCAACGTCGATGGTAGCTGGGAAGGAAGGGTAAGCGGCGTCAATTGATCGAATGCGCCGCCGCGCCCGACGCTCTGCGGATTCTGGCCCAGCAACAGGCTGAGAGCATTTTCCTGCTCGGTGATTTGATGGCGAATTTGGGGCACCTGCGCGCGGGTGGAGCGCAGTTCGGAATCGGCCTGCATCAGTTCAAGACGCGAACTGTAACCCGTCTCAAACTGACGCCGGGCGAGGCGAAATGACGCTTCGCGCGCTTCCAGCGTAGCCTGGGTCACTTTCAACTGCTCATCAAGCGACAGGAGCGTCACGTAGCCACTCGCCACCGACGCTGCAACGGTCAGATCTGCGGCAGCGGCGGCGGCCTTTTGCGCTTCCAGCCCGGCTTCGGCGGCCTCGGTGGCGCTGCGATTCGCTCCCCAGATATCAACATCGTAACTGGCTGTCAGGTTGCCTTTGTATAACGTGCTGTAAACCGGCAGTCCGGTCGCGGCAGACTGCGAGCGGGCACGCGTGCCGCTCAGCCCGGCGTCCAGGGTGGGGAAAAGATCGCCCTGAGTGGCATACACTTGCGCCTGATATTCGTTAATCCGTTCGCGGGCAATCAGCACATCGCTGTTATATTGCAGCGCCTGCTCGACATAGCGATTAAGTGCGCTGTCGTGAAAATTACGCCACCAGACCCCTTCAACCGGACTCGTCGGACCGATGTTCTGGCGCCACTGCGGCGGGATTTGCAGCGAGGGTTTGGCGGGTTTGACGTCAACCGACTGGCAGGCGACAAGCAGTAATGATGCTAATAGCAGGGCAAGAGGATGCCGTCTCATTGCTGATCCTCGCGAGTATCAATCGTGACCTGCACCGACATTCCCGGTCGCAGATGCGAGAGTTCTTCAGGACTGCCTGACACTTCAATGCGTACCGGAATACGCTGGGCGATTTTGACGAAGTTACCGGTGGCGTTGTCCGGCGAAATGGCGCTGAACTCGACGCCGGTTGCCGGAGAGATGCTCTGTACCCGGCCCTTAAAGCTGCGGTTATTGAGCGCGTCAACGCTAAACTGCACCGGCTGACCAATGCGGATCTCTGCCAGCTGGGTCTCTTTCACATTGGCAATAACCCAGTGTTGCGCGGGAACCAGCGAAGTCAGATGGGTGCCCGCGGCAACGTAGGCGCCGAGGCGCACGGCAATTTGTCCGAGCTGACCATCCTGCGGCGCGATGATTTGCGTATTTTGCAGATCGATTTGCGCCAGTTCGAGCGCGGCTTTCGCATTTTCAACGTCGGCTTCCAGCGAGGCGCGATTCACGATGGTGGTTTGCAGATCCTGGCGAGACATTTCCAGCGTGGCCTGAGCCTGCGCTATATCAGCGTTGCCCTGTGCCGCGCTGGCGAGCGCCGCATCGCGTTCGCGAATCGACAGAGAACCATCGGCGGTCAAATCCTTCACCCGGCGTAAATCCGCCTGCGTTTTCTGGCTCTGCGCCCGGGCATTTTGCAGCGCCGCCTGATTACGGGCGATGACCGCTTCCGCACTTTTACGCTGCTGGAGGTTGTTGTTGAGGGCAGCGATTTTCATATCCAGCTGCGCCTGCGCCTGATGAACGCGCTGCTTATAAATACGGTCGTCAATCTGCATCAGCACGTCGCCGCGCTTCACCTGCACAAAATCCTGCACCTTTACCGCAGTGACATAACCGTTAACCTGTGGGCTAATAAACGTCGTTTGTCCGCGCACGTAGGCGTTATCGGTGAATTGCGTATGGCGGGTGAATGGCGGCAACTGCCAGGCGTACAGGATCGCCAGGACCCCGACAATAGCAATCGCGGCAGCGGCAAAAATAGAGACTACACGCACATTGCTGCGCGTATTTGCCCGCTCTTTGGCGGCGTCCTGCTGACTCATAACCTCTCCTGAAATAGCATTATTTTTTTCCCGTAGCCCGTTTCAGGCCGATCCGCGCCGTAATGCGCAGGCGCAGCAATCGCCAGAAAATCCATAGCATCGTTGCAGCCGCAACTGACGCAGTTAATAAGTAAGTATCGTTATACGCCAGAATATTTGCTTCCAGCGTAGAGGCATTTTGTAATTGCAGGTTAGCCTGAACGCTAAGTAAATTGCTGTCGCCAATCAGGCTCTTATACATCTGGCTGTATAGCTGCAGACGTTCGTTAACCAGCGGATTCAGGGTGGTTAACTGGTCGGCGAGCAGACTGGAGTGGTATTTTTCGCGCCAGGTCTGAAATGTCCCGAGAATAGCAGAACCGAGCAGGCCTCCGATGTTCTGGCTCATCCCGAAAAGCACTGAGAAACTGACCAGATTGCGTGGTTCAGCGACCACGCCACCGATGCCGGCCAGCATGGCAGGGGCGAGAAAAAAAGCGCTGCTAAAGCCCAGTAAAAACTGACTGAAGAGTAACTGGTTGGGGCGCGTCAGGCTGGTGGAATGGCTGTCCAGCCAGGAGGCGATAATCATCAGCGCCAGCGAGGTGAGGATCGGCCACGCCAGCCGCTGCGGTTTGATCGTCAGGCAACTGGCGATGATGCCACACACTATCCCGGCAAAAATCGACCACGCCAGCGAAGTCATCTGTTCGTTTTGCAGACCGACATACTGCAGCCAGCCGATCACCCCGGTATTCTGTTCCGCCAGTACAATGCGGATCAACAGCATAATCAGCCCAAGACGTAAGATACTGCCGCTCGAGAGCCAGCGCGTATTGAGCAGCGGGTTTTGGCGATTATGTTCGAATACAATGGCAGAGACAATCAGCACCAGTGAGCCAGCCAGCGCCCAGCCGATCCACGGGGTTTCAAACCACCATTCCAGCCGTCCGAGCGAGAGCACCGCGCAGAGCAATGCCATGCCGGGGGCCAGCAGAATAAAGGTCAGAAAATCTTTCTTCTCAAACACCTTTTTACGATCGCCTGGCGGGAGTTTAAGCAATATCACACAGGCCAGCGAAATCAGCGCCAGTCCCAGCTCGAAAAAATAGAGCCCGCGCCACTCGTCCAGTTGCAGCAGGTCGCTGGAAAAAAGACGCGCCAGCGGGATCGCCAGCGAGGAGCCGGTAATGCCAATCGTCAGGGCCTTAAGACGATGACGTGCGGGCCAGGCCTGAATCTGATAATAAATCCCCAGTGAGCTTAGCGCTGCCGCCACCATCCCATGCGCGGCACGCACCATCATTGCCGAACTGAGATCGTTGACGAACAGGTGAAAAAAGGTCACCAGCACATAAAGCACCAGAAACCCTTCCGTAAACGCGCGCAGGCCATACTGCTGGCGAAATTTCACCAGCAGCAGATTGATGGACACGTTGGTCATCACATATACGGTAGGGAGCCAGGCAATCTCCGTCGACCACGCGGCAAAGGTGCCCTGCAAATTTTGCAGGTTGGCAGTGACGACCGCATTACCCAGCGCCCCGGTCAGGCAGACCAGCAGACCAACGATGCCATACGCGATCCGTTTAGGCGTACTGTGCAACGGCGTCGACGGCGAACCCAGCAGCATAGGCTTTTCATGAGGTGCCCATTCGCGCGGCGCGTAGGGATCACGTCCTGGCAGGCGCATAATGATTTTCCACCTTATATAACAGTATCTTCAGCACCCGGCGTTCGAGTGTACAACCGGTATCATTCATAATTCAAGTGAATGAAAATATAGACCAGCGGCGCGGGAAAGCGGAAAGGATTACACTGCGGCTTTAAGATAGATCCGCTGTGAAGGCGCGTGACAGATGTTACGCTCCAGGGAGTCAAATCAAGGAGTAATAAGCATGACAGGTATTTTTCCACAACTGCCCGCGGCCACCCTTCAGGCGGCGAATCTGCTGGGGCAATGGCTGGCGCAGAACGAGTCTGTCGACGGGCATGTTGATCTGGTGGTGCTGGCGGGGAACGCGGTTATTCCCAGTATTGACGCGGCCTGTGAAATTGCTGCGGCAAAATCATGCCCCTTACTGATCAGTGGCGGTATTGGCCATTCGACGACTTTTTTATATGCCGCTATCGCCCGTCACCCCCGCTATAACAAGGTGCAAACCACCGGGCGCTCAGAGGCTGACATCCTGGCGGAGATCGCCCGGCAGTTCTGGGATATTCCGACAGAACGGGTATTGATCGAGAGTACCTCCACCAACTGCGGGGAAAATGCGCACTTTACCCGTCAGATGCTTGATGTGACTGGCCTGGCGCATGCCAATACCGTGGTGGTTCAGGACCCCACGATGCAGCGTCGTACTATGGCGACATTTGCCCACGAGTTTCGCGACCGCAAAACGCCGCCGCGCCTGACGAGCCATCCCGGCATCGTGCCGCAGCTGCATAATAGCGAGAAGGGGCTGGCGCTGGTGGATAACCAAAAAGGTCTGTGGCCGGTCGAGCGTTATCTGTCACTGATCCTCGGCGAGATCCCGCGCCTGCGTGATGATGCGCAGGGGTACGGCCCTAATGGAAAAGGATTTATCAGCCACGTCAATATTCCGGCCGAGGTAGAACAGGCATGGCATACCCTCACAGAGGATGGATTACTGATTGACGCGCTGAAAACCCGCTCGCTACTGTAATGCGCTGCCCGTTGTTATATCAGCGGGCATATCCATTTCATTTCATTCGCTTTTATGCGTTGTCTCACAGAACCCGTCTCCGACAGTAGGAATTCCTGCCTGTGATTGTATTGTTTTAACAATGCGTTTACTTGTTGAGAACAATATAATCACAGGAGCAATCATGACAGCACCAGTGCAGCACGCAATGTATATCGATGGTCAGTTCGTTAGCTGGCAGGGCGATAACTGGATCGACGTCATCAATCCGGCAACCGAAGCGCTGCTATCGCGTATTCCGGATGGTAGCGCTCAGCAGGCAAAAGAGGCCATCGATGCGGCGCACCGGGCGCAGCCGGGCTGGGAGGCGTTACCGGCCATTGAACGTGCGGGCTGGCTGAAAAAAATGGCGGCGGGTATTCGTGAGCGGGCCAGTGAAATTAGCGCGCTGATCGTTGCCGAAGGTGGCAAAATCCAGCAGCTTGCCGACGTGGAAGTCGCTTTTACCGCTGACTATATCGACTATATGGCCGAGTGGGCGCGCCGCTATGAAGGGGAGATCCTGCAAAGCGATCGCCCCGGTGAAAATATCCTCATTTTTAAACGCGCACTTGGCGTCACGACCGGTATCCTGCCGTGGAACTTCCCGTTTTTCCTTATCGCCCGCAAGCTGGCGCCAGCGCTCATTACCGGCAACACCATCGTTATCAAACCCAGCGAATTTACGCCCAATAACGCTATTGCCTTTGCGGAAATCGTCCATGAGATTGGCCTGCCGAAAGGGGTCTTTAACCTGGTGCTGGGGCGCGGCGAAACGGTCGGTCAGGAGCTGGCGGGTAACCCTAAAGTGGCCATGGTCAGCATGACCGGAAGCGTAGGAGCCGGGGAAAAAATCATGGCTGCGGCTGCGAAAAACATTACCAAAGTCTGCCTGGAACTCGGCGGCAAGGCTCCGGCTATCGTCATGGATGATGCGGATCTGGATCTGGCGGTAAAAGCAATTGTCGATTCCCGGGTGATCAATACCGGGCAGGTGTGTAACTGCGCCGAGCGGGTGTATGTGCAGAAAGGGATATACGATCGCTTTGTCAACCGGCTGGGCGAGGCGCTGAACGCGGTAGAATATGGCGATCCGGGCCAGCGCAACGATATTGCAATGGGGCCGCTGATTAATGCCGCCGCGCTGGAGCGCGTGGAGCAGAAAGTCGCTCGCGCGGTGGAAGAGGGCGCGAAACTGGTTATGGGTGGTAAGGCTGTGGAAGGCAAGGGCTACTTCTATCCGCCGACGCTGTTGCTGGATGTGGATCAGAAAATGACGATTGTTCACGAAGAGACCTTTGGTCCGGTGCTGCCGGTGATCGCGTTTGATACGCTTGAAGAGGCGCTGGCGATGGCCAACGATAGCGATTATGGTCTGACATCGGCGGTGTACACCCAAAACCTTAATACGGCGATGAAAGCGATTAAGGGGCTGAAGTTTGGCGAAACTTACATCAACCGCGAGAACTTCGAAGCCATGCAGGGTTTCCACGCAGGCTGGCGCAAATCGGGTATTGGCGGAGCCGATGGTCGTCACGGGCTGGAAGAGTATCTGCAAACGCAGGTGGTGTATTTGCAATCCTGACGGGGGTTTTGTGCCGCTCAGCCCGGTGGCGCTGCGCTTACCGGGCCTACGAGATGGATGAAACGCGATCTTGTGGGAAGCTAACCGTTTTAAAATCCACCCCGTAGGCCGGGTAAGGCGAAGCCGCCACCCGGCATTAACCCGCCGGACCGCGCTCACTACAAAAATGTAGTGCCAATCCAGTCCATCATCAATTCAGGCCACACCGAGACCGGTAACCCCTGCGCATCGCGGATACCGAACCCGTGCTTACCCTGCTCAAACAAATGCATCTCCACCGGCACGCCGCGCTGGCGCAATGCGGTAAACATCTCCACGCTGTTTTCCACTTTCACAGTCGGATCGTCAACCGCGTGAAGCAAAAACGTCGGCGGCGTCTGGCTGTCGACCCGTTGTTCCAGGGAATAATGTGCGATCTGCGCGGCATCCGGTTGCGAGCCGATCAACGCCAGGCGCGATGCCGGATGGTCAATCTCCTCGCGCATGGTGATCACCGGATAAACCAGTGCCATAAACGCCGGACGGGCGGGGAGGGCGTCAATCTCATCCAGCGGCGGATAAACCTGCTCCGCAAAGCGCGTGCCGAGGCTTGCCGCCACATGTCCCCCGGCAGAAAAACCCAGCACACCCAGACGATCTGCATCCAGTTGCCATTGCGCCGCGCGAGCCCGTAGCGTGCGCATCGCACGCTGCACATCCGCCAGTGGGGCATCGGCTCCTTCAGCGTGACCGTCATCGGGCATACGGTAGGTCATCACAAACAGCGTATAGCCGCGGGCATTAAAAAACGGTGCCAGCGCGCTGCCTTCTTTATCCAGCACCGCGCGCTTGTAGGAACCGCCCGGTGTGACCAGAATGCCGATCCCGTTCGGCTCGGCAGGGGCATAAACCGTGATTTGCGGAGCGCGAACGCCGGTCACGGAACGATCAAACGCGGAACTGCCCGTATGATTCTCTTCCAGCACAAACTGGACGCGACTGGTCACCGCGCCTGGCGCCTCGCCCTGTGGCCAGACAGAGAAGGTGCCTGCTTTGCGGGTAGCTTCCGCCATCATCTGCACCAGTTCGTCGGGGGGAATGGACAACATACCGTTTCTCCTGTGAAGGGCAAAATGGGGTTATAGCACAGCGCGACGGTAAAAATGTTAAGCCCGCCAACAAAATAAGCTGTTGTTTCAAAATCAAACGCGGGTTAATACGCTTCATTAAAAGTTAATGAATGTTTGGCTAAATCCCGCTATGTTGTTCTTTTAGTATGGATATTTCGGGAAAATCTCATGGGTAATAAGTATTCCGGCGTGCAAATCGTCATTCACTGGCTGGTGTTTTTGTTAGTTGTGGTGGCGTACTGCGCGATGGAATTTCGCGGTCTGGCCCCGCGAAGCGCCCGCCTGTGGTTTAACATGGTGCACGTCTCCTGCGGCATTTCCGTGCTGGTGCTGATGCTGGCTCGCCTGCTGCTGCGTCTTAAATATAAAACGCCGGCGATTGTGCCTAAGCCCAGACCAATGATGACCGGCATGGCCCACCTCGGGCATCTGATCATTTATCTGCTCTTTATTGTGCTGCCGATCCTCGGTCTGGTAATGATGTATAACCGCGGCCACCCGTGGATGGCGTTTGGCGTGGTGATGCCGTATGCCGCAGAAGCCAATTTTGACGTGGTGGATGTGGTCAAGGACTACCATATTTTGCTGGCAAAACTGGGCTACTGGGTCATTGGCCTTCATGCACTGGCCGCACTGTTGCATCATTATTTCTGGAAAGACAACACGTTACTGCGCATGATGCCCAAAAAACGCAGCTGAAAATACGGGTACTTGCCCCGCCACGGCGGGGCTTTTTTATGGCCGCAAAATGTGATCGGCACGGGTTTTCCGGATCACACCTTTGCGGACGGTCACATTTTACTCTCTTCCTGCTGGGCAAATAATCGCCGGTCAGTGTAAAAGTATATCTATAATAGAAACACCTTGAGGTGATTATGACCATAATAAGTAAAGATCGCCCGGTTCCGGTTGAAAGAAAACTCCGCAAAGTGTTGCTCGCAACTGGCGTGGGGCATTTCGTTGAATGGTTTGATTTTGGTCTTTACGGTACGCTGGCGGCGATTATCGGCCTGCAATTTTTCCCCTCCACCGATCCGGCCGTGGCGTTGCTCTCCTCATTTGCCGTTTTTGGCGCGGGTTTTATTATGCGTCCTCTCGGCGGGTTATGGTTTGGTTCGCTGGGAGACCGGGTAGGGCGGCAGAAAGTACTGGCAACAGTGATCCTGCTGACCTCTGGCGCGACGTTTGCCATGGGGTTATTGCCCTCTTATCACGCCATTGGCATTACCGCCACGATACTGCTGGTCATTACGCGTCTGATCCAGGGCTTCGCGGCTGGCGGTGAAAGTTCCGGAGCGACCACTTATCTGGCGGAATATGCTCCCGTCGCCCGCCGCGGGTATTTCACCTGCTGGATCGATAACTTTGGTTTTATGGCCTTCGTTGCCGGATCGGGACTGGTATTCCTGCTGACGGCCTCGCTCGGTGATGACGCCATGAATGAATGGGGCTGGCGCATTCCGTTTTTGATTGCCGGTCCGTTGGGCTGGACTGGACTTTATCTGCGCCAGCATCTCGAAGATTCACCCGAATTTAAAGCGGTTGCCGCAACAGGAAAAACCGAGGCTGCGCCGCTTCGTGCTGCGGTCACCAAAGCGTGGGCCGCACTGCTGTTTTGCGTGGGTTTTGTGGTTCTTAAGGCGGTAGGACACTGGACGCTGCAAACGTTTATGCCCAGTTATCTGGCGACTGAACTGCATTTTTCCCGTCTGAACGCCTACGCTATTACCACCATCGGCTTGTTTGCGATTGCAGTTATGGTGCCGTTTATGGGCTTTCTGTCCGACCGCTTTGGTCGCAAGCCGCTAATGCTGGCAGGCTGTAGCGGATTTATTCTGTTCAGCTATCCGGCGATGATGGTGATGGCGCAGGGCGATGTGCTCTCCGCTGTTTTCGCCATGTTAATGCTGGGAGCCTTTATTGCCGCCTTCGACGGTGCCTGTAGCGCAGCCATGGCTGAGCTATTTCCCACCAGCGTGCGCTACGGCGGCCTGTCGATTGCCTATAACTTTGCGGTGGCGTTCTTTGGCGGTATCACGCCGTGGTTTTCGGTATGGTTAATCACCACTACCGGCGATAAATTCTCACCCGCCTGGTATGTGATGGGGGCGGCATTTATCACGCTTCTGACGGTACTACGGGCGAAAGAGACCGCCGGACTGCCGCTTAAACGATAATGCTCCCGACGGGCGGCGATCCGAAGCGGCAGCTGGAAAATCTCTCGTTATCAGCCACACTTATCGTACCCGGTCTCTGTTTATCCCGACTGATTTATAGAGAGGAATTATGAATAAAGTGTTTATCGCAGGCGTTCTGTTCACCCTGGCGGGTTGCTCGCACACCACCTACACGGAAGCCACGCGTTCTGATAATCAGACGGCGGCAGAGCATGCCGCTCCTGCTCCCGGCACGAAAATCACCTCGGCAGCAGGCGGATGCGTTGACTCCACCGGCGCACCGGCTTCATGCCCGACGCCGGGAATGTAGTGGTTAACGTTCGTCCACTGGCTGAATTAACTCGCTGCGCTGATTATGTACGTTACCGACAGCCCGCGTGACAGGATGCCAGATAAAGGCATCCGCTGGTGCCGTCCCCGGTGCCACGTTGTAGCGCCCGATTGGTTCGGGTTCGTAGGGGACGTTAAACGCCTCCCTGTTAACGAACACTGCAAGATAGTCTTCACGGTTTTTTGATTGCGCAAAGTGCACAAAGATAGCCATTCCCCGTCAACAGATAAAGAACGCTTACGACAGAGAACGGTAAAACTCACACAAGCGGGTTAAGATGGGTAACAAAACTGATTTTACTATTGTGTACGCCGTTTTGCCGGGTGGCGGCTTCGCCTTACCCGGCCTACGAAAAGGATTAATATCAAGGAGTTATTCGCAGTGTATAGGACTGTGCAAGCGAAGCGCCGCAGGCATCATTCCGCGGAATAACATTTGCCAAATTATTTCAGGCTCACGTTCCTCAATATTTCCTGACCAGCAACAGACTGGACCTTCCAGACTCCATCCTCTTTCACCATGCAGTCAATAACGGTGTGCTTCTGTTTTGCACCGAACGAAACGTAGACCTGCATACAGACTGGATCGTAGTCCGATGACACGATCTCAATCTGCTGCCAGTCATCGTCCCAATCCTGTGCTTTTATAAACATATCTGCGTCAGGGGTGTCTTCGATGTTAGGGTCTGCTGAGTTTGATTTTTTTAGAGCCAGAATTGTGTTTGATGTAACGTAGGGGCGAAGCCCTTCGTAGTCGCCCTCCGGATATTTATCCTTTGAAAGCTGAGACATGTACCAGTGATTGAATTTGAGTGCCGCTGCCTCAGGTCCATCAGGGGGTACACCTGCAAAAGCGGTGGGACAGATTAACAAGCCGATAATGATTAAGCTTTTCATGTCAGTAATGCCTGTAGAGTTGGAAGGCCGGAGATGCCGTGCCCCACGCTCCCCCTGGATATATGGTTTGCTGTTTGAAATCTGAATACCAGTGTCCATGTCCGTCATAAATGCATGCGTGACCCCACGGGTGTCCGGGGATAGGTTGAATAACAGCAACATCCCCCTCAAGCGGTGAACCTGACACTGCGCGGAAACCAGCAGCGTATAGATTTGTGCCCATGTCCTTTGCGTAGTGAGTATTGATTAGCCTGGCACCACCAGCGCGGATCGCTTCTGAAACAAAATGTGCGCATTTGTGCTGGCTTGAGTTTCCTGCATGCATGCGTGCGTATTCGACTGCTCTGTGTTTGTCCCATGACATAAAATTACCTTATTTATTCAACATTAATAAAGAAATGGTACGCCGAAAATTTAATGCTTTTTGTAATTAATTTTGTGTCTGTATTAACCATTATCTGGTTTTTTTATATATTATAAATAATAAATTCACGAAATGAATTTTCATGCTTTGTGGATCTATGAGAAAAATATAATTTTTTGATGTAGTAAACGGAGTGAGAATATCTGTCAGGTTTCATTGACGTCGTAGCGGTCAAACTCACTACCCTGTATCAGGTGGCTGCTCAGCTCTATCAGACACACCATTTTCAACTGCGGATATCCTGTTTCTCCATGCTGGTTTGCCGCTTTCCCGAAAGCCTCGCTATTTTCCGCCGTGTCCTGCGTTCGCCATACCACGCCATCAACGCCACAGAGCTTCAGCCCGTGCCAGTGCGGATGGTTTGCCTGCACATGCCAGTATTGCTGAGTGAGTTTAATCAGTGTTTTTACGGCATTCTCCCCCAGCATCTTACGGCGCTGAATGACGGGGCTTCTGGCGGTAAAAGGCGAGCCGGAATCGTCCGCGATATCCATCAGATTGACAATCTCAGTCAGTGGGCGGTTGTAAAAAAAAGACATACCGACAACGAGCCATGTCATTGACTCAGGAGGGAGTTTTCGTTTACGCAGCGTGACGGTATCGGAGAGGTTAAGGGCCTGACGAATAAGGTCTTCAGGGATAAGGTCGGCCAGATTTCGGGCCTGCTCAGGTGAGGTAAGATTGATGATGCCGAGGGCTTGTGAGAGTTCCATGAAAAAGGGGCCATGCAGAGACATGAACCCTTTTTACATCAACCAAATAACGCCCGGAGACGGCCGACTAAATTTTAAAAATTATGCCAATGGCCTGTGTCCTGATTCTCTAATGGCATCAGGAAGATCCTGGATATCAGCGTCTGGGCTGCGGGCGAACCTGTAAAGAAGTCCCGGGGGCATCTCATGATTCCCGGATTTATAAAAAATTTCTCGTCCGTTATCCATAGCGATCAAATCACCGCTATTGTTTACATCGCGTATTGTACGCTTCCAAGGCCCACCAATAAATAAAACCTGAGGCATAGCTACATTCTCTGTATTAACTGCGTTTTACTGCGGGACAGATTATTTGACAAAAGCGCGAGAATTTGTTGCTTTGTAGTGCTAAATTCAGGCGTCGTATTACCTATGCCATATGCATTACATCCATCTGGTCGATTTCTGCCAGACGACGCAGATCGTAATCTGCGTTAATCTCCGTTCTCAGGTCATGCTGCTCAGAGATGCTTTTTTGCGCTTTGGGTTTTGCCAGCAGCTGCGCGGCAATTCTGTTGGCGTATTTTACACCGCCTACCATCCGTATAGTCCCTTGAGTAGCGTTTAAATCGACGAGATACTCTCGACAGAATACCCCTTGTTTGTCGGTAAGCATTGTTCTCTCCATTATGGAGGTTTGTTCATGATCGTCGACAAAGTTATAAATCTCGAATAGCTCTAGGATTTCCTCGGCTTTTTTGCCAATTGATCGAGAGGTTCTCTGTGAATCGTCAAACTGTTTCATCTTCAAATATTCATTCTATTGGGTACGATCCGGTCAGCCACACTCTGGAAATTGTTTTCCTCAGCGGTGGCATTTATCAGTGTCGGGGACTTCCTGTGACGGTATATCAAGCCCTGATGACAGCAGCATTTAAAGGCTCGTATTTTTACGTATCACATTCGCAATGTTTATCCAATCGTGAGGATTGGTTAATTATTAGGCGGGGAAACCCGCCTCTTTTCAATATAGCGAATATCTATCATGCCCTTGAGTCTTGCGTCGCTCAATTGCAGGCCACTATAGGATAAGAGTGATCTTGTCCAACAGTGTCGGACAATGAGCCATGTAGTTAAAGACCACTATAGAAGAACACAACCTTTTACCTCACTTCTATAGGAAAAATTATGCCCCAAAAAATTATCTCACTGCTGATAGCCTTTGCTCCAGCGATTAACGCAATAGTAGAACTCGTTTGCAAAATCATCGCAAAGCGACTCTAAATGCGCTAAAGGCCATTTACGGGGCATGTAGAAAGTGTCCCGGTAGAATCAATACAGTCACCGTTCGCTATGGTAATTTTAGTACCGGGCGCAATCGTGACGTGTTTGACGCTGCTGCCGTCTGCCCGGGTTGCCTCTGTATAAGATGAATGTGAGCAGCTTACCAGCGCACAGAACGCGACGGCCAAGAGGATTTTTTTCATAAATCCCTCAATTCGGATAAATCGCGGCTGGTAGTTGAAAATGCGGCCCATCTTTCTACGTTCTATTAAACACATGTACGGCGGACGCCGCCCGGGCGCAACATCAGCTATATTAATAATGCCGCTAAAATTGATTGCAGTAACAGTGCCATCAACAAAAAAAACATCACCGAACGCTACGTCACCGACAAAGAAATCGCCGCAGGCAGTGTCCTGATCAGCGGCGACAATATAACACTGATTGACGAAGCAGGGCAGCAGGTCCGCACTGGTCAAGATACCGTGCAAACTATATCCGGCTGAAGTTTCTATAACCAGGCTATTCCCGTCTATCTGACAGATTATCTCCGGGGAAATTGTGCGCTCGACGTAATC
The DNA here is from genome assembly GCF_029319185.1 of Superficieibacter sp. HKU1. Lineage (NCBI taxonomy): Bacteria > Pseudomonadati > Pseudomonadota > Gammaproteobacteria > Enterobacterales > Enterobacteriaceae > Superficieibacter > Superficieibacter sp. HKU1. Next base: position 2,245,797 of record NZ_CP119754.1, read on the forward strand.
GCAAGTGGGACTGGGAAAAGAGCTTATTTTCAATTCTGGAAAGCTCTTCGCAAATCTTAAAGCTAAAGGTATTTCAGGGGGCAAAAAAGCATTTGAGGCAACTTTGGGGGCATTAAAAAGTCCGCATATGTCCTCACATGTCCGCAACACGCCAATACTATCTTACTGAAAAGCAATAAATTATTTATTTTACAATAAGATAAAAAGTTTGTTACCATACCCCCCTATAGTATAATCCCGGAGTTCTCATGCCGCAGTCACCCGAAGATAAAAAACGCGCATTAACCCGCGTCCGGCGCATCCGTGGTCAGGTCGAGGCGCTGGAAAGGGCGCTGGAGTCTGGCGAACCCTGCATTGCCATCCTGCAACAGATCGCGGCCATTCGCGGTGCGGCGAATGGGCTGATGGGGGAAATGGTCGAAATTCACCTTAAAGACGAGCTGGTCAGCGGCGAGACAACACCCGATCAGCGCGCGGTGCGAATGGCAGAAGTCGGCCATTTACTCCGTTCCTATCTAAAATAAATGCTTAACATCGCAACAGGGGAAGAAAGAATATGAAATCACGTGCAGCAGTAGCTTTTGGCCCAGGCCAGCCGTTAAAAATCGTTGATATTGATGTCGCGCCGCCGAAAAAAGGTGAAGTGCTGGTCAAAATTACCCACACTGGCGTATGTCATACCGATGCTTTTACCCTCTCCGGCGACGATCCGGAGGGCGTTTTCCCGGCGGTGCTTGGTCATGAGGGCGGCGGTATTGTGGTTGAAGTCGGCGAGGGCGTCACCAGCCTGAAAGCGGGCGATCACGTGATCCCGCTGTATACCGCAGAATGCGGTGAATGTAAGTTCTGTAAATCGGGTAAAACTAACCTCTGCCAGGCGGTTCGCGCCACGCAGGGTAAAGGGCTGATGCCGGACGGTACCACCCGCTTCTCTTATAATGGCGAGCCGATTTATCACTACATGGGGACCAGTACCTTTAGCGAGTACACCGTCTGCGCTGAAATTTCGCTGGCGAAAGTGAATCCGCAGGCTCCGCTGGACAAAGTCTGTCTGCTGGGCTGTGGCGTGACCACCGGTATCGGTGCGGTGCATAACACGGCGAAAGTGAAAGAGGGCGATACCGTCGCCATTTTTGGCCTCGGCGGTATCGGTCTTGCCGCGATCCAGGGCGCGGTCCAGGCGAAGGCGGGGCGCATTCTTGCCATCGACACTAACCCGGAAAAATTCAAACTGGCAAAAGAGATGGGTGCCACCGATTGCATCAACCCGAAAGATCACGACCGGCCGATTCAGGAGGTCATCGTTGAACTCACCGACGGCGGCGTGGATTTCAGCTTTGAATGTATCGGTAACGTTAACGTCATGCGCGCCGCGCTGGAATGCTGCCACAAAGGCTGGGGCGAAAGCGTGATTATCGGCGTTGCCGGTGCCGGTCAGGAGATCAGTACCCGTCCGTTCCAGCTGGTGACGGGCCGAGTATGGCGCGGTTCGGCCTTTGGCGGAGTGAAAGGGCGTTCGCAGCTGCCCGGTATGGTGGAAGATGCAATGGCGGGTAAAATTAAACTCGACCCGTTTATTACCCATCGCTTGCCGCTGGCGCAGATCAACGACGCCTTCGATTTAATGCATGAAGGCAAATCCATCCGGACCGTTATCCATTTCGGCGATAACTGATTCATCTGCCAGCGGTTCTCGCCGCTGGCATTCCCCTTAATGTTGTGAAATGTGAGCCAGGTATCGCTTTTCACGGTAAGCAATTGCGCTTAAATGCCGATGACTATCAGACGGGCGTGTTTATACGCTTCTTTCAATGAGAGTCGATAGCCATGGACAATAAAACAGCGCTGCAACCTGCGCACAAGCTGAGTTTTCTACACCATATCCGTCTGGTTCCTCTGTTTTCGACCATTCTTGGCGGCATTCTGCTGTTATTCGCACTAAGCGCGGGACTGGCCGGCTATTTTTTAATGCAGGCCGACCACGATCAGAAAGATGTGACCGAAGAAATTCAGGTCCGTATGGGACTTTCCAATAGCGCCAACAACCTGCGTACCGCGCGTATCAATCTTATCCATGCCGGAGCCGCCAGCCGTATTGCCGAAATGGATGCAATGAAGGCGAACATTGCCGAAGCAGAAAAACGCATCAGGCAATCGCAGGATGGTTTTGCTGTTTATATGAATCGCACGGTCAAAACGCCTGCCGATGAAGCGCTGGACGGCGCTTTGAACACCAGCTTTGCCGCCTACATTAAAGGCATGCAGCCGATGCTCAAATTTGCAAAAAACGGCATGTTTGAGGCGATTATTAATCACGAAAATGAGCAGGCGCGACCGCTGGATAATGCCTATAACGACGTACTGCTAAAAGCGATTGAATTAAGAACCGAGCGGGCGAATAGCCTGCGCGAACAGGCGCACCATCGCAGCCAGCTGGGCATGGCATTCATGGCAGCCGCGTTTGCTATTGCGCTGGTATTAACGCTTCTTACCTTTATCGTGTTACGCCGCACGGTGATTTCGCCCTTACAGCGCGCCGCGCAGCGTATTGAGAAGATCGCCGCAGGCGATTTGACGCTGGCCGATGAAGTGACTGGTCGCAGCGAAATTGGTCATTTGAGCCGCGATTTACAAAAAATGCAGCATTCGCTGGCGCGCACCGTTGGCACCGTTCGCATGGGGGCGGATGAAATCTACCGTGGCACCAGCGAAATTTCAGCGGGTAATACCGACCTCTCATCACGCACTGAGGAGCAGGCTGCGGCGATTGAACAGACGGCCGCCAGCATGGAGCAGCTCACCGCTACGGTGAAGCAGAATGCGGATAATGCTCATCATGCCAGCAAACTGGCGGAAGATGCTTCCGGTAAAGCCAGCCGGGGTGGGCAAATTGTCTCGGGCGTGGTGACTACCATGGGCAATATCTCCACCAGTTCGAAGAAAATTTCCGAGATTACCGCCGTTATTAATAGCATTGCCTTCCAGACCAATATTCTTGCGCTGAACGCGGCGGTGGAAGCGGCACGCGCTGGCGAGCAGGGCCGTGGGTTTGCGGTCGTCGCCAGCGAAGTCCGGACCCTGGCCAGCCGCAGTGCGCAGGCGGCGAAAGAGATTGAAGGTTTGATTAGTGAATCCGTCACGCTGATTGAACGCGGCTCGGGTGAAGTGGTTGCCGCAGGTGGCACCATGAAAGAAATCGTTGAGGCAGTGAAACGCGTGACGGACATTATGCTCGAAATCGCCGCCGCCTCGGATGAGCAAAGCCGGGGAATAACCCAGGTTAGCCAGGCGATCAGCGAAATGGACAACGTGACGCAGCAAAATGCCTCGCTGGTGGAGGAAGCTTCCGCCTCCGCCGCCTCCCTGGAAGAGCAGGCCGCTCGCCTGACAGAAGCCGTCGGGGCCTTCCGCCTGCAAACCGGTACCAGTGAGCGCCGCACACCCGCGGTACAAACGCCGGTGTTGGCTACGCAGAGACCAGCGGTCGTGTCCGGAGATAACTGGGAGACGTTTTAACCAGGCCGGTTGTGGTCACGTAAAACGCCGGGGCTTCGGCGTTACAGACTGACAACAAACTACTATTGACGCGCCGTTTTGCCGGGCGGCGCTTCGCTTACCCGGCCTACAAAAGCATTAATATCAATAGGTTTATCATAGGTCTGTACTAACTCTACACTGCCGTGTTATACGGGGCATCGGAAAGAATATTACTCCGGCAGCGTTTTACGAATCGCACTTAGCAGCGTTTGCGCCCCGGGCGACAAATTTCCGTCAATCCGGGTTAAAATGCCGATGGGCTCTCCGGTTCCCTGCGTGGTTACAGGCAGCGCCACCAGGGTACCGACCCGCAAATCATCCTTCACCGCGCCGGACGGCACAAACCAGACGTAGTTATAATCCACCGTTAACTGACGTGAAAGCGAGGCGGAAAGCGTCTCAATACAGCCCGCGGGCATTTTGCATCCCTGACTGAGCAATAATTCTTCCGCATTCTGTCTTGGCGTGGTCCCCCGGGGAGTGACCACCACCGGCCATTCCAGCACGCGGCTAAAAGTAATATTTTCCTGAAGCAGCGGATGACCGGGACGGACTACCAGCTTCAGCGATTCAAGAAACAGCAGTTCGTAGTTCAGACCGCTCATCAGTTCGGGATCGGACATCCGTCCCACGCCCAGGTCGATTTCGCCTGACTTTAGCGCCGCCAGCAGCATCGGATTGCTCATGGTAGCAACCTGTAAGGTGATGTCTTTTTGCTGCTTATGAAACTGACCGATCACCGCCGGGAGGATGCCCAGCGCCGCCGTCGGTAGGGCACCAATACGCACAATATCGTTATTTACCCCTTCCTTGCGGTTCAGCGATTGCCCGGCGGTATTTAACGCATCCAGTACCTTCATGGCGTGGGTAAGAAATTGTTCCCCGACCAGGGTTAAATGCGCGCCGAGTCGCCCACGGTCGAAAAGCCGCACACCGGTCAATTGCTCAAGTTCATTGAGCGTTTTTGACAGTGCCGGCTGGCTGAGGTTGAGGGTTTCAGCCGCACGCCCCAGCGTCCCCTGTTGAGCGACGGCAACGAACGTATGCAGGTGGCGCAACCGAATGCGCTGATTAAAAAGGCCATTTTTTTCCATAACCGAATGTTAAAAACAGAGCGCAATAGTGACAAGTAAAGTTATCTAATTTTGATAACTTGCTAGCAAAATTTTATTAACATTTTCGTGTTAGGGTTAATCAGCGAATTAGTCTAAAAATCAGTCGATTGTCAAAGAATGCCAACGAGAGAGGTTAATTTTAAGTAAAACTCCAGGCCACCTTCCATAAGCCTGGGTCATGTAATAGGTAAATAATCAACCCGCAGAAGGAAGATCGGCAGCGATCACAAATCGCAAATTCTTCCCCCAGCTTCAGAGGCGCTTTTCTACACTCCAGAGAGTATTCACTGGAGGCAGACATCATGGCGAACACCATCACGGCTGATGAGATTCGGGAACAATTTTCGCAGGCTATGTCGGCAATGTACCAGCAGGAGGTGCCGCAGTACGGTACGTTACTGGAACTGGTGGCAGATGTGAATCTGGCGGTACTGGAAAATAATGCGGCGCTACATGAACAACTGGCGAACGCGGATGAACTGGCACGATTAAACGTGGAGCGGCACGGCGCGATCCGCGTCGGCACGGCCAGAGAACTCAGCACGCTGCGGCGGATGTTCGCCATTATGGGGATGTTTCCCGTCAGCTATTATGACCTGTCGCAGGCGGGCGTTCCCGTGCATTCCACGGCATTCCGTCCGGTGGAGGATGCTGCGCTGGCGCGTAACCCGTTTCGTATTTTCACCTCACTACTGCGACTTGAACTGATTGAAGACGCCAGACTGCGTGAGCGGGCGGCGGCAACGCTTGCACTGCGGGATATTTTTACCCCGCGTTGCCGGGCGCTGCTGGACCGATTTGACGAGCAGGGTGCCTTTACCCGGGCGGAGGGCGAGGAATTTGTACACGAAGCGCTGGAAACGTTCCGCTGGCACCGGCACGCCACCGTTGATGAAGAAACCTATCATGCGCTTAATCAGGAGCACCGACTGATTGCCGATGTGGTGTGTTTTCCCGGTTGCCATATCAACCATCTTACCCCGCGCACGCTGGATATCGATCGGGTGCAGGCGCTGATGCCGGGTTGCGGCATCGAACCTAAAACGCTGATTGAAGGCCCGCCGCGCCGCGAGGTGCCGATTTTACTCCGCCAGACCAGTTTCAAAGCGCTGGAGGAACCGGTGTTGTTTGCCGGAAGCCATCAGGGAACCCACACTGCGCGTTTTGGCGAAATTGAGCAGCGCGGGGTGGCGTTAACGCCTAAAGGGCGCGAACTTTACGATCGCCTTCTCGGTGAAGCGGGAACGGGCAAAGACAATCTGACCCATCAACAGCATTTACAGGACGTCTTTAAACGCTTTCCCGATAGCGATATTTTCCTGCGCCGGCAGGGGCTGGCCTATTACCGCTATCGGCTGACGCCGTCAGGGGAGGCGCATCGTAAAGCCATTCATCCCGGCGACGATCCACAGCCGCTGATTGAACGCGGCTGGGTCGTGGCGCAGCCTATTATTTATGAGGATTTCTTGCCGGTCAGCGCCGCCGGTATATTTCAGTCTAACCTCGGAAACGAAACCCAGGCTCGCCGTCACGGCAACGCTTCGCGTCAGGCCTTTGAGCAGGCGCTGGGGTGTCCGGTGATGGATGAGTTTACGCTTTATCAGCAGGCGGAAGATCGCAGTAAAAAGCGCTGCGGACTGCTGTGAAACACCTGTCCCCATTTAATGACAGAGAGGGGGATATTTCATACATAACTTTACCGATGATTCAGCCTGGTCTCATTGGCAGCCTGTTTTTTGCGCCTGACGCAGTTTTTCCACCGTCAACAATTGGTTTATTAACGGATTTTGTCTAAAGTGGGCGCTTTCGGGCGCGCTGCCGTCATCGGCACGGGCGGCTCCATTTGCTGACCAAAGGACGTTTTTCGAGGCATGAATCGCAGAAGATTTCTTAAAAATACAATGGCGGTCGCCGCTGTGTGCGGCACTTCCGGGATTTCGACGCTGTTCTCGCGGGCAGCCTTCGCTGAAGAGTCGGATATCGCCGATGGCCAGACCCGGCCTTTTGACTTCTCCGTCCTTCAGTCTACCGCCAGCGACATGGCAAAGCAGCCCTGGGTCGGTGCGCCGCGTCCGCTGCCCAATACCCTGGCAACGCTGACTCCGCAGGCTTATAACAGCATTCAGTATGATGCAGCGCACTCCCTGTGGAATAACGTGGAAGGCCGCAAGCTGGACGTGCAGTTTTTCCACGTCGGGATGGGCTTCCGCCGCCGGGTGCGGATGTTTTCGCTGGATTCCGCGACGCAGCGAGCGCGGGAGATCCACTTCCGCCCGGAACTGTTCCAGTATAACGATGCAGGCGTTGATACCCGTCAGTTAGTGGGCCAGACCGATTTAGGTTTTGCCGGGTTCCGCGCATTTAAAGCGCCTGAACTGGCGCGTCGCGATATCGTTTCCTTCCTCGGCGCGAGCTATTTCCGCGCGGTGGACAGCACTTACCAGTACGGCCTTTCCGCGCGCGGTCTGGCCGTCGATACCTTCACCGATACGCCGGAAGAATTTCCTGATTTCACGTCATTCTGGTTTGAAACCGTCAAGCCGGGAGCCACCACATTTACCGTTTATGCCTTGCTGGACAGCGCCAGCGTGACCGGGGCGTACAAGTTCGTGATCCACTGCGAAGACAGCCAGGTCATTATGGATGTGGAAAACCACATCTATGCGCGCAAAGACATCAAGCAGCTCGGTATCGCGCCGATGACCAGTATGTTTAGCTGCGGCAATAACGAGCGTCGGATGTGCGACACTATCCATCCGCAAATCCACGACTCTGACCGCCTGGCGATGTGGCGCGGTAACGGCGAGTGGATCTGCCGTCCGCTCAACAATCCGCAGAAGTTGCAGTTCAATGCTTTCGTGGATAACAATCCGAAGGGCTTTGGACTGTTACAGCTCGATCGTGACTTCACCCACTATCAGGATGTGATGGGCTGGTACAACAAGCGCCCGAGCCTGTGGGTTGAACCGCGCAGCAAATGGGGGAAAGGGGCCGTCAGCCTGATGGAGATCCCGACCACCGGTGAAACGCTGGATAACATTGTCTGCTTCTGGCAGCCGGAGAAAGCGATTCGTGCCGGTGATACGCTGGACTTCAAATACCGTCTTTACTGGAGCGCTCAGCCGCCGGTCCGTTCACCGCTGGCCCGCGTCATGGCGACGCGCACCGGTATGGGCTCATTCCCGGAAGGATGGGCGCCGGGGGAACATTTCCCGGAAAAATGGTCGCGCCGCTTTGCCATTGACTTCGTCGGTGGCGACCTGAAAGCCGCCGCGCCGAAAGGCATCGAGCCGGTGATCACGCTCTCCAGCGGCGAGGCGAAGCAGGTTGAAATTCTCTACGTCGAACCTTTCGACGGCTACCGTATTCTGTTTGACTGGTATCCAACCTCCGACGCCACCGATCCGGTGGACATGCGCCTGTTCCTGCGCTGCCAGGGCGATGCGATCAGCGAAACCTGGCTGTATCAGTATTTCCCTCCGGCAGCGGATAAACGTAACTACGTTGACGACCGCGTCATGCGCTAAAGCCGGGCCTGCCGGACGGCGTTATGCTGTCCGGCAGGTTGCTTCGCCGTAAATGCTATCAAGAGGTATTCGATGACTGCTTCAACTGACCTGCAACTTGACATGATCCCGGTTAACGACACCATTACCCTGCGCGCGGTGGATGACGTATTCGTCGCACCGTTGTATCAGTTAACCCAGAAAAACAGGGACTGGCTACAACAAAGCCTGAACTGGCCGCAGTTTGTCAATGACGAGGCTGACACGCGTAAAAATGTGCAGGGCAACGTGATGCTGCACCAGCGCGGCTACGCCAAAATGTATCTGGTTTTTTATCATCAGGCGCTGGTCGGCGTGCTCTCGTTTAATCTGATCGAGCCGCTCAATAAAACCGCCTATATTGGCTACTGGCTGGATGAAGCGGCGCAGGGGAAGGGGATTATGTCGCAGGCGCTTCAGGCGCTGATGCAGCACTATGTCAACCGTGGCGAGCTTCGCCGCTTCGTCATTAAATGCCGCGTCGATAATGTCAGAAGCAATCAACTGGCCTTGCGGAACGGCTTCGCGCTGGAGGGCTGTCTGAAGCAGGCCGAGTTTCTGAACGGGGCGTATGAAGATCAGAATATCTACGCCCGTATTTTTGATGGCACCTCAGAGTAAGCCTGGCAGCGGTGTGCGAGTAATATGCTGCGTGCCGTTAATGACTTTATGATCGCGCAGATGCAGCATGTCGCCGTCAGACGCTTCAATCACCGCATCATCGGTTAGCTCAATAAAATGCTCAATAATGACGTCGCCGCTAACCCTGGCGCGTCCCTGGATCACCACGTTATCGTCGATAAGCACAGGGCCGCCCCGTAGCCAGGCTTCGCCGCCGACCAGCACATGATGCTTCAGCACGCAGTTACCTTCGACTACCGCATTCTCCGCCACCCGGGAGCTGTAGCGCAGCGTCGGGATCGCATCCTCTTCCGTCCCGGCAATCAGCCGTGCATGGCCGTACACTTTGGCGCAGTCGCATACCCAGACGTTGTTTTCTTCATTGCCTTCCAGCAGTGCGAAATCAAACACTTCGGCGCGGTGCTCAATAAAGGCGTATTTAACCATGGCATCACCGTAAATCTGCGCCTGATGAACAATGTGCGATGCGGTGACGGTGGCGCGGTCGTAAATTTGCAGCAGCCGATCGCGTTCGCGCGTCAGACCGCGTACCGCAATAATTTCGCTGTGATGTAAAATCCGTGCCTCGCCGCTAATCAGGCATTCGCCGCGCACGGAAGAGCGCTGAACAGTGACGTTGTCACGTATTACTGCCCGCTGACTCACCTCTGCCGCGTCCAGCCAGGCGTTATCTTTCACCACCGCCTCATGACTGACCACACAGCACCGGGTAAGACGGGCGTTATCTTCAATGCGCGCCCCGGCAAATACCGCACTGTTAACGTCGTAGATCCAGCAGTCGCCAGACTGACTGAGCGCCGCTTCGCTGTCTATCCAGCCGCCTTCGCTGCCTGCGGCGACATCAGCAAAGTCGCGCAGCGCGATAATCTGGTACAGGGTCACGCGACGGGTTTCCCCGTCTTGCTGCCAGCTATAAACGCGCGTTTCCTCGCTCAGACGGTATTTTTGCATGTTTTTCTCCCGGTTCACCTTAGATAAAGGTAGCAGAGGTTATAGCGCTGGCTATTAAGAACGGATTTTCTTAAAATGCATAAAAAATACATCTTATAAATGTGCAGGAAGAAACATGAACGTACGTGATGAAAATTACTTCACTGAAAAATATGGTTTGACCCGAACTCATTCAGACGTCGTCGAAGCCGCCAGCCATATGTCGCCGGGGAAAACGCTGGATCTGGGCTGCGGCAACGGTCGTAACAGCCTGTGGCTGGCCGCGAACGGCTATGATGTCACTGCCTGGGATCGTAACCCGATGAGCATTAAAAATCTCGAGGCCATCCGGGCGGCGGAAGGGCTGGAAAATCTGCGTACCGGCATTCAGGATCTGAACACCCTGCGCTTTGATGGCGAATACCATTTTATTCTTTCCACCGTGGTAATGATGTTCCTCGAAGCAGAAACTATTCCAGGCCTGATAGCCAATATGCAGCGTTGCACCGTGCCCGGCGGCTATAACCTGATCGTGGCGGCGATGGATACCGATGATTACCCTTGTACCGTCGGTTTCCCTTTTGCCTTCAGGCGCGGCGAACTTCGTGATTACTATACCGGCTGGGAACTAGTGAAATATAACGAAGACGTCGGTGAACTGCACCGCACCGACGCCGAGGGTAATCGTATCAAGCTGCGTTTTGCCACTATGCTGGCGCGTAAAAGCGCTTAGCGGGCGGCCAGCAAGCAGAGTTGCAGGGCAACGTTATATGAGGCCTCGAAGGATTTCAGCGGCAAAAACTCAAACTTTGAGTGGAAGTTATGCGCGCCGGTGAAAAAGTTCGGGGTCAGCAAGCCCTTTGCAGAAAGCGCAGCCCCGTCGGTGCCGCCGCGCATCGGCGTCGGTTTTGCAGGAATGCCGAGGGTTTGCATCGCGTCAAACATCAGATCCACCGCCCGGCGGTCCTCACCAATCGCGTTACTGATATTGCTGTAAATATCGCTTATAGTGTATTCCACCTTTGCCGTCGGGTAACGCTCACCTATTTTATGCGCCACCTCGCCGATCTGCTGCTTGCGCCGTTCAAAGCTGGCGAGGTCGAAATCACGAATGCTTGCCTGTAGCACCGCATAACTTTGCACCGCCTCCATACCGTTAAACCAGACGTAACCTTCGCGCTCGGCGGTATGCTCTGGCGTCTGCTGGCGATCGAATTCGTTAATAAAATCGCAGGCCATCAGCAGCGGGTTGACCAGCACGCCCTTCGCCGACATCGGGTGCGCCGTCACGCCGGTAAAACGGATCTCAGCGGACGCGGCGTTAAAGTTCTCATACACAATCTCGCCGAGTTCGCAGCAGTCGATGGTCCAGGCGAAATCCACCGCAAAGCGTTGCAGATCCAGCGCTTTCGCTCCGCGTAGACCTACTTCTTCATCCGGTACGAACGCCACCACGATATCGCCGTGGCGGTGTTCCGCGGTCAGGTTTTCCAGCAGGGTCATCACCACCGTTACTGCCGCTTTATTATCCGCGCCCAGCACGCTGGTGCCGTCGCTGAAAATAATCTCTTCACTCGGATAGGCCAGAATTTCCGGATGCTCATTCACCCGCAGCCAGATATCTTTCTCAGCGTTCAGACAGAGATCTTCACCAGTAAAACGCAGGATCTGTGGATGAATATCCGGCGACAGCCCGACGTCAACGGTATCGATATGGGTAATAAAGCCAACGCGCGGCGCACCGGGCACATTGCCTTTTTTCACCGCCGTGACCGTGGCATGTTCATCGATAACGATATCGTCGAGTCCATACTGCGCCAGTTCGCTCGCCAGCGCCCGCGCCATCTCGTGTTGCCCCGGTGTGGTGGGAAGGGTGGTCGCCGCAGGATCGCTCTGGCTGCTGATGGCGAGATAGCGGAAGAAGCGTTGGGTTAATTGACTGGCTAGCGGCGAAGACATGGTTTTTCCTTCTTTATTTGTGTTATCAGGTGCTTGCAAGGCGTTTTTAATGTTATCTATGAGTCAGCAAACGACATGTACGTCGTCCGCCTCTGGCTCAAGAAAACAGGAAAAAGTGATGAAAAGCAAATTCTCTACCCTTGCTCTGGCGCTTGCTGCACTGACGGTAAGTTCAACCGTGGCGGCGAAAACGCTGGTGTATTGCTCGGAAGGATCGCCGGAAAACTTTAACCCGCAACTGTATACCTCCGGCACCAGCGTGGATGCCAGTGCCGTCCCGGTGTATAACCGGCTGGTGGATTTTAAAGTCGGCACCACGGAGCTGGAACCGAGCCTGGCGGAACGCTGGGAGGTCAGCGAGGATGGTAAAACCTACACCTTCCACCTGCGCAAGGGCGTGAAGTTTCAGAGCAATAAATATTTCAAGCCGACGCGGGACTTTAACGCCGATGACGTGATCTTCTCGTTTATGCGCCAGAAAGATCCCAACAATCCGTATCATAAGGTTTCCGGCGGCACCTATTCCAACTTTGAAAGCCTCGAGTTTGGCACGCTCATTACCAGTATTGATAAAGTGGACGACTACACGGTTCGCTTTAACCTCGCTCACCCGGAAGCGCCGTTTGTTGCCGATTTGGGCTGGTATTTTGCTTCCATCCTCTCCGCCGAATATGCCGACGCCATGCTGAAAGCGGGAACCCCTGAGCGGGTTGATATGCAGCCGGTCGGCACCGGGCCGTTTACGCTGACGCAGTATCAGAAGGATTCGCGCATTCTTTTCACCGCGTTCCCGGAATACTGGGGCGGCAAAGCAAAACTGGATCGGCTGGTGTTCAGCATCACCCCGGATGCCTCGGTGCGCTTCGCTAAACTGGAGAAAAACGAGTGTCAGGTGATGCCGTTCCCCAATCCAGCCGATCTCCCGCGGATGAAAGCCAACAAAGACCTGAACCTGATGAGTAAAGCGGGGCTGAACACCGGTTTCCTCGCCTTTAACACCCAGAAAGCGCCGCTCGATAACGTCAAGGTACGGCAGGCGCTGGCGCTGGCCATCAACAAGCCAGCGATCATTGAAGCGGTATTCCACGGCACCGGCACGGCGGCTAAAAATCTGCTGCCGCCGGGGGTATGGAGCGCCGACAGCGAACTGAAAGATTACGATTACGATCCGGAAAAAGCGAAAGCGCTGCTGAAAGAGGCGGGTTTAGCGAACGGCACCACCATTGATTTGTGGGCTATGCCGGTGCAGCGTCCGTATAACCCGAACGCCAAACGCATGGCGGAGATGATTCAGGCCGACTGGGCGAAAGTGGGTGTGCAGGCCAAAATCGTGACCTACGAATGGGGCGAATACCTGAAGCGCGTGAAGGGCGGGGAGCACCAGGCGGCGTTAATGGGCTGGACCACCGCCACCGGCGATCCGGACAATTTCTTCGGCCCGCTGTTTACCTGCACCTCAGCGGACGGCGGCTCCAACTCGGCGAAGTGGTGCTACAAGCCGTTTGACAAGCTGATTGCCGATGCAAAAGTCATCACCGACCAGGATAAACGCACCGCGCTGTACAAACAGGCGCAGCAGATGATGCACGATCAGATGCCCGCGGTGATGATTGCCCACTCGACAATTTTCGAGCCGGTGCGCAAAGAGGTGACGGGCTATGAAATCGATCCGTTCGGTAAACACATTTTTTATCAGGTAGATATGAAGTAACACCTGCGCCAGGTTCGCCCGAGCCTGGCGCGGAGCCTGAAAATGGTCGGTTTCACGCCGCCTGATGCGCCTGAGATTTAGCGTCTGGTTAGTGGGTGAACCGGCCCATATCCAGCCGTTTCTCGTCTGAACACGTGTGCTGGTTTATTTTCGCCAACCCCTTTTTTGTCACAACATCCGCTTGCCTTTTTGCTATAACTTAACATGTTGAATAATCAATTCAGGGACCTATTCATGCGTACTCAAGCTTTTTTCAAAGTCGCCGCCCTTTGCGGTATGCTGGCGTTGGCGGGTTGTGCATCTAAAGTGACGCAGCCTGAGAAGTATTCCGGCTTTTTGAAAGACTACTCTGGCCTGCAGGAAACCACATCGGCAACCGGGAAACCGATTTTGCGCTGGGTTGCACCGGATTTTAATGCGGCGAACTATGACAGCATTGATTACCGTCCGGTCACGTATTATCCCATTCCAAAACCGACGACGCAGGTGGGTAAAGATGTCCTGGATGGGCTTCTGACCTACACCAACACCAAATTAAAAGCGGCGGCGGCGGAACACAAACCTCTGGTCGTTACACCCGGACCGCGTACGCTCATTTTCCGTGGGGCCATTACCGGTGTGAACGCCAGTAAAGAAGGGCTACAGTTCTATGAAGTGATCCCGGTCGCGCTGGTGGTTGCGGGAACGCAAATGGCAACGGGACATCGTACCATGGATACGCATCTCTATTTTGAAGGCGAGTTAATTGACGCTGCCACTAACAAGCCGGTAGTAAAAGTGGTCAGGATGGGCGAGGGGCAAAGTCTGAGCAATGAAAATACGCCAATGACCGCCGATACGCTAAAACAGGTTGTCGACGATATGGCGACCGACGCCACCATGTTTGACGTAACAAAATAAAGAGAAAAACCCGGCTACATCCTGCCGGGTTTTTTTGCAGCCTCACGCGTGACGTTGTAACTTTCTAAAGCCTGCGATGCGCAGGGGTCTGGCGAACATCACCAGATTGCCGGTGAGAATTAACCCTAATCCCAGCACCGCGTTCAGATGCCATACATAGCCTTCATAGAACGTGGAGAGGGTTAGCGCGACCAGCGGAAAAAGCAGTGTGCTGTAAGCCGCGTTGCCGGCCCCAATGCGGCCTACCAGCGTAAAGTACGCGCCGAAGGCAATCACTGAACCGAATATAGCCAGGTAAATCATCGCGCCGAGATAGCTTACCGTCCAGTCAGGAGTAAAGTTGTCCCCGCGGAACAATGCGATGACGCCCATGATCAGCGTGCCCCATAACATTGCCCAGGTATTTGTGGTCATTGTCTCCAGCCCTTTACGCTGATGGCGAAGGCTTATCATATTGCCCAATGAAAATCCCCAGGTTCCCAGCAGAGAAAGGCCCGCGCCGAAAAGCAGGGTGCGGCTCACTCCCGTCGCCGTCAGATCCTGCCAGAAAAGGGTGACAATCCCACCCAACCCCAGCACGGCGGCAATGTAAAAGCGGCGCGACGGCTTCTGTCCAAAAAACAAAAAGCTATTGAGGGCGTTAAACAGCACCGCCATGGAGAAAATAACCGATTCAAGACCGGTATTAATCCACGCGGCGGCGGTATAAAAACACCAGAAGTTAAAGCCGAAAACGCAGCAGCCCTGGAGCACGCAGAAAAGTTGATCGCGCAGGGCCAGCCTGCGCAGCCGGCGGCTCAGGCTTAACACAATGAACAGCGTCAGGCTGGCGACGGCGAAGCGCCAGAAAATCGATACTGGCGCGGGAACATCGCCCTGTTGAAGAAAAATAGCAATCCAGGTCGTGCCCCAGATCGCCACTACCAGTCCGTAAAGCAGTGCGTTCATACGTGGTTCTCTGTTATGTTGAATGCACGCAGTATGCGCCGTACCCGGCGCGTCAGCTTGCAGCAGGCTGCGGACGACTTGCAAATTCTTGCGCTTTTTTAACGAGGGACGGTGGCCGGATCTGGTATCTCATAAAGCCTGTCCATAGACTGAAACAATGATCCCCCACAGGTGATGTAACGCGATGGCAGAAACCTACGGTGCATTTGAAAATCTGCGAAACCATAAAGCCGTATTGCACGATACCGTGGCGCTGAATTCCGGTATCCGGCTGGCCGCATGGTCGAATAAACGCGACAACATCACGCAATATTGTGACCATCATACGCTGAGCCTGTATGTCGCTGACGGCTATGAGAGCTACCATAAAACGGCGGGCGGCTGGAAAAACGGCGGCGGCCCGGACCGGTTCTGCCTGATGCCGAAAGAAAGTGAATCAAGCTGGGATATTCGCGATGATCTGTCGTTTGTTCATCTTTACTGTACCGATGCCCACCTGCGTGATATTGGCGAGAAGATTTGGGATCGGAGTCCGCATTCCCTGACGCTGGATGAAAAAACCTTTGGCAGCGATGCGCAGATCACAACCGTGTACCGGCAGTTTTTGCTTGGCAACAGCTGGCGCGAGCAGGCAAATCAGATGACGCTCAGCACCGCCTCAACGCTGCTGCTGACCCATTTAATTCGCCACTACAGCAACGTGCAGTGGCGGTTGCCCACGGTAAAAGGCGGGCTGGCACCGTCGGTATTACGCAATGTGTTAGCCTGGATCGATGCCAACCTGTCGCAGCCGCTGACGCTCAACGACCTGGCGGGCATCGCCTCCCTGAGTGAATACCATTTTGCGCGGATGTTCCGCCAGTCGATGCAGATGGCACCTTATCAATATGTGATGCAGCGGCGAATGGATCGGGCGCTTCAGCTGGTGCAGCATTCAGCGACGCCGCTCACTGATATCGCGCTGGCCTGCGGGTTCAGTTCGGCCAGCCATTTCAGCAACCGCGTCAAAAGCGCGATCGGCATGACGCCGTCACAGCTCCGCGCGGCGCAGGCGTGACGTTAATGCCATACAGGCGCCTCCCAGAATTAACCCCCAAAAGGCGGAGCCGACGCCGAAAAGCGTAATGCCGCTGGCCGTCAGCAGAAAGGTGATCATCGCC
The DNA here is from genome assembly GCF_029319185.1 of Superficieibacter sp. HKU1. Taxonomy (NCBI): domain Bacteria; kingdom Pseudomonadati; phylum Pseudomonadota; class Gammaproteobacteria; order Enterobacterales; family Enterobacteriaceae; genus Superficieibacter; species Superficieibacter sp. HKU1. Next base: position 2,262,244 of record NZ_CP119754.1, read on the forward strand.
GCATCACGCTCACGTTCGTGGATCAGCGCCTGATGTAAACTCCCGCTAAGCGTGTTGAAAAGCGCCAGCCCCGCCAGCATCTGAACCCAGCTTGTCGGTAATGCAGCAATCAGCGCGGTGATCGAGCCGCCGAAAATGCCCGCCAGCAGATAGAAAACTCCGGCAGCAGCAGCGGCCAGCCAGCGCTTATTTTTATCGGGATGGGCGTCCGGGCTCTGGCATATCGCGGCGGTGATGGCGGCGATGCAGATGGAATAAACGCCGAAAGGCGACAGCAGCAGCGCCATCCCGCCGGTAAAGACCATCAACGGAGAGACCGCGACGGAATATCCCGCGGCCTGCATCGTGGCGACGCCCGGCGCATTTTGCGAGGCCATTGTCACCAGAAACAGCGGCAGGCCAATGCTCATCAGTGCCGACAGAGAAAAATGCGGCGCGATAAACGTTGGCACCACGAGCGCAAGGGGGGCGTTTATTGTGACAACGTCACCTTTGAGAAAGGCAACGATGAGACCGACGACGAGCGTGACGATGATGGCATAGCGTGGCGCAATGATCCGCACACTGCACCAGGCGAGAAACATACTGCCGCACAGCAGGATATTCTGCGGCAGCGGTATAAACATTTGCAGTCCAAAGCGCAATAAAATGCCTGCCAGCATCGCTGCCGCCAGCCCCGGCGGCACAATTTTCATCAGACGGGCAAACAGTCCGGTAAGGCCGCAGAGCAGGATCAGCGCGTTGGCAAAAATAAAAATCCCCACCGCTTCGTTCAGCGTCACGCCTTCCAGGCTGGTGGCGAGAAGCGCTGCGCCGGGTGTGGACCAGGCGGTCAGTACCGGCGTTTTATACCAGAGCGTCAGCGCCAGAGTGCTGATCCCCATGCCGATGCCCAGAGCGGTCATCCAGCCAGCGATTTGCACATCGTTAGCGCCAGCGGCAGCCGCCGCCTGCCAGATAATTGCCGCCGAGCTGGCGTAGCCAACGAGGACCGCCACGAACCCCGCCAGTAGCGGGTGAAAAAAGAATGACAAACGGCGCATAGCTGCCTCGTGCGTTATAACGTCCATAAAATCTAACACTGTGCGCTATAGCGGACAAGTGCTAAACTGCTGGCTTCAGAGGAGAGATAATGGATATTGCAGATTATCTGGCGACAACCTTAAAAACCCTGCGCCAGCAGCGGGGATGGAGCCTTTCACGTCTCGCGGAAGAAACGGGCGTCTCGAAAGCGATGCTCGGTCAAATCGAACGCCATGAATCCAGTCCGACGGTGGCTACCCTGTGGAAAATCGCCACCGGGCTGAACGTGCCGTTTTCGGTATTCATCGTGCCTGAACAGGCTGAACTGCGCCCCGTTTACGATCCGCAGCAGCAGGCGATGGTGATCACGCCGCTCTTTCCTTTCGATGAGGCGCTGCGCTTCGATCATCTGTCAATCACCCTTGCGCCTGGCGCATTCAGCGAATCTACGCCGCATGAAAAAGGGGTTATTGAGCATGTGGTAGTGATAAGCGGCGTTTTAGAGTTGCGCATTGACGACCGGTGGCAGACCGTTACCGCTAACCACGGCATCCGCTTCGCAGGGGACCAGACGCACGCCTACCGCAACAGCACGGAGGAAACGGTGCTGTTCCACTCGCTTATTCACTACGCGCCAATGGCGTAAAAACCATTTCGAAACTGTGGGCTTCTGACTACAATAGCCGTCAATTCTTTTTCCGGATAACGTCGATTGTATGCGCCTGCAACCTCATCATCTTGAACTGTTAAGTCCTGCCCGCGATACCGCTATCGCCCGCGAGGCAATCCTGCACGGCGCGGACGCCGTTTATATCGGCGGTCCCGGTTTTGGCGCGCGACACAATGCCAGCAATTCGCTTCGCGATATCGCAGAACTGGTGCCGTTTGCCCATCGCTATGGCGCGAAAATTTGCGTTACCCTGAATACTATCCTTCATGATAATGAGCTCGGGCCTGCGCAAAAGCTGATTAGCGATCTGTACCAGACCGGCGTGGATGCGCTGATTGTGCAGGATATGGGCGTTCTGGAGCTGGATATCCCGCCGATTGAACTTCATGCCAGCACCCAGTGCGATATTCGCAGCGTCGAAAAGGCGAAATTTCTCGGCGACGTTGGTTTCAGCCAGATCGTGCTTGCCCGCGAGCTTAACCTGGCGCAAATCAGCGCGATCCACCAGGCCACCGATGCCACCATAGAGTTCTTTGTTCACGGCGCGTTGTGCGTCGCCTATTCCGGACAGTGTTATATCTCTCATGCCCAGACCGGGCGCAGCGCCAACCGTGGCGATTGCTCGCAGGCCTGCCGTTTGCCGTACACCCTCAAGGACGATCTGGGACGCGTTGTCGCCTATGAAAAACATCTGTTATCGATGAAAGATAACGATCAGACCGCCAACCTGGCGGCGCTGATTGAGGCGGGCGTGCGCTCCTTCAAAATTGAAGGGCGCTATAAGGATATGAGCTACGTAAAGAATATCACGGCCCATTACCGGCAGATGCTGGATGCCATTATTGAAGCACGCGGCGACGTGGCGCGCGCTTCGGCGGGGCGTACCAAACATTTCTTCATTCCTTCAACCGAGAAAACCTTTCATCGCGGCAGTACCGATTACTTCGTCAACCAGCGCAAAGGCGACATCGGCGCGTTTGATTCGCCCAAATTTATCGGCCTGCCGGTAGGCGAGGTTTTAAACGTTGCCAGAGATCATCTGGATGTCGACGCGACCGTGCCGCTGGCCAACGGCGACGGCCTTAATGTGATGATCAAGCGCGAGGTCGTTGGATTCCGGGCGAATACCGTGGAGAAGCTGACGCAAAATCGCTATCGCGTCTGGCCGAATGAGATGCCCGTGCAAATGCAGACCCTTCGTGCGCCTTATCCGCTTAATCGCAACCTCGATCACAACTGGCAGCAGGCGCTGTTAAAGACTTCCAGCGAGCGACGGATCGCGTTGGATATCTAACTTGGCGGCTGGCAGGAACAGCTTATTTTAACCCTGACCAGCGAGGATGGCGTCAGCGTGACGCATACGCTAGAAGGGCTGTTCGAAGAGGCTAACAACGCGGAAAAAGCCCTGACCAGCCTGCATGATGGCCTGGCAAAACTCGGGCAAACGCGCTACTACGCGCAGGATGTCGCCATTACCTTGCCGGGAGCGTTATTCGTCCCGGCAAGCCAGCTCAACCAGCTACGCCGCGAGACGGTTGCGTTGCTGGACGAGGCGCGGCTGGCGAGCTACCAGCGCGGGCAGCGCAAAGCGGTAGCAGAGCCTGCACCGGTTTATCCAGAAACGCATTTGAGCTTTCTGGCGAACGTCTATAACCATAAAGCGCGGGCGTTTTACCAGCGCTACGGGGTGACGTTGATTGACGCGGCATATGAGGCGCATAAAGAGAAGGGCGACGTGCCGGTGATGATCACCAAACATTGCCTGCGGTTCGCCTTTAATCTGTGCCCGAAACAGGCAAAAGGCGTGACCGGCGTTAAAGGCGGGCGCGCCACGCCGATGCAGCTGGTGCATGGCGATGAGGTGTTAACCCTGCGTTTTGACTGTAAACCGTGCGAGATGCACGTGGTGGGTAAGATCAAAAATCACATTCTGAAAATGCCGCTGGCGGGGAGTGTGGTGGCATCGGTCAGTCCCGAAGAGCTGATGAAAACGCTGCCGGGGCGAAAATAATCCAGGCCCGCGCCGTGTTGCCCGGTGGCGCTGCGCTTACCGGGCCTACGATTGTTATGTAACTTCTTAATATTGTGGATTTTGTAGGCCGGGTAAGGCGCAGCCGCCACCCGGCATTACCACTATACGGGGCTAATCCCCCATCTCAATGCGACTTAAACCCCGCAGCCGTCATCAGCAGGCGGAAAAACATTCCTACTACGGCGAGCGCCAGCACGCTGCCGCCCCAGATCACCACCAGCCAGAACAGGCGTTTTAATAACGGTTGCTGCATCAATGGTACCCCTCGCCGTGCTGTACTTTGCCGCGGAACACGTAATAACTCCAGAACGTATACACCAGGATCACCGGAATAATCAGCAGCGCGCCCACCAGCATAAAGCCCTGGCTTTGCGGCGGTGCCGCGGCCTGCCAGAGCGTAATAGACGGCGGAATAATATGCGGCCAGATGCTGATCCCCAGCCCGCTAAAGCCGAGGAACACCAGCCCCAGCGTCAGCAAGAAAGGCCGGGTGTGGCTGTGCGGATCATTCAGGCAGCGCCACTGCCAGAAACTGAACAACAGCACCAGCAGCGGCACCGGCAACAGGAAGAACAGATTCGGCAACGTGAACCAGCGCCCGGCAATAGCGGGATGCGTCAGCGGTGTCCATGCGCTGATCACCGCAATCACCACCAGCAGCGCCAGCAGTAATTTTTTCCCGACGTAGCGCATCCGGTCCTGAAGAGGGTTGCTGCTTTTCATCACCAGCCAGGTTGCCCCGAGCAGAGCGTAGGCCACCACCAGCCCCAGACCGCAGAACAAATTAAATGGCGTCAGCCAGTCCAGCGCGCCGCCGCTGTAGCTACGTCCGGTCACCTGGAAACCGTTGATCACCGCGCCCACGGCCACACCCTGACTGAAAGTGGCCAGAATGGAGCCGCCGATAAAGGCTTTATCCCAGAAAGGCCGATGCGACGGCGTCGCTTTAAAACGGAACTCAAATGCCACGCCGCGAAAAATCAGGCCAATCAGCATCAGCGTCAGTGGCAGCGTGAGCGCGTCAATAATCACCGCATACGCCAGTGGAAACGCGCCAAAAAGCCCCGCGCCGCCGAGCACCAGCCAGGTTTCATTCCCGTCCCACACCGGGGCGACACTGTTAACCATCACATCGCGATCCTGCGCACTACGGACGGCAGGAAACAGAATGCCAATCCCCAGATCGAAGCCATCCATCACGATATACATCAGGGTGGCAAAGACGATAATCACAAACCAGATAATAGAGAGATCGATACCCATCATACTTTCTCCTTCGTATCAAACTCTTCACCCGCCGCCGAGAGCGGACGGGCAGGGGTGCCCTGTGTCGGAAGTTCGTCGAACGGCTGCGGTCCTTTTTTGATCATACTGCCGATATAGGCGTAACCGACGCCAAACACCGATGAGTAGACGACAAAGAATGCCAGCAGCGTCAGGCTCATGTGCAGCTCGCCATGCGCGGAAACAGCGTCAATGGTGCGCTGGAAACCGTAAACCACCCACGGTTGCCGCCCCACCTCGGTGGTGATCCATCCGGCGAGCAGGGCAATCAAACCCGCAGGCCCCATCCACAGCGCAAAACGATGAAAGGTTCTGGACTCATAAAGCCGGCGTTTATAACGCAGCCAGAGCGAGAGCACGCCAAGCAGCATCATCAGCAGGCCCATCGCCACCATCACGCGAAACGACCAGAAAACAATTGTCGAATTAGGGCGATCCTCTTTCGGGTAATCTTTCAGCGCCGGAACCTGCTTATCCAGGCTGTGCGTCAGGATCAAACTGCCCAGCGCCGGAATTTCCACGCCATAGCGGGTGCGTTCCTGTTCCATATCCGGCAGGCCGAACAGCAGCAGCGGCGTGGCTTCGCCAGGACGGTTCTCCCAGTGTCCTTCTATCGCGGCGATTTTAGCGGGCTGATGCTCAAGCGTATTGAGGCCGTGCATATCGCCAATCAGCGCCTGAATCGGCGCGACAATCAGCGCCATCCACAGCGCCATTGAAAACATCGTGCGGATAGCGGGAGTATTATTTCCCTTCAGCAGATGCCAGGCGGCGGACGCGCCGACAAACAGGGCGCTGCTCAGAAAGGCGGCGATGGTCATATGCAGCAGGCGATACGGAAATGAGGGGTTAAAAATCACCGCGAACCAGTCTACCGGCACGACCTGGCCGTTAACGATTTCAAACCCCTGTGGCGTATGCATCCAGCTATTCGAGGCGAGGATCCAGAATGTCGAGACAATCGTCCCCAGGGCCACCATGCAGGTAGAGAAGAAATGCAGCCCCGGGCCGACTTTGGTCCAGCCAAACAGCATCACGCCGAGAAAGCCGGCTTCGAGGAAAAAGGCGGTGAGCACTTCATACGTTAACAGCGGCCCGGTGATGCTGCCCGCAAACTGGGAAAAGCCGCTCCAGTTAGTGCCGAATTGATAGGCCATCACCAGACCGGACACCACGCCCATGCCGAAATTGACGGCGAAAATTTTCAGCCAGAAATGATACAGAATACGCCAGACCGGGTTTTTAGTTTTAAGCCATAGCCCCTCAAGTACCGCCAGATAGCTGGCAAGGCCGATAGTGATGGCCGGAAAAAGAATATGAAAGGATACCGTGAAGGCAAACTGGATCCTCGCGAGGTGAAACGCATCGAGACCAAACATGGACTACCCCGAAACAGAATAACGATGATCATAGGGTAGACAGTACAAGCGGCAACTGTCAGACACAGATGCGTTCTTTTTATCTATAACAGTTACTACAAATGCTTTATTTTCCGGCAACTGATATAATTTATTCTTAACGATTCACCCACTGGCTTATCATTTTGCGATGAAAAAGTATCAGCGTCTGGCACAGCAGCTTCTTGAACAAATGGATTTAGGCGTCTGGCAGCCTGGCGATCGCCTGCCGTCCCTGCGCGAGCAGGTGGTGAGCAGCGGAATGAGTTTTATGACCGTCAGCCATGCCTATCAGATGCTGGAGAGCCAGGGGCGGATCGTGGCGCGCCCGCAGTCGGGCTACTACATGGCACCGCACACCGTCAGCAAACAACCCGCCCCCCCGGCGCGGGTGATGAGCGACGAATCGGTGGACATCAATACCTGTATTTTTGAGGTGCTTCAGGCCAGCCGCGAAACCTCGGTGCTGCCTTTCGCCTCTGCCTTTCCCGATCCGCATTTATTTCCGCTGCGCCAGTTAAATCGATCGCTGGCTCAGGTCAGCAAAACCGCCAGCGCGATGAGCGTGATTGAAAACCTGCCGCCGGGAAACAGTGAGCTGCGCCATGCCATCGCCCGTCGCTACGCTTTGCAGGGCATTCCGGTGTCGCCTGACGAGATCGTGATCACCGCCGGGGCGCTGGAGGCGTTGAACCTCAGCCTACAGGCGGTGACGGAACCTGGCGACTGGGTGATCGTTGAAAACCCCTGTTTTTACGGTGCGCTTCAGGCGCTGGAGCGTCTGCGGCTGAAGGCGCTGGCGGTGGCAAGCGACGTGAAAGAGGGGATCGATCTGGAGGCGCTGGCACAGGCGCTGGCGACTTACCCGGTCAAAGCCTGTTGGCTGATGACCAACAGCCAGAACCCGCTCGGCTTTACCCTGAGCGCGGCTAAAAAAGCCCGGCTGGTGGCGCTGCTGGCGGCGCATAACGTGGTGCTGATTGAAGATGATGTCTACAGCGAGCTCTACTTTGGCCGCGAGAAACCGCTGCCCGCGAAAGCCTGGGATCGCGATGACATGACGCTGCACTGTTCCTCGTTTTCCAAATGTCTGGTGCCAGGATTTCGCATTGGCTGGGTGGCGGCGGGGAAACACGCCCGGCGTATTCAGCAACTGCAGCTGATGAGTACGCTTTCCAGCAGTTCGCCGATGCAGCTGGCGCTGGTTGATTATCTCTCCACCCGGCGCTATGACGCCCACCTTCGACGGCTGCGTCGCCAGCTGGCCGAGCGTAAACAGCTGGCGTGGCAGGCGATGCTGCGCTACCTGCCGCCGGAGGTAAAAATTCATCATAATGACAGCGGCTATTTTCTGTGGCTGGAGCTGCCTTCGCATCTTGACGCCGGGGAGCTTAGCGAGCGGGCGCTGGCGCACCATATCAGCATCGCGCCGGGGAAAATGTTTTCTACCTCCGGCGCCTGGCGGCCTTTTTTTCGCTTTAATACCTCCTGGGGCTGGGGAGAAAAAGAGGATAGCGCGGTGCGCACCCTCGGCGTACTCATCCGTCAGATGATGGTGTAACGTCCTCCGTTGCACTGCGGATGTGCATCACTGTTCAGTTATGTGGCGTCGTTAACACTCTGCGCGCCTCACACCTTCCGGTTGCCATCTATCCTTTTATCAATGTCGACGTGTCGTTAACACCTGGCACGCTTGCTGCATTTTGATGTACAGGATCCCTCACTTTGAACAGGACAACACTATGCAACATCATTTATTGATTAATGGCGAACTGGTGGCCGGTGAAGGCGAAAAACAGGCGGTGTATAACCCGGCGACGGGCGAGGTGATCCTGGAGATCGCCGAAGCGTCTGCCGCACAGGTGGATGCGGCGGTAAAGGCGGCAGATGCGGCTTTTGTCCAGTGGGGGCAAACCACACCCAAAGCCCGTGCGGAATGTCTGTTAAGGCTGGCGGAGGTCATTGAGCAGCACGCTGACCGCCTTGCCCGTCTCGAGTCACAAAACTGTGGCAAGCCGCTGCATGCTGTGATCGGCGATGAAATCCCGGCGGTGGTGGATGTATTCCGCTTCTTCGCTGGCGCGGCGCGTTGTCTGAACGGACTGGCCGCCGGAGAATACCTTGAAGGACACACGTCGATGATCCGCCGCGATCCGGTGGGCGTGGTGGCCTCTATTGCGCCATGGAATTATCCGCTGATGATGGCGGCCTGGAAGCTGGCTCCGGCGCTGGCGGCCGGTAACTGCGTGGTGATCAAACCGTCTGAAATCACGCCGCTTACTGCCCTGGCGCTGGCGGAACTGGCAAAAGATATCTTCCCGGCGGGCGTGATCAACGTTCTCTTCGGGCGCGGGAAAACGGTAGGCGATCCGCTGACCGGGCATGAAAAAGTGCGGATGGTCTCGCTGACAGGCTCTATTGCGACCGGGCAGCATATCATCAGCCACACCGCGTCGTCGGTAAAACGGACGCATATGGAGCTGGGCGGCAAAGCCCCGGTGATCGTTTTTGACGACGCTGACCTGGATGCGGTGGTTGAAGGCGTGCGCACGTTTGGTTTTTATAATGCCGGGCAGGACTGTACCGCTGCCTGTCGCCTTTATGCGCATGAAGCCATTTATGACGCGCTGGTGGAAAAACTGGGCGCGGCGGTTGCCAGCCTGAAAATGGGCGCACCGGATGAGGAAACTACCGAGCTGGGGCCGCTCAGTTCACAGGCTCACCTTGACCGGGTCAGCGCCGCCGTTGAAAAAGCCAAAGCGCTCGACCACATTCAGGTTGTTACTGGCGGCAGCAAAGCCGATGGCAAAGGGTATTATTTCCAGCCAACGCTGCTGGCGGGAGCGCGACAGGAAGATGACATTGTTCAGCATGAAGTCTTTGGTCCGGTGGTCAGCGTCACTGCCTTTCGCGATGAAGATCAGGTCCTGTCGTGGGCCAACGATTCACAGTATGGGCTGGCCTCTTCCGTCTGGACCCGCGACGTTGGGCGGGCGCACCGGATAAGCGCCCGCCTGCAATATGGCTGCACCTGGGTGAATACGCATTTTATGCTGGTCAGCGAAATGCCTCACGGTGGACAGAAACTCTCGGGCTACGGCAAAGACATGTCGGTATACGGTCTTGAAGATTATACCGTAGTGCGCCACGTTATGATTAAACACTAATTTTCATCCGCTTACGGGGTCTGAATGGCGCCCGTAAGCGCAACGAAATTTCACCGCTTTTCGACTTCTGAGCCATACTTTCATTACGTCAGGTCACTTTTACAGGCTTAGTGGATGCGTAAAGATAGCTCGATAATTCATCGTCATGCTTCCCGACCAGTGCAGGAAAATGACATCTGGCTGCGCTTTGAAGCGGGCTGCCGCCGGTGGGGATTTTTACTGCTGGTATTGATTATAGTGGCGGGCGTCTGCGGCCTTTTCTCCAGTGGAATATTCAGTAAAACCTCAGCCACCAGCCCGGCTAATCGCATTTCCGTAGAATATGAACGCTTCGGCAGGCAAACCAGCGATATCTCCATCAAAGTGATCGTCCGCGGTGAACCGGGCCGCGGGTTTACGCTTGCCCTGGAGGGCGATTTGATGGAACGCTATGAGATCCGCACGCTGCAACCGCAGCCGCTGCGTACCCTGAGTCAGAACAATAGTTTGATCCTCGAGTATCCGGGAAAAGGTGGGCCGGGGGAACACAGCGTCTGGATTGGATTAGAACCGCTTAATCCGGGAAACCGGCATAATAAAATTACCCTTAATAACACTGAAACCGTGACTTTCTCACAATTTATTTATCCGTAGGAACAAAATATGGACATGATCGTCAGAGCGGTAGCCATTTATCTGGTGCTGCTGGTGGTATTTAAAATCGCCGGACGGCGCACGCTATTACAGATGACCTCATTTGATTTGATCTTGTTGCTTATCATCAGTGAGGCCACGCAGCAAGCGCTGCTGGGTAATGATTTTTCTGTCACTGGCGCGGCCTTAACCATCATCACGTTAGTGGTGGTGGATATGATTTTTAGCATGATTAAAAAGTATATGTCGGGTGCCGAATCAATGATTGACGGCTCGCCGGTCATTCTGGTGGAGAATGGCGAATTACTGCATGAGAAAATGAAACTGGCTGATATTTCCTGCGACGATATTATGGCCTCAGCGCGAAATAATCAGGGAGTCTATAAAATATCTGATATTAAATTCGCGATCCTTGAACGCAATGGTCATATATCCATTATTACCAAAGAGTCATAGGGCAGAATGATGAACGCCCGGCGTTTGCCGGGCGTTGCGTCACTGAAGTGACAAAATCTTCAGAGGAACCATCCAAAACGCAATGAAAGCAGGCTGAAAAGGCCAAGCGCTGCAAAAACATTAATCATCACCACTGTTTTGTCCGAAACTTCCATAGTGTTGTAACCCTCAAAAGTTTGACCAAATGGTAGCTTGCGCACAGAAAAATCGGGTCGAAAACCCAATACTTTTGTTTGCGCAGATTTGATTTTAGTTTGGGTTTGGGAATTTGTGCCAGAAAAACTTGATGTGGATCAAAAAAAAGAGCATATTCGCGGCATTTTTCTCCAGGGAGGAGACATTGGTTATGACGTTTTATCAAAAAATGCTGATTTTTTATATGGTCATGGCGGCGATCTGCGCCGTGATCACCTGGTTTCTGACGAAAGACAAACCCGGCATTCGCCTGCTGGCGGCGCTGCTGGTAGGAGCCACCTGGCCCTTTAGTTTTCCCATGGCGCTACTGTTATCGCTTTTCTGACCTTCACGGCGTGCCCGGCGCCAGGCGCCGGGCAACAATTAAGATAATAATGCCCGGAGTCGCTCCCGGTCCGCTGGCGTGACGTCATGCGGATTCTGGTAGTCCTGGTTTTCACTGGCGCGGGTATACAACGCCACCAGCCAGTCGTAGACGTAGCGGGTGGCAGCATGAACGGGCTGCTCTGCCAGACGATCCAGTCGGGTCATGGCGACGGTTTCTGTAGGAGCAAAAACCACGCTGCCTTTGGCTATCCGGCTTGCCGGACGCTGCGCCAGCGGCACATCGGCATAGCCGAGCCAGGTTATAAAATTGCCCACCACCGCCTGTAATTGCGCCGCACTGGCACGATCATTTTGCATCGCCGCGTGGAGCTGCGCCGGCAGATCCAGGCGGTAACTGGTGGTGATCAGACAGTCGGTCAGCTGCTGCAAGATAGCCGGTGCCAGCGCCAGTCGCTGTGCATTCTCGTTTCGGCGGCTCCACTGGCGCAGATGTTTCACCCATATGGCATGCGCCCGATGGCCGACATTTTCTCCCCGATCGTACGCGCTGGACGCAACGTTATCCGTGGCGAAGAGATCGATAGCCTCATTAAACAGGCCGCTGACCTTTTCTTCGCGGGGGAGTTGCACGTGCCAGATCTCCTCAAACAGGGCAATATCCGGCAGCAGTCCTGCCAGCATTTCTCCCTGCACGGAAGCGTGACGTTGTAACGTTTTAATCATGTCGGCGAGGCTGGCGTCAGCGGTATTCTCCGCCGTCGTCCGCCAGGGCTGCATCAACGCCTCAAGCTGCTGACGATAACGTTCGCCAAGCGCTTCAAAACGGGCATGGCGTAACGCAGGCGCCGTTGCCTGCGAGAGCCACTCGACAAGACGCTGTACGCTGCTGGCATCCAGAGCCTGCAGCGTGCCCCAGCGCTGGCCGGGTTTACCCAGTAATTGCTGGACACCCTCATCAAGATTGCGCTTGCGGGTAAATCTCTCATCCTGGGGCGTAATCGCCCAGACCAGCCCGGGCAGGGACGCTTCTTCGCCTGACTGCGTTTCATCCACCCACTGACGCAGCGTTTTCGCCATCGTCGGCGTTTGCGCGCGTTCGTCGATGGCATTGCAGATCACCAGTACGTCTGGCTGAAGATGCTGACGATAGCGATCCACTAGCCAGCGACACTTGCTCAGCCACAGCGGCGGCGCGCTCTGCGGTGCGGGCGCGGGGATATCAATGATATCGACCTGCGCCAGCGCGCTGCTTTCCAGCGGCAGGATCAGTTCGCAGGTCAGCAGAGCCAGGGCAGAACCCGGCAGGCTGATAGCCTTGTGCAGCAGGTCTTCTGACCACGGATGAACGACCACGTCGTCCTGTGCATCACTTTCTGCCGTTAAAAATCCCTCGGCTGGCAGCGCAAACTGATCCACCAGCAAACTTAGCGGCGCAGCCAGTTCGCGGGCGTTGCCAGTCTGATGGAGAACCTGCGCCAGCGCCAGCCACTGCTGCGTCAGCTCCTGCTGTTCGCCCCATAATAACGACCAGGCGCTTGCCCGGGTGCTGAGATCCAGCGAAGGCAGCAGGTCGGCAAACTGCGACCAGAGAGTATCATCGATTTGCTGCCGGGAAGATGGCACCACACCACGCCAGAAACGCGCAATGGACGCCACGTCGCTGGCATTCAGTCCTGGCACCGTCTGCGTCTGACGCAATGCTCGCCAGGCATGAAGCCGGGCCTCGATAACCGAGCGCCCGACCACGCGTAAATCTGCCTGCGACTGCGCATGAACAATAAATAACTGCACCAGTTCGGATTCTGATAGCAGCACCAGGCGCAGCGGGAAGGCTTCATCCGGCGTGGCGCGATGATGGCTGAAACGCAGGGCCATCCGGGTTAACTGATGACCCGGATTAATATGGCTAAAATAATCGAGCGTCTTCGCGCCGGGGCGGACCATCAGGCGTCCGCTGTCGTTACCGCACAACGCTGCCAGCAGGTGCGCTTTTGCCGCCTGCGAATGCCCATACAGCGCCACGCTTGCCCCCGTACTTTGGGCCTGCGCCAGCCTTCGCGATTGTGCCATTAATCCGGCAACGGCGGACTGCAACGCATCGGCGTCAGTATCAAGCGCTGCCGAACGCTGGCGGGCGGACGCGATCCACTCACTCACTGCCTGTAATTGATTCATTTTAAATAGATGCTCCCGCTGTCGATCCAGTAATGGCTGCCACTATGACGCCGGTCGGCCAGGGTATTCAGCTTGAGGGTGAGCGCATCGGCCGCCACCGGCGTGCCGTCCTGCAACCAGGCATCGCTGAGAATAAACGCTTCCGGCCCCTGCGTTTTACTGCCACCGGTTAATTGCAGGCGCACATTCAGCACCCCGTCGCCTGCGATAGCTTTTGCCAGTTCGGGAGAGTTGATGCTCAGGGTATAGAGCGGCGTGGCGGGCCAGCGGGTATTGGCCAGCTGGCGAAAGCCCAGCGTCACGTTGCCGCGCAGCGGGAAGTGCAGACGGGCGTCAAGCTTGCTGCCGCCTTTGTCCAGATCGATATCGTGATACCAGACGTTTTCATCACGCAATGTATTGACGGTGTTATCCAGAACGCCCAGATAGCGCACCGTGGAATAAGCGCCGATATCCGCGGCCTTAAAGTTAAAACGCGGCAGACGCAGGTCAAGTGCGAGGCTGCACAGCATTGCGCCTACTGCCGCCGTGGATTTGGGATTACCAATGCGTCCCTGCTGGCTGAACGGATACCATTCATGAACCCGGTATTGATCCAGCCACACCATCCGGTTTATCGGCACCGGCTGAAGGTGGCGGATCAGCGCCTGTACGCCGGGCAGACAGCCCGGACGTCCGGTAATTAGCAGCACGTCGCAAACATAATGTGAAATGGCTTCACAGACGGCGTGCAGCGGGGCGGCCAGCGTAAATTCGCCCGCCAGCATCGCCCGCTGTAGTTCGGCGAAATTGACCGCCAGCGGGACCGCCAGGATGTCGAATGCCGTTTCCCCTGCAGGCAGCGCATGTTCAATGGCCTGGGTGAGATAGTTCATCACATTACGCCCCGGCGGCTGGTCAAGCAGTTCGCCAAAGGTGGCGTGCAATCCCGCCAGCGGATCGTTGATATCACTCTGTTCCCAGGCGGAGAGGATCGCGTGCCCGACAGGCATAAACAGTTGCAGGGTGGTTTGCTGACGCAGTACCGCCTGGGTGTCGATGCGCCCGGAATCGCCAAACAGCGTCGCCATCAGCGCCGCGGCATCAGCGATTCCTGACTTTTGCAGCTGGGTTTGCAGCGCCGGCAGAATATAACGCTGAATGATATCCAGCAGCACATCGTCACCCGCGACTTTAAAGCCCTCGCGAAACAGCAAATGCGGGGTAATTTTGACGTTGCTGCCTGTGCCATCATCAAGTTGATAATGGGTGATTGCCATATCCGTGGTGCCACCGCCAATATCAATCGACGCCACTCTCAGCGTGCGATCTGCCTGCGTTGCCCGATCGGGGCGAATGCGGGAGGCAAAAAAGGCTTCCGTTTGCCCGCCGAAATGCGACATCGCTTCGTTATACAGCCATACCAGTTGTCCGCAGCTGGCTTCGTCCCACTCCATCTGAATTTCCGGCACCGGAATCAGACTTTTATCGCGCTGCTTCTGACTGGCAAAATCCTCATCCTGCGGATGCCAGCCCATTGCTTTCCACACCAGCGCGATGGCTTCGAACATCCGGCGGCGAAAAATTTCCCGCTCCTGCTTAGGCATCGCCGACGGCAGCGTGAGTATGATCGTGCGCAGCTGGCGGGGGGAGGCCGGAAAGCCCAGACGCAGGCGCGTGGCGACACTGTTAATTTGCCCCAGCGCCTGCGCCAGTAGCTCACAGAGCATATGCGTCATCAGCGTGCTGCGGCTGTAGAGCGGCGAAAAGACCGGCAGACGCTCGTCCTGCGGCAGGGTAAACAGCGGCTGACCGTCGTCATTCATCAGGTTCATCAACGGGAAGGCGGTGGCCAGCGGTTCACGATGCGTTTTCGCATTCATCTGGCTGAAACGCCAGTCCTGTAGTACCGGGGATTCATCCCACAGATAGCGGCGTGGGCTGGAAATACCGCTATTGCCTTCTGTCCCCAGCCGCTGCATCGCCAGTTTACGTGCCTCATCGCCAACGCGGACAATCGACGGCCAGACAAACGCATCTTCACGACCGCTCTGCACCGAAAAATGTTGCTTGCCAAAACGCGCCCCGGAAAACTCGAGGCGGCTGGTAAATAACGGATCGTTAAAAAACTGCGGCTCGCTCAGGGAACGCACCTGTAATTCTGCCGTCTGGCGCAGGCCATCGTTCGCATCGCCATGATCTTCAATAATCACACCGCAGGTATGGGTGTTCCCCACGTCGAGGATCAAATCGACCGGGATGGCGGGCGTACTGAGGGTGGCGGTGACCAGCCTGACTTCCGGCACGCTGAGCTGCTCGCCCAGCAGGGCGAGTAAATTGAGCCAGTGTCCCTGATACTCAAAGCTTCTCAGCGCCTGAGCAATTTCGGTCTCGCTGCGTTTTTCCTGTTGGGTAACGTACTGCGTGAAGACTTCGCGCAGCCAGCCGTCGATCCAGGTCTGGTCGAGAAAATCGGCCAGTTCGTCATCCTGCCACGCCAGCGCAAACCGGGTGCCGTTAAGGAGATCGTTTTCCACCGGGGCAAGGGCCGCAGGCGAGCGATCGCTAATCTGCGTATCCAGCGCCAGCGTGAGGCGGTGAGTATTGCCTGCGCTGTCCGGCTCGTGGAGTTTGCGGATCTGCATCCGACCCCAGTTATCCGGGCCTTCAACAAACGTGCGCGGCGGATTAAAGCGCAAAAAAGGCAGCGGCAGCCAGACGCCATCCAGCAGCGCAAGAGAGTGGGTCAGCGGCAGGGTGCTTTCGGGTTTTACCACTTCCGGCTGCATGCCGTCGCGTCCGGCAAGCGTATAGCGTCCGCTTGCCAGATCGTAGCCCAGACGCAGTAGCGGACCATTGGCGGTTTTACGCACGAAGCGACCGCCATGTGGCGCATCCAGCGGCGTCAGACCAAAATCAAGAAACTGCACGCCACTGTTGGCTATTAATGTGACGCTCTGTTTGTAATTGCAGAGATTTACCAGCATGGGATCAGGCACCTATTTTTCGGAACGTCACGGGAACGGCGTGCGCAGTATCGTAGCGCGCAACGCATTCGGCTACATCATTGATACCCGCTTTGCAGGCGATCTCCGGCATCGGGTAGCGGGAGCCATCGTTACAGCGGGCGTTGTTGCGGCTTTTGATCATCAGCTCGCCGCTTTGATGCAGACCGGAAAAGATCTCCGCACGGCAGACAATATTTTTGCCGTGGGTCAGTCGCGCCGTCCCTTTATTATTCTGGATCTGAAAGCGTAAGCCGGGGGCTTTACCGGTCACCGGATCCTGAATGGCGATCTGAACCTGCCAGTTACCGTTCAGGAAACGGGTCATACCGGCCCTGACCTGGCTGGCGTCCATGACCAGTGCTTCTTTCGGAATGGCCGCAATGACGACCGGCTTGCTGGCCACCACCTCCGGCTGCGCGGGTTTAACGACCTCAGCCTGATGAAGGGGAAGGGCAGCGATGATTTCCGGCAACGGCGTGGTGGATTGCACCACCGGCGCAGTGCCCTGCGGCGCCGGGCGGGACATCAGTAACGGCGTGGCGGCAACCGCAATTAACATCGCAGCCAGAGGCGCTATCCAGAGTGGGACGCGGCGGCGCGGCGTGACGCTGGCGGCTGGTGGGATGATTTCTGGCTTTGCGGCAGGCAGCGGTTCTGCGGGCAGAGGCGGCGGCAACAGGGGCTCGTCCGCCTGTGTAAAGGTCACGATAACGGGCGCGTCTTCTTCCTCGTCCTCTTCCTCTTCAACAGGTAGCGATAGCAGGGTGGGTTCGATGGTCGCGGGCTGGCGCAGGCAGTCGAGCACATCGTCACGGGCGTTTTCGTTAAGATTGACGAATCCCCAGAAGGTGATCACCGGTTTACCATCCACCAGATACAGGTGATTTTCACCCGGAAACTGGATCGCTTTTTCCAGCAGGGAGCCAAAAAGCTGCTGAGCAGTTTTACCTGATTGCAGGCATTTGCGGCTGAGCGCGGTCGCCGCATCCAGCGTCGTTTCAAGATAGCGCAGGGCGCGGGAGCGGGTTTCCGCATCCGCAGCCAGCCAGGCAACAGGCTGGCCTTCGACGGGTGAGTACCAGTTCACACGGTCGCCGTCGTCATTGACCTGCGGGATCGCCAGACAGTCGACCATCGCCAGCTGTTTACGCAGGCGTAGCGTCTCGCGGATTTGCAGCGCCGAATCAAAAACGGCCTGGCCACCACCACCCACCGCCTGAAAATCGTCTAAGTCGCCGCTGCGTAAAAGAGTTTTTGCCACGTTTTCATCTCACTGACTTTTCACCGCTCTACTTTACGCAAAGCACCCGCAGATAAACGGTGGAAGAGAGACTAAAACTGGGTAATTCTCGTGGCATTGACGGCGGGTAAGGCGTCTGGTTTACCTCGCGCATGATTTTCTCGCGTCCGATGCTTATTATTCCAGCGAAAAACGTGGCTTTAGCATAACCTGATAGTGATTTGTTATTTGCCAGTTGCAGATCGCTATGCTGTTATTAAGCTCCATATAATAAAACCGAAAGGCTTATAACCATGTCGATGGGAAAAACGCTGCTCGCGCTGACGTTGAGCACTTTATTACCGGCAAGCGCCGCCTGGGCGGCGAATAACGATACCCTGATTTACTGTTCCGAAGCGTCTCCGGAATCCTTCAACCCGCAGATTGCCAGCTCCGGCCCGACCTTCGTCGCCAGCTCGCAGGTGCTGTATAACCGCCTGATTAATTTTGATCGCGAGAAAAATACGCCCATTCCGTCACTGGCAACGGAATGGACCATTTCGCCTGACGGTAAGACGTATACCTTTACTCTGCGTCAGGGCGTCAAATTCAACAGCAATAAATTCTTCAAGCCAACGCGCGATTTTAACGCGGATGATGTCATTTTCTCCGTGATGCGTCAGAAAGACCCTAAGCATCCCTACCATAATGTGTCGCAGGGTAATTACGAATACTTCAACGATGTCGGGCTGGATAAGCTGATTACCGACGTGAAGAAGATCGATGATTATCACGTCCAGTTCACCCTCAGCGAACCTAATGCTGCCTTCCTGGCCGACTGGGGGATGGATTTTGCGTCGATCCTGTCTGCCGAATACGCCGATGCAATGCTGAAAAAAGGCACGCCGGAAAACGTTGATACCTGGCCTGTCGGCACCGGACCTTATGTCCTGCAACAGTACAAAGTCGATTCGCTGATCCGTTATATCGCCAACCCGAATTACTGGGACGGTGAGGTGCCAACCAAACACCTTATCTTCTCGATTACTCCTAACGTCGAAACGCGTCTGGCGAAGCTGCAAACCAACGAGTGCCAGATTATTCCTGCGCCGTCGCCGGTTCAGTTTGAGGCGATCAAAAAGAACAAAGACCTGACGCTGCACTCCGTTGATGCTCTGAACGTGGGGTATCTGGCGTTCAATACCGCGAAAAAACCGTTTGATAATGTGCTGGTACGTCAGGCGCTAAACTACGCCACCGATAAACAAGCCATTATCAATGCCGTCTTTATGGGCTCGGGAACGGTAGCGAAATCGCCGATCCCGCCAAATATGATGGGCTTTAACAAAGACCTGAAAGATTATGGCTATGACGTACAAAAGGCCAAAGATCTGCTGAAACAGGCCGGGCTGGAGAAGGGCTTTGAAGCGACCCTGTGGTCAATGCCGGTTCAGCGTCCGTATAACCCTAACTCGCGTCGTATCGCTGAGATGATCCAGAGCGACTGGGCGAAAGTCGGCGTCAAAGCCAAAATCGTCTCTTATGAGTGGGGGGAATATCTCTCCGGGATGCGTAAGGGCGAGCACGATACCGCGCTGTTCGGCTGGATGTCCGATAACGGCGATCCGGATAACTTCGCCGATGTGCTGCTGGGCTGCAACAGCATCAAAACCGGCTCCAACGCCGCGCGCTGGTGCGATAAAGGCTATAACGATCTCGTGCAAAAAGCGCGTCTGACCAGCGTCCCGGAAGAGCGGGCTAAGCTCTACGGCCAGGCGCAGGAGATTTATTATCAACAGGCTCCGTGGATCGCGCTGGCTAACGGCAAAACATTCTATGCCACCCGCAGCAACGTGACCGGGTATAGTGTTAGTCTGATGGGCAGTGATTTCTCGAAAGCTAAACTGAACTGATACGAAGGAGAGTATATGTCGCACCTGGATGAGGTTCGCGCCCGCGTTGATGCCGCGATTGCGGAAGACGTGATCACCCATATGAATGAGCTGCTGGTGGAACTCAGCGATGATGCGGTGCTGGAGCGCGAAGAGCGCTATGCCCAGCAGCAGCGCTTACGTAATGCCATCGCCCATCATGGGCATCAGCATAAGGAAGACCGGGAAGCGCGCCGCGAACAGTTGACTAAGGGCGGCACGATTTTGTAGTGGGTTCAGAACTGGCGTCTGGCCACCAGCCAGACGCCAACCACCAGCAGTACCGCACCACAAACCGGCCCCGCCAGCTCCCGCCACGTCACGCCGTGACTTTTGATGACATCCAGTACCAGCCCGCCAATTAACTGACTGGCGACCAGCACGGCAATGGTCGTGGCCGCGCCGACATACTGATAGCCGCTGATGCTGGCAAAAACAAAAAACGATCCCAGCAGGCCGGGGATGAGCGTCCACCAGCGCACGTTCGCCGCCAGTTCACTGAAGCCGGCGACGCCGTGTTTGATCAGCAGAATGCTGACAAACAGCACGATGCCGACCAGCGAGTTAAGCAGCATGGCGATCAGTACCGTGGACGAGGACTGGGTAATGCGCACCATCAGCGTGTTTTGCACCACCAGCCCGATGCCCGCCGCCACCAGAAAAGTGAGGGTCAGCGTCTGGTTCATGCGACGCCGTCCGGATCGCTGCGCTGGTCCAGCTGAAGTTGCATAAAGGTCAGATCCAGCCAGCGGCCAAATTTGGTGCCAACCTGCGGCATCTGCCCGGTGGTGATAAAGCCGAGTTTGCTGTGCAGGCGTAGCGATGCCTGATTTTGCGATTCAATACCTGCCACCATCACGTGTTTGCCGATACGCTGCGCCTCGACGATTAGCTGTGCCAGCAGTTCGCGGCCCAGCCCTTTGCCCTGATGATCGGGATGGACATACACCGAATGTTCGACGGTATGGCGGAAACCATCAAATGCGCGCCAGTCGCCAAACGAGGCATAGCCGGTAACCACGCCATCTTCTTCACTCACCAGCACCGGGTAGCCCGCCAGCTTACGTGCCTCAAACCAGGCGATACGGTTATCCACATCTACCGTCTTGTCATTCCAGATAGCGGCAGTGTGCAGCACCGCGAGGTTGTAAATTTCAGCGATGGCCGCGCAGTCATCCTGACAGGCGTAACGAAGAGACATTTTTCACCTCAACTGTTGTACACTATAGTAGTACGATATTATTACAATACTGTACGCAGGGTTGTCATTCTTTTTTACGCCTGAAACGTGGAGCGCCATGAATATTCCTGAAGACACGATTAATCAGCGCATCAGCACCCGCATTCGCATTGAACGGGAGTCGCGTAGCTGGTCGCTCAGCGATCTGGCGGAGCGGGCGGGCGTCTCGCGGGCGATGATCCACAAAATCGAACGTGGAGAAAGCAGCCCCACCGCGACGTTACTCGGGCGATTGTCCGGCGCGTTTGGCATCAGTATGTCAACGCTCATCGCCAGGGCAGAGATGCAGGAAGGCAAGCTGTTACGGGTGGAAAACCAGCCGGTGTGGCACGATCCGCAAACCGGTTATTTGCGGCGTCATGTTTCTCCCCGCAGCGATCTCCCCCTCGATCTGGTGCAAATCGAACTGCCCGCCGGGAGCGACGTCCCAATGCCCGCCTCATCTTATGCGCTGGCCCGTCAGTTAATCTGGTTGCAGCAGGGAGAACTGGTGTTTATTGAAGGGGATACCCGCCACAACATGCGCGCGGGTGACTGCCTTGAACTGGGGCCGCCGAACGACTGCCGGTTTATCAATGAATCGGCGGTACCCTGCGTTTATCTGGTGGTGCGCTTAAACCCTTCTGCCGCGTAAAGTAAAGCGACACTCCCGTTCACGGTCTAGTATCAAGGGATGCATTTAACCAGAAGGAGCGATCTATGAGTCAACAACCGCAACGTAACCGCCGCTGGGTCCTCGCCTCTCGCCCGCACGGCGCGCCGGTCGCCGATAACTTTCGCCTGGAAGAAGATCAGGTTCCCACGCCGGGAGAAGGGCAACTGCTGCTGCGCACCGTTTACCTTTCTCTCGATCCCTATATGCGCGGGCGCATGAGCGATCAGCCCTCTTATTCTCCGCCGGTGGAGATTGGCGCGGTAATGGTGGGGGCCACCGTCAGCCGGGTTGAGCAATCCAGCCACCCTGATTTCTCAGAAGGCGACTGGGTGCTCGGCTACAGCGGCTGGCAGAAATATGAGATTTCAGATGGCAAAGGGTTGGTCAAACTCGACGACACTATTCCCCGACGCTCCTGGGCGCTGGGCGTGCTGGGAATGCCTGGCTTCACCGCGTATATGGGGCTGCTGGATATCGGCCGTCCAAAGGAAGGGGAGACGCTGGTGGTGGCCGCTGCGACCGGGCCGGTGGGCGCGACGGTAGGGCAGATCGGCAAGCTAAAGGGGTGTCGGGTCATTGGCGTGGCGGGCGGTCGCGAGAAGTGTCGTCATGCTAAAGAGGTACTTGGTTTTGATGAGTGTCTCGATCACCATGCGGAAGACTTCGCCGACCAGCTCGCCGCCGCCTGTCCGGACGGTATTGATATTTATTATGAAAACGTCGGCGGTAAGGTTTTTGATGCGGTGCTGCCGCTGTTCAACACGTCCGCTCGCGTACCGGTCTGCGGTCTGGTAAGCGGTTATAATGCCACCGATCTGCCGGAAGGGCCGGATCGGCTGTCATTGTTGATGGGCACGATCCTCAAAAAACGCATGCGCGTGCAGGGTTTTATCATCGCCCAGGATTATGCGCACCGTATTGATGAATTCCAGCAGCAGATGAGTGAGTGGGTGAAAGCGGAAAAAATTCACTACCGCGAAGAGATCACCGGGGGACTGGAGAATGCGCCGCAAACGTTCATCGGCATGCTGCAGGGGAAAAATTTTGGCAAGGTGGTTATGCAGGTCTCCGACGACTCCTGATTCTGCGTATTGACTGACACAATGCCGCGCAGCGTTGCGCGGCATTGTGTGATCCTGCTCGCGTTCTGCGGGTGCGGATTGCTTTTTCAGCGAATGATGCTGAATTAACCATTAACCCTGCCGATAACAAGGGAAGATTTCGTTTGTCACTTGTTATCCAGGGAGTACGGGATGTCCGGTTTTCGCCAACGATTACGTAATATCACAATCAGTAAAAAACTCGCGACGGGATTTGGCGTGGTCCTTTTGCTGGTGGCTATCGCTACTACGCTGAGCGTCATCCGCTTTCGCGAAATACGCGATGTCTATGAAAAAACCAATCTGATTTATAACATTAATATTGAGGTGTTTCAGGCCAAAATTAATCGCCTGAAATACTTCTACAGCAGCGATGAAAAATCAGGTCAGGTAATGGCGGATTACGTCAATCATGCCGCAGAACTCACCGCTTCAGCACAACATCTTGAGTGGACCCCGGCTGAAAAAGCCGTCATCAATACCATGAGCGGTCATCTCGACGATTTCAGAAACAGCGTCGCGGTGATGCAAAAATCCACCGCCAATCTGCTGGCGCTGAGGGGCGCGCTGGATCAGGCGGGGACGGAAGATCTTCAGGCTCGGTATGCCGCGCTTATTCGCACACCGCTTGAGGATACTGCGCTTAGCTATCAACTATACGATCTCCTGTTTGCGCTGGGCAATCTGCGCGACCGGGCGCTGGCGCTGCGCTTTAGCGCCACTCAGGAGGCTCGGGACGCGCTGGAGAAACAGTCTGCGACGACGCAAAGCGCACTTGAGAGCCTGAAGCCACAACTGCCAGAAGAGGCGCAAACCCAGCTGCAGTCGCTGTGGGAAGAGAGCACCAGCTACCGTGATAACAGTCTGTACTACTATCAGTCCGTGCAGGATCTGAAGCTGGCTGAAGATAAGGTGAAAACGGCGGGCGACCGTTCCAGCGCCGCGATTAAAGAAATTATCGCCCTGGTGAAAGCGCATAACGATAACCTTGCTAATACCTCGTCCACCATTGCGGCGCTGGTCGGGCTGATCGCTATTCTGCTGGGGATTGCGGTTTCCTGGTGGGTGACGCGGCAGATTACCCGCCCGGTACGTGAGAATCTCCACCTCGCTGAGCGCATCGCCAGCGGCGATTTGAGCGCCAATATTCAGGCGCGCAGCGCGGATGAGTTCGGTAAACTCACCGCCGCAATGGGCGTGATGAACAGCAAGCTGCGGGCTATGATCGGTGAGGTACGCCACAGCGTCACGCGCGTCACCAGCGCCGCCTCGGAAATTGCCGATGGCAATACCGACCTGTCATCGCGTACCGAGCAGCAGGCCGCCGCGGTGGTGCAGACCGCCGCCAGTATGGAGCAGCTTACCGCCACGGTGAAAAACAACGCCGATAACGCCCGTCATGCCAGCAAACTGGCGGCGGAAGCCTCGCAGACCGCCAGTCAGGGTGGCAACGTAATGCGCGATATGGTGGCGACGATGGGGGATATTAATACCAGTTCGCGCAAAATCGCCGATATTACGGCGGTAATCAACAGCATCGCGTTTCAGACCAATATACTCGCGCTTAACGCGGCGGTGGAAGCGGCGCGGGCTGGCGAGCAGGGGCGCGGATTTGCGGTGGTCGCCAGCGAAGTGCGCAGCCTTTCACAGCGGAGTTCGCAGGCGGCAAAAGATATCGAACATCTTATCGCTGAGTCAGTGTCGCGCATTGATACCGGCAGTCATCTGGTGGTAAAAGCCGGGCAAACGATGGAGCAGGTGGTGCATTCAGTGACCCGGGTTAACGATATCATGGGCGAGATTTCCTCGGCCTCGGAGGAGCAGAGCCGGGGTATTGAGCAGATCGCCCGCGCAGTGTCGGAACTGGATAGCACTACGCAGCAAAATGCCTCGCTGGTAAATGCCTCGTCGCTGGCGGCCGGATCGCTGGAAGAGCAGGCCAGGGTGCTGGAAGAACTGGTTGCCGCGTTCCGCCTGGATGACAGCGTTCGTGTTCAGCGCGCTGCCCGTCAGCCAGCATTAGCGGCTGGCGGCGTAGCGGAAGGGAACTGGACAACATTCTGAGCAAACGCCCGGCGACCTGTGCCGCCGGGCGAAATACCCGATCAGAACTGCCAGGCCACGGATAAGCCGACGCCATAATTACGGCCCGGGGCCGGTTCGTAGTAGCGACCATTGGATTCATTCACGATCACCGATCCGACATACTCGCGGTCGAATAAATTATCCACCCGGCCAAAAATATCCATCATCCAGTGACCGTAATTAAATTTATACCCGGTATTCAGGCCGACTACCGTCCATGACGGCGCTTTGGCCGTGTTCTCATCATCCGCCATAATGTCGCTCATATAGCGAATATCACTTCCGGCATACCAGCCCGTTTCCGGTTCATATCCCAGCGAGGCAAAGCCCATATTCCGCGCGATGCCCGGAATACGGTTGCCATTACAGCTATCTGTGCCACAGGCATTGGTGCGGTAGGTAGCATCAAGCCAGGTCCATGACGCTTTAGCACGCCAGTTTTCGGCAAACTGCTGATCGAGCGAAAGCTCAGCCCCCTGACGGCGAGTTTTACCCGCGTTTTTGTAACTGGTGCGTCCGCCGCTGCTGGCATCCACCACGATCTCATCATCGGTATCGGTCTGGAATAGCGCGGCGGTGACAAGACCATTGCCGACGCGGGTTTTACTGCCGATTTCCACGGTGTCATTCGTCGAGGGCTTAAGGTTGAAATTCAGCCCGCTTTGATTATCGGAGCGGTAAGAGAGTTCGTTGATGGTCGGCGTTTCAAAACCGCGTCCCGCAGAAAGATACACATTCCACGCGTCGGTAACGGCATATTTAAGCGAGCCTGCCGGCAACCATTTATGGTAGCTGGCGTCGCCGCTGTCATCGCCATTGGCCGCGGTAATATAATGATCGTTTGAGTCAAACCACACTGAGCTATAACGCACCCCCGCATCCAGGGACAATTTCTCGGTTAACTGCCAGCTGCTTTGCAGGTAGGGGTCGAGATTCCACATCAGATTGCGTTCATCGCGACGCAGCGCGCCTTTCTGCCCATACTCCGGTGCGCCGTTGACCATCACAAAGTTCTCATAGCCTTTGCGGTTCTCACTCATGTTTTCGTAATCAAGCCCGGTGGTGAAGGTCACCGGAACCAGCATTTCGCCGCGGTGGGTCCAGCGGGTATCAATGCCCTGGTAATTACGGTTGAGATCGATAACCCCCCCGGCATGGTTCGGATTAAGCTGCGGGGCGCGCGGAATGGACTGATACTGCGTGGTTTCACGCTCGCCGGCGTACATCATGACGCTAAGATCGTCATCGGCGCTAAGCTGGCGCTCATAACGTAATCCGGCCTGGGTTTGTTTCGTATCTTTACGGGTATTGTACTGATCGCCGCGCGGCGACTGGCGCGGATTATCGTGCCATTCCGCGCTGCTCAGACCGCCAGGATCGTTGGCTTTGATATCGACGCTGTTCAGCAGCAGGGTTAGCTTACTGACGTCATCGATGCGCACGCCCAGTTTGGCGTTGGCGAGATTTTTACGCGCGCCGCTGTGATCGCGATAGCCATGGGTGGCAAAACGGCTGCTGGAAACCGTGTAATCCACATCGCCTGCCTGGGTACCGTCGCCGGTCGCCCCCGTGGCTTTCAGGCCGTAGCGCCAGCTACCGAAACTACCGTAATAGCTGCTGGCTTCAAGGGTGGCAGGCTGCTCACCGGTTTGGGTGGTGATGTTCATCACGCCACCGGAGGAGTTGCCGTATAACGCCGAGAAGGGTCCGCGAAGGACATCCACGCTCTCTACGCTGTTGATATCAATATTGGACGTTTGCCCCTGACCGTCCGGCATAGTGGCAGGAATACCGTCTACATACAGCCGCAGGCCGCGCACGCCATAGGTTGAACGCGAACCAAAACCACGTATCGACAATTGCAGATCCTGCGCGTAGTTCTGCCGGTTCTGCACCTGCAATCCCGGTACCGCCCCCAGCGATTCGGAAAGATTCACCCGCGGCGCAGCGTGGCGCATCTCCTCGCCATTGACCACGCTCACGGCGGCAGGGGTGTCCAGTTCGGAGACGGCGTGGGGCGCCGCGGTAACAATCAGGGTCTGATCGTCTGCGGCAACGGACAGGGTGGGCAAGGTCATAACGGGTAATAGCAGCACCGGAAATGCGGTCTGACGGGCGATCGGGATTTTCATTAATAAGACTCTTACAGGCGAACTTAAGTGAACAAACGCCGTTATGTTAAAGCTTTTGTAAATAATTGAAAATCAAAACGGCACGTTACGTTAAATGCAAGTATAGGAAGTAAATCAGTTTTTGCCGGAAACGTAAAAATTAACACTCCACATTCAGGTAAATAATGATTATTATTCGCATTTAAAACAAGGGCGAAATGATAAGTTTGCCCGGGGAAGCCTGTGAAGCAGTATTAACATTGCTTATTAAAGGGAGTCATTATGTCTTTACGTCAAGTATCCGCGCCGCGCCTGCGCCACTCTATCCTGTTTGCCTCTCTGCTGCTGGCAGGGTCGTTTACCGTTCACGCTGCCGATGAGATGCTGCGTAAGGCGGTCGGTAAGGGTGCGTATGAGATGGCTATCAGTCCGCAGGAAAATGCCCTGTGGGTCGCCACGGTGCAGAGCCGCAAGACCGATAAGGGAGGCGTTATCTATCGTCTTGATCCGGCTACCCTTGAGGTGACTCAGGCGATCCATAACGATCTCAAACCGTTCGGTGCGGCGATCGACAATCAAACCGGCACGCTATGGTTTGGCAATACCACTAATGGCGCGGTCACGGCGGTCGATGCCAAAACCGGCGAGGTAAAAGGCCGGCTGGTGCTGGATGCGCGTAAACGCTCTGAAACCGTGCGTCCGCTTCAGCCGCGTGAACTGACCGTTGATGAAACCACCAATACCGTTTACATCACCGGACTGGGTAAAGAGAGCGTCGTGTGGGTGGTGGATGGAAAAACGCTGAAGCTGAAAACCACCATCACCAGTACTGGCGCTATGGGCACCGGGCTGGCGCTGGATGCGCCGGCGAAACGCCTTTATGTCACTAATGCCGACGGCGAGCTGATTACCATTGATACCGCCAGCAATAAGATCCTGTCGCGTAAAAAGCTGCTGGATGATGGCAAGGATCATATGTTCCTCAATATCAGTCTGGATGTGAAAGGACATCGCGCGTTTATTACCGATTCAAAACAGCCGCAGGTGCTGGTGGTGGATAGCCGTGATGGTAAGGTGATTGAGAAAATCGATGCGCCAGAATCGCTGGCAGTATTGTTCAACCCGGCCCGTAATGAAGCGTATGTGACCCACCGTAAGGCGGGTAAAGTCAGCGTTGTGGACGCGAAAAGTTACAAAGTGGTGAAGACCTTTGACACACCCACCTTCCCGAACAGCCTGGCGCTCTCCGCCGATGGTCAGGTGCTGTACGTCACGGTGAAACAGGAATCCACCCGTGAGAAAGAAGCGACCCAGCCAGATGACGTGATCCGTATTGCGCTGTAAACGCCAGCGCCGTAACCCATATGCCCGGTGACGCTGCGCTTACCGGGCCTACGATTATGCTGTAAAGCGCTGATGATGTGGGCGCAGGCCGGGTAAGGCGAAGCCGCCACCCGGCAAAACGCGTTGCCAGGGCTGGCAACGCGGACAGTCACGTTATTTTGTCGTCGTTTCGTTGCCCGGCGCCAGGCTGTGGATCGCCTGTACGCGTTTACGCACGCCAAACCATCCTGCGACCAGCAGCACGGCAATCAGCGGAATGGAAGCGATGGTGTACGTGCCATTCGGGTAATCAAACGCCATCAGCACCAGCACGCTCAGCAGGAACAGCAGGGTGAGCCAGGAGGTGAACGGTGCGCCGGGCATTTTAAAGCCAACGTCAGGCGTTTTTCCTTCATTAATTGCCTTGCGCAGGCGCATCTGGCAGACCACGATGAATCCCCATGACGCAATAATGCCCAGCGACGCGACGTTAAGCACAATCTCAAACACCTGCGACGGTACCAGATAGTTGAGAAACACCCCAATCACATAGATGAACAGCGTTGCCAGAATACCGGCGTAAGGCACATGCTGGCGGCTCATTTTCGACATAAACTTCGGCGCGGAACCGCCCATCGACATCGAACGTAAAATGCGCCCGGTGCAATACAGACCGGAGTTAAGACTGGAGAGCGCCGCCGTCAGCACCACAATATTCATAATGCTGCCGATATACGGCACGCCGAGCTTTGAGAAGAAGGTGACAAACGGGCTTTGCCCCGCCTGATAGGCATTCCACGGCAGCAGCAGCACCAGCAGTACCACTGAACCTACGTAGAACAGGCCGATACGCCAGATCACGCTATTGATCGCTTTTGGCACCATGGTCTGCGGATCTTTACATTCACCCGCCGCCGTTCCTACCAGTTCAATAGAGGCAAAGGCGAAGACCACGCCCTGCACCAGCACCAGCGCAGGCAGAAGGCCGTGCGGGAAAAAGCCGCCGTTATCGGTGATTAAGTGAAAACCTGTTGCGCCGCCATCCAGCGGTTTGCCGCTGCCGAGAAACACGGTGCCGACGACCAGGAAGATCACAATGGCCAGTACTTTGATCAGCGCAAACCAGAACTCCATTTCGGCGAACCATTTTACGCCGATCATGTTCATGGTGCCGACAATGGCCAGCGCACCGAGGGCAAACACCCACTGTGGCACATCACCAAACGCGCCCCAGTAATGCATGTACAGTGCTACAGCGGTGATATCGACAATGCCGGTCATCGCCCAGTTGACGAAGTACATCCAGCCCGCCACGTAAGCCGCTTTTTCCCCGAGAAACTCGCGCGCGTAAGAAACAAAACTGCCGCTGGAAGGGCGATGGAGTACCAGTTCGCCCAGCGCACGCAGAATAAAGAAAGAGAAGATGCCGCAAACCAGATAGACGATCGCCAGCGACGGTCCGGCCATTTGCAAACGGGCGCCTGCGCCTAAAAACAAACCGGTACCGATAGCGCCGCCGATAGCAATCATCTGTACCTGACGGTTGCCCATTGCTTTGTGGTATCCCTCTTCATGCGAGTTCAACCACCGGCGTTTGGCAGCATGCTGCTCCGCCGGAGTGTGACGTGTTGTGTTCATGTATTTTCCTGTTTTTCCTGTCCAAATCCTGCAAGGATTGCCGATGCCGTTTCAGGCATGCCGTCCGGTCCTTCTCATTATTCTGATGTAGAGATAACACCGGAGGGGGCGAGGCATCCTACACTCATCCGCAGGATGCCGTAAAGATAGTCAGCCGCCTGAAGAGGATGATGACACGCGACAACATCAGCAGTTGCTGGTATATCGGGGTGCGGGCAGGGAAATAAAAAAGCGCTGTTCCGGAGAGTTCAGGCCCGGAACAGCGTGGCGAAAGGTCGCCATATCAGGATCGGGCGGCCGAAGGCGTTAAGGTAATACGATCCAACGGGCCAACAATAAACAGGTAAGAGATCAGGCCGATCAGCCCCATCGACCCCACGTACAA
The DNA here is from genome assembly GCF_029319185.1 of Superficieibacter sp. HKU1. Lineage (NCBI taxonomy): Bacteria > Pseudomonadati > Pseudomonadota > Gammaproteobacteria > Enterobacterales > Enterobacteriaceae > Superficieibacter > Superficieibacter sp. HKU1. Next base: position 2,292,277 of record NZ_CP119754.1, read on the forward strand.
AATGGCGTAGTCAAAGGAGTGGGTATTGGCGATGATCACGCCGATCACCAGCGGTGTGACGATGCTCGCCATATTGCCGCACATGTTAAACACCCCACCAGCTATCCCCAGCACTTCTTTGGGCGACGTGTCGCTCAGTACGCACCAGCCCAGATTGCCAAAACCTTTGGCAAAGAACGCCAGGCTCATTGCGCCAATCACCACCACTTCTGAAGAGGTGTAGTTGGCGACGACGATAACGCAGGAGAGCAGCATGCCGCAAATTACCGGAAATTTGAAAGCGTGGCGCGGTCAGCATAATTAAATACGGTAGCCAAAAATAAAAATAATAATATGCCGTAACGCACTCTGGTGCGTTGAATAAATGCCGTCATTACCAACTCCTTAACAGGGTTGAGTTTTATTTTGTAGGGTAGAGGAGCGGGAAGATGATTCCCGCCTGTCGTTAAAAATTAAGGGCGTTTACCAAATTCACAGGTGAGCTGTGTCCAGTGGCGGGTCTGTTCGCTGATGCTAAAACCAAGGCCGTGACGCTCTGAGATCCACATTCTTCCGTCGCGTAACTCCAGTTGCTCATTAAATAGCGGGTTCAGCCACTCGAAATGCTCCAGCCACGGCTCCAGCGGGTAGGCGGCGGAGAGATGCAGGTGGACTTCCATCGCGAAGTGGGGAGCCAGCTTGCGACCATGTTTAGCGGCGAGATCCATAATCTTCAGGAACGGCGAGATACCGCCGACGCGCGGGGCGTCTGGCTGAACGTAATCGCTGGCGTTGCCGAGGATCAACTGCTCGTGCTCACGGAAGCTGGTCAGCATTTCCCCGGTGGCAATCGGCGTATCCAGGGCGGCAGCCAGCTGCGCGTGACCTTCAACATCGTAAGCGTCCAGCGGCTCTTCGATCCAGACCAGATTAAACGGCTCCATTTTGCGGCCCATGCGGATCGCCGTTTCACGATCCCACTGCTGGTTAGCATCAACCATTAACGGGAAATCATCTCCCAGCGCGTCGCGTACCGCCGTCAGGCGACGGATATCTTCTGCCGTGTTTGGCTGACCCACTTTAATTTTGATGCCGCCGATGCCATTTTCCTGGGAGATCACCACGTTTTTCAGCACCTGATCCAGCGGCGTATGCAGAAAACCGCCGGAGGTGTTGTAGCACTGAACGGAGTCGCGGTGTGCGCCAAGCAGTTTTGCCAGCGGCAGTCCGGCACGTTTGGCTTTCATATCCCACAGGGCAATATCGATAGGGGAGATGGCCTGTACCGCCATGCCGCTGCGGCCTACGGATGCGCCAGCCCACAGCAGTTTGGTGTAGATTTTGTCGATGTCGTTAGGATCTTCGCCCAGCAGGTTATCGGCAATTTCTTTAGCGTGCGCATAAATCCCCTGGCCGCCCGCCCGTTTTGAATAGCTGAAGCCGACGCCTTCAAAGCCGTCGCGGCTGCGGATTTCGGCAATGATGATTGCCACTTCCGTCAGCGGTTTCTGGCGTCCGGTCAGCACTTTTGCGTCGCTGACCGGCGTTGCCAGCGGCAGGAATGCCAGCGACAGTTTTACCCATTCTATACGGTCGCCGGTTTCAGCGGCGGTTTTGACACCCGACACGCGGGCATAGGAGACTGCATCGGAATTGGCACTTGCGGTCATTTTTTTCTCCTGGTGAATTAAAATGTTTGCGCTAACATTTCTATCTCTGGCGGAAGAAGGTTGCCAGCATTATGCTGCGTTTATGTACAACCGATCACAAATGACGGTGAAAAAGGCGCAATTTTTATAATCACGATCACATTCCGAACCTCTCTGGGAAAATGCCCAATCAATAATGATAGCGATAACATTTTCCGGGGATGTAAACAGGTAACAGGTTGATTTGCGGCTAAAAATCGGGCGGTGTCTGGCAATGGGACGGAGCATCATGAATAATGCCGTGATGATAACAACAATCCTCAAAAGGGCTTTGTGGTGAAAAGTTCGAAACTGACGCGCGCGCCGACGCTCGACGATGTTGCCCGCACGGCGGGGTTATCCTCAATGACGGTCAGCCGGGCGCTGAATACGCCGCATCTGGTACGTCCGAAAACGGTGGAAAAGGTCCTGCAGGCGGTGCGGGTTACCGGCTATATTCCCAATGCGCTGGCGGGGGGGCTGGCCTCCCGGCGCAGCAGGCTGATTGCCGTGGTGGTGCCGCAAATCAACAATAATATGTTTGTCGATACCATTCAGACGCTGAGTGACGAACTGGCGTTACGCGGGTATCACATGCTGTTGTGCGTGGCGGGTTATACGCAGCAAACAGAGTCCGAGCTGGTGTCGACACTATTATCCCGTCGACCGGATGGCGTGGTGCTGACCGGTATTCATCATTCGCCGGAGCTGAAGAAGATCATTCTTAACGCGGCCATTCCGGTGGTGGAGATCTGGGATCTCACGCCAACGCCGCTGGATATGCTGGTGGGGTTTTCTCACGAGAAGATTGGCATCGCCACCGGAGAATATCTTTACCATAAAGGCTATCGTCGGCCTGGATTATTGTGGGCCGGTGACCAGCGCGCCACGCAGCGTAAACGCGGGCTGTGCGAGGTGCTGAACCGCTACGGCATCGGCGAGCCGGGGCAGGTTGATGTCCCGCTGCCTGCGTCACTGGCGCTGGGCCGCAGTGGGCTGACGCAGCTACTGGCGCAGGATGACTATGACGTCATTGTCTGTAGTTCGGATACCCTCGCACAGGGGGCAATTATGGAAGCGGAAAGCCGGGGTATGAGCGTGCCTGGCCATTTGGCGGTGATTGGCTTTGGCGATTTAGACTTTGCGGCCAGTAACCGTCCGGCGATCACCACGATCAGCGTGGATCGTCGGGCGATTGGCTGTCGCGCCGCCACGCTGCTGGCCGACCGTATTGAAGGCGTTGAGCAGCAAGAAAGTATTGTGGATATCGGCTTTCATCTGATCGAGCGCGAGTCGGCGTAATGATAAATCGCCGCGGATTTTTTATGCTAGCGTTAAGGTCCATTACCAAAGGAGAAGACTATGCCGCACATTGATATCAAATGCTTTCCCCGCGATTTGAACGACGAGCAGAAATCGGCGCTGGTCGCCGATATCACCGAAGTGATTATTCGTCATCTGCAAAGTAAAGAGCAGTCGATCTCGGTGGCACTTAATGAAGTTGAACAAGAAAAATGGCAGCAGGTCTGGGACAGTGAAATTGCCCCGCACATGGACGAGTTGATTAAAAAACCGGGCTACAGTATGTGACCATAGTGCCCGGTGTTTGCATCTGCGCCGTCCCCCGGCTGCCCGGTGGCGCTGCGCTTACCGGGCCTACGATTTTGGTGTAAATCGCTGATATCATGAATTTTGTAGGCCGGGTAAGGCGAAGCCGCCACCCGGCAGCGCGGCCCTTCGGCTCCCACAGTAAATCGCCATCAAACTGTCATTTAACCGTCACGCACTCCCCCTATAGTCATCGCCAGATAAAGTCCCAAAGAGGATAACAATATGATGGCTCCCCTGTGTTTCTCACAGGTGAGTGTGGCCCGGCGGGTGTTGACCGCAGGGATTATCACGCTGTCCGTGACGGGAGGGCGCTGATGCACGCATTCACCTCAATCTCTCTGCGAGGCGTTTCGTTTGCCTTCGGCACGCAAACCGTGCTCAATCAGATCGACCTGCATATTGAACCTGGCAGCATTGTGGCGCTACTTGGCCCTTCCGGCTGCGGCAAAAGCACGCTTTTACGTTTACTGGCCGGACTTACGCAGCCCGCCGACGGCGAAATCTTCTTCGGCGAACGGCGGGTGGCGAAACAGGGATGGTCGCTACCTCCGGAAGCGCGGGATATCGGCATGGTGTTCCAGGACTATGCCCTGTGGCCGCACATGACGGTGGCACAGAATGTCGCCTTTCCGCTGCGCATGCGCGGTGTGCCGCGAGCAGAACGCGAACGTCGGGTTGAGCTGGCATTACAGCGCGTAGGGCTGGCAGCCTTTGCCGGGCGGAAACCTGCCGGGCTGTCGGGCGGTCAACAACAGCGGGTGGCGCTGGCAAGAGCGATCGTTGCTGAACCGCGCGTGCTGCTGTTTGACGAACCGCTTTCCAATCTCGACAGCGAACTCCGCGAGTCGCTGTGTCGGGAAATGAGCCAGCTATTGCGCCAGTTGGGTACCACGGCGGTTTACGTTACCCACGATCGTCGTGAAGCAGAGCTGCTGGCCGATCGCATCGTGCATCTTTCAGGCGGCAGCATTGCCGCCATTCGTTTTGTTACTTCATCCTCAGGGGAAGCCGTATGACATCCGTACTGTCCGTTAAGAAAGGAGTTGCGCTAGCCATTATGTTGTCATCTGCCATGATTTCCAGCGCTCATGCGCTGACGGTGTATACCGCCGGACCAGGCACGCTGGCGAAAAATCTTGCCAGCGGTTACGAAAAGAAAACCGGCGTGAAGGTGAATATTTTCCAGGCCACCACCGGTAAAGTGATGGCCCGGCTGGAAGCGGAACAGGCCAATCCGCAGGCCGATATTCTGATTTCGGCCTCATGGGATACGGCGGAAGATTTGCATCAGCGCGGCTGGCTGCTGCCCTATCAGAGCGCCAGTGCCGCTAACGTGCCGGCTAATCTTAAATCGGCTGATTTTATCGCCCAGGGCGTGTCGGCGCTGGGCATCGTCTGGAATAGCAAGAGCGGTACACCCGAGCCAAAAGAGTGGCAGGATCTGACCGGTCCGGCATTCAAAGATAAGGTTACGACGCCGGATCCGGCGCTGTCGGGGGCCTCGCTGGATCTGCTGATCGGTCTGCAAAACGGCATGGGTGAAAACGCCTGGAGCCTGTTTGACGCGCTGAAAAACAACGGCATGGTGGTCAGCGGGCCGAATGCGCAGGCGGTAACGCCGGTCATGCAGGGAGCAAAAGCGGCGGTCTTTGGCGCAGTGGATTATGTCTCCTATGGCAATATCAGTCAGGGTGAATCGCTGAAAGTGATTTTCCCGGCCAGCGGAACGGTGATTGCACCGCGCCCGATGATGATCCTCAAAACCAGTAAACAGGTGAATGAGGCCAAAGGCTTCATTGATTATGTGCTGTCACCGGAAGGACAGACGCTGGTGGCAGAGGCCTGGCTGATGCCTGCCCGCAGCGATGTGAAAGCAAAACGCCCGCTACTGGATGAACTGAAAATCCTGCCGACCACCAGTGACGGCAGCAGTGAACGTAGCCGCGTTCTCACCCGCTTTAATAAACTCTTCGTGCAATAACGCTATCGGCGGGGGAAACCCCGCCTGCAGGACAGACTCGTGAAACAAAAACTCATTCCGGCCTTTACGCTGGCGATGCTCGTGCTGCTGGTCGCCTTACCGCTGCTGTTTATTATTTTGCAGGCTATCTTTCCCCATTTCAGCAGCGGTGCCTGGCAGGATGCCTTTGCGGGCGTTTCCCCACTGCTGGATGACCCACAGCTGCCCGCCATGCTGGGTGGAACGCTGATGATTGCGGTCGGAGTGGCGATATTGAGTGCCTTCATTGGCCTGCCGCTGGGCGTAGCTCGCGGCGTGTTCAGGTTACCGCTGGCGAAACTATGGGATGTTTTATTTTTAATCCCGTTTCTGACGCCGCCGTATATTGCCGCGCTCTCGTGGATGCTGGTGCTGCAAACGCAGGGTTATCTTCAGCAGTTTACCGGCATTAACCTTAACGATCTGCTGTTCAGCCGCAGCGGGATTATTCTGGTGATGACGCTGAATATTTTTCCGGTGGTCTATTTTGCCGTGTCGCGCAGCTTGCTGGCCAGCGGACAGCGTCTGGCGCTGGTGGGGCGGGTGCACGGCGCTACCGCGTGGCGGGCTTTCTGGCATATTACCTTACCGATGGTATCTCCGGCGCTGGCGGCGGGGATGCTGCTCGCCTTTACACTTGCCATTGAAGAGTATGGGGTGCCTGCCGCACTCGGTTCACGGGCAGGCGTGGTGATGCTCACGGTCGGCATTGAGAAAAAACTGGCGGACTGGCCCATCGATCTTCCCGGCGCGTCCTTGCTGTCGCTGGTGTTAATCGCCGTGGCACTGGGCGGCTGGTGGCTTCAACGTCGGCTGGTGGGTGATAAAGATGTGACCAGTATTACCGGCAAACCTGCGGAAAACCGCGGTGCGCATCCGGGCGGGTTTTTGATCCCGATTATCATTGCCATGAGTCTGGTTGCGCTACTTGCTGTAGGTTTACCGGGAATGTCGATGGCACTGACGGGCATGATGTCCACATTGTCCGGCGGCGTCTCCCTGGATAACGTGACGTTGTCACACTATGCGGCATTATTCAGCCAGCAGGGCGATGCGCTTTCGGCCCTCGGTACCAGTTTGTCGCTGGCATTTTGCGCGGCGCTGGTGACCGGGCTGGTAGGGCTGCTGGCCGCCTGGCTGGTGGTGGTACAGAAGATCAAAGGGCGCAGCCTGATTGATGCGCTTTCACTGATGCCTGCCGCACTTCCGGGAATCGTTGTTGGCGTGGGGCTGATCCTGCTCTGGAACCGGGCTTTCTGGCCCGTTTCCCCCTACAACACCTGGGCGATTTTGCTGTTATCGTATTGCTGCCTGCTGTTGCCGTGGCCGGTACGCTATGTCGGCAGCGCGCTGCGCCAGCTGGGTGGCAATCTGGAGCCCGCGGCGCGGGTGCACGGCGCGTCTTCGCTGCAGGCGCTGCGGTTAATTGTCCTGCCGCTGGTATTTCCGGCGATGCTGGCCGCCATGCTGATGGTATTTGCTATCGCCTCACGCGAGCTGGTGACGTCACTGCTGCTTGCGCCTGCGGGAACGCAGACGGTGGCGGTGTTTATCTGGCGGCAGTTCGAGCAGGGTTCTCCCGGTCAGGGAATGGCGATGGCGTCGCTCACCCTGGTCACCGGGCTGGGGTTAATGTCTGGCGCAATGGCGTTGATGCAGTGCGCAGAGCGACCTGCGATCGCACAAATTCGCCGCCATAAAAAATAATCCAGGGTATAAAGGAATAAACGTTTTTTGCCGGAGCCTTTCATGACCCCGTTTTTGCACGCGTATTTATCCCGACTGGCGTGGGAAGAAGTTCCTGACGTTACTATTGAAACGCTGCGGGCAGTGCATTTGCAGCATAACTGTACCATTCCCTTTGAAAATCTTGATGTGCTTCTGCCGGGCGAGATCCTGCTCGATGAGCAATCGCTGGAAGATAAACTGGTCACCGCCAGGCGGGGTGGCTACTGTTTCGAACAAAACGGCCTGTTAGAGCGGGCGCTGGCGGACATTGGCTTTCGTGTGCGCAGCCTGCTCGGACGAGTGGTGCTGGCTAATCCGCCGCAAATGCCGCCGCGCACCCACCGGTTATTGCTGGTGGAGCTGGAGGGCGAATTATGGATTGCCGATGTTGGCTTTGGCAGCCAGACCCTGACCGCGCCAGTCCGCCTGCTGGCGGATATAGAGCAAATCACGCCGCACGGTCGTTACCGGTTACAGCAGGACGGAAGCGACTGGATTTTACAGTTCTGGCACCATGAGCGCTGGCAGTCGATGTATCGTTTCGATCTTACCGAGTGCTATCTTGCAGACTTTATGATGGGCAATTTCTGGTCCGCCCACTGGCCGCAATCGCATTTTTTGCATCACCTGCTGATGTGCCGTCATCTACCGGATGGCGGCAAGCTGACGCTGACCAATTTCCATTTTACCCACTGGCAGCACGATCGCGCCGTCGAGCAATTCACGCTGCCGGATGTCGCGGCCCTGTATGAAACCGTGCAGACACGTTTTGGGCTGGGGGTGAGCGATCACCGCTACGGTTTTAGCCTCGATGCGCTGGCCGCGGTGATGGCCGGATTTGATACTCATCCGCAGGCCGGGAAGTAGTTTTTCTCACGGTTAACGCTGGAGTCACTCCCCGCCCGGGGAGTGACATTACATGGCTATAGCAACCCTTTTTGCGCGAAAGTGATCCTGGTGGCGTCGTTAAGGTCCATCGCTTTGATCATGTCAGGGGATACCCAGGCGATCTCCTGAAATTCCTCGTTGAAGGTAATGGTCCGGTTGGCACTGAGGCAGTCAAAGATAAGATAAATCATGTAAATCTCTTCGCAGGTGCCATCCGCATACTGTTTGATGAGGATATCGTCCCGGAAAGCCCAGGGTTTAACCTCCACAATCTCCAGCGCATCGCCCAGCTCTTCCCGAATTTCTCGCCTGAGAGCTTCCTCCATGGTTTCGCCCGGCTCCATTCCTCCGCCGGGCAAGGCCCATTGACCGGGAAACACGCCGCGGTCGTCAGCCATTTTACATAGCAAATAGTGCCCGTCGTTTTGAATAACCGGGCAGGTAATTATTCTCTGGCGCATCTTATCTCCGTAATATTAACAGTCCATAAGCGGGTTATTTGCTAAGGATACGCCTCTTTAGAGCAGAAAGATTATCTATCCCAGCTCCAGCGTAATCATTTTTGCCAGATGGCGTTCAAAGGCCGTTTGATCGAGGCTTGCCATCCCCAGAACGGCGATACCGTCCAGGCCGCAGACCAGCGAAATCAGCCGCCAGGCAATATTTTCAGGGCTGTCGGAGAGGGTAAATTCACCCGCCTGACAGCCCTGATGAATAATCTTCACCGTTTCGTCGTGCCACATTTCCATCGTCAGGATGTAGGCACCTTTGATGTCGTCATCTTTGGCCGCGAGGATCTGCGCTTCCCGCCACAGGCGAATGTATTTTTCGAACCGTTCATCATTACTGCCGAGCATCATGTGCAGCTGCTGATGCCAGTCAGCCTGCCCATGCAGGATGTCCACATCAAGCAGCGCGCGGATCACGCGGATAAAGGCCAGCGATTTCAGTTCCGCGCCGGAGGTGAAATGATGGTGTACCTGACCGGTTGCTACGCCTGCTTCGCTGGCAATACGCCGGACGGTCATGGCGGTAAAGCCGTCATCCAGCGCCACGCGCATCGCGGCCTGCAAAATATGCTCCCGGCGTTCTTCGCGATTGAGATAGCTCATTGCCTTCTTTTTCCTCAATAAATCCTCTGTAGTAGAGAATATCAAAAAAGCTGGACAAGTGTTCAACTTTCCGTAGGATCGGCGAAGTTGGACATTAGTCCAGTTTTGAAATGAGGATGTTTTTATGTCTCGTCAATGGCTGACGTTAGTGATTATCGTGCTGGTTTATATTCCGGTGGCGATTGATGCCACGGTACTGCATGTCGCCGCGCCGACCCTGAGCGTGACGCTGGGCGCGAGCGGTAATCAACTGCTGTGGATCATTGATATTTACTCGCTGGTGATGGCAGGGCTGGTATTGCCGATGGGCGCGCTGGGCGACCGCATCGGCTATAAGCGGCTGTTAATGCTGGGTAGCGCACTATTTGGCGTGGCGTCGATGCTGGCGGCGATTGCGCATAGTGCAGAGTGGCTCATTATGACCCGCGTGTTACTGGCGGGGGGCGCGGCGATGATCCTCCCGGCGACGCTTGCCGGGATCCGCACCACCTTTACTCAGGTACGTGAGCGCAATATCGCGCTGGGGATCTGGACCGCCGTCGGCTCAGGCGGTGCGGCATTTGGTCCGCTCATTGGCGGCATGGTGCTGGCGCAGTTCCACTGGAGTGCGATCTTCCTGATAAACGTGCCCATTGTCCTGATCGTGCTGCTGTTGGGCGCGTATTTGTTGCCGCGTCAGGCCGGGCGTCGGGAACAGCCGCTGGATCTGGCGCATGCGCTGGTGCTGATTACGGCGATCCTGCTGCTGGTCTATGGCATTAAAACCGGCATGAAAGGGCAGCTTGCCGTCGGTATCGTGCTGGCAATTTTGTTGGCGGGCGCGGCGCTACTGGCCGTTTTTATTCGTCTGCAGTTACGGGCGGTACGACCGATGATTGACCTGAGCCTGTTTACGCACCGCATTATTTTAAGCGGGGTGGTCATGGCGATGACGGCGATGATAACGCTGGTGGGATTTGAATTACTGATGGCGCAGGAGCTGCAGTTTGTCCACGGGATGACGCCGTTTGCCGCCGGATTATTTATGCTGCCGGTCATGGTGGCGAGTGGTTTCAGCGGACCTGTTGCTGGTGTGCTGGTGTCACGCCTGGGATTACGTTATGTGGCGACGGGGGGCATGACGCTCAGCGCGCTGAGTTTTCTCGGGTTGTCGATGACCAGCTTTAGCGCGCAGCCCTGGCAGGCATGGTGCCTGATGGCGCTGCTGGGATCCAGCGCCGCCAGCGCCTTACTGGCCTCGACGGCAGCGATTATGGCGGCGGCACCGAAAGAAAAAGCCGCGGCGGCAGGGGCAATTGAGACGATGGCTTATGAGCTCGGGGCCGGGCTGGGCATTGCGCTCTTCGGCGTGATCTTAAGCCGCAGCTATGCCGGGTCCGTCACGCTGCCCGGTGGCTTAACGCCGGAGCAGGCCGGGCAGGCAACGTCTTCCATTGCCGAAGCAATCCAGGTTGCCGGGACGCTGGATGACGGTATGGCGCAGGCGCTGATCGCTGCGGCGAGAGAGGCATTCATTACTTCACATAGCGTGGCGTTGTACTCTGCCGGTGGCATGCTGCTCTTACTGGCCGCCGGGATCTGGTTTGGTCTGGCAAACGCACCAAAAACGCCCGCCTAACGCTGGCGGGTGGCATACCAGCTTAGCAGGGAGCCTGCGCAGACCATGCAGGCTCCCTGCCAGAAAGCCCATGACAGGGACGCATTAAGCAACAGGGCGGCCAGGGCCGAGGAGAGCACCGGGGTAAAATAGGACGCGGTCGCCAGAATGGTCACATTACCGTGAAGGATGCCGACGTTCCATGCGGCATAGCCAAAACCCAACGCCAGGGCAACCAGGCCGAGCCTGAGCGTTACCGGCCAGCTAAAGAGCATCGGCGGCTGTTCAGAAAGCACATATTTTAACCACAAGGTTACGGCGGTGAGTAAAATAAACAGCGTGATCCCGTTGTTCCCCCGGGCATATTTACGGGTTACGGTACAGTAAGCGGCCCAGATAATCGCGCCGCAAAACGCCAGAATATAGCTCAGCGGACTGGATTTAACGTTGCTGACTATATCATCAATGCTGAATCCGTTATCGCCACCCAATACCCAGCCGACGCCGATAATACACAACAACAGGCCGGGGATTATCCATCCATTTGTGCGCTGGCCGTTAAACAGAATAGCAAACAAAATAGTCAGCCCAGGCCAGAGATAATTAACCATTCCCGCTTCAATCGCCTGGTGGCGTGTGGCGGCATACCCCAGCGACAGCGCAAGGCAAATTTCATAGCACACGAACAGCACGCTACCCGCGATAAGATAGCGCCGGGGGAAACGGCGGATATCGGGAAAACCAACGGTAACCAGCAGTAAAAGCCCGCTGAGGCTGTAAATCATCGCCGCACCGCCTACGGGACCGAGACCCTCACTGACTCCCCGAATAAGCCCGACCATTGTACTCCACAGGATAATAGCCATCAGTCCGATAAGCGTTGCGCGTTGTTTTGTCATGGTCAGTCAATATGCCCAATAAAATGCCAAACGGCAGTTATACCATTTTTGTTCCATCGTGCCGAATTAATCACCAGCATTATTACTTCCAAAGGATTAATAAAACTCGCTCGCCACGACTATTAAGAGGGCGTCAACGGGCGTAATTGATTTGACGCAAAAAATTCAGGGGCTTTGCTGTTAGTTTCCGTGCCGCATGACATTTCAGAATAATGAGGAAGGCAATGAACGTCAGTCGCAGAAAGTTTTTTAAAATCTGCGCGGGCGGTATGGCCGGGACGACGGCAGCGGCGCTGGGGTTCATCCCCAAAATGGCGCTGGCTCAGGCGCGAAATTATAAATTGCTGCGCGCGAAAGAGATCCGTAATTCCTGCACATACTGCTCCGTGGGGTGTGGGCTATTAATGTACAGCCTCGGTGATGGGGCAAAAAATGCGAAACAAGCGATTTATCATATTGAAGGCGACCCGGACCATCCGGTCAGCCGCGGGGCGCTGTGTCCGAAAGGCGCGGGCCTGCTGGACTATGTTCATAGCGATAATCGCCTGCGTTATCCCGAGTATCGTGCCCCGGGTTCCGACAAATGGCAGCGTATCAGCTGGAACGACGCGTTCGATCGCATTGCCCGCCTGATGAAGGCCGACCGCGACGCCCATTTTATTGAGAAAAACGAACAGGGTGTTACGGTTAATCGCTGGTTGTCCACCGGCATGCTGTGCGCATCGGCCGCCAGTAATGAAACGGGTATGCTGACGCAAAAATTTGTCCGCTCGCTGGGGATACTGGCAGTTGATAACCAGGCACGCGTCTGACACGGACCAACGGTAGCAAGTCTTGCTCCAACATTTGGTCGCGGTGCGATGACGAACCACTGGGTTGATATCAAAAACGCCAACGTGGTGATGGTGATGGGCGGTAATGCCGCCGAAGCGCATCCGGTGGGATTCCGCTGGGCGATGGAAGCCAAAAATAATAACGACGCGCTGCTGATCGTGGTCGATCCACGCTTTACGCGTACGGCGTCGGTAGCAGATATCTATGCACCCATTCGTTCCGGCACGGACATCACGTTCCTGTCCGGCGTCCTGTTGTACCTGATCCAGCATCAAAAAATAAATGCTGAGTACGTTAAGCACTATACCAACGCCGGTTTGCTGGTGCGGGATGACTTTAGTTTTGATGACGGCTTATTCAGCGGTTACGACGCGCAAAAGCGTCAGTACGATAAATCTTCATGGAACTATCAGTTCGACGAAAACGGCTATGCCCGTCGCGATGACACACTGACTCACCCGCGCTGCGTCTGGAACCTGCTGAAACAGCACGTTTCCCGCTATACGCCGGAGGTGGTGGAGAATATCTGCGGTACGCCAAAAGCGGATTTCCTCAAAGTGTGTGAAGCGCTGGCCTCAACCAGTGCGCCTGACCGGACCACCACCTTCCTGTACGCGCTGGGCTGGACCCAACATACCGTGGGCGCGCAGAACATCCGTACCATGGCGATGATCCAGCTGCTGCTGGGGAATATGGGCATGGCGGGCGGCGGGGTCAATGCGCTGCGCGGTCACTCCAACATTCAGGGGTTAACCGACTTAGGGTTGCTCTCTACCAGTTTGCCGGGCTATCTGATGCTGCCGTCGGAGAAACAACCCGATCTGCAAACCTATCTCGCGGCCAGCACGCCGAAAGCGACGCTGCCGGACCAGGTGAACTACTGGAGCAACTATCCGAAGTTTTTCGTCAGCCTGATGAAATCCTTTTACGGCGAGGCGGCGCAGGCGGAAAACAGCTGGGGCTTTGACTGGCTGCCGAAGTGGGATCAGTCCTATGACGTTATTAAGTATTTCAACATGATGCACAAAGGGAAAGTGACAGGCTATATCTGCCAGGGCTTTAACCCGGTCGCCTCGTTTCCGGATAAGAACAAGGTGGTGCAGTCGCTCAGCAAGCTGAAATACATGGTTGTCGTCGATCCGCTGGTGACCGAGACATCAACGTTCTGGCAAAACCACGGCGAAATGAACGATGTGGACACGGCGTCTATACAGACCGAAGTGTTCCGCCTGCCGTCAACCTGCTTTGCGGAAGAGGATGGCTCGATTGCCAATTCCGGACGCTGGTTGCAATGGCACTGGAAAGGGCAGGACGCGCCGGGTGAAGCCCTGAACGACGGTGAGATCCTGGCAGGCATTTATCATCGCCTGCGCGATTTGTACCGCCGCGAAGGTGGGCCGGGCGCGGAGCCGCTGCTGAAAATGGCGTGGGACTATGTGCAGCCGGATCGTCCGCAGTCTGAAGAGGTCGCGAAGGAGAATAACGGCGTCGCGCTGGCCGATCTCTATGATGCCAGCGGCGCGCTGGTGGCGAAAAAAGGCCAGTTGCTCAACAGCTTTGCGCTGCTACGCGATGATGGCACCACCGCATCTTCTTGCTGGATCTACAGCGGCAGCTGGACGGAGCAGGGTAACCAGATGGCGAACCGCGATAACGCCGATCCGTCCGGGCTGGGAAATACCCCCGGCTGGGCGTGGGCGTGGCCGCTGAACCGACGCGTGCTCTATAACCGCGCCTCGGCGGATATCCACGGTAAGCCCTGGGACCCGAAACGGACGCTGATTGCCTGGAACGGTACTCAGTGGAGCGGTAACGATATTCCTGATTTTAATACCGCGCCGCCGGGGAGCAGCACCGGGCCGTTTATTATGCAGCCGGAAGGGCTGGGGAGGCTGTTTGCCCTCGATAAGCTGGCGGAAGGACCGTTCCCGGAGCATTACGAACCGATGGAGACTCCGCTGGGCACCAACCCGCTACACCCGAACGTGGTTTCCAGCCCGGTCGTGCGCCTGTATGACGACGATGCGCAGCGGCTGGGTAAGAAAGATAATTTCCCGTATGTCGGGACCACGTATCGCCTTACCGAGCACTTCCATACCTGGACTAAACATGCCCGGCTAAACGCCATCGCGCAGCCGCAGCAGTTTGTTGAGATCAGCAAAGGGCTGGCCGCCGCAAAAGGAATACTGAATGGCGATCGCGTGACGGTGAGTAGTCAGCGCGGCTTCATTCGCGCGGTGGCGGTGGTTACCCGCCGTTTGCAGACCCTGCAGGTGAACGGCCAGCAGGTCGAGACCGTCGGCATTCCGCTGCACTGGGGGTTTGAAGGCGTGGCGCAGAAAGGCTATATCGCTAATACGTTGACGCCTAACGTCGGCGATGCCAACTCGCAGACGCCGGAATACAAAGCATTTTTAGTTAACATCGAGAAGGCGTAAGGGAGCGAACCATGACGATGGAAACACAGGACATTATCAAACGCTCCGCCACCAATCCGGTTACGCCGCCTCCTCAGGTACGTGATTATAAGCTGGAAGTGGCCAAGCTTATCGATGTCTCTTCCTGCGTGGGCTGTAAAGCCTGCCAGGTGGCCTGCTCGGAGTGGAATGATATCCGTGATGAGGTAGGGCACTGCGTCGGGGTTTACGATAATCCCGCCGATCTGAGCGCTACGTCATGGACGGTAATGCGCTTTAGTGAGACCGACGAGAATGGCCGACTGGAATGGCTGATCCGCAAGGACGGCTGTATGCACTGCGCGGACCCTGGCTGTCTGAAAGCCTGTCCCTCTGCGGGAGCCATTATTCAGTATGCCAACGGTATTGTTGATTTTCAGTCAGAGCATTGTATCGGTTGCGGCTACTGCATTGCCGGTTGTCCGTTTAACGTGCCGCGACTGAATAAGGACGATAATCGGGTCTATAAATGCACGCTGTGTGTGGATCGCGTAAGCGTCGGGCAGGAGCCCGCCTGCGTGAAAACCTGTCCCACCGAGGCGATTCACTTTGGCACCAAGCAGGAGATGCTGGAAGTGGCGGCAGAACGGGTCGGGAAACTCCAGGCGCGCGGCTATCAGCATGCGGGCGTGTATAACCCGGCGGGCGTGGGCGGTACGCATGTAATGTACGTCCTGCATCATGCTGACCGACCGCAGCTCTATCATGTTTTAGCGAAAGATCCGCATATCGATAGCGCCGTTTCGCTATGGAAAGGCGTACTGAAGCCGCTCGCCGCAATAGGCTTTGTCGCCACCTTTGCAGGTCTGATCTATCACTACATTGGCATTGGCCCGAATAAAGAGGTCGATGATGAGGAGGACCATCATGAGTAAAATGATCGTGCGTACCACCTTTATCGACCGGGCCTGTCACTGGACGGTGGTGATCTGCTTCTTTCTGGTAGCGCTGTCGGGGATTTCGTTTTTCTTCCCGACGCTTCAGTGGCTGACGGAAACCTTCGGCACCCCCCAGATGGGGCGCATTCTGCACCCATTCTTCGGGGTGGTGATTTTTATTGCGCTGATGTTTATGTTCGTGCGCTTTGTGCATCATAACATCCCGGATAAGCAGGATATTCCGTGGGTAAAGGGGATTGTCGAGGTTCTGAAGGGGAATGAGCATAAGGTCGCGCGGGTTGGGAAATACAACGCCGGGCAGAAAATGATGTTCTGGAGCATTATGAGCATGATTTTTGTGCTGCTGGTGACGGGCGTGATTATCTGGCGTCCTTATTTTGCGCATTACTTCCCGATTCAGGTGATCCGCTACAGCCTGCTGCTGCACGCGACGTCGGCGATTATTCTGATCCACGCCATCCTTATTCATATGTATATGGCGTTCTGGGTGAAAGGCTCCATCAAAGGCATGGTGGAAGGGAAAGTCAGCCGTCGCTGGGCGAAAAAACACCACCCGCGCTGGTATCGGGATGTGGAACGACTGGAAGCCAAAAAAGAGAGTCGCGAGGGAATGTGATTTCACGCCGGCCCCTTCGCGGGGCCGGGGATTAGTCGAGGAATAGCGTTGGGGATACACCAAACCGTGCAGCAAGTTTTTTTATGTGTGCGAGGGTAAGTTGGCGTTCACCGTTTAATACGCGCGATACCATAGATTTGCTGCCGATTTCATCTTTAAAATCTGAAAGCGTCAGATTATGTTGGTCGATGAGGATCCGTAGCGTAGCGAGTGCGGAAGGGGCTTCAGCGCTCGCTTTTCTGAATGCAGCCACTTCAGGTAATGTTGCTTCATATGCCGCAATTTTTGCGGCTACCAACTCAAGCAGCGGGTTTTCCGGGTCGTGCAGGAGCCAATATTCAACCAGACTCAGAGCATTATCATAGTCCTCACATCGTGTACTACCGACCAGGAGGGGGATTGCTCGTTTTATTGCTTCTGCTGCTTTTAATGCTTCTTCTACAGCCATTTGGTTTTTCCTTTAGTGCGGCACTTCATCACAAATTCATCGTACTCTTTATGTGTGTAAACATGTCGAACATAAAATTTCTGTGTCCTGAAGAAGATAATTGCAATGACTCGTAGCCTGTTTCTTGCTATATCAATAACATAGTACTTATCAATATATTTAATATTATCCAGAGTGGGATAAATTTGCCGTAATGAATCAGGGCCAGGGAAATACCCTTTAGCAATAATCTTTCCCATTGCGATCAACTCATCTCTGAACTGTGGGTACTTCTCTGCCGCAAGGGCAAGTTTCTTTTGTGAAATTACATGCATATGACCTTCCGTTGCCATTGTGTCAACACTATACGCGTAGTGCAGCATAATTACACGCTTTTCTTCAGGCAATAGAGGCCTGTTAAAGTCTGAAAGCGCCTCGCAATATTTGATTTTTTCAGGTTAATTTTTGCTGGTGGCTACCTTGTTAGTTACAACATACTTATAGCTTTCTGAGGTTAATAAATGTAACGCTGTACCCTAACGTGGCCAGCTTTACAGGATGAGCAGGCCACCCCCAAACAAAAACACCACCTTCCGGAGAAGATGGTGTCTGGGATCACATCAATGGAGGCGCTATTCGCTACGACGCTTACGCCCCGTCGCGTGGGTATGAGAAACCGGGGTTTCGCTATCACCTTCGATGACGACTTTTTTCTGATTTGAGACCCGGTAATCGAGTCCAAGGATGTGACGTGCCTGACGGTTCGATTTCATTCTTACTCCTTAATCCTGTTTTACTGGTTTCAAGGACAAGCCCGGCAGGTGCCGGACGAAACGTTACCCTAAAGGGCAGCTTGCGAGGCGAGCTGACTGTTAAGCATTGACCAAACCGGGGCATTTTGCAATTAACGGGAGGCTTTTAGGAACACTCTCTTTTTGCCGCAAACTTCCAGTCGCGTCCTATACTTGATGACTCAACAGCAAAAAGGAGTCAATTATGACGATTCATAAGAAAGGTCAGGCACACTGGGAAGGGGATATCAAAAGTGGTAAAGGTACCGTCTCGACAGAGAGTGGTGTCCTCAGCCAAAGTCCTTATGGTTTCAATACCCGTTTCGAGGGTGAGAAAGGAACCAACCCTGAAGAATTAATTGGCGCAGCACACGCCGCCTGCTTTTCAATGGCGCTTTCACTGATGTTGGGCGAACAGGGCTATACCGCGACTTCCATCGATACCGTTGCAGATGTCTCTCTTGATAAAAAAGACGGTGGTTTTGCGATTACCAAAGTTGCTCTGCAAAGCAAGGTTTCCGTGCCGCAGATTGAACAGTCTGCCTTTGACGCAATCATCCAGAAAGCCAAGGCGGGTTGCCCGGTTTCACAGCTGCTGAATGCTGACATTACTCTGGATTACCAGTTAAACGCGTAATCCTCTTTCGCCCGCGTCCTGCGGGCGAATCATTTATCCCTCTTTAAACATTTCGCTTTCTTTGTGCATACCTAATGCCAGCGTTTGCGATGGATCGAAAAGTGAAAAACTCTCCACCTGTTCAAGCAAGATCACCTTGCGAAAATCCAGTGCTGATTGCGGTTCTGACGTCAGGGTAATCTCATGTCTGGCGTACCAGGCGCTGTAATTATGCTCGACGGTGAACTCAAACGTTTCGCTATTACGATAGCCGCTCAGCATCGGCACAATCACAATATTACTGGCGTTACTGGCATCAAAAGTCGCGGCATGGACCATGCCTATATAGATCCGATGGGATTTCAGGGTAAGCCAGACCAGTTGACCACTCTCCATACACTGATAAAGCAGCCCTTCAAGACTGTTTGCGCTAGCCAGTTCTTTATACAGCGATAGCCGTCCTTTGCTATCCAGTCGGGCGCTCATGGCCCAGTTGGAACGGTAGAGACAAAAGAAAATTGCGAAGGCCAGCATGATCACGACCGGAGCCTGAATGCCTAAAAAACTCCAGTTCATAAACACCATTTGCAGGCGATGTTCTTCAGGTCCAAACCAGACGGGGAGGGCGTTCATCGTGACAGAGGCGATCAGTAAAATCAGCCACAGGATGCCGGTGGCAATAATACCCTGCAAAACGAAAATACAGCCATAGAGCGCGACCAGAAAATAAACATCCCAGCCAAAGGTGCGTTTGAATTTAAAACGGGTGGAGAGATCCCGGCTGCTATACCAGTATCCACACACCATCAGTACCATAAATATAGCCGTTCCCATCTCAGGCCCTTTTCAGTGCGTTAACGTGGCGATCAAAATCATCCTGTACAGCGCGGCAATGAACGTTGACCGTAGCATTGCCATCGTCATCCACCAGGATGCGTTCGCCATCTTCAATAGATTCTTCGATATCGTGATGATTAATGACCTGCAAAAATTTCTCGGGGCTGGTAAAAAGTGAACGGAACCATCGCATAGTAAAACCTCCTGCACCCAGTATAGGAACTCCGGACAAAACAGGCGGGTTTTTCATGGGTTAGCGGATAAATCTGAGTGCGCCGTGCCTGCGGAGTGTGGCACACCATTTTTTACTTCAACGGGCTTAAGCTGGACGGCGGTGCCTTGTTGCCAGGCGTCTGCACCTTCCGCAACGGGGTGCGCCCGAAGCATTTTCCGTGATTCACGTATCTGGTTTGTATCAATATCGAAACGACGATCGCGATCGGCCAGCAGTTGCGGTTTGAGCTGCCCATCGGCGGTAAAGCCCATCATTAATGCAGGTGCCCCCAGCGGCAGCGTTTTATCACGGTCGGTGTGCCAGGTATGCCAGGTTTTTCCGTAGGTATTCACGATTTTATTCATCAGAGGATTTTCAGCGGCTTCAGGTAAGCCGGGGGCGACCAGACTTCCTGACATCACCTCATACCGATGACTATGCCAGTAACGCTTTTCCTCTGCGGGTAACGTCTTGAAAAGTCGCTCACTGATAATGTATTCAACGCCCATTAATTTTGCATCGCGGGTATTGCCATCATAAATTACCGCCTGCATCACATCCTCATTGAGGACAGTGACATAGTGATGCGCCTCCATCTGGCCTTTTTGCTCTCCACTGTAAAAATGGAAACCATCCAGATAGGCGCTGATCGCCTCAATGGGGGGACGTGACTGGATCACCGTCGCTCCCGTAGCGAGCACCTTCATTTTGGCGGAGGTTTCCTCTCCTGTTGCCTTGACCGGGGAAGGGGAATTGGATGCACCACAGCCAGTTAATATTACTGAGGTACACATTATCCAGTGGGAGAGTTTCATTGATTAATCACCTTTTTACTAATTGGTTTAATAACCGTAGTGCAGAAAGGCTTAACCATAATAACTTTGCCAGATAATTCTTAGACAAGGCTGACGCTTTCCCTTCCGCTTGAACTTTGCTCCCTGGCAACTAAATTTAAGACTTCCCGCCATGGCGGATCATTTCTCGGAGAACCATATGAAAGCACTCACTTATCATGGGCCGCACAAAGTCAGCGTTGATACGCATCCGGATCCGATAATTGAAGCCAGTGATGACATTATTCTGCGGGTCACCGCAACGGCTATTTGCGGCTCCGATTTGCATCTTTACCGGGGAAAAATTCCGGGTACCGGTCACGGTGATATTTTCGGCCATGAGTTTATGGGCGAAGTGGTCGAGACGGGGAAAGATGTCACGGCGGTCAGCCGTGGTGACCGGGTGGTGATCCCTTTTGTCATTGCCTGCGGCAACTGTTTCTTCTGTCAACTTGAACAATATTCCGCCTGTGAAACCACCAACAGCGGGAAGGGCGCTGCGTTGAACCGGAAAACCATCACGCCGCCCGCTGCGCTATTTGGCTACAGCAAATTATACGGTGGCGTTCCTGGCGGTCAGGCAGAATATGTCCGCGTTCCCAAAGCCAATACCGGTCCGTTTAAAGTTCCTCGCGTATTGTCCGATGATAAGGTTCTCTTTTTAACCGATATTTTGCCAACGGCCTGGCAGGCGGTTAAAAATGCAGAGATTAAAAAAGGGTCCAGCGTAGCGATATTTGGTGCCGGGCCGGTGGGTTTATTGTCAGCCGCCTGCGCGCGTTATTCAGGCGCAGAAAAAATATTTATGATCGACCATCATGATTACCGCCTCGATTTTGCCCGCCAGTGCTACGGCGTTATTCCTATCAACTTTGATAAAAATGACGATCCAGCCGCGTGGATTATTGAAAACACCGATAATCATCGCGGCGTGGATGCGGTTATTGACGCCGTCGGTTTTGAAGCCAAAGGAAGCCTGACGGAAACCGTCCTCAGCAATCTCAAGATTGAGGGCAGCAGTGGTAAAGCGTTGCGCCAGTGTATCGCCGCGGTGCGTCGTGGTGGCATCGTCAGCGTACCGGGCGTGTATGCCGGTTTCATCCATGGATTCTTGTTCGGTGACGCCTTCGATAAAGGCTTAACCTTTAAAATGGGTCAGACGCATGTGCATGCGTACCTGCCGGAATTGCTGAAACTGATTGAAGAAGGGCTGCTGCGTCCGGAAGAGATTATTACTCACCATATGCCGCTGGAAGAGGCGGCAAAAGGTTATGAAATTTTCGAAAAACGCCAGGAAGATTGCCGAAAAGTGATCCTGGTTCCGGGAATGACAGCCGTGACTGAATAAGCGACTCGCCGGGTGAAACACTCACCCGGCTTAGCGCGATTAATTTGAGATCAGCTGCACCACCACCAGCCGGCCACCTTCTTCTGTTGAAAGCACGAACTGAGTTCCGTCGTCCAGCGCCAGTTTTTCCCCGATCGCAATGGCCGTTTTGTCAGGCAACGACATCAGGCCCGGAATGCCTTCATTCACCAGCCACCAGCGATCGTTGTGGAACACAAAATAGCCGACCCGTTTCTTCTGAGCTTCAGTGGTGCGCTCATTGGGGGCCACTAAGCGGTTCACATGCCAGGCGAACAATGACTGCCCACTCCAGACCATCAGACGATGATCGTCAGGCCGGAAATTGCCCGCTTTGCGTGACGAGTACAGATTGAGGATCGGCAGTTTCCCTTTATAAGGCGTGCCACAATATGGGCAAACCGGTTTGGTTTTACCTGAAAAAACGTACCATTTCTGCTCGCAGCCAGGATTCTGGCACGGCTGGATAAGATCGACCGTTTTCACCAGTGCCGATTCCCATTCGTCCGCAGTAGGGCGACGCTGTGGATCGTGCAACCCCTCGATAAACGCCCGGTTAAACAGCGGCGTAAGATAAGGTCCCATGATGGTGTAAGGGATCTTCTGCGGATCGGCCCACGGCAGCGACGAGGGTGAGAGCTGGTTGAGCTTCACCGCATTACTGCGATCGACCGGGTGCTCGATAAATAACGCGTTTTCGCCCATCGACAGGGATTCGTCGCGCATTTCATCGTCCAGATCGTGAATTTTTCCGCCCCGAAGCGGATGGCGATAAAACAGATACATATAAATCAGCACGGACAGCGCGTGCCTGTCCGTCAGAATGCTCGGCAAAACCCGGCGCGGATCGTCTTTTTCCAGATGGCTGGTTTTAACCACTTCCGGCGCAATAAAATCCGGCGTGCCCACCACATCCGGTGGAAATTTTCCCGGCACCACAAGACCATCGACATCAATAATGCAGGCGTGACCTTGCTCCGGGTCGATCAGGACGTTTTTGTAACTCAGATCGCTATGACACAGCCCCGCCGCATGCATACGCCTTACCGCGCGGCTCAACAACAAGCAGACCTTGAGATAGGTCAGCGTGTTGCCTTTTTCTCGTGGATCGAGAAATTTGTTCTGATTGTTGGCGCTGGCAAACCATTTGCCCTCTTTTTCGCGCCCGCGAATGCCGAGAAAATCGTTATTTTTGGAGCCATATTTGAAAAAGAAGTGGCTTTGGTAGGTGGGTACCACAATACCAATCTTTCCATCATGCTCCACTACGCTGGTTGGCCAGCAGAAAAGATCCTTCCAGTAGTCGCCGCCTGCCTGCTCAAAAATATTGGGCCGATAGCGGCTCGTGATCATGTCAATTCGCTCGCGGGCCTGCTCATTCTGCGGTTTTTTATAAAACGCCACTACATAGCTTTTATCCGGCGAAAAATAGACATCCTTCATTGAGCCAGAGCCAATGATGTCATCCACATAGTGAACGGTTTTGCCGTCCCGGGTGGTACACGTTACGATATTTGCCATATTATTCCCGCCCGTCACCATGAGACCACGATAGTGCGATCGTCGTGATTGCCTGGCGAAAAGAAGTTCAGCCATTCCACCAGTTTTTCCGCCGCGTTTTCCCCGTCATCAAGGTGCGGCGTCAGCTCAGCGATCAGCGCATCCCATTTCTGTGGATTTTGCAGCCCGTTATCCGTTTCAAAGCAGGGATCGGACACGCCATCCGTCATCAGCACCAGGTGAGAAATCTCTTTCCAGCGGCCGATAATGATGCGCTTGCTGAATTCCGCATCCTGGATGGTTTCAGCATCCAGAAAACGTGTCTGACCCGCATATTCACCGCTGTCCGGCATGCCCAGCACGCGAACTTTTCCCGTCGGGCCATAGGCAGCAATAGCACCGTCGCCCAGCCAGAACGCAGCCGCAAAAATCTCATCGCCTTCGCGAAAAGAGACCAGCGCTAACAACGTCGTTGAGTAGGATTTACTTTTCTCACCGGCGATTTTGGCTTCATGGTTGATATTGTTGACCGCCAGCGCGGAGGCCAGACTGAACTGGCGGTAGAAATAGTCCCAAATCTGCCGCTGATCGTCGGTGTTCCACTGGATAATTTGTTTTTTGAGCGCCAGACCCTTATCGCCTTTGAGCTGATCAAACAGGTAGTTACCTGCTGTGTCGGTGGCAATCCGGGAGCCCTGACGCGAATTGCTGGCGCTGCCTGCGCCATCGGCGACCAGCATCACGCTCCAGCCGCTCTCCTCGCTGGCGTTAATGTAAAAGTCATCATCGCGGAACGAGCCAACGTGGGCGTGGGAGCGGCCACGGCGGCTGGCCGCGGCAATGGTCACGCCAGGGTGTTTAATCAGCTGATGATCGACATTGGTTTTGTAATACCGGTCTTCTTCAGGAGGATCGATATCTTTCCACAACGTGCGCGGATCGGGATTAACGATAAACGTGACTCTGGATACGCCTTCAGGATATGACGGGCAGGACCATTTCACCGTCATCTCAATGTCACCGCTGGTCGTTGGCGTGCCTGACAGCGTGCCTTCAGCGCGATCAAACGTCAGGCCAATAGACTCGTCGAAAATAATCTCGTCGATCCCGGCGCGCTCGCCATTATCGAGGGTAATCTCAACTGCGCAGTGGAAAGGCGCGCCGGCCCGCGCGTTAGCAATAACGATCCGCGCATTGGGGGCTCCGGGCGAGGGGGAACACGCTTCGGCCGGATGCGCGGGTACCTGGCCGGGTTTTAATCGTTCAGCCGGTTTACTCACGGGTTCGGCTTCCCGGGGCGCTGTTTCATTGAGTTCGTCATAAGGCATTTTTTGCCACGGCGCAGGGTCGGCAGGTTCTTCAGCCGGGGCATTCTCGCCCGCTACTGTCGGCAAATTATCCTCAGAAGCGTCGCTCACTTTTTCAGCTTCAGCTTCAGGCTCTGACGCCGTGCGCGCACTGACTTTCCCGATGATCGCGCTGATTTCGGCGGCAAGCACATCGTCATGACTGAGGGATCGTTGTTCCTCCGGCGTCAGGGTCAGATCCTTCTCGGCAATAATCAGAGCCAGGATCTTTTTTTTCAGGGGCATATTGTCGTCCATTATCCTTTACCTCTGCTGACATCAAAGTCATTGTCATCGCTATTTCTGAACGTTAACGCGGTTTCGCACCACGGGCAGATAATATCGTCGGGGCCGTTAATGCACAGCAATCGTCCGCAGCGACACAGGGCAAATGCGCTGGCATTGCCGCAGTGTGGACAACCCGGTACGCCGTGTAATTCACTGGTATTCACCTGCATGGATGAGGCTGAGGGATCGCTCCACTCGAAATAATCTTCATCAATGGGGTAACAGCCTGCGAGAGTAAAGCCGTTAATATTCAGATTGAAATCCAGCCCGGAAAGATTCACCGGCGGACGTTCATATTTGATGAGGTAGGGGCGGCGCGATTTGCTGCATCGCCCGGCGAGGGTAACACAGGTTTCATCGCAGGCCCGCGCTACATCATCCTTCGCCAGCTTCACCAGATAATCGGTATGGACCGCTGGCGGTGGCGCTTCCTCGCCTACGCTGCGGCTGTGGGCGGTGACGGACGCCGTGATCCATTTTATAAAGCGGGTGAAATCACCCTCATGCGCTTCGTTGAAATGGAACACATTTTCTGACAGCTGGCGTAGCGTATTAAGATCGGCGGAAGGGCCGAGCCCAATCCCAATCAGATTCACTTTGCGGGCGTAATGTTCTTTCCAGCGTTTGATATCGGCGGTGGCATCGTCAGTCGGATGCCCGTCGGTTAACAGGTATACCACCGGTTTCCAGTCACCTTTGCGTTCGACGGTCGTTTTGCGAACCTGAGTATCGATTTGCGTCATCAGCTCACGCAGTGCGGCACCGAGATTCGTACCGCTGCCCACCGGCAGGCGCGGGGGATAAAACGACAGAACCTCATGCAGCGGAACTATGGTTCTGGCGATACCGGCAAAGGCAATCACCGAAATCCACGCCGTTTCGAGAGCATGCGGATCTTTTCTCAGGTCGCTGACGATCATTTGCAGACCATCATTCATCTTTTTCAGATTGTCGCCAATCATGGATTCTGAGCAGTCCAGAACAAAAAATACCGGAAGTCGTCTCACGGAGTCACCTCATCAGGCCGTTACAGCACCAGTTGAATTTCTGGCGGCGGAGGAGGGAGCGTATCCGCGCTGGCATTAACTCCCGCACTGGTGCTGCCCGAGGCGACACTCGCCGACACCCACTTGAAGAATCCGGCGAAGGCGGTTGAATCGAGCGTCTCTAACGCCACAACGGTGTCCGTCAGTTGCTTCAGGTGTTCGTGGCGCGCTTTGGGGCCTACCGCACAGGCGATGATAGAGCCGAAGGCGCGCTTTTTAACCTCTTTGATCGCTTCCCCGTAAGCCCAGGCATCAGACGGGGTACCGTCGGTCATCAGGAATACCAGCGGCCGCCAGTCGCCTTTCCGATCGCCATCCGAACGCCGCACGTCGCGATCGACACAGGCCACGAGGCATTCCAGCGCCGCGCCGGTGAAGGTGCCTCCAGCGCTGGGCACCACGATATCGGTGAACTGAAAGTTTTCCAGCGCGGAGAGTTTTGTGTGCTCACGCGCTTCGTTATCAAAGGTGATAATCGAAATATGCACGCTTTCAAGCGCGTAGGGATCCTGGCGCAGCGCGCTGAGCATTGCCTGTACGCCAACGTTAACCGCGTGAATAGATTCGCCGCGCATCGATCCGGAGGTATCAATGAGCAGATAAACAGGGAGTCTTCTCATATCAGATATAGCTCTTTAAATGCGTAACGAAGGTGTCGGATTCAGACGGCTCACCGACGGCGTTGAGTTTCCAGCCGCTCGGCTCCCTGACCAGCTCGGCGAACAGCATGGAACACTGATTATTGAATGCAGCCCCGCCTGAGAGATCAAAGCGTGCCATTTCAATATTGCGTGCATCAACCGCGCGAATAAAGGCGTTCTTCACTTTGCCAAAATGCTGTTTAAGGCGTTCGCCGTTGTAAATTTGCACGATGAAAACGATTTTTTCATAGCGTGGTTCGAGGGTATTGAGCTTCACAATAATTTGCTCATCGTCGCCGTCGCCCGCCCCGGTACGGTTATCGCCGGTCAGCCAGATGTTGCCTGTCTTATGTCGCAGGCTGTTAAAAAAGATGATGTCGCCATTGACCAGCGTCGGCTTGCCGTTCTCCTGGTCGCCCAAATCAGTCACTTTTCCCTGGGCGTCGCACAAAAAAGCAATAACGTCGAGATCGTACTCTTCTTCTTTTTTGCCAAACACGCTCCCTAAAAATCCTTTCTTCTCTTCGTTAATGTCCCATCCCAGACCAATGGTAACGGAAGAGAGATCGTATTCATTTTTTCGCAGGCTGACGCCTTGCCCCTTGCGTAAACTGACTGACATAACATCTCCTTATTTATGTGGTTACAAAACGACGTTAACTTCCGGTGGAGGCGGCGGTAAATCATCCAGCCCAATCACCTCTTTTTTAGATTCAACCTTCTGGCTGCCGACGGAAATACTGGCGGAAACCCACTTAAAGAATGCTTTAATGGTGGTGGAATCGGCGGTATCCAGTTGCAACACAATCTCGGTGATTTCCTGCAGGACCTTGGTTTCTGCAGAATGTCCGGCAGCACAGGCAACCACCACCCCTGTTCTGGCGGCTTTAAATGCGCTGACGCCTTTACGCCAGTCATCCGTTGGCGAACCGTCGGTCATGATAAAAACCAGCGGACGCCAGTCTCCCCTGGTCTCTGCCGTAGTTTTTTGAACTTCACGAGAAATAGCGTCGGCGGTCAGGGAAAGCGCTTCGCCCAAAGCGGTGGTCCCGCTGGCAACCAGATCGGGGAGTTTAAAGCTAAGCAGATCGGTTAAGGGCACGGCCTGGCGCGCGGAGGAATCAAAGGTGATGACGGAAACATACGCGGTTTCGAGCGCGTAGGGATCTTGCTTGAGGGTTGTCAGCAGGGTTTGCACCCCGTTCTTGACCGCTTCGATGGGTTCACCGTTCATCGAACCAGACGTGTCGAGAAGTAAATAAACAGGAAGTCTTCGCATGTGTAGCTCCTGATGATTTGAGATTGTTAACCAGAGGTCGATCGTCAGGGTAATGACCAAAATACAGTAGGCTTTTAAGGCGTTATGAGCGAGTTTTTTTCTGGTTTTTATCAAGACAAACTGAGAGTGTAGCCCGTAGCTCGCGCTACGGGCAGAGGAAGTTAACCGCTATTTCCTGGTATTGACGCGTTCATTTTGTAGCAGTTCGAACGCTTTCTCCGTTAACAACTCAACGGCTTCGCTGCGGGTTTTGTCATTGGCAAACGCGTAACGGTCAATTTTGCGCAAAATGCTCATACGCAGTGAAAGCGAGACCGCTGTTTTCTTATCTTTGTCCAGATCGACCCAGCGGGTTGCGTCTACTTTTTTCAGTTCCGCATTGGCGTTCAGCGACTCGGTCATTCGTCGCAGCGCTTTTTTATCCAGCGAGCCAAAATTCATTATCTGGTAGGCATGGACGGCCTTACTGTATTTAATATCCGCCGCATAGGACTCCCGTAATTCTTTAAGCGCTCTGGTAAGGGTAGGTTCGGAGCATTCCAGAAGCTCAAGAATATAACTTGCAGAGACCTGCTTGCCGGTCCCCAGGATCGTCGCCAGTTTGAATACGCGTTCTTGTCGGGAGCTTAATAGCATCTTCTACGTCACCTCAGCTTTGCTGCGACAACGGAACGCGGACAATGCCGCCGTGTTCGCGTTCGCTAATAATGCCGTAGACCTGAGCGCGTTCTATAACCGCCGACGCCCAGCGGCGATGCGTCGCAGGCTCACACATGGCACCCAGCGATTTGAAAACCGCCTGTGAGGAGTTCAGGATCCGCAATGCGTCTGCATAATCGTTATCCGATACTCTCAGCGCCGCCTCTATTTTGCTTATCTGGTTAGGATGAATTGCCGTTTTTCCTACCAGACCATGCGCCATATCCAGCGCCAGTTCTTTGTCCATAATGTCGTGATCGTCAATGTGTTCACAGACGGGGGCGGTCAATGCAAAACCGCGGGTGGCAAAGACGGAGACCAGCATTTTGATGACATAGCCCATCGGCCCGTCGTACAGCGTCAGATGCCGGGGACGACGCAGGGCGATCACGTTCATCAGATCGTTACCGCCAATACGCAATGCGATAAGTCGTTGATGGCAGGGATGGTCGAGCAGCGACATCGCCAGCTGGCGCATTTGTTCGACGTCGAAAACCTCTTCGGTTTCCAGCGTCGGCATTATGCATAAATGGGTATGCTGAATGAATGCCCACCATGCCGGTAACGATGCCAGGGTAAACTTAGGCAGCACCAGCCCGTCAACCGGACTCAGATTCAGCGTCCGGGCCAGCTGCGCGCCCATCTCGACATCCCGCGGACGAATAAACACCAGCGGCCAGTGGGAACTGCCGTCGGTGGCTTTGGCTTTCGCCAGCACATCAAGCAGAACCTGCAGGTTACTGAGCGCGGCAGGAACATCCTCTTCGCTAACGGCGTCTTCGAGGCAGATCACCAGCGACCGTAGCCCCTCAACTTTGACATTCAGGATCGCATCGGCAATGTCCGTGCGGGTGGCAGGCATATACAGCGTTGCCCCAAGATTCCAGGGGGAAAGTCGTTTCATCATCAGCGCACCTTCTTAATGATGGTGACGGCGCGATACTGCCCGATAGCATCGCCAACCTCAGCGATCGCAATGCCTTTATCTCGCGCCAGCGCGACAAGTAAGGCGACATCAGGATCGTCTATGGCACGAACAAATACGTGATCGGGCACCCGGCGTAGCACCGCTCGCGTCGCTTCAGCGATGCCGGGTTTAATACGGTTAATACTGTCGACCTGGTAACGGCTGGCCAGGGTGCTGACAACCCGGTCACTGGTTTCGCGCAGCAGCGCTTTGTCGGAACTTACTAGTGACAGCGCCGGGACGTCGTGCAGGCGTCGGCGCTGTTCGGCTACGGTGTCGACCAGCGTGCGGCTGCACTCCCAGGCGGCAAGATGATCGCACTGCACGCAGCCGTGAAAACCCTGTTGCGTCCAGATCGAACGAGAAATCAGCCCTGACACGGGCGCCCCCATAATGCCGAAGGGGATTAGCCAGTCATCGTCGCTGGCCGACAGCCAGGCCCGGCCACAAGGATCGGCCAGGACAACGAGACGAGGCACTGCCGGGTAGCCCGGACGTTCTTTCAGCGATTTAATCAGTTCGCCGGTAATAGCACCTTTTCCGGTCCAGCCGTCGACGAAGACGATACCGTCAGTGCCGTGGCGGGATTCTATCCAGTCCAGCGCGGCGGTATCAATGCCACGATCGCGAATAATGCTGATGCCGTAATGAAAGGAGGTTCTGCCCATCTCGCGCAGCGCCTGCTGTAACATTACGCCCAGCGGCACGCCTGCGCGCACCAGGCTTGCCAGAACGATGGGAGTATCACCGAACTGGGCCACCAGGGCATTAGCAAGTTGCTGCACCTCAGTCGCGAGACGTTCCGCGCCCCGATCGAGCGAACGGCGAAACAGATCGATGTGCCACGGCGTCGGTTCAGGCTCCTGACTGAGCATTTCTGAATAGTGTTTTTTGCCGGACTGAATATATTCTTCTTTCAACTCAACCGGCGTCATTTCCATCTGCACCGGCTGAAGAAGAAAATGAACGTCTTCAGGCAGATAAGAGCCTGAGAAAATCGTGTCTTCACGCATGATCGTTATCCCCGAAAAGTGATTGCGCAATAGCCCCGGCAAACTGACTTTGTTGCGGAACGCCGAACCAGGTGCAAAGTTTCATAAAACGATGATCGCTCAGGCTATCACCCAGGCCGATAACCGGGAAAACGCCGCGCTCTGCGCGTAACTTTTGCAATAGCCAGTTGACCGCCAGCCCTTTCTCTACCGGATCGGGAAGCCAGGCAATATTGTTGCTGTTGCGATGGATATAAAAGCCCGTAGTCGAGAAGAGGGCTTCGATTTCATCGCCGATAGTATTGAGTTCATCAAGGCGAGTGCTGTCGCGATGTTTCATGACCAGGTATACCGGCACATCGCCATATTCGTAGTTGAGTCGCGCCCAGGCATTAATGCCTCTGGCGTCCATCAGCTCGGTGATCTGGCGCTGCATAGAGGTCAGCTTTTCCTCATAGGGTTTTAAACAACCCAGCATATGCGCTTTCCATTCTTCATCTGGCTGACGGTCGGCATTCAGGATCACCGCTCCGTGAGTGGTGATAGCCCATGAATGAAACGGGATCTGCACCCGACTAATCTCTTCCGTGCCTCTGGCAGTGACCGGGATAAGCTCCGCGTGCTCAAGCAGCCAGTCGACCAGCATCGCTTGTTCTTCGGTCATAAAACTACGGGGTTGCAGACTGCGATCGAGCGCACCGGTACGGAACGGCTCCAGATCCAGCTCATTAATCATTTTGCGCCGGGTCTGAAACAGCGTGTCGTCAAGGTCGGAAAGAAAAACGGGTTTATTCATAGGTAATGATCTCTACGCAATCAGCGACATTTTTCAGACCGGTGAGCAGCAGGGCATCAATACTTTCAGCCGGCGTCTCAGCGCAAAGTAAAATACGATCAAATGACTGATGTGCAACGTTATACACAAAGTTGGGGATCCCAAGACCGTAGTTGTCGGTGAAGGACAGGGCGGACTGAATGGCAAACCCGGTGGCAATCGGCGAGCGGGTGGTGGAACTGTATTTCACCTCTGCGCCCATGGCTTCCAGTCGTTCTGCGAGTAAAAAAGGCTCCCACACAAACTCACCGGTGCCCAGCACGAGGATTTTTTCTCCCGCCTGAACGGTGACATCAGGAGCCAGATCGGCCGCGGGTTTCATCATCCCCAGCCGCCCCCAGGTTTGTTTACTGGACGGCGCAAAGGTGCCCGTTGCCGTGACATTGACCTGCGGCATTACCGGCACCGGCGCGTCGGGGACGGGCTCCCATGACCATTGACCGCTTACCAGCGAAAGAGGGTGTACGGGGAGCGGGCAGCCAGCCACCAGCGCATCCCGGCTCCAGTCCGTCAGCGTGACGGTGACCACCTGACGCAACGATGTTAATCCGCCGTCATTACGCAACGCGGCCAGCAGGTTAATGAAGGTATTTCCGGTGGTCGCTTCATCGTCAATAAGCACAACCGTCTGCGCCTGCTGAACGCGGCGACGCATCTCAGGATCCGCTGGCAGATAAAGCAGATGATCGGTGGCATGACTGTGTGCTTCTTTGAACTCGCACAGCAGCTCTGCATCAACAGGATGACGTGTGGAGGTCAGATAAACCGGGTCGCTTACGCGTTCTCTCATCTCGTCAAAAACACCAGCACCCAACCCAACCGCCGTCTCGGCCATACCGATAAACAACACCGGGCCGGGAAGATCCTCTGGAAACAGCTCGCTGAGCTGGCGGAAAACGGAGCGCATTATGGCGGGTGAAACCGGAATATGCCTGCCAAGCACTTTGCTGACGAATAAAAAGGCTCTCTTCGGATTGCGACGCTCGGCAATATCAAATAGTGATTCAAGCGCGGCCACGCCTTTATGGCGGGTGACGCTGATGGTTCCGCTGGTCAGAGTGCGACGATAAACGTTGGCGTCGTGAGTATTCATCATAGCGTTACGTCCTGAACATGATGGAGTGAATAAATCGCGTCGGCATCACAGTGCATTAGTCAGCGTGGCGTTATAAGCAATTGCCTCGGTCATGGCACGAACAGTTGCACGAGTAAAACGCGTCTGCGCCTCAGACTGAACGTCCTGCTCGCTGAGGTAACCCAGCTTGAAACCGGCATACAGCCCCGCGAGATTAACCCCACTGTGGCGGGTATAACCGATGCCGCCCGAAGGACGCATATTGATTTCAAGCAGAACGGGCTTGCCGCTTTCGTCGTTGCGCGTTTGTACGTTGACCAGTCCATCCGCTTTCATGACCGCAGCGCAGGCCAGCGCCAGCTCGTAAGCCTCTCCCGTATTTTCAAGATACTGGAGCGCGCCTTCTTTACGTCGCCCCACGGCGGCCAGAACCTTGCCTTTATTGACCAGCATATCGACCGAGTATTCCGGCCCGGGCAGATAAGGCATCAGCACCAGCGGTTCAAAAGCGTCGGCGGATTCGCAGGCAGCAAGAAATTGCCAGGTCGTCATCTGACGACGCTCAGGGTAATTGATCATTGTCATGGGCGACACCGCGTCATCAATGCGCCAGAATCCCATGCCATAAATCCCTTTCACCGGTTTGACACAGAGCTGTGATGAGGTAAACGGTGAGTGAGCAAGCTGTGTTTTCAGTTCACTCAGTGTGGTGATACGCAGTGAGGGAACGACCGGCAGCCCGTTCTTTTCCATGAGCTGAGCAAACGTCACTTTGTCATCGGCAATATCTATGTCACCAATACCAGATGCGCCGGTCGTCAGCGCTACGCCAGTCGATTCAATCGCCTGACGATGAATTTCAAACCATCGGCAGTGGCGGCCAGTATGAATAACGTCGATCCCGTGTGCTTTAACTATAGCTTCAATAAATGCTAAACGCCGATCGTCATCTTTCGGTTCTGTTAAAGAAAAATGTGCCAGCGATAAAATTTCATTTCTTTCATTACTATGCGAAGCATAGATTGTGACTGGTTTGCCACACGCGCGGGAAAAATCATTTACACTTTGAATAAGATCCCGTTGAGAAGAAAGACCTTCCATAAACCATAATTTATTTTTCATTTTTACTCTTTACGGGTCAGCGTTTAAATAGAGGGGATCTCAGCAGTCTATTTATCACCCGGCTAATTGTCAATCATATTATGATTTTAAATCTGTATGTATTCATGCCCTCAATCATTAAGACTATTTTCCACTGCCCCCCTAAAATATAGGAGGTTATAAAATATAAAAATAGTACTATCAATAAGTTATTTTGTTGTGGTAAAGATTTTAAGAAAATTGTCTTGTGAGTGAACTACATCATGATATGATTTTCTAGCTGATAGATTTTTTCATCTCAAAGTCTTGTTTCAGTTAACCCTTATTAAGGAAAATATATGGTCTCTTTAAGTAAGAATCAGACGGTATCGCTCAGTAAAGAATCCTCTTCACTTAGTCAGCTTAAGTTTGGACTTGGCTGGGATCCCATTAAGAAAAAAGGATTATTTGGCGGTCTTCTGGGCGGCTCTGGTGACATCGATCTGGATGCAAGCTGTATTCTTCTGGACGCAAGCGGCAATAAAATAGATACCATTTGGTTCCGCCAGCTTAACTCCCACTGCGGCTCTGTGGTGCATAGCGGCGATAATTTAACGGGCGAGGGCGACGGCGATGACGAAGTCATTAATGTTAACCTGACAAAGCTGCCTTTAAAGGTTGAATATCTGGCGTTTACCGTTAACAGTTTCCGCGGCCAGACTTTCAATGAAGTGCAAAATGCATTCTGCCGCGTGGTGGATCAGTCGAACAAAGAGCTGGCGCGTTACGCCCTTTCCGAGCAGGGCAGCCACACCGGTATTGTTATTGCCTCACTGCGCCGTAGCGGCGGCAGCTGGGACTTCACTGCGCTGGGCAATGCCTGCCGTGGACGGACAATTGACGACATGCTGCCAGAAATTGTGGCTACGGTGGTACGCTAATGAATCTAAGCCCAGGAGGTAACACCTCCGTTCCGAACGGCGAGTTGCGCGTGCGTATCCTTTCCGGTTCACCTGTCGATACTTCTGCTTTCCGGCTCTATGCCGATGGAAAAGTGAAGGGCGATCCGGACATGGTTTTCTACGGTCAGCCGCGTAATGACGACGGTACTATTAGTTTGACGAATGAAGGTAATAACACCACGTTCATCGTTAATCTCAACAACCTGAAAGCGGACGTGCAAAAAGTGGCGTTCACGGCGACCTGCGAAGGCGTTCAGAAAGTATCAGGTCTGGGAAGTCTTGCCATTCAGGTCTACCATGCAGGTTCGTCGGTCGCCAGTGGCAATGTTGATCTCAATGGCCGTACGGAAGCGGCGTTAATTCTGGGCGAATTGTACCGTCGTAATGGGGAGTGGAAATTCCGCTTTATTTCTCAGGGATTCAACGGTGGATTAAAACCGCTGGCCGAGTATTTCGGGGTGGATATCGCTGATTCGCCAGCCCCAACACCACCTCCCGCGCCTGCGTCCGCGCCGCCTGCGCCTCCGGCCAGCAAAATAAGCCTGAGCAAAGTTTCATTAACCAAAGAGAAACCGGCAATCAGTCTTGCCAAGAAAGACAACTTTGGTGAGATCCGCATTAACCTGAACTGGCACCGGGGCAGTAAATCTTCCGGCCTGCTGGGTATGTTTGGCGGAGACAAAGGCATCGATCTCGATCTCGGTGCGTTTATCAGGCTCCGCGATGGGCAGAAAACCATTGTTCAGGCACTGGGAAACATGTTTGGTTCCTACCATTCTCACCCTTACGTTCAGCTTCAGGGCGACGATCGCACCGGCGATGTGAGTGATGGAGAGTGGATCCATGTGAATGGCCGCGAATGGCAAAATATTAGCGAAGTGCTGATCTATACCTTTATCTATCAGGGGGCCCCGAGCTGGGATAAAACGGATGGTATTGTCACCCTCCATATCCCCGAACAGCCACCGATTGAAACGCGTCTGACCGAAGGCGATAACAAACGCACGCTGTGCGCTATTGCTCGTCTGGTTAATGAAAATGGCGCCATTAAAATTGAGCGTATTAATCAGTTCTTCAAAGGACAACAGGAGATGGACCGTGCTTTCGGCTGGGGCTTTCGCTGGACGACGGGTTCTAAATAACGTTAATGGTGAGGACAGAGTGATGAGTTTTTTCAATAAAGTTAAAGGCGCATTTAATACCAGCCGTGAAGAACTGACAAAACAGGTCAGCCGGTTTAAAAACAAAAAATTCATGCAGGGGACTGTAGCAGTCTGTGCACGAATTGCGGTTGCCAGTGATGGCGTAAGTGCGGAAGAAAAGCAGAAGATGATCGGTTTCTTACGTTCATCGGATGAATTAAAAGTTTTTGATACCAATGAAGTTATCGAGTTTTTTAACAAGTTAATTTCTAGTTTTGACTTTGATATGGAAATCGGTAAAGGCGAAACAATGAAATACATTCTGGCTCTGAAGGATCAGCCTGAAGCCGCGCAACTGGCTATTCGGGTAGGTATTGCCGTAGGTAAGAGCGACGGTAATTTTGATCGTGATGAGCAGATAGCCGTTCGTGAAATTGCCATTGCGCTAGGCTTCGAGCCTGCCGAATTTGGCCTCTGATTTTTCTGCAAAGGGTAAAACATGGTTTCTACACATATCGGATTTCCGGCTGAAACTGTCACTGTATTTATTGCATTGTCAGTCGGTGCCATCTTTATTGACCTATTCATGCATCGCCATGATAAGCCGATCTCGCTGAAAAGTGCGGCGTTATGGTCGGTATTCTGGGTCATTGTGGCGATGGCTTTTGCTGGTTTTCTGTACGTGCATCACGGTGCGGAAGTGGCGAGCCTGTTCGTGACCGGTTATGCACTGGAGAAAGTGCTTTCCGTCGATAACCTGTTTGTCATGATGGCGATCTTCTCGTGGTTCGCGGTACCGGATCGCTATCGTCACCGCGTGCTGTACTGGGGGATCATTGGTGCCATTGTCTTCAGGGGTATCTTTGTTGCTATCGGAACCGGCCTGCTTTCCCTCGGCCCATACGTCGAACTGATCTTCGCCGTTGTCGTGGCGTGGACCGCGGTCATGATGCTGAAAAGCGGTGGCGATGATGAAGAAGTTGAAGATTATTCACAGCACCTTGCCTACCGCATGGTCAGACGCTTCTTCCCCATCTGGCCAAAGCTTTCCGGTCACGCCTTTTTGCTGACGCAGAAAGAAGTCGATACTGAACTGGCAAAACCGGAGAACAAAGATATCGTCGTAGGACGGGTTAAAAAAGCGGCGTTTTATGCCACTCCGCTGATGCTCTGTGTCGCCGTTGTTGAGCTGTCTGACGTGATGTTCGCTTTTGACTCCGTCCCGGCGATCATCGCGGTCAGCCGTGAACCGCTGATTGTTTACAGTGCAATGATGTTTGCTATTTTGGGCCTGCGTACACTTTACTTTGTTCTTGAGGCGCTGAAACAGTATCTGACGCATCTGGAAAAAGCAGTTATCGTGCTGCTGTTCTTTATCGCGGTCAAACTGGGCCTTAATGCCACGGACCATATCTGGCATCATGGCTACAGTCTTTCTGCCACAACCAGCCTGATCGTGGTTCTGGTGGTACTGGCTATCGGGATCGTTGCCAGCGTGCTGTTCCCGGAAAAAGCGGATGCAGAGTAAATCATTTCTATTTTAAAACGTAACCAGTGAGGATTTTTTATGAGCGTTTCTCTTTCTAAAGGCGGCAACGTATCGTTAAGCAAAGCTGCACCGGCAATGAAAAATGTTCTGATCGGTCTCGGCTGGGATGCTCGCTCTACTGATGGTCAGGACTTTGACCTCGATGCGTCTGCATTCCTGCTTGGTCAAAACGGCAAAGTTCGCGGTGACGCTGACTTCATTTTCTATAACAATCTGAAGTCTGCCGACGGTTCAGTGACCCATACCGGTGATAACCGTACCGGCGAAGGCGATGGTGATGATGAGTCGCTGATCGTGAAGCTGGATACCGTGCCGGCAGACGTTGATAAAATTATCTTCGTTGTCACTATCCATGATGCGCAGGCTCGCCATCAGAGTTTTGGCCAGGTTTCCGGCGCATTCATTCGTCTGGTTAATAATGACAACCAGACTGAAGTGGCGCGTTACGACCTGACTGAAGACGCGTCTACGGAAACAGCGATGCTCTTTGGTGAGCTGTATCGTCACAACGGTGAGTGGAAATTCCGTGCCGTCGGCCAGGGTTATGCTGGCGGTCTGGCATCAGTATGTGCTCAGTACGGCATCAACGCGTCCTGATCATCCTTATCTACCGGAGCTGCAAACGCAGCTCCATCATTAACAGCAGGAGCTAAAAATGGCAGTTTCTCTCGTAAAAGGCGGTAACGTATCCCTTACTAAAGAAGCACCAACCATGAACATTGCCATGGTCGGTCTTGGATGGGATGCCCGCGTCACTGATGGTCAGGATTTTGACCTGGATGCCTCAGTGTTTATGGTTGGCGAAGATGGCAAAGTGCTGTCCGATAGCCATTTTATTTTCTTCAACAACAAACTGAGCCCGTGTGGCGCCGTTGAACACCAGGGCGACAACCGCACCGGTGCTGGCGACGGCGACGATGAGCAGATCAAAATCGAGCTGGCCAAAGTGGATGCTGGCGTCAAAAAACTGGTTTTTGCGGTTACCATTTATGACGCTGAAGCACGTAAACAAAACTTTGGCATGGTGAGCAACAGCTTCATGCGCGTCTACAACAACGACAACGGTACTGAAATTGCTCGCTTTGATCTGTCTGAAGATGCATCGACCGAAACCGCGATGATCTTCGGTGAACTCTACCGTCACGGTAGCGAATGGAAATTCAAAGCGGTAGGTCAGGGTTTTGCCGGTGGTCTGAGTGCGCTGGCGTCTCAGCACGGTGTGAACATCTAAGAGTAGCATCAGAAGCCCGGCGGACGTCCGGGCTTTTCTCTGGTCCGCAAAAAACAGCGCCATTTCAGCTGTATTACGAAGTGCTCTCTTTTTTGCCGGCAAACGAAAAGGGAACGTATATGCAACTTCAGGCAGGACAAAATACGGTTATCACCACCTCAGATCTTACCCTTACGCTTAATTATCAGGGAAACGCTTCCTTTCGCAGCGACCTCGATCCCTCTGCCTTTTTGCTGGGAGAAAACGACAGGGTGGCGCAGGACGACGACTTTATCTTCTTTAATAATCTTCAATCGGTTGAAGGTGCGATTCGTATGGATCTCTCCCCGCAACGCGCCACTTTTCGTGTTCGTTTACAGGATGTACCGCCACGTATCCACAAGATTGCCCTGACAGTTGTCATTGACGGTGACAATACGCTGGAGCATCTGGCTCAGCTGTCAATTGCGGCGAGTGAACTGGCGCGATTTGACGTCGATGTTAACGGTCGTGAGGAGAAAGCGTTGATTGTGGCGGAGATTTATCGCTACCAGGGGAAATGGAAACTAAAAGCTGTCGGACAGGGCTTTAACGGGGGGCTGGAGCCGCTGGCGCGCCATTATGGGGTTGATGTCGCCTCTCCGGCAGCCGAATCAGCGCCGGTCAAAATCAGCCTGGAGAAAAAACTTCAGGAGAAAGCTCCGCGTCTGGTCAGTCTTGCTAAAACGGCCACGGTAAGTTTGACGAAGCATAAGCTGGAATCTGTTCAGGCCCGCGTGGCATTTGTTCTGGATGCCTCAGGCTCAATGAAAGGGCAGTTTAAAAAAGGCAATGTCCAGGCCGTTCTGGATCGTATTGCCGTTCTGGCCGTCCAGTTTGACGATGATGGCGCGATGGATATGTGGGGCTTTGCCCAGCGACATAAAAAATACCCGGACGTCACGCTTGATAATCTGGATGGCTATATCTCCCGCATTCAGAGTGCATCCCGCAGTTCCATGCTGGAAATTTTGCCCGGGCTGGGTGGCCTTAATAACGAGCCGCCGGTGATGAATGAGATTGTTGATTTCTACCGGGGAACGACGTTGCCAGTGTTTGTGGTGTTTATTACCGATGGCGGCATCAGTAAAACACGAGAAATTAAAGACGTGATCCGGCGTTCTGCAGAAAGTCCGATCTTCTGGAAGTTTGTTGGCCTCGGCGGTTCAAGTTACGGTATTCTCGAAAAACTGGATACCTTTACCGAACGGCGGGTGGATAACAGTAATTTCTTTGCGATTGATGATTTTGCAAAAATGAAGGATGAGCAGTTGTACGATTTACTGCTTGAAGAGTTCAGGGACTGGCGCGAGCAGGCTACATCATTACGTATTCTGTAACGGTATCGCCCCGACGGCGGGGCGATTTCGTCATAAATTGTAGTTTTGCTGGTTCGCTTTAAGCATATCGAGCGGCGATTTGCGGCGCTTCCATGCCGGGTGGAAATGACGCCAGTGGGCATCCCTGGCGGCGGTAAGGAGTTCGTAATCGCCGCGGGTATCGCCCCATGCCCGCAGATGATAGTCGGCCAGCGATCCATAAACGCTTTCAAGTCGGTTAATTTTTTGAATGCACCGGCAGTTATGCCCGCTAATCCGACCGGTCAGCTTGCCATCCCGGATCTCAAGTTGAGTGCCGATCAGCTTTACCCCGAGCTTATCTGCAAAGGGTTGCAACACCAGCTCAGGGGATGCTGAGCATAAGGTGACTTCTGCACCGGACATCCGCTCTGACGCCACCGCCAGCAATCCACTGGAGCGCATCAGCCGATCCCAGTACAGCTCGCAAAACGTTTCCGCTTTTGCGCGCAGCCATTTTTCATCAATATCGGTCAGAAAGGTGGTAATCAGCACTTCTTTCAGTTCATCACGGGTTAGCTTGCGACGCATACAGCGCAGCGCAGGCAGGGTCATCCTGGCGATATTACGAATAAAAAAACGATTGCCGAAAGCATAACGCAGAAACGGGATGAAGCTGTCATGACGCGTGAGGGTTCCATCAAAATCGAAGACGGACAGAACGTTTGCGTGTGTGGTTTCCATAAAAACGTTTGACTCTCAATGATAGTGGCATTTATCAAAGGTACCGAAGCGATACTCCTGACCTTAGCGAAGATGCCGGTATCATCTCAAATTATGACGCTCTAAGCATTGTTTAAATAGTGGAGGCAGGAGGAGGAGATGTTTAGCTGGGGCGCGATAATATCATGCCCCAGACAGCAATATTGGGATCTCAGAGGTCGTCCATCGTATGATCGACAATGATTTCCAGGGTCTTGCGAATGATATCCCCGGTCACCACATCATTATTGGTTTCCAGAAAAGAGATCAGCTTTTGAATGATCGCTTTATTCGATAATTCGCCTTGCGAGTCCATAATGCTTCTGATAGCCGCGCCCAGCATTGCGGATTCTTCCACCAGTCTGTCACCGGCAGTACGAAAATACTGAGTCAGCGCCAGGGAAGGCAAATCATCGTAACTTTCTCTTTCCTGCAACATCACCTGACTCATGTATTTACTCCGTGATTTATAAGGCTATCAATGATTTTTGCTTTTTTCAGCCTTTTGGTTGGCGCCAAATAGCTGATGAACGTTATCCCCGCCCCATTGTGACGGTTCGTGTTTTGTTTTATTCAGTCCCGCGTTATTACTGATTTCCGCAATAATATCTGCAAGAATGTCTCGTCGCTGACGGTCAGACTCACTGGCCTCAATGGACCGCAGTCTGGCAATCAGCGACTGTTTGTTAATTGGACTATTGTCGGCCAGCAGAGATAACACTGCTTCACCGATCAGCTCGTCTGTTAGTTGTTCTGTTTCACTTCTTTTCATAACTGTATCTCTAATTGCCACTGAATCCCGGTTGGGAAGCGCGGCATAAAGTCAGTTCTCTGCTGCAAGAGGTTCTCTGGTAATCGATGGTCCTTTATGAAGCATAAGTCCTCCGCCCGAATTGACTTAAAAGGGCCTCCGTAGGTCAGGACTGGCAATCCTCAG
The DNA here is from genome assembly GCF_029319185.1 of Superficieibacter sp. HKU1. Taxonomy (NCBI): domain Bacteria; kingdom Pseudomonadati; phylum Pseudomonadota; class Gammaproteobacteria; order Enterobacterales; family Enterobacteriaceae; genus Superficieibacter; species Superficieibacter sp. HKU1. The sequence continues at coordinate 2,333,314 of NZ_CP119754.1, forward strand.
CGGTCAAACAGCAGACCAATTAGCCTGTGGTAATGGCTTTCTTCTTCAGGACCGGAAGCGGTTTCCAGCCGTTTAAGCAATTTTGTACAGATCGCCTTACGGTTCAGACTGCGTCCGTCAGTGAGTATTTCCCGTACAATTTCACCCAGGGTTTCCTGCTGGGTAGGCAGGGCCGCTTTATTGAAATAACGGGCAATGGCATTAGCGGTATCGGGAATGTAACCATTCTGCTGCATATGTCACTCCTGTAAAATATTTTGTCATATCAAGTACGGCTAAAGTTATACAGAATTGGCAAACTTGTACAGAGATAATTGTACAATTATTGAAAAATATGTACGGGTTGTTTTTTTATTGTTATATTACAACATGTTAAAAATATTTTTTTGATGCACTGAATCTTTTTGAGTTGTACAGCACGCGGGATTTCACCATCACAGTATAGTGGCACATCAATCATGTGGTCAGATTGTCAGGAGAAAGTTAAAAAAATGCGCAAGTAGTACAAGCTTCAAAAACCACTATCTGCTAGTGTGATCGTTCATTCATCAGGCCTATGAGATCTTCATGCTTACCACTATCATTTACCGCAGCCATTTCTGCGACAACGTCCCTTATAAAGCGCTGGAGGAGATGGTTACAGCGGCAAACGAAAAGAACAGCCATGGAGGCGTCACCGGTATTCTGTTGTTTAATGGCACCCACTTTTTCCAGCTGCTTGAAGGCCCTCAGGAAAGCGTTACCACTATTTATCGTCACATTTGTGAAGACGATCGCCATTACAACGTCGTTGAGCTTCTGCGTGACTACTCGCCCTCACGCCGTTTTGGTAAGGCCGGAATGGAACTCTTTGATTTACGCGAACATGACAGGGATGAAGTGCTTCAGGTCGTGCTTGATAAAGGGACGTCTAAATATCAGTTAATTTATGATGACCGCGCGCTGCAGTTCTTCCGTACCTTCGTTGAGGCGCGGGAAAAAGAGAACTATTTCGAGATCCCCGCCGGGGATTCATGGGACTTTATCTCCGATGGCAATACTGTACTGCCGCAAGATTCGAAGCGTGATTTAACCGCGGATTGCAGTTTCGCTTTCCAGCCGACCATCGATCCGCTTGCCCAGGAAATTGTCTCGCTTGAAGCCTTGCTGCGTACCACTGACGGCGCTTCTCCGCAGGCTTTTTTTGGTTCTCTGAGCGGCGATGCGCTCTATCAGGCAGACCTTCATAGTAAAAAAGTGGCTTTCGAAATGGCTGCAGCGCTGAATCTCGGAGAGCAGACCCTGACGGTCAATCTACAGCCGATGACGCTGGTAAATGTTCCCGACGCGGTGCGCTTTTTGCTGACGGAAATTGAAGTCAATGGACTGGTTCCGGAACAGATCATTGTAGATTTCACTGAAAGCGAAATTATTTCGCGCCTTGATGAGTTCACTGATGCGGTAAGGCAGTTAAAAGCTGCCGGTATCCGGGTTGCTATCGATCACTTTGGTGCCGGTTTTGCCGGACTTTCACTTCTTGCCCAGTTCCAGCCGGATCGCATCAAAATAAATCGCGATCTGATCAAGGATGTGCATAAAAGTGGTCCGCGCCAGGCAATTATTCAGGCCATCATCAAATGCTGTACATCGCTTGAAATCTCCATCACCGCCGTAGGCGTCGAGAAAGCAGAAGAGTGGATGTGGCTTGAGTCCGCCGGAATTTCGATGTTCCAGGGACATCTTTTTGCTAAACCGGCGTTAGGGGCTATTCCCGCGGTGTTCTGGCCAGAGAAGAAAAGCAACTTTTAACGTTATCCTCGTCAAAATAAACGCTGCTGATAGCATTATCAGCAGCTTTTTTGTGCCTGAGGTTGATACGTCTTTTATACAAACCAGCAACTTCACGTTGTACAATAAAAAAAACTTGTACAAGCCATGGTGAATTGCTAGCTTAAACTTGTACATTCCGGTTTTAAGTATGAGAGTGTGAATGGCTTTTTATAGCATTGGTGATGTAGCTGAACGATGTGGGATCAACCCCGTGACATTGCGGGCGTGGCAGCGGCGTTACGGTCTCCTTAAACCTCAACGTAGCACAGGCGGGCATCGTCAGTTCGATGAAGACGATATTCAGCGTATTGAAGAAATTAAACGCTGGGTAGACAGTGGTGTGCCCGTAGGCAAGGTGAAGTTGCTGCTTGAAGGAGAATTGGTTGCTGCCCATGATGGATGGGCATCGCTTCAGGAAGAGATGATGAGCATTTTGCGGCATGTTCATCCCGTTAGTCTTCGCGCAAAAATAGTGGAAATAGGGCGCAAGCATTCAGCAGAAAACCTTATCGACAACGTTTTTGTACCCGTGCGTCAGAAACTGAGTCTCGACCAACATACAGCCCGTACCATGTGCAGTTTACTGGATGGAATGTTGATAGATTATGCGGTTTCATGCCTTTCTGAAGCGCGAAAGAAAGAGGGCAAAGAGGCATTATTGATTGGGTGGGGAAGCGATGACCATACCCGATTATGGCTTGAGGCGTGGCGACTTTCGCAGCGCGGCTGGCATATTACCGTACTGGCGGAACCGCTGGATGCACCGAGGCCGGAACTCTTCCCCGGACAGCAAATTTTTTTATGGACAGGCAAAGCGTTGTCACGACGACAACATGAGCAGTTAGCTCACTGGCAGGAGCAGGGCTTTGCCATTACTTATCATGGCGTATAAAGATAAAGGGTCTAAAACCCTTTTTCTTTATTAATAACACGCTAGCGTTTTTCCCCTCAGTACACGTTATCCCTCGTAAATCTTTTTCATTTTTTTAGCAATATTTCCCGTCGTCATTCGTCTACCTCATTACAAATACCTATTAACATAACGAGGCAGGACATTATGAGAGATTTCGACACGCACCCTCATGGACATCGATTCGGTCGACGCCGCATGGGCAAACCGGTGATCATTGGCGCGGCCCTGTTTGTCTTACTGGGCGTAGTGGTCATGACACTGTGGAATGCAATACTTCCGGGCATTATCGGAGTCACCACGATTGGTTTCTGGCAGGCGCTTGGGCTGCTGATATTATGCCGTATTCTTTTTGGCGGACTCGGGATGCGCCCAGGTATGTTCGGCATGGTACGCGAGCATCGCCGCATGCATGAACGCTGGATGAATATGACCCCGGAGCAGCGCGAGGAATTTATCCAGCAGCGGCGGGCCGGCTTTGGCCATCGCTCGCGTTTTGGTGGATGCCAGTATCATGATGATGGCGAGAAAAACGCTTCACAGCCTGAAGAAAAGTCAGCAGGCGAGTAAGCGTAATGAAGAACGAGTCAATACTGGTATCGGCGCTAAACGCTTGTCGATCCCGACTGAAAGCCTTTATTCGCGGCCGCATGGCGGTACGCGATGAGGCAGACGATGTTCTGCAGGAAGTCACTTATCAGTTAATGAAAATTGAACAGCCGGTGGAAAACATTGCTGCCTGGCTGTTCCGTGCAGCGCGTAATGAAATGACGGATCGGTCACGTAAAAAACGTGAACTGTCATTGTCCGATCTTGATAGCGACGCTGATTTTTCGGAGAGTGAGCTTGAAGCCACTTTATTTGGTGTACCGCAGACACCTGAGGAAGACTATTTAAGCGCGCTGTTTTGGGATGAACTGGAGGAGGCGCTCGCTGAACTGCCTCCCACACAGCGCGAGGCCTTTGTAAAAACGGAATTGCAGGGATATAGCGTTAAACAACTGGCTGAAGAAACCGGTCTGAGCGCTCAAACACTATTGTCACGTAAACATAAGGCTGTGCTGTATCTGCGGGTAAGATTACACAGCCTCTATGATCAGCTGATTGAACGTTGATTATGCTATTGCTGTGCCCAGCGGCTCCTCAGATAAGAGACAGCTTTCTGCGTTTGCGGCTGATGTAGATAGCTTTCGCGGAATAAAATCGTACCGTTAATGTGCGGATTGGCCTCGTTCAAATCTAGCTGTTTCTTCAACTCCGGAACGCCACCGTCAATCATCCAGTCAGGTTCTTTTTTGGATGGTTCGCCAACTTTGTACAATGCAATACCGATATACAGTCGCGTATTAGTGGGTTTCACCACGTTTGCCCACCAGTTGGCCAGTACGTCATAACGCGCCGCGCTGCGGGAGAAGGGCCAGTATAGTTGGGGGGCAATGTAATCAAGCAATCCCTTCTGAACCCAGCACCGGGTGTCGGCGTACGATTCATCATAGGCGGCCGCGCCACGGGTATCAGAGCCTGCCGGATCAAAAGATCGATTACGCCAGACGCCAGCGGGACTGACGCCAAACTCAACCTCGGGCTTCAGTTGTTTGATCGCGCGTGAAACCTGTTCAATCAACTGTTCGGTATTATTCCGCCGCCAGTCAGCTTTCGACGCGAACCCCTGACCGTATTTACGGAACGTTTCACTGTCGTTAAGCTTTGCGCCGGGAGATTCAGTATAGAAATAATCATCAAACTGAACGCCATCGACCGGATATCGAGCTACTACTTCCGCCACGATGCTGGTTATCCAGTCCCGCACTTCGGGGATGCCTGGATCAAGCACATAGCGATCGCCTGAGGTGCGGACCCAGTCGCGATGCAGAACAAAAACACTGGCCGGATGCAGGGATAAGGTTCGGTTGAGTTCAGCTTCGGTACCCGGCTTGAGATTTACCGAGACACGATAGGGATTGAACCAGGCATGCACTTTGATTCCACGTTTATGGGCTTCATCCAGCATAAACTGGAGCGGATCGTAGCCAGGATCCTGACCTGTCTTACCGGTGAGCATATCAGACCAGGGCAATATTCTAGATGGCCAGAGCGCAGTACCATCCGGCTTCACCTGAAAGAAAACGGTATTTACCCCGAGACTTTTAAGCTCGTCCAGCTTATCGGTCAACGCTTTCTGCTGTTGCCGGTTGCGGCTCTCAGCGCTGCTGGCATTGATGGAGTTTACCGGGGGCCAGTCGAGACGAGAGACCGTTGCCAGCCAGACTCCGCGTACGGGCTCCTGATCCTGTTGCGATGCGCCGGGCAGCGGCTGCTTCGCTACCGGGGGAAGGGGAGTCACGACAGATTTTGGCGTTTTAGATGAACAACTGGCAAGGAAAAGGGCGCAGCAAGCCAGCGCGCTTAACCGTTTAACGAAAGGAACCTTAAGGCAATGGGCGGCCATGCGAAGTCCGGTAGTTTCAACGTTTATAATCAGGATATTAGGCCTCTGGTGAAGCCAACTTACAAGCAAGAAATGCGAGCAATTGCGATATACAGGCTCATCCAGTCAATGACAGCCTGCTGGCAGGCTGATATTGTTAATTTGATGTGAAAATAGCTTAGCCCTATGTTTAATAAGGACTACGTGACAATTACTTTTGGTTGAAATTCTTATCAGGCTAATGCCATGACGTTAGCCGAAACATATTTTTAATGGGATGAATATGGGATCACAACACACTGTAGCAGATGATTCTCTGCTGCGGCACAGGTCGTTTGTCGCTTTTTGGCTGGCACGAACCTGCTCATCGTTCGGTTTTCAAATGTTTTCCGTCGCCGTCAGCTGGCAGATATATGCCTTAACCCATAGCGCGATGGCGCTCGGTATGATTGGCCTGATGCAATTTTTACCCTCAGTTCTGCTGGCGCTACCCGCCGGGCATCTGGCAGATCAGCTCGATCGTCGCCGGATTGTCCTTCTTGGACAGTTAATAGAGTGGGGGGCTTTGCTGGGACTGGTCGCTCTGACGCTCCTGCACTGGGCCGATCAATTCGAGATTTGGGGGCTGGTTTTTTTAATTTCAGTGGCAAAAGCCCTGGAATGGCCCGCAATGACATCGATGCTGCCGTCTCTGGTTCCTCCGCCGATCCTTGCGCGTGCAATGGCCGCCAGTTCGGTCAGCGGTGAAGCGGCGGTGATTATTGGGCCCACGCTGGGTGGGTTACTGTATGTGATCGGGCCGGAAGTGGTCTACGGCGTGTCGGCACTGTTTTACCTTTGCTCCATCATTTTGGTCAGCCAGCTGCGCTATGAACGTCCAGCACAGATCCGCTTGCCGATGAATTTAACCAATTTGTTTGCTGGCGTACGCTTTATTCGGGAACGTAAAGATGTCCTGGGTGTCATTTCTCTGGATCTGTTCGCCGTACTGCTTGGCGGAGCGACTGCGCTGTTGCCCATTTTTGCTCAGGATATTTTGCATACCGGTCCGTGGGGGCTCGGACTACTCCGCGGAGCCCCATCTGTTGGCGCACTATTGATGGGCGTGTGGCTGAGTCGGCATAAGCTGGAGAAAAATGTCGGCATCATTATGTTTGGCTCGGTGGCAGGCTTTGGCCTGGCAACGCTGATATTTGCGCTTTCCACCCAGCTCTGGTTGTCACTACTGGCGCTGGTCGCGCTTGGCGGTTTCGATATGGTCAGCATGGTGATCCGCGGCGCACTGGTTCAACTTGATACGCCAGATGATATGCGTGGGCGCGTCAATGCGGTGAATGCGATTTTTATCAACACCTCCAACCAGCTTGGCGAGTTCGAATCCGGAGTGCTGGCCGCATGGCTCGGTGCGGTGCCCGCAGCTGCATTAGGCGGAATTGGGACATTGGTGGTGGTTGCGGTGTGGATGACGATATTTCCACATCTGCGTAAACGCCAGAAGCTGGAGAATGAAAAGGTGGTGTGAGCATTGTGGGCCCCGGTATTTTATTTATGAAATGATGTTTCAAATGTGTGATCACAGCATATGAAATAATGTTTTATTTTTTATAGTCTCTTGTTCTGTTTTATGGCGGCAGAAAGTAACCGTATCCTGATGGGATGACATTTTTGCCACTTATTCTGGATTAAGAAAACGTAAACCGGAGACTGATATGAGAAAATTATTTTATATGGCATTGTTACTTTTAAGCAGTACCTGTATGGCGCAAAGTACTGATATAAAAGCAGTCACTGATGCAGTGGAAAACATGCGCCTTGCCATGCTTAGTGGAGAAAAATCCAGTCTGGAAAAAGTTGGATTGCCTTCCCTGAGCTATGGCCACTCAAGCGGGCGAGTTGAAAATAACGCTGAATTTGTCAACGCAATTGTGACTGGAAAATCAAGATTTCAGACGCTGAACCTGAGTGACCAAACTGTTCAGGTTGATGGGGATGTTGCGATTGTCCGCCATATTCTGGAGGCGAAAACTAACGACAGCGGTAAACCCGGGGACGTGAAAATCGGTGTGATGCTGGTCATGAAAAAAGACAATGCGGGTGAGTGGAAACTGTTAGCCCGCCAGGCATATAAATTACCGCTCTAAAATCGAGTCCTCTGGCGCATCAGAATTGATGTGCCAGAATCTGCTTTTAAGCGTGGCATGAGCGGAAGCAGATATCTTTGACACCAAAATGAAGTGGAGTGTAAGTGTATGGTTAATCGTAAGGTGCGGGTGGTTGGGAACAAATGGATAATTGCATTTAACATAATATACATTATGCGCACTAAGGTTAAGTAGTGCTTTTAAACCAGTTTTGGTCGCCTCAGATGTCCTGGCTGTTTTCATTACAGCTGAATTGATTTCTCTGTGACGCCGGCATCATCCCGCTCAACGCTTAGCGTGTTCCATCGGCAAAACGTTTCACTTCATCCACAGACATTCCAGCTTTAGACACTCAGCACCTTTATAAATGCACTCGCCATACACCTGATAGCCGATATGCTCAGCAACATTAACCGAGGCGGCATTGTCTTTCGCAATAAGGCAGATCGTTTTGGCTGGTGAAAATGCGCTGACAAACCATGTGTGTGCCGCCGTAGCGGCTTCCTTTGCGATACCCTGATGCTGGGCGGCTTGCGATACAACCCAGGATGCTTCGGCATAGTTTTCGAAGTTCTCATCGATACCCCGATGGAAATTTGCCAGTCCTGTTTCTCCAAGAAAAGCGCCATCAGATTTTCGCAGGATCGCAAATATGCCATAACCAAACGAGGTCCAGTGGCCAACATTGCGCAGTAAACGATTCCAGCCTTCTTCAGGCGTGAAGCCTGACCCATTCATCAGTGTTGGATCGGCGTACATGGGATACCATACTTCATAATCATTGATCATCTGTGGACGTAAGATCAGTCGTTCCGTGACGATAGTCGGCATTCTTTTACCCTATGTATCCTGGAGAATATTGACGGGAAATAATCATTGGGTCTGGCACCTCTCCAAAAGCGAAACCCGGAAATATCACCTTCCGGGCTCTCTGTACAGATTATGTTAAACCGATGCCGTTACGCTTGTTGCAGACAGTTCAAATCTCTGAGCATCCGCCTAAGGCATTTGATTTTATTTTTATCGCGTATTGCTCCGGAAAGCTTACTCAGCTGAAAAAACGTTTTGTCACCGAAACCATCAATAACTTTAAAGCGATATTCCTGACGATCGCGGTCCCAGGCATAGACGATGTTTTTACAATGCAAGGAATTAATAATAACGCTGGTACTTACAAACCATGCTAAAAAAACATTCAGCTTCTGCAATTTTATTGCATCAAGTTCTTTATTCAGAGCAATCTGATAAAGCGTTTGTGCGATGTGGCTATGCTCATCGCACTCTTTTACAATGACTTGCCCTACCCCTTTATTTGTTTCAACAAGCCCCTCGATCTTTTGCATGTAGAGGGCGTCAGTTTCGCTATTCGGCTTACATTCTTTGATTTCCCGATAAACTTCGCGCTGTTTGCTTTTATACTTTGCAATGCCGGGGATCACTATTTTAATCAGCAAGTTACTATCCTGGGGATGCTGAAAGACGTAACGATCGTTGCCCTTTGCCAGTAAATCATCATCGGTTAATACAAGCTCTGGTTTCATGATAGTTTTGACTCTTATCCGATGGAAATGAAGTGCCGACTCGTACCTGTGTAGGCGAGTCTGGAAGATGAACAGGATTTTATATTATTTTTGATTAACAGGTGATATACAGATTGTACGTTCGCTCAAAAAACAACCGCCTGAGAGTGATTTAACCAACAGGTGACGGTGTACAGACGCAAAAAAAGCCCCTGCTTCAGGGGCTTTTTTTAGAACAAATTACGCTTCTTGCCAGCCAGCAAAAACCTCTTTGCTGTTTTTGTTGAGGATAACTTTATTGTCATCCACTTTATCCACCCACGCCAGCGGAATAAAATGGTGTTTACCACCCGCTTCCGGGTCGCTTTTAGATAGCTTAATCCGATCCTGATCGTCAAGGTGATCGACAACACCAACATGAGTACCGCAGCTCGCTACAACCTGAGTATGGTCTTTAATTTCGCTTTTATTAATCATAAAATACCTTTTGTTGGTTTATGTTTACGGAACCTTATAAAGCATAGACCAGAAATTCAGTTCTGCACGCGATGTTCGCATTTTGAAACAAATTGCCGTGATGTAAGCCCGTGCGGAATGTTTCAAATATTGGAATGAAATAGATGTGGAAATATTTTCTGGCGAACGTCAGAAAATGGGCGCAAATTTTCTCCAATTTATGATTCTATCAACTGTAATAATTTCCATCAGAAAATACGCAGAGCGGGAAATTACCCGCCCCGCACTTTTGTTATACCAGGGAATTAAGTTCCTCAATAATCTCTGAAGATAACGTTATTTCACCTGCTGCCAGGTTCTCATGCAAATGTGTTACCGAACTGGTGCCCGGGATCAGCAGAATATTGTCTGAGCGCTGTAGCAAAAACGCCAGGGCCAGTTGCATAGGTGTCACGTGATGACGCGCAGCCAGGTCATTGAGTTTCGATGACTGAATAGGCGTAAACCCGCCCAGCGGGAAGAACGGCACATAAGCAATGCCCTTAGCCGCTAATGCATCAATCATTTCGTCATCATGCCGGTGCACCAGGTTGTAATGGTTTTGCACACAGACAACTTTACAGATTTTTTGTGCTTCTTCGATCTGCGTCATCGTCACGTTACTTAAGCCAATGTGACGTACCAGTCCCTGTTGTTGGAGCTCTGCCAGTACGCTCAGCGGTGCTTCAAGTGAACCTTCTTCCGGCTGGTGAGTACCGAACATCAGACGCAGGTTGACCACGTCAAGTTGCTCAAGGCCCAGATTGGTCAGGTTATCTTCAACCGCCTGGCGCAATTCCTGCGCAGAAAAGGCTGGCAGCCAGTTGGCTTTGTCATCGCGGCGTGCGCCAATTTTGGTCACAATAACCAAATCGTCTGCGTAGGGGGATAAGGTGTCGCGAATAAGCTGATTGGTCACATGTGGACCATAAAAATCGCTGGTATCAATATGATTAACACCTGCCGCCAGGGCCGCACGTAAAACCTCGCGGGCTGCATCGATGTCTTTTGGCGGACCAAATACTCCCGGCCCTGCCAGCTGCATAGCGCCATAACCAATGCGTTTTACCTGACGATCGCCGAGTGTGAAGCTGTGATCACGTTTTGTCTGCATGGGAGTTTGTCCTTTACACGGAATGAAATGACACAATAACCTCTTATTCCAGTGGTGATAATATACGGCACAATACGGACAGGGTGTACGAAAAAGCAAACAAATATGAATTCAGCTGGGGCGCAGGTTGACGTCGCGGTGGGACGGTTGAAGAGATGACAAAGCTTCGATTATGCCCGCAACGCGGCGGGCACGCTTATTAAGTAACATGAAACGTAAATTACGCCGCCGCGCTTCTGGACTGCGTCGCCAGATAACCGGCCCACAGGCTGGCAATCCATTTCACCCCTTTTGCAGTAAAACGCGCCTGCGAAAAGGTATGCTGGTTTTCACCCACGCCCGAACGCAGCGTAAAATAGCCAGCCTGCGCATGATGATGATGTGGGGTCAGTACGCCATTCACCCGGTACATAATATTGCGTTCCAGCAAGAACTGGCGAAACTCGGTTTCTTTAGCCCTGAGCATTTTGCACAGCTGACGAAAACCGAGAGAATCTTCAACCTGCACGTAGCGATCGAAAAACTCCGCTTTTGGCACTGAAAGTGCCAGCCGTTGCTCGGCTATCTGGCGCTGCTCATACTGTTCGGCCCAGGCACGCGCCGCAGTCGCGGGGTTAGTGAAATCGGGCAGATTGTCGCGCTTTTCACGCTCCTGCCAGCGGTCCAGCATTTCGGCTGTAAATCCCGGAGACAAACGTGCTACAGCGAGAAGCGAATCGCGTTTATTCAGGAAAAACTCCTGGTACGTTTCGCCTTCACGCTCATAAAGACTCACCGTAACGGGCTGAGTAAAACGTTGTGCCGTCTCCAGCCCATTAATAATACGTTTTACTTCGCCATGAGTAATACCGGTCAGGGTAGCAATTTCACGGCTACTCATCAGGGAAGACTGGTCAAGGGTCCGTTGGCTATCAAACGTAATCATCATAGGTTCACCACTCACTCACTTACAACACCCACGCGGGTAGTTGAAATAGTATACAATGCACTGGTTAAATATCCAGTTCTTTTTTTGAGCGGTTTAGGCCATGTGAACGTTCATGAGCTGTCAGATCGTGTTCCCCTCATTCTGGAGGATAGAGACAATGTTATCCGGGAAAACGGTCTCGGTGGTCCGGGCAAGCGCCTGGCGATCCCACCATTTATAACGGCTGATCACCTGCTTCTCGTTCAGGCTCCAGCGATCGCTACTCACATCGTGATCGGATATTCTAATGATATAGAACCGTTCTATGGCCAGCACCTGTTCGCCGCTGGGCAATAGCATTGAGAATGAACGCTGAGCCACAGCCGGGCCTGGATGACGAGCAATAATTCCGGTCTCTTCATAAAGCTCTCTGATCGCAGCTTGCTCAAAGCTTTCCCCCTCCTCCACTGCACCACCGGGCGTTGCCCAGTAGGCGCGGCCTTGCAGCGCATCATTAGTATGAGTAAAGCGAAAAAGAAGGATTTGTTCTGCGGCATTGACGATCAGTAAGCGGGCAGAAGGTCGCTCTCTCATGGCGCAGTCATCCGTAACGTCGATGGCGGTAGGTCTGAGTTCCTGCATAGGCCCCTCAACATGATCATGTAAGCTGATAGTTTTTATCCGGCAGTCGTTTTTGCGGGATGTCGGTTTCATCGTTCATTTGCAGGAGATCAATCTCCATCGCATTGCAGATAGCGTCCAGCGGGAGATCGTTATTTTCCAGTCCGAAAGGATCTTCAAGTTCTTCGGCCAGTGCATCCAGAGAAATAAACGTATAGGAAATCAGCACCGAAATAAATGGCGTCATATAGTGCAGATCGACGACCAGCGCGAACGGTAGCAAAATACAGAAAATGTAAACGGTACGGTGCAGAATAAGAGTATAAGCGAAAGGGATTGGCGTATTAGCAATACGCTCGCAGCCTGCCAGCACGGCGGACATATCGTTCAGCCGATTATTCAGGCTATGAAAAAGGATGTCGGAAAGATCGCCGCTGCGGCGGCGCACGGCCAGCCACTCCCCCATCAGCAGCAAAATACGGTTTGCCGGTGAATGTGAAAAAAGCACCTGCTGAAGTTGATGCGCCGGTAAGAATGACGCTAACGTATTTTCCTGCGGTAAACGGCGAAGCGTCATGCGCAATGAATGGGCAAAAGCAATTTGCAGGCGAACAAATTCTCCGAGTCGCGCATCTTCGGGTAAGGTGTTTTTGACTTCGCGAAATAACGAGCGAGCCGCTATCATCAACTGCCCCCAAAGCTGTCGTGCTTCGACAAAGCGTGAGTAACTGGCATTGTTGCGAAAGCCGAGAAAGATGGCGATAGCGACGCCGAGAATGCTAAAAGGCGCGACGGTGAGTTTAATGCCTAACGAGGTATACCACGGCAGCATCACGATCACGGCAATGGAAAGCAGGAAGTTAAGTAGCAGTCGGGAAATAACTTTTGAAAGCACTGAGCCGTGCCAGACAAAAATGAGCGCCAGCCAGTGTTGTTGCGGTCTTATGATCATTTTGGATTTTTTTGCAGGTGAATAACTAGAGAATTAAACGTGATTGTCATCACACTTTCAAGCAAGAGCCCGCTTTTATTACTGATTGAATTTTACAGGTACTATGGTTCAAGTTGGTGTGTATTATTATAAGGTATTTGTATGTTGTAACTAATAAAACTCCTGATAAACCCGGCTAAAAGCCGGGCTGATTATTTAGCAAAGCGGTTGTACTGCGTCGCGCATTCCTTTAGACAAGATGGCATCCAAATCTGCTGTCACCTGCGTCACCAGTCCAGGCACCTGCGTGAGATCCTGCTCCCAGTGGTCGCTGACGCTAAGAACCGAGCTAACCAGCTCAGCGGTCGTGATTTGCTGGTCACGGTGCTTCGCCCACAGCTGCTGATAAGACTCAAGCCAGTGTGCATCATCCTGTACAGGATAACCTTCACCGTTGCGCTCCCCACGATAAAACGCAATCAATGCCGCTAACGCAAACGTCAGACGGGCCGGTAATTTACCCGACGTGTTCTGCCCTTTCAGTAGCTGCGGCAGAATACGCGTGCGGTATTTGGTCATGCCATTTAGCGCAATAGACAGCAGCTGATGCTTGATATACGGGTTGCGGAAACGGCCTGTTACTGCGCTGGCGAACGATTCCAGTTCATCGCGCGGTAAATCAAGTACCGGGATGATTTCTTCGTAAATGGCTTTCTCGACAAACGCGCAGATGTCGCGATCGTTCATCGCCTCGCCGACCGTATCCAGACCCGCTTGCCAGGCGACCGGGACCAGCGCGGTATGCGCACCATTGAGAATCGCCACTTTACGTTCTTTATACGGTTTGATGTCGTCAACAATAAGTACGTTAAGCGGATATTTATCCAGGCGCAGCTCGGACGCCAGTGATTTAGGTCCCTGGATCACGAACAAATAGAAATGCTCGGCGGTGTCCAGGAAGCCATCTTTATAGCCCAAATCAGCTTCAAGCTGTGCAACTTCATCACGCGGATAACCGGTAACAATACGGTCTACCAGCGTGGAACAGAAGGAAGTAGACTCATTCAGCCAGGTGGTGAATTCAGCAGGCAGCGCCCACTCCTGCGCGTAGCGCAGCACCAGTTCCTGCAATGCTTCACCATTATAATCAATCAATTCGCAAGGAATGATGATCCAGCCTTTGTCCGCCGCGCCGTTGAAGTGGCTAAAGCGCTCAAAAAGCAGACGCGTCAGCTTTGCCGGATAGCTTACTGCGGGGGCATCCTCAAACTTATCGCCAGCATGGTAACTAATGCCCGCTTCGGTGGTGTTCGAAAATACAAAGCGTATCTCCGGGTTATGCGCCAGTTTAAGAAACTCATCGTACTGTGTATAAACGCTGATTTCGCGATTAACCGAACGGATAAGACGCGCATCGCTGACCGCCTCCCCCTGCTCATTAAGTCCACGAATGATAGTAGTATACAACCCATCCTGAGTGCTTAACGACGGCGGAAAATCACTTTTAATCGGACGGACAATCACCACACCGGCATTGAGGTCGGTGTTTTCATTCAGGAGATCGATCTGCCAGTCAATGAAGGCGCGCAGGAAGTTGCCCTCACCAAACTGAATGATACGTTCAGGATAGTTTGCTCCGGGGAAATCACGACGGTTCAGCGTTTTCACGATAGGGTCCTTTTTTAATTAATCATACAACTCAGTAGAATTGGTCCAATAACTTAACAGACTTTAAAACCAATAAAACCCTGTTTTGATCAAATCGTGACGCTATAGTAAAAAAAATTTACATTTGCTTATAGAAGACGCTGGTTGCGGTCAGAGCGCCATCCGGCATCAGGGCATAATCGGGAATTTCGCCGGCTTTGCGCCAGCCGCAGCGTTGATAGAACGTCTCCGCCCCGCTTCCTGTCGCGGTGTCCAGCACTAACAGCGTTTTATGATGCTCTTGCGCCAGCAATTCAAGGGCTGACATCAATCTGGCGGCCACGCCCTGCCGTCGCGCGCGCTCGTGGACGAGTAATTTGGCAACGTCCGCGCGATGCGGCTGGTTCTCGGGCTGATCGATAATAAGCTGAACGGTACCAACGGGCTGTTGACGGGCATCCAGCGCCACCAGTAACAGCCGCTCCTGTGCTTCCACGCTGTCGGCAATAGTTCTCCACCAGGCCCGCAGGACGTTGGGCTGGCAGGGAAGCATAAAACTGACGGAAGCCCCGCCATTAATACAGTTCTCAAGAATGTCGGTGAGGGCGTCGAGATGAAGCAGAATATCGTTACGTGAAAAGGTATGCAGCGAAATTGATGTAGCCATACGTACTCCTAGTAAATGACCACATCACTATTATTTTAACAAACTAATTACACAAGCTTTTCTCTCATAGGAATTAATGATGTTAGCGGCCTTTGCCTTCTTGCTTATTTTTCATGGTATACATCTTTTGATCGGCTGTTCGTAGCCATTCCTGAAGGGTTGAGCCATTCTGGTCAAATTCAGTTACCCCCCATGAAAAGGCAAGCTTCCAGGGCTTGCCGGACGTCTGGTTAAAGGCTTCCGCTTCTTCAACCAGATGCTGCATTGCAATCCAGGCGCCGTTTTCGTCAGTGTCGGAAAAAAGAATGGCAAACTCATCACCGCTGTAACGCACGGTAAGATCGGTATCGCGGAATGAAGTCTTCAGTAGCATCGCCATGGTTTTTAATGCAGCATCCCCTTCCGCATGGCCCCAGCGATCGTTTATTTTCTTGAAACCATCGAGATCGAGCCAGCCCAGCGTCAGCGGCACCGCGCGCCGTGCGGCGGAACGAATGGCATAATCTGCGAGGTTATTAAAACCACGGCGATTGAACAGCCCGGTCAGTTCGTCAGTGGTGGCTGCATTGATGGCGGCAAATTCGCCTTCGACAATAGCTGCCAGATCTTTGAGCATGTCGAGATCGCTATGGCTGAAGGTTCTGGGCTGTCGGTCTACCAGACAAAAAGCGCCCGCGACCGCCCCATCAGGCAGGCGCAGCGGATACCCGGCGTAAAAACGCACGTGCGCATCCCCTTCCACCAGCGGATTATCGGCAAAACGCACATCCTGCGTAGCATCCGTTACCACCAGCGGCGATTCGCTGAGAATGGCATGCCCACAAAATGAAATAGTGCGCGGTAAGGTGGTGATATCGATGCCGTCATGGGATTTGAAGATTAGTACGTCTTCATCCACCAGCGTTACCAGCGCAACAGGAATATCAAACAGGCGCTTTGCAAGACGGGTCAGACGGTCAAAGCGCTGCGGATCGCCGGATTCAAGGATCCCAGACTCATGTAGCGAGGCAAGGCGTTGCGGTTCGTTCACAGGTATGGCCGGACTCTTCATTGCATCTCCTTTTATCATTGATACTTCAGTCTATGCCAGCGCAGCGAATTCATCAGTGCGCATAGATACGATTTTTCCCTTCGCGTTTGGCCTGGTAAAGCGCATCATCGGCGGCCTTTAGCCAGTCGGTAGAGGACATCATCTCTTTCGTGGCCTGCGCAATCCCGATACTGAGCGTTAAAGAGAGGGTGTTATCAGGCAAAACCGTCATCACCGACACTGCTTCCATAATTCGCCTGGCGATGTTTTTTGCCTCGTCATCGGGCGTCTCCGGCAGCAGGATCACAAACTCATCGCCCCCCAGACGTGCCGGGGTATCCGTTTTACGGGTAGCGACATGCAATATTTGTGACACTGTCACTAAAAGAGAGTCGCCGACTTCATGCCCGTAGCGATCGTTAACCTCTTTGAAATTGTCGATATCGATAAACATCAACGCCGAGTGGTGGGTGTTATGCCGCAGCTTGATCAGTTCAAACTCAATTCTTTGCTCCAGCAAGCGACGATTAGCAATATCCAGCAGCGGATCCATCATCGCAATCCGCTCCAGCTCACGACTGTTTTTACGCAGTTTGCAGGCAATTGAATTGGTAAGCACGCTGAGTGCAAACACGTAAATAGCTATTAACGGTAGCGTGGCATACAACGTTGTTTGTGACACCACAGGCGAAAAGGGAAATCCCAGCGCCAGCCAGGTGATAGCAAATGCTCCGAGCATCACCGCCGCGCCTTTACGTAATAACGGAAAGCCGCCTGCAGACACCCGGTCAGACATTAAAATGGTTGCAATCACCACCGACGGCAGAAGATTCACCGCCATCATGGCGATCCAGAAACCGCCCGCTACAGTGTCGAAAATAAGGTTATGATGTTCTTTATCCAGCGGGAGGGCAGCGTTTTTAGCCCGAAGATAAGCAACTATCGGCCAGATAAAGGCATTGGCTGCCAGTAAAACCAGCAGCCAGCCAGGACGGTCAAGTTCGACCAGAACGGAGAGAACCGGAAAGAAGCACAGCAGCGTGCCAAGCGTGCGCATCAGATACATGCGTCTGACAAATCTGGCACAGGTAACCCGCTCATTCTTTATTAGCTTGTCAGATTCGTTCATGACACGATTTTCCGCTGCCTATGCAGACTTATCTTATTGACGATAAAAGCCGGTAGCAAGTGATTTAGCACTTCTTAGCGTTCGATTAACCTATTTTAAACAATAGCATTTATTAGTGTTAACGAGGCGGATTCATCTGGATCACAAGCCAGTGGAAAATGACCTGCACAACATAGGCCTGCTGCTCGTCAGAAAGCGCCTGATGCTGAGGGATGTTATGCCATTTTTCCAGACAGCCGCGACAGCAGGTCGCGGTGGCATGCTGCGCAATGAACACGGGATGCCCGCGCAAAGGAGTCTGTTTGCCGTCATTCAACGGCTCGGCGGGGGCCAGACGGCGGGCAACGAAGTCAGCCGCATGCTGGCTGACGGTTTCCGCGCCTTTATCCAGACAATATTGTCGCTCCTTCTGACCCAGGCGGAAGCGGGAGCGAAAGGTTGAACGCGCCAGGCGTGCAAAAAGCGTATCAAAACGATTCATTAAAATACCGAATGTCCGGGCTGCTGCGTCAGCTTTTCCAGCGCCGCCACGCCAGACACAGAATTACCGGTGCCATCCAGCTCCGGACTCCAGACGGCAATGGCCATCTCATGAGGCACAATGGCCACAATACCGCCTCCGACACCTGATTTTGCAGGCAGTCCCACGCGCCAGGCAAACTCACCGGAGCTCTGGTACATGCCGCTGGTCGCCATCAGGGCATTAACCTGCCGCGACTGGAGCGGCGTGATCACCGGTTCATTCAGGTGCGGCGCCATTCCCTTATCCGCAAGGAATAAAAAGGTTCGCGCCAGCTCCACGCAGCTCATTTTCAGCGCGCAGTAATGGAAATAGTTTTGCAGCACGGTCGGAACATCATTATGAAAATTGCCAAAAGACTTCATCAGCCAGGCGATTGCCGCGTTACGGGCGGAATGTTCGAACTCAGAGCGTGCGACCACGCTGTCGTAGCTGATATCTGCCGCGCCGCTGAGTTGACGGACAATTTCCAGCATCCGCTGTCGCGGTGCGCTCAGGCGACTTTGTAGCATATCGCATACCACCAGCGCTCCGGCATTAATGAACGGATTACGCGGTTTCCCCTGTTCAAGCTCCAGCTGCACCAGCGAATTAAACGGTTGTCCGGAGGGATCTTTACCCACCCGCTGCCAGATCTCGTCTTCAGGATAGTGGTTCATCGCCACAATCAGACTGAGCACTTTAGAGATAGACTGGATCGAGAACCGTTCACTGGCATCACCGGCGGCAAAATGCTGCCCCTCAACGGTGCTAATCGCTATACCCAGTTTGTGTGGGTTAACGGCAGCCAGTGCCGGAATATAATCCGCCACCTTCCCCTGACCGATTAACGGTCTGACGTCGGCCAGAATGGATTCAAGTAACGTTGTTGTGATGACCTTTGCCACCTGTTGCTCCTTGTCGCAGGCCATTTTCGGCCTGCGAGTATATCAGAGCTGAATATCAGACGTCAGGCTGGAAGCCGAAAACGCGTGACCGCCAGCGTAAGCTGCTGCGAGTCATCCTGAAGTTGCTGTGAAGCCTGCGAGGCGTGAGTGACCAAATCGCCGGTCTGGCGTGCGACGAGGTTAAGCGCATGCAGCTGACGGGTCATCTGATGAATGCTTTCTCCCTGGCTCAGCGTGGCCTGCGAGATATCGCTCAGCAGACTACTGAGTTTGCCGACCAGTCCCGTGACCTGCTGGAGATTATCCTCAAGCCGGGTCACCGCTTTGGATCCGTCGGTGATCCCCTGAAGGGAATGATTAATCAGTTGCTGGATGGTCTGGGTGGAATGACTGCTTTTACGCGCCAGCAGACCTACCTCTTTTGCCACCACGGCAAAGCCGCGCCCCTGCTCACCGGCGTGTGCCGCCTCTATGGCCGCATTGAGCGCCAGAATATTGGTCTGGAAGGCAACGTTATCAATCATCGCCACAATGCCACGCATCTCAGCGGATCGCTCGACGATTTCCCGCATCGACTGATTGACCGTTTCCATCATCCGGTCACCGCCCGCCGCCACCTGACGCGCTTCGTCCGCTCGCAGACTTGCCTGCTGTGCGTAGCCGGTATTGCCCTCTACATGTGATTCAAGCGTGGCAATATGGGTAGTAACGCCATCCAGTTCCCGCGTCTGCTTTACCGACTGCTGATAAAGCGCCTGATTCCCTTCCGCCAGACGATGAATATTGCCTACCATTGAGGCCGTGGCATCATTGACCTGGATCACCAGCTGCTGAAGACCTGTTTGCATTTCACCAATACTCTGGCTGAGCTGATTAATCTCCCGGTTGAATCGACGTACCGGCGGCAGCGGCGCGGAGAGATCGCCCGCCGCCAGACGATTGATATGCGCAATCAGCCGTCGCAGCGGCACAATCACCCAGCGCGACATGCCGGTCCAGACCGCCACCGCAATAATCAACAGCAGGGCTGGCGCGAGCAGAAAAAGCGTTTGCAGTGACGCCAGACTGGTCATCAACGCCTGACGCCCTTCTCCCGCACGCTGCTCACTGGCTTGCTGAAAGCGGGCGTAGTTCTCGTTAAAATCCGCCTGAAAGGCCTGCACCGGCACGGCAAAGAAAGCATCGATAGACTGGTTTTTCCCCAGCGCATCGGCCTGTTCTTTGATGGCACTATAAAATAGCTGGTAACTATTGATGAGACCGTCATCACCGGGCGGATTGAGTGCCTGCCACGCCTGCCAGGCTTTTTGCGAATGTGCCAGCGCGTTTTGCGCCTCATCAAGCAAGCCGTTCCAGCTCCCTACCGAGCCGGTATCACGATCCTGCATAAACCAGACGCCAGCCCGGTTCAGTAAATCACTGGCCGTCAACAGGGCTACCCGCGCCTCATCGACGTTGACCTGCTGGAGATGGGTTTGCTGATTGCGCTGTTCATTCTGCCGCGCGCTTTGCAGCGAATGCGACAATAACAGCGAGGATGAGATTTGCAGCGCCGAAAAAAGGCCGATGATACAAAGCATTCCCGCCAGCAAACCAAACTGGCGGGGGATAACACGCTGTGCATGGCGGCGAAGAATTTGAGTTAAGTTCATAATTTTCATCTATAACAACAGGTTACGCGCGATTGTAGGAGATGAAAATGACAATGCCATGACAGTAGTGTGACAGACGCTAGCGGCGATCTTTCCACACGGTCTGAACGTTACAGAATTCCCGCAGACCAAAGTGCGACAGTTCGCGGCCAAACCCGCTTTTCTTCACGCCGCCGAAAGCCACGCGCGCATCACTGGCGCTGAAGCCATTAATAAACACGCCGCCGCACTCCAGATTTTCAGCAAAATAGCGCGCTTTTTCTTCACTGGCCGTCATAACGGTAGCAGAGAGGCCAAACTCACTATCGTTGGCCAGCGCCAGCGCGTGTCCTGCATCGCGAGCGATGGTGATGGCCGCCACCGGGCCGAACAGTTCTTCCCGAAAGGCAGTCATATCAGCGGTAACATTCCCCAGCACCGTCGCCGGATAATAATTACCCTCGCCCGCCATTTTTTCGCCGCCCAGTAATAAGGTTGCGCCCTGCTCCAGCGTATTTAATACCTGCTGATGTAGCTCATCGCGCAGATCAAAACGCGCCATCGGACCGAGATCGTTGTGCTCAAGGGTAGGATCGCCCATTTTAAGCTGCGCCACGGCTGCCACAAAACGGTCAGTAAACGCCTGTGCAATATCTGCTTCAACAATAAAACGTTTGGCCGCCGCGCAAACCTGCCCGGTATTCTGATAGCGCCCGGCCACGGCGGCACGAACTGCCAGATCCAGATCGGCATCATTAAGGACAATAAAAGGGTCCGAGCCGCCGAGTTCGAGCACGCATTTTTTCAGCGCGGCCCCTGCCTGTGCGCCAATCGCTTTGCCCGCGCGCACACTGCCGGTCACGGTGACGGCGGCAATACGCGGATCGTTAATCGCCTGCGTCACGCCGTCATTGGTTGCATTAATCCAGCCAAACACGCCCGGCGCGATGCCCGCTTCATCAAAGGCCTGTTGAATAAGCGCGGCACAGCCTGACACGTTGGGCGCGTGTTTTAACAGATAGCTGTTGCCCGCCAGCAGGATCGGCACCGCGCCACGCAGCACCTGCCAGAGCGGAAAGTTCCACGGCATTACCGCCAGCACCGGCCCCAGCGGACGGTATTCAATGACCGCCTGACCACCAGCAACCTGGGTTGATTCAGTGGCCAGCATCGCCGGGCCATGCTCAGCGTACCAGTCACACAAATCGGCGGATTTGTCCACCTCAGCGCGAGCCTGCACAATAGGCTTGCCCATTTCACGGCAGATCGACTGGGCCATCTCTTCGCGTCGTCCACGCAAAGCCGCACCCAGCTCGCGCAGTTTTTCCGCCCGATCGTGAACGGTATTGCCCCGCCACTGACGGTAGCCCTGCGATGCCTGTTCAATGGCATTCTCCACGTCTTCGGGCGTTGCCCACGGCAAAGAAGCCATGGTATGCCCGTTGGCCGGATTGACAGAAATAGCTTCATTTACAGGTGACGTCATGGCGTTCTCTCTTAACGAATATTTTAACAGGAGGCTATTCTGCTACACTCACACCTTCCTTAAAAATGAATAATAATGACCATCTTATTCACAAAATGAGAAAAACATGGATTTAACCCAGCTTGAAATGTTCAATGCGGTGGCCCTGACGGGCA
Organism: Superficieibacter sp. HKU1; assembly: GCF_029319185.1. NCBI lineage: Bacteria > Pseudomonadati > Pseudomonadota > Gammaproteobacteria > Enterobacterales > Enterobacteriaceae > Superficieibacter > Superficieibacter sp. HKU1. Next base: position 2,355,342 of record NZ_CP119754.1, read on the forward strand.
GCATTACCCAGGCGGCGCAGCAGGTGCATCGTGTGCCGTCAAACCTGACAACCCGCATTCGCCAGCTGGAGGCCGATCTTGGCGTCGAGCTGTTTATTCGCGAGAATCAGCGTTTGCGTCTGTCGCCCGCCGGGCACAGTTTTTTACGTTACAGCCAGCAAATTCTCGACCTGGTGGACGAGGCGCGCCGGGTGATCGCCGGTGATGAGCCGCAGGGGCTGTTCTCGCTGGGTTCACTGGAAAGCACCGCCGCCGTGCGCATTCCGGCGACGCTTGCGCAGTACACTCAACGTTACCCGAAAATCCAGTTTGATCTGGCGACCGGCCCCTCGGGAACCATGCTGGATGGCGTGCTGGCCGGCACGCTGAGCGCGGCGTTTGTCGACGGTCCGGTTGTCCACCCGACGCTTGAGGGGATGCCGGTTTATCAGGAGGAGATGATGATTGTCGCCCCGGACGGCCACGCCCCCATCGCGCGTGCCAGAGACGTTAACGGCGTCAATATTTACGCCTTCCGCGCTAACTGCTCGTACCGACGCCATTTTGAGAACTGGTTTCACGCCGACCAGGCCACACCGGGCAGAATACATGAGATGGAGTCATATCATGGGATGCTGGCCTGCGTGATTGCCGGCGCGGGCCTGGCGTTGATCCCGCGTTCAATGCTGGAAGCCATGCCGGGTAGCCATCAGGTAGCCGCCTGGCCGCTGGCAGAAAACTGGCGCTGGCTGACCACCTGGCTGGTATGGCGTCGCGGCGGAATGACGCGTTCACTGGAAGCCTTCACAGAGATGGTAAAAGAGACGTTACCAGAAGCGCAGCCATAGGATTATCATATAGATAACGCAGGTGGTTGCGTTAATGCCGGTTCCGGCAGTAGGTTACTTTTTTGTTTTCACGTTAAACGGATAACCATGAACACTAAAGCACGTAAAGTGATGATTATCGGATCGGGTAATGTTGGTGCGTCTGCCGCCTATGCCCTGTTGAATCAGTCAATTTGTGAAGAGTTGATTTTAGTCGATTTAAATAAGCCGCTGGTCGAAGGTCATGTGCAGGATCTCAGCGATGCAGCCGCTTATATGCCCGGCATGGTAACCCTCTCCACGCGCGACGTCAGTGATTGTGCGGATGTCGATATCGCCGTCATTACCGTATCTGGCGGCGCACTGAAGCCAGGACAGACGCGTCTTGATGAGCTGACTAACACCGCAAAAATCGTGAAGAGTATCGTCCCGCAAATGATGGCGGGCGGCTTTAGCGGTATTTTCCTTATCGCCACCAACCCGTGCGATATCATTACCTGGCAGGTATGGAAACTGTCCGGCCTGCCGCGAAGCCAGGTCATCGGCACCGGCGTCTGGCTGGATACCACCCGCCTGCGCCGGACGCTGGCACAGGAGCTGGATATCGGCGCACAAAGTATTGATGCTTTTATCCTCGGTGAGCATGGCGACACCCAGTTCCCGGTCTGGTCACACTCTTCTGTGTACGGTTCACCGATTAGCGATGTTTATCAGCGGCATACCGGCAAAACGCTCGACCGGGGGCTGCTGGCAGAGAAAGTCCGTAGACTGGGTTTCGAAATCTATGCCGGTAAAGGCTGCACAGAATACGGTATCGCCGGCACTATTGCTGAAATTTGTCGCAATATCTTTACCGGAAGCCATCGCGCGCTGGCGATCTCCTGCATTCTGGACGGCGAGTATGGGGTAAGCGATGTCGCGATTGGCGTGCCGGCCGTGCTGGCGCAAAGCGGCGTACAGCAGGTTATTGAGTTACATCTTGCCGATGACGAGCTGGAAAAATTCCGCCACTCGGCCAGCGTAATCAAGGCGAACATCGCCCGCCTGCCTTAATCATCATGGCCCTGCCAGCCCCTGTGCCGGCTGGCAGGATGCGACCTACCCGAGCATCAGCTTGCCCACAATATAGGTTTTCGCCTGCCCGCTCATCAAAACCCGGTCGCCTTTTAGCTCGCAACGAATATCGCCGCCACGGGCTGATACCTGGCGGGCAAACATGCGGTTTTTGTTCAGCTTCTGCGCCCAGTAAGGGATTAACATCGTGTGGGCCGAGCCGGTCACCGGATCTTCCCATACTGCCTCGCCAGGGGAGAAAAAGCGGCTGACGAAATCATACTCATTACCTCCCGGCGCGGTAATAGTGACTTTGTGCTCGCCCGGCACCATCGCGGCAATGTCAGGTTTAACCGCGTCAACCTGCTGGCGATCGGCCAGTTCGATCAACCATGCACGGCCTTTATGCGCCGCCTGGTATGACGTAATACCCAGCGCGCGCAGCAACGAGGCTGGCGGGGTTTGTGGTTCGGTGCGATCCGCCGGAAAATCCAGAGTCAGCCAGTCATCATTACGACTGACCGTCAGGGTGCCGGAAGCGGTATCGAACATAATCGCAGGTTGGGTATAGCCCCGGTGATTGAAGATCACATGCGCCGCAGCAAGCGTAGCATGGCCGCATAAATTGACTTCATTGCGGGTAGTAAACCAGCGCAGAGAAAATCGGTCATTCTGCGCAACAAAAAACGCCGTCTCAGACTGATTATGCTGCTGCGCCATCCTGAGCATGACCTCATCCGGCAACCAGTCAGTCAACGGGCAGACGGCAGCGGCATTCCCGCCAAAAGTGCGATCGCTGAACGCATCGACCATATAATAATCAATTAACTGCATGAACTTTCCTCTTATTGTTATCTCGTCACTACGCTGACACAGAGTCCCCCGATCGCACCAGCGTTAATCCAGACTATATCCAGCCTTTAATTTTTGACGGGTTAAATTGAGATCTGCGTCACAAAATGGTTGTATTTGCGTCAGCGATAGCTTTAAGATCATCTCCTCTTCTTCTGTACAACCAACCCAGATTATCTCTATGACAACGAATACTGTTTCACGCAAAGTGGCGTGGCTGCGGGTGGTTACGCTTGCCATTGCCGCGTTCATCTTTAATACCACGGAATTCGTACCGGTGGGTTTGCTGTCCGATATTGCGCAGAGCTTCGGCATGGAGACCGCCCAGGTCGGTATTATGCTGACGATCTACGCGTGGGTTGTTGCCCTGATGTCGCTGCCGTTTATGCTGCTGACCAGCCAGATGGAGCGACGTAAATTGCTTATTGGCTTATTCGTCCTGTTCATCGCCAGCCACGTTTTATCTTTTCTGGCGTGGAACTTCACCACCCTGATTATCAGCCGTATCGGGATTGCGTTTGCACATGCGGTATTCTGGTCGATAACCGCCTCGCTGGCTATTCGCCTTGCTCCGGCAGGAAAGCGGGCGCAGGCGCTGAGTCTGATCGCGACCGGGACCGCGCTGGCGATGGTGTTGGGTATTCCGATTGGCCGCATAGTGGGCCAGTATTTTGGCTGGCGCACCACCTTTTTTGCCATCGGAACCGGCGCGCTGGTCACCCTGCTCTGCCTGATCAAACTGCTGCCAAAATTGCCCAGCGAGCATTCAGGATCACTTAAAAGCCTGCCGCTGCTGTTCCGTCGTCCGGCGCTGATGAGCATCTACCTGTTAACGGTGGTGGTCGTGACCGCGCATTACACGGCGTACAGCTACATTGAGCCTTTTGTGCAAACCGTCGCCGGGCTGAGCGGAAATTTTGCTACCGTCCTGCTGCTGATCCTTGGAGGCTCCGGCATTCTCGGAAGCCTGCTGTTCGGCAAGCTGGGCAACCTGCACGCGTCGGCCCTGATTTCAGGTGCTATCGGCCTGCTATTTGTTTGCCTGCTCTTACTGGTTCCGTCGGCACAAAATGAAAACCATCTGGCTATTCTGAGCGTGTTCTGGGGCGTGGCAATTATGATTATCGGGCTTGGAATGCAGGTGAAAGTGCTGGCGCTGGCGCCGGATGCTACCGATGTCGCCATGTCGCTGTTCTCGGGCATTTTTAATATCGGTATCGGTGCCGGTGCGCTGGTGGGCAGTCAGGTAAGCAGCCATTTTTCGATGGCGGCCATCGGCTATGTCGGTGCGGTGCCGGCACTGGCCGCGCTGATCTGGGCGATCATTATTTTCCGCCGCTGGCCGATTTCACTGGAAGAACAAACGCAATAATCGCAGATTCACCGGGGCCGTCTGCCGGCCCCAAATCATCATTTCAATGAATAATAGCGTCTCTTTTTCATCCTTACTCATGTCTGCAACCTCCCTTCACTCAACATTAAAACCCTATAGCTGGCACGGGATTAACCGGGTTTTTAGCAAATCGTGGCATGAATCAATTCATTCAGTTGACTTATGTTTGCCTGGGCAATAATATCCTCCGCAACTAATATACTTGCCGGGGCAACCATTGTGAAAAGTTCAGGGGATCTGTTTAACGAAATCATTCCGCTGGGACGTTTGATCCACATGGTTAACCAAAAAAAAGACCGTTTGCTCAACGATTATCTTTCGCCGCAGGACATTACCGCCACACAGTTCAAAGTGCTTTGCTCTATTCGCTGCGAAGTGTGCGTCACCCCTGTCGAGCTGAAAAAAGTGCTGTCGGTCGACCTGGGTGCCCTGACCCGTATGCTCGACAGACTGGTCTGTAAAGGCTGGGTTGAGCGCTTGCCAAATCCCAATGACAAACGCGGCGTCCTGGTACGACTGACGCCGGAAGGCACCACCATTTGTGAGCAATGTCATCAGCTTGTTGGGCAAGATCTGCATCAGGAACTAACAAAAAACTTATCGGCGGACGAAGTGGCTACTCTTGAATACCTGCTCAAGAAAGTGCTGCCGTAAACATAAGAGGTAAGACGATGTCCAGACGTAATACTGACGCCATTACCATCCATAGCATTTTGGACTGGATTGAAGACAACCTGGAGACGCCGCTGTCACTGGAAAAAGTGTCAGAACGCTCCGGCTACTCAAAATGGCACCTGCAAAGAATGTTTAAAAAAGAAACCGGACACTCGCTGGGTCAATATATTCGCACCCGTAAGCTGACGGAAATCGCCCAGAAGCTGAAGCAAAGCAACGAGCCGATCCTGTATCTGGCCGAGCGTTACGGTTTTGAATCGCAGCAAACCCTGACCCGAACGTTCAAGAACTATTTCGACGTGCCGCCGCACAAATACCGGATCATGGATATGCCGGGTGAAGCGCGCTATCTGCAACCGTTAAATCACTGTAATCACTAATCGCCTGTTTTAAGACGTATCGAGGAAATCATGAAACTGCTCGTCTCCGCTACTTTTGCATTAGCGATGCTGACCGCCGGTCAGAGCTTTGCGGAGCAACCTCGTCACCCTGCTGAAGGCAGCGCCCGCGCGACGTTAACGATTCCTTCCGCGTATGACCAGTCTCCGTTTGATTTTAATCATATGGGCACAGGAAGTGACAAATCCGACGCACTGGGTGTGCCTTATTATAATCAGCACAGCCTGTGATTCGTTTGCCCCGCCCAGGCGGGGCTTTTTTTGCCGCCCGATCTGCCGTTTTGCTCAATGACGTCCCGGTAATTCCCCTCCCGATCCATCCCACGCAAGCAATCCCCTCACACTGTTTAATTCCGTTGCGCACATAAAATCACAACATTCACAGAATTTCACATGGCGATGTTAAGAGATGAAAACAAGTTAACTATTTTAAAATCAATAATTTATTAATTAATACAGCGTGAAATGTATGCGTTTTTTTGTGATATTCATCATCTTAATGTGAAAGTATACCCTTCACAATAATGCACATCATCACAACGTAGCGCTGGAATAATAAGTATGAGCATACGCCTGGGCATCATTGCAGACGACTTTACAGGAGCGACCGATATCGCCAGCTTTATTGCACTTTCAGGCTGGCAGGTCATACAACTCAATGGTATTACCGACAGGAGCATTGATATCACCCATGCCGATGCCGTGGTGATTTCGTTGAAAAGCCGTTCTTGTCCGGTTAATGAGGCAAAACGTTTGACGCGCGAGGCCTGCGAATGGCTCCAGTCTCAGGGCTGTCAGCGCATCTATTTTAAGTATTGCTCAACGTTTGATTCTGGTCCGGCAGGCAATATTGGTCCTGTCACGGACCTCCTTCTTGAACTCACACAATCGCCCATGGCAGTGTTATGCCCTGCACTTCCGGTGAATGGCAGAACCGTTGTCCATGGTCATCTGTTTGTGAACGGTCAGCTACTTAACGAATCCGGGATGCAAAACCATCCGATCACCCCCATGACCGATGCCAGTCTGCTGCGCGTGATGGAACAACAGGCATCGGGCCAGTGTGGCCTGGTCTCACTGGATCAGGTGCGGGCTGGCAGTCAGGTGGTAACCCATCAACTTAATGCGCTGCAACAACAACACAAACGCTACGCGGTTCTGGATGCCATGACCGATGAAGATCTGCAGGTGCTTGCGGCGGCAATCCCGGAAAATCTCTTACTGACTGGCGGCTCAGGGCTGGCGGGCGCACTGGCTTTCCTCGCGCCTGAAACGCGTAACACCACGGATATCGGTATTCCAGGGACTGAAGGAAAATGCCTGGTGCTGGCGGGCAGTAGTTCAACCATGACCAACCGCCAGGTTAATTTTTATCGTCAGCATGCGCCATCGTTGTCTATTGATGTTGAACGCGCGTTACATGATAAAACTGCCTATCTGAAGGAACTGGTCAGCTGGTATTTATCCCGCTCAGGCTCACTGGCACCGATGCTGTATGCCACGCGTCCTGCCGACGAAGTGAAAGTGATACAACAACGCTATGGCGCAGACGCCGCCGGCATCGCTATTGAGTCGCTTATTGCGGCGCTTGCCAGTGAACTCACGCATCACGGAGTGAACAAGATCATTGTTGCGGGTGGTGAAACTTCCAGTCTGTTAGTTCAGCACCTCGGCGTAAAAGGATTTGTTATCGGCCAGTCTATTGCTCCCGGCGTACCGTGGGTAAAAGATATCTCGCGCAATATGTGGTTAGCGCTTAAATCAGGTAATTTTGGTGACGAGCGCTTTTTTATCAAAGCTCAGGAGCTTTTTAATGAATGAGTTACAACTGCGGGAGCAGATGGTCACGCTGGCCAGTTCGATGTTTATGCGCGGCTATAGCAGTGGTGGCGCAGGAAATATGAGTACGCGCCTGCCGGAGGGAGGGTTTCTGGTAACACCGACCAACTCCAGCTTTGGCTCTCTCGATCCTGCAACCCTCAGCAAACTTGATGCTCAGGGCCAGTGGGTTTCAGGAGAAAAACCGTCGAAAGAATCATTGATGCATCTGGCTTTCTATCGCCAGCGCGCCGATATTGGTGGTATTGTGCATCTTCACTCTACCTCTCTGACGGCATTGTCGTGTTTGCCCGATCTGGATCCGCAGGACTGCCTGCCGCCCATTACCCCCTATTTCGTTATGCGTACAGGTAAATTGCCACTGATCCGCTATCTACGGCCGGGGCATCCGGGTCTGGCGGATGAAGTGGCAAAACTGGCTCCGGATCATAATGCGATGCTGCTGGCGAATCATGGCCCTGTCATTGGGGGGACCACGCTGCGCGAGGCCACATTCAATGCCGAAGAGCTGGAAGATACCGCACGGATCTGGTTTATGATCAGGCCACACGGAATGAATACGCTGAATGACGAGCAGGTCAGCGAACTGAAAACCCGCTTCAGCGTCAATACTGCGCCTCCAGCCCCTTAAGGATACTGAAATGTTGCCCGACGAGCGCCGCGTTTTTATCTACAGTCATCTTCACCGTTATGCCCACGCGGCGATCGGCGATCTGGCAAAATTACTCGGTGTCTCGCACATGACCATTCGCAGAGACTTGAAAGAAATGGAGAACGAAGGAAGAGTCAAATTTATCAGCGGTGGAGCTAAATTGAATGAAGTGCTTATTCAGGAATTACCTTACGTTGAAAAAGCGATGTTACATCATTCAACTAAAAGACAAATCGGAATCATTGCCGAGCAATTTATTGATTCAGGCAGCGTGATTTATCTTGATGCCGGGACGACGACCTATGAAATTGCCCAGGTTATTGCCAATAAATTAAAAAAAGTCACCGTTATTACGAATGATTTTACGATTGCTGATTTTTTAATGTCGACATCGTGTGTCGACCTGTTTCATACCGGAGGCCGGGTTGACGTGCGTAATCGCTCAGCGGTCGGACATTGCGCCGCTCAGTTCATTCGTCAGTACAATATTGATATTGCCTTCATAAGCACCAGCTCATGGGATTGTGAACACGGGATCTCTACGCCTGATGAAGGAAAAATGCTGGTAAAACAGGCCGTCATAGCTTCATCCCGGCATAAGGTACTGGTCTCGGATTGCAGTAAATATGGCAAATACGGCATGTTCCATATTTGTCATCTTGACCAGATCGATGACATTATTTGCGACGATCAGCTTCCGGCAGAAGCCATTAATAAATTACAACAGTTGCCATTGCGCCTGCACCAGGTGAGCCATACATGGAACAACAAGGAGAAATAAAATGTAGATCTTCACTCATTCCCTACAAACGATAAATTCTATTACCAGTTTCCAATTATAAATATAAGGCTACTGCACCAGTCAGCCCGGAGGCTCTATGCAATTTGAAATCAGCCACTTTATTTCACTCATTGCATCTATTGCGATATTAGTTATTCTGATTACCAGGTTTAAGTTCCATCCTTTTTTGGCATTAATTATTGCGGCAGGTTTTTTAGGCATTGCCGCGGGATTATCGCCAACGCAAACGATAAAAAGTTTTGAGAAAGGCTTTGGCGGCGTATTGGGTTCGACCGGCCTGGTAGTAGGGCTGGGCACCATGCTCGGCGGCGTTATGCTGGAGTCGGGAGCCGCTGACAGGATCGCGAATACCTTTATTCGTCTTGGTTCGGTTCGTATGATCCCCCTGACCATCTGTATAGCCGCACTGATCATCGGTCTTCCACATCTTTTCGATGTCAGTTTTGTTATGCTGGTGCCGCTGGTGTACGTCATTGCGCGCCGTACCCGCAGTCAGTTGTTACGCATTGGTATTCCTCTGGCGGCAGGGTTATACGTTGCCCACGGTTTAATGTTGCCGCACCCCGCCCCGACGCTTGCGATGACGACCTATGGCGCTGATGCCGGTACGTGTATGTTCTATGGACTCCTGCTGGCTATCCCGATGGTTATCCTGTCCGGCCCGGTATTTACTCACTTTGCGTTAAAGGTGTTTCCGGATCTGCGTCGTCAGGATTATCGTCAAATGCAGGCTGACGATAATGTACAGGAGACGACTCACCAGAATATGCCTTCGTTCGCAATGTCGATGTTGACGATTCTGCTGCCTCCCATTTTGATGATGTGCAAAACCCTGGCAAAAGGATCTGTGGCACCTGGCTCCTTTCCGGCAGAATTGCTCAACACCATTGGCGACCCGATAGTTTCTCTTCTCATTGCCGTCTTGTTTTCTCTCTGGGCACTTGGCGTGCGCAGCGGCTTCGGCATGAGCCAGCTCCAAAAAATCGTCGGCAAAAGCCTCGGTCCGTGCGCTGCCATCATTCTTATCCTTGACGCTGGCGGCGGATTTAAAGAGATGCTGCTGGCGACCAATGTCAGTACGCTGATTGCCAGCTCTGCAATGCACTGGAACATCTCGCCACTGGTACTGGCGTGGGTGGTTACCGCCTTAATTCGCATTGCCATTGGTTCTGCCACCGTTGCCGTGGTGACTACCGCCGGGATCGTCGCCCCGCTGGCCAGCCACAGCGGAGTGAACCTCGAATTGCTGGTACTCGCGACCAGCACGGGCGGCCTGATGTTATCGCACGTGAATGACTCCGGTTTCTGGCTATTTAAAGAGTATTTTCAGCTTACGGTGGCCGAAACATTGAAAAGCTGGACCCTGCTGGTGTCGTTTCTGTCGATCCTCGGTCTGATTTTCGTTTTATTGCTTAACGCCCTCGTTGGCTAACCTGTTTATTAATGAGGAAGGAACATGAACTACACATTGCTGTTCGACACGTTAAATACCCGTGAGATACGCATCGCCATCACCGGGGCATCCGGCGGATTTGGTCGCTCGTTGCTTGTGCAGTGTCGGGAAATTCCGTCAATACAGATTGTCGCCCTCTGCGACCTGAATGTTGAAGGCTCTCAGTCATTACTTAACGATCTTAATTACTGTACGGATGCGGAAATTTGCGAAGACGCCGGGCAGGCTATTGCCGCTCAGCAGGCGGGAAAAACCGCCATTATACGCGATTACACCCTTCTGGACGCGCTCGATCTGGATATGGTGATCGAGGCGACCGGTAAGCCGGAGATCAGCATCGCTATCGCAATCCATGCATTACAGCGCGGCGTCCATGTCGGTATGGTGAGTAAAGAAACCGACTCTGTCGCGGGTCCGTGGCTGAATCAGCTGGCGCTGAAACATGATGCGGTTTACACCACGGTCGATGGCGATCAGCCTTCGAATCTGCTGGGTCTCATCACCTGGGCACAGGTTCTGGGACTGGAAATTGTTGCTGCCGGTAAATCCAGTGAGTATGACTTTGTCTGGTCGCCTGCTAACAACACCATTAGCTGGTGCGATCGTCAGGTGGAGGTTAGTGGCCTGACGGAGTGCTGGCAGTTAAGTGACGATATTGCCGCCACGCTCGCCAGGAGAACATCACTACTCAGTATGTTGCCGCTTAGCGCCACGCCGGACTACTGCGAAATGAACGTGGTAGCAAACTCCGCCGCGCTGACCCCGGCGTGCGATGAAATGAGCTATCCGATGTGCCATATCAGCGAGCTGGCCGATATTTTTATTCCTGAGGAGGATGGCGGCATCCTGACGCGTCATGGCGTGGTTGATGTGTTTAACTGCCTGCGTCGCGAGGACGAAGTGAGCTTTGGCGGCGGTGTGTTTATCATTGTGCGCTGTAAAGATAACGCCACCTGGGAAATGCTGGCCGGCAAGGGGCATGTCGTCAGCAAAAACGGAAAATACGCCTGTATTTACCTGCCGTATCACATCATGGGACTTGAATCGCCGCTGTCCATATTTTCTGCGGTGCTGCATCGTCGCGCCTCCGGAGCGACAAATCAGCAGATCCACGCAGTGATGGCCGGGTATGCCGATCGTCCGCTGAAAAAAGGCGAAATGCTGGAAATGGGTGGACATCATCACACCATACCTGACGTCAGCGCCCGGCTGTTGCCAAAATCCGCCGGTGCCGGTATTGCGCCTTATTACCTTCTGTCGAATAAAGTATTAACCCGTGATATTCCTCAGGGCGAATTGATCCCTCTTGATGCTTTGCAGATGGAAGATTCGCTGCTGTATACCGCGTGGAAGGAGACGTTTTAACCACCGCGTGAAACGGCAGTCCGGGAGTACTGATTTTTTTATCACCTGTAACCTGGACTGCCGTCGTGAGGGTTATCCCCTGACCGCTTTCACCCGCCGAATACGCAAGCCAAACACATTAATATACAGCCCTGCCATGATCAGCGCCGCGCCCACAAGCTGTAGCAGGGTCAGGGTTTCCCCCAACAACAGGGCCGCACTGGCTAATCCAACCACCGGCACCAGCAGCGATAGCGGCGCAACGCGCCAGGTTTCGTAGCGTCCCAGCAATGTTCCCCAGATGCCGTAGCCCACGATGGTGGCAATAAATGCGAGGTAGATCAGCGATAAAATGGTGGTCATATCGATTGCCACCAGGCTTTGCAGTATTGCTGCCGGACCATCAAATATCAGCGACGCCAGCAGAAATGGCACAACAGGGAACGGTGCACTCCAGACCACCAGCGACATCACTGCCGGACGGTTTTCGAGCTGCATAATTTTCTTATTAAAAATATTGCCGCAGGCCCAGCTCAGGGCGGCGGCCAGCGTCAGCATAAAGCCCAGCATCGCAACATGCTGCCCGTTAAGGCTCGACTCTATCAGCACCAGCACGCCGAATACCGCAAGCGTAATTCCGGCCAGCTGTTTGCCCTGCAGTCTTTCCCCAAACGCAAACGCGCCGAGCAGGATGGTGAAAAAAGCCTGCGCCTGAAGAACCAGTGACGCCAGCCCGGCGGGCATGCCAAATTTGATCGCCGAAAAGAGAAAGGCAAATTGGCCAAAGCTGATGGTGAGTCCGTATCCTAAAAGCAAACGCAGCGGCACTTTCGGCCGGGCCACAAAAAACAGGGCAGGAAAAGCCACCAGCAAAAAGCGCAGGCCAGCCAACAATAGCGGCGGCATATTATGCAATCCAACTTTGATGACGACGAAGTTAAGCCCCCAAACCACGACAACCAGCAGCGCCAGCAGCCCATCTTTACGCGTCATACCCTGCCTCTGTAATTGTTAGAATTATGTGAACTGTCCCACGTTAGCGGAAAAAAAGACGCTTTAACAGATCATTATTTCTGGTAGGCCATCCTTCCCCCTAGCCGCGCTATACATTGTTCTTATTGCGTGATATTCCTGATAAGACAAAATAATGAAACAGAGCACTTGTCGGGCAGGAAAATGATCACATCAACCAGGCGCTCAATTACTGCGCTGCTGGCATCGTCATTACTTTTAACTATTGGTCGCGGGGCAACACTTCCCTTCATGACGATTTATCTGACGCGTCGCTATGCGATGAGCGTTGAGGCGATCGGCTATGCGATGACTATCGCGTTGACCATTGGCGTCGTATTTAGTCTGGGTTTCGGCATTATGGCGGATAAATTTGATAAAAAACGCTATATGCTGGTTTCAGTACTGATATTTATCCTTGGCTTTATTGCTATTCCGGCAGTGAATAATGTTGCGCTGGTCGTTATATTTTTTGCAATGATTAACTGCGCATATTCGGTTTTTGCCACCGTTCTGAAAGCCTGGTTTGCCGATGTTCTTTCTCCGGCAGAGAAAGCGCGGATATTTTCGCTTAACTACAGTTTTCTGAATATTGGCTGGACGATAGGCCCACCTATCGGCACGCTGCTGGTGATGTACAGTCTGAATTTGCCTTTCTGGCTGGCCGCATTTTGCGCCGCCTTCCCGCTGGTGTTTATCGGACGTTTCGTGCAGCGGGTCGCGGCGAACACTGCCAATGGTGAGCCTGTTGCATGGTCGCCTTCCGTGCTGCTACGCGATAAGGCGCTGTTCTGGTTTACCCTGTCGGGTTTTCTGGCCTCGTTCGTCGGCGGATCCTTTGCATCCTGCATTTCACAATACGTGCTGGCGGTTGCCGACAGCAACGTTGCCGAACATGTGGTCGCGGTGGTTTTGCCGGTTAACGCCGCGCTGGTCGTGACGTTACAGTACTCAATTGGTCGGCGGTTAACGGCGAAAAATTTACGCCCGCTGATGACCGTCGGCACCGTTTTCTTTGTGGCAGGCTTAACAGGGTTTATGTTCTCTGGCGTAAATCTGGTCGTCTGGGGAATATCGGCAGCGGTATTTACCATTGGTGAGATAATATATGCACCGGGCGAATACATGTTAATTGACAATATTGCGCCGCCGGGAATGAAAGCGAGCTATTTTTCTGCTCAGGCGTTGGGCTGGCTGGGGGCAGCGGCAAACCCGCTGGCGACCGGATTGATATTAACCCATCTCCCGCACTGGTCATTATTTGTTATTTTAATGGCGGCCATCGTCCTGGCGTGGTTAATGATTATCCGCGGGATGAGTAGCAAACGTATTCATGATGTTGTGCAAACCAACTGAGACGTTGCGAGCAGCCTCGCAGGCTAAGAATAAAGCCTGAAAACAGGCTGGTACAGACGTTATCGAAGCATAGAATACACGGCGGGTGCTTGAGGCTTTCCGGTCTCAGGCCTTGTCGGAGTTCGGAAAGATGAAAGCCCCAGGAGATATTTCTATCCACCTGAGGCCAACGTCCGAACCCAACAATCGGATGTTAGTCTCTTCTTTGCACGGAGGCAATAACATGCTGACGAAATACGCCCTGGTGGCGATCATAGCGTTGTGTTTAACAGCGCTAGGGTTCACGTTGATGGTGCGCGACTCGCTCTGCGAGCTGAATATCAGAGATTGTGGTATGGAGTTTAAAGCTGTTCTCGCTTACGAATCGAGGAAGTAGCTAACACGCGGGGAGCAATCCCCGCGTACCGGCTGTCGGGTCTGGTCCTCAGCGCACCCGTTTAAATTGCCACCATCCCCCGTACGCCTTCGGCGTCCATGTCCATTCCCCGGCCCTGTTGCACGATGGCGCCGCGGGACATTACCAGGTAGCAGTCCGCCAGTTCGGCGGCGAAATCATAAAATTGCTCTACCAGCAAAATGGCCATATCGCCACGACGGGCGAGTTCACGGATCACCACGCCAATTTCTTTAATCACTGACGGCTGGATACCTTCCGTCGGTTCATCAAGAATAAGCAGTTGCGGGCGGCTTGCCAGCGCACGACCGATGGCCAGTTGCTGCTGCTGTCCGCCGGACAAATCGCCACCGCGACGATGTTTCATCTCTTTTAATACCGGAAAAAGATGGTAGATATCGTCAGGCACCGTACGCGCATCTCGCGCCGGAAAGCGCGACAGCCCCATCAGCAGATTTTCCTCTACCGTGAGACGGGGGAAAATGTCGCGCCCCTGCGGTACATAGGCAATACCGGACTGCACCCGCTGATGCGGTTTGCGGAGGGCGATCGGGCGATCCTGCCAGACGACCGAGCCGCTGCGCGCCGGAATAAGCCCCATCAGGCATTTTAGCAGCGTGGTCTTACCTACTCCGTTACGCCCCAGCAGACAGGTGATTTCCCCGGTTTTGGCCGTAAAACTGACACCCCGCAGGATATGGCTTCCGCCATAGTATTGATGCAAATCGCTAACCTGTAACATCATCGCTCCTTAACGTCCGAGGTAGACTTCAATAACCTGTTCATTTTGCTGGACCTCACGTAGCGATCCCTCCGCCAGCACCTGCCCCTGATGCAGCACGGTGACCCTGTCGGCGATGGTTTCAACGAAGCCCATGTCGTGTTCGACCACCATCAGTGAATGTTTTCCTGCCAGCTGGCGAAAAAGCTCGGCGGTATAGGCGGTTTCGGCATCGGTCATCCCGGCGGCAGGCTCATCCAGTAATAAAAGGTGTGGTTCCTGCACCAGCAACATTCCAATCTCGAGAAACTGTTTTTGCCCGTGGGACAACAGTCCGGCACGTCGATGACGCTCTGCACCAAGACGCAACAGCAGTAAAATTTCATCGATACGGTCCTGCTGCTCGCCACGTAATCTCGCCCGCAGAGTCGCCAATACCGACTTGTCGGTTTTTAATGCCAGTTCAAGATTCTCTGCGACCGTTAACGCTTCAAAGACCGTCGGCTTCTGAAATTTGCGCCCAATCCCGCGACGCGCAATTTCGATGGGATCCAGACCGGTCAGTTCCAGCGACTGATCGTAAAGCGCAGAGCCACTCTGCGGTCGCGTTTTGCCGGTGATGACGTCCATCAGAGTTGTTTTTCCTGCCCCGTTCGGCCCAATCACACAGCGCAACTCGCCGACGCCGATATTTAGCGTCAGATCGGTCAGCGCCTGAAAGCCGGCAAAGTTAACGTTGATATTTTTCAGTTGCAGTACCGGATCGGTCTGCTCACGAAAGCGGTCTCCCGGAAGCTGGCGGGTGAAAAGCCCTTCGTCAGGTTGCATCATTTCTCTCCTCTGCGCAGCAGGCCAATGACGCCGCGGGGTAAAAACAGGGTAACCAGAATAAATATCAGGCCGAGAAATACCTGCCAGTACTCCGGCATGGCAACGGTAAACAAGCTTTTTGCGCCATTGACCAGCCCGGCCCCCAGGACCGGACCAATTAAGGTCCCTCGTCCCCCGAGCGCGACCCAAATCGCCATTTCAATGGAGTTGGTGGGCGACATTTCGCCGGGGTTAATAATGCCGACCTGAGGAACATACAGTGCGCCTGCCAGCCCGCAGAGAACGGCGGACAACGTCCAGACCAGCAGCTTAAAACCGCGTGGATCGTACCCGCAAAACATTAGCCGGTTCTCCGCATCGCGAACGGCGGTGAGGACCCGGCCAAACTTACTTTTTGCCAGCGCATAACCAACGGTCAGCGACAGCACCAGCAGGATCACGGTTGCCAAAAACAGAGCGATTCGCGTGGACGTGGCCGTCACCGGAAAACCGAGAATGGTGGTAAAGCCGGTAAACCCGTTGTTGCCGCCAAATCCGGTTTCATTACGAAAGAACAGCAGCATGCCCGCGAACGTGAGTGCCTGGGTCATAATCGAAAAGTAGACGCCTTTAATTTTCGAGCGAAAGGCAAAGTAGCCGAACACCAGCGCCAGCAGTCCCGGCACCATGACTACCAGCATCATTGCCCAGGCGAAATGCTGCGTTCCCCACCAGAACCACGGTAATTCATTCCACGATAAAAACGACATAAACGCGGGTAGCCCGCCACCGGCGGCCTGACGCATCAGATACATTCCCATCGCGTAGCCACCGAGGGCGAAAAAAATCCCATGTCCGAGCGACAGTAATCCCGCATAGCCCCACACAAGATCCAGCGCCACGGCGACAACCGCATAGCAAAGGATTTTACCAATCAGCGTCAGCATCCATGTCGACAGAAACAGCGGATGGCTGGCAGGCAACAACGCCAGAAACGGTAATATCAGCAATCCGGCCATCAGGATCCCGCCGACAATACGCAGCGTAAGAGGCGCTTTTTGCGCCAGAGTAAGCGTCAAAGGCTGGCTCATTAGTCAATGCTCCTCCCTTTCAGGGCGAACAGCCCTTGCGGCCGTTTCTGAATAAACAAAATAATGACAACAAGAATAAGGATCTTACCGAGCACCGCGCCCAGCTGCGGTTCGAGGATTTTATTGAAGATCCCCAGACCAAACGCTGCGACTACGCTGCCCGCCAGCTGGCCGACCCCGCCAAGAACTACGACCAGGAAAGAGTCGATAATGTAACCCTGTCCCAGTTCCGGCCCGACGTTGCCAAGCTGGGAGAGCGCCACGCCACCCAGCCCGGCAATACCGGATCCCAGGCCAAAGGCCAGCATATCAACCCGTCCCGTCGGTACGCCGCAGCACGCCGCCATGGCGCGATTCTGCGTCACCGCCCGCACATTCATGCCCAGCCGCGTTTTGTTAAGAATAAGCCAGGTGAAAAACAGTACCAGTAGCACAAATCCCAGTACCACCACCCTGTTCCACGGCAGGATGAGGTTGGGCAACGCCTGGATCCCGCCCGACAGCCAGCCCGGATTGGCAACCTCAACGTTTTGTGCGCCAAACAGCATACGCACCAGCTGGATTAGCATCAGGCTGATACCCCACGTCGCCAGCAAGGTTTCCAGCGGACGCCCGTACAAATGGCGGATAATCGTGCGCTCAAGCAACATTCCCATCCCTGCCGTCACGGCAAAGGCTACCGGCAGCGCCACCACCGGATAGAATGCCAGCCACTGTGGCGCAAACTGCGCCATCGCCTGCTGTACCAGCCAGGTGCTGTACGCGCCGAGCATCAGCATTTCGCCATGCGCCATATTGATGACGCCAAGCAGACCGTAGGTGATCGCCAGCCCAAGGGCCGCCAGTAATAAAATGGAACCCAGCGACAATCCCATAAAGGCTTGTCCCAGGACCTCACCAAGAACCTGACGCTGCTTAATTTGCGCAATGCTGCTTATGGCCGCCTCGCGAACGC
Organism: Superficieibacter sp. HKU1; assembly: GCF_029319185.1. Classification (NCBI taxonomy): domain Bacteria; kingdom Pseudomonadati; phylum Pseudomonadota; class Gammaproteobacteria; order Enterobacterales; family Enterobacteriaceae; genus Superficieibacter; species Superficieibacter sp. HKU1. The sequence continues at coordinate 2,372,947 of NZ_CP119754.1, forward strand.
TGGCATCGGGTTCAGTGTGGCTATCGGTAAACGGGGTAAGCCGCGATTGCGTTTCAGGATCGGAGGAGTTGCCCAGCTCCACCGCAGCATCACGACGTATCGCCGCATCGGCACTGCTGAGTTGCAGGCTGGCGAGGGCAATGGTCAGTTGCGCTTTGACCTCGTCATCCTTTTCGAGCGCTTTACGCTGTATCAGCATGGGTAACATCGAGGGCTGCGCGTCACGACGCAGCGTTTTTGCCGCGGCCAGCCTTTCCGTGACGTTGTCACTTATTAGCAAGTGCGTGGCGAGGGCTACTGCCGCCAGATTACGTAACCGGTTTGTCAGACGGACTTTTTTAAGCCCGCCCTCGGGCGTTGAGGTTCCATCCAGCGCCACGGGCTGACCGTTCTCCAGCGCAAAGGCATGACGTTCGCCATCAACATTGAGATTTTCTGCGGCCAGCGCGCGCAGAAAAGGGATCCGCTGTGGTTGCGGTTCAGCCGCCCATTTTTCCAGTAGCGTTGCCTGCGCGGATCGGCTGGCGGCAACAAAATCATCGGCATCCGCCGCCTGTGCGTTCAGCGGCAGGATCCCTGCCAGCAATAATAAACAGCACATCATACGTATAACGTTCATAACCCCTCCTCCCGAAACGCGCCCTCCGTGAGGAGGGCTAAAAATCATTGCCCGCCTGATTTAACCGGGCTGTCAGATTTTTTTTCATTTCCGGGAATGAACGGGCTCCACGGCTGGGCGCGGACCGGGGCGTCGGTTTGCCATACCACGTTAAACTGACCGTTATTTTCGATTTCACCAATCATCACCGGTTTATGCAGATGGTGGTTGGTTTTATCCATGGTCAACGTAAAGCCAGACGGCGCGGCGAAAGTTTGCCCAGCCATCGCCTCACGCACTTTATCTACATCGGTGGTCCCTGCTTTTTCAACCGCCTGCGCCCACATATGCAGGCCCACATAAGTAGCTTCCATCGGATCGTTAGTTACCACGGTATCGGCGTTGGGCAGCTTATGGGCCTTAGCCCACGCTTTATAGTCGGCGACAAACTTCTGGTTAGCCGGATTATCGACGGATTCAAAATAGTTCCACGCCGCCAGATTGCCCACCAGCGGTTTGGTATCGATGCCACGCAGTTCCTCTTCTCCCACCGAAAACGCCACAACCGGTACATCGGTAGCTTTCAGCCCCTGGTTTGCCAGCTCTTTGTAAAAAGGAACATTGGAATCCCCGTTGATGGTGGACACCACTGCCGTTTTGCCGCCCGCGGAGAATTTTTTAATATTGGCAACGATAGTCTGGTAGTCGCTATGGCCAAACGGGGTATACACCTCTTCGATATCGCTATCCTGCACGCCTTTTGAATGCAGGAACGCGCGGAGGATCTTGTTGGTGGTTCGTGGATAAACATAGTCAGTCCCGAGCAGGAAGAAGCGTTTAGCGCTGCCGCCATCTTCACTCATCAGGTATTCCACTGCCGGGATGGCCTGCTGATTAGGAGCCGCGCCGGTGTAAAAGACGTTCGGCGACATCTCTTCGCCCTCATACTGCACCGGATAGAACAACAGCCCGTTGAGTTCTTCAAATACCGGCAAGACTGATTTGCGGGAGACGGACGTCCAGCAGCCAAATACCACCGCAACTTTATCCTGAGTTAATAATTGCCGCGCTTTCTCTGCGAACAACGGCCAGTTAGAGGCCGGGTCGACGACCACCGGCTCCAGTTTTTTGCCCAGCACGCCACCTTTGGCGTTGATCTCATCAATGGTCATCAGCGCCACATCTTTGAGCGGCGTTTCAGAAATTGCCATGGTGCCGGAGAGCGAATGCATAATGCCGACTTTAATCGTGTCGGCAGCATAGACGCTAAAGGTCATCCCCATGCTGACAACGGAGGCGGAGAGCGCAAAAGCTTTTAACAGGGTACGACGTTGCATAATTCACTCCTGAATATTCAAATGACGACGGTCAAGGAAAGCGTTCAGAAGAGATCAGGCAAAAAAGATGCCAGGTATGTTTTTATCGCGGGAATCAAGGAGAAAAGACGGAACAGCGGGCGTGGAGCATTATTGTGGCACAGCGCTGCATTATTACAGTGCAACGCTGTGCCGTTGCGTGTTACCAGACCTGAGAAGCAACATCCGTTACCAGACGGACTTTATCCCACTGCTGCTGTTCGGTCAGCGAGTTACCTTCCTCGGTCGAGGCGAATCCGCACTGCAGGCTCAGGCAGATCTGTTTTAAATCGACGTATTTCGCCGCTTCACGAAGACGAGCTTTTACCCCTTCAGGATCTTCCAGCTCGCCGTTTTTGGTGGTGATCAAGCCCAAAACAACCTGCTGATGACCAGGACGAATAAAGCGCAGCGGCGCAAAGTCACCGGAGCGATCGTTGTCATATTCGAGGAAAAACGCATCCACGTTCACCGTGCCGAATAAGATCTCTGCTACCGGCTCGTAGCCGCCTTCCGAAATCCACGTCGAGCGGAAGTTACCGCGACAAACGTGCAGGCTCACCGTCAGATCGTCAGGCTTACCTTCCAGCGCTTTATTCAGCACCCTGGCATAAATTTTTGCCAGCTCATCCGGATCTTCGCCACGTTCACGCACCTGACGGCGCTGGTCGTCTGAGCACAGATACGCCCAGACGGTGTCATCAAGCTGTAAATAGCGACATCCCGCTGCGTAAAATGCCTGAATCGCATCGCGCCAGGTGGTGGCGAGATCGGCGAAGTAATCGGCCAGATCCGGATAAACACGGGCGTCAATGTCTTTACGCCCGCCGCGGAAATGCAGGACGCTGGGCGACGGGATGGTCATTTTGGGCTCAGCATTACCACTGATGCTTTTCAGATAGCGAAAATCTTCCAGCATCGGGTGATCGCCGAATGCCAGCTTTCCGGTCACACGCACGCCGTGGGCTTTGGTCTGTACGCCGTTAAACTGAATACCTTTATCGGAATCGTAGCGTTCCACGCCCTGTAATCCATCAAAGAAATCAAAATGCCACCAGGCGCGACGGAACTCGCCGTCGGTCACCACATGCAAACCGCATTCGCACTGCTGTTGAACCACATGGCGGATGGCGTCATTTTCTATTTCGCGAAGCTGGCTGGCGGTAATGTCACCGCTCGCCAGTTGTTGACGCGCCTGCTTAATGCTGTCCGGACGTAAAAAGCTGCCGACGATATCTGCGCGGTACGGGCCATGTTGCTGTGACATATTTTCTCCTCTGGCTATGGGCAGTTCATTGCCCACAGTGATAATTCAGCATGTGAACTTATAGACTTCTGGATGGCTATATGTCTAAAAGATGACACAGTCTATATCACATCGCAAAGGAGAAAATTTCACGGCGCATGAAAATAATTCACGTTGCCGCTGATGACTCTCCGGCAAATGCAAAACCTTCATCGTGCCATCCGGTCATGCCGCCGAGCATCAGCTTCACCGGTCGGCCCAGCCTGGCGATTTTCAGCGCGGCTTTATCCGCACCATTACAATGTGGGCCGGCGCAATACACGACAAATAACGTTTCCGGGGGCCACTGCGCTACTGTTTGCGCATTGATTTGCCCATGTGGAAGGTGTACGGCACCCGGCAGATGTTTCTGGTCAAAATGCGCCGGTTGGCCAATCACGTGGAGTAGAACAAAGTCCTGCTGATGGTGGCTTATCGCGTCATGAACGTCCGAGCAGTCCGTTTCGAGGCTCAGGCGACGGGAAAAATACGCAGCGGCTTCCTCAGGGGCAGCAGCAGGATAATCAGTAACGTAACTCATAGCGTGTTCTCCTGGTTTATGTTAACAATGATTTAACCAGAGTGCGCCCGGTAAAACCGCCCATTAACATGTCAGAAAACAGCGTAAAAATGACAATCTCGCCCTCCCCACTTACGCCACGACGCGTAGTCGTTCTCGCCTATGATGGCCTTTGCACGTTCGAGTTTGGCGTGGCGGTCGAAATTTTTGGCCTGCCGCGCCCCGAATTTGGCGATAACTGGTACCAGTTTGCCGTGGCGGCTGTGGATAGCGGCGAAATGCGTGCTACGGGAGGGATCCGCATCATGGCCGATGGCGGACTGGATTTACTGGCGCAGGCGGACACCATTATTATTCCGGGCTGGCGTGGCATTGATTCCCCGGTGCCGACGGCGCTTATCGACGCATTACGTCAGGCTTACGCGCGCGGCTGCCGGATAATATCGATCTGCTCCGGCGTGTTTGTCCTCGCGGCGACAGGATTGCTCGCGGGTATGAAAGCGACAACCCACTGGCGCTATACGCGGATCCTCCAGCAGCGTTTTGCGGATATCACGGTGTTGAATGATGTCCTTTATGTCGCCGGACAGCGCGTGATGACCTCGGCGGGCAGCGCAGCAGGTATCGATCTTTGCCTGCACGTGGTACGTGAGGATTACGGACTGGAGATCGCCAATAGCGTTGCGCGTCGACTGGTGATCCAACCCCACCGTGATGGCTCCCAGGCGCAGACTGTTCCCCGTCCCGTCGCCAGCGCCCGTGAAAGCCAGACGCTGGGCCAGCTATTTGATTATCTGCATCAGCATCTGGCGCAGAGGCACAGTCTGGAGGTTCTGGCACAGCGGGCAGGCATGAGTCCCCGAACCCTGCTACGCCGGTTTGCCCTTGCGACCGGCACCACGCCCGCACGCTGGATTTTGCGCGAGCGCCTGCGCTGTGTTCAGGCGCACCTGATGCATAGCCAGCACAGTATTGAGACCATCGCAGAGTTGACCGGGTTTGCCAGTGCCAGTGTATTACGTCAGCACTTTCGCCAGCATTTTGCGCTATCACCGACCCAATTCCGTAAAGAAAACCGTCGCGTTAATCAATAATGGCGCTCTGCTTTCTGGCACAAAAATAAGAAGAGTGAGAAAAAGACAGATCGATTATTGCGGTATTTATCTACTCACTTTTTTCTTTTCTACGTCCCGGCTGTCTCCCGCATACGTAGAATGCATTAAAAAAGTTAATGTGTTGTTATTTATTTGAGCATTTAAAAATATTTTTGCGTTTGAATTTGTACATTTGCAGGTTTGTGACTAGTTTAAAACCGTTGAGATTAAGCGTCCCGACTTTCCACTATCGTTAACTATGCACGGTGCAACATAAAACATGCCAATACAAGAAGTCGACCAGAGTTCCCCGCTGTCGTTTGGTTATAACCATGATGATGCCGGGCAAAAAGTCATTTCTGAGATTATGCAGGATCTCTTGTCCAGAAAAACCGCCGTTAATAATAAAGATATCATTCTGGAGCTGGTGGTCCGGCTTGAAACAGAAAAAGATATCGTCAAACTGGATATCTACCGTAGCGCATTAGAAATGGTTGTACTGAATACGCCTGACGATATTTAAACGTCAGCCTACAGAACAGATAAACAAAACGGGCTTACGCCCGTTTTTTTATTCCTGCTCGCTCAGACCACGGTGTTTAAGCATCGGCGCAATGAGAGGGTCGCTTCCCCGCCACTGACGATACAATGTTTCCAGATCGGCGCTGTTTCCCCTGGATAAAATGGCTTCACGAAAACGTTGACCATTTTGCGCCGTTAATCCGCCCTGTTCGACGAACCACTGGTAGCCATCATCAGCCAGCATTTGCGTCCACAGATAGGCGTAATAGCCCGCCGCGTAGCCGCCACCAAAAATATGCGCAAAGTAACTGCTGCGATAGCGCGGAGGAACGGCCGGGAGATCCAGATGTTCCTGACGGATCGCCGCCGCTTCAAAGCTATCCACCGATTCAGGAATATTATCTGCGCTGACGCGATGCCAGTTCATATCGAGCAATGCCGCACTGAGCAGTTCGGTCATTTCATAGCCTTTATTAAAATGCGTCGCCTGTAGCATGCTGGCCTGCAACGCTTCCGGCATTGCTTCCCCGCTCTGATAATGACGGGCGAAACGGGAAAATACCTGCGGATGCGTCGCCCAGTGTTCGTTAATCTGCGAAGGAAACTCAACGAAATCACGCGGGGTATTGGTGCCTGACAGGCTGGCGTAACGCTGACGCGCAAACAGGCCGTGAAGCGTATGACCAAATTCGTGGAACAGGGTGATCACATCATCCCATGAGATCAGCGCGCTGTGACCTGCCGCGGGTTTTTGATAGTTACACACATTGTAAATCACCGGCTGGGTGTTAAGCAGCGTCGATTGTTCGACAAAGTTACCCATCCATGCCCCGCCGCTCTTGGAATCGCGGGCAAAGAAATCGCCGTAGAATAATGCCAGACCTTCACCACTGGCATCGAAGATCTCCCAGACGCGAACGTCCGGATGGTAAACGGGGATATCAAAACGCTCGACAAAACGGATGCCAAAAAGCTGCGACGCGGTCCAGAAAACGCCCTCTTCCAGCACGGTATTCAGTTCCAGGTAGGGTCTGACCTGCGATTCGTCAAACGCATATTTTTCCTGGCGAACCTGGTCGGCATAAAAATCCCAGTCCCACGCCTGCGCCTGAAAGCCGCCGTTCTGCTTATCAATGACCTGCTGGATCGCGGAATGCTCCTGTTCTGCCCGCGCCCGTGCCGCCGGGACAATTCTGCGCATGAATGCCAACGCCGCCGCCGGGGTTTTCGCCATTTGATCGGCCATTTTCCAGCTGGCGTAATCCTCGAAACCAACGAGCCCGGCCTGTTTTGCCCGAATCTCCACCAGCTGTAATATCAGCGATCGGGTATCATTTTCGTCATTTTTTACGGTGCGGGTCCAGCCCGCGTTAAACAACTGCTCCCTGGCCTGACGATCGCGTAATGCCGCTAACGCAGGCTGCTGGGTGGTGTTTAGCAGGGGTAATAACCAGCGATCGGTTAATCCTTTTTCCCGCGCGGCATCCGCCGCCACGGCGATTTCATCCGCAGTCAGCCCCGCAAGCTGCTGCTCGCGTTCAACCACCCATGCTCCGGCTTTATTTGCCGCCATCAGGCGCTGGTTAAACTGGCTGGTCAGGGTAGCGGCTTCGGTATTAAGCGTTTTTAACGCCGCTTTCTCTGCCTCGCCCAGCGTTGCGCCCGCGAGAACAAACTGCTGGCGGATCGTCTCAACCAGACGGCGGGTTTCATCATCCAGCCCCAGCGACTCGCGCTGCTGCCAGACATGCTCCACGCGTTGAAAAAGGGCATCATTGAGGTAAATATCGTTCGCCAGCGCCGCCAGTTCGGCAGAAAACTGCTCATCAAGCCGTTGCAGCGTATCGTTGGTATGGGCATGGGACATGGCAAAAAAAACATGGGTTACACGTTCTAACAATAAACCGCTTTTTTCGAGCGCCACGAAAGTATTCTCAACATCTGCCGGGGCCGGATTGTGCGCGATAGCCTCGATCTCTTCGCGCTTGAGACGGAGTCCTTCATCAAAGGCCGGGCGATAATGCTCATCCCTGATTTCATCAAACCGGGGAGCCTGATAAGGCAAGGTGCTCACATTAAAAAACGGATTGTTTAACGACATCACTTTCTCCTGAAAACCTGACCGTTCAGACCAGGCTTTTCGCTGATCCACCACGCTTCATTAGACATTCGCACAAAAATAACGTGGATGCGTCATCTATCCAAACGTTAGCGGCACTTTTTTGCCACACTTAACTTCGGTTTCCCGCAAACCGGGAACGCATGTTAAGGTTATACAACACAAAAAGCGTTGAGGAACAGTGAGATGATTATTCTGGTAACAGGCGCGACGGCGGGTTTTGGTGAAAGCATTACGCGCCGTTTCGTTGGAAATGGACATAAAGTGATTGCAACCGGCCGCCGCCAGGAGCGTCTGCAGGCGCTGAAAGATGAGCTTGGCGATGCCATTTATCCACTGCAACTGGATGTACGCGATCGCGCCGCAATCGACGAGAAACTCGCGTCACTGCCCGCAGAATGGCGCGACATCGATATCCTGGTTAATAACGCCGGACTGGCGCTGGGCATGGAGCCTGCACACAAAGCGAGCGTCGAAGACTGGGAAAATATGATCGATACCAATAATAAGGGGCTGGTGTATATGACGCGCGCCTTCCTGCCCGGCATGGTCGAGCGCAACCGTGGGCATGTGATTAATCTCGGGTCTACAGCCGGTAGCTGGCCGTATGCGGGAGGTAACGTGTACGGGGCAACCAAAGCGTTTGTCCGTCAGTTCAGCCTCAACTTACGAACCGATCTTAATGGAACTGCAGTCCGCGTGACGAACATTGAGCCGGGGCTGGTTGGGGGCACCGAGTTTTCCAATGTGCGCTTTAAAGGCGACGATGCGAAAGCGGATAAAACCTACGAAAACACCACCGCGCTGTCTGCGGAAGATATCTCTGAAGCGGTGTGGTGGGTTGCCACACTGCCGAAGCATGTCAACATTAACACCCTTGAAATGATGCCCGTGAGTCAGACCTATGCCGGGTTGAGCGTACATCGGGGTTAATTTTTATCGCCCGGTCGCAAGGCCGGGTATTGAAAATAGTGAAGTGGTGGTAAAATCAACTGGTTAATCGCCTAAAAAGTAAGAATGAATGACCTTCGAGACCCAACTGAACCCTACACAGCCAGTTAATCAGCAGATCTACCGGATTTTACGCCGGGATATCGTGCATTGCCTGATTGCGCCCGGCACGCCGCTCTCCGAGAAAGAAATTTCAGTCCGCTTTGATGTCTCTCGTCAGCCGGTGCGAGAAGCCTTCATTAAACTTGCAGAAAATGGTCTGATCCAGATCCGTCCGCAGCGCGGCAGTTACGTCAACAAGATCTCACTTTCCCAGGTGCGGAACGGGTGTTTTGTTCGTCAGGCGATTGAATGCGCCGTCGTCCGGCGCGCAGCAGGGATGATTAATGATGAACAACTCTGGCAGCTTGAGCAAAACCTGCATCAGCAGCAGATTGCCATTGAGCGTAAGCAGCTCAACGATTTTTTTCTGCTTGATGACGAATTTCATCAGAAGCTGGCGCTGATCGCGGACTGTCAGCTGGCGTGGGATACTATTGAAAATATCAAAGCGGCCATTGACCGGGTGCGTTACATGAGTCTTGATCATGTTTCCCCACCGGAAATGCTCCTCCGCCAGCACCTTGATATTTTTGCCGCTCTCCAGCAGCGCGATGCCGATACGGTTGAAAAGGCAATGGCGCTACATTTGCAGGAAATTAGCGGTTCTGTACAGCTGATTCGTCAGGAAAACCGCGACTGGTTTAGTGAAGATTGACTGTAAAAAATGTTGCCGGACGAGGTGGTTCCGTCCGGCCCTGTTAACGTTTAGCGATTAGCCACAACGTGTGCGACCGTTGCTTTCGCGCCCTTCTCCAGCAGCATCTGATACGCCTGCGTTACGGCGCTGACAAATTGACTGTCATCCGGCAGTCCCTTACCAAAGATCGCCTCGATGCCCAGCAGTGCCTGAACACGCGCTGGCCCCTCTTCGCTACGGTTCACCGCCTCCTGAATGACCGCTAACTGCGGATCGCAGATTTCAATGGGGTTACCCTGATCGTCCACGCCACTCACGTAGCGCATCCAGCCAGCCACGCCCAGCGCCAGAAGCGCAAAGCGGCTCTGGTGCGCCAGATGCCAGCGCACGGAGTCCAGCATCCGCTGCGGCAGTTTCTGGCTACCGTCCATGGCGATTTGCCAGGTACGGTGGCGCAGCGCCGGGTTACTGTAGCGTTCAATCAGTCTGTCGGCGTACTGTTTGAGATCGACGCCCTGCACTTTCAGCGTAGGTGCCTGCTCCTGGAGCATAAGCGCATGGGCGGCAAGACGGTAATTATCATCTTCCATACAGTCATTGATATGCTGATAGCCGGCAAGATAGCCCAGATAGGCGAGGAAGGAGTGACTGCCGTTAAGCATACGCAGTTTCATCTCTTCGAACGGCAGCACATCGGCCACCAGCTCCGCACCGGCTTTTTCCCATTCAGGACGCCCTGCCACGAAGTTATCTTCAATCACCCACTGACGGAAAGGTTCACAGGCCACGCCAGCCGGATCGCGCACGCCCGTCAGTTGCTCAATCTTATTAAGCGTATCCGGCGTTACTGCCGGTACGATACGGTCCACCATCGTTGACGGGAAGGTGACATTTTGCTCAATCCACCCGGCCAGATCGGCATTCACTTCGCGAGCGTAGGCGCATACAACGTTACGCATGACGTGGCCGTTTTCAGGCATGTTGTCGCAGGACATCACACTGAAGGCCGGTAGCCCGGAGGCTTTACGGCGCGCCAGGGCTTCGACAATCACCCCGACCGCTGATTTCGGTTGGTGCGGGTTTTGCAGATCTCCCACAATCAGCGGATGGTCGAGCATCAGCTTCCCGGTCGCCGGAGAGTGGCAGTACCCTTTCTCGGTGATCGTCAATGACACGATGGCAACCTGTGGTTCACACATTTTTGCCAGTACGGCTTCCAGCCCATCAACCTGCGCGTGCAGCGCTTCCTTTACCACTCCGACAACCCGAGCGGTCCAGGCATCCGCCGACATTTCCGCGACGGTATAAAGGTGGTCCTGCTTTTTGAGATCGGCAACCTGCTGCTCGCCGCCAATTAAATTTACTTCAACATAGCCCCAGTCGCTGCCGTGTTCTGAAGCCAGGATATCCGCGTAAACGCCCTGATGCGCACGATGAAACGCCCCGAAACCAAGGTGAACGATACGGGGTTTGAGTGCGCTCCGATCATAAGCCGGAAGCGTGGCTTTCGCTTTTAAGAGTTCGTTTTCCATATTTAACTCGCTATAGGATGATTTTACTGCACCAGATTACCCTCCGGTGCAGCGGATACTTTGATTTGTATTAAACTCGTCGCAATTGGTATAACAAAATCAAAACATGTGTGACAGCATCGGAATCTTCTGCCGATGCCATCGGGCATTAATGTGCTTTAGACAAATTTTCCGCGGGTACCACACCTGCCTGCGCGGGATCGTTCCACAGCTGGTCATAGCGATAACCGGTAAGATCTTCGACAATCTGCCGCGTTTTCGGGTCCACGTCCTGTTTCGCACCATGCGCTTTAAGTCGTTCAACTTCATCAACGAAAATTTTGTGGGTTTGCTTATTAAGATGGAAAGTCAGCGCCTGCCATAATGCGATGACCAGCAGACATCCCGTCCCGGCAAACAGCAGGATGGCGATCGTCGTAATGGCTTCCTGTGGCTGCACCTGACTGCCTTTAACATAACCTCCGCTTTGTAACAGCACGCCGACCACAAAGGTGGCAATGGCAACCGTCGTTTTACGGGAGAACGTCATCACGGCGGCGAACAGCCCTTCCCGACGCTGGCGGGTGATCATTTCGTCAATATCGGGAATGAACGGAAAGACGTTCCACGGCGTAAACTCCAGAACGCAGCGCCCGACCTGATAAACCGCAGCCAGCACAATCAGCGTCGGAATGGTATTCCACGCCGGGAACTGATAGACGATAAAAAAGCCAAGCAGGCATAACAGCATGACGCTATAGGCAAAAACATATAGCCGTGATGGCCCAAATTTAATAATGGCAAGACCGGCTAATAATGTAACCGGCAGCCCCACAATACTCATGGAGAGTAAGCTGCCGGCAAAAGCCGAAGAGACATTCAGGCAATAGACGCAAAAAAAGACGAATACCGTGTTGTAAACATCTTTGCCGGTAAAGGAAAACAGGTAGATAGCCAGATGTTTTCTGAACGCCCTGACTTTCAGGGTTGAAGCGTAATCTTTAAATAAGCCGCCGACCCTGCGCATATTTTCAGCGAACGTTTTCGGCGCAGCCGTGCTTTCAAGCTCGGCCAGCATCTCTGGCGTTAATTCCCGCTCCCAGGTCACTTTCCACGAAATAAATACGCAGAACATAAACAGTACCGCAAACACGACGCCGTTAATCATATAGGCGTTGGCATTATGTTCACCAAAATGATTAATCAGCAAGCCGGGAATAAAAGTGGCGAGGAAGGTGCCGGTGGCAGACAGAAACATGCGGCAGGTCGACAGTTTAGTCCGCGAGTTAAAGTCTTTGGTCATCTCCGAGGGTAATGTCTCCCATGGAATAAGTACCATAGCGGCAATCACCTCAAACGCCAGGTACACGGCCAGATAGAAACCGTAGCCCATGCCATCCAGCCACAGTAAGGTATAGACCAGCATTAAAGGCGCACCGATCAGCAGAAAGAAACGACGGCGGCCAAATTTTTTACCTAGCGCGTTCTTGTAGAAATGATCGGTAAAACTCCCCATAAACAGGCTGACAATCGCATCCACAATACGGGCGATAGCCACGATAGAGGCGGCCTCAACGGGAGAAAGGCCGACAAACGTTGTATAGAAAAATAATAACCAGGCACCAATAACCGTGAAAGCCCCACCGCCCATAATATCGGTCAGGCCATAACCGATACTCACCGGTATGGTTATTTTTTTATTTTTGCGAGTCATGTTCTATCCTCATCGGAAGCTATCTAATTAAAATTTGAAATAGTTCTCAGCATTGTCGTGGCAAATATTTTTTATCATACGGGTCAGTATGTCTTTATTATCAGGGACTTCGCCACGCTCAACCCACCCACCGATGAGATTGCACAGGATACGGCGGAAATAATCGTGCCGGGTGTAGGACACGAGGCTACGCGAATCCGTCAGCATGCCGACAAAATTCATCAGCAGTCCCTGATCGGCCAGAGAATTAAGCTGGCTTTCCATTCCGCGGCGGGTATCGTTAAACCACCAGCCAGAGCCAAACTGGATCGGCGACTTAACCCCCTCGTCTGCGGACTGAAAATTAGCCACGGTGGTCGCGACAATATCGTTATAGACAGGGTTCAGGTTATAAAGAATGGTTTTAGGCAGGGCATTCTGTTGGGCCATTGCATCCAGTAAGCGATTAAGGCTGGAGGCGAGATTGACCTGATCGTTAATCGAGTCAAAGCCGGTGTTGATGCCCAGGGCTTCACGCATTTTGCTATTATTATTGCGGATCGCGCCAAAATGGATCTGCATTGCCCAGCGGTGTTTTTTATACTGTTTCGCCAGCTGGATAAACATCGCGCTGCTGATAATGGCGTTTTCATTCACGTCTAGCGTTTCGCCATTGAGCTTCCTCAGAAACAGGCTCGCGACCTGTGCTTTATCGGCTGGCACATAATTGATGGCCAGTGGGCCATGGTCGGAAATACGGCATCCCACGTCATGAAAGAAATCAATCCGCTGAGCAATCGCGGCCTCGAAATCATCAAGCGACGAAATCTGTTTGTCGGTTAGTTCCGCGAGCTTCGTTATAAAAGCTGACCAGGTGGCGGGATTTTCATCAAACATTTCATCCGGACGGAACGTCGGTAATACTTTAAAGGGCAGCGTGTTATCACTGGCTAACAGCCGATGATAGTGTAATGAGTCCAGCGGTGAGTCGGTGGTACAAATGACCTCGACGCCAGAGCGGGAAATCAACGCTTGCGGCTTAAATTCATCTTCTTTTAACCGGCGATTACATGCCTCCATTACCTCGCGCCAGTTATGGCTGTCCAGCATTGTGTCGCAGGCAAAGTAAAAGTTTAATTCCAGGTGCGTCCAGTGATAGAGCGGATTGCCAAAGCAGGACTCCACCGTTTGCGCCCAGGCCTGAAATTTTTCCTCGTCGGAGGCATCTCCGGTAATCAGGGCTTCGCTGACGCCATTCGCCCGCATCGCTCGCCATTTATAATGGTCGCCCGCAAGCCACAGTTGGGTGATATTATCAAATGCCTTATTTTGATAAATTTCTCTGGCATCAAGATGACAGTGGTAATCAATAATCGGCAGATGTTTAGCGACCTGTTGATAAAGTTCAAGACCAGGTTCGTTGGTGATCATAAAGCGATCGTTTATAAAACTCATAATATTCTCCACACCCGACGGAGTGGTAAATAGCCGTCGGACAAAGCTGAATGAAAGGCACTGCTTACACAGCACCCTTTAGTTCAAATATAATGACGGGCGCTCGTCGCTTTTACCGCTTTTTGAACTTCAGCGGCATCTTCAGCAATACTTAAATCGCGATCTTTAACCTCAGGCATTATCCACGCCGCAACAAGGCCAATAAATGAATAGATGATAAGCATGGCGACAATAGGCAACCACGACCCCGTCATATTACAGAAAATCCCTGCCAGTACCGGGCCAAACCCAACCGCAACCAAACCACCCGCTTCTTTCGAAATAGCCATCCGGGTAAAGCGGTTCCGCGAACCAAATATTTCTGCCATGGTAATATTTTCCAGGGCAAAAAGTCCCAGCACCGCGAAGTTGTGAATCACAATAAGCGCCAGCATAATTACGCCGGGGGTATACGTTTTATCCACAATAATAGCCAGCATAGGATATGCCAGAACAATGGCGGAAATATTCAACAAAATATACGGTAAGCGACGGCCAACTTTATCTGACAACCAGCCTAATAAAGGAATTGTCAGGAAACCCAGCACTGAACTGATCATCAGCGCATCGGTGGGAATACCCTTATCAAAGAGCAACGTTTGCACCAGATAACCCGCCAGAAACGTCTGGATCAGACCTGAATTTCCGGCCTGGCCAAAACGAAGCCCGGTTGCCAGCCAGAAGGATTTGCTTTTAAACGTTGCGCCCAATGTTGTCTGCTGAGACTGAGCGCTCACCTGAGAACGCCCGGTATCATTGACTTTTTCGAACACCGGACTTTCTTTCAGGTTCAGGCGGAGCCAGATGGCAAAAACCATGACCACTACACTTGCCAGAAATGGCACTCGCCAGCCCCAGGCCACTAACTCATCCCGGTCGAGAAAGAAAAACATCGCCGCCCAGATGGCTGTGGCGCTCAATGTTCCGCAGTTCGTACCCAGCGCCACCAGTGAAGAGATAATGCCGCGTTTTCCCTTTGGGGCATACTCAGCAAGCATGGTTCCGGCACCCGATATTTCTGCACCGGCTCCCAGCCCCTGAATAATGCGCAAGGTGACTAATAAAACAGGTGCAAAAATACCAATCTGCGCATAGGTTGGCAGTACACCGATGAGCGTAGTACAGATCCCCATCATGGTGATGGTAATAAATAATACCTTTTTGCGGCCAATGGTATCGCCCATCTTGCCAAAAATAAACGCACCAATAATTCGCGCAATATAACCTGCACCATACGTACCCATTGCAAGAATAAGCGCCATAGCGGCTGATTGTTCCGGGAAGAATATTTCATGGAAGACCAGTGCTGCACCCAAAGAGTAAAGCTGGAAATCCATAAATTCCAGTGCTGTTCCTAACCAGCCGGATAAAGCGGCCCGAACCAAATCCTTAGTGCTTCTTTCATGTTTAATTTGCGTCATATTGGCGTTCTCAAAAGGTAAGGTGCGTACCACTAGCTCGCATGGATATAATCATTAAGCAAACGTGAGTAATACCTTGCAGCACTGCTGCTGATCTTTCTCAAAAACGTTAATGGCATCAACGACCTGCTGATACTCAAAAGTATGCGTAATGAGTTTCTCTGGATCGATAAGTCCCTTGGTTAACCAGTCGATGACCACCGGAAATTTATGCGCATTCAATCGCGAAGAAAAAATAGAAATTTCTTTTCCGGTAATCCCCTGCTGGATAATTTCACCAGGCTCGCTGGAGAATCCCATAATGACGATCCGTGCCGCTGGCGAAGCCAGTGAAATGGCTTCCTGTAAAATAGAGGGATGACACGCGGCATCGATAATCAGCGTGGGTTGTATCCCTTTTTCTGCCAGCTGCGCCGCCAGAGAGTGCTCACGGTTATTTATAACCCAGTCGGCACCACTCTTCTTCGCCATCGTAAGGCGTTCATCAATACGATCGACAACAATGACCTGACTGACGTTATACACCCCTTTCAGCACCTGCACGGTGGTCAATCCCATCGGCCCGGCACCGTAAACCAGCGCAATATCCCTGGCGTCGGGGGCGACCTGACCGGTCACATTCGCGGCAATAGTAAAAGGTTCGACCATCACCGCGTGCCGGTCGGGAATAGCGTCGGGAATAACAAACGCATTCCTGGCCGGGACCACGGCATATTCGCTGAATCCGCCGTCACGGTGAACGCCCAGTACCACCAGCGAGGTACATACATTGGGTTTTCCGACCGAGCATGGATAGCAATGACCGCAGCTTATGACCGGATCAACGGACACGCGTTGCCCCAGACGCGACGTTTCAATCCCTTCACCCACCGCATCAATAACGCCAAAGAATTCATGTCCGATGACGCGCGGATATTTCGCAAATGGATTATGCCCCCGGTAAATATGGCTATCTGAACCACATATACCGGCCAGTTTAATTCGTACCCGCACCTCTCCTGCGGCGGGAGTCGGTAGCGGACGATCCTCAATAACTAAATCATCAGGCTGTTTAACGACAATGCTTTTCATATTTTGCTCCGTTACCAGTTCCACAATGTGCCATCTTCCAGTCGGGCGACGGGTAAATAAGCCGGGTCATAGGGATATTTCGCCGCGAGCGCTTCATCAAACTCAATGCCAAGACCCGGTTTATCGCCGGGATGCATGTAGCCGTTGTCGAACGTCCAGTTATGCGGGAAGACTTCCAGCATTTGCTCCGAATAGCCCATATATTCCTGAACGCCGAAATTTGGTACCCACAGATCGAAATGCAGCGCGGCGGCCATACAAACCGGCGAAAGATCGGAAGGACCGTGAGAGCCGGTGCGCACCTGGTATAAAGAGGCAAAATCGGCAATACGGCGCATGCCGGTGATGCCACCAGCGTGGGTTATGGTGGTGCGGATATAATCAATAAGCTGTTCTTCAATCAGCTGTTTGCAATCCCAGATGCTGTTGAAGACTTCACCTACCGCGACCGGCGTTACCGTATGCTGACGAATCAGGCGGAAACACTCCTGATTCTCCGCCGGCGTAGGATCTTCCATCCAGAACAGGCGATAGTCTTCGATACTTTTACCGAAGCGGGCGGCTTCAATCGGCGTCAGGCGATGGTGCATGTCGTGAAGCAGATGTTCATTAAAGCCAAATTTTTCGCGCACGGCCGCAAACAGTTTCGGGGTGAAATCGAGGTATTTTTCCGTGGACCACAGTTGCTCTTCCGGCCATTGGCCTTTCGTTGCCGGCTCGTAAGCCAGCCCTTTCCCTTTCGACATGCCGTAAGTGGTTTTCATGCCCGGCACGCCGCACTGAACGCGGATGGCTTTAAAGCCCATCTCTTTGTGGCGGGCATAATCTTCCAGCACATCATCCAGTGAATGACCGGTGGTGTGGCAATACACCATTACCCCTTCGCGCGAAGCGCCACCGAGCAACTGGTAGAGCGGCATGTTGGCTGCTTTCGCCTTGATATCCCACAGCGCCATGTCCACGGCGGAGATCGCCGACATGGTGACCGGACCACGACGCCAGTAAGCCCCTTTATAAAAGAATTGCCAGATATCTTCGATGCGATGTGCATTGCGGCCAATCAGCTGGGGACACACATGATCCTTCAGATAGGACGCGACGGACAGTTCACGGCCATTCAGCGTGGCATCACCCAGACCCGTAATACCCTCGTCGGTGGTAATTTTCAGCGTAACGAAGTTACGTCCGGGGCAGGTAACGAAGACTTCAGCGCCAACAATTTTCATTTTAATCCCTTACATCTCAGTATGTGATGCCGGGAATTTACTCACCTGAACTACTACCATACAAGTATTACTATCAAAAAAGCGGCCTTCGATCACAAAAAAAGGCGCTCAGGCGCGCCCCCATCCCGCGATAATAATCAACATGCCGCACAGGGCGATTACGGCTCCCGCCCAGTCATAAACGCTGAGTTTTACGCCGTCAACCACCCGCAGCCAGATCAACGCCGTACAGACGTACACGCCGCCATAAGCTGCATACACGCGTCCGCTTGCCGCCGGGTGAAGCGTCAATAGCCAGACGAACATCGCCAGAGCCAGACCTGCCGGGATCAGCAATAACGGCGTGGCCCCTCGCTTCAGCCACAGCCAGGGCAGAAAGCAGCCGATGATTTCACACAGCGCGGTGATAAAAAAAAGAAGGGTTGTTTTTAACATGTGACCATTTCAGTGAGGTGCGGTTGAACCATCATACGACATAATCAGTTGAGCATATTCACACACTCTCTGTGGGTAGGCGACGTGTGAGAGATAGAGTAGAATCTGCATTATATTATTCCGTGTACTGACAGAGGGATCCTCAATGAAAATGACACTGAGCAAACGCCTGGGTCTGACCGCGATGCTGGCGCTGGCCGCCGTGGTTTATACCGCTTCCGGCACGGTATATGCCGAAACCAGCAAGCTGGTGATCGAGTCGGGTGACAGCGCCCAAAGCCGACAGAATGCCGCGATGGACAAAGAGCAGTGGGACGATACTCGCTCACTGCGCCAGAAGGTCAACAAGCGTGCCGAAAAAGAGTGGGATAAAGCCGATGTTGCCTTTGATGCCGAGGATAAATGCAACCAGAGCGCCAATGTGAACGCTTACTGGGAGCCGAATACGCTGCGCTGTCTCGATCGCCGCACCGGTCGTGTCGTCACACCCTAAGTGTCTGTTGTTAACAATGACAAGAAAGGAATTCTGATGACCGACGTCATTAAACTGCGCCCGCTTGAGCGTGAAGATTTGCGCTTTGTGCACCAGCTCGACAATAACGCCAGCGTGATGCGCTACTGGTTTGAAGAGCCTTACGAGGCGTTTGTCGAGCTGTCCGATCTCTATGACAAGCACATACACGATCAAAGCGAGCGTCGTTTCGTCGTTGAATGCAATGGCGATAACGTGGGGCTGGTTGAACTGGTAGAGATAAACCACGTTCACCGCCGGGCTGAGTTCCAGATTATCATTTCGCCTGAACATCAGGGGAAAGGGCTGGCCTCTCGTGCGGCAAAGCTGGCGATGGATTATGGCTTCACCGTACTAAACCTTTATAAGCTCTATCTGATCGTCGATAAGGAAAATGAGAAAGCGATCCATATTTATCGCAAGCTTGGATTCCGTATCGAAGGTGAGTTGATCCACGAGTTTTTTATTAACGGTGAATACCGCAACACTATCCGTATGTGCATATTCCAGCAGGAGTATCTGGAAAACCACAAGCCATCCGGCCAGACGCTGTTAAAACCGACCGCGCAATAAAATGCGCGGTCGGCTTAGTAATATTTTGTGCTGTATTTAATCGTATAGTGCGTCTCTACCGCAGGAGAGGCGCTTTCATCGGTGAGCAGCAATTTACAGCTTACCGGGTTATCGTGGCTATCGTAATCGCAGGATTGTTTCGCCCGGGTCAGTGGCTTGTCGTTCAACAAGCTTACCGCGGTATAATCCATTTTTTTGCGCGGATCGGCTGACGGTTTAATCTCATCTTTAAGCTGTTTATCTTTTGCTTCAGAGGTTTTGCCCAACGGATAGCCTTCGTCGTCGTATTGATAGTGTATCTGGACCTCACGCCCTTTCGCAGCGGTTATAAAACCTTTGTCATTCGTTTCCCAGGACAGCCCCGCGGCAGGCAGTTCCGCCAGCTGGCATTTACCCTGGGTGCGGAGTTTTTTCTCATGCGTTTGCGCATCCAGATAATAATTCGCATCCAGGATCAACGCCACGCCAGAGTCGTTAGCCACGTCATGTAACTCCAGCACGTCAAAGCATCCCTCTTTGGACATGGAGGCAGAAACGCGTTTCGCGACCTCGCCCTTCTCGTCGAGCAGCGTCTGGCTGAATTCTTTAACAGGTCCACGCAAGGGATCAAAGTCGAATTCGCTGGAAAACCCCGCCATTTCCGGGGTAAAAGCCACCGGCGCGGTCGGTTCATCACAGCTTGCCAGCAGTGCCCCGAAGGGGATTAAAATCAGTAATTTGTTCACGTTATCTACCTGAGTCAGGACCTTTCTCAATTATAATAGCAAATACAGACGTTTACACTGCCTGTGCTATGCTTTAGCGTAAATCCTGAGATTAGGAGATGATGAAATGAAAACGTCCCGTTGGTTAATCGCCCTGCTTTTAGTGGGTTCAGCCCCGGCGCTGGCCGCCCCGGATTCCTGTGAGCGGGTGAAAAGCGATATTCAGCAAAAAATCATTAATAATGGCGTACCGGAAGCGGGTTTCACGCTTGCCATCGTACCTAACGATCAGACGGACCAGCCTGATTCGCAGGTCGTGGGTCATTGTGCTAATGATACCTACAAAATCCTTTATACCCGTACCAGCAGCGGCAACTATCCGGTAAGCGGTAACGCGACCCAGGACGGACAGCCAGCTGAACCGCAGTAAATCAGTTCAATCTTAGTAATGGCGTTTAATACTGTGAGCCAGATCTATTAAACGCCTTTTTTTCTTTCCTTAATGCCTCCCCGTTTGACCCGTGATAATAATCCGTACCCATGAAGAGGTAGCATTGTCCATCATTAGGCCGGTATTAATTTCGGCCGGTAATGTTTTTATTACGATAACTATGATGGAGCAATTATGTCCAATGTCGAAAATCCTGGTGGGATCAGCCGACGAACCCTTGTCAAATCAACGGCAATAGGTTCGCTGGCGCTGGCTGCCGGAAATTTTTCTCTACCTTTTGGGTACAAAACCGCAGCTGCAGCCGTTCAACAAGCCACTCAGCCCTCGGATAAAGTGGTGTGGGGAGCCTGTTCCGTCAACTGCGGCAGCCGCTGTGCTTTACGCCTGCATGTTCGTGATGACGAAGTTTATTGGGTAGAAACCGATAATACCGGCCACGACGTTTACGGCGATCACCAGGTGCGGGCCTGTTTACGCGGGCGTTCTATTCGCCGACGGATTAATCATCCCGACCGCCTGAATTATCCTATGAAACGGGTGGGTAAACGCGGAGAAGGTAAATTTGAGCGCATAAGCTGGGATGAGGCGCTGGATACAATTAGTCAAAACCTGAAAAACGTGGTGGAGAAGTACGGTAACGAAGCCGTTTATATTAATTATTCCTCCGGCATTGTGGGCGGTAATATTACCCGCTCCTCGCCATATGCTTCCCTGGTGGCCCGACTGATGAACTGCTATGGCGGGTTTCTGAGTCACTACGGCACCTATTCTACCGCGCAAATTGCCTGCGCGATGCCCTACACCTACGGCTCGAATGAGGGCAACAGCACCTCTGATATTGAAAACTCAAAGCTGGTAGTAATGTTCGGTAATAACCCTGCTGAAACCCGCATGAGCGGCGGCGGGATCACCTGGTTTCTGGAGCAGGCACGCGAGCGTTCGAATGCCAGAATGATTGTTATCGACCCGCGCTATACCGACACGGCCGCCGGGCGCGAAGATGAGTGGATCCCCATCCGTCCCGGCACGGATGCCGCACTGGTCGCCGGACTGGCCTGGGTACTCATTACTGAAAATCTGGTCGATCAGGATTTTCTCGATCGTTACTGCGTTGGCTATGATGAGAATACCTTGCCTGAAGGCGCTCCGGCCAATAGCCATTATAAAGCGTATATTCTGGGTGACGGCGATGACGGCGTGGCGAAAACACCTGCCTGGGCAGCGCATATTACCGGTATTCCCGCCGAGCGGATCATCAAACTGGCCCGGGAAATCGGTTCTGCTAAACCTGCTTATATTTGCCAGGGCTGGGGACCGCAGCGTCAGGCTAACGGCGAATTAACGTCGCGGGCCATTGTAATGTTGCCGATCCTGACCGGCAATGTGGGGATCAGCGGTGGTAACAGCGGTGCGCGCGAATCAACGTACACCATCACCATTGAGCGTATGCCGCTGCCGGATAACCCGGTTAAAACGCAAATCTCCTGCTTTAGCTGGACTGATGCCATCGCCCGTGGCCCGGAAATGACGGCCACCCGCGACGGCGTGCGCGGAAAAGACAAGCTCGACGTGCCCATTAAGTTCATCTGGAACTACGCGGGCAACACCATTACCAATCAGCATTCCGATATCAATAAAACCCACGATATTTTGCAGGATGAGAGCAAATGCGAAACCATCGTCGTTATTGATAATTTTATGACCTCATCAGCAAAATACGCCGATATCCTGCTGCCGGATCTGATGACCGTTGAACAGGAAGATATTATTCCTAACGATTATGCCGGGAATATGGGGTATCTCATTTTTATCCAGCCCGCCACCGCGCCGAAATTTGAACGTCGCCCGATTTACTGGATGATGAGCGAAGTGGCAAAACGGCTGGGCCCGGATGTTTATCAGCGATTTACGGAAGGCCGCACTCAGGAAGAGTGGCTGAAATACCTCTACGCGAAAATGCTGTAAAAAGATCCCCTTCTGCCGTCGTATGACGAATTGAAAAAAATGGGGATTTACAAACGTAAAGATCCGGCAGGGCATTTCGTTGCGTATAAAAAGTTCCGCGACGATCCGCTCGCTAATCCTCTCAAAACGCCGTCCGGCAAGATTGAAATCTACTCCAGCCGTCTGGCAGACATCGCGACCCACTGGGAACTGGAAAAAGATGAGGTGATAAGCCCGCTGCCCGTATATGCCTCTACGTTCGAAGGCTGGGACGATCCGCAGAGGAATACATTCCCGCTGCAGCTTTTTGGCTTTCATTACAAAGCGCGTACCCACTCCAGCTACGGCAACATTGATGTGCTGAAAAGCGCCTGCCGCCAGGAGGTGTGGATCAATCCGCTGGATGCGCAGAAGCGTGGAATTGCCAATGGCGACATGGTCCGGGTGTTCAATGCGCGCGGCGAAGTGCGTATTGCCGCGAAAGTGACGCCGCGCATTATGCCGGGGGTGAGCGCGATGGGCCAGGGCGCATGGCACGATGCGGATATGACCGGCGACAGAGTCGATCATGGCTCCTGCATGAATACGCTCACCACCCATCGTCCTTCGCCGCTGGCGAAAGGCAATCCTCAGCATACCAATCTGGTTGAAATCGAGAAGGTTTAAGGAGCCGCACATGACCACGCAATACGGATTTTATATCGATTCCAGCCGCTGCACCGGATGCAAAACCTGCGAACTGGCCTGTAAAGATTATAAGGATCTCACCCCGGACGTCAGTTTCCGCCGAATTTACGAATATGCCGGTGGAGACTGGCAGGAAGATAACGGCGTCTGGCAGCAAAACGTGTTTGCCTATTACCTGTCAATTGCCTGTAACCATTGCGACGATCCGGCGTGTACCAAAGTCTGTCCAAGCGGCGCAATGCACAAGCGTGAGGATGGTTTCGTTATCGTTGATGAGGATATCTGCATCGGTTGCCGCTACTGCCATATGGCGTGTCCTTACGGCGCGCCGCAGTATAACGCCGCGAAAGGCCATATGACCAAATGCGACGGCTGCCACGACCGCGTCATCAACGAGGGGAAAAAACCGATTTGCGTCGAATCCTGTCCACTGCGGGCGCTGGATTTTGCGCCGATTGCTGAACTACGGGAAAAATACGGTGAGCTGGCGGCGGTGGCGCCGTTGCCAGGCGCACATTTCACCCGGCCGAATATCGTGATTAAACCTAATGCCAACAGCCGTTCATGTGGGGATACCACTGGTTACCTGGCAAACCCGGAGGAAGTCTGAAATGGGAAATGGATGGCATGAATGGCCGCTGGTGCTGTTTACTGTACTCGGACAATGCGTGGTGGGCGGACTGATTGTCACGGGACTGGGGTGGATGGCGTGCTCTGACGATCGTGCCGGTCAGCAGCGGATTGTCCGCAGCATGTTTTTTCTCTGGCTGGTAATGGGGATTGCTTTTCTGGCCTCGGTAATGCACCTCGGCTCACCGCTGAGAGCGTTTAACTCGCTGAATCGGGTCGGTGCCTCCGCACTCAGTAATGAAATTGCCAGCGGCTCGCTGTTTTTTGCTGTGGGCGGCATCGGGTGGCTGGTCGCCGTGATCGGTAAAATGCCTGCGCTATTGGGTAAAATCTGGCTGATTATCAGCATGGTGCTGGGGATTCTTTTCATCTGGGCCATGACCCGCGTGTATCAGATTGATACGGTGCCGACCTGGTACACCGGCTATACCACGGCAAGTTTCTTCCTCACCGCATTGACAGGCGGCCCTATTTTTGGCGCATTACTGCTGTGTGCGGCACGAATTCCGTTTAAAGGGACCGTGTTCGCCTCGCTTAGCATTGTCGCCTTACTGGTCAGTGCTGCGGTTATGCTATTACAGGGCGCACACATTGGCACGGTACAAAGTTCCGTACAGCAGGCCAGCGCGCTGGTACCAGATTATGCTGTGATACAGATTTGCCGTCTGGGATTGCTGGCGCTCGGTCTGGGCTGCTGGATTTGCCCGCTTGTCCGCCGTCAATCGCCGCACCTCATCAGCTTATTAACGGGTTGGGTACTGATTGTCGCCGGTGAAGTACTGGGACGCGTGGTGTTTTATGGTCTGCATATGACCACTGGCATGGCCGTTGCCGGATAAGTAGCAGGCGCAGCCCACGCTGCGCCTTTTAAGGAAACAAAGAATGAATGAATTACACGAGTGCGGATCGTTTGCTTTTACAGCTCGCGTGCTGGGCGCACTCTTTTATTATCCGCCGGATACGCCTGATGTTGCCACGCTGGCAGATGCCTTTGTCAGCGGTGAATGGGCCGGGCAGTGGCCGCTTCCAGCGGAAGCACTGGAGCCGCTGGTTAACACCTTCAGTCAAAAAAGCGACGAGTCTCTGCCCGAAGCTTTCCAGCGCCTTTTTGTGGGCCCGTGGACCCTGCCCGCGCCACCCTGGGGGTCCGTCTGGTTGGATCGGGAAAGCGTGCTATTTGGCGACTCGACGCTCGCGCTGCGCCAATGGATGCGTGAAAACGACATTGCCTTCGATAGTCATCAAAATGAGCCTGAAGATCATTTCGGCACCCTACTGCTGCTGGTTGCCTGGCTCAGTGAACATGGCCGCGAGGCGCAATGTGAACAGCTCCTGGCCTGGCATCTGCTGCCGTGGTCGGGACGTTTTCTGACGCTATTCAGTGAGCATGCTGACCATCCCTTTTATCAGGCCCTCGGTCAGTTGGCGCAACTCACGCTGGCACAATGGCAGGAACGGTTGTTAATTCCGGTCGCCCAAAAGCCGCTTTATCGCTAATCGTAGCAACATGCCGGGGCGCCCTCGCACTCCGGCATGTTTTAGCTTTCTGCTTGAATAAAAGACAATTTTACTGATTAAATGTTAACTCAAGTGACACCGTCACTTTTAAAAAGATTTTTTAAGACTTTTCCGTAATATTGTCCTCAGCCATTACGTTATAAGGCATAACCAATGGTTACACTTCCCTGACGAAACTATTAATTTCGTGACTTTGTGGCATCCCTTCCCCTCCCTTGCTATAGCTCTATGACCCTGCCAGACATGGCATAACAACATGCAACCAACGGGTTGCTATAACACATGCATACAGGGAGAGGGACAAGAATGCATAATGTTACTGCGCTTCAGCGCGCGCTTTTATTCGTTGCAGCAATCATTATCGTGCTGGCATTACTGGTTTGGGGCATTGGTCCCGAAACGATTATGGCGCGAAAAGTTGACCTCATTTATCTCGGACAACAGCATCTGATCCTCGTATTTAGTTCTATGTTTTTAGCGCTGCTGGTAGGTATTCCTTGTGGGATCTTACTTAGTCGCCCTGCCGCTCGCGGCGTGGCGGAATACGTGATGCAGATATTTAATATCGGCAATACCCTGCCACCGCTGGCCGTGCTGGCACTGGCGATGGTGTTTATCGGCATCGGTGACACGCCGGCGATAATTGCACTTTTCCTTGCGTCTCTGCTGCCGATTGTGCGTAACACCTACGCCGGGCTGTGCTCGGTTCCGGCCTCGCTGCTGGAGGCGGCGAATGGTATTGGGATGACCAAATGGCAGCGTCTGCGCCAGGTGGAATTGCCTAATGCCTGGAGCGTCATGCTTTCCGGGATCCGCATTGCCACGGCAATCAACGTAGGTACTGCCCCGCTGGCCTTTCTTATTGGTGCCAGCAGCTACGGTGAGCTGATTTTCCCCGGCATCTATCTCAATGATTTCCCAACGCTCATTCTTGGTGCCACGGCGACTGCGCTGTTTGCCTTAATTCTTGACGTCCTGCTGGCAAGCCTTGGCCGGATCCTGACGCCGCACGTCGCCCGATAACAATAATAAGGAGCGTTATATGACGTTACGTAGACACTTTATTGGCCTGCTTGCGGCGGCGACGCTTGTCGCCACGCAGGCCAGCGCCGCCCCGCTGGTCCTGGCAACCAAAAGCTTCACGGAACAGCACATTCTTTCAGCCATGACCGTGCAATATTTGCAAAAGAAAGGATTTCAGGTTCAGCCGCAGACCAATATTGCGACGGTCATTTCGCGCAATGCCATGATTAACAAGCAGATTGATATGACGTGGGAATACACCGGCACGTCACTGATTATCTTTAATCACATCAACAAAAGAATGACCCCGCAGGAGACCTACGACACGGTGAAAAAGCTGGATGCCAAACACGGTCTGGTCTGGCTCAAACCCGCGGATATGAACAATACCTACGCCTTTGCCATGCAGCGTAAGCGTGCTGAGGCTGAGCACATAACCACCATGTCGCAAATGGTGGCAAAGATCGAAAATATTCGTCAAACCGATCCGGATAAAAACTGGTTGCTGGGACTGGATCTCGAATTTTCCGGGCGCAGCGACGGCATGAAACCGCTTCAGAAGGCCTATCAGATGGAACTTGACCGCCCGCAAATCCGCCAGATGGATCCGGGTCTGGTGTACAACGCCATTCGTGATGGCTTCGTTGACGCGGGTCTGATTTATACCACTGATGGTCGTATTAAAGGCTTCGACCTGAAAGTACTGGAAGACGATAAAGGCTTTTTCCCAAGCTATGCCGTCACCCCGGTGGTGCGTAAGGATACGCTGGAGGCTAACCCGGGACTGGAGGAAGCACTCAATACGCTGTCGGACCAGTTGAATAACGAAACGATCATCGATTTGAACGCCAAAGTGGATATCGATCATCAGTCACCTCAGCAGGTCGCCCGCGACTTCCTGCACAGCAAAGGCCTGCTATAAGGAGCGCAGATGGATACCATACATTACATGATTGATAATGCTGGCTATATCTCCAGCCTGACGTTCCAGCACCTGTGGCTGGTTGGGCTGGCGGTGGGGCTGGCGATTATTATTGGCGTACCGCTTGGAATTGTGATTGTACGCTATAAATGGCTGGCAACCCCGGTGCTGGGACTGGCGACCATTCTGTTGACCATTCCTTCCATTGCGCTATTCGGCCTGATGATCCCGATCTTTTCCCTGATAGGCCAGGGGATTGGTGCCCTCCCCGCTATTACCGCCGTGTTTTTGTACTCGCTGCTGCCTATCGTGCGTAACACGCATACCGCGCTGGATAATCTGCCGCCGGGTTTGCGCGAGGCGGGTCGCGGCATTGGTATGACGTTCTGGCAACGTCTGCGCTGGGTTGAGATCCCGATGGCGCTGCCGGTTATTTTCGGCGGTATTCGTACTGCGGTAGTAATGAATATCGGGGTAATGGCGATAGCCGCCGTCATTGGCGCAGGCGGGCTGGGCCTTTTATTACTTAACGGTATCGGCGGAAGCGATATTCGCATGCTGATTGCCGGCGCATTAATGATTTGTCTGCTGGCGATTGTGCTGGACTGGTTACTGCATCGTCTGCAAATCATGCTGACACCGAAGGGGATACGATAATGATAAAACTGGAAAACCTGACTAAACAATTTAAGCAAAAGAACGGCCAGACATTTAACGCGGTCGACAACGTTAACCTCAATGTGCCTGAAGGTGAGATGTGCGTTTTGCTCGGCCCTTCCGGTTGCGGTAAGACCACGACGCTGAAAATGATTAACCGGCTGATTCCCTCATCTGGCGGTAAAATCCTGATTAATGGTCAGGACACCAGCGAGATGGATACCGTAACGCTGCGGCGTAATATTGGCTACGTGATCCAGCAGATTGGCCTGTTCCCCAATATGACCATTGAAGAAAATATCACCGTGGTTCCCCGGATGCTGGGCTGGGACAAAGCGCGCTATAAAAGCCGCGCCGAAGAGCTGATGGATATGGTGGCGCTGGATTCGAAAAAGTTTCTGCACCGTTATCCGAAAGAAATGTCGGGTGGGCAACAGCAGCGTATCGGCGTTATTCGCGCCCTGGCGGCCGATCCGCCGGTATTGCTGATGGATGAACCTTTTGGTGCGGTCGACCCGATTAACCGTGAGGTGATCCAGAATCAGTTCCTGGAAATGCAGCGCAAGCTGAAAAAAACTGTCATGCTGGTCAGTCACGATATCGATGAAGCGCTGAAGCTTGGCGACCGGATTGCCGTCTTCCGCCAGGGGCGCATCGTTCAGTGCGCCAGCCCTGACGAACTGCTGGCAAAACCGGCGAATGAGTTCGTGGGCTCGTTTGTTGGTCAGGATCGCACGCTCAAGCGTCTGCTGTTAGTGTCAGCCGGTGACGTTACCGACCAGCAGCCAACCCTGACCGTGCGCCGCTCAACGCCTGCCGCAGAGGCGTTTGCAATAATGGATGATAACGACATTCGGGCGATCACCGTTGTTGACGTCGACGGTAAGCCGCTGGGCTTTATCAAACGTCGGGAAGCACGTAACGCGACCGGAGAAAGTGCGGCCCTGCTGCATCCGTTCCGCGTCACCGGTAAAGCTGAAGATAACCTGCGCGTGGTACTGTCGAAATTGTATGAGAGTAACACCAGCTGGATGCCGATTGTCGATGAAGAGGGTCGCTACAGCGGTGAAATCTCTCAGGACTATATCGCCGATTATCTCAGCTCCGGGCGTACCCGCCGCGCGTTGAATATTCACAGCGATAATTAATCGTCATGCCTCCTGGTGGGCTTGCCCATCAGGAGGTTGAGAATAAAAGCGCTTCCCAGCGCCGATAGCCCACCGGTCAGCGCGAAAAGCGGAATGATATACAGCACAGGCAATCTCATCATCCACGCCAGCCATAAGCTTGCAATCACGCTCAGCAGGCATGACGTTATTGCCCCGATGAACGTCGTTGAAAGCAGCACATGGGGCGTCTCACGGTTAAACGCATAACATAGCCCCGTTGCCAGCGCGGGCAGGGATCCCACCACATAGCAACACAAAAGAATAAAGCCTGACTCGTTAAACACGCGCTCGAGGAAATAGCCTACATCCGGAACCACAAAAAGATAGAACGTGATGGTGATCATAAAGCCAAATAGCGGCCCCAATAAAACAAACCCTACAATGGATTTAACTCCCTGATATTTCATTTTCCAGTATCCCTGAAGACGTTATGCGGACAGAGTAAAACCCTTATGTGAAAATAAGGTGAAGTGAAAACAATAGAAAGCTATTACTCTGCGCGGTAGCACGCTAACCTTTTGTAATCGCCCCGCATTGACGGCACAATTATGCTATTCACCCATTGCCTGTAATGATTCATGCACCGTCTTCATACCTACCCTGACTCAACCGTCATGCTTCGGCGTTTGTTGTTTGCGATTGCCGTTGGCGTGCTGGCAGCGCTGGCTGTAGCCCTGTTCCGCCATGCGATGCTGGCGCTGGAGTGGATCTTCCTGAGCAATAATAGCGGCAGCCTGGTCAACGCCGCCAATGGGCTACCGTGGTGGCGACGCCTGATCACGCCCGCCATCGGTGGACTGGCAGCAGGCGGCCTTTTATTCTGCTGGCAGTGGTACACCCGCCAGCGCCCTCATGCGCCAACCGATTATATGGAAGTGCTGGAAAGTGAAAACAGCGAGTTTGATGTCGGTTCCAGTCTAATCAAATCATTTGCCTCACTGCTGGTGGTGGTCAGCGGTAGCGCCATCGGTCGTGAAGGCGCGATGATCCTGCTTTCTGCCCTTGCCGCCTCTTTTCTGGCGCGCCGTTTTACGGCAAAGGAGGAATGGAAACTGTGGATTGCGTGCGGTGCAGCAGCCGGGATGGCCAGCGCCTATCATGCGCCGCTGGCGGGCAGTCTGTTCATTGCCGAGATTTTATTCGGTACCTTAATGCTGGCCTCATTAGGACCCGTCGTCATTGCAGCAGTGACCGCTTTGCTGACCACTTCGCTGCTCAACGGTGGACCGTCTCTGCTCTACAACGTTCAGCTTACATCACCTGTGGAAGGGATTGGCTATGTGTTGATGCTGGCGACCGGCCTGCTTGCCGGGTTGTGTGGTCCGCTGTTTATCTGGCTTATGTCGGCCAGCCACCGCCTTTTTCTTAGCCTGAAGTTGTCACCGCCGTTGCAGCTGGCCGCGGGTGGCCTGATTGTCGGTGTATTATCCCTGCTCACGCCGGACGTCTGGGGCAATGGGTATAGCGTCGTGCAGGGATTTTTGCATCTGCCACCGCCGTTTGCGGTAGTGGCAGGCATATTTGTCTGTAAGCTGTTTGCCGTGCTCGCCAGCAGCGGATCGGGCGCGCCGGGAGGCGTTTTTACACCGACGCTCTTTATGGGTATGGCAACGGGGATGCTTTTTGCGAGTCTGTGGGCGCTGTGGCTACCGGGCTATGGAGATATTGCCGTTCTGCTGGGATTAACCGGCATGGCGACATTGTTAGCGGCGACCACTCATGCCCCGATTATGTCGGCGCTGATGATTTGTGAAATGACCGGGCAATATGTGTTATTACCCGGCTTGTTGCTCTCCTGCGTGGCGGCCTCCGTTTTGTCACGGACCTTACGCCGGAACTCCATCTATCATTAGTACATCTTTGAGCATCGTGAGATGGATATAGGATGCCAGATCGCGCTGCTCCGCCCTGGGCAAATAAGGCAACTCGCCCACCAGCGGTGCGGGCAGTTTTTTACTGAGCACGTCAATAATTTCAGCATAGTGCGCCAGCCCCGGATTGATACGGTTGGCGACCCAGCCCATCAGCGGCAATCCGTCATTGGCAATGGCCTGCGCGGTCAATAACGCGTGGTTGATACAGCCCTCCTGAATGCCAACCACCATCAGCACCGGAAGCTGCTCCTGTACCACCCACTCGGAGAGCGGACGCAGATCGTTCATCAGGCTACGCCATCCCCCTGTGCCTTCGACCACAACGTGATCAACCTGGCGGGTCAGGCTGGCAAGCCCTTCAGAAAGGCGCGAGTAGTTGATGGGCGAACTGTGTGCCACGCTGCTTTCCTCTTCGCTCAGCGCGACGGGATTAATGGCTTCGTAAGGCAGAGCGAGTGATGAAACGCTTTGCAGCACCAGAGCATCTTTATTACGCAGTCCCTCCGGCGTCTGTTTGCTCCCTTTGGCGACGGGTTTGTACCCCGCCACGCTTTTGCCGCAGGCAGCCATCGCCTGGAGCAGCGCGCGGGAAACCACCGTTTTTCCGACAGCAGTATCAGTACCGGTAATAAAGAAACGCTTAAGCATGATTCACTCCACCGTTGAATCGGGTAAATATCATTCTGATTAATAGATCAGGGTAGAGAAAGTCTAAGTGAAGATGTCAGTGGCTAAATTGAGTTAGCGCAATTTTTAGGTCATCAGTAAACATTTGTTAACCCTGCAACAGGCGAATCAATAAAGATCCATTATACATGGCGTCTTTTACCAGCGCGGCACCGGCCATCGTTCCCTGATTGGAAAATTGGGTGCTTTCGACCGTAATATGCTTGCTATAGGCAGGTAACGCCTGCTGGCGAATGCAATCTGCGATAGCGGGAAACAGCGTATCCGCCGCCTGATTGAACGGTGAACCGATTAAAATCTTTTGTGGATTAAATAAATTTACCATGATGGCAATGATGCGGCCAACGTGAGTACCGACACCACTAATAATATCTTTGGCGAGCAAATCCCCCTGCTGCGCCGCCTCGCATAATGAGGTGACGGTCAGCGGCTGCTCATGAAGCCGGGAACTCATCGACTGGCTCATGCGCGCCTGCGCAAGCTCAAGCACGCTCTCGATACTGGCGATGGTTTCCAGACAGCCATGGTTGCCGCAGTAACAGCGTTTTCCCCACGGATCGACCTGCGTATGGCCTATTTCCACCAGGCTGCTGCTCCCGGCATGCAAAAGACGTCCATCCGTGATCACCCCCGCACCGACGTTATGATCGATGACAACCTGAATCACATCCCGCGCACCGCGCGACGCGCCAAACAGGAGTTCCGCCATGGTCCAGGCGCTGATATCGTGCTGAATATAAACAGGGACGCCGGTATGTTTTTCCAGCGTCTCACCCAGCGGCATCTCTTTAACATCCAGATAGAACGGCATGCGGTGTACAATGCCATTTTCGGTGTCAATGATACCGGGTAGCGTGATGGCGATGGCGGTCAGACGTTCAAGCTTATGCTGATGGCGGATAAAAAACTGGTCAATATGGGTAATAATGCGGGTTAACAGCGGTTGCGGATCGTCCAGCGGCAGTTCAAGTTCTTCTTCAGCCACCGATTTGCTACTCAAATCACGCAGTGCAATCTGGATAGTGCCACGATTAATGCGCAGGGAAAGATAGTGCCAGGCGTCCGTCTCGACCTTCAGGCCGACGGCCGGACGACCGCGGCTTCCGGGATCCTGGATTTCCGTTTCCTGTACCAGGTGCGCTTCCAGCATTTCACGGACAATTTTAGTAATGCTGGCAGGAGCAAGCTGTGCGAGACGTGATAAATCAATACGTGATACCGGGCCAAGCTGATCAATCAGGCGATAAACTGCTCCCGCATTGGTTTGCTTAATCTGATCAATATGTCCTGGCTGACTATCGGCTACCACCGCTGACTCCCTTTATTTTCGCGCTTCGAAATAATCTGTAGGCTATGGTGAAACACTTCAATAGCCAACGTCAACTTTTTGCTTAGCCATGTGATTTAACGCACATTTTTTTGTTGTTTTTGGGCTTTTGCACCAGTTAAAAGCCGGTCTTTAAAGCGAACTGCTGCCGGACTGAGCGTGCGATGATTCGCCCACACCAGCCACATTTGCGAAACCGCATCTTTTTCGAGCACCGGTAGCCAGCGCATTTCGTCCAGCTGTACGCGCCGGAAAGACGCCGGTAAAATCGAAACGCCCAGTCCGGCCGCCACCAGGCCAATTATCGTCATTGCCTCGCCCACCTCCTGCGTTATTACGGGTGATAAACCATAGCGGCGCATCAGTCCCAGAATATCGTCATACAGCCCTGTTCCAACGTGGGGATCGAAGAAAACAAACGGCTCACGTGCCAGCTCCGCTAAAGAAACGACACGCTGGTTCGCCAGAGGATGCTCGCGATGGATCATGGCCAGTAACGGTTCATGCAGGATCGCCTGCCAGCTCAGGGTGTCAGGCAGTTGCGTATTACGCATCAGTCCTAAATCCAGCGCACCGTCGTTGAGGGGGGCAATCTGCTCGCGGGTATTGGTTTCGCGCGTCTGAATATGGACATCCGGATAATCCTGACGAAAGGAAGACAGGGTGTCAGAAACGGATTTGATAAAGGGGGCTGAAGAGGTAAAACCGAGGCGTATTTCCCCCGCTTCCCCCTGATGCAGACGGGTGGCACGCGAGGCGGCATCGTCAACCGCGGCTAAGATCTGTCGGCTATCGGCAAGAAACTGCTTGCCCGCGGTCGTCAGACTGACGCTGCGATTGGTACGGTTAAACAGCCGCGCGTCGATCTGTTGCTCAAGGATCTGGATTTGCTGGCTGAGCGGAGGCTGAGAGATATTGAGGCGGGCAGCAGCGCGACCAAAATGCAACTCTTCAGCCACCGCAATAAAATAGCGCAAATGGCGCAGTTCGATATTCATATTTTATAAGTATCAATTAAGACTATTAATATATTAGACAGAATATTTACAATTTCCTACCCTTGAGGTGAGATTCATTTTCGTTATGCGCAAGGAATTCCCATTGAGCCGTACATCCACCGTCGATGCCAATCCGCCAGACGACGTTATCGCCACGCCATCTTCATCGCAACCTGCAAAATATATTCAGCGCGGTACCCGACAATTTATTCGCGTTACGCTGGCCCTTTTTTCTGCCGGACTGGCTACCTTTGCCCTGCTCTATTGTGTTCAGCCTGTTCTGCCTGTGTTATCACACGAATTCGGCATTTCGCCTGCCAGCAGCAGTATTTCGCTCTCCATTTCAACGGCCATGCTGGCAATTGGATTGTTATTCACCGGTCCGCTGTCTGATGCCATCGGCCGCAAGAAAGTGATGGTCACCGCCCTTCTGCTCGCCTCTTGCTGTACGCTGCTATCCACCATGATGACCAGCTGGCACGGAATTTTAGTGATGCGGGCCTTGACCGGGCTGTCGTTAAGCGGCGTTGCCGCGGTAGGCATGACCTATCTGAGTGAGGAGATCCATCCAAGCTTTGTCGCCTTTTCCATGGGTCTGTATATCAGCGGAAATTCAATTGGCGGGATGAGCGGTCGTCTGTTGAGCGGGGTGATCACCGATCTGTTTAACTGGCGTATCGCGCTGGCGGCGATTGGCTGCTTCGCGCTGGCGTCCGCCATTATGTTCTGGAAAATCCTTCCGGAATCTCAGCACTTCAAAGCCTCATCGTTGCGCCCTAAAACTCTGGTACTGAATTTTCGCCTGCACTGGCACGACAGAGGGCTGCCGCTACTGTTTATGGAAGGTTTTTTGCTGATGGGGTCGTTTGTTACCCTGTTTAACTACATTGGCTACCGGTTAATGCTCTCGCCGTGGTCATTGAGTCAGGCGGTAGTGGGTCTGCTTTCTGTCGCCTATCTGACCGGCACGTGGAGTTCGCCGAAAGCGGGCGCGCTGACCCTGCGCTATGGTCGGGGACCGGTGATGATTTTCTCGACCGGGATAATGCTTATTGGTCTGCTGCTGACTCTTTTTGCATCGCTGTGGCTGATATTTGCCGGCATGCTGCTGTTTTCGGCGGGTTTCTTTGCCGCCCACTCTGTCGCCAGTAGCTGGATTGGTCCACGCGCACGCCGGGCACGCGGTCAGGCTTCCTCGCTGTACTTGTTTAGCTATTACGTTGGGTCCAGTATTGCTGGCACCCTGGGCGGGCTATTCTGGCACAACTATGGCTGGAATGGCGTGGGCGGTTTTATTGCCTTAATGCTTACTGTCGCCTTAATAGTGGGCTACGTTTTACACCGGCGATTACGTTAACGCAGTGACGTTGTACAAACGGTTACACGCGGAAACCAAACACTCACGGAAAGGCTGAATACTCAGGGATATAGTGTTTTCAACGGCCCCGCAGTGGGGTTGAATGAAAAACCAATTCGAGGATATCAGAATGAAAAAAGTATTAGCTCTGGTTGTTGCCGCTGCTATGGGTCTGTCATCTGCTGCATTCGCTGCTGAAACCACCAGCACCACGCAAACGCCGGCCGCGACCACCACTACTACCACGACGCACGCCACCACCACTAAAACCACGCATCACAAAAAACACAAGAAAGCAGCCAAACCGGCCGCTGACCAGAAAGCGCAGGCCGCTAAGAAACACAAAAAAGCGGTAAAACAGGATGCGACTAAACCGGCTGCTCAGAAAGCGCAGGCTGCCAAAAAAAGCAAAAAAACCGTGAAACACAGCGCGGCAAAACCTGCCGCAGCAAAACCAGCCGCTCAGCCAGCTGCGTAATACCAGTTTCTGATTTACCTGGTCAACACATCGGCGCTGTTTCAGCGCCGATTTTTATGGAGAGCGGTGATGCTGCGTCGCTATCGATTTGAGCTCATTCTGATTACATTAATTCTATGTGCGCTTATCGCTACACACCTCTTCCTGAATTAATGTAGCACGCTGATTTTGCTCCCACTTTCTTCGCGTCCCGTCTATAGTTATCTCATTGGGTTCACTTTTAATAATCATAATTACCCCGTCTGAGAGTGATATGCGTAAAACCGTTGTGCTGTTAGGATCTCTTCTGCTTTCTTTTGTTGCTCATGCGGATGAAACAATGAGTGCCAAAGATATCAGAACGCTGTTTTTTGGTCATGATGATCGAACGCACGTCACCACTCCCACTGAAGCTCCCTGGGATGCCATTGGCCAGCTCGAGACGGCCAGCGGTAATTTGTGTACCGCGACGCTCATTTCGCCACACCTTGCGCTCACCGCAGGCCATTGCCTGTTAACACCGCCCCGGGGCAAAATGGATAAAGCCGTCGCGCTGCGGTTTGTATCGCAGAAAGGAGTATGGCGCTATGAGATACATGGCATTGAAGGCCGTGTGGACTCTGGATTAGGTAAACGCCTGACGCCGGATGGTGAGGGCTGGATCGTGCCGCCCGCCGCCGCTTCCTGGGACTTTGGGCTAATTGTGCTTCGCTACCCACCGTCGGGCATTACGCCGCTGCCTCTGTTTGCGGGGAGTAAAGCTGACCTGACCGCCGCCCTTAAAGCGGCCGACCGGAAGGTTACGCAGTCAGGTTATCCGGTCGATCACCTTGATGATTTGTATAGCCATCAGGATTGCATTGTGACGGGCTGGGCACAAAATTCAGTGCTGTCTCATCAGTGCGACACGCTACCGGGTGATAGCGGTTCACCGCTGATGCTTAAAACCGAACAGGGCTGGCAACTGATTGCAGTTCAAAGCTCAGCACCCGGGGCAAAAGATCGATGGCGTGCCGATAACCGGGCTATCGCGGTGACCGGCTTTAGCGACAAACTGGATGCACTGGCCAAACAATAGCGGCGTTTACCGGCTGCGTTTAGCGTGACGCTCCCAGTTATCCCGCTTCGCCTCGCTGGACTTACGTAGCGCAACGTAACATGCCCCGCTGCCGCCATGCTGCGCAGCGGCGACGCAATACGCCTGTACATCATCCAGTTCAGCGAGCCATCGCGCGAGGTAGCTGCGAATAATGTTGGCGTGAGCGTTATCATCACGTCCTTTACCATGCACAATCAGCACGTTACGTAACCCTTCTTTATGCGCCTGCGTGATAAACGCGAAGACGTTTTGCCGGCATTTTTCAACGGGCTGACGAAGGAGATTCAGGCTGGCCTGATGGTGGTATTTGCCGAGGCGGAGTTTGTCAATCACCCCATTTTGTAAGCCTTCACGTTTGAATTCCAGCGGTGTCGCAAGCGGGATCACGTCCAGAAAACCGGTCGTCAGAAAATTATCCAGCTGCAGGGAATCAATGCGCTCAGGGGCGCGAGTATTGCGGTTCGGATACCACTTAACATCACTACATCGTTTTAGCGGCTGGACATCCTCCATGGCGTCAAGGAACAGCGATTTGTCGTCAAGGTTCATGTCTACTCCTCCGGCTACCTCTACCCGATCACTATAGCGGCGCGGCCCCCCACGCTCAATACGATTTACACTCTTTACCAGTGATTTCCGGGGAGATACATCGCAATCCGTGCTCGCTACCCGCCCTTATTAGAAAACTTTAATAAAGCTTAATAGTCATTAACCGACGTTAATATATTGATCGAACTTAAAAATATGTGAAATATATCACCCGATATTGCTGGAAAATAATGAACAACTTGTTATAACTTAAGTTATCCGCATCACGGAAAATAAATGTGGTAATAATGAAGGATACAACTACTTAATCACTCTGGAGTCTGTTGGATGTCGGCAGGCTCTGTTTTTTATCCACTTTTTGTGACGTTCCCTCCCCCTTTCGCGCTTACTCACCGCTACTTTTTTAAACCATTTCTTTCACGTATAAATACTACTAATGTATTATGGTAATATTTTTTGACATCGTGATAAATACGGCTATGGGTATTCAATATGCAGATGCAAAAGGTAATGCTTGCGTCGATTACAAAAGATGCACATTATTTGTCCTTTAAGGTAAAAGGAGGAAATAATGCTGACGCTTTTACAGGATAAAATTCCGACACCGCTTGGCGAACTATGGGTGATATGTGATGAACAATTTCGCCTGCGTGCGGTGGAATGGGAAGAACACAGCGCGCGTATGGAGCTGCTACTCGACCTGCATTATGGAAAGGAAGGATACCAACGCAAAGATGCCAGCAACCCAGGCAACCTCAGTCAAAAACTGGCGGACTATTTTGCGGGCGATCTGGAAATTATTGACACCCTACCTACCGAAACGGCCGGCACTCCTTTTCAGCGCGAGGTGTGGAAAACGCTGCGCGAGATCCCCTGTGGCCAGGTGATGCATTATGGTCAGCTTGCCGCCCATCTGGGACGTGCCGGAGCCGCAAGAGCGGTGGGAGCGGCCAATGGCTCCAATCCGGTCAGCATTGTTGTTCCCTGTCATCGTGTGATTGACAGCAACGGCACCATGACCGGTTATGCGGGTGGCGTACAGCGTAAAGAGTGGCTTTTACGCCATGAAGGCTATCTTTTGCTTTGATTATACGTGCGTAGTTTTCAGCGTTTTTACGCTACCCTGCTTCATAACCTTAATAATATCAAGGAGATGAATTCTTCTTTTTTACAACTGTTTCATTATTCAATCAATGCCGTTTCAGCAGGGTTACTTGCTCACAAAAAAGATGGTAAAATTGACCAATATCAATAACGGCCTGAGCAGACCTATGATCCCGGAAAAGCGAATTATACGGCGCATTCAGTCTGGCGGTTGTGCAATCCATTGTCAGGATTGCAGCATCAGTCAGCTTTGCATCCCCTTCACGCTGAATGAGCATGAGCTTGATCAGCTCGATAATATTATCGAGCGAAAAAAGCCCATCCAGAAAAGTCAGACGCTGTTTAAAGCGGGTGATGAACTGAAATCGCTGTACGCTATCCGTTCTGGCACCATTAAAAGCTACACCATCACCGAGCAGGGTGATGAGCAGATCACCGGTTTTCATCTGGCGGGCGATTTGGTCGGCTTTGATGCCATTGGTACCGGCCATCATCCGAGCTTTGCCCAGGCGCTTGAAACCTCAATGGTATGTGAAATTCCATTTGAGACGCTGGACGATCTCTCCGGCAAAATGCCAAACCTGCGTCAGCAAATGATGCGTCTGATGAGTGGCGAAATTAAAGGCGATCAGGACATGATCCTGCTGCTGTCGAAAAAGAACGCTGAGGAGCGTCTGGCAGCCTTTATTTACAACCTGTCTCGTCGTTTCGCTCAGCGGGGCTTTTCACCGCGCGAGTTTCGTCTGACCATGACCCGCGGCGATATCGGCAACTATCTGGGCCTGACGGTTGAAACCATCAGTCGCCTGCTGGGACGCTTTCAGAAAAGCGGCATGCTGGCGGTGAAAGGTAAATACATCACCATTGAAAATAATGACACGCTGGCGCAGCTGGCGGGCCACAGCCGTAATCCCGCCTGATTTCTACGTTGTATCCTCCCTTCGCCAGATATTATATTTTTCTGATTTATTGATCTGGCGAAGGTAATTTCCTGTTTCATTTTACATAGATGAGTTATCTTGTAGTTACAGACTGTGGCGACAGTTGTAAGGAGACCCACTATGGCAAAATATCAAAATATGCTGGTCGCTATCGACCCGAATCAGGACGATCAACCCGCATTACGGCGTGCCGTTTATTTGCATCAACGGATTGGTGGCCGCATCAAAGCCTTCCTGCCGATCTACGATTTTTCGTATGAGATGACCACCCTCCTCTCCCCGGACGAGCGCACCGCCATGCGTCAGGGCGTGATCGGTCAACGTACCGCATGGATCCGGGAGCAGGCAAAATTCTATCTCGAATCCGGCGTTCCTATCGATATCAAAGTGGTCTGGCATAACCGGCCTTTTGAGGCGATTATTCAGGAAGTGATTAGCGGCGATCACGATTTGCTGCTCAAAATGACCCACCAGCACGACAAGCTGGAGTCGGTCATTTTTACCCCAACCGACTGGCACCTGCTGCGTAAATGCCCGTGCCCGGTATGGATGGTTAAAGATCAGCCGTGGCCTGAAGGCGGTAAAGCGCTGGTGGCGGTCAACCTTGCCAGTGAAGAGGAGTACCACAACTCCCTCAACGAGAAGCTGGTCAAAGAGACCATCAGCCTGGCAGAACATGTAAACCATACCGAAGTCCATCTCGGCGGAGCCTACCCGGTTACGCCTATCAATATTGCTATTGAACTTCCCGACTTTGACCCCAGCGTCTACAACGATGCCATCCGGGGGCAACATCTGCTGGCAATGAAAACGCTGCGCCAGAAGTTCAGCATTAGCGAGAATATGACCCACGTGGAGAAAGGATTGCCTGAAGAGGTGATTCCCGATCTGGCTGAGCATTTGCAGGCCGGGATTGTGGTTCTTGGCACGGTGGGCCGTACCGGTATTTCCGCTGCGTTTCTGGGCAATACGGCTGAACAGGTTATCGATCATCTGCGCTGTGACCTGCTGGTGATCAAACCTGACCAGTACCAGACGCCAGTAGAGCTGGATGACGACGAAGACGATTAAAGGTTAAAGACCCGGCTTGCCGGGTCTTTTTTTATTGTTTATCGTCACCGCCGAGGAAATAAATTCCCAGCGGAATCGACAGCAAAATGGTAAATACCAGGCTGTAGACGCAGATCATTGCCGACTGAATCACAAACATGGACGGCGTCCAGTTGGACAGTGGAATGTTATATTGCTGGATCACGCCGACAATGGTCGCCCGCCCCACTACCGCCAGTGCAGTGATAAACACCAGCACGACTCCCGCAATAAATTTCTTCCCGTTTCGGCTTTTCAGCTTTGCCATTATCATGATCAGGGTTCCTTTTAGAGAAACATCTTCGCTACCCACCATTAACATACCATGTACGAGGCAAAAAAAACCGCTCCGAAGAGCGGTTTTGTAGACGATAAGCTGATTAGAGCGCTTTTAAAATCGCGTCCACGCTGGCTTTCGCATCGCCAAACAGCATCTGAGTATTGTCTTTAAAGAACAGCGGGTTCTGCACGCCTGCATAGCCTGTATTCATGGAACGTTTGAATACGATGACATTCTGCGCTTTCCAGACTTCCAGCACCGGCATCCCGGCGATGGGGCTACGCGGATCGTCCTGCGCTGCCGGGTTCACCGTATCGTTGGCACCGATAACCAGCACCGTGTCGGTATCGGCGAAATCATCGTTGATTTCATCCATCTCCAGCACGATGTCATACGGTACTTTGGCTTCCGCCAGCAGAACGTTCATATGCCCTGGCAGACGCCCGGCTACCGGGTGGATGCCGAAACGCACTTTGATGCCGCGCGCGCGAAGTTTTTCGGTAATTTCAGCCACCGGATACTGCGCCTGCGCCACCGCCATGCCGTAGCCCGGGGTGATGATGACCGTTTGCGAGCCTTTCAGCATTTCAGCCGTTTCTTCCGCCGTGATTTCGCGATGCTCCCCAACCTCTGCATCGCTGCCATCGGAGCTGCCGTCCGTGCCAAAACCACCGGCAATGACGCTGATAAACGACCGGTTCATCGCCTTACACATAATGTAAGACAGAATTGCACCCGACGAACCGACCAGCGCACCAGTGACGATCAGCAGGTCATTGCTGAGCATAAAGCCCGCTGCCGCTGCCGCCCATCCTGAATAGGAGTTCAGCATGGAGACCACCACCGGCATATCCGCGCCGCCAATGGA
Organism: Superficieibacter sp. HKU1; assembly: GCF_029319185.1. Taxonomy (NCBI): domain Bacteria; kingdom Pseudomonadati; phylum Pseudomonadota; class Gammaproteobacteria; order Enterobacterales; family Enterobacteriaceae; genus Superficieibacter; species Superficieibacter sp. HKU1. The sequence continues at coordinate 2,414,400 of NZ_CP119754.1, forward strand.
CGCCACCAGGTGCCAGCCAAATGCCAGGGCAATAATGGTCATCACCAGCAGCGCCAGCGCCTGAAGCGTTACGCTGTCGGTACGAACGAAGACAATCAGCAGCAGGAATGATACCACCAGAGCGGCCAGGTTCAGTTTGTGACGGTTTGGCAGCATCAGCGGCTTAGAAGAAATCTTGCCGCGCAGTTTACCAAAGGCCACGATCGATCCGGTAAAGGTTACCGCACCGATGAAGATGCCGAGGAACACTTCGGTCAGGTGAATATTGACCAGAATCGGCTCCATGCCAGGTTCGTGATACAGGTAGCTGTTAAAGCCTACCAGCACCGCCGCCAGACCGACAAAGCTGTGCAGAATAGCAACCAGCTCCGGCATTTCGGTCATTTCTACACGCTTCGCCAGACGCATACCAATCGCGCCGCCGATGACCATCGCCACGATAATCCAGACGACGTTGCCGGTATCCGGCCCGAAGATGGTGGCAATCAGCGCAATCGCCATCCCGGCAATCCCGAACGTGTTGCCCTGGCGTGAGGTTTCGTGCTTCGATAACCCCGCCAGGCTGAAAATAAACAGGATCGCGGCAACAATGTATGCAGCTGTAACTAATCCTCCAGACATGTGTTACCCCTTAGTTCTTCCGGAACATTTTCAGCATACGCTGAGTCACGGTGAAGCCACCGAAAATGTTAATGCTGGCAATTAATACGGCGATGAAGCTGAAGAAGCTGACCCATCCGCCGTGCCCAATTTGTAATAGCGCGCCCACCACGATAATCCCCGAAATGGCGTTCGTTACCGACATCAGTGGCGTATGCAGCGCGTGAGAAACGTTCCACACCACGTAGTAACCCACCACGCAGGCAAGCGCGAATACGGTGAAGTGGCCGAGAAACTCTTTCGGTGCCACGTCAGCAAGCCAGCCAAACAGGATAATAGCCAGCGCCATCACGGCATATTTACGCCACGGCGAGACCGGTTTTTCTGGCTCTTTCGGTGCGGGGGCAGCTTTAGGTGCAGCCTGCGGCTGAGCGGAAACCTGAATCGGCGGCGCCGGCCAGGTAACTTCACCGTCGCGGATCACGGTGACGCCACGGACAACGACATCGTCAAAATCAACAATAATGTTGCCGTCTTTCTCTTTGCAGAGCAGTTTGAGCAGGTTGACGAGGTTGGTACCGTAAAGCTGAGAAGACTGCGTCGGCAGACGACCCGGCAAATCGGTGTAGCCAATGACCTTCACGCCGTTTGGGGTGGTCACCACCTGGTTGGCAACGGTGTATTCACAGTTACCGCCGTTTTGCGCGGCCAGATCGACCACCACGCTGCCGGACGTCATTGAGTCCACCATCTCGCGGGTAATGAGCTTAGGCGCTGGTTTACCCGGAATTAACGCGGTGGTGACGATAATATCAACGTCTTTTGCCTGTGCCGCGAACAGTTCCATTTCCGCTTTGATGAAGGCTTCAGACATGACTTTTGCATAACCATCACCGCTGCCCGCTTCTTCTTTGAAATCCAGTTCGAGGAACTCCGCCCCCATACTCTGAACCTGTTCTTTCACTTCCGGACGGGTATCAAAGGCCCGGACAATCGCACCCAGGCTGTTCGCCGCACCGATGGCCGCCAGACCGGCCACGCCGGCACCAATCACCATGACTTTCGCCGGCGGCACTTTGCCTGCGGCAGTGATCTGCCCAGTGAAGAAACGGCCAAATTCATGCGCTGCTTCAACAATGGCACGGTAGCCAGCGATATTCGCCATCGAACTGAGGGCGTCAAGCGACTGCGCACGCGAGATACGCGGCACCGCGTCCATTGACATAACGGTCACATTACGCGCCGCCAGTTTTTCCATCAGCTCCGCATTCTGCGCTGGCCAGATAAAGCTGATAAGCGTGGTGCCAGGATTAAGCAATGCGATCTCAGCGTCGGCTGGCGCATTTACTTTGAGAATGATATCCGACTGCCAGACGCTGCTTTCCTCGACCACGTCTGCGCCCACCCGGGTGAACGATTCGTCATCAAAGCTCGCCAACTTCCCCGCACCGCTTTCAATAGCGACGGTGAAACCAAGTTTTAGCAACTGCTCTACCGTTTTCGGCGTTGCTGCGACTCGCGTTTCACCGGCCCACCGCTCTTTTGGTACCCCAATACGCATAGTTTTCCCTTCCATCGATTTTTGAAGATGGTTGTTGTATCACCAGAAGCATTGTCTGACGCGACTCGCGCGACCGAATCACCTCTGAAAAATAAAACAGTAACAAACTTTCTATAACCTACTGAAAATAACGGCTGTGATCCACCGCAAGAAAAAAGTATTTGCCAATTTATTGCGTAAACATCGTGATTGGCGACATCAGAGTGAGTTTCGTCGGCAAAATTATTAGCACGGCTGATAATAAGCGCCGTGAGCCGCTGATAAGATAATGATATCCAGCATGAAAAATGTATTTAACATTACGTTAACTTATTAAAGTACTATCGATTCCCGAATAACGCGTTCAAGCGCCTGTTTTTTCAACATACCGAAAAAAATCGTCACCTGAGCGCCGTACCGAATCGGTGGGGTGAAAAATCACGCAGACAATTGCGCCGTTTAAATGCAATAATCAGCATAATTTCAGTCAACAACAATACCAGTCACTGGTTTGCGCAAGGCGAAGGACTCTCTTTTATGAAGCTTAAGAACACACTCCTGGCATCCGCACTCCTGTCTGCCACCGCTCTGTCGGCACAGGCAGCCACAGAATTAACGCCGGAGCAAGCAGCAGCGCTGAAGCCCTACGACCGTGTGGTCGTCACCGGTCGTTTTAATGCCATTGGCGATGCGGTCAACGCCGTTTCCCGCCGTGCAGATAAAATGGGCGCAGCGTCTTTTTACATTCAGGATACGTCAGATGCCAATAACAGCGGCAACTGGCGCGTGGTCGCCGACGTTTATAAAGAAAATGCCCCCCAGGCCGACAAGCCGCAAAACCGCGTCATTAACGGCGTGATGGAACTCCCAAAAGATCAGGCCGTTGCGCTGGAGCCGTTTGATACCGTCACCATTCAGGGATTCTTCCGCAGTCAGCCTGAAGTGAATGACGCCATTACCAAAGCGGCAAAACAAAAAGGCGCAGCGTCGTTTTATATCGTTCGTCAGGTCGATGCTAACCAGGGTGGCAACCAGCGTATTACCGCTTTCATCTATAAGGCCGATGCCAAAAAACGCGTTTTGCAAAGCCCGGATGCCATCCCTGCTGATTCCGACGCCGGACGTGCCGCGCTGGCAAAAGGCGGCGAAGAAGCCAAAAAAGTTGAGATCCCGGGCGTAGCCACCAGCGCCGCGCCAAGCGCGGAAATTGGCCGCTTCTTTGAAACCCAGTCATCAAAAGGTGGGCGTTACACTGTCACGTTACCGGACGGTACCAAAGTTGAAGAGGTGAATAAAATTACCGCGGCGCAAATGGTGCCTTTCGATAGCGTTAAGTTCACCGGCAACTACGGCAACATGACTGAAGTGTCCTATCAGGTGGCAAAACGCGCGGCTAAAAAAGGCGCGAAATACTACCACATCACTCGTCAGTGGCAGGAACGCGGTGGCAACGTGACCATCAGTGCCGATTTGTACAAATAATTCTGACGGTATCGCGTCGGGCCTGAAACAGGCCCGACTTTCAGACCCATCCTCTTACCCTCTGCTTTTTTGACAATATCCTCACTATTCCTTCTTTCCAATATTGCATCTCAGTAACACACTTCGTACAATCCCGCGCCTCAGAGCGATCCACCATCTTTATGCGATTTTGTAAAATAAATATTCGCTTGTGCCCTATTTTTGCCACAGGATACCAATGGAAAAGAAACTTGGCCTGAGTGCCTTAACCGCACTTGTTTTGAGCTCCATGCTGGGAGCAGGCGTATTTAGCCTGCCGCAAAATATGGCTCAGGTTGCCAGCCCGCTGGCATTGATCATCGGCTGGGCCATCACGGGTGTCGGGATCCTGCTGCTGGCCTTTGCGATGTTATTGCTGACGCGCCTGCGGCCCGACCTCGATGGCGGCATTTTCACCTACGCCCGCGAAGGTTTTGGCGAGCTGATCGGCTTTTGTTCCGCCTGGGGTTACTGGCTGTGTGCGGTGATCGCTAACGTCTCATACCTGGTGATCGTGTTTTCCGCCCTCAGCTTCTTTACCGATACGCCTGAGCTGCGTTTATTTGGCGACGGGAATACCTGGCAGGCGATTGCAGGCTCATCAGTACTATTATGGGTGGTACATGCCCTGGTCCTGCGCGGTGTGCAGACCGCTGCCGGAATAAATCTTGTTGCCACGCTCGCTAAATTGCTGCCACTGGGGCTCTTTATCGTGCTCGCGGGGTTAGCCTTTAGCCTTGATACCTTTACCCTGGATTTCAGCGGCGTAAATTTAGCGATGCCGGTTTGGGAGCAGGTCAAAGGCACAATGCTCATTACGCTGTGGGTATTTATCGGTGTTGAGGGCGCGGTAGTGGTCTCCGCGCGGGCGCAGAATAAGCGTGACGTAGGCCGCGCGACACTGCTGGCCGTTGTCGCCGCGCTGGGTGTTTATCTACTGGTCACGATGCTGTCGCTTGGCGTGGTTGCCCGCCCTGAACTGGCGAAAATGCGTAATCCCTCCATGGCCGGGCTGATGGTCAATATGATGGGATCGTGGGGCGAAGTGATCATTGCCACCGGGTTAATTATTTCGGTCTGCGGCGCTTACCTTAGCTGGACCATCATGGCGGCCGAAGTCCCGTTGGTGGCGGCGACCTATAAATCCTTCCCGCGTATTTTTGCCAGACAAAATAAAAATAACGCCCCGGCGGCGTCGCTGTGGCTGACTAATATCAGCGTGCAGGTTTGCTTATTGCTGATCTGGCTGACGCACTCCGATTACAACACGCTGTTGAACATTGCCTCAGAAATGATCCTCGTACCCTACTTTCTGGTCGGCGCGTTTCTGGTGAAAGTGGCTGCCCGTCCGCTTCACCGCGCGACAGGTATCGGAGCCTGTATTTATGGCTTATGGCTATTGTATGCCTCTGGTCCCATGCATTTATTGCTGTCGGTGATACTGTACGCACCAGGCTTACTTGTGTTTATCTACGCTCGCCGCACGCATCAGCATGACAGCACATTAAGAACCGGCGAACGGGTATTGATCGTATGATTACTGGTGGCTGCGGTTCCTGCGACATGGATACTCGTGGGGTAAAGGCGCACCCCATCGCCGATCCTTTTGGTCAATAGTGTGATGAAGATGCCCACTGCGTTAGTGGAATCGGCTCCAGCCCAGAATAAGCAGCCAGGCACTCAGGCTCCAGCAGAGTACGGCGGCGCTCAGCGCCAGCGGAAGGCGCATGATACCGGTGAAATACCACAGCGACAGCAGATAAATAAAGTAGGGAATAATCGACCACATCCCAAACACGATAGTGGTTCGCAGCGCTTCAATACCCCGCTCACTGGCGACGATATAGTGCGCGATAAGGGCAAAGGTCGGAAACAGAGGGATTAGTCCGGCGATATAATAATTCTTCGTTTTTGACAGCACGCTAATCAGCACAACGACCAGCGCCCCCAGCGTTGCTTTGAGCAGAAGCCCCATTCCTTTGCCTTTAACAGATGAATAACAATTACCGCAGCATAACGGAAGTGACTCTGTTTATGAACGATTAATGGAAGCTTTTGCTCAGGCGGTGTATGTTGGCTTTTTTTGTGCCGTATCAATTATATGAATAAGATTGTTTTTGTCGAAGACGATCCTGAGGTTGGCGCGCTTATCGCCGCCTGGCTTGGGAAGCATGATTTTGCTGTCGTCATAGAGCCACGCGGCGATCGCGCGGAAGAGACCGTGATGCGGGAAGCCCCCGATCTTGTGCTGCTGGACATTATGTTGCCAGGCAAGGACGGAATGACCATTTGCCGCGATCTGCGCAAGCAGTGGCAGGGGCCGATTGTCCTGCTGACCTCACTCGACAGCGATATGAATCATATTCTCTCTCTTGAGCTGGGGGCGAATGACTACATTCTTAAAACCACGCCACCCGCCGTATTACTGGCCCGCCTGCGTTTACATCTCCGTCAGCATATGGCCCCCTCTTCTGATCCGGCCATCGCCGCATTGACGCCGCATAAAGCTATTCGTTTTGGCTCGCTGGCAATCGACCCGGTTAATCGCCAGGTACTCTTAGGCAGCGATAACATCGCCCTCTCCACCGCCGATTTCGATCTCCTGTGGGAACTGGCTACCCACGCCGGACAGATTATGGATCGCGATGCGCTGTTGAAAAACCTGCGCGGTGTCAGCTATGACGGTATGGATCGCAGCGTTGATGTAGCCATCTCTCGCCTGCGTAAAAAATTGCAGGACAACGCCACCGAACCTTATCGAATTAAGACCGTGCGCAATAAAGGCTACTTATTTGCCCCTCACGCCTGGGACAATTGATAACTCGCAGACCGGATAAAATACCGCCATGAAGAAACTGTTTGTGCAGTTTTACCTCCTGCTGTTTGTCTGCTTTCTGGTGATGACGATGCTGGTAGGACTGGTCTATAAATTCACCGCCGAGCGTGCCGGGCGTCAGTCGCTGGACGATCTGATGAAAAGCTCGCTCTATTTAATGCGCAGCGAACTGCGTGAAATTCCGCCGCACGCGTGGAATAAAACCCTCAAGCGGCTGGATCTGAACTTATCGTTTGATTTACGCATCGAACCGCTCAGCAAATTTACTCTCGCGGCCAGCGATATGCAGCACCTGCGCGCCGGAGATATTGTCGCGCTGGACGATCAGTACACGTTTGTTCAACGTATTCCGCGTAGCCACTACGTGCTGGCCGTCGGGCCAGTGCCCTATCTCTATTTTATGCACCAGATGCGGCTTCTCGATGTGGCGCTGATGGCGTTTATCGGCATCTCGCTGGCCTTCCCGGTGTTCATCTGGATGCGCCCGCACTGGCAGGATATGCTGCGGCTGGAGTCGGCGGCCCAGCGTTTTGGCGAAGGACATCTGGCCGAGCGCATTCATTTCGACAGTATGTCCAGCTTCGAGCGGCTCGGCGTGGCGTTTAACCAGATGGCGGATAATATCAATGCGTTGATTGCCAGCAAAAAACAACTGATTGACGGCATAGCCCATGAACTGCGCACGCCGCTGGTCCGCCTGCGCTACCGGCTTGAGATGAGCGAAGGTCTGGCGCCGGAAGAGTTGCAGGCGCTGAATCGCGATATTGAACAGCTTGAGGCGCTGATTGAAGAACTGTTAACTTACGCCCGCCTCGATCGTCCACAAACGGCCCTCACCCTGACGACGCCGGATTTACCCGCCTGGATTGCGGCGCATGTTGATGATGTGCAATCGGTTAACCCACAGCGGCAGATTATTGCTGGCAACATCTCTCCCGGTGACTACGGCGCAGTGGATATGCGTCTGATAGAGCGGGTGCTGGACAATCTGCTGAATAACGCGCTGCGCTACAGTAAGCAGCAGATTGTGGTCAGTCTGACGTTAACGGGCAACCGTGCCTGCCTGACGGTTGACGATGATGGCTGCGGCATTGCGGAGCATGAACGGCAGCGCGTCTTTGAGCCTTTTGTTCGCCTCGATCCCAGCCGTGACCGGGCGACCGGCGGCTGTGGCCTTGGGCTCGCCATTGTCTCCTCCATCGCTCAGGCGATGGCTGGGGATGTCGCCTGCGAGATCGGTCCCGCCGGAGGCGCACGTTTTCGTTTTAGCTGGCCGCTATGGCATAACATCGCCCTGCCAACCTCTGCCTGAAAAAGTTGCACTGGAGCCAGAGCTTGCGTACAGTAAAACACTACAAGTATGTTGTAACTAATGAGAGGTATCCATGGCCAGTTATGATGTTGTTGAGCGGTTAACCTCTACCTTCCGTGAGCTGGAGCATGAACTGGCTGAACTGCGCCAGGATCTTGAAAACTGTCGGCTGCTGGCGGCACGCGTGTTTGAGCTACCGGAGATCAAAAAACAAGATGAGCATTCGCCGCTTAACCGGATCCGGGTGATCCAGCACGTGGGCAAAGCAGCATTCGCCCAGGCGCTCGGCCATTTTGGCCACTTGTTCATCCAGCAGCAGTCTGAAGTTCGCAGCAGTAAAGCGGCGGTACGCCTCCCCGGCGTGCTTTGTTTTCAGGTAACGCCTGCGCAGCAGGAGGCGCTGCACACCCGCGTCAGTCATATAAACGCGCTCAAAACGGCGTTTGAGAATATCGTCACCGTAGAATCTGGTCTGCCGTCCACAGCACGTTTTGAATGGGTGCATCGCTACCTGCCGGGGCTTATCACTCTCAACGCTTATCGCACGGTAACGCTACTTGACGATCCGGGTACGCTGCGCTTTGGCTGGGCCAATAAGCACATTATTAAAAATTTGACGCGTAATGAGGTACTGGAACAACTGGAGAAAAGCCTCAGGTCGCCGCGGGCGGTAGCGCCCTGGACCCGTGAACAGTGGCAGGCCCGGCTGGAACGGGAGCATCAGCATGTAGCCGCCCTGCCTGAACGGGCGAAACTGAAAATTAAGCGGCCGGTAAAAGTGCAGCCTATCGCCCGCGTGTGGTATCCCGGTCAGCAGAAACAGGTTCAGTACGCCTGCCCCGGCCCCATTATTGCGCTGATCTCCGGCACGGGCGGCGTCAGCGTGCCGGATATTGGTGAACTACTGGATTATGACGCTGAAAACGTACAGCACCGTTATAAGCCGGAGGCGCAGTCGTTGACGCCAATTATTCCCCGACTGCACCTGTACGTGGCTAACGAGTAGCGGGCATGCTACCGACCATGTCTTGCGGTCGCACCCAGCGCTCAAACTCCTCTTCAGTCAGATAGCCAAGCTTAAGGGCGGATTCTTTCAGCGTCAGCCCTTCCTTGTGCGCCTTTTTGGCAATTTCCGCCGCCTTGTCGTAGCCGATATGCGTGTTCAGCGCGGTGACTAACATCAGCGAGTCGTTAAGCAACTGCGAGATGCGCTCGCGATTTGGCTCAATACCGGTGGCACAGTGCTCGTTAAAACTCTCGATACCGTCCGCCAGCAGGCGCACTGATTGCAGGAAGTTATGGATCACCAGCGGGCGATAGACGTTGAGTTCAAAGTTGCCCGATGCGCCCCCAAGGTTGATGGCCACATCATTGCCGAGCACCTGACAGCACAGCATGGTCATCGCTTCGCACTGCGTCGGGTTGACCTTGCCGGGCATGATTGATGAGCCCGGCTCGTTTTCCGGAATGGACAGCTCGCCGATCCCACAACGTGGGCCGGACGCCAGCCAGCGCACATCGTTGGCAATTTTCATCATCGACGCTGCCAGCCCCTTAAGCGCGCCGTGCGAATGCACCAGCGCATCACAGGTCGCCAGCGCTTCAAATTTATTCGGTGCGGTAACAAAGTCCTGCCCGGTTAGCGACGCCAGCTCTTGTGCCACCCGCTGCGCGTATTCCGGATGTGTATTCAGCCCGGTGCCCACGGCGGTGCCGCCCAATGCCAGTTCACTCAGGTGCGGCAGGCTGTGTTCAAGATGGCGAAGATTATGCTCAAGCATTGCCACCCAGCCGGAAATTTCCTGACCGAGGGTGAGCGGTGTCGCGTCCTGCAAGTGGGTGCGGCCAATTTTGACGATATCGCGGAAGGACGCTGATTTCTCCGCGAAGGTGCTCTTCAGTACATTAAGCTGCGGGATCAGATCTTCCTTGATGGCAATAATGGCCGCCACGTGCATGGCTGTCGGGAAAACATCGTTGGAGCTTTGGCTCTTGTTAACGTCGTCATTAGGATGGACTTTACGCTCCATGCCTCTCACGCCACCCAGCAATTCGCTGGCGCGGTTCGCCAGCACCTCATTCATATTCATGTTGCTCTGGGTGCCGGAGCCGGTCTGCCAGATAGCCAGCGGGAACTCCTGTGGATGCTTTCCGGCAAGGACTTCATCGGCGGCGTTAATGATAGCAGTGGCTTTCTCGGCGGGCAGCAGCCCTAAATCCTGATTCACTTTCGCGGCGGCGCGTTTGGTCAGCGCCAGCGCACGGATCAGCGAGACCGGCATTTTTTCGGTGGAAATACGAAAATGCTCCAGCGATCGCTGGGTCTGAGCTCCCCACAGTTTGTCTGCCGGGACCTCAATAGCCCCCATCGAATCTTTCTCACTGCGATGCGTTGTCATGACTGGCTCCTTGAATAAATGATGGAAGGGTCGACATTGCTCATCTGCAACAGAGATGAAGTATCAGCTATTTTTGGCAACTCGCTTAATGCTTCGTGCGCTTAACTGAAAGCGCAAAGGTGGTTTCCCGGCAGCGCATCTGCCGGGATCGTTATGGTTAACGCTATTTCACGCAGCGCGCGCATTGTCCGCTGTTAATCTGCTGGAAAAAGTCGTTACCTTTATCATCAACCAGAATAAAGGCCGGAAAATTCTCGACTTCAATTTTCCAGATGGCTTCCATTCCCAGTTCCGGATATTCGACGCATTCAAGATGCTTAATGCTGCTCTGCGCGAGAACCGCCGCCGGACCGCCGATGCTGCCAAGATAAAACCCACCGTGCTGATGACAGGCATCGGTCACCTGCTGGCTGCGGTTGCCCTTCGCCAGCATAATCATGCTGCCGCCGTTAGCCTGAAGCTGATCGACATAAGAGTCCATCCGTCCGGCGGTCGTCGGGCCAAGCGATCCCGACGCATACCCCTCCGGCGTTTTCGCCGGGCCCGCGTAATAAATTGGGTGATCTTTAACGTACTGCGGCAAGCCCTCGCCGCGATCCAGACGCTCTTTGAGCTTCGCATGCGCAATATCGCGGGCAACAATAATCGTCCCCGTGAGCGACAGGCGAGTAGAAACCGGATATTGCGAGAGCTGGCCGAGAATATCGCTCATCGGGCGATTGAGATCGACATGGATCACGTCGCCCTCACCGGCCTGACGCAGCGCTTCGGGAATGTAACGCGCCGGGTTATTTTCCAGCCGCTCAAGCCAGATACCGTGACGGTTAATTTTCGCTTTAATATTACGGTCCGCAGAGCAGGAAACGCCCATCCCCACCGGACATGACGCCCCGTGACGCGGCAGGCGGATCACCCGAATATCATGGGCAAAATACTTACCGCCAAATTGCGCGCCGAGACCGAGATTTTGCGCCTCCACCAGCAACTCCTGCTCCAGTTGCACATCGCGGAACGCCTGACCCAGCTCGTTCCCTTCGTGGGGTAGCCCGTCGTAGTATTTGGTTGACGCCAGCTTGACCGTTTTTAGCGTCGCTTCGGCTGAAGTGCCACCAATGACGAAAGCAATATGGTACGGCGGACAGGCGGCGGTGCCGAGGGTACGCATTTTGTCGACCAGATAATTTTTCAGTTTGCCGGGCGCCAGCAGGGCTTTGGTTTCCTGATACAGATAGGTTTTATTTGCCGAGCCGCCGCCCTTAGCGATGCAGAGAAATTTGTATTCATCGCCGTCGACGCTGTACAGGTCAATCTGCGCAGGCAGGTTGGTGCCGGTGTTGACCTCGGTATACATATCCAGCGCCGCGTTTTGCGAATAACGCAGGTTATCTTCGATATAGGTGTTATACACTCCGCGTGCCAGCGCCGCTTCATCGCCGCCACCGGTCCATACGCGCTGTCCTTTTTTACCCATAATGATGGCCGTGCCGGTATCCTGACAGGTCGGCAGAATACCTTTGGCGGCGATTTCCGAGTTGCGCAGGAATTGCAGTGCGACGTATTTGTCGTTTTCGCTGGCATCCGCATCGTTCAGAATATCGGCGACCTGCTGCTGATGAGCCGGGCGCAGCATAAAGGAAGCATCGTGGAAGGCGTGCTGGGTCAAAAGCGTCAGCGCCTGCGGATCGACGTTGAGTATTTCTTGCCCGGCGAAGTGGTCAACAGACACATAATCACTACTGAGGAGATAGTATTCGGTTTCGTCCTTTGCCAGGGGGAAAGGATCCTGATAACGGAAGGGTTTGTTCGACATTTTGCTCTCACTGATGACGTAATCTGGTTATTTGTAGAGGCAGATATTCCATTTGCCCTGTTCAACGCGAGTTCGCTTATCCTACACAACTTTTTAACAAAAACTGAGAGTAATACGACTTTTTAGAGCCACGCGTTACTTCTGCACGGTTTATTGGTTTAATACCGGGATTAACTCCATTAAATACAGGGCTTGATAATGCAAAAACTCATCAACTCAGTGCAAAACTATGCCTGGGGAAGTCATTCTGCGTTAACGGATCTCTACGGTATCGCCAATCCGCAAAACCTGCCGATGGCAGAGTTGTGGATGGGCGCACATCCGAAGAGCAGCTCAAAAGTGCAGGACGCCAGCGGAAATGAACGCTCGCTGCGCGAGATCATCGACGCTGATAAAGCGTCTCTTCTCGGCGAAAGCGTTGCTGCCCGTTTTGGCGAGCTGCCGTTTTTGTTCAAGGTGCTTTGCGCCGCACAGCCGCTCTCGATTCAGGTACATCCCAACAAAAAAGCGTCTGAAGAAGGCTTTGCCAGAGAGAATGCCGCCGGGATCCCGCTGGATGCCGCCGAACGTAATTACAAAGATCCCAACCATAAACCCGAACTGGTTTTCGCCCTTACGCCGTTCCTGGCGATGAATGCGTTCCGCGAGTTTTCAGAAATTGTCTCTCTGCTGCAACCTGTCGCCGGCGCACATACCGCTATCGCGCATTTTTTGCAGCAGCCGGATGACGATCGCCTTAAGCAGCTTTTCGCCAGCCTGCTGGCACTGGAAGGCGAAGAAAAAAGCCGGGCGCTGGCTATCCTCAAATCGGCGATCGAGACTCAGGAAGGTGAGCCGTGGCAGACCATTCGTCTGATTGCGGAGTTTTACCCGGATGACAGCGGCCTTTTCTCACCGCTACTGCTGAATGTGGTGAAGCTCAATCCTGGCGAGGCGATGTTTCTGTTTGCTAAGACACCGCATGCCTACCTGCAGGGCGTGGCGCTGGAAGTCATGGCGAACTCAGATAACGTCCTGCGCGCGGGTCTGACGCCAAAATATATCGATATTCCTGAACTGGTTGCTAACGTTAAGTTCGTGGCTAAACCCGCGGCAGAACTACTGACCCAGCCGGTGAAAAATGGTCACCAGCTCGATTTCCCCATTCCGGTCGATGACTTCGCCTTTTCGCTGCACGATCTGTCGAACCAGGAAAACCAGATTACTCAGCACAGTGCTGCAATTCTGTTTTGCGTTGAAGGCGAAGCGGTGCTGCGTAAAGATGAGCAGCAACTGGTCCTTAAGCCCGGCGAGTCGGCGTTTATCAGCAATGCTGAATCAACCGTCGCCGTCAGCGGAACGGGGCGTCTGGCGCGTGTCTATAACAAGCTCAAGTAAGTTGCTGAACTTTTTTGAGAAGTCTTGCTACGCTTAAAGGTAGCCTTGCATGCTTATCGGGCGGGATGTTCCGCCCGTTTTTATTTTAGGGATAAACACTATGAAAAAAACTGTGGTTGCTGCCGGAATTATCGTTGCCCTGGGTGTCGTCTGGACGGCGGGTGCCTGGTATACCGGAAAGCAGTTCGAAAACCGGATTGCGACGGTCGTTCAGCAGGCCAATGAACAGCTCAAACGTACTGCGCCGGAGGCGAACGTAGAGCTGAGTTACGCTAACTATCAGCGCGGCCTGTTTACCAGTCATCTGGATCTGGTGATTAAACCTGTCAACGGAGCAACGAGTCCGTGGCTGAAGAACGGTCAAAGCGTAGTGTTTAATGAACGCGTTGATCATGGCCCGTTCCCGCTGGCCCAGTTGAAGAAATTCAACCTTATCCCGTCCATGGCGTCCGTTAAGACGACGCTTGCCAATAATGAAGCGTCTAAACCGATTTATGATATTGCTAAAGGCGAGACGCCTTTCGAAGCCAATACCCGTATTGGTTATTCCGGCGATAGCCATTCGGATATCAGCCTGAAACCGCTGAACTATGATAAAGACGGTGAGAAAGTGGCGTTCAGCGGCGGTGATTTCCAGCTTGATGCCGACCGTGAAGGCAATGTTTTCTCTCTTACCGGCGATGCTGAAAGCGGTATGGTCGATGCGGTGAATGAATATAACCAGCGCGTGCAGATGACCTTCAATAAGCTGAAAACCGAAGGTGAAAGCAAGCTCACCTCGTTTGATGAGCGTATTGGTAATCAGAAACTGAGCGTCGAAAAACTTGCTATTTCGGTTGAGGGCAAAGAGCTGGCGGTGCTGGACGGCATGAATATCGTCGGCAAATCCGAACTGGGTAAAGACGGTAAAACCATTGATTCCCAGATTGATTACACCCTTGACAGCCTGAAGCTCCAGAATCAGGACATGGGTAACGGCAAACTGACGTTGAAGATCGGTCAGATCGACGGTCAGGCATGGCATCAATTTAGCCAGCAGTACAATGCACAATCCCGCGCGCTGATGGCACAGCCTGAAGTGGTACAGAACCCGCAGCTTTATCAGCAGAAAATGACCGAGGCGTTCTTCGGCGCGCTGCCGCTGCTGCTGAAGGGTGAGCCGGTGATCACCATCGCCCCGCTGAGCTGGAAAAACAGCAAGGGCGAAACCACGTTTAACCTTTCGTTATTCCTTAAAGATCCGGGTCAGGCCACCGAGCCTGCTCAGACGCTGGAGCAGGAAGTGGATCGCAGCGTGAAGTCGCTGGATACGAAACTGGTGATCCCAACCGACATGGCGACCGAGTTTATGACGCAGATCGCTCGTCTGGAGGGGTATCAGAATGAGGAAGCGGCGAAACTGGCTAACCAGCAGGTGAAAGGCCTGGCGGCGATGGGCCAGATGTTCCGCATCACCACCATGGAAGACAACAACATTACCACCCGCCTGCAATACAGCAATGGCCAGGTGACATTGAACGGACAGAAAATGCCGCTGACCGATTTTGTGGGCATGTTCGGCATGCCGGATCTGGGTATTCCTGCGCCGCAGTCGGTTAACCCGGCAACACCTGCGGAGCCTGCGACCCCGGCGGTTCCGGCGATCCCCGCCACGCCTGCCGATCCGGCAGCCCCCGTGACGCTAACGCCACCCGCTGCCCCCGCGCCACAACAGTAACGTTTTAGCCCCTCTCCGGAGGGGCTAAAATTGTTGACGAACGTTATACCGTGGAATGATGCCTGGCGGCGCTTCGCTTGCACAGGCCTTCGGGTTATGCATAACTTATTGATATTGATGACTTTCACAGGCAGGTCAAGGCGAAGCCGCCACCCGGCAAAATAGCGCAAACACTGACAACATGTTGTTAACCTCAGCCCTTCAATCCGGACAAATTTTTACCTGCCAGCCTCGGCGACATAATCTGATTGCGCAGCGTCGTCGTCCCCTGGGTAATACGCTGCAAAATACGATCGGCCAGGCTCTCTCCCATTTCTCTTGCCGGGGTAATCACCCAGCTAATCGGAATATCGTCCAGCGCGTGTTCCGGTACGTCAGCAAAGGCCGCCAGCGCCACCTGCTGCTCAAAATAACGCTCGATGCCGCTCTCATCACTGTGTTTCCCGGCGCGAAGCAGACCAAACCATGCCCCCATCGCCACAACGCTGTTATCACACAGGATGGCGCTAATGGTCGGATTTTGCCGCAGCAATACTCCTACCGCTTCTGCGGCCTGTTTTTGACTGGCTTCGCACTCCACCACCCACTCGCTGTGAAACGGTAAACCAAACTTAAGCAACGTCGCACAGTAGCCGCCGACGCGTTCGGCGCGGGTCAGGGAGGCGCTTTGTCCGCCGAGCCAGGCAATACGCTGATGACCTCGCTGGATCAACTGCCCGGTGATGATTTGTGCCGCCTGCATATTATCCGGGCGAATGAGATCCACTTCATCCAGATAGCTGGCGCGCGAGGCAAACACCAGCGGAATACCCGCCTCGTCCGCTGCCTGGCGCAGATCGGTTCCACGTGCCAGCGGACCGGCAATGATAATCCCGTCCACGCCCTGAGAAATGAGCATCTCCAGGCGTTGCAGCATCCATTCACCGTCGTTGCCGCTCTGAGTCAGGAACACCATTCGCCCCTGTGACTCAAGTCTGGCAGTGATCCCGGCGGTCAGTTCGGCATAAAACGGTGCACAAATATCGCTGACAATCAGTCCTATGACCCCGCTGTGCCCGCCTCTGAGCGACGCAGCCTGGCGGTTGCGAACGAAGCCCAGATGCTCAATTGCCTGATTAACGCGTTCACCGGTCGCAGACGATATACGTCCCTTTCCGCTCAAGACCAACGAGACCGTGCTGACGGAAACGCCTGCCGCCTGCGCAACATCGTTGATCGTAATTTTTTTTGCGCTTGCCATCTGATTGTCCGTTTCTTTTAGGCTGACAGGTAAAACGTTTTATCCATCATTCTGTCAACAGAACACTATCTTAACCTCATAATGTGATGGAAATCCCACTAAAATGAGGTAAAACGATTTATCTTGCCGCTACGTTTTGATTATAACATTGACAAGGAGTCATGAATGAATCCAAAAGCACCAGCAAAAGTCACGCTGTGGGAGTTTTTCCAGCAGCTCGGCAAAACCTTTATGTTGCCCGTGGCGCTACTCTCTTTCTGTGGGATCATGATGGGAATTGGCAGTTCCCTGAGCAGTCACGATGTCACCACCCTCCTTCCATGGCTCGATACCCCTTTTCTGCAGGCTATTTTTGGCTGGATGAGTAAAGTTGGTTCATTCGCTTTCAGCTTTCTGCCGGTAATGTTCTGTATTGCCATCCCCCTGGGGCTGGCGCGTGATAATAAAGGCGTGGCGGCATTTGCCGGTTTTGTCGGTTACGCAGTGATGAACCTTGCCGTTAACTTCTGGCTAACCGCAAAAGGTATTTTACCGACGACGGATGCCGCGATTTTAAAAGCCAATAACATCCAGACCATTCTGGGCATTCAATCCATTGATACCGGGATCCTCGGGGCGGTGATTGCCGGGATCATTGTCTGGGTATTGCACGAACGTTTTCACACCATCCGTCTGCCGGACGCCCTGGCCTTCTTTGGCGGCACACGCTTTGTGCCGATCACTACCGCTGTAGTGCTGGGTCTGGTCGGCCTGGCGATCCCGCTTATCTGGCCAGTATTTGCCATGGGCATTAATGCGCTGGGCTACGCCATTAACAGCGCGGGCGATTTTGGCCCGATGATTTTTGGTACTGGCGAACGCCTGCTGCTGCCTTTTGGTTTACATCACATTCTGGTGGCGCTAATCCGCTTTACCGAAGCTGGCGGCACCCTGGATGTCTGTGGTCACAGCGTAAGCGGCGCACTCACCATTTTTCAGGCGCAGTTAGGCTGTAGTGAAACCCATGGCTTCGCTGAGAGCGCCACTCGCTTCCTGTCTCAGGGTAAAATGCCGTCTTTCCTCGGCGGTCTGCCGGGAGCGGCGCTGGCGATGTATCACTGCGCGCGCCCGGAAAACCGGCCTAAAATTAAAGGGTTACTTATTTCCGGCGTGGTCGCCTGCGTGGTCGGCGGCACGACTGAGCCGCTGGAGTTCCTGTTCCTGTTTGTGGCACCGGTACTCTACGTGATCCATGCCCTGCTCACCGGGCTGGGCTTCACCATCATGGCGGTGCTCGGCGTGACCATCGGTAATACCGACGGTAATATCATCGACTTCGTGGTCTTTGGTATGCTGCACGGGCTGGCTACCCGCTGGTATATGGTGCCGGTAGTCGCGGCAATCTGGTTTGTGGCCTATTACGCCATCTTCCGCTTTGCGATTGTACGCTTTAATATCAAAACGCCTGGACGTGAAGTTGATACCACCAGCCCGCTGGAAAAAGCCGTCGCTGGCGTCACGGGTAAATCCGGCTATAACGTTCCTGCCATCCTTGCTGCGCTGGGCGGTGCAGAAAACATCATCTCGCTGGATAACTGTATTACCCGCCTGCGTCTGTCGGTGCAGGATATGAGTAAAGTTGACAGTGCGGCGTTAAAAAACCTGCGCGCGATTGGGGTGGTGCAGCTTAACCAGCACAATCTTCAGGTCGTCATTGGTCCTCAGGTGCAGTCGGTCAAAGATGAAATGGCGACGCTGATGAATACGGTTCAGGTCTGAAATACATTTTCCCCCTGTACTTTGAAGGGGGAAAATCAGCCTTCGATTTAACGATAAGGACGCTGACATGTTTGACTTTTCAACCCCGGTAGACAGACACGGCACCTGGTGTACGCAATGGGATTACGTCGCCGACCGCTTCGGCGCAGCCGATCTGCTGCCTTTTACCATTTCCGATATGGATTTCGCCACTGCGCCCTGCATTCTTGACGCGCTTCGCCAACGACTGGAGCACGGCGTGCTGGGTTACAGCCGCTGGAAAAATGACGACTTTTTAGCGGCTATCGCGCACTGGTACGCCACCCGGTTTACCAGTCGGATCGATACGCAGCAGGTAGTGTATGGCCCTTCCGTGATTTACATGGTGGCTGAGATGATCCGCCAGTGGTCCGCCCCCGGCGACGGCGTGGTGGTCCATACTCCCGCCTACGATGCGTTCTACAAGACCATTGAGAGTAATCAGCGCCGCGTGGTGGCGGTTCCGCTGCGCAAAGAGCATAACGACTGGCAGTGTGATTTCGCCCGGCTTGAACAGGCGCTGGCACAACCGCAGAACACCATTATGCTGCTGTGCAGTCCGCAGAATCCCAGCGGAAAAGTCTGGACGCGCGAAGAACTGACCACCATGGCGCAGCTGTGTGAGAAACACAACGTGGCGGTGATCAGCGATGAAATCCACATGGATATGATTTGGGGAGCGCATCGGCACATCCCGTGGTGTGAGGTGGCGCGCAGCCGCTGGGCGCTGTTAACGTCCGCGTCCAAAAGCTTTAATATCCCGGCACTGACCGGCGCGTATGGCCTGATTGGTGATGCGCCCTCACGCGAGGCTTACCTGAACGCGCTAAAAAATCGCGATGCGCTCTCTTCTCCGTCAGTGCCTGCACTGGTAGCGCACATCGCCGCCTATCAACAGGGCGCGCCCTGGCTGGATGCCTTACGCGACTATTTACAGGGTAATTTACGCTATATTGCCGATGCGCTGAACGGTGCATTTCCCGAGCTTAACTGGCAGCCGCCGCACTCTACCTATCTTGCCTGGATCGATCTGAGCCCGCTGGGCGTGGATCAGCACGCGCTGCAAAAAACGCTGATCGAGCAGCAAAAAGTGGCCATCATGCCAGGCTATACCTATGGTACGGAGGGCAATGATTTTATACGCCTCAACGCGGGCTGTCCGCGCAGCAAGCTGGAACAAGGAGTAGAACGTCTCATTGCCGGGATCCGCTCGTTACGATAATGTTTTTTGCGCAAGAGAGAAATCTGTTGCGCAAAATAGCTTTTTTCGCGGATTTGTTTTTATAATGGATCGCACTTTACTTAAAAAAAGAGTGCGATCATGATTGATACAACCCTCCCATTGACCGATATTCACCGCCATCTGGATGGCAACATTCGCGCCCAAACGATCCTTGACCTCGGTCGCCAGTACAATCTTACCCTGCCCGCCGAAACGCTTGCTGCGCTTATTCCGCATGTGCAGGTCACGCGTAATGAGCCAGACCTGGTCAGTTTTCTGGCAAAACTCGACTGGGGGGTAAAAGTCCTTGCCTCGCTGGAGGCCTGCCGTCGTGTGGCATATGAAAATATGGAGGATGCGGCCCGCAACGGCCTGCACTATGTCGAATTGCGTTTCTCTCCCGGCTATATGGCGATGGAACACAATCTGCCCGTGGAAGGTGTGGTTGAAGCCGTGATTGCAGGCGTTCGTGAAGGCAGCCGTGATTTTGGCGTTGAGGCCCGGCTGATTGGTATTATGAGCCGCACCTTTGGCGAAGCGGCGTGTCAGCAGGAGCTTGACGCATTGCTGGCGCATCGCGACGGTATTACGGCACTGGACCTGGCGGGAGACGAACTGGGCTTTCCAGGGTCGTTATTCCTGAGTCATTTTAATCGCGCACGCGATGCAGGCTGGCATATTACCGTCCACGCCGGAGAAGCTGCGGGTCCGGAAAGCATCTGGCAGGCGATACGCGAACTGGGCGCTGAGCGCATCGGTCACGGGGTTAAAGCGGTTGAAGATCCGGCGCTCATGGAGTTCTTGCGTGAGCAGCGGATCGGCATTGAATCCTGTCTGACCTCCAACATTCAGACCAGTACCGTGGCGAGCCTCGCTCACCATCCCCTGAAAACGTTCCTCGAACAGGGCATGCTGGCAACGCTCAATACTGACGATCCGGCGGTGCAAGGGGTGGATATCATTCATGAGTATACCGTGGCAGCCCCAGCCGCCGGCCTGAGCCAACAGCAAATCCGCCAGGCACAAATTAACGGACTGGAAATTGCCTTTTTAACGCCGCAGGAAAAGACTGCATTGATTCAACGCGTGGCACAGCGCTGATAAACATCCCGCTCATCATCTGGATGAGCGGGAAATGGTTATGCCAGATTCAACGTGGCACGTTGTTTCGAGGATTCGATCCCGCGTTCAATCAGCTCCATAATCTGAATGGCCTGGCTTGCGGGAACCGGATTCTCACCGTGACCGTTCAGCGCATCACGGATAGCGGCATAGTAAGCCGGGTAGTTACCCGGACTGGTCAGCAGCGGCGCTTCTTCAACACGATCTTCTCCCACTGCCTGCGTCAGTACGCCGTCACGCATATCATAGCCCCAGTCTTCCTGCGGCAGACGCTCCCCGTTTTTCAACCGCTCTTCCTGCGGATCGAGACCGTACTTGATGTAACTGCCGCGCGAACCGTGGATGATAAACCGTGCGGTCTCCGCAGCGGCCAGCAGCGTACCGTGCAGCACCACGCGCCGCTGCGGGTAACTGAGGATGGCATGAAAATAATCTGTGGACTGGGCACCCGGGCGAAGCTGCGCTAAATCGACGGTCATACTGACCGGCAATCCAAATAAAT